>NZ_QYUN01000002.1:0-2400000 GCF_003590875.1 Noviherbaspirillum cavernae
GAATGAATTGTTGCGATTTTGATGTAAAAAACGCTAAAAACATCGAAATTATTTTCATTAAATCATTGTATTCTTCGCAGGCTGGAAATTTTGCGAATGCAATATTGCTGTTTGACAAGCGGTTTTTCTGATTGTTTCGGCAACTTCTGCGAATTCGCCATGATTTTCAGTAAGCGGCGTTCATTGTCAAAAGCGATGCATCGTTAACACATTGCATCACCATGTGTTTCCTGACAATGAAGCCGTCAACGGCAAGGCAATGTTCCGCATCGCCTTGCCGAACAACAATCAATTTGTCTGGCTCTACCTTTGGGATAGTTAATGAAAAAATCAGTTCTCGCACTGGCCGTACTGGGTGCAATCTCGACCGGCGCATTCGCGCAAACGAACGTTAGCGTGTACGGTCTGCTGGATGTGGGCATCGTGCAGGAGCGCGGCGGCGCAGCCGGTTCCGTCACCAAGCTGACCAGCGGCGTTGGCGCCGGTTCGCGCCTCGGTTTCAAGGGCACGGAAGATCTGGGCGGCGGCTTGTCCGCGCTGTTCGTGCTGGAAAACGGTTACCAGGCTGACACTGGCGCCTTGGGCCAGGGCGGTCTGATGTTCGGTCGTCAAGCATTCGTGGGCCTGGGCAGCACCAACTTCGGTACCGTCACCCTGGGTCGTCAGTACACTCCGCAATACCTGACCGTTGCCTTCGTTGATCCGTTCGGCACCGGTTTCGCCGGCAATGCCAACAACATCCTGCCGCAAACCGGCAACGCCACCAGCCGCATGGACAACTCGGTCAAGTACGTGTCGCCGAACTTCAGCGGCTTCACCGGCGAAGTCGCCTACGGCTTCGGCGAAGTGGCAGGCTCCACTTCCACCGCGCGCCAATACGGCCTGGCTGTCGGCTACGCCAATGGTCCGCTGGCTGTTCGCCTCGGCTACCACAACCTCAACAATGGCACCGCCGCCGCTCCGGCTATCGGCACCGAGAACGCCAAGAACACGCTGTTGGGCGCAACGTACGACTTCAAGGTTGCCAAGGCTCACCTCGCTTACGGCGTTGACAAGGGTCTGAACAGCTCCAAGTACCGCAATGCGGTGAACCCGTTCACCGGCCTGGCACAGTCCGGCTCGACCGACAGCACCGACGTGCTGGTTGGCGTGACCGTTCCGTTCGGCGCACACAAGGTTCTGGCTTCCTACATTCACAAGAATGACAAGACTGCCAACAACATGGACGCGAATCAGTACGCACTGGGCTACATCTACTCCTTGTCCAAGCGCACCGAGCTGTACACCACGTACGCGAAGATCTCGAACAAGAACGGCGCAGGCTACACCGTTGGCGGCGCGATCGAGGCAGGTTCGGGCGACCAGGCATTCAACGCCGGCATCCGTCACGCATTCTGATCAGAGGCGTGTAACTGCTTTGCAGCAAGAAAAAAGGCACCTTCGGGTGCCTTTTTTCTGTGCTTCGCATGGCGCACCGCGCGGCAAATCAGGGACGGAAATGCTGATCGCTGCGACAACGCCCAAAATGAAAAGCGCGGTCAGGTTGCCCTGCCGCGCTCCGTTTTATTGTCTCCTCCATCCCCCATTATTCACGGGAGACGAGCATCGCCGGGTTCAAGCCGCCAGACGCTTTTCCAGCTGGGCCTTGGTCGATTCCAGCTCTTTCGGCAAGTGATATTTCAGCTTGTCGAACAGTTCCGCATGCAGCTTCAGTTCCGCTTCCCATGAAGCCTTGTCGATCGAGGTGATCCTGTCGAATTGCTGCTGCGTGAATTCGATGCCGTCCCACTTGAGGTCTTCGTAGCGCGGGGTGACGCCGAAGATGTTTTCCGTGCCGCCGGCATTGTTCTCGATGCGGTCCAGCATCCACTTCAGCACGCGCATGTTGTCGCCGAAGCCGGGCCAGACGAACTTGCCGTTCTCGTCGGTGCGGAACCAGTTCACGCAGTAGATCTTCGGCATCTCAGCTGGCGAGGCGGCAACCTTCTTGCCGATGTCGAGCCAGTGCTGGAAGTAGTCGCTCATGTTGTAGCCCATGAACGGCAGCATCGCGAACGGGTCGCGGCGCACCACGCCTTGCTGGCCGGCTGCTGCGGCGGTCGTTTCCGAACCCATGGTCGCTGCCATGTACACGCCTTCCACCCAGTTGCGCGCTTCGGTGACGAGCGGCACGGTGGTCGAGCGGCGGCCGCCGAAGATGAAGGCCGAGATCGGCACGCCGGCCGGATCGTCCCATGCCGGGTCGATGACCGGATTCTGCGTCGCGGCGACGGTGAAGCGGGCGTTCGGATGCGCTGCCTTGCGGCCGGTTTCCTTGGCGATTTCCGGCGTCCAGTCCTTGCCTTGCCAGTCGATCAGGTGCGCCGGCGCTTCCTTGGTCAGGCCTTCCCACCACACGTCGCCGTCGTCGGTCAGCGCGACGTTGGTGAAGATGGTGTTCGCGCCCAGCGAAGCCATGCAGTTGGAGTTGGTCACGGTGTTGGTACCCGGCGCCACGCCGAAGTAGCCGGCTTCCGGGTTGATCGCGTACAGGCGGCCATCGGCACCCGGCTTGATCCAGGCGATGTCGTCGCCGATGGTGGTGACTTTCCAGCCGTTGAATGCCTTCGGCGGAATCAGCATCGCGAAGTTGGTCTTGCCGCAGGCGGACGGGAAAGCGGCGGCGACGTAATGCTTCTTGCCCTCGGGCGATTCGACGCCGAGGATCAGCATGTGTTCGGCCAGCCAGCCCTGGTCGCGGCCCATGGTGGACGCGATGCGCAGCGCGAAGCATTTCTTGCCGAGCAAGGCGTTGCCGCCGTAGCCGGAACCGAAGGACCAGATTTCGCGGGTTCCGGGTAATGCACGATGTACTTGGTCGAGTTGCACGGCCACGCGACATCCTTCTGGCCCGCAGCCAGCGGTGCGCCGACGGTGTGCACGCAGGGCACGAATTCGCCGTCGGTGCCGAGCACGTCATACACGGCCTTGCCCATGCGGGTCATGATGCGCATGTTGACCGCGACGTAAGGCGAGTCGGACAGTTCGACGCCGATGTGGGCGATCGGCGAACCGAGCGGGCCCATCGAGAACGGCACCACGTACATGGTGCGGCCCTTCATGCAGCCGTCGAACAGGCCGTTCAGGGTGACGCGCATTTCTGCCGGGGCGATCCAGTTGTTGGTCGGGCCGGCATCTTCCTGCTTCGCGGAGCAGATGAAGGTGCGGTCTTCGACGCGTGCCACGTCGGACGGATCGGAGCATGCGAGGTAGCTGTTCGGGCGCTTGGCGTCGTTCAGCCGCTTCATGGTGCCGGCGGCGACCATTTCCGCGCACAAGCGGTCATATTCTTCCTGCGAGCCGTCGCACCAGTAGATGCTGTCGGGCTTGGTCAGGGTGGCGATTTCCGCGACCCAATTGATGAGTTTTTGTTGCTTGACGTACGATGGGGCGTTAACGGCGGTAATGCCACCCATGACTGGTTGATTCACGATAAAACCTCCAATGCCTAAATAAAAACCGGGTGTAGCGGCACGGCAGGATCGTCGTTTGGGATTTCCAAGGCTGGTTCGGATCGGGCGATAACGCACGATCTGCAGCGGAACGGCGGTCTGTCGGATAATGAGGCACGCAAGATTGGTGCCTCGGCCATCAGCACTTGGCCCCCGCAGGGATGGCGCGGAAGCCGGCTGGTAAAAAGCTACGGAACCCGTAATTTTACACCTGAGCACCACTTTCACCTAATGTTGCCTAGTTTTTAGGCAGCCTTGGTTATGTAAGGAACAATACTCCCATGAAGATTGCCATTCTTGACGACTATCAAGACAGCGTGCGCCAGTTGGATTGCTTCAGCTTGCTCGAGGGACATGAGGTGAAGGTGTTTACCAGCAGCACGCGCGGCATCGGTCAACTTGCGATTCGGTTGGGCGGCTTCGATGCGCTGGTGCTGATCCGCGAGCGAACCGCCATTTCGCGGCAATTGCTGGATAAATTGCCGAACTTGAAGCTGATTTCGCAAACCGGCAAGGTGAGCGGTCACATCGACGTGGATGCTGCAACCGCGCGCGGCGTGGCAATTGCGGAAGGCGTCGGCGACCCGACCGCGCCCGCCGAATTGACTTGGGCGCTGATCATGGCGGCGTCGCGCCGGATACCGCAATATGCCGCCAACCTGCGCGAAAGTCTGTGGCAAGCCTCGTCCATGGCGCCGGAACGCAATCTGCTGGGCAGCGTCTTGAAAGGCAGAACACTTGGCATCTGGGGCTACGGCAAGATCGGCCGCCTGGTGGCCGGCTACGGCAAGGCGTTCGGAATGGATGTGCTGATCTGGGGGCGCGATGCCAGTCGCGCGCAGGCAGTCCACGACGGTTACCGGGCGGCACACTCAAAAGACGACTTTTTCGCCGAATCCGATGTCATTTCCATGCATCTTCGTCTGAACGATGAAGCGCGCGGCATCGTGGGCGTACCCGATCTGGTGCGGATGAAGCCGACCGCGCTGTTCGTCAACACCAGCCGCGCCGAACTGGTGGCCGACGGCGCGCTGCTGACAGCCTTGCGCCAAGGCCGTCCCGGCCAGGCGGCGCTTGACGTGTTCGAGACCGAGCCCTTGCCGGTGGATTCGCCTTTGCTGCGCATGGAGAATGTGCTGGCGACGCCGCATCTGGGTTACGTGGAAAGGAACAGTTATGAATTGTATTTTCGCGCCGCCTTCCAGAATATCGTCGATTTTGCGAACGGCACGCCGAAAAACATCTTGAATTTGGCAGCTCTGCGCCTGTAACCCCGAATCGACGCATAAAACCTGAAACTCACAAGAGATATCCCATATTTTGTGGATTGACATTATTGCAATGCAGTCTATACAGTGCGCGGCGCGCCGGCACTAGGATTGTCGAATGATCATGTCCGATGAAGCCTGTTTCCCATGGACGCTTTTCCTTCAGGACTGTGCCCGGAATGCCGGCGGCTTTATCCACATACAAAATGAATACTCAAGGGAGTCTCATGCAACAACAAAAACAGCATCTGGTGCGTCATGCCTTGATCGTGGCTGCAATCACGGCTCTGACCGCCTGTGGCGGAGGCGGTGGTTCGGCCGACAGCGGTACTCCGGCCACGAAAGCGCCGGTTGTCACGCTCGTGAGGGGCACTGCCGCATCCGGTGCGCCATTTGCAGGTGCCACAGTGACGCTAACCGATGTCAATGGCACGCAAAAGACGACGACCGCCGGTGCTGATGGCGGCTACTCAATCGATGTCAAGGGCATGACGGCCCCCTTCGTCGTGACCGCAACCGGGACGACGGGCGGAATTACTGCAACTTATGTCGCGGTGCTGGCCGACACCGTCAGCGATGGCGAAACAAAGACGGTCAACGTCACGCCGTTGACAACAGCGATTGCCGCATTGCTTTCGGATGCCAACAATCCGCTGGACATGACGGATCTCGCAAAGCTGAAGGCGAAAGCGACGCCCGCCGAAGTCAAGAAGGTGGTGGACGCGCTCAAGAGCGTGCTGGCGAACGTCGTCACGGCAAGCGGTGCCGATGCCGCTACCTTCGATCCCGTCAAGAGCGCATTCAAGGCGGATAGAACCGGCCTTGACGCCGTGCTGGATACGATCAAGGTCGCGATCACAAGCGATGGCGTGGTGCTGGTGAATGCATTTGCGCCGATTGCCGAAAACCAGGCGGATCCGACTGCGGCACCGGCTCCATCGGTTGTTTTGACCAGAGGCAATGTCGCCACTCCGCCCGGCGCCCTCGTGGCGCCCACGATTGCGCCGTCGACGGTGGTGATCAACAGGTTGCAGGAGCAGCTGAATGCATGCTTTGCGTTGGCGGCGGACAATCGCGTTACCAAAACCGGCCCCATCGTGACGGATCTGAAGGGGGCGTGCGAGGTTGTCGACGGCTTTGACCGGGCTCTTTACAAATACAACGGCTATACCTTGTTCCAATGGTATGGAGGGCTGCTGTCGGATCCGGCAATGGATGGTGCCATATTCGGCGCTCCGGAAATCCTCACGCTGGTGAAAACTGCGGCAGGTGCAGAGCAAGCCATCATCCGTCTGCCATACAAGCGTGCTGACGGCAGCACCGGCCATGTGATGGACATGGCGCAGAAGATCAGTCCGGCAACGGCAACAGACAGCGGCTGGAGAATCATCGGCAATCAGCTCGATTACGATGTCGCCGTGGAAGCGCGTTTCAGCCGCGGCAACAATCCTGCCAACAATGGCAAGATCGCCTATCAGAGCGGATTGCGGCTGCAATTCAATGCCATAGGGCTGGCGTTCGATGTCCACCAGGTCAAGGTCACGGGACCGGGCCTGCCGGCAGCCGGTGTGGTGCTGGCCAGATCCTCATCGTGCGGTACCGCCAACTACTTTGCGGTGGCCAACAAGACCGGCGACCTCAGTGTCACAGCCACGTCAAATGTGTCCACATCATTTGCACTCAGCGGGGCATTTGCCGATGGCTCGTCATATACGTGGTCGTCCTCGAGTCCCAACTTCGCTTCGGCACCGGTGACGGATTTCTCCGCATTCAAACCGTTCGGACGTTACAAGTTCGAGGTGTATCGTTCGGCGAGCGACAAGAAAGCCGAGTTTTATACGCGCAGCATTGCCGCGCCGATCGCCGCAAGTTATGGACCCTCCCTGCATTGGCCGGAGCTGGGTGACAGCGCCAAGGCATATCTTGATCCTGCCAATGCAAAGGCTGCGGTATTGGTGTCGGCCACCATCGACTGGAGCCGTGGCGCATTGGCACCGCATGTGGACAATGTGCTGATGACGGGCAGGTCGTCAGCCGCACTGATCAATGTGACGACAAGCGCCTTCAAGCAATCCGCCACGTCGGCAACGATCAATGCAAACATCGTCGGCACGTCCACCGGCGCGTCATGCGCAAGTGCATTCGTGCCAGCGTTGAGCACAGCAGGAAATTATCGCGAAATAGCCTTGCGCGGCCTCAACGCTTCCGGCATACGCCAGTACGCCAGTTGGTCGAGGACGAACAACTAAGTCGAACGATTGACTGGTTACATGAAAAAGCCCCGCGGTTCCGACCGTGGGGCTTTTTCTTTCGCCGGATCGCTTTTCAATATGTCTTGTACGGCAAAAACTTCCCTGACAACACCACATTCACCCGATCCCCTTTCGGGTCCGGCGAGCGCGTGATATCCATCGAAAAATCGATCGCGCTCATGATGCCATCGCCGAATTCCTCGTGGATCAGTTCCTTGATCGTCGTGCCGTAGACGCTGACGATTTCGTACCAGCGGTAGATCAGCGGATCGGTCGGCACGGCGCCGGGCAGCGAGCCCTTGTACGGCACGATCTGCAGCCAGGCGGCTTCCTCGTCCGTGAGGTCGAACAGGCCTTGCGCCACTTCCGCCTGCGCCTTGCTGAAGGTCATCTGGCCGAGGCAGGCCGCGGTCGTCCATTCCTTGCTGTGGCCCAGCTTGTCGGCAATGGCGCTCCATTTCAGGCCTTTTCTCACCTTGGCGTCGAGGATTTTCGCGGTGACGGTTGGGCGGTCCATGTATTTTCTCCTTGTCGTGTGCGTGGATGAGTGCATGCGGTGAAGTCGCAACGTTTTGTGCTTGAGCAAGAGACATGCCGCCGCACATTGGCGCATCAGGCGGTCTTCGTTCGACCGGATCGCACCAATTGCAAACGCATGTGCACATGGATGGTGGCGTCGTGCGGCGCGGGCGTTGGTTTCGCACAAGCGTTGTGCGCGGTCGAAGCGGGCCGGCATGCGCATTTGCCGCGCCTGCCCGGTTAGCAAGCCTGCCAACCTTTGGTTACACTGAGTGACTATTCTTCGGGAGTCGTCATGCAAGTCCGGCTGTGGTCTCTGACCCTGGGCAATTTTGCGATCGGCACCGGCGCGATGATCGTGCCCGGCATGCTCAATGAACTCAGCGCCGATCTTGCAGTCACGCCGGCGCAGATCGGCATGCTGATTTCCGCGTTCGCGGCGACCGTGTGCCTCGGCGGACCGTTCCTGGCGAGCTGGACCAGTGCCATCGAGCGCCGCAGGCTGCTGGCCGGAGCGCTCGTTTTGTATGCGCTCATGCATCTGCTGGCCGCGTTCGCCCCCGGCTACGGCAGCCTGCTCGCGGTGCGCATGGTGACCGCCGTGGGCGCTGCCTTGTTCACCGCGCAGGCGGCGGCCACGGTCGGCCTGATGGTGCCGCCCGAGGCGCGTGGCAAGGCGATCGGGATGGTCTTCCTCGGCTGGTCGATTGCGGCAGTGGTCGGCACGCCGATCGGCGCGTATCTCGGCGCGCACATCGGCTGGCGTCCGACGCTGGGGCTGGTCGGACTGGTGTCGGCGCTGTTCGCGGCGGCGGTGTGGAGGCAGATTCCGGCCGGACTGTTCGTCGCGCCGATCGATCGCGCGGCCTGGAAAGCCGTGTTCGCCGATACGCCCCTGCTGCTGGCGGTGTCGGTCACCGCGCTCCAGGCGATCGGCCTGTTCATCGTCTTTTCCTACATGGCGCTGGTGCTGAAGGACTTCATCGGCGCCACGCCGACCGCCATCAGCCTGCTGTTCCTGTGCTTCGGCATCACCGGCGTCATCGGCAATGTCATCGCGGCGCGCGTGATGGATCGCGTCGGCCCGGTGCGGGTCGGCATGGTCGCGATGGGCTGCATGCTGGCGGCGCTCGCGGCGTGGCCGCTGGCCAGGGGCTCGCTGCCGATGACGATCGTGCTGACCCTGATCTGGGGCCTGGGATGCTTCGCGATCAATGGTTCGCAGCAGGTGCGGCTGATCATGATGGCACCGCAACTCGCGGCGGCCTCGGTCGCGCTGAATTCGTCCGCCATCTACATGGGGCAGGCGCTGGGCGCACTCCTCGGCGGCGTGATCGTGACGTCGCTGGGCACGGTTGCATTGTCGTATTTCGGTACCGTGCCGATGGCGCTGGCGATGGCCGTGTCTCTGTACGCGGCGAACATGTCGGAGCGGCGCGCGACGCTGGCGGCATCATGCGAGTCCTGAGCGTCGATGTCGCGTCGTCGGCGTCTTGTTGATCGTGCAATCGGGCGCATTGCAGCGCGACCGGCATTCCCAGGCTCAGCGCGCGATGTCGGAAGGGGTGCCAGCGGGAATTGTTCTGAAACTTGATTGGACCAGTGCATGTCCGCCGGTCCACAGGCGGGCCCAGCCCGGCGGCCAAGGCAGCGGCGGTCCCGCGTAGGCCGGCACGCCGCGCCGCACGGCGATCACCGGCAGGCTGTCGGGCACCGGGCCGTCGCGATAGTCCCAGCCGAGGGTAAAGGCGTAATTCGGCAACAGCGCTTCGCATACGGCGTCAAACCATGCGGTGTGATCCTCGTCACGGCGCAACGCCTGCGCCAGGCCGTGCGGGTCGAATTGCGCCAGCGCCTTCACCAGTTCCGGCGCGGTCGCGCCCGGCGCGTCCCCCCACCCCATGATCGGATTGAAGTTGTAATCTGCGCCCGAGCCGTACCAGCCTTCGCGCCATGCCCGATCCAGCCAGTTGCGCTGGCCGGTAAACAGGTGCCAGCGCCAGTGCAAGCCGGACGGCTTCGGCCAGCTGTACAGATAGAGGCGCTGGTAGCCGGCGCGGTGCAGCTCGCGCACCATCGCCATCAGTCGTGCATGCGGCATGCGGTCGGGCGGATCGCGGCGGAAGCGGATCGGCTCGCCATCGGCATGCTGTAATTCGTCGTGGGAAAGATTCAGGTCGAGCGTGCGCACCTCGTCGCCAAAGCGCGCCGACACCCAGCCGGTCAGAAGATTGACGGACGTGACGACGCCATAACCGCGATGGCGATGCAGAATGACGGTGCCGGGTGCGACGGGTTTCATGTGTCAAGAATACGCGTAATCAAATCAACGAAGTTGTGCGGCCGTGCATGCGCGATACGGAATATCCGTCATGCGATTGTGCCGCCTGCTTTCGGCGCATGAACTTGCGCATTCGCATTGCAAGTCCGGATGATGCAACGCAGGAAATTTTTCCGGACAGACATGAGACTGGCAGGAATGGGATGAGTTCAAGCGTAGCGGGATTTTTCTGCCGCTTGGCAAGAAGATGAAAGCGTTGCCGGAAGGCCGACTTCTGTCGCGGAAGCCTCCACCCATTCCCGTCCAACCCCACCTGCCAAGCGGCTCCGAAGCTTTTCCCATCCGGGAGGCCGGTCCTGTCGTCAGCGTCATTCAATCACAAGTCCGTGGCATGCACCAACGGCATTGCGGCCCTGCTGCGCAGCATCAACCTCTCCGCATTCAGACGCAAAAAACGCATGCGACACAACAACATGCTGATGCGCGGAATATTTTTGTGGACGTGAACCGGATGGCAGTGTGAAACTGCTTCGTACCGTTCAAGTTTGTCATCATGTTTGTCGCTAACAACGATGTCATCCGGTTTTAATTTGCCATAAGGAAAAGCCCATGTTGCTGCCGTTACGCCGCCGCTCCCTGCCCCTCATGCTGTTGGCATCGATTCTGGTTTCCGCGTGCGGAGGCGGTGGTGGAGACAGCGCCGCGCCCGCTTCGCGAGCAGTGACGACAATCGCGATCCAGGAACCTGGTGCGCCGACAGTCACTGGCAATACCGCGCTCGACGGCATCAACTGGTTCAATTTCCGGCGGCAGCAATTGGGACTGTCGACACTGACACGCAGCAATACGCTCGATGCAAGCGCGCAAGGCCATTCCAACTATCAGGCGATCAACGGCGTCATCAGTCACGTTCAAACGATGGGCATGCCCGGCTTCACCGGAGCCAGCCTGGCCAATCGGCTTGCCGCGGCCGGTTACAACTTCACGCAGGGCAGCCATGCCTATGGTGAAGTGATTTCCAGCACCTCCTCGACTTCCGGCGTATATGCCGCCGAAGGCTTGATCACCGCGATCTACCATCGCTTCGTGATCCTGGAGCCGATGTTCAAGGAGATTGGCGCAGGCACGGCAGTCTCGGCAGGCGGCTACACGTATTTCACGACCAACTTTGGCGCGAACGGCTTGGAAACCGGGCTGGGCAAAGGAAACATTGTCACGTATCCGTTCAAAGACCAGCTGCGCGTACCGAGGAATTTCTTCAGCGACGACGAGCTGCCCGATCCGGTGCCCGGCAAGAATGAAGTCGGCTTCCCGATCAGTATCCACGCCGACATCCTCGCGACCGTGACGGTGCAGAGCTTCACCGTGCAGCCGCGCGGCGGAGCGAGCCTGCCGGTGCAGCTGCTGGCCCGCGCAAACGATGCGAAGACCCCGACTTCGGTAGCCGCGATCGTTCCGCTTGATCCGCTCACAGCTGGGACCACCTACGACGTGCAGTTCGCCGGCACGGTCAATGGCGTCAATGTGACGCGTTCCTGGTCATTCACCACGCAGTGACGCCTTGAGTTTGATGCGAAATCGACAAATTTACATGTGACTTTTGCATTTAAAAGATGCAAAACTGCGGTTTCTGCATATAAAAGAACGATTTTCCAGTCCTGATTTTTCCTTGTGGAAAACGACGAATTGGCTATGCTTAGGGGGCCGGTCATCATTGCCGGCCCGCCACATTGGAAGCAAGCCATGACCATCAACAAGAACAAACTGCACGCCGCCCTTTGCATGCTCGCCTCTGCCGCAGTCAGCATCGCAATGATCTATTGGGTACTCAACGCACTCCTCTGACCGCCCGACTCGGTGCTGTCGTGCGGCCCGGATATTTACCCACATTTGCTGTGGTCAATTCTGTGGACAACCCGGAATAACATGGCTTATGTGCATGATTCAAAAGGGAAAATTGTTCCTGATTAAAATCAATGCAGCAAGACGTTCGCACACTGCCAATGCGGCGTAATATGCATTTGGCATCCGCCGTACCGCGGTGGCGGAAGGATGCGAAATGAACGCAAAAACCCGTTTCATCCAGGCCGGCCTTGCGCTGCTCGTCGCCATGCCGGTACCGCATGCAGCGGCACAATCCGACATCTCCAGCTTCGCCTTCGTGCAGGAGGACGGCTCCTTGCGCATCAGCGGTTATCGCATCATGCTCTACGGCATCTACATCCCGCCCACCGAGCGTACCTGTTATACCTTTGTCAGGCCGATCCCCTGCGGAACGCGCGCATCACTGGCGCTCGACTTCAAGATATCCGGCTACTTCGTCCACTGTGTCAAGCGGGCCGAATACCCCGACGGCAGCCTCGTCGCCAGCTGCAGGGCCGGCAACGAAGACTTGAGCGAATGGATGCTGCAGCATGGCTGGGCGCTTGCGCTGCCCGATGCGCCATTTCAATACGGAGCGATGGAAAGCGTTGCGCGTGCAAGAGGCATCGGCGTCTGGGGTGTGCCGATCGATGCGATCGGGCCGCGGCGTTAACGCACCTTGTGCGCCTTCGTTCGAATGGCGAAAAAAGGAAACCCGCTCGTGGCGGGTTTGTAAAATAGCCTGATGTTGGCTGGGGATATCGATCTGCGCGAACTTTGCTTTGCGGTACCGGCGATGGGGCCGCAAACGGTCTGTCTCGCGAGTGGAATTTTCAGACAGGCAGAAACTTCTTCAACCGATCGATCGGCTAGGTGATCTCCGTGGATTCTACCAGTGCCGCATTGAATGTAAATATTTTGCAACACGAAATGACGGGATTTTTCCGGTTTCGGCCAAAAAAAAGCCCGCAGACCTTGCGGTTGCGGGCTAAATCCAATTCAAGAAGAGTTGGAGGAGACAGGAGAGACTATATCGCGCCGCAGCAAATCAGTCTGCTTTATTGTGGTGATAACAGATATGTACATGCGTTATAACTGTGACCATCAATAAAAAGAGCCCGCCAACATGCGCTGGCGGGCTCCCGGTCTCCTTCATCCTGAGGTGGATTTTTTTTAGTGCGAGCGCATATTACACCGCAATGAAATGAATTTCGCTGTCAGACAAATAACTTTTCTGCGCATTATTTGCCGATGCAGAAGCGGCTGAAAATCACGCCCAGCAAGTCGTCGGACGTGAATTCGCCCGTGATGCTGTTCAGGGCTTCCTGTGTCAGCCGCAATTCCTCCGCCAGCAGGTCCAGTGCCTGATCGTTGATCTGGCTCTCTTTCGATGCATGTTCGGCCGCGACTTCGAGGTGCGTACGTGCCGCCTTCAGTGCCAGCAAGTGCCGCTCGCGTGCCAGAAAACGCGATTCGCCCGTTTGCTGCCAGCCGGCTACCCGCAGCAGTTCAGTGCGCAGCAAATCCATGCCGATCCGGTCGGTGGCCGACAGATACACATGGGTCGCATCCGGCATGCGGTCGATCGCCGGCTTGTGTCCTGACAAGTCGATCTTGTTCCAGACCCGCATGACGGGCACGTTTGCCGGCAGGCGCTCGACGATTTCCTCGTCGGCGCGGGTCGGGCCGCGCGTGGCGTCGAGCAGGTGCAGGATCACGTCGGCCTTGCGTACCTCGCCCCAGGTGCGCTCGATGCCGATGCGCTCGACCTCGTCGCCGCCGTCGCGGATGCCGGCGGTGTCGATGATATTGAGCGGCACGCCTTCCATCTGGATCGTTTCGCTCACCTTGTCGCGCGTGGTGCCGGCGATCGGCGTGACGATGGCGACGTCAGCACCGGCCAGCGCATTGAGCAGGGACGACTTGCCGACGTTCGGCTGCCCGGCGAGCACGATGTTGAGCCCGTCGCGCAGCAGTGCGCCCTGCGCCGCCTCATTGAAAACCGCGTCGAGATTCTGGCGGATGCGTTCCAGTTGGCCGCGCGCATCGGATTTTTCGAGGAAGTCGATTTCCTCTTCCGGGAAATCCAGCGTCGCTTCCACCAGCATGCGCAGATGCACGACCTTGCCGACGAGTTCGTGGATGGTGTTTGAAAACACGCCGGACAAGGATTGCGACGCGGATTTCGCCGCCGCTTCGGTCGATGCCTCGATCAGGTCGGCCACCGCCTCGGCTTGCGCCAGATCGAGCTTGTCGTTGAGGAAGGCGCGGTGCGTGAATTCGCCCGGCTGCGCCACGCGCAGTGCGATCTCCTGTCCGGCCTCGATGCAGCGTGCCAGCAGCATTTGCATCACGACCGGTCCGCCATGCCCTTGCAGTTCCAGCACGTCTTCGCCGGTATAGGAGTGCGGCGCCTTGAAGTAGATGGCAATGCCTTGATCGATCACGCTGCCGTCGGCATTCTTGAAGGGAAGGTAGGTGGCGTGGCGTGCCTGCAAATGTGTGGTACCGCAGACTGCCTGCATGACGGAAGAAATGTCTTTGCCGGAAATGCGGACAACGCCGATGCCGCCGCGTCCGGGCGCGGTCGCAATGGCGGCGATGGGGGAGGAGTCGTAGTTCATGAAAACAATTTTAGCTTTGGTTGCACTTTTTTGATGCAATAAAAAAGCCCGTGAAACAGCATCACGGGCTTCTTTTGCAGACAGTTGATCAAGAGCATCCTGATCAACTGACTGTCACGGTCATTTTGACGATTGAGCGCCTTCGATCTTGCGCGTGATTACCCACTGCTGAGCAATCGACAGGATGTTGTTCACCACCCAGTACAGCACGAGGCCGGCCGGGAAGAAGAAAAACATCACCGAGAACACGATCGGCATGAACATCATCACCTTGGCCTGAATCGGATCGGGCGGTGTCGGATTCAGCTTGGTCTGGATGAACATCGTCACGGCCATCACGATCGGCAGGATGTAGAACGGGTCGGGCGATGCCAGATCCTGGATCCAGCCGAGCCACGGTGCATTGCGCATCTCGACGCTGGCCAGCAGCACCCAGTACAACGCGATGAATACCGGGATCTGCACCACGATCGGCAGGCAGCCGCCGAGCGGATTGATCTTCTCTGTCTTGTACAGCTCCATCATCGCCTGATTCATCTTGGCAGGATCGGACTTGAAGCGCTCGCGGATCGATTGCATCTTCGGCGTGACGGTTTTCATCTTCGCCATGCTGCGGTAGCTGGCTGCCGACAGCGGGAAGAAGGCGAGCTTGATCAGGATCGTCAGCACGATGATGGTCCAGCCCCAGTTGCCAAGCACCTTGTGGATCTGATCCATCAGCCAGAAAATCGGCTTGGCGACGATGGTGAGCCAGCCGTAATCCTTGACCAGGTCAAAGCCGGGGGCGACCTTTTCGAGGATTGCCGATTCCTGCGGGCCGGAATACAGGCGGGATTCCATGACGCTGGTCGCACCCGGCGCAATGGCACCCAAGGGCAGAATGTTGCCGACGGCATACAGGTTGGTATCGACCTTCTTCGTGTAGATTTCGCGCACCACTTTTTCCGGTGGCACGAAAGCCGACACGAAATAGTGCTGCACCAGCGCGATCCAGCCGTTGTCGGCCTTGGTGGCGTGGGTGGCCTTGCCTTTTTCGATGTCTTCGAAGGTCAGCTTCTGGAACTTGTCGGCGTCGGTATATATCACCGGGCCGGTAAAGGTGCTGTAGAAATACGATTCACCGGCCGGCTTGTTGCCGTCACGAACCAGTTGCAGATACAGCGATGGATTGATCGGCGCGCCGCTGCTGTTGACGACTTCATGCTTGACGCCGATGGTGTAATCGCCGCGTTTGAAGGTGTAGGTCTTGACCAGCTTGACGCCGCCCTGCTCGGATTCGAGCACCAGCTGCAGCTCGTTTGCGCCATCGAGCGCGCGCGGGCCCGGTTTGGCGACGAAGGCCGATTTGTGATTCGGGAAGGCGCCGCCGATCAGGCCGGTCTGGCCGAGATAGGTGCGCTCTGGGCTGGAGTCGAACAGCACCATGTTCTTCGTCGGCTCGACCGAATCCTTGTGCTTCAGCAGTTCCAGCCGCTTCAGTTCGCCGCCCACGGTGTCGATATCCGCCTTGACGATGTCGGTGGTGATGGTGATTCGTTCGCTTGGCGCAACCGTCGTGCCGCCGGGGACTGTTGAGGGAGCAGTGCTTCCTGCGGTCGATGCCTGCGGCAGATCCGATTTCGCGCCGCCCGGCGTGGTGCCGGCGGCCGGCTTGGCCGGCTGCGTTGCGGTCGGGAAGAACATCGACTGCTTGCCGTTATAGCGCATCCAGTTGTCCCACAAGAGCAGCAACGATAGTGAGAACACAACCCACAGGACGGTACGTCGGATATCCATATGTATATTTTCAAGAAAGAATAGTCGGGAATTCAGGTGTGGCGCCGCTCGGCGGCGCGACCAATGCGGGATGCCTTGTCAGGTACCGGATCGAGCCCGCCCGGATGCCACGGATGGCACTTGCACAGCCGCCTCGTCGCCAGCGCGCCGCCTTTCAGCGCGCCGTGGTCGCGGATGGCTTGCGTTGCGTAGTCGGAGCAGCTCGGGTAAAAGCGGCAATTCTGACCGAGAAAAGGACTGATGCCCAGCTGATACCCGCGCAACAGCAGCAACAGCAGCGTTTTCATCCCTTGTCCTCCGCCTTCGAGCGCGATAGTAGCAGCTGTGCGAGTTCCGTGCGCAACTCCGCCTTCAGTCGCGCCGACGTTGCCGGCCCGGTCTTCGAGTTCACCGGCCTGGACAGGCGCACGATGCAGTCGAGTGCAGGCAGTGCTGCCTGCCGGAACAGCTCGCGCGTGATGCGCTTGATCGTGTTGCGGGTAACGGCGCGCGGCGCGAAGCGCTTGGCTGCAACGATGCCAAGGCGGGCGTGATTCAGTTGGTTGCTGCGGGTGTAAAGCACAAAGTGTGCAGTCCGGAATGCGGGCCGCAAACGAAAAACGGATGAAAATTCATCCGTTTTAACGATACGCCGATCGCGTGAGTAATCTCCGGTCACGCCAGCAGCTTGAGCAGTGCAAGGTCCGGCTTATACAGCCAGACGCTTGCGACCCTTGGCGCGGCGTGCATTCAGCACGGCACGGCCGCTGCGGGTTGCCATGCGAACGCGAAAGCCATGAGTGCGCTTGCGGCGAACGACGGAAGGTTGGTAGGTACGTTTCATTGTTGGTCTCGCTAGTCAGCAATAGGGAATTGGATGATCACGTCAGCCATCGGGTTTCATGCCCTCGGCACAAAACACAGCAAGCGACAGGCAGTGAACCCGCAATTAAACATCACTTTCTGCTTGTGTGTCAATCACTTAGCACGTCCGTGGCCGATTCGGCAAGGGCTTTCGTGATTCGGAAACAGCTCCGCGCCTGTGGATAACTTTGCCCATCAAAGGTAGAATAGCCGGATCATGTGGCGCGTCCCTGCCGTCCCGTTGTGTTTCAAAACTTGCCGCTTTGCATGTCATTTTCCATGCGACGGCGTGCCGGACGGTGTCTTGAACGCCGAGGCGAAGCCGACGCAAGGGCATGACGATCCATTTCGCCCACATCCTTTTCACTAGATAATTCATGGAAAATTTTTGGCAGACTTGCTCCGCGATGCTGGAGCAGGAGCTTACGCCGCAACAATTTAGCGCATGGATTAAACCGCTGGCACCGCTCGATTTCGAAGATGGAAGGCTGCGCATTGCCGCGCCCAATCGTTTCAAGCTGGACTGGGTGAAGACCCAGTTTGCCAGCCGCATCACCACGCTGGCGACCGAATACTGGGAAGCGCCGATCGAGGTGCAATTCGTGCTCGACCCGCGCTTGAATGGCGCGAAGCGGCCGGTCACGGTTTCGATGGCCGTGGCCGACGGCAATGGTTCAGGCGGTCAACCGGATGTGCTCGAGCGGATCGAGACGCCGGTTGCGGACAATTCGCGCCGCGAGCAAAGCCGCATCAATACTGCGCTGACCTTCGAAAGTTTTGTTACCGGCAAGGCCAACCAGCTGGCGCGCGCTGCCGCCATCCAGGTCGCCACCAACCCCGGTGTTTCCTACAATCCGCTATTCCTGTATGGCGGTGTGGGGCTGGGAAAAACGCACTTGATCCATGCCATTGGCAACCAGGTGCTGGCGGATAATCCCAACGTGCGGATCCGTTACATCCACGCTGAACAATATGTTCGCGACGTAGTGACCGCTTACCAGCGCAAGGGTTTTGACGACTTCAAGCGCTACTACCATTCGCTGGATCTGCTGCTGATTGATGATATTCAGTTCTTTGCCGGCAAGAGCCGCACGCAGGAAGAATTCTTCTATGCGTTCGAAGCTTTGATTGCCGCCAAGAAACAAATCATCATCACGAGCGACACTTACCCGAAGGAAATCACGGGCATGGACGACCGCCTGATTTCCCGTTTCGACTCCGGCTTGACCGTTGCCGTCGAGCCGCCGGAACTGGAAATGCGGGTGGCCATTCTGCTGAAAAAGGCCGCCCAGGAGGGTGCGGTTCTATCGGACGACGTCGCATTTTTCGTCGCCAAGCATCTGCGCTCGAACGTGCGCGAACTGGAAGGCGCCTTGCGCAAGATCCTTGCCTATTCCCGGTTTCATGGCAAGGACATCACGATTGATGTTGTCAAGGATGCATTGAAAGATTTGCTTTCGGTACAAAATAGACAGATATCGGTGGAAAATATCCAGAAGACGGTCGCGGATTTTTTCAACATCAAGGTGGCGGACATGTACTCGAAAAAGCGTCCGGCCAATATTGCGCGTCCGCGTCAGATCGCGATGTATCTTGCCAAGGAATTGACGCAAAAGAGCTTGCCGGAAATCGGCGACCTGTTCGGCGGGCGCGACCACACGACCGTGCTGCATGCGGTGCGCAAGATCGCGGCCGACCGCAGCAAGAACCCGGAAGTGAACCATGAGTTGCATGTCCTCGAACAGACCTTGAAAGGGTGATGCCCGTGCCTGCCAGTCTGTGGATAACTTCCTGGCAGGAATACGCGAAAAGAGGCAATTGCAGGATGTAATTTGTTTTTTTGAGACAAGGGCTTTCTGTCAAAATAGAAGCCGATTTTGGCATTTGCATAACACGCAGCAATCAGGTTTTTTGGCTTCACCAGAGCATCCGTTTCAACTATCACTACAAGGATAAAAGCATGCAATTGGTTAAAACCCAACGAGACACGCTTCTCCGGCCACTGCAGATCGTGAGCGGTATTGTCGAGCGTCGGCACACCTTGCCGATTCTGGCCAATATCCTCATTCGCAAGGAAGGCGAAAAAGTGTCGTTCCTGTCGACCGACATCGAAGTGCAGATCACGACCAACGCCGAAGTCGGCAGCGGCGGCGAAGTGGCGGCGACCACGGTGGCCGCGCGCAAGCTGCTCGATATCCTGCGCGCACTGCCCGATACCGGCGACGTTTCGCTGTCGCTGGTCAACAAGCGGATGACGGTCCAGTCCGGCAAATCGCGTTTTGCCTTGCAGACGCTGGCCGCGGAAGAATTCCCGACCGTCGCGCAGGCCGAGCATTTCAACGCCAGGGTCACGCTGCCGCAAAAGACGCTGAAGCACCTGTTCAACATGGTGCATTTCGCGATGGCGCAGCAGGATATCCGTTACTACCTGAACGGTCTGCTGCTGGTGGTCGATGGCAAGAACGTGATCGCGGTGGCGACCGACGGTCATCGCCTCGCATTCTGTCAGGTGGAAACCGATCAGGATTTCCCGCGCCAGGAAGTGATCATTCCGCGCAAGACGATTCTGGAATTGCAGCGCCTGCTGGAGGAAAACGATCAGCCGGTGCAACTCGAGATCGCCAACAATCAGGTCAAGCTGAGCTTCGCCGATATCGAACTGATTTCGAAGCTGGTCGAAGGCAAGTTCCCCGACTACACACGCGTGATTCCGAAGGGTTACAAGAACGGTTTCACGATTGACCGCCTGCAGTTGCTGCATTCGCTGCAGCGCGCAGCGATCATGACTAGCGACAAGTTCAAGGGTGTGCGTTGGATCATCAGCCCCGGCAGCCTGAAGATCAGCTCCACCAATGCCGATCAGGAAGAAGCAGTCGAGGAACTCGAAGTCGATTATGGCGGCGACAGCGTCGATATCGGCTTCAACGTCACCTACCTGCTCGACGTGTTGAACAACCTCAAGGGCGACAACATCAACATCGCGCTGGGCGACGCCAATTCGTCGGCGTTGATCACGGTGCCCGACAACGCCGACTTCAAGTACGTCGTGATGCCGATGCGCATTTGACGCGTTTTACTGAGGCAGCAACACAAATTGACAAGGGGGCGGCGGGAATAGACGCGCGCCCCTTTGCCACATTTTAGAAATATTGATTCTTTAGCAGTACCGTTCTTTCAGAAGGCAGCCATGTCCGCGATCCCTCAAGAAAACACCACTTCCGCACAGCAAAGCCAGTACGGCGCATCCTCGATCCAGATCCTCGAAGGGCTGGAAGCGGTGCGCAAGCGGCCCGGCATGTACATCGGTGACACCTCGGACGGGACGGGCCTGCATCACCTTGTATTCGAAGTGCTGGACAACTCGATCGACGAGGCGCTGGCCGGCTATTGCAGCGAGATCCATGTCACGATTCATGCGGACAATTCGATCTCGATCACCGACAACGGCCGCGGCATCCCGACCGGCATCAAATGGGACGACAAGCACGAGCCCAAGCGCAGCGCGGCCGAAATCGTGATGACCGAGCTGCATGCCGGCGGCAAGTTCGACCAGAACTCGTACAAGGTTTCCGGCGGCCTGCACGGCGTCGGCGTGTCCTGCGTCAATGCGCTCTCGAAGCTGCTGAAGCTCACCATTCGTCGCGATGGCAAGGTGCACGCGATGGAATTCGCCAAGGGCGTGGTGCAGAACCGCGAACTCGAAACGCAGGATGGCGTTGCTGTCTCGCCGATCAAGGTCAGCGGCGAGACCGACAAGCGCGGCACCGAAGTGCATTTCTGGGCCGACGAGGAAATCTTCACGCATGTCGAATTCCACTACGACATCCTCGCCAAGCGTATCCGCGAACTGTCCTTCTTGAACAACGGCGTGCACATCAAGCTCACCGACCAGCGCACTGGGAAGGAAGAGGATTTCGCGTTCGAAGGCGGCACCCGCGGCTTCGTCGAGTACATCAACAAGGCCAAGAGCGTGCTGCACCCGACCATCTTCCAGGCCACCGGCGAAAAGATGTCCGAGCACGGGACCAATATCAGCGTCGACGTCTCGATGCAGTGGAATGACGCCTTCAACGAGCAGGTGCTGTGCTTCACCAACAACATCCCGCAGCGCGACGGCGGCGCGCACCTGACCGGCCTGCGCGCGGCGATGACGCGTGTCATTAACAAGTACATCGAGGAAAACGATTTCGCGAAAAAGGCCAAGGTCGAAATTTCCGGCGATGACATGCGCGAAGGCCTGACCTGCGTGCTGTCGGTGAAGGTGCCCGAGCCGAAGTTCAGCTCGCAGACCAAGGACAAGCTGGTGTCCTCCGAAGTGCGCGGCCCGGTCGAAGACATTGTCGCCAAGACGCTGACCGACTATCTGATGGAAAAGCCGAACGACGCCAAGATCATCTGCGGCAAGATCGTCGAAGCCGCCCGCGCCCGCGAAGCCGCGCGCAAGGCACGCGAACTGACGCGCCGCAAAGGCATCATGGACGGCCTCGGTCTGTCCGCCAAGCTGGCCGACTGCCAGGAAAAAGATCCGGCGCTGTGCGAACTCTACATCGTCGAGGGTGACTCCGCGGGCGGCTCCGCCAAGCAGGGCCGCGACCGCAAGTTCCAGGCAATCCTGCCGCTGCGCGGCAAGGTCCTGAACGTCGAAAAGGCGCGCTTCGAAAAGATGCTGTCCAGCGAACAGATCACCACCCTGATCGCCACGCTCGGCACCTCCATCGGCCCGGACGAATTCAACGTCGAAAAACTGCGCTATCACCGCATCATCATCATGACCGATGCGGACGTCGACGGCGCCCACATCCGCACGCTGCTGCTGACGCTGCTGTATCGCCAGATGCCGCAACTGGTCGAGCGCGGCCACGTCTACATCGCGCAGCCGCCGCTGTACAAGGTCAAGCACGGCAGGGATGAGCGCTACCTGAAGGATAATGTCGAAGAGGCGCAATACATGATGCAGGTTGCGCTGCACGACGCCGCACTGGTCCCGGCAGAGGGCGCAGCACCGATCACCGACGATGCGCTGGCTGAGTTGGTGCGTCAGTACAACACCGCCAACGCCATCATCATGCGCCTGGCACGTGCGATGGACGAAGCCGCACTGTCGGCCATCATGACCGGCGTCACGCTCAACCTCGACACGGTCGCCGACGCCGAGACATCCGCTGCCGCCCTGACCAGGGCGATCAACGAGCCAGGCGTCGAAATCATCGTCAAGTCCGACGAACTGTCCGACAAGCACATGCTGCGCGTCCAGCGCCACCATTTCGGCAACCTGAAGGTCAGCGTGATGGATGCCGACTTCGTCGCCAGCCCCGACTACCAGATTCTTGCCAACGCCGCCGCCACCTTCAAGGGCCTGATCGGAGCAGGTGCGCTGGTGCGTCGCGGTCAGGGGGAGAAAGCCAAGGAAATCGCCATCCGCGACTTCCACGAAGCGATGAACTGGTTGCGCGACGAAGCCGAACGCGGCGTCTCCAAGCAGCGCTACAAAGGTCTGGGCGAAATGAACCCCGCACAGTTGTGGGAAACCACGATGGACCCGACCGTGCGGCGTTTGCTGAGAGTGCAGATCGAAGACGCGATCGCAGCGGACCAGATCTTCAGCACGCTGATGGGCGACGATGTGGAGCCGCGCCGGGCGTTCATTGAATTGAATGCGCTGCAGGCGGGGAATATTGACGTGTGATTCATGTCCTACAGTGGTTGTGACAAATATGAGCTCCTATGGGAGCTCATATTTTTTGGGCCGAATCTTGCTCTTGTGCAAAAATCAATATGTATAGGGAATCCGGTTTTCTATGCGTACACGTATAAATATGTATAGGAAAGAGTCGTTTCCTATACATATACATCCCGGAGTTCGGAGGGGCAATGACCAAAATATTTCCGCTTGACCAATTAAGCACCGAGCGTTTTGAAACCCCGGCCATTCTCAAAAAGCTTGCAACCGCCAGTCGAAAACTGGCTGAACTGAAAGGTGTGGCCGCCTCGATTCCCAACCAAGGCATTCTTATTACAGAGAAGTCAGTAATTTAGGTGACAGCATTGCGATCGCGTTCCCTTCCCTTCAAGGGGAGGGTTAGGGGTGACGCAGGGATTTCGAGGAGCATGCTCCTCGCCTGCGGAACAGCAGAGGCTTGCAAGCCTCTGTGCGCCCTGCAAGGGGGGATGGGTTAAATCCGCAGCGTAAAACCCATCCCCATCTCCGCCTTCCCCTTCCCCTTGAAGGGGAAGGAGTTGAAGCAATGCAGCCGTCGTCCAGATTCCCGACTGCTGAGTAATACCCTCGGCCTCCAAGAAGCGAAGGATAGGGCAGCACAAAAAACCAGCGCGTCATGTGCACGCTCTTGGGAATCGCTGGGCAAGGCCACTATCGCACCGATCCAAAAATCAGAAAATTGTTTCAATGACACAGACATCAAATAATCTCGCATCCGAATCCTGGGCCATCGCCGACTTGCTGCGCGGCGACTTCAGGCAAAGTCAATACGGCCGCATCATCTTGCCGTTCTGCCTGTTGCGCCGACTCGAATGCGTACTTGCACCCACCAAGGAAAAAGTGCTCGTCGAGTACGAAAAAATCCAGGGCATGAACCTGCCGGAAGAGGCGCAAGAAAAAATGCTGTTGCGCCCAACTGGCGATCTGAAGTTTTTCAACACCTCGAAAATGGATCTCGCCAAGCTGGGCGAAGTCGGCATCAAGGCCAATCTCGAAAGCTACATCCAAAGCTTCTCCAAAGACGCTCGCGAGATTTTCGAATATTTCAACTTCGCCGAATTCATCGGTCAGCTCAACGACGCCAACCTGCTCTACAAGGTCGTGCAAAAGGTTCGCACCATCGACCTCAGCCCCAAGGCCGTCTCCAACCACGACATGGGCCTGGTCTTTGAAGAACTGATACGGCGCTTTGCCGAAAGCTCGAATGACACGGCCGGTGAACATTTCACCCCGCGTGACATCGTGCGCCTGACTACGGCACTCGTGTTCATGGAAGACGACGAGGCGCTCACCAGGCCCGGCATCGTCCGCACCATCTACGACCCGACCGCAGGTACCGGCGGCTTCCTCTCATCCGGCATGGAATATGTGCACGAGCTGAACCCGCGGGCGAAGATGGTCGCCTTCGGCCAGGAGCTCAACCCCGAAAGCTACGCCATCTGCAAGGCAGACATGCTGATCAAGGGGCAGGAAGTCGGCAATATCAAGCTCGGCAACACGCTGTCCAACGATCAGCTTCATGGCATCAAGTTCAGCTACATGCTCTCCAATCCACCCTTCGGCGTGGACTGGAAAAAGATCGAGCAGGACATCGTCGCCGAGCACATGCAAAAGGGCTACGACGGCCGCTTCGGCCCCGGCCTGCCGCGTGTGTCCGACGGCTCGCTGTTATTCCTCCTGCATCTCATCAGCAAGATGCACGACGCTTCCGCTGGAGGTGCACGCATCGGCATCATCCTGAACGGCTCACCCCTGTTCACCGGCGGTGCCGGCTCCGGCGAATCCGAAATCCGCCGCTACATCCTCGAAGCCGACCTGCTCGAAGCCATCGTCGCGCTGCCGACCGACATGTTCTACAACACCGGCATCGCCACCTATGTCTGGATCCTCTCCAACAAGAAAGCCGCCGAGCGCAAAGGCAAGGTACAACTCATCAACGGCAGCAACCTGTGCGGCAAGATGCGCAAGTCCCTGGGCAGCAAGCGCAACGTCATGGACGACGACGACATCGCCACCATCACCCGTTGCTTCGGCAACTACGAGGTCGTGGATGCACGTGCACTCGACAAACCGGCAGAACAGAAAGGCAATCGCGGCAGGCAATCCGTCACCTCGAAAACCGAAGCCCCGAAAACCTTCGCCAGCAAAATCTTCCAGACCCACGAATTCGGCTACCGCCGTATCACCATCGAGCGCCCGCTGCGCATGTCCTGGCAGTTCAGCGACGAACGCCTCGCTGCCTTGCGCTTCGAGCCCGGCGCAGTGAACGCCGCGATGCAATGGGCCTATGCGTGGTTCGGCGTCGAAGACAGCGCCAACAGTGGTCATACATGGAGCGATGACCTCGCCTGCCCGTATTACGGCGACCTGCACGCGCATGAAGACACGATCCGCCGCTACGTCAAAATCCACTTCCCCGACCTGAAGGAAAAGCAGATCAAGGACTTGCTCGACCGCGACACCTGGCTCGCGCAAAAGCGGCTCTTGCTCAAGGCCCGGCAGTTGCAACAGGCCATAGGCAGCGCGCAGCACGACGACATGAATACTTTCGACGACGTGCTCGCCGACGCCTGCAAGGCGCAAGAGATAACGCTCGATGCGAAAGAGAAAAAGCAGCTCACCGACGCCGTGAGCTGGAAAAATCCCGAGGCCGAAAAAGTCATCAAGAAAATTCACAAGGGCAAGGCCGATCCCCTCTACGGCTTGTTCGCCGTCGGTAGGAAGGTGATCGAATACAAGGCCGACAGCGACCTGCGCGACTTTGAAAACGTCGCGCTCGACCCGTCAAAGACGGTCAATGAAGTGAATGAAGCCTACTTCATCAAGGAGGTCCTGCCGCATGTGCCCGATGCGTGGATCGACGGCAGCAAGAAGGATGAGAAGGATCAGCAGATCGGTATCGTCGGATATGAGATTCCGTTCAACCGGCATTTTTATCAGTACCAGCCGCCGAGGGAGTTGGCCGAGATCGATGCGGATCTGGATGCGGTGAGTGCGGAGATCATGAAGCTGCTGCAAGAGGTGCATTCATGATGAATCGAAAATATCGACCTTATGAAGAATACAAAGATTTGGGCGTTGAATGGTTGAACCGTATTCCGAAACATTGGAATTTGAAGAAGCTGAAATTTCAGGCTTCGGTTTTCCCAAGTAACGTCGACAAGAAATCAAAAGAAGGAGAAATTCCGGTAAGGCTTTGTAACTACACGGACGTCTACTACAGCGAACGGATTACGAGCTCAATTGAGTTCATGAGCGCTACTGCGACACCGGAGCAAATAGAAAAATTTTCGCTGAAGGCTGGGGATACTTTAATTACCAAAGACTCCGAAGATCCAAACGATATTGCGATTCCCTCATATGTGCCAGAAGATATCGAGGGGGTTATTTGTGGCTACCATTTAGCAATCGTCAGGCCCCATATTGAAGGAAATGGACGCTATATTAAACGCGTCTTTGAAAGTGATTATGCAAAAGCATATTTCTCTACAAGAGCAAATGGATTGACCCGTTACGGGTTAGGAACCTACGCATTATCGAACGTTTTTTATCCCAGCCCTCCGGTGGACGAGGCGCAGTCAATCACCAACTTCCTCGACCACGAAACCGCCAAGATCGATACCCTGATCGAGAAACAGCAACAACTCATCAAACTGCTAAAAGAAAAACGTCAGGCAGTGATTAGTCATACCGTGACCAAAGGTTTGAATCGCGATGTGCCAATGCGCAACTCAGGCGTTGAGTGGCTTGGCGAAATGCCGGAGCATTGGAAGGTTTCACGAATCAAAAATGCGGCGTCGAAAATTGTAGATGGACCTCACTTTTCGCCATCATATGTTGACGACGGTTACATGTTCATATCGGCGAGAAATATTAAAGTTGATGGATGGTCATTGTCAGACGCCAAATTTATTTGCGAGAGAGATTTCTTAGAATTTAATAAGAGAATTCGACCTGAGAAGGGGGACGTGTTACTTACAAAAGGCGGAACAACTGGAATAGCCCGCGCTGTCGATCTTGATTTTCCTTTTCAGGTTTGGGTGCATGTAGCTGTTCTCAAAACGATTCGAACAAAAGTTACTCCCTTTTTCGTGGCTTATGCTTTAAATGGGACAGCATGCTATGAGCAATCACAGTTATCTACGTATGGCGCCACGAACAACGACTTAGGCTTGAGCCGAATTGCAAATATTGTTTTCGCGATGCCGCCACTCGAAGAACAAAAAGAGATTCATGAATATCTAGACGATGAGTGCAAGAAATTTGACGCCTTAATTGCAAAATGCCTTGAAAGCATTAATCTGATGCAAGAACGCCGCACTGCCCTCATCTCCGCCGCCGTCACCGGCAAGATCGACGTCCGCGACTGGCAAGCGCCCTCCCACACCACCCACAAGAAGATCGCCGCATGACGACCTTATCCAGCCACGGCAAAGTCAACGAACTCGTCTTTCAAAACGACATGATCCGGCAGCTGGTCGCCAATGGCTGGTTGCTCGGCTCTCCTGAAAAATACAACCGCGCGCTGGCCTTGTATGAAGAGGATGTGCTGGGCTTCGTGAAAGACACGCAGGATGAGCAATGGCAAAAGTTCTGCGCGCTGTATCCGAACCAGCCTGAACAGAAATTTCTTGAGCGCGTCGCGACGCAATTGAACAAGGCTGATCCGAATGCGGCGGACAAGGAGTTGCGTACTTTCGGCACGCTGGGCGTCTTGCGTCACGAATTGCGCGACCGTGGCACGCGCTTTTCCCTGTGCCAGTTCAAGCCTGAGCATGATTTGAACCCGGACACGCTGGCGCGCTACAAGCAGAACCGACTGCGCGTGGTGCCGGAGCTGGTGTACAGCCCTTGGGTGAAGGGGGGTGATGAGGCGGTGCGCGCGAAGGCGTGGCGCATCGATCTGGTCTTGTTCGTCAATGGCTTGCCGGTGGCGACGCTGGAGCTGAAGTCGGAATTCAAGCAGGCGGTGCATAACGCAATCAAGCAGTACAAAACCACGCGGCTGCCGATCGATCCGGTGACGAAGAAGCCGGAGCCTTTGTTGACCTTCAAACGCGGGGCGCTGGTGCATTTCGCGGTCAGCCAGTACGAGGTCCATATGGCGACGCGGCTGGAGGGAGAGGAGACGTTTTTCCTGCCGTTCAACAAGGGGACGAAGGATGGCGGCGCCGGCAACGATGTGCCGGAAGACGTGACGAAGTACGCGACGGAGTATCTGTGGAACGAGGTGCTGCTGCCCGATAACCTGCTCAACATTCTTGCGCGTTTCGTGCACTTGCAGATCGAGGAGAAGGAGGATTGGGAGGGGCGCAAATACAAGAAGGAAAGCTTGATCTTTCCGCGCTATCACCAGTGGGACGTGGTCAACAGGCTGCTCGATGCGGCACGCAGCGAAGGGCCGGGCCAGAAATATCTGATCCAGCATAGCGCCGGCTCGGGCAAGTCGAATTCGATCGCGTGGGTCGCGCATCAGTTGTCCTCGCTGTACGACGCCAATGGCAACAAGCAATTTCATTCCGTCATCGTGGTCACCGACAGAACGGTGCTGGATGCGCAGTTGCAGGACACGATTTTCCAGTTCGAGCATGCCGATGGCGTGGTCGGGCGGATCAACCGGCAGGAAGGCGACGGCTCGAAGGCGGAGAAGCTGGCGGCGGCGCTGGAGCAGTCGCAGCCGATCATCATCGTCACGATCCAGACCTTTCCGCATGTGCTGAAGGCGATCGAGAACAGCGTCAGCCTGAAAGAGCGCAACTACGCGGTGATCGCCGACGAGGCGCATTCCTCGCAGACCGGAACGACGGCGCGCCAGCTGAAGGAAGTGCTGATGGTCGAAGGCGTTGAGAACTCGGATGAAGACGAAGTGACGACCGAGGATATTCTCGATGCGACCGTCGCCTCGCGCCGTGGATCGAAGAACGTGAGTTATCTGGCCTTCACCGCCACGCCGAAGGCCAGGACGCTGGAGCTGTTCGGCCGTTTGCCGAATCCTGCCGAGCCGTCGTCCAAGACCAACAAGCCTGCCGCCTATCATGTGTACAGCATGCGTCAGGCGATTGAGGAAGGTTTCATCCTCGATGTGTTGAAGAACTACACCAACTACAAGGTTGCCTACAACCTGGCGATGAAGATTCAGGCGGGCGATCAGGAGGTGGAGAGCAAGAGAGCCCATGTCAAGCTCAACCAGTGGGTGCGCCTGCACGACTACAACATCAGCCAGAAGGTGCAGGTGATCGTCGAGCATTTCAAGAACAATGTCATGGGGCTGCTCGGCGGACAGGCCAAGGCGATGGTGGTCACCAGCTCGCGCAAGGAGGCGGTGCGCTACAAGCTCGGCTTCGACAAGTACATCGCGCAAGCCGGTTACCAGAAAATCCACGCGATGGTGGCGTTCTCGGGCGAGGTGGAATTCATTGACAAAGACCCGAATGTCGATGCGCTGCTCGGGCAGAAATTCACCGAGTCGAACATGAACCCGAACCTCAAGGGCCGCGACATGCGCAAGGCCTTTGATACGGACGACTATCGGGTCATGATCGTCGCCAACAAGTTCCAGACCGGCTTCGATCAGCCCAAGCTGTGCGCGATGTATGTGGACAAGAAGCTGGCCGGCGTCGAGTGCGTGCAAACGCTGTCACGCCTGAACCGGACGTATCCCGGCAAGCGGGAAACCGGGACGTATGTGCTCGACTTCTTCAATGAGCCGCAGGACATTCTGGATGCCTTTCAGCCGTATTACCAGACGGCGGAACTGGCGGATGTATCCGATCCCGATCTGGTGTTCGATCTGTTCGGCAAGCTGCGCGCCTCCGGCATCTTCACCTGGCCGGAGGTCGAGCAATTCTGCAATGCGTTTTTCGTGAAGAGCAAAAGCAATGCGGCGCTTGCCAACATTTGCAAGCCCGCGGTCGAGCGTTGGCAGAAGCGGTACAAGTCGGCGGTCGAGGCTTACAAACAAGCCAAGGAAATCGTCGAACGCGCCAAGAAGTCGAAGGATGCCGTGCTGATTGTCAACGCTGAAAACAGCTTCAAGGAGTGCAAGCGGGAAAGAGATGGACTCGAAATCTTCAAGAAGGATCTCGGTACTTTCGTGCGCTTTTATGAATTCATGTCGCAGATTGTCGATTACGACGACAAGAACCTGGAGAAGCTGAGTCTGTATGCGCGCAACCTGCGTCCGATGTTGCGCGAGACAGTGGCCGATGACGATGAGATTGATTTGAATGCCGTCGAGTTAAGTCGTTACCGGCTTTCCAAAATCCGCCAGCAGGATTTGACGCTGCGGCAGGACACCGATGAATACAAGCTGGAGCCGACCGACGCTGCCGGTACGGCGAAGGCGAAAGACAAGAAGGTCGAATTCTTGTCGCAGATCGTGCATCGTCTGAATGAGTTATTCATTACCGATCAGTTGAGCGATAACGACATGGTCAATTACGCGTATACGATTCGCGATAAGGTCAAAGAGAACTCAACCGTCATGCAGCAACTGGAAAACAACCCTGCCGAGCAAGCGATGTTGGGAGGTTTTTCCAAGGCGGTGGATGATGCCATCCTCGACAGCAGCGACGCGCATCGCAATCAGATGATGCAATTGCTATCCGATCCAAAAAAGGTGGCAGGGTTTGCGAAGATCGTGTTTGATTTACTCATGTCCGCGCATTGAGCGCAGTTGAATCCATCAATCCACAAAACACCATGGCTGAAGTCACTAGAAAACGTACCGGCGAATTGCTCCGCAAACTCTTTGCGATCTTGTTGGATTCTCCAGAGGGATTGCAAGCGGGATTGGCGTTAAAGAAACTTGCCGATTCCGTCACGCTATCGCCGTATGAGGCCGGGATTTATGAATCCACGGGAGATCGTCGTTTCGAGAAAATCGTGCGCTTCGCGACCGTGGACTGCGTCAAGGCGGGATGGATGCTCAAGCATAAGGGAACGTGGACCGTTACACCGGCCGGCATCGATGCCTACGACGGTATCGCCGACCCGGAGGCGTTCTACAGGACGGCGGTCAAACTCTACGGCGAATGGAAAGCCAGCCAAAAAGGACAGCAGCCGATGGCGGCGTTGACTCAGCAGGAGCTGATCGAAGAGGATGCCGACGAAAAGGCGAGCAGCATCACGTTTGAGCAAGCCGAGGAACAGTCGTGGTCGGAAATCGAACAGTATCTGCTCGCCATGAATCCTTACGATTTCCAGGACTTGGTCGCCGACTTGTTGCGGGCGATGGGATATCACGTGTCATGGGTTTCTCCGCCGGGAAAAGATGGGGGCGTGGATATTCTTGCCTATAACGACCCTCTCGGAACCAAGCCGCCTCGCATCAAGGTGCAGATCAAACGCGTCGGCCAGCGCGTGGCGATCGATACCCTGCGCGCATTCTCGTCCTTGATCGGTAACGACGACGTTGGCTTGTTCGTTTCGACAGGCGGTTTTACCAAAGACGCCAATGAGTTCGCTCGCATGCAGGAAACGCGAAAGATTACCTTGATCGATCTGGAAAAGCTGGTCGAGTTTTGGGTGCAGTACTACGACAAACTGGATGACAGCGCACGGCGGCGTTTGCCGTTGACCCCGATCTATTTTTTGACGCCAGCGGCGTAAGACTTGCGAACAAATGCCTGAAGTTCGAATTTGACATGCATTCCACCGAACTTCCTTCACTGCGCCCTCTGCTCGGCGGGGTTGTAGCAGGCTTCGATTCCGGCACGAGCCTCCGAACATACTGCGTTCGATGTGGCGGACGCTGCTCCTTGTCTTTCATCCCGATGCAAAATCGACTTGATCTCTCGGGGGCCAGAGATACCTGCCGGGCCAGTTAGGATGACAACAGTACGTTCGCCAAACTCTATCGAAATCGCGCATCGCTGACAAAGGAATTGTGCACGCGCTCATGCCCGAAAGTGGACGTCGGACCATGGCCCGGCACAAATGCGACATCATCGCCCAATGGCCACAACCTTTCCCGGATCGAGTGGATCAACGTGGCAAAGTCCCCACGCGGGAAGTCGGTGCGTCCGATCGATCCCTGGAACAGGACATCGCCGACAAAAGCCAGGCGCACACCGACATGAAAAAACACCACGTGTCCGGGCGTGTGGCCCGGGCAGTGAAGCACTTGCAATGTCTGCTTGCCGAAACTCACCGTATCGCCGTCTTCCAGCCAGCGGTCCGGCTCGAATGCGTCAGCTGGCGGAAAGCCGGTGCGCCGTGTCGCCTCCGGTAATTGATCGATCCAGAACTTGTCTTCGCGCTGCGGCCCTTCGATCGGCACGCCGAATTCCTTGCGCACTTCGTCGGCCGCCGCACAGTGATCGAGATGGCCATGCGTGAGGAAGACTTTTTCCAGCGATACGCCCAACTGCTCCAGCGCCGCGCGCAGTCGCGGCACGTCGCCGCCGGGATCGACCAGCGCCGCCCGTCCGGTTTCCTCGCAGACGAGGATGCTGCAGTTCTGCTGATATGGCGTGACGGGGAGAATGGCGCATTTCATGGGGTGACCGCAGTGGAATCGTGAAGCCGGCATCATACCAAGGCGTGTGCGAGTGTTCAGGGCGCCGCAGTCCTGGCTGAAAGCCCGTGGCGAAACGCCGGCGGCGTGCCGTGCGCCAGATATTGGAACGTGTCGATTTGCAGGAAAACCCTGCATGGAGAGTGTCACGCACCCGGGCACAACATCGTGGCGGCCTCATTGAGCATGAGGCAGACGACGGCGGCATTCCTGTGAATGTGTCGGCAAGCCGTTCGTAATCGCGCGCCTGACGGCGCAAGCGCGCGGCCCGGGCAACTGCGCTCGACCACCCGCGTCGGGGCCGCATCCCGATTCCGTGGCATTTCGTCCGACGTCGCTGAAGCGATATTTGACAGTTATCGCGCCAAGGCAATATCGTTCCCGAGAGTTGTTATCAAAACAATAAAATACCCGTCGCAGAACAATCCTTCCTTTTCATCCCCCAATATCAACGTCAACATGAAAACGACTCGACCCCGCGCATTACGTCCTTTGCTCGCCGCATTGCTGTTGAGTGGCGTCCTCCAGCCATGCATGCCGGCGTACTCCACCGAGTCGGCGACTGTCAGCCCCGACCTGATCGCTCCGCCATTGCTGCTGGCACAAACCTATTCCGACAAACACGATCTCGCGCATTACCTGGTCAGCGAAAAGCTGGACGGCGTTCGCGCTTACTGGGATGGAAGGAATCTGCGGTTCCGCAGCGGCAGGTTGATCCATGCGCCCGCCTGGTTCACCGCACAGTTTCCCGCACATGCGCTGGACGGGGAACTATGGATGGGACGTCAGCGCTTCGAGCGGCTGTCCGCCGCAGTACGCAGGCAGGAGCCGATGGATGCAGAGTGGCAGGCCATCAGCTATCAGCTCTATGAACTGCCCGATGGCGAAGGCAGTTTCAGCGAGCGCATCGCCGCCCTGCAAGCGAGTGTCGCGCAGGTCGGCGTGCCATGGTTGCGCGTCCTGGCGCAGACGCGGGTGAGCGACCAGGCGGCGTTGAAAATGAAACTGGCGAAAGTCGTACGCGAAGGCGGCGAAGGCTTGATGCTGCATCGGGCCGACGCGCCATGGCAGACCGGGCGTTCAGACGTTTTGCTGAAACTGAAGCCGCATCAGGACGCGGAAGCGGTGATCGTGGCGCATGAGGCGGGGAAGGGGAAATATCAAGGCATGCTCGGCGCCCTCATCGTGATGACCCCGGACGGCCGGCGCTTTCGTCTGGGTAGCGGGTTGAGCGACACATTGCGCCGCTCGCCGCCCGCAATCGGCAGTACCGTCACCTACCGCTATCGTGACTTCACCTCGACAGGCTTGCCGAGATTCGCCAGTTTCTTGCGAGTACGGGAAAGCGAGTAAACGAAACAAGCCGAATAAACGAAACAAGCGTTGTTGCGCAGGGCAATCCGCATTCAGCATTCACGGCAACATCGCGGCCAATTGACAATCAAGCGGCAAACCACGGCTACCGGATGACACTTCCCGCATCCGTAACGCATTGAGCAATATCAAACGCGTGGCGATGGCGGAACCTATGCTGGATATGCGGCTGCTGTACGTGGAAGCTTCTGCTTGTCATTTCGCCTCAGCATTTGTGAAATGACGGAATCTTTCGGCAGCGAGGATCACAGGGCAGTCTGCGTTTCGCAGCAATCACGATCGTGTGTACTTGTTGCTGACAGCGCAATTGCAATCAGTAAAGAAGGAGAGCGAACATGTCACTACGCATCAACGATATGGCCCCCGATTTCAACGCCGAGACGACCGAGGGACCCATCAGTTTTCACCAGTGGATCGGCAATGGCTGGGCGATCCTGTTCTCCCACCCCAAGGACTTCACGCCGGTCTGCACGACGGAACTGGGCTACATGGCCAGGATCGCGCCCGAATTCGCGAAGCGGAATTGCAAGCTGATCGGCTTGAGCGTCGACCCCGTCGAGAGCCATGCGAAATGGGCCAAGGACATCGAGGAAACGCAGGGCCATGCGCCCAACTATCCGATCATCGGCGACCGCGATCTTGCGGTGTCCAAGCTGTACAACATGCTCCCCGCGGACGAACCGGGGACTTCCGAAGGCCGCACACCCGCCACCAACGCGACGGTGCGGTCCGTGTTCGTCGTCGGTCCCGACAAGAAGATCAAGCTGATGCTCACCTATCCGATGAGCACCGGCCGCAATTTCGATGAAATCCTGCGCGTGCTCGATTCGATGCAACTGACGATGGAAAACAAGGTGGCGACACCGGTGAACTGGAAACCCGGCGAGGACGTGATCATCCTCGCGTCGGTCAGCGACGACGAGGCGAAGACTTTGTTCCCCGAGGGCTGGACCACGGTCAAGCCGTATCTACGTACGGTCAAGCAGCCGGCGAAGGCCGGGCAGGCATCGCGTGGCTGAACGCATGCATGTCTGAGCTGACGCCGCCTCGGGCGGAGCGATGTTGGCAGGGCGGGTTCATCCCTGGATGGCGCTGGCCGCCTTGCTGTTGCGCTTGCCTTTGGGGGCTGGTTCACGGGCGGCGGGAACAGTTCGTGCATATTGGGATGGCAAGAGTCTGCGCTTTCGTAGAGGCAGGTTGATTCATGCCCTTGCATGGTTTACTGCACCATTGCCCGCGCATGCACTGGATGGGGAATTGTGGATGGGCCGCCGGAGTTTCGAACGCTTGTCCGCCGCGTACGCAGGCAGGAACCGCTGGATGCGGAGTGGAAGAACATCAGCTATCAAGTCTATGAACGGCCCGGTGGCGAGGGCAGTTTCAGCGAGCGCATCGCTGTTCTGCAGACGAGCCTCGCGCAGGCTGGCGTTCCGTGGCTGCAAGTGCTGGCGCAGACGCGCGTGGCCGACAAGGCGGCGTTGCGGGTGATGCTGGCGCAAGTGGTGCGCGAGGGAGGCGAAGGCCTGATGCTGCACCGGGCGGATGCGGTTTGGCAGACAGGGAGGTCGGACGTGTTGCTGAAGCTGAAGCCGCAGCAGGATGCGGAAGCGGTGATGGTGGCGCACGAGGCGGGGAAGGGGAAGTGCCGCGGCATGCTGGGTGCGATCGTGGTGATGATGCCGGATGGCCGACGCTTTCGCCTCGGTAGTGGCTTGAACGATGCCGTGCGTCTTGCGTCGCCAGCCATTGGCAGCACCGTCACCTACCGTTATCGCGACCTGTAGTGGTCAAGTATTTTCAGACACCCCGATAGGTAAAATTGCGGCCATTTTCTGTTCATAAGCGGCGGGTGGCAGATAACCCAAGGTTGAATGCAAACGGGTGCAGTTGTAAAAGCTGACGATGTAATCGGCGATGTCGCGTTGGGCCTCGCCATGATTGGCATAATCGCGCTGCCATACCCGTTCCATTTTCAAGTTCAGGAAGAAGCGCTCCATCACGGCATTGTCCCAACAATTGCCCTTGCGGCTCATGCTGCAGACGATGCCGTGCTGCTCAAGCAGCGCCTGGTACCCCAGACTTGCATACTGGCTTCCCCGGTCTGAATGCAGCAGCAATCCGCGCGGCGGCTGGCGTTGTTGCAGTGCCATGCATAACGCCGACGCGACCAGTTCGGCCGGCATGGTCGGTGCCATCGCCCAGCCCACCACTTTGCGCGAGAACAGATCCATCACGGCGGCCAGATACAGCCAGCCTTGCCGGGTGCGCACATAGGTAATGTCCGACACCCAGGCGCGATTCGGCGCGGCCACGTCGAATTGGCGATCCAGCACATTGTCCGCCACCGGCAACGCGTGCCTGCTGTCGGTGGTGTGGATGAACTTGCGCTTCCACACAGGGCGTACTGCGGCCTCCCGCATCAAGCGCCGCACGCGGTAGCGGCCAATGATCACGCCTTGCGCTTGCAACGCGCGACACAGGCGACGGCTGCCGTAAGACTTGCCGCTGGCAACAAAGGCCGCCTTGAGCTGAACGCTGGCGACGACGTCGGCCTTGCGCTCGCCACGCCGCCGATGTTGATAGTAACCGGCACGGCTGACCGCCAATACCCGGCATGCCTGCTGGACAGGAACGGCCTTCTGTTGCAACTGATGAATCAGGCGATAAGTCATTTCAGTTCGCGCGCAAAGAAGGCCGAGGCTTTTTTTAATAGGTCGTTATCCGCGCGTAATTGACGGTTCTCGGCTTCCAACTGGCGGATGCGTTGCTGCTCCGCCGTCAGCGGCTTGCCGATACCCGGCTGGCCTTCCAACTCGGCTTCATGCTGCTTGATCCAGCGTCGTACGACTGAGTCCACCAGGTCCATGCTCTGGCAAACATGGACAATGCTCAAACCCTGGTCTTTTACCATCCGCACCACTTCCAGCTTGAAGTTCGCGTCGAAGTCCCGGCGCTCCCTGCGTTTCTTGTTCATATAACTCCCTCGATAGGTGAATGATCCACCTATCGAGGTGTCTGTGTAAATTAGACCACTACAACCTGACCGCGACCGGCTTGCCGAGATTCGCCAGCTTCCTGCGGGTGCGGGAAAGCGAGTAAATGGAACAAGCGTTGCCGCGCATCGGCAATCGCTCGCAAGCACAAACATTCGCGCTCCATATCGCTGCTGACTGTGCCGGCAGCCGGATGCACGAAGAGTTGCGCCCGTATAGGGAGACAAGAGCGGTTTTGTGAGCGCGTTCCCAATGGGCGTGCCCGGCTCGTTCATCAGGTCCGGCATGATGGCGGCGATCCTCGACGCGTCTGGAGAGCGCATGCGAAAATGCCCGTTGTTGATCGGCTCAGGCTTTCAAGAGCGCATCGCTTTCCCGCAGCGCAACCCATCCTCGCAATGACCGCACAAGACCTCATCAAGAAATTTCATACTGCCGCCCCTGATGAAAAAATCCTAGTCACGCTGTTGGCCTTGCACGGCGAGGCGCTGGGCAAGACGCGCTTGCTCGAATGTTTGCGCAGGCTCGGTGTCCGGGACGGCAGCGGCAAGATTCATGCGGCCGGCTCGCTGGCCGAAACGATGGCGCAGTTGCGACGCAAGGGTTTTATCAGTGACGAACACGGCAGCGGTTTCGTCTGCGCTGCGGAATTGAACATGCCGGCGCTGCGGGAAGCGCTCGATGAGGATTCATTCGAACGGCTGTGCGCGGCCGTCGAGGCATGCTGCCCTCTTGGCATGTCATACAGCGGCTTCCCCTATTTGCGGTCTTATCGCCAGGGTCTGGCACGCTTGCGCATGGCGCTGCTGCGCGGGCAGCCGCCGGAGGAGGTGCATCCCTGGCTGGCTGCATGCATGCAGTTTCGCGATTACGGACAAGTGCATCCGTTCGTCGAGCTGTGCGGCAGGCCGTTCGAGCCGGACCTGTTCGCGCGTCTGCATCCGCTGCTGCAGGAAAATGTCATGGCGCATCTGCTGTCGCATGCGCTGGCCGAGCCGGAAACCGCGCCGCCGCTGCGGGACTGGGCGCGGCAATATCTGGCGCGCGGCGGGCACGATGCCAGCCTGCTGCGATTCGCGCTGGCGGAGCACTGGCTGGTGTGCGGCCGGCTGGAGGAGGCATGGGCGCTGGTCAAGGATGACGACACCGCCGGAGCGCAATTCGTGCGTGCTGCGATCCTGCTGCTGCGCGGCGATCATGGCAGCGCGGTGCCGGCCTTCGAGGCGGCGCTGAAAACACTGCGCAAGGAGCAGGGCAAGCGCAATATCGTCATGGACGGCCCGTGCGGCTATCTGTATGCGCTGGCGATGATGCGCTCGGGGGAACCGAAATACAGGAAGCAAGCCGAAACCTGTCTCGAGCTGGCGCTGCGCACCGGCTATCGGCCCGACATGCAGGTGTACCTGAAGCTGAGCCTGCTGCACCAGGTGCAGGGCGGCACGAGCAAGGCGGAAGCGGCGCTGGAGCTGGAACGCTCGACCGGGCCGCAGATGCTGCCGCAATTGTTCCAGGCCTTGCTGTGCTATTGGCTGGGGCTGCCGGAGGCCGGAAACAGACAGGCCGCATTGGCCGAATTGCTCCAGCGCGCCGAGGCCGCGGGCTTTCATTTCATCGCGGCACAGGCCGGCGAATTGCTGGCGCGGCTGGGCGAGGCGCGCCATGGCGGGCAGGCTGCCGCGCTGCGCCGCCAATACGGACTTGACGACCTGTGCGACTGGTTCGAGCGGCAGGAGGCGTGGCAACGGCAGTTGTCGGCGCTGATCGGCTTGCATCAAACCGCAGCCGTGCCGAAATCGGACGCGCAGGCGCGGCTGGTGTGGCTGGTTGCGTATGAGCCGCGTCATCAGATGGCGAGGGTCGAGCCGCGCGAGCAGAAGCGTGATGCGAAAGGCAACTGGAGCAAGGGTCGGGCGGTGGCGCTGGCGCGCCTGCGCGAGGGGAGCGATCAATTGGGCTACCTCACGCCGCAGGATGCGCGCGTGACAGCCGCCATTGGCCTTAATTCTTCCTACAACTACTACGGTGGTTCGCGCTACGAACTCGATGACATGAAGGCGCTGGCGGCGCTGGCCGGCCATCCGCTGGTGTTCTGGCGCGATGCACCCGAGGTGCGCGTCGAAGTGCTGCGTGGCGAGCCGGAGCTGCTCATCAAGGAAAGCGCCGGCAAGGTTCGTCTCAGCCTGCAGCCGGCGATCGATCCGGAAGGCCGCGACGTACTGATCAGCAAGGAAACGCCGACGCGCCTGCGCATCCTCAAGATCGGCGACGAGCACCGGCGTATCGCGGCCATTCTGGGCGGCGGCCTGAGCGTGCCGGCGCAGGCGAAGGAGCGGGTGCTGCAGGCAGTCAGTGCGGTGTCCTCGCTGATCACGGTGCAGTCCGATATCGGCGGCGGCGCGACCGATGTCGAGCAGGTCGATGCGGACGGCCGTCTGCATGTGCATCTGCTGCCCTGGGAAGCGGGCTTGAAGATGCAAATCCTGGTCAAGCCCTTCGCCGATGGCGGCCCCTGCTATGCGCCCGGCCAGGGCACCGAAAGCGTGATCGCCGAAGTGAACGGCAAGCGCCTGCAGGCGCGCCGCGATCTGGCCGCCGAACGCAAGGCGGCAAAGGCGTTGAAGACCGCCTGCGCGGCACTGGAGACGGCCGAGGAATCGCACGGCGAATGGCGGCTGGCCGAGCCGCAACCCAGCCTGGAACTGCTGCTGCAGTTGCAGGCATGCGCCGACGGTGTAGTGATCGCCTGGCCCGAAGGCGAAAAATTCCGCGTCGGCGCGCAGCTTGATTCACGCCAGATGCGGCTGGCAGTCAAGAGCGAGCGCGACTGGTTTGCCGTCAGCGGGCAATTGCAGGTCGACGACGATACCGTGCTCGACCTGCGCCAGTTGCTGGAACTGGTCAGCCAGAGTCCGGGGCGCTTCGTCGCGCTCGACGGCAACCGCTTTCTCGCACTCACCGAAGAATTCCACCGCCGCCTGTCGGAGCTGGCGGCTTTCGGCGAGATGCACAGGCAAGGCGTGCGCGTGCATCCACTGGCCGCGTTCGCGCTGGAAGAACTGGCCGATGACGCCGGCAGTGTCAAGGCCGACAAGGAATGGAAGCGGCATCTGGCGCGCCTGGCCGAACTCGACACGCTGGAGCCGCAAGTGCCCGGCACGCTGCAAGCCGAGCTGCGCGATTACCAGCTCATGGGCTTCCGCTGGCTGGCGCGTCTGGCGCACTGGGGTGTGGGCGCCTGCCTGGCCGACGACATGGGGCTGGGCAAGACCGTGCAGGCACTGGCGCTGATCCTGTCGCGCGCACCGCAGGGGCCGACGCTGGTGGTCGCGCCGACCTCGGTGTGCATGAACTGGCAGAGCGAAGCCGCGCGCTTTGCGCCGACGCTCAACGTCATCCTGTTCGGCAGCGGCGACCGCAACCGCACCCTGGCCGAATTGCAGCCGCTCGATCTCGTCATCGTCAGCTACGGCCTGTTGCAGCAGGAGGCCGAACTGTTTGCCGGCGTGCACTGGCGCACCATCGTGCTCGACGAAGCGCAGGCGATCAAGAATGCGCTGACCAAGCGCAGCCAGGCCGTGATGGCACTCTCGGCCGACTTCCGCATGGCCGCCACCGGCACGCCGCTGGAAAACCATCTGGGCGAATTGTGGAACCTGTTCCGTTTCATCAATCCCGGCCTGCTCGGCTCGCAGGAGCAGTTCAACCAGCGTTTCGCCACACCCATCGAACGCGAGCAGGACGCTGTCGCACGCGCCCGACTGCGCCGCCTGATCCAGCCCTTCATCCTGCGCCGCACCAAGACCCAGGTGCTGGCCGAACTGCCCTCGCGTACCGAGATCGTGCGCGAAGTCGATCTCTCGAAAGACGAAGCCGTGCTGTACGAGGCGCTGCGCCGCAGCGCACTGGAGAAACTGGCCGCAGACGACGCGCCGGCCGGACAGAAGTCGCTGCAAATCCTCGCCGAAATCATGAAGCTGCGCCGCGCCTGCTGCAACCCGCAACTGGTCGCGCCGGAACTCGGCATCGCCAGCAGCAAGCTGGCCGCCTTCGGTGAATTGCTCGACGAACTGCTGGAGAACCGCCACAAGGCGCTGGTGTTCAGTCAGTTTGTCGATCACCTCAGCCTGATCCGTGCCGAACTCGACCAACGCGGGCTGCGCTACCAGTATCTCGATGGCGCCACGACCATGCGGGAGCGAAAGAAGCGCGTCGACGCCTTCCAGTCCGGCGACGGCGACGTGTTCCTGATCAGCCTGAAAGCCGGCGGCACCGGCTTGAACCTCACCGCCGCCGACTACGTGATCCACATGGACCCATGGTGGAACCCGGCGGTCGAAGACCAGGCCTCCGACCGCGCCCACCGCATGGGCCAGCAGCGGCCGGTCACAATCTACCGACTGGTCGCGCGGCACACCATCGAGGAGCGCATCGTCGATCTGCACAGGCACAAGCGCGATCTGGCCGACAGTCTGCTGGAAGGCAGCGATGTGGCAGGCAAGATGTCGGCGCAGGAGATGCTGGGCATGCTGCAGCATGGATTGGGGTAGTGCAAATGGCAATGTCGCTGCCTTGTCCGTTGCGATGGTCAACCGCAACAAAGCATCGCCGCGTTCAGGCAAGCACAGCACGGCAAGCCTTGCGATCGCCGGCGACATCCTGAGCAACCCGAGCCTGTCGGACCATGATTGGATGCGGGATGGCAGAACGAAGGTCCGCATTCGCAGGCAGATTGCGCGTTTTCAGAGACAATACGGGTTGTCTCGGGGCGCTGTTTTTGATGACGGCGCCTTGTTCAAAAAAACAGGATGGACAGGATCAGACATGATTTTGGTAACGGGTGGTGCCGGATTCATCGGCTCGAACTTCATTCTTGACTGGTTTTCGCAAAGTGATGAACCGGTCATCAACTTTGACAAGCTGACCTATGCCGGCAATCTGAACAATCTTTCGGCGCTGGGGCAGGACTTGCGCCATGTGTTTGTGCAGGGGGATATTTGCGACACGGCGCATGTGGCATCGCTTCTCGCCACGCATGCGCCGCGCGCGATTGTTCATTTCGCGGCGGAGAGTCATGTCGATCGCTCCATCCATGGCCCCGCCGATTTCATTGCAACCAATGTCAACGGCACCTTCAGTCTGCTGGAGGCGGCGCGTGCCTACTGGTCGGGCCTGCGCGATGCCGACCGTGCGGCATTTCGTTTTCTGCATGTGTCGACCGATGAAGTGTATGGCTCGCTTGGACCGGATGACGCGCCATTCCGCGAAACCACGCCCTATGCGCCGAACAGTCCGTATTCCGCATCCAAGGCGGCATCGGACCATTTGGTGCGCGCCTATCACCACACCTATGGATTGCCCGTACTGACGACCAATTGTTCCAACAATTATGGCCCGTATCACTTTCCCGAAAAGCTGATTCCGTTGATCATTGCCAATGCCCTGGACGGCAAGCCCCTGCCGATTTACGGCGATGGCCAGAACATGCGCGACTGGCTGTATGTCAGTGATCATTGCGCGGCGATCCGTCGCGTGCTCGTCGATGGCCGCCCTGGCGAAACCTATAATATCGGCGGCTGGAATGAAAAGACCAACCTCGACGTCGTTCAAACCCTGTGCGACATCTTGAATGCGCTCGCGCCCAGGGCCGACGCCGCAAACTATCGCAACCAGATCACCTTCGTGCAAGACCGCCCCGGCCATGATCGGCGCTATGCAATCGATGCGCGCAAGATCGAGCAGGAACTGGGATGGAGGCCTGCGGAAACGTTCGAAAGCGGAATACGAAAAACGGTCCGATGGTATCTGGACAATCAGGACTGGGTGCGCGACGTGCAGTCGGGCGCATACTTGAAATGGGTTGAAAAGAATTATGGCAACCGTCAACACAACGAAAGAAAAGCATGACAGCCGCACGTAAAGGCATCATTCTGGCCGGCGGCTCCGGCACCCGGCTCTATCCCGTCACGATGTCCATATCTAAGCAATTGCTCCCGGTATATGACAAGCCGATGATCTACTACCCGCTCACCACGCTGATGCTGGCGGGGATACGCGAGATCCTCATCATTTCCACACCGCAGGATACGCCGCGCTTTGCGGAGTTGCTTGGGGATGGCAGCCAGTGGGGACTCGATCTCCGCTATGCGGTTCAGCCATCACCGGACGGCTTGGCGCAGGCATTCCTTATCGGCCGTGAATTCATCAATGGCATGCCGTCAGCCTTGATTCTCGGGGATAACATTTTTTATGGCGGCAACTTCGAACAGACTCTGGTGCGCGCATCCGCAAACGACAAGGGTGCGACCGTGTTTGCCTATCATGTTCAGGACCCCCAGCGTTTTGGCGTGATCGAGTTTGACAAGACGCGTCAAGTACTGTCGCTGGAAGAAAAGCCTGCCATTCCAAAATCCAATTACGCTGTCACCGGTCTGTATTTCTACGACTCCAATGCATGTGACATTGCCGCACAAGTCAAGCCATCCACACGCGGCGAACTTGAAATTACAGACATCAATCGCGACTATCTGCGTCGCGAGGAATTGCATGTCGAGTTGATGGGCCGGGGAATGGCATGGCTTGATACCGGCACGCATGAATCATTGCTCGAGGCGGGATCGTTTATCGCGACGATTGAAAAGCGCCAAGGACTCAAGATTGCCTGCCCGGAGGAAATTGCGTATCGAAAAGGCTATATCGATGCGGTCCAGGTTGAAAAACTTGCGCAACCATTGAAGAAAAACGAGTATGGACAATACCTGTTGAGAGTGGTGTCCGAACACGTGTTCCGGTCATGAAGATTATTGAAACGGCATTGCCCGAAGTGCTGCTGATCGAACCCGAGATTCATGTCGATGGGCGTGGCCAGTGTTGGGAGAGTTTCAACGAACGGCGTTTTTTTTCAGCCACCGGATTGCGCCCGGGGTTTGTGGAAGACAACCACACCCGTTCCACGAGAGGCGCCCTCCATGGCCTGCATTACCAGATACGTCAACCGCAAGCGAAGCTGGTCAGGGTGGTGTTCGGTGAAGTCTTCGACGTCGCGGTCGATCTGCGCAAATCCTCGCCCAATTTCGGACGCTGGACCGGCGCGGTTCTTTCCGCCGAAAATCGCTTGCAGATGTGGATTCCTGAAGGATTCGCGCACGGCTTCCTGGTCAAGAGCGGGACGGCGGAATTCCTGTACAAGGTGACCGATTTCCATGCGCCGCAACATGAGCGTGCGATACGCTGGGACGATCCGGCCATTGCCGTCGACTGGCCGCTCGACGCCGCTCCCATTCTTTCGGCGAAAGATCGGATTGCAAAGACTCTGGCCGATGCGGAGGTTTTCGCATGAAGATTTTTTTGCTCGGCAAAACGGGACGGCTTTGCTCAAGCAATTCTGGAAAATTCCAATCTGGTAAGCGAAACGACCCTACTTCCCATTGCATCGAGCGACTATCCTGCAGCGGCCAGACGTCCCGTCAATTCGGATTGAACAGTGAGCGTTTCATGCGCACCTTCTGCGATTTGCCCGGATGGGAGGATTCCCTGCTGCGCCTGAACATGCGCAGCATCGCCCTGCAATGAATTTTGCTATTGGCGGGCCCCGTTGAATCTGTGCATTCCATGCATCGTGGTTCACGTGTCTGTCATGAAAAATGCGAGGCCACGCGCTATTCGATGGCACAATTCGGTTTTGCCGCGATATCGGCGTGCAGTGAATGAAAAAATGTCATGAATAACGTGAGTGCCACGATTGCATCCACCAATGTAATTGAACAGCAGCGACAATCCGGCTTGCGATGGATTGCCCTCGCGGTTCCGGTCGTGGCGTCGTTTGCCGCGCTGGTCTGGATCCTGGCGCGGATGCGCCACGGGTTCGACTTCACCGACGAGAGCTTTTATCTCATCTGGATATCCAGTCCGTGGTCGTTCGATATCTCCGCAACGCAGTTCGGGTTTGTCTATCATCCTTTGTATCGCCTGGTTGGCGGCGACATTGCGCTGCTCCGGCAAGCGAATGCCTTGATCACCTGTGCGCTTGCGTGGGGCTTGCTCGTCGTTTTCTTCCGCACAGCGGCAAGACAGCTCTCCCTTGCGGAAGGGATGGCAATATCCGCGGCACTTTCCCTGAGCAGTCTGCTGTCTCTCGTCACTTGGCTGCCCACCCCCAGCTATAACAGTCTCGCGCTTCAAGCGCTGCTCGTTGCGGCGATCGGTATTCTGCTGACGGGTCGGGAATCCGTTCGCGCCAGTGTGATCGGGTATGTGCTGATTGGTGTCGCTGGCTGGCTGACCTTCATGGCCAAACCGACATCCGCAGCCATGTTGGGTGTCGTTGTGCCGTGTTACCTGCTGTTGGCGCGCAAGCTCAACTTCCGGCGCTTGCTGATATCCGTGGCGACTGCGGTTGTTCTGTGGTGCAGTTCCGCAGCCCTCATCGATGGGTCGCTGCATGGATTCATCGCCCGCTTAACCAATGCCATCGAACTGTACAAAATGGTCGGTGCGGGGCACACCGCTTCGCAGATTTTCCGGCTGGGGGAATTCGCTCTCACCGAAAACGAAAAAGTTCTTCTGAAAACCGGCATTGTCATTGTCTTCCTGCCTTCCTTCCTGCTGTTGCTGCGCAACGAAAAAGCCCGGCTGATCGGCGCGGCAATGGCATTGATGTCGTTCCTCGCCAGTATCGGAATGGTCTTTGGCATGTTTGAAGATATGGCAGACATCATCCCGCCCTCCTCGTTCCAAGGGTTGCTCATAGCTTCAGTCCCTTTTGGCGTGGTCTTGATCTCGCTGGTGAAATTGCCGAAGGAGTCATTTGTTAAAATGACACAAGGCAACTTTTCCCTCGGACTATGCTTTCTGCTGCTTCCCTACGTGTACGCGTTCGGGAGCAACAACAATTACTGGTACGCGAGTGCAGGAGCGGGATTGTTCTGGATATTGGCGGGGGTGGTGCGGCTGGCGCCGGCACTTCCTCGGCAGGCGGCCGCGCGAATCCTGCTTTCGATCGCGGCTGGCGCGCAATTGATCACGCTGCTGCTCGTGAATGCAGGCATGGAGCATCCGTATCGCCAGCCGCAAGCGCTGCGCCTGAGTCAGGAACTGGTACGGATGGGAGTGCAGGAATCGCCATTGTTGCTGTCGCCAATCGCCGCGCAATATGTCCGCCAACTCAAGCACACTGCGCAAGAGTCGGGGTTCGTGCGTGGAGAACCGGTCATTGATTTGACCGGCCACGCGCCGGGCGCAGTATTTGCGCTTGGCGGCCGGGCTATCGGGCAACCGTGGCTGGTCGGTGGGTACAAGGGAAGTGAAGGATTTGTCAAGGCTTCCCTTGATCGGGCCTCATGTGACGATATTGCCAAGGCATGGATTCTGATAGAGCCCGCAGGAAGTCGTGCATTGTCGCCCTTGCTGATGGAGCGATACGGGATTCATGTTGCGCAGAATTACAGGGCGGTCGGAAGTTTTGTTTCGCCCGAGCCTGTTCCTGCCGTACTTGCCAGACCGGACCTCAAGCAGTACCTGTTGAAACCGGTGCATTCACCTGAGCGTGCCAGAATCGCATGCGAACAAATGCGAGTCCGGCCATCGTAAGCACAAGCCGGGCGGCACATTGAACACGGAACAGATAATTTCATGAACAACACCGGCAACCTGCGGCAGATTGCCCTGAAGGCGCGCAAGAGGCTTCTGGATATGCATTACCGCGCCAAGGCGGGGCATCTGGGCGGCAACCTTTCGTGCCTTGACGCCTTGATCACCCTTCACCATGCAGTGATGCAGCCCGACGATCGTTTCGTGCTCTCAAAAGGACATGCGGCCGGTGCGCTGTATGTAACACTTTGGAGCCAAGGCAAGTTGCGTGATGAGGCACTGGATAGTTTTTGTCTGGACAACACGACGCTGCCCGGGCATCCATCCGGTCCCGGCATACCCGGCCTGATGTTTTCGACAGGGAGTCTCGGGCACGGCCCCTCGCTGTCCGCCGGGCTCGCAATGGCTGCGCGCCACAAGGGCGATGGGCGGCGGATTTATTGTCTGTGCTCGGATGGTGAATGGCAGGAAGGAGCATGCTGGGAAGCCTTGATCTTTGCCGCACACCAACGCCTCGATAACCTGACTATCCTCATTGATCAGAATGGCTTGCAAGGTTTCGGGACAACCTTGGAGGTGATCTCATGCAACGATCTCGCGCCGCGCCTGGCCGCATTCGGAGCGACGGTGAAGATGGCAGACGGTCATGATCACTCCTCCATTCTCGAGGCAGTTTCCGCAGGTGAAAAAGACAAGCCCCTGATCGTGATTCTGGACACAGTCAAAGGCCGCGGCCTGCATTACGAAAACCGGCTTGAGTCGCATTATCTGCCTCTGAGCGAGGATGCTTATACCGAGGCGTGCGCCAAAATAAACGCAGAATTATTATCATGAGAAATGCTTTTGCCTCTGCGGTCATCGAACGATGTGCTGATCCAGACCATTTTTTCCTTACGGGTGATCTGGGCTTCATGGCCCTTGAAAACGTCAGGGCCGCGCTCGGGCCGCGCTTTGTCAATGCCGGAGTTGCCGAACAAAACATGATCGGTGTCGCTGCGGGCTTGGCGCGCGAGGGCTTCAAGGTATTTGCCTATAGCATCGCGCCTTTTTGCTACGCGCGGCCATTCGAGCAGATACGCAATGACATATGCTTGGGGCGATTGCCGGTTTGTCTGGTCGGTAACGGCGGAGGCTATGCCTATGGTTATATGGGGCCGACCCATCATGCACTGGAGGATTGCGCCGCCATGACCGCGCTCGGTGTTCGCGTGCTGGCACCGGCCTTCGATGACGATATCCCCGCCATGCTGGCCTCGTTCGAAGGTCCGACCTATCTGCGTCTCGGCTATGACTGCCGTCCGCAAGGCGCCGCCCTTGATGCATATGCGCCATGGCGGCTCGTCCTGCCGGGGCAAAACGGCATTCTCGCCGCCTTGGGGCCCTTGGCCGGCGTGGCTTGGCGTGCGCTCGGCCAGCTAGATCCTTCTGTGCGGCCTGCTGTATGGGCCGTGACGGAGCTGCCGCTTCCCTCCATTCCGGACGAGGTGCTGTCGGCGATTGACGAAGACTTGCCCGTCATCGTCATCGAAGAGCATCTTGCCGCGGGCGGGCTCGGCATGCAGTTGGCGCATGCGCTCGCGCTGCGGGGAAAATCGATGCGCCGATTTGTGCATCATCATGCCATTGGATATCCCAGAGAACGCTTTGGGTCGCAGGCGTTCCACCGCTCGTTGAGCGGTTTGGATGAGCAAGCCATTCTTGCTCTGATCAACGACAAGGTGATTGGCTGATTATGCTTGCCGCAAAAATACGCGCCCTGTCCGGCCCCATTCTGGTGATCGGAGCCAGCGGATTTGTAGGAGCCAATCTGCTTCGCGCCTTGATACGCGAACGTGATGATGTGGTAGGAACGATATTCTCCGGGGATTCCTGGCGGCTGCAGGATATCCCGGCGGCGAATCTCGCCTTCCTCAACCTTCAGGACCGGAGCAGCGTGCGCAGCGTGCTGAACAGGCTTGCTCCGAAAACGATTTTTGATTGCTCGTCGTTTGGTGCGTATTCCTTTGAACAGGACTTCGAGCGCATTCATTCGACCAATTACCTGAGTTTCATCCACTTGCTGGAGTTTGTATCGGGGCTAGACTTGCACGCGTATGTGCATGCAGGAAGCTCATCCGAATATGGCATGAATGCCTCAGCCCCCGGCGAGGATGCGCCGCTTGTTCCGAATAGCCACTACGCGGTCAGCAAGGCGGCCGCGAGCCATGCGATTTCCTATTACGGGAAAGTACGCGGCCTGCCGGTGGTGAATCTCCGTCTGTATTCGGTCTACGGGCCTTACGAGGACACCTCGCGGCTGGTGCCGGTGGTTTGCGAACATGCGATTCGCGGACAGCTTCCGCCATTTGTGCGGCCCGAGGTTTCACGCGATTTTGTTTATTCCGACGATGTCGTTGAAGCCTTTATCGATGCGGCGTCGAGAATGCGGCCGGAAATCGCCGGCGAGTCGTTCAATATCGGCAGCGGCGTCCAGACGACACTGCAGTCATTTGCGGAATTGGCGCAACGCATATTTCATGTTGATGCACCGCTTCAATTCGACCCTGGCGTCGGGCGTCCCTGGGATGTCGACGCGTGGTACGCGCAACCGGAAAAAGCGGCTCGCCTGCTGGGCTGGCAAGCCCGCACCTCGCTGGAAGAGGGGTTGATCAAGTCCCGCGATTGGTGGGGGGATTATCTGCGGCACGCAGATTTTGCGAGTCTGACCAAGAAGGGGCAGGCGCGCAAGGACAAGAATTCGATCTCCGCCATCGTCGCCTGTTACAAGGATGCGGAGGCGATTCCCATCATGCACGAGAGATTGGTGGCGGTGTTCACCAGACTCGGTGTGGACTATGAAATCATTTTTGTGAACGACAACTCGCCTGACAATTCCGCGGAAGTCATACGAGACATCTCCGCCACGAATCCGCATGTCATCGGCATTTCCCACTCCCGCAATTTCGGCTCGCAGGCAGCGTTCCGCAGCGGCATGGAGTTGTCGAGCAAGGAGGCGTGTGTCCTGCTGGATGGGGATTTGCAGGACCCGCCGGAATTGATCGAGGAATTTTTCCAGCAATGGCGCTCGGGTGCGGATGTGGTGTACGGACGGCGCGTCAAGCGCGAAATGCCGGTATGGCTCGAGGCATGCTACCGCGCGTTTTATCGCATATTTGCGGCAATGAGCGAAGTGTCCATCCCGAGAGATGCAGGCGATTTTTCCCTGCTGGACCGCTCGGTGGTGCATTGGATACTGCAATGCCAGGAGCGCGACGCGTTTCTCCGCGGGCTGCGTGCCTATGTCGGCTTCAATCAGGTCGGTGTTGATTACGTTCGCCCGGAGCGCATGTTCGGTGTCAGCACGAACAACTGGTTGAAAAACATTGGCTGGGCGAAGAAAGCCATATTCTCCTTCTCGCGCATGCCCCTGCACTTGCTGACCGCGTTTGGCGGACTGGCCTTTGCCGGAACTTCGCTATTGGCGATCATGAGCATCGTTATTCGTTTTGCATCGCCTGAATCCGTGCCGAAGGGCATCACTTTTCTCTCGCTGCTGGTCATGTTCTTCGGTTCCATCACCGTTCTCGGCCTGGGGTTGCTCGGCGAATACATTGGAAAGATTCTGGAGGAAACCAAGGCAAGACCTGCTTTCATCAGAAAGAACATCATTTTGCATGGTCAGGTGAAATCCGCCGAAATTCAATCGAAGGGCAGCGGAGGCGCGCTTGTTTAATCAGCATCATCTCGAAAGAGCGTGTCCGGCCTGCGGTGCGACCGCGAGTTCGAAATTTGCGGACGAACGGCTGGATCCCGGCAAGATGAACGACTTCACGTATGCATCGCGCAAGCAACCGGAATTCATGTGTCTGCGACTTGTGCGATGCGCACAGTGCGATCTGGTATATGCGCCATCGCCACCGGACACCTCTTTTCTCACCAGCGCTTATGCTGATGCCGCCTACGATTCGGCAGAGGAGGCGAAATGCGCGGCGGCAAGCTATGCAAAGGCATTGGAGCCATATGTGGAACATTTGCGCAGCCGCACTGCCGCCGTCGATGTCGGGGCCGGGAACGGCGCGTTGCTTGGCTGGCTGCGCCAGCTCGGTTTTGCGCAAGTGGTGGGCATCGAGCCATCCAGAGCTGCAATCGATGCGGCGTCGGACGATGTGCGCGGACTGTTGCGCGAAGGCATGTTTTCCCCAGAAATGTTGAAGGATGTCACACCTTCGCTGATTTGCTCTTTCATGACGCTGGAGCATCTGGCCGACCCGGGCGTATTCGTGAAAACCGCGTTCGAGCTGCTGGAGCCGGGCGGCATGATTGCCGTTGTCGTCCACAATTGGCAAGGCGTGTTGAACCGGAGTCTGGGGCTGCGTTCCCCCATCATCGATGTCGAGCATCTGCAGCTATACAATCCGAAGTCGGTGATCGCCCTATTGAAGGGAGCCGGTTTCGAGGCGGTTGATGTATGCCCCATCAGCAACTCATACCCGATGCGCTATTGGCTGCGCTTGACGCCGTTGCCGGGCACGATGAAAGCCGCGATGGGACGTCTTCTTGAAAGATCCGCTCTCGCCGATTTGAAAATCCCCCTAAGGGTTGGAAACATTCTGGCCGTAGGAACAAAACCATCCATGGAGTCTGCATGAATGCACCGTTAAAGACCGTCAAGAGCAATGTCAGCCGTTTTGACGAAGATGTGCGCCGTACCGGGTCTTATGCGTATACGGCGGAGAAGCTGTCTTCGCGTTACGCGAATGATCGCATTAGTGAAAGCATTGCCGCTGTTTACCCCTTCGCATCCAAACGTGTCCTTGATCTCGGTTGCGGCGACGGCACCTATACGATGGAATTCCCGGCATTGGGCGTGCGCGAAATACTGGGGATTGATCCGGCCAAAGTCGCGGTCGAGTCGGCGAACAGGAAGGCAGCTGAAGCGGGTCTCGACAGCCAGGTCCGATTCAAGGTCGGCAATATTTACGAGCCCGAGACGCTGTTGGAAGATGGCCGGTTCGATTGCGTCGTGCTGCGCGGTGTGCTCCATCATTTGCCCGATCCTGCCAAGGCGATACAGTGCGCCGCATCGTTGGCCGACACGATCATCATCCTGGAGCCGAATGGCTGCAATCCTGTGCTGAAACTGCTCGAGCGCTTCTCACGTTACCACGTGGAGCACGAAGAGCAATCCTTTTTGCCGGGAACAATCAGCTCATGGCTGGGCGCTGCCAAATTCCGTGTCCAGACCATGCATCATCTGAACCTGGTGCCAATGTTCTGCCCGGATTGGATGGCGCGACTGTGCAAAAGCGTCGAACCCGTGGTGGAAAAAGTACCTCTCCTGCGCCAAATCGCTTGCGGTCAATGCATCATCCTCGCGACGAAAGCGTGATGCGTGGTGATGTGAATCCTGGTGACAAGAGAGGGGCGCAGATTTCGGTCGCGTTCGCCTGGGTCATGGTTGCAGGTATGGTGGTGTCAACCACCTTGGCGCAAATCCTCTTCAAGAGCGCGGCCAATCATTCGCTGCACCTGACAGGTCAGATCGGCAAGTGGATGCTGAATCCGTGGGTCTGGATGGCGCTGCTGGCAAATGCGTTTTCCCTTGTCTTCTGGATGCTGGCGCTGAAGCGATTGCCGCTCTCCGTGGCCTATCCCTGGACGGCGCTGGTGTACTTGCTGACACCCATCGCGAGCGCCCTAGTTTTCCGCGATTCGCTCAGTGTCGGGTACGTCGGTGGCATGTTATGCATTCTCGCCGGGATATTCTTCACCACTTATTCCGTAAAACGAGCCGCATGACATTTCTGGAATTCTCCCTTTGCGTGATCGCCGTGCTTGGCAGCAGTGCGTCGCAATTGTGCCTGAAGGCCGCCTCGCACAGACTTCCCGCGCCACGCGCTTTATGGACGCTCGGAACAGGAGCAGCATTGATGCTGTTTTCCATCTTCGTGGCGATGCTGGTGCTCCGAACCCTGCAACTGTCGCAGCTGGTCCCGTTCGCGGCCGGTGCATACGTGCTCGTGCCCGCAGGAGGAAGGATATTCTTCGGCGAGGACATCCCTCATTACTTCTGGATCGGCGTTGGTCTGATCATGACGGGAATCATCCTGACCTTGTTCTGACTCTGGCAATCGGGATTGCAAATTTAAAAATAACATTGCATTGAAAGCGCAGCAAATCCAACATTCTCGAGGGGGTTTCTTTCAAAACCAAATAAATCCCTCTCAAATTCATGGTGACCAATAGCAAGCAATGTAAAATAAATGCCTTTCTTTCGCGCATTTTCATTACAAAAATGAATGAACTTCAAGCTGGCCATCTCACACGGCTTATATCCAAGCTCAATCAAAAAAACGCGGTCATCGGCATTGTCGGCTTGGGGTATGTCGGCCTGCCGTTGATGCTGCGGTATGTCGATGTCGGATTCCGGGTGCTTGGAATTGACATCGATTCGGATAAGGTCAGCCGCCTGAATGCCGGTCAAAGTTACATCGAGCATATTTCGGCTGACTCTATTGCGGCTGCCAAGTCGAAAGGTTTTGAAGCTACCACCGATTTTGCGCGCGCCGCCGAGGCCGACGCGCTGATTATCTGCGTCCCCACGCCTTTGAATGCCTATCGCGAGCCGGATCTGAGCTTTGTGCTCAACACAACCGATGCGTTGGTGCCGCATATGCGTGCCGGACAAATCATGTCGCTGGAAAGCACCACATATCCAGGCACCACCGATGAGGAACTCAAGCCGCGCCTGGAGTCCCGCGGATTCAGGGTTGGCGAGGATGTGTTTCTCGTGTTCTCGCCGGAGCGCGAGGATCCGGGCAATCCGAACTTCGAAACGCGCACCATTCCGAAAGTGTGCGGCGGCACCACCTCAGCCTGCCAGGAGGCGGGCATTGCGCTCTACAGCCCGGCAATCGACAAGGTCGTTCCGGTAAGTTCGACGCGCGCAGCCGAATTGACCAAGCTGCTCGAGAACATTCACCGCGCCGTCAATATCGGCCTGGTCAATGAGATGAAGATTATTGCCGACAGAATGGATATCGATATTCATGAAGTCATTCGCGCAGCGGCCACCAAACCATTCGGCTTCACGCCGTATTATCCCGGTCCGGGATTGGGCGGCCACTGCATTCCCATTGACCCGTTCTACCTCACATGGAAAGCGCGCGAGTACGGCTTGCATACACGCTTCATCGAACTGGCCGGCGAGATCAATAGCGACATGCCGCATTGGGTCATCAGCAAGGTTGCCGATGCGTTGAACGAGCGTGCGCGTTCCATCAAGGGCAGCAAGGTCCTGGTGCTGGGCATTGCCTATAAAAAGGACGTTGATGACATGCGCGAGTCGCCATCGGTCGAATTGATGGAAATTCTTCGTGACAAGGGTGCCGAGATCGCCTATTCCGATCCGCACGTTCCCGTATTCCCGAAGATGCGCGAGCATCATTTTGATCTCAAGAGCGTACCGCTCACTGCTGAATCGCTTGCGTCGTATGACGTTGTGCTCTTGGCGACAAACCACAAGGCATTCGATTACGAGTTGATTCAGCGGCACGCGAAGTTGATCGTTGATACGCGCGGCGTATATCTCAATCACCTGCCAAACGTCGTCAAAGCTTAAATACGGAAAGATTCATTCATGCGTCAATATCCTCCTCCTGTGACAGACCGCAAAATACGATTCGCCTTGGTTGGCTGCGGACGTATTGCGAAGAACCATTTCGCCGCGATTCGGCAGCACGATAGCCGTTCGGAACTGGTCGGTATATGCGACATCGATCCGAAAGCGTTGGCCGAAGCCGCAGCCAGCACTGGCGCTACTCCATACAATAGTCTGAGCGAAATGCTCGAAAAGTGTGAGGCCGATGCGTTCATCCTGACGACGCCTTCCGGATTGCACCCGGAACAGGCCATACAGATTGCTGAACGAGGTCGTCATGTCATCACGGAAAAGCCGATGGCAACGCGCTGGGAAGACGGCAAGCGCATGGTCGCCGCATGCGACGCGGCTGGCGTGCGCTTGTTCGTGGTGAAACAGAATCGCCGGAATGCAACACTTCAACTGTTGAAGAGAGCCGTAGAGAAGAAGCGTTTCGGCCGCATCTACATGGTCAACCTGAATGTCTTCTGGACGCGTCCGCAGGAGTACTACGACAGCGCCAAGTGGCGCGGTACGTGGGAATACGACGGCGGTGCGTTCATGAATCAGGCCAGCCATTACGTGGATCTGGTTGACTGGCTGATCGGCCCGGTCGAAAGCCTGCAGGCATATACGGCTACGCTCGAGCGCGACATTGAAGTGGAAGATACCGGCGTAATCAGCCTGCGTTGGCGTAATGGCGCACTCGGTTCGATGAACGTGACCATGCTTGCGTATCCGAAGAACCTGGAAGGCAGCATCACGATCCTCGGCGAAAAGGGGACCGTTCGCATCGGCGGCGTGGCGGTGAATGATGTGCAGCATTGGGAATTTGCCGAGCCGGATCCGGACGACGAAAAGATCAAGGATGCCAGCTATCAAACGACTTCCGTTTACGGCTTTGGCCACCCGCTGTATTACGACAACGTCATCAAGGTGCTGCGCGGTGAAGCGGAGCCGGAAACGGATGGGCGCGAGGGCTTGAAGTCTCTCGAAGTGCTTATTGCGACATATTTGTCGGCGCGTGACGGCAAGCGTGTCGCCCTGCCTTTGGATTATTGATATGAGCGCTGTGATTCACTCCACCGCAATTGTCGATGACGGTGCGCAAATCGGAGACGATACCCGCGTATGGCATTGGGCGCATGTATGTGGCGGCGCACGTATTGGCAAAGGCTGCTCGCTCGGGCAGAACGTTTTCGTCGGCAACGACGTGGTCATTGGCGACAACGTCAAGATTCAGAACAACGTCTCGGTGTATGACGCCGTGCGTCTCGAAGACGACGTGTTTTGCGGTCCGAGCATGGTGTTTACCAACGTTTACAACCCGCGTTCGGCCATCACTCGCAAGAACGAGTATCGCCAGACAGTGGTGCGGCGGGGCGCGACTCTCGGCGCAAATTGCACAATCGTCTGCGGTGTCACGATTGGAGAACATGCATTTGTCGGCGCCGGCGCCGTTGTGAACCGTGATGTACCTGCCTACGCCCTGATGATGGGGGTGCCCGCGCGCCGGCAAGGCTGGATGTGCAAGTGTGGTGTTCAGATCAAGGACAAGGGCGACGTGCGTTGCAATTGCGGCGCAAGCTACCGAATCAACGAATCAACCTGTGTGCCTTTATGACAAACAAGATCAATTTCATCGACCTCAAGGCACAGTATGCCGCGTTGAAACAATCCATCGACACGCGCATCCAGCGCGTACTCGACCACGGCCAGTACATCATGGGGCCGGAAGTGCGCGAGTTGGAAGAGAAACTGGAGGCGTACACCGGTGCGAAGCATTGCATCACCGTTGCCTCCGGTACCGAGGCGCTGCTCATTTCACTGATGGCACTGGGTATCAAACCTGGCGATGAGGTCATCACGACGCCGTTCACCTTCGTTGCGACGGCAGAAGTCATTGTGCTTCTTGGCGCAACGCCGGTATTTGTCGATATACAGCCGGATACGTGCAACATCGATCCTGCCTTGATAGAGGCGGCGATTACGCCCCGGACCAAGGCCATCATGCCGGTCTCGCTGTACGGCCAGGTCGCCGACATGGACGAAATCAACGCCATTGCCGCACGCCACGGCAACATTCCTGTTATTGAAGATGCGGCCCAGAGCTTCGGTGCCGCGTACAAAGGGCGGCGCAGCTGCAACGTGTCGACCATTGGTTGCACAAGCTTCTTCCCGAGCAAGCCACTCGGGTGCTATGGCGACGGAGGTGCCATTTTTACGAATGATGATGTGTTGGCGCGGGCAATGCGTGAAATCCGTGTGCATGGCCAGGAGCGGCGTTATTTCCACACTCGTATTGGTGTCGGCGGCCGGATGGATACCTTGCAATGTGCGGTGGTGCTGGCAAAGCTGGAGCGCTTTGACTGGGAAATCGAACGTCGCGTTGAATTGGGAAAAGTTTACGCAGACCTGATCAAGGATGCACAAATACCGGTTGAACTCTTGTCGACAAGGGAGGACAGGAGTTGCGTATGGGCGCAGTACACGGTCTTTACCGAACAGCGGGATGCATTTCAAGAGCATCTGCAATCCTGCGGGATTCCGACGGCGGTTCACTACCCGGTCACGCTCAACCGGCAGCCAGCCTATCAGCAGGTGTGCGTCCCCGGTTCCACGCCATTGAGCGAAGCCGCGGCGAAAAAGGTGATCAGCCTGCCGATGAGTCCGGATCTCTCCGCAGATGACCAGCGGAGAATCGTTTTGGTCATGGCCGAATTCAAGTTTTAAGGGTCTGTTACATGTATCGCGGTAAAAAAATAAGCGTTGTCGTCCCGGCGTACAACGAAGAAACGCAGATCGGACGCGTCATCGAAACGATGCCTGATTTGGTAGACATGATTGTCATCGTCAACGATTGCAGCAAAGACCGGACGTCGGAGGTCATCCGCAATCATCCAGGCTATCTGGCCGGCAGGGTCACGTTGCTGGAGCATGCGGTCAATCAGGGCGTTGGCGGGGCGATTGCAACGGGCTACAAGTGGTCCAGGGACAATGCCTACGACGTTGCTGTTGTCATGGCAGGCGACGGCCAGATGGACCCGGACGATCTTCCGGCGATACTGGATCCCGTTGTCGATGATGAAGCTGACTACACCAAGGGAAACCGTCTGGTGACCGGCGAGGCCTTCAAGAAAATCCCCAAGATTCGCTTCTTCGGGAATTCAGCCCTGTCTCTTTTCACCAAGATTGTGTCCGGCTATTGGCATGTCGCGGATTCGCAAACCGGCTATACCGCCATCAACGCCGAAGCACTACAGGCAATCGACTGGGATGCCATGTACAAGCGTTATGGACAGCCCAACGACTTGCTCGTGAAGCTGAACGTGGCGGGTATGAGGGTGGTCGATGTGCCTATCGAGCCAGTCTACAACGTCGGAGAAAAATCGGGCATCAAGGTGCGCAAGGTGGTTTTCACCATCGGCTCCCTGCTGGTGCGGCTTTTTTTCTGGCGACTCAAAGAAAAGTACATCATCCGGAATTTTCACCCGCTCGTCTTCTTCTACGCCTTCGGATTCTTTGGCGTGGGGCTCAGCGCGCTGCTGTTCATACGCTTGATCGCCTTGTGGATTGCTCAAGGAGCGGTTCCAGAGATCACGTTCCTCAGCTGGCTGTTCTCGTTTTCGCTGGGCTTTAATTCCCTGTTTTTTGCGATGTGGTTCGATTACGAGGAAAACAAGCACCTTAACCCACCATTGCGAAGTCGCGACGTAAAACGCATCCTGAACAAGCCGCATAGTCAATGATCGGGGCGATGATCTCGCGGGCGGTACAAAGTCTGCGGCACCAAAAATTATCGCAAGACATTGCCTACAGTCTGGGAAGTTTCTTTGTCCTGGCGGTGAGTGGAATCGTGATAAATATCGCGATTACCGCATTGCGGGACGCCGCTGCGCTGGGAGTGTTCAACCTCAGCTATGCGGTTTATATCGTTGCATCGCAATTTGCGGTGTTTGGATTGCACTACTCTGTATTGCGTTACTCCGCATATCACGAAGCGTCAGAGCAAGAGCGCGGAACGCTTCTTTGTACCGCGAGTCTGGCCGCGCTCTTGCTTGGAGTGCTTGCTGCGCTGATTGTCCACTCGGCCGAGCCGTTGTTTGCACGCGCGTTTGGCAGCGAAGTGACTGCGCGTGCAGTCAGCAATGCGGCTTGGGGGCTTGCACTCTTTCCGTTGAATAAAGTGCTGCTCGCGTACCTGAATGGCCTTCGACGTATGAAGGCCTATTCCGTCCTGCAAGGAGTGCGCTATTTCGTCGTCATGCTGCTGGTCGCAATCATTGCAGCCTCCGCACGCCCGATAGAAGATGCTGCATTCTGTTTTCTGATTGCTGAAGTCATAACCGCAGTCTTGGCAATCGGCTATCTGATTTCCAGAAGGTTGATTCGACGTCCTCGAGTTACCGTTGAATGGATGCGCAGACATTTCAGTTTCGGTGCAAGAGGCCTGATGGCCGGCATGTTCTCCGAAATCAATTCCCGAATCGATGTTTTGATGATCGGTTTCTTCCTGACGGATCGGGCGGTCGGCATTTACAGTTTTGCCGCCATGCTGGTTGATGGCCTCTATCAGGTACTTGCGATAGTCCGCATCAATTTCAACCCGATGCTCGTCAGTGCCATACGCGACAAGCAATGGGATCAGGCGAGGCATTTACGTGTCCTGGCGCAAAAAATTGTCTTGCCAGTCGCGTTATTCCTGGCTCTGGGCCTTGTTTTGGCGTACTACGCAGTCACCGCCTGGGTGATGCCGGAAAAGGGCATGCTCGAAGGCTTGCCATCATTGGTGATTTTGCTTGCGGGATTGGTATTAGTCTCGCACCTGGTCCCTTTCGACAACTTGATGATGGTGTCGGGCCATCCGGGCTACCAGACTACGCAACAGTTGTGCACCGTCGGTGCGAACATATTGATTGCTGCGATTCTGTTGCCGGTGCTGGGTATCGAGGGGGCTGCGATCGGGACGGCTGTGAGTTACGTGACGGGAATCGCCACGCTCGTATTCTTTGCAAACCGGGTTATCGGTTGGCAGCTGCTGCGAAACGTATTCAGATATTAGAACTTGTGACAATCAGCAAGTTGCTCGAGGAGTAGGACATATGTGCGGAATTTTTGGTGTGCTGGCGGGAAAAGGTGCCGCGATTGGCGGCGACGCGCTTCAGGCAATTCTTGGGCAGCTATATGAGCTGTCCGAAAGCCGTGGCAAGGAGTCGGCGGGAATACATGCGTACCTGCCCCAGCGCAGACATGCATGGACCCTCAAGGGAGATGTTCCCGCGACGGACCTGATAAAGACTTCTCAATATCAGACTGTTATTCGTGCTGTCCTGTCCGAGGCGTTCCCGGCCGGGCAGCAGCATGTTGAGACTCCGGTGGCAATGCTGGCGCATTCACGTCTGGTGACGAATGGTGCGGCTGAAAGATACGAGAACAATCAGCCTGTTCGATCCGGCGGCGTGACTATGATTCACAACGGCATTGTGGTGAACGTGGACGATCTCTGGCGGGGCAATCCGCATTTACTTCAGAGTGCTGAAGTTGATACCGAAGTGATCGCGGCGATCGTCAACGATGCGTTGTCGCAGGGGGGGGATGCAGTTCAGGCAACTTGCATCGCATATCGCAAGTTAAAGGGGGCTGCATCCATCGCGTGGGTGCATGACGCATTTTCGCAGGTGGTGCTTGCTACAAATACTGGTGATCTTTACTTTTTTCACGATGAGTCCCGGAGCCTAATTGTCTTTGCCTCCGAGCGTTACATTCTCGAGCAAGCGATGCAGAGATGCGTCGTTTCAAGTGAGCCATACACAATCGCATGGCTTGGGGCGGGAAATGGAATGGTATTCGACCTGACAGGTGGGAAAGTACAGCGATTTGATCTGGGTGGCACGCATGTGCCACGAACGTCAATTTGCGAGCAATCTGAACTCGCAACTCATCATCAAGACAGTGCCGTCACAGGCAACGCTGCAGTAGTGGTGGCCGTGTCGGATGCAGATGAGTCATTGCTGCGCTATGACGAAGCCGCGATTCGGTCGATTCGCCGTTGCACTTGTTGCGTGTTACCCGAAACATTCCCTTTCATTGAGTTCGACCAAAAAGGCGTATGTAATTATTGCCGTAGCTATAAAACCAAATATAAAGGGGTTGATCCAACCGCAGTCAAGCGGCAGTTCATTGAATCGATCCAAAAATATAAGGCGAAAGGTGGTACACCGGATGTGCTTGTGCCATTCAGTGGTGGGCGGGATAGTTGCTACGGGCTGCATTTGATACAGCGTGAGTTCGGCCTCAATCCGATAACGTTCACATACGACTGGGGCATGGTTACGGATCTGGCCCGTCGAAATATTGCGCGAATTTGCGGTCAGCTTGGAGTGCAGAACATTCTCGTGTCGGCAGACATAAAAACAAAACGCGAAAATATCCGCAAAAATGTTTCGGCATGGTTAAGGCAGCCTGATTTGGGCATGGTGCCACTCTTCATGGCCGGAGACAAACAGTTCTTCAAGATCGTTAATCAGCTCAAACGCCAGACCGGTATTCGTCTGAATCTATGGTCTGGCAACCCGCTTGAAAATACGGATTTTAAATCGGGTTTTTGTGGGGTTAAGCCTGATTTTGGAAAGGACCGCCTTGATTTCCTTTCTCTGGATCGAAAAATTCGCCTTGCTGGCTATTATGGGATCCGATTCCTGGCGAATCCTAGTTACATCAATTCATCGTTGCTGGACACTGCGAACGCATTTTCCTCATATTACCTAGAACCACGAGAGGATCTGTTCTTGCTGTTTAATCATCTGGTCTGGGACGAGAATGAGGTCAATGAAACGCTTATTAATACTTACAATTTCGAATTGGCCGCGGACACTCCAAGTACGTGGCGAATTGGAGATGGCACCGCCCCTTTTTATAATTATATTTATATGACTGCGCGGGGATTCACTGAATTTGATACTTTCCGGAGCAATCAAATTCGGGAGGGCATGATGAAGCGGGATGAGGCGCTCGAATTCGTTCTGAAGGAAAACTATCCACGAGTCGAATCGCTGCGTTGGTACCTCAGCACAATTGGCCTCGACTTCAACGCCACCATCAAGGCGATTAACGCGTTGGATACCTTGGGGCTGCACTCATGAGGGATTTCACCCTTGCGGCGTATATGCGTGTGATACGAGCATTGCAAGATAAGGGGTTGCCGATTTTTGGTATCCAGCGATGGCTCACAGCGAATCCTTCCAACGGAGCCCTCATTCGCCATGACGTTGATAGGAGGCCGCTAAACGCGCTTCGCATGGCAGAAGCGGAGGCCCGGGCCGGGATACAAACGACCTACTACTTTCGCGTAGTAGGCAGCGCATTTGATACCAAAATCATGCGTGAAGTATCCCAATTGGGGCATGAAGTTGGCTATCACTATGAAGATTTGGCGCTTGTGCGGGGGAACATGCAGGCGGCGCTGGCTTCATTCAAGAAGCATCTGGCTATGCTACGGGAAATAGTTCCAATCCAAACTGCCGCAATGCATGGAAGCCCGCTTTCTCGTCATAACAATCTCGAGATTTGGGGAAGTGCTGCTATTGAAGAGTATCAGCTGATCGGTGAAGCATTTTTGTCTGTGAACTACCAGAACGTTTATTACTTTACAGACACTGGCAGAAGTTGGGGGGCAACCTCAACCAATCTACGCGATCGTCCTGTAGGCATACTAACTCCAGAGTTTGCAATACATGATTCCCGTGAATTGTGTGCATTTATCATGGGAAATCCGATCGAGAAGCTGGCAATTTCCGCTCATCCAGAACGTTGGGATAGCTCCCTTGCAGGATGGGCGGGGCAGGCATTGAAGGATGGTGCTGTCAATGCAGTGAAAAGGGTCATCGCCAATGCACGAAGGTAGTATTTACCACACCACGGAGTGGTTTGATTTTGTAGAAAGGGCCTTGGGATGGCGAATCCACTTCGCAGTGGATCTGCACGAAGGCAATCCCCGGTACCTTCCATTTGTTACCAAGCTGCAGCTGGGAAGGAGAAAGCACATTTGTTTGCCATTGTCGCACCATGTTGGTTTCATGGATGCGATCTCTCATGTCCCGAAGCCGGAAATCGTGCCACTGAAGTCGTTGAGCAATATTGAAATTCACGATGCTGTAGAAATTTCGGAAGTCGAGAAATACTGCGATTACCGTAGCTCTGTTCTCGATATGCGGCCGTTTCCTGATGAAACTGCCCTATTTTCAAGACTCAACAAAAATAGCATTCAGCGAAAGATTATCAAGGCGCAAAAGGAGGGAGTGGTAGTTGTCGACGAGAGCAGGAATCCTGGTGCATTCAAGATTTTCAGAGATATGCAGACGGATACCCGCATCCGACAGCATTCGCTAATGTACCCTCCAAAATTCTTCGAGATTCTCTATGAGACTTTCAAAGCCACGGGATGGGTCAAGCTATATCTTTCATACAAAGATGGCATTCCACTGGCGGGCATCATTTTTTTTCATTTTGGGAATGTGGCTACCTATGCCTACGGAGCATCGCACAACATAAGGGAAATTTCATCCTTGGGTGCCAATCAAGTCGCTATGTGGACCGCCATTGTCGAGGCACACAGAGCGGGTCTGCATTATGTTGATTTTGGAGTTTCTCCGAAGGGAAATGAGGATTTGCTTGCTTACAAGGCAAAATGGGGGGCGAATGAAACCGACATGTTTTATTCCCGGAAAGGTCAAGGCCTAAGAATTTCGCGAGAGGGACGACTCAAAAAACACATGTTGACTTTAGTGTGCTCTTTACCGAGACCCCTCTATGTTTGGGTTTCTTCAAAGATAATGAAAATGTTGTTATGAGTATATATAGGAGAGTCTTGGTTGCGGCCATTAGAGCGATGGCTGCTCGCTGCTTTATTCCGAAATTGCGCCATTTTCTCTATCGAAGGTCGGGGTTGCCCATCGGCGATAGGACGTTTGTCAATATGGGTCTTACTGTGGTGGATGATTATAAAAATTTGGTGACAATTGGAAGTCGCGTCGCAGTGGCGCCAAACGTCACTCTTATAGCCTCTTCTGATCCGAACAATTCGTGGCTGGCGAGAATCGAGCGCCTGTCAAAATGTCAGGCCATAAAGTTAGAGGATGATTGCTGGATTGGTGCTGGCGCCATAATCATGCCGGGCGTTGTCGTTGGTGAGAAGGCTATCGTAGCGGCTGGAGCGGTCGTTACAAAAAGTATCGGTCCCGGTGAGATTCATGCCGGCGTTCCGGCAAGGAGAATCGGCGATATCAAGGATTACATCGCATGATTATTGAGTCAGTAGCGCCGTTACTTCAATTTATTGCATTTGTACTTGCATCAACATTTACTGGAGCAGTCCTATCCCGTTGCATTCCTTGGTCAAATTCCTCCCTAAACGCAGGTGTTCATCGTGCAGTCGGATTCGCGCTTGGGCCATTTGTACTGGGATTGGGAGCCGTCGCTGTCCTTCAATTTCTTCCCGGTTTTTCCCATGCCTTTCATCTTTGCGCCTTGGTCGTTTGGACGCTTGGAATTGGCGTATTCGCATATTTTTTTCGTCTTCCCGCGGACCACTCAGCTGCAACGCGAGCCCCGATAACTTTCGGGGAAAGAATCCTAGGCACTTTACTGGCATGTTGGGTCTTGGCATTGTTGGTGAACACTCTATTTTTGCCACTGAATCAGAACGATGCTTTGGAGTACGCGACCGTTGGTCGGTTGCTATTTGAAACGAAAAGTCTTGCCAGTTATCCGGCGATCCATCCAGAGCAAATAGCATCTGGTTTCTATGCCCCTTGGACACATCCACCACTCTACGTGGCGTTGATCTATGTTGCTGAAGCTATCCAAGGGCATGCGAACGAGCCAGGCTTGATGCGCCTTATTGCACCATGGTTCGCGATAGCCTCTACATGGCTTATTTTCGCGTCAGGGAACGTCATTAATCGATTGTGCGGATTTTTGGCGGCATTGATTTTTATTTCTACCCCGCTATTTTTTTTAGGCGCTGACTCTGCTGCAATTGATGCTTTGCCCGTGCTCGGCTTTGCATTGTTGATGGTAGTTATTGTGGGCGTTGATGCCCCGCCGCGAATCAGTGGCGCGATTGCCGGGTTGGCACTCGGCTTGGCTCTATGGACGCACGCACAGGCAGTATTGTTTGTTCCGCTTGGCGTCGCCGCGATTAGCCTTCGTTACGGGTATACAAATTTGCGCTCCATTCTCGTCGCGTCCACGACGATGTTAATTGTCGGATTGATGATCGGCGGCGCACCATATATCCACAATTTCTTGTTGTTCGGCTCCCCTATTAGCGACAACCCGGCCGTTTTCACCATGCCAAAACTGGAGTGGACAGAGTACTTTGCCTTTTCTCGCGGTCTGGACAACTGGATGGCCGTCATTCAATACGGCATTTTCAAGGGGTGGTTCGCGCTCGAAGCCTATGGTTGGTCATTTTGGCTCATGTCGCTTGGATTGATTGCAGTCGCTCGCTGTGTTGATATTCGCATGGTTCGTCAGGCCATCCAAGGAGGGACAGATGGTCTTGAGAAGCCGTTGGCCCAACTGTGCCTTTGTGCTGGCGTGGTTCTTGTTTATCTATTCGGGCTCGTCATTTCGGTCGCTCTTGGCGTGGATCTCATGATCAAGAACGAGCGTTATATGCTCGTCATCTTGCCGCTGGTATCGATCTTGGGTGGCTTTGGCTGCTACCGTTTATTTAGGAAAGCGGCTCTCATAATTGTCAACACCGAGCAGCTAGCTTGGAAACGGGATTTGTTATTTGTTGGGGCCATTCTCATTAGTTGGGCGTGTGTTCTCCAACTTGGCTTGCTGGGTTGGCATTATCGCTGGCGCTATATTCCTGATTCAAATGAAATAGTTCAAACCGGCTCCGTCACCACGATGACGCATGATCGCGAGACCGGCTCGACGAGATTTCAGCAGATTCTTGATAGTTTCTTAAATATTCGCGTGATGCACTGGGTCGCGTTGGAAGTCCCCCGCGAGGCCGTGATCTTGTCCTTGCGGCCTGCCGATATGTATTACTCGCATCGCCGGATGGTGAGCTATCTTGATCCGCGCATGCTTGCCGTTTATCGGGAAGATGATCCCGTCAAAGCTGCATCCCTGCTTCGAGGTTTGGGAATTCAATATATCCACGTGCCAGATTATGGCCTTCCAGTCCTGTATAACACAGTGCTTGATCAAATTGTCGCCGATCCCAAGCTGACAAGACTTGCTTATTCTGCCGGTGGCACACAGCTTTACAAGTTGGAGGACAGTGGGCAGCGCTTTGTGGAGCTGCGAAATTTCACAACAGATGAAAATGTTTGGACACAGTGGCCGCAAACTCAGTGGGGAGGCTACCGAGTGTTTGGCGCTATAGGGGTTGTGCCGGTGGAGGTCGCCAGCCACGAAGTGTCTGTTACGAACTGGCGTATTCCATTTTTTCATCGAGACTTTTCGACCATGATGGCCACCGGGTTCGGAACCCCGTTCGCCCATGCGAAGAATGGCACGCTGCTTCCTGTTGTTGGGGGGGGGGAGTACAGGATTGGGCTTGATTTGCAGGGTAGGGGTTATATCCGAATATGGGTGGCTCAGTTTGGATCCAGAGGAAACCTGCTGCGGGACTTTGACCGGCAAAGCGCGGATAGATTAGGCGAAGTCGTGTTGGGGGCTGATAACCAGCTAAAGAAATTTCGTCGTCGACTGTTGGTGCTGCCGGAAGCCAAATATATAAGGATTGGGGTTGAGCGTCTTGGTCATTCAGAGCTAACGATCAAGAATTCAGAACTAAGCATACTCAAGCCTGCCGGGGCCGATCACTCGAATTACTCGTTATTTGAGAGAGGCGTGTCCGCCAGTGACCGCTAGGGGCGAGCACGCGCTGTATATTCAGCAATTGATACAAAAAGATGAATGCTGTAGCGGCGCGACAAAATATGCTACGTAGAATGCAAACTGTCCTTCGCCGCCCATTTTTTGTCCTTATCGGGGGAGCTGGTCTAGCTCAATTAATAACCTTCTTGAGCGCGCCACTTCTGACGCGATTATATGCTCCAGAAGCATTTGGCTTGCTATCGTTGTTCGGAACCTCGCTCGCCGTACTGGGCTCCATTGCCGGGTGGCGTTATGAACAGGCCGTGATCGGCGAGGCCGTCGACAAGTTTGCGGATGACCTTGTCGTACTGGCAGGCTTGCTTGCGCTGTCATTGGCGCTGCTGTTGCCATTCATCCGGCCGGTGATCCTGCCTTGGCTTCATGCGCCTTCCTACATATCCGAAGCGGTCACATGGCTCGCGCCCGCCTTGGTCGCCTATGTGATGGGCCAGGCCTTGACGAACTGGCTGGTCCGAAAAGGCGGATTTCGCATTACGTCCGCGAGCAAGATCATTCAGGCATCGACTGTTCTGGCGGTATCCCTCTGCGCGACAGGGTCGATTCAAGGATTGACTGTTGCCAGCATGGGCGGTTACGCGGCCGCATGCGTGGTGTTGTTGATCGGGGCGCACCGCATGGGATGGTTGCGCGACACGGTTCGGCCCAAAGACCTGCTTCATGTTATCCGACGTCATGTCAAATTTCCGCTTGCGGGAGCTTTGCCTGCATTGTTCGACAGCCTGTCCATGCTGCTGCCGGTGTACTGGGTCGCCATCTATTTCAGCGCAAACGACACGGGTCAGTTCGGCCTCAGCCGTCAGGTGCTGGCAGCGCCGTTGGGAATGATCTCTGTCGTGGTTTCCCAGTTGCTGATGAAGCGGTTCGCCGATGCAAAATTCGCCAATGCCAGCATGCTTCCCTACCTGAAAAAGACATGTCTGGTAATGTTCGGGCCCATATTGGTACTGGGACTGATTGTTTCCTTTGCAGCATCGGATATATTTGCGTGGCTGTTCGGGAATGGGTGGCGCAACGCCGGCGCAATCTCGCAGTGGATGGTCTGGGCCTATATTGCACCGATGCTGGTATCGCCATTGAGCGGCATTATGCTGGTGTTACGAAGGGTCGGCTCCAATGGCGCATGGCAGATTCTGCACTGCGCCGGGCTGTTATCCATCATGTCGCTGATGACGTTCTCGAGCATTGAGCAATTTATCCGCATGCTTGTGTTTTTTGAAATATTCTCTTACGCCATTTATGCTGCATTGATTGCATATGCTTTACACGATTACGAAAAAGCCAGGCGAGTCAACGTCAACTAGGAGCGCATCTTCTCGCGCGGATGGAGTCTATTGCGCAATCTATGGCGGGGTAATGCTATGGCTTCTGCTTGGCTTGTTGAGGGCGCCCACAATGAAGAGCATTGCCGGATATCTACTCTATGTGGCGGTCTTTTCCCTGTCGGCATACCTGTTGTGGCGGATGGCGCCGCTGGGTGGGCGGCGTGTGGCGCTGCGGTCCAGTCGATCATTGGACGCGATCAAGTATGTCCTTGTCGCCTGCGCGATCGCTTTTCCCTTCTTTCACTGGTTTCAGCTTGGCGGGATGCCGCTATGGCAGGCATTTCAAGCGCAGGACCATATAGAGGCGGTGCTGGTCCGTCAGCGCATCTTCTCGGGCGCTGAGGCAATCTGGCGATATGGTGCCAGTCTGAACATCCTTGCCATGCTGCCGCTGCTTGTCCTGCTAGGCCTGGTGAAGAAAAGCCGCTGGTTCTGGCCCATGGCTTTATATGCGCTTGTCTATGCGGCATCCCTCATGCAGAAGAGCCATGTGATCGTGGTGCTGCTTCCGGCGACGATCTATGCAATCGGTATCAGGAATTTCCGACTAGCAGCCAAGCTATGCCTTGTCTCGGGCGCTGCGGTCGTCACGCTGATACTCGGAGCGAATCCGCACCTGCGCGCGACGCTGGACGGAATCATGCCAGTGGCTGTTGCCGCTACGGTGCCCGCCGCTGCGGATACGCATCGTCCGGGTGAAAAATGGGTCGCCTATGGCAGCCGTTTGCAGTCCGGCGTTCCCGGGCGGTTTTCTTCAAACAGCGCGTTTTACCTGGATGGCACAAACACCATTTTCCTCCGCCCGTCAGACGACCGCTGGACGTTCGGGCGCGAAGATTTTCAACTGGAGTTCTGGGTTTTTCCCTTGAGTCATCCGGCTCCCGGCAACTCCGCCACACTCTTCTGGAACGGCCCGGTACACGATGACTACAGCGGCGCGACGCGCATTTTCCATGGCACGCATCCAACTGGCGTGCCGTATGTCGCCTTCGCCACCTACGACCGCTCGGGAACGTTTTCCACATCGTTCGGCGCGAAACCTGAAGTGCAATTGAAAGTAAACCAATGGAACCATGTCGCCTTTGCCAGAAAAGGCCGTACCTTGTACATCGGCGTCAATGGCGTGATGGACTGGAGCACGGACCGGATCGCGGACTTGACGTTGCAGCAGAAAGCGAGACGGATCGTGCAGTTCGGTGGCCAGTTCGGCAAGGAGTACCGGGTACTGTCGGATCCGCTTTTCAAGGGCTATCTTGATGAGATCGTACTTGCCAAAGGAGTGGTCAAGTACACGGACAATTACGCTGTGCCCGACCATCCGGCTTCCGCCAAATCTGTCGCGTTTGATGATGTTACCGGGTTCGAAGCTGTTTCCAGGATGTTGAATCGAGAGCCTGCCTTGTTGAAAAATCTGATCCCATCTTGGGCTAACAGTCTCTTGCATAGGGTATTGTTTGTTCCGGGCGAGGTGGTCGGACAATGGTTTGCGGTGATTCCCGATGAGATTCCCTTCGCGCAGGGATGCGGCTACCGCCCGCTGGCGGCGTTGCTCGGTTGTCCGCATGTCAATTTTTCGGAAGCGGTGTATACGCTCTATAACCCGTATCTTGTGGAGCAGGGAGTCGAGGGCACCATGAATGCCGCGAGTTTCATGGAGGATTACGCAAATTTCGGCATGCCGGGCCTTGTACTTGGCGGGATGCTGCTTGCAGTCCTGCTCTACGGCCTGGGAGTGCTGTTTGCCGGACGTCGCCGCGTTGGCGTTGCGCTCAACATCGTGCCGCTTATGTACCTGTCCTCCGGCGCATTGCTAACTCTTTTGTTGTCCGGTGGCTGGTTGGCTACACTCTGTCTGTATGCGGTTTTTTACGACGACTTTGATAATCGGTTGGAAGGCGATGTATGTGTGGCGTAGCAGGATATATTGATAAAAAAGAGAATGTCGTCCAGCAGTCGTTGATCAGTGCGATGACGGAGGTGATCTCTCATCGAGGACCGGACGCCTTTGGACACTATCTGGGCCGGAACTTTGCGCTGGGGCATCGTCGTCTGGCGATCGTCGATTTGAGCGAAGACGGACGGCAGCCGATGCAATATCCGGCGACTGGCTGCGTCATTACTTACAACGGCGAAATTTACAACTATCTGGAATTGCGCGCCGAACTGGAGTCGGCCGGATATCAATTTCATACGAAGACCGATACTGAGGTTATTCTCGCCGCCTATGCAGCATGGGGCGAGGCATGCGTGCAGCGCTTCAACGGCATGTGGTCTTTTGCCATCTACGATCCGCATAAAGAGATTCTTTTCTGCTCGCGGGATCGCTTTGGCGTCAAGCCGTTCTACTATCTCGACGATGCCGGCCGGTTCGCCTTCGGCTCGGAGATCAGGCAGTTGCTGCCACTCGCCGGAGCGCAGGCAAACGAGCAGGTCGTACTCGATTTTTTGCTCACCAGCTTCGCGGACCATGCCGACGAAACCTTTTTCAAAGGGATACACAAGCTGCCTGCCGGGCACAATCTTATCTATGACCTGAACAGTCATGTGTTCCGCATTGAACGGTTCTATCGCATCACGCAGCAGCCGCAATGGACCTCGAAGGGCGTCGAGCAGGCTGCCGGCGACTATGTCGGCCTGCTCGATGATGCCGTCAAGGTGCGCCTGCGCGCGGACGTGCCGGTCGGCACTTGTCTGAGCGGAGGACTCGACAGTTCGAGCGTGGCGACGCTGGCCGCAAAGAGGTATGCACCGCTGGCCGGGAAGCCCTTTATCGGCATCACCGCGATCGGTGAATCGCCCCGGACGGACGAGTCAGCTTTTGCTCAGGAGGTGGCAAAGGAGGGGGGCATGAAGTGGGTCCCCTTGCGTCCCACATACGATGACTTCGTGCGCACCCTGCCGGATGTCGTGGCGGCACAGGAAGAGCCGTATGCGGGTCCTTCGGTCAATATGCAATGGTTCGTGATGCGCACCGCGCGGGAGCAAGGCATCACGGTGCTGCTTGATGGTCAGGGCGGCGACGAGACCTTGCTTGGGTACGAAAAATATTACGCGGCCCACATCGCCACTGTCTGGCGGGAAAAGGGCGTCTTCAGTGCCGTGCGAGCGGTCCTGGATGCACGACGCAACAACGCGAAGATGGGCTTTCTGAACACGGCAAAGTATCTGATCGCAGGCCTTTCCGCGCCCGCCCGTTATCGCTTCTATCGATACCAGCATCGCTACCTCAAAGCGCTGCCGCCGCTGCCAAGCCAATTGTCGGCCTATTCGCGCGCATGCCTTGATGAATTCGCATTGCAGGAGCTGGAGATCTCGAAAACCAATCTGCCGATCCTGCTGCGCTATGAAGACAAGAACTCCATGGCGCACAGCATCGAGACGCGTCTGCCGTTTCTCGACTATCGCGCGCTGGAAGCAGCGCTGTCGATTCCGGCAGGGTTCAAGATCAAGGACGGATGGACCAAGTGGGTGCTGCGAAAAGGCATGGCGGACAAGATGCCGGCGTCGATTGTATGGCGCAAGAACAAGCTGGGGTTCGAAGCGCCCGAAGATCTCTGGCTTGGAAAGCACCGTTCGCAAATGAAAAGCACGGTTCTCGCATCACCGCTTTTGAACAAGCTGTGTGACATCGCCACCCTGGGGGCAATGTACGAGAAGCTCGATCTGCGCACGCAATGGAGGCTCTACAGCACGGCGTTGTGGGAAGAGAAATTCGGTGTCCGCTCATGACACGGGTTTGTCACATGACATCCGTGCACCCGTGGGACGATGTGCGGATTTTTCACAAGGAGTGCCGTTCGCTGGCCAGGGCCGGCTTCGATGTGCATCTCGTGGCTTGCGCACCCAGGACGATTTGCGTAGACGGCGTGAACGTGCATGCCGTTCCCAAGGCGCAGGGCGGCAGGCTGCATCGCATGCTCGCGACCGCCTGGCGCGTCTATCAGACGGCCAGGGCGCTGAATGCGGATGTGTACCATTTCCACGATCCAGAATTGATCCCGTACGGCTTGCTGCTGAAATGGCAGGGCAGGAAAGTTGTGTACGACGTGCATGAGGATGTGCCGCGCGACATACTGTCCAAGCACTGGATCACTCCGCGCCTGCGGCGTCGCCTTTCGCAGGCGTTCGAATGGGTGGAAGACTTTGCGGCGAAGCGCTTCGCCTCGGTCGTTGCCGCCACTCCCTTCATTGCGCAGAGATTTGCGCGAGTCAATCCGTCCAGTGTCGACGTGAACAATTATCCGGCCGAGTTTGCCGAGCTGGCCCGACAGGGGTGCGCCGACAAAGCCGGTAGCCGGAACCTTTGCTACATCGGCGGTATCGGCACCATTCGCGGCGCATTTGAAATGGTCAGGGCGCTTGAATTCGTCGATGCCAGGCTCATCATGGCGGGGCCTTTTCAGAGCACGGCGATCGAGGAAGAATTGCGGTCGCTGCCGGGCTGGAAGAAAGTCGACTATCGGGGAGTGGTTGATCGGGAAGGAGTGGCGCGCATCCTGGCAGAGTCGCGCATCGGCCTGGTGTTGCTGCACCCGGTCATCAACTATCTGGATTCGTTGCCGGTAAAGATGTTCGAGTACATGGCGGCCGGGCTGCCCGTCGTGGCGTCCGATTTTCCTTACTGGAGGAGCCTGCTTGCCGATGCCGGTGCCGGTGTATGCGTCGATCCGCTTGATCCGCGCGCCATTGCGCGCTGTATTGAGACTCTTCTGGAACGCCCGGACGAGGCGGTGCGCATGGGTGATGCGGGTCGCCGTGCCGTGTCGGATCGGTACAGATGGGACCATGAATCGGACAAGCTGATTGCCCTGTACGGACATCTCGCGGCGCGTTGAGCGGCGTGATGCACTGACCTCCCTGACGCCGCCCTCATGAAGTTTCTTCGTTTTCAATACAGGATGCATTTCCCATGCATCCGTCCGCATACGGATCAGCAATGAAATTCTTGATCGTTGCCCAGGATGCCGGCTCCAGCCAGCACGGCATGGTCTACCGGCCTTTCTATCTCGCCCGTCATCTGATGAAGCTGGGGCATGAGGTGACCATTGTGGCGGCCACCTATTCGCATTTGCGGCAGGCGAACCCCGAGCATGCCGGTGAAACCGTGGTGGATGGCGTGCCGTACCGCTGGCTGCCGGGACTGCAGTATTCCAACAATGCCGTCCGGGCGGTCAACATGCTCTGGTTCGCGTTTCAGCTGCGGCAGCAGGCGCGCGCCCTGGCTGCGCAGTACGAACCGGATGTGGTGATTCTTTCCTCGCCTTATCCGTTTCACATCTACGGGTGCAAGCGCATCGCGCAGTACGCGAATGCGAAACTGATTTTCGAGGTGCGCGACCTGTGGCCCTTGACCCTCGTCGAAGTCGGCGGAGTATCGCCTCGCCACCCCTTCATTCGCTGGATGGGGCGCGCCGAATCCGACGCGTACCGAATGGCGGACCGTGTCGTCTCGCTGTTGCCTGCGGCGGATGTCTACATGCGCGAGCATGGCATGGCTGCGGAAAAGTTCGCTTACATTCCGAACGGAATCGATCCTGACGAATGGTCGCAGAGTCGCGCGCCTGTTCCCGCCGAACTCGACGACGCGATCCGCGTCGCGAGGAGCGAAGGAAGGTTCATCATCGGCTATCTCGGCGCGCATGGCGTCGCCAATGCATTGCCCATGCTGATCGAGGCGCTGGGTCAGGCCCGGGACCTGCCGATTGCGCTCATCATGGTCGGACAAGGCCCGTGCAAGGAAAGCTTGCGCATGCAAGCGGCAAGACTCGGCTTGTCCAATGTCCATTTCTTCAATCCGGTGTCCAAACGTGCCGTTCCTGCCGTGCTGGCGAAACTGGATGCCGGATACCTGGGCTGGAATCCGCACCCCTTGTACCGCTTCGGGATCAGTGCCAACAAGCTGATGGACTACCTCATGGCCGGTGTCCCTATATTGCATGCGAACGCCTCGGCGAACGATCCGGTTGCCGAGTGCGGTGCGGGCATTTCGACGCGGCCGGACGATCCGGCCGCGCTGGCGCAAGCCATGCGACGGCTGTTGGCGCTCTCCGACAGCGAACGCAGGGAAATGGGGCAGCGCGGCAGGGAATTCGCCTTGCGCGAACATAGTTATCCGGTGCTGGCAAAACGCTACCTGGCGCTGCTGGAGCCCGTCGAAGAAAACGGCGCGGTTGAGCGCGCCATCGCCCATGATTGATGCTGTCCGGCGTATCCTGCCGTCTTCCGCCATCTCTTTGAGGATCTGAAAGCCGTGTTGCTTGCCTTGTTACTGTGTACCGGTTTCGTGCTGTCGGCCGGATTGACGGCGGCCTTGCGGCGCTACGCGCTGGCCCGGCATCTGATCGACGTGCCGAACGCGCGCAGCTCGCACACGCGACCTACGCCAAGAGGCGGCGGGGTGGCGATTGTGTTGACCTTCCTGCTGGCCCTTCCGCTACTCGCATGGATGGGGGCGCTGTCCGTGCCGGAAATGCTGGCGCTTGGCGGCGCGGGGTTGCTCGTCGCAGCGGTCGGGTTTCTTGACGATCACGGGCACATCGATGCGCGTTGGCGCTTGCTGGCGCATTTCGCGGCGGCGGCGTGGGGGCTCGCATGGATCGGGGGCTTGCCGGTTCTGTCCGTGTTCGGCACGGCATTGGATTGGGGCATGTTCTCTCAGTTGCTGGCAGCGGTGTACCTCGTGTGGCTGCTCAATTTGTACAATTTCATGGATGGCATCGACGGCCTTGCCGGAGTGGAGGCGGTGTCGGTTTGCCTGGGCGGCGCCTTGCTGTATTGGCTCGCCGCGCCGGCAGGAGCGACTTGCGCGTTGCCGTTGATGCTGCTCGCGGCGGTGGCGGGATTTCTGTGCTGGAACTTTCCGCCTGCAAAAATATTCATGGGCGATGCAGGCAGCGGTTTCCTCGGCATCACGCTGGGACTGTTGTCCATTCAAGCCGCCCGCACCGTGCCTGAATTCTTCTGGGCGTGGATCATCTTGCTGGGCGTCTTCGTCGTCGATGCCACGGTCACGTTATTGCGCCGTGTCGTGCGTGGCCAGAAATTCTATGAAGCTCACCGCAGCCATGCCTACCAGTACGTATCGCGACGCTTCGGGGCGCATCGCAGCGTGACGCTTGCCGTGGGCGCCATCAATCTGTTCTGGCTGTTGCCCATCGCCCTCGCGGTCGGGCTCGGTTATCTCGATGGCATTGCAGGAGTGACGCTTGCTTATGCCCCTTTGGTGTGGCTGGCGATTCACTTCAAGGCTGGGGCGGCGGAGCTTCAGGAGGTCTGATCTCCGCGCCGGAACTGCATCAAAAATGCTCGCAAGACATCCGCCTTGCTGCGCTTTTTCCTTGTTTCGCCTCGATTTCGTCACTTTTCCTTCGCAACGAATTTGCGAATCAGAGCTCTAGCGCACCTGCTCGATCCGTTTTTTGATGTCTTCCGGTATCTGCTTCAGCGACGCCGCAAAGTTCGATGCCAGATGCGCGGGTCTGGTCGTGCCGATGATGGCGCAACTGACGTGCGGATTGGCCAACACATATTGAAGCGCGAGGTCGTGACAGCTTGCGCCCTCGACGTCGGCGAGGAAGTTGTACTTGCGCCCCTCCAGGAATTTTCCGCGATGATTCTTCAGCGCCCGCAGGAAGTACCAGATATCGGCAAGCTTGCGGATCTTGAATATCTCGTTTGAGTACATCGTTTGCGCAAGAGGTGATTTCACCATGACGCCCATGCCCGCCCGCGCGCAACGATCAATCAGATCCTGCTCGGGATTGCGCTTGATGACGTTGTATTCGATCATCACAAAATCGAAGACCCCGCTCGCCAGAGCGACCTCCGCGCCGGGAATGTTGGTGGAAACACCCAGCAGCCGCGTGTCGCCTTTTTGTTTCGCATCCAGCAGGAACCGGATGATCTCGTCGTCCAGCTTGCGGGGCATGTCGTGCAACTGCAGCATGTCGACGTGGTCGACGCGCAGTTTCTTCAGGCTCTCTTGCAAGCTTCTTGTCAGCGCCGGCGTGCTGTAATCCTTGATGTGGCGGCCATTCACATAATGCGTGCCGCATTTCGTGCCGATGAAAACATTGGACGCTCTTCCTGCCAGCATCTTCCCCAGCCGCGTTTCGGCGTTTGCGCCGCTGTAGTTCGGGCCGGTGTCAAAGAAGTTGACGCCGCTGTCGAGCGCAATGTCCACCAGGTTCTTCGCGATGCGCTCGTCGAACATCTCCATGCCCCAGAATCCGCCTGCGCCAAACCCCAGCTCGGATATCTGGACATCGCTGGATCCGATTCGTCTTCTCTTCAACGTAACGTGCTCGTTCACTAAAATTCGCCTCTCGGTGATTGTTCTATTGTTCGTATTCCGCCTGAAGGTCGTTGGCGGATGCCGTCTGCGGACTCAATGCAGCATCGAGGAGCGGACGGGGAATGGTGTGTGCGCCGCTTCGGGAGAGGTTGCTGACTCTGCATCCATTTCCCTCGCCGCGATTGTCTGGGGCGAATATTCCCTGACAATTGCGCGCATGGCGGCCTTGATCGTATCGTTGTCGTTGGTGCGGCATGCGTCCATCAGGTTCTCTATCAAGCCCTCCAGCACTTCGGGACGGAGGGAGTACTCTGTCGTACACATGATGCGAGGGTGTTCGCTGCGCGCGGCTTCGCTTCCGATCAGCAATTCCTCATACAGTTTTTCACCGGGCCTCAATCCGACGTAGCGAAGTTCGATGTCGCCATTCGGCATTTCATCGCTCTTCTCCTTCAGTCCCATCATGTCGATCATGGTGCGCGCCAGCTCGACGATCTTGATCGGCTCACCCATGTCAAGCACGAACACATCGCCGCCTTTTGCCATTGCGCCCGCCTGTATGACCAGTTGCGCCGCTTCCGGAATCAGCATGAAATACCGCACCACGTCAGGATGGGTAATCGTGATGGGGCCGCCGTCTTCGATCTGCTTTTGGAAAAGCGGTACAACCGAACCGGACGAACCGAGGACATTGCCGAAGCGAACCATGCAGAAACGGGTCTTTGATGCGGGCTTGGCGGCGGCCTGAAAGATCAATTCGGCAATGCGCTTGCTGGCGCCCATGATATTGGTCGGGCGCACTGCCTTGTCGGTGGAGATGAGAACGCAGGTGCTCACCTGGAATTTTTCCGCGGCCGCCACCACAACTTGGGCGCCGATCACATTGTTGCGGATTCCTTCGGCCATGTTGGCCTCGACCAGAGGCACATGCTTGTAGGCTGCGGCATGGTAGACGGTGTCGATTTTCCCTTCGCGCATGACGCGCTCCACCAGCTGTGCGTCGCACACCGATCCCAGATGCGAATGGATCGACATGGCCGGGAAGCGGGCCTGCAGTTCCTGCCTCACCGCGTACAGCGCATACTCCGAGTGATCAAACAGATGCAGATGCAAGGGGTGTTGCGCCATGATCTGGCGACACAATTCGCTGCCGATCGAGCCGCCGGCTCCGGTCACCAATACATTCCGCTCCTGCACGCAGCGGGCGAACAAGTCGATCCGGGGTGGCACGGGCGCGCGACCGAGCAAATCCTCGATCTTGATTTCACGGATCGAGCGAGTGGAAATCTTTTCATCGGCCAGTTCGATCACGCTATGCATCGTCTTGATCTCAAGCCCGGCTTCATGCACGGCATGCATGACCTCGCGGCGGCGCTCGGGTGTTGCGGCGGGGATCGCCAGCACGACCAGGTTGATGCCCAGCTGCTGGCCGATCTCGGCGAGGCGGCTGCTGTGGAATACCTTCAGGCCTGCGACATTCTGGTTTCGCAGCGAGAGCTTGTCGTCAAAAAAGCAGATCGCGCGATACTTGTCGCCCACCCGCATTGCCTGCGCAAGCTGGGCGCCCGCTTCACCGGCACCGTAAATCGCAACCAGGTTCTTTTGCTGCCGTCGTCCGCCTGCATTGTTCCGCAGGAAGCTGCGTATCGTCAGGCGGGACACCACCACGTACGAGAACGCGATGAACCAGTAGATCATGAGCGCGCTGCGCGGCAGTCTCTGGTCATTGAGAAAAAACGAGATGGTGTATGCGCCGACCACCGCCAGGCCAAGTCCGATGCCGGTGGTCCTCAACAGGCTTTGATCGATAAACCGGATGACCGCACGATATAGGCCGGACATGGCGAAGACCAGAATCGTGATTAACGCGACAAACACATATGCCGCATTTCCGTATCGCGTGGTGGAATCAAAGTCGCCAAGGCGAAGCATCATGGCGATCAGGAAACACAGCGGGAGCGCAACAAGATCGGCGGTCAGCATTATTGCGATCTTGGACCAGCGATTCATTGAGACCAGCTTGTTGCTGATCCAGATTGCAAAGGATGGGTTTATTGAGGACATGCCAGGATTCTTGTTATGAGGGTTCCATGCTCGCCTCATGCAATTCTTCCAAGGGTGCCTGCATGGGCAACCGTCGAACAGAGGGAGGCGAGGCCTCCGAATTGACGAAGAAATATCCGGCGAGTATAGCGTAGATCATGAGGCAGGAAACAGCCATGAGCGCAAGGGCAGGCATGCCATTGCGGGCTGTGCTTCTCTGTTGCAATCATGATGAAATTTCCGAGCTTGCCATCAAGCATGGTGATTTGCTTTTGCTTGTTTATACGGTGTGCTTCTGGTGCTGTCTGGCGATCTTGAGCACCGCATTCCGAATGGCTCCCAGCACGGTGGCTGCATTGAACGGTTTGACAATGAATCCATGCGCCCCGAGTTGCACGGCATTCTGCACAATGACCGGATCCATCTTGCCGGATACGAGAAATACCAGCGCTTTGGGCAATGCGTTGCGAATCGTCTCCAGCATGTTCAATCCGATCTGCCTTTCCTCGCCGATGTCGATGCAAACGAGCTGCGGCCGCAGCTTGATCATGCTGGCGACGCCGGCGGAGCTGGTATTGGCGTCACCGATGACGTCGTGGCCGCCGTTCGTCAGGACGCTCACCAACAGATTGCGCGAGATTGCGTTGGCGTCGATAACGACTATTTTTAACATCGAATGCGATCCTTGAATCGTGTTTCCAACCGTCAGGTTTCATGCCGGGTGGTTGCCTGTTGAGCAAGAGCAATCAGAAGAGCAAACAGGCTTGTTAATGCGAAAGAATCATGCCTTGCCCTCTTGCTTTTCGGCGGCAATCTTACCAAACTGAATATGGCAATTGCATGAGTCCCTGCTGCTGCACGGCCAACCGGGAATTGCGTCATCGCCGGCAATCAAAAGAGCGGGAGCAAGCGGTACGGCACGCAGGATATTTGCGAAAAGTTCTTGTCTTGATGTGGAGAGGAGGGGCACATGTACCGCAAAATTCTCGTGGCCTACAACGGCACACCGGAGAGCCGTCTCGCGTTGAACGAATGCATCCGGCTTGCGCCCGGTTCTTCCGCCGACATTCATTTGCTGGCCGTGATCATTCCGCCGCCCATCATGCTGGCTGGGGACTTCGTTGCGGCGGCGATTCCGAGTCCGGAAGAGGAGCGCGCGGAGCGGCAGGCGATGGAGCAGGTGCTGGCATCGGGTCGCGCGCTGCTGGCCGAGGCCGGCTTGAGCGTTGTGACGCATCTGGAAATCGGCGAACCGGCCGACGTCATCGCCGATATCGTGAACAAGCTCGGGACCGAATTGGTGATCGTCGGGCATTCGCGCCACAAGCCGTTCGCGCTGCGCTGGTGGCGCGGTTCGATGGATGCGATCCTGGTCGAGAAGATCCGTTGCAGCGTGCTGGTGGCGGCGGATCCCAATCGTTCCTGAGCTTGACTCGTGCATGGATGCCGCGAGAGGGCGCATCTGCGCTTATAGAAAGCGGTCAAGCAGCTTGCGGCTGCCTTTGTCCATCGCCTGCAGGTCGCGGATCAGGTATTGCACACCGTGGCTGTCGGCGATGATCAGCGTGGAATGCGCGACTCGCCGGATATCCTCCTCACCCTTGAGCACGAACGTCGTCGGGCCGCGATCGGTTTCGATTTCCCACGTGCTTGGCACGGCGAAGGTCGAGACATGGCGCAGACGGCGGATTTCCGGCAGGAATTCGCGGCTGGCGAGTTCTTCTTCCAGCAGGGTGCGAATGTCGGCGGACAGGTCGCCCATCCGCTCGATCCACGCGAGTTCATGGCCATCCACATCGACCAGCGAGATGCCCTGATCCGGCGAGGCGATCGGAAACGCCCGCACCGGGACCACGCCTTCATGCACCTGCGTATCGTCGGGCGAGGAAAACACCAGTCTGCCGAAGGCGTTGCGTGTCAACTGGAAGGGCTTCATGCGATGCTTTCTCTCATGTCCATCTGTTCGGCGGCGTCCTTCTCCGCCTGCCGCTGCTGCGCCTGATACAGGCGGTAGTAGGCGCCTTCGCGCGCCAGCAATTCCTCATGCGGGCCGACTTCGACGATCTGCCCCTTGTCCAGCACGACCAGGCGGTCGGCCATGCGCAGCGTGGACAGGCGGTGCGCGATGGCGATCGTGGTGCGGCCGCGCACGAGGTTGTCGAGCGCCTTCTGGATTTCCTTCTCGGTGGTGGTGTCGACCGACGACGTCGCCTCGTCGAGGATCAGGATGTGCGGATCGATCAGCAGCGCGCGCGCGATCGAGATGCGCTGGCGTTCGCCGCCGGAGAGCGTCTGGCCGCGTTCACCGACCAGCGAATCGTAGCCGTGCGGCAGGCGCAGGATGAATTCGTGCGCATGCGCGGCGCGGGCGGCGGCGATGATTTCCTCGCGCGTTGCGCCCGGCTTGCCGTAGGCGATGTTCTCGGCGATCGTGCCGAAGAACAGGAAGGGCTCCTGCAGCACGAGGCCGATATTGCGCCGGTATTCCGCCACCGGCAGCGAGCGGATATCGACGCCGTCGACCAGGATCGCGCCTTCGGACACGTCGTAGAAGCGGCAGATCAGGTTGACCAGCGTGCTCTTGCCGGAGCCGCTGTGACCGACCAGACCGATCATCTCGCCGGGGCGGATGTCGAGATCGACGCCGCGCAGCACGGCGCGATTGCCGTAGCGGAAGCCGATGTCCTTGATGTGGATGCGTCCCTGCACCTTGGGCAGGTGCGTCGGGTTGGTCGATTCCGGCACGCTGGAGACGTGGTCGAGGATGTCGAAGATGCGCTTGGCGCCGGCCGCCGCTTTCTGCGTGACGGAGACGATGCGGCTCATCGAATCCAGCCGTGTGTAGAAGCGCCCGATGTAGGCGAGGAAGGCGGTCAGCACGCCGACCGTGATGAGTCCTTGCGAAACCTGCCAGATGCCGAGCGCCCACACGACCAGCAAGCCGAGCTCGGTGAGGAAGGTGACGGTCGGCGAGAACAGCGACCAGACCTTGTTGACGCGGTCGTTGATCACCAGGTTGTGCCTGTTGGCTTCGCGGAAGCGCGCCGCTTCGCGCTTCTCCTGCGCGAAGGCCTTGACCACGCGGATGCCGGGGATGGTGTCGGCCAGCACGTTGGTCACTTCCGACCAGACGCGGTCGATCTTTTCGAAACCATGGCGCAGGCGGTCGCGCACCACGTGGATCATCCACGCGATGAAGGGCAGCGGCAGCAGCGTCACCAGCGCCAGCCACGGATTGATGGAGACCAGGATGATCGCGGTCATGGTGATCATCAAGACGTCGGTGGCGAAGTCGAGCAGGTGCAGCGACAGGAACACGCAGATGCGGTCGGTCTCGGAGCCGACACGCGTCATCAGGTCGCCGGTGCGCCGGCCGCCGAAGTATTCCAGCGACAGTCGCAGCAGGTGCTCGTAGGTGGTGGTGCGCAGATCCGCGCCGATGCGTTCGCTGACCAGCGCGAGGATATAGGTACGGGCCCAGCCGAGGATCCATGCCACCAGCGCCGAACCGAACAGGCCGCCGAGATACAGCGTGACGAGGCTGACATCGATCTGCTTGCCGTTCTGGTACGGGATCAGCACATTGTCCATCAGCGGCATGGTCAGGTAGGGCGGCACCAGGGTCGCCGCCGTGGAGGCGAGCGTCAGGAGGAAGCCGGCCAGCAGCTGGCCCTTGTACGGTTTGGCGAAGCGCCACAGACGGAACAGCGTCCAGGTGGAGGGCGGCGTGTGGATTTCGCGCGCGCAGATCGGGCATTCTTCCTGCCCCTCCGGCAGTGGTGCCTTGCAGCTCGGGCAGATCGCTTCATCGGGAATCTGCACCGCACGGCCCGACACCAGCGCGTCGCGCTGCTGCTCGAAATGGTCGATCAGGCGCAGGGCTTCCGGGTTGTGGCCGAGCGTGTAGCGCCATGCGGCCAGGCGGGCCTTGTCGTCATGCAATTCCAGCGTGCCCACGCCCGCATGGTCGTGATGCGTCAGCGCGAGATGCTGCGTGTACGGCCATTGCTGCCACTCGTCATCATTTGCCATTTTGGCAAGCATTCTGCGGTCGGTAACGATCACGATGCCGTGCGTGAAGCGCAGGCTCGCATCGAGATCCAGCTCGAGCGCCGCGACCACGCTTTCGCCGGCTTGCAGGCGCGCCTGCAAATCATGCTGCCAGGCCGAGGGGGCGGCAAGCCCGCCTGGCGGCACTGGTGAAGGGACAGTTTTCATTGGAGAGGGGAATCCGGGATGGCAAACCGTCAACGGACGTGTTTGCAAAATATAAACAATGCGTTGCTTTCGCGCGAATCAATGGGCGCCAAGTATACAGAGGCGTGCGAACCTTGTTTCCAGGTGTTACATTTCTGCACGAAAATTTTCCTGAATCAGTAAACTAACGGACGTTCAGAACCGTTATTCATTGGCCATATCAAAGAATTTATACAACAACCGGGCCTTCATCCTCTGTCTTGCAAATTAAATGACGAACAAAACCATTGAGATCATCAATGTGCTGACTCCGCGCGGCCCGAACATCTGGACTTATCGTCCGGTGATCGAGGCGTGGGTCGATATCGGCGATCTCGAAGATGCACCTTCGAACACCATACCCGGATTTTACGAACGCCTGACAGCGATGCTGCCGGGCCTTGTCGAGCATCATTGCGGCGTCGGCGAGCGCGGCGGCTTCCTGCAGCGCCTGCGCGAAGGCACGTGGGCGGCGCACATCATGGAACACGTGATGATCGAATTGCAAAACCTTGCCGGCGTGCAGACCGGCTTCGGCAAGGCGCGTTCGACTTCCAGGCGCGGCGTGTACAAGCTGGTGGTGCGCGCCAGATACGAGGAACTCAGCCGTGCCGCGCTCACCACCTCGCGCGACCTCGTGATGGCCGCGATCGACAAGCGCGCATTCGACGTTGACGCCGCCGTGCGGCAATTGCGCGAAATCGCCGAATCGGTTGCGCTCGGTCCGAGCACCGCCTGCATCATCGACGCCGCGACCGAACGGCGCATTCCATCGCTGCGGCTCAACGACGGCAACCTCGTGCAGCTCGGTTACGGCGCGCGCCAGCGCCGCATCTGGACGGCCGAGACCGACCAGACCAGCGCCATCGCGGAGAGCATTTCCAGCGACAAGGACCTGACCAAGAGCCTGTTGCAGTCGTGCGGCGTGCCGGTGCCGGAAGGCCGTCTGGTCGACAGCGCGGCGGACGCCTGGGACGCGGCCGAAGACATCGGCATCCCTGTCGTCGTCAAGCCGTCCGACGGCAACCACGGCCGCGGCGTCTCCACCGACCTCAAGACGCGCGCCGAGATCGAAGCCGCCTACGCGCTGGCGGACGCGGAGGGCAGCGAGGTCATCGTCGAGCGCTTCATTGCCGGCAACGAGCATCGACTGCTTGTTGTGGGCGGCAAGATGGTGGCCGCCGCACGCGGGGAATCTGCCTACATCACCGGCGATGGTAAATCGACCATCGCCGAACTCATCAATATCCAGCTCAACAGCGATCCGCGTCGCGGCGCAGGCGAGGAGTTTCCGCTGAATCTGCTGCTGATCGACGAAGCCGATGACCCTGGCGTGATCCTGCTCGAGCTCTCGCGCCAGGGTTACACGACCGAATCGGTGCCGCCGGAAGGCAAGCGCGTGCTGGTGCAGCGTCATGGCAACGTCGCCTTCGACGTCACCGATCTGGTTCATCCGAGCGTGGCCGCGGCGGCGTCGCTGGCGGCGCGCATCGTCGGCCTCGACATCGCCGGCGTCGATCTGGTCGCCGAGGACATCTCGAAACCGCTGGATGCGCAGGGCGGCGCGATCGTCGAAGTCAATGCCGGTCCGGGTCTGTTGATGCATCTGAAGCCGGCGGACGGTCCGGCGCGCCCGGTCGGACGCGCGATCGTCGATCATCTGTTCGCGGGGCAGGACAGCGGCCGCATCCCGATCGTCGGCGTCACCGGCAGCCACGGCATGACCATGGTGACGCGCCTGGTGGCGCAGTTGCTGCACCTGCACGGCGCCTACGTTGGTCTGGCCAACGGCGACGGCCTGTATTTGCGGCAGCGCCAGGTGGTTGCCGCCGACAGCGCGAACTGGGCATCGGCGCATCGCGTGCTGATGAACCGCGCGGTGCAGGCTGCCGTGTTCGAGAACGGCTATCGCGCGATCCTGACGGAAGGGCTCGCCTACGATCGCTGCCAGGTCGGCGTGGTGACCGGCATCGACCCGCAGGGCAGCCTGCCCGATCTGTACATCGATGATGCGGAACAGATGGAAAAGGTGGCGCGCACCCAGGTCGATATCGTGCTGCCCGAGGGCACGGCGGTATTGAATGCCGCCGATGCGCGCGTGGCATCGCTGGCGCCGCTGTGCGACGGCGAGGTCATTTTCTACAGCGTGTCGCCGGACGCGGCCGCGCTGGCGCAGCACCGGGTCGAAGGCGGGCGCGCGGTATTCGTGCGCGAGGGCCACATCGTGCTGGCGACCGGCGCGCAGGAAGTGCCGCTTGCCGCACTCGATGTGCCTGGCGCGATCGCGGATGCGGACAGGCGTGCCCGCATCACCGAGAACATCCTCGCGGCGGTAGGCGCCGGCTGGGCGCTGGGTATCGCCACCGACCTGATTCAGGCCGGCATCGAGACCTTCGAGCATGCCGACGTCAACGCCGCATGAGCCTGCATTGATGGATGATTGATGGATGATTGATGACGGCCTGCCGGACGCCGGCGGGCCAATGCAACAAGCGCTGCCGCACAAACGATCGTAGAACGACATGGCAGTGCAACCAAGGAACAGTTTGATGGAAATCTCGCGTATCCGCGCCTTGCGCGGTCCCAATCTCTGGAGTCGGCATACGTCGATCGAAGCTGTGGTGTCGTGCTCGGAAGCGGCGCGCGACATGGCATTGATACCCGATTTCGAGGTGCGGCTGCGTGCGCGTTTCCCGGAAATCGAATTCCTGGATACGGCCACGGACAACCACCCGTTTTCGCTGGCGCACGTGCTCGGCGCGGCCGCGCTGTGCCTGCAGGCGCGGGCCGGATGCCCGGTCACGTTCAACCGCGTGGTCGAGACGGTCGAACGCCGCACCTATCAGGTCGTGGTCGAATACACCGAGGAAGCGGTCGGCCGGCTGGCCTTCGAACTGGCCGAGCAGCTGTGCCGCAGCGCACTCGACGACACGCCGTTCGAGCTCGCGCAGGCGCTGGCACGCCTGCAGGAACTCGACGAGGACATCCGGCTCGGCCCCAGCACCGGCGCGATCGTGCAGGCGGCGGTGGTGCGCGGCATTCCCTACCGCCGGCTGACCGAAGGCAGCATGGTGCAGTTCGGCTGGGGCAGCCGCCAGCGCCGCATCCAGGCCGCCGAGACCAGCCACACCAGCGCGATTGCCGAATCGATCGCGCAGGACAAGGAACTGACCAAGACGCTGCTGCACGCGGCCGGCGTGCCGGTGCCGCAGGGCCGCTCGGTGTCCGACGCGGAAGACGCATGGAAGGCCGCCTGTGAAATCGGCGGGCCGGTCGTGGTCAAGCCGCGCGACGGCAACCAGGGCAAGGGCGTCGCCGTCAACATCAGGAGCCGCGAGGAAGTGCTGGCTGCCTTTGCCGTCGCCTATGCGATCAGCGAGGATGTGATTGTCGAGCGCTACCTCAGCGGCCATGATTTCCGCCTGCTGGTGGTGGGCGACCAGCTCGTCGCTGCCGCGCGCCGCGCGCCGCCGCAAGTCATCGGCGACGGCGTGCACAGCATCGGCCAGCTGATCGAGCAGGTCAACCGCGATCCGCGCCGCGGCGACGGACACGCCACTTCGCTGACCAAGATCCGGCTGGACGACATCGCGCGCGCGGTGCTGGCGAAACAGGGCTATGCACTGGACAGCGTTCCGCCCAAGGGCGCGCTGGTCGTGCTGCGGAACAACGCCAACCTCAGCACCGGCGGCACCGCCACCGACGTCACCGAAGACGTGCACCCGGAGCTGGCGGCGCGCGCCGTGGAGGCGGCGCAGATGGTCGGGCTCGACATCTGCGGCGTCGATGTGGTCTGCGAAACCGTCATCAAGCCGCTGGAGGAGCAGGGCGGCGGCATCGTCGAGGTGAACGCCGCGCCGGGCCTGCGCATGCACTTGCAGCCCTCGTTCGGCAAGGGGCGTCCGGTGGGCGAGGCGATCGTCTCGACCATGTTCGCCGACGGCGACGACGGCCGCATCCCGGTGGTGGCCGTGGCCGGCACCAACGGCAAGACCACTACCGTGCGCCTCATCGCGCACCTCCTGTCGAAGGACGATCATTGCGTGGGCATGACCGGCACCGACGGCGTGTACATCGGCGGCCAGCGCATCGATACCGGCGACTGCAGCGGCCCGCGCAGCGCGCGCAACGTGCTGATGCATCCTGACGTCGATGCCGCGGTGTTCGAAACCGCGCGCGGCGGCGTGCTGCGCGAAGGTCTCGGATTCGACCGCTGCAATGTTGCCGTCGTCACCAACATCGGCATGGGCGACCATCTCGGCCTGAACTTCATCAGCACCGTCGAGGACCTTGCGGTGGTCAAGCGCGTGATCGTGCAGAACGTCGCGCCGGACGGCATGGCGGTGCTCAACGCCACCGACCCGATGGTCGCGAACATGGCGGCCGCATGTCCGGGCGCGGTCACCTTCTTCGCGCGCGACAGCCATCACCCGGTGATCGCGACCCATCGCGCGCAGGGCCGCCGCGTCGTGTACGTGGAGGACGATGCGATCGTCGCGGCGCAGGGCCGGGACACCTACCGCATCGAGCTCGCGGACATTCCCCTCACGCGCAAGGGCGCGATCGGCTTCCAGGTCGACAACGCGATGGCTGCGATCGGGGCGGCGTGGGCGCTGGGCATCGACTGGCAGACCATCCGTGCCGGCGTGAACAGCTTCGTCAGCGATGCGCAGAGCGCGCCCGGCAGGTTCAACCTGTTCTCCTATCGCGGCGCGACGCTGATCGCCGATTACGGCCACAACCCCGACGCCATCGATGCGCTGGTGAAGGCGATCGACAGCATGCCGGCCAGACGCCGCTCGGTCGTGATCAGCGGCGCGGGTGACCGGCGCGACGTCGACATCCGCCGCCAGACCGAAATCCTCGGCGATGCGTTCGACGAAGTGGTGCTGTACGAAGACCAGTGCCAGCGCGGGCGTGCCGACGGTGAGGTGGTCACGCTGCTGCGCCAGGGGCTGGCGAACGCCAGGCGCGCCTCCTCGATCAAGGAAATCCGGGGCGAGTTCAAGGCGATCGACACCGCGCTTGCAGGGCTGAAGGAAGGCGACCTGTGCCTGATCCTGATCGACCAGGTGGAAGAGGCGCTGGCGTATATCGGCAAGCTGGCGGTGCCGCAGGCAGCCTGAGCCGCGTGACCGCCTGATTTTCCTGCCGTTTCCTGTTTTCCGAGGGGCAGCGTCGCATCGGCGCTGCCCCTCGGCGTTTCATTGCAGCAGCCGGAACCCGCGCACCGGCAGCATCTGCAATTGCGAGTCGAGGGCCCTCCCGGTATCGAGATCGATCCACGCCTGCGGCGCGACACCATCGATCCGCACCTTCTTGATGACGTGGCCCTCGCCGCCGTCGACCAGCAGCTTGCCGTAAGCCAGCTCATACGATTCGCCTTCAATCGGCTCGAACGGCCGGTCGACGATCCACGCGGCGGCGTGGTGCATCTCCCGTTCCGGATGCATGTCCGGATTCTCGATCCCCAGTTCGGCGAGGATGCCGTGCAGCGTTGCCATGATCTGCCTGCCCTTTCCGTCATTCCGCGCGCCTTGCTCCAAGGCCGCGTTGCCTCTCAAGCTTGGAGCGCCGCCCGGCACCGCCGGTTCACCCGCATGCTGCAAAGGCACATGGCGCCGCGTTGACAAGGCCATGGGCGCTCACTATATTGGTATGGTTTGGATTTAACTTAAACCAATTAAACCCAATTGTGGCAGGCGGCGATGAGCCGGTGCCCGCGCCGATTTCCTCACGCTGAAAAGATGACCATGAAAACATTGACGCTTCAACGCTGCATCGTTCTGGCCGGCATCATGCTCGGCGGGCTGCCCGTCGCCGTACACGCCGACGACGCATGGCCGTCGCGCACCATCGCCATGGTTGTGCCCTTTCCGCCCGGTGGCGTGGCCGACACGGTGGCGCGTCCGGTGGCGCAGGCGATGTCGCGCGAGCTGAGGCAGACCGTGATCGTGGAGAACAAGGCGGGCGCGGGCGGCGCAATCGGCATGGCGCAAGTCGCCAAGGCCGCGCCGGACGGCTATACCGTGCTGATGTCGCTTTCGTCGCTGACGACCATTCCGGAAGCGGACAAGATACTGGGCCGCCAGTCGATGTTCCAGCTGTCGCAGCTGAAGCCGATCGCGCGCTTCACCGCCGACCCCACCGTGCTCGTCGTGCGCGCCGACAGTCCGTGGCAAACGGTGAAGGACTTCGTCGCTGCCGCGCGCAGCAAGCCCGGCGCATACAGTTACAGTTCGTCCGGCAACTACGGCACCATGCACGTGCCGATGGAGATGCTCAAGGCCAGCGCCAACATCCGCGTGCTGCACGTCCCCTACACCGGCGCGGGCCCGGCCGTGATGGGGCTGTTGAGCGGACAGGTCGATGCGATCTCGACCGGCCCGGCCAGCGTGGTGCAGCACATCAAGGCCGGCAAGCTGCGCGCGCTGGCGCATTGGGGCAATGCGCCGCTGGCATCGCTGCCGAACGTGCCGAGCCTGAAGGAGGCCGGCTATCCGGTCGAGTACGCGCAATGGTCCGGCCTGTTCGTGCCGGCCGCCACGCCCGAGCCGATCGTCGCCAGGCTGCGCGAAGTCGCGCGCAAGGTGGCGGACGACCCTGCGGTGCGCAACACGATCGGCACCGCCGGCAGCCCGATCCTGTATATGGATACGCCGGAATTCCAGGCCTACGTTGCCGACGACGCGAAGAAGATGAAGGACGTGGTGCAGAAGATCGGGAAGGTGGAATAGGCGGCCGCCAGTCGATGCGGGGTGCCGGCCGGGAGCGGCGGTTTGCGCCGCTCGCCGAACCATCTGGATGTCAACAGGCCCTAATACCCGAACAGATTGCGCCGCACATTCAGCAAGTGCGCCTGCATCGCCTGCCTCGCCGTCTCCGCATCGCGGCTCTTCAGCGCAGCGAGCAGCGCGCGGTGCTCGACCTGATAGGCGCTCCTGCGCTCGGGCGTGACGCTCTTTTTCTTCAGCACGCCCCACTCGCCGCATTCGCGCACCTTGTTGATCAGGTCGAACACGCTGATCACGAAGTTGTTGTGCGTCGCATTCGCAAGGCGCTGGTGAAACGCGCCATCCCAGTATTCGAACTGTTCCAGCGTCGCGGCCTGCTCCCCCTGCCGGCAGCATTCCTCCATGTCGGCGAAGTCGGCCGCGGTGCCGTTGCGCACGACCAGATCGATCAGCACGGGTTCGAACATCAGCCGCGCCTCCATCAGTTCTGCCGGGCTGACGTTGAGCGTCGCGCCGGGGTGCTGCGCCGGCAGCCTGTCCATGAAGTCGTGCGTGACGAAGGTGCCGCTGCCGACCGCCTGCTCGATCACGCCCATCTCCTTCAACTGGCTCAACGCGCGCCGCACGGTCGACCTGCCGATGCCGTGGGATTCGCTCAACTGGCGCTCCGCCGGCAGCCGCTCGCCCGCGCCCCACTGGCCGCTGCGCAGGTTGGCAAGCAGCGTTTCCTTCAGCATGAAAACCGGGTCGGATGAGGTGGGCATGGGGACGTGGCGCGCGCGGAAAAAGACAGGCGTAGTGTAATTGATTGGTGGGAATTGGTTCAATGATTGCATGAGCGCGGCCCAATTCGAGGCAGGCCGTGCGGCGTTGACAGGCGAAAATGCACATGCTATTTTCGGTCCGTATTGGTATATTTATTGACCAATTTGAACCAATTGCCTTGTCAGGAGAAACGGATGCGCTTTGGCACCTTGAACATCGATGGTCACGCGACAGTCGTCGCGATTTCCGAAGATGGATTGCAATACCGTGAAGCACAGGAATTGCTGCCCGGCTTCGCCGGTGACATGAGCGACTTCATCGCCCGCATGCCCGTCCCGCCGACGGAGGCGGCGCAAGCCGGCGCATGGCAAGCCATCGCCGGCAAGCAGTTGCTGGCCCCCATTCCTGTCCCGCGCCGAAACATCTTCTGCGTCGGCAAGAACTATCACGAACACGCGAAGGAATTCAGCCAGTCGGGCTTCGATACTTCCGCGACAAAGGGCGAAGTCGCGCCGTCCGCCCCGGTCGTTTTCACCAAGGCACCGTCCACCGTCATCGCTGACAGGCAGCCGGTGCAATCCTTTCCCGATATCACGACGCAACTCGACTACGAAGCTGAACTGGCGGTGGTGATCGGCAAGCCGGGGCGCGGCATCAGCAAGGCCGACGCGCTCAGGCACGTGTGGGGCTACACCATCGTCAACGATGTCACCGCCCGCGACCTGCAGCAAAGGCATCGGCAATGGTTTCTCGGCAAGTCGATGGATACCTTCTGCCCGATGGGGCCGTGGATCGTCACCGCCGACGGCATCGATTCCGCCACGCTCGGCGTGCGCTGCTGGATCAACGACGAATTGCGGCAGGATGCCAACACGCGCGACCTGATTTTCGACATTCCGACCATCATCGAAACCATTTCCGCCGGCATCAGCTTGCAGCCGGGTGACGTCATCGCCACCGGCACCCCGGCCGGGGTCGGCCTCGGTTTCAATCCGCCGAAATTCCTCAAGTCCGGTGACGTGATGACAATCAGCATCGACCGGATCGGCACGCTCACCAACCGCGTGGAATAAGACGGCACTTCATCTTGCCGGTGAGTGCGCGGCTCACCGGTGTTTCCTTTCGACCGGCAACGCTCCCGACCCGATGCCAGGCGTAACGGACGACACCACGTGCGTTCCATCTTGTGCGTCCCCTCTTTAACTTCTATTTTTACGAAGTATTTATTCCAGTTTCTTCGCTTTTTCAATTTACGGCGATGGCGTATGCTGTCGCAACCGTGAGAGGGCTGTTGCATAACCCCTTTCGCACGGATAACGAATCCAGGAGAAAACATGAAGAAATTTTTGGTTGCGATGATGATGACCGTGAGCGCGCTGTCGCTCGTGGTGACCGAGGCCCAGGCCAAGCGCGTGGGCGGCGGCGGGTCGTTCGGCAAGCAATCGCAAAACGTCAGCCGTCAGGGCGCTGCCCCGATGCAGCAGAATCGCGCCGCGCCGGCGCAGCAATCGGCCGCGCCCGCAGCGGCACCGGCCGCCGCGAAACCGGCCAGCCCGTGGAAGAGCATGCTGGGCGGCGTGCTCGGCGGCGCGTTGCTGGGCCTCGGCCTCGGCGCATTGCTGTCCCACTTCGGTCTGGGCGGCGCAATGGCCAGCATGATCAGCACGATCCTGATGGTTGCGCTGTTCGCGATCGCGGCGATGTTCATCTACCGCATGGTGATGCGCCGCAAGGCGGGCAATGGCGCAGTCGGTGCAGGCCAGGGTGGCTTCCAGCCGGCCTATGCCGGTGCCGCCGCATCGCCGATGGCGCGTTCGACGCCGGAAATCGGTTCGCGCATCGAGCCGCTGCAACCTGCACAACCCGCCGCCCTGCAGGCAGCATCGTCCGGCAGCAGCGCGCTGGGCTATGAAGCCGCGAATGCACCGTGGGGTATCCCGGCCGACTTCGACACCGCAGGTTTCCTGCGCCATGCGAAGACCTACTTCATCCGCCTGCAGGCAGCGTGGGACAAGGCCGACATCAACGATTTGCGCGAGTTCACCTCGCCGGAAATGTATGCCGAGCTGAAGCTGCAGTTGCAGGAACGCGGTGCCTCCGCCAACCACACCGACGTCGTCTCGCTCGAGGCGGAACTGATGGGCGTGGAAACCGTCGGCGGCGACTACCTCGCCAGCGTCAGGTTCAACGGCATGATCCGCGAATCGGAGAATGCGCCGGCAGAACCGTTCGCCGAGGCGTGGAACCTGACCAAGCCGGTGGCCGGCCAGGGTGGCTGGGTACTGGCAGGTATTCAGCAACTGTCCTGAACTGATGCGGCCGGCATGGCCGCATCGCCCTCGCGCGCATGACGCGAGGTGCGATTGAAGAATCCAGAGTAGCAACCAGGCGATCTCCCAATCGATCGTCTTTCCAACCGCTCGCGGCGACGCGAGCGGTTTTTTTTATTGGCGTGGCGGCGATGCGAGGTATCGCATTCGGCATCGCATTTTCCGGCATCCATGCAGCCGTGCATTTTCGTCAAGTGTCCGTGCTACGATCCGAGGCCCGGTCGGCGGTTTGCGGCCGCCGACTCACTCGATCACGAACACCCATATCCACGCACGGGGACATCGATGCCAACCGCCATCGCATCCGTACTACGAAAGTCGAGCAGCTTTGCGGTCCTGCTCATGTTCTGCGCCTCGGCGTCATGTCAGGACGCTGCCGATCCGTCGCAGACGCTCGACCGGATTTTCAAGTCGTACGCACGGGATACCGCTCCCTACTTTCCATTTTCTGCGAGCGACAACGGCGACCACCGATACGATGGCGTGTTTGCCAACGATCTCGGCGATGAATATCGGACCGGTCTCAAGCGCCTGTGCAGCGATTACCTCAGGGAGCTTGGCACCATCGACAAGGCGGCACTGCCGCGCCAGGCGCAGTTAAGCCACACGATGTTCGAACGGCGGCTCGTCAATTGCATCGACAGCTTCGCCGGCAACTGGCATTGGATGCCGATCAACCAGGCATCCGGCTGGCACGCGAACTTTCCGGTGATGGGCGCGGGCAATGGCAGTCACCCGTTCAAGACGGTTCGCAACTACGAGGATTTTCTCAAGCGCATCGATGGCTTCGTCGTGTGGATCGACACCGCGATCGCGAACATGCGGATCGGCATGGCGCAGGAGGTGATCCAGCCGCGCGACCTGATGCTGAAGGTGTTGCCGCAGCTTGAGGCGCACATCGTGGATATGCCGGCGAAAAGCATGTTTTACACGCCGCTGACGAAATTTCCCTCCGATTTCGATGAAGAGACGAGGAGGGCGCTGACCGCCAGGTACATCGCTGCGATCGAAACGAAAATCGTGCCGGCCTACCGCAGGCTGCACGCCTTCATGCGCGACGAATACATTCCGGCTTGCCGCACGACTTCCGGCCTCGTTGATCTGCCGGGCGGCAGCGACATGTATCGTCGCGCCGTCAGGATCGCCACCACGACAGACATGACGCCGGAGCAGATCCATGCGCTGGGGCTGGCTGAAGTCGATCGCGTCCACGCGGAAATCGTGAAACTGAAGGCGGAGATCGATGCCGCGCATGATGTGCCGCTGACGCGGCATGGCGATGCGGACAGCCTGCTCGACGCGTACCGCGAATTCAGGTCAACGGTGGAAAAGGAATTGCCGAAGTTGTTCGGCCGTCTTCCGAAAACGGATTTCGAGATTCGCGCGATCGAGGCATTTCGCGAAAAATCGATGTCCTCGAGTTACCTCTTCCCGCCGATCAACGGTTCGCGACCGGGTGTGTTTTACCTCAACACGGCATCGATGAAAGCGGCAGGCGCGCATGGCACGGTGCAGCGCAGCCTGTTTCTGCACGAAGCGGTTCCCGGCCATCACCTGCAGGTGGCTTTGCAGCGAGAGAGCACGGAGTTGCCGCTGTTCCGGCGTACCGCCTGGTACGCTGCGTTCGGCGAGGGATGGGCCTTGTATGCGGAGAGCCTGGGCGATGACATGGGTCTGTATCGGAACCGGCGCGACAGGCTCGCCATGCGACGCGATGAACTGTATCGCGCCGCGCGGCTGGTGGTCGATGTCGGCCTGCACGAAAAAGGCTGGACCCGGCAGCAGGCGATCGACTACATGCGCGAGCGAGGCGGGATGGCTGCGGCAGCGGCCGAGCGCGAGGTCGAACGCTACATGGCGTGGCCGGGCCAGGCATTGAGCTACAAGATCGGGCAGTTGAAGATACTGGCGATCCGGCAGAAGGTCGAAGCCGCGCTCGGCGGCAGTTTCGACTTGCGCGCCTTCCATGATGAACTGCTGCGCGACGGCGCGATGCCGCTTGATATTCTCGACGCGAAAATGGAGCGCTGGCTGGCCGCGCAACAGGCCAGATAGGCTCCGTGCATTACACGCGTATCGCGCTGCGCGGTTGCGATGTGCCTACCGCGCCAGTCCGAACATCATCGCCGCAAACGATTCCAGCACGAACAGCGGCGTGATGCGCCACAGGCGTCGCGGCTGCGACAGGGGGATGATGCCGCGCAGGATGACGCCGTAATCGAGCGACTCCTCGTGCGGGAAGTAATTCTTCTGGATCGAGACGATCTGCCGGAAGCCTTTCCTGAAGTAGTAACGCAATTGCGGATCGAGCGGTTCCTTGCCGTGGAATTTTCGTTTCGCATGGGCGTACTGCCACACCGAGAGCTCGGGGCTCAGCGTGCGTGCCTTTCTGAAACCGGGAATGGGCGAACCGAGATAAATGTCTTTCCAGCCCGCCTTCAGTGCGCGCGGGTAGAAGAAGCGGAATATTTCCGCCACGGCATTCGCGTCGTTGCTGCTCAGGCTGATGCCGAACAGCGAGCGATGGCGCGTCGCATCGGAGAACGGCGCTGCCATGTTCGCGCTGTCTTGCCACTGCGTCGGCGCGGTGAACACGGCGGGATCGATCGGGCGCAGAAACAGCGACGCCAGCGCCGCTCCGCTGTGTGGACAGAACGCGCCGATGCACAGCGTCGGGTACGTGCGTATGCGCTGCAGAAGGGATCCGCGGTCGGCTGCCTGATGCGGCTCCCATTTCGACTGTTCCAGCGCCAGCAGGGCGGGCACGTCTTCCGGTGTCAGATGGCGTGTCAGCAGCTTGCGCATCGTCATGCCCTCCGCAGCTTGCCGGCGGTGTCGGGCGCACCGGTGACTTCATCGATCAGGCCGGTCAGATAACCTTGCGTGACGACCGCGTTGCGGCGGTACTCGTCGTTCTCTATCAGCGCCTCATGCAATTGCGCGAGACGGAAGAACGGCACGGATGGAAAGAGGTGATGTTCCGCATGAAAGTTCACACCGTTCTGGCAGATCAGGATGCGTTCCAGCCATCCGGCGCGCACGGTCCGCGAGCCCGCGAAGCCGGCGGCTGGCATGCCGAAATGCTCGCCGACATCGCGGATGTAGAGAATCGCCATCAGAAAGGTGGCCAGCGGCACGATCCAGTACAGCAGCAGTGTCCACCACAGGCCGAACCAGCTCGCCAGGCCTGCAAGCGCGAGCGCGAACACCAACCGCGCGATGCGCGTGGCGCGCGGCAGATCGAGCGCCATGCCGGCATCGAGCGTGTATCCCTTCAGATCGTCCAGCGTATGGACGCCGACGCAATGCTTGAGCATCTCGAGGAAGAACCGGGTTCTCGATTTCGGGAATCGGTAGCGCTCCTTGCGCAGCGACGACATCCAGTTCGGGTCCTGTTCGGTCGACACATGGCGATGATGCGGCATGTGGTTGCGGCGAAAGCCGTGGATCGTGATGAAGAAGGGGAAGGCGGTCAACACATCGCCGATCAAGTCGTTCAGCCATGCCAGCCTGCGGCTGAACTGGTAGTGCGAGAACTCGTGCATCAGGGCCAGCAAGGCATGCTGGCGCGTGGCGATCAGCAGCATGCAGGCGAGCGTGATTGCGATATTCGAAAAATGGCAGGCTGCGGCGATCAGCAGCACGATGCATGTCCATTCGAAGAGCGTCTGCAGCAGCAGGCGCGCGGGCACGGGTTCGGCCAATTGCTTCAACAGATCGCGTTCCAGGGAGATGCGCGCATGCGCATGCCGCGTCGGTGATGGGTTGGGATGCATACGGAAATTCCTTCGTCCGGACAAGAAAGCGGTTTTGAAAATTATTGTTTTTGCAATGGACGCGGATGCTACACAGCATTTGTTTCATTACGATGAAATGTGCGGCCTGGCGCGCGAGCCCGCCCGGGCCGATGTCATCAAGCTGAAACAATTCATTGGTAGCCTTGCGCCACGAGTTGCGGCAGCAATCATCATCAACAGGGAGCATGGCAATGGAGCGCTTGCATCATTGCGGCTTTTGACGTGCATGCCGTTATGGGGATGAACGGAATCCAATCATTCGAAGGCGGCAGCAATGGCAATCAAGAGCGTCGTTGGTTCGGCAGTCGGTAGCATCAATTCGACGACAGAAGACGCGGCAACGCAGAAAAAAGCCGGAGAAGAACAAGCCGGAGAAGAACAAGCCGGCGAAGTACAAACCGGCGAAGTACAAACCGGATATACCACCGCATCGGACGGAAGCCGGATTCCACCTCCTCCGAACAACTCGCTGCGCGATAAACTGGTGCAGCTGATCAAGCCCTCGAAGGTGATCAATCCGCCCGCCATTCGGTTCGAGGGCGACTGGCGAACTGCGGCACAGGAGATTTGCACGCACTGGATTGACAGCCAGGCGGCACATGCGCCGGACAAGGTTTCCATCCTCGCTCTGTCCCGGATGAAGGCGCTGGAATACGAGCGCAAGCATCTCGCGGAGATTCGGCCGGAGGACCGGCTCTTGCCGGGCGTCGAGAAAAAGGATTACCACAGGGAGGTCGTCCGCGCCTTTCTCGATGCGGTGGGCGAGCAGAAACCCGATGACGTGCTGAACAGCTTCAAGCTGGCCGGCACCGGCGGGCTGCACAGGCATCAGGCGACCGTCCTGACCACCGTCGGCAATGCGGTGGGCGCGGCGACGATATTGACTCCCGACCCCATTGCCAAATCCATCCTTGCGGGTATCCGGGCGGCATTGGGTCTCGCGACTTCGCATCAGATAATCGCGTCCGGCGAACGCCGCATGCGCAACGCGCAAACCGAGGAACTGATGCCGCTCGGCCGGGCCGATGCCGCGCCCAGCGCGAAGACCGCGCCCGATTTGCTGCAGGCATCCGGCGCTGTGCTGACCGAGTTATGGGACGCGAAGAAGACCCTGACGAAAATCGAAACCGCCCGCAACGCCTTGCAGGCCGCTACTGCCGCGCGTGCCGCCCATCCCGCCGATCCGGCCCTCGCGGCGGCTGTCGGGGAAGCCAGAGGCAGGCTCGATATCGCGTTTGCCAGGGCCTGTTATCAAATCGATGTGAAATCAGCCTACAAGGCGGCTTCCGAGAGCGCTAAGGTCGAATACATCGGCAACAAGCGCTATTTCATCAGCAGCTTCGCGTCCACCGGCCTGACCACGGGAGCCGGATTGTTTGCGATCCTGACACCGATTGTGGGCGCTGCGGCGACCGGCGGCGTCAGTGCGGCTGCGGCTGCGATTGCGGCCGCAATCTACGTGGGCTACCACCTCAGCAGCGGCGCGAGCAAGGACGGCGAAGAAAAGGCGAAGCGTGCGATCGTGGCGCTGGCAAAGTCCGCCGATGTGTTCAGCGAGGACAGCGTGAAATATCACAAGGACCGTGCTGACGCGTACAGGACGTATCTGCAGGAAAAGAAGGCAATCCCTCTCGGACTTCTGCCGCAGCAAAGAGCGCATCGCAAGGCGGAGGCAAAGGAGAGGCTGCAGGCGCGTCTGCGGGCCATCGCGGAAGCCGATGCCGGTGGCGGTGGCGCCGTACCGACCGCTCGGCAGAACTGGGAAGACTACCGCAACCATCATCGGGAAGCGGAATTGAGCGAAACCGATGCCGATCGACATGCACTTGCTGCACGGTTCGAGAATGCACACAAGGCGGATTTTGCGTCCAAAACCATTGCGGATGCCTGGAAGGATCCGATGCGCATGCGGATGGAGACGGGGCGTCGTCTGCTGGCGGGAAAGGTCGCGCAGGCGCACAAGCGCCTCATCCGGCTGCACCGGAAGTCCCTGAAATCGTTCGGCGGCTTGTCCGTGAACCTCGCGAAAACAGAAGAGGCGAAAGCGACCATCACGGCGGAGCTGCGGCAAGGCCTGCTGGACCTGTTGAATCTGGAGCTGGCGGCACGCCGCACGAAGCAGCTTGCGGACGGAGGCGATGCCGGTGGGGCGGATCTGCGCACGCGTGCACAGGACGCCATCGCCGCGATCCAGGACGAGGATTTTCAACAGTTGTTTTGCGGCGATGCCAAGGCCCAGGTCGAGGCCGGCAAGAAGGCCAAAAAACTGACTGCGGGAGAGCTGGAACGCTACTACTGGCCCAATCTCGGCAATGCGGTGTTCCCCATCGCATTGAATACTGCGCTGATGGGGGCCGACACGGGAATCCATGCGCAAAAGGCTCAGGGCACTTATCACGGCCCGCAGTTTGCCGACTACAAGTTTGCGATGGTACAAAACACCGGTGCGCCGGTGGGTGCGCACCAGAATGCCGGCTCTCGCGCCAAGTACCAAGGGGTCGACATGAAGGCGCTGCTCGACATCACGACGAGTGAAGGCCCGGCCGTCGCGTTGCGTGTCCGGCTGGCCGAGCATGACCCGAACCATTTCACGATGGATGCCGTTGACATGGATGCCGTGATGGCCCGTCTGCTGCAAATGGATGCCGTGCCGGATTCGATCGTGCTGACCGCTCCCGCCCCGGCAGTCGGCACGTCGGCCAGCGCAAACAAGGTCGATCTCAAGATCGATCTCGACAAGACGGCGGCATTTCATCGCGTGCGTTACAAGAATGCTCCGGTGCAAACAAGGGTCCGGTTCAATGCGGAGCGGCTGGCAACAGGTGCGAGGCAAATGCTGATGACGCTTGGCGGATTGCCGATGCAGCAGGTCGCGCGGAGTCGCTTGAAGACGACGCGTGACACGCTCAACCGGATGCAGACGCTGCATCCCGAATTGCGCGGTGAACTGCGCGATGAACCACGTCCTCACGGCGAACCGGAGATTGCACATCCGCCGGCGACGACAGCAGCCACTCTCGCGGCAACCATCACTGTCGATTCAAACCTCGCATCGGCTCCCGAGCCCCGCCCGGAGATTGTGTTCCATGAAGAATCGTGGACATTGAGCGATGCAAGCGAAGAACCGCTCTTTGCCGGCATGTTTACGCAGGCCGAACTGACGGACATGTGGGCCGCCATTCTGGGCGATGATCTTGTGCTTGCTCCATTTTCGGTGACGCATCGAACGGCGGCGTCTGAAACATGATCAGGAGCCGTACATCGGCATTCTTTGCCGAACGGCAATTCGAAAGATGGATGCGCAAGGGCAATCCTTGCCATGCCGAGGATTGATTTTCGGCACCTGCGCCCCCATCATGATGAGGTCTCAGGTCAACCATCATCAAACCTCCGCCATGCCCGATCAAAAACAATTCAACGTCCCCGGCATCGCGTCCTATCTCCTCGCCGCCGCGGCACTGATCATCGTCCTGCATTTCGGACTGCTGGCGGCGCTGTTCTCGGGCTTGCTGGTGTATGCGCTGGTGCACATGCTCACTCCTGTAATGGGCGGCAACATCAGCGATCATCGCGCCCGGATGATCGCGGTCGCGATCATCGGCTCGCTGGTCATCGCGCTGCTGTCAGTCTCGGTATGGGGCGCGGTGGTTTTCTTTCAGAGCGATGCCGGCAGTCTGCAGGGGTTGATGCGCAAGCTGGCCGATATCATCGAGGAGTCGCGCGACCAGATGCCGCCATGGATGATGGAGCATGTGCCGGAGCGGGCCGATGCGATCGGGGAAATGATTACCGCGTGGCTACGCGCGCATGCGGTGCATGCGCAGGCCATCGGCCAGATGGCGGGGCGCACGATCGCCCACCTGCTGGTGGGGATGGTGATCGGCGCGATGGCGGCGCTGCACGATGCGGCCAATGCGCCCAACTACCGGCCGCTGGCGGCGGCCCTGCATGCGCGTCTGGTCAATCTGCACGATGCGTTCCGCCGCATCGTGTTCGCGCAGGTGCGCATCGCCGGCATCAATGCGATTTTCACCGGCATCTACCTGGTGGTCGTGCTGCCCCTTGCGGGCGTGCATCTGCCGCTGACCAAGAGCATGATCGCGGTCACCTTCTTCGCCGGCCTGCTGCCGGTCATCGGCAACCTGATCTCGAACAGCGTGATCGTGATCGTCGGCCTGTCCCACTCGCTCGGGATCGCGATGGCGTCGCTCGTGTTCCTGATCGTGATCCACAAGCTCGAGTATTTCCTGAACGCGAAAATCATCGGCACCCGCATCAACGCGCATGCGTGGGAATTGCTGGCGGCGATGCTGGCGATGGAAGCGGTCTTCGGCCTGCCGGGCATCATTGCCGCGCCGGTGTTCTATGCGTATGCGAAACAGGAGTTGAGCGACCGCGGGCTGGTGTAGCGGGTCGGGCGGCATCCCGGGGTGATGGTCATTCCATTGCCGGGAGGCGTGATGGTGATTCCGGGAGTGGCGGAGATTCCTCGCAGGCGTTCGGAATGACAGGGTAAACCGAATCGATGACAGGACAGGGTGCCGGCGCATGCGCCGGTTTCTCACCCGCCGGCCAGCGACTGCACCGCCACCCGCGCTGCCGCCAGATCCCATGCCGCATGGCCCACCGTTTTCAGCACCGGCGCGACGCCGCTCTGAGGCATGCCGTGCGCGACGACGCTCGACAGGTCGCGCACCTTGTCCCACGCGATCTTCGCCTGAATCAGGTCGCCCGCTTCATGCTGCGCGCCGGCGATGTGATCGACCACGATCTGCCGCGCATGCAGCAGTTCGGGCGGAAACTCCACCATGTCGGGCTTGAACGCGCCGACGCCGACGGCGAGCGTGGTCGCCGGCAGCTGCGCCGGAATCACCGGCGACTTCGCGGTCGTCAGCGCGACCACCACATCGGCGCTCGCGCATTCGCGCGCCAGGTCGGCGCTTGCAACCGGCCGCACCTTCAGTGCCGGATGGCGCTTCGACAACGCATCGCAAAACGGCTGTGCCTTCGCGGCGTCGCGGCTGGCAATGCGGAGGTCGGTGATGCCGAAGAATTCCGCCAGCGCATCCGCGTGCGCGGCGGCCTGCACGCCGGTGCCGATCAGGATCGCCGATGCGGGCGCGGCCGGCGCGAGTTGTTGAATGCCGAGCAGCGTCACTGCCGCCGTGCGTCTGGCGGTGACGGTGGGGCCGTCGAGCAGCGCGCGCCGCCGTCCGGTCGCGGTGTCGAACACGACCACTTCGCCCTGGATGACGGGCAGGCTGTGTTGCGCATTGTTGTTGTGCACCGTGATGAGCTTGGTCACGCCGATATCCGCGCCGAGCGCGGGCATGCACAGCAGCACGCTGGCGGCGTCGATCGTGACCACCATGCGATCCGGCGCATGGATCTCGCCGCTGGCCAATTGCCGCGCCGCTTCGGCGACCGCCGGCACGAGTTTGGCGTAGGGCAGGGCTTGCGCGGTCTGGGTCGGATTCAGGATTTGCATGGGGTGCTCGCAGAGTGGTCAGTTGCCTGGGTGAGGGGGAGAATCGTGCACGCGCTCTTTCAAGAAACGGGATGGCAGCGGGGCTGGTGTCCTGGCGTCAAACCCATCCCCATCCCGCCCTTCCCCTTGAAGGAGAGTGCGTTGCGCGCTTGGCGTGTCCATTTTATGTGCAATCGGAAAATTGCGGTTCTCCATCATGGAGCCTGCGATGTGCCCGCAAGATGACATCGCCTTGAATGCTCGCGCACCAAGGCGAACTCGCGACAGAATCGAGGCCGACCTGCGATCCACTCTACCCGGCCTTCTTGACCCAGGCGCTGCACCAGCCCTTGGCTGCCACGCCCTTGCCGCCGAAGATCGTGCATGGCGCGATCGTGCCGGCTTCCTGCGCGGTCTGGTAGAACTGGCAGTTGCTGCAGGTCTGGGTGTTGTCGTGCTTCGGGAATTTCTTCTTGTCGACCGTGGTGGTCTCGTCCGTGTAGGCGAGGCTGACGGCCTGGGCGTCTTTCGGATCGATCTTCTGCAATGCGCCGAAGGCATGCAATGGAATGCCCGCGGCGGAGGCGGCGGTAACGGCCGAGATGGTCAGCAATATGACGCGACGCTTGTGCATGTGGTGCTCCTTTGTGCGAATGCGCGCCCTGTCAGGCGATTGTTATTGCGTGCCTCCCTTTTTGGAACCGGCGGCGCCGCCTTTCTGCGTGCCTGACGCCGACCCCGGGGCGGGCTGCGCGGCGTAATACGCCGCCAGCGCCGCGATGTCGCTGTCGGACAGGCGCTTGGCGATGATGTTCATCTGCTGGCTGGGGTCGGTGCTGCGCGTGCCGTTTTTCCAGGCGGTCAGCGAGGCGACGAGGTAGCCATGGTGCTGGCCCGCGAGATACGGATAGCCGGGCGGCTCGCCCGTGCCGCCGGGGCCGTGGCAGTTGACGCAGCCTTGCACGCCGATCTTGTCGTCGCCCACCGTGGCCAGCTGCTGCCCGCGCTTCGGCACTGGCGCCGGCGCGGGCGTGGATGGCGGCTGCAAGCCCGCGTAATACGCCGCGACCGCGTTGATCTGCTGCTCGTCGAGCGCCTTGGCGATCGGCGCCATCACGGCATTGTCGCGGCGGCCGTCGGCATAGCTCTTGATCTGTCGCGCGAGATAGGTCTGCGACTGCCCCGCGATGCGCGGGAAGTTGGCGGCCGCGTTGCCTTCGCCCTGCGCGCCGTGGCAGCTTGCGCAGGCCGCCACGCCGTTCGGCGCGCCGCTGTTGGCGATCTGCATGCCGGCATTGCCACCGGCGGGTGCGGCCGGGGGCGGCGTCTGCGCCCAGAGCGCCGGTGCGCACAGAACGGCGATGGCGGGAATAAGAGCGTCTAACAAAATGAAGCGAAGCGATTCTGAGTAGACGCGTCGCCGCAGACAGTACGACTGTACGGCAAGGCGGCGCAACGCCCTCAGAATCATTTTGTTAGACGCTCTAAGGGTTCTCATACGCTGCCTCATGTGCGCACCAGCGGGCCGGGGGATTTCAGATACTGCTTCACGATCGCGTCCGTCGCCCAGTACGCGAGCGCACCGAGGGTGCCGGTCGGGTTGTAGGAAGCATTCTGCGGAAAGTTCGAAGCGCCGATCACGAACACGTTGTGCACGTCCCAGCATTGCAGGTAGCGGTTCACGACGCTGGTGTTCGGGTCGGTACCCATCACGGTGCCGCCGGTGTTGTGCGTGGTCTGGTATTGCGTGACGGTATAGGGGCCCTTGCGGCCCGCGCCCGCGACCTGCTGGCCGCCCATGGCCTTGCCGATTTCCAGCGCCTTTTGCGTGATGAAGGCCGACATCTTCAGATCGTTTTCCGGGAAGTCGAAGGTCATGCGCAAGAGCGGCTTGCCCCATGCATCCTTGTAGGTCGGATCGAGATCGAGATAGTTGCTCTTCGTCGCCACCGAGCTGCCGTGGACGTTCAGCACCGAGGTATGGTTGTAGTGCCGCACCACGGCCTTCTTCCATTCGGCACCCCATGCGGGCGTGCCGGGCGGGGTCGGATGGAATTCGATCGGCCTGCCGTGCGACATCACCTCGCCGACATACGCGCCGCCGACGAAACCGTGCGGTCCGTGATCGAAGTTGTCGCTGACGAAGTCGGCGATCACCGTGCCGTTCGCGCCGGAGCGCATGAAGGGATTGATGTTGATCTTGCTGTCGAAGAAGATCTGCACTGAACTCATGGTCTGGTAGGCGTAATTGCGGCCGACCACGCCTTGCCCGGTCTGCGGATCGTAGGGCTTGCCGATGCCGGACAGCAGCAGCAGGCGCACATTGTTGAGCGCGAATGCGCCGACGATGACCAGCCGCGCCGGCTGCACGAATTCGTGCCCGCTCCCGTCTGCGTAGGTCACGCCGGTGGCCTGCTTGCGGCTGCTGTCGAGATTGATGCGCAATACCTGCGCCTGCGAGCGCAGCGTGAAGTTCTTGTCGCGCAACAGGACCGGCAGCAGCACGGTCTGCGGCGACGACTTGGCGTAATGCTCGCAGCCATAGCGTTCGCAGAAGCCGCAGAACATGCAGGTGTTCAGCGTCAGACCTTCCGGATTCGTGTACGGCTGGCTCAGGTTGGCCGAGGGCTGCGGGTAAGGGTGATAGCCGAGGCCGGCCGCCGCCTTGCGGAACAGTGCCGAGCCGTAAGGCTCCTTCATCGGCGGCGTCGGATACTCGCGCGCGCGCGGATCCTCGAAGGGATTGCCGCCGTCGATCTTCTGACCTTTCAGGTTGCCGGCCTTGCCGCTGATGCCGAGCAGGTACTCGAAGCGGTCGAAATACGGTTCCAGTTCCGCCGCCGTCACGCCCCAATCCTGGATTGTCACTTCGTCGGCAAGGAAGTTCTTGCCGTAGCGTTCGACCGTGTGCGAACGCATCTTGAAATCCGATTCCTGGAAGCGGTAGGTTTGACCGTTCCAGTGCACTGCTGCGCCGCCCAGTCCCGTACCTGGAAGAAAGCTTTCCCAGCGCCGGATCGGCAATGCGACCTGCCGACTGTTGTTGCGAAAGGTGACGGCTTCGCGCGTATTGTCCTGCATCATCGCCTTGCGCACCGAGTAGCGCAGTTCGTCATGAATCTGCGGTCCCTGAAAATCCGGCACCGTGAAGCGCGGCTCGCCGCGTTCCAGTCCCACCACCCGCAAGCCCGCACGCGTCAGTTCGCGACCCAGCATGGCACCGACCAGGCCCACGCCCACCAGCACCGCATCCACTTCCGGCAGTCGGGTTGCCATGGCTACTTCCCTCCTTTCGGCGCGCCCGGCTTTTGCGCGGGCGGCATGCTGCGATGCATATGGATCACGCCGCGATTGTCCTGCCCCATGCTCATCGGCGCGCGCGTGAACGCGATGCCGTGCTGATCCACCAGCTCATAGTAGGACGCATAGGCGCCGGGGAAGCCGATCATTTTCCACGCCGCCATATCCTTGTTGCCGCCATAGACGGGATCGCTGAAAAACCCTTCGACCGTCAGCGCCAGCAAGGATTCAAAGAAAACCCGGGACGGCACGCCGTTCAAATCCAGCGTTCCTGTCTGCAAGGATTTCAGATAGGCGTCCTGTTCTTCGGCGGCAAGCCTGGCAAGCGCCGGGACGCCGCGCTTGCCGAGGTCGGTGCGGATGCCGCGCAATGCATTGCGGAACAGTTCTGCTGGCGTGAAAGGCAATTGATAGCCCTGCGTCACTTCGCCCTCGCGCCACGGACCGTTGCGGTACAGGCGCTCGCCCGCGCCCCATGCGCCGCCGAGTTGCTTGTCGATATAGTTCGGCACACCCGCCGCCAGCGCGCCGGGACCGTTCTCGTCGGCAGGGATCAGACGCTCGACGGCCGTCTCGATGAAATTCGCTTCATCCGGTTTGAAAAAAATATACGGTGGCGGGCGCGTTGCCTGTGCCTGCGCTGCGCCGGTCTTGAGGGCATGCGCTTCCGCCGCAGTCGCGGCCAGGGCCGCGCCGGCGGCCTTGAAAAACGAACGTCGTGAAATCTTGTCCATGCTGAACTCCGGTGAAGGCCGGCATCGGTGAATGACAAGAGAAGCAAGTTGCATTCCGCGTTGGCCGTACTGTGCATCCGGCATGTTCCAGGCGGCGGAAAGGGAGGCGTTTCTGCTTACATCATGCTCCAGCGCAAGGGATTGCCGTCGCGGTCGGTGATCCTGGTCAGCTCGGTATAGATGCGCGCGATGTCCTTGCCGGCATGGTGCGTCGGCGCATTGCGGGCCATGCGCGGGTTGCGGCCATCAAGCTGGTCTGTGTGGCATGGAGTTGCGTTTTTGCACGATACGTCGGGAATGTGACAGCCGTATTTCTTTGCAACAGGTGTTGCATGCCCACTGCCGAGCGGATTAGCCGCGGGGCGGCAAATATTTTTGCATCGCCACAGAGACAGCCTGAAACTTTTTGCATGCCGGCACATCGCAGGTTTACCGGAACACGAATGATGCAAACATCTTCCCTCGACCTCACCGGAGAAACCGAATGGCGAATCTCAGCAGAAGCATAGGCAAAAAGCCGAAGAAACACGCCGCACCACTTCCTTCATCGCCCGGGCGTGACTCACGTTCAGTGACGCCGAAGGATGTGACTGCGGATGAGGCGACCGCGCAAGATGTGATGGAACGTAATCTGAGTTCGGCAGATGCCGATCAGCGCATGGAAGACTTGCTGGACGATTCGGTCGAGGCAACTTTCCCCGCCAGCGATCCGATCGCGATCACCTTGCCGCACCGGAAACGGCCGGCGAAGGGACCGCTGAAGCCGCAGAAGTATTAGTTGATCATGCAGATGATCATGCGCGCTGCCTGAGAACCTGCGCCGGCCGTCGCGCCGGCTGCGCGAGTGCGAACCGGGCGCAGGGAGAAAGGATCATGCCTGACGTTCGCGGATAACGCCGCGCAACAAGGCATCCGCGTCGCGGATCATCTTTTCGGTGGTGTCCCAGCCGACGCAACCGTCGGTCACCGAGCAGCCGTACTTCAGCTGCGACAGGTCGTCGGGAATGGCCTGCTTGCCGGCCACGAGGTTCGACTCGATCATCACGCCCACCAGCGACTTGTTGCCGAGCCGGACCTGGTTCACCACATCGGCCATCACCAGCGGCTGCAATTCCGGATTCTTGAAACTGTTTGCGTGCGAGCAATCGACCACGATATTGGCCGGCAGCTTCGCCTTCGCCAGCGCCTGTTCCGCCATCGCCACCGACACCGTGTCGTAGTTCGGGCGGCCGTCGCCACCGCGCAGCACCACATGGCCATAGGGATTGCCGCTGGTGCGCACGATCGCGACGCGGCCCTGGCCGTTGATGCCGAGGAAGGAATGTGGATGCGAGGCCGACAGGATCGCATTGACCGCGATGCCGATATCGCCGTCGGTGCCGTTCTTGAAGCCCACCGGTGTCGATAGGCCCGACGACATTTCGCGATGCGTCTGCGACTCGGTGGTGCGCGCGCCGATCGCGGTCCACGCGATCAGGTCGCCGAGGTATTGCGGCGAAATCGGATCGAGCGCCTCGGTCGCCGTCGGCAAGCCGAGTTCGCTCACGTCGAGCAGGAACTTGCGCGCATTCTCCATGCCGCGATCGACGTGGAAGGAGTCATCCATGTCGGGGTCGTTGATGTAGCCCTTCCAGCCGGTCGTGGTGCGCGGCTTCTCGAAATAGACGCGCATCACCAACAGCAGCGTGTCCTGCACTTCATCCTGCAGCGCCTTCAGCCGGCGCGCATAGTCGAGCCCCGCGACCGGATCGTGGATCGAGCAGGGCCCGACCACTGCGAACAGGCGCGGATCCTTGCGATCCAGAATGTTGCGCAGCGCCTCGCGCCCGCGCATGACAGCAGCGCCCGCCTGGTCCGACAAGGGCAGGCGCGCATGCAGCTCCTCCGGCGTCGGCATGGAGTCGAAGGAGGTTACGTTGACGTTTTCGATGTTGAAGGTGGTCATGGTCGGTTGTGTCGGAAGAATCGGAAGAGTCGGGGAGGAAAGCTGCCTGCGCGAAGGCGGACAAAGCCGACAGTGTAGCGTTTACGCCGTTACGGCCATGCCCCGCCCCTGCAAAACGCAGCGCAGGAGCGGTTCGACGACGCATTCATCGGCATGCGATCAGATTGTTTTTTGATCGCACATGCCCTCATCGCTTTGCCATGACGCAAGTGCTGATGCCCCCGTTCTCACCGAAGCTCACGGATACCGGCAGGAAGTATTCGATCACTTGCGCATTCGTCTTTGCATGCATCGAGATGCGCGCGGTCGTGAAACACCCGCCGCCCGCCAGCGCCATCGGCAGCATGAGCTGATCCGCAAGATATTCGCCGACGGCCGCATGCGAGGCGATGTAGTGCCGTGCCTGCTGCAGCGCATGGCGCGCGACCGCTTCCGCGCGCACCGACTTTTCGCCGAATCCGCTGAACACCTCGATCACATGCTCGTAGTCGAGCGTGATCAGCAAGGCATTGCCCGGCCCCTGCTCTCCAGGAAGCGTGCGTACCAGCAACTGCGACGCATCCCAGCCCATGCCGGTGCCGACGCATTCGAGTTCGCGCCTGGCGACGCCGGGCGGCACGCCGGCGATGAAGCACTCGGCATATGCCGCCTTGCGCTCGCCGCGCGACATCAGTTCGAGCGGACGCAATTGCGCGCATGGCTGCACGTGCGCCACGACCTCGCCGCCGCCGGCCGGATAGAAGCCGAAGCGCTCCAGCCGGATGTCGAGCGTCGCGCCCATCTTCGTCAGTGCGCGGCAATAGGCGCGTTGCAGAAACTGGGCGGGCGGGGCCAGCGGATTGTGCGTGCCGCCGCTGACATGCACCGTCGCCGGCGTATCCGCGAACAGCAGGGCCGGCAACAGCGTTTGCAGCACCAGCGTGCAGCTCCCCGCGGTGCCGATCGCGAATCGGTACGCGCCGCCCCTGATGGCCTTCGGCGCGAAGCTCAATGCCCGCGAGCCGACCGCTGCACCGGCAACTTCGGCATCGCAGACCTGCGCCGCAGCCTGCACGGCAACCAGATGCTGCCGCATCAAGCCGGGTTTGGCGCGGTTGGCGCGAATGTTGCGGATGCAAAACGGCTGGCCGGTGATCATCGACAGCGTCAAGGCCGTGCGCAGGATCTGGCCGCCGCCTTCTCCCATCGATCCATCCAGTTCAATCATCATCTTCTTCTTGTTCTTTCCTGTTGCAATCAAATCGCCGGCCGCGCATGGCAGGCTAGCCCATGCATGGCCGGTGGCAGGTATTTCACGGGTGGCGGATGCGCAGCATCAGCCTCGCAGCATCAGCCTTTCACGCACACCACCTGCTTCAGGGTATGCACGACTTCTACCAGATCGCGTTGCGCCTCCATCACTGCATCGATGTCCTTGTATGCCATCGGGATCTCGTCGATCACATCGGCATCCTTGCGGCATTCCACGCCTGCGGTCGCCCTGACCTGGTCATCGACCGTGAAGCGGCGTTTCGCCTCGGTGCGGCTCATCGCGCGCCCGGCGCCGTGGCTGCAGCTGTGGAAGCTTTCCGGGTTGCCCTTGCCGCGCACGATGTAGCTGCTGGTCCCCATCGAACCCGGAATGATGCCGAGCTCGCCGGCGCGCGCCGACACCGCGCCCTTGCGCGTCACCAGCACATCCTTGCCGAAGTGGCGTTCCTTCTGCACGTAGTTGTGATGGCAATTCACCGCTTCCACATGCGTCTCGAACGGTTTCGTGATCACCGTGCGCACCGAGGCGATCAGGTTCTGCATCATCACTTCACGGTTCATGCGCGCAAACCTTTGCGCCCAGCCCACCGCCTCGACGTAGTCGTCGTAATGCCTTGTGCCTTCCGGCAGGTAGGCGAGGTCCTGGTCCGGCAGGTTGATGAAGTGCGTGCGCATGTCCTGCTTCGCCAGCTCGATGAAATGCGTGCCGATCGCATTGCCGACGCCGCGCGAACCCGAGTGCAGCATGAACCACACGAAGCCCTGTTCATCCAGGCAGATTTCGATGAAGTGGTTGCCGGACCCGAGCGTTCCCAGATGCTTGTAGTTGTTGGTGTTCCTCAGCTTCGGCGTCTTGTTGCAAATGGCATCGAATTCATCCTTCAATTGCGTCCAGGCAGCATTGACCGGCTGCGGCGGCCTATCCCAGGAACCCTTGTCGCGCCCCTTGAAGCCGCGCGTCTTGGGCGACATGCCATGCGGCACCGCTTTTTCGATCGCGCTGCGCAGCGGTCCCAGGTTGTCCGGCAGGTCCTTGGCCGTCAAGGTGGTTTTCGCTGCCATCATGCCGCAACCGATGTCCACGCCGACCGCCGCCGGAATGATCGCGCCGAGCGTCGGGATCACGCTGCCAATCGTCGAACCCTTGCCCAGATGCACATCCGGCATGGCCGCAACATGCTTGTAGATGAACGGCATCCGCGCGATATTGGCCAGCTGGCGCTTCGCTTCCTCTTCCACCGGCACACCCCTGGTCCACATCTTGACCGGACGGCCGCCTTCGATAGTCAGCACATCGTATGTTTCGTGTTTCATGATCTTCTCTTCTTCAATGTACCGGGGCGATGACAAGTGGCGATGAAATCCTTGCTGAGCTATTGGCTTGCGCCAACCCGGATTCGAACCGGGGACGGCCGAAGCGGACTTCGGTGCTCTACCATGTAATTCCATCTGCATTCATCAAAAAAATCGGCGACAAGAGTGGTGAAACGGTGTGCGGTTTCCCGCACGGCGCTCTTCCGCTTGAGCTACGGCGACGTTGATTTGCCACCGGCGGGATTCGAACCCGCAACCTCCTCATTACAAGTGATGTAGTTCCACCGGCATTCGCCAAAACTGTTCAAGCGGCGCGACAACATTGAAAGAAACACTGCTCTACCCGCTGAGCTACGGATGCCTTTGCACCCGCCCGGATTCGAACCGGGGACACATGTAGTTCTTTCCGCATTCGCGCGCACAACTCAATCCATCCCGACAAGGGTGGACAGGACATTCTGCCAGACCTGTTCGGCATGGCAGGCCGGCATCGAACCGGCTTTTTCCGATGTAGTCCTGCCCGCATTCGGGGTAACCATTACTTGAGCGACGGCGTGACAAGAACTTGATGTGACGAAACATTGGAAAGATGTAATCACACCAGCATTCGCACCGCGCTCAAAACCTGTTCTTCCTATCCGGATCACCCAACCCATGACCTCCTCCTATATTCCAATCGCCCCGATCTCGCCGACCCAGTGTGCAGGGCTCAATTGCCCAGCCGCGAAGGCCGCAACGATGTTGAATACGTCGTCCGAGAAACCGCCGATGTTCAACACATCCATGCGTTCAGCCGCCTGCGTCGTTCCGTAAGGCGCGATGTCGATGCACACCAGCTTTGCATCGGGATTGCGCTGCTTGAACGTCTCCCATTCGCGCATCGTTGCCGTCGCGCCATGGCGGGTCGCGTCCACCCATGACGCGTTGTCGGAGACGAACACGATCAGGTCGGCTTGCACCTTGTTCTTGTTCAACAGTGCCAGCGGTGCGCTGCAATTCGTGCCTCCGCCGCCGATCGCCGCCAGCTTCTGCGCATTGGTCATCACCGTATCGCGCGGATTCAGGTCAATGTTCACCACATCGTTCTCGAACGGCAGAACCGAGGTTCCCGCGTTCTTGCGCAGCATGGCGGCGGCCACTAGTGCGGCGACATCGATGCAACGCACGGCCGTCGATGCCGAAGCGCGGTAGCCGGTCACCGGCGAACTCATCGATCCCGACACGTCCGGACACACGACGACCTTGCCCGCGATCTGCGGCACGTTGGCCAGCGCGATTTCCAGCGCATCCTGCAATGCCTCGCGAATCGCCGGAGGCACTTCCTGCGTCGCCGAGCAGTACGCCGCCATCAGCTGGTACGGGAATACCCTGGCCTTCGCGATCGCCTCGGCATCGCGCAGCTTTGCGGCAATCGCTTCGGTCATGCCGGGCAGCTGGAATACGCCGCGCCGCGCAAACGTGTTCAGGTTCATGCGCACCATCTGCCATCCGCCTTGCAAGGCGATCTGCGCCCATGCGGCGTCGGACAATTCCAGTGCGGTCAGCATCTGGAACGGCACGTCCGGCAGCGGCTGCGCGCGATCCCGCTTGTACGCTTCAAACGCTTTCACATTCGGCGGCAGGGCATCGGCGTTGTGCGGCTTGCCGATCAGCCAGGCGAAGAAGGCTTCACGCCAGGCCTCGGTCGGCTTGGGGTGCACCATCTTCACGACATCCGCCAGCGATGGCGTGTTACCGACCGCGGCCGACAGCAATGCCTTTTCCGAGGCAGTGTTCAGCCATGCCTGCACCAGTTTCTTCGGACGCGTGCCGAGTGATTTGCGACCGACCGCGCCGGAGCGGATGATCTGCACGAAGTTGCGCAGCATCTTGCCGTTGTCGATCACGCGATCGAACACGGGCGTCAATTCGGCGGCACCTTTTGCGGCCAGCACGGCAGTCAGCAGCGCCGGCATGTCCTTCATGTAGCCGCGTTCGCGGCAGTAGATCGCGGTCTGCGCGATGAAGCGCGTATCGACCTCCTTGCTCAATTCCAGCACGGTGTCCAGTTGCGCTTCGGCGCTCGCGTAGAAGGTCGCGTTCAGGCAGCCGGTCGCTGCGTATTGCGCCAGCAGCTGTTGCGGCGGCAGTCGGTATGCCGGCGCCTGCTCGAAGTTGATCGCGTTCGCGTTCGGCAACAGTTTGCCCTTCTGGCTCCGGAACAAGTTGGCGTTTGCCATTTTCATTTCCCTCTTCTCGTTGGTTGTACCCTTCCTATTGCAACGGGTGTGCCAGATGATGTACAGAGGCGAAAATTGAATGACAAGTATTTGATTTACAAGGGAATATTTTTCATTCGAGATGTGAGGCGCGAAAAGACGAGCGTCCCCTGATTTCGTGATAAATTATCTAAAAAGATAAATATTTATACGAAATGAAAAGCAAACGCATCGTGGTCATCGGTTTCGTCGGCACGCAACTCGACGGCGGCAAGGGCGGCGGGCGCTGGGAGAAGTGGCGGCCGACGGTCGCGCTGACCCAGCATGAAGACCTCGTGATCGACCGTCTCGAGCTGCTCTACAGCGGCCGTCACGGCGATTTGGCGGAACTCGTCGGACGCGATATCGCCTCGGTGTCGCCGGAAACGCAGGTCACGCCGCATCAATTGCAGATTGCCGATCCGTGGGATTTCGAGGACGTGTACGGCAACCTGTTCGACTTCGCCAGGCACTATCCCTTCGATCCGGATAACGAGGAATACTGGATCCACATCACGACCGGAACGCACGTGGTCCAGATCTGCATGTTCCTGATGACGGAGGCGCGCTACTTTCCCGGCCGCCTGCTGCAAACCTCGCCGCCGCGCCGGCAGACGATCGGCGATGCCGGCAGCTACGCGCTGATCGATCTCGACCTGTCGAAGTACGACCAGATCGCGCAGCGCTTTTCGCGCGAGCAGCAGGAAGGCGTCGCCTTTCTCAAGTCGGGCATCGCGACACGCAATGCGCGCTTCAACGAGATGATCGACGAGATCGAGCGCGTGGCGATCAAGTCGAAGGCGCCGATGCTGTTGATGGGGCCGACCGGCGCGGGCAAGTCCTTCCTTGCCCGCCGGACATACGAGCTCAAGAAGGCGCGGCATCAGCTCGACGGCAGATTCGTGGAAATCAATTGCGCCACCCTGCATGGCGACGGTGCCGCCTCGACCTTGTTCGGCCATATCAAGGGTGCATTCACCGGCGCGGCATCCGACCGTCCCGGCCTGCTGCGTACCGCGCACAAGGGCGTGCTGTTCCTGGATGAGATCGGCGAACTCGGCCTCGACGAACAGGCAATGCTGCTCAAAGCCATCGAGGAAAAGCGCTTCCTGCCGGTCGGCGGCGACCATGAAGTACAGAGCGACTTCCAGCTCATTGCTGGCACCAACCGCGACCTGTCGCGGGAAGTCGTGGCGGGCCGCTTCCGCGAAGACCTGTACGCGCGGATCAACCTGTGGACCTACGAACTGCCCGGCCTGATCGACCGCCCCGAGGACATCGAGCCGAACATCGATTATCTGCTTGCGCAGTTCGGAGCCGAGCATGGCCAGATGGTGCGCTTCAACAAGGAAGCCCGCGCGCGCTACATGCAATTCGCCATGTCGCCGGCGGCGCGCTGGGTCGGCAACTTCCGTGATCTGTCCGCCTCGATGCTGAGGATGGCAACGCTGGCAGAAGCGGGCCGGATTACCGACGCGATCGTGCAGGATGAAACGACGCGCCTGCAGCGGCTGTGGCGGCCCTACGCGGGCGGAAACATCGACCAGGGCGATGTGGATCTGGATGCCGTGCTGGGGCGGGAACGGGTGGCGCAGCTCGACCTGTTCGATGCCATGCAATTGAAGGCGGTGATCGGCGTGTGCCGCCAATCGAAGTCGCTGTCGGACGCCGGCCGCAAGCTGTTTTCCGTATCGCGCAGCGTCAAGGAAAAGCCGAACGATGCGGACCGCCTCAAGAAGTTTCTGGCGCGCTTCGAACTGACATGGGATGGCTTGCAGCAAACCGGCTGATTCAATAGCGAGGCTTGCCAATTACACTTCAACAATTTCTTGAATCCTCACGATGATTCCATCAAACGTACGCGAAGACATCCTGCGCAGTGCCCAGGATAGCGATCCATGAAGCGCGCATTGTTTCTTTGTACGCATAACCGGCTGCGGAGTCCGACCGCCGAACACGTTTTCGCAACGTGGCCTGAGGTCGAAACCGATTCGGCGGGATTGGGCGCGGACGCAGCGGTTCCGCTGTCGCCGGAACAGATTGCATGGGCCAACATCATTTTCGTCATGGAAAAGACGCATCGGACAAGACTGTCGACGAAGTTCAGGCGCTACCTGAATGGGAAGCGCGTAATCTGTCTCGATATCCCGGATGAGTATGACTACATGCAGCTAGATCTCATGGCGCTGCTGGAGTCCAGGGCCGGCCGCTTCCTGAAATGACGTCAGGCCCGTTGGTTCAGGATTTGCGGACGACGACGCGGCAGTCTTGATCGGCTTGCCTTGCCGGATTGAAAAAAGGAAATCGAACAAGCGGCCAAGGGCGCGGTCCAATGGTCATGATGATGCAAGGCATCGACATGATTGCGCGCTTCATGCCACTCATCCGGATGTTCGCCGGCATGGTTTTCATGCTTCAGGCAGTTGCATGCGCGCATGCGCACTCCGAGAAAAAGAATGCGCCGGAAAGCAGGGGCGAGCAGGTGCAGAAGGAAAAGCCGGCAACGGACAAGCCTGTCGCTCCGAGACGCGCGGTTCCACAGAATATCGAACGCTCTGCAATGCCGCCTGCGCCGCCGATCAGGATTCCCTCTCCACCCCCGCCGCCGTCCGTGCAGCAGCCGGTCACTCCCGCGCCGCCATCGCCGGTGACGACCTGTGATGCCGGCGGCTGCTGGAGTCCCGGCGGCACGCGTTATCAGGGCGGTGCCGGTGGCACCTATCTGGACAACAGCGGCAGGCTTTGCCAGCGCAATGGCGTGTGGATGCAGTGCTTCTGATTGTTGCGGATACATCCCGTGCGTGCGCCCGTACAGGCGCACGAGGCCGAGCAGGCCGTTGAGGTTCGGCGTCGGCACACCCGTCAGGATGCCGCTGCGCGTCATGCCGCGCGGCGGTGCGGCAAGGCAGGGGTGTTTGTCCTGATCGTCGAACGAATGGAACGCGATGCCGCTGTATGGTTTCAAAGGGGAGCGGCATGCATGATGCTCATGCGTCGCAGCGGCGCAGGTCCACGCGTATTCCTCAGGAGAAAAACATGCATTCGACATTTCACGCATCCGACAGCGGGCAAGCCATCGTGCAGAATGCCACCACGGTCGGGGTGGAACAACTGGTCGTCACGCTGCATCCCGGCAACGACTCTTGTGTCGAAGTGCAGATCAAGGAAGAGGTCTCCGGCGACATCGTTGCCAGCGCCATCTCGATCAATCAGTCCGGCCTGCAGCAGCTTGTGCGCTGGCTGCGCGAGCAGGGCGCGGTCGATTGACGCGGCTGGCGCCAGGATGCACCGATGTGCCGCGGATAATGCCGCTACAATCCCGTGCGGCGCGCCTGCATCGGGCGCGGCGACATTCACGGGAGTCCTTTCATGCAGTGGCTTTTTCTCTCCATCGCGATCGTGTCCGAAGTCATCGCCACCTCGGCCTTGAAGGCATCCGAAGGCTTCAGCCGGCTCCTGCCCTCGCTGGTGGTCGTTACCGGTTATGCGATCGCATTCTATTTCCTCTCGCTGACGCTGCGCACCGTGCCGGTCGGCGTGGCGTACGCAATCTGGTCCGGCGCGGGCGTGGCGCTGATCACGCTGATCGCCTGGATCTTTCTCGGACAGTCGCTCGATGCGCCGGCGCTGATCGGATTGGCGCTGATCGTCGCGGGTGTCGTCGTGCTCAACGTGTTTTCCAAATCGGTCGCGCACTGAACGCGAAGCCGGCGCGAAATTACCCACATTTGCTGTGGTCAATTCTGTGGATAAGGGTGGATAACATTGCCTATCTCCATGATCCGCAAGGATATTTTCTGCTTGATGAAAATCAAGGCAAATCCCGCATTGCGTTCTCCGCTTCGTGAAATGCAGGCGTGCGCAGGAAGGCGTTTGCGCTGTGACAGGGGCGGCGGCTTGTTGAATTGATCAGCCGCAACAAACGCCATCGCCGGCGGCGCTATACCTGTCATGACCACATGGACAGGAGTGCGCGATGAGCATGGAAATACGGCTTCCCGACTTCAATGCACTGATGGCATTGCATCAGCAGGATCCCGCCGCGTTCGAGGAGTTCCGCCGGCATTTGCTGCGCGATGCGCTCGACGGCGCGCCGCCGGTGCATCACGCCGCGCTCGAGCAATTGCTGGCCCGCATCGAAGCCGCGCGCGACAATGCGGCGACGCCGATGGAGGCGGTGCTGGCCGCCTCGCGCATGATGCAGGACTCGATGGGCGAGCTGCTCACGACATGGGAGCAGGCGCGTCATGCGGTGGCGGGCCTGCAGGCCGCGACGATTCTGCAGCGTCTGCGGCAATAGCAATACCGATACCGTTAATCCGGCCGTCGCGCGTAATCCCACGCTATCCCGCGCGGCGCATCCGCCAGCCGGGACTCTCCCTGCAGCCAGCGCCGCGTGACGGATCATCGGATGTCCCATGCCAGAGCAAATCACCAGGTACCCCGACGTCACGCTGCAGGTGCTGAAGGGCGCGGGCGCGCAATGCGGCGTCGGCGCGCCGCAGAAAATCCTCACGCAATGTCCGAAGGAGCGCTTCTGCTCGCTGCCGTCGGGCGAGCTGTGCATTTACGGCATCGAGCAGATTCCGCAAATGACGCAGATACGATCGCATGAACTCGCGCAAGTGCTTGCGCCTGCGCCGTCCGGCGCGATGAGCGACGGCCTCGCGCTCGCTGCCGCCTTTCTCGCGGGAGGCGCAACCGGCTGGCTGTGGCACAAGTTGCGCAGCGCCCGCCACCAACATCCCAGGAGATGAGAATGACGCCGGAATCGATTCAGGCCATGCTCGCGCCGCTGTTCCCCGGTCTGATGGGCGTGCAATTGACTGAAGTCGCGCCGGAACGCGTGGCCGCCACGCTGACGGTGCGCCCCGATCTGTGTACCGTCGGCGCGATCCTCCATGGCGGCGCGATCATGGCGTTCGCCGACACGCTCGGCGCGGTCGGCACCTTCCTCAACCTAGTGTCCTGAGTTGGAAATTCGCTGCATAAAAGATGACGAGAATCACACCGATACTGCGTCAAAAATGCTCGCAAGGCCTCGGCCTTGCTGTGCTTTTTTCCTTGTCTCGTCGCGATTTCATCACTTTTATTTGCAACGAATTTCCAACTCAGGACACTCGCGCCCGGCAAGCGCACCACGACCGTCGAATCGAGCACGAAGTTCATCGCCGCCGCGCCGTCCGGGGCCACCGTCACCGGCGTCTGCACGGCCTTCCATCGCGGCAGGACCACCATGGTGTGGCAGACCGAAATCAGGACCGCGGACGACAGGCTGTGCGCGGTGGTGACGCAGACGCAGCTGGTACTGGGGTGATCCTCACGGCTGCCCGGGGCTGCCGGGTTGCGCCGCCGATCCGCGCTCGGCAATGTCCTGCATCGCCGTCACGTCGGTGCGCAGCCGCGGCAGGCAATCGGGATATGCGCGCTGAATGAAATCGACCAGGCTTTCCCGCATCCGGCAGCGCAGGTCCCACGCCTTGCTGGAATCCGGCGCGCTGACCAGCACGCGCAACTGCATGGCGCGCTCGCTGGTATCGACCACCTGCACCTGGCACAGGCGGCCATCCCATTCGGGTGCCGTGCGGCACACGCGCAGGGCTTCGTCGCGCAGCGGGTCGAGCGGCAGGCGGTAGTCGACCCAGATGAAGGCCGAGCCCAGCAGGCTGGACGAGCTCCGGGTCCAGTTCTGGAACGGATTCTCGATGAACCACTGCAAGGGCACGATCAGCCGCCGCTGATCCCAGATGCGGATCACGACGTAGGTGCCGGTGATTTCCTCGATCCAGCCCCATTCGTTTTGCACGATCACCACGTCTTCGAGCCGGATCGGTTGCGTCAGCGCGAGTTGCATGCCGGCCAGCAAGTTGCCGAGGATGGGCTTGGCCGCGAAGCCGACCACCAGCCCCGCGAACCCCGCCGATGCCAGCAGGCTGGTGCCGAACTGGCGCAGGAAGGGCAGCGTCATCATGGCCGAACCGACGCCGATCACCACGATCAGCACCATCAACGAGCGGCCCAGTACCCTGGTCTGCGTCTGCACGCGGCGCGCCTGCAGGTTGTCCGGCGAATCGGCCGGATACATTTCGATGATGGTGTGCTCGATCGCCTGTACGCATTGCAGCGCGAGCCAGGTCAGCGCGGCGATCAGGCAGAGGCTGTTGATGTGGCGCACGAGATCGATCAGCGGCAATTCACTCGACGCGCTGCGCAAAATGACCTGTGTTGCCATGAAGAACACCATCGCCGCGCCGGCGCGGTTGCCGTACCGAACCAGCCGGCGCGACAGCTTGAATGGTGCGGCCAGCCGTTCGAGGATGCGGGTGCCGATCGCATGGATGACGATGGTCGCCAGCAGCGCCAGCAGGATCAGCGCGATGGTGGCGACCCACGGCACGCGGCCGATGATCACGATCCACGGCATGGCCGCGTAGAGCAGCGTCTGCGACCAGTCGATCGTGAAATCGTTCATCCCTTGTCAGCCCCGGTGAGCGCGGCGTGCGGCAGGAGGTTTGCACAGACGCGTGCCGATCACCTTATCGGTTTTGCGGGCGCGGCATATTGATGCGTTTCCGAAAAGATGCGAGTTTTTCCGGGGAGGACGCGGTGGCGTGCGGCAAGAATGTTTTCGGCGCGCCAACGGCGCGCGCCTGCCGCATCTTGCTCATGCGTCGGACATCAAGGCAGTCACCGCCGTGCGGATTTCCGTGCAGTGAAGAGGGCGGGCTGCGTTGCGTTTCCCGCAAGCCTGCACAAGGCCTCGGCCATCGCCGCCCGCCGTTGCGACTTTGTCCACCATGGTAGAAATGCGGTAGTCCCTCCTTCACCGCCAAAGCCGCGGCCCGCCTTTATATAATGCGAATCTCTTCCGGAGCGCGAACGCGATGCCGCGCGCTGCCGCTTCCGGCACATCAATCGCAGCGCCTGCGCGCCTGCATCGACGGAGACACCGCATCATGGATCAGCAATACAAGGACGGACTGGCCGTGCGCAAGCAGGTCATGGGCGAGGAGTTTGTCGACAAGGCATTTGCCAACGCGAACGAATTCACCCTGCCGCTGCAGGATTTCATCACGCGCAACGCGTGGGGCACGGTGTGGTGCCGCGACGGACTGGAGCTGAAGACGCGCAGCCTGATCACGCTGGCCATGCTGACCGCGCTCGGCCGCTCGCAGGAATTGAAGGGCCATCTGCGCGGCGCGGTGAACAACGGCGCGAGCCGGGAGGAAATCCGCGAAGTGCTGCTGCACGCCGCCGTTTATTGCGGCGCGCCGCTGGCGGTCGATGCGTTTCGCGTCGCGCAGGAAGTATTTGCGGAACCGGCAGCAGATAAATAGTTCCAACCCTGCTGCACCAATCGCATCAACAGGAATTCGCACATGTTTGAACAACCGATCGTCATGATCGACTTCGAGACCACGGGTCTAAGCCCTGCCAGCGGCGACCGCATCACCGAGGTGGCGGCGCTGCGCATCGCGGACGGCAGGATCGTCGAGCGCTTCGTGTCGCTGGTCAATTGCGGCGTCAGGATTCCGTCCTTCATCACGCAGCTGACCGGCATCACGCAGGACATGGTCGACCGCGCGCCGCCGGCTTCCGCCGTGGTGCCGGAACTGCTGCAGTTCATCGGCACCGATGCGCTGTCCGCCCACAATGCCAGCTTCGACGAGAAGTTCCTGTGGGCCGAGAGTCTGCACATGGGGCTGTATCCGCGCCACGCGCGCACGATCTGTTCGCTGAAGCTGGCGCGCCGGCTGTTTCCGGGATTGCCCGGCTACAAGCTCGCGATGCTGGCGTCCGCTCTCGGCATCCGCTTCCAGGGTTCGGCGCACCGCGCCGAGGCGGACGCGGAAGTCAGCGCGCATCTGTTGCTGCATGTCGGCGCGCATTTGCAAAAGACCTGCGGCGTGGCGCGCATTGCGCCGGAGTTGCTGGAGAAGATCAACCGCATCAGCGCCGCCAGGGTGCCGGACTTTCTGGCCCGGGAATTCGCCGGCGCATGAAGCCTGCGGGCCGCAGTGCGCGCAAGGCTTACTGCGGCAGCGGATACAGCTGATAGATCGCGCCGGCGAAATCGTCGGAAATAAGGATGCGGCCCCTGGCGTCGGCGATCACGTCCACCGGGCGGCCCCAGAAGCGGCGCTCCTGCGGGTCGGTCACGAAGCCGCTGACCAGGTCCATTTCCGCGCCGGCGCTGCCTGCGCTGTCGAACGGGAAATACGTCACCTTGTAGCCGGCGACGAGGCTGGTGCAGTTCCAGCAGCCGTGCTGTGCGACCGCAGCGCCGTTGCGGTACGCCGCCGGCACGCTGCTGTTCTGCAGGAAACTGAAGCCGAGCGGCGCGGCATGCGCGCGAATGCCCCTGGACGGCCTGTCCGCCGTTGCGCAGTTCATGTGCATGCCGTTGTAGTTGAACTGCACGTCGCTGATCATGTCGAGGTTGGCCATCGCGGCGTTCGGCGCGGGATTGCAGAAGGGCCAGCCGTAGTTGCCGCCGTCGCGCACCAGCGTGAACTTGTCCGGCGGATTGTCGTCGACATACTTCGGCATCACGCGGCCCAGGTCGCTCTCGCCGTCGCCGTCGAAATCGCTCTCGAAAGGGTAGGCGATGTCATCGCGGCTGTTGACCGTCACCCACAGCGTGTTGGTGCCCGGAATGAAATCGAGGCCTTCCGCATTGCGCAGGCCGCGCGCGAACAGGCGCGGGGCCGTGCCGTCCGCGTTGTATTGATAGATCGCGCCGCGCACCGGATCGCTGGTCGTGTCTTCGGGGCAGGCGTTGCAGCTTGAGGCGATGGAGACATAGAGCTTGTTGTCCGCGCCGAGCGCAAGGTTCTTCAGCTCATGGCCGTAATTGCCGCCCAGTTCGGGCGTGGAGGAATCGGGCAGATTGTCGACCACCGTTTCGCGCACGCTGCTGCGGGTGTCGCCCGCGATGTAGACGGAACGCGTGACACGGTTCGACTCGGCAATGTAGAGATAGGTCGTGTCGCCGATCTGGCGCAGCGCCATGTCATGCGGCCGGCGCAGGTCGGTGGCGAAATCGAATTTTTCCGGCACGTCGTTTGCGCGTTCGCGCAGCAGCACGACCTTGCCTTCATCGGGCACCGACACCAGCACATCGCCGTTCGGCGCGAGCGCCATGAAGCGCGCATTGGCAACGCGCGCCCACAGCCGGATGCCGAAGCCGGGCGGCACCAGCAAGGATCGCTCGCTGTCGAAGGGCGCCTCGGCCAGCGCCGACGGCACTTCCAGCGTGCGCTTCACCGATGCGGCCGCAGCCGCCGCCGCTGGTGCGACCGGTGCCGCCGGTGCGGAAGCGGTCGTGCCGGACGAAGCCGGCGCGGGGTCTCCGCCGCCGCCCCCGCCGCTGCATGCCGCCAGCAGCAGCGACACGCTCAATGTCAAGGTGCCATTCCGATTCTGTCGATTCTGTTTCATGATGCCGCCAGACACACGGGAATGGATGCTTGTCGGCAGCAAGCCGCGCTGCACCTTCGTCCCGGACTGAAATCAGATGCGGCTGGCGATGATCAGTTCCGTGTTTTCCTAGATGTCCGGTCGGCAACGCGGGCGGAAGTGGATTACAGCTTGGCGCAGGGATCGGGCCGGGCATGCGGTGTGATGGCGATCATGTCGTCGTACATGCCCGCCGGTTCCGCCTTGAGCTCTTCCACATAACCGATGCTGCGCACGCCGCCGCGCTGTTGCGGCGGCAGCCATTGCGGCACGCCGACGTCGCGCCGCACGTGACCGTTTCCGGCCAGCAGGATGACGCCGCGTGCGGCATGCTGCTCGACCGCCTTCGCCATCCAGACGTCGCGCGCGGCCTGCGCACGCACCAGGCCGTCGGCCATCGAGGCCGGCAGCTTGTTGCAATGGCCATCCATCACGGCTTGCTTCTGTTTCTGGAACATGTCGGCGGGCAACTGGCGATCGAGGGCGAAGCGGGAAATGGTGTCGCGGTCCAGCGCAGCGGCAAAGCCCTCGCGCATCACCTTGCCGGCGTCGGCGCGCGACAGGTTGGCCGCGACCAGCGGCAGGCGATATTGGAGCGCCAGTTCGATCACCGGCGTGTAGAGCGGCCAGTCCCAGCGCGCATTGGCCGGCGCGGCGGCGGCGATGACGCATGCCGCATCGGTGCAGCGCGCCATGGCGCGATCGAGATCGGCCTGCCGTTCGCGGTCGAACTGTTCCATCGCGATCGCCGGACGCCAGCCGGCTTCGACTTTCGCCCGCATGAATTCAAGGCGGCGGCGATGGCCGTCGGGGTTGTCGTGCACTTCGCCCAGCAAAAAGATCGCCGGGCTCGATGATTCGGACAGCGCCGGCGACAAGGGAGAGGATGTGGTGCAGGCGCTCGTCAGCGCGAGCGAGGCGAGGAGCGAGGCAAAAAGCGGACCGCGTGGGAAATGTTTCATGAATCAGGCTTTCAATCGTTCGGAAGAAGGGAATCGGGGCAGGGGAATCAGGACAGCGTGAATCGCACCGGGAATTCGACCCAGTCCGCCAGCTGCCGTTCACCCTGGCGCGCAGGGATGAAGCGCCATTGCCGCACGGCGCTCATGGCCGCTTCGTCGAACAGGCGCAGGCCGCTGCTTTTTGCCAGCTTGATTTCGCCGGGACGGCCATCGACCTCGACCCACACCCGTATCCATACGGTGCCGGTCCGGCCCTGCTCGCGCAGCAATGGCGGATACTGCGGCGGCGGATTGTAGGCGTAATCGGGACGACCGCTTTGCACCGGCGCGGGCGGCGCTTCGGCGCGCGGCGCGGCCGCTTCGCTCGTGCCTGCCACAGCAGCGCTCCGCTCGTTCGACGGTGCAGCGGCCGGTGCGGTTGCCGCGGGTGCGGCTGCGGCTGCGACTGCGGCCGTTGCCGGTTCGGCGATGGCGGCAGGCGCTTCCGGTGACGGCATCGGTTTCGCCGCTGGTTTCGTTGCCGCTTTCGCTGTCGCCACCGTCGCTGGTGCATGCGGCTTGCGGGCGGCGGCGCGGCGCGGCGGCGCGACAGGAGCCGGAGGAGCCGGCGCGACCTCCGGCGCGGCAGGAGCCTGTGCCGGTTCGTTCGTGCGCGACGACACAGGCGCGGGCGGCACGATGAGCATCACCTGCATCACCTGCGAGGTCGGCTGCTGATCGGGTTCGGATGGATTCGACAGCCATGCCAGCAGTGGCGCATGCAGCATGGAGCACAGCATCGCTGCGCTTATCCAGTCGGACGCCTTCGCCTTCATGCATGCAACGCGCTGCGGGCAGACGCGCGCGGGGTGCGGCGGCCGGGCGTCACGATCAGCTCGCCGTGTTCATTGGTCGCGCTGTTTAGGCATATGCCATACAGCGCCTCGAGTGCCGGCAGCGCGAGCGCGTTGGCGCGCAGATCGCCGGTCAGCGCGCCGTCCTTGATCAGCAGCAGTCGGTCGAATCCGAGCAGGGCGTGGTTGATGTCATGCAGGATCGCGATCACGGCATGACCGCGCTGCGTCGCGTAGTCATCCATGCTCTCCAGCAGCTCGAACTGCAGGCCGGGATCGAGCGCGGCCAGCGGTTCGTCCACCAGCACCAGCCCGCCTTCGGCATCCCACAGCTGGGCGAACACGCGCGCCAGCTGCACGCGCGCCTGCTCGCCGCCGGACAGCGTGTCGAAGCGCCGCGCCAGCAGATGGCCGGCGTGCGCCATCTGCGCCGCCTGCGCGACGATCTCGGCGCCATGGCGGTCATGCGTGCGCGCCACGCGCCCGAGTCCGATCACCAGTTCGGACAGCAGGCCGAAGGCCACGTTGTTCGACTGCGGCAGCACGGCGCGGCGGCGGCTCAGTTGCGCCAGCGGCCACTGCTGCAGCGGCTTGCCGTCGAGCACCATGCGGCCCCGGGCGCAATCGAGTTCGCGCGTCATCAGCTTCAGCAGCGTCGATTTGCCGGCGCCGCTCGGCCCCAGGATCGCGATCCGTTCGCCGGGCGCGACGCGGATGTCGAAGGGGCCGAAGGATTTGTCGCCCAGCCTTGCGGTCGCGGCTTCGAGCTGCAGCAGATCGCCGGCATCGTGGAGTGTCATGGACATGGGATCACCCGATACGGCTGCGCGCACTGCGCAGCAAAAACAGGAAGAAGGGCGCGCCGAGCAGGGCGGTGAAAATCCCGACCGGGATCTCCGCCGGGATCGCGATGGTGCGCGCCACCGTGTCGGCGACCAGCAGCAGCAGGCCGCCGACCAGACCGGCCAGCGGCAATACCTGCCGCTGATCCGCGCCCAGCCACGTGCGCACCATGTGCGGCGCGATCAGGCCGACGAATCCGATCAGTCCGCTCCACGCCACCGCAAAGCCGGTCAGGAGCGCGACCAGCAGGACCACCTGTCCGCGCAGGCGCCCGACGTTGATGCCGACGTGCTGCGCCGCCGCCTCGCCGAGCGCGAGCGCATTCATCGCCATCAGCATGCGCCGCACCTGCCACAGCGCGGCGGCGAGAATGGAGCCCAGCACCGCCACCTGCAGCCAGCCCGCGCCGGCCAGCGAGCCGAGCGTCCAGAACGACAGGCTGCGCAATTGCTCGTCGCTCGCCAGATAGGTGCACAGACCGACCACCGCCATGGAGAGCGAATTGAGCGCGACGCCGGTCAGCAGCAGGCCCGCGATCGAACCCGGCGTGATCCAGCGCGCCACGCGGTCGAGCGCCATGCAGACCAGGAATGCGCCGCCCAGCGCCGCGATCGGCAGCAGCCACATGCGCAGCGCCGGCGGCAGGGGCAGGGCCATCCCGGAAAACACCACGATGGTGAGCGCCGCGGCGCAGGTCGCGCCGCTGGAGACGCCGAGCAGGCCGGGGTCGGCCAGCGGGTTGCGGAACAGACCCTGCGTCAGCGCGCCCGATATGCCCAGCGCCGCGCCCACCAGGATCGCGAACAGCGCGCGCGGCAGGCGGATGTTCCACAATACGTAGCCGCCGCCCGAGAGCTCGCCGGAATGGAACCCGGCCAGCCAGTCCTGCGCCGACACCGGCACCGCGCCGCACAGCACCGACACCACAGCGGCAATGAGCAGCAGCGCCAGCAGCAGCGGCGCGGGGCGCAGTCCGGGGATGCCGTGCCGGCGCGCGAGGGAGGCGGACATCGGGTTCATGCCGTCATCGCCCTGGTCAATGCGGCATCGAGTGCCGTGACGGCGGCAGGCAGGCGCGGCCCGAAGCCGAGCAGGTACATCGCATCGAGTCCGATCACGCGCTTGTTGCGTCCGGCAGGCGTCTGCGCAATGCCGGGCAGCGCCAGCACGCTGGCCGTTCCACCCTGCGCCTTCAATCCCTGGTCCGTCAGCAGCACCACGTCAGGCTGGGCGCCGATCACCGCCTCCGGCGTCAGCGGCTTGTAGCCGGTGATGCCGCCGATGGCGTTCACCGCGCCGGCATAGCGCAGCACCGCGTCCGCGCTCGTGTCCTGTCCGGCCACCATGATCTGGCCGGGCGCATGCGCCAGCACGAACAGGACCTTCACCGGCTTGCCGCGCCGCGCGTCGATCTGCTTGCGCACGCGCGCCCATTCCTGCCGCAGGTCCGCCGCGTACTGCTCGGCCTGCGCCTTGCGGCCGGTCAGTTCGCCGACGCGCAGCACGCGCTCGATCAGACCTTCGAAACGGTGATTGGCGGGCAGCACCGTGACCGGCACGCCGGCGGCGGTGATCTGCCGGAGCACGGCTGGCGGGCCGGCATCCTCGGTGGCGATCACCTGGGTCGGCGCAAGGGCGAGCACGCCCTCGGCCGACAGCGCGCGCGAATAACCGACGTTGGGCAGTTTCGAGGCGGACTCGGGATAGATCGAGGTCGTATCGACCCCGACCAGGTCGCCCTGGGCCTGCAAGGCATAGATGATCTCGGTCAGCGCGCCGCCGACCGACACGATGCGGTTCTGCCCGTTGCGGCCGGCGGCGATGCCGCTCGACCAGCCGCCGAGCGAGCCGGCCAGCGCCAGCATCGACAGCTGGCACAGACGCGTGCGGCGCTGCGCATTGAAACTCAGGCGGCGCATGATTCCGACTCCTCCTGCAGGCGGTCGATCAGGGCGCGCCATTCGCACAGCTCCGGCTTGCCCGGCTTGCGCTCGCCGAAGAACATGGCGATCGTTTCGCCATGCGCATCGAACAGTTCCAGCGAGGTGACGACGCCGTCAACGGTCGGCTTCTTGACCACCCATGCGCCGGCGATGTGGTCTTCGCGCAGATGCAGGTTGAAGCCCGGGTCCAGCACGTTCAGCCACGGACCCATGGTCGCGATCTTCTTCACCGGACCGGAGTGGATCTGGATCATGCCGGGATTGCCGACGAAGACCATGATCGATACCCCCTCGCGCGAGGCGGCGTCGAGCAGGCGCGTGGCGCTGCCGGCGTCGATCTTCTGCACGAACTCGGGCGCGGCCAGCCGCAATGCCTGGGTGCGCGTGAGGGCGAAGCGGCGCAGCAGGCCGAAGAATTCATGCGTGTCGCGCAGCGAGGCCCAGCCTTCGCGGAACGCGGCGACGTCGATTTCGCTGTCCGGCTTTTCCGCTGCCGCGGCAGGCGCGGTGCCGACGGTGATGCCGGCCTGCTGATCATCGCTGCGAAAGCGCGCCGTCAGCACCTCGTAAGCAGTGAGGTCGCTCTGCGGACGCAGGAAGATCTTGTGGATCGCGGTGCCGGCGACGTCGAAGAACTGCAGGCTGCGCTGCGTGCCGTCATTCGTGGTTTCGCTGACCGCAAAGCCGTGCGCCCATTGCTGGTAGAACACGCGCAGGTCGATCTCGCCGCCCAGCACGAGGCCGACATGGCCGTTGTGGCTGGCCTTGCGATACACGCCGGTTTTCTCGTGCACGCAGGAGGGATTGCGCGTCAGGGCCATCACCTCGCCGAGCGGTTCGAGCGACTCGATGATGTCGGACCAGGCAGACGTCAGGCGCGCGGCGCGCAGGGTGGTTTCGCTGCCGTCCGCGCCGGCGTGGGCGGCGATCAGCTCGCCTTCCGAGATTCCCAGCTTGTCGGCGATGTCGCGGTGACGGGCCTTTTCCTTGCGCATCTGGGTGAATGAGGCACGGATCGATTGAATGTTGTCGGACATGGTGTGCTCCTGGTTGAAGGTTCGAAGGTACTTGACGCACTCAACTCCCATCCCGACCTTCCCCGGCAGGGGCGGGGCGGGATGGGGGCCGCATGCATCGATCTGCGCTGCTGTAGGTGATGTGCGGATCGCTCCTTAGAAGTCGTAACGGATCGAGGCTTGCAGGTTGCGGCCGGGTGCGGTGTAGGCGTCCACGACGTTGCTGTTGGCAGCCAGTCCGCGTACGTCGGACCAGCGCCAGTAGGTTTCGTCGAACAGGTTGTTCAGGTTGGCGACGACCGTCAGGTTGGCCATCGGCTTCCACGTGACGCCGACGTCGACCGTGGTCCAGGACGGCGACGTGAATTGCGCGGTCGGCGCGCCGGTGGGTCCGGGCACCGTGCCGACGTTGCTTGCCGACTTGGCGGCGCTGTGCGTCAGGTTGACGCGCGCGCCCCAGGTGCCGGCGTCGTAGCGCACGCCCAGCACGGCCTTGAGCGGCGATATGGTGTCCAGCGGCGTCTTCACGCCGTTGGTCTCGCTGTCGCCCTTGGCGTAGGCGATGCCGGCGGTGCCGACCCAGCGCGAATTGAACTGCCACTCGGCGCGCGCCTCTGCGCCGCGGATGCGCGCATTGGCGAGGTTGACGTACTGGAAGACCGTCGGGTTGGCCGGGGTGCCCGCGCCGCCTACCGCCTGCTGGCTGATGAAGTCGTCATAGCTGTTGTCGAAGATCGCCACCGAGGTGCGCAGCGCGTTGAACTTGCTGCGCACGCCGAGCTCGATGCTGTCGGCGCGTTCGGCCTTCAGGTTCGGATTGCCGATGCTGGTGTAGCCGGACGCCAGGTTGGTGAAGCCGTTGTTGACCTGATCCGGTGTCGGTGCGCGAAAGCCCTTGGCCCATTGCGCATACGGCGCGAACTGCGGCGCGGCACGCCACACCACGCCTAGGCGCGGCGTCACGGCATTGTCGGTCAGGGTGGTGGTCGCGCCGCCGGTGAAGCCGTCGGTGCTCGGCTTCAGCTTGTAGTAGTCGAAGCGCAGGCCGGGGATCACGCTGACCGCGCCCGCCTCGATCTCGTCCTGCACGAATGCGCCGGCCAGCGTGTAGTCGGTGTCGGGGAAGGGCTTGGTCGGGAAGGTTTCGCCGAACGGCGGCACGGTGCCGTCGCGCACGCCTTCCACCTTCGACTTGTTCCAGTCGAAGCCGTAGGAGATGCGTTGATTGATGGAGCTGGTGGCGCCGACGAGATTGCTTTCGAACAGCGATGACAGGCCGACCAGGCCCTGCTTGTAGGTGTTGTCGCGCGTGCGGTCGGCGGCGGTGAGGCGGTCCTCGATCGACAGCTGCTCGACCTTGGCGTCCTGCCAGTACAGGCGCGTTTCCGCGCGTTGCATCCACGGCGCATTCAGGTCCGTGTAGCGGTGTTCGAGCGAGACGCGGTCGCGCGTGATGCGGTCGTGCGTGTCGAGATCGATCGCGCTGGTCGACGTGAGCGGCGGCACCGCGCGCGCGGAATACACCTCGGTGTCCTGCTTGCGGTTCTGCGATTCCAGCGTCAGGCCGAACTGGTTCGTGGCGTTCAGGGTATAGAGCGCCTTCGCCAGCACGTAGCGGCTGTTGTAGTCGGCCGGATTGGGCTCGGTGCGGCTGGAGTTCGGCGCATCGTTCGTTCCCTTGTTGTCGACCTCGTGGCCCTTGCGGTAGGTCGCCTGCAGCATGCCCTGCCATGCGTCCGATCTGCCGGCCACGCCCACCGTGTTGTTCCACGAGCGGTCCACGCTGGCGTAGCCGGTGCGCACGAAACCGCCGACGGAACGGCCGGCCTTGAGCAGGTCGGCGGGGTCGAGCGTGCGGAAACTGACCGCGCCTGCCAGACCGTCGCTGCCGAACTGGGTCGAGGCCGGGCCGCGCAGGATTTCGGCGGTGCGGATGCCGTCCACGTCGAGGTAGTCGGCGCGGCCGGTCGCGAACGACGCAAACGAAAAGCCGTTCGGCACGCGCACGCCGTCCACCAGCATCAGAACCTGGTTGCCTTCCAGCCCGCGGATGTTGATGCCCTCGCTGCCGGCGCGGCCGGTGGCGGCACCGGCAGCGGTGAAGCGGGCCGGCGCGGTGCGCACCTCGACGCCGAGTTCGTCGCTGAACAGGCTCTTGAGATCGCGCGCACCTTCCTGTTCGGCGTCTTCCGACGTCGTGACGGTCACGGTATTGGGCACATTGTCGACGCGCCGTTCGGTACGGGTCGCGCTGACGGTCACTTCGCCCAGGCGGGCGGGTGCGGATTCAGGGGAGGAGGTTGGCTCGCCGGCGGCGATGGCCGGGGCCGAAGCCCATGCCATACCGACAGCCAGCGCGAGCGTGGATTTGCGCAGCACGGTGTTTCCTTGTGAAGTTGGACACTGGCTGGCAACGAGCTGGCGAATGTTTGTTGATGGTTTTAGCGACTCATTTCGTCAGGATGAGTTTTCCCTGTGAAGTCTCCCGCAATCGATAGACCATGCCGTTGTGCGCGATTTCCACCTCCCGCGCGCCGCCCAGCAGGGCTGCGCTGGAGAAGCGGCGGGTTCCATCCGCGGTTTTGACCGGGGCGGGGACTTCGCCGGTGCGGGAAATGACAGGTTCGGATTTGGGGTCGAGGTTCATGTTTCGAAATGTAAACGATAATGATTCGCATTTCAAGTGCATTGTATAGCACTTTTACCCGTCCTCATGATTTGAATTGCAAACGAAGGAGATAACAGGTTTTTCGGGATCTTTTTCGGAATGGCAGCGAACGTCGCGTATTTCCATTCATTTTCTCGGCAACGACGCTCACAGCCAGTACGAAAACAGACGCGCGCCCCATTCGCGCAGCCGGTCCAGCCATCCCCGCTGCTTCCATTGCAGCGCCGTGATTTCGGTCGACTCCCGCAGGTCGCGCTCGAACAGGGCTTCCATCCTTTCCGCGAAATCCGCGCTGAGGACCACGGCATTCAACTCGTCGTTGTGCAGGAAGCTGCGCATGTCCAGATTGGTGGAGCCGATGGTGGACCACACGCCGTCGATCACCGCGGTCTTCGCGTGCAGCAACGCGGTATTGCGCTCGTATACCCGGATGCCGGCTTCCAGCAGTTCGTCGTAATACGAACGGCTCGCATACAGGATCAGCGCGTGATCGGTAAAGCTCGGAAAGATGAGCTTCACCTCGACGCCGCGTCTGGCCGCATCCTTCATCGCATCGACGATCTGGCGGTCGGGAACGAAGTAGGCGGTGGTCAGATACACGCTCTTGTCCGCGTTGGCGAAGGCGGACACGTAGGTCTTGTAGATCGTGTAGTCGGCCTTTTCTGCGACGCTGCCGAGCGCGCGCACCAGCGCCTTGCCCTCGGCTTTCAGCGGTGGAAAATACTGCGCGCCGGACAGTGCGTGGCCGCTCTTGCGCTGCCAGGTTTCCAGAAACATCTTCTGGAATTCCGCCACCGCCGGCCCCTCGATCCGCATGTGCGTGTCGCGCCATGCCGCGTCGCCGGCGTCCGGGGGCGCAGATGGCACGGTCGGCGGCGGCCGGCGCGAGAGCAGCGCGCTTTTGCCGTAGACGCCGCTGATGTTGACGCCGCCGGTAAAGGCGACGCGCCCGTCGACCACCAGCAGCTTGCGATGGTCGCGCTGATTGATGTCCCACTTGCCTTTTGCCTTCGATGGATCGACGGGATTGAATTCGAGCACCGCGATGCCGCCCGCGCGCAAGCGATCGAAGAATTCGCGCGGCGTGCCGAGCGTGCCCACGCCATCGTGGATCAGGTTGACCTGCACCCCGGCGGCGCGCTTCTTGATCAGCAAATCAGAGAGGGCGCGGCCGACTTCATCGTCCTCGATGATGTAGGTTTCGAGATTGATGTGATCGCGTGCGCGGCCTATCGCATCGCGCATCGCCCGTATCGTGAGCGGCCCGTCGTCGAGCAGGGTCACCTTGTTGCCCGCGACCAGCGGCGTACCGCTGATCGCTTCCTCGGCGGCGACGTGCCGGTCGAGAATGTCGGTGGCACCGGCCTGCGCTGCCATGTCCTGGAGCAGTGACTGCTTCCTTGCATCGGACAGTTCGCCGCGCGTCGTGATGATGCGCAGCTGTTGCGGTTGCGCAAGCGACGCATTGCGCAAGTAGCTGACGTCCGGCAACGCGGCGCAACCTGCCATCAGGCTGAAGAGAAACAACAATGCGCTTGCGTTGCGCTTCGTGCACAACAACCGGAGCGGGTATCGCATCACGTCCTCCCTGGGCCATCAGGAATCGATATTCAATGACTTGGAGTATGTTTTGCATGGAATCATTCCCGTCGGGTCGGATCGCCGCGTACGTTGTGATGCCGGGAAAGTGCGATGGCCGAAAGAATGCCGCATTTGCAGGCGGCATCGCGCGACAAGGAGGGGGCGGACCGGCCGCTGGCACGGGCCGGTCCGCAATGGAACTGCCAGGGGACGATCAGACGATCGGACCGATGGTGACGCGGCTATGCAAACTGGAGATGGCATAACCCTTGGCGTCTATCTGCTGCATCGCGTCTTCCATCGAGAAGCCATGCACAGGCTCGTTGTTTTCATCGAGGTCGATGTTTTGATCGGCGGTCTCCCAATCAATGTTGGTTGCCTCGTTGGGAATCGGCCTTCCTTCCGGAACGGCCAGATAAGAAAATTGACCCTGGGTATCGGGGCGTTTGTAAACATCAACTTTCATCGTTTCATCCTTCCATGAAAACACGTGTCTGCCGTGTCTTCGATTGACAGCAGGACACGGCAAAAGGTTGCGCAAAAGAGAACGCGTTTCATCAAAAAGCGTACACCGGCCCGGAACCGCGCTTGCGGGCATGCCCGAGGCCGGAATGCATTCCGCAGCAAACCGTACTGGTTCACCTCCTTTCCGTAATTCTCCTGTGGACAGTGCGCCGCATTGACGGTTCCTTGCCGTTTCGTCTTGCCCGCATTTCTTTCCTGCGTTTCTTTCTCGCATTTCATGCCTGCATCGTCGCCGCCGCATGACGGATTCCGCGCCGCTTTCCTCTACCGCGCCTGTGCTTTTGCCGCTTCAGCAAGGAATGCGCGCAGAAGCTTGCCGCGCGAACAAAATTCTTGAAATAAACCCTTCCCTATTGCAAAAACGAATATTGACTCACGGAACTCTCTATCTAGAATGAATCACGTTGCGCTCAATCAATCGACTGCGGGAAACCTTTTCCGCAACGACACCGCGCCGCACAGTGCGACATGACATTGCAGGAAATTGCGCACATGAAAGAAGCGTTGCCGACAAGCATCGCGCCCTGATTCGTTTGCATTTCGGAAGTGTTTGAAAAACATGTTGAACAAGTTATTCGCGCACAAGAACAATGCCGCCGGGCGCGGCGCGGCGGGTCGCATGCGCACTGCATTGGCCGCGCTGGCGCTCGGTGCCGGCCTCTTCGTCAATCCGTTTGCGGCGCATGCGGTTACGCTCGATGCACGTCTGCATGAGCGGGTCGTGATGATTCCGGTGGCCTCGTGGGCGGGCGGCATCGAACTCGAGACAACGATCTTCAAGCCGCCCGGCGACGGCCCCTTCCCGGTCGTCATCATGAATCACGGCAAGGCGCTCGGCAGTCCGCGGGCGCAGGCGCGCGACCGCTTCATCGTCGTCAGTCGCGAGTTCGTCAAGCGCGGTTATGCAGTGGTGGTGCCGATGCGCAAGGGCTTTTCGAAATCAAGCGGCGACTATTCCGACTACGGTTGCGACATGACGAGCAACGGCCAGGCGCAGGCCGATGACCTCGACAGCACGGTCGAATACCTGCGCCAGCAGAGCTGGGCCGACACCGGCCGCATGCTGGTCGCGGGCCAGTCGTATGGCGGCCTGACCGCGCTCGCATTCGGCATGCGCAACGCGCCGGGCGTGAAGGGACTGATCAACTTCGCCGGCGGTCTGAAGGTGCATGGCGGCGACTGCAGCTGGCAGAACTCGCTGGTGAAGGCCTTCGCCACCTACGGTGCCAAAACCGCGCTGCCGAGCCTCTGGTTCTACGGCGCGAACGACCAGCACTTCGGCCCCGAACTGGCAAATCGTCTGCACGACGCCTATGTGCAGGCCGGCGGTCAGGCGCGGCTGGTAGCCTACGGCCCGTTCAAGAAGGATGCGCACGGCATGGTGGGCAGCCGCGATGGCGTGAAGATCTGGTGGCCGGAAACAGAACGATTCCTGAAGGAGCTCGGCATGCCGACCGGCGAAGTCTATGCGCTGGCGGACGAGCCGGCGATGCCGAAGACGGACTATGCCGCGCTCGACAACGTGGATGCGATCCCCTACCTGAAGGACAAGGGGCGCGAGCAATATCGTGTCTTCCTCGGCAAGCTCAGTCCGCGCGCCTTCGCGCTGTCACCCAGCGGCGCGTGGAGCTGGGCGGAGGATGGCGACGATCCGGTCGAGCATGCGCTCGCCGAATGCCAGAAAGGCAGCAGTCAGCCGTGCCGCATCTACGCGGTGGACAACAACGTGGTGTGGACCGGCGATGCGCTGCCGGTCACTGCCGAGAACGCGCCGGCCAGAGGCGCGCAGACCGGACCCTGATGCGTGCGCAGCGGCGGCGCATCGGAAGCCGCCGCCTCAAACCGCAGCCGCCTCCCTGCGCAGCATGCCTTCCAGTTCCTCCGGTTCCAGCGCCCTGGCGAACAGGAAGCCCTGCCCGAAGTCGCATCCCGCCGCCGCCAGCAGCACCCGCTGTTCCTCGGTCTCGATGCCTTCCGCGATGACCTTCAGCCCCAGCTTGTGCGCCATCATGATCATGGTTTCGGCGATGGTACGGCTGCCCTGGTCGTGCGGCATGTCCTGCACGAAGGACTGGTCGATCTTCAGGTAGTCGATGTCGAACTTCTTCAGGTAGGACATCGATGAATAGCCGGTGCCGAAATCGTCGAGCGCGACCTGGATGCCGGCGTCGCGGTAGTCGAGCAGCTTGTCGGTGACGCTGGCCGAGGCGTTGAGCAGCACGCCTTCCGTGATCTCGATGGAAATGCTGTTGCGCGAGATGCCCAGTTCCGCCAGATAGCCGGCCCAGTTCGATTCGTCGTCCTCGGCCAGGAACTGCACCGGCGACTTGTTGACGCTGATCTGGAACGGCTCGCCACGCTGCAGGCTCCAGCGCTGCGACCACGCCGCCGACTGCATGAAGACCCAGCTGCCGATTTCGTGGATGAGGCCGGTTTCCTCTGCCAGCGGGATGAACTGCGACGGATGGCACAGGCCCTGCTCGGGGTGATGCCAGCGCAGCAAGGCCTCGGCCTTGACGATGCGGTTGGTCGACAGATCGATGATCGGCTGGAACAGCACCTTGAACTGGCCGCGCGGCAGCGCCTCGCGCAGGTCGGCAATGAGGCGCAGGCGCGAGGCCGCCGCCTTCTGCATCGAGGGCGTGAAGAAGCTGAACTGGTTGCGGCCCGCGTTCTTCGCCACGTACATCGCCTGGTCGGCATTGCGCAGCAAATCCTCCGGCTCGCAGGAGTCGAGCGGGCACAGCGTGATGCCGATGCTGCCGGAAATGTAGAGCAGTTCGCCGCCCAGACGGAACGGCTTGGCCAGCGCATCGATAATCTTCTGCGCGATCTGCTGCACGTCGGCGGCGTCGCGGAAGCCCGGCAGGATCACGGTGAACTCGTCGCCGCCCAGCCTCGCCACTGTGTCGGAGGCGCGCACGTTCCTGCTGATGCGCTGCGCCGCCTGCGTCAGCAGGACATCGCCGACGTCATGCCCGAGCAGATCGTTGACTTCCTTGAAGCGGTCGAGGTCGATGAAGAACAGCGCGATCGGCAGGCCCGTGCGCTGCGACAGCTTTACTTCATGCTCAAGTCTTTCGCGGAACAGGCTGCGATTCGGCAATCCCGTCAGCGCGTCGAAATTCGCCTGGCGCCAGATCTGCTGCTCGGAGTGCTTCTGTTCCGAGATGTCGGTGATCGCGCCGCAGATGCGCAATGCCCGACCCCGCGCATCGCGGCTGACCACCTTGCCGCGCGCATGCACCCATTTGCAGACACCCTCCCTCATGGAGACGCGGTATTCGGCCGAGAAGCTGTTGTCGCTGCGCAGGACCGCTTCGAAGCCTTCCTTCACGCGCTGCCGGTCGTCGGGATGGATGCATTCCATGTACTTTTCGTGGCTCAGGATTCTTTCACCTTCGGCATAGCCGAGAATCTCCCGCAGCCGGTCCGACACCGCGACGTCGTTGGTTTGCAGGTCCCAGTCCCACAAGCCGTCGTCGGAACCTTCAAGGATGAACTTCCAGCGCTCGTCGCTCTCGCGCAGCTTGTCCTCGATGCGCTTGTGCGCCGTGATGTCGTGTCCTTCCACGACGATGCCGGACACTCTGCCGTCCGCTCCGGTGATCGGCTGGAACACGATATCCACATAAATCTCTCTCGGCACGCCGTCCGGATGGTTGCGAAGCAACGCGAGCATGTCCCTGCCGACAAACGGCTCGCCGGTCCGGTACACCTGGTCTATCAATTCGAAATAGCCCTGTCCTTCCAGCTCGGGCATTGCCGCGCGTATCGGCTTGCCGATCAGGTCGCGCTGGCCGACGTGGCGGTAGAAGGCCTGATTGACGAGTTCGAACACATGCTCGGGGCCGTGCATGAAGGCGACAAAGCCGGGTGCCTGATCGAACAGGTGGCGCAGGCGGCTGCGCTCGACATCGAGCGCGCGGTTCACTTCCAGCACGGTTTGAGCGTGCGTGAACAGATCCTCTTTTGCCTGCGGGGTGGCATTGATGGCGGCGATGCCGCTTGCTGTCTGAGCCTGCGCCTTCGGCGCGTGCAATTCCGTCACGTCGGTCGTGCTGTGGCAGATGCCTTCGATATTTCCCTGTGCATCGAAGATCGGCGTATTGACGGCGGTCCAGAAGCGTTCCTCGTACACCGTGCCCTGCGGCGTGCTGCGCGAGATCGCATAGCGTTGCAGGGCCATCGTGTCGGGCTGGCGCGTTTCCATCACATGTTGAATCGATTTCAGCAGCCGTTGCGCGCCGCTCGGTTCCGGTTCCCCGGGCTCGGGCGGAAAGGCTGTGAACAGGCCGACGCCAAGCAGCTCGTCGCGCGCGCGGCCCGTGGTCGCGAGGAAGGCTTCATTGACGTCCGCGATGATCAAATCCGTGGTCATCACGACCGCCGGAACGGGCGCCGAATTGAAGACATGATGGAAATCGAATGAAGCAGTCATGGAGCGGGGCTTGTCAATTACACAATCGGCTTGCTGCATGGGCAACAATAAACATTTGGAGATTTCCCGTATTGCGAAAGTTCCGGTTTGAAGCATTCGTCGCCGCATGAGCGCTGCCTTCAGGAAACTCGCCAATGCGAGCAACGGACATCGCGTCCCGATATATGATTGTGGCCCTTTGAAATTCGAGAGAGCGCAATGGAGGTAGTGGACGTTACGGCAACAGCGTGCGGCGTGGATTTCGGCACGTCGAATTCCACCGTCGGCTGGCAGCGGAACGGCAGGTCCGCACTGCTGCAACTGGAAGACAACAGGCATACCCTGCCGTCGGTCATCTTCTTCAACGCAGAAGACGACGCCGTCAGCGTGGGCCGCGCGGCGCTGGCGGAATATCTCGCCGGTTGCGAAGGACGGCTGATGCGTTCCTTGAAGAGCCTGCTCGGCACCAGCCTGATCGACGGCCAGACCGAAGTGCAGGGGCGCGCCCTGCGCTTTCGCGATCTGCTGACGCAGTTCATCGGCGAGCTGAAGCGCCGCGCCGAACACGCCGCCGGTCGGCCGTTTTCGCAGGCGGTGTTCGGGCGGCCGGTGTTCTTCATCGACGACAACGCCGAGGCCGACAGGCTGGCGGAAAACACGCTGGCCGAGATCGCGCGCTCGGTCGGCTTCCGCGACATCGCGTTCCAGTACGAACCGATCGCCGCCGCGTTCGACTACGAATCGCAGATCACGCGCGAGGAACTGGTGCTGATCGCCGATATCGGCGGCGGCACCTCGGATTTCTCTCTGGTGCGCCTGTCGCCGCAACGCGCCGGCCGCGCCGAGCGCCGCGACGACATCCTCGCCAACGGCGGCATCCACATCGGCGGCACCGATTTCGACAAGTACCTGAGCCTGTCCGGCATCATGCCGCTGCTCGGCCTCGGATCGCGCCTGACCAACAACAACGAGGTGCCGTCCAGCCATTACTTCAACCTCGCGACATGGCACACGATCAACCTCGCCTACACGCAAAAGGCGTGGCGCGAGCTGCAGGATATCCATCGCGACGTGCGGGAACGCGACAGCTTCGCGCGCCTGCTGAAGCTGGTCGAGCAGCGCGACGGACACTGGCTGGCGATCAAGTCGGAAGAAGCCAAGATCGCGCTGTCGCAGCACGATGCCCTCACGCTGCCGCTCGAGCGGATCGGCCAGGAAGTGCGGCTGCAGCGCAGCGGCTTCGATGGCGCTATCGCCCATCTGGTCGGCGCGGTGGAGGACACGGTGCACCGCCTGCTGCACGACGCCGGTGTCGCCGCCGACGCGGTCGATACCGTATTCTTCACCGGCGGCTCGAGCGGCGTGCAGCTGCTGCGGCAGGGGATCGCCGGCTTGCTGCCAGACGCGCGTCGCGTCGAAGGCGACCTGTTCGGCAGCATCGGCATGGGCCTCGGGCTCGACGCGGCGCGCAAGTTCGGCTGAATCGGCAGCGGCGCATTCGCCGCGCCGCCGTCTGCGATAATGAGCGACGACCAAACCCGGATACCCGACCATGAATCCTGTCCGCTGCGGCTGGGCCAATCCCGCCAACCCGCGCTACCTCGCCTACCACGATGAGGAATGGGGCGTGCCCTGCCGCGACGAAACGCGGCTGTTCGAAATGCTCAACCTCGAAGGCGCGCAGGCCGGCCTCAGCTGGGAAACCGTGCTGAACAAGCGCGACAACTACCGCACCGCATTCGACAACTGGGACGCCGAGAAGATCGCGCGCTACGACGAGGCGAAGGTCGCGCAATTGCTCGCCAACCCAGGCATCATCCGCAACCGCCTCAAGGTCGCCGCCGCCATCGCCAATGCACAGGCCTATCTGAAGCTGCGCGACGACACCGGCGGCCTCGCGCCCTTCCTGTGGGCCTACGTCGACGGCAAGCCGCTGCAGAACGCGCGCGCCGGCCTGCAGGAAGTCCCGGCCAAAACCCCGCTGTCCGACCGCATCTCGAAAGACCTCTCCAAACGCGGCTTCAAGTTCGTCGGCTCCACCATCATCTACGCCTACATGCAGGCCACCGGCATGGTCAATGACCATTGCGTGGATTGCTTCCGGCACCGGATGCTGGCGGGTCGTTAGCGCGGCACTCGTTCCGGGTATCGCGCAGCGTATGCCGTGCGCACGGCGCCTTACTCATGCAAGACGATCGCGGCACGCTGCACGCAGGGGCACAGCGCATGGCTGAATAAGGTCATCTTCATTTCATGCTCCGCCTGTTCGGCTGGCAGGGCTCTACGTAGAGCCCTGCAGCACGTTTTACTTCACCAATCCTTCCGCCTTCAGTGCAGCCTGCACCGACGGCCGCGCCTCGATCCGCTTGCGGAAGGCGACAAGCGCGGGCCACTTGGCGAGGTCGATGCCGACGAAGCCGGACCAGCCGGTGGTGACGAACAGGTAGGCATCCGCAATCGAGAAGCCGCTGTCCATCAGATAGTCGTGCGTGGCCAGGTGCCGCTCGATGTGGTCGAAGCGCGTTGCCAGCAATTCCTTGTACGCGGCTTTCGTTTCCGCCGGCGTGTTCGGCTTGAACAGCGGCGAGTAACCCTTGTGGATTTCCGAGGTGATGAAGTTGAGCCAGGATTGCAGCCGGTAGCGCTCGAAGGTGCCGGCGGCGGGCGCCAGCTTCGCCGACGGTCTGCGGTCGGCAAGGTATTGCATGATGGCCGGCCCTTCGGTCAGCACGACGCCGGGCTCGATCTCGAGCGCGGGAACGTAGCCGTGCGGATTGATCTTCCGGTAGTCCTGGCCGGTTTCGGTGCGCTTGGTGTCTGCATCCACCTTTTCGAGCGTGAAGTCGAGATCGGCCTCGCGCAGGACGATGTGCGGGGCGAGCGAGCAGACGCCGGGCGAGTAGTACAGTTTCATGTCGGTTCCTTTCATTGTGGTGGTCGAAAAACGCTGGGTGTGGTGATAATGTAGATCGGCACAAATTCAATGAAAATAGGCATTCATGAAATCATCGTATGCAAAAACGCAATCGACACTGGCGCTCGGCGATCTGGAACTGCTGCTCGCGCTGGTGCGGGGACGCACGCTCGGCGGAGCGGCAGAGCGCCTGAAGCTCGACGCCTCCACCGTGTTCCGCTCCATCAAGCGCATCGAGAAGGATGTGGGCGAAGTGCTGTTCGACCGCGGCAGGCAGGGCTACATGCCGACCGATCTGGCGCTGGAACTTGCGGGCTACGCGGAACGGATCGAGGCGCAGCTGCAGGATGCGCGCGAAGCGGCATTCAAGAGCAGCGGCGAACCGTCCGGCAAGCTGCGCATCACCACCACCGACACGATCCTGCACGGCTTGCTGCTGCCGGTGATGAGCCGCTTTGCCGTCATGCATCCGCGCATCGAGCTGGAACTGATCACCTCCAATGCGCTGGCGAACCTCAGCCAGCGCGACGCCGACGTCGCCATCCGCGCCACCCGCAAGCCGCCGGAGCATCTGGTCGGCACGCGGCTGGGCACGATGCAGGCGGCAGTGTTCGCCAGCCGCAGCTACGTCGAGCGCAGTGCGGCCCCGCTCAGACTCGATGAGGCGGACTGGATCGCGCTGGACGAGACGCTGGCCGATCATCCCTCGGTGAAATGGCGGCGGCAGCGGTTTCCGAAACTGGTGACCAGATACCGCTGCAACAGCGTGCTGTCGGTGGCCGGCTCGGTGGTATGGGGATTGGGCGTCGGCGTCGTGCCGCTGTTCTTGATGCAGCATCAGCGCGATGTGCAGATCGTCGAAGGGCCGGTGCCGGAACTGGAAACCGAGCTGTGGGCACTGGCGCATCCGGATATCCGGCATCTGCAGCGGGTGAAGCTCCTGTTCGATTTTCTGAAAGAGAATGTGACGCTTTAGAGCGTCTAACAAAATGATTCTGAGGGTGTTGCGCCGCCTTGCCGTACAGTCGTACTGTCTGTGGCGACGCGCCTACTCAGAACCGCTTCGCTTCATTTTTTTAGACGCTCTTAGGGACGCATGCAATGAAACTCGACAAGGATGGATTTTCGCGCGTCATCGCCGCCACGCCACTGGTGTCGATCGACCTCATCGTGCGCAACGCGCGCGGCGAAGTGCTGCTCGGATACCGGCGCAACCGGCCGGCGCAGAATTGCTGGTTCGTGCCGGGCGGCAGGATACGCAAGAACGAAGCGTCGCAGGATGCGCTGCGGCGTATCGCGCAGGCCGAACTCGGTGTCGCGCTCGATGACGGACGCTTGCTCGGCGTGTTCGACCACTTCTACGAAGACAACTATTTCGGCATGGCGGAACTGAGCACGCATTACGTGGTGATTGCCATGGAGTGCGAATTGCCCGCCGGCAGTTCGCTGCGCGCGGACGAGCAGCACGACGAATTGCGGTGGTGGCCGGTCGATGCCTTGCTGGCCAGCACGGAGGTTCACGAAAACAGCAAGCGGTATTTCCGGGACACGCGCGACAACGGCTTCCGATGCGCAGCGCGCCCGCGGTAGTCGGGCGGGAAGCGGTGATCGTTGCCAGGGCGCGCCGAGGCGCTTGCCACATGAATGTGACGCGCTTTGCCGCAACCGGGATGCGCATTTCACATTGGCCCGCCCGCGATCAGCGAACCGGCCAATCCGAACATGACCACACCGATCACAAAGTCGAGCATGCGCCATGTGACGGGCCGCGCGAACAGGGGAGCCAGCAGCCGCGCGCCGAATCCCAGCGCGACAAACCAGACCGTGGCCGCGCTGATCGCCCCGAGCGCGAACCATAGCCTGCCGTTGCCGGGTTGCTGTCCGCCGATCGAGCCCAGCAGGATGACGGTATCCAGATAGACATGCGGATTCAGCAGCGTCAGCATCAGCACCGTCGTCAATGCCCGGCGAGTGCTGCATGCCGGAGCATCCGCTCCAGTGACGAGAACATCACTCGACAATGCCGCGCGCCATGCGCGCAGTCCGTACCAGAGCAGAAAAGCCGCACCACCCCAGCGCGCGCTCGCCAGCAAAGCCGCATTGCCGCCGATGACCGCGCCCATGCCGGCAACGCCCGCCGAGATCAGCGCGATCTCGCACACGATGCAGACAAGAACCGTCAGGCCGACATGCTGCCGCCGCAGTCCCATGCGCAGCACATGCGCGTTTTGCGAGCCGATGGCAATGATCAGGCCGCCGCCCAGGCCGAATCCCTTCAGATAGAACGCAAGAGGCATGATGCATCCGGTGGTGATTATCGAAGCACCATGATGCTTTGCTTCGGGCAATGAATGAAGCAGAATTAAATGAATTCATCGAACATTAGAATTTTTAATTCACAGAGACACGGTGAAACTTGACTCGAAACAGTGCGAAGCGGTGCTGGCAGTCATCGATGGCGGCAGCTTTGAACAGGCGGCGGTCCGCCTGAATCTCACGCCTTCGGCGGTATCGCAGCGGGTGCGCGCACTGGAAGACGCGCTCGGCATGCCGCTGGTGGTGCGCGGACGGCCATGCAGGGCGACACAGGCCGGCCAGCGCCTGATGCAGTACCTGCGGCGCGCGCAACTGCTGGAGGACGATCTGCAGGCGGACTTCGCCGCCGGACATGCGGGGCCCGTCAGCATCGCCGTCGCGGTCAACGCCGACAGTCTGGGCAGCTGGTTCCTGCCTGCCCTGGCGCAGTTCCTGATCCGCGAACAGGTCCTGCTCGACGTGACGGTGGATGATCAGGACCATACCTACACGCTGCTCGAGACGGGGCTCGCGCTCGGATGCATCTCGACCGAACGGCAGGCCATGCGCGGCTGCGTGGCGGAGCCGCTGGGAAACATGCGTTACCGCTGCATGGCATCCCCCGATTTTCGCAAACGGTGGTTCCCGCGTGGCATGAGCCGGGAGGCGGCACGCCGGGCGCCGGTGATGGCATTCAACCGCAAGGACAGGCTGCAGGCGGATTTCCTGCTGCGGCACTTCGGCCTGCCGGCAAACGCATACAGCTGTCACTATGTGCCGGCATCCGAGCCGTACATGCAGGCGATCTGCCTCGGACTGGGCTGGGGGATGCTGCCCGAGCTGCAGATGAAGGAATCGAGGTCGAGCGGCGCGCTGGTGGATCTGTCCCCGCGCCGTCCGATGGACGTGGGACTGTACTGGCATCGGTGGAAGGTGCAGTCGCCGCGACTTGAAAGAATGTCCGAAACGCTGATCGAGGCGGCGCGTCAGGTGTTGACGTAATGCGCGCAGAAGCGCGTCGCTGAAGGGAAATGCCGGCTCAAGCGCCCGGCACCCGCGGAATGCGGGCTGCGGAGTGCGGTGAAACGAGGCGCTATTTGGCAGCCGCCGTCAACGCATCCTCCGTCGGCGCCACTTGCCACTGCTTTTCGCCGGCCAGCTTCTGCCAGACTTCGCAGTGCAGGATGGCGCACTGACGGTACATCTGCCGCAGCTTGTGTTCCGCCGCATCCCGATCCGTCTCGATGATCGCAATGGTGTCGATTTTCTGGCCGCTGCGCGTTCGAATCGAGAAGTGAAATTTCAGCATGTCTCCCTCCACGGATTGTCCAGGGTCTGTTTACATGCAATTCGGGAGATGCGTTCTTTCCAGAAGGCGTGTTGCGGGTGGCGTGTGGCGCCGCAAAGGCTGGAGCCTTTGCCAGCCATGCAACGCCCGCAGCGCGCCTTCTGGAAAGAACCCGGAGGGAACGGGCCGTATGCGCCGCATGCCGGCGTTGCGGCTCCTTGCCGTGGCACCGCCACGACGCGTCGCCGCGCCTTGGCCTGCAACGCATACGGCCCGTTCGCACTCCCGAATTGCATGTAAACAGACCCTAGGCATCCTGTTGTCGTTGTCGGAGCGATGAGGAGAGCGCGGGGGGAACGCGACGCCGGACGGCTATTCGCGGATTTCCACCGGCGTGCCGGCCGGCACCAGCTCGAACAGCTCGATGATCTCCGCATTGCGCATGCGCACGCAGCCGTGGGAGCAGGGCGTGCCCATCGGCTCGCTGTCGGGGCAACCGTGGATGTAGATGTAGCGCCGCATGGTATCGACCTCGCCCAGCCGGTTGAAGCCCGGCTCGCAGCCGGACAGCCACAGGATGCGCGTCAGTATCCAGTCGCGCCCCGGCTGCTGCTGCGCCAGTTCGGTGGAATACAGTTCGCCGGTCGGCCGACGGCCGCGGAACACGGTATTGGCCGGCATCCCGCCGCCGATTTTTGCGCGCACGACGTGACGGCCGCGCGGCGTGCAGTTGCTGCCCTGCTGCTCGCCCAGCCCGTTGCTGGCGGTCGAGACGGCATAGCGCCTGGCGACGACGCCGTGGTCGTCGATCAGTTCAAGCGTCTGTTCCCTGGCGCGGATCAGGATGCGGGGCATGGGTGGCGTGTATGGTGGGTGTCGGCCGCTTACGATAGCAGCTTCCGTGTTTGCGGCACAAGAGTCGAAATGGCAAGCTCCGCCGCGGCGATGGAACGCGCGTACACTTTGCGGATCGCGGGCCGCCGTTCCGGTCCACCTTCAACCCGATCTTCCTCCGGAGGAAAGCCGTGCTCATTCATGACCCCGCTTTCGACATCGCCACCATCGACGCCCTGGAAGTCATGTTCGGCGCGCCCGGCGAGGCATCGCTGCTCAAGGAACGCGACCATATCGATGCCAGCTACCGCGCGCTGATCGAGGCGTCGCCCTTTCTCGCGCTGGCCACCTGCGGGCCGCACGGCATGGATTGCTCGCCGCGCGGCGACCCGCGCGGGCTGGTGCGCGTGCGCGATGAAAAGACGATCATCCTGCCCGACCGGCGCGGCAACAACCGCCTCGACAGCCTGCGCAATGTCGTGCACAACCCGCAGCTGGCGCTGTTGTTCCTGATCCCGGGGCTGGGCGAAACGGTGCGCGTCAACGGCCGCGCCGTCATCAGCGCCGATCCGGCCTTGCTGGCGGAATATGAAATGGATGGCAAGCTGCCGAAAGTCGCGCTGGTGATCACGGTCGATGCCGTGTACTTCCAGTGCAGCCGCGCGGTGCTGCGCGCCGAGCTGTGGAATCCGGCAAGGCACGCCGATCCATCCACGCTGCCCACGCCCGGCAGAATCCTGGCGGAGGCGAGCGCATCCCGCATCGACGCCGCGCGCTACGACCGCGAACTCGCGGGGCGGATCAAGGACTCGCTGTATTGAAGCGGCGTCCGGGCCTGGCACTGCCCGTTGCCGCAAGGTACGCATCGCCGACGGGCGCAAGTCCGTCCAAGCGCAACGCGCCGCATGGCATTACCATGTCGCTCGAACGAGTTCAAACAAGGTTTGCGTGATGTCCCACCCCACCCGCACAAGCAGTTTCGCCGCCGGCGCGCGCGACACGCTGCCGATGATGATCGGCGCCGCGCCCTTCGGCATCATCTTCGGCACGCTGGTCGCGTCCGGTCCGCTGGCCGCATGGCAGGGGCAGTTGATGTCGATGAGCGTGTTCGCCGGCTCCAGCCAGTTCATCGCGATCGGTCTGGTGGCCGCGCATGCCGGCATGCTGGTGATCTGGTTCACCACCTTCATCGTCAACCTGCGCCACATGCTGTACGCCGCCACGCTGCTGCCGCATGTCGCGCACCTGAACGCGCGCTGGCGGCTTGCGCTCGGTTTCCTGCTGACGGATGAAACCTTCGCGGTGATGAACGGCTATTACCGCCGCCATCCCGATGCGCCGCTCGGCCACTGGTATTTCCTCGGTTCGGGCCTTTCGATGTACATCAACTGGCAATTGTGGACGCTGGTGGGCCTGCTGTTCGGTGCGGTCTTTCCGCAGCTGCAGACGCTCGGCCTCGATTTCGCGATGGTCGCGACCTTCATTGCCATCGTGGTGCCGCAGTTGAACAACATGCCGAGGTTTGCCGCCGCGCTGGCGGCCGGCATCTGTGCCTGGGTGTTCCGCGATTTGCCGTACAAGCTCGGCCTGCTGTCCGCCGTGCTGGCCGGCGTGACGGTCGGCATCTCGCTGCTGCACTGGCGCGCCAAGGGCGACGTCGAACGGGAGGGCGCGGCATGAGCTACACGTGGATGATCATCGGCATGGCGCTGGTAACCGCGTTCATCAAGGCGGCCATCTTCATGCTCGGCGACCGCATCGTGTTCCCGCCGCTGCTGAAGGAGGCGCTGAGCTTCGTGCCGGTCACCGTGCTGACCGCGATCATCGTGCCGATGGTGCTGGCGCCGCATGGCGGCGGGATGGAGCTGACCTGGCGCAATCCGCAACTGGTGGCATCAATCGCGGCGGTGGCGGCATGCGCGGTGACCAGACGACAGCTGCTGATCATCGTGGTCGGCCTGGGCGTGTTCTTCGGCTGGCAGTTGGGGGTGCTGGGGTAGAACGCTTCGGGTTGGAGGCTTTTTGCGCAGCCTCAATGTTTGACATGAGGAGCGGCCGCAAGTGGGCGAAGCCCGCTTGTGGACGCCCCCCTCGATGGAAGGATCAGGTCTCGGGTTCGTTGCAAACCACTTCGATGTTGTGCCCGTCCGGACCAATGACGAAAGCTGCATAGTAGTTCGCGTGGTAGTGCGGGCGCAGACCAGGCGCACCATTGTCTTTGCCACCCGCCGCCAGAGCCGCGCGATAGAAAGCTTCGACCTGCTGGCGATTCTCGGCCGTGAACGCCAAGTGAAGATGCGCCGGCTTCTCCTCGGTTTGGAACATGCACAATGAAACCTTACCATCTGGTGGGCTCAGCTCGACACCGTACGTCGGCACCCCCTCCGAGACAACAGCTACGCCGAGCGGTTCGAGTGCCTTGAGGAAGAACGCTTTGCTCGCTGCATAGTCGCTGACGCCGAATTTGACGTGGTCAAACATGAGTTCTCCTGAAGTGTGTGGGCCTGTGCGAGGCATAACGTTGGAGATGACCGGCGGCCAGTAGGCCGGCCAAGCCAGCCGATAGGACGTCCGTGTCGATTGACCTGTTAGCCGTCATCGCTGTGATGCGTCCAGGCTGCGTGGCAACGAGAACTGCCCTGACTTTCCGTGCAGGGTTGGCGGATACGACGCCGCTCGCCACGATCCGGACCTTGCCCTTCCCAATGGGCGTGAGAGTGACTCGAAGGGAGGCGACGCCGTCACCAAATGGGAGCTTGGGTTCTATTGAAGCCACAACTACTGGCGCAGAATCCGTCGCCTTCGGATCACGCAGCCACTCCACGATGATTCGAGACGTCACGTGCTCAAAGCCGGAATTCACAACGATCACTCGATAGCGTCCGGAGTCATTGCCGTTCTCCCAATAGCCTCCGGAAGCTACGCTTTCCACCTCGGGTGTTAGGTAGCTCTGAGCAAATGCGCCAAGAGGCAAGAACAGCAGGAGCAGGATGGCTCTGAACATGACGGCTAACGTGCAAGCTCAGCGGGCGGCGAAGCCGTCTGCTGGAGCGAAGGGTTATGGCTCATTTGTGCCCCCGAACGGCAAGAACCTCGTGATACCTAGAGTTTGACATTCCGCTCGCAGCCTCGCGCGCGAAGCGATGGTCCTCGCCTTCAGTGAATGAGAGAGTCGGCCTCTGGCCACTAGGTCCAAACTGAATGCTGACCGGTAGCCCGACGGTTTCTCCGTAGGCGGCAACTTCATTGGAAAGCAGTCCCGAAGCTGGCGGTTCTGCCGATCCGTCTGCTTCGTAGATTTCTAGGTATCGGTTGAAAACGGGCCAATCGACTTCTGCCCATACACCCCAGCCGTAGTAGCCTGGCTGGTCAATGAAGCTGATTGGCAACAAGCAGCGAATGAAGTACCTCTCGCCCATTTGGCAGAGGTCGCTAGTCCACTTGGAATGCTGATCGCGCTCAGACTCAGGAATCGCCCAGACGACATCCGGCAACGTGAACGCTGTGTCAGTAGACAGGCCGCCGTGGGACTGCCCGCAAACGGAACAAACGAAAGATTCGGCTGAGTTAATCATGAGTCATAACTAGATTTATACAGCACGATTCGTCCTTATAACGCGGCGCCTGCTGTATAACGTGACGCCGAAGGAATGGCAGAAAGCCGCGCCGTTTCTGGCTTTCACGGCATCGAACGCAATTTTGAACAGTATTGAACAAACCATAAAAAGCGGCAAGCCGTACTTGCCTGCTCCGCCTTCCTTCTCCGCCAACAACGCATTCAAATTCGCCAGCCTGTTCAGCGGCGCCAGCGGTCGCAGACATGTAATGCCCACGCGGATGATCTCGGGTGACGAAATGATGGGGTGCTGGGGTGGAGGCGCTTCGGAAGCGTCATTGCTGCTGAGCAGGGAGCGGCGGCTTGCCGACGCGAGTCGGCTCGAGCGGCTGGTTAGCCATCGTTTTCACTTTGGGATCTTCGCAAATGCATTTCCAAGCGCCTCTGTGACGTATTCAGACAAAACCGCCTCGGACGCCGCGCGCATCTCCGCACCCACGGCGGTTTGCCTTTCAGCCACTTTTTCCGCGTACTTTGATGCGCGCCCATCTGCGGCCAGTGAGGTCAGCTCCTCCACTGAGAAGTTCTTAGCGTATGCATTCGCAAGGTTCTTATTCCAGCGTGCTTGAAATCGAGGAAGAGACGCCTGCAACTCCTTTGAGAGGCTGGCCTTCGCACCGTCAGCCCCGAGCTTTGACACGAGCATGGCGAATGTTTGAGTCCGCGTTGCCGTCGCGAAAGACATGTTCGACAAGTTGTCGCCGAGACGTTGTCGCGAAACAAACTCGAGCGCGGCCTCTTGTGCCGAAGGTGCTGCGAGTGCGGAGGCCGCCAAGACGGTGAGTGAGAGAAGCGCGGCAAGGTAGCGTTGGTTATTCATGGGTTCTGGGTTTTTAAATGTAAACGAGTTCGCGGCCAATGGTGCTCGTCTGCGTAGCCTCTTCCCTCGCCAGAAACGCCTTCAAATTTGCCAGCTTGTTCTGCGTATCGGTCTCGACAAACCGGACCGCGACGGACTTTCGCCGAAGTGACGTTGAACACGCGCCGCTCCCGCCGTGCTTCAAACGCGCCAAGCCTCAGCGCTTCTTCGGCGCCAGCATGGTGCCGCGGCACGTCGCCGCGCCGCACAGGCACTGGTAGCTGCGCTTGAGCTTCGCCGTGTGGCGTTCGTCGAGCACCAGCCCGTAGTCGTAGTTGAGTTCCTCGCCGCGCTTGATGTCGCGCAGGGCGTAGATGAAGATGCGCTTGTTCTCTTCGCGCGCCTCGCAGTTTGGCGCGCAGGCATGGTTGATCCAGCGCGCATCGTTGCCCTGGCTGCCGCCGTCGATCACGCGGCCGCTCTCGAGGCTGAAGAAGAAGGTGTGGGTGGAATCCGGATTGCTGGCGTTGTGGCGGCGATCCGCCTCCTTCCAGCTGACGCGCTCGCCTTCGTACTCGATGATCTGCGTTCCCGCCGCGATCTTGCGGGCCGCGAACACGCCCCTGCCGTGGATTCTGGAATCCCTGACGCTGTAGAGCGGCTTGCCGGATGGTGCATGGGGCGTCGCGTTGGGCGCGGCGTTGGGCGTTGCATCGGGTGCGGTTTCGGCTGTGGCGGGCGGGGTGCGGTCGGAAGGTGTCATGGTGTGCGGGCGGATAAGAACGCGCGGTTGCGGGCGGGTTGAGGATGCAAGCCCGCTATTATCCTCAACTCTCCCCGCGAAAGCCATCACCGGCTGTGCGCGGCGCATCGCTACAATGACGGTTCCCGTCACGACCCCTTCATCATGCCCGGCGCTCCTCTGATTCCCGCTGAACTTTCCTTCGTCGACGGCGTGCCGTACTCCGCCGCGTTCGGCGATGTCTATCACTCCGCCGATGGCGGGCTGGCGCAGGCGCGTCACGTCTTTCTGGGCGGGAACCGGCTTCCGGCGCGCTGGCGCGAACGCGCCCGCTTCGTCATTCTGGAAACCGGCTTCGGGCTGGGACTGAATTTTCTCGCGACCTGGGCCGCCTGGCGCGATGATGCGCACGCTGCGCAACGCGCGCCGCAACTGCACTACGTGGCGATCGAAAAGCATCCGTTTGTCGTCGATGACCTGTGGCAATTGCATGCGCTGTGGCCGGAGCTGGCCGAGCTGTCGGCGGCGTTGCGTGCGGCATGGCCGCCGCTGGTGCCGGGCTTTCACCGGCTGCTGCTGGACGAGGGGCGGGTCGTGCTGACGCTGGTGTTCGGCGACATCGCCGATTGCCTGCCGCAGATCGATGCCGGCGTCGATGCGTTCTATCTCGACGGCTTTGCGCCGAGCAAAAATCCCGACATGTGGTCGCCTGACATATTGATGTGGCTCAAGCGGCTGGCCGCGCCGGAGGCGACGCTGGCGACTTACACGATATCGGCGGCGGTGCGGCGAGCGCTGACGCAGGCAGGCTTTATCTGGGAGCGTGCGCCGGGCTTCGGGCGCAAGCCGGAGATGCTGGTTGCGCACTTCGCGCCGCGCTGGCCGATTCCGCCGCGCCGCGCCGCCGGCGCACGCAAGGCCATCGTCATCGGTGCGGGACTGGCGGGCAGCGCCGTCTGCGAACGGCTGGCCGCACGCGGCTGGCGGGTGACGCTGATCGAGCGCCATGCGCACGCCGCGCAGGAAGCCTCCGGCAATCTGGCCGGCATCGCGATGCCGCTGCTGTCGAAGGACGACAACCTGACCTCGCGCCTGACGCGCGCGGCCTATCTGTTTACCTTGCATCTGTGGCGGCGCATGGGCGGCATCGGCCGCGCGTTTTCCGGCGAGGCTTGCGGCGTGCTGCAACTGGCCGCCGATGCCGGCGATGCGCAGGCGCAACGCGACACGGCGGAGCGCTGGCGCTATCCCGCCGCCTACGTGCAATGGCTGGATGCCGACAGCGCGGCATCACTGCTCGATGGCGAACGCTCGCTCGGCGGCTGGCTGTTTCCGCAAGGTGGCTGGGTCCGTCCGGCAAGTGTCTGTCACGCATTGCTTGCCGCCTGTCATGACCGGCTGACAACGCATTTCGGCACCAGCGTGGCCCGGATCGAACGCGTCGACGGCATCTGGCAGGTATACGACAACCATGGCGCAATGATTGATCAAGCGCCGACCCTCGTTCTCGCCAATGGAACTAATGCAACTTTTCTGCCTCAGACGAAAACGCTTCCGCTGTCCGCGATTCGAGGACAGGTAACGCATCTGGCCGCCGCGACGCTGCCCGTGTTGCCGGTGGTAGTGTGCGGTGAAGGCTATCTGACACGGCCGGTGGAAGGGGCGGACGGCGTGTGCTGCATTGGTGCTTCATACGATTTCGATGACGACCCGCAACTGCGGCGCGACAGCCACGAGGGGAATCTTGCGCGGCTGGCACAGATTCTTCCGCACGCAGCACAAGGCGTGCGCGATGCCGCCCTCGCGGGCCGGGTCGGCTTCCGCTGCGTCACGCCGGATCGTTTGCCGCTGGTCGGTGCCTTGCCGGATGCGGCCTTGGTGATCGGCGGCAGCCGGTTGCGGGATGTGCCGCGCCTGCCGGATGTGTACGGCGTGCTCGGCTATGGTTCGCGCGGCTTGATCTGGGCCTCGTTCGCCGCCGAGTTGCTGGCCTCGCAACTGGAAGGCGAGCCCTTGCCGATCGAACAGGAACTGGCTGCCGGGCTCGATCCCGCGCGATTCGCATTGAAGACGCATCGCCGCAAGGGTGACGCTGCCTGAACGCGTTTCGTTGCCGGGAGGCAGGCGCAGGCAGACTTTCAATGCGGTAGTGCCAGTAGTGGTTTTTCCGGGGAGAAGTGATGCCAAAAGTCGTCAAGTATGTTGCGATCGGAGTCGCCGCATTGATTGCCTTGCTGGTGATCGGGGCCGGCATCATTGCCGCGACCTTCGACCCCAACGACTACAAGCCGCAACTCATCAAGCTGGTGCAGGAAAAGAAGCAGCGGACGCTGACCATTCCCGGCGACATCACCCTGAGTTTCTTTCCGAGGATAGGTGCGGATCTCGGCAAGGTCAGTATTTCCGAACGCAACAACAGCAGTGAGTTCGCCGCGGTCGAGAGCGCCAAACTGTCGCTGGCGCTGATCCCGCTGCTGAAGAAAGAATATGTGGTCGATCGGGTGCGCGTCGATGGTTTGCGCGCCAACATTCGCAAGTTCAAGGACGGCACGACCAATTTCGACGACTTGCTGGCGAAGGATGGCAAGGACGAGCCCGGGGAGGCGCTCAAGTTCGATATCGACAGCATCGAGGTCAACAATGCCTACCTCGTCTACGATGATCAGCAGCAATCGCGCCGCATCGAACTTGCCAAGGTGAACCTGGAGACCGGCAAGATCGCCAACGGCGTGCCGAGCAAGCTGCACCTGAATGCGCTGGTGCGCGCCAACAATCCGGAAGTCAATGCCAGCGTCGCTGTGAAGAGCGGCTTCACGATGGATCTCGAACAGAAGCATTACGTGCTGAAAGGGCTCGATACCGAGATCAAGGGTAATCTGCTCGGCTTCACCGACACGCGGATCAAGCTTGCGGGCGATGCCGACATGAAGCCGGACAGCAAGCAGTTCGCGCTCGACAGCATCAAGCTCGCCGCCGCCGGCAAGCGCGCGGCACAGCTTCTCGACGCCCGACTCGACATTCCGAAACTCGTGATGACCGATGCGCAAGTGACGGGCGGCAAGATCAGCGGCGACGCGAAACTGGTCGAGGGCGCGCGCACCGTCACCGCGACCTTTGCCGCGCCCTCGTTCGAGGGCTCGCCGCAGGCGTTCAAGGTGGCGTCGATGGTGCTCGATGCCGTGATCAAGGACGCCAGACTGGATGCGAAGGCGAAACTTTCCGGCACCCTGACCGGCGATATCGGCAAGATGCTGTTCACCTCGCCGCAGCTCGCGCTCACCCTCGCGGGCAGGCAGGGCGACACCGCGCTCAACGGCACGCTGACCACACCGCTGTCGGCCGACATGGACAAGAAGATCATCGATCTCTCCAACATCGCCGCCAGCTTCACGCTGCCCAACCCGGCCGGCGGCACGCTCGCGCTCAAGGCCGGTGGCAACGCCAGCGCCAACCTCGGCAAGGAAACGGTGACGGCCAACCTGAAAGGCAGCCTCGACGAAAGCGCATTCGACGCCAAACTCGGCCTCGCGAAATTCTCGCCGGCGGCCTACACCTTCGACATCGGCATCGACCGCATCGACCTCGACCGCTACAAGGGCAAGCCGGCTGCCGGCACGCCTGCCGCGAAATTGGCAGGACCGGAAAAGCCGATGGACCTGTCCGCGCTGAAGGACTTGAACGCGAGCGGCAGCGTGCGGGTCGGCATGCTGAAGGCGGCCAACGTCCGCGCCGCCAACGTGCGCGCCACCCTGCATGCCGGCGGCGGCAAGCTCGACGTCAATCCGCTCGCCGCCAATCTGTACGGCGGCAGCGTCGGCGGGCAGCTGTCGGCCACGACAGCCAGCCCGACGCGCTTCGCGGCGCGGGCGAACATGAGCGGCGTCAACATCGGCCCCATGCTGAAGGACGCGCTGCAAAAGGATTCGATCATCGAAGGCCGCGGCAACGTGATGCTCGACGTGGCCACCAGCGGCGGCCTCGTCGCGCAGATCAAGAAAGGACTGAACGGCACGGCGCGGCTCGAACTGCACGATGGCGCGGTGAAAGGCATCAACATCGCGCAGGCGATCCGCAGCGCGAAGGCGAAAATCGGCACGATCCGCGGCGATGCGCCGGCGCAGAGCGGCACCGGCTCGGCGGAGGAACGAACCGATTTCAGCGAAATGACGGGCAGCTTCCGCATCGCCAACGGCGTCGCGCACAACGAGGACCTCAACCTCAAGTCGCCGCTGGTTCGCGTCGGCGGCGCAGGCGACATCAACATCGGCGAAGACCGGCTCGACTATCTGGTCAAGGCGACGGTGGTCTCGACCCTGAAAGGTCAGGGCGGCCCCGAGCTGCAGGCGCTCAAGGGCGTGACCATCCCCGTCAAGCTGGCGGGGCCGTACACGGCGATCGACTGGCACATCGATTTCGCCGGCATGGCGGGCGAGCTGGCGAAGCAGAAGCTCGACGAGAAGAAGGGCGAGTTGAAGGAAAAGGCGCAGAAGCAGCTGGGGGACAAGTTCAAGGGCTTGTTCGGGAAGTAGAGCGCGCAAGAAAACGCCAGCGTCATCGCAGCCGCGTACATCGCACACATCGGGCACAGGGCGCGCTTCAATGCCGATTCGGTACGGCGGCATGGAACGACACTCCGATTTCCGCACAATGATGATGCGTCAGAAATACTGCGGGCGATAAATTGGCGAATCGCAACTGCACGCTGACAAGTGCGAACGCTGACCGCATGCGCGGTCTGATCGAATGTCTCAAATGCAAGAACATCACTGTCGCGCGATTGCGACATGCATGATGCGATGTGATTGGAAAGATATGAAAGCGCAAGGCTTTCATGCTTGAAGCGGCAAGTTCGCATGCACTTTTCTTGTGCGAACTCTTCATGCGATGCATCACTGTGCGACGCCTGTGTTTCCTCGCATTTCGGGAGTGGAATATGCACCGGAATGCACCGTCAAGATCGCATGAACATGCGGAAAAATTCTTGCGGCGGAAACCAAAAAAATACCACAAAAAAATCCGTTTGCATGCGCGATTTTGAAGGCGATTTTTGATCGTTCGATCGCGCGCAAAAATAATCTTCCTTAGCCACAAATCGTCTATCGCCTCGCGGAAACTTGGCGTAGTATGAAATTGCGGAGTGGAAATTTATCGCTCGATCCGACGGTGTCAATGGCTGCTTGTTTTCTAGCAAAGGGGGCTTCATGAAAATCTTTGACAACTACGCAGCGCGGTATGAGCGGACCAGGGAGGAAGAGTATTCCCTGCAGGAGTATCTCGAGCTGTGCAAGCGCGACCGGCTTGCATACGCCAGCGCCGCCGAGCGCATGCTGGAGGCGATCGGCGAACCCGAGTTGCTCGACACGCGTCACGATTCTCGTCTGTCGCGCATCTTCGCCAACAAGGTCATCAAGATCTATCCGGCCTTCCGCGAGTTCTACGGCACGGAGGAAGTGATCGAGCAGGTCGTGTCCTACTTCCGTCACGCCGCGCAGGGACTCGAGGAGCGCAAGCAGGTGCTCTACCTGCTGGGTCCGGTCGGCGGCGGCAAGTCCTCGATCGCGGAAAAGCTGAAGCAGCTGATGGAGCAGGTTCCGTTCTACAGCATCAAGGGTTCGCCGGTGAACGAATCGCCGCTCGGTCTCTTCAGCGAAGAGGAGGACGGCGCGATCCTCGAAGAGGATTACGGCATTCCGCGCCGCTATCTCAAAACCATCCCGAGTCCGTGGGCCGTCAAGCGCCTGCATGAATTCAACGGCGACATCAATCAGTTCCGCGTGGTCAAGCGCTATCCTTCGGTGCTGAAGCAGATCGGCGTGTCGAAGACCGAGCCGGGCGACGAGAACAACCAGGACATTTCCTCGCTGGTCGGCAAGGTCGATATCCGCAAGCTGGAAAGTTATTCGCAGGACGATCCCGATGCGTATAGCTACTCGGGCGGCCTGTGCCTCGCGAACCAAGGCTTGATGGAATTCGTCGAGATGTTCAAGGCGCCGATCAAGGTGCTGCATCCTCTGCTGACGGCGACGCAGGAAGGCAACTACAAGGGCACCGAAGGTTTCGGCGCGATCCCGTTCGACGGCGTGGTGCTCGCGCACTCCAACGAGTCGGAGTGGAAAACCTTCCGCAACAACAAGAACAACGAAGCCTTCCTCGACCGCATCTACATCGTCAAGGTGCCGTACTGCTTGCGCGTGTCGGAGGAAATCAAGATCTATGAAAAACTGGTGCGTACCTCGTCATTGTCGCAGGCGCCGTGCGCGCCCGGCACGCTGAAGATGATGGCGCAGTTCGCGGTGCTGTCGCGCGTGAAGGAGCCGGAGAATTCCAACATCTTTTCCAAGATGCAGGTGTACGACGGCGAGAACCTGAAGGACACCGACCCGAAGGCGAAATCGCGCCAGGAGTATGTCGATTACGCCGGCGTGGATGAGGGCATGAACGGTCTCTCGACCCGCTTCGCGTACAAGATCCTGTCCAGGGTCTTCAACTTCGACAACACCGAAGTCGCGGCCAATCCGGTGCACCTGCTGTACGTGCTGGAGCAGCAGATCGAGCGCGAGCAGTTCCCGCCCGAGACCGAGCAGAAGTATCTCTCGTACATCAAGGAGTATCTCGCGCAGCGTTACGTCGAGTTCATCGGCAAGGAAATCCAGACGGCCTACCTCGAAAGCTATTCCGAGTACGGCCAGAACATCTTCGACCGCTACGTGACATTCGCCGACTACTGGATACAGGATCAGGAGTTCCGTGATCCGGACACCGGCGAGAGTTTCGACCGCGATTCGCTGAACAACGAGCTGGAGAAGATCGAGAAGCCGGCGGGCATTTCGAATCCGAAGGACTTCCGCAACGAGATCGTCAACTTCGTGCTGCGCGCGCGGGCCCAGAACAACGGCAAGAATCCGGTCTGGACCAGCTATGAAAAACTGCGCACGGTGATCGAGAAGAAGATGTTCTCGAATACGGAAGAACTGCTGCCGGTGATTTCCTTCAATGCGAAGGCCAGTGCGGACGATTCGCACAAGCACCAAGAGTTCGTGGCGCGCATGGTGGAGAAGGGGTATACGGCGAAGCAGGTGCGGCTGCTGTGCGAGTGGTATCTGCGGGTACGGAAGTCGTCGTAGGCTGATTTGCTCCTCCCCCTTCAAGGGGGAGGTTGGGTGGGGGATGGGTTTTCGAGGCAATCGAGACTCGCCAAACCCATCCCCTCCCCAGCCCTCCCCTTGAAGGGGAGGGGGTGCCAAGCAGTTTTTGGATTCAACGTGAAACATCGCGTTTCACCCTGGCAGGAGGCACTGTGGCTCACCTCATAGACCGGCGTCTGCAGGGGAAGAACAAGTCCGCGGGCAACCGCGAGCGCTTCCTCCGCCGCCACAAGGGACAAATCAAGGAAGCCGTTGCACGTGCCATCAAGGGCCGTTCGATCACCGACATGGAGAAGGGCGAGAAGGTCTCGATTCCGGTCAAGGACATCAACGAGCCGAACTTCGGCCACGCGCGCGGCGGCATCTGGGAAACGGTCAGCCCCGGCAACGAGGAATACCAGGCGGGCGACCAGCTGCAGCGGCCCAAGGGCGGCGGCAGCGGACAGGGCAAGGGCAAGGCCGGCAACAGCGAGGAAACCAGCGAGGACGATTTCGTGTTCGAGCTGTCGCAGGAAGAATTCATGCAGTACTTCTTCGAGGACCTGGAGCTGCCCAACCTCGTCAAGACGCAGCTGCAGGCCGTTACCGAGTTCAAGCAGCAGCGCGCCGGCTACACGATCTCCGGCACGCCGTCCAACATCCACGTGCTGCGCTCGCTGCGCGGCGCGCTCGGACGCCGCATCGCGGTCGGCGGCAATGCGCGCGGCCGGCTGCAGGAAGCCGAGGACGAGCTGGAGCAATTGCAGCGCACCGCCTTCGAGGACGACCATCGCATGCTGGCGCTGAAGAATGAAATCGCCGCGCTGCGCAGCCGACTGGCCGCGATTCCCTTCCTCGATCCGATCGACCTGCGTTACAGCAACCGCATCAAGGTGCCGAAGCCGACCAGCCAGGCGGTGATGTTCTGCGTGATGGACGTGTCCGGTTCGATGGATCAGCAGAAGAAGGATGCCGCCAAGCGCTTCTTCATCCTGCTCTACCTGTTCCTGCAGCGCGCCTACGAAAAGATCGAGGTGGTGTTCATCCGCCATCACACGCAGGCGGCGGAAGTCGACGAGAACGAATTCTTCAATTCGCGCGAATCGGGCGGCACGGTGGTGTCGTCGGCGCTGAATCTGCTGGCGAAGGTCATGCACGAGCGCTATGCCAGCAGCGACTGGAACGTCTACGTCGCCCAGGCCTCCGACGGCGACAACTGGGACACCGATTCCGCCACCTGCCGCGAGCTGCTGGTCAACACCATCATGCCGGCAGTGCAGTACTACGCCTATGTCGAGATCACGGAGGGCGAGCCGCAGAACCTGTGGGAGGAATACACGAAGATACCGGACGAGCATCCGCACTTCGCGATGCAGAAGATCGCATCGCCGGCGGATATCTATCCCGTGTTCCGTGAACTGTTCAGGAAGCAAGAGACATGACCGCGACCGCCATCGAAAAAGCCGCAGGGAAGTCTGCGCATGCAAAAACCGACGCGCCGTTCCGTCTGCCGGAGCAATCGGAGTGGACCTTCGAACTGATCGAGCAGATCCACGAGGAAATCCGCCGCGTGGCCGCCAGCTTCAAGCTCGACACCTATCCGAACCAGCTCGAGATCATCACCGCCGAGCAGATGATGGATGCCTATGCCTCGGTGGGCATGCCGGTGTCCTACAACCACTGGTCCTTCGGCAAGCAGTTCCTGGCCACCGAGAAAAGCTACAAGCGCGGACACATGGGGCTGGCGTACGAGATCGTGATCAATTCCAATCCCTGCATCGCCTATCTGATGGAGGAAAACAGCCTGACCATGCAGGCGCTGGTGATCGCGCATGCATCCTATGGTCACAATTCCTTCTTCAAGGGTAACTACCTGTTCCGCACCTGGACCGATGCCGACGCGATCATCGACTACATGCTGTTCGCGAAGAATTACCTCGCCGAATGCGAACGGCGCCACGGCATCGATGCGGTGGAGGAATTGCTCGATTCCTGTCATGCCTTGCAAAACTACGGCGTCGATCGGTACAAGCGTCCGGCCAGGTTGTCGATCGCGGAAGAGAAGGAGCGCCAGGCGGAACGCGAACGCTATCTGCAATCGCAGGTCAACGACTTGTGGCGCACGCTGCCGCGCCGCGAGGAAGTGGTGGCGGCAGAACACGACAAGCGCTTTCCGGAAGAACCGCAGGAAAACCTGCTGTATTTCATCGAAAAGCACGCGCCGCTGCTGGAACCATGGCAGCGCGAAGTGGTGCGCATCGTGCGCAAGATTTCGCAATACTTCTATCCACAGCGTCAGACGCAGGTGATGAACGAGGGCTGGGCGACGTTCTGGCACTACACCATCCTCAACCAGTTGTATGACGAAGGCGTGGTCGGCAACGGCTTCATGATCGAGTTCCTGCAAAGTCATACCAATGTCGTCACCCAGCCGCCGGTCACGAGCAAGTATTACAGCGGCATCAATCCGTATGCGCTCGGCTTTGCGATGATGCGCGACATTCGCCGCATCTGCGAAGCGCCGACCGCGGAAGACCGGCACTGGTTTCCGGACATCGCCGGCAGCGACTGGCTGACGACGCTGGACTTTGCGATGCGCAACTTCAAGGATGAAAGTTTCATCGCGCAATATTTGTCGCCCAAGTTGATCCGCGATTTCCATTTCTTCGCGGTGCTGGACGACGACAGAAATGAAAAACTTTCCGTCTCCGCCATTCACGACGACAACGGTTATCGCTATCTGCGGGAGCAGCTTGCGGGCCAGTACAACCTCGGCAACCGTGAACCCAACATCCAGGTGTGGTCGGTCAACACGCGCGGCGACCGCTCGCTGACGCTGCATCACAATCAGTATCAGCGACGCCCCCTGAACAAGCAGACCGACGAAGTGTTGAAGCATGTTGCGCGGCTGTGGGGCTTCGACGTGGTGCTGGAAACGGTTGATCCGCAGGGCACGGTGTTGAACACGCAGGAATGCAAAAGCGACAAGAAGCCCCGGGTCAATTGATGATGTTCAACAGCCGCAGCGACCGGCCATTCCGGCCATTCCGGTTGCTGCGGCAAAGCCGGCAGGGATAGGGCTTGCCACACAGCGTACGGAAATTCATCGCGGGCAAATGTTCATGACGAGCTATCCTTCATGAAGACCGCGCCGCCCGCAACTTCTCCTCTGTAATTCTTTCACGCTCGCGGCACGCCGCTCCATCATTTTTTCTCCATGCCGCTCCCGATCGGGGAACCAAAGCGGCATTGCGCGTTTCTCTCTCTCATCGCAGTCTCCGGCATGCATGTTGCACTTGTGTGTCACCGGATGAAGCAAGAAGATGGCGCTCGCCATCGCAGTCGCAAAGGAGAACCCTCATGTTGAATCGTGAATATTTCCCGCACGTGTTCGGCGCCGCCACGCTGGTCCTTGTCTTCGGCGCGGCCTCCGTGCATCCGCAGCCCGCGCCGCCGAATGCGGCAGGAGCCACCAAGTCGCAGGGCTCGACCGTGCAAGGCACATTCGGCGCACAGCCGTGGACGGATACCAGCGGCACCTCGGCGAGCGGTGCGTCCGCCGCCGGAACCGGCGCAAGTGGTACTGATGCGGCTGCCGGCAAACTGGGCAAGGCCGACCGCGAGCTGATGCGCGCGATGGCGCATGTCAACCTCGCGGAAATCGAGGCCGGAAAAATGGCGCAGAGCAAATCGAAGAATCAGCAGATTCTTCGTTACTCGCAGCAAATGATCGACGATCACACCAAGGCTCAGGGCGAATTGCAGAGCCTGGCCGACGCCAAGGGCATGAATCTGCCGAGTGCGCCTGACAAGAAGCGGCAGGACATGCTGAAGAAACTGGGCGCGCTGTCGGGTGCGGCATTCGACAGCGCCTACATGGCGCAGGGCGGCGTGAATTCTCACAAGGAAAGTCATGAGATGCTGCAGGCCGCGCAAACCCGCGCCACCGATCCCGAACTGAAGGCGCTGGCCGGGAAGGCGTTGCCGACCGTGGATCAGCACCTGAAGATGGCGCAGGATGTGAAAAGCGGCAAGGGCGGTGGCGCTACGGTTTCTGGCGCATCCGGCAGCTCGGGCGTGCAATGATCGGATGCATGGGCATGGCATCAATGCATGACGTCGCGTTGGCAAGGAGCAATCCATGGATAACGATGAAATCGCTGCCGTACTGAACGACCTGATCGAAACCTGCAAGGATGGCGAGGCCGGTTTCCGGACCTGCGCCGACGACGTGAACGCGCAGCAGCTCAAGATCTTCCTGCAAAACCGCGCGCAAAGCTGTGCGTCGGCCGCCGAGGATTTGCAGCAACTGGTGCGTACCTTCGGCCGCGTTCCGGAAACGCGGGGTGGGCTGGGCGGCGTATTGCATCGCCGCTGGATCGATGTCAAATCGCTGCTCACGAGCCACGACGCGGCACCGGTGCTGGAAGAGTGCGAACGCGGTGAAGATGTGGCCGAGCAGAATTACCGCAATGCGCTGGAAAAGAAGCTGCCGCCCGACGTGCGCGCCATCGTCGAGCGTCAGTATCAGGGCGTGCTGCGCAATCGCGAGCAGGTCAGAAAACTGCACGAGCAGTATCGGACCGCTTGAGTTTGTGCGACCACTTCGGGGAATGGCTTGCGAGTAAAATAGCGCCTTGCCCGTTGCCGCATATCCTTGCGGCAACGGGCTTCCGCTCCACAGCGCCCTTGCCTTGCCGGCAAGCACGCCATTCAAGCCTCACCCGGAACCATGCTGCGACTGACCCAAGTACACCTCCCGCTCGACCACGCCGACTCTGCGATCACGGATGCCATCCTCGCACGATTGCAGATCGGACAAGACCGGCTGATCGATTACACCATTTTTCGCCGCGGCTACGATGCGCGCAAGCGCAGCGCGATCACGCTGGTGTACACGCTCGATGTGAACGTGAAGGACGAGGCGGCGCTGTTGCTGAAATTCAAGGGCGTGCCGGATATTGTCGTCGCGCCGGACACCACGTACCAATTCGTCACGCAGGCGCCGGCCGCGCTTGTCGATGCGGCGCGCCGACCGGTCGTGATCGGCACCGGGCCGTGCGGCATTTTTGCCGGATTGATTCTGGCGCAGATGGGCTTTCGCCCCATCATTCTCGAACGCGGCAAGGCCGTGCGCGAACGCACCAAGGATACCTGGGACCTGTGGCGCAAGCGCGAACTGCATCCGGAATCGAACGTGCAGTTCGGTGAAGGCGGCGCCGGCACTTTTTCCGACGGCAAGCTGCACAGCCAGATCAAGGACCCGAAGCATTACGGCCGCAAGGTGCTGACCGAATTCGTGAAGGCCTATGCGCCGCCGGAAATCCTCTACGTCAGCAAGCCGCACATCGGTACCTTTCGCCTCGTCAAGATGCTGCAGGAAATGCGCGCGACGATCGAATCGCTGGGCGGCGAATTCCGCTTCCAGAGCAAGGTGGTCGATCTCGACATCGACAAGGAGCAAGTTCGCGGCGTGGTACTGGCCGGCGGCGAAACCATCGCGACCGATCACGTGGTGCTCGCGGTCGGCCACAGCGCGCGCGACACGTTTCAAATGCTGTACGAGCGCGGCGTCTACCTCGAAGCCAAGCCCTTCTCGATCGGCTTTCGCGCCGAGCATCCGCAGTCGCTGATCGACCGCGCGCGCTTCGGCAACTTCGCCGGCCATCCTCTGCTCGGTGCGGCCGATTACAAGCTGGTGCATCACGCGAAGAACGGCCGCTCGGTGTACAGCTTCTGCATGTGCCCCGGCGGCACCGTGGTGGCCGCGACCTCGGAGCCGGGGCGCGTGGTCACCAACGGCATGAGCCAGTATTCGCGCAACGAGCGCAACGCCAACAGCGGCATCGTGGTCGGCATCACGCCCGACGACTATCCGGGCCATCCGCTGGCCGGCATCGCCTTCCAGCGCGAGCTGGAGTCGCGCGCCTACGTACTGGGCGGCAGCAACTACGATGCGCCGGGCCAGCTCGTCGGCGACTTCATCGCGGGCACGGCCTCCACCGAATTCGGTTCCGTGCAGCCCTCGTACAAGCCGGGTGTGCGCCTGGGCGATCTCGGCCCCAGCCTGCCCGAATATGCGATCGAGGCGATCCGCGAAGCGCTGCCGGCATTCGACCGCCAGATCAAGGGCTATGCGATGCGCGACGCGGTGCTGACCGGCGTCGAGACGCGCACCTCGTCGCCGGTGCGCATCAAGCGCCAAGACAACTTCCAGAGCATGAACACGAAAGGCCTGTTCCCCGCGGGAGAGGGCGCGGGCTACGCCGGCGGCATCCTGTCCGCCGCGGTCGACGGCATCAAGGTCGCCGAAGCGGTCGCCTTGAGCATGACCGGCAGCACCGACGCGCACGGCGGCGCGCATGCCGGACCGCAAACCTATTGATTCGAGGAAGGCATCCTGCGCATGGATGAGCGGGATGCATGGAGGGTGGCGCGGATCAAGACGATGACCAATCTCGATGAGGCTCGCCGCAACATTTTCCGGTCGCCGGTCGTCATTGTAGCGATCACCAGGACGGACAGGTCAGGACGGTCCGATGGATCAAATGTGGTCCAGGCAATCCGTCACACCTGCTGTCAATACCCGGCTGTGGTCACGACTGATTCCTGGGTTCATATTGCGCCCATAGCGTCGCTCCACCTTTCGGGTCTTCGATCAAGCTGCCGTCTGTCGGATCGCACAAGTAGCCTTTTTGCCAAGGCGGGCACACCTGCTCTCCCCCAAACCAGAAATGTACGTGCTGCTGAACCTGGGAATCATCTCGATTCCTGTATATCCACCGCAATTCGGCACCAGTCAAGGCACGATTCTTCACCTCCCTCGCATCGCCCTGACTCGATCGATCCCCGTTTTTTCCGCGGTGGTTTTTGAGAACAACGGATTGCATGTCCAGCCCGTCGAGAACGAAATGAACATGCTTGTGCGCCACCTTTGTAGCCCAATGCAAACCGCCTTTCACTTTGCGACGAACGGCTTCATTGGTGTCCGCGCCGTCTACTGCTGACTTGTACTTTTCATGATTCGTCAGGGCTTTTATGAAATTGGCCTCATCAGAAGGGACCCAGGCCTTTCTTTTTTCGACCGACAGGACACGATAGTCGTCTATTCGTTCTGAACGAGGTCCCTCTCCTTTCTCTGGCTTGAATGGGCCCTGATCGATGTACCACTTCCGACCTACCCCAAACTCGCCTTTCTCGATTCCATAAACCAGATCACCGGGTTGGAATTTCCGCTCTTGCCATCCGCCGTTGTCGGCCATGACCGGGGCGGCGCCAGCAACGAGATGATGATGTGCGGTACTTGAGGCTTCTGGCTCGCTTGCTGCACTCTCGCCATGCGATCCCCACGTCAGGATGTTGAATCGCGTAGCGTCCGTTTTCTTGTTGAGAAGACGCCTGGATAAGGTGTGATTGCTTGCGGTACGCTCGCGCTCTTCGCGCTCTTGCTTCAGTTGCTTGCCGATCCGTGGCCGTTGCGCCTGCCTTTTATGTGATTCAAAGCTTCGCATGCTGGAAAGTGACTTGTGATGACTTGATCTCGTTTCGGATTGTGAACCGTCCTGCTGTTCCGCCAGCGTGTTCTGCGCGTCTGTCTCAGATGTTGAAGGCAATGCGGGAAGAGGCTTGCCTTGAAACAATGCCATATCGATTTGACCAACTCCTGCCGCCATTGCTTCAGGCTGTTCTGCAGGTATTGGTGGCAGATCTTTTTCAAGACCCTTGTCAGGATCCTTGTTGCGGTTTCTCTTGTGCCGGGAGAAAAGCCATGCGGCAGAGCCCTGTGAATTTGCCCGCCTTTCAGGCGCGGCATTCGGCAGAGCCGCCGTATCGTGAGCGGCAGTGCGTTCGGGAGTTCTTCGATGAGTCTGCGAAATTTGAAGGTTGAACCCAATCCCTAGAAGCGATATGCGCATTTGTATTTACCAAAGGTTGCGAAAAAGGATCACTACACCCTGTGTAGGTGGCCAAATAAAGCAAAGGGTTCCATTCAAACAATTCCCAGCAACACATTGCGCAAGGCGACCGCATCGTTGTGCGCTTCGTCATGGGCGGCATAGATGAGCGTAATCCGGCTCTGCCTCGCCATGTTCCGCAATCGGTCGAGCTGCTCGCCGTGTTGCCGCAATTCCTCCGCATAGCGGCTGCAGAACTCCTGCCAGCGCGCCGGATCGTGACCGAACCACTTGCGCAGTTCGGTGCTGGGTGCCAGTTCCTTGAACCATTGATCGAGCGCCGCCGCCTCCTTCGATATGCCGCGCGGCCACAGCCGGTCCACCAGCACGCGGATGCCGTCGTCCGCCTCGACCGGGGCATAAGCGCGCTTCAACTTGATGTTGCCAACCGGAATTCGCGTGTGCATCGTCGCCACCTCGTCATGTGCCTGTCGTCGAATGGGACTCGCGATCCCTTGCTTTTGTTCGGCATGGTCGGGCCGCCGGCACGCTATGATCGATTGCGTCACCGCCGCGGGCGGTGCATATTGCCGAGCGACACCCGCAGGCGGGCCGTAGAGGAGGCATCGACATCATGGGCAATTCCGACGACACCAATCCTGTTGCCGACCAACCGCGCAAGCCGCTTCCCCAGGGATATCGGCAGGGGCTCATCACGGCGATCACGGTCCTGCTCGGTTTTTCACTGGGCTTCTTCCGCTTCTGGGGCTTCGAGGCACCGGGCATGTGGACGTGGCGCTCCATCATTCCGGCCACGGCGCTGATGGTGGCCGTGATGCTGCAAACCATCGCCTTGTATCGCGCCTTGCGTCTCGAGGATGACGAGGAACGCGAATATCGCAAGACCGTCGCATGGTTCATCGCCTCCGCCGTGGCGCTGGTGGCCGGATTGATATTGGCGGCGCTGGAAATCGCCTGAATCGAAGCGGAGCGTCAACTGCTATGATCGTTCTCCATTCGAACAAGGAGATGCTCCACCGAGCGTGTTTTCAATGCCGCACCATCTGCTTCTGTCCGTCGTGATCATGCTTTACCTGGCCGCCAGTGCTGCCGCATTCATTGCCTATGCACTGGACAAGTCGGCGGCGAGAAACGGCCGCCGGCGAATACGGGAAAACACGCTGCACCTGTTTGCCATCCTGGGCGGCTGGCCGGGCGCGCTGATCGCGCAGCGGCTCTTGCGTCACAAGTCGCGCAAACCGTCTTTTCAAACTGCCTTCCGGGCGACCGTCATGCTCAATTGCGGTGCGCTCGGCGGGTTCCTGTACGCAGCCGGCACCCTGTGAAGGCGCGCCGCATTCACCGTCGAAAGGAAGCGCATGGTCAAGGTGTATGGCGATATTCAATCCGGGAATTGCTACAAGATCAAATTGCTGATGTCCCTGCTCGGCATCGCGCATGAATGGATTCACGTCGACATCCTGAACAAGGAAACGAAGGCGGACACCTTCCTCGCGATGAATCCGAACGCGAAGATTCCCGTTCTTGAAATAGAGCGCGGCACCCATCTCTGGGAGTCGAACGCGATCCTGAACTATCTCGCCGAAGGCACGGTCTTCCTGCCGGATGACAGATTGCAGCGGGCGCGCGTGCTGCAGTGGCAGTTCTTCGAGCAATACAGCCACGAACCCTATGTGGCCGTCGCGCGCTTCATCGCGAAGTATCTTGGTTTGCCGGAGGCGCGGCGGGCGGAATTCCTGTCGAAGCAGGAAGGCGGCCACAAGGCGCTGCGCGTGATGGAAACGCAGTTGCGGCAGACGCCGTATCTGACCGGCGATCAATACACCATCGCCGATGTCTCGCTGTATGCCTACACGCATGTGGCCGACGAAGGCGGCTTCGACCTTTCGCTGTATCCGGCCATCTCGCGCTGGCTCGCGCGCATCGCGGACCAGCCGCGGCATGTGACGATCGCACAACTGACGGCGTGAGGACGCGATGGAAACCGAAAGCACCATCAGGGAATTCTGGTTCGGCTCGCAGGCCGACGACAGCGCGGTGGCCAGCGAGCGTGCCGCGCTCTGGTGGTCGAAGAATCCGGATGTGGACGCGGCGATCCGCCAGCGCTTCGCAGCACTGGCGGCAAGGGCGGCCAGCCGCGAGCTGGACGCATGGAACGCGACGCCACACGGCACTCTGGCGCTGATCCTGCTGACCGACCAGTTCCCGCGCAACATACATCGCGACACGCCGCAGGCGTTCGCCTCCGATCCGCTCGCGCGCGCATGGTGCAGCCTCGGTCTGGGGCGCGGCGATGACCTGCAACTGCGCCCGATCGAGCGCGTGTTCTTCTATCTGCCGCTCGAACATTCCGAATCGCTCGACGATCAGGAGCGTTCGGTCGCGCTGTTCGAGCGACTGGCGGCGAACGTCGCGGCGGAACAGCGCCCGGCGTTTGACGGCTTCCTCGACTATGCGCGGCGGCATCGGGACATCATTGCGCGCTTCGGCCGCTTCCCGCACCGCAACCGCATCCTCGGACGGACGACATCGATGGCAGAGACCGCCTTCCTGACGGAAAAGGGCTCGTCGTTCTAGTGTCCTGAGTTGGAAATTCGTTGCAAATAAAAGTGATGAAATCGCGACGAGACAAGGAAAAAAGCGCAGCAAGGCCGAGGCCTTGCGAGCATTTTTGACGCGGTATCGGTGCGATTCTCGTCATCTTTTATGCAGCGAATTTCGAACTCAGGACACTAATGTCCGTTTCGGGACGACACGCAGGGTGCGCATGCCGGCCGTTCACCGCTGCCATGCCTGCCGTGCCCGCTCCCGCAACATGCCCGTAAACACCTCCGCCGACACCGGCACGCTGTAATAGTAGCCCTGCGCCGAGCGGCAGCCCTGCGCCAGCAGGAAGCGGATCTGCTCCGGTGTCTCGACGCCTTCGGCCAGCACCTTGAGCCGCAGGCTGTGCGCCATCGCGATGATGGCGGTGACGAGCGTGGTGTCGTTGCGGTCCTGGCCGATGCCGCTGACGAAGGAGCGGTCGATCTTGAGCGCGTCCACCGGGAAGCGCTGCAGGTAGGCGAGGCTGGAATAGCCGGTGCCGAAATCGTCCACCGACAGCTTGATCCCCATGTCGGAGAGATGCTGCAATGTCGAGACATTGTCGTCGCTGCGTTGCATGAGGACGCCCTCGGTGATCTCGAGATCGAGCGAGGACGGCGCGAGTCCCGCCTCGTCGAGAATGTCGCTGATCCTGCCGTGGAAGTTCGGCTGATAGAACTGGCGCGGCGACAGGTTGACCGCGATCGCCATGTCCGTGTGCCCGAGCGTGTGCCATTGCTTCAACTGCCGGCACGCCTGGCGCAGCACCCAGTCGCCGATCTGCAGGATCAATCCCGTTTCCTCTGCAATGGTGATGAACTCGTTGCAGCCGACCGCATGCTTGCCGGCCTTGGTCCAGCGCAGCAGGGCTTCCGCCGAAATGATTTGTCCGCTTTCGAGATCGACCTGCGGCTGGTAGTGCACTTCGAATTCGTCGCGCACCAGCGCCCGCCGCAACGAGTTCGTCAGTGCGAGTCGGCGCTGCGCCGCCTTGTTCAGCGCCGGCGTGAAGAACTGGTAGTTGCCGCGCCCCTTTTCCTTGGCGTGATACATCGCGGTGTCGGCGGTGCGCATCAGGGTATCGACATCGGTGCCGTCGTCGGGATACAGGCTGATGCCGATGCTGCCTCCGAGGTGCAGCTCGTGCTCGTCGCACAGGAAGGGCAGGTCCAGCGCATGCAGGACCTTCTGCGCCACCAGTGCGGCGTCGCCGCTACCGTTCGAGAGCGGCAGGCTCAGCACGAACTCATCGCCGCCCAGACGCGCCACCGTATCGTCTTCGCGCACGCATTCGCGCAGACGCATCGCCACCATCTGCAGCAGGCGGTCGCCGATCTGGTGGCCGAGCGAGTCGTTGATGTTCTTGAAGTAGTCGAGGTCGATGAACAGCACCGCCACCTTCGTGTGCGTGCGATGCGCATGCACCACCCCCTGCTGCAGGCGGTCGCGGAACAGCACGCGGTTGGGGAGGCTGGTCAGCGCATCATGGTCCGCCATGTAGCGGATGCGGTGCTCCGCCTCCTTGCGTTCGCTCAGGTCCAGCACGAATGCCGCTCGCTGGCTGTCGTCCGTGTCGCCGAAGAACGTCGAGCCGACCAGCACCGGCACGCGGCTGCCGTCCTTGCGGATGTATTCCTTCTCGTAGGTGACGCTGCCGGCATGCCGCGATTCCCTGATGCTCCGCTCCGAGATGGCGTGGAATTCCGGTGGCGTGAGCTCGCGCCACCGGATCAGGCCGGCTTTCAGGTCCTCGCGCGTGTAGCCGATGATCTTCAGGAATGCCTCGTTGGCATCGAGTGCGCAACCCGTCGCATCGTCGAACACGATGCCGATGATGCTGGCGTCGAACAGTCGGCGCAAGCGCCTCTCGTAGTCGCGCGAGGCCTGTTCGGCGCGCTTCTGTTCCGACATGTCGAGCACGAAGGCGATGCCGGAATCCTTCGCGGCATCGATGCATGCGCCGCCGATCATGATGGGGCAGCGCGTGCCGTCGATGCGGATGTATTCCTTCTCGTACGGCGAGAACGCGCCGGTGCGCTTGAGCTGCTTCATGGCCCGCCAGTCTACCGACTTGTACTCGGGCGGCGTGATGGTGCCCCATTGCACTTTTCCGTTGCGTAAATCCTCCTGCGAGTAACCCGACATTTGCAGAAACTTTTCATTCGCCTCGGTGATATTGCCCTCCGCTCCCCAGCACAGAATGCCGATGATGTTCGATTCGAACAGGCGGCGCAGACGCGCTTCTTCCTGCCGCAGATTCTTTTCCGTCTGCTTGCGCTCGCCGATCTCGTGGTTGAGGCGTGCATGAGCATCATCCAGTTCGGTCGAATGCTGCGCCGCGTCTGCCTCGATGGCGTTCCGCGCAGTCCGCAGCGCGAGATGCGGGGCGATTCTTGCCAGCACTTCCCGCGCCTTGGCCGGCCTGGTGATGCAGTCCGCCGCGCCTGCGTCGAAAGCCGCAGTGCGGCCGTGCTCATCCTGCGCCGACATCATGAAGATGACCGGCACATCGCTTGCCTCCGGCATGTCTTTCAAGCGGCGGCAGGTCTCAAGGCCGTCGATGCCGGGCATCGCCATAGTGATCAGGATGAGGTCGGGCCGGATGCTGCGCGTATGCGCCAGTGCCTGGTCGCCGCCTTGCGTGACGACAACTTGACATCCCGTTTTCCTCAACACATCGGTCAGCGTGCCGAGCGTTTCGGATGTATCGTCTATCAGCAAGATGATTCGCTCATTGCGCGTTTGCGCGACGCTCGAATTCATGTAGTGGTCTCCTGCTGCCGTTTGCACGACGGCGGCCTTGCGCCAGAATGCCGTCGCCAATCGTCATGTGAGTCAGGCCCTGTTGCCTGTCATGCCGCAAGGCCGGAGAGAAAATGAAATTTAGACTATCCGGTTCCCGTTCCGGTTCGAGGGAACTTGCACAGGCTCAAGTGAACTGCGAATACCTTCTGTGCAAACTCAAGCCGCTTGCGTCACAGCTTCCATGCCGATCGCCGCCGTCAGCATGCTGATCGAACCGGCCTCGATGCCATCGACCAGGATCGATACCGTTTCGTTGCCCTGTCTTGTGCCGGCCACATAGAGCAGGGGAAGGAAGTGTTCCGCCGTCGGCACCGACAGCGTCGCGTCGTTGCCCCATTGCTCGTATTCGGCCAGTACTTCCATTTCTCCCTTCTGCAGATGTTCGCGCACACGCTCGTTGAAGCGCTGCGCCCAGTCGTATGCCGGATGATTGCCGCGCATCATCAGGCGCAGGTTGTGCACGACATCGCCGCTGCCGATGATCAGCACGCCTTCGTCGCGCAGCGGCGCAAGCCTGCGGCCCAGTGCGAGATGCCACGCCGCCGGCTGCGTGCCGTCGATGCTCAACTGCACCACCGGCACGTCGGCATCGGGAAACGCCTTGACCAATACCGACCAGGTACCGTGGTCCAGTCCCCATGAATGGTCGAGCTGCACATCGACCGGCATCAGCAATTCGCGCACGCGCGCAGCCAATGCCGGATCGCCCGGCGCGGGATAGCGCATGTCGAACAGCGCCTGCGGAAAACCGCCGAAGTCATGGATCGTCTGCGGCGCGGCCATTGCCGTGATGCCGGTGCCGCGCGTGTACCAGTGCGCCGATATGGCGAGAATTGCCTTGGGCTTCGGCAACGAGGTGCCGACCTGCTGCCAGGCGCGTGTGTAGCGATTGTCCTCCAGCACATTCATCGGGCTGCCGTGGCCGAAGAACACGGCAGGCATGCGTGGCCGGGATGTCTGATTCATCTGTTTCTCCTGCTTGAAATGATATCGGCGCACAGCACCGATCGCTTTCGATTATCGTCGATCCGGCGGGTCAGGGTGCGTGGCTGGAACAGGTTTGCCTTGCGGCATGGGCGTTTGCAAAATTTCAGCGCGGCATCTGCGAGTGCGCAAAAGATGCCGCATCGGCAGATGCTAGTGTCCTGAGTTGGAAATTCGTTGCAAATAAAAGTGATGAAATCGCGACGAGACAAGGAAAAAAGCACAGCAAGGCCGAGGCCTTGCGAGCATTTTTGACGCGGTATCGGTGCGATTCTCGTCATCTTTTATGTAGCGAATTTCCAACTCGGGACACCAGGTTGCGGAAGCTGTTTCGCACATGGCGCTCACACGCTCACGCGCTCATGCAGCCACGCATGAAACGTGTTCCATTGATTCCGACCGGATTGCCGCAATGACGACGCGCACCCTCATCCTCGACGATGCTCTTTATCAATACGTGCTCGACGTGTCCTTGCGCGAGCATCCGGTGCTGGCGGCATTGCGCGCGGCAACCGGCAGTCATCCGATGGCGCGCATGCAGATCGCGCCGGAGCAGGGGCAGTTGATGGCGCTGTTGATCCGGCTGCTCGGCGCGCGCCGCACCATCGAGATCGGCGTCTTCACCGGCTACAGTGCGCTGGCGGTGGCGCTCGCGCTGCCGCCGGACGGGCACATCGTTGCCTGCGACATCAGCGACGAATACACCGCAGTCGCGTGCGATTACTGGCAGCGGGCCGGCATCGCGCACAAGATCGATCTGCATCTCGCGCCGGCCATCGATACGCTCGATGCCTTGCTCGGCGACGGGCAGGGCGGCTGTTTCGATTTTGCCTTCATCGACGCCGACAAATCCGCCTACGACGATTACTACGAACGCTGCCTGCAATTGCTGCGCCCCGGCGGCCTGATCATGATCGACAACGTGCTGTGGGGAGGCAATGTGGTGCGTCCGGCGGACAACGAGGACACCGCCGCGATTCAGGCATTGAACGTCAAGCTGCACGGCGACGCGCGCATCGATCTGTCGCTGCTGCCGATCGCGGATGGCGTCACGCTGGCGCGGAAAAGGTAGGGCGGTGGCGGCTGCGATGCAGCCTGGAGGGGGGCGGCGTCGCGGCCGCTTGTGAACACGGCGAGCGCGCGACGCCGAAGCATGCAATCAGGAGAAAGCGAACGTCACTCCTTGATCAGGCCTTCTGCAACCATGGCTGCACGCACTGCCGGGCGCGCCGCGACACGTTCACGATAGGTCTTGAACACCGGCCAGCGCGACAGATCGACATCGACCCGAGCGGCCCAGTTCAGCACGGTGAACAGATAGGCATCGGCCACGGTGAAGTCGCTGCCGGTCAGATAATCCTTGCCCTGCAATTGCGCGGCAATGATTTCCAGACGCAGCGCCAATGTGTCGCGCGCCATCTTCTTCGTCTCGTCCGGCGTGCCCGGCTTGAACAGCGGGCTGAAACCCTTGTGCAATTCGGTCGAGATGTAGTTGAGCCACTCGATCAGGCGATAACGCTCCATCGTGCCGGCGGCCGGCACGAGCTTCTTCTCGGGCACCTGGTCCGCCAGGTATTGCACGATCGCCGGTCCCTCGGTCAGCACGTCGCCGGAGTCGAGCACCAGCGCCGGCACGTAGCCCTTCGGATTGATGGCGCGGAAATCGGCACCGCCGGCGGTCTTCTTGTCCGCGAGAGTGACTTTCTCCATGTCGAATGGAAAACCTGCTTCACGCAACACGATGTGGGGGGAGAGCGAGCATGCGCCGGGCGCAATAAACAGTTTCATTGAAGACCTTTCCCAAAAATAAGTACAACGGCAATCAGTTGACGAAATGCAAAAACGCTTGTTGCAACGCAGTGCGATGCATTCGCCCGGGCGATATTAGCAAAGCATCGGAAATCGTGCTGTGCAGCATTTGATAGCCGTCAAGGCATGCTTGTTTCCTTGCCGGAATGGTTATATATAGTTGACTCACACCATTAAAAAAACAGGCGGAGACATGAACACCACTCATTTCCTACATTGGCCGGAAGGGCTGCCCACCACCGTGACGTTTCCGGAAACAAGCATCTACGAGAATCTGGAAATTTCCACGCGCCGCTACCCGCAGAAACCGGCGATCATCTTCTACGATTCGATCCTGAGCTATGCGCAGGTGCACGGGGAAGTGCTGGCGCTTGCGGGGTATTTGCAGCAGGTGTGCGGCGTGCAGCGCGGCGATCGCGTATTGCTGGACATGCAGAACAGTCCGCAATTCATCATCGCCTACTACGCGATCATGCGCGCCGATGCGATGGTGGTGCCGGTCAACCCGATGCTGATGACCGACGAGCTGGCGCATTACGTCGAGGACAGCGGTGCAAAGGTCGCGCTCGCGTCGCAGGAAATCTTCCCGCGCCTCGCGCCGCTGGTCGGCAAGTCCTGCCTGTCCCATGCAGTGGTCGCGACTTATTCCGATTACCTGACCGCACCGACCGATCTGACGGTGCCCGATTTCGTGCGCGCGCCGCGCAACGTGCCCGACCTGCCGGGCGTGATCGCGTGGACCGACGCCCTGGCCGAACGCCATGCGTCGCGCCGACATGAAGCCGGCGCGGACGATCTCGCCTGCATGCCCTACACCTCCGGCACCACTGGCAAGCCGAAGGGCTGCGTTCACACCCATCGCTCGGTCATGGTGAACGCCGCCGGCAGCGCGATCTGGTCCGGTCATGTCATCCCCGACAACGTCACGCTCGCCGTGCTGCCCTTCTTCCACGTCACCGGCATGCAATCGGTGATGAACGCGGCGATCTACTGCGGCGGCGCCATCGTCGTGCTGCCGCGCTGGGATCGCGACGCCGCGGGTCAGCTGATCACGCGCTACAAGGTCACGACCTGGACCGTGATCCCGACCATGATGATCGACTTCCTCTCGAACCCGCGCCTGTCCGAATACGACATCTCGGGCTTGAAGCGCATCTCCGGCGGCGGCGCCGCGATGCCGGCCGCGATCGCGCAAAAGCTGCTCGATCTCACCGACCAGAAGTACATGGAAGGCTACGGCCTGTCCGAGACCATGGCCGCCTCGCACATCAACCCGCCGCAGCGCATGAAGCAGCAATGCCTCGGCATCCCCGAATTCAACGTCGACTCGCGCATCGTCGATCCGACCACGCTGAAGGAATTGCCGCAAGGCGAAACCGGCGAAATCTGGATCCACGGCCCGCAGGTCTTCCAGGGCTACTGGAACGACCCGAAGAAGACCGAGGAATCCTTCGCCGAACTCGACGGCAAGCGCTTCTTCCGCTCCGGCGACCTCGGCTACATGGACGAGGAAGGCTTCTTCTTCTTCACCGACCGCCTGAAACGCATGATCAACGCCAGCGGCTTCAAGGTCTGGCCGGCGGAAGTGGAAGCGACGATGTACCAGCATCCGGCGGTGCAGGAATGCTGCATCATCGCCGCACGCGACGCGTATCGCGGCGAAACGGTCAAGGCCGTGATCGTGAAGCGGGCCGGCGCGGACGTCACCGAAGACGGTGTCATCCAGTGGGCGCATGAAAAGATGGCCGCCTACAAGGTGCCGCGCATCGTCGAGTTTGTCGAAGTCTTGCCGAAGTCGGCGACGGGGAAGGTGATGTGGCGGATGCTGCAGGAGAAGGAGCTGGGGAACAAGGGCGCTTGAAAAAAGCGCTCGCCGTCGTTGCGGATGGAGCGCGCGGGCAATCGAGCCCGCGCTCATCGATCCGACGTTCAAAAAACAGACCGATTATCTCGAGACGCCGCATCCCCCTCCGTTCCGTTTGCAGCAGTCCTGGAAGGCCTGCCCCGTGTACTTGAGGCAGTTTTCGGCGGCGAATGCCGGAGACAGGGCAGCCAGTGCCCACAGCGATGCGCATAACACGATAAATTTCTTCTTCATTTCGCGCTTCCTCCCTTGAATACCCGTCGGCTCCATCAGAGGCAGGTGACGGGTTGCCTGCCCGATTGCATTATATCCACGCGTCAACCATGCGCCATATCCGCGGGGTAATGGCGATGCGGTTGATTTCCTGCCATTTGCGCCGCCTCAGCGGACACACATGCGCGGTCATGCGGCCGCACAAACTGAAAACTCTCTCCGCCAAATCCAGACCGCTATGACAGCATGCATGACATGCAGCCAGGGCCGGATGGGTTCCCGTCAATGGTCATCTGATCCGTCAGCTCCCCGCATAACCATTCTTCCTTGCATTGACACTCGTCAAGCCTCTCATTTTTGTCAATTCGACATGATTCCAGTTGACACTACTCAATGCCGGCCGGCATCTCAGCTGATAAGTTGGTATTTAGTCAACACGGAGGCAGCTATGGACAACGGCGATCTGGAATTGATGCGATTCATGGGAACGCTAAACCAAGTCGCCGATTGGGAGAGCGATAGTCTTGCGGAACAGAAAAAACGAAGGGAAATCCAGCAGAAAAATGTGAAATTCAAGCAACAGCTACAGGCCGCCAAACAGGAAAAGCAAAGAAAAATGAAGATCCTGATCGTGCTGTTTGCTGCCACTGCGGCTTGCGCCTGGATGTTTTTCGCCACGCAGATTTTCAGATGACTTGATGCAGGATATTGCGGGGGAAATCCATCGAAGAGGCGCGTGATCTCGGCGGGGGACTGTCGACAGATCCGGACGCCTCCCGTCGCATTTTCGCCCTGCGCTCTACACCCTGCGAGCCATGACGCCATTGATCAGCGCGGTAGCGGTAGGGCGGAAAAGCGCAGCGCCTTCCGCCGCATTCCACACTCTGGCACACTACCCTCCATGCCAGACTACCGCCGCAATCGCGTCCCCGGAGGGACGTATTTTTTCACCGTCAATCTGCTCGAACGCCACAGCCACTTGCTGCTCGAGCATATCGACCTCTTCCGCGACGCCGTGCGGAAAGTGCGTGCCCGCCATCCCTTCCACATCGACGCATGGGTTGTACTGCCTGATCATACCCATTGCATCTGGACGCTGCCGCCGGGCGACACCGATTATTCCTCACGCTGGAAAGCCATCAAGATCGCCTTTGCAAAATCGCTCCCGAAGACCGAACGTTTGTCCGCAGTGCGTGCGCGCAAAGGCGAACGCGGCATTTGGCAACGACGATTTTGGGAGCATACGATCCGCGATGAGCGCGACTACGCGAATCACGTCGATTATGTGCATATCAATCCGCTCAAGCACGGCATGGTGCAACAGGTGAGCAACTGGCCGTACTCGTCATTTCATCGATATGTTGCTGCGGGCATGTATCCGCATGACTGGGCAGGAGAGATGGTGGAGTTGCAGGCAGGGGAGCGAACAAGCGTGTAGCGTGTAGGGCGGAAAAGCGCAGCGCCTTCCGCCATGAGCTTCACTTCGATACACGTGTCACGCGTGGGGTAGCCGCCGAAATCGCGTTTACTGGAGGCAGGGGGATGGTTGGGTGCGAATGGCGGAAGGCGCTGCGCTTTTCCACCCTACGAGCTACTGGAGAAAGCATATGAAAAATAAGGTTCAATTTCTCGCTTTGGTTTGCCTATTTGCATTCAATGTAATAGTCATTTTTGGCTGTGATTTCGAGTCGACTGGTGAAAATGCTGAACAAACTCGACGTTCATTTGTATTGCAGAACGCGTTGCTAAACGTGCAAAAGAATGGCGACATTTTGTTTCCCAAGAAAATAGCATGGCTTCCGACATATTCGAATTCGTGCAGATACGCCAATCCACGAATTGCCTTTGAAGACTGCTTACAGTTCTTAATCGAAGGAGAGAATATGGATTCGGCCAGAAGAAATGCCATCCATGTGGCCGAAACAATTCAAACAGTTATTTCCACGCAAGCCGATTTCCAACTCACAGGGATTTACGTAGTACTTATTCCCGTACTTCGACATGAAGGCTATTTAGGACACATCACGCCGGCTTCAATGAAACATTTCGAAACCGGCGATCCGCTAGTTATCAAAATGGGAGAATAAAAATGTATGCAACTGTCAATATTCGATATGGGAATATTTCAATCCCAGGAGTTAACAACTCGTAGCTCGTAGCTCAGGACGGAAAAGCGCAGCGCCTTCCGCCGCATGCCATGCTTTGACGGACTACCTCATGCGACGGGTTCCTTCATCTTCTGGAGTAGTTCCGCATCATCGGCCTGAGCGTCGAGAATCGGGTACATAGGAAGGCAGATTGGGCGCATCCGCATTCCGTGGCGGATAGTTCGGCTTGCTTTCGGCACGTACAATGACGCTCGTACCATTTCCTTCCGCGCAGTTCCATGACCATCCTCCTCTCCACCCTCAACGCTCGCTACACCCACGCCTCGCTCGGCCTGCGCTATCTGCTTGCCAACATGGGCGACCTGCAGGACGAAACGCGCCTGCATGAATTCGTGATCGGGGCGAAAACTGCCGACGTGGTGGAGAAGTTGCTCGCGCACCAGCCGCGCATCGTCGGCTTCGGCGTCTACATCTGGAACGTGGAGGAAACCACCAGGGTGGTGGCGATGCTGAAGCGCGTCGCACCGGAGGTCGTGATCGTGCTGGGCGGGCCGGAGGTGTCGTATGAACCGCAGGAGCAGCGCGTCGTGCAGCTCGCCGATTACCTCGTGACCGGCTGGGGCGATGTCACGTTTCCGCAGTTGTGCCGGCAGATCCTGCGCGGGCCGAAGCCCTTGATGAAGATTCATGCCGGCGTGCAGCCGCCGCTGTCCGATATCGCGTTGCCGTACCGGTTCTACACCGACGAGGACATCGCGCATCGCACGCTGTATGTCGAGGCCTCGCGCGGATGTCCGTTCAAGTGCGAGTTCTGCCTGTCCTCGCTCGACAAGACGGCGTGGCCCTTCGATCTGGATGCGTTTCTCGGCGAGCTGGAGTCTTTGCATGCGCGCGGTGCGCGGCTGTTCAAGTTCGTCGATCGCACCTTCAACCTGAATATCAAGTCGAGTCTGAGGATCATGCAGTTCTTCCTCGACAAGCTGGAAGACGCGCCGGACGATCCGGTGTTCGCGCATTTCGAGGTGGTGCCGGATCACTTGCCCGATGCATTGAAGGAGGCGATTGCACAATTCCCGCCGGGGACGCTGCAATTCGAGATCGGCATCCAGAGCTTCAATCCCGAGGTGCAGGCGCTGGTCAGCCGCAGGCAGAACAACGAGAAGGCGACCGACAATATCCGCTGGCTGTGCGCACACTCGAACGCGCATCTGCACGTCGATCTGATCGCAGGGCTGCCGGGCGAGGATATCGAGAGCTTCGCGCGCGGCTTCGACAAGCTGGTGACCTTGCAGCCGCATGAAATCCAGTTCGGCATTCTGAAGCGACTGCGCGGCACGCCGATCATTCGCCATACCGATGCGTACCGGATGGCGTTCGATCCCTATCCGCCGTATTCGATACTCGCCACCGACCGCATCGACTTCGCGACGATGCAGCGGCTGGTGCGCTTTGCGCGTTACTGGGACCTGGTCGCGAATTCGGGGCGATTCGCGCACACCTTGCCGCTGATTCTGGGCGATGCGCCGTTTGCCAATTTCATGGCGTTGTCGGACTGGCTGTATGCGCATACCGATGCGACGCATCGCATTGCGCTGGAGAAGCTGGCGGCGCTGGTCGCACGCTGGTTGCGCGAGAGAGGAAATGACGAGGCGGTGATTGCCGCGTCGCTGGCAAGCGACTATGCGGGACAGGCGAGCATGTCGTCGTCGAAGACGGCGGCGCGTGCCGGCGACAAGGCGGCGCTCACATCGCCAGCGGCCTTGCCGCAGCGGCAGGCGCGGCACCTGGCGGCCTGAGTTTGGCCTGGGTTTTCCGGGCACAATGAATGAATAACCTCAAAGGAGTTTCCAAATGCAAAAAGTTGCCTTGATCACCGCCGCCTCGCGCGGCATGGGTGCCGCGTGCGCGGCCGAACTGGCTGCTCGCGGGTATCAGCTCGTGCTGATGTCGCGCTCGGAAGAGGTTCATTCCACTGCGAAAGCATTGGGCGGCATTGCGCTGCAGGGATCAAGCGACAACGCAGCGGACTTGCAGAAGCTGGTGTCGCTGGCGATGGAGAAGCACGGCCGCATCGATGCGGTCGTCAACAACACCGGCCATCCGAAGAAGGGGCCGCTGCTGGAATTGAGCGATGCCGACTGGCATGCCGGCCTTGACCTGCTGCTGCTGAACGTGGTGCGCATGACGCGCCTGGTGACGCCGATCATGCAGGCGCAGGGCGGCGGCGCGATCGTCAACATCTCGACCTTCGCTGCCTTCGAGCCGTCGGCGCGCTTTCCGATCTCGGCGAGCTTGCGTGCGGCGCTGGCCGGCTTCACGAAAATCTATGCGGACGAGGTCGCGAAGTCGAACATCCGCATCAACAACGTGCTGCCGGGGTATGTGGATTCGATCGTGCAGGATGCGGCTACGCTGGCGCAGATCCCGATGGGACGGCAGGGGACAAAGGAGGAGATTGCGAAAACCGTCGCCTTCCTGTTGTCCGACGATGCGGGCTATATCACCGGGCAGAATCTGCGCGTGGATGGCGGGATCACGCGATCGGTTTGATCCGGCGATCACCCTCCCGCTATTTCAGCGCCGGGGCAGGGTGGAGCTGCAGTGCAGCCGATGCGATTGCGCCAAGGTGGCTTCGGCGCAACTGCATCGTAGTCACATTGTTCTGAATCACGCGCGTCCGCCGCTCAATGCGTCACCACTTCCGGATGTGGTGATCCTGCCTGCCTTTTCAATGACGTGAGCCCTGACTGCCAGGAACAAGGGAAACGCAAACGCCAGCGCAACAAATATCGTCAGGATCACATACACGAACGGCCACCGGATTCCCAGCCGCTTTGCCTCGGAAAACATCCAGACGAAAAATGCGAAGGCCACGACGGTGATGTCGACAGCCACAGAGCTGGAGACATGGTTGGCAAATGCATGCGCGACAAATTCCGGAAGCAGCAAGCTGCCGCCCGCCATGACATGCCGGATATTGAAATACCAGGTCAATACCAATCCTGCGACGGCGAATGTCAGATAGAGCCAGGTCGTTTTTGAAAATTTCATGGATTTCCTCATTGGATCAAGAGGAGTCATTTTCAAAAACAAATGAAAAAATGGCAATCAAAATGGCCATTCATGAGCCGCCGCAGCCAGCGCGAATGGGGAACTGCTGGCGTTATTTGATCAGTTCGGCGGAGTTCACGCGTGCTGCTGCCGCCACGCTTCCACCAGTTGCTGCGATGCCTGATCGAGCGTGTCGAGCGGTACGACCTTGGCACCGTTGAATATCATCATTGCATACAGGGTCGCCAATGCATTCACTTCCGGCGACAGCGCGCGCTCCTCGCCGGTCGAGGGACGCAGTGCGCGCCAGTAGTTGATGGCTTGTTCCAGCTCGGCGAGTGTCATGTCCATGAACATATTCTAGTGTCCTGAGTTAGAAATTCGCCACATAAAAGATGACGAGAATCACACCGATACGGCGTCAAAAATGCTCGCAAGGCCTCGGCCTTGCTGTGCTTTTTTCCTTGTCTCGTCGCGATTTCATCACTTTTATTTGCAACGAATTTCCAACTCCGGACACCAGGTGGACACGCGGTCGCCCCAGGAAGTTCACGCGCTCACGACCGCGAGCGCACCGCATCAGCCACCAGCTTGATGCCCGGCATGATCTTCGCCGCCAGTTCCGGCTTATCGAGCGCGTAGTCGAGGTTCATGCGGGCGATCTCGACATGTTCCTCGCCCAGCGCCTGCGCGCGCGAGCCTTGGCTGCGCTCGATCGCCTGCAGCAGGGCGTGGTGCGTGCGGTGCGCCTGCTTCATCCACTGGTGGCCTTCTTCCATCGACGACTGCATGGGCAGCATGGCGCTGGCGGCGGCGAAAGGCTGGCCGTTCAGCATGTCCATCACGCGCTTGATCATCACGTTGCCGCAGCCATCGACGATGAGCTGGTGGAAGCGGTCGTTCATCTCGACATACGCGGCGTAGTCGTCGAGGTCCATGTTGTCCTTGTTGACGACCTTGTCGCCATCCTCCAGAACGTCATGCAATTCGCGCAGCAACTGGCGCGGCGCACCGTTTTCGGCCAGCAGGCGCGCGGCAAAACCTTCGAGCAGGCCGCGCACGCGGATCGCGTCGGCCACTTCTTGCGAGGTGAAGCGCCGCATCTGGTAGCCGCCGCTGGGCGATTGCTCGATCAATCCTTCGTGCTCGAGGCTGGCGAGCGCGAGGCGCACCGGCGTGCGCGAGGCTTGCAGGCGCTCCGAGACAGGGATTTCCGCCAGGCGCTCGCCCGGCGCGAATTCGCCCTTGAGGATCATGTCGCGCAACTGCACGAGGACGCGGGATTGTTGGGATTCCATGGCTGTGGACATGTTTGGTATCGGTTGAGAAGTGTTGAAACAAGTTTAACGCATTCGATTGAATGCAGAAAAATCGGGGGCGGGAAGCATATTGCATGCAATTGCGTCGTGAATGAAGTATGCACTGCCTTGGCGCGATTTGCACCACAAACGTTCATGGACTTGAGCTTTGTCGAGGAAGTCATTATAAGTAGCTGATTTAAATGATTTTTTACTGATATTTATCGTGTAATCCAAAAAGCGCCGCCACAAAAATTCCTGATTTGTCTTGCGCGCCTCAAAAAAATGCATACAATTGCATGCAATAAGCCGACAACTGACAAATGGAGTAGATACATGATTAGCGCTGAACAGAACGACCTCATGACGCGGGTGGGCCCGCAAGCTCCGGCCGGCAAGCTGCTGCGCCGCTACTGGCAGCCGGTCGCGCTGACGGATGAGCTGGAAGGCAAGCGTCCGGTCCGGGCGGTCAAGCTGATGGGGCAGGATTTCGTGCTGTTCCGCGACGAGCATGGCAAGCTGGGCATGCTGGACCGCGATTGTCCGCACCGCGGCGCCGACCTCGCGTTCGGCCGTATTGAAGGCGGCGGTCTGCGCTGCCCGTTCCACGGCTGGCTGTTCGACGTCAAGGGCACCTGTCTGGAAACACCGGCCGAGCCGGAAGGCAGCAAGCTGTGCACGCGCATCAAGCAAAGCGCCTATCCGGTGATCGAGAAGAGCGGCATCATCTTCGCCTACATCGGCGAAGGCGAGCCGCCGGCCTTCCCCGACTTCGACTGTTTCGTCGCGCCCGGCACGCATACCTTCGCCTTCAAGGGCCTGTTCGAGTGCAACTGGCTGCAGGCGCTGGAAGTCGGCATCGATCCGGCCCACGCTTCCTATCTGCACCGCTTCTTCGAGGATGAGGACACGTCCGAAAGCTACGGCAAGCAGTTCCGCGGCGCATCCGCCGACTCCGACATGCCGATCACGAAAGTGCTGCGCGAGTACGACCGTCCCGAGATCAGCATCGAGCACACCGATTATGGAATGCGCCTGATGGCGCTGCGCAAGCTGCCGCAGGACCAGCAGCACGTGCGCATCACCAACGTCGTGTTCCCGCAAGCCTTCGTGATCCCGATGAGCTCGGAAATGACCATCTCGCAGTGGCACGTGCCGGTCGATGATCACAATTGCTACTGGTACGCGATCTTCACCAGCTTCACCGGCCCGGTGAACAAGCAGCAGATGCGCGACCAGCGTCTGGAACTGTATGAATTGCCCGACTACACCTCGCGCAAGAACAAGCGCAACAACTATGGCTACAACGTCGACGAGCAGCTCACCGAGACCTACACCGGCATGGGCAACGACATCAACGTGCACGACCAGTGGGCGATCGAATCGCAAGGGTCGATCCAGAACCGCACGCGCGAACACCTGGGCGTGACCGACAAGGGCATCGTCGCCTTCCGCCGCATGCTGGTGAAGGCGATCGAAAGCACGCAAGAAGGCGGCGACGCACCGATGCTGATCAATGCGGAACAAGCGAGTGCGTTCAGCGGCCCGCCATCCATCGATGGTATCGACAAGACTGCCGGCGAGCCGAATGCCTACTGGCAGAGTGCCGATCTGGATCGTCGTCAGAAGTCCGATTGGGCATCTGCGCGTCTTGACTCTTCCAAGTCCGGAAAATAATCATGGCGAGCTTCGTCGATAGATTCGATCTCTGGACGGTCGAGCAGCGCGAGCAGGCGCGCGAGCTGGTGCGCCGCATCGAGGCGGGCGAGGTCGAGACAGTGCGCTTCGCCTTCCCCGACCAGCACGGCATCCTGCGCGGCAAGACGCTGGTCGCGAGCGAGGCGAAGTCCGCGCTGTGGGAGGGCGTCAACATGACCTCCACGCTGCTGGTGAAGGACACCTCGCACAAGACCGTGTTTCCGATATTCAACACCGGCTTCCAGCTGGAGGGCATGCAGGGCGGCGCGGATTTCACCATCGTCGCCGATCCGGGCAGCTTCCGGATCCTGCCGTGGGCCAACAAGACCGGCTGGGTGCTGTGCGATGCCTACATGGCCGACGGCAAGCCATCGCCGCTGGCGACGCGGCAGATTCTGCAGCGCGCCGTGAAGCAGCTCGATGAATACGGCCTCGACTTCGTGGCGGGACTCGAAGTGGAGTTCCACGTCTTCAAGCTCGACGATCCGCGCATGGCGCTGGGCGATTCCGGCCAGCCGGGCGAGCCGCCGCGCGTGTCGCTGCTGTCGCACGGTCATCAGTACCTGACCGAATTGCGCTACGACCGCGCCGATCACTTGATGGAATTGCTGCGCACGCAATTGCAGGCGCTCGGCCTGCCGCTGCGCTCGCTGGAAATCGAATTCGGCCCGAGCCAGTTCGAGCTGACCTTCGGCCCGACCGTGGGCGTGCTGCCGGCCGATCTGATGGTGCTCTTGCGCAGCGCGGTCAAGCAGATCTGCCAGCGCAACGGCTATCACGCCACCTTCATGTGCCGTCCGCGCATTCCGAACGTGATGTCCTCCGGCTGGCACCTGCATCAATCGATGCGCCGCAAGAGCGATGGCGTGAATGCCTTCATGCCCGATGAGGAAGGGCAGGTCCTGAGTCCGCTCGGCATGCATTACCTCGCCGGCCTGAAGGCGCACGCATGCGGTGCGGCGGTACTCGCCAGTCCGACCATCAATGGCTATCGCCGCTATCGTCCGTTCTCGCTTGCGCCGGACCGTGCGATCTGGGCGCGCGACAATCGCGCCGCCATGCTGCGCGTGCTGGGCGGGCCGGGGCAATCGGCATCGCGCATCGAAAACCGCGTCGGCGAACCGACTGCCAATCCGTATCTCTATCTGGCGTCGCAACTGTTCGCGGGACTGGACGGCATGAAGAACAAGCTCGATCCGGGGCCGTCGGCGGACGCGCCCTACGAGACGCCGGCCGAGCAGTTGCCGCGCAGCCTCGGCGATGCCCTGCAAGCTCTGCGCGCCGATGCCTGCCTCACCGCGCAGCTCGGCAAGCCGTTCGTCGATTACCTTTGCCACATCAAGGAAGCGGAGATTGCGCGCTTCAATCTCGAGGTGAGCGAATGGGAGCAGCGCGAATACTTCGATATGTTTTAAGGATTGAGAAATGCCTGTGATTACCTTCATCCAGAAGGATGGAAGCAGCCGCGCCGTTGAAGCAAAGAACGGCGCCAGCGTGATGGAAACCGCGATCCACGCCAATGTGCGCGGGATCGATGCCGAGTGTGGCGGCAGCTGTTCGTGCGCGACCTGTCACGTCTATGTGGACGACGCCTTCCTGCACTTGCTGCCGGAAGCGGACGAGATGGAAAACGAACTGCTCGACGGCGTCGCATCGGAGCGCCGGCCCGGCAGCCGCCTGAGCTGCCAGCTCACCGTGTCGGCCCAGCTCGATGGCCTGACGCTGCGCATTCCGGAAATGCAAGCTTGATGAGCAACGACGCCCCCCTGATCATCGCCGGCGCGTCCTACGCCGGCCTGCAACTCGCCGCCACCGCGCGCGAACTGGGTTATGCCGGTCGCATCATCATGGTGGGCGACGAACGCCATCTTCCCTATCAGCGTCCGCCGCTATCCAAGGGGCTGCTGACCGGCAAGACGACAGCGGACAAGCTGCCGCTGCGCAGCGAGGAGTTCTACCGCGAGAACGGCATCGAGACGCTGCTCAATCAGCGCGTCACGCGCATCGAACCCGACCAGCGGCGCGTGCATCTGGCGGATGGCGGCACGCTCGATTATGCGTGGCTTGCACTGATGACGGGCGCGCGCTGCCGGCCGTTGCCGGTGCCCGGTGCGGAGCTGAACGGCGTGCACATGCTGCGCACGCTGGGCGACGGCTTGCGCATCGCCGAATACGCGAAGCAGGTGAAGACCGCGTGCGTGATCGGCGGCGGCTTCATCGGTCTGGAGGTGGCGTCGGCATTGCAGACCTGCGGCGTGCAGGTGACTGTGATCGAGGCGCAACCGCGCCTGTTGGCGCGCAACTTCCCGCTGCTGATGTCCGACTATGTGCTGCGCGCCCATCGCGCGCGCGGCGTGCAGGTGGAGCTGGGACGCGGCGTGCGCACACTGCATGGCGACAATGGCCGCGTTGCCGCTGTCGAGCTGACGGACGGTACGCGCATCGCATGCGAACTGGTGGTGGCCGGCATCGGTGTCGTGCCGAATGACGAACTCGCGCGCGAAGCGGGCATCGCCACCGACAACGGCATCCTCGTCGATGCCTGCGGACGGACCAGCGTGGAGCGCATCCTGGCGGCCGGCGACGTTGCCAACATGCAGTTGCCGTCGTGGGGGCCGGATGACTCTGCCGGGCGCTATCGTCTGGAGTCGATCCAGGCCGCCAACGACGGCGCGAAGGCGTGCGCCTCGGTGATCGCCGGCCAACCCAAACCGTGCACGACGGTGCCGTGGTTCTGGAGCGACCAGTTCGAGCTGAAATTCCAGATGGCCGGCTTGCCGCAAGCGAGCGACGAGATCGTCGTGCGCGGCGATATCAGCAGCAACAAGTTCAGCCTGTTCTATCTGCGCGGCGGCCATGTTGCAGCCGTGCATACCGTAAACCGCCCGGCGGAACACATGTTGAGCCGGCGTCTGATCGCCGCCAATGCGGCGCTTGCTCCGCGGCAGGCCGCCGATGAAGGCTTCGACCTGAAATCGATTCTCAACATTTCGAGCACCAGCAGCGGTGCGGAAAGTGTTGCATGATGTGCGTTGTGAATTGCTTGTGTTTTTTCAACCCCTCTCCGGAGACTTTCCCATGCTGAAAAGAAGAACCGTCCTGGCATCCATCGCCGCCGCCGCCCTTGGCAGCGTCGGCACACTGGGTGTCGCGCACGCTGCGGACGACACGATCAAGATCGGCCTGATCGCCACCTACACGGGGCCTTATGCCGACTATGGCCGCCAGTTCGACGCGGGCATTGCGCTGTACCTGAAGGAAAACGGCGGCAAGATCGCCGGCAAGAAGGTGGAAATCATCAAGAAGGACACCGCAGGTCCTTCGCCCGACCACTCCAAGCGCTATGCGCAGGAACTGATCGTGCGCGACAAGGTGAACTTCATCACCGGCCTCGACTTCAGCCCGAACGCCTACGCCATCGCGCCGATCGCCACGATGGCAAAGATGCCGGTGATCGTGATGAACGCGTCCTCCTCCGGCATCACCGCCGCCTCGCCGTATATCGCACGCCTGTCGTTCACGGTGCAGCAGGTCTCCGCGCCGATGGCGCAGTGGCTGCTGAAGAAAGGCACCAAGGAAGTCTACACAGTGGTCGCCGATTACGGCCCCGGCGTGGATTCGGAAACCGCATTCAAGAAAGCCTTCACCGAAGGCGGCGGCAAGGTCGTCGGCAGCGTGCGCACGCCGGTCAACAACCCCGACTTCTCGGCCTTCGTGCAGCGCATCAAGGATGCCAAGCCGCAGGCGGCGTTCTTCTTCTTCCCCTCGGGCGTGATGCCGCCGGCCTTCCTCAAGGTATGGAAAGAGCGCGGCATGGAAGAAGCCGGCATCAAGCTCTATGCCACCGGCGAAGCGACCGATGACAGCTACCTCGAAGCCACCGGCGACGTCGCGCTGGGCCTGATCACCAGCCACCACTATTCGTATGCGCATGCGTCCGAGAAGAACAAGAAGTTCGTGAAGGCATTCAACGCCGAATTCGGCAACAAGATGCGCCCGAGCTACTTCGCGATCACCGCGTATGACGGCATGGCCGCCATCGCCGCCGCGCTTGCGAAGACCAAGGGCGACATGTCGGGCGATGCCGTGATGGAAGCCCTGAAAGGCCTGAAGCTGGAAAGCCCGCGCGGCCCGATCGAGATCGACGCCGCCACCCGCGACATCGTGCAGACCGTCTACATCCGCAAGGCCGAGCGCGTCAAGGGCGAACTGGTCAACGTCGAGACGGACCGCTTCGAGCGCGTGAAGGATCCGGCCAAGGAAGGCAGCTGATAGCAGCAAACTGATGATGGCGTGACTGCGTCTACTGGCGCGGTCACGCCATCGCGCATTCCAGCGGCAACAAAAACCCCGATAAACATCATTGGCGCACCGGACCGACAATTCGTTCCGGGCCGACGCCGGCCGCATGTCGTTCCAATTCATCGAGGAGAGAAACTCATGGCAAGTCGTTTCACACGCAACATCCGCCGCCTGCTGGTCACCGGCATGGCCGTTGCGATGCCCCTGGCCTACGCTGATGACACGATCAAGATTGGCGTCATTGCCGAAATGTCCGGCCCCTTCGCCGAGTTCGGCAAACAGATGGAAGCCGGCATCAAGATTTACCAGAAACAGTTCGGCGAATCGGTCGCCGGCAAGCGCGTGGAAGTGATCTACCGCGACGTTGGCGGCCCCAATCCTGACGTCGCCAAGCGCCTCGCGCAGGAACTGCTGGTGCGCGACAAGGTGCAGGTGCTGGCCGGCTTCGGCTTCACGCCCAACGCCTTGTCGGTGGCACCGATCGCCACCCAGGCCAAGGTGCCGATGGTGGTGATGAATGCCGCCGCCGCCGAGCTGACCGCGAAGTCGCCGTACATGGTGCGCACCTCGTTCACCTACCCCGACGTGGTGCCGCCGATTGCGCAATGGGCCGTCAAGCAGGGCTCGAAGAAGGCCTACGTGATCGTGGCCGACTATGCGCCAGGCCATGATGCCGAAGCTGCCTTCCTCGGCGCCTACAAGAAAGCCGGCGGCGAGATCGTCGGTAACGTGCGCGTGCCGATGGTGACCGTCGATTTTTCGCCCTACATCCAGCGCATCAAGGACGCCAAGCCCGATGTCGTGTTCGCCTTCGTCAACGCCGGCAGCGTCGCGCCCGCCTTCATCAAGGAATTTCGCGAGAAGGGCCTGCCCGAAGCCGGCATCAAGCTGATCGGCACCGGCGACATCGTCGATGAAGCGATCATCGACGTGATCGGCGACCGCGCGCTCGACATCGTCACGGTTTATCCCTACTCCATGCACCACAAGTCCGAGCTCAACGCGAAGTATGTGCGCGACTTCAAGACGCTGCGCGGCGCGAATGCGCGGCCGACCATCATGAGCGTGTCCGCCTACGACGGCATGGCCGCGATCTATGCGGCGCTGAAGAAGACCGGTGGCAAGGCCGACGGCAGCAGTCTGATCGAAGCCCTGAAGGGACTGCAGATCGAAAGCCCGCGCGGCATGATCGGCATCAGCGCACAGACGCGCGACATCGTGCAGGACGAGTACATCCGCCGCGTCGGCAAGGTGCAGGGCGTGCTTGCCAACGAGGAAATCGAAACCTGGAAGGCGGCGCACTGATGGCAACGCGCTCACCGTCCGGCGGCGTGCTGGCAATGGACATCGCGCAGCTGGCCGATGCCTACCGGCATGGCCGCCTGTCGCCGGTGGAAGTGATGCAGACTTTGCTCGACGAGATAGCGCGCGATGCACATGACGCGCAGGGCATCAACGCCTTCTGCCATCTCGATCCAGAGGCCGCGCTGGCTGTGGCACGCGCATCGGAACAGCGCTATCTCAAGGGCCTGCCCTGCGGCCCGCTGGATGGCGTGCCGGTGTCGATCAAGGACCTGGTCAACGTGGCCGGCTGGCCCACACGGCGCGGCTCGCTGTCTTCGGCCTGCGATCCGCCTGCCGCGCAGGACTCGCCTTCGACCGCGCTGCTGCGCGCGGCCGGAGCGGTGATCTTCGGCAAGACCACCACCACCGAGTTCGGCTGGACCATCGTCTCCGACAATCCGCACAGCGGCATCACGCGCAATCCGCACGACGTCACGCGCTCGGCGGGCGGTTCCAGCAGCGGTGCCGCCGCACAAGTCGCGATGGGATGGGGACCGCTGGCGCTGGGCAGCGATGCCGGCGGTTCGGTACGCATACCCGCATCATATTGCGGTGTGGTCGGCTTCAAGCCCACGTTCGGCGCGATTCCGCTCGCACCGCAAAGTGCCTTCGCCGAGTTCGCGCATCTGGGGCCGCTGACACGCAATGTGGCGGATTGCATCGCCGCGATGTCGGTGCTGTCGCAGCCCGACGCGCGCGATCCGTCGTCGCTGTACCCGCGTGCCGCTTCAATCGAGGCGCGACCGCTGCGCATCGGCTGGACGATGCGGCTGGATTCTGCGATGCCGCTCGACGCCGAGATCGCCGCCGTCTTCCAACGCTTGCTGTCACGGCTCGAAAGCAGCGGCTATCAACTGGAAGAAATCTTGCTGGATGCCGAAGGCGCCGCCTCGTCCATGTGGCAAATCTGGTGCTCGCGAGTGCATGAATCCTTCGACTCCTGGTCTGCGGACAAGCGCGCGCAACTTGATCCTCGCCTGCAACAGGTTTATGAAGCCGGGGCGGCGCAGGATGTTGCGCTACTCGGGCGCAGCCGCGCCCGCCTGCGCGAACTCGGCACGCGCGTTGCGCAAACTTTCAGCCAGATCGATGTGCTGCTCACACCCGCCACGCCAACAGTCGCGCCACCATTGGGAAGACTCGTGCCGGACGGTTCGGAAGCCGCCTCCGACTGGTTCGCCGCAAACGGCTATGCCTATCCCTTCAATCTCACGCAGCAACCGGCCTTGAGTCTGCCGCTCGGATTCAACTCGCAAGGGCTGCCCTTCGGCCTGCAAATCGCCGGCCGCAAGTACCAAGACAACCAGGTGCTGGCATTCGGCCGCGAACTGGAAAGCCTGATCGGAACGAGTCAATGAAACCCATCGCCGTATTCCAGCACACCGAAGTCGGCGCACCCGGCTCCGTCATCTCCATCCTCGAATCGCTCGGCAAGCGTTGCCGGGTAATCCGCATCGTCGACGGCGAGCCCGTGCCGGAGAACGCGGATGAATTCGGCGGCATGGTCTTCATGGGCGGCTACATGGGCGTGCACGACCCGCTGCCGTGGATCCCGCAGGAGCTTGCATTGATCCGCCAGGCCGATGCGCTCGACATCCCGGTCGCCGGCCACTGCCTCGGCAGTCAGCTGCTCGCACTCGCATTGGGCGGCTGCGTGCGCGCCAACCACCGCCGCGAAATCGGCTGGCAGCAGATCGTGACCGAAGACGGCGCACTCGCGGAAGAGTGGTGGGGCCAACCGTCCGGCACCGCGCTGCTCACCTTCCAGTGGCACGGCGACACCTTCGAGCCGCCCGCCGGCGCAGTCCGCATCGCCACCAGTCCGTACTGTGCCAACCAGGCCTTTGTCGTGCGCGGCCTGCACCTCGGGATGCAATCGCATTTCGAAATGACGCCGGAACTGGTGACGTTATCGCTGCAACGGAACGGCGCGCAACTGGAACGCGAATACGCGCAAGGCAATCCGGCGGTGACGTCGATGCAGGAAACACAGCGCGAGGTGCCGGCGCGCACGGCGCAGATGCGTACGGCGCTTGAACGGCTTTACAAGCGATGGGTTAAGGGCTGCAAGTGAGACGGGAGCCGGCGCATCGACGCCTTCGGTGACAGGGGAATGATTGCGTGCCGGCCGGCGCGCACATCATGCGCCTTGACACTGCATCGCTTCGACTTCGTGGAAGTTGATGGTCGGCATCAGGCTGCGCGCATTGTTGTGTCCGCCAAGCCGGCGCTTCATTTCCTGATTGATCGTGCGGTAATGCTCTGCTGACGATTCCCAACTCATGCCGCCGGTCAAGCCGATGGTTTCCATGGTTGGGCTCGATATGGCATTCAGCGACTGCGCAGAAACTGCGTCAAACGCTGCACGCCCTCATCGAGCCGCTCCAGCGAGCTGGCGAAGCACCAGCGAACATAACCTTCCCCTTCCGGCCCGAAGGCGCTGCCGGGCGCGAGGCCGAGTTTGGCTTCCACGACCAGCTGCTTGCACAGCGCAAGCGTGTCTTCGGCACCAGCGACGCGGAAGAAGCAGTACATCGCGCCTTTCGGTTTGGGTGAGGTGACGCCGGGCAGGGCGTTCAATCGTTCGTACAGGAAATCGCGCGCGGCTTGATAGCGTTCCACCGTGTGCGCGATGATTTCATTGCCGCGTTCGACGGCGACGATGCCGGCGCGTTGCACGAAACCGGGCGCGCACGAGGTGTTGTATTCGATCAGCTTGCCGAGGTCGCTCATCAGCGGCTGCGGCGCGACGATCCAGCCGAGCCGCCAGCCTGTCATCAGCCACGACTTGGAAAAGCTGTTGGTGGAGACGATGCGGTCGTCCGGCGTGGCCAGGTCGAGGAAGGACGGCGCGCAGGATGCCGTGCCGGGCTGCACGTCGTACACGAGGCGTTCGTACACATCGTCGGCCAGTATCCAGATGCCGTGCCTGCGGCAATGCGCGAGGATGATCTCCTGCTGTTCGCGCGTGATGACCCAGCCGGTGGGGTTGTTGGGCGAGTTGAGGAACACCGCCCTGGTGTCCGGCGTGAGCGCGTCGAGCAACTGCTGCACATCCAGTTCCCATGTCTGGCCGAATTGCAGCGGCACCTGCACGACTTGCGCGCCCAGTATCTTCGGAATCTCCAGCAGGTTCGGCCACAGCGGCGTGACGGCAACCACACGGTCGCCCGGATTGACGATCAGTTGCGCCACCAGCATCAGCGCGGAGACGCCGGACGAGGTCACGCCGACGCGGTTGACATCGACCGGACGATGCAATGCCGACACATACTGCGCAATCGCTTCGCGCAATGGCGAGATGCCGAGATTGGGCGTGTAGAACGTGTCGCCGCCATCGAGTGCTTCCTTCGCCGCATTGCGGATGAATTCCGGCGTGACTTCGTCCGGCTCGCCGAACCAGAAGGGCAGAACATCGGGCAGCCCGATGCCTGCATTGGCGACTTCGCGGATGCGCGATGCGCCGAGACTTTGCACGAGCGGACGGGCGGTCGGATTCAGAAGCATAGGACGATGCGGTTGGCGAGATCGACGATGAAGGAGGGGCGCAGGTAGCCGACAAACGCGAGCGCCAGTACCGCAACGAGCGCGGTACCCAGCAGCAGGCGAGTGATCAGTGGATGCATGATGTCTTGAGTGTTATGCCATCGCGGGCTGCGGCTGGCGCGCGATGGCCTTTTCATTGATCGGCAGGTTGACCAGCGCCGCGAAGATGCCGAGCGCGATCGTGATCATCCACACGGTGTTGTAGTTGCCCTGCTTTGTGAACAGGTAGCCGCCGAGCCACACGCCGAGGAAGCTGCCGACCTGGTGCGAAAAGAAGACGAAGCCCGACAGCATCGACAGATACTTGACGCCGAAGATGCCGGCGATCACGCCGTTGGTGAGCGGCACGGTGGACAGCCACAGCAGACCGATCGCGCAGGCGAACACGTAGACCGACCAAGAGGTGAGCGGTGCGAGCAGGAACAGCGAGATGACGATGGCGCGCGTGAAGTAGATGCCGGAGAGCAGATATCGCTTTGGAAATTTGCCGCCGAGCTTGCCGGCGTAGTAGGAACCGAAGATGTTGAACAGGCCGATCAGCGCCAGCGCCATCACTGCCACGTTCGGATCCATGATGCCCTTGTCCTTCAGATAGGCCGGCATGTGCACACCGATGAACACGACCTGGAAGCCGCACACGAAATAGCCGGCGACCAGCAGCAGGAAGGGGCGGTAGGCGAATGCCTCCCTGGTCGCTTCCCACACGCTTTGCTGCGGGCCGCTTGCCTTCGCTGCGGGTTGCTCGCGCAAGCCGAATGCCATCGGAATCATCACTACCACGGCCAGCGCGGCGAGCACGTAAAACGCATTCTGCCAGCCTGTGTGCGAAATCAGTTGCTGCTCGACCGGCATCATCACGAACTGGCCGAGCGAGCTGGCAGCGGAGGAAATGCCGAACGCCCATGAGCGCTTCGCTTCCGGTGCGGTGCGCCCGATGATGCCGCTGACTGCGCCAAACGCGGTGCAGGCGAGAGCTGCGCCAATCAGTATGCCGGACCCGACGACGAAGAGCGTGGGCTCGCTCACCAGTGCCATCCACAGCAATCCCGCCGCATACAGCAGTGCGCCGATGATCACGACGCGTGCCGTGCCGAAGCGGTCGGCGGCCATGCCGGCGAATGGTCCGAACGCGCCCCACATCAGATTCTGCAAGGCCATCGCGAGCGAGTAGGTTTCGCGTGTCCAGCCGTGCGCCTGCGACATCGGCTGCAGCCAGAAGCCGAAGCCGTGACGCACGCCCATGGCAATGGTGAGGACAAGACCGGCCGCGATCAGCACGGTTTTCAATTCGGGAGCGCGGGTAGCGGTGAGCATGACGGTAGCAACTTATTGTTAGAGGTAAGGGAAAACGAAAATCGAGTGTAGCGTAAAGCGAAAGAGCATGTGGCCCGCCGGTTTGGCCGGGCCAGTGACACTGATTCATTGTCATTTCCACCAAAGAAAACTATCTGCCGCCTCGTGGTTGCGGCACTTTGAAGTGCTCCAAATTGCATTTCCTATATGCTTTGGAAAATCTGTTTATCGAGAAATACAAAAAGGAGGCGTCATGCCAAATGCGGCAAAAATCCTGATCGGCCTCGTGCTGCTGATCCATGTATATATCGTGTTGCTCGAAACGGTCTTGTTTCGAACACGCGGACGCAAGGTATTTGGATTGAAAGCTGAACAGGTCGAGACGATGGCGCCGGCCATGTCGAATCAGGGCTGCTACAACGGCTTTCTGGTGGCGGCGCTCGCGCTCGGGCTGTTCCACCCGACGCCGGCCATTGCCAAGGCATTCACGCTGTTCGGCCTGATTTGCGTGGCGGTGGCGGGAATCTGGGGCGCGATCACCGTGCAGGCCAGAATACTGTTCGTGCAAACGGTGCCGGCAGTGCTGGCTCTGGTTGCGGTGTATCTGGCGTAGCAGGGAAGCGCCAGGCAGCCGCTACCGCGCCAGAAATGCCCGCACCAATTCAATCTGCGCCGGCACGTTCAAGGCCGGCGCATGGCCGCAGCCCGGGATCACGGCCAGCTGCGCCTTCGGCCCGCGCCGCGTCATTTCCTCCGTCGTCTCCTGCAGCAACAGATCGGAGTCCACGCCGCGCAGCACCAGCGTCGGCATGTCGAGCGCGTCGTACTCATCCCACAGGTCGTAATCGTTCGGATGCACGATGAACTGGCGCACCATCGCCGGATCGTAGTGCGGCGTGACCTTGCCGTTCGGCATGCGTCGCATCGAAGTCTCGGCCATGCGCCGCCATTGCGTATCGCTTTGCCAACCGTAGGGTTTGTACACGGTGCGCAGGAAGGCTTCGAGTTCGGTCACGGTGTCGAATTGCGGCGGGTTGCCGGCGTAGCTCTTGATGCGCTCGATCGCGACCGAAGCCAGCGACGGACCGTTGTCGTTGAGCACCAGATGGCTGATCCTTCCCTTGAGCGTGGTCGCGCCGGCCACGGTGCCGATCGCGCCACCCATCGAGGTGCCGACCCAGCGCATGCGCGTGATGCCGAGTTGATCGACCAGCGTCTGCGCGAGGCGCGCATAGAACGCGAGGCAGTATTCGCTGTCGGGATCGGGGCTCCATTGCGACAGGCCGCGTCCGATGGTGTCGGGGCAGATGATGCGGTAGCTGTCGGCCAGCGCGGCGGCGAGGTCGTCGAAATCGCGGCCGGTGCGCGCCAGCCCGTGCCACATGATCAGCGGCGGCGCATCCTTGTCGCCCCATTCGACGAAATGGATTTCGCGCTCGCAGCAGCGCAGGTAGTGCGAAGCGGGTGTCATCCTTGCCTCCATGTACGCAGCTTGCCGACGATGCCGGTCGGGAAGAAATAGACCGACAGCACGAACAGGATGCCGAGCCACAGCAGCCAGCGGTCCGGCGACAGGAATGCGGCGAGCAGCGGCACCGATTGCACCGCATTCGCGCCGAGCGCCATCAGGTCCTGCAGATAGCTTTGCGCGAGCAGGAAGATGGTCGCGCCGCAGATCGCGCCGTACATCGTGCCCATGCCGCCGATCACGACGATCAACAGGATGTCGACCATGATCTCGAACGACAACGAAGTGTCGGGTCCGTTGTAGCGCAGCCAGATCGCCAGCAGGCAGCCGGCCAGCGTCGCGAACACCGCTGCCAGCACGTTGGACAGCGTGCGGAACACGACGGTGCGATAGCCGATCGCTTCGGCGCGGAAATCGTTTTCGCGAATCGCCTGCAACACCCGGCCGAAGGGCGAGTTGACGATGCGCAGCATGGCGAGGAACAGCAGCGCGGCGCAGGCGAACACGAGGTAGTAGGTGATGAACCTGCCGTCGAGCGAGGCGCCGAGGAAGGGCGTGTCGCTCAGCTGGAACGAGGGCGCGAGCAGTTCCGGCAGCTTGAAGCTCAAGCCGTCTTCGCCGCCGGTGATCTCGGACAGTTGCGAGGCCAGCGTCTGGAATGCGGATGCGACCGCGAGCGTGATCATGGCGTAGAAGATCGCCCGCACGCGCAGCGAGAACAGGCCGATCACCAGCGACAGCACTAGCGACAATGCCACCGCGCCCAGCGCGCCGGTCAGCAGACTGCTCCAGCCCGGTCCCATGCGCGTACTGGCGATGGCGACGCCGTACGCGCCGATGCCGAAGAACATCGTGTGCGCGAACGACACGATGCCGGTATAGCCGAGCAGCAAATCGTAGCTGGCGACCAGCACGATGAAGATCAGGATCTTCGCCGCGACGTTGAGGGCTTTCGCGCCGGAAAACAGAAAGGGCGCAAAGGCGAGTCCGAGCACGATCACGGCGAGGATGAACGCGAGCACGCGGCTCTTCGGCAGGTCGTGGGAGAGGAGACGGGCGATCATCGATTGGTCACCGGATAGAGACCCTGCGGCCGCCACAACAGGATGGCGACCATCAGGAGGATGTTGGAAAAGAGCGCGATCTTGGGCGCAAGGAAGCCGGTGTAGTTCGCCAGCAAGCCGACCAGCAGCGCGCCGAGGAAGCAGCCGCCGGTGGAGCCGAGGCCGCCGATGATGATGATGATGAAGATCAGCACATTGACCTGCGCCCCCATCTGCGGGATGACGTTCTGCTGATACAGTCCCCACATCACGCCGCCCAGCCCCGCCAGCGCGGAGCCGGCGATGAAGACGCCGATGAACAGGCGCCTGATGCGGTAGCCGAGGCTCTCCACCATCTCGCGATCCTGCACGCCGGCACGGATCAGCAGGCCGAGCTTGGTGCGGTTCAGGACCAGCACCAGCGCGGCGAACACGGCGAGGCCGACCACGACTGCCGCGAGCCGGTATTTCTCGATGCCGGCGTCGCCCAGCCAGATCGAACCGCGCAAGGCCGTCGGCAGCGGCAGCGGGATTTGCTGCGGCCCCCACAGCACCTTGATCAATTCTTCGCCGATCACCATGCCGCCCATCGTGATCAGGATTTGTTTCAGATGCTGACCGTACACGACGCGCACCAGCACGCGTTCGAAGGCAAAGCCGAGCACGCCCGCAGCGAGCATCGCGGCGACCATGGCGATGCCGATCGCGGAGAGATTCTGCGCGAGGCTGTCGGCGGCAGTCCAGTCCGGCATCGCGCCCAGCACCGACACCGCGATGAAGGCGCCGAGCGCGATGAACACGCCGTGGCCGAAATTGAGCACGTCCATCAGGCCGAAGATCAATGTCAGTCCCGATGCGATGATGAACACGATCATGCCCATCGCCAGCCCGGCGGCGGTGAGCGTGACCCATGTGCCGGTGGAGCCGACGAAGGGCAGGGCGGCCAGTGCGAGCGCCGGCACCAGCAGGAGCGGCAGCCAGTCGATCTTCGGCAGCGCAAGCCTGGGCGCGGGTTGTGGCAGTGTGGTGGTCTGTTCCATCATTGGTCTCTCATTGGTGCGCGGTCAGGGACAGTCCGAGCAGACGTGTCTGCAGCGCCTCATCCTCGGCCAGTTCCGCCATCGATCCGCGATGGACTACCTTGCCGTCATCCATCACGGCAACCGTGTCGCCGAGTTGCCTGGCGAAGTTGAAGTTCTGTTCGACCAGCAGGATCGTGGTGTCGGTCTGTTTCAGTTCGCGGAAGGCCGCGATCATGTTCGCGATGATGGCCGGCGCAAGACCCTTGCTCGGCTCATCGATCAGCAGCAGCTTGCGCGGCTCGACGATGGCGCGCGACACGGCCAGCATCTGCTTCTGGCCGCCCGACAGCTTGCCGGCGGGATGCAGCCAGAACTTCTTGATCGCGGGGAACAGCGAGAAGATCCATTCGAGTCGCGTGGTATCGATATCCTCGATGCGGCGCGCGGAGCGTGCGGCGAGCAGCATGTTTTCCTTCACCGACAGGTCAGCGAAGATGCCCATGTTCTCCGGCACGTAGGCGATGCCGAGCGCGGCGACATCCGGCGTGCTTTTGCCGGTGAGGTCCTGGCCGTCGAAGCTGACGCGGCCCTGCGATGCCTGCCACAGACCCATGATGGTGCGCAGCGTGGTGGTCTTGCCCGCGCCGTTGCGGCCGAGCAGCATGGTGAGCTGGCCGCGCGGCACGTCGAGATCGACGCCGTGCAGGATGTGATAGGCGCCGATGTGCGTGTGCACGTCTTCCAGCGAGAGTAAGGGCGACAGTGGTGCATTCATGCGGCATCCTCCAGCGGAGCGAGGCCGAGATACGCCTGCTGCACGACGGGCGATGCGATCACCGTTTCGGGTTCGCCATCGGCCATCAATGTGCCGTTGTGCAAAACGATGATGCGATCGGCGAGTTCGCGCACCACATCCATCTTGTGCTCGACCAGCAGGATGGTCTTGTCGCGCCGCTGCTTGAGCGCGCGGATCAGGTCGAGGATTACCGGCACTTCATCGACGCTCATGCCGGCAGTCGGTTCGTCGAACATGTAGACCTCCGGGTCGAGCGCCATCAGTAGCGCCACTTCCAGCTTGCGCTGGTCGCCGTGCGGCAGCGCCGCCGCCTGCACATTGCTCTTGCCCGCGAGCGCGACGCTTTCCAGCAGTTCGACGCTGCGTTCGATCAAGGCGCGGTGATGGCTCCACACGTTCCACATGTCGAGTCCGACACGCTGCCGCGATTGCAATGCGAGGCGCACGTTTTCCATCACCGTCAGGTTCGGGAACAGGCTGGTCAGCTGGAAGGCGCGGCCCAGACCGGCATGCGTGCGCGCCGATGCGGGCAGCGCGGACAGGTCGCGGCCGTTCAGCAGCACCTGGCCTTCGCTTACCTTGAGTTGGCCGGAAATCAGGTTGAAATACGTGGTCTTGCCCGCGCCGTTCGGACCGACGATCGCGGTCAGCGTGCCGGGATGGAAGGCGCACGACACTGCATTGACGGCGACATGACCGCCGAAGCGGATCGTCAGGTCGCGGGTTTCAAGTGATGCGGCGCGAGTGGCATGGGGCGGCGCATCGGATTGTTGCAAGGGCATTGCCAATCTCCGCGATGGTGTAGAGCGTCTAACAAAATGATTCTGAGGGTGTTGCGCCGTCTTGCCGTACAGGTCGTACTGTCTGCGGCGACGCGTCTACTCAGAACCGCTTCGCTTCATTTTGTTAGACGCTCTTAGGTGGTGTTCAGGTAAATGCATCTGACAAAATCACCGTTGCTGCCATTGCGAGCGCAGCAAGGAATGACATCTTGCAGAAACGCCAGGCGGGATGGCCGGGACCGTGAGCCGACTCCCGTCATTCAGGCGTACGCTGGAATGACGGGAGTGGACGGATTCCCTGTCCAGAATCCGCGATCAGCGTTTGTTGCGGACCGGGATGTTCATCTCGTCCATCTTGATCTCGCGCACCAGTTCCGGCACGCCCCACGGGAACGCCGGATCGACCTTGATCTTGAAGTGGTACATCGATTGCAGCGCCTGATGGTCTTCCTTGCGGAAGGTCATCTTGCCCTTCGGCGTCTCGAAGCTCATGCCTTCCATCGTCGAGATCAGCTTTTCGGTATTGGTGTCGCCGCCCGTTTTCTTGAGTGCCTCGACGAGCGCGATGCCGGCCGACATGCCGCCTGCGGTGAAGAAGTCAGGCGGCGATTTGTAGCGTTTGTAATGCTCGGTCACCAGCCAGTTGTTGGCCGGATTCTTCGGAATGCCGAAGTAGTAGTAGGCCGCGCCTTCCATGCCGGGGAAGTTCTTGAAGGCCGTCATCGCCGGCAGGATGTTGCCGCCGGTCGCGATCTCGATGCCGTGGCGTTTCGGATCGAGGTCGGCGATCTTGAACGGATTGCCCGCGCCGGCCCAGATGATGAAGATGACCTTGCGGCCCGGCTTGTTCTTCAATGCGTCGAACAGGCGTTGCGCGCCGGCGGTGAAGTCGGTGGTGTTGGTCGGCAGGTATTCCTCGTGCACGACCTTCGCCTTCTTCAGCGCGTCCTTGAATGCCTTCACGCCGTCGCGGCCGAACGCGTAATCCTGCGCCAGCGTCGCGATCGTCACGCCGTCCTTGTCGAGCGCGACCGCGTTCGAGATCGCATCCTGCGACGAATTGCGGCCGGTGCGGAAGATGTAGCGGTTCCACTTTTCACCGGTGATCGCGTCGGCCACGGCCGGTTCGACCAGCAGGATCTTCTTGTACTCTTCCGCGATCGGCAGCATCGCCAGCGCGACGCCGGAACCGGTCGGACCGACCGCGATGTCGGCCTTGTCGTCGGCATACGCGGAGGCGAGCTGCGACTTCGCGACGTCGGGCTTGCCTTGCGTGTCCTTCTCGATCACGACCAGCTTGTTGCCGTTGACCTGCATCGTGCCGTTGGTCGCGTAATCGAGGCCCATCAGCAATCCGGCCTGGGTCTGCTTCGCATACGCTTCGAGCGCGCCGGTCTTGTCGTACACGTGCGCGATCTTGATGTCTTTGGCGTGGGCGCCAGCGGCGCAGCACAGGGCGGCGATCGCCGCCATCAGGTGGTGTCTCATCTCGTCTCTCCTCGGTTGGATGGTTTTATTCTGAAACCCGTGCCCCTGTTCGACGCGTTGCGCAGAACGACATGGAGCGAGGCTCCATCCAGATTAACCGAACTGATGCGATTGAGAAAGTAGTAAAAATACTACTGAACGCCAGCACGAAAAGTTTCCATTCATGCATGATTTTTTGAGCCCCGAATCACATCCGAAAACGGCTCGACGGACTGAGGGTTGGCGCAGTCAACACCAATGTGAGACCGCAAGCAGATGCGATCATCAATTGCACTGTGGGGGAGAATGTGCGGCGGCTGTTTCGCCGTGACAAGCGATGAGGTACACGTATCGCTGTCCCGATGGCGTGCCGTTGCGAGCGGGTGACGTTCAGGCCTTTTCGGCGGCGGCCACGATTGCCATTTCCAGCAATTCCAGACGATCTTGCCCCCAAAACGGTTCGCCTTCGAAGATGTAGAAGGGCGCGCCAAAGACATTGCGTTGCAAGGCTTCGGCCGTCAGCGCCTGTTCCTTGTCGTGCAGGACCGGATCGGCAGCAGCTGCCAGCAAGCCTTTTCCGTTCAAACCGTTCTTCTCCGCCAAATGGATCAGCGTGGCTTCGTCTTCGATATTCAGTGCGTCGGCCCATACCGCCTTCAATGCGGAATGCACGAAACCGTGTATCGATTGTTCATCGACAGCAGGGTCGCTCAATGCTGCCAGCAACATGCGGTGACCGAGCGTCGGCTGCGCGGGGTAGTAGCGCGGCTCGTTGTTCAACGGGATCTTGCGCATTCTGCTCCAGCGGGCCATTTCCGCCAGCCGATACGCCTGCCGCGCGGGCGAGCGTTCCTTTGGCGGTTTTCCTCCGGTGGCCGCAAAGACTTGATACAAATCCATGGGTTTGTAAACCACGTCGATATTGCGACGGGCGATCAACTCTTGAAACGGAAGGCTGCCGATATAAGACCACAGGGATATGAAGCTGAAATAGAACTCGACACGTGGACGGGGTTGTCCGTTTTGCGTCTGGACGGGGGCAATCACAATACTTCTCCCAGGTAAGCGGCATGGATAAGGGGATGCTGGCGCAAGCTGGACGACTCACCGCTCAGGCGTATGCTGCCCTGATCGAGCACCAGGCCATGGCGCGCCAACGACAACGCCACTTCCACATCCTGTTCCACGACAAGCAAGGTCGTGCCGCGTGCATTGATGCGGTGCATGGCGGCAATCAGTTCATCGACCACGCGCGGTGCCAGTCCGAGCGATAGTTCGTCGATCAGCAAGAGGCGCGGATTGGCCATCAAGCCACGACCGATCGCGCACATCTGCTGCTCGCCGCCGGAAAGCGTGGCTGCATCTTGATGGCGGCGTTCCGCCAGCCGAGGAAACAGCGAGTACACCTCGTCAATGGAACGCCGTATGGCGGCTTTGCCGTCGCGGCGCAAATAGGCACCGACCAGCAGGTTGTCCACGACGCTCAAGCCGGCGAACAGCCGCCGGCCTTCCGGAACATGAATCAAGCCTGCCGCGACGATGTGCTCGGGCGCGACTCCGCACAATTCCTCGCCATTGAATTGCACCTTGCCGACAGAGGGCTTGATTACCCCGGACAAGGTACGCAACAGTGTCGATTTGCCTGCTCCGTTGGAGCCGATGAGTGCGACCAGGTCGCCAACGTCAATGTCGAACGAGATGTCATTCAAAACCGCGATGTCGCCGTAGCCTGCGCCAAGGCCCTGCACGCTCAGTAACCTGGTTGCGCCGCTCATGCCCCCTCCGTTGTCGTGCTGCCAGCATGGTTTGCTTTCATGGCATAGCGTTCGCCGAAATAGGCGGAGATCACGGCAGCATCGCGCACGACTTCGCCTGGAGTCGTGTCGGCGATCAGCTTGCCCTGATGCAGAACAATGATGCGCTGGCAAACTTGCAGCACGAGCCGCATCAAATGTTCGGTCAGCAGGATCGTGACGCCGCGTGCCGCGATGGCGCGGATCAACGCGATGGCGCCATCCAGCTCATTTGGGTTAAGCCCGGCGTTGACTTCATCCAGCAGCAGCAGTTTTGGCTTCAACGCCAGCCCGCGCGCGAGTTCGAGGCGTTTGCGTCCGGCCAGCGAAAGTGTGCCGGCCGATTGCGCAGCCACCGCTTCCAGGCCGCAAAATTGCAAATGTTCGCGCGCCGCCTCGCGAGCGCTGGCGAAGGACGACGCGCCGCCGCCGAACAGTGCTGCGGCCGCCACGTTATCCAGTACCGACATGTGTGGAAACGGTTGCACAATCTGATAGGTCCGAGCGATGCCGGCGCGTGCGATGCGATGCGGCGGAAGACGCAGCAGATCTTTGCCTTCAAGGCGAATGCTGCCAGTCGTGGGACGCAGCACGCCGGTCATCAAATTGATCAGTGTTGTCTTGCCCGCGCCATTGGGGCCGATCAGACCGATCAGTTGTCCGGCCTTGATGTCGAGATTCAGCCCATCGATGGCGGTTACGCCGCCGAAATTGCGTGAGACGTTTTTCAGCTCCAGCAGGGAAGTGCTCATTGCAGCCCCCCTTTCCTGCGATGCACGACTCCGTGCCAGATGCTGATCACGCCGCCGGGCAGCCAGATCACCAGCAACACAATCAAGACGCCCAGCATGCCGCTGTGGAAGTTCAGAAGATTGCGCCATACCACTTCCTCGACGGCGACGAAACTGAGCGCACCGAGAAGTGGTCCGGCTAAAGTGCCTGCGCCGCCGAGCAGCGCCATGATAATGGGCTTGACCGACAGTCCGATGTCGAACACATCGGTTGGATCGATATAGTTCACCCATGAGGCATAAATCGCCCCAGCGATACCAGGAAAGACGCTCGACAAGGTGAATGCAATCACCTTGAATTTGCGAGCATTGATGCCCAGTGTGGCCGCAGCGGCTTCGTTTTGCGCGATGCAGTTCAACGCAAAGCCGATACGGCTGCGCACGACCAATATATTGGTGGCAAATGCAGCGAAGGCGCAGACAGTCATTGCGCCGAAATACATCTGCGCCTGATCCAGCACCGAGCCTTGCAACAGCGGCAGATTCAATCCCATGCCGCCGCCCGTCACGTTCGGCGCATTCAAGATGATTTCGCGCAACACTTCCGCGATGACGACTGTGGCGATGGCAAAGTAATGCCCCCGCAGATGCAGCAGAATCAGCCCAAGCACAGCGGCGAACAAACCTGTTCCTGCGCCAGCCGCGACTGCGGCGGACCCCAGCGACACTCCGGATATTTGCAGGATGCCGCCGATGTAGGCGCCCAGGCCAAAGAAAGCGGCGGTGGAAAAGGCGGGATAACCAGCAAGTCCACCGATCAAATTCCACGAATAGGCCAAGGCGACATACATCGCGAGCGTGGTCGCCAGGCGCAGGGAATAGGTGCTGCCATCACCGGTAATCAGACCGGAAGCGACCAGAACTGCGGCAACGATCGCAAGCGGAAGCGAGGCGGTGCGGGTGTATTGGAAAAAGCGTTTCATTCGAATCCTCGCTTGCCGAACATGCCGTTCGGCTTGAAGTACAACAGCGCAAGCAGGACGCAGAACGACACGGTGACCATGTATTGCGGACCAAACCAGGCAGATGCCAGACTTTCGATGAGTCCAAGTGCCAATCCTCCAGCGATGGCACCCGGCAAATTTCCCAAGCCTCCAAAGACGCAGATTGCAAACGATTTGCTGAGATAACCACCTGCCATCAGTGGCGAGATGGGAAAGATCGCTGCCAGCAGCGCGCCCGATATGCCTGCCAATGCCGCCGCGATGGCGAAGCTCAGGGCGTAGACATCATGGACACGAATTCCCATCAACGGTGCAGTGGCGATATCCGCCCGTACTGCGATGATGGCCCGCCCAAGGCGGGTCGATCGCAACAATATCCAGATCACGACAACGCACGCCAGCGAGATTGCCGTGGCGATCAATCGGTCGACGGGAATCAGCACCGATCCGATCTCGATAATCGGTAACGGCGGATCGAACGAGATTTTTCGGTAGTCGGCTTGAAACAGCGAAATCATGCTGTCGTTGAGAATCAGGTCCAGACCGAAGGTCAGCGATAACGTGATGAGCACGGGCTTGCCGATCACGCGATTGATCGACACTCTTTGTATGACATAGCCAAACACGAAAGTCGCAAGCCCGACAGGGACCGCTATCACGAAAGGATTCAGGCCGTACTGTGCATGGGCGAAGTACGCCAGATAAGCGCCCAACACGATGAGCGAGCCATGCAGGATGTTGATGATGTTAAGCACGCCCCAGACCAGTGAAAAGCCGGCGGCGATGCAGCTATAAAGCCCCCCGAGCAGGAGGCCGTTTGTGATGATTTGCCAGTACATGCTGCTCAACGCGTACCGAGTTGGAAATCGGCAGTCTTCACCTCAGAGGGATACACCACGGCGACCTTGCGATTCTGGATCTGGAATACCGGCGGCGTGTAAGAGTTGGCAATTCCCGTTGCGTCGAAACTGAGCGGGCCGAAGAAGGTGGCAAAGTTGCCTTGCCTTAATGCAGCGCGTACTTTTTCATGATCGATGCTGCCGGCGCGCTCGATGGCGAGTTGAAGCAACACGCCAACGCCGGCGCCGGATGCTTGCGTGAAATCCGGATCGGCTTTGTATTTGTCGCGGAACAGTTTGACGAAGCGTTCCGTCGAACCGAAGAGATCATTGGATTTGTAACGCAACACGGAATGGAACCAGCTTGCGGTAGTCACGTTTTCTGCGAGGTCGCCCGATGCCGCTGCCCATTCCTGATAGGCCGGACCATTGATCATCGTGAGCGCCGGCGTCGTTACCTTCTGATCGGCGAGCTGCTTGCGTACGAGAATCAGGTCGTTGATATAGCCGGTCACGATGACCCAATCAGGCTTGCTGTTGCGAAGTTGGCTGATGGCTGCTGCGTGATCCAGCGTGCCGATTGGGTAGCGTTCGAAATAGACGACTTCGAAGCCGCGTTTCCTGGCTGACTTTTCGAATTCATTGGCCAGCGACAGCGGATATAAATCGTTGCGCGCCAGGATGGCAACGCGGCGAATTTGCGGACCTTTCGCGCGCACCAAGGTGGCGATCGGTTCGCTGAGCGTGCTGTTGTCGGTGTAAATGCCGAACAGATTCTTGTAGCCCTGATTGAATACCTCATTCGAGGATGCCGACGATGCAATCATCGGTGTACCGTATTTTTCGGCAACCGAGCTGACTGCCTTCGTCGCTCCGGAGCCGAATGGCGAGAAGAGAAAATTGACCTTGTCTTCGACGATCATTTTCTCTGCCAATTGCACGGCACGCGGCGTGTTGGATTGGTAGTCGCCGAATACGAGTTCAACCTTGCGGCGCTGATTGCCGACCTTGATGCCGCCGTGGGCATTCACTTGTTCCAGCCACAAGTCGTAGCCCTGTCGCAGCTTGGTTCCTTCCGGCGACAAAGCGCCTGTTACCGGAAGCGGCGCGCCGATGCGAATCACATCGTCCGCAGCAGAAGCCGCACCTTGATGGCCCGTTAGTGTGGCGGTAATAAGGAAAGCGCCAGAGGCTTTCAGCAGAGTACGGCGCGAAAGAGATAGAAGAGGGAGAGGTGCGATGGTTTTCATTGCATTCATGGGAGAGATGAAGAATCTCGCATTGTTTCAAAGCCATGTCGCAAGGGAAACGAAGCTTTTTAACTTAACTTATCCACTTTTTGAATGCCGTTGTCTTTAGAGCGCCTAACAAAATGATTCTGAGGGTGTTGCGCCGCCTTGCCGTACAAGTCGTACTGTCTGCGGCGACGCGCCTACTCAGAACCGCTTCGCTTCATTTTGTTAGACGCTCTAAGTGAAAATCTTGCATCGTGTTTGTACCAATCAACTGGATATTCGGGGAAGAATTCTCATGTCCGAAAATGGCTAGACGGGCTTGGGGCTGGCGCGTATAAAGAAAGCATGGAAGATCTCTCACATCTCGCGTACGACGGCGCATCGCCTTTAAGCAGAGAAAGCTGCTACCGCGCGCTCGCCGCCAAGGACACGCGCTTTGACGGCGTGTTCTTCACCGGCGTGAAGACGACGGGCATTTACTGCCGTCCGGTCTGCACGGTCAAGACGCCGCGCGAATCCTCATGCACCTTCTTCGCGTCGGCGGCTGCGGCGGAGGCGGCGGGCTTTCGCCCCTGCCTGCGTTGCCGGCCCGAACTCGCACCGTATGCATTGCAGCAGAACCTCGCGCACGCGGTCTGGCAGCGCATTGCGGCCGGTGCGTTGAACGATGGCGATATCGAGCGCCTTGCCGGTGAAGTCGGCTTGTCGTCGCGCCAGTTGCGCCGCGTATTGCTGCAGCATTTCGGCGTCACGCCGGTCGAGCTGGCGCAGACGCAGCGCCTGCTGTTTGCGAAGAAGCTGCTGCAAGAAACGCGCATGCCGATGGCCGACGTCGCGTATGCGGCGGGATTCGGCAGCGTGCGGCGTTTCAATTCGCTGTTTGCCGAACGCTACGGCATCGCGCCGGGCGACATCCGCCGCGCCACGCCGCAGGACGATGCGGTTGCGCAGGATGCATTGACCTTGCGGCTCGCATATCGGCCGCCGTTCAACTGGGCGCACATCCTGCGCTATCTGGCCGGGCGCGCGATAGGCGGCGTGGAAGCGGTGCAGCAGGAGCGGGGCGTATACCTGCGCAGCGTGCGCATCGGCGAGGTGACGGGATGGATGCAGGTGACGCATCTTCAGGCAAGGCACTTTCTGGAATTGCAGGTCGCGCCTTCGCTCGCACCGGTGCTGATGCCATTGCTGGCGCAGGTGCGCGCGCAGTTCGATCTCGACGCGAATCCCGCCGTGATCGAGGCGCATCTGCAAGGCGATCCGTTGCTGGGCACGCACATCCGAACCACGCCCGGCTTGCGCGTACCCGGTGCGTTCGATGCGTTCGAACTGGCGGTGCGCGCAGTGCTGGGCCAACAGGTCAGCGTGGCCGGCGCCACCACTCTGTCGGGGCGGCTGGTCGCGCGCTTCGGCGAGCCGGGCGACACGCCTTTTGCGAATGTCACGCACCACTTTCCGCGGGCCGGGAAATTGGCCGCAACCGACATTGCGGCAATCGCGCAGATCGGACTGCCGCAATCGCGGGCGCAAACGATCCGGCATCTGGCGCAATTTGCCGCAGCAGGCGGCTTGAACATGCGACCCGGCATGACGCTGGAAGAAGCAGTGGCGCATCTGAAAACGGTGCGCGGCATCGGCGACTGGACCGCGCACTACATCGCGCTGCGCGCATTGCGCTTTTCCGACGCCTTTCCTGTCGGTGATCTCGGATTGCAGAAAGCCGCCGCCGAAGACGAACCTTCCGGCCGGCTCACCGAAAAACAGCTTGCCGCGCGCGCGGCAGCGTGGACCCCGTGGCGCGGCTATGCGGCGCTCATTCTATGGACGACATGAACCATGATCTCTTACAGCGAATACTCCAGCCCGCTCGGCACCCTGTTGCTTGCAGCGAGCGAACAAGGATTGTGCGGTGTGTATTTCGAGGAGCACAAACACTTCAAGGGCCCGCAAGGATGGGAACGAAGTCATGACCATCCGCACTTGCAGGCGGCGATGGTGCAGCTCAACGAATATTTCGAGGGGCGGCGTACTGCCTTTGATTTGCGTCTGGATTTGCGCGGTACCGAATTCCAGCAAGCCGTTTGGCGTGAACTGCTGTCACTTCCTTTCGGGCATATCTCGAGCTACCAATCGATTGCACAATGCATCGGCAGGCCGAAAGCGATCCGTGCCGCAGGCACCGCGATTGGGCGCAACCCGGTCTCCATCATCGTCCCCTGTCATCGCGTGCTGGGCACATCGGGGGCCTTGGCAGGATATGCGGGAGGATTGGAGCGCAAGCGTCATCTACTCGCATTCGAACGCGAACGCAGTGAAGACGTAACCGGGACGCAGAAACGACAGAAGATGCACGATCCGGTCGCACCGGACCATGCATCTCTAGTTGTCTAGCGGGAGATGGAAAACCGCAGTGTGCCGCGCAGCATACTGTTCGGGTGATCAGCGTGAAGTACCGGTGCCACCAGTGCCGGAAGTGCCGGCTCCTCCCGATGTGCCTGCGCCTGAAGTGCCAGCGCCGCCTGTCCCGCTCATGCCGCCGCTGTCCGAACCCCCAGACGGGCCGCCATAAGTTGATGCGCCGCCGCTCGGGGTGGTGGTGGGAGATTTGCTTGAGGGACTGGAAGCGGAGGTGCCAGGCGCAGTCGACGCACCTGAAGTGCCGGAGGTCGTTCCGGTGCGAGTTGTTCCGCATGCGGCAAGCACTAATGCACACGCCAGGGGAATGGTCCATTTCATCATCATGAGATTCTCCAAAAAACAAGGGGCGATGTGGCATGACAAGTTGTCATGCCAATATTGCACGTCTGCTTTTAGTAGAAGCCATGGGTCATTGGAAGTTCCATTCGGTCGTCAGGCAATCATCCGTTGCATGAGTGAATTCGTGCAGCGGATAAATGCCATCGCATGCTTGCATTGCCGGCGTGTTTCACAGTACGCACCGCTGCATTACACGAACCACATGCACGGATATGCTGCGTCTGTAATACATCCTTCAACGAGACGCTATTTCTTCTTGCTCACTTCATTGCCGATCAGGCCGCCAGCCGCTGCGCCGCCCACCGTGCCTAGCGTGCTGCCGCCGGTGATGGCATGTCCTGCCACGCCGCCCACCACAGCGCCGGTCCCGATGCCCACCTGCTGCCGGCTCGGCGTACCGCAGCCCGCCAATGCCGAAGCCAGCGCGACCGCACCGATGATCGATATCATGCTCCGCGTAATCATAGGGCCTCCGAATCAATCAATGGCATCGTTGTTGCGTGACTGACTCCAATGCGATGCCTTCAATCATGTAAATTGGACTCTGCGATCACCGTTTTGTTCAGCAGCAGGTTTTCTGAATGAAACAAAATGCGCATATGTATGCGGACAATTTCGACCATGAGCATGGGGGAAACACAATGATCCACGGAAGCTGTCTATGCGGCGGCGTGCAATACGACTATGCAGGGGAATTCGGCACCATCACGGTTTGTCATTGCAGCGATTGCCGCAAGGCGCAGGGCACAAGCACGGTCGTTGCCGCGCCGGTGAACGCCGCGCAATTCCGCTGGCGGAAAGGCTCGGAGCTGATTGCCGAATACGAATCATCGCCCGGCAAGAAACGCGCATTTTGCCGCCGTTGCGGCGCGCCGCTGTACTCGCGCCGCGATGATGCGCCCGAGGTGCTGCGGCTGCGCATGGGGACCATCGACAATGCGGTGGATGCGACGCCGGTCGCCCATATCTTCACGGCGAACGTGCCGGCGTGGGCAGCCATGGACGACGAATTGCCGCGTTACGACGGGCAAGAGCCCGGGCGCGGCTGATGTCAGGAACGAGTGAGGTAGAGAATGTGGCACACGCGGACGCATGCCATGTCGCGGCGGACGATCAGCGCACCAGGCGCAGGATGAAGGGATAGCGGTACGCCTTGCCCTTCGATGCCGCGATTGCAGCGACCAGGCTGAGGACGAAGTTGGCGATGAAAACGAGCGGTATCAGCAGCAGGCCGATCAGGATCACCTTGAGCAGGATGGACGCGACAAACGCGATCGCGAGCGTGATCTGGAAGTTCAGCGCCTCTTTCGCTTCCTGCGCGGCGAACCCGCCGTCATCCTTCCTGACCAGCCACAGCACCAGCGCACCGACAAAGCCGGTGAAGATGCCGAGCAGGTGCGCCAGCATGGCGAGATTGCATTCATCCTTGGTCGGGTCGGTCTCGATGATCTCATTCATGGAATATTCCTCTCAATCGACTGCGTGCAAAAAAGCCGCTGCACACTCGCTTGTTGAGCATGGCAGCGGCCTTCGGCGTGGAAAGACGCGCGTCGTCGCGGCGATCAGGCCGCGACTTTGCGCGCCGTCGTTTTTTTCGCGACAGCCTTCTTTGCGGCGGTCTTGGTTGCGGGCTTTGCCGCCGTCTTCTTCGCCGCCGTCTTCGCAGGCGCGGCCGTGCCTTCGTCGGCGTCCTTGGCGGCTGCCTTGCCCTTGGCCGGCGCCTTCGCCTTGCGCTCCTCGAACTCGAAGCCTATCTTGCCGTCCTTGCCCTTGGCGAGATAGGCCTTGAACGGCCGGCGCGTGCGCTGCGAAACGAAGCCGGGCAGCAGGTCGGTCTTGCCGTCGTTGAGCAGCTTCGCCATCTGCTCCGGCAGGATTTCCTGCTGCAGGATGATCCGGCCGCTGCGGAAGTCGCAGGCCTTGGGCTTGGCGACAGTCTTCTCGCACACGTAGGCCAGGCCCATTTCATACACGCCGCTGCCGCATTTCGGGCAGGCGCCGAGCGGCGTCTGGCCGGTGAAATCGACGCCTTCGCCATCCTCGCCCTCATCCTGGTTCTGGCCGAAGTCGAATTCCAGCTTGAAGTTGTTGTTGTCTTCGTCGCGCGCGATCTTCAGGATCGCGGCGAACGGGCGGCCCATCTTCGAGCGGAATCCCTGCAGCGGCCCGATCTCGCGCTTCTGCAGCAGTTCTTCCACCTCCGCCACCTCGAACTGGCGGCTGCCCGGCGTCTTCGACATCGAGAACTCGCAGTTCGTGCAGGCGAAGCGGCGGTAGTTTTCCTTCACCACGCCGCCGCAGTTCGGGCACGGCGTCTTCAGCGTCGCGTAGTCGCCGGGAATCGTGTCGTTGTTGTATTCCTTGGCGCGCTTGACGATGACTTGCGTCATCTGCGCGATCTCGCGCATGAATTCTTCGCGGCTGATCTTGCCGCGTTCCATCTGCGCCAGCTTGTATTCCCATTCGCCGGTCAGTTCCGGCGCGGTCAATTCATCCACGCCGAGTCCGCGCAACAGCGTCATCAGCTGGAACGCCTTCGCGGTCGGGATCAGTTCGCGCCCTTCGCGCAGCAGGTATTTCTCGTTCAACAGACCTTCGATGATCGCCGCGCGCGTGGCCGGCGTGCCGAGTCCCTTGCCGGCCATCGCCTCGCGCAAGTCCTCGTCATCGACCAGTTTGCCCGCGCCTTCCATCGCCGACAGCAGCGTCGCTTCCGAATAGCGTGCGGGCGGTTTGGTGACGAGGCCGTTGGCGGAGATCTTCTCGGTCCTGACCTTTTCGTCTTTCGCCACCGGCACCAGCGTGCCCGCGTTCTCCTCGTCCTTGTCGCTGGCGGCTTCCTTGCCGTAGATCGCCAGCCAGCCGGGATTGATCATCACCTTGCCCTCGGTCTTGAACTGATGACCGGACACTTCGGTGTAGCGCGTGGTGACCTGGAATTCCGCCACGGGGAAGAACACCGCCATGAAGCGGCGCGTCACGAGGTCGTACAGCTTCTGCTCGGGCTCGGTCAGATGCTTCGGCGCCTGCGTGGTCGGAATGATCGCGAAGTGATCGCTGATCTTGGCGTTGTCGAAGATGCGCTTGTTCGGCTTGACCCAGTTGTTCTTCAGGATCTGCGACGCGAACTGGTGATAGTTGTTGCTCTCGGCAACTACGTCGAGCGTCTGCCTGACGGTGTCGAGATAGTCTTCCGGCAAGTGGCGCGAATCGGTACGCGGATAGGTCAGCACCTTGTGCTTTTCATACAGCGCCTGGGCGAGACCGAGCGTGTTCTTCGCCGAGAAACCGAAGCGCGCATTCGCCTCGCGCTGCAGGCTGGTCAGGTCGAACAGCGCCGGCGCGATTTGCGTGGCGGGTTTCGATTCCTCCGTGACCGTGCCCTGCTTGCCGCGACAGGCAGCGACGATGGATTCGGCAGCGGCCTTGCTCCACAGGCGTTCGGCCTTCTTCTCCGGGTCGGTTTCGTCCTTCTTGAATTTGGTGTCGAGCCAGCGGCCTTCATAGATGCCGGCGGCGCAGATGAATTCGGCGCGCACTTCCCAGAAGTCGCGCGACACGAAGTTCTTGATCTTCTCCTCGCGCTCGACCACGATCGACAGCGTCGGTGTCTGCACGCGGCCGACGGTGGTGAGGTAGAAGCCGCCTTCCTTCGAATTGAACGCGGTCATGGCACGCGTGCCGTTGATGCCGATCAGCCAGTCGGCTTCGCTGCGGCAGCGCGCGGCGTCGGCCAGCGGCAGCATTTCCCCGTCGTCGCGCAAGTGCCTGAAGCCGTCGCGGATCGCGCCCGGCGTCATCGATTGCAGCCACAGCCGCTTGATCGGCTGCTTCGCCTTCGCGTACTGCGCGATCAGGCGGAAGATCAGTTCACCCTCGCGGCCCGCGTCACAGGCGTTGATCAGGGAGGTGACATCCTTGCGCTTGATGAGCTTGTTGAGTACCTTGAGGCGCGACTCGGTCTTGGCGATCGGGTTCAGCGCGAAATGCGGCGGGATCATCGGCAAATGCGTGAAAGTCCACTTGCCGCGCTTGACGTCGTACTCCTCCGGCACCGCGATTTCGACCAGATGGCCGACGGCGGAAGACAGCACGTATTCGTCGGATTCAAAGTACTCATCGTGCTTGGTGAAGCCGCCCAGCGTCTTCGCGATATCGTTCGCGACGGAGGGCTTCTCGGCGATGATGAGGGTCTTGGTCATAAATTGGGTCTCGAAATTGGCGCGGAAAGTGCGCGAAACAAGGCAAAGCCAAATGCAGCAAAGCCAGGGGCGGCATGCGATGCAGAGATTGCCATACAGGAACGGCTACTAATATAGCAAGCATCCGCAAATCATTTCAGAGACATCGGTCTTGATATTTATGAAATGAGCCGATCAAGCGGCCAATGATAAGCGGGTTGCGCGGAAAATCGCAAGCGAGGGAGTTTGTCAATTGCCGTTGAACAAAATCTGATCGGAAGGCAATCGTGCCGGTACGAAAGTGCAATCCGTGCGCCGGCGCGGCGATGTCATTAATGCAAAAGACGAGGTTCGGCGTCTTCGTCGTCCGAAAACAGTTCGTCGAAAATGAGGCCATCCGGCTCCTTGCCTTGGCTCCACAGCACCATCAACACAATGACCTTGAGCTTGTCGAGCGAGATTTGCGGTTCGCTGACGGCCAGCGCGCGCTCGATGATGATTTCGCGCTGAACGGGGTTGATCACTTTCGCCGACTCCAGGAACTGGATGAAGCCGACCGCTTCGGTTCCGAGCACGTCCATTTCTTGCTGCGCATAAATGCGGAAGCCGAATGAAAAGGCAGTCTGCTGCGGATAATTATCGGAAAGTTCGTTGGTTGCTTCGGCCAGATCGGTCAGCCAGCCGAGCGCTTTCGAAATCTCATCTTCCTCGAAGCCGATGGCCGACAGCTTCTTTACCAGCGCCTCCGAATCGGGGCAGGCGTCCGGTCGGTAGTAGGTTTCGTAGAGATAAACAAGGACGTCAAACATGGTTCTACTCTAGCGTTAAGGTCGTTGTGACACAAGTCCCAAATATCGGGTTGCAGATAAATGACACTGAAATGACACTGTCACGACTTGAATTTCCACTGCTTTTTCATGATGACACAGAAAGGCGCGTCAGGCAGTGCGAGCCAGCGAGTAGCGTGCCTTGCAGGATAACGTAAAAGGAAGAATGGCTGAAGCGCCGCCGCCGTTTTGATGAGGATGCAACAAGCGCATTACACGAGGCGTCGATACATTCCGCCCGGAAGGTTTTCGACCGAGCCTTCCAGCTCCAGCGTGAGCAGTTGCGCATTGATCGATGCAGCGTCGAGTGCGCAACGCGCGGCAAGCGTGTCGATATCCACCGGGTCGAATCCCATGGCGCGTAGGAGCGGATCGTCGAGAGCGATAGCGGTGCCGGCTTCGTTCATGGCAGCGGCGTGCGCCGGCGTTTCGTACTCGCCAAGCTCTTCGAGAATGTCTTGCGCCGATTCCACCAGCTTCGCGCCTTGCTTGATGAGTTGATGGCAGCCTTTGGAGAGCGGCGAGTGGATCGAGCCGGGAATTGCAAACACGTCGCGGCCCTGTTCGCCTGCCATGCGCGCCGTGATCAGCGAGCCGGATTGCGCCGCGGCCTCGATCACCAGTACGCCGCGCGCGAGGCCGGAGATGATGCGATTGCGGCGCGGGAAATTGGCGGCGATGGCAGGCATCCCGAGCGGATATTCGCTGATGATGCAGCCTTCGGCGGCGATCCGGTGCGCCAGCCCGCGATTGCGTGCCGGGTAGACGATGTCCGCGCCGGTGCCGATCACGGCGACTGTCGAGCCCATGCCGCGCAGGCTGCCCTCATGTGCCGCGGTATCGATGCCGAGCGCCATGCCGGAGATGATCGTCAGGCCCGCGTGGCTCAACACTTCCGAAAATTTTTCCGCGTTGACAATGCCTTGCGCGGTCGCGTTGCGGCTGCCGACCACGGCCAGTGACGGACTGGACAGCAATTCGACGCGGCCCTTGGCGTACAGAATCGAAGGCGGATCGGCGATGTCGAGCAGTGCTTGCGGATAGCCTGCATCGGCCAGCGTCAACACGAAATTGCCCGGCTGTTCCGCCCACGCGATCGTCTTGTCGATTTGCGCCCGCATCTCGGCGGACTCTGGCGCGGTGAGCGCGGCGGTGACGCGCTCGGAAACGACCTGCCTCAGCGCCGCGAAGCCGGCGGCAAAGACCTTCTCCGGCAGGCCGAACGCGCTCAGCAGCTTGCGCGCGGTTTCAGGGCCGACGCCTGGCGTTTGCTCCAGTCGAATCCAGTGTGCGAGCTCTTCGGCTCGCTTCGCATGTGTCATCGTTGTGCGGAGCGTCGTTTATTCGGGCGACTTGGCGACGTCGCCGACCTTCACCGTATCGGTGACCTGCATGATCAGGCCGTACGAGATGTTATTGAATACGCGGAAGATGAACAGGTTCCCGTACTGCTGGTCCGGCAGCTTGACCCGATTCGCGCTTCTGGACCAATAACTGCTGCCTTGCGTCGGGTCAGTGATGATCGGACCGTAACGATAGAGCTCCAGCACCGTGCCGACGTCGATGCCCTGGTTGCGGCCGCGATTGATCGTGACGATCTGGTTCTGCCCGGCGTGCGTGACGCCGCCGTAGATCGATACGATGCTGGCATCGACCGGCTGCTCGGGCGGATGCGGTACATAGTTGATGATCGGCGTCGGCGGCATCGGCAACAAGCGGTCGTTGGCGCCCATTTCCTGCTTGATGCTGACGACGGTGAAGACGTGCGCTTCGTCGTTCGTGCGCGCGGCGCGCTGCAGCTTGACGGAGCCCAGATAGGCCGATTCGTAGCCGATGATTTTCTGCGTGATCGGGTCTTTCAGCGGGCTGCCGGGACGGAACACCTGGAACGCGGTGCCGGCCTGCAGATCGCCGCGCACGTAGATCCGGTCGTCCTTGCCGACATTGACCCGGCCTTCTTCTGCCGCGATGATGCGCGGCGCGTTCTGCAGCTCGTGTTCCTCGACGATCAGCGGCTGCGACAGGAAGGGTTCGATGATCTGGGATGGAATGGAGCGGATTGCCTGTTGCCCGAGGCCTTCCGTGCGCACCTGCGGCGAGAGTCGGACGGTCGGCATGCCGCCCTTGTCGCCCACCGGTTTGCCCAGTCGCAGGCGGCCTGCGGCGCGGTCGAAATACACGATCTGGCCGGGATAGATCCAGTGCGGATTGCGGATTTCCTCGCGGTTCATGCCCCACACCTGCGGCCAGCACCACGGATGCTGCAGGAATTTTCCGGAAATGTCCCACAGCGTATCGCCGCGCACCACCTTGTGCTGATCCGGGGCGTTCGGCAGGAAGGCACAGCGCGCTGATCGGGCCGGGTCGGCGTCGCTTGCTGCGTGGACGTGCGAAGCGGCGGCAAAAGCGAGGACGAGGGCGACTGTGCTAAACTTTTTCATGGTTTGTCCAGTGAGTGTGGCGTCGGAATCAGGCACGGGATTGAGCTGCATGAGCAGCCGCATCAAGTTGTTTGTTGTGCAATAAGTTGCACTGCGGAAACTTGCCAAATTGAATCAAATTCTGCACATAAATCCTTGAACTAGCAAGAAAAACCGCGCTCTTAATGAGGCGCATTGTTGCGCAAAAGCCGTATGTCTTTATTACCCATTCTTCGCTATCCAGACCCGCGTTTGCACAAGATTGCAAAGCCGGTAACCGTGTTCGACGAGCGCTTGAAAAAGCTTGCCGCCGACATGGCCGAAACCATGTACGACGCGCCAGGCGTCGGTCTTGCCGCGACCCAGGTCGATGTGCACGAACAGCTGGTCGTGATCGATACTTCCGAAACCCACGACGATTTGCGCGTGTTCATCAACCCGGAAATCACCTGGGCCAGCAACGAACGCCAGGTCTATGACGAAGGCTGCCTGTCGGTGCCCGGCATCTACGACGGCGTCGAGCGCCCGGCGCGCGTCAAGGTGCGCGCGCTGGACCTGGCAGGCAAGCCGTTCGAGCTGGAAGCCGACGGCTTGCTCGCAGTATGCATCCAGCACGAGATGGATCACCTGAAGGGCAAGGTGTTCGTCGAGTACCTGTCGCCCTTGAAGCGCAATCGCATCAAGACGAAACTGCTGAAGGAAGAGCGCGAACTGAACCGGGACCGGAGGCCCGTCGCGGCCACCAGGTAGGTCGCCATCCGCCGCCGCGGCAGTCTGCCGGACGCTGCGCGGCGATGCTTGTACGCTTCCCGGTTCCGCGCGCCGCTGGACAGCGTATACAATCCAGGCCCATGAAAATCATCTTCGCCGGCACTCCGGAATTCGCCGCAACGGCGCTTCAATCCCTGCATGATGCAGGCTTCGACATTCCCCTCGTACTGACGCAGCCCGATCGTCCCGCCGGACGCGGCATGCAGCTGCAGGCTTCCCCGGTCAAGCAGTATGCCTTGGCGCACGGCATGCCGGTTGCGCAGCCGGTCTCGTTGCGGCGCGACGGCAAATATCCCGAGATCGCGCGCGAAGCGCACGATCTGCTGCAAGCAACCGAACACGACGTGATGGTGGTGGCCGCCTACGGTTTGATCCTGCCGCGCAGCGTGCTCGGCATTCCGAAGCACGGCTGCATCAACATCCACGCCTCGCTGCTGCCGCGCTGGCGCGGTGCGGCACCGATCCATCGCGCGATCGAAGCGGGCGATGCGGAAACCGGCGTGACCATCATGCAGATGGAGGAGGGGCTCGACACCGGGCCGATGCTGCTGATCGACCGTCTGCCGATCGCCGCCGACGAGACGACCGGCACGCTGCACGACAAGCTGGCGCACATGGGCGGCAGCTTGATTGTCGAGGCGCTGAAGAAGCTCGAACGCGGCGAGCTGGGCGCGACGCCGCAGCCGGAAGCTGGTGCGAACTACGCGGCGAAGATCACGAAAGAGGAAGCGCTGCTGGATTTTTCGCAACCGGCGGCAAGCCTGGCGCGCAAGATTCGCGCCTTCAATCCCTTTCCCGGCGCGTCGGCCTCGTTCGGCGGTGCCTCCGTCAAGCTGTGGCGCGCCGAAGTACTGTCCGCAACGAACGGTGCGACATCCGGCCAGGTGCTGGAAGCCGGTCCGCAGTCCGGCGTCGTCGTCGCCTGCGGCGACGGTGCGTTGCGCTTGACGGAACTGCAGAAGCCGGGCGGCAAGCGCCTGCCGGCGGCGGAATTCCTGAAGGGCTTCAAGATGGAAGGCGGGCGCTTCGATTGATGCGGCGTGAATGACTGCCCTTCAAAAACTATTCGGGCATTTTCTTGTCATTCCGAGCGGGGCGAGGAATCCCGACGCAGCATGATTTGGCGTCGTTCCCTCGACTCGCTCGGAGGCGTTATCGGACACTCTCCGCTCAAACGTGCAGCAATCTGCCGCCGCCGAACGACCAGTTTTCCCACGACGTTTCCTTGAAGCAGATCATCACGTTTTCCGGATCAAGCCCCGGTGCCTGCGATACTGCGCCGATGATGTCGGCGAGAATTTTCTTCTTCACCTTCACGCTGCGCCCGACTGACAGCAGGATTTCGATCAACACGAAATCGTCGGTTCGATTGCTCGTCAGGTCCGGATAGGCGGGATCAAAGCGGAAATCGTCCGCATCCAGTTCTAGCACGCGCTGAAAACGGTCTGTCGCCGGCACGCCGGATGCGACCAGCGCGTTGTGGGCGGCCTCCAGTACCTGTGTCTTGAACTCGCGGGACTTGCCTTTGCGAAGGGTTACGGTCACCAGCGGCATTGCTTCTCCTTTTTGGTTGTGAAAAAAATGGAATCAACCCGCCTTGTCCAGCGGCAGCGGACTGGCGGGCTTGATCTCTTCCAGGCAGACCATCGAGCGTACACCGGATACGCCCGGCACCTGCATCAGGCGATCGGTCAGGAAGTTTGACAGCGATTTCAGATCGGCCGACGCGACTTTCAGAAGGTAATCGAAATCGCCGGAAATCGTGTAGCACTCGAGAATTTCCGGGAACTGGCGGATCGCTTTTTCCAGCGCGCGCACCTGCTTGAATTGCTCGCGGTCGATGTTCAGATTGACGAAGGCGACCACGCCCAGGCCGATGGTCGCCGGATCGACCTGTGCCATGTAGCCGCGAATGATGCCTTCGCTTTCCATGCGCCGCACGCGGCGGTAGCACTGCGGCGCGGACAGGTTGGCCTTGTCCGACAGTTCGACGTTGGAGGCGCGGCCGTTCGCCTGCAGCGTTTGCAGAATGATGCGGTCGTAGCGATCGAGTTTTTCCATGATCTGCGCCCCGGAAATGCGGAATCGATGAACGATTCTTTCATATTTCATGCATTTCATGCTCGATAACGCAAAAAAGTTTCTCGCATTCTTCACTATCATTGAATCACCCCGAGCAACACAGCAAGCGAGGAATGCCATGCATGAATTCATCGAACTGGAAAGCCGCTACAGCGCGCACAACTACCACCCGCTGCCTGTGGTGCTGACGCGCGGCAAGGGCGTGTGGCTGTGGGACGTCGATGGCAAACGCTATCTCGATATGATGTCGGCCTATTCTGCGGTCAGCTTCGGCCACAGCCATCCGGTGCTGGTCGCGGCGCTGACGCGGCAGGCGGAGCAGCTCGCCGTCACTTCGCGCGCATTCCACACCGACCGCCTGGGACCGTTCCTGCAAACGCTGTGCGAAATGACGGGCATGGATCGTGCGCTGCCGATGAACACCGGCGCCGAAGCGGTTGAAACGGCGCTGAAGGCGGCACGCAAGTGGGGCTACAAGGTCAAGGGCATTGCCGACAATCGTGCGGAAATCATTGTCTGCCACGGCAACTTCGCGGGCCGCACCACTACCATCGTCGGCTTCTCGTCGGAGCCGCAATACCGTGACGGCTTCGGCCCGTTCGCGCCGGGATTCGTCGCGGTGCCGTTCGGCGATGCTGCTGCGCTGGAAGCCGCGATCACGCCGCGCACGGCGGCATTTCTCGTCGAGCCGGTGCAGGGCGAGGGCGGCATCATCGTGCCGCCGGCCGGCTATCTCGCCGCCTGCCGCGAGATTTGCACGCGTCACAACGTGCTGCTGATCTGCGATGAAGTGCAGACCGGTCTCGGCCGCACCGGCCGCCTGCTCGCCTGTGAACATGAGGCGGTAAAGCCCGACGGTCTCGTGCTCGGCAAGGCGCTGGGCGGCGGCCTGCTGCCGGTGTCGGCATTCCTCGCGCGCGAGGAAGTGATGCGCGTCTTCAAGCCGGGCGATCATGGCAGCACTTTCGGCGGCAACCCGCTGGCGGCGGCGGTCGGCTTGGCGGCGCTGCGCTTGCTGCAGGAAGAGCGCCTGTCAGAACACGCGCATGAAACGGGAGCGCGCTTGATTGCGGGATTGCGCGCCATCCGCCATCCGGCGATACGCGAAGTGCGCGGCAAGGGTTTGTTGATCGGCATGGAGCTTGATCCGGCATGGATGTCGGCGCGCGCTTTTTGCGAGGCATTGATGCGCAAAGGCATCCTGTCGAAGGAAACCCACGACACTGTTGTGCGCTTCGCGCCGCCGCTCATCATCTCGGAAGCGGAACTGGACGAGGCACTGGTCGTCATACGTGCCACCTTCGAGGAGTTGCTGCCCGCAGCCGAAGCAAGGCGGCGTACTGGTGAAAGCTTTTTTGTCTGATGGCATTGTTATCAAGGAGTTACGCATGGCCGACCGTTTCCTGATGTGCGCGCCCCACCATTTCGAAGTGGCCTACGTCATCAACCCATGGATGGAGGGCAACATCGCGCGCTGCCGCAGCGACGCAGCGACGACCCAGTGGAACGCACTGGCCGCGATGATCGGCGAGGTTGCACACGTCGAAACCATCGCGCCTGCAGCCGGCGTGCCGGATCTGGTGTTCACCGCAAACGCCGGACTGGTGCTGGGCGACCGATTCGTGCTGTCCCGTTTTCGTCATCCCGAGCGGCAGAAGGAAGAACCGCATTTCGCCAGGTGGTTCGACGAGCATGGCTTCAAGGTGCTGACCCTGCCACCCGAGATGTCATTCGAAGGCGCGGGCGATGCGCTGCTCGACCGTCAGCGGCCGCTTCTGTGGATGGGCCACGGGCATCGCACGCATGCAAGCTGCGAGCCGCTGCTGGAGCAATTCCTCGATATCGAGGTTGAACCGCTGCAGCTCGTCAATGATCGCTTCTATCACCTGGATACGTGCTTTTGCCCGCTCGAAGGCGGCTACCTGATGTATTACCCGGCGGCCTTCGACGCTGCATCGCAAGCGCGCATTGCGGCCCATGTGCCGGTGGCGCGGCGCATTGCGGTGGCGGATGAGGATGCGTTTGATTTCGCTTGCAATGCCGTCAACAGCGGCCGCAACGTGTTTCTCAATCGCGCTTCCGACGCGCTAGTCGGGGAGTTGCAATTGCGCGGTTTCGTCGTGCGACAGACCGGCTTGAGCGAATTCATGAAGGCAGGCGGCTCGGCGAAATGCCTGACCTTGAAACTGAACGAGGAACGCTGGCCCTTGCGGCAGGTGGCTTGAGCAGCGAGGAGCGGAAGCGCCCAAAGGGCGCGTTCCGTGTATGGATGACGAGAGCAGCCGTTATTTGGTGCGGCGCGTACGCAGACCCAACATGCCCAAGCCGAGTGCCGTCAGCAACATGGTGGCCGGTTCTGGTACTTGCGAGTTGACGTTGGAGAACACGAAAGTTTCGTCGTTGTAGTTCAGGTCGCCGCCCTGGGGAATATCTTCAAAGGCCACAAAAGTGCCGACAGGAATGTAAGCATCGCCGCCGAAGTTGGTGGAATACACGTGATTGACACCATCGTAATTCAGCGACTTGTCCGAATACCACGGGCCGACATTGCCCGGCGCAAGGTTGATCATCTTGAACACCAGGGTGTCGCCGGCATTGGCGTGACCGAGGACGAGTGATTGTCCGTACACGGAGGTGTAGTTGTTCAAGCCTTGAATACCGGTTGCCACGCCATTGATCAACAAGGTTAATTCGTTGCTGTATTGGGCGGTGGAGCCGAAGAAATAGGCGGTCACGTCGCCGGTGCTTGCCGCGGTAAAGGTGTACTGCGCGGCGTTTTGAACGCCGGGATTCGGATACGGGATCGGACCGGCTTGTGCGACGCCTGCAAAACCGATGGCTGCTGCCATCAGCGTGGCCAAACCTATGCTTCTGAGTTTCATGTTGCGTTTCTCCTGCGAGATGATAGACGTTGAAAATTGGAAATATTTTTTGTGCTGCTGATGCCATTCAGACAAAAATAAAATGGACAGAGGCGTATTGAGCAATTCATATGCCAAAAAGAAATATTTTTTATAATCAAACACTTATCTTCAAGATCAAGAGGCAGATCACTACTGATTGTTAATTATTTCGACAGACTGATAGTTTGCGTGCGCTCCCCTTCATTCCTGCCGGCTAGCGCTACTTTTCGACGTTGGCGGGCGCCCCGCTGGCGTATGCAAACCCTTGATTCAACGTATAATTTCGCGTGCGCCGATTTGATTTGTACAAGTCAAAACCAGCTTGCGGGCGCTTACACAAATACAGCTAAAGCGGACATGGACTGACCCGGCCCCGCTTGCTATACGCACAGGCCGGGTTTTTTATTTCTCGAGATCAAAAATGAAACGCGACGCCATTTCCTCTACCGAATCCATCCTGCGCGACCTGCTCGCCCAACGCATCCTGATCCTGGACGGTGCGATGGGGACGATGATCCAGCAATACAAGCTGACGGAAGAGGATTATCGCGGCGCGCGCTTCGTCGATTTTGCGCCAACCACAACCTTGGGCAAGGAATTGTTCGTCAAGGGCAACAATGAATTGCTGACGCTGACGCAGCCGCAGATCATCAGCGAAATCCACGGGCAATATCTTGCCGCCGGTGCCGACCTGATCGAGACCAATACTTTCGGCGCCACCAGCGTTGCGCAGGACGATTACCACATGGCGCACCTGGCGTACGAGATGAACGTGCAATCCGCCAGGCTGGCGCGCGCCGCATGCGACAAGTACTCGACGCCGGACAAGCCGCGTTTCGTCGCTGGCGCCTTGGGGCCGACGCCGAAGACCGCCTCGATCTCGCCCGATGTGAACGATCCCGCCGCGCGCAACGTCACCTTCGACCAGCTGGTCACGGCCTACCTGGAGCAGACGCGCGCCCTGGTCGAGGGCGGCGCCGACGTGCTGCTGGTCGAGACGATCTTCGATACCTTGAACTGCAAGGCCGCGCTGTTCGCCATCGACACCTTCTTCGAGGAAACCGGCACGCGTTTGCCGATCATGATTTCCGGCACCGTGACCGATGCATCCGGCCGCATCCTGTCGGGCCAGACCGTGCCGGCGTTCTGGCATTCGGTGCGGCACGCCAAGCCGCTCACGGTCGGCTTGAATTGCGCACTCGGCGCGGCCCTGATGCGCCCCTATGCGGAAGAGCTGTCGAAGATCGCCGATACCTTCGTCTGCATCTATCCGAACGCCGGTCTGCCCAACCCGATGTCGGACACCGGCTTCGATGAAACGCCGGATGTCACGTCCTCGCTACTGAAGGATTTTGCCGAGAGCGGCTTCGTCAACATCGCCGGCGGCTGCTGCGGCACGACGCCGGATCACATCAAGGCGATTGCTGACACCGTGAAGAGCATCGCGCCGCGCCGGATTCCCGAATCGACGCCGACGATGAAGCTGTCGGGCCTGGAGCCTTTCATCATCGACGACAGCTCGCTGTTCGTGAACGTCGGCGAGCGCACCAACGTCACCGGCTCGAAGGCGTTCGCGCGCATGATCCTGAACGAGCAATACGACGAGGCGCTGTCGGTCGCACGGCAGCAGGTCGAGAACGGCGCGCAGATCATCGACATCAACATGGACGAAGCGATGCTGGATTCGGTGGCGGCGATGACGCGCTTCCTGAACCTGATCGCGTCCGAGCCGGACATCGCGCGCGTGCCGATCATGGTCGACTCGTCGAAGTGGTCGGTGATTGAAGCGGGCTTGAAATGCGTGCAAGGCAAGGCGGTCGTCAACTCGATTTCGATGAAGGAAGGCGAGGAAGAATTCCTGCGTCAGGCGACGCTGTGCCACCGCTACGGCGCGGCAGTGATCGTGATGGCCTTCGATGAAACCGGGCAGGCCGATACCTTCGCCCGCAAGATCGAAATCTGCGAGCGCGCCTACAAGTTGCTGACGGAGAAAGTCGGCTTCCCGCCGGAAGACATCATCTTCGACCCGAACATCTTCGCGGTCGCGACCGGCATCGAGGAACACAACAACTACGCGGTGGATTTCATCAACGCCACGCGCTGGATACACGAAAACCTGCCGCACGCGAAGATCAGCGGTGGCGTGTCGAACGTCAGTTTCTCCTTCCGCGGCAACGATCCGGCACGCGAGGCGATCCACACTGTCTTCTTGTACCACGCGATCAAGGCCGGCATGACCATGGGCATCGTCAACGCCGGCATGGTCGGCGTGTATGACGATCTCGATCCCGAGCTGCGCGAGCGCGTCGAAGATGTCGTTCTCAATCGGCGCGATGATGCGACCGAGCGCATGATCGAATTTGCCGGCACGCTGAAAGCCGGTGGCAAGAAGGAAGAACAGAGCCTCGAATGGCGCAATGCTCCGGTCGAGAAGCGCCTCGCGCATGCGCTGGTGCACGGCATCACGCAGTGGATCGTGGAGGACACCGAAGAAGCGCGTGTGCAAGTGCTCAACAGCGGCGGTCGTCCGATCCATGTGATCGAAGGGCCGCTGATGGACGGCATGAATGTCGTCGGCGACCTGTTTGGACAGGGCAAGATGTTCTTGCCGCAGGTGGTCAAGTCGGCGCGTGTGATGAAGCAGGCTGTTGCGCATCTGATTCCCTACATCGAGGAAGAAAAGCTGCGCGAAGAGCAGCGCACCGGCATCGCCAGCAAGGCGAAAGGCAAGATCGTGATCGCCACGGTCAAGGGCGACGTGCATGACATCGGCAAGAACATCGTGTCGGTCGTCCTTCAGTGCAACAACTTCGAAGTGATCAACATGGGCGTGATGGTGCCATGTTCGGAAATCCTCGCGAAAGCGAAGGCGGAGAACGCCGACATCATCGGCTTGTCCGGCCTGATCACGCCTTCGCTGGAAGAAATGGCCTACGTCGCGAAGGAGATGCAGCGCGACGAGCACTTCCGCATGCTGAAGATTCCGCTCATGATTGGTGGCGCGACCACCAGCCGCGCGCATACCGCCGTCAAGATCGCGCCGAACTACGAAGGGCCGGTGATCTACGTGCCGGACGCTTCGCGCTCGGTGTCGGTGGCGCAATCCCTGCTGACGCCGGAACAACGCGCGCAGTACGTCGAAGAAATCGCGACCGACTACGAACGCATCCGCGAGCAGCATGCGAACAAGAAGGTGGCGCCGACCATCCCGCTGGCGCAAGCGCGTGCGAACAAGATGAAGCTCGATTTCACCGGTGCGATGGCGCCCGTGAAGCCGAAGTTCATCGGCCGCCGCGTCTTCAAGAACTACGATCTCGCCACCTTGGCGGAGTACATCGACTGGGGTCCGTTCTTCCAGACCTGGGACTTGGCCGGGCCGTTTCCCGCGATCCTGAAGGACGAGGTCGTCGGCGAGCAGGCAAGCAAGGTCTACGAAGAAGGTCGCGCTCTGCTGAAGAAACTGATCGATGGCCGCTGGCTGACGGCCAACGGCGTGGTCGCGCTGCTGCCGGCCAACAGTGTCAACGATGACGATATCGAGATCTACACCGACGAGACACGCAGCGAAGTGGCGTTCACCTATTACGGCGTGCGCCAGCAAACGGCCAAGCCGGTGATCGATGGCGTGGCGCGGCCGAACCAGTGTCTGGCGGACTTCATCGCGCCGAAGTCATCCGGCGTCGTCGATTACATCGGCCTGTTCGCCGTCACCGCCGGCATCGGCATCGAGAAGCATGAAAAACGCTTCGAAGATGCGCACGACGATTACAGCAGCATCATGCTGAAGTCCTTGGCGGATCGCCTGGCCGAAGCCTTCGCCGAGCATTTGCACGAGCGCGTGCGCAAGGATCTGTGGGGCTTTGCACCGGATGAAGCATTGAGCAACGACGAGCTGATCAAAGAAGCTTACAGCGGCATCCGTCCGGCGTCCGGCTACCCCGCGTGCCCGGAACACACGGTCAAGGTCGACGCGTTCAAACTGATGCAATGCGAAGAGATCGGCATGCAGGTGACGGAATCCTTCGCCATGTTCCCCGGGGCGTCGGTGTCCGGCTTCTACCTCGCACACCCGGAATCGAAGTACTTCGTGGTCGGCAAGATCGGTGAGGATCAGGTTACCGACATGGCTGAGCGGCGTGGCGTGAGCAAGGAAGATGTGGAGCGCTGGCTGGCGCCTAATCTGTCGTGAGAGAACGTGCGCATCGCAGCGGGATGCGCACGGTTCATCTGAATACTGCTTGAATCATCAGAGCGCCGTCGGCGCTCCTTCCACGAATACCTTCAATTCGCCCGGCGCAAACTGCGTCCAGGTTTCATTGTCAGTCAAAGGCTGCGTGACGATGACGGCGACCCGGTCGTTGGGCGTTGTGACTTCCGAAAAGTCCACCATCATGTCTTCATCGGAAAGCTTCGCCTGCGCAAACGGGTACTGCCGCACGATGTAGTGCAGGTTGGTCGAGCAGTGTGCGAACAGTGCGGTGCCGTCCGACAGCATCATGTTGAAGGTGCCGTGTTTCGCAATCTCGCCGGTCAATTCGCGCAGCGTTGCCGCCAGTGCGGGCAACTCGGGCGGTGTGTCGCCGAAGCGGCGGCGCAGTTCCTGCAGGATGTAGCAGAACGCCAGTTCGCTGTCGGTGTTGCCGACGCAGCGGAACGCGCCGTTCAAGACGGGCGCGAATTCCTTCAGGTCGCCGTTGTGCGCAAACACCCAGTAGCGGCCCCACAGTTCGCGCACGAAGGGATGGCAGTTTTCCAGAACGACCCGTCCCTGCGTCGCCTTGCGGATATGGGCGATGACGTTCTTGGACTTGATCGGGCAGCGCTTGATCAGGTCGGCGATCGGCGATTCGATGGCGGACTGGTAATCGACGAAATGGCGCACGCCGGCACCTTCGAAAAACGCGATGCCCCATCCATCGTTATGTGTATCGGTGCGGCCGCCCCTGGTGGCAAAGCCGGTGAAGCTGAAGACGATGTCGGTCGGGACGTTGCAGTTCATCCCAAGTAGCTGGCACATGGCGGATTCCACGCGTAGGAAAAAACGGATTGTGTCGATACGGTATCACGTACGTGACTTCGCCTGGGTGATTGCAAGGCTTGAGCCGGCGGGGTGTTCGAGCCACGGATCCCTTTCCGGATGCGGGAACTTGCCGATCATGAAGTCGACGAAGCTGCGCACCTTGGCTGACAGCAGGCGGCGGCTGGGATAGACCATGGTCACGGATAGCTGTCCGAGATGATGGTGCGGCAACAGGCGCACCAGGCGGCCGCTGCTCAGGTCGTCGTCAAGCGAGAACGAAGGCCGGATCATGATGCCCATCCCGGCCAGCGCGGATTGACGCAGCAACTCGCCGTTGTTGGAAACCAGTCGACTGTTGATCGGAATGTTGATGACGCTGTTGTCCGGCCTCGCCAGCGGCCAGGAATGGCGCAACTGTTCGAATGAAAAATTCAGGCATGCATGCCTGGAGATATCCTCCGGTTTTCCCGGCGTGCCATGTCGCTTCACATAGTCGGGCGACGCGCACAATATCGTTTCGGCTTGCGCCAGCTGACGCGCCACCATGCTGGCGTCGAACTTCTGGATGCCGATGAAGATGCCGACGTCGAAACCATCCTCCACCAGGTCCGCGGTCCGATGCGACAGCGTCACCTCCGGCAGTACCTCGGGATACAGCCGGGAGTATTCCGGCAACAGCTTCGCCAGGTGTAGCTGGCCAAAGCCGAGGTGGGAATAGATGCGCAGCGTGCCGGTCGGCTTTTTCGAATGGGACGATGCGATCGCTTCGGCGTCATCCACTTCCTGCAGGATTTGCACCACGCGTTCCAGATAGGAGTGGCCGGTTTCGGTCAGCGACAGCTTGCGCGTCGTGCGGTTCAGGAGCCGTGTGCTGAGATGGCTTTCCAGGTCGGCGACGTGGCGGGTAACCACCGCATTCGACATGTCCAGTGCCTGTGCCGCGCGCGCGAAGCTGCCTTGCTCGACGACTTTGGCGAATACCCGCATTGATTGGAGGCGATCCATCGTGTTGATTTATTGTTTCTAAAAATGAAATAGAATATTGTTATTATCCGTCTTTTTTGCTGAATCCGCAATGTATAGACTGTGCTTCATCGATGAGCACAAGGAAGTGACTCACCGAGGCAGGACCCGACGGGCAGTAAACGTTGCCTGAACCGCCGAGCCCGGAATCATTCACTTAATTTGCAGGAGTAGAAAAATGAATACGAAACAAATCGTCGCTGCTGTTGCCGTGTTGTTCGCCGCCGGTTCAGCCTTGGCTGCCAATGATGCCTATGTCGACCATAGCGACTTCACCTCGACCAGGAGCCGCGCCGAAGTCCGCGCCGAACTCGACCAGGCTTACCGGCAGGGCCAGGTTGCCGCACTGCAGAACACCGAACTTGTCGCGCAACCGAAGCTGGCATCCGGCAAGAGCCGTGCGGATGTGCGCGCGGAACTCGACCGGGCGTACAAGAGCGACGAGCTGGCAAGGACCGGCGGGTATGTCGAGTATCCGCAGGTTGCCTCGATCAGAACGCGTGAAGATGTGCGTCAGGAAGCGCTCCAGGCCGCCAGGAACAGTCGCAATGCCGAAGTCCATGCAGGCGGCAACTGATCGGTCCCGACTTGCATGACAAAAAACGCCGCTTTCAAAGCGGCGTTTTTCATGTCGGCGCGCCATGACGTCGTGCATGCATCGCATGCCGCAATGGCATGCGCGTTCGCGCGCAGATGCATGCGAGCGATGAGAGCGTTCCGGTATTTGCCCGAGCCGACGCATTCGGGTGCGTTCATCTGTCGCTTTTGTTCCAACACATTACAAATGCGGACGGCGTAGTAACGCTGCCATAAAGAAAATATTGCGGCAAAAAGCTGACAGCAGGAAAAAATTCAGCCGTAATCCGACCGCGCACGCACGCGGCTCCCATGACAGACCCTCAAGCAATGCCGCAGTGCAGCGCGGATGATGATGAATTGTCGTCCTGCAACGTTCGTTTTTGATACGTCCGATGACAGCACGTACGCCGCTACCAATTCTTCAGGGAGCGCCGGCATGCCTGCATGAATTCGTCATGCACGCCCTCTTGCATGCAGGGCAGCCATGCATCGCTATTCGCACACCGCTGGACAAGAAATCGCGTAGCGCACCCTTCCCAATGCGCGCCTCGCAGGAGAATCAATGGGTTACGGCGATGGCATGGCTTTTGCCATGAACGGTCATGCCATGCCGCTGCATACGATGCGCAGCTTGCCGCTGGCGATGGCAACGGCGCTTCGATCCATTCCGCAGCATGCGTCGGAAGTCTGTGCACTTCCAACAATGTCTCTCTCCGGTTCCCGTCACTGCATGCTTTTGCATGTCAGTGGCGGGTTTTTTGTATCGGGATGCGGCATTGATGTGCCGCCCGGTACGGTGTGTCGGCGAACAACGCATACAACGCATGACATTGCATGACATTGCATGCGCATGTTGCAGATGCATTGCGACGAGATCGATACATCGGCGGACAAGATACATCAGCAGATTCGATCGGTCCCGGAAAAACATCAAGCAAATCAATGCATTGCCGCGATGGCGCATGTCTTGCTATGACTCATTCCATTCCACAAGCCGGATGCCGCACGGGAAGAGGAAGTCATGCCAGCAGCACTTCCTTCATGCAGTGGACGGCCAGGCCGGTTTGCTGCGCGGTGCGGCCGACAATGCCGGTGCAATGATCACGGAGGACAACAACATGCAGCAAACCAAAAGCCAGCTTGTGAAGCCGTCGCTGTCCGCTCCCGGCCGCCACATGACTTACCAGTCAAGGCCGCATGATGTGCAGAATCTCTATGTGAGCCTGAAACAGTGGCGCATCCTGCATGCGGTGGTCGATTGCGGCGGCTTTGCGGAAGCGGCGAAATACCTGCATCTGAGCCAGTCCGCCGTCAGCTATACCGTGGCCAAGCTGCAGGAGCAGCTGGGCATCTCGGTGTTGCAGATCGAAGGCCGCAAGGCGCAGCTGACGGCAGCCGGGCGGGCGCTCCTGGACCGTTCGCGCCATGTGCTGAAGGAGGCGGTCGAACTGGAGATGTTTGCCAGGAATCTCGGGCAGGGCTGGGGATCGGAGGTGCGGCTGGTGGTCGATCATCATTTCCCGAACCAGTTGTTGATGCGCGCGCTGCGCGAATTCGCCGAGATCGGACATGACACGCATGTGCGCCTGAGCGAAGTCGCGATGCCGCGCGCCGAGGAAGTGTTGCGCGACCTTGCGGTCGATCTGGCGATCGGTGCGCGCGTTCCACTCGGCTTCCTCGGCGAACCGCTGATCGAAATAGAACATGTGGCGGTGGCGCATCCGGATCATCCGCTGCTTCAGCTCGGCCGTGACGTCACGACATCCGATCTCGCGCGGCAGGTGCAGATCGGCATCGGGAATTCACTCGAACCGGACAGGGAGGGCGGCGACGGCATCCACTACATGCAGCGCTGGAATGTGAACAGTCTCGATACCGCGGTGGAGGCCGTGTGCCAGCGCCTCGGCTATGCCTGGCTGCCTGCGCACCGCATCGGCAATTTGCTGGATCAGGGCACACTGGCTGCGCTGCCGATGCGCGAAGGGAGTACCTACAAGACGATGCTGTACCTGATACACGGGCGGCCGTGGCCCGCCTTTCACGCGGCGAGCCGGCTTGCGGAGTTGCTGCGCTACCTGGCCGCCGGAGAGCTGGTTGCGCATGAGTTGCCGGATGCAAATCCGTGACAATAATCCGTGACAATCCATGACGGCTGCGAAATCAACTCATGCGATGGTATCGACCACGCCGCCATCCACCCTGAGTGCGGCACCGGTAGTGGCGGATGCCTGCATGGAGCAGACGTAGACCACCATGTTCGCGACTTCCTCCGGCGTTGCCATGCGGCCGATGATCGAGCTGGGCCGGTGTTCGCGCACGAAGGCGGTTCCCGCTGCTGCCATCGATTGCCCCGACTTGTTCGCCGTGTCCTTCAGCATGGCCTCGACGCCTTCCGACAAGGTGGGGCCGGGCAGCACGGCATTCACCGTCACGCCCGTGCCGGCGACTCGCTTGGCAAGGCCGCGCGAAATCGACAGAGCCGCCGTCTTGGTAAAGCCGTAATGGATCATGTCGGAGGGAATGTTCAGCGCCGATTCGGATGACAGGAACACGACGCGTCCCCAGTTTTTTCGCATCATGCCGGGCAGATAGGAGCGCGACAAACGCACGCCCGACATGACGTTCACGTCGAAAAAACGGGTCCATTCCTCGTCCGGTGTTTCAAAGAAATCCTGCGGTCCGTAGATGCCGATGTTGTTGACCAGGATGTCTGCATGCGGCTCGGCTTTCGCCAGTGCGGCACAAGCTTCGGCCGTTCCCAGGTCGGCCGCCACGCCGCGCAGCGTCGCGTCCGGCACGGCGTTCTTCAATGCGGCGATCGCCTTGTCGACAGCGGCCGGGCTGCGCCCATTGAGGACAACGATGGCGCCTGACGCTGCCAGTCCCTTCGCAATGGCGAAGCCGATTCCGCATGCACCGTTCGTCGGAATAATTCAGGTCATACAAGCCGACAGGCATGATGCAACGTCGTTCAATCGTGTCCGAACAACACATCGAGGTCGATCGCATCGGCCACCGCCTTGTTGCCCGCATCGCCCAGGTGCAAGTGATCGCCGGAATCGAATGCGGGCAGGAGTCGTGCCGGATGCTTCGGGTCCCGTGTGACGACATCGAAATCGACCACCGCATCGAATTCGCCGCTGCTGCGTATCCATTGGTTGATGGTCTGCCGCAGGCGCTCCTTGTCTGTGGTGTGATAGCGCGTGATGGGAGAACCTTCAAGCGCGCCCTCAAAGGGTGTCAATGTTGCGCCGATGATGCGCACATTGTGCGCACGGGCGCGTGCGATCAATTGCCTGTAGCCGGCAATGATCTCGTTCGCCGATGGCATGGGATCGTGTGGCGCAAAGACAGTTCCGGGCCAGCTGATGTCATTGATTCCCATCAATACGATGACCGTCTTTGCATGCGGCTGACTCAGCACATCGCGTTCGAAGCGGGCCAGCGCATTGACGCCCATCCCGTCTTTCAGCAGGCGCGCGCCTGAAATGCCGGCATTGAGCACCGCGACCTGTTTGCCTGCCAGCCGCTTCGCAAGATAGTCGGGCCAGCGGCGATTCGCATCCACGCTTGAATTGTTCCCGTCCGTAATGGAGTCGCCGAATGCGATGACTGCGCGGGTATCGGATGGCGCATCGACCAGGATGCCGCTCAGGAACAGGCGCGCCACCACCTTGTCCGCTGTGTCGAAGCCTTGCGCGCCTACGCGATTCCCCGCTGCGATCCAGGCGGTCTGCAAACCATCCCAGTGAAAAGTCGACAGCGGCGTTGCCTCGGGCAGATACAGGCTCACCGCGACATTGTCGAGCGGCGCCACGCTGAGGTCTACGGGATCGCTGATGACTGGCGCGCCCGGTGGAATGGTGACCGCGTGCTGACCGCCGAATGTCAGCGTCCGGTCCGAACCCGCAGCGATGCGCGATGTCGTGGCGGCAAGCGCGATGTGCGCCGCGCCGATGGTCACGGGATGCGTGCCGTATTCGTTGGACAGCACGATGCGCACCCGATTTCCGCCAAGACTGACGCCTGCGGTCTGTCGAATCGTCTGCTTCGATAGCGAGACCGGTATGTTCGTCGGTAATGCAAAGCCCGCGTCCCAAACCGGCTGCGGACTCGCGGTCCAGGTGCCGACCCAGTTGCCTGCATTCGCCACCTCGGCTCCCGCCACGGATGTCAGGAACAGACTGGCCAATGCCAGCAATGCCGGGAATTTCAAACGCTTCATGTACGTCTCCTTTGTTGATCGAGAATGCGATGACGTGCACGATATCTTCTTCCGACATTGCGAGGTAGAAGGCATAATTGAAGATCACTTATTCCAAAATGGAATCATATGGACGCAATCAGAGGCATGCGAACTTTCGTGCGAGCGGTCGAGTTGGGCAGCCTTTCGGCTGTGGCGCGCGAGCAGCAAACCACGCAGCCGACAGTCAGCAAAGTGATGGCATCGCTGGAAAAAGAGCTGGGCGTACGTCTGCTGGAACGCAGCACGACCAGCCTCACGCCGACCGAACAAGGCAAGCGATTTTATGAACGCGCGAAGCGCGTGCTGGAGGAATTCGGCGAAGCGGTCGCCGATGTGCGCGGCTTGACTGAGAGGCCCGCCGGCTTTTTGCGTGTCAATGCGCCCGTGTCGTTGGGACAGCTCAGGTTGAACAAGCTGGTGCTCGAATTCCTGGTGCGGTATCCGGACATCGAGATCGAGCTCATTCTCAACGACCGTTTCATCGACTTGGTGGAAGAGGGCGTCGATATTGCCGTGCGTCTCGGAACGACATTGCCGCCGAACGTGGTCGCCCGCAAGATCGCCGTGTCGTCACGTTGTCTGGTCGCGTCGCCGGCCTATCTGCAAAGCCGTCCCGCGATCGGGCAGCTGCACGATCTGGCGCAGCATCAGTACATCCGGTTTGCGTGGTTGCCCGATGGCGATGCGATTGAACTACACGGTCCGGAAGGCAAGGTCGATCTCCTTACCAAGGGCCGATATCGGGTCAACAATGCGCTGGCGATTCGGGAAAGCTTTCTCGCGGGAGCGGGCCTTGGCATGGCGCCCGCCTGGCTGGTGCAGGATCTGCTCGACTCGGGGCAACTGGTAAAGGTGTTGCCGAAGTACAGCGCGCCGGCGCAGGAATTGTTCTTGTTGTATCCGTCGCGTCGCTATCAGTCGCTGCGCGCACGGCTATTCATGCAATTCCTGAATGAGAGGGTTGCGCAGCTTCCCGGCTTTGAAGGAGCTGGCGCGACTTTTGACAGCCGCGAGGGCGACGGTTGAAAGACTGCTGCGTGTCCTGATCTTCGATCTTGATGCGCGTCACATCGCTCGCACGCACTCGTAAGTCTTGGAGGCGTTATTTGCAAGCTTCGCGTTCCGGCTTCTCGCCATTGAACAACTCGGGCGGAGCGGGAGGCATGACGTCCGCGCGAATATTGTACTTGTCGATCAGGCGGTACAGCGTCACGCGCGACACGCCGAGCAATGCGGCCGCGCGCGAAATCTGGTTGCGCGACTGCGACAGCGCGCGCCGGATCACCATGCTCTCGGCAGCCGCGCGTGCGTCTTCGAGCGACATCACCTGGGTCTGCGCCATCTGACGGTCGAAGCCGAGATCCTCGGGCTGGATGAAGCGCCCCTCCGCCATCACCGTCGCACGCTGCACGCGGTTCACGAGTTCGCGCACATTGCCGGGCCATTGGTGCGCAAGCAGCGAATGCATGGCCGCCTTGGAGAAGCCGCGCAGGCTGCGATTGTGCAGGCTGGCGAACCTGGAAAAATAATGTCTCGCGATGTCCTCGATATCCTGGCCGCGGTCGGCGAGTTGCGGGATTTCGATGCAAACCACGTTGATGCGGTAATACAGGTCTTCGCGGAAGCGTCCTTGCCTGACTGCCTCGGCCAGATCGATGTGGGTCGCGGCGATGATCCGCACGTCGATCTCGATCGATTCGGTGCCGCCGACGCGTTCGATGGTTTTTTGCTGCAGGAAGCGCAGCAGGTTGACCTGCATGTCGAAGGGCATGTCGCCGATCTCGTCGAGAAACAGCGTGCCACCCTGGGCGGCCTCGATGCGGCCGATCTTGCGCTGATTGGCACCGGTGAACGCGCCTTTCTCGTGGCCGAACAATTCGGACTGGAACAACTGCGGCGCGATTGCGCCGCAATTGACGGCGACGAAAGGCGCATTCCTGCGCGCCGACTGCCGGTGGATCGACAGCGCAGCAATTTCCTTGCCGGTGCCGGACGGACCGGTGACGAGGACCGAGGCGTCGGTCCGCGCCACCTTGTGGATCTGGCTGAACAGGTGGCGCATCTGCGTCGAATTGCCGACCATCGTCGCATCGGCCTCCGCCGCCTGCGGATCGGGCTGCGGCTTGCCCTGCACCTCGCGCATGAAGGACATGCCCCACGCGTGGCGCAGCGTCAGGATGATGTGGTCGAGCTCGGCGGGAATGGTGATGAAGTTGAACAGATGCTCGCCGATGAATTCGCGCATGCGCGGCGTGGCAATCAGTTCCTGCGCCACCAGCCCGACCCATGCGATCTGATTGTTGCTGACAAAGGGTTCGCATTTGTCGAGCTGCGACAGTTCTGCTTCGCGCGTGACGATCAGCAGGCCGACGCGGCAGCCGTCATGCATCGCATTCCAGGCGGCTTCCAGGGTAGGACATTCAATCAGGTTCAGTCCGCGGCTCTTGAGCGTTTCCGAGTACTGGCAGGATGTGACTGCGCGGCTGGATGGGCGCAGCACCATGACGGTCTGGTTCGTCTGCGCCGAATTTGAGACGTTGAGCATTCCCCGTTACCCCTTCGTATTATTGTTACGCGCCGAGATCCCGGGAAAATGGCGTTCGGTGCCTGGCGGCAGCGACGGCCATTCGTCTGCGTCGTTACTTGTTCGTTGCTGGGGCGCTCGTCGTGGACCGGTTGGTCCGGCAGTGTCAAGTCTTGAGCTTACTGGCTTTTATTTGGCGTCACAATGCCATAAATTGGGGAGGGCGGAACAACGGGAATTGTGCTTGTGATATGTCAAATGCGGGTGTTGCGGCCTGTCCGGCGGCGGGGTTTCCGTGCGATGGGCCTTAGAGCAAGTGTGGTGCCCGAGCCGGCAGGCGCGACCGGCAACGCCACAACGTGTGACCGGAGGCAAGGTATTTCTGTTCGAACGGCGTGATCGGCGCGGCCGGCGCATATGGCTCGCATTGCACCGGGCTCGCGGTCAGCTGCGACACGGACATCGCAAATTCTTCAATGTAGATTCGCCAGTTGCTGCGGCATTCCAGTTCGCCGCCGAGCGCCACGATGGTCGGGAATACGGCATGGCCATGCCAGCGCCGCGCCAGTTGGCCGATCTTCGGCCACGGGTTGGGATAGAGCACGAAATGGCGCGCCGGCCGCACTCCATCGGCCTGCATCAGGCGCCAGTAATCGACCAGGTCGGCGCGCACGCAGATGAGGTTCGACGGCAATGGCCGCTCCCACACCTTGTTGCGCGCGAGCCGGTCGGCGGATTGGTCGACGCCGATGACGAAGTGGTCGGGAAACTGCGCTGCCAGATTCAAGCTGGACAAGCCGACGCCGCAACCGGCATCGAGGATCAGCGGCAGCTCGCCGGCGGCGCGCCACGCTGACATGGATCGATCGAACGCGGCTCGGTTGTAGTCGGCAATCGGCTTGCGGAACTCGGTGGCGGCATGGCGCGCGACGAGTGCGGCGAGGTGCTCGTGAATGCCGCTCTGGCCACTGGTAATGGAACGGGAATTGCCGTGCATGATGTGCAAACTGCCTGTTGCCTGGGGAGTGTTGATGCGGCCGTCATCATGCCACAGCGTGGCGGACCGCGTGAGCGACAGTGTGTTGCTCAAGCTCAAGCCGGGATTGCAAACCGCATGCTGCGGTTGCTGATTTGTTCAATGCGCCTGCCGATCTGTTTTCTCAAAGCTGACACATCAGGAAAGTGTCGGATTCTTGCAGGCCATGTAATAAATTCAGAAGGCCCTTGCGTTCGGCGGCAAGGGCGTGGGAATCGACGTTAGTGCAGAGTCATCGGCTGGCCCATCAGCGCATCGTATTTACCCAAATAGGCGTCGATCTCTTCAACCGTCGGTTCTGTTGCGATCAGGCTTTCCACTTCTTCCCGGAAAGACCGTGCCATGTCGCCGCCGATGAAGATTTCGCGCTTGCCGGATTTGTCCATGATCTCGTAACCGCCAAAGCGCAAGGCTTCGCGATCATCATCCGCGCCGAATTCCACCACGCTGTACTGGTCGCTGTTGTAGATCAAGTTCATGTTGCCTCCTTGTGCTCCGATTGAATGCCGAGAATCCATCTTCTCTAATGCAAAAATGGGGCCTGCGCGAAGGGTTTCAAGCCAGTGGAGGTGTGGCGCTTTCCGTCCGGAATGCGAACATCGGCACCATGTATCTATATCAACGGTATTACGCGTGAAGATCTTGAGTCAGCTCAAGCAATCCGTCGTACGGCGGCTGGCAGAGGAAGGTGCGGATGTTGTCGAGATGCCCCGCAGTCGCCAGGCTGATATACAGGCGCGCGGGCGGGCGACGCAGAATGCGGTTGAGCGTGACGCGCATGGTGAGGTTACCCGTGCAGCACAGACAGCCGGGGGCGATGCGCGCAATGTGCGGCGCGGCTTGTGCAATGAGCGGATCGGTGAATGCATCGAGCGGGCTTGCGCCGCCGGGCAGGCCTTCGAGTATCAGGGCCGTGGCGCGGATTGCATCGGTGTCTGCATCGAGTGCGGCGGCGATCGCTGTCTCGCGTGCGGCGGCGGTCGCGCCGGTGACGAGCGTGGTGAGTGTGGCTGGCGGCATTAGCGGCCGGTCGTTCCTTCGGTGCAGGCCGCTTGCATCATGTTTTTCTGCCGAGCTTGCCGGGTTCGACGCCGAGTTGCTTGAGCTTGCGGTACAGATGGGTTCGTTCGAGGCCGGTTTTTTCGGCGACGCGCGTCATGCTGCCGCCCTCGCGCACCAGGTGGTGCTCGAAGTAGGCCCGCTCGAATGCATCGCGCGCTTCACGCAGGGGAAGGTCGAACGACAGGCCGATAACCTGGGTTTCCGTGCGCACGGAGGGAGCCGTTGCGGTCGGAAGGAGCGGGCTTGCGGCGGCGGCTTGAGACACGGCGGCGGGCTCTTCGGCCGCGACCGGTTGCGGCCGTGCCTGGTAGACCGCCGGGCGGATTGCCTCATGGCTGCGCGTCAGTCCTTGCTGCACGGCTTTCAACAGCTTCTGCAGCGCAATCGGTTTCTCGAGGAAATTCAGCGCGCCGATGCGCGTGGCTTCAACTGCCGTATCGATCGTTGCATGACCGGACATCATGATGACAGGCATCGTGAGCAGGCCGTCGCGTTGCCATTCCTTCAGCAGCGTCACGCCGTCCGTGTCCGGCATCCAGATATCGAGCAGGACGAGATCGGGTGTGCCGGCCGCGCGCAGTTCGCGCGCCTGCTGCGCGTTTTCCGCCGCGCTGACGACGTGTCCCTCGTCACCGAGAATTTCGGAGAGCAACTCGCGGATGCCCATCTCGTCATCGACTACCAGGATATTTGCCATATGTGTGCCTTGCCTTCTACGCGTGCATTGGTGCGTAATTCTAGTTTTGAAGACTCCGTGCGACTCGATGGAAATTGTGACGAATTATTTCAAAGCGCGGCTAACTTTAACAGCAAAATTGCCACTTTGGCACCATTTCCATCCGGCCGGTTTTGAATATCGATACGGCCGCCATGTTCGTCGACGATCTTTTTCACCATCGCAAGTCCGAGGCCTGTGCCGCGCGGCTTGGTGGTGATGTAAGGCTCGAATGCGCGGTTCATGATCTTCGCCGTGAATCCGGGTCCATTGTCGGTGATGGTCAGGCGCACCGCAATGCCATCATTGCCATCTCCGTGCTGAAAGCGGATTGTCTCGGTTAATACATCGATGCGCGGCGCGCGGCCCGCACTTTCGGCAACCGCATCCTGCGCATTCTGCAGCAGATTGTGTATGACCTGGCGCAGTTGCGTGGGGTCGCCCATCACCTGCGGCAGGCCGGGTGCCAGCGATGCATGGATGGCATGACGGTCATCGCCGGCGACGTACAGATGCAGGATTTCCTCGACCAGCGCATTCAGGTTCAGCGGCGAGAGCACCGCCGGCGGCGTCTTCGCATAGTCGCGGAAATCGTCGACCATGCGCTTCATCGCCGACACCTGGTTGACGATGGTGGCCGTGCCCTTGTTCAGCATGGCGGCGTCCTGCGGCGCGAGCTTGTCCTCCAGCTTCATCTGCAGACGCTCGGCGGAGAGCTGGATCGGCGTCAGCGGATTCTTGATCTCGTGCGCCAGCCGGCGCGCCACTTCGCCCCATGCGATCGAGCGCTGCGCCGAAATCACGTCCGAAATGTCGTCGAACACAACGATGTAGGCGGTCTTTCCCGCCACCGGCAGATGCGAGCCGCGTGCCAGCAGCGTGAGGTCCTGGTCGGCCGCGCCGCCGTCGATGCGGCGCGGCACCTCGATCTGGCGCTGCCAGTGCGATGCGTTCGTGCCGGAGCCGACTGACGCCGCGCTGGCGCTTTGTTCGGAAAACGCCTTGGTGATCGCATTGGCCAGCGGCTCCAGGCCGTCGATCGCGGTCAACGGCTGGCCGATCCAGGGATCGAATTCGCGCGACAGGATGCGTTCGACCGACTCGTTGCAGGTGACGAGCCGGAACTGGCTGTCGAGCACCATCACGCCTGCCGACATGTTGGCCAGCACCGATTCGAGATAGGCTTTTGCGTTCTCCAGTTCGGCGCGGTTCTTCTCGACCGACGCGCGGGCGTCGGCTAGCTGGCGCGTCATGGTGTTGAACGATTGCGTCAACGTGCCGAGCTCGTCGGAGGTGGCGACGATGGGGCGCGGCGAGAGGTTGCCTTCGGCCACCGCCTTGGTGCCTTCGGCCAGCAGCAGCAGCGGCTTGGCGAGATCGCCGGCGATCAGAAACGCGCCGGCGATCGCGCCGAAGATCGCCAGCAGCAGGGTCAGCGTCAGCGTCACGATGTAGATCTTGCGCAGGCCGGTGCGCGCCAGCGATCGTTCCTGGTATTCGCTGTAGGCGGCGCGCAGCGCTTCCGCGTTCGTCGCCAGATGGGACGGCACCGGCTGCATCAATTGCAGATAGTAGGATTCGTTCTGCAGCGCGAAGCCGCTGCCGCTGGTCGGAATTGCGACCACCACACGCAGGCGCAAGCCGTTCTGCGCATTGGCCGACGCGGCGCTTGCCGTGCCCGGATCGGCGGCGCTTTCGGGAAGGTCGATGTTGCTTTCGATGGCGGAAAAGCCGCGCGTCAGGCGCGCCTGACGCAGCATCGCCGCGCTCGGCAGTTCCGGCACCAGTGTGGCGAGGCGGCCGCCGACGGTGGCGACCACCTGTCCACCGGACGTGACGATCGTCGCTTCCTGCTGCTGGCTGGCGTCGCGCAGGCGCGATAGTTGCGTCACCAGTGTCGATTCGGACAGTTCCGACAGCTCCAGCGCGATGCTGCGCGCCTTGGTGTGGAGATCGGCCAGCGAGGCGTCGAGCGCGGTGCGCCCGAGCGTCAGGCCGGATTCGAGCGCCGCTTCGACCCGCACGTTGAACCAGGACTCGATCGAGCGCGACACGAACTGCACCGACACGATATAGATCACCGCGCCCGGCAGGATGCCGATCAGCGCGAACAGCAGCACCAGTCGCGCCATCAGCTTCGAGCCGAACTCGCCGCGCTTGTGGCGCCGGTACAGGCGCGTCAGCAGCAGCACAACCAGCGCCAGCAGCGCGACCGCCATCAGGGCATTCAGGCCGAGCAGCCAGGGATAATGCTTGTCGAACAATGCCGAGTTTTCCGAGGCCGATGCCAGCAGGAACAGCAGGATGCTGACGACCGCACCGCCGACGACGAGGAAGTAACGCAGATACCGTGGCACGACTATTCCGCCCTGAAGGTGAAGGTTTTCCAGTCGGAGGAAAGGCGCCAGTCGCTGCTGTTGATGGCGTGTACCTGGAAGGGCTTGGGCAGACGGGCCACGTCCAGCCCCATGCGGACCGCGACGTTGTAGACCTCGCCCGGCTTCAGTGCGCCCTTGTCGGCGATCAGCCAGCGGCTCGGCCGCCGGACCAGCGACAAGGCATCCTCCAGCGTGACGAAACTCTGCTGCAGCCGTCCGCTGGCGGAGGCGTGATACTGGCGCGTCAGCACGTCGTAGGAAATGCGGATCGTGCGCGAAGCGGAAATCGCCTTTTCATCGAACCAGTACCAGCGCGGCCGTGTCAGTTCGACTTCCGTCGTGAAGTACAGCGGGATGCCGCGCGTGATTACATCCTCCAGTCCGCGCGTCAGATCGAAGGAAAATTTGGTCGCCAGGCGGTAGCCTTCTTCCGTGCTTTCGATATTCGCCGCCGTGATCTCGACCACTTCCGCGGCGCGAGCGGGCAATGGTGAAAAGGCTGCAGCCAGCAGCAACGCGCTCAGGAGCCAGCCGATTGCAAGAGGGAGAAGTCTGCGCGTCACTCGTTTGTGGCGCGGACCGATGGGCGAGGCGCCACCGGTTCCGCCGAAAAAGTTTGAAGGATGCCGTCAGGCAGCGGTCTTTTGAAACAGTGCGTAATACAGGCCGTCGTGATCCTGTTCGGCCGACGCTGCGGGCAGCAATTGTCCGGGCGCCTCCAGCCGTGTCGCGCGGTGGCGTGTTGCAAAATCGGCAGCCTGCATTTCCGATTCCTGCGGCCAGATGGAGCAGGTCACAAACAGCAATTTACCATCGGGCCGAAGCATCTGCCAAAGGTTGTCGAGAATTCGCGCCGAAACTGTTGCAAGCCTGGCAGCGTCGTCGCTGCGGCGCAGCCAGCGGATGTCGGGATGCCGCCGCACGATGCCGGAGGCGGTGCAGGGCACGTCGGCCAGGATGCGGTCGAAGGGCTTGCCGTCCCACCAGCCGGTGCGGCCCGCATCGCCTGTCTTGAGCGTGGCGGCCAGTTGCAGGCGCTGCAGATTGTCGTCGACACGGGCGAGCCGCTTCGGATCGCTGTCGAGCGCTGTCAGATCGACATCGGCGCATTCGAGAATGTGGCCGCTCTTGCCGCCCGGCGCGGCGCAGGCATCGAGCACGCGCATGCCGTCGTGCAGGTCGAGCAGCGGCGCAGCCAGTTGCGCGGCGGCGTCCTGCACCGATGCCAGTCCTTCGGCGAAGCCGGGGATTTGCGCAACCGGTACAGGCCTGATCAGCCGCACGGCATCGGGGCCGACCTGTGCGGCATTCAGCTGATTCGCCGCCAGGGTGTTCATGTAATCCGTCACCGTGGTCTTGCGCCGGTTCACGCGCAGGGTCAGCGGCGGTGCCCCGTTGCCGATGCGCAGAATCGATTGCCAGTCGGCGGGGTAGGCGGCCTGCGTCGCATCGATCCACCACGCCGGATAGTTCCACTCGACTTCCGGCTGCCTCAATACCTGCGGCAACAGCGTGCCGCGCTCGCGCAGGAAGCGGCGCAGGACGGCGTTGACCATGCCTTTCGCGTGCGCGATCGCGCGCTCGGCGGCTGCCGCGTTCACCGCCTGATCGACCACGGTAAACGATTCGTAGGGCGTGTCGCCCGCATCGTCCTCGGGATCGGAAACGAGCGCCAACGCGCAGCACAGCAAGGCATGCAGCAGGACCGGCGTCGGCGGCTTGCTCGTCAGGCGCGACACGAGCGCTTCCGCGCGCGCGAGCCGGCGCATGGTGCGATAGGCAATGTCCTGCATCGCGCCGCGTGCCTGCGGCGTCGCATGGGTTTGCGCGAATACGGTGGCAAGCGCCTGCGGCAGCGCGGTGCCTTCGCGCACCTGGGCGACCGCGCGCGCTGCGCCGAGCAGGCTGAAGGCGAGCGAATCTGTTTTCAATTGAGGTGTGGACAAATCAGTTCTTGGTGAGTGCGAGTTTCAGGCCGAGCGCGACGAAGGCTGCGCCGACGCTGCGTTCGAGCCACAGCTTTGCCTGCGGATTGTTGCCTGCGCGTCGCGCCAGCGTGCCCGCGAGGAATGCGGTGCCGCTGTTCCAGCACATGCTGATGACGGCAAAGACGATGCCGAGCACGAGGAAGGCGAGCATCTTCTGCGACGAATCGCCGTGCACGAATTGCGGAATGAAGGCGAGGAAAAACAGGATGACTTTCGGGTTGAGCACATTGGTCACGACGGCCTGCCAGAAGATCGTGCGCAGCGGACGTTCCTCGCGCACCGCGATCGATGCCGACAGGTCGGCCGGTTTCGCCAGCAGCATGCGGATGCCGAGATACACCAGATACGCGCCGCCGGCCAGCTTGATCGCCATGAAGGCGGTGGCCGACGCCGCGAGAATCGCACTCAGGCCGAGCGCGGAAGCGATGGCATGCACGCAGCAGCCGACCGAAATGCCGAGTGCCGACATCAGCCCGGCGGCGCGGCCCTGCGCCACGCTTCTGCCGACGATGTAGGCGGTGTCGGGGCCGGGGGTGGCGTTGAGCAACAATACCGCCGCGCAAAACAGGCCGAAATCGGAAATGCCGAGAAAATTCATGATTCATTGCACCGCAGGCGGTGCTGCACAAAGGGGATGCCGGAATTGTAGCCGCTTGCGGCCTTCCTTATGCCACCCGTGATTCGACGCTCTCCATGCGGTTCAGCCATTGACGGACATCGTCGAAGACGTGCTGCGCTTCCAGCTCATTGAAGAGTTCGTGGTAGAAGCCGGGATAGCGGTGCATGGTGCCGACGCCCGGCGCAAGTCGTGCAAAGAATGCATGGCTGCCCGCCGGATCGACGAGTCGGTCGTCATCGGCGACCACCATCAATGTCGGTATGGCAAGTGTCGCCGCATGGGCATGTGCAAACGCGATGGCTGCCAGCATGCTGCCCAGCAGGCGTGCGCTGATCTTCGGATGCACCAGCGGATCCTTTTCGTATGCGGCCACGACCGCTGAATCGTGCGACAGATAGCGCAATTGCAAGCCGTTCGGTATGCCGAATCCCGGCGCGACCGCGCGCATTGCCTTCAGCAGCAGCTTTTGCATTCCTGACATCGGCACGGCCAGCGCGGGCGAGGACAGGATCAGGCCGCGCAAGGGCGACAGTGCAGCGGTGGCGAAGCGCGCCGCGAACAATCCGCCCATGCTGTGACCGAGCAGCAGCGGTGGTTCGTCGAACTGCCGCGCAAAATCGTCCACCACCAGCTGCGCGTCGCGCAGGATTGTTTCCTCGTCCGGCACGTCGCCGCGCGCACCCTCCGACCGGCCATGGCCGCGATGGTCATAGCTGCGCACCGACCAGCCGCATTCGTTGAAGAAGCGCGCGATGTGCGCATAACGTCCGCAATGCTCGCCGAGTCCGTGCATCAGCACGACGCCGCCTTGCGCGTTATCAACGGGCCAGTCGGCGATGAACAGGCGCGTGCCGTCGCTGGCGGACAACTGCCCGTCGCGCGGACCGCTCATCAAACGCCCCACATCACGTCGCGATTGTCGCGTTGCGCGGCGCGCATCATTTCCAGCAACGGATAGGCGCGGGTGGAAAAGCTGACGGTCTTGGCCCGCTCTTGCTCGTTGTCGTCGTCGGCATCGCCGTCGCGCGTATCGCTATCGCGCTGTGTGGCTTCCAATTCCGGATGTTTTTTGCTTTCGGCAATTTCCGCTTCCAGCCGCGCAATGGCATCGGGCAATTCGGCGGCGGTGAGGATGCCCTTGCTGACGTCCTTGTGCAGCAGATCGAGGATGCGCTTGGCATGCTCTTCATACATCAGCACGTCGGCTGCGGCTTTCGACTTGAATGTGACCAACATGAAGCCTCCACAGGTCGGGGAATTCGTTGAACATGAATCAACCTTAGCACGACTTCCCGGATTCGCCATTGGCCAAAGTGTCATGTTTTTTGCGGCTGCGCGCGGTTCGCCAGAAAGGCGATGAAGGCTGCGAGCTGACAGGCGAGGCACAGCGCGAAGGCGGCGCGCATGGCATCGGCGGGCAATGCGCCACGGGCCTTGAATGCATCGATCAGCAGCCCGATGCCCCACTGCACGACGAATGCGCCGACGAAGAGCGTGAGGTTGTAGGCGCTGTTGGCGCGGCCGGCCAATGCCGAGGGGAAAGAAAGGCTGACGCTCGACTGGATGAGTGTCGTGACGGTAATGAAAAACGCAAACGCGATCCACAGCATCCACGCCCACGAGGTGGCAAGAAAGAGGATCGTGGCCTGCACCAGCAGCGATCCCAGCAGCATGAACGTGATGGCGCGCGTGGCCGGCCAGCCATGGCGACCATCGTGCGAAACGAAGCGCGGCATCCACCATGACGCGCCGAGATACGCCAGCATCAGGCAGAAATTGAACGCGAACAGGATTTCCGCCATGCGCTCCTTGCTCATGCCGAGCACCGTCGTCATCCACGGTCCGATCCACAGCGTTTGCAGCGCGATGAAGCTGCCGTGGCTGATGAAGCCGATCACGGCGGCGCGGCGGAAATAGGGATTGCCGAAAATCTGCCGGTAACCGTGTTCCGCGCCTTGCGCATTGCCTGCGACGGCATGTCCGTGCGGCGTGGCGCATGCGGCTTCCACATCCCGCAGCACGACATGGATCGCGGCGGCCGCCAGCACGATCATGCCGCTCATCACCCAGAACACGCCGCGCCAGCCTATCCATGGCAGCGCCGCATTGACCGGCACCGTGGCGGCCAGCGCGCCAGCGGTGCCGGCTACCAGCATCCAGCTCGCCAGCTGGCTTTGCCGTTCCGGCGCGAACCATAGTCGGTACGCCTTGTACGACGCCATCAGGCAGGCCGACACGCCGACTCCGATCAGCGCGCGCCCGAGCAGCAGGCCGGACAGCGTCGAACTCATCGCGAAGATCGCCGCGCCCGCTGCCGCAAACAGCAGCAGCGCCGCTTCGGTCCTGCGCGGCCCGTACTTGTCGAGCCAGATGCCGAGCGGCAGTTGCAAGGCGGAAAAGGTGAGGAAATACGTGGCCGACAACAGGCCGAGTCCGGAGTTCGTCAGACCCACGTCGTCGATCAATGCCGGCGCGATGACGGCATTGATCGAGCGAAACGCATAGGACAGCAGATAGCCGAAGGCGAAGCACAGATACACCCGCACGGCCGCGGCGCCAGTCAGGCGGCGCACCTCAGTTGACCTTGAAGGAGCTGAAGAAGGTGTCGACCGCTTCCGGCGTCACGGACTTTTCCGGGCCGAGGATGATGGCCTGGTAGACCCATTTGCCCTTCGTGGTGAAGCGCGCGAACAGCACGGTCGGCGGGTTGTCGGCGCTTGCCGCTTCGATGTCGATGGCATTGGGCGCGGTTGCCACGCCGCCCACTTTTTCTTTCCTGATCGTGCCCTTGATGTTGTTCACCATCGCGGTCTTCATCGCATTGAGCGCGTGCGGCGCCTGCGACGCATCCGCGAGTTCGGCGCTGCCGACGGCGTAGCTGACGTCATCGACTTCGGCGGCGGTCATGGTCATCGTCACCTGCAAGCCGTCGAGATTGACCGGCCGCGAAAACGAGGCGGGCTTGGCCGGCATCAGCACGCTGTACGGCGCATTGCTGCCTTGCACCTGACGCCAGTTGAGTGTCGGACTGCAGGCCGACAATGCGAGCGCGGCGGCGATGCAGGCCGCGCCCAAGAGAGGGGAAAGGGAAGATTTCTGCATGAGCGGAATGGTAGCAGGCGGCGCGTAATCAGGTTGCGCATCGTTCCTGCCCGCAGCTCCTCGTCAGGCAGTGCGAACGGCGCGGAAGGTGCGTATCCCCAGCATGACGCCCATGCACAGCAGTGCGATGCCGACCAGAATCTGCATGTCCGGCATCTTGCCGCGCAGGATGAAGGCGTACAGCAAGGCGGACAGCGTTTCAAACACGATCAGCTGGCCCGCCAGCGAAGTCGGCAGATGCTGGCTGGCGCGATTCCACAGCAGGGTGCCTAGCCACGAGGCGCACAGGCCCAGCACCAGCATCAGGCCGATGAAGGGCAGCGGGCGCGGGCCGAGCGGAAATGCATAATCGCTGCCGGAAAAATATACATACACGCCGTAGCCGATGAAGCCGATCACGGCCAGCGGCAGCGTCGCCAGGCCTTGCGCGGTGGCCCAGGTCGAGGAACGGATGTGCGGATGCAACTTGAGGTGGCGCGCATTCATGATCGGATACCAGGTCCATGCGGCGACCGCGCCGACGGTGATGATGCAGCCGAGCGCATAGTCGGACAGCGGCCGTCGGCCGTCGAGGTGCCGCAGTTCGCTCGCGTTCACCAGCATCAGGCCCATGAAGATGATGATCAGAGAAGGCGCCAGCCGCTTCCATGCCACCGCTTCGGACGGATGGCCGGGCGACCAGTTGGAGCAGATCGAAATGACCACCGGCAGCGTGCCGATCAGCATCGCCGGCAGGGGCGCGTCGGCGAGCTGGATCGCGGTCGCCAGCGCGGCGTAATAGAGGATGTTGCCGACCAGCGCGAGCTTGAAGGCGGCGCTCCAGTCGGCTCTTGTCAGCCTTGCAATGCGCTCGCGGTCGAAGAAGGCCGGGACCAGCGCGATCAGGCCGAAGCCGACATAGCGTCCGAACGACAGCACGACACCGGGATAGTCGGCGAGCATCAGGGGCGCGACGAACACGAGGCCCCACATCAGGCCCGCGCCAAGTGCGCAGAGAAAACCGATCAGCATGGAATGGCGGAGACGAGGGTGAGCGATGGGACGGATTATGCGCGCCTGCCGGCGACCGGTCTTGTACCGATTTGCTGTTGGTACTGCGCCGGCGTGACGCCGTAGGCGCGCTTGAACCAGCGGTTCAGATGGCTCTGGTCGGTGAGGCCCACGGCCAGCGCCGTTTCCGATGGCGCGGCCTTTTGCGCCAGCAGCGACTTGGCGCGCGCGGCGCGGCGCGCCTGCACATACTGGTGCGGCGTGACGTGGAAGGCGGCGGAAAACGCGCGCACGAAATGGAACATCGACAGCCCGGCCTCCGCTGCCAGCATGTCGATGTTCAGGGTCTGGTCCAGCTGCGCCTCGATGCAATCGAGCACGCGCTGCATCGAGGCCTTGCGCCGCATCTGGTGTGCCGATTCCTGCGTTGGTTTCTGCTGCAGCGCCTTCGCATTGCGGCCGTAGCGCACCACCATCGCATCGATCAGCCGCGTGAAACCGGAGACGAACGCGAGATCGTCCGGCGCGTGCCACAGCTTGCGGAAGGTCGCGTGATAGGCCGCCGCCAGCGCCGGATCGTGCACTGCCGCGTCAGGGAAGAAAGCTTCGCTGCCCGTCATCTCGCGCAGCGTGTCCGGCTCGATGTACAGCATCTGATAGGTCCAGCCGGCATCGACCTCGGCCTGCCCGGTGTGCAGCTCATCAGGGTTGAGCAGCACCAGCGTGCCGGCCGGCGCCAGATGTTCCGCGCCCCGGTAGCGGAAACGCTCGACGCCCGCCTCGATCGCGCCCAGTGAATAGCCGTCGTGCACGTGCGGCGCGAAGGCGTGATCCACCAGCCGCGCCGAATACAGCTCCACGCCCGGCAGATGCGGGCTGGACTTGAAGGTGACGAATTCGGAGGGGTGATGGAACATGCGTCGTGCGTGATAGGGCGTCGGCTCCACGCCATCATAAATCCTTATCGCTGTCCGTGCGGCAGCGTGTCACGTTCGTTCGAGAAAACGTTTGACGACGAGCTGTCTGGTCGCGGCGAGCACCGCGCGCAAGACCTGCGCCAACGAATGACGCCGGTAATGCTCACTGGCAAATGCCACTTCCGCGTCGGCGTGCGCCGCGATCGCGATCCAGCCGCTGTCGGCCATCAGATGCGCGCAACCCTCGTTCAGGAAAAAGCGCTGCTGCAGCAGTTGCTCGCCCAGCCATGATGGCGCGGCGGCAATCGTCAGATCGCCGCGCATGGCGACAATGACAACACCGCGGCTGACATGCAGATGCAGCGACTGTCCGCTGCGTAAGCTTGTGGATGCAGGAATGCTGTGCGGCATGTTTCTTCCCTTTCGTGATGAATCAATCGTCATGACGAAATGGTAGGACTCGGGCGGCACAGGCAACAGGCACAGGACGCGATCGACCGGACCATAACAGATGGCGCACGGCGCATCTGTTATGGTTCAATTTGCCGTCATCTATATCTGTTCCGCACTTCATGAATAAGCGATCATGCGACATGGATTCGCAAACTCTCTACCGGCAGCTGGCAGACCACTATCTGGCCGCGATCAAGGCCGGCACGCTGGCGCAGGGCGAGCGCATGCCGTCCGTGCGTTCCCTTATGCGCAAGCATGCTGTCAGCCTGTCCACCGCACTGCAGTCCCTGCGCCAACTTGAAAGCGAAGGCTGGGTCGAGGCACGCCCGCGCTCCGGCTATTTCGTGCGCAGGCCGTGGAGCAAGACCATTCTGCCGCTCGAGGAACCGAGCGTCTCGCGGCCGCCCGATCCGGCGCAATACGTCGGCATCCATGCCCGCGTGTCGGAATTCATCGCGCAAGGACGCCGCCATCCGGTGAAGGTCAATCTGTCGGGGGCGCGTGCCGCACCCGAGCTGTATCCGGCGGAAGAACTCAAGAATGCCGCGATCCGCGCGTTGCGGCGCGAGCCCGGCATGCTGGTGCGCGGCACTTCGCCCGGCGGCAATGCGCACTTCAGAACGGTACTGGCCAGGCGCGCAATGGAAAGCGGCATGGTGCTGTCGCCGGACGACATCACGGTCACGCATGGCTGCAGCGAAGGACTCAATCTTGCGCTGCGGGCGGTGGCGCAGGCGGGGGATGTCATCGCGGTCGAGTCGCCCGCGTATTTCGGCCTGCTGCAGATCCTCGAAAGCCTCGGCCTGCGCGCGCTGGAAATCCCGACCAGCGCCACCACCGGCCTGTCGCTCGATGCGCTGGAACTGGCCATGCGCACCTACGACAACATCAAGGCGGTGGTGGTGGTGCCGCATCTGCAGAATCCGCTGGGAAGTATCATGCCCGACGAGCACAAGCGGCGCCTGGTGCAACTGTGCGAACGCCGCGCTGTCCCGCTGATCGAAGACGATTGCTATAGCGACCTCGTTGATGTCGCCGCGCCGCTCAATGCAGTGAAGTCCTGGGACCGCAGCGGCAACGTCATCCATTGCGCATCGCTCAGCAAGACCCTCGCGCCCGGCATGCGGCTCGGCTGGATGGTCGCTGGCCGCTGGCAGGCACGGGTGACGATGCTCAAGTATGCGCAGTCGCACGACAACGAGGAATGGTCGCAGCTTGCGGCGGCTGATTACATTGCCTCGCCCGCCTTCGAACGCCATCTGCGCCGTCTGCGCACCGCACTGCGGCAACAGCGCGAGCGCGTGGCCGAGGCGATCGCCACCGCCTTCCCGTCCGGCACGCGGTTGAACATGCCCGATGGCGGCCTTACGCTATGGCTCGAGCTGCCGAACAAATTGTCATCGGACAAGGTGTTCGAGGCAGCGATGCAGGAAGGGATACTCGTCGCGCCCGGCGCCATGTTCTCCAACTCCAGCCGCTTCGATCATTTCCTTCGCATCAGTTGCGGCTTCCCCCACACCCGGGATATTGAAGAAGCGATGCGCCGCCTCGGCGGAATCGTCGCCATGTTGTCGCGCAAGGCGGCCTGAGTCTATTGCTCGCGCAACGCGCGGCGGTACTGGATCGCCTCGGCGACATGTGGCTGGCCTATCGTGGCCTGTCCCGCCAGATCGGCAATCGTGCGGGCGACCTTCAGCACGCGGTGGTAGGCGCGCGCCGACCAGTTCAGGCGCGTCATCGCGGTGCGCAGCAATTGCTCGCCTTGTGCATCCGGTTTGCAGTGCGCATCGATTTCCGTGGTCGACAGCGCGTGATTGCCCTTGCCCTGCCGTGCGATCTGCGCCGCAAACGTGCGTTCCACGCGTGCCGCGATGGCGCTGGAAGGCTCGCCATCGGCCTGCTTCAGCAAATCCTCGTGCGGCAGCGCGCCGACCTGGATCTGCATGTCGATGCGGTCGAGCAGCGGGCCGGAAATCCGATCCTGGTAGCGCGCCACGTTGTCCGGCGTGCAGCGGCATTTGTTGGAACTATGACCGAGAAAACCGCAGGGGCACGGATTCATGGCAGCCACCAGCTGGAAGCGCGCCGGGAAGTCCGCCTGCCGCGCCGCGCGCGAGATCGTGATGTGGCCCGACTCCAGCGGTTCGCGCAGCACTTCCAGCACTTTCCGGTCGAACTCGGGAAGTTCATCGAGAAACAGCACGCCGCGATGCGCCAGTGAAATCTCGCCCGGACGCGGCGTGCCGCCACCGCCGACCAGCGCCACGCCCGATGCCGTGTGATGCGGCGCGCGGTACGGCCGCGCCTTCCAGCGCGCCACCGAAAAGCCGCCGTTGAGCGATTGCACTGCCGCTGATTCCAGCGCCTCCTCATCCGTCATCGGCGGCAGGATGCCGGGGAAACGCGCCGCCAGCATCGACTTGCCGGTGCCGGGCGGACCGACCATCAGCACGCTGTGACCGCCGGCTGCGGCCACTTCCAGCGCACGCTTGGCCTGCGCCTGCCCCTTGACCTCGGAAAAATCGGGATACGCCGCTCGCGCCGCCTCGGCCTGCGCCGTGTGACGCGCCAGCTGCGCATCGCCACCGAGCGCCGCGAAATGCGCGCACACATCCAGCAGCGAATCGGCGGGATGGATCGCCGCGTCCGCGACCAGTGCCGCTTCATCCGCATTCGCGCGCGGCAGGATGAATGCGCGCTGCCTGCCGCTGGCATCTCCCGCGCGATGCATCGCATACGTCATCGCCAGCGCGCCCCGGATCGGCCGCAGTTCGCCCGACAGCGACAGCTCGCCGGCAAATTCATACTTGCCGAGTTCATCGGCAGGCATCTGCCCGGAGGCGGCGAGGATGCCGAGCGCGATCGGCAGATCGAAGCGGCCCGATTCCTTGGGCAGATCGGCCGGCGCCAGATTGACCGTGATGCGGCGCGCGGGAAACTCGAAGCGCGCATTCTGCAGCGCGGCGCGCACCCGGTCCTTCGATTCCTTGACCTCGGTTTCGGGCAGGCCGACGATGGTGAAGGAGGGAAGGCCGTTGGCGAGATGCACTTCGACCGTGACTTCGGGCGCGTCCATTCCGGCCAGCGCGCGGCTTTTCAAGACAGCGAGACTCATTGATGTTGTTGTTGATATTGATGTTGTTCGGATGTCCCGCGATGCGGGGCATGATCGCATGTCGGCGCAGTCAATCAATGCCCATGGCAATGCTTGTGATGATGCGCATGTTCCAGCAGCGACGTGACGGCCTTCACGATCGCAAATCGGATCGCCTGGTCCTTCGTCGGATGATCGGCGAAGCGGACGACGATCGGCCCCACGGTCGCCGAGCTGCTGTGCGCCTCGCCCGTCTCCCTGTGGTAGGCGATCGTGATGTCGTGCTCGATCATCAGGTGCGCGCAGGCATTCCAGTCGCGCGTCCATTGCGGCAGCGCCTTGCTGTCGTCCCACAGGGTGCCGGCGCTTTCGTAGAACTCTTCGATGTTGTGGTGACCGAGCAGTTGCGCCAGATGCCGCTCCTTGGCGACGCAGCTTCGAAAATATTCTTCATCGCTCATGCGCATGGCTTGATCTCCTCGAGTCCGCGAATCGGTGCTGCGATGCAAGCGCGCATGGCGGCGCTGCCGACGCGTGCGACGCATCTGGCACGTCAGGCCAGACGCGCCTCGCTCATTTCTTCAACTGCGCTTCCAGCTCCGCCACGCGCGCTTCCAGTTCCTCCAGTTTCGCGCGTGTCTTGGCGAGCACCTGGCTCTGTACATCGAATTCCTCGCGCGTGACCAGGTCGAGTTTCGAAAACCCCTGGCTCAACATCGCCTTCACGTTTTTCTCGAGATCCTTGGCGGGCGAGCTTTCCAGCGCCTGGTTGAACTTGGCCTGCATGTCGTTGAAGAAATTGTTCTTGTCCATGATGGATATCCTTGAAAAGTGGCATGTTTTGCACCTGCTTGGTGCGCATTCTTGTGGTGCGAACCACGGCGGTGCGTGATGGCCGGTGCGGTAGTGAAAATCGATGCGCGCAGGGCTTGCACAAGCCGGTTGGTGGTAAAAATGATAACGCAATTGCTCCCGAATCGGCTGGCATGAGTTCTGCTAAATGTAGCTTGGAATCAATTTCTATCACTTCCAACAACGACAACTTCCAACGACCAACAGGGATGCGCGATGAAAAAACTGATTTTAGCTTCCGCCGTACTTGCGGCATTTGCCTCGACTGCTTCCGCGCAACAGGCGCAGCCGGCACCCGAGCATACCTTTACTGGCAACGTGGCGGTAGTCACTGACTATCGTTTTCGCGGCATTTCGCAAACCTTCAAGAAGCCGGCCATCCAGGGCGGCTTCGATTACGCCCACAGCAGCGGTTTCTACGTCGGCAACTGGAACTCCAACGTCAGCGGCGTGCAGTATCCGCAAGGCGGCTCCATCGAGATGGACTTCTACGCCGGCTACAAGTTCGAACCGGTCAAGGATGTCACCGGCGACGTCGGCTTCCTGTACTACTACTATCCGGGCGCGAAGGTCGCCGGCACCAGCGAGAAATTCGACAATGGCGAGATCTATTTCGCCGTCGGCTACAAGTGGTTCTCGGCCAAGTACAGCTACGGCGTGACCGACTTCTTCGGCCTGAACAACACGACCGCCGGCCTTTACGCCTTCACCGCGCTGAACCCGAGCGGCAATTCGAAAGGCTCCGGCTATCTCGACCTGAACGCCAACTTCGAAATCGCCGACAAGACCACGCTGAACCTGCATGTCGGCCGCCAGACCGTGAAGAGTTACGGCGCGTTGAGCTATACCGACTACAAGATCGGCGTGGCGCGCGATTTCGGCTTCGCCACGCTCGGCCTGGCCGTGATCGGCACCGATGCCGACAAGGACTACTGGCAGGCCACCAACGGCAGCTCGACCAGGAAACTGGGGGAAACCACGGCCGTGCTGTCCCTCTCCAAAACCTTCTAAAGCGCAAGAGGTTCATCATGAAACTGATTACCGCAATCATCAAGCCGTTCAAGCTGGACGAAGTGCGTGAGGCGCTGTCGGCAATCGGCGTGCAGGGCATCACCGTCACCGAGGTGAAGGGCTTCGGCCGGCAGAAGGGCCACACGGAGCTGTATCGCGGCGCCGAATACGTCGTCGATTTCCTGCCGAAGACGAAAGTCGAAGCGGCGGTGGATGACGCCATCGTGGATCGCGCCATCGAGGCGATCGAGACCGCAGCCCGCACCGGCAAGATCGGCGACGGCAAGATTTTCGTATTCGACTTGCAGCAAGTCGTGCGTATCCGTACCGGCGAAACCGGCAACGACGCACTCTAACGGAGACACAACATGAAAAAACAATTGCTACGCTTCCTCGCCGCGAGCACGCTGCTGTTCGCGGTCGGGTTCTCGCAGTCCGCGCTGGCGGTCGATGCGCCAAGCTCCAAACCCGAGGCGGCGGCCATCAACGGCGCGCCGGCGGCATCCCCTGCGGCGCCCGCTGCCGCCGCGGCGGCTCCGGCCACAACCGCCGCAGCACCGGCTGCTGCCGCACCTGCCGCTGCCGCGCCGGTCGCCAACAAGGGCGACACCGCGTGGATGATGACCGCCACCGTGCTGGTGATCCTGATGACCATCCCGGGCCTGGCCTTGTTCTACGGCGGCCTGGTCCGCTCCAAGAACATGCTGTCGATCCTGATGCAGGTGTTCGTGATCTTCTCGATGATCATCGTGCTGTGGTGCATCTATGGCTACTCGCTCGCGTTCACCGAGGGCGGCAGCTTCATCGGCTCGTTCGATCGCCTGTTCCTGAAAGGCATCACGCCTGAATCGCTGGCGGCTACCTTCAGCAAGGGTGTCGTGATTCCCGAGTTCGTGTTCGTGGTGTTCCAGGCGACGTTCGCGGCAATCACCTGCGGCCTGATCGTCGGCGCATTCGCCGAGCGCATCAAGTTCTCCGCCGTGCTGCTGTTCATCGGTCTGTGGTTCACCTTCAGCTACCTGCCGGTGGCGCACATGGTCTGGTTCTGGCCCGGCCCGGATGCCTACACCGATGCCGCCGCCGCAGAGAAGGCAACCGCAGCCGCCGGCTGGCTGTTCGCCAAGGGCGCGCTCGATTTCGCCGGCGGCACCGTGGTGCATATCAATGCCGCGGTGGCGGGTCTGGTCGGTGCATTCGTGATCGGCAAGCGCGTCGGCTACGGCAAGGAATCGATGGCGCCGCACTCGCTGACGATGACCATGATCGGCGCATCGCTCTTGTGGGTGGGCTGGTTCGGCTTCAACGCCGGCTCGGCGCTCGAAGCCGGCGGCACTGCGGCCCTCGCGTTCGTCAACACGATCCTGGCAACGGCTGCTGCAACCCTGTCCTGGAGCTTCGGCGAATGGATGGGCAAGGGCAAGCCTTCGATGCTGGGTGCGGCCTCCGGCGCAGTCGCCGGCCTCGTGGCGATCACTCCGGCGGCCGGCTTTGTCGGCGTGATGGGCGGTCTCGCCATCGGCTTGCTGGCCGGCATCGTCTGCCTGTGGGGCGTGAACGGCCTGAAGCGCATGCTCGGCGCGGACGATTCGCTCGACGTGTTCGGTGTACACGGCGTCGGTGGCATCCTCGGTGCATTGCTGACGGGTGTGTTTGCCGCGCCTTCGCTCGGCGGCACCGGCATCTACGACTATGTTGCCAACAAGGTTGCCGACGATTATTCGATCGCGGGTCAGGTCTGGATCCAGGCGCAAGGCGTGCTTACCACCATCGTGTGGTCCGGCGTGGTCGCGTTCATCGCCTACAAGCTGGTTGACCTGATCGTCGGCCTGCGCGTGCCGGAAGAGCAGGAGCGCGAAGGCCTCGACATCACCAGCCACGGCGAATCGGCCTACCACTATTGATCGAGCGACAACAACAGTAGTCTCCTCATCCGTTCAAGCGGATTTTGCAAGCGCCTCCGAGAGAGGCGCTTTTTTTCGTCCCTTGCGTTTGAAAAATGCGGCCGCGCCCTGACATGAAACACGTTCCCTTCCCATGAAACTGTCGCCGTCCGAGATTGTCGTTTGTGAAATCGGACGGACTTCATAAACTGTATATTGTTATAACGGTGCTGCCGACGCGAAACAGCGATTCCCGTTAGAATCGGCATCACTTCCAACGTTGCGCCTCATTGCGCACTACATACCGAAGGCTTATATGGTTCCGCATCTCGTCACGGCCCTGAACGGGCCGCTTCTCGACCTCGAAAAGAAAATCCTCGCCGCCACGCCCGCCATCGAGCGCTGGTTCCGGCTGGAGTGGCAGGAACACACGCCGCCGTTCTATTGCTCGGTGGATTTGCGCAATGCCGGCTTCAAGCTGGCGCCCGTCGATACCAATCTGTTTCCCGGCGGCTTCAATAATTTGTCCCCGGAAATGCTGCCGCTGGCGGTGCAGGCGGCGATGGCGGCCATCGAGAAATACTGTCCGGATGCCAAGAACCTGCTGCTGATTCCCGAGCGCCACACGCGCAATACCTTCTATCTGCAAAATGTCGCGCGCCTGACGCAAATCTTCCGCCAGACCGGCCTCAATGTCCGTCTCGGCTCGCTGTCGGACGACGTGAAGGAACCTACCCAGATCGATCTGCCGGACGGCAACACCATCACGCTGGAACCGCTGGAACGCATCAACAACGGTCGTCGCCTGGGACTCAAGAATTTCGATCCGTGCACCGTCCTGTTGAACAACGACTTGTCGTCCGGCATTCCGCCGGTGCTGGAAAACCTGCACGAGCAGAATTTGCTGCCGCCGCTGCATGCGGGCTGGGCCGTGCGCCGCAAGAGCAATCACTTCGCCGCCTATGACGAAGTGGTGAAGAAATTCGCCAAACTGATCGACGTCGATCAATGGATGCTCAATCCCTATTTCGCGAAGTGCAGCGGCATCAACTTCCAGGAACGCGAAGGCGAGGATTGTCTCGCGTCCAACGTCGACGCCGTGCTGGCGAAGATCCGCAAGAAGTACAAGGAATACGGCATCAAGGAAACGCCTTTCGTGATCGTCAAGGCCGATGCCGGCACCTACGGCATGGGCATCATGTCGGTCAAGGATGCAAGCGAAGTCAAGGACCTGAACCGCAAGCAGCGCAACAAGATGTCGGTGGTGAAGGAAGGCCTCGAAGTGTCCGACGTCATCATCCAGGAAGGCGTGCACACCTTCGAGCACATCAACGACGCGGTGGCCGAGCCGGTCGTGTACATGATCGACCGCTACGTGGTCGGCGGCTTCTATCGCGTGCACGCCGAGCGCGGCATCGATGAAAATCTGAATTCGCCCGGCGCGCATTTCGTGCCGCTCGCGTTCGCGCAGCAGCACGCGCTGCCCGACATGCATGCCAAGCCCGGCACCGCCGCGCCGAACCGCTTCTACATGTACGGCGTGGTGGCGCGGCTGGCCCTGCTGGCGGGCTCGCTCGAACTCGAAAAAACCGATCCGAACCCGGAAGTCTACTGACCACTGACGCGTGCCCATGAAACTCGCCTTCCTCGCCGACCCGCTCGACAGCTTCAAGACCTACAAGGATTCGACCTACGCGATGATGGCGGAGGCCGCGAAGCGCGGTCATGCCATTTTCGCGTTCGAGCAGAAGGACATGGCGCTCGATGGCGGCGAGGTGGTCGCGAATGTGAAGCGCATTACGCTCACCGGCGACGCGAAGGACTGGTATCGTGCCGAAGCGCCGCTGGCGATGCATCTGACTGAATTCGACGCGGTGATGGTGCGCAAGGACCCGCCGTTCGACATGGAATACATCTACCTCACGTATCTGCTGGAGCGGGCGGAGGCGAAGGGCGCGCGCATCTTCAACCGGCCGGAGGCGATCCGCAGCCACAACGAGAAACTCGCGATCGCGCAGTTCCCGCAATTCACCGCGCCGACGCTGGTGACCGGCAACGCAGCCAGGGTGCGCGCCTTCCACGACGAGCACAGGGACATCATTCTCAAGCCGCTCGACGGCATGGGCGGCACCGGCATCTTCCGCGTGAAGGAAGACGGGCTCAATCTCGGCTCCATCATCGAAACACTGACCGGCAACGGCAGACACACGATCATGGTGCAGCGCTTCATTCCGGAAATCGCCGAGGGCGACAAGCGCATCCTCTTGATCGGCGGACAGGTCGTGCCGTATTGTCTCGCGCGCATTCCGCAAAACGGCGAAGTGCGCGGCAACCTTGCCGCCGGCGGCCTCGGCGTCGCCCGCGCGCTCTCCGCGCGCGACCGCGAAATCGGCGAGGCGCTTGCGCCGGTGCTTTCAAAGCGCGGCTTGTTGCTGGTAGGATTGGATGTCATCGGTGATTATTTGACGGAGATCAACGTCACCAGCCCGACCTGCTTCCAGGAGATCACGCAGCAAACCGGCTTCAATGTCGCGCAGATGTTCATTGACGCCCTGGAACAAGCAGTGTGACGGCCCGATTGCAGCACGCCGTATTTCGCCCAATGCCCTGAACATGGTTGGTATTCTTCTCCTGACGCACGCGCCGCTCGGCAACGCCTTCATCGAGGCGGCTACTCATGTCTTCCGCAGCCGGCCCGAGCGACTGGAGGCGATCGACGTGCTGGCGGATCAGGATCCGAATGAAGTCAGCCGCAACGCGCGCGAGGCGATTGCCCGCCTCGACGACGGCAGCGGCGTGCTGGTGATCACGGACGTGATGGGCGGCACGCCGTCGAACTGCACGCTGTGCCTGGCCGAGCCGGGCCACGTCGACATCATTGCCGGCATCAGCCTGCCGATGCTGCTGCGCGCGATCACCTACCGCAACGACACGCTCGACGTCGTGATGGAAATGGCGCTCGCCGGCGGACAGAACGGCGCCACGCGTGTCGACAACCGCATTCGCCTTTCGCCGAATTGAATCAACCACAACCAGAACATCAATGATCCAGCAAGAAATCGAAATCATCAACAAACTGGGCCTGCATGCACGGGCCTCCGCAAAATTCACGCAGATGGCAGCGAAGTACAAGAGCGAAGTCTGGATGACCCGCAACAAGCGGCGCGTCAATGCCAAATCGATCATGGGAGTGATGATGCTGGCGGCCGGCAAGGGTGCCACGATCCTGCTCGAGACGGACGGCACCGACGAGAAAGAGTGCTTTGATGCACTGGTCGAGCTGATCCAGAACAAGTTCGGCGAAGGCGAATAAATAGACAAACAAGCAGACAAACAAGCAGACAAATAAGCAGACACATCAGGCAGGCACGCATGGCATCCTTTACGCTACATGGCATCCCGGTTTCGCGCGGCATCGCAATCGGCCGCGCGCATCTGCTTGCGCCGGCGGCGCTCGACGTTCGGCACTACCTGATCGCGGACGAGCAGGTCGAAGCGGAGGTGGAACGGTTGCAGCAGGCGATCGAAACCGTGCATCGCGAGTTGCAGACCATCTGGCGCGAACTGCCGAAGGATGCGCCAGCCGAGCTCGGCGCATTCATCGACGTGCATGCGCTGATCCTGTCGGATCCGATGATCGCGGAGATGCCGCTCGATATCATTCGTACTCGCTATTACAACGCCGAGTGGGCGCTGGTGACGCAGATCGACGAACTGTCGGCGCAGTTCGATGAAGTCGAGGACGCCTACCTGCGCGAGCGCAAGGCGGATATCCAGCAGGTCGGCGAGCGCGTGCTGAAGGTCCTGACCGGCACCGCCGCGCTGCCCGAACCCGATGGCGGTGACGACGCGGCCGCCCGCATGATCGTGGTGGCGCATGACATTTCGCCGGCCGACATGCTGCGCTTCAAGGAACGCGCCTTCGGCGGATTCGTCACCGACCTCGGCGGCCAGAATTCCCATACCGCCATCGTCGCGCGCAGCCTCGACATCCCGGCAGTGGTCGGCATGTACAAAGCCTCGGCGCTGATCGAGCAGGACGACTGGCTCATCATCGACGGCGATGCCGGCGTGCTGATCGTCGATCCGTCGCCGAAGGTGATGGAGCAATACCGCGAGCGGCACGCGCGCTTGATGCGCGAGCGCAAGAAACTCTCCAGGCTGAAGAAGATGCCGGCCGTGACGCGCGACGGCACCGAGATCGCGCTGCTGGCTAACATCGAATTGCCCGATGATTGCCCTGCTGCGATGGAGGCGGGAGCATCCGGCGTCGGCCTGTTCCGCTCTGAATACCTGTTCATGGGCCGCACCGGCTCACTGAGCAAGCTGCCGTCGGAAGACGAGCAGTTCGAGTCCTACCGCAAGGCCGTGCTCGCGATGAAAGGCCGCCCGGTCACGATCCGCACGCTCGACATCGGCGCCGACAAGCCGCTCGACGTGGCGGAACAGACCGCGCTCAATCCGGCGCTCGGCCTGCGCGCGATCCGCTTCTGCCTCGCCGAACCGCAGATGTTCCTCGAGCAATTGCGCGCGATCCTGCGCGCCTCCGCCTACGGCCCGGTCAAGCTGCTGGTGCCGATGCTGGCGCACGGCTTCGAAATCGACCAGACGCTGGCGATGATCGAACAGGCCAAGACACAGTTGCGCGACGCGCATGTGAAGTTCGATCCGCTGGTCCCGGTCGGCGCAATGATCGAGATTCCCGCCGCGGCGCTGACGCTGCCGCTGTTCATCAAGCGCATGGATTTCCTGTCGATCGGCACCAACGACCTGATCCAGTACACCCTCGCCATCGACCGCGCCGACCATGAGGTTGCGCACCTGTACAACCCGCTGCATCCGGCCGTGCTGTACCTCTTGTCCACCACCATCTCCATCGGCGCGAAATACGGCGTGCCGGTTTCTGTCTGCGGCGAAATGGCCGGCGACACCAAGCTGACGCGCTTGTTGCTAGGCATGGGCCTGCGCGAATTTTCGATGCACCCGGCGCAGCTGTTGTCGGTCAAGCAGGAAATCCTCAACAGCGATCTTGATGCGATCGTTCCTCAGACGAAGAAGATACTGCGGACACTGGAGCATCTCGCGATTGCCGAGGCGGTCGAGCGTTTGCGGGCGATGTAGTCGCTCTTGATGCAAAGCTCGCAGAATTCGTAGCGTGGGCACGCAGTGCCCACGCGGCGCAAGGTCGATGTGGTGGCGATGTCGGAGGGTGGATTATGTCCGCGTGGGCACTGCGTGCCCACCCTACCGGGCTCGCCAGATTCCTTTACAGCCACCTTGATTATTTCCTTTTGTGAAGCAAATGATTTTCTTCGAGCTTTTGAATTAGGCTGTCAGCAAAAAATTCAGCTCTGCTTTTGTCAAATCTATAAAAGCTTGGCACGTCCACACTGATCGTGGCACTCCAAACATTTACTCGGAGGGGCTTCCCGTTGTCTTCATTGACCGAGTCCGAAAGAGATACCTGAAAAATCACGAAGCCTTTGCCCTGATTCCGAAATGTCCCAGCGCTTTTCGCGTGTATTCTCAATATTTGCGGCCCGGTCCAATTCAGATTGGGAACCAATATCGACACTATCATTGGTGGGTCTGCTTTGGCGCGTTTCTTATTGGGTGTCGCAGAGGATGAGATGCTTTGATCGGGGGTGGAAATCGTTTCGATCTGTTGTGACAACACATCGATACCACGTTCAGCGAGTTTCGAAGATACGACGGGAATTAGATGTTCACCAAAAGTATCAAACTCTTTCGATGAAAGAAATGACCGGACCGCTTCGTCTTTAAAGTCATTCTTCGTTAGCGACACATATTGTAAAGATACCTTTTGCAGCTGGTTACCTTCATACTCTGAGAGAGCAAATTTACCAGGAGGGGTGTTGACGGTAGTGCATGCATTAATAGTCAGGCATGCTAAAAGAATTGCAAATGTACGCAGCATCTTCATATGAATTTCAACAGTTGTTTAGGTTGAATTATGTAAAAGGTAAAGCATGGTTCACAGTGAACCATCGGAATTAAGACCTGACCGAAAAATTGATTTCGGACCAAAGTGTATATGGAACCGGGAATGATTCAGAACTTTCCGATTCGGCGATGACTGTTGATACTGCTTGTCTGCGTTCGGGTGTTCTGTACTCAGCCATTTTGCACTGCTAATGCACTCCCGGTCTTGCCCCCGTTTGACGCCCTGCCCCCCATTGGTTATTCTTACGAGGTTGCGCCGATTTGATAATCAGCTTGCGGGCGCTCTATAAATACGGCTAAAGCGCTTGCACATGAGCCCAGAATTTAGCCCGACAAGCAGCCAGCTTTCGGGCTTTTTTGTTTTCGGAGAAGAATTTTCGCGGAAGGGCGGCCTTCCTCGATTTGCCAAAAATACCATGTCATCTCTCGGAATCGTTTCACCACAATCGATGCATTTCTCCGAACCGCTGCCGCTGCAAAGCGGCGCGTCGCTGTCGGATTACACCCTCGTCTATGAAACCTACGGCACGCTGAACGCCGACCGCTCCAACGCGGTGCTGGTGTGCCACGCGCTGAATGCCTCGCATCACGTCGCCGGCATGTACGAGGGCGAGGCGGGCAGCAAGAACATCGGCTGGTGGGACAACATGGTGGGGCCGGGCAAGCCGCTCGACACCGATCGCTTCTTCGTCATCGGCGTGAACAATCTCGGTTCCTGTTTCGGCTCGACCGGGCCGATGCATGGCAACCCGGCGACAGGCAGGCCGTACGGCGCGAATTTCCCGGTGGTCACGGTGGAGGACTGGGTGCGGGCGCAGGCGCGGCTGGCGGATGCGCTGGGCATCGATCAGTTCGCGGCGGTCATGGGCGGCTCGCTCGGCGGCATGCAGGCGCTGTCGTGGAGCATCCAGTTTCCCGAGCGACTGCGGCACTGCGTGGTGATCGCCTCGACGCCGAAGCTGTCGGCGCAGAACATCGCCTTCAACGACGTGGCGCGGCAGGCGATCCTGACCGATCCGGATTTTCATGGCGGCGACTACTACGCGCATGGCGTGGTGCCGAAGAACGGTCTGCGCGTGGCGCGCATGGTCGGCCACATCACCTACCTGTCCGACGACAGCATGGCGGAAAAATTCGGCCGCGAACTGCGCAACGGCGGTTATCAATTCAACTATGGCATCGACTTCGAGATCGAATCCTATCTGCGCTATCAGGGCGACAAGTTTTCCGAATACTTCGACGCCAACACGTATCTGCTGATCACCAAGGCGCTCGACTACTTTGATCCGGCCAGGGAATTCGGTGGTGATCTGAACAAGACGCTGGCCAACACGGCGGCGAAATTCCTGCTGGTGTCGTTCACGACCGACTGGCGCTTTTCGCCGGAGCGCAGCCGCGAGATCGTGCAGGCGCTGGTGGCCAACAAGCGCAACGTGGCGTATGCGGAAATCGACGCGCCGCACGGGCATGACGCTTTCCTGCTCGACGACGAACGCTACATGAATACGGTACGCGCCTACTACGACCGCGTATGGAACGACATTGAAAACGGAGTGCGCGCATGAACTTCCATGAATTGAGCGTGCTGCGCGCCGACCTGGCCTTCATCGCGCACTGGGTGCGCGAGCGTTCGAACGTGCTCGACCTCGGCTGCGGCGACGGCGTGATGCTGGAGTATCTGCAATCGGACAAGCGCTGCATCGGTTACGGCATCGAGATCGACGACGCCAAGATCCCGGTGTGCGTTGGACGCGGCGTGTCGGTCATCCAGCAGGACATCAAGGCGGGTTTGTCGATGTTCGCGGACAACGCGTTCGACACGGTGCTGTGCCTGTCTGCCTTGCAAATGCTGCAAGACGTCGAGGGCGTGCTGCGCGACATCGCGCGCGTCGGGCGCGAAGCGATCGTGTCCTTTCCCAACTTCGCCCACTGGCCGCATCGCATCGCGCTGCTGCGCGGCCGCATGCCGGTCTCGAAGTCGCTGCCCTATGAATGGTATGACACGCCCAACCTGCGTTGCGCGACGATCAAGGATTTCGAGGAACTTGCCAACCAGGTCGGACTCGAAGTGCTCGAATGCGTCGCGTTGCGCGATGGCAATCCCGTCTCCTTCCTGCCAAACTGGCGTGGTAGTCTTGCCGTGTTCCGATTACGTAAAAAAACTCCCGCATGAGTGTTTCCGCCAGCCAAGCAATCGTCCAACCGAAAATCCTGCGTTCCAAGCTCTTCTGGATCAGCCTGTTGTACTTCTCCGAGGGCTTCCCCCTCGGATTGTTCTTCGATCTATTTCCCGTCTATTTCCGGCAACAAGGCGTCGAACTCGCCAAGATCGGTCTGCTGAGTCTGCTGGGCCTGTCGTGGACGCTCAAGTTCCTGTGGGCGCCGCTGATCGATTTCACCCGGCGGCATCGCTACTGGATGGCGGCGGCCGACGTCGGCATGGGGCTGGTGATGATCGTCTGCGCGCGCGAGGCGGGCTTCGGTCCGTGGGTCTGGTTTGCGATCGGCGCGTTCACCGCCTTGTCGGCGACCAACGACATTGCCATCGACGGCTACACCATCGAGCAGTTGGACAAGCGGGAACTTGGGCTGGCGAACGGTTTCCGGATCGGCTTTTATCGCGTCGGGATGCTGGCGGCGGGTGTATTGCTGTGGTTCTCGGACGTGTTCGGCTGGACCGCGACGTACGGCTTTGCCGCGATCCTGTTCTTCCTCATCGGCGCCGTGAGTCTGATGGCGCCGAAAGAACCGGCAAGGCCATTGCGTGACGCACCTTCCAGCCTGCGCGGTGAATTGTCCGCGCTGGCGCAGCAACCGTTGCTGATTGTTGCACTCATTCTGTTCATTGCCGGCTTGCTGTGGCCGGTGCTGGGCGCGCTGGATATCGCGTGGTTGAAACCGTTCAAATCGGCATGGTGGTTCAAGGGCGGCGCGCCGGTTGGCTTGATCCTGTTGTCGGCATGGCTGTTCACGCGCGGCATTCGCGGGCAATCCGAAACCGTTTCCAATGCGGCGGCCAGCGGCCCGATGTTCGGCGCGATCGTGTCCTTGTTGAACAAGAAGCATGCGCTCCTGCTCATCGGCTTCATCCTGATTTTCAAGCTGGCGGATTCCTCCATCGGCTTCATGATCAAGCCGTTCTGGGTCGATAGCGGTTTCACCAACACCCAGATCGGCCTGGTGTCGGTCAATCTCGGCCTGGGTCTCTCGATTGCGGGCGGCATCCTCGGCGGCTGGTACACCGACCGCGTCGGCATCTTCCGCGCACTGTGGGTGCTCGGGCTGTGGCAGGCATTGTCGAATCTCGGTTATGTGGTGGCTGCCTTCATCGTGCCGCACGCCGCGCAGGGCACCGACATCGCGCTGGCGCATCAGGCCTTGATGTACAGCGCCAGCGCCATCGAATCGTTCACCGGCGGACTGGGCACGGCGGCCTTCCTCGCCTTCCTGATGGCGATCGTCGACAAATCGCGCGCCACCACCGAGTACGCCATCCTGTCGTCCATCTTCGCGTTTTCCCGTTCGATCGCGGGGTGGGCAGGCGGCATTGGCGCGCAGGAACTGGGCTACGCATACTACTTCCTGCTGACCTTTGTGCTGGCGTTTCCCGCTTACGCGCTGCTGCCGTGGATCAGGTCGATTCTGGCAACCTCCGAGGAGCGCAGGACATGAGACGTTTGCTTTCCTTCACGCTGCTGATGATGACTGCGCTTGCCTGCGCAACGCCTGCCGTAGAGGCAAAGGACGAGGCCAGTCCGGACGGCGTGAAAGTGGACAAGATGTCGCCGCTCCGCAACCTCGTGCCCGAGGCAGAACTCGAAGCAACCGCATTGCAGCAATACACGAGCATCAAGCAGCAGGCAAACAAGCAGGGCGCGCTCCTGCCGGACAGCCACCCGGAAGTTCAGCGCCTGCGCAGGATCGCCGCGAAAGTGATTCCACATGCCACGCGCTGGAACGAACGCGCGGCGCAATGGCAATGGGAAATCAACCTGATCGATGCAAAGGACATCAACGCCTTCTGCATGCCGGGCGGGAAGATCGCGTTTTTCAGCGGGATTTTAAGCACGCTGAAACTGACCGACGATGAAGTCGCCATCGTGATGGGGCATGAAATTGCGCATGCCTTGCGCGAGCATGGCCGCGAGCGCGTGGCGAAATCAGGTTTGACCAGCGCCGGTGCGAAGCTGGCCGGCATCGGCCTGTCCGCATGGCTGGGTATCGATCCGAACCTGACCACCGCCGCCACGGGCGTCGGCGCCAATCTCGCGATGCTGCGCTTCTCGCGCGATGACGAGACGGAGGCCGATCTGGTCGGTCTCGATGTGGTGGCGCGCGCAGGTTACGACCCGCGTGCCGGCATCGCACTGTGGCAAAAGATGGGCATGGTCAACAACAGCGCGCCACCGCAATGGCTCTCGACGCACCCCGCAGGCAAAAGCCGCATCGCTGAAATGAAAAAGCATCTGCCTTCCGTGATGCCGCTCTATGCGAAAGCCAAAGCGACAAGGCTTGCGGCACTGCCGCCGTATCAAAGCAATGTGAAAGCCATTGCGCCCATCAAGTAGCCGCCCACCAAGTGCCATCAAGCAGCAAGCCGGTGCCCCGCGCTCAGCAATGACAGGGGGCTCGATGCCCAGCCGTTCTGCCAGCGCACCCGGCCGCACGCCGTCGCCCATGCGGCCGATCATGACGACCGGCCACGCGCTGGCCTGCGACAGCGCGAAACCGGCCGCCATCTTGTCCGCAACGGATTTGTAGCCGCGTGCCACTCGCGTGAGCGACACCGTCACCGTCATCAGTGTCTGGTCAAAATCGTCCATGTCGGATCAGCCATCAAAATACTTGGCAAGTAAATATTGGCATGAAATGGAAGCCGTTCAAATGAACGAGCGACAAGCTCCTGTTGCAGGAAGTTGCTGAGCGACAAATTGGGGGAGGGAGGATGCGGGCCGCCGATGTCAGCGGCCCGCAGTGCGGCAGGGATTACAGATGCAGCGCGAAGTCGTAGTCGATCGACAGCGGCGCATGGTCGGAAAAGCGCTCGTCCTTGTAGATGCCGGCGCGGCTTGCCGTTTGCGCCAGGGCCCGGGTCGCCACGTGGTAGTCGATGCGCCAGCCGACGTTCTTTGCCCACGCCTGGCCGCGATTGCTCCACCAGGTATAGGCGTCGCCCGTGGTTTCCGGATGCAGGGCGCGGTAGACATCGACCCAGCCGATGTCATTGAACAGGCGCGTCATCCAGGCGCGCTCTTCCGGCAGGAAGCCGCTGTTCTTCTGGTTCGATTTCCAGTTCTTCAGGTCGATTTCCTTGTGCGCGATATTCCAGTCGCCGCAGATGACGATTTCCTGCCCGCACGCATGCAGGTGTTGCAAATGCGGCAGGAATATTTCCATGAAGCGGAACTTTGCCTGCTGCCGTTCATCGCTCGACGAACCGGACGGACAGTACAGAGAGATCACGCTCAACTTGCCGAAGTCGCATTGCACGTAGCGGCCTTCTGCATCGAACTCTTCGCAGCCGAAACCGATGCGCACGGCATCCGGCTCGTACTTCGAATAGATGCCGACGCCGGAATACCCTTTTTTCTCGGCATAGTGAAAGTGGCCGTGATAGCCATGCGGCGAAAGAAACTCGGGCGTCATGTCGGTTGCCTGTGCTTTCAGTTCCTGCACACAGACAAAGTGCGGGGACTGCTTGCCCATCCAATCGAAGAAGCCCTTTTTGGCGGCGGAACGAATGCCATTGAGATTGGCGGAAATGATTTTCAACATGGCATGGGAGGAAAAAATGACGCGGCTAGCATAACCGATCCGTCGCCCGATTTGTGGCGGGGGGTCGCGGCGCGGTTCGCGATATCCAATACAATGCGGCCTTGGAGTTTTCATCGCCACGCATTGGCAATTTTGTAAAGACCGAGGATATTTTGGCTAATTTACGTCAGGAATTCATTGCATTTTCAGTCGGCGCGGGCGTGTTGCGCTTCGGCGAATTCGTCACCAAGGCGGGCCGCACTTCGCCGTATTTTTTCAACGCCGGATTGTTCAACGACGGCGTCAACCTCGGCAAGCTCGCCGAGTTCTATGCGCAGAGCCTGATCGATTCCGGCATCGAGTTCGACATGCTGTTCGGCCCCGCCTACAAGGGCATCACGCTGGCTTCGGCCACGGCGGTCGCGCTGGCGCAGAAGGGTCGGAACGTGCCCTTCGCCTACAACCGCAAGGAAGCCAAGGATCACGGCGAGGGCGGCACCATCGTCGGCGCGAAGCTGCAGGGCAGGGTCGTCATCATCGATGACGTGATCTCCGCCGGCACCTCGGTGCGCGAATCGGTCGACATGATCCGTGCCGCGGGCGCCACCCCCTGCGCCGTGCTGATCGCACTCGACCGCATGGAGCGCTCGGGCAAGGACGATGTGCTGTCCGCGCATTCGGCGGTGCAGGAAGTGACGAACAGCTATGGCATGCCGGTGGTGTCGATCGGCAACCTGAACGACTTGCTGGAATATATTTCGGCGGCGGGAGCCAACCCGGAGCTGGCGCAATACAAGGATGCCGTCGATGCCTACCGGCGGCGCTATGGCGTGGCTTGAGGCCGGCAGTTGACGGAAAAACCCCCTGTGCCGGCCCGCGACTTGTTGCGACGAAACGGTTTGCGTCGGACCGGATGATGCTGTCTCGCATGTCTCTCCCACACCGCAGATGAAAATACTCCTGGTCGAAGACGACACGATGATCGGCGAAAGCATCCAGGTCGCGCTGGAAGGGGAGGGCATCGCCGTGGACTGGATCAAGGATGGCGGCCTCGCGGAAGCCGCGCTGCTCACGCAGGCGCATGACGCCCTGCTGCTCGACCTCGGCTTGCCGCACAAGGATGGGCTGGAAGTGCTGCGCGCATTGCGTGTGCGTGGAAACACGATTCCGGTGCTGGTCATCACCGCCCGCGACACCGTGGCGCAGCGCATTCAGGGGTTGAATCTCGGTGCCGATGATTATCTGATCAAGCCCTTCGATCTGGACGAGCTTGTTGCCCGATTGCACGCGCTGATCCGGCGCGCCCGAGGCGGTGCCGAAGCGGTCTATCGCAACGGCGATGTCGCGGTCAATCCCGCGACCCGGCAAGTCCTCGTCGCGCAACAGCAGGTCATGCTGTCGGCGCGCGAATGGATGATTCTCGATGCGCTGGTCGCCCGTCCCGGAGCCATTCTGTCGCGGGCGCAATTGGAGGAACGACTGTACGGCTGGTCCGGCGATGTCGAGAGCAACGCGGTCGAAGTCCATATCCACGGCCTGCGCAAGAAACTCGGGCCGCAATTCATCATCAATGTGCGCGGCCTCGGCTACATGGTCGAAAAAACATGATGCGCTCGCTACGCATTCGCCTGCTGTTGTTGCTCGGCATTGCCATCGTGGCGGCGGCGCTGCTGCAGTTTGCGGCGACCTTCCGGATCGCGATGCAAAAGGCCGATACGCTGTTCGATTACCACATGCAGCAGATGGCATTGGCGCTGAAGGACAGCGGCATGCAGGCGCCCGACTGGTACGCGTCGCAGGATGGGGAAACCGGCGCATTCGATTTCGTGATCCAGGTGTGGACCGATGACGGCGTGCGCGTGTATCAGTCGCGTCCCTATCGCACGCTGCCCTCGCAAGGCGTATTCGGCTATTCCACCGTGACGCTGGCCAATGGCGACTGGCGCATCTATGCGCTCCATACCAATACGCGGGTGATACAGGTCGCGCAAAGAATGGAGAGCCGCAGGAACCGGGCGATCTCCCTCGCATTGAACTCGGTCTGGCCGATCCTGCCCGCTTCGCTGCTGCTGTTCGCGGTCGCGTGGTGGGTCGTGACCAGCGCGCTGGCGCCGCTCAATCGCATCGGCCACGAGCTGGCAAACCGCAATGCCGATTCGCTCGCGCCCGTATCGGCCAGGGGCGTGCCGCAGGAAGTCTCGCTGCTCGTCACGGAGTTGAATTCATTGCTTGCACGTATGACCCACGCCTTGCAATCGCAGCAGCAGTTCGTGGCCGATGCCGCGCATGAACTGCGCTCGCCATTGACGGCATTGAAGCTGCAGGTCCAGACCCTGGCGCGGGCCAGGGATGACACCTTGCGCACGCAAGCGATCGAGCGCCTGCACGGCGGCGTCGATCGCGCATCGCGGCTCGTGCAGCAATTGCTGTCGCTGGCGCGGCAGGATCCTCTGTCGCAGCCGGCGGCGCCGGAAACGATCTCCCTGACGGACTGCGTCGAACAGGCGGTGGGCGATGTCGCTTCCTTCGCATCAGCCCGGGCCGTCACGCTGCGCCATGGCATCTTCGAAGCGGCAAGTCTGCGCGGAGATGCGGACAGCCTGCGGATCATGACGCGCAATCTGCTCGACAATGCCGTGCGCTATGCCCCCGAAGGCGGGCAGGTGCGGATCGATCTGGCAATGGACGATTCCGTCATCACACTGACGATTCAGGATTCCGGTCCCGGCATCCCGGATGAAAACCGCAGCCGCGTGTTCGACCGCTTCTATCGCGTGCCGGGGACCAGCCCGAGCGGCAGCGGCCTGGGACTGGCAATCGTCAAGGCCATCGCCGATCGGCATGACGCCAGCGTGACGTTCGGCGATGCGGCGCTGGGCGGCCTCGCGGTCACGGTGGCCTTTGCTGCGGATGACAAGCCGGCATCGCCCCGGGCGGACGAGGTGAGCGGCTAGCGGCTGCCGCGCATGACTCCTGCCCCGGCCTGCAGCAGAGGTGCGCGGGGGCTTCCTGCCTCTTTTTTCCTTCTTTAAGTTTCGCTTAAGTCTTGTCGTGCAGTATGCCAGGCATGCATAGCGATGGCTCGGCTTGGCATCAAGGGCTGCCGCCGGAAAATCGCTGTCGACACAGATCACGATCCGGGTTGAACACGACACGGATGCGCCCGCGATGACGCGGGCGCAGGACGGTACTCGAGATGGAGGAGACGCCGGTCGAGGCCACGGGCAGGGCAAGAGCAGTTGAAAGCTGCCATTCGCACGCGTCTGCATGGACGCGGCCCTGCCTATCCGACATCGGTCCGTTGCGGAAATGGCAGCGGACCGATGGTCGAGGCGAGCAATGCGGCCGCGCCGCGCTTGCCGATAGCGCCGATTCATCGAGAGAAGAGGATGGAAGGAAGTCATTCCTCTTCTCGTTAAAGAGCAACTGCGTTGCGCAACAGAGGAAGGTCGTTCACGACCTTTTTGGCCCCCCTTCGCCGGGGGGTATTTTTCTGCCATCGCATGGATACTGCCGCAGGAGCGTCATGTTCCTGCGGCCATGTCGATCCAGACCGCAACAAGTACACGGACATCCGGCAGGCTGGCGGTCGCGCTCTGTGGCAGCGCTTCCGCGAATGCGGCATGGTTTTCCCATCCAATGCGCGGCGCGCTGACGCCGATGCCGAGACCATGGCTGCCTCCGTGCAGTGTGCAGAAAGGAGGCAGGATTCATGCAGCTGCGTTCGTTCCGTCTTTCACTCCGTTTCGTGCTGCCGCTGGCACTGGTGCTGGCGCTGTTCGCCTATGCCGCCGTGCCGCTGATGGACAGCCTCACCCTGCGCTGGTTCGTCAGGGATCTCGACATCCGCTCGCAGTTTCTTGCACGCGCACTGGAGCAGCCGCTGCTGGAATATGTGCCGCAAAAGGCGCGCCGCAAGATCACGCAATTGTTCGACCGGGCCATTCAGGACGAGCGTCTGTATGCATTGGCATTCTGCGATGCCGGCGGCCGCGTGCTCTATCAGACCGTGACCTATCCGGAGTCGCTCGGCTGCCGCACCATGCCGCTCAAGGAGGGCGAGCATCTCTCGCTGGTCCGCCTGCCGCAGGGCGCGGTGCATGTCGCCGAAAGCCCGGTGAGCCAGGACGCGGAGCATCTCGGCAAGCTGATCCTGGTGCACGACATGAGCTTTATCGAGCGCCGCAGCGCCGATACCAAAAAGTATGTGATCTCGCTGTTCGGCCTGCTGGGCGTGGTGATTTCCTTCATCGCCGTGTTCATTGCCCATGTGAGCTGGCGCGGCTGGATCAGGGGAGTCAAAGGCATCCTGAGCGGCGACATGCTGCAGCCTGCCAAATCGACGGCACCGCCGGAAATGCTGCCGGTGATCGGCGACCTGCGTTCCATGCTGCGCGACCTTCACATGGAAAGGCAGGGGCAGGACAGCCTGCCGCAGGCGTGGACGCCGGAGAAACTGCGCACGCTCCTGCACAGCGAACTGGCAGGCGACCAGGTCATCGTCGTCTCCAATCGCGAGCCGTACATTCACGAGATGACGTCCGGCGGCATTGCTGTGCGGCGTCCGGCCAGCGGCCTCGTGACCGCGGTCGAAGCCGTGATGCGCGCCTGTTCCGGCACGTGGATCGCGCATGGCAGCGGCTCGGCCGACCGCGACGTGGTGGACCGCAACGACCGCGTGCCGGTGCCGCCGGCCAATCCCAGCTATACCCTGCGCCGCGTGTGGCTGACGAAGGAGGAGGAGGAGGGCTACTACTACGGCTTTGCCAACGAAGGCTTGTGGCCGCTCTGTCACATCGCCCATGTGCGGCCCGTGTTCCGCTCCGGCGACTGGGACCAGTATGTGCAGGTCAATCAGCGCTTCGCCGATGCCGTGATCAAGGAAGCGCGCACCGACGATCCGGTCGTGCTGGTGCAGGATTACCATTTCGCCTTGCTGCCGCGCATGGTGCGCGAGGCCTTGCCGAAGGCCACCATCATCACCTTCTGGCACATCCCCTGGCCCAACCCGGAGTCGTTCGGCATCTGTCCGTGGCGCGAAGAGATCCTGGAAGGATTGCTGGGTAGCACCATCCTCGGCTTTCACACGCCGTTTCATCGCAAGAACTTTCTCGAAACCGTGGACCGCTATCTGGAAACGCGCATCGAGTCGGAAGCCTCGACCATTTCCTACGGCGGCAAGCTGACGCAGGTCGAGCACTATCCGATTTCCATTGCATGGCCGGAAGACGCGCAGACCGACGGGGAGAGCGCTGCCGACTGCCGCATCGCGATCCGGCAGGAACTCGGGCTGGGTGCGGAGCACTTGCTGGGTATCGGCGTCGATCGGCTCGATTACACCAAGGGCATCATCGAGCGCTTCCAGGCGGTCGAGAGAATGCTGGAACGGCATCCCGAGATGATCGGCCGGTTTGTCTTCGTGCAGATTGCCGCACCGAGCCGTTCGTCGCTGGACGAGTACCAGAATTTCGAAGCGCGCGTGCGCAACCTCGCACAGCGCATCAACCGCCGCTTCGAGGACGGCAGTTATCGCCCGATCGTTCTCAAGGCGCAGCACCACGACCAGGACGAGCTGCAGCGCTATTACTGTGCCGCGGATGTCTGTCTGGTGACGAGTCTGCACGATGGCATGAATCTGGTGGCGAAGGAATTCATCGCGGCGCGCAACGATGAGCAGGGCGTGCTCATCCTCAGCCAGTTCACCGGCGCGGCCAGGGAGTTGCACGAAGCGCTCATCGTCAATCCCTACCATATCGAAGAGGGTGCCGACGCCCTGTACCGCGCCCTGAGCATGCCCCGGGTCGAGCAAAGGGAGCGGATGCGCAGCATGCGCGCGCTGGTCAAGGATTTCAATGTGTACCGATGGGCCGGACGGATGCTGGTCGATGCCGCCCGGCTGCGCCAGCGCGAGCGGGTGATGACCAAGATCCGTTCGCACAGCCTGGCCTCGCTGCGCCGCGTGGGTTGAGCCGACGTGTCCCTGCCGTTCTTTGAATGCAGCGCCGCGCGCCTCGATGAACTTGTCCGGCCCGGCATGCTGTGCGCCTTCGACTTCGACGGCACGCTTGCCCCCATCGCCCGGGAGCCGCATGGCGTGCTGGTTCCGGCTGCCGTGGCAAGAAGACTCGCGCATCTTGCCGACCATGCCGCCATTGCGATCGTGACCGGACGCGCGGTCGACGACGTCCGTCCGCGGCTCGACTTCCCGGCATCCTTCATCGTCGGCAACCACGGTCTGGAGGGCGTGCCCGGCCGGGATGTTCCGGCCGACCACTTCGCAGCGCGATGCGCCCAATGGGAGCGCAGCCTGCCGCTGGCGCTCCGGCAGCACGGCATCGTCGATCCGGGCATCCATGTCGAGAACAAGGGCTGTTCGCTATCGCTGCATTACCGCCTGGCGCGCGAGCGCGAAGCGCTCGAGCCGCGCCTGGCCGACATCTGCCGCAGCCTGCAGCCGTCGGCCCATGTCATCGAGGGAAAGTTCGTGTTCAATCTTCTGCCGGTGAACGGCATCAACAAGGGCGAGGCCCTGAACCGGCTGATCGAAGCGAGCGGCGCACGCAGTGCCATCTATGTCGGCGACGACACTACCGATGAAGACGTGTTCCGCCTGCGGCGCACGGATGTGCTGTCGGTACGGATCGAGCCGGACGAACGCAGCGCGGCGGAGTTCCATTTGCATCACCGGCTTGGCATGATTCAACTGCTCGATGAATTGACGCATCGAATGCGGCGGTTCGCATGAGCACGGCATTGCATGCGGTCTCGACCGGGCAGCAAAAGAAAAAGCCCGCATGCAATACATGCGGGCTTCGTTCGGGATGTTGACGGCTCCCGCCAATCACGGCGCCGTGTTGCGGCCGATCAAGCCGTCAGTTTTTGCTTCAGTAAGTCGGTCAACTGCGCCGGATTCGCCTTGCCCTTGGTCGCCTTCATCGCCTGGCCGATCAGTGCGTTGAACGCCTTCTCCTTGCCGGCGCGGAACTCCTCGACCGACTTCGCGTTCGCTGCCAGTACCTCGTCGACGATCTTCTCCAGCGCGCCGCTGTCGGAAATCTGCTTCAGGCCCTTCGCTTCGATGATGTCGTCCGCCAGCGACGGCTTGTCCGACGGCGCTTCCCACATTGCGGCGAACACTTCCTTGGCGATCTTGTTGGAAATCGTGCCGTCCACAATGCGCTGCAGCAGCAATGCAAGCTGCTCGGCCTTCACCGGCGCGGCCGCGATATCGACGCCTTCGCGGTTCAGCGTCGACGACACGTCGCCCATCAGCCAGTTGGCGGCAGGCTTCGCCTGCTCCTTGCCGGCCTTCGCCACCACGGCTTCGAAGTAGGCCGCCATCGCCTTCGATTGCGTCAGTATCGATGCATCGTATTCCGTCAGGCCGAAGTCGCGCACGAAGCGTTCGCGCATCGCGCCCGGCAGCTCCGGCATCGTCGCCTTGACGCGCTCGATCCATTCCTGCGCGATCACCAGCGGCGGCAGGTCGGGGTCGGGGAAGTAGCGGTAATCCTGCGCATCTTCCTTGCTGCGCATCGAGCGCGTTTCCTTGCGGTCGGGATCGTACAGGCGCGTTTCCTGCACCACCTTGCCGCCATCCTCGATCAGCTCGATCTGGCGCCGCACTTCGTAGTTGATCGCCTCTTCGAGAAAGCGGAACGAGTTCAGGTTCTTGATTTCGCAGCGCGTGCCGTATTCCTTCTGGCCGAGCGGCCGCACCGAGACGTTGGCGTCGCAGCGGAACGAGCCTTCCTGCATGTTGCCGTCGCAGATGCCGAGCCACATGACGAGCGAATGCAGCGACTTGGCGTAGGCCACCGCTTCGGCGGCGCTGCGCATGTCGGGCTCGGTGACGATTTCCAGCAGCGGCGTGCCGGCGCGATTCAGGTCGATGCCGGTCATGCCCTGGTAATCCTCATGCAGCGACTTGCCGGCATCTTCTTCCAGGTGGGCGCGGGTCAGCTGCACCGAATGCATCTCGGCCTTGCCGTCCTTCTCCAGCACGAACGACACCCTGCCGCCCTGGACCACGGGAATCTCGTACTGGCTGATCTGATAGCCCTTCGGCAGGTCGGGATAGAAGTAGTTCTTGCGCGCGAAGATCGACTGCGGCGCGATTGTCGCGTCGACCGCCAGGCCGAACTGGATCGCGCGTTCCACCGCGCCCTTGTTCATCACCGGCAAAACGCCGGGCAGGGCCAGATCGACCGGACTGGCCTGCGTGTTGGGTTCCGCACCGAAGCGGGTCGATGCGCCGCTGAAAATTTTCGATTGCGTGGAGAGCTGCGCGTGCGTCTCCAGGCCGATTACGATTTCCCACTGCATGGTAGTGTCCTCACTTATTCTTCATGACGGCATTTGCCGGTTTTCATATCTACCGACAATTCCGAAAAATTGGCGCGCGATCCGCACAGGGCCGGACAGCTCGGCTTGATGTTCAGCGTGTCGCCCTCGCGCTCGAGCCGGATGCTGCAATTGAGTCCGCGGCTGAAATTGAAGCCGCGCCGCTCGCGCGCCTGCTGTCCATTCGCCAGGCTGATGCGCCACTTCGCGCTGGCGGCATCCTTGCCCGCCTCGAGCCGCAGGCCGTCGTCTTCGTCGATGCTGCAATCGAAGCCGTGCGTCGGCCGGTACAGCGCCGACTCCCAGCGAAAGGCAACGATGCGATTGCCTTCGATGCGGATCTCGCCATTGTCCGCGTAGATCACGCGTTCGCCGTCCTCGTCGCGCGTCGTGCTGCAGGAAAACTTCGTTTCCAGTTGCTGCGCCCAGGCGACCGCGCTCGCGGTCAGCATGAGCAGCAGGCATGCGCGCGCTGCGAGTGTCGGCGCCGGCTTCATGTCCCCGCAGGCTTCCGCGAATGCCAGTCGGTCGCGCGCTGGAACTGATGCGCGACGTTCAGCAGTTTCGCTTCATCGAAATAGTTGCCGATGATTTGCAGCCCGACCGGACGCTGCGCATTCTTTTCGCCCTGGCCGAATCCGCAGGGAATCGACATGCCCGGCAGTCCCGCGAGGCTGGTCGAGAGCGTGAAGATGTCGGCCAGATAATTCGCGACCGGGTCGTCGGTCTTGTCGCCGAGATCCCACGCGACGGTCGGCGCCACCGGTCCCATGATCACGTCGCATTGCTTGAATGCGTTCTGGAAATCCTGCGCGATCAGACGGCGGATTTTCTGTGCCTGCAGGTAGTAGGCGTCGTAATAGCCGTGCGACAGCACGTAGGCGCCCACCAGGATGCGGCGCTTGACCTCGTCGCCGAAACCCTCGGCGCGCGTCTTGCAGTACATGTCCGACAGGTCCTTGTATTCCTTCGCGCGATAGCCGTAGCGCACGCCGTCGAAGCGGGACAGGTTGGACGAGGCTTCCGCCGGCGCGATCACGTAGTAGACCGGGATCGACAGTTCCGTCTTCGGTAATGAAATCTCGACCAGCGTCGCGCCGAGTTTTTCATACTCCTTGAGCGCCGCGCGCACGGCCTGCTCGACATCGGGCGCGAGACCCTTGCCGAAGTATTCGGCAGGCACGCCGATCTTCAATCCTTGCAAGCTCTTGTCCAGGTCGCGGCCAAAATCTTCCTTGTCGCGCTCCAGGCTGGTGGAATCGCGCGGATCGTAACCCGCCATCGCATTGAGCAGCAGCGCGCAATCTTCCGCGGTCTGCGCCATCGGGCCGCCCTGGTCCAGCGATGACGCAAAGGCAATCATGCCGAAGCGCGAGACGCGGCCATAGGTCGGCTTGATGCCGGTCACGCCGCAGAAGGAGGCCGGCTGGCGAATCGAGCCGCCGGTGTCGGTTGCTGTTGCGGCCGGAGCCAGGCGCGCGGCGATCGCGGCCGCCGAGCCGCCGGAGGAGCCGCCCGGTACCGCCGTTTTGTCCCACGGGTTCCTGACCGGCCCAAAGAAAGAGTTCTCGTTCGAGGAACCCATGGCAAATTCATCACAATTCAGTTTTCCGAGCGTGACCATGCCTGCGTTGCGGAACTGTTCGACGACAGTCGCGTCGAAGGGGCTGCTGTAATTTTCCAGCATCCTGGAGCCGGCAGTGGAGCGCCAGTCGCGCGTGACGAAAATGTCCTTGTGCGCGATTGGAATACCGGTCAGCGGCGTGGTGTCGTTTTTTGCAAGACGTTCGTCCGCCATCGCCGCCTGTTGCAGCGTGAGGCTCGCGTCGATGTGCGTAAAGGCGTTCAGGTCGCTCTGCTGGATGCGATCGAGATAGTGCCTTGCCAATTCGGTGGCGGAGACCTGCTTTGCGTGCAGCAGCGCGGAAAGTTCTTTAAGGGTTTTCGTATGCATAGAGTGGTGGCCGGTTGGCGCAATGACATGCTGTTTCGGCAGTGTTGCCGAAGGATTATTCGATGACTTTGGGGACGAGATACAGGCCGTCCTGCGTGGCCGGTGCGACCTTCTGGTAGTCCTCGCGGCGGTTCGGTTCGGTGACGGCATCCTCGCGCAGGCGCAGCGCCACGTCGTTCTGATGTGCGGCGATTGGATGATTCAGCGGTTCGACTCCGGACGTGTCGATGGCACGCATTTGCTCGACGAGAGCAAAAATGCCGTTCAGTTTATCCAGGGTTTTGACGGCCTCGGCTTCACTGAGATCGAGCTGGGCGAGACGGGCAAGACGTTTGACGTCAGAGAGTTCCAGGGACATGATTTTTGAGGGCACGGGCAAGGCCGCGCTGAGCAAGTGTTCTTAAAAAAACAAGGAGTAGGCAAGAAGTATTTTAAAGCTGGCAAATACTTGTCAAAACGGTGTGTACAGCTCGTATTTTTGACGTTTCCGGCCGCAAATTTCCCGTAAATTATAAGGTAGAATGTCGAGCGATTCGCTTGTTGCCGTTGGTATAGAGTCATGCCGGCAGATATATGAACGCGCAGCCATCAACCTTAACGTTTCGCGCCCCATCGTTGCGCATCAGGACAATACATGTTTGGATTCTTACGCAGTTATTTTTCGAATGATCTGGCGATTGATTTGGGCACGGCCAACACGCTGATCTACGTTCGCGGCAACGGTATCGTGCTGGATGAGCCATCGGTGGTTGCGATCCGTCAGCAAGGCGGCCCGAACGGCAAGAAGACGATCCAGGCAGTCGGCAAGGAAGCCAAGCAGATGCTGGGCAAGGTGCCGGGCAACATCGAAGCGATTCGTCCGATGAAGGACGGCGTGATCGCCGACTTCACCGTCACCGAGCAAATGCTCAAGCAATTCATCCGCATGGTGCACGACTCCAAGCTGTTCAAGCCGTCGCCGCGCATCATCATCTGCGTTCCCTGCGGCTCGACCCAGGTCGAACGTCGCGCGATCCGTGAATCGGCACTCGGCGCGGGCGCGTCGCAGGTGTACCTGATCGAAGAACCGATGGCCGCCGCGATCGGCGCCGGCCTGCCGGTGGCGGACGCGACCGGCTCGATGGTGGTCGACATCGGCGGCGGCACCACCGAAGTCGGCATCATCTCGCTGGGCGGCATGGTCTACAAGGGCTCGGTGCGCGTCGGCGGCGACAAGTTCGACGAAGCGATCGTCAATTACATCCGCCGCAACTACGGCATGCTGATCGGCGAACAGACCGCCGAAGCGATCAAGAAGGAAATCGGCTCCGCCTTCCCCGGCTCCGAAGTCAAGGAAATGGAAGTCAAGGGCCGCAACCTGTCGGAAGGCATCCCGCGCTCCTTCACCATCTCCAGCAACGAGATTCTCGAGGCATTGACCGACCCGCTCAACAACATCGTCTCCGCCGTCAAGAACGCGCTGGAACAGACTCCGCCGGAGCTGGGCGCCGACATCGCCGAAAAGGGCATGATGCTGACCGGCGGCGGCGCGCTCTTGCGCGACCTCGACCGTCTGCTGATGGAAGAAACCGGCCTGCCGGTGATCGTCGCCGAAGATCCGCTGACCTGCGTGGTGCGCGGCTCCGGCATGGCACTCGAGCGGATGGACAAGCTCGGTTCGATCTTCTCCTACGAATAAGCCGCACATGCATCACAAGGCGCCTTGCGACACCGCCCACAAGGCGCCGAAGTGGCGGCCCTGCCACTCGTCCCGACCCGTTGACAAACCGTGATGGAATACAGTCCGCCGCCACTCTTCAAGCAAGGCGCATCCGCGCGTGCCAAGGTGGTGATCTTCGCATTGATCGCAATCGGATTGCTGCTGGCGGATGCGCACCTGCGCTCGCTCGGCATGATCCGCCAGTTCGTCGGCACGGCGCTGTATCCCTTGCAAGTCGTCGCCCTGCTGCCGCGTGATGCGGCCTACATGGTCGGCGACTATTTCTCCTCGCTCTCCGCAATGCAGCGGGAAAACCGCGCCCTCACGCAGGAGAAGGTCGCCAATGCCCAGGTATTGCAGCAGGCGCAGCAGCTGTCGGCTGAAAATGCGCAGCTGCGCAAACTGCTCGCCGCCAATGAGCGCGTGCCGGTCAAGTCGGTCCTGAGCGAAATCCTGTACGACGCGCGCGATGCCTTCACTCGCAAGATCGTGCTGGATCGCGGCTCCAAGCACGGCGTCGCGCCGGGGCAGCCGGTGATCGATGACGTCGGCGTGGTCGGCCAGGTCACGCGCGTGTTTACCTTTACTTCCGAAGTGACGCTGCTGACTGACAAGGATCAGGCGATCCCGGTGCAGGTCGTGCGCAGCGGCTTGCGCAGCATCGTCTACGGCCAGGGGCATTCCGGCTCGCTCGATCTGCGCTTCATGCCGGTCAATGCCGACATCCAGACCGGCGACGTGCTCGTTACCTCCGGCATCGATGGCGTGTACCCGGCCGGCCTGTCGGTGGCCAAGGTCGTGCAGGTCGAGCGCAAGTCGTCGGACGCATTCGCGCGCATCGTGTGCCAGCCGCTGGCGGGGATCGACCGCAATCGCCAGTTGCTGATCCTGCTGACGGAATCCAATTTCCCGGCGCGTCCCGCGCCGGAAGAAGCCGCCAAGAAGGACAGGGCGGGCAAGAAGGCCGTCGCGGCCATGAAGGACGGCGGCAAGGAAGCCCCGGCAGAGACTCCGAAGGACGCGCCCAAGGATGCCGCGAAGGATCCGGCCAGGGAAGTGCCGAAGGAAGCGCCGAAAGAAACCGTGAAGGCGGCGGCAAAGGAGCCGGCGAAGGAAGCGGTCAAGGAACCCGTCAAGCCGGTATCGACCGCCGCGAGCCCCACGGCTAATGCGGCGAAGGACAAGACTGCCGCCGCACCCAAGCCTGCCGCACCTGCAACTCCAGCAACTTCCGCTGCGGTCAAGGAGGTGCCCACGCCATGAATCGCCCGCACTACATTCTCCTGCCGGTCAATCCGCTGTTCATCATGGTCAGCCTGGTGACGGCCTTTCTCCTGAATCTGCTGCCGTGGGGGCATGCGGTCGGCGTGCCGGATTTCGTCGCGCTGGTGCTGATTTTCTGGAGCGTCCATCAACCGCGCAAGGTCGGCATCGGCATCGCCTTCGTGATGGGCTTGCTGATGGACGTGCATGACGCCACGCTGCTTGGCGAGAACGCGCTGTCCTACACGCTGCTGTCCTATTTCGCGATCATGATTCACCGCCGCGTGCTGTGGTTCAGGATACCGACGCAGGCGCTGCACGTGCTGCCGCTGATCTTGATGATGCAGTCGGTGCAGCTCGTGATCCGGGTGCTGGTGAGCGGGCATTTTCCCGGCTGGCTCTACTTCTCGGAGAGCCTGACCACCGCTGCCCTGTGGCCGGTCGTGACATGGATCCTGCTGGCGCCGCAGCGCCGCGCGGTGAACCGGGACGACAACCGTCCGCTGTAGCCCGATTGCCCCCGATGAACCCGGCCTTGTCATCCACGCGGACCTCATTACCGGTCCGCTGCCACATCCTGTGAACGAATGACTGAATTCAAGAACACGGAACGCGAACTGCACTTCTTCCGCATGCGCCTGTCGGTGGTGGGTGTGTTCGTGCTGGTGTGCTTCGGTTTGCTGGTGACCCGTTTTGTATGGCTGCAGGTTGTCAGGCATCAGGATTACGCGGCGCAGGCGGAGGATAACCGCATTTCGGTGGTGCCCGTGGTGCCGAACCGGGGGCTGATCCTCGACCGCAACGGCGTCGTGCTGGCGCGCAACTATTCAGCCTACACGCTGGAGATCACGCCGTCCAAGATCAATGCTTCGCTGGATGATGTGATCGGCGAGCTGTCTGCGCTGGTCGATATTCAGCCCCGGGACCGGCGGCGTTTCCGCCGTCTGCTGGAAGAGGCGAAAAACTTCGAAAGCGTGCCGATCCGCACGCGCCTCTCCGACGAGGAAGTGGCGCGCTTCACCGCGCAGCGTTACCGCTTCCCGGGCGTGGAGATCCAGGCGCGCCTGTTCCGCCAGTATCCGCTCGGCGAAACGGCATCCCACGTGATCGGCTACATCGGCCGCATCAGCCAGCGCGACGCGAAAAAGATCGAGGAGATGGAGGATGCCGCCAACTATGCCGGCACCGATTACATCGGCAAGGAAGGGTTGGAGAAGAAGTACGAAAGCATGTTGCACGGCAAGACCGGCTACGAGGAAGTCGAAGTGACCGCCGGCGGGCGCGCGGTGCGCACCTTGTCGCGCACGCCGGCCATCCCGGGCCACAATCTGACCCTGTCGATCGACATCGAACTGCAGAAGATCGTCGAGGAAGCCTTCGGCGACCGGCGCGGTGCGCTGGTGGCGATCGAGCCCGCCACCGGCGATGTGCTGGCCTACGTCTCCAAGCCGACCTTCGATCCGAACCTGTTTGTCGAGGGCATCGACCAGCAGAGCTGGGAAGAGCTGAACACCTCGCTCGACAAGCCGCTCCTGAACCGGCCGCTGATCGGCACCTATCCGCCCGGCTCCACCTACAAACCGTACATGGCGCTGGCGGCGCTGGAACTGGGCAAGCGCACGCCGTCGCAGGCGATTTCCGACCCGGGCCATTTCTGGTTCGGCAATCACAAGTTCCGCGACGACAAGGTGGGCGGACACGGCACGGTCGACATGTACAAGTCGATCGTGCAATCGTGCAACACGTATTACTACGTGCTGTCCAACGATCTGGGTGTGGACACGATTCACGACTTCATGAAGCCGTTCGGCTTCGGCCGTCTGACCGGCATCGATCTGGAGAACGAGCGCACCGGCGTGCTGCCGTCCACCGGCTGGAAGCGCAACAACTACAAGCGGCCGGAGCAGCAGAAGTGGTATGCCGGCGAAACGGTATCGCTCGGCATCGGCCAGGGCTACAACGCCTTTTCGCCGCTGCAGCTGGCGCACGCGATGTCCAACCTCGCCAACAATGGCGTGGTGATGAAGCCGCACCTCGTGAAAACCATCGAGGATGGCGTCACCAAGGAACAGACACAGACGGTGTCGAAGGAAAGCTTCCGCATCAACCTCAAGCAGGAAAACATCGACTTCATCAAGAACGCGATGGCGGGCGTGGTGAAGGAAGGCACCTCGTCGCGCGCATTCGCCGGTGCCGGGTATGTATCGGCCGGCAAGACCGGTACCGCGCAGGCGATCGGCATCGGCAAGAACGAAAAATACGACGCGAAGAAAATGGCCGAACGCCATCGCGACCATTCGCTGTACATCACCTTCGCCCCGGCCGACCAGCCGCGCATCGCGCTGGCCGTGATCGTCGAAAACGCCGGCTTCGGCGCGGCGGCGGCGGCGCCGATCGCGAGAATGGCGCTGGACTACTACCTGCTTGGCAAGCGGCCGGTCGAGAAGACCGCGACCACCTACGAAACCGAGGGTGACTGATGAATTCCGCCTACACCATGCCCCAGAAGCGCGCCCTGTGGCCGATGATCAAGCCCTATCTGACCATCTTCGACGGCCCGCTCACGCTCATCGTGCTCCTGATCTTCGGCATCAGCATGGTGACGATGTATTCGGCCGGCGTCGGTTTCCCGGGGCGTCTCGAAGACCACCTGCGCAACATACTGCTGTCCCTGCTGATGATGTGGATCGCGGCCTGCATGCCGCCGCAGATGCTGATGCGCCTCGCGATGCCGGCCTATGTGGTGGGGGTCGGCCTGCTGGTCGGGGTTGCGCTGTTCGGCATCATCAAGCTGGGCGCGCGGCGCTGGATCAACATCGGCATCGTGATCCAGCCATCCGAAATCATGAAGATCGCGATGCCGCTGATGCTGGCATGGTTCTTCCAGAAGCGCGAAACCATGATCCGCTGGCCGGAATTCCTGGTGGCCGGCGTGCTGCTCATTATTCCCGTCGTTCTGATCATGCGGCAGCCGGATCTGGGAACGGCAACCTTGGTGATGGCGTCCGGCTTCTATGTGATTTTCCTTGCCGGCCTGCCCTGGAAGCTGATCATCGGCCTCGCGCTCGCCGGCATCGCCGCGATGCCGGTGGGCTGGTCGATGATGCACGACTATCAGCGCGAACGCGTGATGACGCTGATCGATCCCACGGCCGACCCGCTGGGCAAGGGCTTTCACATCATCCAGTCGACCATTGCGATCGGTTCCGGCGGCATTCCCGGCAAGGGCTGGATGCACGGCACGCAAGGCCATCTGCAATTCATTCCCGAGCGGACCACGGACTTCGTTTTCGCGGTGTTTTCCGAAGAGTTCGGCCTGATTGGCAATCTCGTCCTGTGCTCCTTGTATCTGCTGCTGATCGGGCGCGGCCTGCTGATCGCGGCGAATGCGCCGACGCTGTTTGCGCGCCTGCTGGCCGGTGCCTTGTCGCTGATGTTCTTTACTTATGCCTTCGTCAACATGGGCATGGTCAGCGGTATCCTGCCGGTGGTCGGCGTGCCGCTGCCGCTCATGAGTTACGGCGGCACCGCGTTCGTGACGCTGGGGCTGGGCGTCGGGATATTGATGAGCATTCAGCGGCACAGAAAGCTGGTGCAGAGCTGATTTTTTTATGTAACGAAAGGCATATTTTCTTTTTGCATGCCTGGGGCTCCTGTATAAAATTGTTGAGAAGCGGAAACAACAGCACAGACAATCCGCAACCGTGCATGACATTCATGCAATGCGGCGTGACCTGAGGTTTCGCATTTCGCAACATAATCACAAGGAGCACGCGATGCGATTGCGCATGCAAGATCACCATTGGCGATGGTTAGCCTCTCTGTCAATTCCCCTGATTCTCGCCGCGTGCGGCACCACCCAGCTGTCCTCGCCTCCTTCAGAGCCGCCACCCCGGCAGGCTTCAATCCCGAAGAAACCCTCCAGCGTTCCGGCGCTCCCGCCGGCCGGTTCCGGCAAGGGCGGCTATTACAAGGATGACGGCCCCGGCGACAACATTCCGGACGGACTGCTCGACACGCCCGATGCGGAGCCGCGTGTGGAGCCGTATGCGAAAGCCACGGCCCGCCCTTACGTCGTCTTCGGCAAGAGATATACGCCGATCACCGACGAGCGCCCGTACAAGGAGCGTGGCGTGGGCAGCTGGTACGGCAAGAAGTTTCATGGCCAGAAGACCTCGTCCGGCGAGCTGTACGACATGTACAAGATGAGCGCCGCGCATCCCACCTTGCCGATTCCGTCCTATGCGCGAGTGACCAACCTCGACAACAACAGGCAGGTCATCGTGCGCGTCAACGATCGCGGACCGTTCCATTCGGGCCGCATCATTGACCTGTCGTACACCGCCGCGCTCAAGCTTGGCTACCTCGGCAAGGGCAGCGGAAAGCTGGAAGTCGAGCGCCTGCTGCCGGAGGAAATCGAACGCATGGCGAGCAACAGGCGGAGTCAGCAGGCGGAGGCGTCCGGCATCGGCACGCCGAACCGGCAGAATGGCATCCCCGCTGCGTCTGCGCCCGCGAAGGACGGCAATGCCGGAGACGTCGCCGCGGCATATGCGAATCCGCAACCCGACACCGCAGCCATCAAGCCTGCCGTCTTCAGCGCAGGCCCGTCAGCTGCGCCGGGCTTTTACATTCAGCTTGGTGCGTATGGACAGACTGCCAATGCAGAGGCTGCGCGTGTCAGGATGATGCAGATGTGGTCGAGCGCGATGCCACCGATCGAAGTGGCGGAATCCGGCGCACTTTACCGCCTGCAAAGCGGGCCGTTCGCCACGCGCGCCGAAGCGGCCGCCGCGGCACTGCAATTGCAGAATGCAGGAACGGCGAAGCCGATGATCGTGCAGCGATAGTCCGGGCGGTAGCGTCCCGCGCTTCTGCGAGTTGGTGCAAAACGCGAAGGGCAAGGCCGATCGGCGTGCGGTCATTGCCCCTTCATCTGCAAGGCCCGCTCGTACAGCGCATTCTTCTTCAACCCCGTGATCCGCGCTGCCAGCGCCGCTGCCTGTTTCACCGAGCATTCTTCCAGCAGGATGGCAAGAATGCGCTCCGCTTCCGCATCGTCCACGTCATTGGCAACGGGCGCGCCGGATACGAGGATCACGTACTCGCCCTTCTGCCGATGCGCATCCGCCGCCAGCCACGCGGCAGCGTCCTGCAATGTGCAGCGATGGATTTCCTCGAACAGCTTGGTCAGTTCGCGGGCGAACACGATCTGCCGCGTCGGCTCGAATGCGGCAGCGATCGCATCGACGGTCTCGGTGATGCGGTGCGGCGCTTCGTAGAACACCAGCGTCGCCGCCATTCCGCGCAGCGCGGCCAGCGCCGACTCGCGCTGTTTCGTCCTGGACGGCAGGAAGCCGGCAAAGTAGAAATGGTCGTTCACCAGGCCGCTCGCGGACAGCGCGCTGACCGCGGCCGATGCGCCCGGCAGAGGCAGCACCCGCAGACCCGCCTCGCGCACCGCATCGACGATGCGCGCACCCGGATCGGACACGGCGGGCGTGCCGGCGTCGGACACCAGCGCGATGCGCTGTCCCGCGCGCAGGCGCGCGATCAGCCTGGTGGCGACTTCGCGTTCGTTGTGTTCATGCGCGGCGATCAGTTCCTTGGAGAGACCGTAGCGCGTGAGCAGATGCGCCGTGTTGCGCGTGTCCTCGCAGGCAATCGCATCCGCGATCGACAGCACATTGATGGCACGCAACGTGATGTCGCCCGCGTTTCCGATCGGTGTTGCCACCACATATAATGCGGACTCGGGGTAAATCTGTTGCGGTACTTCCCGCATGATAGGCAAGGCGGCAAGCGGGTTGTCGGTGTGTTGGGTCATCGGGAGGCGAGGATGTGGTATCGATTGGCGAAGGTGTTGCTGCTTGGCGCGGCTCTCGGAGGATTGTGCCTGCCAGTGCAGTCTAATACAACCGTGTCGCCGGCAGGTGCGCGCTCCGCGCTGCCGTCATCCGTCGTTTCGTCCGTTTCACCAGTTTCGCCAGTCTCGTCCTTCTCACCCGCTCCGCTGCGAATCGCGCAAACGGACTTGTCCATTCCTCCGCCCGCCTTTGAATTTCCCTCGACCACGCCGCCGGCGCGCATTGCGCTGCTGCTGCCATTGCGCTCCGGGCCTTTGCTGCAGGCCGCCGAGGCGGTGCGCGCCGGCTTTCTGGCCGCCTGGGAGCGCGAACGCGAAGGCGTCACCGTCGATGTGATCGAAACCGGCGATGCGCCGCAGGATATTCTCGCGACATACGCGGAGGCCGCGGCGCAGCACGATATCGTGGTCGGCCCCTTGTCGCGCAGCGGCGTGACGGCGCTGGCGCAAGGCAATGCGATCAGCCGGCCCACCATTGCGCTCACGCAGCCGGAGTTGCCAACCGAGGGCGAATTGAAATTGCCGCAGCAGCTGCTGGTGATCGGATTGTCGATCGAGGACGAAGCGCGGCAGGCGGCGAACTGGGCGGCAACCGACAAGAAGGTCGGCAAGGCATTCGTGATCGCGACCGCGACCGCATGGCAGCGCCGCGCGGCCCATGCCTTTGCCGCGCAGTGGCAGCAAAAGGGCAAGGAGGCGGAAATCATCGAGTTGACCGCAAGCAGCGGCTATCTGGAAGCGAAAGGATTGTCCGAACTCAAGGGCCGGCTCCAATCCGACCAGCCCGCCGTGCTGTTCGTCGCGCTCGATGCGCGGCAGGCGCGGCAGGTGAGGGCGGCGGCCGGCAGGGAGCTTCCGCTGTACGGCACATCGCAACTGAACCCGCTTGCGTTGAGCGATTGGGAAACGGCGGAGCGCACCGGCGATCTCGATGGCGCGCGCTTTTTCGACATGCCGTGGCAATTGCAATCCGATCATCCCGCGGTCATGAGCTATGCGCATGCCGAGGCCGGCGCCGAACAGAAGCGCAGCGCCGATCTTGAACGCCTGTACGCGCTCGGCATCGACGCGTGGCGCGTCGCGCAGGCAGTCGCGGCCAAAAACAACAGCTTCGAACTGGACGGCGTCACCGGCAAATTGACGGTGCGCTTCGGTCAGGGCGCGCCGTCTTTCGTCCGCGTGCAGCAGCAGGCGGTGTATCGGCAGGGCGGCGTGGCCCCCGTGGCAAATCGCCGCTGATGGGACTCTTCGCCGCGCTCAAGCGCACGCGCACTGCCCGGCAGATCGCGGGGCAGGCCGGTGAAGACCATGCGCTGCACTATCTGCGCGAACATGGCTTGACGCTGGTCGAGCGCAATTTCCGCTGCAAGGGCGGCGAGATCGATTTGATCATGCAGGAACTGGATTCGCTGGTGTTCGTCGAGGTCAGAAAGCGCAGCGATGCCAGTCATGGAGGCGCTGCGGCCAGCGTGACGGCGCGCAAGCAGGCGCGCCTGATCATCGCCGCGCAGGTTTTCCTGCAGCGTCATGCGATGCCGCCGCCATGCAGGTTCGATGTCGTCGCCATCGACGGCGGCGAAGTCACGTGGCTGAAGAATGCCATCGAGGCATGAGCTGAACGCACTCCTGAATTGAATGTCAACAGGCCCTCGCATTCGCCCTGAATGACATCTCGCTCTCGCATGCGCGAGTGCTGAAATTTTTCCGCGCCTTGCGCATCCAATCCACAGCGCCGCGCCGCCATTTCTGGCCTGTTTGGCAACCCGCAGCGGCGAGATGAAGAATCCGTCGCTGCACTATAATCGCGAACACCATGACCAATCAAAGAATCCTCGCGCACTTCCATGAAAGTGCTGAACTAAAAGTCAAGGCCGCCGCCGTGTTGGCGCAGCCGATTTCACAAGCCGTGGAACTTATGTTCACCGCATTGTCTAACGGCAACAAGATTCTCGCGTGCGGCAACGGCGGGTCTGCTGCCGACTGCCAGCACTTCGCGGCAGAGCTGGTGGGGAGGTTTGAGCGCGAACGCCTGCCGCTGCCGGCGCTGGCGCTGACGACCGATACCTCGATCCTGACGGCGGTCAGCAACGACTACAGCTACAACGAGATCTTCAGCAAGCAGGTGCAGGCCTTCGGGCAATCGGGTGACGTGCTGCTCGCGCTGTCGACGTCCGGCAATTCGGCCAACGTGCTGGCGGCGATCGACGTCGCGCTGGAGCGCGACATGCGCATCATTGCGCTGACCGGCAAGGGCGGTGGCGCGATGGCCAAGCGGCTCACCGACGCCGACGTGCATATCTGCGTGCCGCATGACCGTACTGCGCGCATCCAGGAAGTGCACCTGCTGACAATTCATTGCATGTGCGACGGCATCGACGTCGCGTTATTTGGGGGAGATGGGAATGATTAAACGTGTCATGCGTCCTTTGGCTGCCGTCGCTTTGTGCGGCGTGGTTGCAACGAGCCTGCAGGGCTGCATCGAAATGGCCATCGGCACCGCCGTCATGGGCACGCTGGCGGCGACCGACCGCCGCACCTTCGGCGCGCAGACCGAAGACAAGGCGATCGTGGTGAAGGGCGAGACGCGCATCCCGGGCGTGGTGGGCGATGGCGGCCATGTCAATGTCTCCAGCTTCAACCGCAGGGTGCTGCTGACCGGTGAAGTCAGGGACGAGGCCATGAAGGCCGCCGTCGAACGCGAAGTCGGCACTATCGACGGCGTGCAATCCGTTATCAACGAACTGGAGGTCATGGGAGCATCGAGCTTCACATCGCGCTCCAACGATTCGCTGATCACCGGCAAGGTGAAGGCATCGTTCGTCGATTCCAAGGAACTGTACGCGAATGCGATCAAGGTTGTCACCGAGCGCGGCACGGTGTTCCTGATGGGGCGCGTGACGCAACGCGAAGGCCTGCTGGCCGGCGATGCTGCGAGCAATGTCAGCGGCGTGCAGAAGGTGGTGAAGGTATTCGACTACATTTCGGATGACGAATACAAGCGTCTGACAGCTGTCGCGGACAATCAGACCAAACAATAACCCTCGCGGCGCATCGCGCGCGGGATGATATATTTCGAGCCGCCGGACATATCGTCTCGCGGCTTTTTCATTGGGAGAGTGCCATGGTTGCAATGATCGTTTTGATCGCGATTGTCCTGCTGATCCTGTTCTGGGGTGTGGGCGCGTACAACCGCCTTGTCAGCCTGCGCAACCAGTTCAAGAATGCGTTCGCGCAGATCGATGTGCAGCTGAAGCGCCGCTACGACCTCATCCCCAATCTGGTGGAGACTGCCAAGGGCTACATGAAGCATGAGCGCGAATCGCTCGAAGCGGTCATCGCCGCGCGCAATCAGGCGGTGACGGCCAATGCGAAGGCCGGGGTCGATCTGGGCGATGCGGCAGCGGTGCGGCAGATGGCTGCGGCCGAAGGCGCGCTGACTGCGTCGCTCGGCAAGATGTTTGCGTTGTCGGAGGCGTATCCGGATTTGAAGGCGAATCAGAACATGATGCAGCTGACGGAAGAGCTGACGAGCACGGAGAACCGCATTGCATTCGCGCGACAGGCGTACAACGATGGGGTGATGCAGTACAACACCTCGCTGGAGCAGTTTCCCGGATCGATTATTGCGGGGATGTTCGCGTTCAGGGCGGGGGAGTTGTTGCAGGCGACCGAGTCTCCTGAGGAGCGCAAGGCGGTGAAGGTGACGTTTTGAGTTGTTGGGGGTGAGGTCTCTCGTTCGAATTCACCGCTACAGCTGTCACTTGTGGAGTGATGTGAAGCGCATACTTTGGGCGCCTCTTCGTGGTGGCAGGCCGGGGGTGGCCCGGCGGCCAGTCACTTTTCTTGTCTCGCCAAGAAAAGTAACCAAAAGAAGGCGACCGCAAGACGCTGCCCCTTCGGGGTTCCCGCGAAAGACATGCGCCAAGCGGGAAGCGAAACCAACTCGCCCTGCGGGCTCAAACATGTTTCGCTTCTTTTTCCGCTTGGCGCATGTCTTTCGCGGCAGCGTCCGAGCGGGACTGCAAAAAGCATCCCGCACGAGCGGCGTCAGCAATAGTCAATCGCACACGATGTTTGCGCATGTTTCCATGCTGTCCGCCAGGACTTCATGTCGCAGGGTCCTTGCATGAATTTCTTCGAGCACCAGCACCAGGCGCGTCGCCAGACCCGCACGCTGATCATCCTGTTCGTGCTTGCGGTGATCGCCATCGTCATTGCGGTGAACGTCGCGATGACGATGATCTGGAGTCTGTCGCAGGGTGGATATTCTTCGCATCCCGATTTCTACCCGAAAGGGTTTTTCGCCACCAACACGCTGGTGACGCTTGCCTTGATCGGCGTCGGCACGCTGATCGAAACCTTCAATCTGCGCGATGGCGGCGAGGCGGTGGCGAAGATGGCGGGCGGTCGATTGGTGTCGCCGGCATCGCAGGACTTGCAGGAGCGGCGCTTGCTGAACGTGGTGGAGGAAATGGCGATCGCGGCGGGCATTGCCTGTCCCAGAGTCTATGTGCTCGACAAGGAAGATGCGATCAATGCCTTCGCCGCCGGCCACAACCAGAACGAAGCCGTGGTCGCGGTGACGCGCGGCACGCTCAACCGGCTGACACGCGATGAATTGCAGGGCGTCGTTGCGCACGAGTTCAGTCATATCCTGAACGGTGACATGCGCTTGAACATACACCTGATCAGCGTGCTGTTCGGCATCCAGATGATTGCGGGCTTCGGCCAGCATCTCATGCATTTCGGCGCGCGCGTGCGGACTGCGCGCGACAGCAACGACAAGGGACTGTCCGCGCAGGTGATCCTGCTGGCGATCGGCTTCGCCTTGTTTGTGATCGGCTATATCGGCATCATCTTCGGCCGCCTGATCAAGTCCGCCGTGTCGCGCCAGCGTGAGTTCCTTGCCGATGCGAGTGCAGTGCAATTCACGCGCAACGCGGATGGCATCGGCGGCGCGTTGCGCAAGATCGGCGGTCTGTCGCGCACGATGGAATCGGGTTCGCGGATCCGTCATCCGAATGCCGAGCAACTGTCGCACCTGTTTCTCGGCGCGCCCAGGCCCGTCCTGTTCGGCGGCTGGTTCTCCACGCACCCGCCGATGAAGGAGCGCCTGCGCCGCATCTACGGCAGGCATGTCGAGCCACTCGATGCGCCGGAAATGGCAAGCGGCTATGCGGGCAATACCGAAACCTTGCCCGACATTCCCTATGTCGCCGCCGGCCTGGCTGCGAGTGATGCATCCCTCTCATCGGTCGCGTTTGGCAATGATGCAGAGCGACAGGAACCCTTGCCGCAGGAACTGGCGAGCGCGGTACGCGAGCCGCAGGCGGCGTGTTGCGTGGTCTATGCGTTATTGCTCGGCAGCGATGACGAGCGCCGCGCGCAGTTCGCACTGTTGCAAGCCGATATGCCGCAGCGGCTTTCCTTCATCGTCTTTCTCGCCGATGCGATCGCACGCCTTCCGCAAAGCGCGCGCCTGCCGCTGCTGGACCTGGCGATGCCTGCGCTCAAGCAGTTGAAGGGGGATGAGCGTGCGAAGCTGTTGACGACTGTCGATCGCTTGATCGCGGCAGACAACAGAATCGTGCTCGCGGAGTTCGTGTTGCAGACGGTGCTGACGCGTCGCCTTGGCATGCATGCCGGACGAGCAACGCCGATCCGTTACAACCGGCTCGGGGTGATCAGAGACGATTGCGTCGCATTGGCGTCGCTGCTTGCGCATGTCGCCGCGTCCGCGATGAACGAGATGCCTGCGCAGGCATTCATGCGCGGTGCCGCGCATGACCCGGAACTCGGCCTGTCCGCCGCCGATCTGGTGGATGTCCGGGCGCTCGGATTCGAGCGAGTCAAAACGGCGCTGGACCATGCCAATGAGCTGGCGCCTCTCGTCAAACCCGCCTTGATCAAGCTGTTGCTGGCAATCGCCGGCGGGCGCGAGCCGATGCCGGTGGCGCTTGCCGACTTGCTGCGCGCGATATGCGCGGCGATCGATGCGCCGATTCCGCCGGCGGTGGCGGCAACATATACGGCGTATCATTGGTGAGCCCTTGTGCATCCCGCCATTCGTCGGGGATCGATCTCAATCATTCAGGAATCAACATGCGAACAAGCTTGAAAGTCCTTTGCGCGGCCGCATTCGCGCTGCTTCTGAACACGGCACTGGGCGCGCACGCTTTTGCGGCCGAACAGGTCAAGGTCGTATATCACCTGGCCGATGGCATCGACCAGGCGGCGCGCGCCATGGCGAACATCCGCAATCACTTGCGTGCCGAGCCGGACACCAGAATCGTCGTCGTCGGCAACGGCGATGGCATCAGGTTCCTGCTGGCGGGAGCGAAGGAACGCAGCGGCAGGCCGTTCGATGCGCAAGTGAAGAATCTTGCCGCACAGGGCGTGGAATTTCGCGTGTGCACCAACACGCTGACTTCGCACGATATTCCTGAATCGCAATTATTGCCCGAGGCAAAACTGGTGCCGTCGGGTGTGGTCGAAGTGGCACGTTTGCAGGCGAAGGAAGGCTACGTGTATCTGCGGCCGTAGCGTCTTGTCCGCGTAGCGGCGCGCAGCATGCGTGCGGCACGCCGACTATAATGATGCTCCTGTCCGGATTGAATGCTATTGGTGAAACTGATGGACCCGAATATCTCGCCCGCCCCTCGTAAGCGCACATGGATCAAGCTGCTTGCAACAGTGTTTGCAATTGCCGTTGCGGCAATCGGCTACTTTTCCGTATCGCAGCGCACGACCGCTCCCGATGTCACCTTCACCAGCCTGAATGGCGAAAAAACCAGCATGCAAAGCCTGCGCGGCAAGGTCGTCATGGTGAATTTCTGGGCGACGTCGTGCGCAACATGCGTCAAGGAAATGCCGGACATGGTGCAGACGTATAACAAATACAAGGACAAGGGGCTGGATTTCGTCGCGGTGGCGATGAGCTACGATCCTCCCAACTATGTGCTCAACTATGCGCAAACCCGCAATCTGCCATTCAAGGTCGCGCTCGATACGCAAGGCGATCTGGCGAAGTCGTTTGGCGATATCAAGCTGACACCGACCACTTTCGTGATCGGCAAGGACGGCACCATCATCAAGCGTTATCTGGGCGAACCGGATTTCAATGCCTTGCACCAGTTGCTGGAAAAGGAACTGGCGGCATAACTTGAAAAAGGCGCTTCCTGGCGCCTTTTTTATTCAATGCGGGATTTGCGCTGTTGGTTCCGGCCCGGCAAAACCCTCCCTCAGGCGCACTTCTCTTCGCTTCGCGAGGCTCGTCCGCCCGCAGGAGCGTGTCCCCTCAATTGATCGGCATTGCCGGATTCTGAAATGGAACCCCGGCCGCATTGCAACGACTCAATATCAGTTCGTCATTTTTCGTGAATTCGGAATGGTGCGCATCCATGCGAGGGCCATTCGCTTTCGAGGGGAAACGCCATGAATGCAAGCGTGTCAGGTTTTCGAGGCGGCCACCGCAACGTGATATGGAAACTGCTTGCGGCGCTGGTCTTGCTCTTTCTTTGCGCTCCGGTGTTTACACATGATCCGCTTGCTCTGCCGGATTGCAATATCCCGCTCAAGGCGGCATCACCCCTTGAGCGCGCTGGTCACGCCTGCTGCGGATAGTGGGGTCGCTGCCCATCTCGAACGATAGTGTGAAGCGGCGCGTGCAGCTGTCTCATGCACGAGAACGGGCCGTCGATACTGCATTCCGGCGCGACCGCGTTGAGATGGGGGCTGCCTTGCGGAGAAAAAAGCGGGATCGCCGGTAAACCGACGATCCGAGCCTGGCGCGGCGCTGACTTTGTCCTATTGATCGGTCACACCACGCCCGCACCATGCGCCTGCTGGTCGGCGTGGTAGGAGCTGCGCACCATCGCGCCGACCGCGGCGTGGACAAAGCCCATCTTGTAGGCTTCTTCCTCGTACATCTTGAATGTGTCGGGATGCACGTAGCGGCGCACCGGCAGGTGGTCGCCGGACGGCATCAGGTACTGGCCGATGGTCAGCATGTCGACATCATGCGCGCGCATGTCGCGCATGACTTGCAGGACTTCCTCGTCGGTTTCGCCGAGGCCGACCATGATGCCGGATTTGGTCGGCGTGTCGGGATGCAACGCCTTGAATCGCTTCAGCAGATTCAGTGAGTACTCGTAATCCGATCCGGGACGCGCTTCCTTGTAGAGACGCGGCGCCGTTTCCAGATTGTGGTTCATCACATCGGGTGGCGCGGCCTTCAGGATTTCCAGCGCGCGGTCCATGCGGCCGCGGAAATCGGGCGTGAGGATTTCGATGCGGGTGGCCGGCGACAGTTCGCGCACACGGCGGATGCAGTCGGCGAAATGGCCCGCGCCGCCGTCGCGCAAGTCGTCGCGGTCGACCGAGGTGATCACGACGTAATTGAGCTTGAGCGCGGCGATGGTTTTTGCGAGATTTTCCGGCTCGTTCGGATCGAGCGGATCGGGCCGGCCGTGGCCGACGTCGCAGAACGGGCAGCGGCGCGTGCACTTGTCGCCCATGATCATGAAGGTCGCGGTGCCCTTGCCGAAGCATTCGCCAATGTTGGGGCAGGAGGCTTCCTCGCACACCGTCACCAGATTGTTGGCGCGCAGGATGTCCTTGATTTCGTAGAAGCGGGTCGATGGCGATGCGGCCTTGACGCGGATCCAGTCCGGTTTCGCGAGCTTTTCTGCCGGGATGATCTTGATCGGGATGCGCGCGGTTTTGCCGGCGCCTTTCTGCTTGTCGCTCGGATTGTAGTTCGAGGATGCGAGTGGGGTCTTCTCGGTGGTCATGAGGTGTGGATCGCTTCGTCATCGGAGGTTCCCGCGCATGCCGGAACGTCCGCAAAAAGGGTCAGGCCTTCAACAAATTCGTCAGGTTGCCGGCAAGCGCCAATTGCACTTCCTGCAAGGGCGCTTCGATGCCCATGGTCTTCATGTCAACGGTTGCCAATCCTTCGTAGCCGCAGGGATTGATCCATGAAAACGGTGTCAGGTCCATCGCGACATTCAGCGACACGCCGTGGTAGGTGCAGCCGTTGCCGCGGACTTTCAGGCCGAGTGCGGCGATTTTCGCGCCTTGCCAGGGGCCGTTGCCGGACAGGTAAATACCCGGCGCGCCAGCCTTGCGTTCACCCGCCAGATTATACGCCGCCAGGGTGTCGATCACAGCCTGCTCGATCTTGTGCACGAATTCGCGGGCGAACACGCGCGCGCCGGGGCGGTTGCGGCGCAGGTCCATCAATAGATAAATGATCACTTGTCCCGGACCGTGATAGGTCACCTCGCCGCCGCGATCCGTCTGCACCACGGGGATGCCGTGCGGGTTCAGCACGTGCGCCGGATCGGCGCCAAGGCCGAGCGTGAAGACCGGCGGGTGCTCGACGATCCACAGTTCGTCGGGAGTATCGCGGTCGCGGCTGTCGGTGAAGGCGCGCATCGCGGCGAAGGTGCTTGCGTAGTCTTCCGTGCCGCGATGGATGATGGCTGGTGTGTGCATGCGGGAAGTTTACCGAAACATCGCGCGACGCGCCTTGTTGCTATCGATGAGCCTTCGATGTTGAAGTGATACCATCGTCGCAGAGTGGCAGGTTGGCATCGCGTCGTACGCGGACCGCGAGGCTTTCAATATTGATGAAGGAATGAACAATGAGCGCCAAGCACATCGCTCTCATTTACACCGGCGGCACGATCGGCATGGCGAGAACTGACAAGGGATACGCGCCGATGAAGGACTTCGCCGCGGTGCTGTCGAAACTCCTGCATCCGGTGTCCGGCGCGATGCCGCGCTACACCTTGCACGAGTATGCGACGCCGATCGACAGCACCAATGCGGTGCCCGAAGACTGGCAGCGCATAGCGCGCGACATTGCCGCGCGCTATCACGAGCACGACGGCTTCGTCGTGCTGCACGGCACCGATACCATGGCCTACACGGCATCGGCGCTGTCCTTCATGCTGCAGGGTTTGCGCAAGCCGGTGATCGTGACCGGGTCGCAAATCCCGCTGGGCGAGGTGCGCTCGGACGCGGCGCAAAACCTGATCACCGCCATGCAGCTGGCCGCATCCGATCAGATCAGCGAAGTCGCGATCTATTTCAATCAGCGCCTGCTGCGCGGCAATCGCGCCACCAAGACCAGCGCCAGCCGCATGCAGGCCTTCGACAGTCCGAACTATCCGTGGCTGGCCGAAGCGGGCATCGATCTCCGGCTGAATGCGTCGGTGCTGTTGCCGCGCGCGGCCGGCGAAAAATTCGAGACGCCGGCGTATGCGCATGGACGCGTTCTGCCGGTGCGCTTCGTGCCCGGCATGCCGGTGCGGCTCGTGCAGGCGATGCTCGACCTCGATCCGCAGGCATTGATTCTGCAAGGCTACGGCGCGGGCAATGTGCCGGATCGCGACAGTGCCTTGTTCGACGTGCTCAGGCGCGCGCATGAAAGCGGCGTGGTGCTGGTCGCATGCAGCCAGTCACTGCATGGTGAGGTTGCCCTCGGTACGTACGCGACGGGTTCCATGCTGGAGTCGGCCGGTGCCATCGGCGCAATGGACATGACTTTCGAGGCGATCTTCGCCAAGCTGCATCATCTGTTTGCCCTCGGGATGTCAGCGCAAGAGATACGGATGGCGTTCCTCCAGGACATCAGTGGCGAACTGGCTGCTTAAACGAGGTGTGTCCGGTGGAATTTTCCGGTCAACGATGCCGGGGGCCAGTTAGCGATCAAGGATAAGTATGCGACCGAAGCGGGTCACGATTAAGAAAGGCGTCTTATCAATATTTCTTTTGTTGATAGCTGCCGCTATTTGGAATCTCTACGAACTACCGACTTCAATTGACGAGGCGATATTCAGGTATCAGCTTTCGGCGCGAGCCGTCTCAGGCTCGGCGAATATAAAACTGGCTGAATTAATGCCGGGCGGCTGGGAACTTGTTTGCGATAGCCATGGCTATGATGGCGACTTGTATTTGGCGCGTTACCGAAAAACATATCCGCCAGCCGCGCCTCCACAGGATGGTGTTTGGGGACTGTTGTTCGTGTCGAGCGATGGTTCGGCGAAATATGCTGTCGGTACATGTCGACTTGATGGTGTGCGGATCGACGTTCGAGGATGCGCTGCAAGAGATGCTTCAGTACTCATGCTACGTGAAAACAGAGGCCGTGATTGCCGCGAGTATGCGCGACTGGAGTAATTTGTGGCATCAACAAATCAATCAACCGGGCCGCGTGGTGTGTGCCCGTCATCTCAGCGATAAAAATCAATTCCACCATGTCCTTCTTCAAAGACCTTTCCCTGTCTGCCATCATCGCCGGCTTCGTCACGGTGCTGGTCGGCTTCACCAGTTCCGCCGTCATCGTCTTCCAGGGTGCGCATGCCGTCGGTGCGACGCCGGCCCAGCTTGCGTCGTGGATGTGGGCGCTGGGCATCGGCATGGGGCTGACCTGCATTCTCCTGTCGCTGCGCTACAGGATGCCGGTGGTCACCGCATGGTCCACGCCGGGCGCGGCGATGCTGATCACCGGCGCGGCAGGCGTCTCGATCGGCGAGGCGACTGGCGCATTCCTGGTGTCGGCCGCGATGATTGCCCTGTGCGGCTTTTCCGGCTGGTTCGAGCGCGCGATCAATCGGATTCCGGTGTCGATCGCGTCCGGCATGCTGGCCGGCGTTTTGTTGCGCTTCGGACTCGATGTATTCGTGGCGATGAAGACGCAGTTCACGATGGCGTTCGCCATGTTCTGCACCTATCTCGTGATGCGACGCACATCATCGCGCTATGCGGTGGTCGCCACGCTGGGCGTGGGCATCGCGATTGCCGCCGCATCGGGCCTGCTGCGGATGGAGGGCGTGCATCTGGAGTTCGCGAAACCGGTATTCGTCGCGCCGCAGTTTTCGCTGGCCGCGCTGATCGGCATCGCGCTGCCCCTGTTCGTGGTGACCATGGCGTCGCAAAACGTGCCGGGCGTCGCGGTGATTCGCGCATCGGGCTATACGCTGCCGATTTCGCCGGTGATCGGCTGGACCGGTGTGGTCAACCTGCTGCTCGCGCCGTTCGGTGCATTTGCGCTGAATCTGGCGGCGATCACGGCGGCGATCTGCATGGGGCGCGAGGCGCACGAGGATCCGGCGCGACGCTATGTCGCGGCGGTGTTTGCCGGCGTGTTCTATCTGTTGATCGGCTTGTTCGGTGCAACGGTCGGTGCGCTGTTCGCGGCCTTCCCGAAGGAACTGGTGATGGCTGTGGCGGGACTCGCCTTGTTCGGCACGATAGGCAACGGACTGGCGGCGGCCATGAGCAACGAGAAGGAGCGCGAACCCGCGCTGGTCACCTTCCTGGTGACGGCGTCGGGCGTGACCCTGTTCGGCGTCGGTTCGGCGTTCTGGGGATTGGTTGCGGGCGTGATGGCGATCGTGGTCTTGCAGGCCGGCCGTCGCCACTTTCCCTGGTTCACCGCTGCCGACAGGGATGCGAAATAGCCTGCGCGCCTTCACAAGAAAGCGCGCAGTGTAATGCGGCTGCGCATAACCTTCTGCGCGCTCATTCCTGCTGTGCGGCAGAGGGTTGCAAGCGGATCGTTGCCGCTGTTGCGTCGGCATTCGTTGGCGTAAACAAGTGCGCAAAGGAAAAGGCGAATTCGCTTTCGCCGTTGATCTGCAGATGCCGCAGTCGTTCCTTCGCTTCCTCGACGGTGGGGACGTGGCCGGCATCGATCCACCACATTGCCATGTAGGCATCGCCGAAGCGTTCGAACCAGGACTTGCGCTCACGCAGGACTTCGGTGTGCGCACTGCGGTAGACGAATTGCCGGAGATGTTCGGGCGTTTCCCACACGGACAGATTGACGATGATGCGTTCGTCGGCGTACGGCTGCAGCGAGGTCGCGTTGCCTTCCTCCGTTTTCAGTCGCCACACGAAACCCGGACTGGCCTCGGCCAGTGCGTTGATGCGGTCGAGCTGCGCAACGAAGCCGGCCATCACCGGATCGTCCATCGCGCCGCGGGCGCGTCCGATGTTGACTTGCGCAAGATGTTTCTTGTCATGCATGGTTTGCTCCCTCTTCTGTTTTTTCAAACCGCTATTGCAACAAAGCCCCCGGCTCGCGCCGAGGGCTTGTTCAATCCTTGCTGGAGTTGCACGTCACAGATGTTGCTGCACCGTCAGCCGCTCATTTAACCACTCATTTGCATTGAGCGAGAGCGGGGCGTTGCAAGGTTGCCTGTGCGTTTTTCCTGTACGCAAAGCGTTGCACCAAACCGGCCAGTTGCGTTGCGAGTTTCGCTCCCGGCGATTGCGGACGCTCGATGCGCACTTCAAGGTTGCCCTTGGCGGGATCGGCCTCGACTACCGTCAATTGTCCGGGGATGGTTTGCAGTGCATTGCCGGCGGACAACCAGTAGTCATGCGACACGCCTTCCATTGTCACCCAGGCGCGACCGCGCACGATGCGCAGGGTCTGGCCCTGTTTTGCAATGCCGGAGCTGGCTTGTCCGGCCGGGATGACGAGCGCCTTGTTTGTGAATAAGTCTCTCATGATCTACACTCCTGAAATGGCTGGCGGGGATGCCTTTGCACGGGGAGATTCGAATTAATCTCTCATGCACAGAGCCATTCTAGTTCGCGAGTGCGGACTTTCTAAACGATATCTTTTCCACGTTCTTGCTAATTTCATTCACATATGGCGGACTTGCGCAGACTACCCAACCTGGCCGCGTTGCGCGCCTTCGAGGCCGCCGCGCGGCATGAGAATTTCACGCGGGCGGCGGAGGAAATTCACGTCACCCATGGCGCGATCAGCCATCAGGTGCGGGCGCTGGAGGAAGAACTGGGAGTGACGTTGTTCGTGCGGCACGGCAAGCGGATTGCGATCACGCCGGAGGGCGAACGCTTTGCCGACACGCTGCGCCGCGCCCTGACCGACATCGCGGCCGCGGCTGAAGTGCTGCAGGCAAGTTCCAGGCAGAAACGGCTCACGATCACGTCCTTGTCGTCCTTCGCCGCGCGCTGGCTGTCGCCGCGCCTGGGGCAATTCATCGAACGCTATCCCGATCTCGAAGTGATGCTGCAATCGAGCAATCACCTGACCGATTTCGTGCGCGAATCGGTCGATGTCGGCATCCGCTTCGGGCGCGGTCACTATCCCGGCCTCACGGTGGAGAAATTGATGGACGATTACTACTACCCGGTGGCAAGTCCGCGCTTCAATCGCGGCAAGCTGCCGAAGACGCCGCAGCAATTGGTGAAGAGCACGCTGCTGCGGTGCGACGGCGAGCCGTGGGAGCCATGGTTCCGCGCGGCGGGAATCGAGGCGGCCGAGCCGACCGGCGGGCTGGTGTTCGAGGATTCGTCGATGCTGGTGCGGGCCGCGGCGGAGGGGCATGGCATCGCGCTGGCGCGCTTCGCCATCGTCGCCACCGAAATCGAATCGGGCGAACTCGTTCGTCTCTCCGATATTGCGGTGAAGTGTCCGAGTTCCTACTACTTCGTCTGCCCGCCTGGCGCATTGCAGAAACCGCAAGTGCAAGCTTTCCGCACCTGGCTGTTTGACGAGATCGCGAAACTCAAGATGCCGACGACCGGTGTGCTATAGAACCACTTTCACCATCGGATGCGAGGACAGCGCGCGGTACAGATTGTCGAGCTGTTCGCGGCTGGTGGCGCGCACCGTGACCGTCAGCGACAGGTAAGTGCCCTTGCTCGATGGACGCATTTCCATCTTGCCGGAATGAAAGGTCGGGTCGTGCTGCACGACGACATCCACCATCGTTTGCGCAAAGGCGTCCTGCATCACGCCCATGATCTTGATCGGGAAGTCGCTCGGATATTCGATCAGCGTTTCGCGAGGATTGTCGGCAGGTTTGTCGGAAGCTTGTGTCATGGCATCAATTCTCTGAGTATGAAACGACGCGTGGTCCCGATTTGCACCGGGACCACGCACTTGAGGGATGCCTGTATTTTACGCCGCTGGGTTTTTTATGCCTTGGCCGCCTGGTAGGCCGCATGCAGCTTGCGGAAGACCGGGCCCGGCTTGCCGCTGCCGATGGTCTGGCCGTCGATCGTCACGACAGGCAGCACTTCCTTCGAGGCCGAGGTCAGCATCACTTCATCGGCGGCGAACACTTCCTCGCGCGCGATGCGACGGACCTCGAGCGGCACGCCGCATGCCGCCGACAATTCCTCCATCAAGCCGTAGCGGATGCCTTCGAGGATCAGATTGTCCTTCGGCGGTCCCATCAGCGTGCCGTTCTTGACGATCCACACGTTCGAGGCCGAGGCTTCGGTCAGGAAGCCGTCGCGGAACTGGATCGTTTCCACCACGCCGCTTTGCGCTGCTTCCTGCGCCGCCAGCACGTTGCCGAGCAGCGACACCGACTTGATTTCACAACGCAGCCAGCGCTTGTCTTCCATCGAAATGCAGGGCACGCCTTTTTCCACCACTGCGGCCGACGGCGGCACCAGCGGATTGGTCATGATGAACACGGTCGGCGTCATCTCTTGTGGAAAGGCATGGGCGCGCTTGGCAACGCCGCGCGTGACTTGCAGGTAGATCAACTGGTTGTCGGCGGGATAGGCCTTCTCGACCTTGCCGATCAGTTCCATCCACTCCTGTTCGGTATGTGGATTGGGAATGCCGATCGATGCGAGGCTGCGGAACAGGCGCGCCATGTGCTGCTTCGCACGAAATAACTTTCTTGCATACATAGGGATGACCTCGTACACGCCATCGCCGAAAATGAAGCCGCGATCGAGGACAGGAATCTTCGCTTCAGACAGAGGCGTCAGTTCGCCGTTGAGGTAAACGAGGGGGTCTTGCATGACGGCTTTCCTTGGTAATTGGTGATGAAGCATTTTTGCACAATCAACGCGGGGGATTATGCAAAATACGTATGCGTGGATGCTTGTCAGCGAGCATTCCGGCCAGGCGCGTGAGCAGGCCTGGATGCGTCATGACCGAGCTTGGGGGCCGCGCCATACGAATTGTTGTCGGTGTCGGAATCCTGCGCAAGCCATCGGCAACGATCAAGCGAATGCGCCGATCGTTCTCTCCACCGCCGCGCGCACCGAACCACTGGTGACGAAGCTGTGCGCCGTCACGATGTCGGCGTGGAACCAGCGGTCGCCGTCGAGGCAGGCCGGGATCTGGCGACGCACCTCGTCGTAGGCGGCCTGCGTTCCCTTGCCAAGCACGAAGCCGGGCAGGAGCGATTCGGTCATCGTCAAGCCTTGCGCCGCCAGCAGCATTTCGACGCCGACGATGTACTGCGTGTTGGCGACCACGGTGGCCGCCTTGCGCGCGCACCAGGTCGAGTTGGACACATGGTCTTCGCTGTTGCCTTTCGCGGGAATGCTGTCGACGCTGCCCGGCATGCACAGCGTGCGGTTTTCCATCACCAGCGCGCTCATCGAACATTGCACGACTGGATAGCCGGTGTTGACGCCGCGAATGCCGCTCATCAGGTTGCGCGGCAAGCCCCACGACAGCGTCGGGTCGATCAGGCGCGCGATGCGGCGTTCGCACATGCTGCCGAGATCGGCGATGGCCATCGCCAGCAAGTCCATCGCCTGCGCCAGATACTGGCCGTGAAAATTGCCGCCGGAAATGATCTCGAAGCCGCCGCCGTCCTTGCCAAAGATCAGGGGATTGTCTGTGGCGGAATTGATTTCCTTGTCGACGATGTTGTCGATGTAGTCCAGCGCATCGAACACCGGGCCGTACACCTGGGGCGCGCAGCGCAGCGAGTACACGTCCTGGATGCGCGGCGTGTAGGGAATGTCGGTGCGCCGTGATTCCTCGGGGAACTGCACGGCGCGCGCGTCGTGCGTGGTGCGCGTCGAGCCGGCCAGCAGCTGGCGGACGATGGCGGCGGCCTTGATCTGTCCGGCATGCGGCCGCGCCCGGTGGATGCGTTCGTCGAAGGCGGACATGTCGGCGCGCAGCGCTTCCAGCGTCAGTCCCAGCGACAGGCAGGCATCCGCCAGCAGATTGCGCGCATCGTGCGCGGCCAGCACCGCGACCGCGAGCGAGACTGTGCAACCGTTGATCAGGGCGGAGGCATCCTTGGCCTTCAGCTCGAACGTGACCGGGCCGATCTGCGCTTCGGCAATGGCCTGCGGCGCGGGCATGCGCCGCCCCTGGTACATCACCTCCGCTTCCTCGAAACCGGCAATGGCCGCTGCCAGATAGGACAGCGGCGCGAGGTCGCCGGATGCGCCGACCGAACCCTTCTGCGGCATCACGGGATGGATGCCGGCGTTGAGGAAGGCCAGCAGGCGCTCCACCACCTCGACGCGCGGCGCCGAATAGTTGGAGGCGAAGGCATTCGCGCGCAGCAGCATGGTCGCCCGGCTCACCTCTTCGGAGAAGGGTTCACCCAGGCCGGCGGCATGCGCCTTGATCATCTGGGTCTGGAACAGGCCGATATGCTCGACCTTGATGCGGGTGTCTTTCAGCAGGCCGACGCCGGTATTGAAGCTGTACATCATCGGCGCTTCGTCATGCATCCAGGTTGATTCGATGTAGTCGCGGCTTTGCTGCAAGGCGTCGCGCGAGGAGGGTGCCAGGCCGACCTTCATGCCCGGATCGCGCGCAATCGCGATCACTTGTTCCGCGCTCAGGGTGAAGCCGTCGATAAGAATTGTGGTCATGGTGGTTCCAGTCAATGTCCGGTAAGCGTGTGCGTTGGATGTTCCGCGTCATGGCGCGGCATGAAGTTTTCCACGAAGCGGCTGAACACGGCGGCTGCCTGCGCCGCATCGTCCGCCGTCATGATTTCGTCCGGATGGTGGCTGATGCCGCCGTTGCCGCAGCGCACGAAGAGCATCGCGACATCGGTCAGCGCGGCGATCGCCATTGCATCATGTCCCGCGCCCGACGGCAGATGGCGGACCGGCAGGTCGAAGGCGGCAATCGCCGCGCCCAGCTGCTGCTGCAGCCAGGGGGCGCAGGGCACGCTCCCGGCCGCATGGGTCGGATTGACCTCCAATCGGACATTGCGCCGCTCGGCAATCTGCTCCATTGCGTCCAGCACATCGCGTACCGCTGCCAGGCGCACGGTGTCGCTCTCGGCGCGGATGTCGATGGTGAACACCGCCATGCCGGGAACGACGTTCGCCGCGCCGTTCGGCACATTCCATTGCCCGACCGTGCCGACCAGCCCCGGCACGCCGGAACAGCGCTTCTCGATGTACAGCCCGATTTCCGCCGCCGCCATCGCGGCGTCGCGGCGCAGGTGCATCGGCACCGTGCCCGCATGGCCGGCAAGGCCGATTGCGCTGACCAGGAAGCGCGATGCGCCGGAGATGGCGGTGACGATGCCCAGTGGAAGGTTTTCTTCCAGCAGCACTGGCCCTTGCTCGATATGCACTTCGATGAAGGCGAGCACCTGTTCCTTCGTGTACGCGGCCTGCGGCAGCGCCTGCGCATCCAGTCCCGACGCAGTCAGCGCCTCGCGCATGGTTTGTCCCTGCTCGTCGCACTTGTCCAGCACGGCCGTATCGAAGGTGCCGGCGACGGCGCGGCTGCCCAGCAGGGTAGCCTTGAAGCGCACGCCTTCTTCCTCCGCGAAAGCAATCACCTCGATCGCGAAGGGGAAGCGGCGCTGCTGCCGGTGCCATTCCGCGATGCAGGCGAGCGGCAGCAGGATGCCGAGAGTGCCGTCGTACTTGCCGGCATCGCGCACCGTGTCGAAATGCGATCCGGTCAGCAGTGCCGGCGCATCCGGCACGATGCCTTCGTAACGGCCGATGACATTGCCTGCCGCATCGCGCCGCACCTGCATGCCGGCCTCGCGCATCCATTGCGCGAGCTGCTCTGCCGCGTGCGCGTGCGCCGGCGTCAGGTAGGTGCGCGTCAGCAGGCCGGGCACCTCGCTGTGGCGGCCCAGTTCGTCGGCCCATCGCATGATGGTTGCGCCCTGGTCTGTTGCCTGAGTCATCGTCGTTCCCTGGAGTCAGTGTGGATGGTTATAGGGATGGATTCAAAGAGAGAATGTACACAATGCCGTCGCGCATCAGGTGAAGTCAATGTCGCGCCATGGATGTTTCATGGATGTTTAATGGGAGAGTGAAATGCCGTTCACTCAAGTTGCAGGTCCGCGAGCAGAACCCTGATGACGCCTGATCAGCATGTCAGCAAGGCGGCGATCAGGTCGCTTTCACGATTGGCCTCCGCGCAGCCGTCCTCCATGTCTCCCTGCACATGAGCAAGATGATGCAAGGTCATTTCAATGGCGCGCTCGACATCGCCGGCTCTGGCTGCCTCGATAATCCGGGCATGTTCATCCGATGAGCACGTCGCGCCATCGTCGCTCTGATGCCGCATCGCGGTCAGGGCGGTGCGCGCCGTCAGTTTCTTCAGAATGTTGAGCAAGACCTGGTTGCCGACGATCTCGGCAAGCAGGGTGTGAAATTCCGCCAGCAGTTTTGCGCGCAAACGGACATCGCGCGCAGCAAGTGCTTCCCGTTCGCGTGCCATGTGCTCATCCAGGCGCCGATAGTCGGCGCTCTGTGCCTTCTGTGCAAATTCGCGCACGAGCGCGACCTCCAGAATGCGGCGCACCTCGAAAATTTCCCGCACTTCATCCTTGCTCAAACGGCTCACGCTGGCGCCCTTTTCGGGAGCGATTTCGATCAGTTCATCCTTGGCGAGCATGAGCAGCGCGGCGCGAATTTTCGTGCGGCTCACCGAATAGACTTTCGCCAGCGCCTCTTCCTTGAGTTTGGTGCCGGGCGGGAGTCGGCCTTCGACAATCGCATTCGCGATGTCGTTGGCGATTTCATCGGAAGATTTCGCAACGGCAGCAACAGGTTGATTCGGCATGACTGGGAAGCTCGTTCTTGAGGCGTTGATGGATGTCAGGAAATCGAACCGACAAAGCTGGCAAGTTCGGGCGTGGACGGCGCGCTGAACAAGGCTTTGGGCGAGCCGTGTTCATGCACTTTTCCTTGATGCATGAACACGAGCTGATCGCCGACTTCGCGTGCGAAGCGCATCTCGTGCGTCACCATGATCAAGGTCATGCCATCCTCGGCCAGTTTGCGCACGACGCTCAACACCTCGTTGACCAGTTCGGGGTCGAGCGCCGACGTGATCTCGTCGCACAGCAGCACCTTCGGCGACATGGCGAGCGCCCGCGCGATGGCGACCCGTTGCTGCTGCCCTCCCGAGAGCTGGTCCGGGTAGTAATCGAATTTGTCGCTGAGGCCGACCTTTTCCATCATGTCCCGTGCGATCGATTCCGCTTCTTTTTTTGCCATCCGTTTGACCACGGTCAGGGAAAGCATCACATTCTGTCCGGCTGTCAGATGCGGATACAGATTGAACTGCTGGAAGACCATGCCGACCTTCAGCCGCAAGTTGCGCAAATTGCTTTGCCCGACCGTGATGCGTTCGCCATCGACATCGAGCGTCCCCTCATCGAAACTTTCCAATCCGTTGATGGTGCGCAGCAAGGTGCTTTTGCCGGAGCCGCTGCGGCCGATGATCGCCATCACTTCGCCTTCCCGCACGCTCAGGTCGATGCCCTTGAGAACGTGCAGGTCGCCGAATCGCTTGTGCAGACCGTTAATGCTGACGAGTGACATTCATCTTCCTTTCAAGCTTGCCTGCATAAACAGACAGCGGGAAACACAACAGAAAATACATCAGTGCCACCAGGCCGAACACCGTGAATGGCGCAAACGTGGCATTGGCAATCATCGTTCCGGCCTTGGTCAATTCCACGAAGCCGATGATCGACGTGACCGCCGTGCCTTTCACGACCTGGACCGAGAACCCGACGGTAGGCGGTATCGCAATACGCAGTGCCTGCGGCAGGATGACGTGCCGCATCTGTTCGAAGTAAGTCATCGCCAGGCTGGAGGATGCCTCCCACTGGCCGCGTGGAATCGCCTCGACGCAGCCACGCCAGATTTCGGCCAGATAGGCGCTGGTAAACAGCGTGAGCGCCAGTCCCGCAGCGAGCCAGGGCGACACATCGACTCCCAGCAGCGCCACGCCGAAAAACAGCAGGAACAGCTGCATCAACAGAGGCGTGCTTTGAAACACTTCAATATAAGCGCGGCTGATCGTGCGCAACGCGCGGCTCTTCGATGTTCGCATGAGCAGCAGTCCAAGCCCGACCAGGCCGCCGCCGAGGAAGGCGACGATGGACAGAACGATCGTCCATCGCGCCGCGATCAGCAGGTTGCGCAGGATGTCCCATGTGCTGAAGTCGCTCATCATGACCTCCTTGCGATCACGTGGCGTCCGAACAGGACAAGCAGATGCCGAAGCAGCAGTGCGAGCATGAAGTACAGCGCAGTGGCGATCAGATAGATTTCAAATGCCCGGAAATTGCGGGACTGGATGAAGTTGGCGCCGAACGTCAGCTCTTCCGCCGAAATCTGCGAACACACCGAAGAGCCCAGCATGACGATGATGATCTGGCTGGAGAGTGCCGGCCAGATTTTGGCAAGCGCCTGCCGCAGGACGACGTGACGAAAAATCTGGAAGCGCGACATGGCCAATGCCGACGCCGCCTCGATCTGCCCTTTCGGCACCGCTTCAATCCCGGCCCGAATGATCTCCGTGCTGTACGCGCCGAGATTGATGATCATGGCCAGCGTGGCCGCCTGCCATTCGTTAAGCTGCACGCCAAGACCAGGCAAGCCGAAGAACACGAAAAACAGCTGAACGATGAAGGGCGTGTTGCGAATCAGCTCCACATAGCCCGCATAGAGCTGCGCAAGGCCCGGCAACTTCCAGGCGCGGGAGACCGCGCCCAGGATGCCGACCGCCAAGCCGAGCACGGTTCCGGCCGCCGTCAGGCGCAGCGTGCCGAGTATCCCGTTGACGAGATACTCGCGGTATTCCCAGATGCTGCCGAAATCAAAAAGATAATCCATGATTGCTTCGTCGTGGATTTCACAGATCGGCGGGTAGTGGCGCTTTCAGCCATTTGTCGGCAATGCGGTTCAGACTGCCGTCTTTCTTCGCCTTCGCAACGATGGCGTTGACGCGCTCGCGCAGCTTGTCTTCATTCTTGTTCAGGCCGATGGAGCATGGCGAATTCTTGATGAGGAATTTCACTTCCAGCTTCTTGCCTGGCTGTTTTTCGGAGATGCTTGCGGCAACGACGTTGCCGGTTGCGATCAGCGGAACCTGGCCGGACAGATAGGCCGATATCGTCGTGTTGTTGTCTTCGAAGCGCTTGATGATCGTGCTGGCCGGGGCGATCCTGGTCAGTTCGAGGTCTTCAATCGCGCCGCGCGTCACGCCGACCACCTTGCCGGCGAGATCCTCGGCCTTGCCGATCTTCTGGCTGCTCGCGCCAAACACGCCATTGAAAAACGGTGCGTAGGCATCGCTGAAGTCGATCACTTTTTCGCGCTCGGGGTTTTTGCCGAGGCTCGAAATCACCAGGTCCACCTTTTTGGTCGTCAGATAAGGAATGCGATTGGCGCTCGTGACCGGCACAATCTCGACGATGACGCCAAGCTCCTGCCCGATGAGCTTCGCCATGTCGATGTCGTACCCCACCGGCTTCAAGTCGTTCCCCACCGAGCCGAATGGCGGGAAATCCTGAGGAACAGCCACGCGCAGCGTTTTGGTTTTGATGATGTTTTCCAGCGCATCGGCATGGGACGCGGTGGACAGGGTCAACGTGGCAGCGCCAAGGACGAGGGCGGTCAACAGGGAACGGCGTTTCATCGATAATTCCTTTTTAGCGTGAATGGAACGGGTGCCGCCTCAAACGCATCGAGACGTTGAAAAGGAGTTATGCAGAATCCGTGCCTGCATACAATTAATGTATACGATCGCCTGGCAAAATGATTCGGAGAACGTTGCGCCGCCTTGCCTTGCGTCTTGTGCTGTCTGCGGCGACGCATCCGCCCGGAACCGTTGCGCCTCATTTTGTCAGGCGCGCTACCTTGAACCGTTCCGGAATTTCTCCCTGTCTCGGTGCGGTAGTTATCAAGATCACACCGGAATGGTGCACTTCGTGCGTGCGACCGGGCGGCGCCGAGGGTGCGCCTGACTTGAACGTCGCTCCGCGCTATCGACGCGTCTGATGCGCTGCGGCGAACAGCCGCTCGCCCGGCCCGTGCCGCTTCAGCGAACGGCGACACCTGGGGAGTGACTGGCTGATGAAATATCGGGGATGGTCACGGGGCGTCGTCGCCCCGGACGCGGCATCGTCGCGTACAGACGTCGTCGTGACGCTCTGTGTCGATGCCGCCGGAGGAGGGGAGGAGCCTGGCGCGATTGCAGCCAGGCTGAGGTTACAAGGTGTGTGCCGGGATTATTTCAGCCACAGGCGCACCGAATCCCAGGCGCGGCCGAAGATGCTGGCCTGGTTCACCTGTTCCAGTGCGACCACCGGCAGTTCCGACATGGTCTTGCCGTCGATGACCATCTTCAGCGTGCCGACCTTGCTGTTGGCGGCGACCGGCGCCACCAGCGGGTCCTTGCGCTCCAGCACCGGCTTGATCTTGTCGGCGACGCCCTTGGGCACGGTCACATAGACATCGTGATCGAAGCCGATCTTCACCTGTCCCTGCGAGCCCTTCCACACTTCCGGCGTCGCGACCGCCTGGCCCTTGCCGTACAGCTTGACGGTGTCGAAGTTCTGGAAGCCCCAGTTCAGGAGCTTCTGGCTTTCCTGCGCGCGGGTCTGGTCGGACACGGTGCCGAGCACGACCGAAATCAGGCGGCGCTCGCCGCCGGCGTTCGGGCGTTTCGCCGACGAGATCAGGCAGTAGCCTGCGCCTGCCGTGTGGCCGGTCTTCATGCCATCGACGCTCGGGTCGAGCCACAGCAGGCGGTTGCGGTTCGGCTGCTTGATCTTGTTGTAGGTGAAGTCCTTGGTCGAATAGATCTTGTAGTGGTCCGGGTGATCCGCGATCAGGCGCGCTGCCAGCGTCGACAGGTCCTGCGCGGTCGAGTAGTTGTCCGGGCTGGGCAAGCCGTGTGGATTGGCGAAACGGGTCGACTTCAGGCCCATGCGTTCCGCCTCGCGGTTCATCAAGGCGACGAAGGCGTCTTCGGTGCCGGCGACCGCTTCGGCCAGCGCGACGGCGGCATCGTTGCCCGACTGCACGATCAGCCCGTACATCAGATCGTTGACCTTCACCGGCGTGGCGGGGTCGATGAACATCTTGGAGCTGCTCGGATCGACTTTCCAGGCGCGTACCGAGACGTTGATCAGCTGGTTCGGATCAAGGCGCTTTTCCTTGATTGCCGAAAATGCCAGATAGGCCGTCATGATCTTGGTGAGCGAGGCCGGTTCGATGCGCATCGTGGCGTCCTGCGATGCCAGCACCTGGCCGCTGGTGGCGTCGAGCAGCAGCCAGGATTTTGCGGCGATGGTGGGGGCGGGAAGCGCTTGAGCGGAAGCGGCGGAGAAAGAGAACGCGGCAGCCAGGGCCACAAGTAGTTTTTTCATGGGGTGCATTTTTTGAAACCTGCCGCGGACCGGTGCAGGCATTGGTTGGGTAAAAATTGAATCAGGGAATTATAGTGCCAGCAGTCATGTTCGTGACCATTGGTCCCGGCTCTTTTGCGGCCTTGATGCATGCGATCGATAGCCTTGATTTCCAGGCATGCCGAATGCGCAATGTCGCAGCCGCACTGGCGTACAGCGATATTGCAGCACGTGCAATTCAAGAGTCCGAGGATGGATTGAAAGACATTTCGCGGACCGTACTGCGGGCAGTACGGTCCGAATTACCTTATGGCATCAACGGTGCCACATTTCGACCACGAAATTCTTGATATGTTGCAACTTGCGGTGAAAAAAATGATCAGCGCCGGGAATCACGATGACCGGCAAATCCTGCGGACGCGCCCAGTCGAGGGCGGCTTGCAGCGGAATCGTGTCGTCCAGCTCGCCGTGGATGAGAATGGTGTTGGCGGGCACATCCGGCATCGCCCATTTGCCGGCGGCGCTGCCGACCAGCACCAGCCGCTCGGCCGGCGTGCCCTGCGCGATCAGGCGCTGCTGCAACTGCGATTGCACGAAGGTGCCGAAGGAAAATCCGCAGAGCGCCACCGGCACATTCGGGTATTGCTGCCGCATGTGCTTGAGCAGCAGTTCCATGTCGTCGGTCTCGCCGTGTCCCGCGTCATGCTCGCCGGCGGATTGGCCGACGCCGCGAAAGTTCATGCGGACGGCAGCATAGCCGAGTGCGACGAAGGCGCGCGCCAGGGTTTGCGCGACCTTGTTGTCCATGGTGCCGCCGTACAGCGGGTGGGGGTGCGCGACCAGCGCGATGCCGCGCGGCGCGACTGACTCAGGCAGGTCGAGTGCGCATTCCAGGGAGCCGGCCGCGCCGGCGATGGAGAAGCGTTGAGTATGGGCGTTCATGCGATGCGGCCCTCAGATTTTCAGACGCTCGACGACCTTGCCCTTGACCAGATGCTCGTCGATGATTTCGTCGATGTCTTCCTTGTCGACATAGGTGTACCAGGTGCCTTCGGGATAGACCACCAGCACCGGACCTTCCTCGCAACGGTCGAGGCAGCCGGCCTTGTTGATGCGTACCTTGCCGGGGCCGCTCAGGTCGAGGTCCTTGATGCGGCGCTTCGCATGTTCCTGCGCCTCTTGCGCGCCGCGGTCATGGCAGCACGGGCGGCCGCCCGATTCGCGCTGGTTGAGACAAAAGAATACGTGGTGTTGATAAAACTGCTGGTCGCTCATGATGAATCCGCGTGTTGCGTCAAAAAGCCGATGATACACCCGGCCTCAATCCCGCTTCAGGCGATGCATGGGATGCAACAGGAACCACAACGCGAAGAACGGCCATGCCAGCGAAAGGAATTGCGCCGCGCCGTTGAAGTTGAGGAATTTTCCCTGCAGCCAGGCTTGCAGCGTGGCGGTGAAGTAGGGATTGATCGGCACGATGTTGGCGACCACCACGCTGGCCAGCAGACTGACGACCGCCAGTCGCCTTTGCGCGACCGGGCGCGCAAAGGCGAGCCCCGATACCATCATCACGCCCACCAGCAGGCCGCCCTTGGCACCCGGCGTCAGCCATGCAAATGCATTTTCCGGCGTGAACAGCAGCGCATTCGCCAGCGCCTTGACAATGAGCACGAGCGCCGCCAGTGCCGCGATCAGGCGCAGCCGGGGCGCATGCTTGCGCAGCAGGCACAGCAGCGTCAGCAGCGCGCCGGTCAGGCCGCAGGCGGTGATGATGGTTTCCGACAGCCAGTACTCCTGCACCGTCAGTTCCTGCGTCTGGATGAAAAACGCGGCGAGATCGACCGGCGTCGCCAGCCAATCGGACAGCCAGTCGGACAGGATCGGCAGAATCTGTCCGTGCCCGAACAGATAGCCCTGCGGATAGATCTGTGCCAGCGGCCACATCGCAAGAACGATCAGGCCGCGCCCCGCATCGCGCGTGAACCACTCCTTGCGCAGTTGCAGCAGGCGGCTTTGCTCAAGAAATGCGCGCGACAGCAGCACGCCCGCGATCGCGCCGATCGCCGCGCCGCCGGTATTGGTGAAGAAATCGAGGTTGGACGAGACGCGGCTCGGCAGAAAGGTCTGGACCGCCTCCATCACGCCCGACAGCAGCGCGCCGCCCGCAATTGCCAGCAAGATGGCGAACGGCCCCCGCACATGCGGATGGAGCGCGAATACCGCCAGCATGCCGAACGGGATGTACGCGACGATGTTGGTCAGCACGTCGAACCATGTCCAGTAATGCGGCAGCGGTGCGGAGAGAAATGCCCATGGCGTCACGCCGATGACATGCCACCCCGCGAACGGGTACCAGCTGGCGTAGGTGATCAGCAGCGTGTAGACCAGCAGGCCGACACGCGCAAACGCGGAGCCTGCCGGCTGATGTTCTGCGGCCGGTTGGTTGTGCGGCATGCAGACTTACTTTGCAGTAGGCGGCAGTGTCGCCAGCCACGCCATCATCTCGGCGATGACGGCATCGCCCGCGTCGGCCAGCGCGCGCGCGCCGCCCGCGGCGTCCGCGCTCGATGCCGGCAGCTGCTTGACGAAGCTCCTTTGCGCGACCAGTGCGCGGCCGTTGAACAGCGCCGCGCGCACGCCGATCCGCGCCGCGTTCTGTCCGGGTGCTTCGAACACCTGCGTGAAGTCATCGAGCTCGATGCGCAGCACCGGCACGTTCGTCGCGCCATCGGATGCCGTCAGTGCCGTGCCGCCCGCCTGCGCAATGCGCGCTTTCAGGCGCTGCGTGAACAGTTGCGGCGGCGGCATGCTCCAGCGGCTGATGGCGTAGGCGCGCGCCTCCTGATCGTTCGCATAGTTCAGGCGAAAGTACATTTGCGTACTATCGAGCCAGGCTGGGGCGCGGGCGTCGGAGATGCTGACCGGCGCCAATGCGGGCAACGGCGCCGACGCCGTCTTCAGACTGCCGAAATCGTAGAGCGTGTACTGCGGACCCTTGGTCGCGCAGCCGGCCAGCAATGCGGCGCTGAATGCGACGAACAGGGTGAGAAGCAGATGAATGGTTTTCTTCATGATTGATTTCTTCTTCTAGTGGGCCGGCACGACAAAGCCTGGTTCGCCCGGTCCCGGCGCTGCCGGCGGCACGCCGAACAGCATGCTGCCGGGATTGTCGCTCAGGTTGTCCAGCGTCCGGTTCAGCGATCTGATGGATGTGCGCGCATCATTGGCGACCGGCAGCGTTTCATGTTCCAGCCGGTTGGCCGTCGCGCCGAGCTGCGAGGCGCTGCTGGAGATTGTATCAAGCGGTCCGCCGGCGGCCTGCAGGCGGGTTGCCATCCCGTTCAGGTTGCCGGTCAATGCGCTGGCGTCCCTCGACAGCGCGGTCAGCGAGGTGAGGGCCTGTTGCGCCTGGTTCGCCAGCGCCGGCAGCTTCGCCAGTGTCGGCTGCAGCTGGCGCGGAATGGATTCGACCTCGTTGGCGGCGCGGCTGACATTGTCGAACGCGGCCAGCATGGCCTTGCGGTTTTCGGGCTCGAGCATGGTGTTGATGCGTTTCGCCATCTCTTCGGTCTGCTCGAGGATCGCGAGGCCGCGATTCTGCAGTTGGTCGAGGATGCTGGGGCGCATTTCGATGCGCGCGATGTTGTCCTTCGAGCTCGGCATCTTCACCGGGCGGCTGCCGTCATCGTCCAGTTGCACATAGGCGATGCCGGTGACGCCCTGATAACCGAGCGTGGCAAAGGTCGATTGCGTGATTGGCGCGTCCGGCCGCACGCTGATGTGCACAAGGATCTGGCCCACCTCTTGCGGATCGAAGGTGATCTCGTTGACCTTGCCCACATCCAGCCCGCGATAGCGGACGGCTGCCTGCGGATTCAGGCCGGGTACCGAGAGCGCGGTCGCGATCTGGTACGGCACCCATTCCACGCGGTCGCGGTTCAACCAGATGCCGATGAAGATCGCGCCGGCCAGCAGCACGATCGTGAACAGGCCCGCTATCAGTGCATGCGCCTTGTTTTCCATGATGATTTCTGTCCTTTAACTGTGCGGATGTTCGCGCAACACTTCCAGCGCGCGCTGGCCGCGTTCCCCGAGGAAGAACTGTTTGATGAACGGATGATCGACACGGATCACTTCGCCCGGCGGGCCGTACGCGAGCACGCGCTTTTCCGCCAGCACCGCGATCTGCGTCGACAGCTCGAACAAGGTATCCAGATCGTGCGTGACCATGATGACCGTCAGCTGCATCTCCTGATGCAGCGTGCGGATCAGCGACACGAAGCTTTCCGAGCGGTCCGGGTCGAGGCCGGCGGTCGGTTCGTCGAGAAACAGCAGCTCCGGCTCCAGTGCCAGTGCGCGCGCCAGCGCGACGCGCTTGATCATGCCGCCGGAGAGATCGGCCGGCATCTTCAGCGCATCGGCCGGCGTGATGCCCACCATGTCGAGCTTCAGCAATACCGCGTCGCGGATCAGGTCTTCCGGCAGCACGCGCAATTCGCGCATCGGCTGCGCCACGTTGTCGAACGCGGTCAGTGCGGAAAACATTGCGCCGTGCTGGAACAGCATGCCCCAGCGGTTGCGCAGATGCTGCAGATGCGCGCGGTTAGCGCGGTTGATGTCCTCGCCGAAGACGCGTACCGTGCCGCGCGTCGGCGCGTCCAATCCGAGTATCCGGCGCAGCAGCGTGGTCTTGCCGGAACCCGATCCGCCGACCAGCGACACGATCTCGCCTTGCTGCACCACCAGATTCAGTTCCTTGTGGACGACGAAGTCGCCGAACTGCGTCCACAGGTTCGTGATTTCGATCACGGGCGTACGGCTGACAGTCGCCTCCGGCATCAGTAGAACCCCACGCCCTTGAAGACGATCGCGAATACCGCGTCCGCCAGAATCACGATGGTGATGGCGGTGACGACCGACAGCGTCGTGCCCTGGCCGAGACTCTCCGTGTTGGGCTCGATGCGCAGGCCGAAGTGGCATGCCACCAGCGCGATCAGGCAGCCGAAGACCACGCCCTTGCCGATGCCGATCCAGTAGTTGGCCAGCGGCACCGCATCCGGCAAGGACTGCAGGAAGTAGGTGGGCGACAGGCTGAGTTCGGCCTGCGCGGCAAACATGCCGCCGATCAGTGCCACCACGTCGGTCCACACCACCAGCAGCGGCATCGAGATCGCCAGCGCGATCACCTTCGGCATGATGAGCCGGAAGCCGTGCGGCATGCCCATCACCAGCATCGCGTCGAGTTCTTCCGTGACGCGCATCACGCCCAGCTGCGCCGTGATCGCGGAGCCGGAGCGGCCGGCGACGAGGATCGCCGCCAGCAAGGGGCCGAGTTCGCGGATGATGCTCATGCCGAGGATGTTGACGAGATAGATGTCGCCGCCGAAGGTGTGCAGCTGCTGCGCCGACAGGTAGGACAGCACCACCCCGATCAGGAAGCCGACCAGCGCCGTGATGCCGAGCGCCTGATAGCCGATATGGAAAATGTTGGCGGAGATTTCCTTCCATGGCCCGCGCTGCGGACGCGCCGCGAAGCGGCCGAGGTCGAGCGCCAATTGCCCGATCAATCCGATGAAACTCAACACGTGTTCCGCGAAGATGTTCATCATGCGCGCCAGCGACGCCGGCGCGTACCATGGCTGCGTCGTTTTCTTCGGCAGGGTCAGCGTGCCGGTCTTTTCGAGCCGCTTGAAGAATTGCTCATAGCGTTGCGGCAACGCGAGTCGTTGCGGGCGTTTCCTGCCCCAGGTGTTCCACAGCCATTGCGCGCCAATGTGGTCCAGCGCGGCGATGTGCGACAAGTCCCAGTGCAGAGATGCATCCTTCGGCAAACCGCTCAATGTCGTTTTGATATCTTTTGCCACGCCGGGCCGCGTCAGTGCGTGTACCTGCCAGCGGCCGGCAACGCATACGGTAGGTGAATCGCGTTTTTCGATCGTGAGTGTCGGCAATTGTCGGTTTGGCATTGCGCCAGTTTAAGGGAGAATGTGACAGGCGTCATCCGCCACAATTTGTCACCACGCAAGAATCATCCATCCCGATACAATGCGCGTAACATGACTATCACGCTTTCTCCCCAACGCATCGCGACGTTTTGCCAGGGGCCTGCGCAGCAGATCGCACTGCAGGCCGTCGAGGAAACCGGCTCTACCAATGCCGACCTGCTGGCCGCCATCGACCGCTTGAACGCACCCACCTTGCTCGTTGCCGAACGGCAGACTGCGGGACGCGGGCGGGCCGGACGCGCGTGGCATTCGCAAGCCGGCGCATCGCTGACGTTTTCGCTGGCGTGGAAGTTTGCATTGCCGGTGCATGCGCTGGTGGGACTGCCGCTTGCCATCGGAGTGGCAATTGCCGACGCGCTCGCCATGTTCGACGTGAAGGTGCAATTGAAATGGCCGAACGATGTGCTGCATGAAGGCCGGAAACTGGCCGGCATCCTGATCGAAACCGCTGCCGTCGCGCCGCGCGAAGGCAGCTGGGCGGTGATCGGCGTCGGCTTGAACATGGCGGTCGATGCCGCGCTCGCCGCCACGATCGGCCGGCCGGTGGCCGATATTCCGTGGCTGACCGAACTGGATCGGGACATGCTGATGGCGACTCTGCTGAACAAGCTGGCCGACACGCTGGTGCAATTCGAGCAAACCGGCTTCGCCGGCTTTGCGCCGCGCTGGAATGCCTTGCATGCATATAGCGGACAAACCGTCATGATCCTCGACAACGGCCGGGTGCTGCACGAAGGTGTGGCGGCCGGCGTGGATGCGACCGGGCGCCTCATGCTCGACACCGCGGCCGGGCCGGTTGCGGTGATGGCGGGCGACGTGTCGCTGCGCGTGGCGGGAGGCTGACAGCATGGTGCTGCTGATCGATGCCGGCAATACGCGAGTGAAATGGGCGCTGATTCCCGGGCGCGATCTCGACTTGCCGCACAAGCTGGGGCAGTGGGCCGCATCCGGCTCCATCGAGCGCGCGCAGGTGAGGCAGCTGGCGGACATCTGGCGCGATGCGAACATCTCCCGCGTCGTGCTGTCGAATGTGGCCGGTCCGGCGATGCGCGAAGAGCTGGAGCAGACCATGGCGCTGGCCCTCGGCTTGAAGCCGGTGCCGCTGGAATGGTTCGGTTCCGTTGCGCAGCTCGCGGGCGTGCGCAACAAATATCGCAATCCGGCGCAGCTCGGCTGCGACCGTTTCGCCTCCGCGATCGGCGCGCATGCATTGTTCCCTGATGCACCGCTGATCGTCGCGACTTGCGGCACGGCGACCACGATCGATGCGGTGACGGCGGATGGTGTTTTCGTGGGCGGCATGATCCTGCCGGGGCTCGGCTTGATGGCGACCGCGCTGGCAAAGAACACCGCGCAATTGCCGCAGGTGGCGGAACACATCGCGCTATCCGAACCGTTTGCCGACAATACCGATGCCGCGATCGTCAGCGGCTGCATCGCCGCGCAGGCCGGTGCCATCGAGCGCGCGGTCGCCGCCCATGCCAGGAATCATTCCGATGTGCAATGCATTCTCGCCGGCGGTGCGGCGCATCTGATCGCGCCGCACCTGTCCGTGCCCTACAGGAAAGTCGACAATCTCGTGCTGATCGGATTGCAAATCGTTGCGGGTACCTCATGCTGAAATTTTTCTTCACGATTCTGCTGCTTGCCAATGGCGTGTTGTTCGCCTACCAGCAAGGCCATCTCGAAACACTGATGCCGAGCGGCCGCGAACCGGCGCGCGTGAGCAATCAGCTCAATGCGGACAAGATCAAGCTGATTCCGCCGCCCGCCACAGGCGCGCGCGCGCCCGCTCCGGCAGCGCCCGCTGTTGCGGTGGCGGCGGTTGCCGTGCAAAAACCGGTGGAAAAACCCGCGCCGAAAAGCGAGGTCGCAGCCTGCACCGAAATCGGCAATTTCAATCGCGAAGACGCGCGCCTGTTCGAGGCCAAACTGGCCGCGCTGGCACTCGGCACCAGGGTGTCGAAGCGTCCCATCCGCGAGGTGGCGACCCACATCGTCTACATTCCGCCGCTGCCCGATCTGGAGAGCGCGGAGAACAAGACCGCCGAACTGCGCCGGCTCGGCATCACCGACTACTACATCATTCAGGACAACTCCAGCATGCGCATGGGCATCTCGCTCGGCGTCTTCCGGCAGGAAGAGGCGGCGCGCGAACATCTCGTCAGGCTGAGTCAGAAAGGCGTGCGCTCGGCCCGCATCGGCGCGCGCAGCGTCACCACCAGCATGGTGGCGTTTCAGTTACGCGATCTGGATGCGCAGATGCGAGACAGCGTGAACCGGATCAGCGCGACTTTCCCGAAACACGAAACACGGCACTGCGAGCCGGCGTGATCCGAGGCATCAGCACGGCCTGCATGACACGCCAGCAGACCAATCGTGAAAGGTGTCTGCTTACTGCCTGTTGGATGCCGGTGCTTCCTGTGCATCCAGCGCATCAAGCAGTGCGCGCAGGCATTGCGGACAGAAGCAATCGCTGCCGGCCGCGTCCTGCGCGTTGCGCACATAGGCCGATGCCGGCAGGATAGGCATGCGGGTGCACCAGCAGGGCTGCGCGATTGCCTGCGGGTCCTTCATCCCGCATTCGAATGCCGAACCGCAGCGTGAACAACTGCTCATGATTGTCCGCCTTCCTTGTCGTCCGGTTTGGAAATCTGCATTTGACGCATCGCTCGCCGCAGCAGTTGCATCTGGGCATGGAAAGCACTGCAACCATCGCAGACCAGCAGATGCACGCGTACCCGTGCGCGCTCGACCATCGACAGCTCGCGGTCGAGGCCTTCCGAAGTCAGTTGGTGTATTTCCCTGCAAGTCGGTTTGAGTCCCATGGGCTTGCTCCTCCTTCTATGGCCGGCGCGGGGAAGGCGGGATGTGCTTGCCGAACCAGTTCAAATCCAGGCATTCGCGCAATTGGACGCGTGCACGATACAGCATCACCCAGGCATTGGTCGCGGAAATGTCCAGTTCCTTGCAGATCTCGCCGGTGTCGAGTTCCAGCCATTCGCGCATCATGAAGATGCGGGCCGTCCTTGCGGGCAGCTTTTCGAGACAGACTTCCAGCACGCGGAAAAAATCTTTCTGTTCCAGCTCGGCATCCGGATCGCCCCAGTCGCGCGGCATGTTCACGGTGTGGCCATCCGGCCTGAACAAGGCGTCGATCACGTCCGCCTCGGATTGGTCATCTCCTGTTTCGATCCGGCATTCGCGCGCGGAACTGCGCAGCGCATCGATGATCTTGTGCTTCAGGATGCCGGTGACATAGGTGCGCAACGAGGATTGTCCGGCGAAGCTGTCCGGCTTTTCCAGCACGGCGATCAATGCTTCCTGGACAACATCTTCGGCCAGCGTGTCGTTGCGCAGTTGCAAGATCGCAAATCGCAACAGCGCAGGCCGCATGTTTTCGAGTTCGTGGTGGAGGGAAAGCGCACTGGTCATTTGATCAAAAGACTAGCGAATCGCGGCCCAAAGCACAACCGCCCGGTCGGGAAGGCGACGCGCTTTCCCTGTAAAATCGCGACAATCCATTTTCAGGACTTGCCATGAAAGACACCACCGACACATCCATCGACATTTCCGGAGTTGCTCCGCAAATCAAGGCCGAAATTCTCGCCGAAGCATTGCCGTATATCCGCAAATTCCATGGCAAGACCATCGTCGTCAAGTACGGCGGCAACGCGATGACGGAAGAGCGCCTCAAGCACGGCTTCGCGCGCGACGTGATCCTGCTGAAGCTGGTCGGCATGAATCCGGTGGTGGTGCATGGCGGCGGTCCGCAGATCGACAATGCGCTGAAGAAAATCGGCAAGCAGGGCACCTTCGTGCAAGGCATGCGCATCACCGACGAGGAAACGATGGAAGTCGTCGAATGGGTGCTCGGCGGCGAAGTGCAGCAGGACATCGTGATGCTGATCAACCACTACGGCGGCCAGGCGGTCGGCTTGACCGGCAAGGACGGCGGCCTGATCCGTGCGCGCAAGATGCAGATGCCGGACAAGGAGAATCCGGGCAAGTTCCTCGACATCGGCTTCGTCGGCGAAATCGATGCGATCAATCCGGCGGTCGTCAAGGCTCTGCAGGACGACGCCTTCATTCCGATCATCTCGCCGATCGGTTTCGGCGAAGACGGCCAGGCCTACAACATCAACGCCGATCTGGTGGCCGGCAAGATCGCGGAAATCCTGAAGGCCGAAAAGCTGATCATGATGACCAACATTCCCGGCGTGATGGACAAGCAGGGCAATCTGCTGACTGACCTGTCGGCGCGCGAGATCGACGAGATGTTCGCCGACGGCACGATCTCCGGCGGCATGCTGCCGAAGATTTCCTCCGCGCTCGACGCCGCCAAATCGGGTGTCAACACGGTACACATCATCGATGGCCGCATCGAGCATTCGCTGCTGCTGGAAGTGCTGACGGAACAGGCCTTCGGCACGATGATCCGCTCGCATTGAGCGTTGCTTGAAGCGTGCGCGCGGCGGCAATCCACCGCGCGCAAAAACCAATATCGCCGCCGCATCGCCGCGACTTGCCGCAGGTGCTGTCAATCCGAGCGAAGCGAGGAATCTCCGCCTCACACGGTCGCGGCACGCTCAGTACAGCTTCTCCACCTGGTATCCGCGCTGCCGCAGCAATTCCGGCACACCTTTTTCTCCCATCAGATGCAGCAGACCGACGCCGACGAAGGTGGTGCCGCCGCCCTTGAGCATGGCCTCGACCTTCTGCGCCATTTCCGGATTGCGCTTGTCGATCATCACACGCTGCATGAATTCGGCGGAAGGCGTCGGTGCGCCGAGTTCCTCGCGCATGAACGCTTCCAGTGCCTTGCCGTTCGCGCTGCTCCATGCCTCGAACAGTGCGCCGGTCTTCTTCACCAGCTTGCCGTCGGCGAGTTCGGCCAGGGTTTCGACAAGGAAGCGCTCCTGCTGCGCGTCGCTCATGGCGGCAAACAAGGACATCTGATAATCGGCGGATTCAAGTTCGACGATGGTCTTGCCCTGCTCCTTCGCGCGGACCAGAAGAAAGGGCTCGATGCCATAGCGGGTTTGATAACCGTTGCGTTCGAGTTCGACTGTGGTCAGCATGATGGCGACCATCCACGGCTTCATGGGGCGAGCGTTGTCGAATGGAATCGAGAATCGATTCAGCGCCAGTTTCAGTTGTCGCAGGCTGTCAGCCGAGAGGCGCCGATCAAGCGTATCGCCGTTGGCGTACATGCCGTGCGTTGCGATCGCCTGCTGAAACGGTGTGGTGTTGAAGATATCGATTTCCACCGCAAGCGTGCCGGCGCGGTTGAACGCCTGCGTCACTTCGCTCTCGAGCGGATACAGAGACGGCTGTCCGACATGGATCGTGCCGAACAGGTACGCCGTGTTGTCATGATGACGCACGCGAAACAGGCTGCCGCGTTGCGGCGGACTGGCGGACTTCTGTACGGATGCGGCCGGAGCCGCTACATTACTTTCTGCGAGGCTGTCTGCGCCGGCGAATGCAAGCAGGAGACTCGACAGCGCAATCATGATTTTGTGTTTCATGTACCTCCCTTTTTTTCGTTGACTGTATCAGAAGCAGATGCCCAAACCTCCGCCGATCTGGCTGTTCGACCTCGATAACACGCTGCACAATGCGTCGCACGCGATTTTCCCGGCGATCAATGCCAACATGAATGCCTATCTGGCAAAAATCCTCGGCGACGGCGACACGCCGGCCGACGAGGAAACCGTCAACGCGGCGCGGATCGATTACTGGAAGCGCTATGGCGCGACGCTGCTCGGCATGGTCAGGCATCATCATGTGAAGCAGGAGGATTTCCTGCGCGAGGCGCATCAGTTCGACGATCTGGCGGCCATGATCCGCGCCGAGCGCGGGCTGGCGAAATTGCTGAAGCGCCTGCCGGGGCGCAAGATCCTGCTGACCAACGCGCCGCGCCGCTATTCGCGCGACGTGGTGCGGCATCTCGGCCTGCACCGGCATTTTGCGCAGCACATTCCGATCGAATCGATGCGCGTGCACGGACAGCTGCGGCCGAAACCGTCCAGGCAGCTATTGCGAAAACTGATCGCTAAAGAACGCGTGCCGGCCAGCCGTTGTGTACTGGTGGAGGACACGCTCGACAATCTGCGATCGGCGAAGGCGCTGGGCATGCGCACGGTCTGGGTGACGCAGTATCTCGCGTCCAATCCGAATCTGCGGCGGCTGTCCGGCCAGCTGTCCTTGCATGGCTTCATGAAGCGTCCCGCTTGTGCCGATGTCAAAGTAAAATCTGTGCGGCAACTCCCGTCGAGACTGGGCCGGCTGCGAAAGTAACAATATTCCGATTGCTGACTATTATTCCAACACATCATGGCAACCACGAAACCCGGCGAACGCAAACACCAGATTCTGCAAACCCTCGCCGCGATGCTGGAGCAGCCCAAGGGCGAGAAGATCACCACCGCCGCCTTGGCCGGCAGGCTCGAGGTGTCGGAGGCGGCGCTGTACCGGCATTTCGCCAGCAAGGCGCAGATGTTCGAAGGCTTGATCGAGTTCATCGAATCGAGCGTGTTCGGCCTCATCAACCAGATCGCCGAGCAGCAGGAAAACGGCCTGTCGCAGGTGCAGGCGATGACCGGCATGCTGCTCAACTTCGCCGAGCGCAATCCTGGCATGACGCGCGTGATGATCGGCGATGCGCTGGTCAACGAGGATGAGCGTTTGCAGCAGCGCATGAACCAGTTCGTCGAGCGTGTCGAACTTGCGCTCAAGCAATCGCTGCGCATCGCGGTCACGCAAGGCGAGGCGAAAGAGTCGGAAGTCGCGGCGCGCGCCAACATGATCGCCAGCCTGGTGATGGGCCGCTGGCACCGCTTTGCCAAGAGCGGGTTCAGGCAGAATCCGTCGGAGAACGCGCAGGCGCAGATTGCGTTGCTGCTGGTGTGATTCGCGCATCGTCCCTGAAAGCATGAGATGCAGGGCCGTGGCGTGAGCACTTGTGCCCATGCGATTGCGGCTACCCTGGCGCGTTGCGCAGCGCAGAAGCGCGAACCTCAGTACACTTTCAAGCTTCGCGGTTCGCGCGTCGCATCCTCCCGCACACGATGTCAACAAAAACCTTCCCCGCCTTCGCCTTCCTCGCGCTCCTGACCGGCGGCATCGCCATCGGCTTTGCCGGCATCTTCATGCGTCTGTCGGACGTCAATCCGCTCGCCTCCGCCTTCTGGCGCATGGCGCTGGCGGCACCGGTTCTGTGGGCGTGGGCGTTTGCGGTCAGGAAGCAGGACGAGGCTGCGGGCAAGCGCACCGATTACGCCATGGCGCTCGTGCTGGCCGGGATCTATTTCGCGGCCGACATGGCGCTCTGGCATTTGTCCCTGCATTACACCACCGTCTCGAATGCGACCCTGCTGTCCAACTTCGCGCCGATCTTCATTGCGCTGTGGATGTGGCTGGCGTACAAGGTGCGCTTTGCCCGCATCTTCATCGTCGGCATGGTGATTGCACTCGTTGGCGCGGTCATGCTGGTCGCGCCGAATGCGGCGGCCAGTCAAGACAGCGCAGGAAGCAGAATGCTGGGCGATGCCCTGGGCCTGTCAAGCGCCGTGTTTTATGCCGCCTATCAGCTGGTAATCAAGGGCGCGCGCGACCAGTATTCGACCGCGCGGCTGATGGCATGGAGCACCACCGTGACCGGGCTGGCATTGCTGCCGTTTGCGCTGGTCGCGCCGGGCGCGTTCTGGCCGGCCAACGCGCTGGCATGGATGCCGCTTCTCGGCTTGGCGCTGGTCGCACAGATCGGCGGACAGACGGTGATCGCCTATGCATTTGCGCATTTACCGGCGTCATTGTCATCGGTGAGTCTGTTGATCCAGCCCCTGACCGCCACCATTGCGGCCTGGATCATTTTCAATGAAGCGGTCGGCCCTGTGCAGATGGCAGGCGGTGCGCTGCTGCTGTGGGGAATCTACCTTTCCAAGCGCGGCAGCTGACTCGCTGGCGAACGTCGCACGGAGCGCGATATGCGCATGAATCGCGATGGGTGCCGGACGAGTTGAAGGTTGCGGAGGGGAGTGACGTGCGGAGCATGGTCACGTTTGGCTGCTGCGCATGACAGACGACATCAGGTTGTCTGTCATGCGAGGCGGAGCGACCGGGAGTCGCTCCGGTCTTCAGAATCAGGCCTTGCCGCTTCTGCGTGCAAACGCAAGCGCGGCCAATGCGGCGGCCAGCAGCGCAACCGAACCCGGTTCAGGCACGTCATTGCTGTTGGTCACGCGGAACGCAAAGTTTTGCAGGTGCAGGCCGTGGTCATTCACGTATGCGGAGTAGGCACTGCCGGCTCCTCCGGGGGAGGCGTAGAGCCCGTCACCACCCACATCGATATGCAGGTCCTGCGCGGCCGGCGTACCGTTCCAGCCGTAGGTGTTGCTATCACCCCATCCATCCATCCATGCCTTGAAGTTGATATCCGCCACGTTGCTGCTGACGGTGGAAATGGCGTAGTCGCTCGCCGATCCGCCGAAGATATAGGCCGCTGCCTCCACGCCCGACAGTACTGGCGTGATGTACTGACCCAGCCCGTTGGTCGCACTCCAGCTATCGCCTTCATCGACAAACCACGAGCCGACGTAGGTGTAAGTCGGCGCGGCCATCGCGGAAGACGCCATCGAGATCAATCCGATTCCCAGCAGTTTTTTCAGCAGTTTCATTTGTGTTTCCCTGTCCAATGTTGGCTCTGCATCCACTTGAGCAAAGTGCGGTCGAAAAGCAAGCAACGGACCAGACGGAAAACTTCATGAAAATCAATGAGTTGGGTATCGAAATGGCATGCGTTGAGATCCGGGTGTCAGATTGTTCGACAGTCCATGCAAGGCGTGTGCATCAACGGGCGGCCGACTTGAGCTGCGCCCCGCGCCCCTGAAACACCACCAGCCACGTCGCCAGCACCACCAGTGCGCAGCCGATCAGCGTATTGAGATTGACCGCTTCGTGCAGGAACAGCGCGCCCCACAGCAATGCGAACAGCGGAATCAGGAAGGTCACGGTCAGCGCCTTCGTCGGCCCGATATCCGCGATCAGGCGGAAATAGATGAAGTAGGCGACGGCGCTGCACAGCAAGGCCAGCGCACAGGCGACGAGCGCGATATACAAGGTGATGTCGCCGCGTATCGGCGACAGCGGCAGGAAGGGCAGCAGCACCAGCGCCGCGCCAAGCTGCGATCCGGTCGCCATCTGGGGCGGGGCGATGCTGATGGAAGTCTTTTTCGAATACACGCCGGCAATGCCGTAACACATCGCGGCACCGATGCAGGCCAGCGCCGCGATCAGCACTTCCTGCGAAAACCGCGCCGGGCCGAGACGCACCAGAAACGCGACGCCGACGATGCCGATGATCAGTCCGGCAATCTTGCGCGCGGTCAGTTTTTCGCCAAGCACTGCCGCGCCGATCAGCGCGCCCCATAGCGGGGTGGTGGCGTTCACGATGGCGGAATATCCCGCCGGCAGCGTCAGCGCTGCATACGAGAACAGCGCGAACGGCAGCGCGGAATTCAGGGTACCAAGCACCAGATACTGCTTCCAGTTGGTGCCGAAATGCATCGCGCGTCCAGTCGCCGCCATGAACAGCAGCATCGCGACGCCGGCGAGCGCGACACGCACTTCCGCAGTCCACAGCGCGCCCAGCACGGGCGCAACGATGCGCATGAACAGAAACGAGGCGCCCCAGATGGCGGCGAGAACGAGGAGCCGGAGGAAGTCTGCGTGTCGCATGCCTGGTCTTTCAGTCGAAAAAATAAAGCATAGGCCAAACGCCGGGATGGCGTTGGCCGGAATCGGACAGCTGACTTATGCAGCAGTGTGTTGCTGCGTCAGCGCGCGTTGCTGAGTCGCCAGCATTGCCCCGACGAGCAAGGCCAGCGCGGAAAACACCAGACCGCGTTCCAGCCCGCCCGCGCCGTCCGAAATCCAGCCGACGATGGTCGGTCCCACGATCTGGCCGAACGCGAACACGGTGGTGAACATGCTGATGCCGGCCGACCATGCCTGCGGCGGCAGATTGTGGCGCACCAGCGCCGTGGTGGAAGCGACCACCGACAGGAACACCGCGCCGAACAGCAGGCCGGAGGCGAACACCGCCACCGGTGCCGCCGTCAGCACCGGCAGCAGGGTCGCGAACGCGAGCAAGGCATTGAGGATCGCCAGCGACTGACCGCCCTTGAAACGGTCCAGCATCGCGGCCCAGATGCGCGACGACGCCACGCATGCCAGGCCGAGCGCCGTGTAGAACAGGGTGATGACGGATTGCTGCATGCCCTGTTCCTTCAGCAGCGCGATGATGAAGGTCATGTAGCCGATATAGCCGACGCCGAACATGAAATAACCGGCAAGGCCGAAACCGAAGGCGCGGACGCGAAAGTGCCGCTGCCCGCCGCCGCCGGCCGTCGCGCCATCAATGCTGCGCGCAGGCAGCGCCATCGCCAGCGTCGCCAGCAGGCAGATGCCGCCCAGCGCCAGCCACGCCCATTGCCAGCCGTGCGCGATGCCATGCGCGCCGGCGCGCTCCAGTGTGGCCGGCACCAGCAGCGCCGACAGCGCGATGCCGAAGCCGGTGCCGCCGTAATACAAACCGATCAGCAGGCCGGCGCGCTGCGGATGCAATGCGCCAAGCCGCGCCGCCAGCACGCCGCCGGAAATGAAGATGAAGGCACTCGCGATTCCCGCCAGCACGCGTTGCGACAGCAGCATGTCGGCATCGATCACGAAGCCCGACAGCAGCATGAAGATGCCGGTAAGGATGGAGCCGCCGACCAATGCGGTTTGCGCGCTGAAGCGTCGCATGAGCGCGGGCGTGACCAGCGCGCCGGCAAAATAACCCGCTGCGTTGGCGGTATTCATCGCTCCCGCCAGCAGGTAGCTCCAGCCCAGATCGCTGCGCATCGGCGGCAACAGCAAGGCGTAGGAAAAGCGCGAGAGGCCCAGCGAGATCGCCGCGCCGAGCGAGAGGGCGAGGGCGACGAGGATGGGCCGGCGCAGCGCAAGGCCTTCAAGGCGTGATGTCATGGATGGGCTTGTTCATTCGTCTATGTTTCGGCGGCATGTGTGTCAACCGGTTCGGCAGGTGATGCCGACAGCACCATGCCCATTGCCGCCAGCACGACGCCGCCGCCCAGCAGCGTCGAGGCGCGGACCGCTTCGTTCAGGAACATCGCGCCCCACAGCATGCTGAACAAGGGGATGAGAAAGGATACCGTCATCGCGCGCGTCGGACCGATCTTCACGATCAGCGGGATGAAGAGCGCCTGCGCCAGCGCGGATGACAGCAGCGAGAGGCCGGCCAGGCAGCCCAGCGCCAGCATCGAAGGCATCGCGGTCGGCAGGGAAAACGGGGCCGCCGGCAGCAGCACGAGGCCGCCGAGAACCAGCGAGCCGGTGGCTACGGCGATCGGGTGAATGCCGTCGGGGCGGCCGGTTTTCTTGACGACGATGCTGGCAGCCGCGTAGCTGGCGGCGGCCAGCAGGCAGGCGCCGACGGCGAACAGGGTCGATGCGTCGAGCGGCAGCGTGCCCGCGCCCACCAGAATCGCCACGCCCGCAATCCCGAGCGCCAGCCCCGTCAGCTTGCGCGCGTTCAGCCGTTCCGCCAGCCAGATCACCGAGAACAGTGCGCCGAACAAGGGGGCGGTCGAATTCAGCACGGCGGAATGCGCGGCCGGCAAATGCAAGGCGGCGAAGGAAAAGCAGAAGAAGGGCAGCACGCAGGAAAAGACACCGACCAGCGCATACGTTTTCGCGTTGCGCCGCCACGCCATCCTGACGCCCGTCGCCGCGGCAAACGCCATCATGGCCGTGCCGGCCAGCACGATGCGCATGACGGTCGTCAGCAGCGGCCCCATTTCCGGCACCGACACCCGCAGAAAAATGAAGGAGCCTCCCCAGATGGAAGACAGGAATACCAGCTTGGCGAAATCGGCGGTGCTCATGATGACCTTGCTGGAAGGAAACTGATCGTTGCCGATTCTAGCATCGGGGAAAATGCGCCGCTTGCCCGCGCAAGCGTTTCCCCCGCAAGTCAGGCGTCGCTCAAGGCCTTCATCGCCTGGTACAGATTCGCCTTGCCCTCGAAGCCGATGCCCGGCAGGTCCGGCATCGTGATCATGCCGTTCTCCACCTGCACGCCATCCGGAAATCCGCCGAAGGGCTGGAACAGATCGGGATACGACTCGTTGCCGCCGAGGCCGAGGCCGGCGGCGATGTTGAGTGACATCTGATGCCCGCCGTGCGGGATGCAGCGCGTGCGCGACCAGCCGTGCTGGTGCAGCATGTCCAGCGTGCGCAGATACTCCACCAGGCCGTAGCTCAACGCGCAATCGAACTGCAGCCAGTCGCGGTCGGCGCGCATGCCGCCGTAGCGGATCAGGTTGCGCGCGTCCTGCATCGAGAACAGGTTTTCGCCGGTCGCCATCGGCTTGTCGTAGTAGTTGCGCAGCATCGCTTGCAACTCGAAGTCGAGCGGATCGCCCGCTTCCTCGTACCAGAACAGATCGTACTGCGACAGCGCCTTCGCATATGCGATCGCGGTATCCATGTCGAAGCGGCCGTTCGCATCGACGCACAGCTTCTGCCCGTCCTGCAGCACGGACAGCACGGCATCGATGCGGCGCAGGTCGTCGTCGAGCGATGCGCCGCCGATCTTCATCTTGACGACCTTGTAGCCGCGGTCGAGATAGCTGCGCATCTCGTCCTTCAGCGCGTCGTCGTTCTTGCCGGGATAGTAATAGCCGCCCGCCGCATAGACGAACACCTCGCGCCTGGCGACGCCGTCGCCGTAGCGGTCGGCCAGCAGCTGGAACAGCGGCTTGCCTTCGATCTTCGCGACCGCATCCCACACCGCCATGTCGATCGTGCCGATCGCCACCGAACGTTCGCCGTGGCCGCCCGGCTTTTCATTGGTGAACATGCAGTTCCAGATCCTGTGCGGATCGAGATTGCCGCCATCGTCGCTGAGGAGCGATGCCGGCATAGCTTCCATGATGCGCGGGATGAAACGCTCGCGCATCAGGTTGCCCTGGCCGTAGCGGCCGTTCGAATTGAAGCCGTAGCCGACCACCGGCTTGCCGTCGCGCATGACATCCGTCATCACCGCGACGAGGCTCAGCGTCATCTTGCTGAAGTCGATGTAGGCATTGCGTATCGGCGAGCTGATGGGCAGCGTTTTTTCCCTGATTTCAACGATCTTCATGGCATGGCCTTTCCCTGCGGATGTGGTGAACATGGTGAACAGCTTACCCTTGCCGCGCAGGCCTATAATTCACCTTGATTGAAACCACTATTCACTTGAAGTGAAAAACGACATCTCATCCGAACTCGCCTTCTTTGTCCTGCTGGCGAAGAAGGGCAGCCTGTCGGCGACCGCCCGCGAACTCGACATCACGCCACCCGCCGTCACCCGGCGTCTGGCACAGATGGAGCAGCGCCTCGGCGTGCGGCTGGTCAACCGCACCACGCGCACACTCAGCCTGACCAGCGAGGGCGAGATGTACCTCGCACAGGCCAGTGCGATACTGGCCTCGATCCGCGAGATGGAAGAGTCGGTCGCCAGCAGCCGCGCCGCGCCGAAAGGGTTGTTGCGCATCAACGCCACGCTCGGTTTCGGGCGCACCACGATCGCGCCGCTGGTGTCCGCCTTCGCCAGGCGCTACCCGGAACTGGAAGTGCAGCTGCAACTGACCGACCGGCCGATCAATCTGGTCGAGGAAGCCTTCGACCTCGGCATCCGCTTCGGCGAACTGCCCGATACGCGCCTGTCCGCGCGCAGGATCATGTCGAACCGCCGTTTCCTGTGCGCATCGCCGGCCTACCTGAAAAAATTCGGCCAGCCGCAAACGCCGGCCGACCTCGCGCACCATCGCTGCATCATCCATCGCCAGAACGACGACGCGCACGGCATCTGGCGGCTGACGCGCAACCGCAAGACCGACACGGTCAAGGTCAGCGGCGCGCTCTCCAGCAACGACGGCGACGTGGTGCTGGGCTGGGCGCTGGACGGGCACGGCATTCTGCTGCGCTCCGAGTGGGACGTCGCCAGGTATCTCGAAACCGGACGCCTGCACGTGGTGCTGAAGGAGTTCCGGCCCGCACCGGCCGACCTGTTCGTGTTCTATCCGGACAGACAGAACATGCCGGCCAAGGTGCGCGCCTTCATCGATTTTCTGGTGAGCAGCTTTGGTGCGGCGGGACATTCGTAGTGCTCGGCAGCTGAGCAGGGAAATTGATCGCAAGACAGCTTGCCGCATTACTCTTGATGCGAGACAAGTTGCATGTCGCGCAGTGCGGAACTCGGTTGATGGAAGCCAAAAGACACCGGACCGAAAACGCGAATAATCGTGTCAGGGGAGGTGACATGATCAAGCAGAGGTTGATGCGTGCCGCATGTGCGACAGGCATTCTTGCGACAACGTTTGCACTTGCGGAAAACGCAGTCGGCAACGTCGCATCGCGTGCCGTCGTTGCAGCGGGCAACAGGAGCGAAGCGCGTGCGATTGTGGTCCAGCAGCGGCATTTTGCCGCCTATCGCGATTACCTCTTGATGCAGAACGCCGCGTCAGGCGGCTCTGGCGCTTCCCGTGCGAGCGCATGCATCGGTCGCGACGAAGGCGAGGGCATCCCTGCCCTGATCGCGGAGCGCGCGACATCCGTCGAGCCCTTGCTTGCGGACGCAGGAAATCCGGCCTGCGCAGTGGCGGATCGCGCCAATTGAAACACCGGCGTCAGGCACGTGGTTTTCCGCCGCACACCGCGCAATCCGCATTGCGTCCGATCTTGATGCTGGTCCACTCCATGCTGCGAGCATCCAGCAGCAGCAGGCGGCCCGCCAGCGATTCGCCGATGTCCGCAACCAGTTTCAATGCCTCCGCCGCCTGCATGGTGCCGATGATGCCCACCAGCGGCGCGAACACGCCCATCGTCGAGCACAGCACTTCCTCGAATTGCTGATCCGGCGGGAACAGGCAGGCGTAGCAGGGCGCATCGGGCCGGCGCGGATCGAACACCGAGATCTGCCCGTCGAAGCGGATCGCCGCGCCCGATACCAGCGGCACCTTGTGCGCGACGCAGGCGCGGTTGACGGCATGGCGCGTCGCGAAGTTGTCGCTGCAGTCGAGCACCACCGTGGCTCGAGCGACCAGCTCGGCAAGTCGTTCGCCCTCAGCGCGCTCGCTTAACGCGACGACCTCGATTTCCGGATTGATCTGCGCCAGCGTCTGTTTGCCGGAATGGGCCTTGGAGTGACCGACGCGTTCCGTCGTGTGCAGAATCTGCCGCTGCAGATTGGTCAGATCCACCGTGTCGTTGTCCACCAGTGTGATCCTGCCGATGCCGGCCGATGCGAGATAGTAGGCAGCGGGTGAACCGAGTCCGCCGGCACCGATCACGAGCGCATGTGCGGCGAGCAGTTTTTCCTGCCCTTCGATGCCGATTTCATCGAGCAGGATGTGGCGCGAATAGCGCAGAAGCTGGTTGTCGTTCATGAGTGTTTGGAGGTGTGCCGGACGGACGCGGGGAGGAAGTAATTTAACATTGATGACGGTTGGAAGGCGTGCGCAGGCTCGGTCGGCATTGACGGAGGAATCGGGCGCATGATGCAAGCACATGGTTTGGCAATAACAATGTCATTCCGGGCGCGGCGAGGAATCCCGCATCCATGCCGGTCTGTGCATGTGCGAGATTCCTCGCTGTGGTCGGAATGATGGTGCCTGGCTTGATTGCGAAGTCCATGAGGCAGGCATGCCCGCGTCGCCAAGGCATCTCCCGCTTCCCAAAAGAAAAAGCCGCATCGCTGCGGCTTTTTCACAGGGCGCGGTCACGGCTTATTTCTTCTCGCCGTTTCCGTTTCCGTTTCCGTTCCCGTTTTTCTTTTCGTTGATGGTGTTTTCTTTCTTGCTCTCAACCTTCGGCGCCTTGGAGAGCTGCACCGGTTTGCCTTTCAGGTGATTCAGCGCCTGGGCGAGCTGGAAATCATCCTTGCCGCCGAATTCCAGCGGCTTGCGCTTTTTCTCCAGTGCGGCCAGGCGCTGTTCTTCTTCCAGTTCATCGATCTTGCGGGCGGCCTCATCCTTGTCCCGGTCGTTGGACAGGTGCTTTTGCAAGTCTGCTTCGCGCAGGCGCAGACCGTTCAGGCCATCGCCATCGGCGGTTTCGTCCACCAGCAAATCCGGCACGATACCCTTGGCCTGGATTGCGCGCCCATTGGGCGTGTAGTAGCGCGCGGTGGTCAGCTTGACAGCGGTCTCCGGCGACAGCTGGCGGATGGTCTGCACCGAGCCCTTGCCGAAGGTTTGCGTGCCCATGATGGTGGCGCGCTTGTAGTCCTGCAATGCGCCGGCCACGATCTCGGAGGCCGAGGCGGAACCCGTGTTGACCAGCACCACCATCGGGACCTTCTTCACCGCTTCCGGCAGCTTCGCCAGCGGGTCGCTGCCGGCGCTGCGCGACGAGGTGTAGAACTCGCGCCGCGCATAGAAGGTTGCCTTGGAGTCGGGCAACTGGCCGTTGGTCGAGACGATCGCGACATCCTTCGGCAGGAAGGCTGCGGAGACGCCGATCGCACCCGGCAGCACGCCGCCCGGGTCGTTGCGCAGGTCGAGCACGAGACCCTTCAGGTTCGGTTCCTGCGCGTAGAGCGCGTTGATCTTCTTCACCATGTCATCGACGGTCGGTTCCTGGAACTGCGCGACGCGCAGCCATGCGTAACCGGGTTCGATGATTTTCGACTTCACGCTTTGCACGCGGATTTCCTGGCGCACGATGGTGATGATGAGCGGCTTGTCTTCTTCCTTGCGCGCAATCGTCAGCGTGATCTTGGTGTTCGGCTCGCCGCGCATGCGCTTGACGGCTTCATCCAGCGTCAGGCCCTTGACCGGTGTGGCGTCGAGACGCGTGATCAGGTCGCCGGCCTTCAGGCCTGCCTTGAACGCGGGCGAATCCTCGATCGGCGAGATGACCTTGACATAACCGTCTTCCATCCCGACCTCGATACCGAGGCCGACGAACTTGCCCTGCGTGCCTTCACGCAGTTCCTTGAACGCCTTCTTGTCCAGGTACGCCGAGTGCGGATCGAGCGATGCGACCATGCCGGAAATCGCCTCGGTCAGCAGCTTCTTGTCCTCGACCGCCTCGACGTAGTCGGTCTTGATCAGGCCGAACACATCGGCCAGCTGCCGCAGCTCTTCCAGCGGAAGGGTGGACGTGGTCTTCTGCGCGCTGGCGTCGAATTGCATCGAGCCGGCGACGCCGGCAATCACGCCCAGACCGATAAGACCGAAGTTCTTGAGTTTGCTGCCCATGTGTCACCTGGTAATGACCCAATCCATTGGGTCGAATGCGCGGCCCTGATGCCGCATTTCAAAGTATAAACCCGATTGTTCGTTGCCACCGCTGTTGCCCGCGCTGGCAATGGTGTCACCTGTTTTGACCATGTCGCCGGCCCTTTTCAGGACCGCCTGATTGTTGCCGTAAATGGTCATGTATTCGCTGCCGTGGTCGATGATGACAAGATTGCCAAAACCGCGCAACCACTCGGCGAATACCACTCTGCCGGCCGCCACTGCCCTCACTTCGCTGCCTTCCTCGGCACGGATGAACAATCCTTTCCAGCTCGGGCCGTCGCCCCGTTTGCTGCCGTATCTGGCAACCAGGTCTCCCTTCACAGGCAACCGCAGCTGCCCGCGCAAAGTGTTGAACGTGCGCACGAATCCACTGTCTTGGACGCCGGCAACAGGCACGAGTTCATTGCGGATCGACGTTTTCGACGGTGGTTCGTCATTGTCAATTGAATCAGGGTTTGTGCGGGACGGCTTTGATTTTTCTTTAGAGGATGATTCTTTTGAAACCATGTCATCCCGGCTTTTCGCCCTGGCGCGCGCCAACTGTTCCTGGCGGCGTTTTTCCTGTGCGGCGGCATCGGCCTTGCGCTGCTCCTCGATCAGTTTGCCGAGTCTGTCGAGCAAGCCGGCCAGCCTTTGTTCGTCGCGCGCGACGCTGCCGGCTTCCTTGCGCTGGGCGGCCAGCTTGTTCGACAGTTTCGCCAGCAGCGATGCGTGCCGCGCCTTCTGTTGCTCCAGCGCCGTTTTCTGTTCGCGCTGCTCCTGTGCGATTTCCTCCAGCTCGTCGCGCGCGTTTTGCGCGTCGCTGCGGTTGGCCTCGATTGCCTGCAGATTGGCGCGCAGCGATTCGATCAGCCTTGCCTGCGCCTGCGACACGTAACCCATGTATTGCAACTCGCGGTTGATGCGGTTCGGGTTGTCGCCCGACAGCAGCAGCTTGACGCGGTCTTCATTGCCGGCAACGTATTGTTCGCGGATCAGCTTCGCCAGTCTGGTTTGCTGCGCGCTCACCATGTTGGCGAGCCTGGTCTGCTCTTCGTTCAGGCGGTTGAGTCTGGCTTCGGTCTCCCGTTGCTCGGCCGCCAATTCGTGCAGGGCGCGGTTGGCTTCGGAAATCGCTTTTTCGGAATGCCCCAGTTCATCGGCGGCGTGGCTTCTCGCGTGCTCTGTTTGCGTGATGTCGCGCTTGAGCGTGGCGAGTTTTTGCTGCAGTTCGGCACGCTCGGCTTCTGCAGCGCGCTTCTGTCTGCTGCGTTCGGTCAGCTTGGCCGCATGCGCGGACGGCATCGCCAGGACGATGGCCATTCCGAGCGCGGCAAGCAGGTTTTTGCTTGCATGCGGGCCGCGCCGCGTCGTCGATGGGGAGGTCAATGATTGCCCGGAATGGCGTCTGGACTGCATCGGCAGCGTTACTTGGCCTTGCCCTGGCTGGCGACGGCTTTCATCGCTGCCTCGATCGCGGCCTGGTCGCCGAGGTAGTAGCTCTTGATCGGCTTCAGGTCGGCGTCCAGTTCATACACCAGCGGCTGGCCGTTGGGAATGTTCAGGCCAACGATGTCCTGGTCGCTGATGCCTTCGAGGCTCTTGATCAGCGCGCGCAGGCTGTTGCCGTGGGCGGAAATGATGATGCGCTTGCCGGCGCGGATCGCCGGTGCAATCTCTTCGTCCCAAGAGGGCATGACGCGGACGACGGTGTCCTTCAGGCATTCGGTCAGCGGAATCTGTTCGCGCGCAAGGCCGGCGTAGCGCGGGTCGTCGTACGACGCGCGCGGATCGTTCGGCTCCAGCGGGTTGGGCGGCACGTCGTAGCTGCGACGCCATACCAGCACCTGTTCGTCGCCGTACTTGGCGGCAGTCTCGGCCTTGTTCAGACCCTGCAACGCGCCGTAGTGGCGCTCGTTCAGACGCCAGTCGTTCACGATCGGCAGGTACATCAGGTCCATTTCGTCCAGTGTCAGCCACAGCGTGCGAATCGCGCGCTTCAGGACCGAGGTGTAGGCGAGATCGAAGCTGAAGCCGGCTTCCTTCAGGAGCTTGCCGGCCTGGCGCGCTTCGGCGATGCCTTTTTCAGTCAGGTCCACATCGGTCCAGCCGGTGAAGCGGTTTTCGAGGTTCCACGTGGATTCGCCGTGGCGCATCAATACGATCTTGTACATGTCAGGTTCGGGAAAAATGTCAGAGGGTGTTAAGGATTCGGCAAGCCGATGCAAGTCGTAAAGCGATTTGAATTCGTACTCCGTCTTCTATTTTATAATGCTGGGATTGCTTAACACCATTGGAACCCCGTGAAATTCTTTATCGACAATATCTGGCTCATCGCACTGGTACTGGTATCGGGAGGCGCTCTGGCCTTTCCCCTTTTGCAACGACGCGGCGACCGGGTCTCGCTGCTGCAGGCAACCCAGCTCATCAATCAAGGCAAGACCGTCGTGGTGGACGTGCGCGAACCGTCGGACTTTGCCGCGGGACATCTGCGCGACGCGAAGAACATTCCGCTGAAGGAGCTGCCGAACCGCGTGTCCGAGCTCGAAAAATTCAAGTCGAAAACCGTGCTCGCGGTGTGCCAGGCAGGTGTGCAATCGGGCAGAGCCACGGCGCAACTGAAGAAGGCCGGATTCGCCCAGGTGTTCAGCCTCGACGGCGGCTTGGCGGCGTGGCAGGCGCAGGGTTTGCCGCTCGCGAAATAACGGAGAAGCAGGAATGGCACGAGTTTTGATGTACAGCACCGCAGTCTGCCCGTACTGCGTCATGGCGGAGCGGTTGCTGAAGGCCAAGGGCGTGGACAATATCGAAAAGGTCCGCGTCGATCTCGAACCTGAGCAGCGGGCCGAAATGATGCAGAAAACCGGCCGCCGCACCGTGCCGCAAATCTACATTGGGGATACCCATGTCGGCGGCTTTGACGACCTCTCCGCGCTCGACCGCTCCGGCAAGCTGGAGCCGTTGCTGCAAGACTCCTGAGATACCCGATTCCCGCGTAATGCAATCAAGCGGACGGCATGCGTGCCGTCCTTCTACAATCCCAACGAAAGAACATCATGGCTGACCAAAACGATCAAAACCAGCAACCCGTATTCCAGATCCAGCGCGTATACCTGAAGGACCTGTCGCTAGAGCAGCCGAATTCGCCGGCGATTTTTCTGGAGCAGGAATCGCCCAATATCGAAGTCGCGGTCGATGTCGGTGTCGAGGCATTGGCCGACACGGTTTTCGAATCCTCCGTCACCATCACCGTGACTGCCAAGGTCAAGGACAAGGTAGCGTTCCTGGTCGAGGGCAAGCAGGCCGGCATTTTCGAAGCGCGCAACATTCCGGTGGAGCAGCTCGACCCGCTGCTCGGCATCGGTTGCCCGAACATCATCTATCCGTACCTGCGTGCCAACATCGCCGACATGATCACGCGCGCCGGTTTCCCGCCGGTGCACCTGGCTGAAATCAATTTCGAAGTGTTCTACCAGCAACGCCTGCAGGCCTTGGCCGAGCAGCAGGAACAACAGGCTTCCGGCCTCGTGATGCCGGACGGCTCTGCTGCCAAGCACTGATTTGAAATGTCTCCGGGCATGGCAATTCGACGTCCTTGAGTGTGAATTGCCATGCAGCCAGGAATGATGCTCCACCAGAAGGTCGCTCCATGAAATCTGCCCGCCTCGTTGCGCTTGCCGCCCTTGCCTTGTCCGTTGCTGCCGGTGCGGCACACGCGCTCGACTTCAAATCGGTCGGCGCCAATCCGGCCGTGCTGTATGACGCGCCATCGGCCAAGGGGCGCAAGGTGTTTGTCGCGCCGCGCGGCATGCCGGTCGAAGTGGTTCTGACCTACGGCGACTGGACCAAGGTGCGCGATGCCGCCGGCGACCTGTCATGGGTCGAATCGAAAATGCTGACTGCCAAACGCAGTCTCATCGTCAGCGCGAATTCCGCGAAAGTGCGCGCATCCGCCGAGGACGGCGCTGCGCTCGCCTTCACGGCCGACAAGGGAGTATTGCTCGACAGGCTCGATCCGGCCGCATCCGGCTGGGTCAAGGTCAGGCACCGCGACGGTCAGGCAGGTTTCGTCAAGGCGTCCGAGGTCTGGGGCGAATAGCGTTCCGGCAGGCCGGACTCTCATCCAATGAACATCACGATACTTGGCGCCGGCGCATGGGGCACGGCGTTGGCCATGGTGCTGGCGGACCGGAATCGTGTCGTGCTGTGGGGCCGCGACCCGGCCGCCATGCGCGATGCTGCCGCGCGGCGTGAAAATGCTGCGTATCTGCCGGGCTTCGCCTTGCCCGAAGGTCTTGCCGTCACGTCCGATTTCGATGCCGCGCTCGCGCATCTGCGCGGTGGCGATGATGCGCTGCTGATCGTCGCCAGTTCGGTCGCGGGATTGCGTCCGCTGGCGCAGCGCTTGCAGGCGCATGCCGTTCCCAACATGGTGTGGCTGTGCAAGGGCTTCGAGGAAGCGACGCGCCTGCTGCCGCACCAGATCGCGCGCGAGGCGCTTGGCGCAGAGGTGTCCCTCGCCGCACTGTCCGGGCCCTCGTTCGCGCAGGAAGTGGCGCGCGGCCTGCCTTGCGCACTGACGGTTGCTTCCGACTCCGCCGCGTTGCGCGATGCTGTCGTGAGCGCGGTGCATGGTGGCAATCTTCGCGTCTATTCGTCCGATGATCTGATCGGCGTCGAAGTGGGCGGCGCGGTCAAAAACATCCTTGCGATCGCCACCGGCGTCGTCGATGGCATGGGCCTCGGGCTGAATGCGCGCGCGGCGCTGATCACGCGCGGGCTGGCGGAAATCACGCGTCTCGGCATCGCGCTGGGCGGCCGGCTTGAAACCTTCATGGGCCTGACCGGCGTCGGCGACCTGATCCTCACCTGTACCGGCGACCTGTCGCGCAACCGCAAGGTCGGGCTCGGCCTTGCGCAAGGCAAGCCGCTCGATGCGATCGTCGCCGAACTCGGCCATGTCGCGGAAGGCGTGCGCTGCGCGCAGGCGGTGCGCACGCTGGCGCAGGAACGCGGCGTCGACATGCCGATCGCCAGCGCGGTGGCGGCGGTGCTGTTCGACGGCGAGTCGCCGCGCGATCTGGTGGGTCGCCTGCTGTCGCGCGATCCGAGGGATGAAGCGGTTTAATCACTGCCTACGCACCTTCGCTGCGCTCGACGATTGTGCGATAGTTGGCGCATCCATTCACTCATCATCCTTTTCCTGTCACGGAAATCTCCAGCCATGAGCCTCACCAGTCCCAGGCAGTTCTTGCTCGACCTGTATGCCAGTGCGGTCGCCTCCGTCAGCGCCGAAAAATGCCTGCCCGCGTACCTGCCGCAGCCGTCGCCCAAGGGCCGCACGCTGGTGATCGGCGCGGGCAAGGGGGCCGCGGCAATGGCGAAGGTGGTGGAAGAGCATTGGCAGGGCGCGCTGTCAGGGCTGGTCGTGACGCGTTACGGACATGGCGCGGATTGCACACGGATCGACGTGGTGGAGGCGGCGCATCCGGTGCCGGACGAGGCGGGTCGGAATGCGGCGGGCCGCATGCTGCAGATGGTGCAGGGATTGACCGCGGATGATCTGGTGTTGTGCCTGATTTCGGGCGGCGGCTCCTCTCTGCTGGCCTTGCCGGCAGAGGGCATCACGCTTGAACAGAAACAGGCAATGAACAAGGCGCTGCTGAAAAGCGGCGCGGCCATCGACGAGATGAATTGCGTGCGCAAGCACCTGTCGATGATCAAGGGCGGTCGTCTCGCGCTCGCATGTGCGCCGGCGCGTGTGGTGACGCTCCTGATTTCGGACGTGCCGGGCGACGATCCGGGCATCGTCGCCAGCGGCCCGACACTGCCGGACCCGACCACCTGCGCGGATGCGCTCGCGATAGTGCACAAGTACGGCATCGAGATGCCGGACAGCATTCGTCAGCATCTGGAGTCGGGCGCGGGCGAGACCCCCAAGCCGGACGATCCGCGCTTTGCGCGCAACGCGCATCACGTGATCGCGACCGCGCAGCACGCGCTGGAAGCGGCGGCGGCAGCCGCGCGTGCCGCCGGCATCACGCCGTACATCCTGTCCGACGAAATCGAAGGCGAGTCACGTGATGTCGCGCAGGTGCATGCGGCGATCGCGCGGCAAGTCGCGCAGCGCGGCCAGCCATTCAGCAAGCCCTGCGTGATCATCTCCGGCGGCGAAACCACGGTGATGGTGCGCGGCAAGGGACGCGGCGGACGCAATGCGGAATTCCTGTTGAGTCTGGCGGTCGCCTTGAACGGTTGCGAAGGGGTGCATGCGATCGCCTGTGACACCGACGGCATCGATGGCTCGGAAGACAATGCGGGCGCGCTCTATGCGCCCGATTCGCTGGCGCGCGCGGCGCAGGCGGGACTGCGCGCACGCGCCATGCTGGACGACAATGACGGCTACGGATTCTTCGACGCGCTCGGCGATCTGGTGACGACCGGTCCGACGCGCACGAACGTCAACGACTTTCGCGCCGTCCTCATCGTGTAAGGGCCGGACGGCGACAGGATTACTTCAGATGCTGCGCGTTCTTGCGCAGCAATTCAATGTTCGCCTGGCGTTCCTTCGGATAGCTGGCAAACAGCGACGCGGCCTTCTTCTTGTCCATGCTCGATTCGAACATCAGGTAGGTGGCGGCCGCGAGTATCGCGTGCATGCTCATCGCGTACTCCATGCTGGTCAGCCCGTGCCGTGCGAGCGAGGCTTTGACCTTCGGGTGCGAATCCAGCTCGCGCGCCATTTCCTCCACCGACTTGTCGTCGTTCCCGTCGTCATCGTCGAGGCCCTTGAGATTGGCTTTCGACAGCTCCACATTGACGGCCTTGATCTTTTGCAGCGTGGCGACGTTGAGCAGGTAACGGTCGGGATCTGCCGCCGCGTGGGCGAACGAGAAGATGGCAAGCGAGAGCAGCGCGGCGAGCAGTTGTTTCATGGCGGCGGCAAGGAAGTTAAAAAAATGATTACAAGTTGCTTCTGCCACTCTACCCGCGCGCCGATCAGGCATTACTGTCGCGCATCAATGCCACCGTCATCAGGATCGAGCAGTTTTCCATGGCGCGCAATGCATACGGTTCGTTGCCTGTCAAAAACACCATCTCGCCGCCATGCAATTGCTGCGTCTTGCCGTGTGCCTGCAATTCGACCCTGCCTTCCAGGCATTGCATGGTCAATTCCCCCGGTACCTGATGCACGGGGACCGATTTGCCGGCCGGCAGGACCAGCCGCATGACTTCCAGTTGCCGGGATTTCAGCAATGCCGTCGATGCCGTTTGCGCCAGCTTGTCGCCGAGAGGATGGATCGGGATCAATTCACCGGAGACCGCGTGGTGCAGCGACATGGATGTTCTCCCGTCAGATTGAAATCGTGTCGATGGTGCAAAAACGACAATGCCGCTTAGAGGCGGAGAATTGCTCGCCGGTTCAATGCGGCCGCCAGCCTGGCCCGGACCTCGGCAGGCTGCTGCATCCATCATCGGCAAACAAGCCGTGATGCAATTGCCATCATTGACGGAAATGTGCGCTCTGCGAAAGCAAAGGTGGGCGGCACTTTTCCCGACTTTTGCGGTCAATCAATACTTGGCTACTTAAGCGGCCAATTCCGTTGCAATAGATAAACTCAATCCCCTGCTTCGGCCTTATACTCCGGTTTTTACCGTCTCTTTTGTAACTTTCTGGCAAGTAATCCTTATGCGTAAAGCTTTGAACAATACCGGCCGCGGCTGGTTTACCCGTACTGCGCAACGCGGTTTCACCCTGATCGAAATCATGGTGGTGGTCGTCATCATGGGCATCCTGGCCGCGCTGGTCGTGCCCAAGCTGATGGGCCGCACCGACGACGCGCGCATCACCGCCGCGCGGCAGGATATCGCCACGCTGATGCAGGCGCTGAAACTGTACAAGCTGGACAACCAGCGCTACCCGACCACGGAACAGGGCCTGCAGGCGCTTGTCACCAAGCCCAGCGGCGGCCCCGCCGCGAACGGCTGGAAAACCGGCGGTTACATCGACAAGCTGCCGAAGGACCCGTGGGGCGGCCAGTACCAGTTCCTGTCGCCCGGGATCAAGGGGGACGTGGACGTCTTTTCGTTCGGTGCCGATGGACAGCCGGGCGGGGCCGGCAACGACACTGACATCGGTTCGTGGGATCTCTGACCAGACTCCTCTCCAACAAGCGCGCGCCTCGCCGTCTGCGCGCGCGCGGCTTCACGCTGCTTGAGCTGCTGACGGTGCTGGTCATCGCCGGCCTCGCGCTGGGCTTCGTCTCGGTCAACGTGCTGCCGAGCGATCGCAGGGTGCTGCAGGATGAGGCTCAACGCATCGCGCTCCTGCTGCAGCTGGCGCGCGACGAGGCGATCGTGCGCAATCGCCCGATCGCGTTCGAAGCGGGCAGCGAGCGCTATCGTTTCCTCATTCGCGAGGGCAGCAACTGGCAGCTGTTGAGCGATGACGACATGCTGCACGAGCGCGAGTTCAAGCGCGCGCCGATGTCGCTGTCGATCACGCCAGCGGTCGCCGCCGAAACCAACCCCTTGCGCATCGTGTTCGGCCGCGAGCCGGTCGACAAACCCTTTGTCCTGACCATGTCGGTGGGCGACACCAGCGTCGCGCTGCGTGCCGACGGCATCGGGCACTTCGTGGTGGAATGACATGCGCGCCTGCCTCCTGTTCCCGTCGCATCGCGCCGCAAGGACGGCGGGCTTCACCCTGCTCGAAGTGCTGGTCGCGCTGGTGATCGTCGGCACCGCGCTCGGCGCCAGCCTGCGCGCGATTGGCAGCCTGACGCAGAACAGCAGCGGCTTGCGCTCCTCGATGATGGCGACCTGGTCGGCCGAGAACCGGCTGGCGCAGATCCGTCTGGCCAGGGAATGGCCGGCGATGGGCAAGCGGTCGTTCGAATGCGCGCAAGGCGAATTGAACCTGAGCTGCGAAGAGGAAGTGTTCGCGACGCCGAACCCGTTCTTCCGCCGCGTCGAGGTCAGCGTGTTCGACGCCGCCAATCCGGAGCGCCGCATCATCAAGCTGACGCAGATCGTTTCCAACGGGTAGGCGACGATGAACAGGGCGCGCGGCTTTACTCTCGTTGAACTGCTGGTGGCGATCAGCGTGCTCGCGATCGTGGCGGTGCTCGGCTGGCGCGGCCTCGACAGCATCGTGCGTGCGCGCGTGTCGCTGAACAACGATCTCGAACAGACGCGCGGATTGCAGCTGGCGTTCGCACAGATGCAGAGCGACGGCCAGAACATCGCCGTGGCCGAGGATATCGGCGGCCGTACCATCATCACTTCGCAGCCGGGCGGTCTGACGCTGGTGCGCGCCGTGTACGCCGAAAACCAGCCGTCGCGCCTGCAGGTCATCGCCTATCGCGTCAGGGATGGCGTGCTGACGCGGCGCGAATCGACTCCCACGCGTGATCTCGGCGAACTCGATGCGCAGTGGACCGCCACCGTCGGCGACAGCGATGCCGCGCAGAAGGTGACGCTGAAGTCCGACGTCAACGAGATGACGATCCGCTCCTGGGACGCCAGCAACAGGTTGTGGCAGACCGGCATCAATGTCACGAACCTCGCGGTCAATCCGAATCCGACCAACCCGCCCAGTCCCGGCGCCGCCGCAGGCGCAGCCATGGCCGCGAAGGCGCCGCCGACCGGCCTCGAAGTGTCGCTGACGCTGCGCGACCGTCCCGGCACGATGGTCAAGATCTTCCTGCTGGGGGCGGTGTGAAGGCCCGGCCGCTCCTCGGACTTCGACGCCAGCGCGGCGTTGCGGTCGTCACCGCGCTGCTGCTGACGACGCTGGCGATCACGATCGTCGCCAGTCTGTTCTGGCAGCAGCAGGTGCAGGTGCGCTCGATCGAGAATCAGCGCCTGCAGTTGCAGAAGCAATGGATTCTGCGCGGCGCGCTCGATTGGAGCCGCCTGATCCTGCGCGAAGATGCGCGCCACTCCAAGGTGGATCATCTCGGCGAGCCATGGGCGGTGACGCTGGCCGAAACCCGGCTCGACCAGTATGTCGAGAATGCCGGCTCCAGCGGCGATGTGCCGGATGCGGCGCTGTCGGGTAGCATCACCGACGCGCAGGCGCGCCTGAACCTGACCAATCTGTGCCAGGGCGGGAAGATCAATCCGACCGAGGTCGAGGCCTTCGCGCGGCTCCTGACGACGCTTAAGCAGAACCCCGCACTGGCGCAGGCGACCGCAAATCTGATGGCGTCCGCGCAAGCCAGGACCGCCACCGGCGACAGCACGGCGACCGCGCCCAGCGCTGTCGGCCAGTCCTCGCCGCAGCCGTTGAATATCCTGCAGGTGGATGATCTGCTGGCAGTGCCGGGCTTCACGCCGGAGGCGCTGGCGCGGATCAGGGATTTCATCGTGGTGCTGCCGAAGGCGACGCCGGTCAATGTGAATACCGCGCCGGCGGAAGTATTGGCCGCGAGAATTGATACACTGTCATTATCCGAGGCGACGGCGCTGGTGGCCGCCAGGAACAAGGCCTGGTTCACCGATCCGAGCGATTTCGCGCAACGCTCGGGCAAAAGCGGGGCCGGCCAGATCGCCGTCACGACCGGCTATTTTCTGGTCAACGGCAATGTGCGCCTGAATCGCGCGGCGATGGACATGCAGTCATTGATTGAACGCAGTGGCACCAGCACCAAGGTCATCTGGATTCGAGAAAACTAGAAAGAGAACGGACTACCGTGAGCACACTCTATATCCGCCTGCCATCCAGGGCTGCCGCCGACAGCATGCAGAACGAGGGCGCGCCCCTGACGTGCCGGTTTGCCTCGGTGTCGAACAGCGGTGCGCTCGAACGCGACGGCGTTGCTGCCTTGTCCGAGTTGGCCGAACCGGTGCGGCGCGCGCAGCGCGTCGTGCTGCTGCTGGCGGCCAGCGACGTCACGCTGCTGCGCGTCAAGGTGCCGCCGATGTCGGCGGCGCGATTGAAAATGGCATTGCCCAATCTCATCGAGGACCAGCTGATGAGCGACCCGGCGGAAAGCGTGGTGGTCGCGGGCGACATGGCCGACGGACTGCGCACCGTCGCGGTGGTCAGCCGCGGCTGGCTGGAACTGCTCAACAAAACCCTGATCGCGCTCGGCGCGCGCAGCCTCGCCGCAGTGCCTGCGCAGCTGTGCCTGCCGCACGAGGACGGCAGGGTGACCGCCGCGATCAGCGAGTACGGCGGCGCGGATGTCGAGGTTGCCGTGCGGCTGTCGGCGCAGGAAGGCATCGGCCTGCCGGTGTATGCCGAGCTGCCGGAGTCCGCGCCGGTCGAGGCGATCCAGGCCTTGTCCGCCATCGTGCCGCAAGCACCGGTCGCGCTCGCGGTGCCGCAGCCGCGCGTGGCAAGCTACCAGGATGCGCTGCGCCTCACGCCCGCGCTGGAAGAACGCATCACCCTGTCCGCCGATTCATGGACGCGCTGGATCGCGGGCGCCGGTCGGGCGTCGATCGACCTGATGCAGGGCCTCGGCGCGGCGGCAGGACCGGCGATCAACTGGCGTCCGTGGCGCTGGTCGCTGGCGCTGGCGGCAGCGCTGCTGGCGGTCAACGCGTTCGGTTTGAACATCGACTGGCTGCGCATGAAGCGCGAAGCCGACGGCTTGAAAGCCAACATGATCCAGACCTACAAGGCCGCCTATCCGAAAGACCCCGTGATCATCGACCCGCTGACCCAAATGCAGCGCAAGGTCGCCGAAGCGCAGCGCGATTCGGGGCAGATCGCGCCCGACGACTTCATCGCGCTGGCAGCCGGCTTCGGTGAGGCGTGGGCCGCCAGCGGTCAGGGGCCGAAGGCGATTGCCGGCCTCGAATACCATGACCGCAGCCTGTCGGTCAAACTCAAGCCCGATGCCAGCGTGCCGCTGGATCAGATCAAGACGGCGCTGGCCACGCACAACCTGACGCTGTCGCAGCCCGGCGGCGCCGGCGTGTGGCAGATACGGAGCGGCAAATGAACGCACGCGCAAAAGCGAACAGCCTGAGCGGCATCAAGCAATCCCTCTCGCAATTCTGGGCCGGGCGCAACCGGCGCGAACGCATCATGCTCATTGCCGCCGGCGTGGCGGTTGCGGTCGGCCTGGTCTACGGCCTGCTGATCGACCCGGCACTGAGCGGCCGCAGCGATCTGGAGAAGCGCCTGCCGGCATTGCGCCAGCAGGCGGCGGAATTGCAGGCCATGGCGAAGGATGCGTCGGCATTGTCCGGCAAGGCATCGACAGCGGTGACGAAGATGACGAAGGAAGGAATCGAGACTTCGCTGGCGAAAAATGGGTTGAAGCCGCAGAACGTCGCCTTCACGGGCGACCTCGCCAAGGTGCAGCTCGCCGGTGTGTCGTTTGCCGGCCTGATCGAATGGCTCGACGAGATGCAGCGCACTGCGCGCATCTCGGTGGTCGATGCCTCGGTCGAGGCGCAGACGCAGCTCGACACGGTGAACGCGACCTTCACCCTGCGTCAGCAGCGCAGCGAGTGAGCGCGGCGGACCGGGCGTTTCAATCTTAATAAAAACACCAGTAAAACGGAGATCAAGTGCGCCGCGTCGTGTTATGGTTGCTTGCAGGAATCATCAGTGTCGGCGTGACCGTCATCGCATTCTGCCCGGCGTCGTGGATGGCGACAGCGGTCGAGGCGCAGACCGGCGGCCGGCTGACACTGGGCGATGCGCAAGGCACCCTGTGGCGCGGTTCGGCCTTCATCGGCGGCGCGCCAGGCGGGACCGATCCGGTGACGCCACTCTTGCCGGGACGTTTTTCCTGGCGCCTGTCGCCGCTGGTGATGCTGGGCCAGGTGGACGCGGAGTTGGAGAATCCCGCGGCCCTGTCGCAGCCGGTCAAGGTGACGGGCAGCTGGTATCAGTGGCAGGTCAGTCCGGCCGAGGTCGTGCTGCCGGCGGAACGGCTGGCGGGATTGGGCGCGCCGCTGAACACGATACAGCCCTCGGGCCGCATGCGCCTGTCGTGGAACCCGCTGCAGGTCGCGCGGGAGGGACGGCAGATTGCGATCACCGGCACGGCGACGCTGCAGATGGATGATATTGCCTCGCGTCTGTCTCCGATCAAGCCGCTCGGCGCTTATCGGTTGATAATGGATTGGCGGGGCCAGCAGGCTCAACTGGCCCTGACGACCGTCAGGGGGCCGATGCTCCTGAGCGGATCCGGCGTGCTGAAGAACGGACGATTGCAGTTTTCGGGGAAAGCGGAGGCGGAGGAAGGGCAGGAAGAAAAGCTGGCAAATCTGTTGAATTTGCTCGGGCAACGCCGCAGGGAAGGCGGCAAGAATGTTATCGCGCTAGAGTTCAAATAAATGAAAAACAAACCATCGGCAGAAACATGCAAAGGGGGGGCGACGGCGTTGCGTCGCTGGAGTGCAACCGCAGCCTTCATGTGCGCCGTCGCCGGCGCGCAACCGGCGTTCGCGCAGGACCCTGCGACCAATCAAGCGACGCTGAATTTCGTCGGCGCCGACATCGAATCGGTCGTCAAGGCGATCGGCCACTACACCAGGACGACCTTCATCATCGATCCGCGCGTCAAGGGCACCATCAACCTGGTGTCGGAAAAGCCGGTCAACAAGGAACAGGCCTTCCAGATGCTGACGTCGGCCTTGCGCCTGCAAGGCTTCGCGGTGGTGCGCTCCGACGGCTACACGAAAGTCGTGCCGGAAGCCGACGCCAAACTGCAGGCCGGTCCGCCGTCCGCCACCGACGTGCGCGGCGACCAGATCGCCACTCAGATCTTCCGCCTGAATTACGAGAACGCGGCCAACCTGGTGCCAGTGCTGCGTCCGCTGATCTCGCCCAACAACACGATCAACGCCAACCCCGGCAACAACAGCATCGTCATCACCGATTACGCCGACAATCTGAAGCGCATGGCGCGCATCATCGCCTCGCTCGATTCGCCGGCCTCGGCCGAACTCGACGTCGTGCCGATCCGCTATGCGGTCGCAAGCGACATCGCCGCCATGGTCAATCGCATGATGGAGTCCGGACCTGCCGCCGCTGGTGCCGCCGCCGATGCCGGCCGCATCAGTCTGCTGGCCGACTCGAGGACCAATTCCGTGCTGGTGCGCGCACCATCGCTGGCGCGCGCGAATCTGGCGAAGTCGCTGGTTGCCAAGCTCGATCAGCCGACCGCGCAGCCCGGCAACGTGCACGTGGTGTATCTGCGCAATGCCGACGCCGTGCGGCTTGCGCAAACGCTGCGCGCCGTGGTCGCGGCGGAGAGCACGTCGACGCAACAGGGCACGACGCCCCAGCCGACGCAGCCGCAATCGGCCCTGCAGCAGAACCAGGGCCAGCAGGGCTCGACACTGGGCGGCGGCACCATGTCGCAGACCTCGACGCAAACCCCGGCCGCACTCCCGGCCGGCGGCGCAGGCGGCTTCATCCAGGCCGACCCGGCCACCAATACCCTGATCATTACCGCCAGCGAAGCGGTCTACCGCAACCTGCGCGCCGTTATCGATCAGCTCGATTCGCGCCGTGCACAGGTGTATGTCGAGTCGCTGATCGTGGAAGTCGCGGCAGCCAAGGCGGCCGAATTCGGCATCCAGTGGCTCGGCCTGTCCGGCAACGATTCCAGTGCGTATCGGGTCGGTGGCGGCCAGGTGTTTTCAACAGGCGGCAACAATCTGATCGCCCAGCTCATTTCCAGAAGATCCAGTACACCTACACTGCTGCCGCCCGGCAACGGCTTGACGCTCGGCATATTCCGCCAGATCAACGGCGATCTGACGCTGGGGGCCTTGGCGCGTGCGCTGGAAACCGATGCCGGCGCCAACATCCTGTCGGTGCCGAACCTGATCACGCTCGATAACGAAGAAGCAAGAATCATTGTCGGCCAGAACGTTCCATTCATTACCGGCCAGTACACCACGGCGGCATCCGCCGGCGCGGCCGGCGTCAATCCATTCCAGACCATCGAACGGCGCGATGTCGGCCTTGCCCTGCGCGTGCGCCCGCAGATTTCCGAAGGCGGCACGATCAAACTCCAGATTTACCAGGAAACTTCGAACGTGACAGACACGTCTAATCCTGCGGGGATCATCACCAGCAAGCGCTCGATCGAATCCAATGTATTGGTCGATGACGGCAATGTGATCGTGCTCGGCGGACTGATTGAAGACCGGCTGACCGATAACGAGGAGAAAGTCCCTGGCCTGGGTGACCTCCCGGTTCTCGGTGGTCTGTTCAAGTATCAGACGCGCAAGCGCGAGAAGACGAACCTGCTGGTGTTCCTGCGACCGACCGTCATCCGTACCGCAGAGCAAAGCGCTGGCGTGGTCGCCGATCGTTACGATTACATTCGCGGCGTCCAGATCAACCAGCAACCGGCGCGCAACGTGATGCTGCCCGACCCGGACGTGCCGGTCATCCCGCCGCTGCTGGATGGCCGCCCGACGGGCGGTCCGATGTTGAACTTGCCCCCGCGCAACCCGGGCGGCGTGCAACCGATACCGCCGGCAACCGTGCCGGCACCAATGCAGATACCTGAACAGAACAGACAGCAATGAGTACCGTAATGACCGATGCCCGGCTTTTGCCTTACGCCTTCGCGCGCGATTTCGCCGTGCTGGCGCGGCGCAGCGAGGCCGTGAACAATGCGGTCGAAGTCTGGGTGTCGGAGGCGACTGCGCCATCGGCCATCGCCGAAGTCAGCCGCCGTTTCGGTCGCGTCAAGCTGCGCTCGCTGCCGCGCGAGGAACTGGACGAAGCGATCGCGAAAGCCTATGCAGGCTCCGGCGGCGACGCCGCGCAGGTGGTCGATGAAGTCGAATCCGACCTCGATCTGCAGAAACTGATGCTCGACATGCCGGCAATCGAGGATTTGCTGGAGTCGGCCGACGACGCGCCAGTGATCCGCATGATCAACGCCTTGCTCACGCAGGCCTTGCGAGAAGAAGCCTCCGATATCCACATCGAACCGTTCGAGCAGATATCGGTCGTGCGTTTTCGCATCGACGGCAACCTGCGCGACATCGTGCGGCCGAAGAAGGCGATTCACGCCTCGCTGATTTCGCGCATCAAGATCATGGCGCAGCTCGACATCGCCGAGAAGCGCCTGCCGCAGGACGGCCGCATTACCTTGCGGGTCGGCGGCAAGCCGGTCGATGTGCGGGTATCGACCTTGCCCACCGGCCACGGCGAGCGCGCGGTGCTGCGTCTCCTGGACAAGGAGGCAGGGCGGCTCGATCTGCAGCATCTGGGCATGAGCCGCGACGTGCTGAAGCAGTTCGACCATCTGATCAATCAGCCGCACGGCATCGTGCTCGTCACCGGTCCGACCGGCTCGGGCAAGACCACCACGCTGTATGCCGCATTGTCGCGGCTCAATGCGCCCACCAGCAACATCCTGACGGTGGAAGATCCGATCGAGTACGAACTGGCCGGTGTGGGACAGACGCAAGTCAATGCGCGCATCGACATGACTTTCGCGAAAGCCCTGCGCGCGATCCTGCGGCAAGACCCCGACATCATCATGATCGGCGAAATCCGCGACCTCGAAACGGCGCAGATCGCGGTGCAGGCATCGCTGACCGGCCACCTCGTGCTTGCCACCCTGCACACCAACGATTCCGCGGCGGCGGTCACGCGCCTGCTCGACATGGGCATCGAGCCGTTCCTGCTGTCGTCCTCCCTGCTCGGCGTGGTGGCGCAGCGCCTCGTCCGCAAGCTGTGCCCGGAGTGCAAGAAATTCGACGGCCACGAATGGCATGCGGTCGGCTGCGAAAAATGCGGTCAGACCGGCTATCACGGCCGGGTCGGCGTGTATGAATTGCTGGAAGTCACCGACGACATCCGTTCGCAAATCCACGATCAGGCATCGGAAGCCGATATCCGTGGCACCGCGCAACGCCATGGCATGAGGACGATGCGCGAAGACGGCGAGCGCTGGCTGGCCGACGGCACCACGACGCAAGCCGAATTGTTGCGTGTCGCCAAGGATCAATAAGGGCAGGACGTGCCAGCATTTCGATACGAAGCCGTCGATGCAGTCGGCAATACCAAAAAGGGCGTGGTCAATGCCGACAGCGCCCGCGCTGCGCGTTCCGACCTGCGCTCGCAGGGCATGGTGCCGATCGTTGTCGATGCGATCACCGCGCAAATCGACGAATTTGGGCAAACCAGACGCCGCGCATTCGGTGACAAGCTTTCCACACAGGAACTTGCGTTGTTCACGCGGCAGCTCGCCAGTCTGCTGGAGGCCAGCCTGCCGCTGGAACAGGCATTTTCCGCGTTGCTGGAACAGGCCGAGCGGCCTTATGTGCGTGACCTCGTCGCCTCGATCCGCGCCGAGGTGATGGCCGGCGCCTCACTGTCGGATGCCTTGTCGCAGCATCCGCGCGACTTCGCCGACATCTATCGCGCGCTGGTGGCGTCGGGCGAGCAGATTGGCCAGTTGTCGCGCGTGCTGTCGCGCCTGGCCGACTACATCGAGCGGCGCAATGCACTGGTGCAGAAGGTCCGGCTCGCCTTCACCTATCCCGCAATCGTGACGGTAGTCGCATTCGCCATCGTGATTTTCCTGCTGGCCTACGTGGTGCCGCAGATCGTGTCGGTATTTGCCAACACCAAGCAGAAGCTGCCGTTGCTGACCGTGATCATGCTGGGCATTTCGGACTTCGTGCGCGCCTATGGCTGGATCGTGGCGGTCATCGCGATCGGCGGATTTTTCGCATGGCGCACCGCGCTCAAGAATCCGGACATCAAATACCGCTGGCACAGCTGGCTGCTGACCGCGCCCCTGTACGGCAAGTTCGAGCGCAGCCTCAACACCTCGCGCTTCGCCAGTACGCTGGCCATCACCACCGGCTCCGGCGTGCCTATCCTGCGCGCATTGCAGACCAGTCGCGATACGCTGTCGAATGTTGCCATGCGCGATCAGGTCGAGGAAGCGACCAACAGCGTGCGCGAAGGCGTGAGCCTGGCGCGCGCATTGTCGGCGCACAAGCATTTCCCGCCCATGCTGATCCACATGATCCGCGCCGGCGAAGTGACCGGCGAATTGCCCGCGATGCTGGAGCGCGCCTCCAACGCGCAGGAGCAGGATCTGGAGCGGCGTGCGATGACGATTGCCGGCTTGCTGGAACCGGCCCTGATTCTCGTGATGGGCGTGGTGGTGCTGCTGATCGTGCTGGCAGTGCTGATGCCGATCATCGAAATCAACCAGTTGGTGCGCTAGTGTCCTGAATTTGAAATTCGCTGCATAAAAGATGATGAGAATCGCACCGATACCGCGTCAAAAATGCTCGCAAGGCCTCGGCCTTGCTGCGCTTTTTTCCTCGTCTCGTCGCGATTTCATCACTTTTATTTGCAACCAATTTTCAACTCAGGACACTAGAAAAATATAAGGACACGAATGAGACGCTGGCCCCTTGTTGTGACTTTCCTGCTGTTCATTGCCTTGTGCGCATCCGCCGCGTACTGGGCGATGCAATTGTTCAAGCCGCCGCTGCGCCCGGTTGCTGCACCGCCGCGTGTCGCGCAGGCCGAGGTCAGGACCGATGCCGCCGCCGGCCTGTTCGGCGGACGCGGCGGCAAGGCGGCCGTTGCCAGCAATTATCAATTGAAAGGCGTGATTTTCTCCGGCCGTCCGCAGGACAGCGTCGCCATCCTCAGCGCAGACGGCAAGCCGCCGCAGGCAATAAGGGTGGATATGGAAGTGTTGCCCGGTGTCACCGTGAAGGAGGTGCATCGCGATTACGTGCTGTTGTCGGACAATGGCGTGACCAAACGCGTCGACTTACCGGAAGATGCCAAGGCGGCGAATGTCGCCACCGCTTCGCCGCTGGGCGTGGTGCCTGCGCCGACTCGGCCGACAAGCATGCCGCCAGCGCCGCAGCCGCAGTCGTCAGCAGCACCCCAATCCACGCCACCGCAACCGGCTCCTCCGGTGGCACAACAGCCTGCGCCGCCGCAACCCGCTCCACCGCAACCGGCCCCGCCGCCCGCGGCGCAAGCCCCGGCCCCGGCTACTCCGGTGCAAACGGCGCCGCCCACGACCGTCGTCAACACTCCCCAGCCGGCGCAACCGGCCGCGCCGGCAGCGGGCGCGCCCGCCAGCCCGTCCGGCAGCGCCGTATTCGGAACGCAATCTCCGCCGCTCTACAGTCCGGGGCGCGCCGGTGGCGCACCGCAATAGCGTGCGTTAAGAAACTTGCCGCAGGTGAGGGACTTCCGCATGGTGGAAGTCGGGTATTCGCCGTGAGGTGTAGTTGGTGGGTGACAAGGCGAAGCCGGTGAAGCCGAATTGCAACGCGAGTGAGAGCCGTGACAACCGCCGGCAACAAACAGCACCTCAGTCTTTGTCATCACCGTCCAGCGCCTTCTTCAGCAGCCGATTCTGTAACTGGCGTTTTGCCGACTCCGTTTTCTCATGCGAGCCCGCGACGCGCTGCCTGACCGGTAGCGCAATCGGATTGCGCGGCTTCAGCGCCCGTTGCGATGGCTCGACGCGGATCACCAGCTTCTGTCGATTGCCGATTGTCTTGTTGGCCATAATGAAGGAGAAAAACGCATCCGCGGACCGGGCGGCCCGCAGACTGCGGTTGGTCACAGCACGTAGCGCGACAGGTCGTCGTTGACCGCGAGTGCCCCCAGTTTTTCATCCACATACTTTGCATCGATCGCGATCGTCCGGCCGGAGGCGTCGCTGGCGGAAAAGGAAATTTCCTCCAGCAGTTTTTCCATCACCGTGTACAAACGGCGCGCGCCGATGTTTTCGGTCTTCTCGTTGACCGAATACGCGATTTCCGCCATGCGCTGGATGCCGTCGGGGGTGAATTCCATCTTCACGTCTTCGGTCGCCAGCAGCGCCTCGTACTGCCTGGTCAGGCATGCGTCGGTGCTGGTCAGGATGCGCTCGAAGTCGGCGATCGACAGCGACTCGAGTTCCACGCGGATCGGGAAGCGGCCCTGCAGTTCCGGGATCAGGTCCGACGGCTTGGCCAGGTGGAATGCGCCAGACGCGATGAACAGGATGTGATCGGTCTTGATCATGCCGTACTTGGTGTTGACGGTGGTGCCTTCCACCAGCGGCAGCAGATCGCGCTGCACGCCGGCGCGCGAGACGTCCGCACCACCGACTTCGGAACGCGACGCGATCTTGTCGATCTCGTCGAGGAACACGATGCCGTTCTGCTCGACATTGGCGATCGCCTTCTGCTTCAGTTCGTCATCGTTGATGAGCTTGGCCGCCTCATCCTCGACCAGCAGCTTCATTGCTTCCCTGATTTTCAGCTTGCGCTTCTTCTTGCGGCTGCCGCCAATACCGGAAAACATCGACTTGATCTGCTCCGTCATTTCCTCCATGCCGGGCGGCGCCATGATCTCCATGTGCGGTCCGCTCTCCGCGATCTCGATCTCGATCTCGCGGTCGTCGAGCGCGCCTTCGCGCAGGCGTTTGCGGAAAGTCTGGCGCGTCGTGTTGCCGCTCTGCGCGTCGCCTTCGACCGGCGTGTTCGGCGTCGCGCTGAAGCCGAAATCGCGCGCCGGCGGCACGAGGATGTCGAGCACGCGGTCTTCCGCCGCATCTTCGGCGCGCGTCCTCACCTTGCGCATTTCGCTTTCGCGCGTCTGCTTGATGCCGATGTCGATCAGGTCGCGCACGATGGTGTCGACGTCGCGGCCCACATAGCCGACTTCGGTGAACTTGGTGGCCTCGATCTTGATGAACGGCGCATCCGCCAGCTTGGCGAGGCGGCGCGCGATCTCGGTCTTGCCGACGCCGGTCGGGCCGATCATCAGGATATTCTTCGGCGTGATTTCATGGCGCAACGGTTCGTCCACCTGCTGGCGGCGCCAACGGTTGCGCAATGCGATGGCGACCGCACGCTTGGCGCGCGCCTGGCCGACGACGTGCTTGTCGAGTTCGGAGACGATTTCTTGGGGTGTCATGTTCATGATGTTTTTCGCGAAGCCTATGCTGCGTTATTCCAGGGTTTCGATGGTGTGCGACAGGTTGGTGTAGATGCACAATTCGCCGGCGATCGTGAGCGCCTTCTTCACGATTTCGGCCGCCGGAAGATCGGTGTTTTCCTGCAAGGCCTTGGCGGCCGATTGCGCATACGCGCCTCCCGAACCGATTGCGCCGACGCCGTCTTCCGGCTCCAGCACATCGCCGTTGCCGGTGATGATCAGCGTCGATTCGCGGTCAGCCACCAGCAGCATCGCTTCCAGCCGCCGCAGGATGCGGTCGGTGCGCCAATCCTTGGCGAGTTCCACCGAGGCGCGCATCAAATGGCCCTGATGCTTTTCCAGCTTGCCCTCGAAGCGTTCGAGCAAGGTGAATGCATCGGCCGTGCCACCGGCGAAGCCGGCCAGTACCTTGCCTTGATACAGCTTGCGCACCTTGCGCGCGGTGCCCTTCATCACGATATTGCCGAGCGTTACCTGACCATCGCCGCCGAGCGCGACAAGATTGCCGCGTCGCACCGACAAAATAGTTGTGCCGTGAAATTGTTCCATGCTTTTCCCACAAAAAAGATGCTGCCGTTTATCCAGAAATCATCAATTGCAAATGGGGACAGCAATACTGATTGCAAGTACGGCAGGGCAGGAAAGCGCAACGGGAACAGATGCCCGCGGAGCAGCAGGAGGGAGTGTCGAACCTTGCTCAGGGCGCGGTCAATGCTTGACTGGAATGACGCGTACCACGTCCTTGAGTCCCATGACATTGAAGAGGGCAGCGACGAGATGGTTTACCTGATGGAATTCCATGAGCTTGCCCTGGTGGCAGGACGGTGCCATGCCCGACAACAGCCGGCCGGCAGCGTTGAAATCGACGCGGGTCAGACGCGAGCAATCGATGATCGCCGCTTCGCGGCTGTCAGAGTACGCGGCAAGTGCGACGATGAGTTGATCGACGTTGCCTTCTATGACCGGCGGCATGACGAAGGTGTCCGACGCGCCGACTGCCTGCGGTTGCGCCGCTGCCGAAGTCGTCACCTTGCCCCTGGGCGCGACGAATGCCGGCGGCGAGACTTCAAACGTGATGCAGTAGTCGATGCTGACTTCCTCGAAGTCCTGTTCGCGATTCAGCAGGCGCAGGATTTCCATCAGCAGCAGCCACGCATCCTCGCTGTCGTCGCGCCGTCCCGCCTGCACGATGTTCCTGATCTTGTCGGCCAGTTCGGGCGCGCCGGCCAGAATCAGGTCATGGCCGGATTTCTCCAGCCGCTTCAGCGCACCCAGCAGCAGGCCGCAGCCCGCCGGCTCCACCTCGGTGATGCGAATGAATTCCAGCCGCAATGCGCGATGGCTTTCGGCGAGCCGTTGCACCCGCTCGAACAGCTTCACGCAGCCGGCGTCGAGCTTGCCGGTGAACGGCACCATTGGCGTCGCTCCACTCGACGTCGTCTGCGCTTGCGGCGCGTCCGCCTGACCGAGCATGCGCCATGTCGGCGGCGATGTCTCGAACTTGCTGGCGTATGCAATCGAGAGACTCTCGAATTCCTGCTGCTTGCCGGTGATTTGATGCAGGTCGAACAGCATCCACCACGCCGTCATGGTGGCATTGCCGAGGTTGTCCTGCGCAATCGCGTCGCACAACATCTGCTCGACCATCTCGGGCTGGTTGTTTGCAAACAGGATCGCGGCCTCTTCGATGACGGCGGCTTCCGATGGTGGCGCTGCAACAGCATTGACCGTTGCGCGGCCTTCCAGCAAAAAATCCGTGGCGGAGTCGAGCGTTGCCGGTGCCGCGGTCGTGAAGTCGAGCGGCGGCAGGATCTTTTTTTCTGTAGTCGCCGATACGGGAACCGGTCTGGGGGGCGTTGCGGATTTGAGGGGCTGGACCGTCGCGGGCTTGACGAATTCCGATGACATTTCGGATTCGATCGCATCGATTTTCAAGGCGGTCGCGCGGGCAGCATGCGCGTCGCGTTTCAGGCCTTGCGCACGTTCGCTGCTCGTTCTGTCGCTTGAACGTGATGACGTGCCGTCGCGTCTGGCGCGCGTGGAGTCGGTGCCGGCCGAAGATGTCTGCCGACGATCCTTCTTGGCAAAAAGTGAAAAGATTCCCACGTTTCCCTTGGTGTGACGCATTCGTCCCGCGTCCGTGCAACATCACGCGGGACAAAATTCATAGTTGAATTAAGGTAACACAATTCCTGATCGGACCGATATTAAAAGGGCGTGCCTATTCTTTGTCAATATTGCAATTCGACTGCGTTCCCCGGCGTTAGAACCGTGTGCGCATCCCGATGATCAGACTCCTTCCTGGTTGCGGCGCAACACTCTTGATAACGGACGTCGCCAGCCGGATGTCCTCGTTCAGCAGATTCTTCGCAATCGCAAACCAGGTCAGCCGCGTCGTGCCTATGCGCTGCGTCCAGGACAGATTGGCATCGAGTTGCGTATATGCGGGCGTGACCGTTGTCTCGAACGTCGCGAGACGGTCCTGTTGCAGCGCACGCAATACGGATACGCCGCTGCGCCACACGCCGCGCTTGTCGCCGGCATCGATGCCGACGCGGTTGGCCGGCTGCAACGGCAGGTCGCCTGCGTTATCGAGCACGCCGCGCGAGGTGTCGGCAAAGCCGCGCAAAGACAGGCCTTCGCCGTGCAGGTTGTAGCTGATTTCGGCTTCGCCGCCGCGTATCGTCGCGTTGGCCTGCGACCAGAGCAGCTGCCGGAATTCGGCCGCCGGATCGATGCTGCCTTCGGCATCGACCATAGCGCCGTCGATGCGGCCAAACATGAAATTCCTGATACGGCTCTTAAAAATATTCATCGCCCAGCGAACCGGACCGTCGGTTTTTTGCAACGTCAATTCGATGTTGCGGGAAGTCCCCGCGCGAGCATGGGGTCCCCGATGTCGAACGTCGCGGTGGATTCGTGCGGGCCGCTGGAATAGAGCTCCTCGGCGGTGGGTGCGCGTTGCGCGACAGCGAAGGTGGCGCCGGCGCCATAGCCTTGCGCGAAAGTCCGCAAGCCGCCGAGCGAATACGAGGTCAGATCGAACGAGCGCTGCGGCACGTTATCCGCTTGCGGCGTGCGCTTGACTGATTCGAGCCGTAATCCCGTTCCTCGACCAGGAAGCCCGCCGTCGATATTGATTTTGTGATGGGCACGGTGTCGGCCTTTCCGGCTTCTGCCGACAGTGCCGAGAACCGGTTCTGCGCCGTCTGCACGCCGAACGAGCCGTGCCATCCCGCCAGCGGTGCGTGCGTCAGTTCCCAGCGCGTTTCGAGCGCCTTGTTGGCGAAGTCGGTGGCCGGCGTGCCGTCTTCGGTTTTCTCCGTGTGCTTGTAGTCGGTCGCGCCGAGCTTGAACCTGAAACTGTCGAACATGGAGAGCGGCCGGTTGACCAGACCATCGATATCGAACCGGGTTTGCGTCAGGTCGATGAAGGATTTCTCGGCGGTCTGTTCATCAGCCAGCAACAGCTGCGGCTTGTTGAAGAGCACGCGTGCAATCGCGACGCGCTGCTGCTGGCCCTGACTCAATTGATGTGGTCCGGCCGTCGTCTTGTCGCCACATCGGCGACGTCAGCGGATTCATGCCCGCAAAAAAACAAGCGTGCGTCCAACAGCAACGCACGCTTGTTTCATATCACTTGTCACGCGGGCCGAGGCCCGGATCGATCAGTCGCCGTACAGCTTCTGCTTGAGTTCGCGGCGCTGCTGCGCTTCCAGCGACAGTGTCGCCGTCGGGCGGGCCAGCAAGCGCGGAATGCCGATCGGTTCGCCGGTTTCTTCGCACCAACCGTATTCGCCGGCATCAATGCTGGCGATGGATTGCTGGACTTTCTTGAGGAGTTTGCGTTCGCGATCGCGTGTGCGCAGTTCGAGCGCGTGTTCTTCCTCGATCGTCGCACGGTCTGCCGGATCCGGCACCAGCACGGTTTCACGCAAGTGCTCGGTGGTCTCCCCGGCATTTTTCAGCAAATCGATCTCGAGTTGCTGCAAACGAGCCTTGAAGAAGGCCAGTTGCGCGCCATTCATGTAGTCCTTGTCGCTCATCTGCAGGATTGCCGCTTCGGTCAACAGCGTACCTTTGGATGGGGCATCGGGAGTTGGTTTAGTTGTTTTGGTGGCCACTTCGCTTACTTTCGAAACTACGGGTTTTTCAATTCTATCTCTTAATCCTGCACTTGCATTGTTGCCGCTCATATACGCGTCGGGTGGAACCTCTTTCGAAACTGCCTTGGACGCCGGTTTCAGTATCGTTTTGGCTTTACCGTTTCCTGTTTCCGTTGCGGGTTTTGTGTTGACTGATGCGCCTGCTTTCCTGGCGACGGCTTCTTTCTCGGAGGATTTGGAAGCTGCCTTTGATTTCGTTGCTGTGGTTGCTGTCTTTCCGGATGTTTCTTTCGACGGCTGGACTGTCTTGGCGGGTGTTTTCGCTGTCGGCGGCACGACGGCTTTGGTTGCCAGCTTGCCGGCTCCCTTGGCGGCGGCGCTTTTTGTTGCGGATCTGGTAACGGTTGCGTTCATCGTATCCTCTTTATAGTGAACTGTCCGACCTGCCAGGATTCGCTGCGCTGTTTCCGCCACAGGCGTGTGCCTGTTGCATCAAAGCGCCGCAGACTCCATCGGACGCCGCGTGCAGCGAGCATGCATTGCCGCCAATCGATCTACCTCCACTGATTGAATCTACATCAAAACCGCGTTAGTTTATACCAAACACTGTTCCAGTCCGCGAATAAAAATATCGCTCGGAAGATTCTTTCCGATAAATACCAGCTTGCTGCCGCGCGTTTCGTTTTCGGCCCATTTCGCGCCGATGTCCGTGCCCATCGTCTGGTGGACTCCCTGAAATATCACCTTGCGGTCGGCATTTTCCATCAACAGCACGCCCTTGTAGCGCAGCATCCGAGGTCCATATACTTGCACCAGTCCGCCGAGAAATTCGTCCAGTCGCGCCACGTGAAACGGACGCTCGCTCTTGAACACGAATGCGGCAATGTCGTCGGCATGATGCGCGTGATGGTGATCGTGACTGCAATCAGCGTCGCAGTCGTGATCGTGATGTTCATGCTCATGTTCCGCCGCCAGAAAATCCGGGTCAATGTCGAGCTTGTCGTTGAGGTTGAAGCCGCGGATATCCAGCACCTCGGAAATCGGCGCGTTGCCGAATTCAACCTTGCCGATCGACGCACGCGGATTGATGCGCTTGAGGCGGTTGGCGAGCGTATTCAGTTCGCTGTTGCCGACCAGATCGATCTTCGACAGCAATATCTTGTCGGCAAAGCCAACTTGCCGTTGCGCTTCTTCATGCTCGTCCAGTTGCTGCATTGCATGTCTGGCATCGACCACGGTAATGACGGCGTCGAGCATGTAATGCGTGGCGACTTCATCATCCATGAAAAATGTTTGCGCGACCGGGCCGGGATTCGCGAGGCCCGTGGTTTCGATCACGACACGATCGAATTGCAATTCGCCGGCATTGCGTTTTTGCGCGAGCGTTGCGAGCGCCACGATCAAATCGCCGCGCACCGTGCAGCAGATGCAGCCGTTGTTCATTTCCACGATCTGTTCGTTGCTGTCCTGCACCAGGATTTCGTTGTCGATGTTTTCCGGCCCGAATTCGTTCTCGATGACGGCGATCTTGTAGCCGTGCGGCTCGCGCAGGATGCGATTGAGCAGCGTCGTTTTACCGGCGCCGAGAAAGCCGGTCAGGATGGTGGTGGGAATCAATGCCATGGTGTGAGGTGCGGAAACAGAAATGAGCAGTGGGATATCAATGCGCGCAATCGGCGCACCAGCCCTTGATCGTGAATTCGATGTCATGGCCCTGGAATCCTTTTCCAAGCGATTCCTGCAGGGCGCTTTGCAGCAGCGCTGCGTCGCCGATGCTGTCGAGGCAGAATACCCTGGAGCAGCGCGTGCATTTGAAATGGCCATGTTGATGCTGCGCACCATGACCGTTCTGCCGGGCGCTGGTGCTCGACTCCGCGCCTGCGCTGTAGCGAAACACGCGGTCGTCGCTGGCGATCTTGTGCGCCAGCCCTGCATCCGTCAGGCAATCCAGCGCGCGGTACAGCGTGACGCGGTCCATGTCGACGAAGGTGTCCTGCAGGTCCTGATGCGAAAGCGCGCGGTCGGCACCGAGCAGTGCGGCCAGCACTTTCACGCGCGCATCGGTGATGCGCACGGATGCGTCGCGCAACTGTTTTTCCGCCAGTGCGAGAATCTGCTGCGAGCTCGGTCGGCGCTGACGCTGCACGCTGGAGACATCTGACTTCGATTTCATCGTGGATCAATACAAAGTGAAGCGGATGAACAGATTATGCCGCATTCACTGCAATTGAGTTGCAAGTACTGTCTTGCGCGCCAATCAGGGTTTTTGCAGCAGCAAGCCCTTGAGATATTCGCCTTCCGGAAAACTGGTCGACATCGGATGATCCACGCCCGCAGACAGCCGCCGCAGAATGCGCGCATCGACTTTCGCATCGTTGGCCGCACCGGCCACGATCTTCTGGAACAGGTCCGCGCTGATTGCACCGGAGCAGGAATAGGTGAACAGCAAGCCGCCTTCGCGCAGCAATTGCAGGCCCAGCAGGTTGATGTCCTTGTAGGCGCGCGCCGCACGATCCACGTGATCGGGCGACGAGGCGAACTTCGGCGGATCCAGCACGATCAGGTCGAACGACTTGCCCTGCTCGCGCAGGCTGCGCAATGTCTTGAACACATCGGCATCCAGCCACTCGGCCTTCGTCGAATCGAAGCCGTTCAGCTGCATGTTGCGCTTCGCCGTTTCCAGCGCCTCGCCGGAGGAGTCGATGGACAGCACGCTCCTTGCGCCGCCTTTGAGCGCCGCCAGCGAAAAACCGCCGGTGTAGCAGAAGCAGTTCAGCACATCGCGCCCGGCTGCGTGCGCCATCACGATCCGGCGGTTGTCGCGCTGGTCGATGTAGAAGCCGGTCTTGTGGCCCGTCTTGATCTCCACCGCATAACGCACGCCGTTTTCCGTTACCGGCGTATGGTCTTGCGGTTCGTTGCCGGCGAGGGTGCCGGTTACCAGCGGCAAGCCTTCGCGTTCGCGGACCGAGGCGTCGGAGCGTTCATACACGTTCGGGCAGCCGGTTTCGGCGATCAAGGCTTGCACGATCGGGGTCTTCCATGCTTCCACGCCGGCCGACTGGAACTGGCAAACGAGGTGGCCGTCCTTGCCGGCATACCAGTCGACCACCAGACCCGGAAAGCCGTCCGCTTCGCCGAAGATCAGGCGAATGGCGTCGGTGTCCTTCACGCTGTCCAGCCGGTAAGCGAGCGCCTTCTTGATGCGGCGCTTGATCAATGCATGGTCAATCGCCTCGTTCTCGTTGAAGCTCCAGACCCGCGCCCGGATCTGCGACTTCGGGCTGAAGGCCGCGCGCGCCAGAAACTGGCCGGATGACGAACGCACCACGGCGGTTGCGCCGGATTTCGCCTTCTCCTCGGGCTTGCCTTCGACATGTTCGATCGCGGTCGGGAAAATCCAGGGATGGCGGCGCAGCAGGCTTTTTTCCTTGCCGGGTTTGAGTGTGATGGTCAGCATGGGGATGAATTCAAGTGGTGGTCACCAGTCCGGTCGCGCAGCGCCTGAATGATCGCAAGTTGCTTGCGTCGGAATGGGTTGCATGGTTTCAGCGATAGGGAAAACGCGTCTCAGCTCTTCTTCCTGGCGCGCGGATGTGCCGCGTCATACACCTGCGCCAGTCGCTGGAAATCGAGCGATGTGTATACCTGCGTCGCGGCGATGGAAGCATGGCCGAGCATCTCCTGCACCGCGCGCAAATCACCGGATGACTGCAGCAGATGCGACGCGAAGGAATGGCGCAGCACGTGCGGATGCACATCGGACGGCACGTTCAATGCCTGCGCATGCGCCTTCAGGCGTCGTTGCACCATGCGCGGCGACATGCGCGTGCCGCGCCCGGTCAGGAACAGCGCATGCGGCTCGCCCTTGACGAGGGATTCGCGCACCGCAAGCCATGCCGCGACCGCCTGCAGCGCAGGCTTGCCGACGGGCACCTTGCGCACCTTGTTGCCCTTGCCGGTGACGTGCACTTCCTGCTCGTCGAAGTCGATCCAGCTCGCCGACACGTGATCGTCTTCCTTGATGTAGCGCACATCGAGCGAGGTCAGTTCCGACACGCGCAGCCCGCTCGAATAGAGCAGCTCGAACATGGCGCGATTGCACAACTGGTCGGGCGCTTGCGCATCCTTGCCGGGCCTGCCTTCGGCCACGACGCGTATCGCATCGTCGGCGGACAGGGCCTTGGGCAGGGGCTTGCTGCGCTTGGGCGGCTTGACGCCGTTGACCGGGTTCGACGCCAGTTCCGCATGTTCCGCCAGCCAGTTGAAAAAGCCGCGCCAGGCGGACAGCTTGCGCGCAATGGAGCGCGCGTTCAAGCCTTTCGCATGCATCTGCGAAGCGAATTTGCGGATATGAAAATGGCTGACCGACGCGAACGCGACGTTGCCGGGCAAGGCTTTCGTGTATTCGCTCAGTTCATTCAGGTCGCGACGATAATTGTCAGTCGTGTGCCTGGACAGCATGCGCTGCGTGCGCAGACCGTCGATATGACGGTCGAGCCAGGTCTGATTGCTGTCCGCGCTCACATTCGCATCTAGACAAGCAGGCAAGTCAGCGCCGCGCCTGCGGTATCCGCGATCTTGGTCAGGAAATCGGTGCCCATGTCGGGCGTGAAGCGGCCTGCCTCGGGAGAGCCAAGCACCAGCAGGCCGAATGCTTCCTGCTCGGCACCGGTGCGCAGCGGCAGCATGGCCAGCGACTGTACCGATGCGCCTTCATCGAACCAGGACGCCGCTTCGAAATCGTTGTTCTGGCCGCAAAAAGGCGCGGTCAAGCCATTGCAGAAAATCCTTGCATCGGCGGACACGTCGGCGGCAAACCAGGTGTGCGAAAACTCTTCGGACACGCCCCAGATACGCAGCGTCACATGCGGCACCGCGAAGATCGTCTGCAAGCCGTTGATCAGCGCATGCGGCAGATCGACATCGTTGCGCGCCAGCAGCAGCGAGCGCGTCCACAGCTGGAACTTCTGCGTGATGTCGTCGTTCTCCTGTCCGATACGCATCAGTTCCATCAGGCGCAGTTCCAGCGCCTTGATCTTGTCGCGCAGAACTTCCATCTGTCTTTCCTGCAAGGACACCGTGCGGCCGGCGAGCGGGCTGGTCAGCTTCACTTTCGCCAGCAACTCGCTGTGCTCTTCAAAAAAATGCGGGTTGTCCGACAGATAATCGGCGATGGCGTTGGAGTCCGGTTGATAGGTCATGGATGCAGGCTCGGAAAGGTTGACGGGACTGGTCGGTGCGTGATTTTAACCGACAAAGGCAGCGTTGATTGAGGGAAAAACGTCGTGTCTGTGCGGCGTTGCGGCAACAAAAAAGGGCCTGCGGAGAGGCCCTTGCGACGTGCCGTGCAGGTTCGATCAGATTTCGATCTCGCCTTCGAAAACCACGACTGCCGGGCCGGTCATCATGACGGATGCGCCGTCGCCACCCCAGCCGATCGACAATTCGCCGCCGCGCGTGTTGACCCGCACCGGGGAGTCGAGCAGCCCGCGCCGGATGCCGGCAACCACGGCCGCGCAGGCGCCCGTGCCGCATGCCAGCGTCTCGCCTGCGCCGCGCTCGAATACGCGCAGATTGATCTGATGACGATCGACGATTTGCATGAAACCGGCGTTGACGCGCTTCGGAAAGCGCGGATGGCGCTCGATGACCGGGCCGTCGATGTGCACCGGCGCGGCCGCCGCATCGTCCACCACTTGCACTGCATGCGGATTGCCCATCGACACGGCGGAAATCCAGCGGGTCGCGCCATTGATGTCCAGCGGCCACAGGGTGTCGCCGCCTTCGGATTTCCCCTGCAAGCCGCTCGCGTCGAACGGCACGCGCGCCGCCTCCAGGATCGGTGCGCCCATGTCGACGGTGATGCGGCCATCCGCTTCCAGCGTCGGCTCGATCACGCCCGACATGGTTTCCACCTTGATCGCACGCTTGCCGGTCAAGCCCTTGTCGGTGACGAACTTGACGAAGGCGCGCGCGCCGTTGCCGCATTGCTCGACTTCGCCGCCGTCGGCGTTGTAAATCCGATAGCGGAAATCGACATGCGCCGACTGCGGCTTCTCGACCACCAACATCTGGTCGGCGCCGATGCCGAAGCGGCGGTCGGCCAGGCGCTGCCACTGTTCCGGGCTGAAGTCGATGCGCTGGTTGATGGCATCGATCACGACGAAGTCGTTGCCGGCGCCGTGCATTTTCGTGAATTTGAGTTTCATGCGGTGATTATAGGCCTTCGTCGGTATCCGGAATCCGCGTCTCCGGGGCGTCCGCGCCATAGAAACCCGGCTCGCCGGCCGGCCTGGTCTTGAATCGCTTGTGCGCCCAGAAATACTCGGCGGGTGCTTCCAGCACGCGCTGCTCGATGAACGCATTCATGCGTCGGGTGGCGGCGAACATGTCCTTGCCGGGATAATCTTCCCACGCGGGATAAACGCTCACTTTCCAGCCGCGATAGTGCGGCAGGTAGGTCGCGATGACCGGGATAACCTGCGCGCCCGTCATCGCGGCGATGCGCGCCGTGGCGGTGAGCGTGGCGGCGGGAATGCCGAAGAAGGGCACGAATTCGGCATCGCGCGAACCGAAGTCCATGTCGGGCAGCATGAAGAACGGCACATGCTCGCGCATCGCGCGGATGATCGGCTTGACTCCTTCGCCGCGCGAAAACAGCCTGGTCGGATGAAAGCGCGAGCGGCCTTTGCGCAGCGCTGCGTCGAAAACCTGGCTCTTTTGCCGCGTGTAGATCGAGCACCCCGGCGTATGCATGGCCATCGCCACGCCGGCGACGTCGAGGCAGACAAAATGCGGGCACAGCAGAATGACCGGCCCCGCCTTGATCGCCTCCAGCGGCACGCCCGGCGCGATCGTGATGAGCCGCTCCAGCCGCGCTCTGGATCCCCACCACAGCACGCCGCGCTCGACGACGCTGCGTGCATACGCCTGGAAATGCTTTTTCGCCAAGGCGTCCCGCTCCTGTTCCGACAGCGTGGGCAGGCAAAGGCGGAGATTGGTCAGCGTAATCGCGCGGCGCGGCCGCATGATGGCAAACAGCAGCGTGCCGATTGCCTCCCCCAGACGCCCCAGAATCGGTAGCGGCAGCCAATGCAACAGCCACATCACGCCAAGCAACAATCTCATGTGCTTTCTTTCTCGCGAGAGGCCGGATTGGTCACGCCGGGCGGCGTTTTGTAGCGGTTGTAGCTCCAGAAATATTGCGCCGGGCAGCGTGCAATCAACTGTTCCATAGCGGCATTGATGGCGCGCGCCTGTTGTTCCGGTGTCTTGCCCATGTCTTGTTCGAATGGCACCAATCGCAACACATAACCTTTACCCCACGGCAATCGCTCGGCATACGCCAGAATGATCGGCGCTCCTGTCATCTGTTGCAGTTTGGCCGGCAGTGTCATCGTATAGGCCGGTTTGCCGAAAAAATCCGCCCATACGCCTTCGCCTTGCTGTGGGACCTGGTCCGGCAGCAGCCCGATGGCTCCGCCTTGTTTCAGCGTCTTGAGCAAGGTGCGCACGCCAGCCAGATTGGCGGGCGCGAGCTGCAGCTTGTTGCGCGTTCTTGCACCCTCGATCAGCGGGCGCAGCGCTTCCTTGCGCGGGGGGCGGTACAGCACGGTCAGCGGCGCTTCGGTCGCTGTGACTTGCGCCAGCATTTCGAAGCAGCCCAGATGCGGCGTCAGAAAGATCACGCCGCGTCTGGCGTCGATGGCGATTTTTGCCACTTCCCAGTTTGCAAATACGCCGGCCCGCTTGATCCTCGCGGTGGATGCGAACCAGACGAAGGGGAGTTCCAGCAGATTCTTGCCTGCTTCCCGAATTGCCTGCGCCAGGAATTCGGAGAATCCCGCGCGCGCGATGTTGCTTTTCAATCTGTTGCGATAGGTGGGTGATGCGAGATACACCAGCCAGCCGAGCGTCGCGCCCGACGCATGCAGCACGGGCAGAGGCAGTTTTGACAACAGGCGGAACAGCGTGATGAGCATCAAGGAACGAGGAGGGTTTGTGAAATTTTTCAAGACGCGTAAAATAGCATAGATGTGGTATCCGCCGAGTTAACAGACAACTTGCGAGGCGGCATAAAAATCTCGCTAAAGCGTCGCAGGCTCAGGCAGTTGGCCGCGACATATGGTCAATAACCAATAAAGACAGGAGCCTGCGATGGCAAATGAATATCTCTTCACCTCGGAATCCGTCTCCGAAGGTCATCCCGACAAAGTCGCCGATCAGATTTCCGATTCGATCCTCGACGCAATCCTCACGCAAGACCGGAAGGCACGCGTTGCCGCGGAAACGCTGTGCAATACCGGTCTGGTCGTGCTGGCCGGTGAAATCACCACGCATGCGAATGTCGATTACATCAGTGTCGCGCGCGACACGATCAAGCGCATCGGTTACGACAATGCCGACTTCGGCATCGACTACAAGAGCTGCGCCGTCATGGTGTGCTACGACAAGCAGTCGCCCGACATCGCGCAAGGTGTCGATGAAGGCAAGGGCCTCGATCTCGACCAGGGCGCGGGCGATCAAGGATTGATGTTCGGCTACGCCTGCGACGAGACTCCTGAACTGATGCCGGCTGCGATCTACTATTCGCACCGCATCGTCGAACGCCAGTCGCAACTGCGCAAGGATGGCCGTCTGCCATGGCTGCGTCCGGATGCGAAGTCGCAAGTGACACTGCGCTACGTCGACGGCAAGCCGGTCGCGATCGATACCATCGTGCTGTCGACGCAGCACGCACCGGAAATGGAACACAAGGCGATCGAGGAAGCAGCGATCGAGGAAATCATCAAGCCGGTCGTGCCGAAGGAGTGGCTGAAGAACACGCGCTATCTGATCAACCCGACCGGCCGTTTCGTTATCGGCGGCCCGCAGGGCGATTGCGGCCTGACCGGACGCAAGATCATCGTCGATACCTACGGCGGTGCGGCACCGCACGGCGGCGGCGCATTCTCCGGCAAGGACCCGTCCAAGGTGGACCGTTCCGCCGCATACGCCGGCCGTTACGTCGCCAAGAATATCGTCGCAGCCGGTCTGGCCAAGCGTTGCCAGATCCAGGTGTCCTACGCGATCGGCATCGCCAAGCCGACTTCGGTCATGGTGACCACCTTCGGCACCGGCAAGGTCAGCGACGAGACGCTGGCGCAACTGGTGCAGGAATTGTTCGACCTGCGTCCGAAAGGCATCGTGCAGATGCTGGATCTGCTGCGTCCGATCTATGCAAAGACCGCCGCCTATGGCCATTTCGGCCGCGAAGAGCCGGAGTTCAGCTGGGAGCGCACCGACAAGGCCGCTGCCCTGCGCGCTACCGCCGGTCTGTAAGCGCGCACGACGCTCATGATTTCCTGTACAGCTTCTCGTTCTGGAAAGGCTTGAGTCGTTCGTGCGTGCGTTCCGTCCTGCTGCTGCGATTCTGAGCGCGCTCTTGTGCGCATCTGCCGTCGCCGGCAATGCGGTGCCGCAGACGGATTGGTGCAAGAGGCTCGTGCCGCGTCTGCCCGGTGTCTCGGCGCAAGAGTGCCAGCGCAGCGCACTGGTCCCGACGGGGGCAGCGTCGCTCAAGGGGTTTCCGATCCTGTTGCGCGACGTCCCTGCAAGGAATGTGAAAGAGCCGCTGCGGATTCTGTTGCTGGGTGGAATACACGGCGACGAATTGACTGCGGCGGCGATCGTGTTCCAGTGGCTGCAATGGACTGGCAACGCGCCGGCGAACAAGTTTCACTGGCATGTTGCACCGGTCGTCAACCCCGATGGATTGCTTGCCTCCAAGCCGCAGCGCGTCAATGCGAACGGTGTCGATCTGAACCGAAATTTTCCGACGCCTGGCTGGAAGCAGGATGCGCCTCACTACTGGGCGCGGAAAACCGGCAGCGATCCGCGCCGCTATCCCGGTGCCACGCCGCTGTCCGAGCCGGAAAGCCGCTGGCTGAACGGCGAAATGGAGCGCTTCCGGCCGCAAGTGATCATCTCGGTGCATGCGCCGTATGGCGTGCTGGATTTCGACGGACCGGCGAAGCCGCCGCAGCGTTTCGGGCGCTTGTGGTTCAGCCGCGTCGGCGTGTTTCCCGGTTCGCTCGGCAATTACCTCGGAGTGCACAAGAACATCCCCGTTATCACGATCGAATTGCCCAATGCGCTGGCGATGCCGTCGGATGCCGAAACGAGGCGCATCTGGAATGACATGTTGAGCTGGATCGAGCGCAATGTACCGCAGAAGGGGGCGGTACCGGCCAAGATGCCGCCTGTGCAGCGGACTGCGGCAGCGCCGCAGACGGCTGTGCGATGAGGCGCGTTTGCATCTTTTGAACCAACGAACTACGGTATAATTTCGGCTCCAAGGAGCGTTGCAGCACGGTACTTTTCACACGACCGTGTCAGGCTTGGAACCGAATCTTTTCGCAACGGCGCTCACGTTACTTTTTTCTATTTTTCACAGGAAAGGAGGGCGTGATGAACGCCGCAGTAATGAATTCCCAAACTTCCGCATCGCAAGACTTCCTCGTTGCCGATCTCGGCCTAGCCGACTGGGGCCGCAAGGAAATCAAGATTGCTGAAACCGAAATGCCGGGCCTGATGGCAATCCGCGAGGAATTTGCCGCATCGCAACCGCTCAAGGGTGCGCTGATCACCGGCTCCCTGCACATGACGATCCAGACCGCCGTGCTGATCCAGACGCTGGAAGCGCTGGGCGCGAAGGTGCGCTGGGCGTCGTGCAACATCTACTCCACGCAAGACCACGCCGCCGCCGCGATCGCTGCCAACGGCACGCCGGTATTCGCGTTCAAGGGCGAGAATCTGGATGAGTACTGGGATTTCACGCACCGCATCTTCGAATGGCCGAATGGCGAATATTCGAACATGATTCTCGATGACGGTGGCGATGCAACCCTGCTGCTGCACCTCGGCACCCGCGCTGAAAAAGACATCAGCGTGCTGAACAACCCGGACTCGGAAGAGGCAGTCTGCCTGTTCAACTCGATCAAGAAGAAGCTCGCGACCGATCCGACCTGGTATTCGACTCGCCTCGCGAAGATCCAGGGCGTGACCGAGGAAACCACCACCGGCGTGCACCGCCTGTACCAGATGCACAAGGAAGGCAAACTTGCGTTCCCGGCCATCAACGTGAACGACTCGGTTACCAAGTCCAAGTTCGACAACCTGTACGGCTGCCGCGAATCGCTGGTCGATGGCATAAAGCGCGCGACCGACGTCATGGTCGCCGGCAAGGTCGCCGTCGTGGCCGGTTACGGTGACGTGGGCAAGGGTTCGGCGCAAGCCTTGCGTGCGCTGTCGGCGCAAGTATGGGTCACGGAAATCGATCCGATCTGCGCATTGCAGGCGGCGATGGAAGGCTATCGCGTCGTCACGATGGATTACGCCGCCGAGCACGGCGACATCTTCGTCACCTGCACCGGCAACTACCATGTGATCACGCACGCGCACATGAAGAAGATGAAGGACCAGGCGATCGTCTGCAACATCGGCCACTTCGACAATGAAATCGAAGTCGCCGCGCTGAAGCAATACACCTGGGAAAACATCAAGCCGCAGGTCGATCATGTGATCTTCCCCGACGGCAAGCGCATCATCCTGCTGGCTGAAGGTCGCCTCGTGAACCTCGGTTGCGGCACCGGCCATCCGTCCTACGTGATGAGCTCCTCGTTCGCCAACCAGACCATCGCGCAGATCGAGCTGTACACCAACACCAAGGCGTATCCGGTCGGCGTCTACACGCTGCCGAAGCATCTCGATGAAAAGGTGGCGCGTCTGCAGCTGAAGAAGCTCAATGCGCAATTGACCGAACTGACCGAAGAGCAGGCTGCCTACATCGGCGTGAAGCAAACCGGACCGTACAAGCCGGATCACTATCGCTACTAAGCGTTCGTCAACATGTGCCGTCATTCCCGCCTTGCCGGAATGACGGCACGGTGCGGCCTTGTTGCAGGTTCAACCAAGCGGAGGAAGTATGCGATTGCTCATCGTCTGGCTTATCAACGCAGTGGCTTTGTTCGTTTTGCCCTATCTGATGAATTCGATCCAGGTGCAGAGTTTCACGGTCGCATTGATTGCGGCATTGGTGCTCGGTCTGGTCAACACGCTGATCCGTCCGATTCTGTTGTTGCTGACGCTGCCGGTCACGGTGCTGACGCTGGGCCTCTTCATCTTCGTCATCAATGCGCTGCTGTTCTGGATGGCGTCGAAATTCGTCGGCGGTTTCCATGTCGCCGGCTTCTGGTCAGCGATGGGTGGCGCGATTCTGTACAGCCTGATCTCCTGGGGGCTGTCCGCTTTAATACTGAATAGATAGCATGTCTCAACAACATTTCAGCATCGAATTCTTCCCGCCCAAGACGCCGGAAGGCGTCGAGAAGCTGCGCGCGACACGCGCGAAGCTGGCGGAACTGCATCCGCACTATTTCTCGGTCACCTTCGGTGCCGGCGGCTCCACGCAGAAAGGCACGCTGGAAACCGTGCTCGACATCAAGCGCGAAGGGCACGATGCCGCGCCGCACCTGTCCTGCATCGGCAGTTCGCGCGACAGCCTGCGCGAGATACTGGCCGAATACAAATCGCACGGTATCAAGCGCCTCGTCGCATTGCGCGGCGACTTGCCGAGCGGGTATGGTTCGGCGGGTTTTTCCGCGGGCGAATTCCGCTATGCAAACGAGCTGGTCGAACTGATCCGCGCCGAAACCGGCGACTGGTTCCACATCGAGGTGGCGGCCTATCCCGAAATGCATCCGCAGGCGAAGTCGCCGCAGGATGATATGCAGAGCTTTGTGCGCAAGGTGAAGGCGGGCGCCGATGCGGCGATCACGCAGTATTTCTACAACGCCGACGCCTACTTCCGTTTCGTCGATGAAGCGCGCAAGGCCGGCACCGACGTGCCGATCGTGGCCGGCATCATGCCGATCACGAACTACTCGCAACTGATGCGCTTTTCCGACATGTGCGGCGCGGAGATTCCGCGCTGGATACGCCTGAAGCTGGCCAGCTTTGGCGACGATGCCGAATCGATCAAGGCGTTCGGGCTGGATGTGGTGACCTCGTTGTGTGAACGCCTCTTGGTGGGCGGCGCGCCGGGTCTACATTTCTACACGCTGAATCAGGCCGTCGCGACGCTGGAAATCTGCCGTCGCCTGCGCGCGCCTGCGCGCTGAACCGCTTCGCTATGCGGTGTCCCGTGCCGCCGGCAATTCCGTGATGATGCGGTCGAGCGGGATGTCGTGCGGTGCGCCCTTGAACTGCGCCATGGCGCAGGAATACGCGATGCCGAGCGTGAACGGGCGCGGCGTGGTGGCGAGCGTGCGATCGTAGAATCCGCCGCCATATCCCAGACGCACATTGTCCGAGTTGTATCCGACGCAGGGAATGAGCAGCGCATCCGGGTGCAAGGTATTGTCGGCGTTGGCGGGTATCGACACCGCCAATGCATCCTTGACCAGCGGCTCGCCCGGCGACCATGCGGCGAAACGCAGGGGCGCATCCTGCGCAATCACCACCGGCAACGCAAGTTGCACACCGCATGTTGCCAGTTCGGCATAAAGCGGACGCAGGTCCGGTTCGCTTCTTATCGGCCAGTAAATTCCCAGTGTCCTGACCGGATGTGTTGCCAGCAATGCAGTTATCTGCGTGGCGATCGAGGCATCCCATTGCCGGCGCACATCGGGTTCGACGGCTTGCCTTTTTTCCAGCAGCGCGCGGCGCAACACCTCTTTATCGGACAGGTTGTGGAGCATGGTTTTTGCAGAAAAGATCGAACGTCACATGCTATCCTAGACGACGCCGATTCAGTGCTCAACAACAAGGTTCCAAATTGAATTTTCCGATGAAATGGATTGCCGGAGTGACATTCGCGCTTGCCTCGGTAAGCGCGTTGCTGCCTGCCGCGCATGCGCAAAAGCGCGTTGAAAATTTCGCCACTGACGATGATGTGTTTCTGGCATTGCGCGCGGCTTCGAATAAGGGCGATGCCGCGAAGGCGGATGAACTCGCGTCGCGGCTGGCGAATTACGCCATTCCTTCCTATGTCGATTACTACCGCTTGCGGCCGCGCATCGGCAGTGCGCCGGAGCAGGAGATTCGCGACTTCCTGACACGCTACGACGGCAGCGCGATCGCCGATCGCTTGCGCAACGACTGGCTGCTGGAGTTGGGCAGGACGCGCAATTGGATACTGTTCGATGAACAGTATCCGCTGTTCGCGCTCAACGACGACACGCAACTCAAATGCTATGCGCTGATGTCGAAGGCGCTCAAGGGCCGGCAGGTCACCGACGAGGCGCGCGCCCTGCTGGTGGCGCCGCAGAATTATGGCGAGGCCTGCCCGTCGCTGATGGCGACGCTGGTGCAGGGCAATCAATTCAGTGCCGACGATGTGTGGGCGCAGATCCGCTTGATGGCCGAGTCCGGCAACGGCGGCGCGATACGGCGCATTGCGGGACTCACCACTGCATCCGAAACCGCCATCATGCAGGCGACCGACAAGCCGCAGGCGGTTGTGGCGCGCGGCGCGGGCAACGGACGCGATGCGCATGAAATCTTCATGCTGGCGCTGGGCCGCGTTGCCAAGGGCAGCCTGACGCAGGCGGTGAGTGCGCTGGTCGCATCGGCCGAGCGTCTCAACGAGCGGGAGCGCGCGATCGCGTGGTCGCAGATCGCGTATCAGGCCTCGCTGCAACTGGCTCCGGACGCGGTGGTGTACTGGCATCGCACGAGCGGCGTGCCGCTGTCGTCCGAGGCGCATCAATGGAAGGTGCGCGCTGCGTTGCGCGCAGGCGACTGGAAATTCGTCAAATCATCCATCGAGGCAATGCCCGCACACGTCCGCAACGACGCGACGTGGATCTACTGGCTGGGGCGCGCGCACAAGGCCGAGGGCAACAATGAGGAGGCGCAGACGCAGTTCCTGTCGCTGGTCGCGCAAACCAGTTTCTACGGCCAGCTCGCGCTCGAAGAACTGGGGCAGAAGATCACGATTCCGCCGCGCGCGCAGCCGGTGACGCAGGACGAGATTGCGCCGATCGCCGAGAATCAGGGCTTCGGCCGGGCCTTCAAGTTCTTCGATCTCAATCTGCGCTTCGAAGGCTACCGCGAGTGGAACTGGGAGCTGCGCAGGATGAACGAACGGCAGCATCTGGCTGCGGCTGAATTCGCACGGCAGAGAAACGTGCTGGATCGCATGGTCAATACCTCCGACCGCACCAAGGCCGAATTCGATTTCACTCAGCGCTTTCCGTCACCTTTTCGCGATGTGATGCATTCCAATACGCAACGGCTCGGCCTCGACATGGCGTGGGTGTACGGATTGATCCGCCAAGAGTCGCGCTTCATCCTGAACGCGCGCTCGCATGTGGGAGCCTCCGGCCTCATGCAGTTGATGCCGGCCACCGCGAAGTGGGTCGCCGGCAAGATCGGTATCGGCGGATTTTCGTTGAGTCAGGTCAACGACATCAACACCAATATCCTGCTTGGCACCAACTACCTGAACATGGTGCTGAACGACCTGGAAGGTTCGCAGGCGATGGCGACCGCCGCCTACAACGCCGGTCCCGGCCGTCCGCGCGCATGGCGTTCCACCTTGGCCGGCCCGGTGGAAGGCGCGATTTTCGCGGAATCGATCCCGTTCAACGAGACACGCGATTACGTGAAGAAAGTGCTGTCGAATGCGACCTACTACGCCGCGTTGTTCGAAAGCAAGCCGCAATCGCTGAAGGCGCGTCTGGGAATGGTCGCGCCGAAAGGATTCGCGCCCAGCGATTTGCCGTAAATCCTGTCTTGCGCAAGTCCTTGCACGTGTTCTTCATTGACACGCGTGCAGCGCCTGCTAACAATGAATCGAGAGTTGCTGTGTTTTCCGCATGAACAGCACGGCATCTCGATTTCATTGAACCTGCGCATGAGGTGCGGTCATGGACTTTCGTTCCGTATTGATCATTGGCGGCTCCGGTTTCATCGGCGGTCATTTGCTGGCCAAGCTGGCGGGTACCGACTGGCGCGTGATCGTGGTCACGCGCCGTTACGAAAAAGCGCGCCACCTTCTCGAATTGCCTTCGGTCGATGATCTGGTGGAAGCCGATATCCATGACGAGGCGACACTGCATCGCCTGATGCAGGGCAACACGGCCGTCATCAATCTGGTCGGCATTCTGCATTCGCATCCCGGTTCGCCTTACGGCCCGGACTTTGCAAAGGTACATGTCGAATTGCCGAGGAAGGTCGCGGCGGCATGCGCGGCCAATGGCGTGCATCGCCTGCTGCACATGAGCGCACTGGGCGCGGCAGCCGACGCGCCGTCGATGTATCTGCGCTCGAAGGCGGACGGCGAGCGCGCGGCGATGTCGCAGCCATCGGTCGGCGTCACGATCTTCCGGCCTTCGGTCGTGTTCGGCGACGGCGATCATTTCCTGAACATGTTCGCAGCGCTGGAAAAATTCCTGCCGGTCATGCTGCTTGCCAGCGCCGATGCGAAATTCCAGCCCGTTTACGTGGAAGACGTCGCGCAGGCATTCGTGCATGCCTTGTCGAACGACAGAACCATCGGCAAGACCTATGAGCTTGCCGGGCCGACCGTCTACACCTTGCGCGAACTGGTGAAACTCGCCGGCGTTTGTTCCGGCCACTCGCGGCCGGTGATCGGCCTGCCGGAACCCTTGGCGCGTCTGCAGGCGATGCTGATGGAACACATGCCGGGCGAGCCCTTGATGACGCGCGACAACCTTGATTCGATGAAGATCGAGAACGTCGCTTCTGTTGCTGCCGAACCCATCGATCCGGAGCTGGGCATCACGCCCACCACGCTGGAATCGGTCGCGCCATACTATCTGACGGGACAGCGGCCGCCGCACACCGGGGTCGATGCGACGCACACGGCGGCGCGGCATTGAAGCGCCGGACGAACTGACTCGTCGAGCCCTCCGCTTGCATCGAGGCGGAACAAAAGTGCATGACGTGTCGTTTGCTTGCATTGCCTGTTTGGAAAAATCTCGCAAACGCTTTATCCTCGAAGGCTTGCTGAACATGTCGTTCTGCAAGCGCTTCGGTGTGCATTGCACCGGGCAAGTCAGTCAACCCATATCGGACGCCACGCATGCAAACCACAGAACTCGATCCCACGCTGTCGCAAACGCTCGATGCCGCCGGCAAGGCCGGCTTGAAGCTGGTCATCGGCAACAAGAACTATTCGTCCTGGTCGATGCGGCCGTGGGTCGCGATGAAGGCGTTCGGCATTCCCTTCGAGGAAGTCCGCATCGGCCTTGATCGGCCGGATACCGGTTCGCGCATCGCGCAGTACTCGCTGGCGGGCCGCGTGCCGGTACTGATCGACGGCGAAACCAGCGTGTGGGATTCGCTGGCGATCTGCGAGTATCTGGCGGAACAGTTTCCCGACAAGGCGTGGTGGCCGCGCGACGTCGCGAGCCGCGCAATGGCGCGCTCGATGTGCGCCGAGATGCATTCCGGCTTCACCGGCCTGCGTTCGGCAATGTGGATGAATATCCGCGCGAACTTTCCGGGCAAGGGCCGTACCACCGAGGCGCAGGCCGACATCGGCCGCATCAGCGAAATCTGGGAAACCTGCCTGACGCGTTCCGGTCCGCATCGATTCCTGTTCGGCGACTTTTCCATCGTTGACGCGTATTTCGCCCCGGTCGTGATGCGTTTCAGGACTTACGGCGTGGCGCTCGCGCCTGCGCTGCAGGCCTACGTCAACCGCGTGATCGCGCATCCGGCGGTGGCGCAGTGGATGCGCGAGGCCGAAGCGGAAGGTGAGCGGTTCGAGAAGTACGACGTCTATCCGGATTGATGCGGATGCATTTTCCCACTGTCGAATGCAGGCTCGGACCGCAATGAAAACCTATGTCGTCGGCGGCGCGGTGCGCGATGAATTGCTCGGCCTGCCGGTGCAGGATCACGATCATGTCGTGGTCGGCGCCACGCCCGAGCAGATGATCGCGCTCGGCTATGCGCCGGTCGGCAAGGACTTCCCCGTGTTCCTGCATCCGTCCACACACGAGGAATACGCGCTGGCTCGCACCGAACGCAAGACTGCGCCGGGTTACAAGGGCTTCGCCTTTCATGCGGATCGCGACGTCACGCTGGAACAGGACCTGGAGCGGCGCGATTTGACGATCAATGCGATTGCGCGGGAAGAGGACGGCGCGTTGATCGATCCGTTCCACGGACAGCGGGACCTCGAGCGGAAACGCTTTCGCCATGTGTCGGACGCATTTGCGGAAGACCCGGTGCGGATTCTGCGGGTGGCGCGCTTTGCGGCGCGCTTCACCGATTTCACGGTTGCGCCGGAAACCAACGTGCTGATGCAGCAGATGGTGCAGCAAGGCGAAGTCGATGCGCTGGTGCCAGAGCGCGTGTGGCAGGAACTGGCGCGCGGGCTGATGGAGGCGAAGCCGTCGCGCATGTTCGAGGTGCTGCGCGCATGCGGTGCGCTGGCGCGCATCCTGCCGGAACTCGATGCGCTGTGGGGCGTGCCGCAGCCTGAAAAGCATCATCCGGAAATCGATACCGGCATCCATGTGATGATGGTGGTGGACTACGCCGCGCAGCGCGGATACAGCCTGCCGATCCGCTTCGCGGCCTTGATGCACGATCTGGGCAAGGGCGCGACGCCGGCGGAAGAATGGCCGCGCCATCACGGCCACGAGGCGCGCAGCGTCGCGCTGGTGGAGCAGGTCTGCCGGCGATTGAAGATTCCCAACGATTGCCGCGATCTGGCGCGCATCACGGCGCGCGAGCATGGCAACGTGAGCCGTGCGCTGGAGCTGCGCGCGAACACGATGGTGGCGCTGTTCGAGCGCTGCGATGCGTTCCGCAAGCCGGAGCGCTTTGGCGACATGCTGCGCGCAGCGGAATGCGACCATCGGGGGCGCACCGGCTTCGCGGACAAACCCTTCCCGCAGGCACCGTATCTGGCGGACGCATTGCAGGCTGCGCGCGGCGTCGATGCGGGCGAGATCGCGCAACGCCACGGCGACAAGCCGGAGCGCATTCCCGATGCGATCCGTGCCGCACGCGTTGCCGCAGTCGGCGCGGCGACCAGCGCCGGCGACGACGGCGCATAAGCGCGCCGCATTCCTTCACACCCAGGTGCCGCTGACAGCCGAGGCGCTTGCGGTTTCTTCCTCTGTTGACTCTGCAACAGAGTCGCTTTTCGACATGTTCCCTGCGATAGCTGACAGTTGTCTTTGCACGGAAAAAGGTTAACTTTTAGTAAATTACGGTAATATTGCCAATCAGCAAATTTTGCTGTGTGCAAAGCTGCAAAATAACGTCGTCATGGTTGTCGAAGGACCACGAGAAGCTGTCCAATCCCAGCGAGAAAACTTCGAAGATGCCAGCAAACACTCCGCTTGTTCAAACCCATCCCTCTGCAAACGACAGACCGCTGGAACGTGTCCCCGATATCGCCGACCTGCTGGTGGCGTATCTGGCACAAATCGGCGTCGAATACGTCTTCGGCATCCCCGGCGGGGCGATCGAACCTCTCTACAACGCGCTTGCCAGAAGCAGCCGCGCGGGCGGCGTGCGTCACATCCTCGCGCGCCATGAATCCGGCGCGGCATTCATGGCGGATGGTTACGCGCGTGAAAGCGGCAAGATCGGCGTCTGCTGTGCCACTTCCGGCCCCGGCGCGACCAACCTGATCACCGGCGTTGCCTGCGCCTACGACAATGATATTCCGCTGCTGGTCATCACGGGTCAGCCGGCGCTGCCCGCGTTCGGCAAACTGCCGCTGCAGGAATCGGCCTGCACGGGCGTCAACGTGCTCGGCATGTTCCAGCATTGCACGCGATACAACTCGCTGGTGTCGCATCCGAAGCAGCTGGAATCCAAGCTCGTCGCCGCCATGCAGTGCGCCACGCGAGCGCCGCGAGGGCCGGTGCATCTGTCGATTCCGGTCGATGTCTTTCGCAGCCCGAGTCAGACGCTTGTGCCCTCGTATGATCTGCGTGCCTTGCTCGCACCATCGTCGCTGGTGGACGATGAGGCGCTGGCAAGCTTGTGCACGATGCTTTCCGAGTCGCGGAAAACGGTACTGATCATCGGCGGCTGGTGCTGCGAGGCGATCGACCCGATCCTCCAGTTTGCCCAGCTCAAGGGGGCGACCTTCGTGACCACGCCGGACGGCAAAGGCCTGGTCAATCCGTATCACCCGTTGTTTCGCGGTGTCTTTGGTTTCGGCGGACATGCCTCGGCCGAAGCCGCGTTGTGCGATGAGGACGTCGATCTCGTGCTTGCCATCGGCGTCAGCATGGGTGAGTGGAACAGTGGCGGCTGGAGCGGCAGTCTGCTGAACGAGCGGCTGGTGCATATCGACGAGTCGGAAGACAACCTGGCGCTCACACCGATGGCGCGCTTCCACATACGCGGACGCATCCTGTCGATTTTCAATCGCCTGATCGAGGGTATGCACGATGGTGGGCCGGGATGCACTCGACCCCTTGAGCGCACCTCGCCCAGGCTGGTGCTGCCGGCATGGCGCCCGGACGCCATGCTGGCCGCGCCGGAGAAATATGAAAGCGATGCAACGCCGATCAAGCCGCAGCGCCTGATGCGGGAACTGGGCAGGCTGTTCCCGCCCGAAACGCGCTTTCTTGCCGACACCGGCAACAGCGTGTCGTGGGCCACGCATTACCTGCACCCGGCAGACCGGCGCATCAGCGAAAGGCGGATCGGCGGCGGAGAGCGCAAGCGCGGCGCCGGGCGGCGCAAGGCAGGCGGCGGCTGGCTGCGGGTCACCATGAATTTCGCGAGCATGGGGTGGGCGATCGGCGGTGCAATCGGCACGGCGGTCGCCAATCCCGATGCGCCGGTGGTCTGCATCACCGGCGACGGCAGCGTGCTGATGAACGGCCAGGAAATCTCTGTCGCCGTCGCCGAAAAGCAGACAGTGATCTTCGTGGTCCTCAATGACCAGGCGCTTGGCATGGTCAAGCATGGCCAGCGCATGGCGAAAGCGGAGCAGATCGGATGCGATATGCCGCCCACGGATTTTGCGGCCCTGGCGCGCGCATTGGGTGCGCCGGCACACACGATCCGTTCGCCGGAGGATTTGGCGGCGCTGGATATCGACGCACTCTGCAAGCGCAAAGGTCCGACCCTGCTCGATGTGCTGATTGATCCGGACGAAGTGCCGCCGATGAACGTCCGCATGCGCGTATTGCTGAACCAACATTGAATCGCGCCCGCTGCCGATGGGAGATGAATCGGCTGCGGTGTGCATATCTGCATCGGAGATGAGATGAGCGAAAAACAGGCGCCTGACACCATCAGCAGCCGCATCTGGCATGAAGAGCCGGAACCGGACAATCCCTTCGCTGCCCGGGCAGCCTATTGCCGCGGATACGACGTCTACGGCGAGATGCTGGGTCAGGCCCGCTGGGTGGAGATGTTGTATCTGCTATTTCGGGAAGACGCGCCGATCGCTGCGCAGACGGATTTGCTGGAGGCACTGGCGCTCGCATTGGCGAACCCAGGCCCGCGGGATGCCTCCGTGCATGCGGCCATGTGCGGCGGTGTCTGCGGTTCGCCCGCCGCAGCCTCGCTGATTGCCGCGCTCTCCGTGGGCGCGGGACAGCTGGCCGGGGGAAGAGAGATTTTCGTCTGCCTGGAGCGCTGGGCTTCGTGCGGTACCGATCTCGATGCCTGGCGTGAGCGGCTCGCCGCGCCGCCCGTCTCGCGTGGCACGATCTGGCCCGCGTCCGAACATCCGCCGGGCTTCGATCCACACGGCGCTACCACTGCCACGCCGGTCCGGCAGACCTTGTCCTGCCTCGCGCGTTACGGCGTCGGGCCGCATCTGACGTGGCTTGAAGAACATCGTGCGGACCTGGAGCGGCTGGCGGGGTGCCCGCTTTCCATGAGCGGCGTCGCTGCCGCGGCCTTTGCCGACCTGGGCTTCACGCCGGAGCAGGCGGAAATGCTTCACCTTCTGCTGCGCCTGCCGGGCGCGGCGGCGCATGCACTGGAGCAGAAATCGCTTGGCTACAAGAAATTCCCTTTCGGTACGGTAGAGCTGGAAAGCGATTTCGCCGAGGAGCAGACATGAGCGGACATGCAAAAGGACCGAGCTTGCTGGCGCAAAACCTCGGTGTGCTGAAAAGCCGCATGGGGACGTTTTTCCCTGGCAGTCATGTGATTTTTCGCGGCAAGGACTTGCATGCCGAGCTGAAGGATATCGACTGGATTGATCTGTATGTGTTCGGCATCACCGGCCGCCGTCTCTCGCAGGAACAACTGCGGTTGATGCATGCATTCTGGACATACACGAGTTATCCGGATGTGCGTTTGTGGAACAACCGGGTCGCGGCGCTGGCGGGCAGCGTGCGCAGCAGCGCGACCCTGAGTCAGGCCGGCGCGACGGCGGTGTCGGAGGCCATGACCTATGGCGGCGGGACGTTCGCGCATGTGATGGATTTTTTCGTCCGCGCCAAAGAGCGCGTGGCGGAAGGGGAAAGTCTGAGCGCCTGTGTGCGCGAAGAATTGAAATCGCATCGCAGCATCGGCGGCTATGGCCGGCCGCTGATCAACGCCGACGAGCGGATTCAACACCTGCTGTCGCTCGCGCGCGCGCTGGGGCTGGACCAGGGACAATATCTGCGTCTGGCGCTCGCGGTGGAAGACGCGATGCTGGGCGAACGGCTGCGCATGAAGATGAACTACGCAGCCCTGGTGGCCGCATTGGGTCTCGATCTCGGCTTGTCGCCGCAGGAGTTGCGTATCGTGATGTTCCCGGCGTTTTTGGCGGGAATGCCGCCTGGTTACGTTGAAGCGCTGGAGCGGCCCGAAGGCGTGCTGTTTGCGCTGCCTTGTGAGAATGTTTTGTATTCCGGGCCGCCGAGGCGCTCCTGGCGCTCCGCCGTGAAAACCAGGGAGTGAAGGCGTGGACCAGACGTTGCAGGGAAATCTGATTTGCAGACAATCAGGAGACAAACAAGCCATGCGAGCGATACGGTCACCGGGACAGAAAGCCTTTGCTGCGTGCTTGATATCGGCCTGCGCCGGTGCCGTCGTTGCGCAGACCTCCGAGGAAGACGATCTCGCACTGGCTTACGGCGGGAAGTCCGCCATCAGCATTGCCACGGGCAGCATGCAATCCGTCGCGCGCGCCCCGGCGGTCGCCACGGTCATTACCGCGCAAGACATTCAAGCCACCGGCGCCACCGATCTGGACCAGGTGCTCGAAAGCGTGCCGGGCCTGCATGTGTCCGTATCGTCGCTCGGCTATCAACCGATTTACAGTTTTCGCGGCATCTTCACCAACTACAATCCGCAAGTCCTGATGCTGGTCAATGGCCTGCCGATCACCAATGTCTATCTGGGGAATCGCAGTCTGGTGTGGGGCGGCATGCCGCTGGAGAATGTGGCGCGCATCGAGATCATCCGCGGACCGGGTTCGGCGCTGTATGGCGCCGATGCCTACGCCGGCGTCATCAATGTCATCACCAAGACTGCCGAGGACATCAACGGCACCGAGGTCGGGGTGCGGGCCGGCAGCTTCAACACGCGCGATGCATGGATGCAGCATGGCGGCAAACTGGGGCCGCTGGACGCCGCCTTTTATCTGCGTGTCGGCAAGACCGATGGTCAGCGCGGCATCATCCAGCGGGACAGTCAATCCGCCATTGACCAGGCCTTCGGCACCAGCGCATCGCTTGCTCCCGGGCCGGTCAGCGTCGGCCGCGATACGCTGGATGCGCGCGCCGATCTCGCCTACGACAACTGGCGTTTTCGCGCCGGTTACCAGGAACGGGAAGTCGGTGTCGGCGCGGGCCTGGCGGAAAGTCTTGATCCCAAGGCGCGTGTCCCCGAAACGCGCTTGTATCTGGATCTGACGTACCGGAATGCCCGTTGGTCCCCCAACTGGGATGTGTCGGGCGTGGTCAATTACTATGATGTGAAGGAAAAGCAGGCGGACCCCGCGTTCTTGCTGTTTCCACCCGGCGCATTCGGCGGTGCTTTTCCGAATGGGGTGATCGGCAATCCCGGGCATTCCGAGCGGCATGCGCATATCGGCTTCTCGGCCCTGTACAGCGGTTTCGACTGGCATCGGATCCGGTTCGGCGCGGGGTTCCGGGAAGACAATCTGTACGCCGCGCCCGAAACCAAGAACTACACCATCGTGACGGTGCCGGGAGTCGGTCCGGTATTCACGCCCCTGGGGACCATTGTGGACGCAACCGGCAATCCGTCTCTGGTCTACCTGCAACCGCACAAGCGGCATCTCGCCTACGCATTTGCACAAGACGAGTGGAGCCTGGCGAAGGACTGGACGCTGACGGCTGGCGTGCGGCACGACAATTATTCGGATTTCGGCGGCACCACCAACCCGCGTCTGGCGCTGGTGTGGGACGCGGCATACAACGTCGTGCTCAAGGCGATGCACGGCCGCGCTTTCCGTGCGCCGTCCTTCGCCGAGCAGTACAACATCAACAATCCAGTATCCATCGGCAATCCGAATCTGACGCCGGAAACGATCGTCACCAACGAACTGGCCGCATCGTGGCAGCCGACGCCGGGACTGCAGACCAATCTCAGCCTGTTCCGTTATCGCATGCAGGACGTCATCCGCTTTATGCCGAATGCGGATCCGTCATCCGGCTCGACCGCGCAGAATACGCCCGGCCAAACCGGACGCGGCGTGGAACTGGAGGCGAGCTGGGATGCGCACCGCAACCTGCGCTTGTCGGGCAATCTTTCGCTGCAACGTTCTACCGACGATGCGACCGGCCAGGATGCCGGTCTCGCACCGCGCCGGCGGCTCTATCTGCACGCCGACTGGCGCCTTGCGCCGATGTGGCAATTCGGCGTGACCGCCAATCATGTGGCGGACCGCAAGCGCCAGCCGGGCGACACGCGTGCGCCGATTGCCGATTACACGACGGTCGATCTGAGCCTGCGCCGGGAGAAGCTCGCAGGCAACTGGGAGGTCCGAGCGATGGTGACGAACCTGTTCAACCGGGATGCGCGCGAGCCCAGTTTCGCACCGGGGAATATTCCGTTCGATCTGCCGCTGCCGGGACGCGCGTTCTATGTGCAGCTGCAGAACCGTTTCTGAATGCCCGTGAACGCCGGACGGACACCACAATGACAATGCGGACCATGCCCTGTCGCGTCGTGCTGAGATGCCTGCTTGGTTTGTGGCTGGCGATCGCGCATGCGACAGTCGGTGCTGAGCAGGCCGGCGCACACGCATCGGCGGCGGGCGCCATCGCGGTCATCCATCCGGACATCGGCGAACCGTACCGCAGCATATTCGCAAAGATCATCGAAGGCATCGAGGAAAACGTCCGGGTGGCGGCGCGCACTTACGCGATCGGCCCGAACACCGATGCGGCCGAGCTGAACGGGCAGTTGAAGCGCGCCGGCGTCAGGGGCGTGATTGCGCTCGGGCGGCAGGGACTGAAGGCGGCGTCGGGGCTGGACCGCGACATCGCCGTGGTGGCCGGCGGCGTGCTCTCGGTTCCCGAGTCGGACGCGCGCAATCTGATCGCCTACAGCCTCACGCCCGATCCGGCGCTGCTGTTCTCGCGACTGAAGACCCTGTTCCCCGCCGCGAAACGCGTCATCGTCATTTTCAATCCGCAGAGCAATGACTGGCTGATCAAGCTGGCGCGCGATGCGGCCAGGTCGCAGGGGTTGGAATTGGTCGCGCAGGAGGCGCGCGACCTGGCCTCGGCAGCGCGCTTGTACGACGCGGCATTCGCGAACGCCGACAGCCGGCGCGACGCGATCTGGCTGCCGCAGGATGCGACCACGGTCGACGAGACAACGATCCTGCCGCTGGTCCTGAAGGAATCATGGAACCGCAACGTGCCGGTCTTTTCCAGCAGCTTCCTGCATGTGAAGAAAGGCGCGCTGTTTGCGCTGTATCCGAACAATCTGGAACTCGGCCGCACGCTCGCCAACGCGGCTCTGGCAGCGACGGGCTCGTCCGGCGAAGCGCGCAAGCGCGGCGTGGTGCCGCTGCGCGAAGTGCACACCGCAATCAATCTGAGAACCGCAAGCCACCTCGGCCTGAACCTCGGCTATCAACAACAACGCAGTTTCGATTTCATCTTCCCGGAGCCATGATGAGCAAAATCACCAAGCACCCCGAGCGGCATGCAACGACTGTAGTTTCATTCCTGTGACGGAGGCCGGCATGCTGCACGACTACCTGCGCCGTACCCGCTTTCGCCGGCAGCTGACGGTCACCGTCACCGCCGCCATTCTCGGCCTCGCGTTGTTCTCCTCGCTGATCACGTCATGGGAAGCGAGTCGGCGCATGGAAGGCTACGTCATCCAGCAAGGTCAGCGCATTGCGGAGAATCTGGCGCGGCAGAGCGTGCTTGCGCTGCTGTACCACTCTGCCGACAACGCGCGCGAAGGCATCGCCACCACGCTCGCCTTCCCGGATGTGCTGCAGGTGCAGATCACGGATACGGCGCATCGTATCCTGCTGTCGCAAACGAGGCAGGGCGAAGCCGAGCCGGCGGGTGATGCGTGGCCGCCAAAGAGCGCGATCGCGCAACCGATGCTGGAACACGAGTCCTCCGACCATTGGCGCTTCGGCGCGCCGGTCTATGGCGGCCAGGGCGAATCCTCGCCGTTCGACGTGCAGGAGCGGAAGCCGCAACTGATCGGCTATGTGTATGTGACGATCGGCAAAGGCACGCTGGAACGTCTTGTCGGCTCCCTGCTGCTCGGCAATCTCGCCATCACCCTGTCGTTCGCGGTGCTGCTGCTGATCGTCATGCGGCAGCTGGCGCAGCGCATGATCCGTCCGTTGAACGCCTTGTACAACCTGATGGGGCGCGCCGAGTCGGGCGAGTCCGGCATGCGCGCCACGCCCGACGGACCGCGCGACATCGTCGAGATGGCGCATGCGTTCAACAAGATGATGGCCGTGCTGGAGGAGCGCGAGGCCGAGCTGAAGCAGTCGCGCGACGACGCGCTGCACACCGCGCTGATGAAGGCGCAGTTCGCCGCGACGGTCAGTCACGAAGTGCGCACGCCGCTCAACGGCGTGGTAGGCATGCTCGACATGCTGAAGGAAATGCGCCTGACGCCGCAACAACAGGAATGCGTCGATGTGGCATGGAAGTCGTCGCATGCGCTGATGGAGCTGATCAACGACATTCTCGATTTCTCCAGGATGGAGGCCGGCAAGCTGAAGCTGGAAGAGACCGATTTCGATCTGCGCAAGCTGCTGGAAGATGTCATCGAATTGCTCGCCATGCAGGCGCAGAAAAAGAGAATCGAGATCGGCTATCTGGTGGAGTCCGGCGTGCCCGAGCGGATCAAGGGCGATGCGCTGCGCCTGCGGCAGATCCTGCTGAACCTCGCCGGCAACGCGGTGAAATTCACCGAGCAGGGCGAGGTCGCATTGCGCATCTCCGGCGGCGTTGTCGGCGGCGACAGTCTTGCACTGCGCTTCGAAGTCAGCGACAGCGGCATCGGTATCGCGGAAGATGCCATCAAGAACGTGTTCCAGTCGTACTCGCAGGCCGATCTGACCACTGCGCGCAGATTCGGTGGCACCGGACTGGGACTTGCGATCTGCAAGCAGCTGGTGGATTTGATGGGCGGCGACATCGGCGTGATGAGCGAGGCAGGCAAGGGCAGCACGTTCTGGTTCACGATCACCTGTCGCGCGGGCGAGCCGTTGCCGCTTTTGCCGGAAGACAAGGCCATGCGCGGCTTGCGCGTGCTGGTGGTGGACGACAGCGTGATCGTGCGCGGCTTCCTCGAAGAAATTCTGGAACGGCACGGCATGCATTGCCATTGCGTGCGCAATGGCGCGCAGGCCATGGTGGAGCTGGTGCGCGCCGAACAGGCGAACATGCCGTACGGGATGGTCATCGCCGACGCGGATGCCAGCGATGAGCGGGGCGGCGATCTGGCGCGCCGGATACGCGCCGATGCCGTCTCGGGTGCGCCGCATCTGCTGGTGCTGGACCGCTACGCCTCGCAGTTCGAGGCGGGCACCCCGGACGGCGATGCCTGTCTCGGCAAGCCGCTGCGGCAGGATCGCGTGCTGGCGGCGATCCGCCGCTTGCTGCCGGGTGACAGTGTGGCTGGCACGGGAGTGGTCACGTCGCTCGATGCAGGCGGTGCTTCGTCCAGCAAGGAGTTCCGCGTCCTGGTGGCGGAAGACAACCGCACCAATCAGATGGTCGCGGCCGGCATGCTCTCCTTGAACAACTGCCATTGCGAATTCGCGGCAAACGGCCGCGAGGCGATGGAGGCAGCCCGCCGCAGCCGTTTCGACCTGATCCTGATGGATTGCAGCATGCCGGAAATGGATGGTTACGAAGCCACCGCGCATATCCGCAATTTCGAAGAGCCGCTGGGAATGCGCACGCCGATCGTGGCAATGACTGCGAACGCACAGCAGGGCGATGCGGAGAAGTGTCTGGCTGCCGGCATGGACGATTACCTCGCCAAGCCGATCACGCTGGTCGAGCTGCGGCACAAGCTGGACCGCTGGCTCGCAGGGCGCGGCGAGGAGCGCCGCATCGCACCGTCGCCGGCGCCAGTCATGCAGATGGAGCCGACGGATGGCCGCGCACTGGATCAGGAAACGTTCGACAAGCTGCGCGAAATCCTCGGGCCCGCGTTGCAGCAATCGATCGCGCCTTTCCTTGAGGATACGTCGACCTATCTGAACCAGCTCGAGCAGGCGGTCAGGGACGGCGACGCCGAGATCGCGCGCGCAACCGCGCATGCGATCAAGGGCAGCAGTGGCAATCTGGGTGCCACCATGCTCGCGCAAATTGCAAAGGAGGCCGAGGAACTCGCGATCGAGCGGCGCGCCCCGGAGATTCAACCGCTGCTGCAGCGCCTGCGCCACGCCTATGACGCGGTGGCGGCAGCGCTGCATTCGCAGATCCGCATCGAAGGCCGGCTTGGCGCGCGCCAGAATGACGACAGTCCGCTGGTGCTGGTGGTGGATGACGACCGCAGCACGCGTAACTCGCTGCGCGTGACACTGCAGCGCGACGGCTTCCGGGTCGAAGAGGCTGCCGACGGCGCGATGGCGCTGGCGATGCTCAAGCGCATGCAGCCCGAGGTGATCCTGATGGATGCGGTGATGCCGGTGATGGACGGCTTTGCCGCCTGCGCGCGCGTGCAGGGACTGCCGAACGGTCGCGCGATTCCGATACTGATGATTACCGCACTGGAAGACACCGCATCGGTGGAGCGTGCATTCGCCGCCGGCGCGAGCGACTACATTCCCAAGCCGATTCATTTCGCGGTGCTCTCCCAGCGCGTACGCCGCATCATCGAGATCAACCAGGCGGAGAAACGCATCCGCCACCTCGCCTACAACGACGTCCTGACCGGCCTGCCGAACCGCGCGATGTTTTTCGCGCAGCTCGGGCAGCACATCGAGCAGGCGAGAGGCGCGGGAGAGTCGGTGGCCGTGCTGTTCCTCGATCTCGACCGCTTCAAGAACGTCAACGACAGCCTCGGTCACGATGTCGGCGATCGCCTGCTGGTGGCGGTCGCACAGCGCCTGCGCCGCAGCGTGCGCAACGCCGATTGCGTGGCGCGTCTGGGCGGCGACGAATTCACCGTGGTGCTGGCGGACGTGATCGGACCCAACGCCGCCCTCGCCGCCGCGCAGAACATCGGCCGCGCGCTGTCCACGCCGTTCCAGATCGACGGACACGACATTTTCGTCGCCACCAGCGTCGGCATCTCGATCTATCCGTATGACGGCACCGATGTCGGCACGCTGCTCAAGCACGCCGATACGGCCATGTACCGGGCGAAGAAGAACAACAGCGGCTTCGAGTTTTTCGAACCGTCGATGGAGCATTCGATCTCGGAACACGTGCGCATGGAAAACGACCTGCGGCGCGCGCTCGAACGCAAGGAGCTGGAAGTGTTCTACCAGCCGCAGGCGGGTGTCGGCGATGGCCGGATTCTCGGCATGGAGGCGCTGGTGCGCTGGCGTCATCCGGAGCGCGGCATGGTTTCCCCGACCGACTTCATCCCGCTGGCCGAAGAGAACGGCTTGATCAATCCGATCGGCGAATGGGTGCTGCGCACCGCCTGCGCGCAGCTTCAGGAATGGCGCGAGTCCGGCATGCCCGACATGCGGCTGGCGGTCAACTTGTCCGTCCGGCAGTTGATGCAGGCCGGCTTTGCCGGCATCGTGGAACAGGCGCTGGACGAGACCGGATTGCCGCCGCATCTGCTCGAACTGGAAATCACCGAAAGCACCCTGATGGAAAACGCGCAGGACACGCTGCAGGCGGTCAACCGCCTGCGCAATCTCGGCGTGCGGCTGGCGATCGACGACTTCGGCACCGGCTATTCGTCGCTGTCCTATCTCAAGCGCTTCCCGGTCGACATCATCAAGATCGACCGTTCATTCGTGCGCGACGTGACGAGCGATGCGGACGACGCCGCCATCGTCACCGGCATCATCGCGCTCGCGCACAGCCTGCGTCTGGAAGTGGTTGCCGAAGGCGTGGAAACCGAGGAACAGCTGCAGTTCCTGAAGGAGAGGCGCTGCGACATCCTGCAAGGCTATTACCTGAGCCAGCCGATGCCGGCGAAGGAGTTCTTGCGCTATGTGACGGCGCAGCTGGAGGCGTAGGGCCGCTGCCGGCGCGCCGGAGATTCCTCACTGCGCCCGGCCGTCATCTGACGATCCGGCCGTCCTTGCCGATCATGGTCAGCTCCACGAACTCGCTGCCAGAATGGTCGCCCGGTCCATATGTGACCATCAGCCCGCCGAAATCGACGCGCTGCATCGACTCCATCGCGCGGATGAAACCTTCGCGGGTCAGATTCCTGCCGGCGCGGCGCAGACCTTCGACCAGCACCTTGGCATTGACGAAACCCTCCATCGCCGCATACGACATCGTCGCACCGCTTTCCTTCGCCGCCAGCTTGAATTCCTGCCCGAGCGTGGTCGTCAGCAAGTGCGGCGCAGGTGTCACCTGCGACACAACAACGCCCGCCCCCGCCGGACCGAGATCCTTCACGAAGGAATCGGACGAATTGTTCGACAGCGTCATGATCTGCATCTGCCCGCCCTGCGCGCGAATCGCCTTGATCACTTCGACCGTGTTCTTCGCCGAGCTGACAATGACCAGCGCGCCGGGATTCGATTTGATCACAATGGCCGCCGTCGCCGCGTAATCCGGCTTCACGCGCGCGAATTTCGTGATGGACACCGGCGTCAGCTTGTGCGCCGCCATCACCTTGTTGAAGCCCTCAAGTCCGTCCTGCCCGAACGCATCGTCGACGTGCAACAGGCTGATGTTCTTGATGCCGATGGTGGAGAAATGCTCGACTGCCTTGATCACCTCGTCCTGGTATTTCGCCCGGATGTTGAACACCTGGCGAATCGCCGGCGCGTGAAACACCTTCGCGCCGGTGCTGGGCGCAACCAGCGGCACATTACCGGCCGCCAGCAGAGGCAGAATGCCCTGCGTATGCGGCGTGCCGCGACCGAGGAACAGGGCAAACACGCGCTCCTTCTTGATCAGGGTCTCGGCATTGGCAAGCGTCAGCGCCGGGTCGAACTTGTCGTCCAGCACGCGCATCTCGATCTTGCGTCCGTATATCCCGCCGTGCTTGTTGACCTGATGGAAATACGCATTGGCACCTTCGTTGACTTCCTTGACCGGGCCGGCGACGGTGCCGGTCAAACCGACAGTCTGGCCGATCAGGATCGTGCTGTCGGTCACGCCATCCTCCGCCCGCGCGGAAAATGCCGTGGCAGCCAACAACAGGGCAAGAAACGACTGGCGCCAACTGGATCTCATGGTGATTTCCTTGAAAAGAGAGTCGCTCATTCTAGAGCGGTTTCAGCCTGACTTGCCATAGCCAGAATGGCAAATGTATCGTTCACATTCGGCGGCATTGAATTGATCGAGCAGGGCGCCGAAGGCACACCAGAGGGTATCCATCGTGCGAGCTGCAGTTTTTCTGAGGAGCGTTTTGAACTTGGCAAAGACTTGTTCGATGGGGTTGTAGTCGGGGCTGTAAGGCGGCAGATAACGCACTTGTGCACCAGCGGTCTCGATGGCAGCAGCAATGCCGACGACCTTGTGCGAGCCGAGATTGTCCATCACCACGATATCGCCCGGTTGCAGCACAGGGGCCAGTACCTGTTGTACCCAGGTGCGAAAGGCATTGCCATTGATCGGGCCATCGAACACGCAAGGCGCCACCAGGCCGCCGGTACGCAAGGCGCAGACGAAGGTGGTCGTATGCCAGTGGCCGCAAGGCGCTTGCCCGAGACAGCGAGTGCCTTTCACGGAGCGTCCTCGGGCCGGCGTCATGCTGGTGCCGGCCCAGGTCTCATCCAGAAATACCAGGTGGCGCACGTCAAAGCAGCCCTGCTCGGCGGCCCAGTCACAACGCGCCTGCGCTACGTCCGGGCGCTCCTGCTCGGCGGCATGGAGCGTCTTTTTTTAAGGCTCAGCCCAAGCCGGGCCAGCGTCTTCCACATGGTAGTCACGCTCACCTGAACGCCATGCTCGGCATGCAGCCATTGGCACAACTGTTCCAGCGTTTGATCATTGATGGCTTGTACGCGCGCGGCCAGCACGTCTTCCAGTCCGCTCAGTTTCAACGGCACATGGTTGTGCTGGACACCCGCCGTATCATCCCCGAGTCGGTGCCGCCGCGAACGGGCCCTTGCCACGTACGATTTGCTTACCCTGAAGCGGGTCGCCACCTCGGCTATGGAACCGCTCGCGTTTAGCACGCGATCCCGTAAATCTTGCCCGTAGGCTTGTCCTGGATGCCACGCCATGACCGTGTCTCCTGCCGCTGCCAATCCCATTCGATCCTGCACCGATCCCGTAGTTCAACAGCTTTGTGACGCAGGTCAGGACAAAACTGCTCTAGGGTTGGAATATTTCTGTACGGGAAATAATTGTAGGATTCCCTCCCGGAAATCGACGAGTGTTAATTGCCTGTTATTGATTTGTCTCAAAAGGCCGACACTTGCCTGCCGGGCGCAGTGCCATGGACGGTCATCGTTTACAATGCGATTGTGCGGCGCACAAAATGCGATGCGACGAGGAGAGAATGCAATGAATGCTGATGAACTGCATCCCGCGGAAAAGCCGTCAGTGCGCGTCAAGGAGCTGTCGGAACGCGACCGTCGTCGCTTGCTGAAACATTTCCTCGCGCTGGACGACGGCGACCGATTGCTGCGATTTGGATCGGTGCTGCCGGATGATCTGATCACAGGCTATGTGCAGCGTCTCGACTTTTCCCGTGACACGGTATTCGGCGTCTACAACAGCAAGCTCGCGCTGGTCGGCGTCGGCCATCTTGCCTTCCTGCCGCGCGAAGACGTGCCGGCAGTCAGTGACGCCACGGTCAAGTCACGCGCCGCCGAATTCGGCGTCTCGGTGTCCGCGTCGGCGCGCGGCCTGGGAATCGGCTCCAGGTTGTTCGAGCGCGCCGCGATCCATTGCCGCAATGAAGATGTCGATACGCTATACATGCATTGCCTGTCGTCGAACCAGACCATGATGCATATCGCGCGCAAGGCAGGAATGGAAATCCATCGCGAATACGGCGAGGCCGATGCGTTCCTGAAACTGCCGCCGGCCGATCCGCGCAGTGTGCTGCGCGAGGCGGTGGAGGAGCAGGTGGCGGCGTTTGATTATCGGTTGAAGGCGAATGCGAAAGCCGCGGTCAAATGGTGGAAAAGGCTGCCCAGGTTCAGGGGGAAGTAGTTGCGGCACAACGCAATGCGCGTGCTGATGAGTAGAGGCGCGAGATGGTCACGCCAGATATGTCCGTAAAATTTTCTCACTGGGAGTTGACGGGTTGGTGAAACCCCTGCATAATCTCGTTTCTCTGCTGCTGCCGAACAAGACGATTCGGTGGGGTGTCGCAGGAATGCGGTGCGGGCGGGGTGGTTCTTTAACAATTAACAGCCGATAAGTGTGGGTGCTTGATGGGAGTGCGGCAGCGGGGTTTTGCCTTGCTGTGTAACTTTACAAATATCAAGTGCTCGCAAAGAAATATAGGTAAGTTCGCAAGAAGTTACCTGTCAGTATTTTGAGTGAGCGACCAGTCGGAAACGACTGTGCCCGAGAGGGCAGAAACAGAGATTGAACTGAAGAGTTTGATCCTGGCTCAGATTGAACGCTGGCGGCATGCCTTACACATGCAAGTCGAACGGCAGCGCGGGAGCAATCCTGGCGGCGAGTGGCGAACGGGTGAGTAACATATCGGAACGTGCCCTGGAGTGGGGGATAACCAGTCGAAAGACTGGCTAATACCGCATACGATCTACGGATGAAAGTGGGGGATCGCAAGACCTCATGCTCGTGGAGCGGCCGATATCTGATTAGCTAGTTGGCGGGGTAAGAGCCCACCAAGGCGACGATCAGTAGCTGGTCTGAGAGGACGACCAGCCACACTGGGACTGAGACACGGCCCAGACTCCTACGGGAGGCAGCAGTGGGGAATTTTGGACAATGGGGGCAACCCTGATCCAGCAATGCCGCGTGTGTGAAGAAGGCCTTCGGGTTGTAAAGCACTTTTGTCCGGAAAGAAATCCCCTGGGATAATACCTCGGGGGGATGACGGTACCGGAAGAATAAGCACCGGCTAACTACGTGCCAGCAGCCGCGGTAATACGTAGGGTGCAAGCGTTAATCGGAATTACTGGGCGTAAAGCGTGCGCAGGCGGTTGTGCAAGACCGATGTGAAATCCCCGGGCTTAACCTGGGAACTGCATTGGTGACTGCACGGCTAGAGTGTGTCAGAGGGGGGTAGAATTCCACGTGTAGCAGTGAAATGCGTAGATATGTGGAGGAATACCGATGGCGAAGGCAGCCCCCTGGGATAACACTGACGCTCATGCACGAAAGCGTGGGGAGCAAACAGGATTAGATACCCTGGTAGTCCACGCCCTAAACGATGTCAACTAGTTGTCGGGTCTTAATTGACTTGGTAACGCAGCTAACGCGTGAAGTTGACCGCCTGGGGAGTACGGTCGCAAGATTAAAACTCAAAGGAATTGACGGGGACCCGCACAAGCGGTGGATGATGTGGATTAATTCGATGCAACGCGAAAAACCTTACCTACCCTTGACATGGTCGGAATCCTGCTGAGAGGCGGGAGTGCTCGAAAGAGAACCGGCGCACAGGTGCTGCATGGCTGTCGTCAGCTCGTGTCGTGAGATGTTGGGTTAAGTCCCGCAACGAGCGCAACCCTTGTCATTAGTTGCTACGAAAGGGCACTCTAATGAGACTGCCGGTGACAAACCGGAGGAAGGTGGGGATGACGTCAAGTCCTCATGGCCCTTATGGGTAGGGCTTCACACGTCATACAATGGTACATACAGAGGGCCGCCAACCCGCGAGGGGGAGCTAATCCCAGAAAGTGTATCGTAGTCCGGATTGGAGTCTGCAACTCGACTCCATGAAGTTGGAATCGCTAGTAATCGCGGATCAGCATGTCGCGGTGAATACGTTCCCGGGTCTTGTACACACCGCCCGTCACACCATGGGAGCGGGTTTTACCAGAAGTGGGTAGCCTAACCGCAAGGAGGGCGCTCACCACGGTAGGATTCGTGACTGGGGTGAAGTCGTAACAAGGTAGCCGTATCGGAAGGTGCGGCTGGATCACCTCCTTTCTAGAGTTTGCACGAGCGTCAAGTGCTCACACTTATCGGTGTGTTAATAAGAAGAGACAGAAAACAGTGGGCAATCGGTGCGGCTGGCCGGTTGAAGGTGACTGAGATCTGATCAAGCGGGTCTGTAGCTCAGCTGGTTAGAGCACCGTGTTGATAACGCGGGGGTCGTTGGTTCGAGCCCAACCAGACCCACCAGGAAAGATTCGGGGGTTTAGCTCAGCTGGGAGAGCACCTGCTTTGCAAGCAGGGGGTCGTCGGTTCGATCCCGTCAACCTCCACCATCATTCGCGGAAATGTCAAACCCAAGTCGGCGGCGCAGTGCGTCGTGGGATTTGGGTTTGATCTTTCAGGATCAATGGCTGTTTTTGTTCTTTAACAATCTGGAAGAAGTAGTAAAGATTTATCAGTGCAGACTGATGTGTTTGTGATGAATGCGTCGGGATGTGCTGGTGGGTTGTGATTGTATCAATCATATGTATGAAAGAGTTCTCGTCGCAAGATGAGTAGTCTGGATTACGGCATATTCAAACTCAAACTCTGTAACCGTTTCTGGCAACAGAAGCTAACGTTATAGGGACAAGCGAATAAGTGCACATGGTGGATGCCTTGGCGATATCAGGCGATGAAGGACGTAGTAGCTTGCGATAAGCCGCGGGGAGCCAGCAAACAGGCTTTGATCCGCGGATTTCCGAATGGGGAAACCCGGCCGTAAGGTCATCGTTATCTGAATACATAGGGTAACGAAGCGAACGTGGCGAACTGAAACATCTAAGTAGCTGCAGGAAAAGAAATCAACCGAGATTCCCAAAGTAGTGGCGAGCGAAATGGGACCAGCCTGCAAGATTTAGCATTAGGGATAGTGGAACGGAATGGAAAGTCCGGCCATAGCGGGTGATAGCCCCGTACGCGAAATCCGTAGTGTGGAACTAGGCTTGCGACAAGTAGGGCGGGACACGAGAAATCCTGTCTGAAGATGGGGGGACCATCCTCCAAGGCTAAATACTCGATATCGACCGATAGTGAACCAGTACCGTGAGGGAAAGGCGAAAAGAACCCCGGAAGGGGAGTGAAATAGATCCTGAAACCGTGTGCATACAAACAGTAGGAGCCTCGCAAGGGGTGACTGCGTACCTTTTGTATAATGGGTCAGCGACTTACATTCAGTGGCAAGCTTAACCGTGTAGGGAAGGCGTAGCGAAAGCGAGTCCGAACAGGGCGTTCAGTCGCTGGGTGTAGACCCGAAACCAAGTGATCTACTCATGGCCAGGATGAAGGTGCGGTAACACGCACTGGAGGTCCGAACCCACTAACGTTGAAAAGTTAGGGGATGAGCTGTGGGTAGGGGTGAAAGGCTAAACAAACTTGGAAATAGCTGGTTCTCTCCGAAAACTATTTAGGTAGTGCCTCAAGTATCACCACCGGGGGTAGAGCACTGTTATGGCTAGGGGGTCATCGCGACTTACCAAACCATTGCAAACTCCGAATACCGGTGAGTGCGAGCTTGGGAGACAGACGTCGGGTGCTAACGTCCGGCGTCAAGAGGGAAACAACCCAGACCGCCAGCTAAGGTCCCAAAGATTGGCTAAGTGGAAAACGAAGTGGGAAGGCTAAAACAGTCAGGAGGTTGGCTTAGAAGCAGCCATCCTTTAAAGAAAGCGTAATAGCTCACTGATCGAGTCGTCCTGCGCGGAAGATGTAACGGGGCTAAGCCAGTCACCGAAGCTGCGGATCTGCAGCAATGCAGATGGTAGGAGAGCGTTCTGTAAGCCTGCGAAGGTGTCTTGTAAAGGATGCTGGAGGTATCAGAAGTGCGAATGCTGACATGAGTAGCGATAATGCGGGTGAAAGGCCCGCACGCCGTAAGCCCAAGGTTTCCTGTTCAACGTTCATCGGAGCAGGGTGAGTCGGCCCCTAAGGCGAGGCAGAGATGCGTAGCTGATGGGAAGCAGGTTAATATTCCTGCACCGTCGTATGATGCGATGGGGGGACGGATCGCGGAAGGTTGTCCGGGTGTTGGATGTCCCGGTTCCTGTATCAAAGAAGGCTGTTAGGCAAATCCGGCAGCGTAATTCAAGGGTATGGGACGAGCGAACTTGTTCGCGAAGCAATCGGAAGTGGTTCCAAGAAAAGCCTCTAAGCTTCAGTCATACGAGACCGTACCGCAAACCGACACAGGTGGGCGAGATGAGTATTCTAAGGCGCTTGAGAGAACTCGGGAGAAGGAACTCGGCAAATTGGTACCGTAACTTCGGGATAAGGTACGCCCTGGTAGTTTGACTGGCCTGCGCCAGAAGGACGAAGGGGTTGCAATAAACTGGTGGCTGCGACTGTTTAATAAAAACACAGCACTCTGCAAACACGAAAGTGGACGTATAGGGTGTGACGCCTGCCCGGTGCTGGAAGATTAAATGATGGGGTGCAAGCTCTTGATTGAAGTCCCAGTAAACGGCGGCCGTAACTATAACGGTCCTAAGGTAGCGAAATTCCTTGTCGGGTAAGTTCCGACCTGCACGAATGGCGTAACGATGGCCACACTGTCTCCTCCCGAGACTCAGCGAAGTTGAAATGTTTGTGATGATGCAATCTACCCGCGGCTAGACGGAAAGACCCCATGAACCTTTACTGTAGCTTTGCATTGGACTTTGAACCAATCTGTGTAGGATAGGTGGGAGGCTTTGAAGCGGTGACGCCAGTTGCCGTGGAGCCAACCTTGAAATACCACCCTGGTTTGTTTGAGGTTCTAACCTTGGCCCGTCATCCGGGTCGGGGACAGTGCATGGTAGGCAGTTTGACTGGGGCGGTCTCCTCCCAAAGTGTAACGGAGGAGTTCGAAGGTACGCTAGGTACGGTCGGACATCGTGCTAATAGTGCAATGGCATAAGCGTGCTTAACTGCGAGACTGACAAGTCGAGCAGGTACGAAAGTAGGACATAGTGATCCGGTGGTTCTGTATGGAAGGGCCATCGCTCAACGGATAAAAGGTACTCTGGGGATAACAGGCTGATTCCTCCCAAGAGTTCATATCGACGGGGGAGTTTGGCACCTCGATGTCGGCTCATCACATCCTGGGGCTGTAGCCGGTCCCAAGGGTATGGCTGTTCGCCATTTAAAGTGGTACGTGAGCTGGGTTTAAAACGTCGTGAGACAGTTTGGTCCCTATCTGCCGTGGGCGTTGGAAGTTTGAGGGGGGCTGCTCCTAGTACGAGAGGACCGGAGTGGACGAACCTCTGGTGTACCGGTTGTCACGCCAGTGGCATTGCCGGGTAGCTAAGTTCGGAAGAGATAACCGCTGAAAGCATCTAAGCGGGAAACTTGCCTCAAGATGAGACTTCCCGGGAACTTGATTCCCCTGAAGGGTCGTTCGAGACCAGGACGTTGATAGGTCAGGTGTGGAAGCGCAGTAATGCGTTAAGCTAACTGATACTAATTGCCCGTGCGGCTTGTCCCTATAACCTTGGCAGGTTACAGGCAAGTGTTTGCGTATGCCGATTGTGCATCACGCCCGCCAAAATACGCGCAGACCCCTGCGCAAATTACTGCTTCTTCCCGGATTGCGTTGTTTGACCCGCCAGCTCACCGGCACCAAACGACACTACAAGTTATGCCTGATGACCATAGCGCGTCGGTCCCACCCCTTCCCATCCCGAACAGGACCGTGAAACGACGTCGCGCCGATGATAGTGCTGCAACCAGTGTGAAAGTAGGTAATCGTCAGGCTTGTCTCCAGAAACGCCCCCGCCAGCAATGCCGGGGGCGTTTCGCTTTGCAGAAACGCCGCGACAATCACCGCCGCCCGCTCATACCAGCGGCAGCGCCGTCGTGTCCTTCACCCTCTGCAACGCAAAACTCGACTTCACGTCCAGCACCGCCGGATGCCGCAGCAGCGTCTCCATCATGAAGCGCGAAAAATGCCCCATGTCTCCCACATGGACCCGCAGCAGATAATCCATCTCCCCAGTCATCGCATAGCACGCAACAACTTCAGGCCAGCTCTCGACGGAAATGGCAAAGTCGGCGCGTGGTGAGCGTGTGCTGCCGGCAGGCGAATCGCTGTGCTTCTCCAGCCGTACGTTGACATACGCGAGCAAGCCGAGGCCGATCTTGTCCGGATCGAGCAGTGCCACGTACTGCCGGATCACACCGGTTTCTTCCAGATTCTTGATACGACGCAGGCATGGTGAAGGCGAAAGGTTGACGCGCTCGGCTATCTCCTGATTGGTCAGCTTGCCATCTGATTGAAGGATGGAAAGAATCTTTCGGTCGATTTTGTCGAGTTTAATTCGGGCCATAAATCACCAATTATAAAAGTCTATGCGCAATATTATTGTGCAATCTGCAAATTCATGAGCGATGTTCGCAATTTTATGCCGCTTTGTCTTGTCTATACTGTAATCAGATTTGATACCTTTCAAACGAGGAGACATTATGGAATTTACGCCTTGGGAAAACCCGATGGGGACTGCCGGTTTCGAGTTTATCGAGTATGCGGCACCCGATCCCAAAGCGCTGGGCGTGCTGTTCGAGCAACTGGGCTTTGCCGCTGTTGCGCGCCACCGTCACAAGGATGTGACGCTGTATCGTCAGGGCGGGGTCAATTTCATCATTAATGCGGAGAAGGATTCATTTGCACAGCGCTTCGCGCGCAAGCACGGTTCGTCGATCTGCGCGATTGCGTTTCGCGTGAACGATGCCGCTTATGCATATAAGCGTGCGCTGGAACTCGGCGCATGGGGATTCGACAACAAGACCGGTCCGATGGAATTGAACATCCCGGCGATCAAGGGAATCGGCGATTCGCTGATCTATTTCGTCGATCGCTGGCATGGCAAGGAAGGCGCACAAGGCGGCATCGGCGACATCAGCATCTATGACGTCGATTTCGTGGCGATTCCCGGCGCAGACCAGAATCCGAAAGGCAATGGCCTGACCTACATCGACCATCTGACGCATAACGTGCACCGCGGTCGGATGAAGGAATGGGCGGATTTCTATGAGACCCTGTTCAATTTCCGCGAGATTCGCTACTTCGATATCGAAGGCAAGTTGACTGGATTGAAGTCGAAGGCGATGACCTCGCCTTGCGGCAATATCCGTATTCCCATCAATGAGTCGTCCGACGACAAATCTCAGATTGCGGAATATCTCGACCAGTATCACGGTGAGGGCATCCAGCATATCGCGCTGGGCACGGATGACATCTATGAAACCGTGCAGGGCATGCAAGACAGGAAGGTGGCATTCCAGGACACCATCGAGACTTACTATGACCTCGTCGACAAGAGACTGCCTGCCCATGGCGAAAATCTTGAAGAGTTGAAACGATTGCGCATCCTGATCGATGGCAACAGCAACGCGACCAAGCGCGAGTTGCTGCTGCAAATCTTCACGCAAACCGTGATCGGTCCGATCTTCTTCGAAATCATTCAGCGCAAGGGCGACCAGGGTTTCGGTGAGGGAAATTTCCGCGCGCTGTTCGAATCGATCGAGCTCGATCAGATTCGGCGTGGCGTGCTGAAAGACGAAGGCATTTCTGCTTGAGTTGCCACTTGATGCAGAGGCATTCACCATGAACACCACAGTTGATCAGGCCGATTTCTTCAAGACACTCGCGGAGAAGTCCGATGGCGGTACGTTGCGTGGCGATTACTCGCTGGCCGACGAGAACTACGTCGTTGCGCAGAATTGGCAGCACTATACCGAGGCGCAGCATGAACTGTGGCGCAAATTGTATCGGCGGCAGGCGCAGTTGCTGCCGGGGCGCGCTTGCGATGTATTCATCGACAGCCTGGAAAGACTCGACGCCGCCGACGCAATCCCGCATTTCGATCGCACAACGGAGGCATTGCAAAAAGCCACCGGCTGGCAGTTGGTGGCGGTGCCGGGACTGGTGCCGGACCTGACGTTCTTCGAGCATCTGGCGAACCGGCGCTTTCCTGTGACGGTGTGGCTGCGCGAGCCTCACGAGTTCGACTACATCGTCGAGCCGGATGTGTTCCACGATTTCTTCGGCCACGTGCCGCTGCTGTTCAATCCGGTCTTCGCCGACCATTTGCAGCAATACGGCAAGGGTGGTTTGAAGGCGCTGAAGACCGATGGCTTGAAATACCTCGCGCGCCTGTATTGGTACACGGTGGAGTTCGGCTTGATCGAAAGCCCGCAGGGCTTGCGCGTGTACGGTGCCGGCATTCTTTCATCCGGCGGCGAGATCGAACACTGCCTGACCAATCCGACGCCGCGCCGCATTCCGTTCGATGTGGAGCGTGTGATGCGCACGCTGTACAAGATCGACTCGTATCAGGAAACCTATTTCGTGATACGCGACCTCGAGCAATTGTTCAACGAGACCGCGCCCGATTTCACGCCGATCTACGAGAGCTTGAAAGCGCAGGAGGCCTTGCCCGCCAACACGCTGCTGGCGGGAGAAATGAACCTGCCGCCGAACGGCTGACCACCGGGATGAAGGATGTCCGCTGAACGGGTTATCACATGGACATCTTGTTGCGGACCAGTGTGCGCATCTCTTCGCGAGTCAGCTTGCCATCCTTGTTGATGTCGAGCCTGTCGAAGTTTTCAAGAATCGTGTTGATGTTGCCGCGTGCCGCTTCTTCCCTGGTCAATGCGCCATCGCGGTCCTGGTCTGCAGCGTTGAGTCGTTCATCGAACTTTCCAGGAAGGCCGGAGCGCTTGAGTTCCGGCGCATTGTCCGAGGCGGATTGCGCGAGACCCATGGCACCGCCCAGCAATGCACCAATGACACACAAAACCATGGTCGATTGCATGGATAGCTCCCTGAAGTGACTTTGAGTAATTGATCCAATGTAAGTAAGCAGAATCAATTTCACCATGGCATTTACGGCTTGTTACATCCGTCGCGCAACGCTGCGCTTGCTGCAGCGCGCATTGAGCGGACGGCATGCCTGTGATAATGTCCAGAGTGTCAAAACAATAAACGACGCGTCCACAAGGCATGTCTGTTTGACAGCGAAACCATCGCGCCCAAAGACACAATTTTTGGCTTGGAGACTGAATGAACGCACCTCTCGATCCGGCACAACGCCTGCTGCTGGATAACATTTCCCTAGACGACAAATTCACGCTGGAGCGCGGACGCGCTTTCATCACTGGCACTCAGGCGTTCATTCGCCTTGCAATGATGCAGCGCCAGCGCGACTTGAAAGCGGGACTCAACACCGCCGGCTTCATCACCGGCTATCGCGGATCGCCGCTCGGCAGTGTCGATCTGACCGCGATGAAGGCGAGGAAGCATCTTGACGCGCATCACGTCAAGTTCCATCCCGGCATGAACGAAGACCTCGCCGCCACCAGCGTGTGGGGCACGCAGCAGACAAACCTGTTCCCCGGCGCGAAATACGACGGCGTGTTCGGCATGTGGTACGGCAAAGGGCCGGGCGTGGATCGTTGCGGCGATGTCTTCAAGCATGCCAACATGGCCGGCACCTCGCAGCATGGCGGCGTGCTGGTGCTGGCGGGCGATGATCACGCCGCCAAGTCCTCCACCACGGCGCATCAGAGCGAACACATTCTGAAGGCGTGCGGCATCCCGGTGCTCTATCCCTCGACGGTGCAGGAGTATCTCGACTACGGCCTGCATGGCTGGGCGATGAGCCGCTACACCGGCCTGTGGGTATCGATGAAATGCGTGACCGACATCGTCGAATCCGGCGCGTCGGTCGATCTCGATCCGGATCGCGTGCAAATCGTGTTGCCGACCGATTTCGAACTGCCGCCCGACGGCTTGAACATCCGCTATCCAGATGCCGTGCTCGAGCAGGAAGCGCGGATGAACAATTTCAAGTGGTATGCCGCGCTGGCCTACGCGCGCGCCAACAAGCTGAACAAGGTCATCTGGGACAGCCCGCGCGCGAAGATCGGCATCATCACCGCCGGCAAGTCATATCTCGACACGCGTCAGGCCCTGGCAGACCTCGGCATCGATGAGAACGTTGCAAGGGAGATCGGCATCCGCCTGTACAAGATCGGCATGACTTGGCCGCTCGAAGCGGAAGGCGTGCGCCAGTTCGCGCAAGGTCTCGACGAGATTCTCGTGGTCGAGGAAAAGCGCCAGATTCTCGAATATCAGTTGAAGGAAGAGTTGTACAACTGGCGCGATGACGTGCGTCCGCGCGTGGTCGGCAAATTCGATGACACCGGCGAGTGGAGCAACGTCCATCACGGCGGACATGGCGACTGGTTGTTGCCGGCGACATACGAATTGAATCCGGCGCAGATCGCGCGCGCGATTGCGGCCCGCATTTCCAGATACTTCGCAGGTCATCCGATCGAGCAGCGCATCAAGGAGCGCGTTGCCTATCTGGAGGCGAAAGAGGCCGTGCTCAAGGTCGGCAGCACCAAGCCTGATCCGGCCAAGGATCGCATTCCGCATTTCTGCTCGGGCTGCCCGCACAACACCTCGACCAAGGTGCCGGAGGGCAGCCGCGCCCTGGCCGGCATCGGCTGCCACTACATGGTGCTGTGGATGGATCGCAGCACCTCGACCTTCACCCACATGGGGGCGGAAGGCGTGACATGGATCGGGCAGGCGCCGTTCACCGAAGAGCAGCATGTGTTTGCGAACCTCGGCGACGGCACCTATTTCCATTCGGGTTTGCTGGCGATTCGCGCGGCGGTGGCGGCGAAGGTCAACATGACCTACAAGATCCTGTACAACGACGCAGTGGCGATGACTGGCGGCCAGCATGTCGACGGCCCGCTCGACCCGGCGATGATTTCGCGCCAGATCGCGGCCGAAGGCGTGAGCCCGATCGTGGTCGTCACCGACGAACCGGACAAGTATCCGGCGGGTGTCAACTGGGCGCCGGGCGTCACGATCCGCCACCGCAATGAGCTCGACGCCGTGCAGCGCGAGTTGCGTGAAGTCAAAGGCGTATCGGCCGTCATTTATGACCAGACCTGCGCTGCGGAAAAACGCCGCCGCCGCAAAAAGAAAGAGTATCCCGACCCCGCCAAGCGCGCCGTCATCAACGAAGCGGTTTGCGAAGGTTGCGGCGATTGCAGCGTGACATCGAACTGCCTGTCGGTCGAACCGCTGGAAACGGAATTCGGACGCAAGCGGCAGATCAACCAGTCCTCGTGCAACAAGGACTTCTCCTGCGTCAACGGTTTCTGCCCGAGCTTTGTCACCGTCGAAGGCGGGCAGTTGAAGAAGCCGAAGAAGGCGACGCTCAACAACGATGCCGGCGCGAAAAAACTGCCGATCCTGCAAGGCGACAACCTGCCGCAACCGACATTGCCGACGACCGAACATCCCTTCGGCATCATCGTCACCGGCATCGGCGGCACCGGCGTGATCACGGTCGGGCAGATCCTCGCGATGGCCGCGCATGTGGAAGGCAAGGGCTGCTCGGTGCTCGACATGAGCGGCCTCGCGCAAAAGGGCGGGCCGGTGATGTCGCACGTGCGCCTGGCAGACCATCCCGACGAGATTTATTCGACGCGCGTCGGCACCGGCGCAGCGGACCTCGTGATCGGTTGCGACGTGATCGTGACCGCCAGCCGCGATGCCCTGTCCCGCATGGGCGAGGGGCGCACTTATGTGGCCGTCAATTCGACCGGCACGCCGACCGCGGCCTTCGTGAAGAACCCCGACTGGAAATATCCGGGCGCGGCGGCGGAGAGCGATATCCGCAACGCATGCGGCAGCGAGCGCGTTGATGTCGTCGACGCCGGCAAGGTGGCCACTGCGTTGATGGGCGACACCATTGCGACCAACATGTTCATGCTCGGCTACGTGTGGCAAAAGGGCTGGGTGCCGCTGTCGGAAGCGGCGATCATGAAGGCGATCGAATTGAATGCGGTCTCGGTCGAGTTCAACAAGCAAGCCTTCATCTGGGGCCGCAATGCGGCGCACGACTGGGCGGCGGTGGAGCGTCTGGCGAAACAGAACGACACGGCGGCGCAAGTGATCGAGTTCAAGCGCGCGCCGACGCTCGACGACCTCATCGCCCGGCGCGTGGAATTCCTCACGGCTTACCAGAATGCCGCGTATGCGGAACAGTACCGTGCGTTCGTCGAGCAGGTGCGCGCTGCCGAAAGCAAGCTCGTCGAGTCAGGCAAATCATTGCGCCTGACCGAAGCGGTCGCGCGCTATTACTTCAAGCTGATGGCGTACAAGGACGAGTATGAAGTTGCGCGCCTGCATTCCGACAAGGCGTTCAAGGAAAAAATCGCCGGTATGTTCGAAGGCGACTACAAGCTAAAGTTCCACCTTGCGCCGCCGCTGCTTGCCAAGCACGACGACAAGGGGCATCTGGTCAAGCAGGAATTCGGCCCGTGGATGTTGAACGCATTCGGCGTGCTGGCGAAATTCAAGTTCCTGCGCGGCACGATGCTCGATGTGTTCGGTCATACCGCCGAACGCAAGACGGAACGCGCCTTGATTGCGCAGTATCGCGATACGCTGTCGCGCTTGTTGCCGCAACTGAACGCGACGAATCTGCCGGCCGCGGTGGCGATTGCCGCCATCCCGGAAGAGATTCGCGGCTACGGCCACGTGAAGGAGCGACACCTGAAGGTGGCGAAGGAGAAGGAAGCGCGGTTGCTGCAGACATTCGCCGCACCGGGCGTGCCAGTGATCGACTCGCAACACGCAGCGTAGCGATTGGCGAGTTGAAGGTGTATGGGGCGGGCTTGAGAAAGCCCGCCCTTTTTCATTGCAACACTATTTGCTCGCCATGTATTGCCGATAGCCGCGTGCCCGTAATTCGCAGGCCGGACATGTTCCGCAGCCGTGGCCCCAGTCGTGCAATGTGCCGCGCTCACCGAGATAGCAGGTATGCGTCTCGGCGCGAATCACATCGACCAGCATGTCCCCGCCCAGCTCATGCGCAAGCCGCCATGTCGCTGCCTTGTCGATCCACATCAGCGGCGTTTCCAGTTTCAATCGCGTGGCCATGCCGAGGTTGAGTGCGACTTGCAGCGCCTTCATCGTGTCGTCGCGGCAATCGGGATAGCCGGAAAAATCCGTTTCGCACATGCCACCCACCAGCACGTCCAATCCGCGCCGATAGGCAACGGTGGCAGCGACCGTCATGAACAGCAGATTGCGTCCCGGCACGAAGGTATTGGGCAAGCCGTTTGCCTGCATCGTGATTTCCGTCTCGCGTGTCAGCGCGGTGTCGGAGATCTTGCCGATGAGCGAGAGGTCGATCATGTGGTCTTCGCCGAGTCTTGCGTTCCAGTCAGATGACAGCGCGCGCATTTTTTGCAGCAATGCGGGACGGACTTCGAGTTCGATCGCGTGGCGCTGGCCGTAGTCGAAACCGATGGTTTCCACTTTGGCATAGCGCGACAATGCCCATGCGAGGCAGGTGGCGGAATCCTGGCCGCCGCTGAAGAGGACCAATGCGCCGTTGGTGAATGTCATGTGTTTTCTTCCTGAAAAAATCCTGTTGTTTCCGTGATCGGTGGCGACTGCGCGCTCGCGCTCATTCAGCGCGATGCCTTCTTGTTGATGTGCGTCAGCGTCTGCTCGACGAAATCGTCCTTCTCTTCGCTGAAACGCAGCCGCACCGGATACCACTCCATCGACGGCGCGAGCCAGATATCGAGCTTCTGGTCGCTGGAGTCATCCGGCGGCGCGCGTGAAATATGAACGGCATTGACCGTGCCGTTTGGCGTCTCCAGCTTTTCCTGGCTGATCACCTTGAACGTCCACGGATCGCCGTCGCGATCGCCGACGACGAAGAAATGCCATTGCGTGCCGGGCTTGAATTTGGCCGGCATGGCGCGCGCCATGGAAATCAGTTGCCATACCACGCTGCTGCGATCCTGCTCGCCGCCCGTGATCCGGTAGGTCTGCTCCGATGCGCTGAAGCGGATGGCTTTCGATGCGCGATCGAATGATGAGGTCGTCGCTGCCTTGCGAAAACGCTTCTGGGTGAAGCTGGACGGAGCCAAGCCGTATTCATCGATCACGCCTTCGCTCCGGGTTTCCAGAATCTTGCCGAGCATCATGGCGCGCGTTTCGCTGACGACGGCAAACCTGTTGCCGGATGCCGACCAGCGCACCGTCGCATTGCCTTCAAGCGTCAGTCCCTTTTGCCTGGCCTTGATTGCGTAAGCGAGGTCGGCCGAGGGCGGCAGATTGATCTTGAGTTTTTTGGCGGGAACATCCTGGGCCCATGCCGGGACACTCAGCATGCCGACAGCCAGGGTGATCGACGCGACGGCGCGAACAAGAAAATCACGCATCGATGGCGCGTTGCATGTTGTCTGGGAAAGTCGGGTCATTGTGTCGCAGCGAGAGTTGTTTTCGTCACCTTGGACAGCGACATGTCGAGATAGTCGCCGTTGGTTTCCGTGAAGCGCAATTTGACCGGATACCATTCATGTTGCGGCGCGAACCAGATGTCGAGCTTCTGATCGTAACTGCCGGGGCGCGGAATGCGCAGCACGTGCCATGCCAGCATCCTGCCGGTGCCGACCTCGATTTCCTCCTGGCCGATGACGCGGATGCGCCAGGTCTCGGCGTCGCGCACGCCGGCGACCATGACCTCGATCTCCGCATCCGGCGAGAATTTTCCGGCGTCGCCGCGACCGATGCTGGCCAGCTGCCAGACGATGCTGGCGCGGTCCTGTTCGCCGCCCTGTCGCGGATACGACTGGGTGGACGCGGAAAAGCTGATCGTGTTGCGCTCGCGATGGAAGTGCGTATTGGTTTCCGGGCGGCGGAAGCGTTTTTCGGTATAGATGACCGGCGACACGCCGAACTCGTCGATCATGCCTTCGCTGCGGAAATTCAACAGGGTAATGAACAGCACGCCGGCCTCGCCATCGATGCTGTAACTGTTGCCCGCCGATGCCCAGCTGATCTTGCCGTGGCCATACGCCGTTTGGCCCTTGCTCAATGCCTGCACGTCGTACTTCAGTTCGGCCGACGGCGGCGGATCGATCTTGTAGCTTGCGGCCTGTTCGTCCTGCGGCGCGGGCGCGTCGGCCGGCGGGGCGGCCACGGCAGCAGCTGGAGCGACTTCGGCCGCTGCTTCAACACTGGTGCCGGGTGCTTCCATGCCCGCAATCGGCATGGAAGAGGGCGTTTCGGCTGCGGTTTCGGCAATCGGCGGCGAAGGCGGCGGTGGTGCGACAGGGCGCGGACGCGGCTTTGGTCTTGCCTTGGGTTTCGGTGGCTTGACTGCCGGCTTCGGCTCGGGCGGTGCGGGCGGCTTGATCTCCGGCGCGGCGCGCAATTCGGTCGTGATGATTTTCTCTTCCGGCTGAGACATCGCAGGTAAACCGATGCGGCCCCCGGCCCAATTGAAGAACAGCACATGCAGCAAGGCGGACGCGCACAGGACCACCAGCAAGCGCGCGAGGCGGTGCTTGCGGTGCGGAATGTCGTGTGCGGGAGAGCTTGCCATGGGCGTTAGTGTAACAACGGATGCGTTCGCGATGCGTAGCGTCGACCTTTCATTGCGTCAATACGGCGGCGGAGCGGGGATGGTCCCCGGATGCGTCTTTTCCCGCGCAGGTTTTGCGCGTTTTGGCATGTTGCTGGTTCCGGTTATCTGCTACGCTGAAAACTGTTTCCTCAACGGAGAATAAGCATGCCGAAACAGAATATGCCGAACGTCCCGGGAATGGGGGCGATGACGGATTCGCTGGAATTCGTCAAGAGCTTGTGGGGCGGCATGGGAATACCCGGCACAAACCTGCCTGCCGGCGGCATGAGCATGCCCGGCATGGTGATACCGACGCTGTCCGTCGAGGAAATCAGGAAGAAGATAGCCGACCTGCGCGCGGTCGAATCCTGGCTCGACCTGAACATGAACATGTTGCGCACCACGATCCAGGCGCTGGAAGTGCAGGCCGCGACGATCGCGACCCTGCAAACGATGGGCGAAGCGCTGAACGCCACCGTGCAGGCCAGCGCGAACGCCGCCGCAGGAGTCATGCCCAAACCGGCCCAGGCTCCCGCCGCCGCGTCGGCCAGGTCCGAGCACAAGACTGCGCACAAGACGTCCACGTCGCATGAGCCGAGCAGCAAGGACGAGGCCGATGCCGCCACCCTCACTGCGCCGCTGGTGAACGCGGCAGCATGGTGGAATTTGCTGCAGGATCAGTTCAAGCAGGCGGTTGCCAATGCGATGGTCGCCGAGACGCCCAAGGGGAACGGACACGATCACGCGGCTGCGACGGAAGAGAGCAATGCAAAATCCGAAGCAGCGGCAACGCCGCGCAAGCGCAAGCCGGCGAAGTAGCGTCGGGCTTGCGAGAAAACGCGGCGTACCGTGATGTCGTTGTCGCAACAGGAGACATGTCATGGTCAAAGTAGCGTTGTTCGTTCGCCTCGAAGCGAAGCCCGGCAAAGAGAAAGAGGTCGAGAGCTTCCTTGTGAGCGGTCTTCCCATTGTCAATGAGGAGCCGGCCACCACTGCCTGGTTTGGCATCCGCCTCGGACCAAGCACGTTCGGTATCTTTGATGCCTTCCCGGATGAAGCGGGCCGGCAAGCACATCTCTCTGGCAAGGTTGCCGCGGCATTGATGGCAAAGGCCGGTGAGTTGTTCTCCAGGCCGCCATCCATCGAGAATGTGGACGTGCTTGCGGCAAAGCTGCCCGGTTAGGCAAGCCGGCAAGGCGCTCCAGCGCCCAGTCCCGCTTCCGGCGGGTCTGGATTCAGCTTGCGCACTCGGCGTCACGCATGAGGCTCTGCACGTGCGAGGGTCGCGGACGCACTCTTCAATCGGCTCGCCACCACAAGACTCAACAGCCCGCACGCCACGGCAATGTAGCCAACGAGGTTGTAATGCGCGACCTGCCCGCTTGTCGTCTGCTTGATGATCAGGCCCGCGATCAATGACGCCACGCCCGACGACATCATCTGCACCGACGACACCAGGCTCATGAAGGTGCCGCGCACGGGCGGCGCTGCCGCTTCCGTGAGCATTGCCATGGCCGGAATGAAGCGCCCGGAAACCAGCACGAAAAACACGGTCGAATTGATCAGCAACAGCCACCACGGCACCGGCACCAGATGCGTCGTGACCAGCACCGGCACCAGCGAAGCCAGCGCCAGCCAGCGGAAAGTCCGCAGCTTGCCGTGCTGGTCGGCGAGGCGGCCGATCAGACGCGAGCTAAAGAAGGTCGCCGCGCCGCCGCACAGATACACGACCGTGATGAATGCATCGGAGATGCCGACATTGGCGGTGTAATACAGCGCGATATACGGGATCACGGTGAAGCCGGCCAGCGTGAGCAGCGAGATGAACACGAAGGCCTTCACGTGGTTCGGTTCCTTGGCAACCGCAACGATCTGCTGCAGCACATTGCCCTGCTTCGGCCTGTCGATGTGCGCGGTCAGGCTCGGCAACTGCCTCCACGCGAGTGCAAGAATCACCGCAGACAGCAGCACGATGAAAAAGAAGGGCGCGCGCCAGTCGAGCGCGGGGATATGCGTCGCGAGGAACAGACCGAGCGGTACGCCGGCGACGGTCGACAGCGAAAATGCTGCCATCACCGTACCCATCGCCTGTCCGCGTCGTTCGAACGGCACCACGTCGGCCACGATGGTCTGCACCATGGCTCCCAGGATGCCGCCGAATGCGCCGGCCAGCGCACGCGCAATCAGCAGGAAGGTGAAGTTGGGCGCGAGACCGCAGCACAGGGTGGCCAATGCAAACAGCACATACAGCGTCAGCAGCAGCTTGCGGCGATCGAAGCGGTCGACGTAGCTTGCGGCCAGCAGGCTCGAGGCTGCGGCAGTGAAAGTGTACGACGACAGCAGCAGGCCGAATTCATGCGTATCCATATTCAGCAGGCGCAGCAGTTGCGGCCCGAGCGGCATCATGATCATGAAGTCGAGAATATGGGTGAACTGGATTCCGGCGAGGGTCAAGAGAAGCAGGCGTTCGTTCTTGATAGGCGCTTGTGCAGGGCTGGAAGGTGTGGGTCGGCTCATGGCTGTGCCGCAGCGTGCGGCCTGACTTTCTTTTATTGACGGCTGTCGAGCCGTCCATTGTGCGGCAACTCCGCATCGCCTGCTTGCGCGCAAATCGACAACGCGCTATTCCCGATAAACCATCAACAACAGCAAGGCGATGCCGGCAAACACCGCGCCCGCCTGGAACGTTGCAGCCGGTCCCAGCCGGTCCCACAGCAATCCAGCCAGGACACTCGCGGCCAGCATCGCCAGGCCACTGCCGAGATTGAACAGGCCGAAAGCCGTGCCGCGCAAATCCGCCGGCGCGGCGTCGGCCACCATCGCCGCCAGCAGTCCCTGCGTCGCCGCCATGTGCAAGCCCCAGAACAGCAGGCCGCCGGCAACCCATGGCAGGCTGCCGCTGGCCGCCAGCAGCAGGTCGGCTGCGATCAGCGACACAATGCCGATCATCAGGAGCGTGCGGTGGCGCATGCGGTCGGCGAGTATGCCGAGCGGATATGCGCATGCGGCATACACCACGTTCATCCATACCAGCACCAGCGGCACGAGCGCCAGCGCCAGTCCTCCCTGCTGCGCGCGCAGCACCAGAAAAGCCTCGGAGAATCGCGCCAGCGTCAGCGCCGATCCGGCCGCCACCACCCACCAGTAAGCGGCTGGAAGCTGACGCAGCGCCGCCCGCGAAATCGGAAAGGCGCGGGGGCCCGATGATGCATGGCGCTGCGGTTCCTTGACGCCGAATACCAGCATCGCCACCGCGAGCATGCCGGGAATGACCGCGACCCAGAACACCGCGCGGAAATCGTTGGCCCACAGCAGCATCAAGCCCATCGCCACCAGCGGCCCGACGAATGCGCCGACCGTATCGAGCGATTGCCGCAAACCGAATGCCGCGCCGCGATTGGCGGGCACGGTGACGTCCGCGATCAGCGCGTCGCGCGGCGCGCCGCGTATGCCCTTGCCGATGCGGTCGAGGAAGCGTGCGCCCAATATCCAGCCGGCGCCGGTCGCGATGGCAAACAGCGGCTTGGTCAGCGCGCCCAGTCCGTAGCCGAGCACGGTCAGCCACTTGCGCTTGCCGACATAGTCGCTGAGAACGCCGGAAAACACCTTCACGATCAGCGCCGTCGCCTCCGCCACGCCTTCGATGATGCCGACCGTGGTGGCGCTGACTCCCAGCACGACCGTCATGAATACCGGCAGCAGGCTGTGGATCATTTCCGACGACATGTCCATCAACATGCTGACCAGGCCCAGCAACCACACGGTACGCGGGATTCGAGGAGATATTGTTGATGCCGTTACGTCACGCATGGGGAGGCCATCAGATTGAAATTGCAATGAATGCAAGTTTGTCCGGGCATGTTGCACTATTGCAAGAAAGCAACTGCGATCCAGCCGGTTTTCTTGGTAAAATCAAACACTTAACTCAATTTTTAAGGCGCATATGCTGTACCCTGAACTATTCAAGTCGCTTGAGCAAGTCCGCTGGAACATGGAAAAGGATATCGCATGGGACCAGTTCGATGCGTCCAAACTGACCGAGGAACAGGCACAAACCATTCGGATGAACGCGATCACCGAATGGTCGGCATTGCCCGCAACTGAAATGTTTTTGCGCGACAACCGTGGCGACAGCGATTTTTCCGCTTTCATGTCGGTCTGGTTTTTCGAAGAGCAAAAGCATTCGCTGGTATTGATGGAATATCTGCGCCGCTTCCGCCCGGACCTGGTGCCGACCGAGGAAGAGCTGCACAACGTGCGCTTCGAATTCGATCCCGCGCCGCCGCTGGAAACCCTGATGCTGCACTTCTGCGGCGAAATCCGCCTGAACCACTGGTATCGCTGCGCCGCCGACTGGCACACCGAGCCGGTCATCAAGCAGATTTACAAGATCATCAGCCAGGACGAGGCGCGCCACGGCGGCGCCTACCTGCGCTACATGAAAAAGGCGCTGAATGAAGCCGGCGACACCGCCCGCGCCGCGTTCGCGAAAATCGGCGTGCTGATGGCATCGGCCCGCCGCACTGACAAGCCGCTGCATCCGACCAACCTGCACGTCAACCAGGCATTGTTTCCGAATGACACCGTGCAAAGCCGCCTGCCCGATCCGGGCTGGCTGGAGCGCTGGCTCGACGGCCAGATCAAGTTCGATGGCGAATGGGAAAAGAAGGTCGTCGACCGCATTCTGCACAACCTGTCGCTGCTGTTCGACCGCACGTTTGAAACGGCGCAGGATTTGAATCGCTACCGCAAGGAAGTCACCGGCCGCCTGGCGCAGTTGAAAACCGCCTGAAACAGGCGCTTCATGCAAGCCAAGGCCGCAAGCAGGATCGCTTGCGGCTTTTTTATTTTGGTTCCGGTCGCAGCTGAAGCTGCTTGACTTGCTGCGCAGTTGACCTTCACTGAAACTTCGTTTTGCCATGCCCGAATTCGAGAAAAAAATCAGCACCCGCGCCGAGTTGCAGGCGCGCGTCGCGCAGCTTCCCAAACCGGTTGTCCTGACCAACGGCGTGTTCGACATTCTGCATCGCGGTCACGTGACCTACCTCGCGCAGGCGCGCGCGCTCGGCGCATCGCTGGTGGTCGCGGTCAACACCGACGCCTCGGTCAGAGGTCTCGGCAAGGGCGACGACCGCCCGATCAATGCCTGCGAAGACCGCATGGCAATCCTTGCCGCGCTGGAAGCGGTGAGCCTGGTCGTGTCCTTCGACGAAGATACTGCGCTTGAAGTCGTGCAGGAAGCGCGGCCGGAGATTTATGTCAAGGGCGGCGATTACGACATGAGCGCGATTCCGGAAGGGCAGGCGGTATTGGCGTACGGCGGCCGCGCGGTGGCGATCGATTTCGAGCATGACCGCTCGACCACCAGGCTGTTGTCGAAAGTCAGGAACAACGCACGATAGGAAATCGAAAGGACAACCATGAAACGACGCAACTTCATTCAGGCAATCTCGGCTGCCGTACTTGCCATGTCCGGTTTTGCGTTCAATGCCGCGGCCGCGCTGCCGGCGATCGACGTCTACAAGAGTGCAACTTGCGGTTGCTGCAGCAAGTGGATCGAGCATTTGCAGGCGAATGGATTCAAGGTCAACGCGCACGACGTGCCGAGTCCATCGGACTACCGCAGCAAGTTCGGCATGCCGCAGGAACTCGGCTCCTGCCATTCGGCGCGCGTCGACGGCTATGCGCTCGAAGGCCACGTTCCCGCCAGCGAAGTCAAGCGCCTGCTCGCCGAGCGACCGAAGGCCAAAGGCCTGGCGGTGCCCGCGATGCCGCTCGGTTCGCCTGGCATGGAAGTGGACGGGGCGCGCAGCGATCCCTATGACGTTCTGCTGGTCAAGGCAGACGGCAGTCATTCCGTGTATCGGCATTACGATGGCGCACCGGCAAAAAACGCAGCAGGCTCTGCTGCGCAAATGAAGCCCGCGATGACCGAAGGCGAGATCAAGAAAGTGGACAAGGCCGCAGGCAAGCTGACGATCAAGCATGGCCCGATTACCAATCTGGACATGCCGGGCATGACGATGGCGTTCCGCGTCAAGGAAGCCGCGATGATCGACCAGGTCAAGCCGGGCGACAAGATCCGATTCGCTGCCGACAAGACAGGCGGTGCATTGACGGTGGTGAAGATTGAAACAATGAATTGACGATTCGGCAAGCATCGCATTCCGGAGCAATTTGCCCTACAATACGCACGCTTTCTTGTCATTGGGGAGTAGCCTCCTTCTGCATTGAAGGGGATGCGTCAACAAACTTGACCCGCATTGGTCATGGCGCATCCGGCCTGTCGGCTTGGCGAGACCTTTGACATGTACATCTCCGTTTTCAAGGATTGAGCGGGAGAGATGTACGTGTCATTGGTTTTTTCTCGCTCGATCCGCCTTACCCCGAATGGAAGCTTTCTTCGTCTCTACCCTGGCCGTCACCGTCGGTGAAATCGGCGACAAGACCCAACTCCTCGCACTGTTGCTCGCGGCGCGCTTCAAGCGCCCGGTTCCGATCATTGCCGGCATTCTGGTTGCGACCGTCCTCAATCATGCATTGGCCGGCATGCTCGGCGAATGGATACGCAGCATGCTGGATCCTGCCGCGTTGCGCTGGATTCTCGGCATCTCGTTCCTGCTGATCGCGGGGTGGACGCTCATCCCGGACAAGATGGAGGAAGATGAAAAGGTGCGCGGCCGTTACGGTGTGTTCCTGATCACATGCGTCGCATTCTTCATCGCGGAAATGGGCGACAAGACGCAGCTGGCCACCGTTGCACTCGCCGCAAAATTTCCTGATCTGTTGCAGGTGGTGATGGGCTCGACCATCGGCATGATGATTGCCAATGTGCCGGCGGTGATACTGGGCAAGGTCGCGTCGCCGAACTTTCCGTTCAAGCTGGTTCGTTATATTTCCGCTGCAATATTTGCGTTGCTGGGCGTTGCGGCGCTGCTGACGATGGGGTGATGCGAGATTCCCTTGACCTTGCCACGGTGGGAACGCATACCCTGAACATGTCATCAATCAAGGAGTCTGTCATGTATGAATTGCGTGTCGAAGGAATGAGCTGCAATCACTGCGTCAGCATGGTCACCAAGTCCGTGCTCGGCATCGATCGCGCGGCAAAGGTCGATGTGGACCTGAAGCGCGGCATCGTGCGTGTCGAGTCGAAGGAGAGCATGGATGCCATCAAGGATGCTGTCAGCGAAGCCGGTTATCCGGTGATTGCAGCAAGCCTTGTGTGAAATGAGGGAAATGGAAACGGGGCAATTTTCAACGCCCCGTTTTTTCATTGCCGCTCAGTGGCTTGCATCACGCTTGTGACATGCGCCATCCGCCGCCGAAGACAGGCCGTGCAGAATGGGGCAATCCGGCCGGTGATCGCCGGCGCAGGCGTGCGCCAGATTGCTCAAGGTGTCGCGCATTTCCGTCAGTTCGAGAATGCGCCTGTCGAGATCGGTCACGTGTGCTTGCGCAATGGCTTTCACGTCCGAACTTGCACGCGCCGAGTCCTGCCACAGCGACAGCAGCTCGCGAATCTGTTCCAGCGAAAAACCGAGGGTGCGGGCGCGCTTGATGAAGCGCAGCGTGTGCAACTCCTTCTCACCGTACTTGCGATAACCGGCATCGCTGCGTTTTGTTTCCTTGATCAAGTCGATACTCTCGTAGTACCGAATCATCTTGGCCGTGACACCGGATGCGACGGCCGCTTCTCCAATATTCATCCTTCATCCCTCACTGTGACTGACGATCGCTGGAAGGCTTCCAGCGTCTTAACAGCAGCGCATTGCTGATCACGCTGACCGAGCTGAATGCCATCGCTGCGCCGGCCACCATCGGATTGAGCAATCCAAAGGCTGCCAGCGGAATGCCGACAAGATTGTAGATAAACGCCCAGAACAGATTCTGTCGGATCTTGCCGTAGGTGCGGCGCGAAATGTCGATCGCGGCGGCAACCAGGGCGGGATCGCCGCGCATCAATGTGATGCCCGCCGCATGCATCGCCACATCGGTGCCGGTGGCCATCGCCACGCCGACGTCGGCGGCGGCCAGCGCGGGGGCATCGTTGATGCCGTCGCCAACCATCGCCACCACATGTCCATCGCGCTGTAATTCCTTGACCTTGCCGGCCTTGTCGGCCGGCAGCACTTCGGCGACGACATGCCTGATGCCCAGTTGCTCGCCGACCGATCTCGCGCTGCCGCGATTGTCGCCAGTCATCAATACGGTATCGATGCCGAGCGACTGCAGCTGCCTGACCGATTGCGGCGCGTTCGACTTGATGCGATCACCGAATGCGATCAATCCAAGCAACTGGCTGGCGTCGCCGATCGACGCCAGCCATGACACGGTATGGCCGGCATGCTCCAGCGTTTCCGCATGCTGCTGCAGCGGCCCGCAATCAATACCCGCTTCGTCCATCAGACGCCGGCTGCCAAGGCGCAATTCGCGGTCGGCAACCGTCGCTGCGATGCCGCGGCCAGGCAGGGCGGTCACATTGCTTGCGGCAAGCGGTGCAATGCCGAGCCCGTTTGCAGTGTCGATGACGGCGCGGGCCAGCGGATGTTCGCTGCCGCTTTGAATCGACACGGCCAATTGCAGAAGCGCGTTGCGCTCGATGCCAAGCGATGTCATCGCGACCACTTGCGGCCTGCCTTCGGTCAGGGTGCCGGTCTTGTCGAACACGACCGCCGTGACGTCGTGTGCAATCTCCAGCGCTTCCGCATCCTTGATCAGGATGCCGTGCTTCGCAGCGATGCCGGTGCCGGCCATGATGGCAGCCGGCGTTGCCAGACCGAGCGCGCACGGGCAGGCGATCACCAGCACGGCGACCGCATTGATGATCGCGACTTCGACACCGTTGCCGTTGAACCACCACCCAGCGAAGGTCGCCAGCGCAATCAGCAACACGATGGGCACGAAGACTGCACTGACCTTGTCGACCAGATGCTGAATCGGCGCTTTCGCCGCCTGCGCATCCTCCACCATGCGGATGATGCGCGACAAGGTGGTTTCGGCGCCGATGGCATCGGTGCGCACCAGCAGCAAGCCGTCCGCATTGATCGAACCGCCGGTGACCTTGTCGCCCGCCAGCTTCGGCACCGGGAGGCTCTCGCCGGTAATGAGTGATTCGTCGATCTGGCTGCTGCCTTCGATGACGACGCCATCCACCGCCACACGCTCGCCCGGCCGGATCACCACGATATCGCCCAGGCGCACCTGCTCCAGCGGCATGTCGACATCGATCCCATCCCGTCGCACGCGCGCCGACTCGGGACGCAGCTGTTGCAATGCGCGGATGGCGGCGGTGGTCTGTTTCTTCGCGCGCGCTTCCAGCCATTTGCCCAGCAGCACGAGCGTGATCACCACTGCGGCCGCTTCGAAATACAGATGCGGCATGTGGTCCTCGCCATGGATCAGAAGTTGATACACGCTCAAGCCATATGCGGCGCTGGTGCCCAGTGCGACCAGCAAGTCCATGTTGCCGGAGCGCGCCTTCACGGCCTTCCAGCCGGCGCGATAGAAGCGCGCACCGAGCCAGAACTGCACCGGCGTTGCAAGGGTGAGCTGCAGCCAGCCCGGTAGCGCTGCCTCGATGCCGGCAAGCTCCAGTGCCATCGGGGCGGCCAGCGGCAGCGACAGCAGCGCGGCGAGCAGGACCGCCAATCCGCCTTGATGCGGAGCAGACGGCTCCGCTTTCGCGCGCTGCGGCGTGGCCTGATAGCCGGCCTTGTCTACTGCATTGAGAATGGAGTCAAGGCCGATGCCGCCTGCTGCGCGGATGCGCGCACTTTCCGTCGCCAGATTGACGCTTGCTTCAAGAACTCCATCGACCTTGCGCAATGCCTTTTCCACGCGCGCAACGCACGAGGCGCAAGTCATTCCCTTGATGTCGATGGACAGTTCTCTATGTGAATCCGCCTGGAAAGGTTGGGCGTTGCTCATGATCGGATCTCTGTCGTGAGTGGAGAATGATCACAGTGTCAGCCCTCCCATGATGGGAAGGTCAAGTGCAGGATTGGTATGTGGAGGCAACGAAACACGCACCGCAAACACGTGAAGACAAGCCGGTTTCGGTGCATGTGAAGAATGGCATTCCTGCATCAATGGCGGTGATGCGCAGTCTCTTCTTTGCCGCCGTCTTTCGCCGGCTTGTCTTCCACCCAGACCGATATCTCGACCTTGCCGGCTTTCTCGAAAGTCAGCGTCATCGGAAACTTGTCGCCCGTCTTGAGCGGCTGCTTCAAGCCGATCAGCATCAAGTGATAGCCGTCGCCCGGTCTCATCGTCGTCTTGCTTGCAGGCTTGAACTCGATGTTCGGCACTTCACGCATCCGCATGATGTTGCCGTCCATCGACATGGTATGAATTTCAACGGCCTTGGCGATGGGCGAGGCAATGCCGACCAGCTTGTCGCTCGCTGTGCCTTTGTTCTCGATCGTTATATAGGCGCCGCCGCTTGGCTGATTCGGCACGGTCGGGCGGGCATATGGATGATCGATGCGCAAATCGCCCGCCTTGTAGTCATGCGCATGCGCCAATGCACTCGCCATGAATGCGGCAGCAAGGAAGAATCGATGGAAAGAACGGAATTGCATGTTGAACCTTTGTGAAGAAAAAACGAAAAATCAATTGCCGCCGGCGAAACCGTTTTGCCGCCAGGCTTCATAGACGACAACCGCCACCGTGTTTGACAAATTCAGACTGCGATTGTCCGGACGCATCGGCAGGCGAATGCGTTGTGACGCCGGAAAGGATTCGCGCAGGGCGGGAGCGAGTCCCCGGGTTTCCGCTCCGAACACGAAGACATCGCCGGGCCGGAATGCCATGCTTGCAAACGGCGTCGAGCCATGCGTCGTCAACGCGAACATGCGCGACGGGTCGGGGGATGCGCTGGCGATGAAAGCGGCCCAGTCGCGATGCACCTTCATCGTCGCGTAATCATGATAGTCGAGGCCGGCGCGCCGCATTTTCGCATCGTCGAGCGGGAAGCCGAGCGGCTCGATCAGATGCAATTGCGCGCCGGTGTTGGCGCACAACCGAATGATGTTGCCCGTGTTGGGCGGGATTTCCGGTTCGACCAGTACTACGTGAAACAAGGACACTCTCCTGTCATTTTTGCAAGGTGCGCGCAAAGACGAAATTGGTGACGCGCGTTGCGCCGAATCGCTTCAATGTTGCCGCAATTTCATTGAGCGTTTCGCCGGTGGTGATCACGTCGTCGATCACGCCGACATGCTGGCCGCGCACGCGATCGATGGCGTGATCCGGAACGATGAATGCGCGGCGAACGTTCCTGTGCCGCTCATCGGGATGCAGCAGCGCCTGTGCTCGCGTGTCGCGCAGGCGCGATACCAGCTTCGCGTCCAGTTTAACGCCAAGCGCGCGCGACAGCGGCCGGGCAATTTCCAGCGCCTGGTTGAAGCCGCGCTCGGCCAGGCGCTGCGAGCCGAGCGGCACGGCGGTCAGGCGTGTCGGCAAGGCCGCGTCCATCGCCGTATTGTGCAGCATCCGCGCAAACAACGGCGCCAGCGCGAGCCGGTTGCCGAATTTCAGCGCCAGCACCAGTTGATCGATCGGCGGCGCATAGTCTGCGGCCACAATTGTCGCGTCGAATGCGGGCGGATTTTTCAGGCATTCGCCGCAAACTGCCGCGGAATCCGCCGTAGCTGTCGGAAGACGGCTGGCGCATTGCCGGCAACGGTGCGCACGCTTGCTGAAAAATTGCGCATGACATCCCGCGCATAGCGAGTCCGAACCGGCTTCGCCGCACAGCGCGCAGGAGCCGGGAATCAGCATGGACAGGCTGGCCGCAATGCGTTGCGGCCAATCGCGCAAACGGAAAAGCATGACGCAACAAGGCTTTCAAACGTGTAAACTTGAGCGGATTATCTCATTCCACGCATGGATTGCCCTTGCAACATCCTCCTTCCGACAGCGCCAGATTGAGTGCGCCCATTGACTTGCAGCGCGTCCGTCACTTGTTTCGCAATCCGGCGCGTGTCGCAGACTCGGACTTCTTGCGCCGCGAAATCGCGAACCGGATGCACGAGCGCCTCGCCCTGGTGAAAATCGATCCGGCGCGCGTACTCGATGCCGGTTGCGGCCAGGGCGCGGACCTCTCGGTGTTGCAAGGCAGCTTTCCGGATGCGCAGGTGCTGGGCATCGATGCATCGGCGGCAATGCCGGCTGCCGCGCGCAATGAATTCGCCAGCGCGCATTCCTCGATGAATCGCTTGTTGAGCAAATGGCTTCCCGCCAAGCTCGGCGGCGGAGCACATGCCGCGCCACGGCTGATATGCGGTGACTTCGCACAGTTGCCGCTGAACATGCATGCGGTCGATCTGATCTGGTCGAATCTGGCCTTGCACTGGCACCCGCAGCCGGATCGCGTCTTCGCGGAATGGCGGCGCGTGCTGGCAGTCGACGGTCTGTTGATGTTTTCCTGCTTCGGACCCGATACCTTCAAGGAGCTGCGCGCAGCGTTTGCAACAGTCGATGATGCCGCGGTCCATGCATTGCCTTTCGTCGATATGCATGATTTCGGCGACATGCTGATCAATGCCGGCTTTTCGACGCCGGTGATGGATATGGAAACCATCACCGTCACTTATGAAAGCGTGCACAAGTTGCTGGCCGACGTGCGCGCATGGGGCGGAAACCCTTTGGCGACCCGACGTCGAGGATTGATGGGTCGCAAGGCGTGGGCCGCCGTTGTGCATTCTCTGGAGCAGAATCGTCGTTCGGATGGGCGCATCCCGCTGACTTTCGAAATCATTTACGGCCACGCCTTCCGTCCGGCTCCCCGGACAACGGCGGCCGGCGAAGCCATTATCCGTCTGGATCTGCATAGAAAATGAAACAACGCAGGTTCGTCGGCGGCGAATCAATGTGATCAAAATATCAATGCAAAAGCACGCAAAAAGAGCGATAAAGGGCTGAAAATCAACGCGCTTGCGGGGTTTCAAAAATGTTTTTCTGCTTGATAACAAGAGTCTTTCAGACTTATACTTCCACAGTTTTGCACAGTGCTAATACTGGTCGGTTCATTGGCTGAAGTGATCAATGATGAACAGGCAAGAGTGGACCTTAAGCCGTAATTGCTCGATTTCGCCGCGTCAGCTGGCTTTGGCTTACGCGGCGTTGTGCTTCATGTCGCTGCTGGTTGCGACGATTTTCACTGTGCATGGTGCCTGGTACGTCCTCGGATTCGCGATTGTGGAAGTGTCGGCGGTGGGGTGGGCTTTTTTCATCTACGCACGCCATGCCACCGATCGTGAGCACATCGAGTTGGTCGACGATTGTCTCGTGGTGGAGTTGATTCAGATAGAGCGGATCCGGCAATACAAGCTGAATCCGCACCGGACGCTGGTCGATGTTCCCGAGTCGCCCGATGAATTGATCGGCCTGGAGGCGAACGGTACGCGCGTTGAGGTCGGCAGATTTTTGACAGAGCAGAAAAAGCACGAGTTTGCACACGAGTTACGGCGTGCGCTGGCATCGGCAAAGTAGGCAGAATTCTAATTTTGGGCTTTTGAGGAAACTATGAAACATGCGAAGCGCCTTCAATCGTTGATGCTTGGTGCGTCGCTCTTGGCGGCAGGTATCCCGTCATGGGCGGTGGTCGATAGTCCGGGCGGTCCGGCTGTGCGTCAGCTCAACTTCCACCAGCCGGTGACGAAGATTGCGGAGGAAATCTATTCCCTTCACACGCTCATGCTGGTCATCTGTCTGGTGATCTTCGTCGCGGTGTTCGGCGTCATGTTTTATTCGATCATCAAGCACCGCAAATCGGTCGGGTTCAAGCCGGCTACTTTTCATGAAAGCACTGCGGTTGAAATCGCATGGACCGTCGTGCCATTTCTGATCGTCATCGGCATGGCATTGCCGGCGACCAAGACCGTCGTGGCCATGAAGGACACCTCCAATGCCGACCTGACCATCAAGGTCACCGGCATGCAGTGGAAGTGGGGCTATGACTATCTGAAGGGCGAAGGCGAAGGCATTTCCTTCCTGTCGGCGTTGTCCACGCCGCACGAGCAAGTCGTTGATCCGACCAAGACCAAGAACGACAATTACCTGATCGAAGTGGATAATCCAGTGGTCGTGCCGGTCAACAAGAAGGTGCGTCTGGTGCTGACCGCCAATGACGTGATCCATGCATGGATGATCCCGGCATTCGGCGTGAAGCAGGATGCGATCCCCGGCTTCGTCCGCGATACCTGGTTCAAGGCTGAAAAGATCGGCGTGTATCGCGGTCAGTGCGCGGAACTGTGCGGCAAGGACCATGCATTCATGCCGATCGTCGTCAATGTGGTAAGCGACGAAGACTACAAGAAGTGGACCGAAGGCAAGAAGAAGGAAATGGCGGCCAAGGCCGACGATCCGAACAAGGTCTGGACTATCGACGAGTCGAAGCAGCGTGGCGAAAAAGTGTATGCGGCAAACTGCGTCGCCTGTCACCAGGCCAACGGCAAGGGTGTTCCGGGCGCATTCGCGGCACTGGACGGTTCCGCGATGGTAACGGGCCCGAAGGCGGCTCAAATCAATATGGTGTTGAACGGCAAGGGAGGAATGCCGCCGTGGAAGGGGGTGCTGTCGGATACCGATATCGCCGCTGTGATTACCTACACACGCAACAGCTGGTCCAACAAGGCTCAGGAAAATATTGTTCAACCGGCTGAAGTGCTGGCTGCGCGCAAGTAATTGAATTTAGGAGATTGAGATGAGCACCACCGCAGTCGATCACGCACACGATCATTCTCACGACCACGCGCACGACCATCCCCACGGCTGGCAGCGTTGGCTGTTTGCAACCAACCACAAGGACATCGGTACGCTGTACCTGTGGTTTTCCTTCGTCATGTTAATGGCAGGTGGCGTGCTGGCGCTGGGTATCCGCGCCGAGCTGTTCCAGCCCGGCCTGCAACTGGTAAAGCCTGAATTCTTCAACCAGCTGACCACGATGCACGGCCTGATCATGGTGTTCGGCGCGATCATGCCGGCCTTCGTCGGCTTCGCGAACTGGATGGTGCCGCTGCAAATCGGTGCGTCCGACATGGCATTCGCCCGGATGAACAACTTTTCATTCTGGCTGCTGCCGCCGGCTGCGTTGCTGCTGGCCGGCTCGTTCTTGGTGCCGGGTGGTGCGACTGCTGCCGGCTGGACGCTGTATGCACCGCTGTCGACCCAGATGGGTATCGGCATGGACATGGGTATCTTCGCGATGCACATCATGGGCGCATCGTCGATCATGGGTTCGATCAACATCATCGTCACCATCCTGAACATGCGCGCTCCGGGCATGACGCTGATGAAGATGCCGATGTTCTGCTGGACATGGCTGATTACCGCCTACCTGCTGATCGCCGTGATGCCGGTACTTGCAGGTGCAATCACGATGACCTTGACCGACCGTCACTTCGGCACGTCCTTCTTCAACGCCGCTGGCGGCGGTGATCCGGTGATGTACCAGCACATTTTCTGGTTCTTCGGCCACCCCGAGGTCTACATCATGATCCTGCCGGCGTTCGGCATCGTGTCGCAGATCATTCCGGCCTTCGCTCGCAAGCAACTGTTCGGCTATGCATCGATGGTGTATGCAACTGCATCGATCGCGATCCTGTCGTTCATCGTCTGGGCGCATCACATGTTCACCACGGGCATGCCGGTGACGGCGCAGTTGTTCTTCATGTACGCGACCATGCTGATCTCGGTGCCGACTGGCGTGAAAGTGTTCAACTGGATCGCGACGATGTGGAAAGGCTCGATGACCTTCGAGACGCCGATGCTGTTTGCTGTCGGCTTCATCTTCGTGTTTACGATAGGCGGTTTCACTGGTCTGATTCTCGCCGTGACGCCGATCGACATCCAGATGCAGGATACCTATTACGTGGTCGCGCACTTCCACTACGTGCTGGTCGCCGGCTCGCTGTTCGCATTGTTCGCCGGTTACTACTACTGGGGTCCGAAGTGGACCGGCTTCATGTACAACGAAACGCGCGGCAAGATCCATTTCTGGGGTTCGCTGATCACCTTCAACATCACCTTCTTCCCGATGCATTTCCTGGGGTTGGCCGGTATGCCGCGTCGCTATGCTGACTACCCGGCGCAATTCACCGATTTCAACATGATTGCGTCGATCGGTGCGTTCGGCTTCGGGTTGATGCAGGTATATTTCCTCTTCGCAGTTGTATTGCCGTCCATCAAGGGGGGCAAAAAGGCGGGCGACAAGCCGTGGGACGGTGCAGAAGGTTTGGAGTGGACTGTTCCTAGTCCGGCCCCCTTCCATACGTTTGAAGTACCGCCTACAGTGAAATGATTGGCAAGCGGGCGCAAGCCCGCCTGAATGCACTTATGTCTGATCAAAAGAAGCCGAGCAATCTCAAGACCGCCTTGATCCTGTTGATTGTTGCGTTGATGTTTTTCCTCGGCCTGTTCGTCAAGCGGCTTTGGTTGAGCTGAAATGGAATCGCGTGATCAAGACAATGGGGCTTCAATCCGCAAGCTGAATGTCCAGATGCTGGGCAAGCTGCTGGTGATTGCGGTGCTGATGTTCGGCTTCGGGTATGCACTGGTGCCGGTATATAAAAAGATATGTGAAGTCATTGGTGTCAACATCCTGACCCCGAAAGATGTGACGGTCGAGGATGTCAAGAACACGCAGATAGATAAAAGCCGCACCATCACCATTGAGTTTGATGCAAATGCGCAAGGGCCATGGCGTTTCCGTCCGACGGTCGCCAGCATGCAGGTGCATCCAGGTGAAATGGCGCAGGTGATGTACGAGGTCGTGAATACGCAAGAGCGCAACATTGATGCGCAGGCGATTCCAAGCTATGCGCCGCAGCAGGCGACACCGTATTTCAAGAAGATGGAGTGCTTCTGCTTCAAGCAACAAACGCTCGGCCCCAATGAGGCAAAGCAGATGCCGGTGGTGTTCTTTATTGATCCGGCGCTGCCGAAGGATGTGAAGACGATTACCCTGTCATATACCTTTTTTGAAATCGGCGGGCCGGGCAAGAAATCAAGCTAGATGAAGAGTTGCGCAAATGGATGATTTGAAGAAAACGGTGCAACGCAAGGCATCCTTTGGCGCGACAGTAAAAGCGGTATTCTGGTCGTTTTTCGGAGTGCGAAAGAAAAGCGATTACGAGAAGGATGCGCAGCAACTCAATCCCGTGCATGTAATTATTGCCGGTGTGATTGGAGCCATGGTTTTTATCGCGATACTGTTAATCATCGTCAACAGTGTCGTTGCAAAGTAACTATTTGAATTTTGTATCGGGAGATGGAGATGAGTTCTCAACACGCTAGTGCGCCGTACTACTTCGTACCCGGCCCATCCAAATGGCCGGTCTTGGCGGGCGTATCGCTGTTAGTCACGATGGTTGGCGCGTCGGCGTGGGTCAATGGCATCGGCTGGGCGCCAGCCGTCAACGTGATCGGTATCCTGGCACTGATCGTCGTACTGTACAAATGGTTTGGCGATGCGATTGCCGAATCCGAGGGGGGGCTGTACAGCAGCCGCATTGACGTCTCGTACCGCTGGAGCATGAGCTGGTTCATTTTCTCCGAAGTCATGTTCTTCGCCGCCTTCTTTGGTGCGTTGTTCTACGCTCGCGCCATCACCATGCCTTGGCTGGCCGATTTCGATCATAAAGTGCTGTGGCCGGATTTCGCTGCACAGTGGGGGAATACGCCGGCCGGAACTGTCGATCCGTTTGTGAAGATGGGGCCGTTCTGGGTTCCCACCATTAACACGGCCTTGTTGCTGACGTCGGGTGTCACCCTGACTATCTCGCATCATGCAATCCGTGCCGGTCAACGTGGCAAGACGGCGCTCTTTTTGTTTGCAACAATTCTGCTTGGCGCAATATTCATGGGCTTCCAAGTTTATGAATATATGCATGCCTACAGCGAATTGAATTTGAAGTTGACGTCAGGTATCTATGGTTCGACCTTCTACATGCTCACAGGTTTCCATGGCTTCCACGTGACCATGGGGGCGGTCATGCTGGCCGTCGTGCTGTACCGCGTATTGAAGGGGCATTTCACAGCCGAGCAACATTTCGCGTTTGAAGGAGCCGCCTGGTACTGGCACTTTGTCGATGTGGTCTGGCTTGGTCTGTATGTTGTCGTGTACTGGCTGTAATCCGGCGTCAATCAATAAAAAGCCGCACTTCGGTGCGGCTTTTTTACTGGCGGATTGTCTGTTGCCTATCGAATCCCGGTCGGTTGGATCCAGCCGAGTTGGTGCGCAATCAGTATCAATGCGAACAGCGCCACGGAGAATCCGACGCGGAATGCCAATGCCTTGACTGTTCGATTGCTCTTTCCTTTGTCCCGCATGAGAAACACCAAGGCGGAAGCAAGACTCGCAATAATGAGTATGAAGGCTACGGCAACAAATATTTTCATGATGGCATGCACGGTCACCGGATGGGCCAATGCCTGTGCAAAATGAGGATGTACTGTAAAGCGACATTGTAATGCGAATTAAATTCCGCTTCGGATGGGGGCCATTTGTTGCTGCCGCGATGGCGATTGCGGTCGGAGTGTCGCTGGGGCAGTGGCAGATGCGCCGCGCGGCGGACAAGGAAGCCATAGAGCGGCATTTGTCTGCACAAGAGGATGCACCTCCGATTTTGCTGGACGATGTCACAAGGACAATGGGCGCGTTGGAGTACCGGCGAGTAATTGTCCGTGGGGAATTTGTCCGGGATTGGGCGGTCTATCTGGACAATCGCCCGCACAATGGCGCAGCTGGATTTTACATGTTGATGCCGTTGAAAATTGCCGGATCTGATAGTCATGTGCTGGTGGCGCGGGGGTGGGTAAAGCGCGATCTCACAGACAGGAAGAAGCTGCCGCCGATAGTTGTTCCGCCGGGTATTGTCGAGATTCAGGGCGTGGTGCGGCGCAACGCTGGCAGGGTGCTGCAGCTCGGTACGCCGGAAGCACTTCACCCGAATGCAATTGTGCAAAATCTGGATATTCAGGCATTGGCGCAAGCGGCAAACATGCCGATCCAACCATTTATGATCGAGCAGCTGAACGACACGCATGATGGTCTGATGCGCGATTGGCCGCGGCCATCCAGCGGCATCGACAAGCATTTCGGCTACGCGTTTCAATGGTATGCGCTGGCGGCAACGGCTTTCGTATTTTTTTTGGTAACGGGATTTCGACGTGGAAGACAATAAGCAGCAAAGGACTGGACGCTGGAAGCTTTTTGCGGTGATTGCCATCTGCGCGGCACCGATGATCGCCTCCTATCTCACTTATTTCGTGATCAAGCCGGAAGGGAGGACCAATTATGGTTCGCTGCTCGACCCGCGAACGTATCCTATGCCCGCACTCGGCACGACTACTCTGGATGGCAAGGCGGTCGTGCTGGACGACTACAAAGGCAAATGGATCATGTTGCAGGTTAACGATGGCGACTGCCAGGAGCCATGCCAGACAAAGCTCTACGAGATGCGCCAGCTTCGTCTCACGCAAGGCAAGGACAAGGACCGCATTGAACGCGTCTGGCTGGTCACCGATAATCAGCCGGTGGAAACCAGGCTGATCCGCGAATATGACGGTACGCACATTCTGCGCGCCAACCCCAATGCGTTGAAGGCATGGCTGCCCGTCGACAATGGCACAACGCCCGCCGACCATATTTACATGATTGATCCATTGGGCAACCTGATGATGCGCTTCCCGAAGGATGCCGATCCCAACAAGATCAAGAAGGATCTCAACAAGCTGATGAAGGCATCGCGGATAGGATGAGGATCGCATAGCCATGCTGTTTCAACTGGCAATCAAGGGCCTGCTGGTCGCGCTCCTGGCATTCACCATCGTCTGGGTATCCGGCGACAGGAACAAGTACCGCAAACTGCTGTGGGTGACGCTGTTTCTCACCTTCGATCTGATCATGTTCGGCGCCTTCACGCGCTTGACCGACTCCGGCCTTGGCTGTCCGGATTGGCCCGGATGCTACGGCCATGCCAATCCGTTGCAGGCTCATGCCTCCATCAGTGCGGCGGAAGCGGCGCAGCCGACCGGCCCGGTCACGGTCGTCAAGGCATGGATCGAAATGACTCATCGTTATCTGGCAATGGGCGTCGGCGTGTTGATCATTGCCGCGATGGTGGTTGCATGGCGTGGCTGGATCAAGTCGCGCCGCAGCGACATGCGCTTTTCGCCCTGGTTTCCGACCATGCTGTTCGTGTTCGTCTGCATTCAGGGCGCGTTCGGCGCGTGGACGGTCACGCTGAAGCTGCAACCAGTCATCGTGACGATCCATTTGCTGCTTGGCATGGGCTTGCTTGCAATGCTGACATGGATGGCGGCGCGGCAGAGCGAGCATGCGCCGATTGACGCATCCGTCGCGAATCTGCGCATTCCCGCCGCCTTCGCATTGCTGCTGCTGCTGTTCCAGATCGCGCTCGGCGGCTGGGTCAGTACCAATTACGCCACGCTTGCCTGCATGGATTTCCCGCTCTGTCAGGGACAGGCATGGCCGAACATGGATTTTGCCAACGGCTTCACGCTATGGCGTCATTTGGGAAAAACTGCGGATGGTGACTACTTGCCGTTTCCCGCATTGACCGCAATTCACTGGACGCATCGCAGTTTTGCGTTTGTCGTGTTCGCCTTCGTCGGTTGGCTCGCGTTCCGTGCGCTGGAGGTTGGCGGATTGCAGAAGACCGCGCGCTGGTTGCTGGCAATGCTCGGCATTCAGCTTGCGACCGGCCTGCTGACCATCTATCTGAACTGGCCGCTCGCGCTTGCGGTAGCCCACAACGGCGGCGCGGCGCTCCTCGTGCTGCTGCTCGTCATGTTAAACTACAAGGCTCGAATTCCGGCGCAAACCGCTGCAAAACCAGCCGCTACGCGGTTGTCAACCGCTCAATTCAATTGAATATCCTGACCGTTCATCCCAACCGTATTGCGCAATACTGGGCGCTGACCAAGCCGCGAGTAACCCAGCTCGCGGTATTCTGCGCAGTGATCGGCATGTTCCTCGCGGTTCCCGATCTGCCGAACTGGAAAATCGTGGTGGCCGCCACGATCGGGATCTGGCTGCTGGCGGGAGCGGCGTTTGCCGTGAACTGCCTGGTCGAGCGCGAAATCGATTCCCGCATGGCGCGTACCGCCCGCCGCCCCATGGCGCGCGGCGAAATCACCGTCACGCAGACACTTGTCTTTTCCGGCGTCATCGGCGGCCTCGGCATGTGGGTGCTGTACCACTTCGTCAATCCATTGACCATGTGGCTGACCTTCGCCACCTTCGTCGGTTATGCGGTGATCTACACGATCATCTTGAAACCGGCCACGCCGCAGAATATCGTGATCGGCGGGCTGTCCGGCGCGATGCCGCCGGCGCTGGGCTGGGCGGCGGTTGCCAACGACGTGCCGATGCAGGCATGGATACTCGTTCTGATCATTTTTGTCTGGACCCCGCCGCATTTCTGGGCGTTGGCGCTCTACCGTCGCGACGACTATGCGAAATCCGGGCTGCCGATGCTGCCGGTGACGCATGGACTGAAGTTCACGCAATTTCATATCCTGCTGTACACCATTGCACTCGTCGCAACGACGATGCTGCCGTATGCGGTGCAAATGAGCGGCCTGATCTATCTCGCCAGCGCTTCCGTGCTGGGTGCGATCTTCCTGTGGTACGCATGGCAGGTGTATCGCCATTACACCGATCTCATCGCGCGCAAGACCTTTGCCTACTCGATCATCTATCTGTCGCTGCTGTTCGTCGCGCTGCTGGTCGACCACTATTTCAGGTTCTGACATCATGCATTCACGATCTTCCAGACTGGCACTGTCTCTGGCCGCGCTCCTTGCGGCGGTTTTCCTGAGCGGGTGCGACAAGCAGTCCGCAGATGGAACCCAGATGATGCTATCGCCGGTAAAGAGTCCCTTCAAGAATACCGATGTCACCGGACTCGAGTATGCAAAGGACTTCACGCTGACCGACCACAACGGCAAGCAACGCACACTGGCCGACTTCAAGGGCAAGGCGGTGGTGGTGTTCTTCGGCTATACGCATTGTCCCGACGTGTGCCCGACGACCATGGCCGAAATGTCGGCGGTGATGAAAGACCTCGGGTCGCAGGCGGACAAGGTGCAGGTCTTGTTCATTACCGTCGATCCGGAGCGGGACACGCCGGAGCTCTTGTCGAAGTATGTTCCTGCATTCGATTCGCGCTTTCTCGGTTTGAGCGGCGACAAGGCGTCGATTGACAAGGTCGCGAAGGAGTTCAAGCTCTATTATCAGAAGGTGCCGGGCAAGGAGCCGGGCAGCTACACGATGGATCATACTTCCGGCAGCTATGTGTTCGACCCGCAGGGACGCATTCGCCTGTTTGTCCGACATGGGCAGGGTGCCGAGCCGATTGCGCATGATCTGAAACTGCTGTTGTCATAACGCGCCCGGTTCCGGAAAACAATCGGGGCGGGAAAGAAAAAAGGCGCTCCGCGGAGCGCCTTTTTCATGTGCATTGCCGGTGCTTAAGCGTACGCCGCCAGTGTACCTTTCATCTTTTTCAAGGCTGAGCTTTCGATCTGGCGAATGCGTTCGGCCGATACGCCGAATTCGTCCGCCAGCTCATGCAGCGTCGCGCCGGAGCCGTCATCGTTGGCCAGCCAGCGTGCCTCGACGATGCGGCGGGACCGGGCATCCAGTTTGCCGAGTGCGGTTGCCAGGCCCTCCGACTGCATGCGGTCATACTGCTGCGCCTCCAGCGCCCGGGTCGGCTCGTTCGCATCGGACGACAGATACGCGATGGGCGCGAACTTGTCGTCTTCGTCGTCGCTTTGCGCTTCCAGCGCGATATCGCGGCCCGACATGCGGGTTTCCATCTCGATGACTTCTTCGCGCTTGACGTTCAGCGATTTCGCCAGATCATCAACCTGCGCCGGCGTCATCGCATCCAGGCTTTCCTTGTGGCTGCGCAGATTGAAGAACAGTTTGCGCTGCGCCTTCGTCGTTGCAACCTTCACGAGACGCCAGTTCTTCAGGATGTACTCATGCATCTCTGCCTTGATCCAGTGCATCGCGTAGGACACCAGGCGCACGTTTTGATCGGGATCGAAGCGCTTGACCGCCTTCATCAAGCCGATATTGCCTTCCTGGATCAGGTCGGCGTGCGGCAGGCCGTAGCCGAGATAGCCGCGGGCGATCGATACGACGAGGCGCAAATGAGACAACACCAGCTTTTGCGCGGCACCAAGATCATTCTTGTCGCGCAGGCGGCGGGCGAGAGAAACCTCTTCCTCGTGCGACAGCATCGGCAGGCGGTTGACGGCCGAGATATACGCTTCAATGTTGCCGAGGCTGCCGGAAAAACCGAGCGCCATTGCGCTATTGCCAAAAGGAACCAATGCAGCTTGTGCAGGCGATTCTTTCATTCGTTCTCCTTGCTTCGATAACTGATTCCGGTCAAAAAACTGCTGGTTCGTTACTTGGAGGACTATATTAGCACTCTCTCGGGGGGAGTGCTAATGAGCCTTTTCAATGGGCGGATAGTGTCAATCTATTGCCAAAGCGTAACTGTTATAGAGTCTTACTTTAGAGTGCACATGAGAAGAAAAGTTGTGCCAAATCAAAAAAATTGTGTGGCGCAGCGGACGAAAGACGGCATCTATGACAGCCGTGAAAGATGTTGTCGAACGGAAAGCAGTCCGCCCGACAGGCCCAGGAGGGCACTCATCGCAAGCAGCCCCGCAGTGGACACGGGATTCAAGGGAGCCAGCCGAAACTCGGAGGCGTAGAGGCGCGCAAACTCCGTTATGGCCTGGTTCAGGGGATGCAATGCCAGTGCCACCATACCCAATGCCACCACGCCGGCCAATGCTCCCAGCAATGCACCACTATAGTAAAAAGGACGGTAAATATAGCTGTCGGTGGCGCCAAACAGGCGCGACACTTCAATTTCCTCCCGCTGCGTCATGACTTGCAGCCGGATCGTGTTGAATACCACTGCCACCACCACCACGCCCAGCGTCATGGCGAGGAATGCCAGTGCCAGACGCAATACATGCATCAATGCGGCGAGGCGCTTCACCCAAGCCGAATCGACTTGCACGTACTCGACGCCCGGCAGGGCCTTCAGTCTTGCTGCAATGGCGTCGGCCTTCGTTGCATCGGATGCGTTCTGGAAACCGGCCAATTTGAGGACATAGGCATCCGGTAATGGATTTTCACCCAGGGTCGTCAAGGCATCAGACAGACCGGTTTTTGCCTTCAGCATCGTGAGCGCGCGTTCCCGCGGTACGAACTCCAGCTTGCCTGCGCTTCCCGTCTCTTGCACGACGCGCCGGATTTGCGGCGCAAGCGCCGTGACGCGTTCGCGCGCAGTATCCATTGCCATGAAAATGCTGATCTCCGGCTCGACCGCGAACTGCTCCGATACCGGGCGTACGTTTTCCAGCACGGTCAGGCCGGCGAAGGGCAGCGACAAGGCAATCGCCACGACCAGCGTGTTCAGCGCGAAACTGCCAGGCATCTTGCGCAGATGGTTCAATGCTGCCGAAAATGCGGAAAAATGCTGCCGGAGCCAAGTCCTCATGCGTTGCCCCTTTCGCCAAACGCAGCGCTCTCGCTCGCGGCGAGTTTTCCCTGGTTCAGGTAAATCACGCGTTGTGCGCCGGCCAGAATCTGTTCGTCATGCGTGGAAATGATGCAGGTGGCGCCGACGCCGTGAAACGACTTCAGCGCGTCGAGCACTTTCGTTGCGCTGGCGCGGTCGAGATTGGCGGTGGGTTCATCGGCGAGGATGACTTGCGGCTTGTTCACGATCGCGCGGGCAATTGCCACCCGCTGCTGCTCGCCACCCGACAGGCTCAGGGGGGCGAACAAGGCCTTGTCCAGCAGGCCCACCTTGTCCAGTGCGGCGCGCGCACGTTTCTCCGCGTCGGATTTCGCGGTTCCGACGACGATCAGCGGCAGCATGACATTGGTCAGCACATTGCGGTCGGACAGCAGGCGCTGCTGCTGGAAAATCAATCCAAGATTGCGTCGCAGGTAAGGCAGGCCGGACGGTTTGATGCGGCCAATGTCCTGGCCGTTGACGGTGAGAATGCCGGCACTCGGACGTTCCAGCGCAGCAATCATTTTCAGCAGGGTCGATTTGCCGGCGCCGGAAGGGCCGGACAGGAAAAACAGCTCCCCTTTCGGAATCGACAGCGTGATATCGGACAGCGCCATCGATTTGCCGGAATACTGCTTCGACACCTTTTGAAATTCAATCATCGTCGCTCAACTCAACAGTGCATCCACGAATTCTTCTGCGTTGAACGGCTGCAGGTCCTCAATCTTTTCGCCGATGCCGATGAAGTACACCGGTATCGGCCGAGCCCTCGCGATGGCCGCCAGTACGCCGCCCTTCGCGGTACCGTCGAGCTTGGTCACGATCAGGCCGGTCAGTTGGAGGGCATCGTCGAACGCCTTCACCTGCGCCAGTGCATTCTGCCCCGTATTGCCGTCGATCACGAGCAGCAGTTCATGTGGCGCGCTCTCCATGCCCTTGCCGATCACGCGCTTGACCTTCTTCAGCTCTTCCATCAAGTGCAGCTGGGTCGGCAGGCGGCCGGCGGTATCGATCATCACGACGTTGGTGCCGCGTGCCTTCGCCGATTGCACCGCGTCGAAGGCGACGGCGGCGGGGTCGCCGGATTCCTGCGCGATGACGGTCACGTTGTTGCGCTGGCCCCAGATCGCGAGCTGTTCGCGGGCTGCGGCGCGGAAGGTGTCGCCGGCGGCCAGCAATACCGACTGCTCGTAGGATTGCAGATGTCTGGCCAGTTTGCCGATGGTGGTGGTCTTGCCGGCACCGTTGACGCCGGCGATCATCATCACGAGCGGTTGATGGCGGCCAAGCACCATCGGTTTCTGCAAGGGCTTCAGCATGTCGATCAGCAAGGTCCGCAGCGCATTCTTGACTTGCTCGCTCTCGGTCAGTTTTTCGTCCTTGACCTTTTTCTTCAGCGCATTCAACAGGATCTGCGTTGCTTCGACGCCCGCATCCGCCATCAAAAGTGCGGATTCGAGCTCCTCGTACAGGTCGTCATCGATCTTTGCGCCGACAAACAGCGTTGTCAGGTTGGACGAGGTTTTCGACAGTCCCGCCTTCAGGCGGTTGAGCCAGGATTGCTTCTGCTCCGCCGGCGGTGGCGGAGCGGCGAAGATTTCTCCTTGCGGCTCGGCAGGCGCTGCCGGTGCTTCACCTCTGATGCGGTCCAGCCACGATGACTTTTGCGCGGCAGCCTCCGGCATCGCTTCGGGAACTTTTTCCTCGAACGCAGGCTCCTGTGTTTCTACAGGAACGTCTTTGGGTTTTTTTTTGAAGAAACTAAACATCAGGAGTCGGGAACAAATGCGGCCGGTGACGCCTGTCAGCGCAGGCACGGAAAGAAGATACAATCGACTCACATTTTAACAGAGCAAAGATCATGAAATTCCGGGTTGCCACAATGTTGTCGGCATGGGCGCTGGTTTTGCTGCCCCTTGCCGTGCAGGCCGAGCCTGCGCAGGAATTCGTATTGCAGAACGGCATGAAGGTGGTGGTGAAGGAAGACCGTCGCGCGCCGACGGTTGCCCACATGGTGTGGTACAAGGTCGGCTCGATGGATGAGACCAACGGAACCACCGGCGTGGCACATGTGCTGGAGCACATGATGTTCAAGGGCACCAAAACCCTGAAGCCGGGCGAATTCAGCCAGCGTGTCGCGGCTCTGGGCGGACGCGAGAATGCGTTCACCAGCAAGGATTACACCGCGTACTACCAGCAGATCGAAAAGTCGAAGCTGGAAAAGGTCATGGCGCTCGAAGCCGATCGCATGGCAAACCTGGTGCTCGACAAGGAAGAATTCGCAAAGGAAATCCGGGTCGTCATGGAGGAGCGGCGCTGGCGCACCGACGATCAGGCGATCCCGCGCGTCTATGAAGCCATGAATGCCTCCGCATTCTTCGCGCATCCCTATCGTCATCCGATCGTGGGCTGGATGAGCGATTTGCAAAGCATGACGGTGGACGATGCCAAGGCGTGGTATCAGCACTGGTATGCGCCGAACAATGCGACGCTGGTCGTGACCGGCGACGTCGATGCCAAGGCGGTGCATGCGCTGGCGGAAAAATACTACGGCCGGCTTGCCCGCAAGACCCTGCAAGTCACCAGGCCGCAGACCGAGCCGCCGCAGACTGGCATCCGACGGCTGACGGTACACGCGCCGGCGGAGAATCCCTATGTGGTACTTGCGTTCAAGGCGCCGACATTGCGCAATGTCGAGCGCGACGACGACGTGCATGCACTGGACGTGCTCGCCGCGGTTCTCGACGGTTACGACAATGCGCGCCTGAATGCGAAGCTGGTGCGCACCGACAAGCTTGCCAATTCCGTCGGTGCCGGTTATTCCAGCATCGCACGCGGCCCGGTGCTGTTCCTGCTTGACGGTTCGCCGTCCAGGGGTACGACCACCGAGCAGCTCGAAGGGCTGCTGCGCGCGGAAGTCGAACGCATCGCGAAAGAGGGCGTGTCGGAAGAAGAGTTGAAGCGCGTCAAGACGCAATTGATCGCCGGACAGATTTACAAGCGCGACTCGATCTTCGGCCAGGCGATGGAGATCGGCGTGATGGAAACCACGGGGCTGTCTCATCGCGACATCGACCGCATCATCGACAAGCTCAGGGCCGTTACCGCGCAGCAGGTGCAATCCGTTGCGCAGCGATATTTCAAGGATGAGAGCCTGACGGTGGCGACGCTGGTGCCGCTGCCCTTGTCCGAAAAGAAGCCGCCGCCAGCCAGTCTGCGGCACTGATTGACGAATGACCTTGCGTTGCCCGGGGCGGCGAGTCGTCCCGAGTCCCGATGACGCATTTGCGGTCGTAACCTTGGCTCCAATATGAAAAAACTGATAGTCGCGATTGCGCTGGTGGCCAGCGCGAGTGCACATGCCGCGCTGCAAATCCAGACGTGGACGCTGGAAAACGGCGCGCGCGTGCTTTTTGTGGAAAACCACTCGATACCGATGTTCGATGTCAGCGTCGAATTCGACGCGGGATCACGGCGGGATCCACAAGGCAAGACCGGCACGGCGTCGATCACCAATGCGATGCTGGCGCGCGGCTTGCGCGCCGTCGATGCGCCGGTTGCCGAGCCGGCAATGACGGAGGCGCAGATCTCGGATGCGCTGGCCGATACCGCTGCACAGCGTGGCGGCGGAGCCGGCATCGACCGCGCCGGCGCAAGCTTGCGGACGCTCTCCAGTCGCGCCGAGCGCGATACGGCGATTGCCTTGCTGGCGCGGCTGCTTGCGCAACCGAGCTTTCCGGAAAACCTGCTGGTGCGCGACAAGGCGCGCATCATCGCGGGCATCAGGGAAGACGACACCAAGCCCGAATCCATCGCGGGCAAGACGTTCTGGCGCGTGCTGTACGGCGCACATCCTTACGCCAGACGCGAGACGGCGGAATCGGTTGAGGCGATCACTCGCAATGACCTCGTCGATTTTCATCGCGCGCATTACGTCGCCAACCGCGCGGTGGTCGCGATGATCGGCGACGTCACGCGTGCCGATGCGGAAGCGATCGCGAGGCAATTGACGAGCCGCTTGCCGCAAGGCGCGCCGCTGCCCACGATGCCGGAAGTGCCCGCGCCGCATGGACAGGAAGAAAATATCGCGCATCCGGCGTCGCAGGCGCACATCATGATGGGCGTGCCCGCATTGGCGCGCGGCGATGCGGATTTTTTTCCGTTGACGGTCGGGAATTATGTGCTGGGCGGCGGCGGATTCGTGTCGCGTCTGACGCGAGAGGTGCGCGAAAAGCGCGGCCTGTCCTACAGTGTCTACAGCTACTTCAACCCGCTGGCGCAGGAAGGACCGTTTCAGATCGGCTTGCAGACACAGAAAGAGCAATCCGGCGAGGCGCTGAAGGTGGTGCACGACACGCTGGCGACATTCCTGCGTGACGGCCCGACGCCGCAGGAAGTGCAGGCGGCCAAGGACAACCTGATAGGCGGATTTGCGTTGCGCATCGACAATAACCGCAAGATTCTCGACAACATTGCGATGATCGGTTTTTACAATCTGCCACTCGATTACCTTGATACATGGACGGCGAATGTCGCCAAGGTCACGGCATCGGATATCAAGACGGCATTCAACCGGAAAATCGCGCCCGGCAAGCTGGCGACGGTAGTGGTGGGGAACGGGAAATAGCAGGCAGATGGCAATGCAGAAAAAAACAATCAGGAAGTCATCGCCGGCGCGCGGCGGCCATTCCAGCGTGCCGCGTCAGGTGCGGATCATCGGCGGCCAGTGGAAGCGCACGCCATTGGCGGTGTCGGAAGCGGAAGGCTTGCGGCCGACGCCCGACCGGGTGCGCGAAACGGTGTTTAACTGGATCAATCATTTGTTCGATGGCACATGGCATGATGTGTCGTGCCTGGACCTGTTCGCCGGCACCGGGGCGCTCGGATTCGAAGCCGCCAGCCGAGGCGCCGCGCGCGTCGTGATGATTGAATCGAATATGCAAGCGGTCCGGCAATTGGAGGCAACCAGGGCTAAACTGAAAGCGGAACAGATCGACATCGTGCGCGGCGACGCACTGTCAGCGGCGCAGCGACTGGCTTCCCGTGCAGGCACTGGCGGAGCGCGGTTCGACGTGATCTTCCTCGATCCACCGTATCATCAGGACTTGATCGGCAAGATGCTGCCCTTGTGCAGTCCGCTGCTGTCCGAAGGAGGTTTGGTATATGTCGAGGCAGAGGAGGCGCTGGACAGCGGAGATGTGCCGGAATGGCTTCACGGCTGGCAGGTGGTTCGCGCCGACAAGGCCGGCATGGTTTTTTATCACTTGCTGCAACGCAATACATCGCCTCATTTTGAGGCATAATGCGCTTTCTTTACGATCAGGGGAGCCGCGATGGTCACTGCCGTTTATCCGGGAACGTTCGATCCACTCACGCGAGGACACGAGGATTTGGTGCGTCGCGCGTCCGGCCTGTTCGATAAATTGATCGTCGGCGTTGCGGACAGCCAGAACAAGCGGCCGTTCTTTTCGCTGGACGAGCGCCTGTCGATCGCCGACGAGGTCCTTGGCCACTATCCGAATGTGCAGGTGGAAGGTTTCTCCGGCTTGCTGAAGGATTTTGTGCGGCGTCACGATGCTCGCGTGATCGTGCGCGGCCTGCGCGCGGTGTCCGATTTCGAATACGAGTTTCAGATGGCCGGGATGAACCGTTATCTGCTGCCGGATGTCGAAACCTTGTTTCTGACGCCTTCGGATCAATATCAATTCATATCCGGCACCATTGTGCGCGAGATCGCCACTCTGGGCGGCGATGTGTCGAAGTTTGTATTCCCGTCGGTGGAGAAATGGTTGAAGAAGAAACTTGCCGAGTCAGCGAAATAGCCGTTGGGAGCGTCATGTTGTTGGAGTTGCAGGAGGACTTATGGCATTGATGATTACGGACGAATGCATCAATTGCGATGTGTGCGAGCCGGAATGCCCGAATGACGCGATTTACATGGGGCCGGAAATCTACGAGATCGATCCCCACAAATGCACCGAATGCGTCGGTCATTTCAACGAGCCGCAATGCCAGCAAGTCTGCCCGGTGAGCTGCATTCCCTTCAATCCTGCCTGGCGCGAAACGAAGGAGCAGTTGCTGGAGAAGTATGAAAAGCTGCAGGCGGAGTTGAAAGCCTAGTGCGGGTTCTCTTGCTGCGGGTGCATGCTGACTACTGCTCCGCGATTTTTCGAATCCGGCCCCTGTCCGGGCGAACGCCCGTCAAAACACGAGGGTGACCTCAACCTCCTGCCCCACACGCAGCACCTGTCCTTCCCCTTCGAGCAATATCGCATTCATGCCGAACGTGATGCCGCCATCGACCTTCGGGTTGACGCGATAAGTCCGCAGGATGTCCAGCGGATCGGGGCCGATCACGCCGGTGGCCTGGTCGATGGAGGGAATGGGGCAGCGCGGACACGGCTTCACCGGCTTGAGCGAGGCATCGCCGAGCTTGAACGACTCGGCATAATCCTCTTCAAATGCGTCGATGCCGTTGATCACGATATTCGGCCGGAAGCGGCTCATCGGCAAGGTCGCACGTCCCTGCGCGACCAGCTTGTCATTCAGATCCGCAAGCGAAGCTTCGGAAATCACCAGCATCGGATAGCCATCCGAGAACAGCGTGGGCGCTTCAACGGCATTGGTCCACTTCTTGTTCGCACTGCGCTGCGCATGCGGATGAAAACGCACCAGCCGGCATGGCGTGCCCAGAAAGTTGGAAAACCACACCGCAGTCGTCTCGTCGCAGTCGTAGGCCTTGAGCGTATCGTTCCAGACGCGCACGTCGCGCGTCGGCGCCTGGTCCGGGTCCGGCAGGTCGAGCGGAATCTCGAGGCCGAGCATGCCGGGCGCGCGCAGCTCCAGCGTGTCGGCCTTGATGCGCGGCTTGATCAGCGCCATCCGGGGATGGTCGCGCTGCGTGAGGAATTCACCCCGGGCATCGACTACCATCCACTCACGGTCGTAGATATGCTCGCTCATCAGGCCTGCCTGCGTGAGCGTGGCTTCGCGCAAGGCGATGCCGCCGCAGGATTTGACGGGATACAGATTCAGTTCGGTGAGTATGGGCATGGTGGCTTTTCCTGGTTTGGTGCGCGAAGCGGCAGAGGCTATTTTCTCTGCGTATTCCTGACTTTTTTGCGCTCTGCCTCAAGGGAGGCCAGCGCGCTATCTATGCCATCCCAGTTCTCCGCAGCAGCATTGATGGCGTCGACCATGATTTCATTGGCCTTGTCCTGGCTGGCGTAGGTGTTTACCTGGGTGTTCATGCTGGCAAAATCGCCGGTCGCGATGCCGGTATCAAAATCGATGACCGACAGCGTTGCCCAGCCAATGGACTGGTTCGCCAGCACGGTGGCCATGGCGTTAATCTGTATGCGCGCCTTTGCACGGTTCAGCTTTGCGCATAGCGAATTGTATTTTTGTTCGGAGAACTTCCACCCGCCATGCCGCTTGAACGCGGCGGCGATATCATCACCTCTGACGCTGGTAATTCTGCATTCGGCATTCACTGACAATGCGGCCATTGAAAGTGCCGCCATCACACACAACTTCGCTTTCATCTTTATCCTTTTTTATTCATGCCGCTCATTTGGCAGCGCAAACAGTTTACACAAACGGCGCGGAACCTGCCCCGGTTCGCCTCGTGATGTTTCCACTGCCGCAAACCCGCGAAAAGAAAACCCCGCCATCTCGGTGATGGCGGGGCTTGTCGGCTTTCATGACGTCCGGAGACGTCCGAAGAATGATCAGACGTTGAACAGGAAGTTCAGCACGTCGCCATCCTTGACGACGTATTCCTTGCCTTCGGCGCGCATCTTGCCCGCTTCCTTCGCGCCCTGTTCGCCCTTGTAAGCGATGTAATCGTCGTAGGAAATGGTCTGCGCGCGGATGAAGCCGCGTTCGAAATCGGTATGGATCACGCCGGCAGCCTGCGGTGCCGTCGCGCCGACCGGAACCGTCCATGCGCGCACTTCCTTGACGCCCGCAGTGAAGTAGGTCTGCAGGCCCAGCAACTTGAACCCGGCGCGAATCAGGCGGTCCAGTCCCGGCTCTTCCATCCCCATGTCGGCAAGGAAGGCACCTTTGTCTTCGTCGTCGAGATCGGCGATTTCGGCCTCGATCGCGGCGCAGATCGCGACGATCGGTGCGCTCTGCTCCTGCGCGTAGGCGGTCAGCTGGTCCAGCAAGGGGTTGTTGCTGAAGCCGGTGTCCGATACGTTTGCGACATACATCGCCGGTTTTGCCGTGATCAGGCACATCGATTTGATCAGCGCCATTTCCTCCGCATCGAGCCCCATGGCGCGTACCGGTTTGGCGTCGTTCAGCTGCGGCAGGATGCGCTCCAGCACGGCGACCAGCTTGATCGCATCCTTGTCGCCGGATTTCGCCTTCTTGCCCTCGCGGATGATCGCCTTTTCCACGGTGCCCATGTCGGCCAGCGCGAGCTCGGTCTGGATCACGGCGATATCGTCGAGCGGGCTGACCTTGCCGGCGACGTGCACCACATTCGGATCTTCGAAGCAGCGCACGACATTGACGATGGCATCGGTTTCACGAATGTGCGCGAGGAACTGATTGCCGAGTCCCTCGCCTTTGGAGGCGCCCGCCACGAGGCCGGCGATGTCGACGAATTCCACCGTTGCGGGCAGGATGCGCTCGGGCTTGACGATTTCCGCCAGCGCATTCAGGCGCGAATCCGGCACTTCGACGATACCGACGTTGGGTTCGATCGTGCAGAAGGGATAGTTTTCCGCAGCGATGCCGGCCTTGGTCAGCGCATTGAACAGAGTGGATTTGCCGACGTTAGGCAGGCCGACGATGCCGCATTTGAGACTCATGGTGTGTGTTTCGTTAAGGTATGGAGTAACCCGCTATTTTACCGTAGGCGCTCGGATCGACCGGGTCAGATGGACTTGACCAGGCGTAAATCGGGCTTCTCGACGAAGGCCGCAAGTTCATCGCGCAGGCGCGCGCCCTCGCTGATCGCGAGTTTCCAGTTGAGGATGCGGAAGTCATCGTTCGCGCCATAGGACAGGAAATCCTTGCGATCCGGTAGTTTGCCGCGCGACAGGGTTTGCAGAAATGCACGCGACGGCGAGATCAAAATGACATTGTCGAGCCAGTTCCGGCTGCTTCCGGTGCCGGCGCGCCGCCACGGGAATTGCTTGTCGAACCAGCCGGGCACGATGCGTTCGCCGAAATGCGGATACAGCACCAGCCCGCCTTCGGGATTGCCGGCAACGCGAGAATAGGGCAGGGCAAGATGGTAATCGATCAGGCCGCCATCCCAGTAGGTGCCGACGGGGGCATGTGCGATGTGTCGCACCGGCTCCATGATGAAGGGCAGCGTGCCCGAGGCCAGCAACGCTGCCGCGATGTTGTCCGGTAACAGCGGTGCGAAATGCGTGTCGAAGGCATCGAATCGCGCCTTCAGCCAGAAGGCCGGATCCCGGGCGTCGCCGAGTACAACCCGTTCAAGGTGATGAGCCAGCTGGCTGCGCGAAATCAGATTGCCGAGTACTGCAGCGCTGAAGCCGGCCATTTCGGAGATCTTCAAGCGCGGTGCTTTCAGCAGTCTGCTGCCGCGTGATGCAAGAATGTGCAGCCGATGGTGCGGGTGTTGCGTGACTTCGGACTCATGTCCGCCCATGAAGTCGCCAAGGAGTTGCTTGCAGAATTCCGTCACCATGCGCGGCGATGTCCTGGGCGGATAGCGTTGTTCGCTATACAAATCCCCTAGGCGCTGAAATGCCGCGACGGGATCGGCATGGCAGGCCGCGGCCATCCGCCACGCACCGATCGATGCGCCGATCAGTGTTCGTTCGCGCTGCGCGGACGGCAGCCAGCGGCCGAACAGCCACTGGTCCAGCTTCTGGAAAATCAATCCCTTCGGTCCGCCGGCAGCGGCTGGAATGATCGCGATGTCCTGCGCCCGCAATCCGTGTTCGCGCAAATGCGCCAGCGCTTTCGGGCCCGCATGTATCGCGAGGGCGTTCATGGTGCTGTGCCGGATTGTCGCGCCTGGCTCATTTCGAGGTGTGAAGCTGCATCATCGCCGCCTCGAACTTTCCTTCGCACAGGAGCGGGACGACAGCGATGCTTTTTTCAATGGCTTCGTCGATCAGCGGCTGCTCTTCCTTGCGCGGGCGGTGCAGCACGAAGTCGACGACTTGCTGTTGCAGATTGAGCGCGCGCGGATGTCCGATGCCGATCCGCAAGCGCCAGTAATCCTGCGTGCCCAGCGCCGCGGTGATGTCCTTCAAGCCATTGTGTCCGCCGGACGAGCCGCCTTTCTTGATTTTCGCGGTGCCGGGCGGAAGGTCGAGTTCGTCGTGCACGACCAGGATCTCGTCCGGCGCGAACTTGTAAAAGCGCGCCAGTGCACCCACCGATTGGCCCGAGCGGTTCATGTAGGTCTGTGGTTCGAGCAGCCAGACATCCTGTCCGGCGATCGACTTTCTGGCGGCCAGCGCGTGGTAGCGCGACTCGCGTGTCAGGGCGCCGCTGGCGAGCGCATCGACCAGCCAGAATCCTGCGTTGTGGCGGGTCAGTTCGTATTCCGGGCCGGGGTTGCCGAGGCCGACTATCAGGCGTATGGGCATGACGTTTTCGACGGAGTTGTTGAATGCGAGAAAAGCAGATTATCCCGGATATGGACGGTGACCGTCCAACGCGCTCATGAATGCTTGCGGCACGCTCGGGCGCGCAGGTCAGGGGAGGGCATGCTTGCGAAAAACAAAAAAACCCGCCACGTGCGGCGGGTTTTTCGATGCTGCAGCATTGCTGCGAATGCCGGATTACTTCTTTTCTTCCGTATTCTCAGCGTCAGCGCCTTCCGCCGATACCTGGCCTGCGGGGATGCTGGCGGTAGCGATGGTCGGATTGTCCTGGCCGCCGTGCGCCACGGCAGTCACGCCCTTGGGCAGTTGAATCTCGGACAGGTGGATCGACTGGCCTGCTTCCATCTTGGACAGATCGATTTCGATGAACTCAGGCAGGTCGCCCGGCAGGCAGGACACATCCAGATCGTTCATCACGTGGCTGATGACAGCGGATGACAGTTTCACGGCCGGCGAGACTTCCGCATTGATGAAGTGCAGAGGCACCTTGGTGTGAAGCTTCTGCTTGGCATCGACGCGCTGGAAGTCGACGTGCATCACGAGTTGCTTGTATGCGTGTACCTGGAAGTCGCGCAGCAGGACTTTTTCGACCTTGCCTTCGATCTCCATGTCGAGGATCGACGAATGGAATGTTTCCTTCTTCAGTGCGTGGTACAGCGCGTTATGGTCGAGCGAGATGGCAACCGGCTCGCTGGTGCCGCCGTAGATGATGCCGGGAGTCTGGCCGGCATTGCGCAGGCGGCGGCTCGCTCCGGACCCCTGCTCTTTGCGTGGAAATGCGATTACTTTCATTTTATGGCTCCAATGTTTGCAAGGCGCTGCCTTGCGGTGCAGTCCCCCGCGACCAGGGGACGTGAAAACCTGCCTTCATTTGAAGGCAGGAAAAAACGGTTGTTAGTCCGCGAACAGCGACATCACCGAGTCGCCCTTGGTAATGCGCTTGAACGTCTCGGCCAGCAGATCCGCGCATGTCAGTTGGCGAATCTTCTCGCAGGCCCGGGCGGCCGGCGACAGGGGAATGGTGTCGGTGACGACCAGTTCGTCCAGCGGCGAATTCGTGATGCGCTCGATTGCGGGGCCGGACAGCACAGGGTGGGTACAGTAGGCGATGACCTTCTTCGCGCCGCGGTCCTTCAGGACTTCCGCAGCCTTGGTCAGGGTGCCTGCGGTATCGACCATGTCGTCCATGATCACGCAGTTGCGGCCTTCGACTTCACCGATGATGTTCATGACTTCCGACACATTCGCCTTCGGACGGCGCTTGTCGATGATCGCCAGATCGCAGTCGAGGCGCTTGGCAAGCGCGCGCGCGCGCACCACGCCGCCAACGTCCGGCGACACGACGAGCAGATCTTCGTACTTCTTGCTCACCAGATCGCTCAACAGGATCGGCGATGCATAAATGTTATCAACCGGAATATCAAAGAAGCCCTGAATCTGGTCGGCGTGCAGATCCATGATCAGCACGCGCTCGACACCGGCTTCCTGCAGCATGTTGGCAACAACCTTGGCCGAAATGGCAACACGCGCCGAACGCGGGCGGCGATCCTGACGTGCATAGCCGAAGTAGGGAATCGCGGCGGTAATGCGACCGGCGGATGCGCGCTTCAAGGCATCGACCATCAGCATGATTTCCATCAGGCTGTCGTTGGTTGGCGCGCAAGTCGATTGCAGAACGAAGACATCCTTGCCGCGCACGTTCTCGTTGATCTCGACCATGACTTCGCCGTCGGAGAATTTCGAGACAACTGCTTTGCCGAGGGGAATGCCGAGCTGCTTTGCAACGCCGGCTGCCAGTTCCGGATTGGCATTGCCGGTAAAAACCATCAGGTTCTCAAGGGCCATGGGATACCTAGTGCGATCGTGAAAGTTAAAAAGCCGCCAGTGCTTGACTGTCTCGTCTTGCAGTGGCGGCTTGATTATTGCGGTCTTGTTGCTTTTGAGTTACTGGCAGGGGAAGAAGGATTCGAACCTTCGAATGCCGGAATCAAAATCCGGTGCCTTGACCAACTTGGCGACTCCCCTACACAACCGGGTGTCTGTCGTCACACCTTTGCGCTTGCACGATGCAACGTCAAACAAATTCTTGGCTACGACTTCAGCAAATGCGAGAGCGGATGACGCTCGATCGATCTGGCCTTCCATGCTGTCCAGTTTGCCGGGCCGATTTTCAGCACTTGTTCAAGTGCCAAATCGGCTTCGTGCTCCTGCTGAAATGCACAGAAAACGCACGCTCCGGAACCAGTCATTCTTGCTTCGCCATAAGGCTTGAGCCACTCAAGGGCTTCGGCAATGGGCGGGAACAGCTTGGTTGCCACGACTTGCAGGTCGTTTTTTCCGAAGCCAATGGAGGCCTCAGGAAAGTCCGATATTCTGACGGGTTTTGAATCCCTTGTCAATTCCGGTGAGGCAAAAATTGATGCGGTCGGGACCGATACCCCCGGTTCGATCACCAGATACCAGCAATCCGGCGCCGCGACCGCCTGCAATTCTTCGCCGACGCCTTCGGCAAATGCATTCCGGCCGAATATGAAAAACGGAACATCAGCGCCCAGTTGCAGGCCTAGTTTCATCAGTTGGGCGCGACTCTGGCCGGTTTGCCACAGATGGTTCAGGACGATCAGCGTCGTCGCGGCATCGGACGAGCCGCCGCCCAAGCCACCGCCCATGGGGAGGAGCTTTTCGATGGCGATGTTGGCACCGAGCGTCGAGCCGGTTGCCGATTTGAGCAGCTGTGCGGCGCGGACGATCAGGTCGGAATCTTCCGGCACGCCGACAACGTCGGTGGTGCGGCGAATTTCCCCGTCTTCACGGACCTCGAAATGCAGCAAATCGCCGTGGTCGATCAGTTGAAAGACGGTCTGCAACAGGTGGTAGCCGTCCGGGCGACGTCCGGTTACATGGAGAAACAGATTCAGCTTGGCGGGGGCGGGGCAGTTGTTCAGGGTACGGATCATTATTGCCATGAGTCGATGACGATGCGGATGGCGACATCGCCGGCCTGTGCGGTCTGGCGCTCCAGGTCGATGCGCCTTGGGCGGCTTGGTGCCGGGGTTTCATTCTGCCAGCTTGCGTAGTGGATGCGCCAGCCGTCGCGCGTGATGACGTCGGGCGATTGCGGCGATGCGATGACGCGCATCCCGGCTGCCTCAATCGCGAATCCTTGCAGCCAGTCGCGCAAGCCGGCGATCGGCAGCGGCCATCCCAGCGTGCCCTGGACCAGTGCATCAACATCGGCTGCAGTGCGCGGCGGTTCGTTGCCTTGCTTCAGACTTGCGCCGTTTGGCGAAACATCTATCTGTGCGACTGTCTGGCCCAATGGCGAGAGCAGTGTGACGCTGGTTTGCGCCATGTTTTGCGTCCAGACGAAATTGCCGTGCAAAGCCTCGTCCTTGCCGTTGTTCTGATAGCGCACGGAAAGTCGTCCGCTGAGGGCGATCTGCTCCTGGTAGGCGCGAGTTGATCCAGGTAACGGCGCGTCACTGCCGGGAGGCGGGGTCAGGCTCGCGCAACCGGCAATCAACAGTGAGAACACAAGCGGCGCAGCAAACCGTGCCGCACCGTGTATGAAGCACCAACTCATAACTGCACGTTCAGCCGCGCCAGCGTGCTCTTGAGAGTGTCGTTTTGCGGATCCTTGATTTGCGCGTCGCGCCACAGTTTTTGCGCGTCAGCCTTCTGTCCCTTGACCCACAATACCTCGCCCAGATGCACTGCTATTTCGGCATCGGGCCGCAGTTCATACGCGCGCTGCAGCAGTGCTTCGGCCTCCTTCAGGCGACCGAGCCGGAATTGCACCCATCCCATGCTGTCCATGATGAAGGGATCATCCGGTGCCAGCTTGAGGGCTTTTTCGATCAGTGCGTAGGCTTCGTCGAGGCGGATATTGCGTTCGGCGAATGAGTAGCCAAGTGCGTTGTAAGCGTGCTGGTTGTTCGGCGCCAGTTCGATGATCTTGCGCAGCGATGCTTCCATCACATCGAGCTGATTCCGCTTTTCCGCCAGCATCGCATAGTCGTACAGCAGGTCCGTATTGTTCGGAAAGCGCTTCACGCCTGCCTGCAGGACGGTCATGGCTTCCGGCAGCCGGTTTGCGTCGCGCAGCATCTGCGCCTCGGCGATGACAACCTGCGACTGTTCGCGCTCGCCGGAGGCGTTGATTTCGTGCAGCAGCTTGCGCGCCGATGCGAGGTCGCCGCGTTTGGCGTTGAGCTGCGCGCGCTTGATCTGTGCGCTGAAATAGCCTTCTCCCGGTTCGATCTGCGCCAGCCATTTGAGCGCCGTCGCGGGGTCTTTGCGCTCTTCCGCAATCTGCGCCAGGATCAAGAGCGCCTGGGTCGGATCGCGCTCTTCATCCGGCTGGGCCGACAGCGTTTCCAGATAGGCGGTCAGGTATTTCTCCGCGGCCGGCATGTCGTTGACCTGCGCGCTCAATATTCCGAGTGCGAACAGGGTGGTCAAATCCTGCGGCTGGTCCTTCAGCAGCGTTTCGAACTCGGCGCGCGCTTTCTTGTATTGCTGTTGATCGACCAGCATGCGGGCGTAGGCGACGCGCACTTCGCGTGATTTTGGATAGCGCGCCAGAAAGTCCGCCAGCAGCTTGGTTGCGTCGCTCTTGTCCGTCGATGCTTGCGCCAGCGTCAGGATCGCGAGTTCGGAATCCGGCCTGACCTTGAGTGCGAGTTGGGCCTCCTTGCGCGCACGCTCCACATCGCCCCTGCCGATTGCGCTTTGCGCCAGAGCAAGATGCGCTTCCGGAAGATCGCCATAGGGAGCGAGCACGTCTTCCAGCAGCGCAAACGCAGCCGATTTGTCCTTGGCGCGCGACAGCAAACGCTGGATCTGAAATGCCATCAAGCCGCGCGTGTGCGGACGCGCTTCCCTGAGCCGCTCCTCCAGTATCGGTTTTGCTTCGGACAGATTGTCGCCAAGAATGATGAAGCTCAAATTGTATTGAATGGCTTCGTCAGAGTGAGGAGCAAGCGTGCGCCACAGACGCACTGCAGTGAGTGCTTCGTCGGCCCGCTTTGCCGCCAGCGCCATCTCCGCGGCACGGCGCGCAATGCGCGGATCGCGCGTTTGCTGTGCCATCGCGAGCATCGTGACGTAACCGCTCTGCCAGTCGCCGCGCTGGTACGCGATTTCCGAACTCAACAGCTTGAACATCAGGTCCTCGGTCAGTTCGAGCGACGGCAAGCTGTCTTCGGTCGCCTGTTCGCCTGCCTTGGCGTTTACCTTGCGCGACGCATTTTCACCCTGCTGCAAACTGTCTTCGGCAGTCGCGACTCGCGCAGGAGAGTCGCCCGGCGCAGTGGCCGATTGCGGAGCTGCCGCGCACGCCGCCAGCACGGCTGGCAGAGTTACAATGAGAAGAAGGTTTTTCAATGGATATTCCTTGCTGATCAAGCCGATTTTTAATTCTACGCTCAACCAGCTCGTGATGGACATGGTTACATCAAGGACTTGATCCCATCGTTCTGCGCCAGCCTGACACGAGTTTTCTGCACCAATCATGCCCGAATTGCCTGAAGTTGAAGTTACCCGGCGCGGTGTCGCGCCATACCTGGAAGGACGCATCGTCACTGGCGTCACGCTGCGTCATAGCGGCTTGCGCTGGCCGTTTCCGGTGGATTTGCCGGAGCAGTTGCTCGGTCATGCAATTCGCGCCACCGGACGACGCGGCAAGTATTTGTTGATCCAGTTCGATCACGGCACGCTGATCGTTCATCTCGGCATGTCGGGGCATTTGCGGATACTGTCCATCGGGACGCCGCCGCAAAAGCATGATCATTTCGACCTCGTGATCGGAGATCAGCTGCTGCGCATGACTGATCCGCGGCGATTCGGCGCAGTGTTATGGCACGCACAACAAGATGGTGCGATTGACAACCATATCCTGTTGCGCGGCTTGGGAGTGGAGCCGCTGGAAGAGGCGTTTTCGGCGCAGCTCTTGTACCGGAATACGCGCAAACGCAGCGCCGCAATCAAACAGGTGTTGCTCGCAGGAGACATCGTTGTCGGCGTCGGCAACATCTATGCGTCAGAGAGCCTGTTCAAGGCCGGCATCAATCCGAAAACGCCGGCGCATCGCATCGGACTGGCCCGCTATGAAAAGCTGACGCAGGCGATACGCCAAACGCTGGCCGCGGCCATAGAGCAGGGCGGCAGCACATTGCGGGATTTCATCGGAGCCGACGGGCAGTCCGGATATTTTCAACAGAGTTACTTCGTCTATGACCGGACGGGCGACCCGTGCCGCATTTGCGGAAATCTGGTGAGGCAGATCACGCAGGGCCAGCGATCCACGTTTTACTGTGCAAATTGTCAAAAGTAGGGGCGGGTGCTAGTGTTCTGAATTACTGATGCCCAGCAGCAAGAAACCGGAAAAGGCTGGGGCGCAAGGTCGCACGGACAGGACAAACGAGGATAACGTGAGCAATCTGGTTCAAAAATTCCAGGAATACAGTAACTGGCGTAGCGGCGTGGTCGCTGCGCTCGAACGCTATCGTGCGTGGGTGGGCGTCTCGGACCTGTCGGATGCGGCCAGCGATCAGCGCTTCCTCCATGCAAAGACACGGCTGGCGGATGACAAGCTGTCGATTGCGTTTGTCGCCGAGTTCTCGCGCGGCAAGTCTGAATTGATCAATGCGATATTTTTCGCCGATTACGGTCAGCGGATTCTGCCATCGTCGGCCGGCCGCACGACCATGTGCCCGACCGAATTGCTGTACGACGAAACCTTTCCGCCGTCGATACGCTTGCTGCCGATCGAGACGCGTGCCCAGTCGCACTCCACGAGCGACCTGAAGGAGCAGAGCCAGGTCTGGACCGTGCTGCCGCTCGATATTTCGTCCGCCGAAGGCATGCTGGAGGCGTTCAAGCAGGTCAGCCTGACCAAGCGCGTGCCGCTGGAAGAAGCGAAAAACTATGGCTTGTACGACGAGAGCGACCAGGATGCCGCGCTGGCGGTGGATGGAAACGGCATGGTCGAAATTTCGCAATGGCGGCATGCGATCGTCAATTTTCCGCACCCCTTGTTGAAGGAGGGGCTGGTCATCATCGATACGCCGGGATTGAATGCGATCGGCACCGAGCCGGAGCTGACGCTGAACCTGATTCCCAATGCGCATGCGGTGCTGTTCATTCTCGCGGCGGATACAGGTGTGACGAAGAGCGATATCGATGTCTGGCGCAACCACATCGGCACCGGCGCGGGGCGCATGGTGGTGTTGAACAAGATCGACAGCATGTGGGACGAATTGCGCAGCGTTGCCGAAGTGGAGCAGCAAATCAAGGGGCAGATGGCGAACGTGGCGCATACGCTGGGTCTCGACGAGCGCCAGATCTTCCCGGTGTCGGCGCAAAAAGGGCTGGTAGGCAAAGTCAATCGCGATGCGGCGCTGCTGGCGAAGAGCCGCCTGCCGGAGCTGGAGAGTGCGCTGTCCAATGAACTCATCCCGGGCAAGCAGGACATCATTCGCACCCAGCTCGAAGCGGAGATCAATGAATTGACCGCATCGAGGAAGGCGTTGCTGGCATCGCGCACGCGCAACGTCATCGAGCAGCTGGTCGAGTTGAAGAGCCTGCGCGGCAAGAACCAGAACATCATTGCGCACATGATGCAGCGCATTGACATGGAAAAGAAGGAATTCGACGGCAGTCTCCTCAAACTGCAAGGCACGCGCTCGGTATTCGCGCGGCTGTCCACCGAAGTGTTCACCAGCCTCGGCATGGATATCCTGAAGGAAGACATCCGGCAGACGCGCGACGCGATGGACAAGAGCAAGTTCTCGGCGGGCTTGCGGCAGGCGGTGAAACGCTTCTTCGAGCAGGCGCATGGCAATGTCAATTCGTCAGAACAGAAAATCGACGAAATCGCCGAGATGATGACGGTGATGTATCGCAAGTTTTCGACCGAGCACGGTCTGGCGCTTTCGACGCCGATGCCGTTTTCTCTCGACAAGTACCGTAAGGAAATCAAGCTGATCGAGGGCGTCTATCACAAGCAGTTCGGTGCTGCCGCAATCCTGACGACGCCGCAGGTTGTGCTGATGCAGAAGTTTTTCGATTCGATTGCCTCGCGCGTCAAGCAGAGTTTCCTGCAAGCCAATCGCGATGTCGAGGCATGGCTGAAGGTCGTGATGGCGCCGCTCGAAGCGCAGATCTGGGAGCATAAATCGCAGCTGAAGAAGCGCAGGCAGTCGATCGAGCGCATTCATGTCGCGACCGACAGCCTGGAAGAAAAGCTGCAACTGCTCGAGCAGATGCATACCGAGCTCGAAGGACAGAAGAAGACGCTGCATCTCCTGGAAAGCGAACTGAAAAGCGCGATCGCGGCGGAACTCGCCGCACTCAAAGCGGCAGCCTAAATGAAAAGAGCAGTACCCGGCAGGAGGGAGTCCGCCGCCGAAAACACGGCAGGACATTTCGCCGATCCGACGTTCTCCGACGCGGTCATTCATTGGCAGAAGCAGCATGGGCGGCACGCGCTGCCCTGGCAAAACACGCGCGATGCGTACCGCATCTGGCTGTCGGAAATCATGCTGCAGCAGACGCAGGTGGCTGCCGTCATTCCCTACTATCAGCGTTTCCTGGTCCGCTTTCCCGACGTGACGACGCTGGCCGATGCGCCTGCCGAAGACGTGATGGCGCACTGGAGCGGGCTTGGCTACTATTCGCGCGCGCGCAACCTGCATCAATGCGCGCAACGCGTCGTTGCGCAGCATGGCGGCACATTTCCCAGCGATCCAGATGTGCTGGCGGACTTGCCGGGCATCGGCCGCTCGACTGCGGCGGCGATATCGGCATTCGCATACGGAACACGCGCGGCCATCCTGGACGGCAATGTCAAGCGCGTGTTCGCTCGCGTGTTCGGCATCGATGGCTATCCGGGGTCAAAGCCGATCGAGGACAGGCTGTGGGAACGCGCCGTGGCCTTGCTGCCCGACCGCGATGTCGAAGCCTATACGCAGGGCTTGATGGATCTCGGCGCGACGCTTTGCTCGCGTGGCCGTCCGGCATGCGGCAGCTGCCCGCTGGCAAATCGTTGCGCGGCGCTGGCGACCGATCGCGTGGCCGAGCTGCCGATGCGCAAGCCGAAAAAGGCGGTACCGCACAAGCAGACCGCAATGCTGGTCGTCACCGATGGCGACCGGGTGCTGCTCGAACAGCGGCCCGACAGCGGCATCTGGGGCGGGCTGTTGTCGCTGCCCGAGGCCGAGCAGCTGGTTCTGCCGGAACCGGTGCCGCAGCACAGACTCGACGAGGCGCTTGCGCATGCCGTCGCGCCGTTTGGCGTCGTTGCATCATGCGAACCCTTGCAGCCGTTTTCGCACGTGTTCACGCATTTCAAGCTGCATGTGTCGCCCTACAGGATCAGACTGGCGCACCGCCTTGAGTTGGCCGGGCAAATGCGTCACGTCTGGTACCGCGCCGACAGGCTGCTCGACGCGCCGCTGCCCGCGCCGGTCAAGAAGCTCCTGCTTGCGGTATTTGACGCGCCCGACCTGTTGCGCTGAGAGCTTGCCGTTCGCCTTGCGCGTTACTGCAAGTCGATCCATTCCACCCGATTCCGTCCGAGCTGCTTGGCGCGATACAGGGCGCTATCGGCGCGCGCAATGAGATCGGCAATCTTCTCGCCTTCCCGATACTGCGCAACGCCGATCGAGAGAGAAATGTGTTTCTGCGCAAGGACTTTCTGGAAATCGAGGAAGTGCGCATAGACGCGCAGTCGCTCCGCGTGTATCACCGCCCCCTTCAGATCGGTGTGCGACAGGATCTGCAGGAACTCGTCGCCGCCGTAGCGCCCGAAAGTGTCGCTGTCGCGAATGCATTCGCGCGCGAGATGCGCGAAGTCACACAGGATCCTGTCGCCCGAGAGATGGCCGTTGCTGTCGTTGATCTGCTTGAAGTGGTCGATGTCGATCAGGCAGATGGAGAACGGCACGTCCTTCTCGTCGGCCTGCACTCGGGCCTGTTCCAGTTCCGCCTGCAGCCGTCGGCGGTTGTACAGTCCGGTCAGTTCGTCGCGGATCGATTTTTCTTCATAGTGTTCGAGCTGATAACGCGTGGCTTTCAGCAGCTGGCGCAGATTCTGGATCTGTTTTCCCAGCAGGATCATGGCGGGCAAGGTGAGGGCAAGCACGCACCACTGCATCAGATCGGCGCGAAAGCTCAGGAAATACCCGTCGTTGTGGCCCCGCATCAGGATCATCGCCAGATACATCCCGAGGCATCCGGCCGACAGCAGAATGAGCGACGGCGTCGAGAGGCGGAAGATGCCGAATGAAAATGCAATCAGCATGAACGGCACCAGCGCAATCTGGGTCGCGCGCTCCAGATATGCCACCGTCAGCATGATCAGCAACGCGGCGAGCAATTGCGGCAGCATCAGGCTGGATTCGGGAACGCGCGTATTCAGGCCGAGCCGGAACAGGCCATAGAACACGATGACGAGGCACAGCACTGCCGCTGCAGCACCGATGAAGCTCGTGCCGCTGATGAAACCCTGATGATAGAAAATGAACAGACTGAACGCATACAGCAAGGAAATCAGGCCGACCGGAGAGATCTGCTGAACGCGCGCCGGCGGCGGAATTTTGCGGCGATCAAGGTTGCCTGACCGCACGGGTTCGTGTGCTTCGTCCAGTAACATACGAAAATCAACGCTCGTCAAAATGGTGGGAATTCGCAATGAGCTGTGCGATGCAGCCCGAGTCGATAGGCGATCCAGATCGTATTTATCGTATGAATACCGTTGGTCTATCTTGCGCGGTAACAAATAAGAGATGAAAAATGCCTTTCGGCAAGCTGCCTTTGCGTCCGTGCAGGGCGAAGGCGGACTGCCGGTGCGTTGGATTCGGGCCGATCGGGAGTTGATGTTGATGATTTGACATCTATCCGGCGCGGCCGGACGCAGCATTCGCAGTCAGACGATTCGGTGCTGCTGCAAATATTGGTGGACGATTGATAGTCGGCTTTGCGCGTCGCGCAATTCCAGCAGCTTCTGACGTGCCTTGAGCGGGATGGGAAGGATTTCGCACCAGCGATTCGCAATCCACGCGGTGCTGTCCAGTTGCAGCGGACGCGCGAAGGGGCTGACGAATGCATTGCCCTCTGCCGCGACGCCGGTGGCTTCGACATCGTCGATGATCGCCTTCAGCGCGCCGGCGCAAACAAGATGGATGTCGCTGACCGGGCTGTCCGTGTCCGGTGCGATCATGTCGACCTGCGCCTCCAGCCGCTGGTCGGACAGGACGCGGGTTTCGCGTATGCGGAAACGTTCGCCGCCCTCGGTGCGCAGCAGCATCACACCCAGCGTCGGTATCTCGACTTGCGCAATGCATGCGAGACAGCCGACTGCTTCCGGTTCCGCGGCGATGCCGACTTCCTGGCCCGACTTGATCAGGACGACGCCGAAGGGCGCGTCGCGTTTCATGCAGTCGCGCACCATGTCGATGTAGCGCGTCTCGAATACCTTCAGCGGCAACACCCCGCCCGGGAACAGGACCGTCTTCAGCGGGAAGAGCGGCAGCCAGCCGTCAGCTTGCGGCATACTCGGGCGCGAGTTCGCGATGGCGCACCAGCACGCGCTCGGACGCGCGGAAGTGTCTTGCCATCTGTTCGACCATGTACACGGAACGGTGCTGCCCGCCGGTGCAGCCGATGGCGACGGTCAGATAGCTGCGGTTGTCGCTCTTGAACGACGGCAGCCATTTCTCGACGAAGCCGCGCATGTCGTTCAGCAGCTCGCCGGCCTGTGCCTGCGCATCGAGAAACGCGATCACCGGCGCATCCTTGCCGTTCAGCGGTCGCAACGTGAGGTCGTAATAGGGGTTGGGCAGGATGCGCACGTCGAACACGAGGTCGGCATCGAGCGGCACGCCGAACTTGAACGCAAACGATTCGAACAGCAGCGTGAGCGGAGTGCGCTCGGTATCGGCCAGCTCCTTGATCCAGCTGCGCAGCTTGTTGGCGGACAGGCCGGAGGTGTCGATCACGTGCCCGATGCCCTCGATAGCCGACAGCATCTCGCGTTCCTTGAGGATGCATTCGGTCAGCGTCGGCGAATCGTCGTCGATCTGGTCCGGGCGGATCCGGTGCGACAGGGGATGGCTGCGGCGGGTTTCGGAAAAGCGCGTGATCAGCGATTCGGTCTTGGCGGTCAGGAAAATCACCTTGACGTCGTGACCGTCGCGCTTGAGTTGCTCGATGTCGGCGGGCAGGCCCGCCAGCGAATCTGCGCTGCGGGAGTCCATGGCCACGGCCAGCGTCTGGCCGCCTTCTTCCATGCGGGTCGCGACCAGTTGCCGCAACAGCTTGGGCGGCAGGTTGTCGACGCAGAAATAGCCGGCGTCTTCGAGAACGTTCAGTCCGACCGATTTGCCGGAGCCGGAAATGCCGGTGATGAGGATAATGCGCATAGCGAACGATGATACCGCAATCGCAACATCGGGGCTGTCGCGGTGAATGCCGGGTTATTCGTTGCCCATGGCCTTTTGCTGGCGCTCCATGAATTCCTTGAGCGTATCGATGCCGCGCAGTTGCAGGATCGTGTTGCGCACGGCGGCTTCCAGCAGCACGGCGAGGTTGCGGCCGGCTTCGACCGGGATGATGACCTTGCGGATTTGCAGGCCAAGTACTTCTTCCGTCTGTGAGTGCAATGGCAGGCGTTCGTAGTTTTCCTCGAGCGTCTTGCGCCGTACCAGGTGCACGATCAGCTTCAGGCGCATCTTGCGCCGTACTGCCGTCTCGCCGAAGATGGTCTTGATGTCCAGCAGGCCCAGGCCGCGCACTTCCAGCAGGTTCTGCAGCAGCGGTGGGCAACGGCCTTCGATCATGTTCGGCGCGATGCGCGCAAACTCCACCGCGTCATCAGCCACCAGTCCGTGGTTGCGCGAGATCAGTTCCAGCCCCAGTTCGCTCTTGCCCAGTCCCGACTCGCCGGTGATCAGCACGCCGACGCCAAGCACGTCCATGAACACGCCGTGCATCGTGATGCGCTGCGCCAGTTCCTTGGACAGATAGACGCGCAGGTAGTCGATGACCTGTGCGGCGGGCAGCGGCGTGGAGAACAGCGGAATGTTCTTCTCGTCGCAGAACGCCAGCATGTATGGCGGCGTTTCGAGGCCTTGCGCGATGATGAAGGCAGGCGGCTCGCCGGCGATCAGTTCCTCGGTCTGGATCTTGCGCGACGCGGGCGACAGCTTGTTGTAGTAGATGATTTCCTGATGGCCGAAGACCTGGATGCGCCCCGGGTGGATCAGGTTCAGGTGGCCCACCTGGTCGGCAGCCGAGGTGGCATCGCCCGAGATGCGGCGCTCTCCGCCGGGGAACCCCGCAAACCATCCCAGCTGCAATGCTTCGCGGGTATCGTCGTACAGTTGCTGGATCGTCAGGAGCGAGGAAACGGGCATGGCGTCATCAGGATTTATGCATGCACACTGGGCTGCCATGCCGTGATGCGCGCATGGACCGATGCGGGATCGGGGTCGGTTGCAAGCAGGGTGCGAAACGCTTCATCCGAAAACATCTCCGCGACTTCCGACAGGATTTCAAGATGCTGTTGCGTGACCTGGTCGGGGATCAGCAGAAAGATCAGCAGGCTGACCGGCTGGGCGTCGGGCGACTCGAACGGGATCGGATCCTTCAAGCGCACGAAGGCGGCGAGCGGTGCCTTCAATCCCTTGATGCGGCCATGCGGTACTGCGACCCCATGACCGAGTCCGGTGGAACCCAGACGCTCGCGCGCGAACAAGTTATCCGATACGACGGAACGCGCGATGCCGCAGTTGTTTTCAAAGATCAATCCCGCCTGCTCGAATGCGCGTTTCTTGCTCGAGACCTCGAGATCGAGAACGACATTCTCGCGCAGCAGGATTTTAGCGAGGTTAGTCATGTTGCAAAGGGTATGGTGCGCCGCACAAAATGTGGTGTCGAGACGAATTATAGGCCTCTTTCCGCGTTGTGCAATGACCGGCCATGTGATGGATGTCAGGAAAGGCTAGTGATGAATATCAAGATAATGGACAAGACGACTGCCAAGGAGCTTGCTGCCGTGTTGGGTCATCCATTACATCCATTAAATGGACGTTGAGGGCCGGTTTTTCAATATCTCCGTTCAGTCGCGTGTCCGCGGCGATCGTGTTTCCGTAGTGCAATTAATCGCGAGCCGGCTGCATGTTTCCTATTGACGCGCATTGCGCAGATTCGATGGCCGCTGTCCGGTGGTGAAGTTGCTGCGCCACGGATTGATGTCCAGCCCGCCGCGTCGCGTATACCGTGCATACACCGAGAGCTTTTCCGGCCGGCACTGACGCAGAATGTCGATGAAAATCCGTTCCACGCACTGCTCGTGAAACTCATTGTGGTTGCGGAATCCGATCAGGTATTTCAACAAGCCTTCCTGGTCGATCTGCGCGCCGACATAGCGGATTTGCACCGTTCCCCAATCCGGCTGGCCCGTCACCAGGCAATTCGACTTCAACAGATGCGATACCAGCGTTTCCTCGACGACCGCTTCTTCGTGGTTGGCGCCGAGCAGCGATGCATTCGGCACGTATTCTTCCACTTCGATATCGAGCCGGTCGAGCAGCAAGCCTTCCAGTTCGCCCATCTGCAGCGACGAAAACGCGTCAGGCGTGGTCAGCTTGACGTGCACGGATGCGCCGAAACCGGCGGACAAGTCCGCGCGCAGCAGTTCGGTCAGCGCTTCGGGGCCAGCCAGTCGGGTTTGATTGAAGGAATTCAGATAGAGCTTGAAGGATTTCGATTCGATGATGCAGGGCGAATCGGCCGGCACGGTAATGCTGGCAATTGCGACCTGCGGCTTGCCGCGCAGGTTCAGCCACGACACTTCGTAGGCGTTCCAGATGTCAATGCCGAAGAAGGGCAGCGTGCCGCTGATGCCGATTTCATCGCGCTTGGGCTGGCGCGCGATCGGAAACAGCAGCGACGGCTCGTATTCGGATTGATAAGTTGTCGGTTTGCCGAGCGGTGATGCGTCCGGCGTGTCGGATGTAGTCATGCTGATATGGTTGAGATGTTGCAACCTTGACGCGGCCGGTTTTGAACCCGGTGCGCGCCACGGTTTGACAGCTTGTTCAGCCGGAGGTTTGTGTTCAGACTCCGGCTTGAATGGATTGAGGCCTGTTTCGAACGGCGCGCGATTACAGGAACAGCTTGTAGGCCGGATTCTCGCTCTCGTCCCAGTAACGGTGGCCCAGCGTGGCAAGGAAGGCGCGGAAGGACTTCATTTCCTTTTTCGGCACTTGCAAGCCGACCAGGATGCGGCCGACGTCGCCACCCTGATTGCGGTAATGGAACAGGCTGATATTCCAGTTCGGTGCCATGCTGTCAAGGAAGCGCATCAGTGCGCCAGGGCGCTCCGGGAATTCGAAGCGATACAGCAGCTCATCGTGCGCCAGCGGACTCTTGCCGCCGACGAGGTGGCGGATGTGCAGCTTGGCCAGTTCGTCGTGCGTCAGGTCGAGCGTCTTGAAACCGTGCTTCTCGAAATTCTTCGTGATCTTGCCGGACTCTTCGCGGCTGGTGATCTGGACGCCGACAAAGACGTGGGCGACTTTTTCGTCGCTGATGCGGTAGATGAATTCGGTCACGTTGCGCGGCCCGACCAGTTCGCAGAAACGCTTGAAGCTGCCGCGCTCCTCCGGGATCGTGACCGCGAACACTGCTTCGCGCGCTTCGCCCACTTCGGCGCGATCGGCGACGAAGCCGAGGCGATCGAAATTCATGTTGGCGCCGCTGGCGATCGTGACCAGGGTTTCGTTGCGGAGGGGTTTCTTCGCCAGCGCTGCGCGCTCGACATAGGCTTTTGCACCTGCGATCGCCAGCGCGCCGGACGGCTCGAGGATGCTGCGCGTATCCTGGAACACGTCCTTCAGCGCCGCGCATACCTCGTCGGTGTCGACCACCACGACTTCGTCCACGTACAGTTTCGCGAGGCGGAAGGTTTCCTCGCCCACCAGCTTGACCGCGGTGCCGTCGGCGAACAGGCCGACATCGTTCAGCGTCACGCGCCGGCCGGCCTTGAGGCTGCGCGCCATCGCGTCGGAATCGACGGTTTGCACGCCGATGACCTTGATGTCCGGTCGTACCGCCTTGACGTAGGCGCCCACGCCCGCGATCAGGCCGCCGCCGCCGATGGGAACGAAGATCGCGTGGATCGGGCCGGGATGCTGCCGAAGGATTTCCATGCCGACCGTGCCTGCGCCGGCAATGACGTAGGGATCGTCGAACGGGTGGACGAAGGTCAGCTTCTGTTTCTTTTCCAGCGTCAGCGCATGGTTGTAGGCGTCGGTATAGGAATCGCCGAACAGCACAACCTCGCCGCCGCGTGCCTTCACCGCATTGACCTTGACCTGCGGGGTCGTGGTCGGCATCACGATCACTGCGCGACAGCCCATTTTGGCTGCCGCCAGCGCCACACCCTGCGCATGGTTGCCGGCGGACGCGCAGATGACGCCGCGCTTGAGTTCGGTAGGCGACAGGTGCGCCATCTTGTTGTACGATCCGCGCAGCTTGTAGCTGAACACGCTCTGAACGTCTTCACGCTTGAAGTAAATCCTGTTGTCCATGCGCTGCGACAGCGTGGGTGCGAGTTCGAGCGGGGATTCAACGGCGACGTCGTAGACGCGGGCGGTCAGGATTTTCTGGAGGTAGTCGGTACTCATGAATTCGATGTTTTGAGCCTGTCGCAAGGCGGGCGAGGAAGCCGCTCATTATAATGGACGCCCCATTGATGTTTCTTCGTTGTCTTGTTTTCAAGTGCGTCGCGGCTTCAGCGCGCTAAATTCTCCGTCCCGCTCATGATCGAATCCGCAATCAGTTGGCTGCTGGGTGTGCTGGCAGTGCCGCAGGTCGGCCTGACATCAGTATTCCTGATCAGCCTCGTATCGGCCACCTTGCTGCCGCTCGGCTCCGAGCCGGCGGTGTTCGCGGTGGTCAAGGTCAACGGCGCATTGTTCTGGCCGGTGATCGGCGTGGCGACGGTAGGCAATACGCTGGGCGGCATGATCAACTACTGGATGGGCTACTGCGCCAAGCGGACGTTTGCGCGGGAGCGCGAAACCCGCTGGTTCGGCTGGCTGCAGCGATTCGGCGCCAGGACCATGCTGCTGGCCTGGCTGCCGGCGATCGGCGATCCGCTCTGCGCCCTGGCCGGCTGGCTCAAATTGCCATTCTGGGCATGCGTGGTCTACATGGCGATCGGCAAATTCCTGCGCTATGTGACCATGACCGCGATCCTGCTGCACGTGCCGGACGGCTTCTGGCACGAAATCGCCGTCTGGATGTCGCTGGGCGTCGATTTGCCGTGATGGTCGCCGGTGGCGAAGGACTGGCAACACGGATTTTCAAAAAGGCAACATCGCTGTTCCATGCCTGTCCGTGCCGGATCGGGTTGTGTTGCAAGGCCACCGGTTTTGGCCTCATCGGAAACAAGGCTGTTCCCGCTTGGTGCATCGCAATACGCTAAAATGCTCCTTTAGGGTCAGTCCGACTACTTCTGATGAACGCCCCCGCACAAATCCAAGCTCTTCTTTCCGACGCGCCCGCCGGTGCGCTCCCTGCGCGTTTGCGTGAAATCCCGTACAACTACACCTCCTTTTCCGACCGCGAAATCGTGATTCGCCTGCTGGGCGAAGAGGCATGGCGCCTGCTCGACGAACTGCGCAGCGCGCGCCAGACCGGTCGTTCCGCGCGCATGCTGTACGAAGTGCTGGGCGACATCTGGGTCGTGCGCCGCAATCCCTACCTGCAAGACGACATGCTCGACAACCCCAGGCGTCGCCAGGAGTTGATTGACGCGCTCAACCATCGTCTCGGTGAAGTTGAAAAGCGCCGCGTCAGCACCGATCAGGCCGAAGGGGATGGCCCGCAGGCGAAGCAACGCAGCGCCACGGTCGAAATCATGCTCAAGGCCGCGCGCAAGGCGGTGGCCGATTTCGGCGAGGAGTTCCGCCGCACGTACGATTTGCGCAAGCGCGCGAACAAGGTGCTGGGCCGCTACACCGCGAAAGACAACATCAAATTCGACGGCCTGTCGCGCGTGTCGCACGTCACCGACGCCACCGACTGGCGCGTCGAGTATCCGTTCGTCGTGTTGACGCCGGACGGTGAGGAAGAAATGGCCGGCCTGGTCAAGGCCTGCATCGAACTCGGCCTGACCATCATCCCGCGCGGAGGCGGCACTGGTTACACCGGCGGCGCGATCCCGCTGACGCCGCTGTCGGCCGTCATCAATACCGAAAAGCTGGAGCAGCTCGGCGCGGTCGAAATGACGATGCTGCCGGGCGTCGATCGTCCCTATGCGACGATTTTCTCCGGCGCGGGCGTGGTCACCAAGCGCGTGTCCGATGCGGCCGAAAAAGCCGGTTTCGTATTCGCGGTCGATCCGACCTCGGCGGAGGCATCCTGCATCGGCGGCAACGTCGCGATGAACGCGGGCGGCAAGAAGGCCGTGCTGTGGGGTACCGCGCTCGACAACCTCGCCAGTTGGCGCATGGTCGATCCGAACGGCGACTGGCTCGAAGTCACGCGGCTCGAACACAATCTCGGCAAGATCCACGACGTGCCGGTGGCGAAATTCAGGCTCGAATGGACGCATCCGGCCGAGAAGGGCAAGAGCAACGCGCCGTTCAAGACCGAGATTCTCGAAATCAAAGGCCGCACTTTCCGCAAGGAGGGGCTTGGCAAGGACGTTACCGACAAGTTCCTCGCCGGCCTGCCCGGCATCCAGAAGGAAGGCTGCGACGGCCTGATCACATCGGCGCGCTGGATTCTGCACAAGATGCCGAAGTCCACACGCACGGTTTGTCTCGAATTCTTCGGCCAGGCGCGAGACGCGATCCCATCCATCGTCGAGATCAAGGATTACCTCGACAGCGAAACGAAAAAGGGTGGCGCGATCCTGGCCGGTCTCGAACACCTCGATGAACGCTACCTGCGCGCGGTCGGCTACGCGACCAAGTCCAAGCGCGGCGTGTTGCCGAAGATGGCCTTGTTCGGAGATATCGTCGGCGACGACGAGGATGCGGTGGCGCGTGCGGCGTCCGAAGTGATCCGCATCGCCAATACGCGCGTCGGCGAAGGCTTCGTTGCGGTCAGCCCGGAAGCGCGCAAGAAATTCTGGCTGGACCGCGCCCGCACGGCGGCGATCGCCAAGCACACCAACGCGTTCAAGATCAACGAAGACGTCGTGATCCCGCTGAACCGCATGGGCGAATACACCGACGGCATCGAACGCATCAACATCGAGCTGTCGATCAAGAACAAGCTGCAACTGGTCGACGAATTGCGCAGCTTCTTCGCCGCCGGCAATCTGCCGCTCGGCAAGAGCGATGACGCGGAAGGCGAGGACATCCCCGCTGCCGAACTGCTGGAAGACCGCGTCAGTCAGGCGGAACTGCTGCTGAGCGCCACGCATGCGCGCTGGTCCTATCTGCTGACGCAACTCGACAAGCCGCTGCGCGAGGCGAAGGATGACTTGATCGCCTTCGGTCTCGACAGGCCGGCCGGAACCTTCGCGGATCGACTGGCGAAGCAGCCGGATGCCACGGTATTCCATGTGGTGCAGGATCGCACCGTGCGCGTGTCATGGAAGGCGGAAGTACGCGCGCTGTTGCGACAGATTTTCAATGGTGCAGCATTCAAGCTGATCCTCGACGAATGCAGCGCGCTTCACAAGCGCGTGCTGCGCGGCCGCGTCTTCGTCGCGCTGCACATGCATGCCGGCGACGGCAACGTGCACACCAATCTTCCGGTCAACTCCGACCATTACGAGATGCTGCAGGATGCGCATGCCGCGGTGGCGCGCATCATGACGCTGGCGCGCTCGCTCAACGGCGTGATCTCGGGCGAGCACGGCATCGGCATCACCAAGCTGGAATTCCTGACCGAAGACGAAATCGGCGATTTCCGCGAGTACAAGAAACGCGTCGATCCGCAAGGCCGCTTCAACAAGGGCAAGCTGCTGAACGATCCCGACATGCCGTCCGATTTGCGCAATGCCTACACGCCGTCGTTCGGCCTGATGGAGCACGAATCGCTGATCATGCGGCAGAGTGATATCGGCGCGATCGCCAACAGCGTCAAGGACTGCCTGCGCTGCGGCAAGTGCAAACCGGTGTGCGCGACCCACGTGCCGCGCGCGAATCTGCTTTATTCGCCGCGCAACAAGATTCTGGCGACCTCGCTGCTGGTCGAAGCCTTCCTGTACGAGGAGCAGACCCGGCGCGGCGTGTCGATCAAGCACTGGGAAGAGTTCGAGGACGTCGCGGATCACTGCACGGTCTGCCACAAGTGCGTCACGCCTTGCCCGGTCGATATCGACTTCGGCGACGTGTCGATGAATATGCGCAACCTGCTGCGCAAGATGGACAAGAAGTCCTTCAACCCCGGCACCGCGACCGCGATGTTCTTCCTGAACGCGACCGATCCTGCGACCATCAATGCGACGCGTGCGGCGATGACCGGCTTCGGCTTCAAGGCGCAGCGCCTCGCGAACGACGTATTGAAGAAGTTCGCGAAGAAGCAGACCAAGGCGCCGCCGGCCACGCACGGCAAGCCACCGATCAAGGAACAGGTGATCCACTTCATCAACAAGAAGATGCCGGGCAACCTGCCGAAGAAAACCGCGCGTGCCTTGCTCGACATCGAAGACGACAAGATCGTGCCGATCATCCGGGATCCGAAGAAGACCACCGCCGACAGCGAAGCGGTGTTCTACTTCCCCGGTTGCGGTTCGGAGCGGCTGTTCTCGCAGGTCGGTCTGGCGACGCAGGCGATGCTGTGGAATGTCGGCGTGCAAACCGTGCTGCCGCCGGGCTATCTGTGCTGCGGCTATCCGCAGCGCGGCGCGGGCCAGTATGACAAGGCCGAGAAGATGATGACGGACAACCGCGTGCTGTTCCATCGCGTCGCCAACACGCTGAACTACCTCGACATCAAGACCGTCGTGGTGTCCTGCGGCACCTGCTATGACCAGTTGCAGAGCTATGAATTCGAGAAGATATTCCCGGGTTGCCGCATCATCGACATCCACGAATATCTGCTGGAAAAAGGCGTGAAGCTGGAAGGCGTGACCGGTACCCGCTACATGTACCACGACCCTTGCCACAGCCCGATGAAGCAGCAGGATCCGATGAAGACGGTGAATGCGCTGATCACCACCAGCGATGGCCAGAAGGTCGAGAAGAACGAGCGCTGTTGCGGTGAATCCGGCACCTTCGGCGTCAGTCGTCCCGACATCTCCACGCAGGTGCGCTTCCGCAAGGAAGAGGAAATGAAGAAGGGGGCCGACAAGCTGCGCACCGACGGTTTTTCCGGCGACGTCAAGATTCTGACGTCCTGCCCCTCGTGCTTCCAGGGCTTGTCGCGCTACAACGAGGATTCCGGCACGACCGCCGATTACATCGTGGTCGAAATGGCGCGTCATCTGCTGGGCGAAGACTGGCTGCCGGACTATGTGGCGCAGGCCAACAATGGCGGCATCGAGCGCATCCTGGTATAGGGAAATATGGCGAAAACCTCCTGCGAACTCTGTGCCCAATTGGGCGGTGAGGTCGTCTACCGGAACGACCAGTATCGCGTCGTGCTGGTGGACGACGCGCACTATCCCGGCTTTTGCCGCGTGATCTGGAACGGGCATGCGCAGGAAATGACCGACCTGCCGGCTGCGGACCGCACGGTGCTGATGGATGCGGTCTGGCAGGTCGAGGATGCGGTGCGAGAGATCATGCATCCCGACAAGATCAACGTGGCAAGTCTGGGCAATATGGTGCCGCATGTGCACTGGCATGTGATTCCGCGTTTCACCAGCGACGCGCATTTTCCGAACCCGATATGGGGGGAAGTCAGGCGCACGCCCGATTCGGCCGACCTGTCGCGGCGACGCGCCTTGCTTCCGCGCTTGCGCGCCGCGATCGTCGAGCGGCTGGATCAGTCTGCTCAATCCGTTTTCTAACCTGTCCCGGATGTCATCATGGCTGACTTGAAGAATGCAATACCGAACCCGACTGCGCTGACCCTGCGCACCCAGTCGCGCGTGCTGGAAATATCCTTCGACGACGGTTCCGACTTTTCCCTGCCGTTCGAGCTGCTGCGCGTGTATTCACCCTCGGCGGAAGTGCGCGGTCATGGCGCCGGGCAGGAAGTCTTGCAAACAGGCAAACGCGATGTGCTGGTCACGGCGCTGGAGCCAGTGGGCAACTATGCGGTGCAACCCCATTTCTCCGACAGCCACAACACCGGCATTTATTCTTGGGACTACTTGTATTGGCTCGGTGCGAACCAGGCACAGCTGTGGGAAGACTATCTGCAGCACCTGGAGGCTGCCGGTTACACGCGGGAAACCGGACGCGATATTCCCATGTCCACTACGCAGTCTGGCGGTCACGGCTGCGGACACCATCATTGAAGATTCGAACTTCCCGCGCTACCGAGGTGCGGATCGAAGCGCGCCGCCTATACTGAAGCCATGGGAACCATGGCAATAGGGCCATAGTCGGATTTGTATAATGTGCGACTCATTTCAACAAGGCCGCAAACATGACCAACACAACCCATTTCGGCTATCAGACCGTCGCTGAAGACGACAAGGTCCACAAGGTCGCCGAAGTATTTCATTCCGTTGCCGCGAAGTACGACGTGATGAACGACTTGATGTCGGGCGGACTGCATCGCATCTGGAAGACATTCACGATCGCGCAGGCCGGCGTGCGGGCCGGGTTCAAGGTACTCGACATCGCCGGCGGCACGGGTGATCTGGCAAAGGCGTTCGCCAAACAGGCAGGGCCGAGCGGCGAAGTGTGGCTGACCGATATCAACGAGTCAATGCTGCGTGTCGGGCGCGACCGGCTGTTGAACAAGGGACTGGCGACCCCCACCTTATTATGTGATGCCGAGAAGCTGCCGTTCCCGAATAATTACTTCGACCGCGTGACGGTTGCCTTCGGCCTGCGCAACATGACGCACAAGGATGCGGCGCTGGCGGAAATGCGCCGTGTGCTGAAGCCGGGCGGCAAGCTGCTGGTGCTGGAGTTTTCGAAGGTCTGGGATCCGCTGAAAAAGCCGTATGATGTGTATTCCTTCTCTGTGCTGCCGTGGCTGGGCAAGCGCATCGCCAATGATGCCGACAGTTATCGTTACCTGGCGGAATCGATCCGCATGCACCCGGATCAAGAAACGCTCAAGAGCATGATGCAGGAGGCCGGACTGGAGCGAGTCGAGTATTTCAACCTGACGGCGGGTGTGGCCGCGCTGCACACCGGGATCAAGTTTTAGGAGGCTATATGAAGAGATTATTTGTTGCGATGCTGGTGGCCGTCTCGGCCTTGTCGCTTGTCGTGACCGAAGCTGAAGCCAAGCGCATGGGCGGCGGCGGTTCGCTCGGCAAGCAGTCGCAGAACTACAGCCGTCAGGCACCGGCGCAATCGCCGAACCAGCAGCTGTCGAACCAGAACCAGGCCAAACCGGCGGCTCCTGCGGCTGCGCCGCAATCCGTTCCACCGAAGCCGGCCAGCCCGTGGAAGAACATCCTCGGCGGCGCCTTGCTGGGTCTGGGACTGGGCGCGCTGTTGTCGCACCTCGGTCTGGGCGGCGCGCTTGCCAACGTGATCGGTGCGGTATTGATGATCGCCTTATTCGCGCTGGCGGCGATGTTCATCGTGCGCCTGCTCCGCCGCAACAGCGGTAGCGCCGGCAACGCTGACGTGCAACCCGCCTACCCGGGCGGCTACGACGCAAGCCGCACGCCGGATATCGGTTCCCGTCTTGAGGCATCCGCGCAACCGGCGGCATTGCAGGCAGCGAGCCCGGTGTCGGGCGCAGCAGCCGTTGCGCCGGGCAACGTGCCCGCCGATTTCGACGTGCCGGCCTTCCTGCGCAATGCCAAGACCTACTTCATCCGCTTGCAGGCGGCGTGGGACAAGGCCGATGTCAATGACATCCGCGAATTCACCAGCACCGAGATGTTCGCCGAACTGAAGCTGCAATTGCAGGAGCGCGGCGCATCGCCCAACCATACCGATGTCGTCTCGCTGGATGCCGAACTGCTCGGCGTGGAAACCGTGGGTGAGGAATACATGGCCAGCGTCAGGTTCTCCGGCATGATCAAGGAGGCCGAGAATGCGCCGACCGAGCCGTTCACCGAAATCTGGAACCTGACCAAGCCGCTTTCGGGTCAGGGCGGCTGGCTGCTGGCAGGCATTCAGCAATTGTCGCCAGCCTGATGAAATAAGCTTCGGCAAGCTGTTAAACTTGAGGCCGCCCGTGAACCGATTCACGGGCGGTTTTGTTTTTGCGCGGCCCTTCTTGTCCGCATTTCTTGTCACAGTTGAAATGAGTCCCCTGATTCCTTCCCCGCATTTGATCATGCTGCCCGCCGCGATCAATCACTTGCTGGCCCACGAGCCGTGGGCACGCGAAAAGCTGGCCGCGCACGCCGGCAAGGTCGCCTGTGTGGACGCCGGCATGATGGCGTTCAGGCTCAAGGCGACCGCCGACGGCATGGTGCAGGCAGCGGATAAAGATGACGCGACGGCGGTGACTATTCGTGTCCGGCTGGCGGATCTGCCGCTGATCGCGCAGAACCGCGAGCGCGCATTTTCGTACGTCAAGATCGAGGGAGATGCCGACTTCGCCAACACGATTTCGCAGTTGAGCCAGTCGCTGCGCTGGGAGGCGGAAGAAGATCTCGGCAAGCTGATCGGCGACGTCGCCGCCACGCGGCTGGTTGCCGGTGCGCGCACGGCGATCGACACCGCCAGATCGACGCAGCAGAAGCTGGCGGAAAACCTGGCCGAATACTTCCTCGAAGAGAAGCCGATGCTGGTGCGGCCGCAAGCCGTGAGCGATCTTGGCGGCGATGTCGCGCGGCTGCGCGACGATGTCGAACGCCTCGCCAAGCGCATCGAGAAACTGGAAGGACGTCGCTAAATGCTATTCAAGGTACTGCGGCTGTTCAAGATCACGCGGGTGGCGGTTCGTTACGGCCTCGACAATATCGCCATCTCCGGATTGGCCCAGCCGCGTCTCGCGCGGCTGCTCGATACGCTGATTTTCTGGCGCGACATCTCGGCGCCGCGCGGAGTCCGTCTGCGCCAGGCGCTGGAAGACCTCGGTCCGATTTTCGTCAAGTTCGGACAGGTGCTGTCGACCCGGCGCGATCTGCTGCCAGCGGATATCGCGGACGAACTGGCGCGCCTGCAGGACCGCGTGCCGCCATTCGACCCCGACCTTGCGATCGCGCAAATCACCAGGTCGTTGCGCGCGCATCCGGATGAGTTGTTCGCGAGCTTCGAGCGCGATCCGGTGGCATCCGCCTCGATCGCGCAAGTCCATTTCGCCACGCTCAAGGACGGACGGGATGTCGCGGTCAAGGTGCTGCGTCCCGGCATGAAGCGCACCATCGAGGAAGACCTTTCGCTGATGCAGATCGCCGCCGAATGGGTGGAGCGGCTGTGGGCCGATGGCAGGCGCCTGAAGCCGCGCCAGGTGGTGGCCGAATTCGACAAGTACCTGCACGACGAACTCGATCTGATGCGTGAAGCGGCCAACGGCAGCCAGCTGCGGCGCAACTTCAACGGCTCGGACCTGCTGGCGATCCCGGAGATGCACTGGGATTACTGCTCGACCGCGGTGATCGTGATGGAGCGCATGCGCGGCATTCCGATTTCGCAGACAGAGCGCCTGATCGAAGCGGGCGTCGACTTGAAGAAACTGTCACGCCATGGCGTCGAGATTTTCTTCACGCAGGTTTTCCGCGACGGCTTCTTCCATGCCGACATGCACCCCGGCAATATCCAGGTATCGGTCGAGCCGGAGACCTTCGGCCGCTATATCGCGCTCGACTTCGGCATCGTCGGCACGCTGACCGATTTCGACAAGGATTACCTGTCGCAGAATTTCCTCGCCTTCTTCCGGCGCGACTACAAGCGCGTGGCCGAAGCGCATATCGAGTCCGGCTGGGCGCCGAAGGACACGCGGGTCGATGAACTGGAGTCGGCGGTGCGCGCCTGCTGCGAACCGATCTTCGACCGGCCGCTGAAGGACATCTCGTTCGGCCAGGTGCTGCTGCGCCTGTTCCAGACCTCGCGCCGCTTCAATGTCGAGGTGCAGCCGCAACTGGTGCTGCTGCAAAAGACGCTGCTCAATATCGAAGGCCTGGGACGCCAGCTCGATCCCGACCTCGATCTGTGGAAAACCGCGAAGCCCTACCTGGAACGCTGGATGAACGAGCAGGTCGGCTGGCGTGGCCTGATCCAGCGCTTCAAGGAAGAAGCACCGCGCTACAATCATCTGATCCCGGAGTTGCCGCGCTTGGCGCATGAGGCCCTGCAGGCGCATATTGCGCAGCCGGAAAGGCAGAATGCCGAACTGCTCAGGCAGTTGATCGTCGAGCAAAGGCGCACCAACTTGCTGTTGAGCATTCTCTTGTATTTCGGCGGCGGCCTGATCGGCGGTGTGCTGATCATGCAATTGCTCGAGCGCTGGCTGCACTAGACTGGACGCGTATTAGGGCAGAAAGCGATGCCGACTTTTGAAACCCGAGACCCTTCCGCTTCGGCGTTCTGGACCGAACGCTTCGCGCACCAGTTCACGCCCTGGGATCGCGGCGGCGTGCCGGCGGCGCTGCGGCGCTTCGTCGCGCAATCATCACGACCCCTTGTCACTCTGATTCCCGGTTGCGGTACCGGCTATGAAGTCGCCTGTCTGTCCGAGGCGGGTTGGGATGTGATTGCCATCGATTTTTCGCCGGCTGCCGTGCAGGCTGCACGCGCGGTGCTCGGCGGTTTGGCCGAACGGGTGGTGATGGCGGACTTCTTCGAGTTCGAGCCGCCACGGCCGCTCGACTGCATCTACGAGCGCGCCTTCCTGTGCGCTCTGCCGCGTGACAAATGGCCGCTGGTGGTACGGCGCTGGTCGGAGCTGCTGTCGCCCGGCGGTTTGCTGGCGGCCTTTTTCTACTTTGACAATTCGCCGAAGGGCCCGCCGTTCGGTGCCGATGCCGGCGAACTGGCGATGCTGCTCGCGCCGCATTTCGAGATGATCGACGACCAGCCGGTCGAGGATTCCGTTCCGGTGTTCGAGGGTAGGGAGCGCTGGCAGGTGTGGCGCAGGATCTAGTCTGGATTGCGCTTCCGACATCATTGAAAGCGAGAGGAGTGCCGCTATAATGCGCAATCTTTTCACCGTGACCGTCGATCATTTTTCGCGCTAGGACGATCCCATGAACGCTCTTCTCTGGTTTGTTGTTCTCTACTGGATCATCTCGGTCGGGATCGGACTGTATGCCGCCCGGTACGTGAAGAATTCCAAGGATTTCGCGGTGGCCGGACGCTCGCTGCCGATGTATGTCGTCACCGCCACGGTGTTCGCAACCTGGTTCGGCTCCGAAACGGTGCTCGGCATTTCCTCCACCTTCGTCAAGGAAGGATTGAGAGGTGTCATATCCGATCCGTTCGGTTCGTCGCTGTGCCTCATCCTGGTCGGTCTGTTTTTCGCGCGGCCCTTGTACCGCATGAATCTTTTGACCATCGGCGACTTCTACCGCAACAAATTCGGCCGCACCGTTGAAGTCCTGATCACCATCTGCATCGTCATCTCCTATCTCGGCTGGGTCGCGGCGCAGATCAAGGCGCTTGGTCTGGTGTTCAACGTCGTGTCCGGCGGCTACATCTCAATGAACGGCGGCATGATCATCGGTGCAGCCAGCGTGCTGGTCTACACGCTGATGGGCGGCATGTGGTCGGTCGCGATCACCGACTTCCTGCAGATGATCATCATCGTGATCGGCATGCTGTACATCGGCTGGGAGGTTTCCGACATGGCCGGTGGTGCCGGCGCGGTCATCGCGCATGCGGCCGCGGCCGGCAAGCTGGAACTCTGGCCGGAACCGACCGGCAGAGAACTCCTGTGGTTCATCGCCGCATGGATCACGATGATGCTCGGGTCGATTCCGCAGCAGGACGTGTTCCAGCGCGTCGCGTCCTCCAAGAATGAAAAGATCGCCGGCAACGCATCGGTGCTGGGCGGCGTGCTGTACTTCTGTTTCGCCTTCATCCCGATGTTCCTTGCCTATTCGGCCACGCTGATCGATCCGAAAATGGTTGCCGAGCTGATCGACAAGGATTCGCAACTGATCCTGCCGACGCTGATCATGACCAAGGTGCCGGTGTTTGCGCAGGTGATGTTCTTCGGCGCGCTGCTGTCGGCGATCAAGAGCTGCGCCAGCGCGACGCTGCTCGCGCCATCGGTGACCTTCACGGAAAACATCCTGAAAGGCATGCTGCCGAAGCAAACCGACAAGCAATTCCTGTTCTCGATGCGCGTCGTCGTCGTGATCTTTACGGCAATCGTCACGACGTTTGCGATGAATACGGAGTCGAGCATTTTCAAGATGGTCGAGAACGCCTACAAGATCACGCTGGTTGCCGCTTTCGTGCCGCTGGCTTTCGGCTTGTACTGGAAGCGCGCGACACGGCAGGGCGCACTGGCGGCGATTTTTCTTGGCCTGACCACCTGGCTGTCTCTTGAACTTGCCGCGCCGGAAGGGCTGTGGCCGCCGCAGCTGGCCGGTGTGCTGATGAGTCTGGGCGGGATGATCGTCGGCTCGCTGATGCCGCAAGTCGTTGACCGTCCGGTCGTGGCGCAGCGCTGACAAAATTGCAAGCCGGCTCGCTTGCCGGAATCGACTCCGGTCCGCTGCGATCGCTTTGGCAAGACATTGCTGCAAGCAATGCGCGCCATCAATGCCGGCGCGCAAAAACGGCAGGAAAACCTTTATAATTCAGGGTTTTGGATGATTTTTGCGGAGATTTTTTCATGCCGATTTACGCTTATCGTTGCGACGCCTGTGGCTTCGCCAAGGATGCACTGCAAAAAGTGTCCGATGCGCCTTTGACCGTCTGCCCATCCTGCAATCAACCCGCATTCAAGAAGCAAGTGACTGCCGCCGGTTTTCAGCTGAAAGGCAGCGGCTGGTATGTGACGGATTTTCGTGGCGGTTCGGGCGGCACTTCCGCTCCCGCCACATCGAACGCCAACTCTGCTTCGAGCGCCAGCGCGCCCGCCGCAGCGAGCTCATCGGACGCAGCCACCGGCACCTCAAGCTAAACTTTGCCTTCCCGGAATCTGCCGCGCAGATTCACACTCAAAGAAACCGATGCGTAAATACTTCATTACCGGCCTGCTGATTCTTGTTCCGCTCGCCATCACGCTGTGGGTGCTGAATCTGGTCATCGGCACCATGGACCAGTCGCTCCTTCTGCTGCCGGAACGCTGGCAGCCAAGAAACGTGTTCGGCTTCCACATTCCGGGGCTGGGCACGATACTGACGCTGCTCGTCATCTTCCTGACCGGTCTGCTGACACGCAATTTCATCGGCAACAAGCTGGTGCGTGCATGGGAAGGCCTGCTCAAACGCATTCCCATCGTCAATTCGATCTACTCCAGCGTCAAGCAGGTATCGGATACGCTGTTTTCCTCTTCCGGCAATGCCTTCCGCAAGGCGATGCTGGTGCAGTATCCGCGTCAGGGCTCATGGACGATTGCATTCCTGACGGGCGTGCCGGGTGGCGACGTGCGCAATCATCTGGTTGGCGATTACATCAGCGTCTATGTGCCGACCACGCCGAATCCGACTTCCGGCTTCTTCCTGATGATGCCGAGGGCCGATACGATCGAACTCGACATGACCGTTGATGAAGCGCTGAAATACATCGTATCGATGGGCGTCGTTTCACCCGAGCATCTCGTACCGGTGGCGAAGCCTCTGAGCGCCGTTTCCACCCAGACCGGCACCTGACGGTTTTCCATAAAGAACACGACTCACGCGCAAACATCGATTCGCCGGAGTCATCACTGAAGAATTTGAAACTGGAACCTGACTATGTCTATGCGAACTCACTACTGCGGCCTCACCACTGAGGCGCTCCTCGGCCAAACCGTCAGCCTGTGCGGCTGGGTGCATCGCCGCCGCGATCACGGTGGGGTGATCTTCATCGACCTGCGCGATCGCGAAGGCCTGGTGCAGGTTGTGTGCGACCCCGATCGCGCCGATGTGTTCAAGACTGCGGAAGCCGTGCGCAACGAATTCTGCCTGCGCATCACCGGCGTGGTGCGCGACCGTCCGGAAGGCACGACCAACGCCAACCTGCAGTCCGGCAAGATCGAAGTGCTGTGCCACCAGATTGAAGTGCTCAACCCATCGGTCACGCCGCCGTTCCAGCTCGACGACGACAACCTGTCGGAGACGACGCGCCTGACGCACCGCGTGCTCGACCTGCGCCGCCCGCAGATGCAGCAGAACCTGCGCCTGCGCTACAAGGTGACGATGGAAGTGCGCAAGTTCCTCGATGCCAACGGCTTCATCGACATCGAAACACCGATGCTGACCAAGTCCACGCCGGAAGGCGCGCGCGACTATCTGGTGCCGTCACGCGTGAACGCCGGCCACTTCTTCGCGTTGCCGCAGTCGCCGCAGTTGTTCAAGCAGCTGCTGATGGTCGCCAACTTCGACCGCTACTACCAGATCACCAAGTGCTTCCGCGACGAGGACCTGCGCGCAGACCGTCAGCCCGAGTTCACGCAGATCGACTGCGAAACCTCGTTCATGGGTGAGCAGGAAATCCGCGATCTGTTCGAGGGCATGATCCGTCTCGTGTTCAAGAACACGCTCGACATCGAGCTGCCGAACCCGTTCCCGGTCATGGATTACGCGACCGCGATGGGCCTGTACGGTTCGGACAAGCCGGACATGCGCGTGAAGATGGAATTCACCGATCTGACCGCGGTGATGAAGGATGTCGAGTTCAAGGTATTCTCCGGTGCCGCCAACATGGAAGGCGGGCGCGTGGTCGGCCTGCGCGTGCCGGGTGGTGCGAAGGAAGGCACCGGCATGCCGCGTTCCGAGATCGACGCCTACACGCAATTCGTCGCGATCTACGGCGCGAAGGGTCTCGCCTACATCAAGGTCAACGAGAAAGCGAAGGGTCGCGACGGCCTGCAATCGCCGATCGTCAAGAACATCCACGACGCCGCGCTCGCGCAGATCATCGAGCAGACCGGCGCGCAGGACGGCGACCTGATTTTCTTCGGCGCGGACAAGGCGAAGGTCGTCAACGACGCGATCGGCGCGCTGCGCGTGAAGATCGGCCACAGCGATTTCGGCCGCAAGAACGGCCTGTTCGAGGAGACGTGGAAGCCGCTGTGGGTGATCGACTTCCCGATGTTCGAATTCGATGAAGACAACCAGCGTTACGTCGCCGCGCACCACCCGTTCACCTCACCCAAGGACGGCCACGAAGACTTCCTCGAAACCGATCCGGGCAAGGCCATCGCGAAGGCCTACGACATGGTGCTGAACGGCTGGGAACTGGGTGGCGGCTCGGTGCGTATCCACCGCGCCGACGTGCAGAGCAAGGTGTTCCGCGCGCTCAAGATCGATGCCGAGGAAGCGCAGCTCAAGTTCGGCTTCCTGCTCGACGCGTTGCAGTACGGCGCGCCGCCGCACGGCGGCCTCGCCTTCGGCCTCGACCGCATCGTCACGATGATGACCGGCGCCGAATCGATCCGCGACGTGATCGCATTCCCGAAGACGCAGCGCGCGCAGTGCCTGCTGACGCAAGCACCGTCGGAAGTCGACGAGAAGCAGTTGCGCGAGTTGCATATCCGCTTGCGGAATGTGGAGCCGGCGGTGAAGGCGTAAGTATTCGGCGGTTGCAGCACACAAGAAAAAGGCGCGGATGTCCGCGCCTTTTTTCATTTCATGCACATCACATTGGATTCTGACTGGAATAGCATGCGCCCATGCTACATTTTCAATATGGCAATATGTTGCCGAAATGCTTCCTGGCGTGGCTTACCAATAAAGGATCTTCAATGAAAAAAATCCCTGCATTTTTCAGAATTGACACGTGTCTTGTGGTGACCAGCCTGTCGGCCGGTCTGCTGTTGGCAGGCTGCGGCGGATCGACCAGTGTGCAGGATGCGCCCACACCTGCCTTGACCATGGCGAGCAGCACGGTTGCCAACGGGGCAGTCGCCGTGGCGCGCAACGTCAAGCCGCAGCTGACCTTTTCCGCAGGGCTCGACGGTGCGACCGCCACCACGGCCAATGTCACTCTGATGGGTGCCGGCCGCAGCGTGCCCCTGTCGTTGACCGTGGCCGGCACCCGGCTCACGGTGAATCCGGCGCAGCAATTGCGTCCGCTGACAGCCTATACCTTGAGTGTGGGCGGGAGCCTGCTTGGTGCGTCCGGCGAGAAGCTTGCCGGTGCTCAATCACTCAGCTTCACCACCGGCGACGGCAACTGGCAAACAGCGCAATTGATCGAGACCAACAATGCGGGCCCTGCGATCATTCCCCAGATCGCCATCGATGCCAATGGCAATGCGCTGGCGGTGTGGAGCCAGCACGACGGCGTGCAAATCAGCATCTGGTCCAACCGCTATACGGCAGGATCGGGCTGGGGGACTGCGCAATTGATTGAGACCGATGCTGGCCTCGCAAGCGAACCTGCCATCGCTTTCGACGCCAAGGGCAATGCGCTGGCGGTATGGCGGCAGCACGATGGAGCGCAAAACAGCATCTGGTCCAACCGTTATACGGCGGGATCGGGCTGGGACACTGCGCAATTGATCGAGACCAATAACGCAGGACTCGCGACATCTCCGCAAATTGCGGTCGACGCCAATGGCAATGCGCTGGCGGTATGGATCCAGCGCGACGCTACGCGATACGATGTCTGGTCCAATCGTTATACGACGGGTTCGGGCTGGGGCACTGCGCAATTGATCGAGTCCGACAATGCGGGCTCCGCGGACTTTCCGCAAATTGCCGTTGATGCCAATGGCAACGCGATGGCGGTGTGGCGCCAGTCCGACGGCGTGCGAACCAACATCTGGTCCAATCGCTATACGGCAGGCACCGGCTGGGGCACGGCGCAACTGATCGAAACCGACGATACAGGTGATACGCTCCTTCCCAAGATCGCCATCGATGCCAACGGCAATGCATTGGCGATATGGTCGCAATTCGACGGCACGCGGAACAACATCTGGTCCAATCGTTATACGGCAGGCACAGGTTGGGGCACGGCGCAACTGATCGAAACCAACGACATCGCCGGCGCCGACGCTCCTCAAATTGTCTTCGATGCCAAGGGCAATGCGTTGGCAGTATGGGTTCAGTCCGATGGTGTGCGAAACAACATCTGGTCCAATCGTTATACGGCAGGATCGGGTTGGGGCGCGGCGCAGTTGATCGAAACCGACAACGCCGGCAGCGTATCCCTTCCCCGGATTGCCATCGATGCCGACGGCAATGCACTCGCGGTATGGCCACAGTCCGACGGTGTGCGAAACAATATCTGGTCCAACCGCTATACGGTGGGGGCGGGATGGAGCACGGCGCAGTTGATCGAGACTGACAACGCCGGCGATGCGGCTTTTCCCGCGATCGCCATCGATGCCAGCGGCAGTGCGTTGGTGGTGTGGCAGCACTCCGACGGCGCGCGAAACAACATCTGGTCCAGCCGTTTTGAATGAGTGTCCAGCGGCGCAAGGGGCGCAATGGCTGTGCCCATGCGCGTCGGCGGCACTCCGTATTCGGTCCGGGTCAGGCAGTCAAAAGGCGCGATATCCCGCGCCTTTTTTCATCTCGCGCACATGAAGTCGGATTCCGATTCACATGTGATTACAATGAGCGGGAAGCAACCGCATCTTCCTTGACATGACCCTGATGAACTACAAGATCCCCGAATCGGTCCTCGTCGTGATCCATACCGCCGATCTCGAGGTGTTGCTGATCGAGCGCGCGGACAAGCCGGGCTATTGGCAGTCGGTGACCGGTTCGAAAGACAGTGTGGATGAACTCCTGATCGAGACGGCGAGGCGGGAGGTGTTCGAGGAAACGGGAATCAGGGTTGGCACATTGTCATTGAATAAAGAAGCGGATTGTGGCGACGTACCTGCGGACAATCTGCGCGATTGGCATGTTTCCAATATCTATGAAATCTATCCGGTGTGGCGGCATCGCTACGCGCCTGGCGTGACAAGAAATACGGAGCATGTTTTCGGCTTGCGGGTGCCGAGCGATATTTCAATCAAGCTTGCTCCGCGCGAACATCTCAACCATATGTGGCTGCCTTATCAAGAGGCTGCCGACAAGTGCTTTTCGCCATCCAATGCGGAAGCGATTTTGCAGCTGCCGAAGTTCATCGATGCATCTTGAATTATCTTGCGTACGAACAAATCTGCGTATCAGGTGTCCATACAAACATAGATAACGAATTACATTGTTCGAATGAAACTTCGCATTGCCACTTATAACATTCACAAGGGTGTTTCTTCTTTCCGCAGTCAGCCGCGTGTTCACGCGCTGAAGCAGGCGCTTTCCACCATGGAAGCGGACATCACGTTTTTGCAGGAAGTGCAGGGGCGGCATGACCGCTTTGCAATGCGACATGCGGCGAGGTGGCCGGAGCAGGCGCAGCATCAATTTTTCGCCGGCGAGAAGCTCCATTCCGCCTACGGCATGAATGCGATCTACGATCATGGCCATCACGGCAATGCATTGCTGAGTTGCTATCCGATTGCATCGTCGCGCAACCAGGATGTATCCGATCACGCCTATGAATCGCGTGGCATCCTGCATTGCGTGGTGGACACGCCGCATGGCCCGGTGCATTGCTTTGTGGTCCATCTGGGCTTGTTCGCCGGCAGCAGAAAGCGGCAGACCGACGCGCTGATCGAGGCAGTCGAGAATTCCGCGCCGCGCGGTGCGCCGATCATCATCGCCGGCGACTTCAACGACTGGACAAACAAATTGAGCGAAACGCTGAGGATGCAGTTGAGCGTGACCGAGGTGTTTGATCACAACCTGCCGTCGCGCGGCTTCGGCGCTTATCTGCACCGGCTCGCCGGGCGAGGCACGAAGGTGCAGCCCGCGCGGACCTTTCCGGCCGCGTTGCCGTGGCTGCGGCTGGACCGGATCTATGTGCGCGGCTTCAAGGTCGAGACGGCGCAGGTGCTGCATGGCGGATTGTGGGCCAGGCTGTCCGATCATGCGCCGATCGTGGCCACACTGGAACTGGCAGCGTAGCCGAGCCTTTTGCGGCCGCGTGAAGCTCCTGCGCCGGAGTGTCGCAGGGGCGACGATGTCGGATGATTCTCCGAATTGCATTGAGAGGAAACTTGTTGCCCCATGCGTCCGGTCGACTTTACCGCTCACAACCAGATCACGCTGCTCTTTCGCGGCGCCGAGTTCTTTCCGGCGCTGATCGCCGCCATTGACGCGGCGGAATTCGACATCTATCTGGAGACCTATATCTTCGCGCTGGACCCGGTCGGGAACGCGGTCAAGGATGCGCTGCTGCGGGCCGCCGCGCGCGGGGTCGCGGTGCATGTCATCAGCGACTGGCTGGGCACCGGTCATGCTCAATCCGTCATTCTGCAACGCGAGTTCCGCGCGGGGGGCGTGCAGCATCGCATCTTCAATGCCTGGTTCCGACGCGGTGTCGCGCGCACGCACCGCAAGCTCTGCGTGATGGACCGCAAGCTTGCCTTCCTCGGCGGACTCAACATCAATGACGACATGATTTCCGACGATGGCTTTGACGATCCGCTGCCGGCACCGCGCTGGGATTTTGCCGTGCGCATTGCGGGGCCGCTGGTGTTCACCATCCATGAGGAAGCGCGCGCGCAATGGCGGCTGCTCGAAGGCTTGCATCTGCGATATCGATGGGAGACGTTTCGCGAGCGGCGTTCGACGGCGCGTCATGTACTCGACGGCACCGCATTCGCCGGCCTCGTCGTGCGCGACAACCTGCGCAACCGCCGCACCATCCAGAAGGCCCTGCTCAAGGCGCTGGGCGGCGCGCGCAAGAGCGTGCTGCTGGCGAATCCGTACTTCGCGCCGGGGCGCAAGGTGCGCGACGGCCTGGCGTCGGCAGCGGCGCGCGGCGTCGACGTGACGCTCCTGATCGGCGTCGGCCAGTTCCGCATCCAGGATGCGGTCGCGCATTCCTTCTATCCGAAGCTGTTGAAGAGTGGTGTGAAGGTGCTGGAGTACAGGAGAACGCAGTTGCACGGCAAGGTCGCGGTGGTCGATGACGACTGGGCCACGGTCGGGTCGAGCAACTGGGATGGACTGAGCCTGTTCGTGAATCAGGAAGCCAATGTCGTGGTCAAGGACAGGAAGTTCGCCGAGGCGCTGCGGGCGCAGATCGAGAATGCGGTGGCCGACAGCGTGATCATCCGGCCGGAGGATTTCGCGAGCATGCCGTGGTACGAGCGCGCGTGGCATCGCGCGGCCTACCTGTTCTACAAGAACGTCTTGCGGATCATCACGCTGGGTCGGTACACCGAGTGAATCGCGGCCGCAGCGCGATGTCGCTTCGGAATGTGCGCGAGGACATCACGATGGCCTGATGTCCGGATCGGCGTGTCAATCGGTGCAGGGTGCGCCGCGCGCACCCTGCCGTCATCGACAATTCGCTCTAGTGCGCCCCGATATACACGTACATGAAAATGAACACCGCCGCGATGATCCACACGATCGCCGGCACTTCCTTCGCGCGGCCGGTCAGCAGCTTCAAGCCGGCATAGGCGATGAAGCCGAATGCGATGCCGTTCGCGATCGAATAGGTGAAGGGCATCAGGAGCGCGGTGACGACGGCGGGCACGCCTTCGGTGGTGTCGTCCCAGTCGACGTCGGCCAGCTCGCGCAGCATCAGGCATGACACGTAGAACAAGGCGGGCGCGGTGGCGTATGCCGGCACGGCGCCGGCCAGCGGCGCGATGAACAGCGCGGCGAGAAACAGCATGGCGACGGCCACTGCGGTCAGACCGGTGCGCCCGCCCGCCTGCACGCCGGCGGCGCTTTCGATGAAGGCGGTGGTGCTTGAGGTACCGAGCACGGAGCCGGCGACGATCGCGCTGCTGTCAGCCAGCAGGGCCTTGTTCAGACGATCCATTTTCCCTTCCTTCAGCAGTCCGGCGCGGTTGGCCACGCCCATCAGCGTGCCGGTCGCATCAAACAGTTCGACCAGGAAGAACACCAGCACCACATTGAGAATCCCGACCGACAGGGCGGTCGAGATATCAAGCTTGAACAGGGTCGGCGCGATCGACGGCGGCAGGGATACGATGCCGCCGAACTTGTTGCCGGCAAAGACGAAGCTCAGCGCGGTGACGACGACGATGCCGATCAGGATCGCACCTTTTACCTTCAGCCGGTCCAGCGCGACGATCACGAAGAAGCCGACGATGGCGAGTATCGCCTCCACCTTGTGCAGGTCGCCCAGCGCGACCAGCGTGGCCGGATGGGCCGTGACGATGCCGGCATTCTTCAGCGCGATGATGCCGAGGAAGAGGCCGATGCCGGCCGTGATCGCCGAGCGGATCGAATGCGGGATGCCGTTGACGATCATCGCGCGGATGCGCGTCAGCGTCACGATCAGGAACAGGCAGCCGGAGATGAACACGGCACCGAGCGCGGCTTCCCAGGTGTAGCCCATGCCCTTGACCACGCCATACGCAAAGTAGGCGTTCAGGCCCATGCCGGGCGCCATCGCGATCGGGTAATTCGCGTACAGGCCCATCACCAGCGTGCCGATCGCGGCGGCCACGCAGGTCGCGACGAACACGGCGTCCTTGGGCATGCCGGCGTCGCCGAGGATGGAAGGGTTGACGAAGATGATGTAGGCCATCGTCAGGAAGGTGGTCAGGCCGGCCAGCAACTCGGTCCGCACATCCGTTCCCTGTTCTTTCAGCTTGAAGAGTCGTTCCAGCCAGCTCATTTTTTTCTCCTTGTTGGGTGCGGACAGGTGGCGAAGGTATTAAAAGCCATTTCGGAATCCCTATGTTTGCGCACGTTTTTGCATCGTTCGTGGCGAAGGGAGCTTACCGGTTTTTGTGCAAACCGGAAACATCGACAGGGAGCTTGCGGCCTGTTGAGGAAACGGTGCAGTACTAGCGCGGCATGCGGTGTTGCAAGAGTGATATCGCATCGTGCTGCGCCGCCTCGTTATCGTCGCTTTTGATACGATATGCACGCCGTGCCCGCAGCGATGATGCAATCGTCTGCGGGCCATCCCTCATACCAATTCCTCACACCAGGTGCATGCATGACAAAAGAAATCGTCCTGAGAAAAGCGAACGCCGGCGACGTGGCGGCGATGAAGGTTTTCATCTTCGAACATGGCGCCAACCAGTGGAATTTCCTTCCCGAGGCGGAAGTGTCCGCGCATCTCGCCGCCATTGCGCGCGACAAGACGCATGCGGCGATCGCCGAGATCGACAAGGAGCTGGTCGGATTCGTGACCTATCTCACGAGCCGCGATCTGGCGCGCTATCAATCGCTGGCACATGCGGGGCAGCTGCACGGCTACATCTGCGAAGCGGTGGTGCATCGCCAGCATGCGGGAAAAGGCATCGGTGCGCGATTGCTGGGTGAAGCCATTGCACAGCTCGCCGCCCACGGGTGCAAGGAAATCTACATCGAGCGGCACGAGGAAAACCTTGCATCCGGCGGCATGATGCGCAAGGCCGGTTTCATCGAGATCGATACCTTCGACGACCCGGAGCGCAGGAGTTCGGGATCGCGCCGGACCACGGTGTGCAGAATCGTCATGGAATGACAGCGCGAGAAATCACGCGCAACTGTCATTCCGCGTTGCCCCCGGACTGACAGGCATAAGGGACGGCGTCACTCTCCTGCGCCACGCATGGCGCTTGCCTCACCCGCATGTTCGGCGCGCGCTTCCTCGATAATCCAGTCGCAGAACGCCTTGACCGCAGGCCGCGCCTCCGCCTCCGGCAGACGCAGCAGGTGAAAACGGTAGGGGCCGGTGACCAGTTGCGGCAGCAGGCGCACCAGCCGACCCGTACGCAGGTCTTCGCTGATGAAGGGTTCGGGGGCGAGGGCCACGCCCTGGCCGTTCGCCGCCGCTTCGAGCGTGAGATAGGTGTGTGAAAAGCTGGGCCGCGTGCCGCCGTGATACGGGATGCCTAGCGCACGGAACCAGCGCGGCCAGGTGATCTCGTCCGGGATGCGGATTTCCACTTCGTCGTGCAGCAGCGGATGGCGCAGCAAGTCCGCCGGCTCGCGAATGTCCGGTGCGCCCGCCTGGAAGGCGGGGCTGCACACCGCCGAGAACGATTCCTCCATCAGCAGATCAGCCTTGAGTCCTGGATAGGGGCCGGTGCCCAGCCGTATCGCCACATCCACGCCATCGCGCAGGAAATCGACCGGATGCAGCGAGGCCAGCACGCGCATGTCGATGTCGGGATGCTGGCGCTGCAGGCGCCCGAGACGCGGCATCAGCCAGCGCGCCACCAGCGACGGCACCGAGGTCACCGTCACCACGCGTTCGTCGCTGTGGCGCTTGATCGATTCGGAAACATCGGCCAGTCCGTCCAGCAGCGGTTGCAGCGCCTGCGCATATTGCCGGCCTGCCGCCGTGAGCGCCACGCCGCGCGGCAGGCGATGGAACAGGGCGACACCCAGCCACGCCTCCAGTTGCTTGACCTGATGCGCGACGGCACCGGCCGACACGTGCAATTCCTCCCCGGCATTCTGGAAGCCGCCGAGACGCGCGGCCGCTTCGAAGGCGCGAACGGCGGGCAGCGGCGGCAAGCGGTCTGGCATGGCGGTGAGCCTCAATAGGATTGGGTCTATCCAGCAAGAATATTGATTTGTCCGGCTGCCTGCAAGGACATAGACTGAGTTTGCATCAATGCATCGTGCTTTACCCCCAATTCAATTCGCTCTTTCCGGATATCCGCCATGCCCCGCCACTACGCCATCGGTCTCGTCCTGCTGTCTGCCCTCGGCTTCGGCAGCATGGCCTTGTTCGCCAAGTACGCCTACGCCGGCGGCGTCAGCCCGACCATGCTGCTGGCGTTGCGCTTTTTGCTGGCGGTCGCCATCCTTGCGCCGGTGGTCTGGGCCATGCGCTTGCGGCTGCCGCGCGGACGTGCGCTGGCCGGATTCGCCTTGATGGGAATGCTGTACACCGCGCAATCGCAAAGCTATTTCACCGCGTTGATGCATGCGAGCAGCGGACTGGTCGGCTTGCTGTTGTATGTCTATCCGGTGCTGGTCACGCTGCTGGCGGTCACTTTCGGCTGGGAGAAGCTGGATCGCCGCACCCTGGTGCTGATGGCGCTCGCGATTGCCGGTATCGCGATCACGCTCGGCGGCAATCTCGACGGCAAACCTCTCGGTATCGCGCTCGGTCTTGCGGCGGCGGCGATCTATGCGATTTATATCCTGATCGGCGGCAGACTGACGCAAGACACCGATCCGCTCGCAGCTACTCTGGTCGTCATGGCAACCGCGGCGCTTGGCAACGGCACGCTCGCATTCGCCGGCGGCCATGCTCTGCCTCCAAACGCGTCGGTGTGGCTCGCCATCGCGGCGATTGCATTGGCAACGGTGATCGCCATCGCGACCTTCCTGATCGGGATCAAGCATATCGGTGGTGCGCAGGCGTCGATCATTTCCACGCTGGAGCCGGTCGTCACGATCTGTCTCGGCGTCGCGTTGCTGGGCGAATCCGTCGGCATGGGGCAGATGGCCGGCGGTGTCATGGTGCTGGCTGCCGTGATACTGCTCGCGCAAAAGCCGCAGCGGCAATCGGTATCCGATGCGACCGAGACGACCGAGACGGCAGGGGCGTCCGCCAAATAACGCAGCGCGTATTGCAAGGGAAAGTCGAGAATGACCGTGGTGATTCGTGCAGAGGAAGAAAAGGACAGGAGTGCGGTGCATGCCGTGAATGCGGCCGCGTTCGACACTGCGGCAGAAGCCGACCTGGTCGATGCGCTGCGCGTGCAGGCACAACCCGCGATATCGCTCGTTGCCGAAGACGGCGGCGAGATCGTTGGCCACATTTTGTTTTCGCCGGTATCGCTGTCGGGACGAACCGATCTGCGCATCATGGGGCTGGCCCCCATGGCCGTCGCGCCTGCGCATCAGCGCACGGGAGTCGGGTCGGCGCTGGTACGCACGGGGCTCGAACGATGCAGGGAGCAAGGCTTCGGCGCAGTCGTCGTGCTCGGCCATCCCGGGTTTTATCCCCGTTTCGGATTCCATCCTTCCACGCGTTTCGGCATCGATAGCGAATACGATGTGCCGGAAGACGCATTCATGGTCGTCGAGCTGCGCCCCGATTATCTGCGTGGCGCTTCCGGCACGATCAGCTATCACGCAGCATTCGGCAGCGTGTAACGCGGCTCAAGTCACTGCACGCGCATCCGCATGCAGTGAACTTTTCAGCGCCATCCTTCTCGAAAAAGCGCCGATCCGATTTGCTGATGGACATGCATGCGCCCGTCGATCATCGCCCATTGCAAAAACGATCAGCTTCGCGTGCAAATTCGATCATGCATTCATGTCACATGCATCACATCCAACGCATGGGCGCGGCATGTTTTCAGAATTATTTAAATGCACTATTAATTTTACTTAAGAGATGGCGATTTCTTCGCTTTTGCGGGGTGAATCGTTAGTATCTGCTCATAATCATTCGAGACAAGAAGCATCGTGAAGGATGTTGCAACTTTAGATATTCGGGCACTCAGAATCTTTGAGGTGGTCGCAGCAAGCGGAAGTCTTTCAACCGCCGCAGCGCAGCTCCAGATCACGCAATCCGCAGTTTCCCAGGCCGTCACGCAGATCGAACAGATCCTCGGCACGAAGGTGCTGGATCGGTCGCGCCGTCCCTTCAAGCTGACGGCGGCGGGAGTCGCCCTCAGCCGCCGCGCGCGCCAGATCGTCGACGACATGGATCGTCTCATCGCGCAGGTGCATGAGGCCGACATGGCGAACCGTCCGAAGATCCGCGTCGGCATGATCGACTCCTTCGCCGCGATGGTGGGGCCGGCCATCATGAAGAAGGTCTCCGTCAATGCCAGCCAGGTATTGCTGTGGTCCGGGCTTGCGCACAGTCATGCGCAATCCCTGCTCAACCGGCACGTGGATCTGATCGTGACCTCCGACCTGCTGGAAGACATGGATGGCCTGGTGCGCCGGCCCTTGTTCACCGAGCCTTTCCTGGTCGTGCTGCCGAAATGCCGGCAGGAGCAGTTCGAGGACGCCGATCTGGGCAAACTGGTGCAGGAAATGCAACTGGTCCGCTTCAGCGCCCGCTCGCATTTCGGCGCGATGATCGAGCGTTACCTGCGCCGGCGCGGCATGTCGGCGCCGCACTATCTTGAAATCGATACCTCCGATGTCGTCATGGCAATGATTGCCGCAGACCTCGGCTGGACGATCACGACCCCACTGTGCCTGTTGCAGGGACGGGTCTACATGAAAGACGTGGTGGCCATTCCGCTCCCGGGCGCCGCGTTGACCAGAACCATCTACCAGATTTCGCGCGAAGACGAATACGAAGAGATGGCGGAGCATTTTTATCAAACCAGCCGCAGGGTGCTGGAGCAGGACGTCTTCCCGGAAATGAAGGCGCATGTTCCATGGCTCGGCGCCAAGGTTTACCTCAATTAATACAAACGAGATGGAGATCACATGTTCAATACCCGTCGCACATTCCTGAAAGGCGCAGTATCGCTGGCAGGCGCAGCCGCATTGCCGGGCATCGTCAAGGCCGCCGATGCGCAGGTCATCAACTACGGCGGCTCCGCATGGCTGGGCCACTATCCCGCCTACATCGGCATCAAGTCGGGCCTGTTCGCGGCGAAGGGCCTCGACGTCAAATGGCAGTCGTTCGGCACCTCGTCGGCGCGCATGAGCGCGATGCTTTCCGGCGGCATCGACGTCGCCTGCACCGGCATCGTCTCCGCGCTGGCATTGATGGCGCGCGGCTCGAAGCATTTCTCCATCGTCGGCGTGCCGGAAGACTTTGGTCGCGTGGAAGGATTGTTCGTCCGCTCCGGCATCACGTCGATACAGGGACTGAAGGGCAAGAAGATCGGCGTCACCTTCGCTTCCAGCAGCCACATGCTGGTGCTGGACCTGCTGGCCTCGGCGGGACTCTCGCCGGACCGGGATGTGTCGCTGCTCAACGTGCCTGCGCCCGAATTGCCGGCCGCCTTCCAATCCAACCAGATCGATGCCGCCGCGGCATGGACGCCGCAGTTCAACAGGATTCGCAGCATGCCGGATATCAAGCTGCTGGCCGACGATACCGGCTTCAGCCTGTACAAGCAGTACGGCGTCACGCCCGGACCCGACGTGCTGGTCATGCGCCGCGACTTCGCCGGCAAGAATGCGGATGCCGCGCGCAAGTTCCTGCAAGCGTATTTCGAAGCCTGCACCATGTTGCGCGACAAGCCGGACCAGGCGGCCAAGTATCTGACCGAGCTGACGAATCTGACGTTGCAGGATCAGATCGCCACGATCAAGGACGCCACGTGGTACGACGCGGCGCAGCAGAAGGCGCTGCTGACCACGCCGGGGAAGTACGTGGACGGCTTGCAAAAGCTTGCCGAGATGCTGGTCACCCACAAGCAGATCGACAAGGCGCCTGCCGTGCGCGACTGGACGAATGTGAATTACCTGTGATGCATGACGCATGGAGCATGGACGCGCCGGGCGGATTTTTCGCCGCCCGGCGGTGATGCCGGCAACCGAAGGGGAGATGGTTTTGAACAAGCAACAAGGGCGGCATCCGGGATTCCTGGTCATCAGCTGCATATCCGTATTGGTATTTTTATTGATCTGGGAAGCGGCCTGCCGCTTCGAACTGGTCGATCAGATTTTCCTGCCGTCGCCGAGCGCGGTTCTGGAACGCTGCGCCAGCATGTTCCGCGAAGGAACATTGATGGGCCATGTGCTGGCATCGACGCGGCGCGTGATGATCGGCTTCCTCGTCGCGACGCTGCTCGCGATTCCTCTGGGCATCGTGCTCGGCACTTCGCGTGTCGCACGCGCCGTGTTCGATCCGATCCTGTCGTTTCTGCGTCCGCTGCCGTCGATGAGCTGGATTCCACTTTCACTGCTGTGGTTCGGCATCAGCGAAACGCAGAAGTACAGCATCGTCTTCATGGGCACCTTCGCACCGGCGCTGTTGTATGTGATTGATGCCACGCGCAACATCGACCCGCTCCTGATCCGCGCCGCGCGCAATCTCGGTGCCAACCGCTGGCAGGTCATGCGTGAAGTGATCCTGCCGGGCAGCCTGCCGCAGATCATCAGTGGCTTCAAGGTCATCCTCGGCTTGTCATGGACCTGCGTGATTTCCGCCGAACTGGTGGCGGCGAAGGAGGGCCTCGGCTTCCTGATCATGAACGGCAAGGAATTCTTCCAGACCGACGCGGTGGTGCTGGGCATGGTGATGATCAGCGTCACTGTCCTGATCACGGACATCGTGTTGCGCAAGATTGAAAACAAGGTACTCGCATGGCAGCGATGAAGGAAGCAGCGATGAAAGAAACAATGATTTCCATTGAAGGCGTCTCCAAATCCTTCGGCGACTTCAAGGCGCTTGATCGCGTCGACATGAAGGTGGCGAAGGGTGAATTCCTGGTTCTGCTTGGAGCCTCCGGCTGCGGCAAGTCGACGCTGCTGAACCTGATCACCGGCTTCGAAAAACCGTCGACCGGACGCATCGTGGTCAACGGCCGCGAGGTCAAGGATATCGACCCGCACTGCGGCATGGTGTTCCAGCAGTACGCGCTGTTCCCGTGGCTGACGGTGGCGGAAAACGTCGCCTTCGGCTTGAAGATGAAGGGCATCGGCGCCGCCGAGCGGCGCGCGACGGCGCAGCGTTACATCGAGATGGTCGGTCTGAAGGATTTCGCCAATGCCTATCCGAAGGCGCTGTCGGGCGGCATGCGCCAGCGCGTGTCGATCGCCCGCGTGCTGGCGAACGATCCTGATGTCATCCTGCTGGACGAACCGTTCGCCGCGCTCGACGCCATGACGCGGCAGGTGTTGCAGGAAGAACTGGTGCAGATCTACGAGAAGAGCGGCAAGACGATCGTCTTCATCACGCACTCCATCGACGAAGCGCTGATGCTCTCGACGCGCATGGTCATCATGAGCGCGCGCCCAGGCCGCGTCGCATGCGACATCGTGAACGACCTGCCGCATCCGCGCAACGCGGACGTGCAACTCTCGGCGCGCTTCAACGAGCTGAAGACGCAGATCTGGAGCACGGTGCAGGCCGAGGTCATGCGCAGCATGGAAAGCCGCGCGCCTCATTGATTCCCTCAACAAGAAAACAAACGCGTCATGAATAACTCAGGCTCGCCGGCTGGCGATAGCTATCCTCGCAGTTTTCCCGTCTACCATAGCGGCTCCGGTTGGAATGCCATGCTGCCGGCGCGGCAGCCGCGCACCGCGCTGCCCTCTGATACGACGTTCGACACCATCGTGATCGGCGCTGGCTACACCGGCCTGGCCGCCGCAAGGCGCCTCGCCGAACTGGAACCGGGCAAGTCGGTTCTCGTGGTCGACGCGGCACCGGTCGGCGAAAGCTCGGCCGGCCGCAATTCCGGCTTCCTGATCAACCTCCCGCACAACACCAACATGGGCGGCCATGTCAGCCCGCTCGAAGTCGCACGCAAGCAGATCCGGCTGTACGACTTCGGCCTGGAATGGCTGAAGCAGTTGATCGACTCGCACGGCATCGATTGCGGCTGGAGCCATCGTGGCAAGTATCATGCGGCAGCGACCGACGGCGGCATAGCGAATCTGAAGGCGACCTTGCAGCAATATCGCGACTGGGGCGTGGAATTCACCGAGCTCGACCAGGATGCGCTGGTGCAAAAGTTCGGCACGCGTTATTACAAGTACGGCTATCACTCGACGCACAACGTCTTCATTCAGCCGGCGGCGCTGATTCGCGGACTCGCCGACTCGCTGCCTGCGAACGTGCAGCTGCTGGAATGCGAACCCGTACTGGCCTTCGATGGCAATGGTCCGTTCCGCGTGCACACCGCGCGGAGCACCTTCCGCGCCGGCCGCATCATCCTCGCCAACAATGCATTCGCCAAGAAGCTGGGTGTGCTGCGCGACCGCCTCATCACCATCTACACCTACGCCGGCATGACGCCGCGTCTGCCGGAAGAGGAGCTTGCCAAGCTGGGGCAGGAAAACGAATGGGGCATCATCCCCGCCAACCGCCTCGGCACCACGCTGCGCCGCACGCAGGATGGACGCTTCATGGTGCGCAGCGCCTATTCGTACGAACGCGAACAGACGCTGGAGCAGACCAGGGCGCTGTTGACCGACTGCTACAAGCGGCGCTATCCGAACATGGCGTCGCACAAGTTCGAGTACCTGTGGGGCGGCACCACGGCGCTCACTCGCAACGGCGCGACCTTCTTCGGCGTGGTGCGGCCCGGCATCTATGCATCGCTCGGATGCAACGGCGCCGGCGTGCTCAAGGGCAGCGTGTACGGCAGGCTGCTGGGCGACATGGCGGCGGGCAGTCAGTCGGAGTTGCTGAGCGACGTCCTCAGCCTGGAACGTCCGACATGGCTGCCGCCGGAGCCATTCAGAAAGATCGGCGTCGTATCCGCGATTCTTTATCAGGCGCAGAAGGCGGGACTGGAACGATAGTCAGACAGACCGATTGCGCGCGCATGGAGGAATCCGTATCCTCGCGCGCAATCTCTCAACCACGAAAGGAATGAAATCATGACAGACATACAGCGCAGCCACGTAGGAAAACGGCTTTCGGAAATCGCCGAATACAACGGCGTGATCTACCTCGCCGGACAGATCGCGGACGACGTGGAACAGGACATGCGCGGCCAGACCGCGCAAGTGCTGGCATGCGTGGACCGCCTGCTGGCGGAGAAGGGCAGCGACAAGAGCCGCATCCTGCAATGCCAGATCTACATCTCCGACATGTCCCTGTTCTCGCAGATGAACGAGGTGTGGGACGCCTGGGTGGCACCCGGCAATACGCCGCCGCGCGCGACGGTGCAGGCGCAGCTCGCGTCGCCGAAGAAGCTGATTGAAGTCGTGGTAACGGCAGCATCGGCACCGCGCAAGACCGCGTAACCACCGGTTCGAATATCCGCTGCGTCTGCCCCACGGGCTTGCGCAGCGGGTCGTAGGCGTGATGCAAGCATGATGACGCTTCGCGACAAGGCCTGAAAGCCACAAAAAATCTTCCCCACTCCCTCATGTGCAATGCAGACCTGCATTGCCAATTTGATCATTGATGTGTGTGCCATGCGATGACGCGGACGTTGACGGATAATGACGGTCTCTTGCAAGACCGCACATTGTTCCCGTCACGCTCAGTCGCAAATTGAAAAACCTCGCACAACACGCCGCTCATTCCACTTCCGTAAATTCCCCCGCCCCGCGCGCTGCGCTTGCGACGAACTGGTACGCTGTGCTGGCGGCGGTTCTGTGCGGCGTCGCGGTTGCGATGAATGTCGGCAAGGTCTCCATCGTGATGCCGCAGCTGCGTGCGGAGTTCGGCATGTCGATGGTGACGGCGGGTTGGGTGTCGTCCATGATCAACATGCTGGCGGTGACGACGGCATTGCTGTTCGGTCTGGCGGGCGATCGCGTCGGCGCATTGCGCATGTGCTTTTTCGGACTGGGAGTCAGTGCGGCTGGCACCCTCGGCGCGTTCTTTGCCAGCGGCGAAACCGGCCTGCTGATCTCGCGCTTTGCCGAAGGCGCTGGCATGGTCTCGGTGGCAGTGTCGGCTCCCGCCTTGCTGACCGCAGCCAGCGATCCGAAGGACCGCCGTTTCGCCCTCAGCATGTGGAGCGCATACATGCCCGGTGGTGTCGGGCTGGTCATGCTGGCCGCGCCGCTGATGATGCACCTGGATGGCTGGCGCGCCGTATGGATGCTGACGCTGGCGGTGATCGCGCTGGCCGCGCTGGCCATCTACCGGTCCCGGCATGCCTATCACGTCCCCGCGCCGGCCAACGCGGAGACCGGCATGCTGGCGACGGCGAAGGAGGCACTCGCGCAACCGGCGCCCTGGCTGCTGGCCTTTGCGATGGGATGCTGGACGGTCCAGCACTTCGCCCTGATCATCTGGTTGCCGACCTTCCTGCGCGAGCAGCGCGGTTTCGGCGCACTGGCGGTATCGCTGCTGTCCTGCTTCATGGTGCTGGTGAACGTGCCCGGCAATCTGCTCGGCGGCAAATTGCTGCAGCGGGGATATCGCCGCGGCAATCTGATTCTGGCGGCAAGCATCGTGACCGGACTGTCGGGCGCCGGAATTTTTCTTGATGTATTTCCCGACATCGTGCGCTATGCCCTGTGCCTCACGCTCTCGTTCGTTGGCGGTCTGATGCCGGCTTCCGTGCTGTCGGCATCAGCCACCCTGTCGCGCACGCCGAAGCAGATCGCGACCCTTCAGGGGTTGTTCATGCAATGCGGCAATCTGGGTTCTTTCATCGGACCGCCGATCATCGCCATGCTGGTCGCATCGAGCGGACTGTGGCGCGATGCGCTGTTCGTGACCGGTACCGCCGCGCTGCTGGGCGTCGCTGCGGGCCTGGCAATCCGGCGTTACCGGGTTTGACTGTCTCCGGCCATTCTTCGTCCGCGCAGGGCCCTTGGCGCACGGACGGCGTCTACAATATCCATTTGCAGACTGTGTGCAATCATGAGTGACTCCGTTCGTATCGACAAATGGCTTTGGGCCGCACGATTCTTCAAGACGCGCTCGCTGGCGACGGATGCCGTGGACGGCGGCAAGGTGCGATTGAATGGCGAACGCGTCAAACCCGCGCGCAGCGTCAAGGCGGGCGATACCCTGCAAATCGATAACGGCTCCACCGAATGGGAGGTCGTGGTGCAGGGCATTGCCGACAAGCGCGGCTCGGCAGCGATTGCGCAGACCCTCTACGCCGAAACCGAAAACAGCATCGCCAAGCGCCAGCAGCAGGCGGAGCGCAACCGTTACTTCCGCGAACCCGCCTCCGACATCAAGGGACGTCCCACCAAGCGCGATCGCCGCCTGATCGACAAGTCGCACTCCTGAAAAGCCCTTCCCGGAAGCCGGCAAAAGCCGCGCACTCGCTGCGGTTTTCCTCTGGTTTTCCGCATGGCACAAATAGAATCTTCTCTCTAAGTTCCTGTTTGACTTTTGCAATCTGGTGGATAATAGTACGAGCGTTCGAATATGCTGTGGGCGCTGATACTTGACGAGTTCCAGATTCATTGACAGGACGATTGCTGTGGCTACCCATTCCAACGATTCAACACCGAAATTCATGCGCAAAGGCGAGCTGACACGTGCCGCCATTCTCGATGTGGCACTCGACCTTGCGAGCCGCGATGGCCTCGAAGGACTGACGATCGGCTTGCTGGCCGACAAGATGAACATGAGCAAATCCGGCGTGTTCGCCCACTTCGGTTCGCGCGAGGATTTGCAGATCGAGGTGGTGAAGCTCTATCACCATCACTTCGAGCAAGAGGTGTTTTATCCAAGCATGAAAGAACCGCGCGGCCTGCCGCGCTTGCAGGCGATGTTCGCGCGCTGGATCAAGCGCGTGTCGGTCGAGATCGCGTCCGGCTGCATCTACATCAGCGGCGCGGTGGAGTACGATGACCGGCCGGGTGCGGTGCGCGAGGAACTGGCGACCATGGTGCGCGCGTGGAAGTCCGCGCTGCTGCGTTGCGTGAAGCAGGCGATCGAGATGGAACACTTGCGTGCCGACGCCGATCCGGACCAGGTGGTGTTCGAGATGTACGGCCTGATCCTGGCGCTGCATCACGATGCCCGCTTCCTGAAGATGCCGGGTAGCGTGAGCCGCGCGGAAGTCGGGTTTGAACGCCTGCTCGCGGCATATCAGATTGCGCAGCAGGAGCCGCAACCGAAACAGGCCGCAAAGCAAGGTGGCAAATCTGCTGCAAGAAAGACCGCCTGATCGTTTATCAAATTCGTGTTTATTCAATTCGTCTAGTTTCGGGAGAAAATCATGGGTCAATACATCGCTCCGCTGCGTGACATGCAGTTCGTGCTGCACGAACTGCTGAACGTCGAGGAAGAGCTGAAGCAATTGCCGGCGCACGCGGAAGTCGACGCCGACATCATCAACCAGGTGCTGGATGAAGGCGGCAAGTTCACCTCGCAAGTCGTGTTCCCTCTGAACCATTCGGGTGACCGCGAGGGCTGCCGTCTCGACAAGGAAACGCACGTCGTGCAGACCCCGAAGGGCTTCACGGAAGCGTATCGGCAGTACGTCGAAGCCGGCTGGCCCTCACTGTCCGCCGATCCGGAATATGGCGGCCAGGGTCTGCCGATCGTGCTGAACAATTCGTTCTACGAAATGCTGAATTCGGCCAACCAGGCATGGACCATGTACCCCGGCCTGTCGCACGGCGCGTACGAGTGCCTGCATGCGCATGGCACGGAGGAACAGAAAGCCCTGTATTTGCCGAAACTGGTGTCCGGCGAATGGACCGGCACCATGTGCCTGACCGAACCGCACTGCGGCACCGATCTGGGCATGCTGCGCTCGAAGGCGGAACCGCAGGCGGATGGCTCCTACAAGATCACCGGCGGCAAGATTTTCATCTCTGCCGGCGAGCATGAAATGTCGGGCAACATCATTCACCTCGTGCTGGCACGCCTGCCGGATGCACCGACGGGAACCAAGGGTATCTCGCTGTTCCTGGTGCCGAAATTCCTGCCGAAGGCGGACGGCACGCCGGGCGAGCGCAACACCATTTTCTGCGGCGCGATCGAAGAAAAGATGGGCATCCACGGCAACTCGACTTGCCAGATGAATCTGGACGGTGCGACTGGCTGGCTGATCGGCGAACCGAACAAGGGCTTGAACGCGATGTTCGTGATGATGAATGCGGCGCGTCTTGGCGTCGGCATGCAATCGCTCGGCCTGACTGAAGTCGCTTATCAAAACGCCGTGCTGTACGCGAAGGATCGTCTGCAGATGCGCAGCCTCTCCGGCGTGAAGGCACCGGACAAGGCCGCCGATCCGATCATCGTGCACCCGGATGTGCGTCGCATGCTGTTGACCGCAAGAGCCTATGCCGAAGGCGGCCGCGCATTCAGCTCGTACGTGGCACTGCAGATCGACAAGGAACTGAACCACCCGGATGAAGAGGTGCGCAAGGATGCGGCCGACGAAGTCGCGCTGCTGACGCCGATCATCAAGTCCTTCCTGACGGACAACGGCTGGATCTCCACATCGGAAGCGATGCAGGTATTCGGTGGCCACGGCTACATCTCCGAATGGGGCATGGAGCAATACGTGCGCGATGCCCGCATCAACATGATTTACGAAGGCACCAACACCATCCAGTCGCTCGACCTGCTGGGCCGCAAGATCCTGATGGACAACGGCGCGAAGCTGCGCAAGTTCGGCGCGAAGGTGCAGGCATTCGTCGAAGAGAACGGCACCGATGAAGCGATGTCCGAATTCATCACGCCGCTGGCCGACATCGGCGACAAGGTCACCAAGCTGACGATGGAAATCGGCATGAAGGCATTCCAGAACCAGGACGAGGTCGGCGCGGCTGCCGTGCCTTACCTGCGCGTGGCCGGTCACCTGGTGTTCGCCTACTTCTTCGCGCAAATGGCGAAGATTGCGCTGGCGAAGCAGGATGCCGGCGACAGCTTCTACAAGGCAAAGCTGGCAACCGCGCGTTTCTACTTTGCACGCCTGTTGCCGGAAACCGCGATGCTGATTCGCCAGGCGCGTTCGGGATCGGCAAGCCTGATGGCGCTGGAAGCGGATTTGTTCTAAGAAGTACGCAACTTCCTGTTGTTCCGCTCCTCCCCCTTCAAGGGGGAGGTTGGGTGGGGGATGGGTTTCAGTCGCGCTGAAAGAAAACCCATTCCCACCCTAACCCTCCCCTTGAAGGGGAGGGAATATTCGCTCCGAATTTAAAGGAATAATCCCATGTCCAACTTCATCGTCAAAAAAGTCGCCGTGCTCGGCGCAGGCGTGATGGGTGCGCAGATCGCCGCCCACTGCGTGAATGCAAAAGTGCCCGTCGTGCTGTTCGACCTGCCTGCCAAGGAAGGTCCGAAGAACGGCATCGTCTTGCGTGCCATCGACAACCTGAAAAAGCTCAGCCCTGCGCCGCTCGGTAACAAGGATGACGCCGCGCTGATCGAAGTCGCCAACTACGAAGACAATCTCGATGTATTGAAAGGCTGCGACCTGATCATCGAGGCGATTGCCGAGCGAATGGACTGGAAGCACGACCTGTACAAGAAAGTCGCGCCGCACATCGCGCCGAACGCGATCTTCGCTTCCAACACCTCCGGCCTGTCGATCACGGCATTGTCCGAAGGCTTCGACGTCGACCTGCAGGCGCGCTTCTGCGGCGTGCACTTCTTCAATCCGCCGCGCTACATGCATCTGGTGGAATTGATCCCGACCGTCTCGACCCGCCCGGAAATTCTCGATCAGCTCGAAGGCTTCCTCACCACGACGCTGGGCAAAGGCGTGGTGCGTGCAAAAGATACGCCGAACTTCATCGCCAACCGTGTCGGCATCTTCGGCATGCTGGCAACCATTCATGAAGCGGAAAAATTCGGCCTGTCCTATGACGTGGTCGATGACCTGACCGGTGCCAAGCTGGGGCGCGCGAAGTCCGGCACATTCCGCACGGCGGACGTGGTCGGCCTCGACACGATGGGCCACGTGATCAAGACCATGCAGGACAATCTGCAGAACGATCCGTTCTTCCCCGTCTACAAGACGCCGGATACGCTGGCGAAACTGATTGGTGCGGGTGCGCTCGGACAGAAAGCCGGCGGCGGTTTCTACAAGAAAGTCGGCAAGGACATTCAGCGCTTCGATCCGGCCACCGGCACGTATGTCGCCGCCGGCAAGAAAGCGGACGACATCATCGCTCGCATCCTGAAGGAAAAAGACCCGGCCAAGCGCATGAAGGCGCTGCGCGATTCGACCAATCCGCAGGCGCAATTCCTGTGGGCGATCTTCCGCGATGCATTCCACTACATCGCCGTGCATCTCGAATCCATCGCCGACAATGCGCGCGATATCGATTTCGCGTTGCGCTGGGGCTTCGGCTGGAAGACCGGCCCGTTCGAAAACTGGCAAGCCGCCGGCTGGCAGCAGGTGGCGACATGGGTGCAGGAAGACATCGAAGCGGGCAAGGCATTGTGCAACGCGCCGCTGCCGCAATGGGTGTTCGACGGCCGCGATGCCGTGCATACGCCGGACGGTTCGTGGTCGCCGGCGAAGAAGTCCTATGTGCCGCGCTCCGATCTGCCGGTATATCAGCGTCAGGCATTCCGCGCTGCCGTGCTCGGCGATAACGTCGCAAACGGCGCGACTGCAGGCACGACCATTCTTGAAGACGAGTCCGTGCGCATCTGGCATCAGAACGACGACGTGCTGATTCTGTCGCTCAAGACCAAGATGGGCGTGATCGGCCAGGGCGTGATCAACGGTCTGGCAAAGGCGATCGACGAAGCGGAAAAGAATTTCAAGGGGCTCGTGCTCTGGAACGCCAATGCGGCCGACGGCGGTGCATTCTCGGCCGGTGCCGACCTGCAATCCATGCTGCCGGTGTTCATGTCCGGCGGCGTGAAGGCGATCGAGCCGGAAGTTGCGAAACTGCAGAATGCGCTGCAGGGACTCAAGTATGCGAACGTGCCGGTCGTGGCTGCGGTTGCCGGCCTCGCACTGGGCGGCGGTTGCGAGCTGATGCTGCACGCGGCCAAGCGCGTGGCATCGATCGAGTCCTACATCGGCCTGGTCGAAGTCGGCGTCGGCCTCGTGCCGGCAGGCGGCGGCCTGAAGGAGGCTGCAGTGCGCGCCGCCAACGACGCGAAGGGCAACGACATCCTGCAATTCCTGAAGGTCTACTTCACCAACGCGGCCACTGCCGCGGTGTCGAAGTCGGCGCTGGAAGCGCAGCAGATGGGCTACCTGAAGCCGACCGACACCATCGTGTTCAATCCCTACGAATTGCTGCATGTCGCCAAGGTGGAAGCACGCGCGCTGTTCGACGCCGGCTATCGCGCCCCGCAGCGCAAGCTGGTGCCGGTCACCGGCCGCTACGGTCTGGCGACCATCAAGGCGCAACTGGTCAACATGCGCGATGGCGGCTTCATCTCGGCGCACGACTTCAAGATCGCTTCGCTGATCGCCGAGATCGTCAGTGGCGGCGACATCGAGCAAGGCAGCCTGGTCAACGAGCAATGGCTGCTCGACCTCGAGCGCAAGGCTTTCATGGAGCTGCTGAACAATCCGAAAACGCAAGAGCGCATCATGGGCATGATGCAGACCGGCAAACCCGTCCGCAACTAACCGGACCAGGAGCAGAAAATGACCAAACAACTTCAAGACGCTTACATCGTTGCCGCTACTCGCACCCCGATCGGCAAGGCGCCGCGCGGCATGTTCAAGAATGTTCGTCCGGACGACCTTCTGGTGCGCGCGATCCAGTCCGCTGTGTCGCAAGTGCCGAACCTCGATCCGAATCTGATCGAAGACGCGATTGTCGGCTGTTCCTTCCCGGAAGCGGAGCAGGGCTTGAACCTCGCCCGCATGGCGGTGCTGCTGGCAGGCCTGCCGAAGTCGATCGGCGGTGTGACCGTCAACCGCTATTGCGCATCCGGCATCACGGCGGTGGCGATGGCAGCAGACCGCATCCGCGTCGGCCAGGCCGATGTGATGATCGCCGCCGGTGCCGAGTCGATGTCGATGGTGCCGATGATGGGACACCATCCATCGATGAACATGGGCATCTTCAAGGATGAAAACATCGGCATGGCCTACGGCATGGGACTGACTGCCGAGAAGGTCGCGCAGCAGTGGAAGGTGTCGCGCGAAGCGCAGGACCAGTTCTCTCTGGAATCGCACCGCAAAGCCATTGCCGCGCAAGAGGCCGGCGAATTCAACGATGAAACGACATCGGTCGAGATCGTCGAACGCTTCCCCAATCTGGCAACCGGCCAGGTCGATATCAAGACCCGTACCGTCAACAGGGATGAAGGTGCGCGCCCCGATACCAGCCTCGAAGGCTTGGCGAAACTCAAACCCGTGTTCGCCGCCAAGGGCAGCGTCACGGCAGGTAACAGCTCGCAGACTTCCGATGGCGCAGGCGCATTGATCCTGGTCAGCGAAAAAATCCTGAAGCAATTCAATCTGACGCCGTTGGCGAAATTCTCCTCGTTCGCGGTGCGCGGCGTGCCGCCGGAAATCATGGGCATCGGTCCGAAGGAAGCGATTCCTGCCGCCTGCCGCGCCGCCGGTATCACGCAGGATCAGATCGACTGGTTCGAACTGAACGAAGCGTTCGCCGCGCAATCGCTGGCAGTGATCCAGGACCTCGGACTCGACCCGGCCAAGGTCAATCCGATGGGCGGTGCGATCGCGCTCGGTCATCCGCTCGGCGCAACCGGCGCGATTCGTGCCGCCACCGTCGTGCACGCGCTGCGCCGCAAGAATCTGAAGTACGGCATGGTGACGATGTGCGTCGGCACCGGCATGGGCGCGGCGGGTATTTTCGAGCGCATGTAAACAAAAGCAGGCTTGCTCTGGAAATTCAAAAAACCGTACGGCCACAAGCTGTGCGGTTTTTTTGTTTGGAGGAGGACATGGAGACAATCAGATTCAACACGAGCGACGGCGCAACGCTGACCGGCACGCGCTTCGCTCCGCAAGGCAAGGCGAAAGCCGTCGTCGTGCTGCCCGCTGCGATGGGCGTCAAACAGGACTTCTACATCCCGTTCGCGCAGTTCCTCGCCGAGCAGGGCATGGCGGTGCTGACCTTCGACTATCGCGGCATGGGGCAATCGACGCCACCCGAATACCGGCATTCGCTGCGCGGCTTCAAGGCCGACCTGTACGACTGGGGCGAGCGCGATTACAACGCCGCGCTGCATGCTGCGAAAGGATGGCAACCCGATGTGCCGCTCTTTATCGTCGGCCATTCTCTCGGCGGCCAGTTGCCGGGCCTGCTGCATGACACGCAACTGATCGACGGCATCCTCACCGTTGCCGCCGGCAGCGGCTACTGGCGCGACAACGCGCCGCAGTTGAGGCGCTTCGTCTGGTTCCTGTGGTATTTCGCGGTGCCGGTGTACACGCGGCTGTTCGGCTACTTCCCCGGCAGGCGCGTGCGCAAGATCGGTGATCTGCCCAGGGGGGTGATCTACCAATGGGCGCGCTGGTGCAAGAGTCCGCACTACATGGTGGACGACAGCGGCAAGCCGCTGCGCGCCGGCTTCGAGCGCATCAGCGTGCCGCTGCTCAGCATGAGCTTCACCGACGACGAGATGATGAGCCGGCGCAGCATCGACAGCCTGCACGACTGCTACAAGAACGCGCCGATGGAGCGCCGCTACATCAGGCCTGCCGACGTGAACGCCAAACGCATCGGCCACTTCGGCTTCTTCCGCCCGCAATTCAAGACCACGTTGTGGCAGCAGGCGCTGGATTGGCTCGATCAACACGCGAGAATCGAACATCCCGCACAATCTGAACAATCGGCGACTCGCAGCATCGCCTGACGATCAACATACATTTCACAAGGAGACAACATGGACATCACCACCGGCAAGGCCAACGGCATTCTCACCATCGAGTTCAACCGCCCCGACAAGAAGAACGCGATCACCTCGGCGATGTACCAGATGATGGCCGATGCGTTGAAGGATGCCGAAAGCGACGCGGCAGTGCGCGCCATCATCATCCTCGGCAAGCCGGAAATTTTCACGGCCGGCAACGACCTCGAGGACTTCATGAAAAGCCCTCCGACCATCAGCGGCGACCGGCCGGTTGCGCAATTCATGCGCGCCCTCAGCACGGCGACCAAGCCCGTCGTTGCGGGTGTGGCCGGCGCGGCGGTCGGCATCGGCACCACGCTGCTGATGCACTGCGACCTCGTGTATGCGGCGGACAATGCAAAGTTCTCGATGCCGTTCACCCAGCTCGGCCTGTGCCCCGAATTCGCCTCCAGCATGTTGTTTCCGCAGATGGTCGGCTACCCGCGCGCGGCGGAAAAACTGCTGCTTGGCGAAGCGTTCTCCGCGCAGGAAGCGTACGAGATGGGACTGGTCAGCAGGGTCGTGCCGGTGGCGGAGCTGCCCGCCTATGTGCAAGGCCAGGCCGCCAGGCTGGTTGCATTGCCGGCATCGTCGCTGCGCACGACCAAGCGTCTGATGAGAGCCGCGCAAGCCGAGGCAATCCATGCCCGCATGATGGAAGAGAACAAGCACTTCGGCGAGATGCTGAGCGCGCAGGAGGCGAAGGAAGCGTTTGCTGCCTTCTTTGAGAAGCGCAAGCCGGACTTCACGAAGTTTGCGTGACCGGTGTTGTGCGCATGGCGGGAGCGCAGAGGCGACCGTCGCGACGAGTCGCCCCCTGCTTATTTTGGTTGTTGCGTGTGCTCCTGATCGACCTTGTCTTTCGCGACCTCCCACGCACCGTCGAAGCCGCCTTCGCCGAACAAATACCTGCCCGCGTCCTGCGCGGCGGAGTTGCCTGCACTGGAAATCGGGACTGGAAGCTGCGTGAATGTCGCTCTCGATGAGCCCGACGAAGTTGCCTGGGGCGATGGTGGGGAACGCCGCGGCCAGTCGCCGAATTTCTTTTGCATATGGTCGGCCGTGAAGAACTTCCTGGTTTGGCGGGTGACTTCTTCCCTCAGCAACTTCGCTGTGCCGTATTGCCCGAGGTCTTTGATGGCATCCCAGCCTTTCTTGTCGCCGAGGCTTCCCAGCTTTTCTCCTGACCTGCTACCCATCGCCGCGTCTGCATGGGCAAGCTCCGGATGGCGGTTCAGGGCGGCATGGACCTCGTTTGCCAAGGTTGCAGCCTCATCGATCAGCTCTGCAATCCTCTGCCTTTGCTCCGCCGAAAAGGGGTTTGTATGTCCGCTCGCATCGCCCAGCGATTGGAAAGTCATTTCTGCCGTGATCACGGTTGAGAGTAGTTGGCGTGCACGCTGTCCGAATCCCGCGTATTGCGGATAGCGTGCGAAGAAGTCGGCATTTGGAGCGTGTGGTTTGGATGGATCGCTTTTAGATGGATCGTTCATTCCTAGTCCCATCAAGGCAGTCGTCATCTGGCGCAGCGGATGATTCCCTACCACCTTTCTCGCTTCTATCGTCCCGGCCTCAAGCTGCGCAATCAGCTGTTGTCGTCGAGCTTCATCGCGAAGCGCGGCGAAACCACGGTCGGCGCTCAAAAGGACAGCGGCAGTCATTTTCATGGACGGCGATGACAATTTGTTGCCCTGCAAGAATGGATTGCGCAAGGCTTTTCGAGCAAAGAGGCGGGGGCCTGTCGGCTGGGGTTCCGGGGTGGGAGTGGACAGACGCCCCTCGTCCTCGCGAATGCTTGCAGTGCCGCCAGAAACGCGCGAGAAAATGTTCAAGTTGATGAATGACTTCATTATTAAAACGCTTTGATCGAAGGTGAATTTGCGGCAACGTACACTGCGCATGTGTGGCGGGATCGGTGCCACGGGTTCCATGGCGCGGTGGAAATTCCGGCGGCGTCCGATGCGTTGTCGAACGACAAAGAGCAACGGGCGTTTCAGCTCGCCCCCGAAAAGAGGGGCAAGGCTGGAATTCGTCAGCGCGGGAGGTTTTTGGCGGTTGCGATTGACAGGCTGGTAGAGGAAGCGATCCAGCATTTCGAGCAGGAGGCGGATTGGAAAACGATCGATATCGGCTTCGAACTGCAACCGACACAGGTGATGGGCGACCGTTTTCTGTTGCGCGACTTGATTGATAAGCTTTTCGATAGCACGGTATCTACGTTGCTGCCTTGCTGCATCCGACGCGAATCCGCGCCCGCTTGTTGATGAAATGCGTTCGGTGAACTACTGAAGACGGGGTGCCGCAGACAGGAGCCGCGACACCACCAGATGGGACGACGGAATCACCGTCCCGAACAATGTCCCCCGCTGGCAGCCTGGCCGCTGCCGAGCGCAATCAGGGGAGGCTCGACCCGGCTGCCGTCGGCGTGCGTGCTGTCGAGGGCGATCAGCCCTGCAAACAGCAGCCAGAACAGCGCGGTGATCAAACCGAAAATGCGTTTGCTAGTCATGCTTTTCTCCATCAGGCGCTGACGCGCTGGCGCACGCGCACGCCAAGCAGCGATCCGGCAAAGGCCAGTGCGAACCATACCCAGCCATGCACGCTGGCCGAAGCGATGCCGTCAAGGAAGGCACCGACATTGCAGCCGAAAGCCATGCGCGAGCTGTAGCCCATGACCAGGCCGGCAACAGCGGCCGCCAGCAGGCGCCTGGCCGGCGGGATGCGGATATCCGCCGGACCATTCCAGCGCGATGCGGCCAGCGCGCCGAAGATGAGGCCGATATTGGTGACCGAGGTGATGTCGGCCAGGATGGGATCGACCAGGCGCTGGGCGTGCGGTGCCGCGCCCCAGAAGGCGTCGCCAACCGGACTCCAGCCCGTTGCGGCTGCCGCCTTCGCGCCCCACAGGCCGATGCCGTAGACGATGCCCCATGGCTGTCCGGCCACGATCAGATGCAGCACATACAGGATGGCGAGCAGGATCGCGCCTATCCACCAGCGTTTGGCCCAGCCGGTCGCGGCCGGCTGTTCCGTGCCGGCATTCATGGCGCGATGCTTGCGCGCGCCACGCGCCGCCAGCCACGCAACAAGGCCGCAGCCTGCCACGGTGATGGCCAGCGCAACCGGCCAGCCGAATTGCAGCATGTCGACCGGCGGCAAGCCGCCGAGCGCCACCCAGGCCGGCTGGTGCGATGCGCCGAGGAAACTGCCGATGGCGAAGGTGGGCAGCACTGCGAACGAGATCGGCGCACCGGCACCGGCCTTGTACAGCGTGCCGGAGCCGCAGCCGTCGGCCAGCTGCATCGCCGCGCCGAACAGAAATGCGCCCAGCACCAGACTGAAGGTCAGCGGCGCGACCGCACCGACCAGCTCGCCGGGGTTGCCGGCGATGAGCGGCAGCGTGAGAGCGGCCGCCAGCACCAGCAGCAGCATCTGGGCCCACAAGCCTTGCGGGTCGCGGTTTTCGATGTAATTGCGCCAGCCGGTGGTGAAGCCGAAGCGGGCGCCTTGCAATACCGCGCCGAAACCGATGCCGAGCAGAGCCAGCAAGCCCTGCCGCAGACCTCCGACCAGCGTCACGGCGAACACGATCGCCAGCCCGCCGGCGACGAGCGCCAGGCGCGTCAGGAAACGCATGATCCGATCCTTATTTCTTCAGCGAGCGCTTGGCATCCTGCACGAGGGCAGTAACGCGGGACGGCTGATTATCCATCGGCAGATCGGTCTTGCTCCATTCGACCACCGATTCCGGATACAGCTTGACCTCCTTGTTTCCGGCCAGCTCGGACAGCACGAACCAGTTCGTCGCGGCCCAGTGGCCGGTATTGCAGAACGACACGGCCGGCTTGTTTGCCAGATTGGCTTGTTGCACGATCTGCAGCAGTTCGCCGGCCGGCTTCAAGGTCTTCTTGTCCGCGTTGAAGAAGCTCGCGTTATCCAGGGTTTGCGCACCCGGCAGCGTGCCGTAGCGCGCCGCCGCATCAACCCGTTGTTCACCCTTGAAGAAGTCGAGCGGACGGGCGTCGAGCAGCAACGGTGCCTTGCCGGATTTGACGGCAGTCGCCACTTCCTCGGTGTCGGCGATCATGGCCTTGTTGTAGTGGTAGCTGAACTGGCTGGGATTGACCTTGGGCGCGACAGTGTCGAGCGCGCCGCCGGCGGTTTTCCAACCCAGCGTGCCGCCATCCAGCACCGACAGGCGGGTCAGGCCGCCCGCCTTCAGCGTCCAGTAAACGCGGGCGGCAGCACCGAAGTCGGTATGGTCGCTGCCGGCATGGGCAACGATCACGCGGGTGTTGGTGTCGATGCCGGCCTGGCGCAGCACTTCGGTCAGCTTGCTTTCCGCCACCAGCGAGCCCGCGTTGTCTTTCGGACCACGGTAGGCTGCATAGGGCGTGTTGATCGCGCCCGGGATATGCCCGGCCAAATAGTCCTTCTCGGCACGGATGTCGAGCACGCGCACGTCGGGCTGGCCGAGCAGCGATTTCAGGTCCTCGGCTTTCAGCAATGGCGAGGAACCGGCCGCCGCAGCGGCACCGGGTGCGCCGGCCAGTGCGACGGACGGCAGGGAAACGGCAAGACTGCCCGCCAGCAGGGCGGCAGCGAAGGAAAATTTTCTTCTCAGCATGGGATTTCTTTTGAATGGAAGGCCGGCGCGGATCGCCGAACAGGGGAAAATGTTGACTGTAAGCATTAAAATCGATCGACCATCATTTTAAAACGATTGATTCTCCATATCCATATGAGTTTTTGTAATAAGGGATTGTGGCCGAGGTGGTGTGCGGAGGGCGAAAGTGGCTGGGAAAGCCAGGGTGATTCAAAGGTCGCTGGCGCTGCCCGGCAATCCGGCAGATCGGAAAAACCGCCTGCGTGCGGACAGGGGATTTCTCATGGAGGATGAAGCGGATGAATGAGGTGGGTGAGTTTATGAGAACGCTGGGCTTTGCGATCCGACCAGCCGTGCTATCGGCGCTGCTGATTGCGATCGCACAATTGCATGGCAATGTCGCGCATGCCGCTTCCGGCTATTTCGACAAGGCCTATTTCGAAAGCCAGTTGCCGCCGGGGTGTACTGCCGATCCGGCGATCGATTCGAGCTACATCAAGCCGCCACCGCCGCCGTATCCGCCGCGCGACCCGAAGCGGCGCGGATTTCTGCAATCGGATGCGCGCAACCAGATAAGCTGCCGCGATTACGTTCCTCCCGCCGTATGGCCGCACGCGCATGCCAAGGAGCCGGCATGGCCGGAACCGGTCACGCCGGCGAGGCCGCAGGATTTCGACTTGAAGAACGGGCGGGCCACAGGAACCGATCCGGTCGCCAGCGCCTGGTTCGATCATTTGTGCGAGAAGGAGGCCGGGGAGTTCTATTACAGGAAAATCAGCGATGACCAGCAGCCGGTATCCGTCATCAACCTGCGGCCGCGTCAGGTCTACATCGATAACGCCTATCTGTTTGACATGTACTGGATCGAGGCGAAGAGCAGCTATTTTGCCGATCAGACGCTGGTGGATGTGAAGTACAGAGGAGGGCGTCAGTATTTCAGCGCATCCCAGAATCGAGCACCGGGCAAGCCACATCATTTGACCTTGACGACGGATGACAATGGATTCACGACATACAAATTCATTGCCGAGTCGGGCGAGGAATACTCGTTGCGTGAATGGGGTTTTTTTGAAATCAAACGGTCCAGCCAACCTCTCTTTGTGGAGCGGCCGCTGACCGTAGATGAGCAGAAGAAGTATCCCGATGCCCGACTCATGCGATTCGAATACGAGGCGTTGCCGCCCTCGACACGGGTTACCTTGATCAATGGCAGGGAAGTGTTGATGGTGCGGCGCACGCCCGGACCAAAATCTGGCTGCTCGCGCTATGACTATGACTGTCAGCAGGCATACAACGACAAGTACGGAGAGCAACGCCCCATCGTTACGCCGACGAACGAGTCCAGGGCGCAGTACGGCTATGTGTGGCGGGAGATCACCCGTTCGCCGGAAGACCTCCGCCTCGGCATCACCGGGTCGGAAACGATGGTGGTCGATATGCGAACCGGCGAAGTGATCGCCTTGCGGCGAAATTTCATGCGGCAGTTCGTGCCGGACAAACCTTTCATCGTGGTTCGGGATATGAGAAGGGCGGCATTCGCCGGCAATTGCACGAATGTGACGCGCCGCCGGCTGGGCGACTTCATCGAGATCGCGCTGGGCTTGCATCCGGATCGCGGTCCCAGCCCGCGTTGATCGGATAACGGCAGGAGCGGACCATCATGCCGCCAGCCATACATGCTGAAGTGCGGCACAACATCCATATTCGCGTCTGCCAATGGCGGCCACAGGAGAACAACGACATGAACAGACTCAATTACAAGCAACTGAATTGGCTAGTTCTCTGGCTGTGGCTGGGTTTCGTGGTCGGCATGTCGGTATTTGTGACGCGCGACATCGCGGCTCTTCAGGGAGCGCAGGCGTTTGCCGACTTTATGTCGCAGTTCATTCCCATGCTGGACAACATCGGCAAGATTCCGGGTGCGACGGAATGGGTGCGGTTTTACTATGCGGTGTTTTGGGCCGTATCGCCGGTGTTTGCGTATGTCGGGTGGCTGCTGCGCAAGCAGCAATGTGTCGAAGGCAAGTATCTGCGACACCTGTCAGATATCAAACTGGTTATCTTTACTTTGGTCCTTGCCGGCTTTATCGGACTTGCATTGATATGGCCAGTCGCGGATGGGAGTAGCTGGCGGGATCAGGGCGTCGTGTCAAACATTTTCGGAATTGCGCATTTCACTTTTGTCTGCGTCGGCATGATATTTATTGTTGGTTTGTATATCAGGATTTGGTATTCGCGAATCAAGTTTGGCTCAACCATCGAGCCTACAAATAGACTAAGGGAGGCTTGATGGCAACCCCACCAAACAATTTGCAAACCAGACCCCGCTTCATCGAAGGCTTCATCGCCGACCTGAAAAGCCAGTACGTCACTACCGCTCCGGAAGGTGGCATCCGCATCAAACGGAAGAACGCGGCAAGCGACGATGCCAACCCCGGCATCCCTCGCCAGCGTGATGGCAGGCGGCTGTCATTGCCGCTCCAGAACTTGCGGCAAATCTAGCGGCGTTGATCGCGATATCCCCAGTGCGGCTGCGGATTGCTGCGGCCGCGGTTCCAGTCATTGTGTCCATGCCACCGGTCGTGACCGCGATGTTCCCAGGTACCGCGTCCCCAATCATGGGGCCGTTGCGGGACATAGATCACCGCTGGCGGTTGCACGTAGATCGGTGGCGGCGGGTAGAACGCGGAGGGCGGCGTGCCGTAGTAGAAGGGGGATGATTGCGGATACACCACGGCCGGCGGCGGATAGACAACAGCCGGCGGCGGACCGTAGTAGCCCGGCGTGCCGACGGTCACCGACCACTGCACGCTGCCGTGCGCCATGGCCGGCGCGGCACATGCCAGCATGACAAACGCGATGGCGAAGGCAATGGGCCTGTTCATGGCGTGCTCCTTGGCTGCTTGTTTTGCTTTCCCTTGCTTTCATTAAAGAACAAAAGCGCCTGCTTCGCCATGTCTTGCGCGAAATCCTTGTAACAATGTGTGTATTGTTGCTGGTCGGACATCAAGCCTCCTTGCCGCCGTCTTGATGCATCGCCGATGCAGCACGTTGCGCCGCATGCCGGATCACCTCCAGCGTCGCATTCGGCGTGATCAGATTCGCGTCGTAGCGCAATTCGATCAGGGCGGGCAGCCCGGTCGCGTGCATGTGCTGCCGCGCCCGCTGCAATGCCGGCGCGAATGCGGCGGTGTCTTCGACCGCTTCGCCATGCGCGCCGCAGGCCCGCGCCAGCGCGGCGAAGTCGGGATTGCGCAACGTCGTGCCGTACACGCGGGCGGGATAGTCGCGCTCCTGGTGCATGCGGATCGTGCCGTAGGCACTGTTGTTGAACACGATGAACAGGACCGTGGCGCGGTACTGCACGGCGGTCGCGAGCTCCTGCCCGGTCATCAGGAAATCGCCGTCGCCGGCAACATTCAGGACGGTGCGGCGATTGTCTTCCACGATCGCGGCGGCGACTGCCGCCGGCACCCCGTAGCCCATCGCGCCCGAGGTCGGCGCCAGTTGCGTCCTGAGTCCGCCATAACGCCAGAAGCGGTGCGCCCAGGTGGCGAAGTTGCCCGCGCCATTGGTAACGATGGTGTCGTCCGGCAATGTCGATTGCAGCGTTTGCATGACTTGCCACAGGTTCAGTTTCGCGGTGCCGTCCTTGAACACCGGCGGCTCGTCCTGCCATGCAGCGAGTTCCGCACGTGCCTGCGCGATGCTGTCTGCCCATGCCGCCGTATCGATCGCCGGCATCGCAGCAAGCGCGGCGGCGATCTGCGGCATGCCGCTGTTGATCATCAGGTCCGCCTGATAGACGCGGCCCAGTTCCTCCGCGCCGGCATGCACGTGAATCAGTTTCTGCTTCGGCTGCGGCGCTTCCAGCAGCGTGTAGCCGCCGGTGGTCATCTCGCCCAGGCGCGGACCAATGGCGAGGATCAGATCGGCATCCTTGATGCGCGCCGCCAGCTTCGGATTGATGCCGATGCCGACATCGCCGATGTAATGCGGATGCCGGTTGTCGAGCAAGTCCTGGAAGCGAAACGCGCAGGCGACCGGCAGCGTGTTGGCTTCGGCGAAGCGGCGGATGTCATCGCAGGCTGCGCGGCTCCAGCCGCCTCCGCCAAGCAGCACGATCGGCCGCTGCGCCGCCGCCAGCATGTCGCGCAACTGCGTCATCTGCGCCGTCGACGGCGACGCCTGCACCGGCTGGTAAGGCCTTGCCTCGGCCACCGTCGCGGTCGACGCAAGCATGTCCTCCGGCAGCGCCAGCACCACCGGACCGGGGCGTCCACTGGTGGCGACCTGGAAGGCGCGCGCGACGTATTCCGGCACACGCTCGGCGCGGTCGATTTGTGCCACCCATTTCGTCATCTGGCCGAACATGCGGCGATAGTCGATTTCCTGAAAGGCTTCGCGCTCGACGAAGTCATTGCCGACCTGGCCGACGAACAGGATCATCGGCGTCGAATCCTGATAGGCGGTGTGCACGCCGATCGCGGCATTGGTCGCGCCCGGCCCGCGCGTGACGAAGCAGATGCCGGGGCGGCCGGTCAGCTTGCCGTATGCCTCCGCCATGAACGCCGCGCCGCCTTCCTGCCGGTTGGTGATGAAGCGGATCGGCGCATCATGCAGCGCGTCGAGCACCGCGAGATAGCTTTCTCCCGGCACGCCGAACACGATGTCGTTGCCGTGGGTTTGCAATGCATCGACCAGTATCCGGCCGCCGGTTCGGGTTTTCAGCATGACGGTTCCTCGTACAGGGAAAGCATAAACGTAGCAGAAAAGGGGCGGCACGGCTGATATCGGACCGCTGCGATACAATGACGTCTGAAGCAAGCCAGACAGCCGCTGGCCGTCGCAAGACGGCGGGAGGAAGGTCCGGACTCCATAGAGCAGGGTGACGGTTAACGGCCGTCCGCCGAAAGCCTGGTGCAAGCCAGGTATAAGGCGAGGAACAGGGCCACAGAGACGAGCGTATTCAGTTACGGTGAAACGCGGTAACCTCCACTCGGAGCAATTCCAAATAGGCACGCATTGATGTTGCTCGCGGAGCGTGCGGGTAGGAAGCTTGAGCCGTGGAGTAATTCACGGCCTAGAGGAATGGCTGTCATAGCAGGGCAACCTGCCGTAACAGAATCCGGCCTATCGGCTTGCTTCACTTTTCCTTCATGCCTGCAATCGCAGTGCAGCAAACAATTGCAATCGATACTCAACTCAGGCTTGCCGTTCTCGTGAACCAGAGCAATTGAGGCACCTCAACGCACGCAATTCCCGCTCGGGTAAATTCGGATCAAAGCCCGTTGGCCGTGGGATGGAGACCGCGAAATGTGGTGGATCGTGCGACCGGATGAACACCGATTTAGCGGCCGCTAAGAAGTCTCTGCGTGGAACCGGAACCGCTTTCCCCCTTCCAGAATTTCATCCCACGACCAACGGGCTTTATCTCTTCCGGCGCGCATGACGGCCAGCCCTTGCGGCGACATGGCTGCGTCGCCGAATCCCCGACGATGAAGACCCGACTCGAGCAGCTGTGCGCCGCGTTATTGCGCGCGCCAGAACATGTCAGTCAGGTCATTTTGTACATCAACCCACACGGGAAAAAAGGGCTCGAGTTAATATGCATTTAAAATGCGTATTTTGGTAGAATGCCTCTGCCGAACACACATGCCTTGAACAATGCGCATCACCCGCTACGCAGACATCGGTCTGCGTGTCCTCATCTACCTGTCGAAAGCCGACGCGCATCGCGCACCGGCGACCGTTGCCGAAATCGCGAGGCAATTCGACATCCCGGTCAATCACCTGGTCAAGGTTGCGGGACAGCTGGCGCGCGTCGGCTGGGTGCAGTCGCTGCGCGGCCGCAACGGCGGCCTTCTGCTGGGAGTGGATGCATCAACGCTGCGCATCGGGACCGTCTTGCGCGAACTCGAAGGGGATGCCGAGCTGGTCGACTGCGAGGGGCTGCAATGCCGCTTGAGCCATGACTGCCGTCTGCGCGGGGCGCTGGCTGCGGGCCTGCGCGCATTCTACGAGGCGATGGACCGCTACACGCTGGCCGATCTGACGCGCGGGGCGAGCGGCGAACAAATCATCAGGATGCATCGGAATTTTCTGCGCTCGTCGAAGGAGCATGACGACAGCGCAACTACGTGAATCGGCGCTCACCGAGTGAGCATTTTTTTTGATCTTTATTATGCATTTTAAATGCCTATTTTGGAGGAAGAATGGTTTCTGCAACAGCCCGTCCCTATATCGATGCGAGCGTTCCCGTACTGCGTGAACACGGTCTTGCCATCACGCGCACGTTCTACCGGAACATGTTCGCGGCCCATCCTGAGCTGACCAATCTGTTCAATATGGGCAACCAGGCGAGTGGCGTCCAACAGCAATCGCTTGCCTCGGCGGTGTTCGCCTACGCCGCCAACATCGACAATGCGGCGGCGCTCGGCCCTGTGGTCAGCCGGATCGTGCACAAGCACGCATCGGTCGGCATCAAGGCCGAGCACTATCCGATCGTCGGCCGCCATCTGCTCGGAGCGATACAGGAAGTGCTGGGCGAGGCGGCAACGCCGGCGCTGATCGCGGCCTGGGATGAGGCATATTCCGAGCTTGCTGCCGCGCTGATTCAGGCGGAAAAGGCCTTGTATGCGCAAGCCGGAACCGAGCCGGGCCAGCTGCGCGACATGCGGGTGATCGACGTCCGCACCGAGAGCGAGGATGTCAGGTCATTCGTCTTCGAAGCCGCAGACGGAGGCGCAGCCCCCGCCTTCAAGCCGGGGCAGTATGTGAGCATCTCGGTCACTTTCGACGACGGCACGACGCAACTGCGCCAGTACAGCCTGTCCGACGCGCCGCATCCCCGCTCCCTGCGGATTTCGGTCAAGCGCGAGCGCACCGAGGGAGACAAGCCGGCTGGCCGCGTCTCGAACTGGCTGCACAATCATGTGAGAGTCGGAAGCATCATCAAGGTGACCGCCCCGTTCGGCGACTTCACGCCGGATACCGAGTCGGCTGCGCCCATCGTCCTGCTTTCGGCCGGCGTCGGCATCACGCCCATGATCGCCATCCTCAACCGCATCGCGCAGGCCAACCCGGCGCGCGAGATTGTGTTCGCTCATGCCGCGCGGGGCAAGGCCTGGCATGCGCACCGTGCGGACATCGCCGCCGCCCGGAAAGTGATGCCGAATTTGCGTACCGCGACTTTCTATGAAGAAGCGAGCGGGGATGATGACGCGGCGACGCATCCAGGTCGCATGGAGGTTTCCGGGCTCCCGGCCTGGTCCCTTGCCGATGCCGGGGTCTATCTCTGCGGTCCGGTCGAGTTCATGCAGACGCAGTGGCGTGCGTTGCTGGACGCCGGCGTGCCGGCGGTCCGCCTGCATCGCGAGGTTTTCGGTCCCGAACTGTTGAATTACTTGAACTAAGACTGGCTCACCCCTTGATGCGGATGCGTTTCAAGAGGTGAGCCATCTCATCTCGTCATGTAGCGCTGCAATGAAAAACGCCCCGGGTCACGGGGCGTTTTTCACATCGTTCGTGACACACGCAAGTCTTGCTGTAACAAGGCTTGCGCCGCGATCACTTTGACGCCGCTGCATGAGCGGCGTTTTGTACTGCGGTGCTGCGTAGCGATCAGTTACCGCCGGCGGCAGCCGGTGCGGCCGGCTTGGCGGCAAGGGTCGCTTCGTTGCGCGCCTTGGCCGCGGCCAGGTTCGGATATTCGACGAACTCGGTGTTTTGCTGTGCCGCGAGTTGGCCTTGCGCGTAGGCCTGCTCGACTTCGGCGCGCACTTGTGCACGAGTCTTGGTTGCCTGGACGCCAGACTGGTCAATCTTCGCATCATTGGCGGCCATGACGGAACCGGCGGCAAACAGTACGGCAACAGCAGCGATCATTTGTTTCGTTTTCATTTTTTATCCCCAGCTAGGTTAGGTAATGGATTCCGGGCTCGGCGGTCAAGGCAGCTTGTAATGCCCGTCGGGTCCTGCCTCGGTGAAGCACTTGTGTGCCCATCGATGAAGCACAGTCTAATCGCTACCTAATCTGCAAAAAACGGGATTGTGTGCAATGAATTATTTCTGTTTATGGAATAATTGGGTTGCGCATTGCACCCTGCTCGGGTGCGGAATCTGCATTCGCATCCATAAAAATGGGCCTGATTGAAGGACTGAAGAAACTAAATCGAAAGTGGATGGTCTTTACCGGCAGGAAGCATTTTCTTGTCGGTAAATCGGGCATTTCGAGGTCATTCAAGCAAGTCTGGTAGCCAACTTCCAACGGTATTTCAGGCGCACGCTGCCTTTCAGTCCACATTGAAACACATGTGTACTTCTCAGATGCAACCTTCAATATCCTCCGTAAGTGCTTAATAAATCTAGGAAATCATCCTTCAATACGCATGAATGAAATGCGCTAAGTCATTGACTTAATTGGAAAAAATCAAATTCTTTCCCCTGAATATTACTTGACCGCAAATAGGGCATCCTCTAAAGTGGGCAATAGTGTGAAAAAGTGTATTTTTGTGGGGGGAATCAGGCCGAACAGCGCTTTCTCACTACGTAAAATCGCAACGCAAAAACCACGGGCAAGGGGACTTTCAAGGTGTTTCAGGGAGCGTCAGCGCTGAATCTCGATGCAAAGGGACGGATGTCGATTCCGGCCAGGCATCGTGACGCCCTGACACTTCAATGCGAAGGCCGCGTCACCCTGACCAAGCACCCGCACGGCTGCCTGTTGTTCTTTCCCCGCCCCGTCTGGGAAACCCATCGCGAACAGATCGCCGCCTGGCCGATGTCGGCGCGCGCGTGGCAGCGCATTTTCCTGGGCAATGCCTCCGATGTCGAAATGGATTCCGCCGGCCGCATCCTGATCGCGCCCGAGCTGCGCAGCGCGGTCGGCCTGTCGCGCGACGTGATGTTGCTCGGCATGGGCAGCCATTTCGAGATCTGGGATGCCGGGAAGCTCGCGGAGAGCGAGTCGCAGGCAGTTGCGAACGGCATGCCCGACGTGTTGAACAATTTTTCATTCTGACGGCGGCCCGTGAAAAATTCGCAAGCGGTGCCAGAGTTGCAGCACCGTACGGTGCTGCTGGAGCAGGCGGTCGACGCGCTGGCGATCGAGGGCGTGCGCGCCGATGGCATTTATGTTGATGGCACGTTCGGTCGCGGTGGTCACAGCCGCAGGATTCTGGAGTGCCTGTCCGCGCGCGGACGCCTGATTGCCTTCGACAAGGATCCGCAGGCGATCGCGACTGCGGCAGCGATTGCGGACAGCCGGTTCGAGATCGTGCATGACAGCTTTGCGACGATGGCCGAGGCGCTTGCCGCGCGCGGCGTGGCGCAGGTGGATGGCGTGCTGCTCGATCTGGGCATCTCCTCGCCGCAGGTCGACGATGCGGCAAGGGGCTTCAGCTTTCGCCTGGATGGCCCGCTCGACATGCGCATGGATACCACGCGCGGCATGTCGGCGGCAGAGTGGCTGGCGACGGAAACCGAACAGAACATCGGAAAGGTGATTAAAGACTATGGGGAAGAACGGTTTGCTTTTCAGATTGCAAAGGCGATTGCAGCTCGCCGGGCAATCGAGCCAATTTCAGGCACACGACAGCTTGCCGAGATCGTGGCACACGCCGTTAAAACCCGCGAGAAGGGCAAAGATCCGGCCACTCGTACCTTTCAGGCTATCCGGATTTTCGTCAATCAAGAGCTTGAAGAACTCGAAGTAGGTCTCAACGCGGCATTTCGACATCTGGCCCCGCACGGGAGATTGACTGTGATCAGCTTTCATTCGCTGGAAGATCGCATCGTCAAGCGCTTCATGGCCTCCAAGGCCAACGCGCCGCAGCCCGACCGTCGCCTGCCGATTCGCGCAGTCGATCTGCCGCAGCCGGAACTGAAACTCCTGTCGAAGATGAAGCCGGCCGAGGCCGAAATCGCCGGCAATCCGCGCGCCCGTTCCGCCATCATGCGCGTGGCCGAACGCATCGGCGCACAGAGCGGAGGCGCGCAGTGAGCGGGCGCATCAACTTCGTGCTGACCGTGTTCCTGGTCGCCTGCGCGCTGTCGCTCGTGAATGCGCAATACCAGTCGCGTCGCCTGTTCATCGAACTCGAACGCGCCCAGGCCGCGGCGAGGCAGCTCGACATCGACTGGGCGCAGCTGCAGCTTGACCAGTCCACGCTTGGCAAGCATGCCCGCATCGAAGACAACGCGCGGCGCGACCTGAAGATGGCCGCGGTCACGCCCGCCCGCACCCAGTACCTGACGCAGGGGACGAAATAATGGCGGCGCCGCGCACCGCTGCCGCCAGGGGAGTGCCGTTTTCCGCCAGTCCGGTGCTGGCGGTGAAACTGCCCGTATGGCGCTCGCGCATCGTTCTGTTCGGCTTGTTTTCCGCGTTCGCGGCGCTGGCGGCGCGCGCGCTCTGGCTGCAGGGCATCTCCACCGAATTCCTGCAGAAGCAGGGCGAGTCGCGTTATGCGCGCACGCTTGAATTGCCGGCCACGCGCGGCAAGATCACCGACCGCAACGGCCAGGTGCTGGCTTCCTCCGTGCCGGTGAAGGCAATCTGGGCGATTCCCGAGGACGCGCTCGAAGCGCCACCGGAAAAACTGCGCCAGCTCGCCAGGCTGCTGGACATGAACGAGCGCGACCTGCACAAGAAGCTCGACTCCGATCGCAGCTTCGTGTATCTGAAGCGGCAGGTCGAGCAGGACACCACCGACAAGATCGTCAAGCTCGGCATCCCCGGCATCCAGACCCGCAAGGAGTACAAACGCTTCTACCCGGAAGGCGAAGTGATGTCGCATGTCGTCGGCTTCACGAATGTCGAGGACGCGGGGCAGGAAGGCATGGAACTGGCCTTCCAGAAAAATCTCGCCGGCGTGAACGGCAGTCGCCGGGTGATCAAGGACCGGCTCGGCAACATCGTCGAGGATATCCAGTCGGTGCGCGATCCGCACGACGGCAAGGATCTGACCCTGTCGATCGACCGCAAGATCCAGTACATCGCGTTTTCGCAGCTGAAGGAGGCGGTGGACAAGCACAAGGCGAAAGCGGGTGCCATCGCGGTGCTGGATGTGCAGACCGGCGAGGTGCTGGCGCTGGCGAACATGCCGACCTACAACCCGAACGACCGCGCGCGGCTGACCGGCGCGCAACTGCGCAATCGCGTCCTGACCGACACCTACGAACCCGGCTCGACCATGAAGCCGTTCACCGTGGCGCTGGCGCTGGAGAACGGACTGGTCAGGCCGGCCACCACCATCCAGACCGCGCCGGGACGCATCACCATCGGCAGGGCGACCATCGGCGATTCGCATGCCCACGGCCTGCTGACCGTCGAGCAGGTCATCGAAAAGTCGTCCAACGTCGGCACCACCAAGATCGCGCTGCAGATGCAGCCGCAGCAGATGTGGGACATGTTCACCTCGGTCGGATTCGGCCAGCAGCCCAAGCTGGGCTTCCCGGGCGCGGTCGCCGGCCGCCTGCGCCCGCCCAAGTCGTGGCGGCCGATCGAGCAGGCCACCATGAGCTACGGCCACGGCATCTCGACCTCGCTGATCCAGATGGCGCATTCCTACATGATCTTCGCGCGCGACGGCGAGATGATTCCGCTGACCTTCCAGAAAAGCAGTGACCATCCGATCGCCCAGCGCGTCATTTCCGAGAAAACTGCACGCGAGATGCGCGCGATGCTGGAAACCGCTGCCGGTCCGACCGGCACCGCGCCCAAGGCACAGGTGCCGAGCTATCGCGTTGCCGGCAAGACCGGCACTTCGCACAAGCTGGTCGGCGGTCAGTACGCCAACAAATACGTCGGTTCGTTCGTCGGCTTTGCGCCGGTCTCCAATCCGCGCATCATCGTGGCGGTCATGATCGACGAGCCGTCCAACGGATTCCACTATGGCGGCGAGGTTGCGGCTCCCGTATTCGCCGCCGTCACCGCCAATGCATTGCGCGCCATGAACGTGGCACCGGATTCGTCGGTTACCGACATCATCATCCCGGCCAATGGCGTGCAGGAGAGCATGTGATGCAAGACACAATCCTCGCTTCGGCAGAAATCATTGAATGGCTGCGCACCGCGGCGCCGGCGGCGCAATTGTCGTCGGATTCGCGCAGCATCGCCAGGGGCGACGTCTTTTTCGCCTATCCTGGAGATGCGGGCGACGGCAGGCGATACATTGCGCAGGCGATCGAAAGCGGTGCACAGGCGGTCGTGCACGAGGCGGACGGTTTCGCATGGGACGATGCCTGGGGCGTGCCGCACCTCGCCGTGCAAGACCTGAAGCAGATTGCGGGGCCGATTGCCAACGCTTACTACAACCAGCCGGATGCCGCCATGTATTCGGTTGCCGTGACCGGCACCAACGGCAAGACTTCGTGCACGCAGTGGCTGGGCAAGGCTATTTCGCTCCTTGGCGAGGCGACCGCGGTCGTCGGCACGCTCGGCGTCGGCGTGTTCAAGCGCGGCGCGCACGAGGGCTTCGAGGCGACCGGCTATACCACCCCCGACGCAGTGCTGTTGCAGCGCAGGTTGGCGGAGATCCGCAACGCCGGCGCAAAGGCGCTCGCGATCGAGGCATCGTCGATCGGCCTGCATCAGGGGCGGTTGAACGGCCTGCATATCGATGTCGCGCTGTTCACCAACTTCACGCGTGATCATCTCGACTATCACGGCGACATGGACGCCTACGAGGCGGCGAAAACCATGCTGTTCGACTGGCCCGGCCTGCGGCATGCCGTGATCAATCTGGACGACGAGATGGGGCTGCGCCTGGTGCAGCATCTGAAGCGGACACGTCCTTCGCTGCCAGTGACCGGCTACACCGTCTCCGGGAAAACGGTGCCGGGCATCGCGATCCTGCGCGCCACCGACATTCGCGCCAGCCATTGCGGCACCGTGTTCCATCTGGATGCGCCATGCGGTCCGGCGCAGGTGAAAACGCAACTGATCGGGAAATTCAACGTCAGCAACGTGCTGGGCATCATGGGTGTGCTGCTGGCAAAGGGCGTGGCCCTGAAAGCAGCGATCGATGCGGCGGAAGAGTTGACTGCAGTGCCCGGGCGCATGCAGCAGTTCGGCGGGCAGGAAGCGCCGCTGGTCGTGATCGACTATGCGCACACGCCGGATGCACTGGAGAAAACACTGGCGACCCTGCGTCAGGTCGCCGCGCAGCGCGGAGGGCAGCTATGGTGTGTGTTCGGCTGCGGCGGCGACCGCGATCCGGGCAAGCGACCGCAGATGGGTGCGGTTTCCGAAGCGGCGGACCATGTCGTCATCACAACCGACAATCCGCGCAGCGAGGAGTCTGCCGCAATCAACGCACAAATCATCAAGGGGATGAGCGCCGCGAGAATGGCAAAGACCACGCCGCAGCTCATCGAGGACCGCGCTGCCGCCATTCTGTGGGCGGTGCGGCATGCGGCAAAACAGGATGTGGTTCTGGTGGCCGGCAAGGGCCACGAGACATATCAGGAGATCAAAGGCAAGAAATTGCCGTTTCTGGATGCAGACCATGCTGCGCTTGCGCTGGCTGCACGGGCAACAATGAAGGGGACTATTTGATGAAATCATCACTGGCCGGTATTCAGCCGTGGATTTCAGGAACCGTCGCGGTGAATGCGGCGGTTGATGTGGAATTCGACGGCGTGTCGACCGACAGCCGCAACGTCGCTGCGGGCAACCTGTTCGTCGCCCTGCGCGGCGAGCGCTTCGACGCGCATGACTATCTGAACGAAGTGGCGGCCAGGGGCGTCGCCGCAGTAGTGGTGGAACGCGTGCCGGACGGCCTGACCGTGCCGGCGCTGGTGGTGCCGGACACGCGCATCGCGCTGGGCGACATCGCGCGCGGCTGGCGGCGGCAGTTCGCCATGCCGGTGATCGGTGTCACCGGCAGCAACGGCAAGACCACCGTCAAGGAAATGATTGCGGCGATTCTCTCCGCGGCCTTTGGCGGCGAGCACGCTCTCGCCACGCGCGGCAATCTGAACAACGACATCGGCGTGCCGCTCACGGTATTCCGCCTGAATGCATCGTGCAAGGCGGCGGTGATCGAACTCGGAATGAATCACCCGGGAGAGATTGCGACGCTGACCGCGATCGCGTTGCCGGTGGTGGGTCTGGTGAACAACGCGCAACGCGAGCACCAGGAATTCATGGAAAGCGTCGAGGCGGTCGCGAAGGAGAACGGCGCGGTGATCAGCGGCTTGCCGGCGGACGGCGTTGCCGTGTTCCCGGCCGACGATCCGTTCACGCCGCTGTGGCGCGCCTATGCGGCGGGTTCCGGCCGGCGCGGGACGATGACATTCGGCCTTTCCGCGGATGCGGACGTGACTTGCACTTTTGCGGCGAACGATTTCGGCAGTGATTTGTCCATTGTCGCCGGTGAGCAGCGTTTCCAGGTCAGGCTGTCCGCTGCAGGCGTGCACAACGTGCGCAATGCGCTGGCGGCGACGGCATGCGCGCTGGCGATCGGTGTCGCGCCGGAGGCGGTCATTCGCGGCCTGGAATCGTTCGCGCCGGTTGCAGGCAGATTGCAGCGCAAGCAGGCAAAGAGCGGCGCGCTGGTGATCGACGATACCTACAACGCGAATCCGGATTCGGTGCGGGCGGCGATCGACGTGCTGTCGCATGCGAGTGCGCCGCGAGTGCTGGTGCTGGGCGACATGGGTGAGGTGGGCAGTGAAGGCCGCCGGTTCCATGAAGAGATCGGCGCCTATGCGCGCGAGCGCGGCATCGAACATCTGCTGACGCTGGGCGAACTCGCCCGTCACACCGCCGGCGCGTTCGGCACGCAGGCAAGACATTTCGACGACATCGGATCGCTCAATCAGGCGGCCGATGCGCTCGCCACGAAGGGCGCGACAACGCTGGTGAAGGGCTCCCGCTTCATGAAGATGGAGCGCGTGGTGCAGCACCTCGTCAGCACGGTAACAGAACAAGTACAGGAATCTCACTAACATGCTGCTTTGGTTGGCACAATACTTTCAACAGGATCTCGGCCCGTTGCGGGTCTTCAACTTCATCACTTTCCGCGCCGTGTTCGCCACGCTCACCGCATTGGCGATCGGGCTCTTCGCGGGTCCGGCCGTGATTCGCATGCTGACGCGCCTGAAGGTCGGGCAGGCGGTGCGTACCAACGGTCCGCAAACGCACCTGATCAAGTCCGGCACGCCGACGATGGGCGGTGCGCTGATCCTGCTCGCGATCGGCATTTCCACCTTGCTGTGGTCCGACTGGAGCAACCGCTTCGTCTGGGTGGTGCTGGTCGTGACGCTCGGCTACGGCGCGATCGGCTGGGTCGACGACTACCGCAAGGTGGTCTACAAGAACCCGGACGGCATGTCGTCGAAGGAAAAATACTTCTGGCAATCGCTGATCGGCATTGCCGCAGCGCTGTATCTCGCGTTCTCGGTGTCCGCGCCGACCAATACGCAGGTATGGAATCTGTTCATTGAATGGGTGCAGTCCGGCTTCAATCTCGACCTGCCGCCGAAGGCCGACCTGATCGTGCCCTTCTTCAAGACCATCAGCTATCCGCTCGGCGTGTGGGGCTTCATCGCGCTGACCTACTTCGTCATCGTCGGCACCAGCAATGCGGTCAATCTGACGGACGGCCTCGACGGACTGGCGATCATGCCGACCGTGATGGTCGGTTCGGCGCTGGGACTGATCGCCTACCTGACCGGCAGCGCGATCTATTCGAAGTACCTGTTCATTCCGCACATTCCGGGGTCGGCAGAGCTGCTGATCTTCTGCGGCGCGATGGCGGGTGCGGGGCTGGCCTTCCTCTGGTTCAACGCGCATCCGGCGGAGGTGTTCATGGGTGACGTCGGCGCGCTGGCGCTGGGCGGCGCGCTCGGCACGATCGCGGTCATCGTGCGGCAGGAAATCGTGCTGTTCATCATGGGTGGCATCTTCGTCGTCGAGACGCTGTCGGTCATGCTGCAGGTCGGCTATTTCAAGTACACGAAAGCGCGCTTCGGCGTCGGCCGCCGCATCCTGCTGATGGCGCCGCTGCATCATCATTTCGAACAGAAGGGCTGGAAGGAAACGAAGGTCGTGGTGCGGTTCTGGATCGTCACGATGATCCTGGTGTTGTTCGGACTCTCAACCTTGAAGCTGCGCTGATGAACTACGACGGCAAACACGTTCTCGTTCTCGGGCTCGGCGAATCCGGGCTGGCAATGGCGCTGTGGCTCGCACGCTGCGGCGCGACCTTGCGCGTGGCCGACACGCGCGACGAGTCGCAACTGATGCAGCGTCTGGCGGACCTGCGCGCAGCGGTGCCGGACGCCGCATTCGTCGGCGGCGCATTCGGCGCCGGCCTGCTGGAGGGAGTCGATTTCGTGGCAGTCAGCCCGGGCCTTGCGCCGACGCGTGAACTGACGGACATCATTCCCGCCGCGCAGGAAAAGAACATTCCCTTGTGGGGTGAAATCGAACTGTTCGCGCAGGCGCTCGCCGCACTGCGCGCCGAGCGCGAGTATGCGCCGAAGGTGATTGCGATCACCGGCACCAACGGCAAGACCACCGTCACCAGTCTGACCGGTCTGCTGTGCCAGCGCGCCGGACTCAAGACGCAAGTCGCCGGCAACATCAGTCCCGCCGCGCTCGATGTGCTGCGCGCCGCGCTCGATGGCGGCGAGCTGCCGCAGGCGTGGGTGCTGGAGCTGTCGAGCTTCCAGCTGCACTGGACGCGCAGCCTGCAAGCCGACGTGGCGACCGTGCTCAACGTCACGCAGGACCATCTCGACTGGCATGGCGACATGGACGCCTATGCCGAGGACAAGGCGCGCATCTTCGGCGCGCACACCATTCGTCTGCTGAACCGCGATGACGCGAGAGTGATGCAGATGGCGTCGCCGCTGGCATCTGTGATCACGTTCGGCGCGGATGAGCCGGACCGTCACGACAGCTTCGGGCTGGTCGACGACAACGGCATGCAATGGCTGGCGGTTGCGGCCGCAGCCGAGGATGGCACAAGTGGCAACGACAAGCGTCGCCGCAAGAAGGACAGCGTCGAGTTGCCGATCATGGTCAACCGCCTGATGCCGGTCGATGCGCTGAAGATTCGTGGCCTGCACAACGCGATCAATGCCGTGGCCGCGCTGGCCCTGTGTCGCGCGATCGGTCTGCCGCTCGCGCCCTTGCTGCACGGCTTGCGCGACTATCACGGCGAGCCGCACCGGGTGGAAATGGTGGCGAACGTCGGCGGCGCGGATTACTACGACGACAGCAAGGGCACGAATGTCGGCGCGACGGTGGCCGCCTTGAACGGACTCGGTCCGATGCTGGGCGGCTCCAGCCGCCTGGTGCTGATCGCGGGAGGCGAGGGCAAGGGCCAGGATTTTTCACCGCTGGCCGAGCCGGTTGCGAAGTATGTGCGCGCGGTGCTGCTGATCGGTCGCGATGCACTGGTGATGCGCGTCGCGCTTGCGCAGTCCGGCATCGCGCTGATCGATTGCGAGACGCTGGAAGCGGCGGTGCACAAGGCCGCCGAACTGGCGCAGGCCGGAGATGCGGTATTGCTGTCGCCCGCCTGCGCCAGCTTCGACATGTTCCGCAACTATGCGCATCGGGCACAGGTATTCGTCGATACAGTGCGCGAGATTGCGCTGTCGCGCGGCGAGGTGATCGCATGAGATTCGCACTGCCATCCTTTTCTTCCGCAACGGCGCGCCAGCCGGTGGGCACGCTCGCCCAGCGTTCGAAGATGATGGAATACGACCAGCCGCTGGCCTGGGTCGTGGTGCTGTTGATGCTGTTCGGCATGGTGATGGTGTATTCGGCATCGATCTCGCTGCCCGATTCGCCGAAATATGCGAACTACAAGAACTCGCATTTTCTGATGCGGCAGGCCACCTTCATCGGCGTCGCGCTGTTCGCCGCTCTGCTGGCGTTCCGCGTGCGGATCGAGACGTGGCAGCGCCTCGCGCCTTATCTGTTCGTCGCCACCATGGTGCTGCTGGTGCTGGTGCTGGTGCCGGGTATCGGCAAGGGCGTCAACGGCGCGCGGCGCTGGCTGTCGTTCAAGGTATTCAACCTGCAGCCGTCGGAAATGATGAAGCTGTTCGTGGTGCTATACGCAGCCGACTACACCGTGCGCAAGCAGCAGTTCATGCACAAGCTGACCAAGGGCTTTCTGCCGATGGCGGCGGCGATCGGCTTTGTCGGGCTGCTGTTGCTGCTGGAGCCGGACCTCGGCGCATTCGGCGTGATCGTGTGCATCGCGATGGGCATCCTGTTCCTGGGCGGCATCAACGGCATCTGGTTCGGCGGCATCGGCGTGACCCTGGTCGGCATGTTCTCGATGGTGATCCTGCTGTCGCCCTGGCGGCGCGAACGCATCTTCGCGTACCTGAATCCGTGGCAGGAGGAAAACGCGCTCGGCAAGGCGTATCAGCTTTCGCATTCGCTGATCGCCTTCGGCCGCGGCGAACTGTTCGGGGTCGGACTCGGCGGCAGCGTCGAGAAACTGCATTACCTGCCGGAAGCGCATACCGACTTCCTGCTTGCGGTGATCGGCGAGGAGCTCGGCTTTGCCGGCGTGCTGGTGGTCGTCGTCATGTTCTACTGGATCATCAAGCGCGCATTCGAAATCGGCCGTCAGGCCATTGCGATGGACCTCACCTTCGCGGGCCTCGCAGCGAAGGGCATCGGCATCTGGATCGGGGTGCAGGCGTTCATCAACATGGGCGTCAACCTCGGCCTTCTGCCGACCAAGGGATTGACCCTGCCGCTGATGAGTTACGGCGGATCGGGCGTGATGATCAACTGCGTCGGCCTGGCTATCTTGCTGCGCATCGACTATGAGAACAGAGTCCTGATGCGGGGAGGGCGCGTATGAAACGTCTCCTGATCATGGCAGCCGGCACCGGCGGTCATATCTTCCCCGGCCTCGCGATTGCGCAGACGATGCGCGAGCGCGGCTGGCAGGTATCGTGGCTCGGCACCATGCACGGCATGGAGCGCGACATCGTGCCGAAGCACAAGGTCGAGATGGATTCGATCGACTTCGCCGGACTGCGCGGCAAGGGCTTGATGCACACGGTGCGCGGCGTGTTCAAGATGGCGGCCGGTTTTGTCCGCTGCTTCAACATCATCGGACGCCGCAGGCCCGATGTCGTGCTGGGCATGGGCGGCTATGTCACCGTGCCGGGCGGTGCGATGGCGAAGTTGCGTGGCGTGCCGCTGGTGCTGGTGAATGCGGACGCGGCTCTGCTGCTGTCGAACAAGACGCTCGCGCCGCTGGCAAAGCGCGTCCTGTTCGGCTTTCCCGCTGATTTCGGCAGTGCTGCCGGCAAGGCGATTGTCACCGGCAATCCGGTGCGCCAGGAAATCATCGCGCTGCCATTGCCGGCGCAGCGTTATCCGGGCCGCAGCGGCCCGTTGCGCTTGCTGGTGGTGGGCGGCAGCCTCGGCGCGAGAGTGCTGAACGAGTCCCTGCCTGCCGCGCTGGCGCGCATTCCGGCGGAGTTGCGACCGACGGTCACGCACCAGTCGGGCAAACAGCACATCGACGCCTTGCGCGCCGCGTACGCAAAAGCGCAGGTGCAGGCCGAGGTGCTGGATTTCATCGACGACATGCCGCGCCGCTATGCGGACGCGGACCTGGTGATCTGCCGCGCCGGCGCGATCACCGTGTCGGAACTGACGGCGGCCGGCGTCGCCAGCGTGCTGGTGCCGCTGGTCGCATCGACCACTTCGCATCAACGCGATAACGCGCAGTGGATGGCCGGCCAGGATGCAGCCATCCATCTGCCGCAAACGGAACTGACGCCGGAAAAACTGGCGGATTTGTTGCAGTCGCTGACACGCGAACGCTGCCTGGCAATGGCGGAGGCAGCTCACGCCATCGGAAGGCGGCAGGCGAACGAGGCGATTGCGGATGTATTGGAAGAATTGAGTAACAAGACATGAAACACAAGGTAAAAAACATTCACTTCGTCGGCATCGGCGGTTCCGGCATGAGCGGCATCGCCGAAGTGCTGCTCAACCTCGGCTATACCGTTTCCGGTTCCGATCTGGGCAGCAACGCGGCCACGCAGCGTCTCGCGCAACTGGGCGCGAAAGTGACGCAGGGCCATGCCGCGCAGAACATCGAGGGCGCGGACGCGGTCGTGACCTCGACCGCCGTCAAGCAGGACAACCCGGAAGTCGTTGCTGCGCGTGCGAAACGCATCCCGATCGTGCCGCGCGCGATCATGCTGGCGGAACTGATGCGCCTGAAGCAGGGCATCGCGATTGCCGGCACGCATGGCAAGACCACCACCACCAGCCTGGTGGCGAGTGTGCTGGCCGAAGGCGGGCTCGATCCGACTTTCGTCATCGGCGGACGCCTGAACAGCGTCGGCGCGAACGCACAACTCGGCGCGGGGGACTTCATCGTCGCCGAAGCCGACGAGTCCGACGCCTCGTTCCTGAATCTGTCGCCCTGCATCGAGGTCATCACCAACATCGATGCCGATCATATGGAAACCTATGATCACAGCTTCGCCAAGCTCAAGCATGCGTTTGTCGATTTCACGCAGCGGCTGCCTTTCTACGGCGTGGTGATGCTGTGCATCGACGACGCGAACGTGCGCGAGATCATGCCCTTCATCTCCAAGCCCATTCTCACCTACGGCTTCCGCGAGGATGCGCAGGTACGCGCGGTCGATGCGAAGGCGGTCAACAGCCACATGGAATTCACCGTGCTGCAGGATGGTTACGAGCCGATGACGGTGCGCCTGCATCAGCCCGGCATGCACAACGTGCAGAACGCCTGCGCTGCGATTGCGATTGCGCGCGAAATCGGCGTGGCCGACAGCGCGACGCAAAAGGCGCTGTCGGAGTTCCGCGGCGTCGGCCGGCGCTTCACGCGCTACGGCGAAGTCAACCTTCCGGGCGGTGGCGCGTTCACGCTAGTGGACGACTACGGACATCATCCGGTCGAAACCGCCGCGACGCTGGCTGCCGCACGCGGTGCCTTCCCGGGGAGGCGGCTGGTGCTGGCGTTCCAGCCGCATCGCTACACCCGCACGCGCGATCTGTTCGAGGATTTCGTCAAGGTGCTGTCAACGGCCGATGCCTTGGTGCTGGCCGAAGTCTATGCCGCCGGTGAGCAGCCGATCGTCGCTGCCGACGGCCGCGCCCTGGCGCATGCGCTGCGCGTGGTGGGCAAGGTGGAGCCTATTTTCGTGGAAGACATCGCCGACATGCCGGACGCGATCATGAACACGGCGCGCGATGGCGATGTCGTGATCACGATGGGCGCGGGTTCGATCAGCGGCGTGCCGGGAAAACTGGCGCAGGCAAGTTGAGTAATGCAGGTTCAATCATGAGTGCAAAAGCAATGACAAGTGAATTCGGAAAAGTCGGCGTGCTGTTCGGCGGCCGTTCCGCCGAGCGTGAAGTGTCGCTCATGTCGGGCGGCGGCGTGCTGGCAGCCTTGCAGAGCAAGGGTATCGACGCGCACGGATTCGACCCTGCGCAACGCAGCCTGGCAGAGCTGGCCGCGGAAAAGTTCGACCGCGTCTTCATCGCACTGCATGGTCGCTACGGCGAGGATGGCACCTTGCAGGGCGCGCTGGAACAGCTCGGCATTCCCTATACCGGCTCGGGCGTGATGGGGTCGTCGATCGGCATGGACAAGGTGATGTCCAAGCGCATCTGGCTCAGTCACGGCCTGCCGACGCCGCGCTTCATCGTGCTCGATTCGAAGACCGCATCCGTCGAGGAGTTGCGCAAGGTGCCGGACGAACTCGGCCTGCCCCTGATGCTGAAAGCGCCGCATGAAGGCTCGACGATCGGCATCAGCAAGGTGACCAGCGCTGCTGATATGCAGGGCGGTTTCGAACTTTGCGCCAAATACGATGAGGTCGTGCTGGCGGAGGAGTTCATCGCCGGACGCGAACTGACCGTGCCGGTGCTCGGCGCGGGGCGCAATGCGCGCGCCTTGCCGATCGTGGAGATCCGCGCGCCGCAGGGCAACTACGATTATCAGAACAAGTATTTCAGCGACGACACGCAGTACCTGTGTCCCGCGCCGCTGGACGATGCGCTGACGCAAAAGATTCAGACGCTGGCGGTGCGCGCCTTCAATGCGATCGGCTGCACCGGTTGGGCGCGGGTGGATTTCATGCTGCGCGCGACCGACAACGCACCGTATCTGCTAGAGATCAATACCTCGCCGGGCATGACGGGGCATTCGCTGGTGCCGATGTCGGCCAAGGCGGCGGGAGTCAGCTACGAGGATTTGTGCGTGGAGATCCTGAGGTCGGCGGATCTCGATCTGCATTCGTCGAAAGACTGGAAACCAGTCTAGCAAGGGATAGCCAACGACCATGTGGCATGACGTTCGAATGCTGAATGCAACAACCAACGCCCTGCTGGGTCTGCTCGCCTTGAGCTTGCTGGCATCCGGCGTGTGGTGGTTGACGCAGCGTCCGATATTCACGCTCAAGGTCATCACGATCCAGGGCATGCAGCAGGGGGCAGAGTTGCAGGAATTGCGCCACGTCAGCGCATCGACCGTCAGGAATACGGCAGTACCGCACATCAAGGGCAATTTCTTCACGACGGACCTGAATGCGGTGCGTCAGGCGTTCGAGGCGGTGCCCTGGGTGCGCAAGGCATCGGTGCGGCGCGAATGGCCGAACCGGCTGATCGTGTCGCTGGAAGAGCACGAGCCGCTCGGCACCTGGGGCGACGATGGACGCCTGTTGTCGGCGAAGGGCGATGTGTTCACCGCCAATCTGGCCGAGGCGGAAGAGGATGGCGAACTGGTCGAATTCCGCGGGCCGGAAGGCAGCGAAAAGGAAGTGGTGGTGCGGTACCGGGAATTGCAGCAATGGTTTGCGCCCGTCAAGCTGGAGCCCGAGTCGTTGCAGCTGTCCGGCCGCTATGCATGGACCGTCAAGCTCAACAACGGCATGACGGTCGAGCTTGGACGTGAACAGAGCAGCACGACATTGAAGGACCGCGTCGACCGGCTGGTCGGGATTTATCCGGAACTGGTCGCGCGGCTGCAGGACAGGATTGAAAGCGTGGATATGCGTTATCCGAACGGGTTGGCTCTGAAAGCGCATGGACTGGTGTTCGGATTGGACAAAAAGGGACTGCCACGAGGTAACTGACACATTTTTTCCGGGCATGACCGGCGCGCTGCGGCGTTGTCCGCTGTTTGCAGTGCTCGCACTGCGGCACATCGGACGCCTTGCATCGCATCCGGCCATGCCCGCCAAAATGCACCAGTTACCCCGTGACAGCCCCTCAAAAAAAGTAAGCGGAACGACATGACAAAAGACGCAAAAAATCTGATCGTCGGCCTCGACATCGGCACTTCGAAAGTGGTGGCGGTGGTGGCGGAAGTCATGCCCAACGGGAGGCATGAGGTCATCGGGTTGGGCCAACAGGAATCCAAGGGGCTGAAGAAAGGTGTCGTCGTCAACATCGAGGCGACGGTCGAATCGATCCAGCGCGCGCTCGAAGAAGCCGAATTGATGGCCGACTGCAAGATCCGGAATGTCTACACCGGCATCGCCGGCAGCCATATCCGCAGCTTCAATTCCAGCGGCATGGTGGCGATCAAGGATAGGGAAGTTACTTCCACCGACGTTGCGCGCGTGATCGAGACAGCCAAAGCGGTCAACATTCCGACCGACCAGCAACTGTTGCACACGGTGCCGCAGGAATTCATCGTCGATAGCCAGGAAGACGTGCGCGAGCCGATCGGCATGAGCGGCATCCGCCTCGAAGTGAAGGTGCACATCGTCACCGGCGCGGTATCCGCAGTGCAGAACATCGTCAAGTGCGTGCGGCGCTGCGGGCTGGAAGTGTCGGACCTGATCCTGCAGCCGATGGCATCCGCCGATTCGGTCCTGACGCCGGACGAGAAGGAGCTGGGCGTCGTGCTGATCGACATCGGCGGCGGCACCACCGACGTCGCGATATTCACCGAAGGCGCGATTCGCCACACGGCGGTGATCCCGATCGCGGGCGACCAGATCACCAACGACGTGGCGATGGCCTTGCGCACGCCGACGGCGGAAGCGGAAGAGATCAAGCTGCGTTACGGCGTATCGAAGCAGGTGCTGGCCGATCCGAACGAGACGCTGGAAGTGCCGGGGCTGGGCGATCGCGGCACGCGTACCCTGTCGCGCCAGGCGCTGGCGGCAGTGATCGAGCCGCGCGTGGAAGAGTTGTTCGCGCTGGTGCACCAGGTGGTGCGCGAGTCGGGCTACGAAGAAGTGCTGTCGTCCGGCATCGTGCTGACCGGCGGCACGGCAATGATGCCCGGCATGGTGGAGCTGGCGGAAGACATCTTCCTGAAGCCGGCCCGCCTGGGTGTTCCCGAATACAACGGCCAGCTCGCGGATGTCGTGCGCAGCCCGCGTTATTCAACGGTTCTCGGTCTGTTGCTGGAAGCGAAGAAGCAGTATCTGCGCGGTCATATCGTCACACGCCAGGATGGCTCGGTGAAGGCGATCTGGCAGCGCATGAAGGAGTGGTTTTTAGGTAATTTTTAAGTCGTATCTGGTTCATTGCATCAAAACAATAATGTCTGTAACAAACCGCAGTTTGCAGTTGCTAGTCGCCACACCGCGTGGTGACTAACGACTGACAACTGCATCTTTGATAAGGGAGTCATCATGGAAATCGATATGCTCGACAATGCATCACAAGGCACCGTGATCAAGGTCGTCGGTGTCGGCGGCGCAGGGGGAAATGCCGTGCAACACATGATCAACAAGGGTGTTTCCGGCGTCGAGTTCATCGCCGCCAACACCGATGCGCAAGCCCTGGCCCAGTCCAAGGCGAACAACGTGATCCAGATCGGCGAAACCGGCCTGGGCGCGGGCATGAAGCCGGAAGTCGGCCGCAAACTGGCGGAAGATTCCCGACCGCGCATCGAGGACGCATTGCGCGGCGCGCACATGGTCTTCATCGCGGCCGGCATGGGCGGCGGTACAGGCACGGGCGCGGCACCGATCGTTGCGCAAGTGGCGAAGGAGCAGGGCGCGCTGACCGTGGCCGTGGTGTCCAAGCCGTTCTCGTACGAAGGTGCGAAGTGCATGGAACTCGCCGACGAAGGTCTGGAAGCGCTGTCCCAGCACGTCGATTCGCTGATCGTGATCCTCAACGAAAAACTCGAAGAGATCTACGAAGACGACAGCATGATCGAATGGCTGCAACACGCCGACGACGTGCTGAACAACGCCGTTGCCGGCATCGCGGAAATCATCAACGTGCCGGGCCACATCAACGTCGACTTCAACGACGTCAAGACCATCATGGGCGAGCAGGGCAAGGCCATGATGGGAACAGCGACCGCCTCTGGCGTCGATCGCGCACGCATCGCAGCTGAACAAGCTGTGGCGTCGCCGCTGCTGGACGGCATCGACCTGTCCGGCGCGCGGGGCGTGCTGGTCAATGTCACTGCCAGCCGCAGCCTGAAGGGCAAGGAAATCAAGGAGGTCATGGCGACCGTGCGTGCCTTCGCCGCACCCGATGCGTCAATTGCGCAAGGCATCGCGTACGACGACAAGATGGGCGACGACATCCGTGTGACCGTGGTAGCGACCGGTCTCGGCCGTGCGCGCAAGAACGTGCAATTGGTGCAGACGCCCGTACTGCGCACCGGCACGCACAACGAGCCGATCATGGCCGGCGGCATGGCACAGGGCATCGGCCACGCTGCGCCTTCCCCTTCGTTCGAAGGATTGAAGGCACCGGCGGTATGGCGTCGCGAATCCGCGTCCGATACCGTGCGCGCGCTGGAAAAGAACGGCATGGAAACCTACGACATTCCGGCCTTCCTGCGCAAGCAGGCGGATTGATGGAGAGCCCCTTTCCGTAACGAGGGAATGGGGCAACATCACTGCAAAGCCGGCAAGAAAAAGGCATACTGCGGTTTGTACGCCGCACCATCGGTGGTGCGGCGTTTTCTTTTGGAAATTCCATCTAGTTCAAAGGACCTCACCATGACAATCAACATCGGCGACCGCCTGCCGGAAGGCGCACTTTCTGAATTCATCGAAGTCGAAACGGAAGGTTGTTCGCTCGGCCCGAACAACTTCAACGTCAGCGAACTGACCAAGGGCAAGAAGATCGCGATCTTTGGCTTGCCGGGCGCATACACACCGACCTGCTCGGCCAAGCACGTACCTGGATACGTCGCGCACGCGAAGGAACTCAATGCCAAGGGCGTCGATGAAATCTGGTGCATCTCGGTCAACGACGCCTTCGTGATGGGCGCATGGGGTCGCGATCAAAAGGCGACCGGCATCGTGCGCATGATGGCTGACGGCAATGCCGCATTCAGCAAGGCGCTCGGCCTTGATGCGGATTTCAGCAAGTTCGGTATGGGCACGCGTTCGCAGCGTTACTCGATGCTGGTGGAAGATGGTGTCGTCAAGCAGTTGAACATCGAAGCGCCGGGCAAGTTCGAAGTGTCGAATGCGGAAACGCTGCTGAAGCAACTGGGGTAATGGCTCCAGCATGTACAGAAAACGGCGCGGCAAGCGCCGTTTTTTTTCGCGCAGTGCCGGAACATTGTTGCAGTGCGTACAGGATCCCGTATCTGGAATGGACTGCTCATCGAATGCGGGAAAGTTCCTCAGACGGAATTTTCTGCAAACATTTCGTCGAAACGCTTGACCTTCCCTGCATGGGAAGGCTTAAAGTATTGCCAGATATCGTGGCAAACACGCACTGCATCCGTATCCGATAACCGAAATGATCCGCCTCCTCAAGACAATGCTGCTGCTGTTCATGGTCCTTGCACTGCCCGTGCAGGGACTGGCTGCAGCCATGAAGGCATCGTGCGGCCCGGGACATCACAGCGCATTGTCCGTTACCGTTGCGGAGGATCATCATCACGATGCCGATGCGGCGCAAGAGCATCACCACCATGACGGTGGGCATGAATCTTCGGTCCAACACGCATCGATTGATTCCCAGCCTGCGCCGGATGACGAGGCATCATCCGGCAAAACCGCAGGACAAAGCGCATATTGCAGCGCTTGTGCCGCTTGCTGCGTCGGCGCAGTCGCGCCACCCTCGGTTTCATTCCTGACTCCTGCGTACAGCAGTTCGGAGAACGTCGTCGTTTCTCCATCACCGCTGGTCACCGGCCATGTTCCGGCCGGCCTCGAACGTCCTCCCAAACCCATTTCCGCCTGATCGACAGAGCGCACGAACTGCATCGGACTTCACTCGTCCGCTGCCCATGCCGCTCGCATGAGTTGCGTGCCTTCGCACGCCCCTAATCGATTTCGAGGAAAGCATGTCATTTTCACACTGGCTCGCAGTAGCGGCGTTGGCGTTGTTGGCGTCGTTGCCGTTCTCCGCTGCTGCTCAACAAAAACAGCATCAATCAGATCCGGCCGATGCGGACGCTTCCGTGCCCGCGACGGCCTATGAGTCCGCATTCAAGAACTATCAAACCGCAAGCGAAGAACAGGAGTCGCCGGACAAGGCATGGCGTGCCGCCAACAATGAAATGGAAAAACTCCGAGGACACGCCGGTCATGTCAACGGAGGTGCGCCCGCGCCAACCAGGGAGATGCCCGCACACCACGGCGGACACCACTCGAACAAAGGAATGGAACGATGATTTTTCAATCAATCATGTCAGGCGCGAGGCCGCTGTCCATTGGACTGACAGCCGTCGTGCTGACCGGGTGCGCGACTTTCTCCAAGGATGGCGGGCTCGATGCCGTGTCAGCCATGACAGCCGAGCGCACCGGCCAGACGGTGCAGTTCGCCAGGCCGGGCAGCAATACGGAAACCATCGAGAACAATGTGCATCAGTTGTTGAGCAAGCCTCTGACGCCCGACACGGCTGTGCAGATCGCGCTACAGAACAACAGGGCACTGCAAGCCTCGCTCGCCGAACTGGGCATTGCCGAATCCGATCTGGTGCAGGCCGGCCGCATGCGCAACCCCGGCTTTTCCTTCGGAAGGATGCGCGGCGGCGATGAACTCGAAATCGAACGCGGCATCATGTTCGATATTGTCGGTTTGCTGACCATTCCGATCCGCCGCGATATTGAAGGCCGACGCTTCGAGCAAGCCAGGTTGCAGGCTGCATCGCAGGCGGTACGCCTCGTTGCGGAGACGCGCAAGGCGTATTTCAATGCAGTCGCAGCGCAGCAGACCGCGCAGTACATGGAGCAAGTCGGCATGGCGGCCGAAGCGAGCGCCGAGCTTGCAAAGCGCATGGCGAAGGTCGGCAACTGGAGCAAGCTCGACCAGGCCCGCGAGCAGGCGTTCCACGCCGATGCCACTGCGCAGATCGCGCGTGCGAAGCACAATGCCATCGCCGCGCGCGAACAGTTGGCGCGCCTGATGGGCGTGTGGGGTGCGGGGACTGCGTTTCAACTGCCCGACAGATTGCCGGACCTCCCGAAAGAAGTCGGTGCCATCAACGATATCGAAGCGCAAGCGATGCGACAGCGACTCGATATCCAGATGGCGAAGTACGACACCGAGGCGACAGCCAGTGCGTTGGGGCTGACGAAAGCGACCGGCTTCATCAACGTCCTGCACGCCGGCTACGCCAACAAGAGCACGACCGATGCGCCGCGTGAAAACGGTTATGAAATCGAGCTGGAGCTGCCGATCTTCGATTGGGGCGGCGCGAAGACTGCACGGGCGGAAGCGGTGTACATGCAATCGCTCCATCGCACGGCGGACATCGCGGTGCGCGCCCGTTCCGAAGTGCGCGAATCCTATTCCGCCTATCGCACTTCCTACGATCTTGCGAAGCATTACCGCGACGAGGTCGTTCCGCTGCGCAAGAGGATTTCGGATGAAATGCTGCTGCGCTACAACGGCATGCTGGCCAGCGTGTTCGAGCTGCTGGCCGATGCGCGCGACCAGATCAACAGCGTCAATGCCGCGATCGAAGCACAGCGCGATTTCTGGGTGGCCGACACCGATTTGCAGTCAGCTGTGAATGGCACGGGCGGCGCTTCCACACCAATGCGAGGTCAGGCTTCCAGCCAGACCGCTGCACAAGCACATTAAGGGGACAAGCAATGGTTTCACGCAGAGATTTTTTCATGGGTGCCGGTGCACTCGTCGGCGCGGGACTCGTCACTCGCGCGGGCGCGGCGTCGCTCCCCGAAGCGCCGGTGATGAGCAGCGCAGCCACGCAACCGCCGCTGGCCCCACCCAACGGCCGGCCGTACAACCCGGTCGTCACGCTGAACGGCTGGTCGCTGCCATGGCGCATGAACAATGGCGTCAAGGAATTCCACCTCGTCGCCGAGCCGGTCGTGCGAGAACTCGCGCCCGGCATGAAGGCAAACCTGTGGGGCTACAACGGCCAGTCGCCCGGCCCGACCATCGAGGTGGTCGAAGGCGACCGCGTGCGCATCTTCGTGACGAACAAGCTGCCGGAACACACCAGCATCCACTGGCACGGTCAGCGCCTGCCGAACGGCATGGACGGCGTTACCGGCTTGACGCAACCCGGCATCCAGCCGGGCAAGACCTTCGTCTACGAATTCGTCGCCAGGCGCCCCGGCACCTTCATGTACCACCCGCATGCGGACGAGATGACGCAGATGGCGATGGGCATGATGGGCTTCTGGGTCACGCATCCGAAGAATCCGGGCTCCATGCGCGTCGACCGTGATTTTGTTTTCCTGCTGAACAATTACGATATCGATCCAGGCAGCTACACGCCGAAAGTCAACACGATGCTCGACTTCAATCTGTTCACCTTCAACAGCCGCGTCTTCCCCGGTATCGACTCCATGAACGTGCGTCAAGGCGACCGCGTGCGCATCCGCGTCGGCAACCTGACGATGACCAATCATCCCATCCACCTGCACGGCCACGAATTCGTCGTCGCCGGCACCGATGGCGGCTGGACCCCGCCCGCATCACGCTGGCCGGAAGTCACCACCGACATCGCCGTCGGCCAGATGCGCGCCATCGAATTTGACGCGACTGACCCCGGCGACTGGGCCTTCCACTGTCACAAGTCGCATCACACCATGAACGCGATGGGGCACAACGTGCCGACCATGATCGGCGTCGATCAGCGCGGCATCGTCCAGAAGATCAACAAGCTGGTGCCCGACTACATGGTGATGGGCGAACGCGGCATGGCCGACATGGGCGAGATGGAAATGCCGCTGCCCGACAACACGCTGCCGATGATGGGCGGGCAGGGGCCGTTCGGCAGCGTCGAGATGGGCGGCATGTTCACCGTCGTCAAGGTGCGCAAGGATCAGAAGCCAGGCGATTACAAGGACCCCGGCTGGTACAAGCATCCCGCCGGCACGCTTGCCTACGAATGGAAGGGGGAAACACCGCAAGCGGCGCGCAGCGATTCGGCGGGCGGTCAGTCGATGCCGGCCGAGGGCAGACAAGGAACGATTGAAATGAACGTGCGCAAGCCATCCGGCCACGCTGGCCATCATTGAAAACCGTTTTCATCAATACGACATTACTTAACGAGGATCACATGGATCACATGAAAAAACATGCAATGCGCATCAATCGCCTGACCACAGCCACATTCGCGACCGCCCTCGTCCTTGCCGCACCGGTGGTGTTCGCTCACGGCGATGCGCACAAGAAGGAGAGCTCAGCCATCTCGACGGAAGAACATCCGTTCGGCAAGGAAGGCGATCCGAAGCGCGTCACACGCACGGTCTCGATCGACATGAACGACACCATGCGCTTCACGCCGTCCGAGCTGCAGATCAAGCAGGGAGAAACCGTCCGCTTTGTCGTGAAGAACAACGGAAAAGCCCTGCACGAAATGGTGCTTGGCACGATGGACGAGCTGAAGGCGCATGGCGAACTGATGAAAAAGCATCCGGGCATGGAACACGACGAGCCATACATGGCGCACGTGAAACCAGGGGCAAAGGAAGAAATGATCTGGCAGTTCACGAAACCGGGCGATTTCAACTTCGGCTGCCTCGCGCCCGGACATTTCGAAGCAGGGATGATCGGCAGGATTCGCGTCGTCGCCAGATAAACACTCGTGCTATTCAGGACTCATCCAATGCAGCACAACATCAGAAAGGACTCACATGAAACATCTATCCGCTATTGCGCTGGCGGCCCTGCTCGGCCTCGCGACCCCATTGATTGCTGCCGCAGCGACCGACACCACCGGCTCCGCCGAAACAAAACCGACGCAAGACAGCGCCGCCATGTCGGACGGTGAAGTCAAGAAGATAGACAAGGACGCCGGCAAGGTCACCATCAAGCATGGCGAACTGAAGAATCTCGACATGCCGCCGATGACGATGGTCTTCCGCGTCAAGGATGCGAGCGTGCTTGATCAGTTAAAGGCTGGTGACAAGATTCGCTTCGTCGCCGACAAGTCAGGCGGGCAGTTTACAGTCACGCGTGTCGAGGTAAGGAAGTAGTCGGATAGCTTGGGCATGGCGTGTCCAAGCGACCTTGCGGCTCTTGTAAACGAAGGTATAAACTGGCTGACGCTTTTCACGGTTATTTAGTGCTGTGTTTTTGTTCAGTGCAATTCTGAAACGGCCATGTGACAACGGTTTGCGCCCGTCCGGCTTCCCAGGTTAGATGTCACGGAGCCGAGTTAGGCGGACAGGAAATGACATCTAAATCAAGTTAAATGCATATGGCGATCGACATTGCAATTGCTGCGCTCCTCTTGGTGGTTGTATTGGCCATGAGCATAAAGGCGACACTCTTCGTCCTGCGTGATGACTTATCAGAACCTGTTCAGCGAATTGCACAGTTGGGATTGGTTTGGCTTCTACCGATACTTGGGGCAATCATTGTATTTGCTGTACATCGCCGTACGGAACCGCCGTCGAGAAAGTACCGGGAGGAGACTGACCATGGTGATTATGATTTGTCGCCACGCGCAGGAAACAAAGGGCGATCATTTGACGGGGCGGACGATGATTGATTCAACATTTAACTTTTCACTCGACTCGGGCGCTTCGCGCCGGTCACCTTAAACGTTGAGGTTGTAGAAAAACCCGAATTGCTCAAAAACCGGATCGGCAGAGCCGGCATACTTTGTTCATGGCGTAACACACGAATGGGTGCGACATGGCGCGATTCAAACCGATCCACCAAGGCTTGAAACTGCTGCCGGTCGACTTTGACCGGCAAGTCATTCCCGGCAGTTTCGAATACGCGTTGTGCCATCTGGTCGATCATGAACTCGATCTGTCCGCCTTCCATGCCCGCTACAGGAATGATGTCGATGGCGCCTCTGCCTTCGCCCCGGCGGTGCTGATCAAGATCATCCTGCTGGCCTACAGCCGGGGCATCATCAGCAGCCGCAAGATGGAAGCGGCGTGCCGCGAGAATGTGCTGTTCATCGCCGTCTCGGGAGACAGCCAACCCCACTTCACCACACTGGCCGCCTTTGTCTCGAGCATGGGCGATACGGTTGCCCGACTGTTTGCGCAAGTTCTGCTCATTTGCGACCGTCAGGGCTTGATTGGACGCGAGATGTTCGCCATTGACGGCGTCAAGCTTCCGGCCAATGCGAGTAAAGCGAAATCAGGTACGCGCGCCGACTATCAGCGCCAGGTTGACAAGATGGAGCACGCGGCCAAACAGCTGCTGGAGAAGCACCAGAGCGCCGACAACGCCCCCACCGACGAGGCATTGGCAAAGCGCGAAGCGCAGAAACTGGAACGCCTGCAAAAGGAAGCGCAGCAGCTGCGCGACTGGCTCAACAAGAACCCGGAAGATCGCAAGGGAAGCAAAGGCAGCATTCGCCTATCCAATCGCACCGACAATGAATCGGCCAAGATGGCCACCGGCAAAGGCGTGATTCAAGGCTATACCGGTGTGGCCGCAGTCGATGAGAAATCCCAAATCATCGTCGATGCGCAGGCGCACGGCACTGGCTCGGAACAAGAACTGCTGCTGCCGGTGATTCAGGCCACAGAGGCACTACGCAGCGTCGAGACGGTGATCACCGCCGATGCCGGCTATCATTCGCAAGCCAATCTGAAGGCACTGGCCCAACTGCAGATCAATGCCTATGTGCCAGACAATGGTTATCGCAAGCGGGATGAGCGGTATGCGGACCGGCATGTCCATGCTGCCAAGCCTGACCCGCTGTGGAACAAAGCCAAACCACCAAAGAAATCCACATGCTTCAAGACGGCGGATTTCCGGCTGGCAGAGGATCGCTCCCACTGTCTTTGTCCGGCAGGCAAGCGGCTCTACAGCAACGGATCGAATTGCACCATCAATGGCTATGCGGCGATGAAGTTCAGTGGCGCCAAACAGGATTGCGTGCCGTGCGAACGGCGCAAGGAATGCTTGCGCACACCCGAGAAGACGGCAACCCGGCAGGTCTCCTTCTTCCAGGGAAAACGAGACATCCACGAAAATCATGTTGACCGGATGAAGGTGAAAATCGATTCGGATGCGGGTCGGGAAATGATCACGCGCCGCTTTGCGACGGTGGAGCCGGTGTTTGGCAACCTGCGCGGCAACAAGCGGCTGCACCGCTTTACGCTACGGGGAAAAGCCAAGGTGGACGGACAGTGGAAACTGTACTGCCTGGTACATAATGTTGAAAAACTGGCGAACCACGGTTATGCGCAATAAAGAGGCCGGAAGAATGCCGGCTCGCCGCGGTATCGCGCGAACAGGCTTGTCAGACAAGGCCTGTTTGCAGCGACGATGTTCGATAAAAACAGGAATCCGAAAATGAAAATCGCGGAATGGTTTGAAAAAATGCCGCCGCAGGCTGAACCGGGTGTTCAGAATGGGGTTTTTCTACAGCGTCGTTAGGGCCCAGGCCATCAACACAGAATGTCAAAAATGCGAACTTCATTGCTTGTTCTGGCAACCTGCGTCTCGGTCGTAGGCTGCGCAACTCCAAAATCTCGCGGCGAGATGCTCGCTTCAGTTACGACCCACAACCGCGTTTGTTCTTCCGAACTTAGTCCAAGCACGGCGGCGCAGCGGCTTCAATCAGCGTGGTCGGCGTGCTTTGTGAGTCCCAGAGGCATCGGCGTTGTTCCGATGGGGCAGACGACCGTCGTATACGAGAAGTCACGGTTAGTCCTGTCCGCCGAGCAGCTCGGGGCTACTACTGTGCTAATAGCTCGTCTTGCTCCATCGTCAATGGGAATTCCTACCCCGCTAAGTAACTCGGTCCTCCTGATGGCCGATATCCGAGAGACGTCCGAGTGCCGCTCGGAAGTCGTCGTGCGAGCAGCAAACAGTCATTGGGAGAAGCGCTCAGCTCTAACTGCCGCTTGGCTTGCGAACCCCTCTGAAATGCCGGCCGAGGCTGCCTGCAATCGATGAGCGCTGAGCCCTAACCAGTCATTGCAGCGGACTGCCTGCGGCAGCCGCTGAACTCCAACGTTAGAGGTCGCGTGAAAACGAATCACCAATCACAATTTCGAGCGCTCATTTGGGGTGCAATCGTTTTTTTTACCATTTCATTAGGATGTTGGGCGACCGTAGAGGAAAGGGAGCGTAGCGGAGCAATGAAATTTGGTGGCCGTTCCTTAACCGTAGTTGTACGTACTGCGGAACCCGCTAAGTATGAATGGTGGGCGACATTCTTCAATTATTCAGCTGTTATTTTGGCCGCGTTGGGTTGTGCTGTCTTGGTATTCGCTTGGAAGCGCAGAAAGTTATGATTAGGGACGTAGGGCGGAAAAGCGTAGCGCCTTCCGCCGCATGCTATGCCAAACGTCAGCTTCGATACGCTTCATCAATGGATATGCAGTCGACACGATAACGGAAAGGACATCACGTAACGTGCACATACGGCGGAAGGCGCTGCGCTTTTCCGCCCTACCGGGCTACCGTTCTAGCGCAGCTCGGACAATTGCGTGGGCCCGGTCCGTTCCAGGATTGTCGCTGCATCGGAGAATCGTTCGCCGAGCGCCACGCTGCCGTGCAGGTTCAGGTGTTCGGCATCCAGATACATCGGCAGTCCGCCATGATCGGGGAAGCGGTCGAAGCCGGCGAGAGGCGCCGCGATGTCGATCCAGTGCGCATTGGGCACGGCGAGCACGATCTGCCTGATGGTCTCGTTTGCGCGTGCGTATTCGCGCGATTGCGGGCGCTCGACGTGCAGTCGCAGCGTGGAAAAATGCGCCGACCTTGCCGGCGTGATCGCCAGTCGCGGCACGTCGGAGAAAACATAGACCGGCTTGCTGTGCGCAATGGTTTCGAGCGTGTTCTTGAACTTCCGCACATAGTCCTTGTCGGCGGACGTATCGGTCCAGCCCAGGTGGAACGGCCAGTAGGATGCAATGAACACCGCGTCGTATTTATGAAGGTTGTCGACGACGAACTTCTTGAGATTCGCGCAGGGCTCCCTCGAATAATCCGGCAGCACGCCTTCGTCGAATCCGAACACCGGCGAACACGAGCTTGCGCTGACCATCATGGCGGACCAGTGCTCGCGCCGGCCCACGACATCGATGAAGCCGTTGAGCGAGGCGGCATGCGAGTCGCCGAACATCAGAATGCGCGGAGCCGTTTCGGGATCGCCACGCACGCAGCGCATGTCGAAGTTGCCGTGACAGACATCGGTGCCGTAGGTCGTCAACTGCTCGTTCTGCGTGTTTTGCGCGTTCGTCGCTTCGCCGGTTCCGTAGATACTGATCACTGTCAGGCAAGCGACCGGAACGAGAAAGACGGCGACGACGACGCGGCCGAACGTCATCGTCATGCGCTTGAATTTCCTCTCCAGCAGCAGATACGACAGGCAGGACAGGGCCAACATCAGTGCGACCGCGGCGACACTCCAGGTCAATGGCAGTGCGTAGCGCCCGTACACGTAGCGCATGAACGCAAGGATCGGCCAGTGCCACAGGTAGATCGAATAGGACAGCAGCCCGATCTGCACGAGCGCGCGCGAGCCCAGCATCCGCGATGCGATCGTGCCTTCCCCGTGCGCGGACTGGCCCGAATGGAGCAGCAAGGCCGCGCTCAGGCAGGGCAGCAGCGCGTTGTAGCCGGGGAAGGCATCGTGCCGGTCGATGGCAAACAAGGCGAGCAGGAGACCGGACATGCCGCAGACGGCAAGAACATTCGCGAGCGTTTTTCGGTCACGCGGGAGGGGGGGAAGCATTGCCGTCAGCGACCCGATCATCAGTTCGCCGAACCGGGCATGAAGCAGGAAATAGAGACGTTCCTTTGCCGCATGGGTTTCAATCGCGTGCTGCGTGAAGACGAAGCCTGCCACGGTCAGCGCAGCGGTGATGCCGATGATGAGTTTCTGCTGCGGTGCCTGCCCGGACAGCCGTCTTCCCGTCGCATAAAGCAGCACGAGCAGCAGCGGCCAGATGAAGTAGTACTGTTCCTCAACCGACAGCGACCACAGATGCAGCAGCGGCTTTTCCTCGGATGACAGGTCGAAATAACCCTGGCTCTTCGAGAAATAGATGTTCGCGCCGAACCGCAGCGCGAATTGCACCGATTTCAGCAATGCGTTCCGGTCTTCCGGAAGCAGCAGGATGCTGCCCGCGGCGATGGTGGCGGCGACGACCAGAAAGAACACCGGCAGGATTCTGCGAATGCGCCTTGCATAGAATTGCCTGAACGAGAACGTGCCATCCGCGATCTCGGCGGCAATGATCTTCGTGATCAGGAATCCGGATATCACAAAGAACACATCGACGCCGACGAAGCCGCCGGGCAGCGCGTTGAAATCCAGATGGAACAGGACCACCGACATCACTGCAATGGCGCGCAGGCCGTCGACGTCGGGTCGGTAGGAGATCTTGCCTGTGCTGCCTGTCATGGATAGTTGCCTGGTGATTCGCCGCTGTCGAGGCGGTGTGGATGCGGATTGGCGGTGATGATACCCGCTGCGAGCGGAGCGCGAGGGGATGCTGCCGTCAACCGGCATGCAATGGAGGACGTCTTGCATCCCATATATGCAGGATTGTCAACCTTGCTTGAGCATGGCGGGCCGTAGGGGGAGGAGTCCATTCCATTGCCCTACCGAGCTGCCATATTTATGGCATGTGTTTCATACAGACTTTGTAGTGTAATGCGCCTGACATGCGGTTCGTTCATCGAAATACATTTGGATAGGAAGCACGTTGGACATTGTTACTAAAGTTCTAGGCTTAGGCGTAATTTTCTTTGTTATCAAGGGGGTACTTGGTCGTGCCAAAGAAGGCGACTTAACGAAGTTTTTTATCGTGCTTGGAGCATATTTGCTCTTGTCGTTCAGTCACATACTTTTTAAGGCATAGCCAAGTAGGGTGGACACGTAGTGCCCACGCGAACAGAGTTGGAAATTTGTGCAGTGAGCGGAGTAAGTTTGCTGCATGTCCACCGCGACAACCCCTCAAAACATCAGCTTGCAGTCATTGCTGATGATGCCGATATCGACGAATTCGGAGCCGGTATGCTTGGTCGGCGAATAATCGACGACGAAACCGCCGATATCCGTCTTCCTCATCGACTCCAGTGCGGCAATCAGGGACTTGCGGGTAGGCGTGCCGTTGATGCGCCGCAGGCCTTCGGCCAGCACTTTGACGGTCACGTATCCTTCGAATTGCAGCACGTTCGGCTTTGCATCCTTCGGGCCGTATTTCTTCAACTCCGTCTGATAGGAGCGCACGATCGGCAGCGTGGTGTTGCGGATATTCGGCATGACCTGCGCGACGCTGACGCCACGCGCGCGTGCCGCCGTCGCCACGTTGCACAATGTGTCCGGATTGCCGTACGACGGCGTCGTGAGCTGCATTTTCAGTCCGCGGTCGCGATAGGCGCGCAGGAACTCACCCGCGATCTGCGCCGGTATGACCATCACCACCAGATTGGGCTGGGTCTTCTCCAGCAACGAGAGCGTCGCCGAGTAGTCCGTGTTTGACGCTACCGGAATCGGTGCACGCACCGCGACTTCCAGCTTCTGCTCCTTCAGCATGGACTCGATCATGGCAAGCCCGGATTTGCCGAAAGGGATGTCCGCGTAGACGACCGCGATGCGATTCAGGCCGATCGTCAGGGCATTGCGGACCAGCTTGCGGTACTGGTCGGCGTCACCGGCGCGCACGTGGAACAGATACGGATTGAGCGGATGACGCAGCGGTTCGGCGCCCGGGATGACGCCGACCACAGGGATTCCGGTTTCTTCCAGCACCTTGTCCTGCAACACCTTGGTCATGGCCGGCGATCCGATCGGCGACAGCATCGCGACGGTATCCGTGCGTGCCAGGCTGCGAATGATGCTGATCCGCTTTTCCGGCTTGTATTCATCGTCTTCGGTGCGCACGACGAGTTTGTTCCCCGCGATGCCGCCCTCCGCATTGATCGCGGCGATGGCCACGTTGATGCCGATGTCGTATTCCCTGCCCTCGACGCCGATGGGGCCGCTCATGGGTGTGACGTGCGCGATGTTGATGTCAGCCCATGCAGGGGCGGTGCCTGCCATTGCAGTGAACAGGCTTGCGTAGCAAAGAACTTTTCGTGCGGATGCAATCATGTATATCTCCCTTCCGGGGTTATCTTTTGTTTAACTATCGTTGCATCCAGAGCAGGGTGGTCGGAGCCGACGTCGCTCATCAAGACGGTTTCAGAAGAACGAGGGGCGGAAGTTCGGCGAATCAAGTCGCAGGACGCAGGAATGGTGAACTGAAGTAGACATCATCCTTTGTATTGCCGTCAAGAAACAATGTGGCATATTTGCCGAGGATTGTCCCGTTTTTGACTGTCGTCGGAGCGCGGCTAGCACTTGGCAAGTCCGTGTACGGAAATGGTTGGCCGCCATCATCCGAGATGAAGTGGGCTTGTGCCTGTTCTCAGACCACACCTTGTCGGAGAGATGAAGCCGTCACTTCGCGCAGGTCGACGTCGCGCAGGGTGCCGTCGGGTAGCAAGTCGCATGACGGTGATGCACGCAGGCTCAGGCCACGCTTTTTCCATTTCACCTGCCGGTACAATGCAATGCGTTCACATGACTCCTGTTCAAGGAAGCCCATGACTCAATACATCCTCGCGCTGGATCAAGGCACGACAAGTTCACGCGCAATTCTGTTCGACCATTCCGGTAACATCAAGGGAACGGCGCAGCAGGAGTTTCTGCAAATCTTCCCGCACTCCGGCTGGGTCGAACACGACGCCAGCGACATATGGCGCAGCCAGCTTGCGGTGGCGCGGCAGGTATTGCAGGAGCAGGGTGTCGGCGCGAAGGACATCGCCGCCATCGGTATCACCAACCAGCGCGAAACGACGGTACTGTGGGACCACAAGACCGGCGAGCTCGTCGCTCATGCGATTGTCTGGCAGGATCGTCGCACCGCCGCCTTGTGTGATGCCTTGCGCGAACAAGGCAAGGGGCCGCTGTTCCAGCAAAAGACCGGCCTGGTGATTGATTCCTACTTTTCCGGCACCAAGCTCAAATGGCTGCTCGACAACGTGCCCGGCGCGCGCGCCAGAGCCGAGCGCGGCGAACTTGCGTTCGGCACGGTGGACAGTTGGCTCATCTTCAAGCTGTGCGGAGGACTGCATGTCACCGACACCAGCAATGCCTCCCGCACGCTGCTGTTCAATATCCACACCCTGCAATGGGACGATGAATTGCTGGCACTGCTCGACATACCGCGCAGCCTGTTGCCGCAGGTCGTCGCCAGCAGCCAGGTCATCGGCCACACCGAAGCCGCATTGTTCGGCGCGCAGATCCCGATTGCCGGCATCGCCGGTGACCAGCAAGCCGCCACCTTCGGCCAGGCCTGCCATCAGCCTGGCATGGCGAAGAACACCTACGGTACCGGCTGCTTCATGCTCATGCACACCGGCAAGGATGTGGTCGCATCGCGCAACAACCTGCTGACCACTGTCGGTTGGACGCGCGACGACCAGACTGACTATCTGCTCGAAGGCAGTGTGTTCATGGCGGGCGCTGCCGTGCAATGGCTGCGCGACGGACTCGGCATCATCCGGCAATCGTCCGATGTCGAAGCGCTCGCTGCGAGCGTGCCCGACACCGGCGGTGTGGTGTTCGTGCCGGCCTTCGCCGGACTCGGCGCGCCCTACTGGGACGCTTACGCGCGTGGCACCATCGTCGGCATGAGCCGCGGCACGACCCGGGCGCATATTGCGCGCGCGACCCTGGCCAGCATCGCGTATCAGAGCGCCGATGTGCTGGAAGCGATGCAGAAGGATTCGGCGGTCGGTCTGACCGAATTGCGCGTCGATGGCGGCGCTGCCTGCAACGATTTGTTGATGCAATTCCAGGCTGACGTGCTCGGTGTGCCGGTCGTGCGGCCCATAGTCATAGAAACAACGGCATTGGGCGCTGCCTATCTTGCCGGTCTTGCAGTCGGCTTCTGGCAATCGCAGCAGGAAATCGTCGCGCAATGGCAGGTGCAGCGCCGCTTCGAACCGGCGATGTCCGTCGATGAGCGGCAGCAACGGCTCACCACATGGCGACGTGCGGTCGAAAGGGCGCGCGATTGGGACGAACACACGCGGTAGCGCCGCTTGCAAGTCAAGGTATTCATTCCGGAAAGTGTCATGAAATCAATGTGGTACAAGCCCCACAGGGTTACATCTCCAAACAATTGACCCGTCGGTTAGTTGCTATACTTCCACAATGCTCAAACAACGTACCGTCAAACAACTCATCAAGACCATTGGCGTCGGCCTGCACTCCGGCACCAAGGTTGAGCTCACGCTGCGCCCGGCCGCGCCCGATACCGGCATCGTGTTCCGCCGCGTCGATCTGGACCCGCCGGTGGATCTGCCCGCCAGCGCGACCGGCGTCGGCGATACGCGCATGGCCTCCGTGCTCGACAACAAGGACGGCGCGAAGGTCTCGACCGTCGAACACCTGATGTCAGCCTGTGCCGGTCTCGGTATCGACAACCTGCATGTGGACGTCACGGCGGAAGAAATCCCGATCATGGATGGCTCGGCGTCGTCCTTCGTGTTCCTGCTGCAGCAGGCCGGTCTGGAAGAGCAGAACGCACTCAAGAAATTCATCCGTGTCAAAAAAACGGTGGAAGTCCGCGAGGGCCAAGGTGCGCAGGAAAAATGGGCGCGCCTCGATCCGTACAACGGTTTCAAGCTCAAGTTCTTCATCGAATTCAATCATCCCGCCGTCGACGGCACCGGCCAGACTGCGGAAGTCGATTTCGGCAACGAGTCCTACGTCAAGGAAGTGTCGCGCGCCCGTACCTTCGGCTTCATGCAGGACGTGGAAACCTTGCGCGGCATGGGCCTGGCACGCGGCGGTTCGCTTGAAAACGCGATCGTGATGGACGAGTACCGCATCCTGAACCCGGATGGCCTGCGCTACGAGAATGAATTCGTGCGCCACAAGATCCTGGACGCAATCGGCGATCTCTATCTGGTCGGGCATCCGCTGCTGGCCGCCTACACCGCGCACAAGTCGGGCCATACCCTCAACAATCAGTTGCTGCGCGCATTGCTGGCGCAGCCGGATGCATACGAGATCGTGACTTTTGACTCCGTCGATGCCGCGCCTCGCGCCTACGCAGGGCAGGCCGGACAAGAGTGGGCGCTTACCTGAATCTGCTGCCGGTCTGCACCTTGCCTTGGCCGGCCTCCAACTTCCTTCCGCGTGAAACGGCTAGCGCGCTTGGCGATGGTGCCTCAGCATCGCATTGATCGCGGCTTTCAATGGCTCGTTTTGCGGCGAATTTTCGAGCGAGCTGCTCAGTGCGTCAAATGAAGAAATTGCTTGCGAAGGCAGCACTAACTGCTTGATCTTGCGTGACTTTTCGTCAATCTTTCTCGGTTGCAATTTGAGTCGGATTGCGTTAACCTGCCAGCCTCGCTGCACCAGATTGTCTTGCAGTTTTGGCAATTGCTGTTTCAGTTTTGCGGAAAGCGCTGCGTTCGGCACCGTCAATACCAGCTGATCCGCTTCGAATTTCAAGACCGAACATGTGTCAAACACGGCGGGCAGAATGGTCGAGCAATCCTTCTGCAACGCGGCCATGCGCGTCACCGCGGGCAACAGGGCGGACATTTTGTCGTGTGCCCGCAAGAAGTCCGCAGCGCCTTTCGTCGTTTGTGCAGACCGGGTACCCCTGCGGGGTGAAGACTGGAATGAGGACGAGCGCATCATGCGCGAACCTTATCACACCTCATCCACGGCGGACGAGTCAGAGGAAGCGATATGCAAATTATTCTGCTGCACCCCCGTTTCAATGCCAGGACGCTGACCCTGACGCATTGGCACCTCATGCTTGGTGCCATTGGTCTGGTGTTGTCCGTGATCCTGGCGGCCTCCTTGCTCTATTACCTCACGTTCCGCTATGCCGCCGAACTCAAGCTGCCGTTCGTCAAGAATTTTGTTGCGACCGCCAGCCAGGATGAGGCCAGCAAGAAAGACCGGTACGTGAAAGAAAACCTTGCCGCGATGGCGATGAAGCTGGGCGAGATGCAGGCGCAATTGATGCGACTGGATGCCTTGGGGGAGCGAGTGCAAGGGCTGGCCGGCGTCAAGCCGCAGGAATTCAATTTCAAGGAAATGCCGGGGCGCGGCGGCGCAGAGCCGTCGAGCCTGAAGGACGAGCCCTTGAGCATGAGCGAGTTTCAAAAGGCGCTGGACGTCATGTCCAGGAATGTCGAGCATCGCGCCGATTACATGAACGTGGTTGAAACCACGCTGATGAGCTACAAGATCAAGTCGAAGCTGTTGCCGACCATCCAGCCGGTGAACGTCAGCTACAACGCGTCCGGTTTCGGCTGGCGTTTCGATCCCTTCAATGGACGTCAGGCTTTCCATGAAGGCATCGATTTCCCCGCGCCGGTCGGCACGCCCATCGTTGCGGCTGCCGGCGGCGTCGTGATCACGGCGGAATATCATTACCAGTTCGGCAACATGATCGAAATCGACCACGGCAACGATATCGTCACGCGCTATGCGCATTCATCGCGGCTGCTGGGCAAGGTCGGCGATATCGTCAAGCGCGGTCAGCATGTCGCCGATATCGGCACGACAGGGCGCTCCACCGGCCCGCATCTGCACTTCGAAGTGCTGGTCAAGGGGGTGCACCAGGATCCGAACAAGTTTCTGGCCGCCGGCGCAAACCAGCAGCGGATGGCGACGTTGGCAGGACGGTGACCTTGTTGCATCGCGATTCGGGCAGACGAACGAATTTCACGCAGGCATGTCTCATGCACCGTGCTGCACCAAAATTCGACGCGATTCATTCCGACAGGCATTGTTTGTTCGGAGACAATCCCCACTTTGCAAAGATGCTCAGACGGGAAAATCAAGGACGGCAACCTCTCGAATCTTCACCGATGCTGGCATGGAAACAGTTTTCCGGGCGCGCAGCCGCTTCAGGGGCGCATGATAAAATTCGCCATTTGGCTCTGCCTCGACCACCGTGCGGCTGATGTAATCGCACAGTTTTTTTACGGCGTCTTTTTTAGAATCCAAGCATGTCATTACTGACTCAGATCTTCGGCAGTCGCAATCAACGGCTGATCAAGCAATACCAAAAAACTGTCCGCGAAATCAACGCGCTCGAGCCGGCGATGGAAAAGCTTTCCGACGCCGAGTTGCAAGCCCGGACGCCGGAGTTCAAGGAACGCATCGCCAAGGGCGCAAAACTCGGTGACATCCTGCCGGAAGCATTTGCCGTTTGCCGCGAAGCCAGCAAGCGCGTTTTGAAAATGCGTCACTTCGACGTTCAGCTGATCGGCGGCATGGTCCTGCATGACGGCAAGATCGCCGAAATGGGTACAGGCGAGGGCAAGACCTTGATGGCGACGCTGGCCGTGTACCTGAACGCGTTGAGCGGCAAGGGCGTGCATGTCGTGACCGTCAACGATTACCTCGCGCAGCGCGATGCCGAATGGATGGGCCGCCTGTACGGCTGGCTCGGCCTGACCACCGGCATCAACCTGTCGCAGATGGAGCACGACGTCAAGCAGACCGCTTACGCTGCCGACATCACCTACGGCACCAACAACGAATTCGGTTTCGACTACCTGCGCGACAACATGGTCTACGACTCTGCGGAACGCGTGCAGCGCAGCCTGAATTTCGCGATCGTCGATGAAGTGGATTCGATCCTGATCGACGAGGCCAGAACGCCGCTGATCATTTCCGGCCAGGCCGAAGACCACACCGATCTCTATATCAAGATCAATGCCCTACCGCCGCTGCTGACTTTGCAGATCGGCGAGGAAACGCCGGACGGCAAGGGCAAGATCGAAGTGCCCGGCGATTACACCAGGGATGAGAAAGCGCATCAGGTGCTGCTGACCGAAGCCGGACACGAGAAGGCTGAGGACATCCTGACGCGCATGGGCCTGTTGCCGGAAGGCGCCTCGCTCTACGACGCCGCCAACATCACCCTGATCCACCACCTGTACGCCGCATTGCGCGCCCACACGCTGTATCACAAGGATCAGCATTACGTCGTGCAGAACGGCCAGGTTATCATCGTCGATGAATTCACCGGTCGTCTGATGGTGGGCCGCCGCTGGTCCGACGGCTTGCACCAGGCAGTCGAAGCCAAGGAAGGCGTCAAGATCCAGAACGAGAACCAGACGCTGGCCTCGATCACGTTCCAGAACTACTTCCGCATGTACGGCAAGCTGGCGGGCATGACCGGCACGGCGGATACGGAAGCCTACGAATTCCAGGAAATCTACAGCCTCGAAACCGTGGTGATCCCGCCGAACCGGCCGAGCCAGCGCAAGGACCGCCACGATCAGGTCTACAAGACCGCGCAGGAAAAATATAACGCGATGGTCATCGACATCCAGGATTGCCATGAGCGCGGCCAACCGGTGCTGGTCGGTACGACGTCGATCGAGAATTCCGAATTGCTGTCCAGCGTCCTGACCCAGGCGAAGCTGCCGCACAACGTGCTCAATGCAAAGCAGCACGCCCGCGAAGCGGAAATCGTCGCGCAGGCCGGCCGTCCGAAGATGATCACCATCGCCACCAACATGGCGGGTCGCGGAACCGACATCGTGCTCGGCGGCAACGTGGACAAGCAGGTTCAATTCATTGAAGCCGATGTGAGTGTGTCCGATGACGACAAGCAGCAGAAGTCGCAGCAATTGCGCGACGAATGGCAGTCGCTGCATGATCACGTGGTCGCACAAGGCGGTCTGCACATCATCGGCACCGAGCGCCACGAATCGCGGCGCGTCGACAACCAGTTGCGCGGCCGTTCCGGCCGTCAGGGTGATCCGGGATCGTCGCGTTTCTATCTGTCGCTCGACGATCCCCTGTTGCGGATTTTCGCCGGCGACCGCGTGCGCGCAATCATGGACCGCTTGAAGATGCCGGAAGGCGAGCCGATCGAAGCCGGTATCGTGTCGCGCTCCATCGAATCTGCACAACGCAAGGTGGAGGCGCGCAACTTCGACATCCGCAAGCAATTGCTGGAATACGACGATGTTGCCAACGACCAGCGCAAGGTGATCTATCAGCAGCGCAATGAACTGCTCGAATCGCTCGACATCTCCGAACTCATCGCATCGCTGCGGCACGGTGTTCTGACCGAGCTGTTCCGCACGCATGTGCCGGCGGAATCGGTGGAGGAACAGTGGGACATCAAGGCGCTGGAAGCAGCGTTGGCCGGCGACTTGCAGCTGGAGGTGCCGCTTTCCGGGATGCTGGCAGCCGAGCCCGACTTGACCGACGAGGAATTGCTGGAGCGGGTGCTGAAGGCAGCCGACGACGCCTACAGCGCGAAGGTCGGCGTGATCGGCAAGGATGCCTTCTCCGGCTTCGAGCGTAGCGTCATGTTGCAGAGCATCGATACGCATTGGCGCGAACACTTGGCGGCGCTGGATCATCTGCGTCAGGGCATTCATCTGCGCGGTTATGCTCAGAAGAATCCGAAACAGGAATACAAGCGCGAAGCCTTCGAACTGTTCGGCCAGATGCTGGAGCTGATCAAGAACGAAGTGGTGCGGGTCGTGATGACCGTGCGCATCCAGACGCGCGAGGAAATCGATGCGGCGGAGGAGCAGCTTGCACAGCCGCACGTGGCCAATGTGCATTATCAGCACGCGGACTTCAATCCAAACGCGGCAGCGGAAGAGTTGCTGGCGCCTGCCGTGGCTGAGGAAGATGCGCATCCGCACCCCGTGGTCAACGCCTTGCCCAAGGTTGGCCGCAATGACCCATGCCCCTGTGGCAGCGGCAAGAAGTACAAGCAGTGCCACGGCAAGCTGGCATAACCTAACTGACTGGAACGATGAAAGGGCGGGGTAACCGCCCTTTTGTCATTGTTGGCCTGGCAAGGCCGCCGCCCACCGTCATTCCGGGCGACGAGGGGAATCTGAAGCGTCGATGCAATGGCATCCGATCGAGCCACCTCGTTCCGCTCGAAGTGATGTGGCACAAAAGAAGCATCGGATGGGCGCAATCCAGACATCTTTCACCGAACGATTACAATAACGCCTTACCTCCACGACACTCACCAATTCAATCGCCATGGCTGTCAATCTTCCTCTTCCCATCGCCGCCAACCTGAAACCCGTCGCCGGCATCGAACTCGGCTACGCTGAAGCCGGCGTGCGCAAAGCCAATCGCAAAGACCTGCTGGTAATGAAGCTTGCTCCCACCGCAACGGTGGCTGGCGTATTTACCACCAACCGTTTCTGCGCCGCTCCGGTCCAGGTATGCAAGGCGCATCTGGAAGCCGCGCGCATGTCGGGCGCGCCGATACGTGCCCTGGTCATCAACACCGGCAATGCGAACGCAGGCACGGGCGAGGCAGGATTGGCCAATGCGAATGCGACTTGCCTGGCATTGTCGGAATTGCTCGGTTGCGATGCGGCGCAGATCCTGCCATTTTCCACCGGCGTGATTCTCGAACCGCTGCCGGTAGACCGGATCAAGGCCGGCATGCCGCAGGCGATTGCGAATCTGAAGACCGACAACTGGTACAACGCCGCGGAATCGATCATGACCACCGACACGCAGCCGAAGGCGGCATCGCGCAGCGTCACGATCAATGGCAAGACCATCACGCTCACCGGCATCAGCAAGGGGGCAGGCATGATCAAACCGAACATGGCGACCATGCTCGGTTACCTCGCGATGGATGCGAAGGTTGCGCAGCCGGTACTCGACCATCTGGTGAAGGAGGCGGCGGACAAATCCTTCAACTGCATCACGATCGATGGCGACACTTCGACCAACGACTCCTTCATGCTGATCGCGACAGGTGCCGCCGGATTGGAAGTGAACGAGATCGATACCCCTGAATACAAGGCATTGGCCGAAGCGGTGATCGGCCTGTCGCAGGAGCTGGCGCAAATGATCGTGCGCGACGGCGAGGGCGCGACCAAGTTCATGACCATCACCGTGGAAGAGGGCGCGAACGTCGAGGAATGCCGCAAGATCGCCTACTCGATCGGACATTCGCCGCTGGTGAAGACGGCCTTCTATGCATCCGACCCGAACCTGGGCCGGATCCTGGCGGCGATCGGCTATGCCGGCATCGACGATCTCGATGTGTCGAAGCTGAACCTGTATCTCGATGATGTGTGGGTCGCAAAGAACGGTGGACGCAATCCCGATTACCAGGAGACGGATGGACAGCGCGTGATGAAGCAAAGCGAGATCACCATCCGCGTGAAGCTCGCGCGCGGCACTGCGGCGGCCACCGTATGGACTTGCGACTTGTCGCATGACTACGTGAGCATCAATGCGGATTACCGCTCCTGAATCGCCCGGACTCGCGCGGTTCACAACAACAATGCCCCGCGGGATTCCGGTCTACGCCTGAATCACCGCAGGCAAGCAAGCATTTCCGACATGACCCAACTCGACCAATTCCTCGTTCGTGCCGAAGCCCTGCTCGCACGCATTGAATCGATCCTGCCGCAAAGCGGCGCCGCCCCGGATTGGAATGCCGGCATCGCCTTTCGCTGGCGCAAATCGAAAGGCGGCAACCACGGTTACCTGCAATCGGTGTCGCACATCTCGCACATCGCACTCTCCGATTTGCGCAACATCGAGGCGCAGAAGCAGCAGATTGACCAGAACACGAAGCAGTTCGTGCACGGACAACCAGCCAATAACGTCTTGCTGACCGGAGCGCGCGGCACAGGCAAGTCATCGCTGATCAAAGCATGTCTGAACCAGTATGCAAAACAGGGACTGCGCCTGATCGAAGTGGACAAGGATGACCTGTCGGATCTGCCAGATATCGTGGAATTGGTGGCGGGGCGGCCCGAGCGCTTCGTCATTTTCTGTGACGATTTGTCGTTTGAGGAAGGCGAGAGCGGTTACAAAGCATTGAAGGTCGCGCTCGACGGCAGCATCGCCGCGCAGTCGGACAACGTCCTGATCTATGCGACCTCCAACCGCAGGCACCTGATGCCGGAACGCATGTCCGACAACGCGTCCTACACGCATACCGAGGACGGCGACCTGCATCCGGGCGAAACCGTCGAAGAGAAGATTTCGCTATCCGAACGTTTCGGCCTGTGGGTCTCGTTCTATTCGTTCAAGCAGGACGACTATCTCGATATCGTTGCACACTGGCTGGCGCATTTCGGCTGCAATGCTGAACAGATCGCGGCGGCACAGCCGGACGCATTGCGCTGGGCCTTGCAGCGCGGTTCGCGCTCGGGCCGCGTGGCGTGGCAGTTCGCAAGGGACCATGCCGGCAAGACCGCCGAAGCGAAAAGATAACTGCCTCTACGTTGCATGAACATGTCCGGAACAATGTCCTCCCCGATCGATGTCGCAGTCGGTATTCTGATGAAGCCGAACGGCGATGTGTTGCTCGGGCAACGGCCTGACGGCAAACCCTACGCCGGGTATTGGGAGTTCCCGGGAGGCAAGGTCGAGCGTGACGAATCCATCCTGAATGCGCTCAAGCGCGAGCTGATCGAAGAGCTTGGCGTCGAAATCATTTCGGCCGAGCCCTGGTGTGGCGTCGAGCATGTCTATCCGCATGCCCATGTGCGCTTGCATTTCTATATCAGCCGCGATTGGCGCGGCGAACCGCAAAGTCTGGAAGGGCAGGCATTTGCGTGGCAGGGCAGCGTGGACGTGGAACCGTTGCTGCCGGCGACGATTCCATTGATCGAATGGCTGGACAAGCTGCGTTACGCGGCTTGACCGACGGCCAGTAACGCCGGTCTGGGATGTACCGGCGATCACGGGCGAAATCGTTGTGCATCCTCAGCGCAGTCCTGCCGCGACTTGTCGGCGCGCCTGCGCAATTTCCGCCAATCGTATGCCGCTGCATGTCATCTTGCCGCTGGCACATGATCGACAATTACCGCGATGGAATATCGTCGTCGTCCGCTTCTTGCGGCGGCGTAACGGCGGGAATTGCATATTTTTCTTCAGCCCACGCGCCGAGATCGATCTGCTTGCACCGCTCGGAGCAGAATGGGCGGAACCTGTTTTCCTCGGACCATTCGACTTTCTTGCCGCAGGTGGGGCAATCGACAATGGTTGCCATGTGAGATACCTCCAGAATCATCAGCGCGATTGATGCCGCTGTTTGGATATTTGTGAATTGTAGCGCTGCAGGAGTGGACTTCGCGCGCAGAAGAGTGGCTGACAATGCTTCCGTGAACCGGGCTTCAGAAGTTGCAGAGCGTGAGCTCGAACGGAACGTCGCTCTCGAATGCTTTCGGCTTCATGTCGCCATCCTGTGACGTGAAGCGAACCCAGAGCATGTATTTGTTGGCGGAGATTTCGGGAATCGCACCCAGCGTTTCATCAATTGCGAGACGCAACATTTGATAGGCCTTGCCCTGAAGCATTTGCTGATAGCTGCCAGCTTGCGCAATGGTTCGGGTGGCGCGGCCGGACTCGCGCAGCAGGCGCAGCACGACACCGATCGCGTCGAACAGTGGAGTCAGCGGCGCAAACCAGTTCGAAATATCGTTGAAGCGTTGCTGTGACGAGCGCTGCTGCCACGCATGGTAGGACGGGAGGTCGAATTCGCATGCGCCGCCCGGGATGATGGTGCGGCCGCGAATGCTCATCAGCCATTCATTGTCGCGCACGTTCTGACCTGTCTTGCCCTGTGCCGCCATCAACGCGGTGCTGCTGCGATCGACATCAGCCAGTACCGCATCCAGCCGATCGGTCTCGACGTTGGGATTGGCGCGGAAACTCAAGAGCATCTGCTTCTGCCGTTCCAGTTCCTGCAGCAGGTCGGATTTCAGATCGGCACGGCCAGCCACTTCCAGCATTTCGAATATGGTCGCGAGCGCAACATGATGTTGCTGCGGATGTTCTTGATGCAAGAAAAAGACGAATTTCTCGAACAGGTCTTCCAGCCGCAACAGAGTGCGAATACGCTCATTGAAAGGGTATTCGTAGATGATCAAAATGGCATCCCTCGGTAGTTGAGCCGGGCAAGTGTCGAACAAAAAAGTGTCGGGCGATAATTACGTGATTCTGAACGAAGCGATGGAAAATTACAAATGCCGACCTAGGTATTTTCCACTGCCAACGCAGCATAGAGCGCATGCAGCCGGTCCACCTGCGATGTCAGTGCCTCCGCGCTGCCGTCGTTCGTGATGATGTCATCTGCCGCCGCAAGCCGCGTTGCGCGCGGCACCTGCGCCGCCATGATGGCGCGCACCTGCGACTCGCTCAATCCGCTGCGAGTCATCACGCGGCTGATCTGAAGTTCTTCCGGGCAGTCGATGACCAGCACGCGCGACACGCGCGTTTTCCATGAGCCCGACTCGACCAGCAGCGGCACCACGAACATGAGGTAAGCGCTTTTGGTCACGGCTGCGGCGCGTTCGGTTTCGATGCGGATCAGCGGATGCAGAATCGCCTCCAGACGCGTCTTTGCCTCGGGCTCGGCAAACACATGCTCGCGCACCTTCGCACGGTTCATCGCGCCGTCAGACGTGATGAATGCATCGCCGAATTGCGTACGGATGGCCGCGATGGCTGCGCCGCCTGGAGCAGTCAGCTGGTGGGCAATCAGATCAGTGTCGATGACGGCGGCTCCGCGTGCTGCGAACAAGTCCGCGACAGTGCTCTTGCCGCTGCCTATTCCGCCGGTCAGTCCGATTGAAAATCGGACGCGCGAATGAGCCGGATGTGACATCGATTGTTACTGAGTTATACGGCGAAGCCGAGATAGGCTTCGGTAATCGTCTTGCCGTAAAAGAGTGCGAGCATCCCGGCAGCCGCCAGATACGGGCCGAAGGGGATCGGATTTTCGCGTCCGCGTCTTGCAAACACGATCAAGGCAATACCGACAATTGCACCGACCGCCGACGACAGCAGGATGATGACCGGCAGCATTTTCCAGCCGAGCCATGCACCGAGTGCCGCGAGCAGCTTGAAATCGCCGTATCCCATGCCTTCCTTGCCGGTGGCGAGCTTGAACAGCCAATATACACCCCACAGCGTCAGGTAACCGGCGGCAGCGCCGATCACGGCATCGGACAGCGGCACGAAGGCGCCGTTCAGGTTGACGAGCAAGCCGCACCACAGCAGCGGGAAAGTCAGGTCATCCGGCAGCAATTGCGTATCTGCATCGATGAAGGTCATTGCGATCAAGAGGTAGGCAAACACAAGGGTCGCGAGGCCGGCAAGCCCGCTGCCGAAATGCCAGACGAGAACGGCAGATAACGCGCCGGTCACGAGTTCGACAATTGGATAGCGTGCCGAGATGGGTGTCTTGCATTTCACGCACTTGCCGCGCAAGAACAGATAGCTGATGACCGGAATGTTTTCCAGCGCAGTGATCGGATGTCCGCAATGCGGGCACGCGGAGCGCGGCACCACCAGGTTGTAACGGTCGGTATGCGGCAAGGGCTTGCCGCTTTCATGCGCGACATAGTTGTCCGATTCGCGCTGCATCATTTTCGGCAGGCGATGGATCACCACGTTCAGGAAACTGCCGATCAACAGACCGAATACTCCGGCGCATAGTGCGACAACCGCATTGCCCGGCGGGGCAAACAAGACTCCATCAAGCATCAGACAACAGACCCCAGTTTGAAGATAGGCAGATACATCGCGACGACCAGGCCGCCGATCAGCACGCCCAGGATGACCATGATGATCGGCTCCATCAGGCTCGACAGCGATTCCACTGCATCGTCGACTTCCTGTTCATAAAAATCGGCGACCTTGCCCAGCATCTGGTCCAGCGCGCCGGATTCCTCGCCGATCGCGACCATCTGCGTCACCATGTTCGGGAAGACATCGGAATTCTGCATCGCCGCCGTCAGGCTGGTGCCGGTGCTGACCTCGGTCTGGATCTTTTTCGTGGCGTCGATATAGACCGCGTTACCCGATGCGCCGCCGACCGAATCGAGCGACTCGACCAGGGGCACGCCCGCCGCGAACATGGTAGCCAGCGTGCGCGTCCAGCGCGCGATCGTGGCCTTGCGGATGACGTCGCCGAAGACGGGAACCTTGAGCAGCGTCCGGTCCATGAAACGCTGCACGTTGAGCGAACGCCTCCATGACTGGAAGAACAGATACAGCGCGCCGAACAGCGAGCCGAAGATGATGTACCAGTAGCTGACAAAGAAATCCGAGATCGCCATCACGAACAGGGTCGGTGCCGGCAGATCCGCGCCAAAGCTCTTGAACACTTCCTTGAACGCCGGCACCACCCAGATCATGATGACCGAGGTGACGACGAAGGCGACCACCAGAATGGAAATCGGATAGAACAGGGCCGACTTGATCTTGCCCTTGATGGCGAGGGTCTTTTCCTTGTAGACCGCGAGGCGCGTCAGCAGATCCTCGAGAATGCCGGCCTGTTCGCCGGCGGCGACGAGGTTGCAGAACAGGTTGTCGAAGTACAGCGGGAATTTGCGGAATGCCTGGTTGAGACTGCTGCCGGTTTCGACGTCGGCGCGGATATCCTGAATGAGCTTGGAGACGGAGGGGTTCGCATTGCCTTTCGAGACGATATCGAAGGCTTGCAGCAACGGCACGCCGGCCTTCATCATCGTTGCAAGCTGACGCGTGAAGAGCGTGATGTCCTTTTCCGTGATCTTCCTGCCGCTGCGGAAGGTCTTTTTCTTGACCTTGGTGACGAGGATGCCTTGCCGCCGCAAGTTCGCGTTGACGCTCGCTTCGCCGTTCGCGCGCAACTCGCCTTTGACGATCTTGCCGCTCCTGTCCTTGCCTTCCCATGCAAAGATGGCTTCCTTGATCTGGCCTGCGCCTGAGGTTCTACGCGCTGCAGTTGCCATGGTCTCCCTCTTTCCTTATTCGTTGGTGCAGCTCAGTACTTCTTCAAGGCTCGTCAGGCCTTGCTTGACCTTGACCAGACCGGCCTCGCGCAGCGTTCTCACACCGTCGCGCCGCGCCTGTTCCTCGATTTCCAGTGCAGTGCCGTGCGCAAGGATGATGCGCTCGATTTCTTCCGAGATGGGCATGACCTGATAGATGCCGACGCGGCCCTTGTAACCGGAGCCGTTGCAGCGCTCGCAGCCGACCGGCTTGTAGGGCACCCATGTGCCGTCCAGCTCATCTTCGGTGAAGCCGGCTTCGATCAGCGCCTCGTCGGGGATCGCCGCGGTCTGCTTGCAGGAACAAAGGCGGCGTGCGAGGCGCTGCGCCGTGATCATGATGACTGACGACGCGATGTTGAAAGGCGCGACACCCATGTTCATCAGGCGCGTCAGCGTCGAGGGGGCGTCATTCGTGTGCAGCGTCGAGAACACCATGTGACCGGTCTGCGCGGCCTTGATTGCGATATCCGCCGTTTCGAGGTCACGAATTTCGCCCACCATGATGATGTCCGGATCCTGCCGCAGGAAGGCCTTCAATGCCACGGAAAACGTCAACCCGGCGCGGTCGTTCACATTGACCTGGTTGACGCCTGGAACGTTGATTTCGGCCGGGTCTTCTGCGGTGGCGATATTGATGCCCGGCTTGTTGAGGATGTTCAGGCAGGTGTACAGGGACACCGTCTTGCCGGAGCCGGTCGGGCCGGTCACCAGCACCATGCCGTAGGGGCGCTGAATGGCATTCAGCAGCAGCTCTTTCTGGTCGGCGTCGTAACCGAGCGATTCGATGCCCATCTGCGCCTGCGTCGCATCGAGAATACGCATCACGATCTTCTCGCCGAACAGGGTCGGCAGGGTGCTGACGCGGAAATCGATGGCGCGGTTCTTCGACAGCACCAGCTTCATGCGGCCGTCCTGCGGCACGCGCTTTTCGGAGATGTCCAGCTTGGAAATGACCTTGATGCGGGAGGCGAGCTTGTCCTTGATCGCCAGCGGCGGCTGGGCGATCTCGCGCAATACGCCGTCGACGCGGAAACGGATGCGGTAAAACTTTTCGAACGGTTCGAAATGCAAGTCCGATGCGCCCATGTTGATGGCATCGATCAGGATCTTCTGCAGGAACTTGACGACCGGCGCGTCGTCGATGTCGGTGGTGGCCGCATCGACCGGTGCGCTCATCTCCTCCGCGGAGAGGTCGATGTCGAGGTCGTCGCCAATCAACTCATCGAGATTCTGCTCCGCACTCTGGTTGAGCTTGTCGATCAGTTGCAGGAGGGCGGGGTGCTCGACGATCACCGGCTCAACCGTCAATTCGGTCTGGAACTTGATCTGATCGAGCGTCTGCGTATTGGTCGGATCGGAGATCGCGACCGTGACCTTGTTGCCGCGTCTGGCGAGTGCGACGGCCCGATGCTTTTGCATCAGCTTCGGGTCGATGACGTTTTCCGCCAGGTAGCCGGGATTGAATACCGAAAAGTCGAGGAAGGGATAGCCGAAGGTTTCAGAACAGAAGGTGGCCAGCGCCCGCGCATTCATGCTGTTGCTGTCCAGCAGCACATCGATGAAGGGCGCTTTGTCCGTGACGGCTTTCTTGTTCAGCGTCTCGGCCTGTTGCGCGGACAGGCGGCCGGCTTGTACCAATGCGCGTGCAAGCCCTGACACGGCTGTCTGTGGAGCTTGATTGGGAAGAACTGCCGCCATGTTTTCGCGCCGAAAAGACCATCAAAAGTATCTAAAGTGCATTAGATAATGCACATAGGCATCTGATTTGTAAAGGTATTGTGACTCTTTGTTATCTCTTTATTCATCTTGTGTTGCACTTTTTGCCGGTCAATGATTTGGCTCGTGCGCCGGCAGACGCGACAAAAATTCTTCCAGCGCGTTGAACGGCAAGGGCCGGGCGAACAGATAACCCTGCGCCTCGTCGCAACTGGCTTCGCGCAGGCATTGCAGCGTCTCCTTCGTCTCGACGCCTTCCGCGACCACCGACAGGTTGAGGGCGTGGGCCAGATCGACGAAGGCCTTGATGAACTTGAGGCTGTCGATTTCGCCGTTCTCCTGATTCACGAACGAGCGGTCAAGCTTCAGCGTGTCCAGCGGGAAGCGCCGCAAATAGGCCAGCGCCGAATATCCGGTGCCGAAATCGTCGACCGAGAGCGATATGCCGAGAGTCTTCAGTTCCTTCAGGACAGCCGTGGAAATCTCCATGTCCTCGATCAGTGCGCTTTCAGTGAGTTCCAGTTCCAGCAAATGCGCAGGCAACCCGGTCTTGTTCAGGCACGCGGCCACTTGCTGCGGCAAATCGGCGCTTCTCAGCTGGCGTGCGGACAGGTTGACCGACAAGCGCAAGCTGCGGCCGAACTTGTCCATCAACCGCCGCGTCTGCGTGCACGCTTCTTCCAGCACCCATTGCCCGATCGCCTCGATGAGTCCTCTTTCCTCGGCGATGGGGATGAACTGCAGCGGCGACACGCGTCCGAGTTGTGGGTGGTTCCAGCGGATCAGCGCCTCCATGCCGACGATCGCCATGGTCTTCAGGTCCAGCCGAGGCTGGTAGTGCAGCTCGAATTCGCCGCGCTCGAGGGCGCGGCGCAAGGCATGTTCGAGTGCCATCCTGGTTTTTGCCTCGACGCTCATTTCCGCCTCGAAGAAACGGTAGCCATTGCGCCCGGCCGCTTTCGCGCGGTACATCGCGGTGTCGGCATTCTGGAACAGCAATTCCTTGGTTTGTCCGTCCTGCGGGAACATGCTGATGCCGATGGAGGCGCCGACGAACACTTCCTGGCCCGCGATATCGACAGGCGCGGCGAGCGCCGCGAAGAGTTTTCCCACGATTTTTGCGGCCGATTCTGCACCCTTTGAACAAGGCGCCGCCACCACGAATTCGTCGCCGCCAAGCCGCGCGACGATATCGTTCGGCCGCGTGCTCTTTTGCAGCCGGCATGCTACCTCGCGCAGCAGCACGTCGCCCGGCTCATGACCCATCGAGTCGTTCACTTCCTTGAAGCGGTCCAGGTCGATGAACATGATCGCCACCGATTGCTGCTGCGAGGCGTCGAGCATGGATTGCAGCTGCTCGTTGAGCGCGGCGCGGTTCGGCAGGCCGGTGAGGACATCGCGGGTCGCGAGTTGCTCAAGGCGCGCCTCCGCCTGCTTGCGCTGCGTGATGTCGGTGACGAAGGCCGTGAGCGACAAGGTGTTCTTTTCGGCGTCGCGGAAGGTGTTGGCGTTGATCAGCACGTAGCAAAGATGGCCGTGCTTGTGTCGGAGCGTGGCTTCCATGCCGTGGGCCGACGCGGCGTTCTCCTGGACGGACGCCGCGGATGCGCCGGGGTATGAGGGAAACAGCCTCGTCATGCTTTCGCCGATAAGCTCTTCCTCGCTGTAGCCGGAGAGATCGCAAAGTGCCGGATTGACGGCGACAAGCCGGGACTGCGCATCGGCAAGCAGATAGCCGGCCGGCGTCAATTCGATGACTTCCCGCAAGCGCTGTTCGCTTTGGCGAATCGTCCGCTCCGCCGCGCGCCGGGCGGAGATATCGTGGAAGAAGACCGACAGCCCGCCGTCGTAGGGATAGGCGCGTACTTCGATCCACGTGTGCGCAGCTTCGTAGTAGACCTCGAAGAAGGTGTTCCTGCGCGTTTCCATCGCTTTGCGGCAGTACGCGAATACGGAGGAGGTCAGCAATTCCGGTGCAGCTTCCCACAAGGTCTTGCCGATCAGCGCGTCGCGCCTGCGACCGATGAAGCGGGCCGTCCTGCGGTTGACGTAGGTGACCCGCCATTCCCGGTCAATGGCGACGAATGCATCGCCGATACTCTCAAGCATCGAGAACAGGCGTTTGTTGGACTTGTCCAGTTCGGCGCGTGCGCGGTATCGCCCGGTGAGATCGCGCGCCGTCGCGTAGGTCAGCCGCCGGTCGTCGGACCAGCGCACGGACAGCGAAAGATGGACGACACGGCCATCCTTGCAAGCGCAACGGAACTCAACATCGCGGATGGTATTCGTGTCTCTATTCAGGCGGGCGCCAATCGTTCTCGTTTTCTCCCGGTCTTCCGCGACAATGAAATCCAGGTAACGCTTGCCGAGCACTTCCACCGGTTGGTAGCCGAGCACGTCCATGACTGCTTCGTTGACGCGCAGTATTTTTCCCGTTTTATCGAACAGCATCATGATGTCGAGCGAGTTCTCGACCAGCGCCTTGTTCTCGGCGGCGAGAAGCGAAAGCTGCGTCGCCACGTCGACTTCCGCTGTCACGTCGCGCCCGACGCCGCGATATCCCCTGAACACCTCGTCTTCGAACACCGGTTCGCCAGAGATGCTCGTGTAGCGCATCACCCCGTTGGCCGACAGATTGGTTGCATACTGGATGTTTCTGAACGGCTCGCGCCTTGCGACCTTTTCGCAGCATTTCACCAGGTCCGGGTGGCTGTGGTCAATCGCCAGATCAAGCCGCGTTTTTCCAATGATGATGCTCGGGTGCAACCCAATCAAACGCTGCATGCTATCCGAGATAAACGTGAAGCGGTCATCTTCATCCGTCTCCCAGTACCAGTCGGTGGACAAGTCCATCAGGCTGCGTAAGCGTTCCTCGCGCCTCCGGAGTTCTTCCTCGGAGCGAGGCTCTGGCATCCACGCCAGCATACTTGCCGAATCGGCGAGTTGTCGCAGTGCGGTCTGCGGGCCGTTTGAACCTGGCTTGGGCTGAGGATTAGTGTCCATTCTTGTCGTCTGCCTGTTGCTGGTGGCAATGCGTCACCCTGTAACAAGCCGGTTCATGATTGACGGGTTGAGTCAACAAAAAAGCTGGCTGAAATGCAAAATTTGTTGTTATACGGAAATTTTATATCAGAAACAAGAACAACTCTTGTTCCGTCACAATTATTGAAATCTTTTCTGTTGAAAGGGGTGTGGCGTGACAACGGCGGACTTTGCCGGTCCGAAGCGCATGGATTGGCCGCCGCACGAATGCAGTGACTTGATACGGAAAGAAGGGAAGGCTGAAGCAGGAAGGCGATTTGTCACATCTTCACATCAAATCGCCGAATGGATTGAAAACCTGGTCGGGGTGAGAGGATTCGAACCTCCGGCCTCTACGTCCCGAACGTAGCGCTCTACCAGGCTAAGCTACACCCCGATTAATTCGTCGGCAGCCGAGCAGGAAACTGTTCAATGATTACGGCCAACCGCGAAAGCGCATAATTCTAGCAAAGAATCCTTGAATTGACTATCAGGCAGGTCGGCGATCGACGCTGCAGCGCGTTGAGCCGCTTGCGCTGCCTCGCGCCTGGTGTAGTCAAGCGCGCCGGAACTGGTGATCGCTGCCAGCACGTCGTCGAAGTGCTTTTCATCGCCGCTTTCAATGCAGGCACGGACCAGCATGCGCTGCTCCGGTGTGCCATGCTGCATCAGGTAAATCAGGGGCAACGTCGGCTTGCCTTCGCGCAGATCGTCGCCGACATTCTTGCCGATGTCCGTTGCGTTGCCTGAGTAGTCCAGCACATCGTCGATCAACTGGAACGCGGTTCCCAAAGAGCGCCCGTATTCGGCGGCGGCCTCGATTTCCTCGTCCTGTGCGCCGGCGATCAATGCGCCCAGTTGGGCCGCCGCCTCAAACAGCTTGGCCGTCTTCGACCGAATTACCTGCAGGTAGCGTTCCTCGGTCACGTCGGGATCGTGCATGTTCAGGAGCTGCAGCACCTCGCCTTCGGCGATCACGTTGGTGGCGTCCGCCAGGATCTGCATCACGCGCAACTCACCGACTGCGACCATCATCTGGAAGGCCCGCGAATAGACGAAATCGCCAACCAGAACCGAAGCTGCGTTTCCAAACAGCGCATTAGCCGTCTGGCGCCCCCGGCGCAAGGACGATTCGTCCACGACATCGTCGTGCAGCAGGGTCGCGGTATGGATGAACTCGACCACGGCGGCGAGGTTGTGGTGGTGAGTGCCGCGGTAGCCGAACGCGTTCGCCACCAGCAGCACCAATACAGGGCGAATCCGCTTGCCGCCAGCGCTGATGATGTAGTCCGCGATCTGGTTCACCAGGGGAACGTCGGAATGCAGCTGCCGGCGGATTACCGTATTGACGGCATCCATATCGGCGGCAATCGATTCAATGATGGTGGTTTGGGTGGCGGATGAAGGGGCGGCAGACAAGATAAAACCTGCAAAAATCGTCAATTGCGTGAATTATACGATGACAAGGCATCCGGGAATTGGGCCGATACCTTGGGCAAAGAACTGTTTCTGCTCTTTGCCCAAGTGCTTTGACGGAGAAGCTAAGTCTATGTATAATTGGAAGTTTTCCTGATTTGCTTGTTTGCAACAAGGGCGTTTCGGGGAAAGAGAAAGTTCCCTTAATTATTCGATGAGGTTTCACATGTACGCGGTCATAAAAACCGGCGGCAAACAATACAAGGTTGCTGCTGGTGAAAAACTCAAAGTAGAACAGATACCGGCTGACATTGGTTCCGAAATCACCCTTGATCAAGTGCTCGCAGTGGGCGCTGGTGACACCATCAAATTTGGTGCGCCGCTGGTTGAAGGTGCCAAGGTCCAGGCTACGGTAGTGGCGCACGGTCGCCACGATAAGGTCAAGATTTTCAAGATGCGTCGTCGCAAGCACTACCAGAAGCGTCAAGGCCATCGTCAAAATTACACCGAATTGCAAATCGTCTCGATCAACGCCTGAGCGTTTCGAGCTAACCGGATACCAAGGAGTCTGAAATGGCACACAAAAAAGGCGGCGGCACTACGCGCAACGGTCGCGATTCCGAGTCGAAACGACTGGGCGTCAAAGTTTACGGCGGCCAGGCTATCAACGCAGGCGGCATCATCATTCGTCAGCGCGGCACGCGTGTGCACGCTGGTGAGAACGTCGGCATGGGCAAGGACCACACTCTGTTCGCACTGGTCGACGGCAAGGTGCAGTTCACCACCAAGGGCGCAGCGCAGCGTCACACTGTGATGGTCGTGCCTGCTTGATAAGCAGTATTAGCAGCGCGCACCACGCAGCGTAAGGCGAAAGCCTTCCATCAAAAGGCTCTGCCAACGGTAGGGCCTTTTTAATTTTTTGGCGGCAAAACATGAAGTTCATCGACGAAGCAAAAATCGAAGTCATTGCGGGAGACGGCGGCAACGGCGTCGCGTCGTTTTGCCGCGAAAAATTCCGTCCGTTCGGCGGCCCCGACGGCGGCGACGGCGGCAAGGGCGGCAGCATCTGGGTGCTCGCCGACCGCAACATCAATACATTGGTGGATTACCGCTACGCGCGCTTGCACAAGGCGAAAAATGGCGAAAACGGCCGCGGCTCCGATTGCTACGGCAAGGGGGCGGACGATATCGAATTGCGCATGCCTGTCGGTACCCTGATTACCGACTACAACAACGGTGAAATCATTGCCGATCTGACCGAGCACGGCCAGATGGTGCTGCTCGCCAAAGGCGGTGAAGGCGGCTGGGGCAATATCCATTTCAAATCCTCCACCAATCGTGCGCCGCGCCAAAAGTCGGATGGCAAGGAAGGCGAGCAGCGTGAATTGCGTCTTGAGTTGAAAGTCCTGGCAGACGTTGGCTTGCTTGGCATGCCAAACGCGGGCAAGTCGACTTTCATCAGCGCGGTGTCAAACGCTCGGCCAAAGGTCGCCGACTATCCATTCACGACTTTGCATCCCAATCTTGGCGTGGTGCGCGTCAGTCACGAAAAGAGCTTCGTGATCGCTGATATTCCAGGTCTGATTGAGGGTGCGGCCGAAGGTGCCGGTCTGGGGCATCAATTCCTGCGCCATTTGCAGCGTACCCGGCTGCTGCTGCATATCGTCGATCTGGCACCGTTCGAAGACACAGTCGATCCGGTCAAGGAAGCCAAGGCGATTGTCAAGGAACTGAAGAAATACGACGAATCGCTCTTTGAAAAGCCGCGCTGGCTGGTGTTGAACAAGCTGGATGTGGTGCCGGAAGATGATCGGAAGAAACGGGTCAAGGATTTCGTCAAGCGCTTCGGCTGGAAGGGCCCGGTGTTCGAAATTTCCGCGTTGACGCGTGACGGCTGCGAAGATCTGGTGGTCGCGATCTATGAGTATCTGGCTGAACAGCGCCAGCAGGAACACCGCTCGGAAGAAACGCAGATGGTGGAAGAGGCGCGCAGCATCACCTCCATCGATCCGGACGATCCGCGTTTCAAGGTTTTTGAATAACAGGGATCCCGGCCGTCATTGCATCATGGCATTGCTTCGAGGGCGATGAAATTCTTCCCGGGATGACAGCAACGTCACCAACCTTGCCGCGTTCCGCGTCGCGGTGGCAGTATCAGAAAAACACATGAACTCCGTCATTCAAAGCGCCAAGCGTCTCATCATCAAGGTCGGTTCATCGCTCGTCACCAATGACGGCAAGGGGCTCGACAATGCCGCCATCGCCAAATGGGCGGAGCAGATTGCCCAGTTGCGTGCGCTGGGCAAGCAGGTGGTGCTGGTCAGTTCCGGTGCGATCGCGGAAGGCATGCAACGTCTCGGCTTCGAGAAGCGGCCGACAGCCATCCATGAATTGCAGGCTTGCGCAGCTGTAGGACAGATGGGGCTGGCGCAGATTTACGAAACAAGCTTCCGGCAACATGACTTGCGTACTGCGCAGGTATTGCTGACGCATGCCGATCTGGCGGATCGCGAGCGCTATCTGAATGCGCGTTCGACGTTGTTCGCATTGCTGAACCTGGGTGTCGTGCCCATCATCAATGAAAACGACACGGTCGTGACCGACGAAATCAAGTTCGGCGACAACGACACGTTGGGCGCACTGGTTGCCAATCTGATCGAAGGCGATGCGCTGATCATCCTGACGGATCAAAAAGGACTCTATACGGCGGACCCGCGCAAGGATCCGGGTGCCGAATTCGTTCATGACGCAAAGGCCGGCGATCCTGCGCTCGAGGCCATGGCCGGCGGTGCCGGTAGCGGCATCGGCCGTGGCGGCATGCTGACAAAGATTCTTGCAGCCAAGCGTGCGGCGACTTCGGGCGCACATACGGTGATTGCCTGGGGGCGCGAGGAACAGGTATTGACGCGATTGGCGAGCGGCGAAGCGATCGGGACACAACTGACTGCGCAAACCGCCCAGTTGACTGCGCGCAAGCAATGGATGGCCGACCATTTGCAGACTGCGGGCAAGGTCATTCTCGACGCAGGTGCGGTGCAAAAATTGACGGCAGAGGGCAAGTCGCTATTGCCGATCGGAGTGACCGTGGTTGCCGGTGAATTCGGGCGCGGCGACGTCATTACCTGCACCGACGAAGCAGGACGGGCAATTGCACGCGGCATCACCAACTATGCCAGTTCCGACGCGCGCCGCATCATGCGCCACCCATCTTCTGAAATTCAGGCGATTCTTGGATTTGTGGAAGAGCCGGAACTGATACATCGCGGCAACATGGTATTGCTTTAAGCGGAGCGGGCAGCGGCGTCAAGCGCGACACCCGCCGGCTTCACCGCTTCAGGAGGGGGAAAGGGGACGCTGGTTGCGCAGGCGGTCCACCATGTCGCCGACCTTTCCCGCCACCGTCTTTTCCTGACAAAAATAATCCTTCGCCAGCGCGGCATGTTGACGATTCGCGGCATTGAGCGTGATGCGTTCCCACTGGTCGCGCCGCGAGCGTGACCATGTGCCGTCGGGGCGCCCGAATGCATAGAGTTTCTTTTCAAACGATTGGCAGCGAATGCCTTCATAGCTGATGTTGGTCGCGCCTTCCGCGCTCTTGCTCACCAGCGTATAGCGAATCACCCCGTCGCTTCCCAGCGATAGTGATTTGGCGTCAATGGCAAAGGTCTGCGTCGCGGTGGCGCTCACGTAGAACGGCAGCAGGTTTTCTGCCGTTGGCGGTGACGGCATTTGAACCGCGATTTCCGTCCAGGGTTTGTCCTTGTCGTCGAACTCCTCGTCAAATCGCGATTGCGCGCTTGCTGCCGCGGCGGTCGTCGATAGTGCAATCGTGAAAATGACCGAGGAAACCTGTTGGTGCATGCGACGATGCGCGTGCGCTGCCGGCTTCGTGGCAGCAGGCGAAGGATGTGTTAACGACATGTGCAATGCTCACTTGTTATCAGGTTTCACCGCCGGTTCGGTCGGCGCTTCGACGGTACGCGTCGGATGATGATGGCGCAGATAACGCGCGTTCTGGCGTTGTCCACCGCTCCGTGCCGGCCGCGTCAGGAAGCGTGACAATTCCTGCAGCGCCTTCTGGTAGACCTCACGCTTGAACTCGATGACGACGTCGAGCGGTACCCAGTAATCGTGCCAGCGCCATGCATCGAATTCGGGATGGTCGGTCAGGCGCAGGTTGATGTCGCTATCGCGACCGACCATGCGCAACAGGTACCAGATCTGCTTCTGGCCCTTGTAATGACCGCGGATCTCGCGCTTGATGAATCGGTCGGGCACCTCGTAGCGCAACCAGTCGCGGGTGCGTCCGATGATCTTGATGTGTTCCGCCTTCAGGCCGACCTCTTCCTCCAACTCCCTGTACATGGCTTGTTCGGGTGTTTCGCCGAACTTGATCCCGCCTTGCGGAAATTGCCAAGAATGCTCGCGCACCCGTTTTCCCCACCACACCTCGTTATTGGTGTTGAGCAGGATGATGCCGACGTTCGGGCGAAAGCCTTCACGGTCCAGCATGTTGCACCTCAAAACTTTCTGCGGCTAGACGGCCTGTATTTCCAATTTTGCACGCGCCTTTTCAGGCATGCCGTACCCGCGTTCTCTTGCGTCGGGCAGCGTGAATCAATTGTATGAAGAATGGGCGCATCAGCCAGCTAATCCTTTAAAATTGAGTCGATTATAACTCTCTCTTTTTAAAAAGAATTATCGCCATGCGCGCCTCACGATTTTTTATTTCTACGCTTAAAGAAGCCCCGTCCGACGCCGAAATCGTCAGCCACAAATTGATGCTGCGCGCGGGAATGATCAAACGGCTCGGCTCGGGAATTTACAACTATCTGCCGATGGGTTTGCGGGTCATCCGGAAGGTGGAAAACATCGTTCGCGAGGAAATGAATCGCGCCGGCGCGGTCGAGCTGCTGATGCCGGTGGTGCAGCCCGCCGAGCTGTGGCAGGAAACCGGGCGCTGGGACAAGATGGGGCCGGAACTGATGCGGGTCAAGGATCGCCACGGCCGCGACTTCGCGATCCAGCCGACTTCGGAAGAAGTCATTACCGATATCGTTCGCACCGAAATCAAGTCGTATCGTCAGCTGCCGATCAACTTCTACCATATCCAGACCAAGTTTCGCGACGAGCGCCGCCCGCGTTTCGGCCTGATGCGCGGCCGCGAATTCACGATGAAGGATGCGTATTCCTTCGATCGTGACGTCGCAGGCATGCAGCAGTCGTATCAGATCATGTACGACGCTTATGTGCGCATCTTCAGCCGCTTCGGATTGCAGTTCCGTGCGGTGGCGGCGGACAACGGCGCTATCGGCGGATCCGGCTCGCACGAGTTTCACGTGATTGCCGACACTGGCGAAGACGCGCTGGTGTATTGTCCGACTTCGGATTATGCGGCCAACATGGAGGCTGCCGAGGCGGTCGCCCTGAGCGTGACGCGCGGCGCGGAGACCCAGTCCTTGGTCAAGACACCGACCCCCGGCAAGGCAAAGTGCGAAGACGTCGCGGAACTGCTGGACCTGCCGCTGTCGCAGACCGTGAAGTCCATCGTGCTGACCGTAGAGAAGGAAGACGATGGCGCCATCAACAAGGAAGTTTGGCTGCTGCTCCTGCGCGGCGATCACGATCTGAATGAAGTGAAGGCGAGCAAGGTGCCGGGTCTGGCGGATTATCGCTTTGCGAGCGAAGCAGAAATCGTCGAATGGTTCGGCACGCCGCCCGGCTACCTCGGGCCGATCGGAACCAGAAAGCCGGTCAAGGTCGTGGCCGATCGCACCGTCGCCAACATGCACGATTTCGTGTGCGGCGCCAACGAATTGGACTACCACTACACAGGCGCGAACTGGGGTCGCGACTTGCCCGAGCCGATCATCGTCGACCTGCGCAACGTGGTCGAAGGCGATCCTTCGCCCGACGGCAAAGGCGTGCTGGCAATCCAGCGCGGCATCGAAGTCGGCCACGTGTTCCAGCTTGGCACCCGCTATTCGGAAGACATGAAGGCCACTTACCTTGACGAAGGCGGCAAGCCGCAGTTGATGCAGATGGGTTGCTACGGCATCGGTGTCACGCGCATCCTCGGCGCGGCCATCGAGCAGAATTTCGACGACAAGGGCATCATCTGGCCGACCGCGATTGCGCCGTTCGAGGTGGTGCTGTGCCCGATGGGATACGACCGCAGCGAAGCCGTCAAGGCGGAGGCGGACAAGCTGTACGCCGCGTTGCAGGAGGCGGGCGTGGATGCCATTCTGGACGATCGCGGAGAGCGACCCGGCGTGATGTTCGCCGATTGGGAATTGATCGGCGTGCCGCATCGCATCGTGATCGGCGAACGCGGCCTGAAGGAGGGAAAGCTCGAATACCAGGGGCGGCGCGACACTGCCGCAACCGCCGTGCCCCTTGCCGAGATGGCCGAATTCATCAAAGCTAAAGTGCGTGCGTGAGAGTGTATAAGCGCACGTCTGTGGTGATTCGTCGATTATCGAGCCGCGCTCTCATCTGCGCGGCAGTCGTTCTCGGCGCACCATCGCATGCGGGCAATCAGAAGGAAGAGGCGATTGCCGACTCGGTGCGTATTGCATTGTTCAATGCCATCAAGGACGCGCGCCCACCGCGGCCGCAGTTTGCCAATATCGATGATCGCATCAAGTACCTGCGCTGGCTGGGCGAGATGTCGGAGCGCTTGAAGAAGAAGCTGCCCGACTGGCAGGTGCGGCGCGAATTTCTCGAAACGGCCTGGTACGAATCGAAGCGCGCCGGACTCGATCCGGCCTTGGTGCTGGGATTGATCCAGGTCGAGTCGGCGTTTCGCAAGTATGCGGTGTCGCCGGTCGGTGCGCATGGCTACATGCAGGTGATGCCGTTCTGGACGCGCGTCGTGGGCGACGGCGATCGCAGGAAGCTGTTTCACATGCAGACCAACCTGCGTTATGGATGCGCGATCCTGCGCATGTACATCGACATGGAGGCGGGCAATCTGTACCTCGCCTTGGGGAGGTACAACGGCAGTCGCGGTCAGCCGCAATATCCGAATGCAGTGCTCGATGCGTGGAAGAGGTGGGAGTTCAATATTTGACGCGGTTTGACGCCTCTGCGGCGGACGGCCGCACAAACAAAAACGCCCGCGCGATGCGGGCGTTTTTGTTTGGCCTTTGGAAAGACGATTATTGCAGGTGATTGGAAATGAGTTTCGTCATTTCGAACATCGACACTTGCTTCTTTCCGCCAAACACGGCTTTCAGCTTGTCATCCGCATTGATCATGCGCTTGTTGGCATCGTCTTGCAGCTTGTTCTTCTTGATGTAGTCCCAAACCTTCTTGGTGACTTCAGTGCGCGGCAGCGGATTCGCGCCGATCACTGCGCCCAGCGTGGCGGACGGTGTCAACGGTTTCATGAATGCTGCATTCGGCTTGCGCGGTGTCTTCGGTTTTGCTGCGGCTTTCTTTACTGCCGGCTTCGCTGCTGCCTTCTTGGCCGGAGCGGCTTTCTTGGCTGGAGCTGCTTTTTTTGCTGCGGGCTTGGCGGCGGCTTTCTTTGCTACTGGCTTTGCTGCTGCCTTCTTGGCCGGAGCGGCTTTCTTGGCTGGAGCTGCTTTTTTTGCTGCGGGTTTGGCGGCGGCTTTCTTCGCAGCGGGCTTCTTGGCGGCTGTCTTGGCCGCGGGTTTTTTGGCTGTTGCCATCTTCAAGCCTCCTTCACAAAGTGTGTTGGGAAAATGCGTCAAATCACGCACCGCTAATAGTGGTGCGGTTTTGCCGGCTATGCAAGTCTTTTTTATACGTATTTGCACGAATTTGTGTGGTCCGTGCCACGCGCTCTTCATAGGGGAAAACGCGCCGAAAACGCGCATGCCGCAGCCGCGAGGCGGCAGTCATGTATGCGTGACTGCCGTTGCGAGCGAGGGAATGTGCGCATGACGGCGTGCCTTCCGTGCGCGCAATGCAATGTGGCGTCGGGCGGAAAGCCTTGTCTGGTACGGGTTTCCGGCGAGTGCTTGCGTCAGGCAGGCTGGCCGGCTGCATTTGCCGGGGCCCGCGCGAAGCCTTCTGTCAGGCGACGCGCGGTGTCTTGTGACTGCCTTGGTGGCGGGCTATGTGTGGTTTTACTGTGACGCGCCGACGCTGGGTGTGCCGGGCGGAGGAGTCATGCGTGTTTCGGCGCCTGCATGGGGTCGTGCCGTGCATGATGGTGCTCGGCACGGCAGCTACAAACGCAGGTTAGCGCATGCCGGGCAGCATGCCCTTCATGTTGCGCATCATCTTCATCATGCCGCCGCCCTTGAGTTTTTTCATCATCGATTGCATCTGCTCGAATTGCGACAGCATGCGATTGACTTCCTGCACCTGCACACCTGCGCCGGTGGCGATGCGGCGCTTGCGCGAAGCCTTGATCAGTTCCGGTTTTGCGCGTTCCTGCGGCGTCATCGAATTGATGATGCCTTCCATGCGGCGCACCTGCTTTTCGGCCTGGCCCATGTCGGCATTGCCGGCAGCTTGCTGAAACTGGGCCGGCAGCTTGTCCATCAGGCCCGACAGGCCGCCCATTTTCTTCATCTGCGACAGTTGCGCCTTGAAGTCGTTCAGGTCGAACTTGCCGCCGCCCTTGATCTTCTCGGCCAGGTCTTTTGCGGCGGCAACATCCACGCCCTTCTGCGCTTCCTCGACCAGCGCCAGAATATCGCCCATGCCGAGAATGCGGTTGGCCATCCGGTTCGGATCGAAGGCTTCCAGACCATCCAGTTTTTCGGCCACGCCGGCGAACTTGACCGGCTTGCCGGTGATATGGCGCACCGACAGCGCCGCGCCGCCGCGGGCATCGCCGTCGAGTTTGGTGAGGACGACGCCGGTCAGCAGTAATGCATCGTTGAAAGCCTTGGCCGTGTTGATGGCATCCTGGCCGAGCATGGCATCGACGACGAACAGGGTTTCAATCGGCTTGACGGCCGCATGCAGGGCGGCGATTTCCTGCATCATCGCTTCGTCGATGCCGAGCCGGCCGGCGGTATCGATGAGCAGCACATCGTGATAGTGCTTTTTTGCATAGTCCAGCGCAGCCAGTGCGATATCGACCGGCTTGTCGGTCGGTGCGGAGGGAAAGAAGTCCGCGCCAACCTGCTCGGTGACGGTCTGCAACTGTGCGATTGCCGCCGGGCGATACACGTCGGCGGAAACGGTCAGCACCTTTTTCTTTTTCTGCTCGCGCAGATATTTCGCGAGTTTGCCGACCGTGGTCGTTTTGCCCGCGCCCTGGAGGCCGGCCATCAGGATGATTGCCGGCGGCTGGGTGGCGAAATTGAGTTGCGAAGCTTCGGGGCCGAGATCGCCCCCCATGATGGCGGCGAGTTCGCGCTGCACGACGCCGACCAGCGCCTGGCCGGGGGTCAATGAGCCGATAACGTCCTCGCCCATCGCTTTTTCCTTCACGCGGGCAATGAATTCGCGCACGGCGGGCAGCGCGACGTCGGCTTCGAGCAAGGCCATGCGCACTTCGCGCAGCATTTCGGCGGTATTGGATTCGGTCAGGCGCGCCTCGCCGCGCATGGTTTTGATGACTTTGGCGAGGCGTTGGGTCAGATTGTCGAGCATGGATGTTGAATCTCAGGAAATGGGAGGCAAAGGCGATGCGGCAGGCATCGTGAACAGTCGTCCATTCTAACCGAAGCGCGCTTGCGGCTCGTCGTGGGCGGAGGGGCGTTGCAGCGGGAATGCGGCGGTCCAATGGCGTCGTGTCAGCATGGTTGATGTCGGTTGACGGAGTGACATGAGTTGTACTCTTACTGTCGTTCAACTGACAGCCTTTTGACAACGCGATATAGCAGAATTGCGAGTGGCCGGGCGCGTGATATATCACCGTGTGCAAGGCAGTCGATTGCAGCCTTACATGGTATAAACTCAAAATTCGTTTACCACCATTCCGTGCAATGCAAACAACCTTTTTCGTCCTGGCGGCATTGCTGTACGCGGTATGCGCATTCCTGCCTTCGCACCAGCGCCTCGCCATCTCGGCGGGCACCGCGGTTGGCTGGCTGTTGCACGGCGTCGCGTTGTGGGGCGATGTCATCACGCCAGGCGCGTTGCGCGTCGGCTTTGCGGTCATGCTGTCGGCGGCGCTGTGGATTTCGGTCGCTGCGTACTGGCTGGAGAACCGGAATTTTTCCCTGGACGGCTTGCGCGTGCTCGTGCTGCCCAGCGCGGCCGCGGCTGTGCTGCTGCCGGTGCTTTTTCCCGGCAACGTTATGCCGCTGGCGGGCAAATCCGTCCTGCTGTCATGGCATATCGCGATTGCCATCCTGGCGTACAGTACGCTGACCATCGCGGCATTTCATGCGGTGTTGATGGCCTTGCAGGAATCGAAGCTGCATACCCGGCCCGGTGCCGGCGCAAACGGCTGGCTGGCAGCGGCCATCGACCGGCTTCCCGCATTGCTGACCATGGAGAAGCTGTTGTTCCGGCTGATCGCATTCGGTTTTGTCTTGCTGACCTTGACCGTGCTGTCCGGCGTGGTGTTTTCCGAGGAATTGTTCGGCAAGGCGTTCCAGTGGAATCACAAGATCGTTTTCACGCTGCTGTCCTGGCTGCTGTTCGGCCTGCTGCTGGCGGGACGCCATTGGCGCGGCTGGCGCGGCAAGACGGCGCTGAGTTTCACGCTGTCCGGTTTCGCCACTCTGTTCCTGGCGTATGTCGGGAGCCGATTCGTGCTGGAAGTGGTTTTGCATCGGGGACTCGCGTGAAGTTCTTGATATGGGTGATTATCGGCATCCTCGTTGTCGCGTGGCTGCTGCATGCGAAAAGATCGTTGAAGGCGCCGGACTCGGCCAAGACCGATTCAACCCCTCCGAAGGCGGCTGACGGCGGCGAAGCGATGATCCAGTGCGCGCACTGCGGGTTGCATGTGCCGCTGTCGGAGTCCTTCGGCAATTCCGAAGGACTTGTATTTTGCAGCGAAGAGCATCGCCGTCTCGGTGTTCGCTCATGAAGCCGATCGCGCAATCGCGTCGCGCCGATACCCGCGAAACCCTTTGGCGCACGCTGCAGACCTTCAGCTTCACGCGGATCGTCATTGCGATCGTATTGCTCATCTATCTCAGCCTCAATACGAAGCAGAATTTCGGCATCGCCAATCATCTTGTCAATTGGGAAATTCACGGCGCTGTCTATTTCGTGCTTGCCGTCGTTTTTGCGCTGCTGTCGGTGTACTTGAGGAAACGGTTTTCGCTGCAATTGCTTGTGCAACTCGCGGTCGATATCGCGGTGATATCGATGCTGTATGTCGCGGGCGGGGGAGCGAAGAGCGGTCTGGCGATTCTCTTCCTGTTTCCACTGGCGGGCTGCGCCATCCTTGCGTCGATGATGCTGGCGCTGTTCAGCGTGTCGGTGGTGACATTTGTATTGCTGGGCGAAGGCGGGTACGCATTCCTCACCTCGTTCGGCGAAGCGGAGCTGTCGCGTGCGGGATTGTACGGAGCTGCGTTCTTCGCGGCGGTCTTCGTGCTCAATCGTCTTGCCGCCCGGCTGCTCAAGCAGGAGGAGCTTGCCAGGCAACGCGGACGCGACTTGCAAGTGCAGCAAGCGATCAATCGCATGGTGATCGCGGACATGGGCGACGGCATCCTCGTGGTTGGCCGCGATACCAGGGTCTTTGTCGGCAATCCGGCGGCGGAGCGCATGCTCGGCTTGTCCGTTCCGTATGGGCAGGCACGCTACAGGCTGAAAGACATTCCCTCCATGGCGCCGATTGTCGAGGCGTACCGAACCTGGGCCGCATTGCCTGCCGCCAAGGCGACCAGCGAAACCGGTTCAACCGCTTTTGTCGTGGTCAAGCCGGGAGACGATCTCCCCACCCTCAATGGAGCAAGCACCATCAGCCGCGAAATGCGGCGCGAACTGGGATCGCATTTGAAGTTGCGCTTCGTGACGGTGGAGACGGAAGGCCTGAGCGAGGAGCGCACGCTGATCTTCCTGCAAGACGTGACCGAGATCGAGAACCAGGCGCAACAGTTGAAACTCGCATCGATGGGCCGCCTGACCGCCAGCATCGCGCATGAAGTGCGCAATCCGCTTTCCGCGATTGCGCATGCCGCCGCACTGCTGGGCGAAGATATCTCGAATCCGGCGCAGTCGCGTCTCCTGAGCATCGTTGGCGACAACGTCAAGCGCCTGAACCGAATGATCGAGGACATCCTCAAGTTGTCGCGCAAGGCACAATCGCCGCGCGAACCGCTCGCGCTGGCGCCGTTATTTGCCGACATCCTCGGCGAATTTCACGAAGCGCATGCGGTCATGCCCGGGCTCATACAGCTTGGCGAAATGCGCTCGCATCATGCGCGTTTCGATCCGCTGCATCTGCGCGAGGTTGTTGTGAATCTGCTATCGAACGCGCTGCGCTACGCCAGCGGCCGGCGCGGCAGCATACGCATCCATGCCGTCTCCGACATGGCCAGCCGGCTGGAAGTGCACATACAGGATGACGGTCCCGCCATCAAGCCGGGTGTGCGAGCGCACCTGTTCGAACCCTTTTATACAACATCGAGCAAGGGCACCGGATTGGGGCTCTACGTGGCGCGCGAATTGTGTTTGAATAACGGGGCGATGCTGGACTACGAATACCGGTACGACGGCTCCAGCGACGGAGCAGTCGAGCCGACCGGCAGATTCGTGATCACATTTGCCACACCGGATCGCGCCTGACCGAAAAACAAGCTTAACAATAATCATGACCTCACCGCGTATCCTGATCGTCGACGATGAAGCCGACCTGCGCGAGCTGCTGGAGATCACGCTCGTCAGAATGGGGCTGGATGTGGACAGTGCGCACTGTCTTGAGGACGCGCGCGCGCGTCTGGCAAAGGCCGACTATGCGCTGGTATTGACCGACATGCGCCTGCCGGATGGCATGGGCATCGAGCTGGTACGCGAAGTCGCGGCGAATTGCCGAAACACACCGATTGCCGTGATTACCGCATACGGCAGCGCGGATAATGCGGTCGCGGCGCTGAAGGCGGGCGCATTCGACTATCTGTCCAAGCCGGTCGCACTGGAGCAGTTGCGCCAGATGGTGCAATCGGCCTTGCACATGAACGTCACCGGCATCAGCGCAGATCACCGGAACGCGCAAGCCGCCGGGACGTCCTCCTGCCTGGTCGGGCAGTCCGGCGTCATGCAGGATTTGCGCTTGCAGATCGCGCGGTTGGCGCGCAGCATGGCACCGGTTGCGATCACCGGCGAATCGGGTAGCGGCAAGGAGCTTGCCGCACGCGATATCCACGCGCACAGCGCGCGGGTCGACAAACCCTTCCTTGCGGTCAATTGCGGCGCGATTCCGGAGGCGCTGATGGAGGCCGAATTCTTTGGCTACCGCAAAGGCGCTTTCACCGGCGCGACCGATGACCGCGACGGCTTTTTCCAGGCGGCCAACGGCGGCACCCTGATGCTCGATGAAGTTGCCGATCTGCCCTTGCAGATGCAGGTCAAGCTGCTGCGTGCGATCCAGGAGCGCCGTGTGCGCAAGATCGGCTCCACGGTCGAAGAACCGGTCGATGTGCGGCTGATCAGCGCGACGCACCAGAATCTGGCCGAGTGCGTCGAACAGGGCAGGTTCCGGCAGGATTTGTACTATCGCCTCAATGTCATCGAGCTGCGTCTGCCGCCGTTGCGCGAGCGGCTGGACGACATCGGCTTGCTGGCCGATGCGATTCTGGAGCGGCTCGCGGCACCAGGCGTGCGCGCGGTGCTGTCGCCGTCCGCGCTGGATGCGTTGCAGGCCTATGCCTTTCCGGGAAATGTGCGCGAGCTGGAAAATATCCTCGAGCGGGCGCTGGCGTTTGCCAACGATGGCCTCATCGAGGTGGCGGACCTCGCGCTGAAAGCGGTGAATTCACCGGCCATCGATGTGCGGCAGGCATCCGACGCCGTGGCATTGGCGATGCCGGATGCCGCTGCCCTTCATGTTCCGACGCCGGCGGCACGGTCTGAAACGACCGATGCGGAAGCGCTGCCAAGTTCTCTGCCGGACCATCTGGATGGCATCGAGCGCCAGATCATCGAGCGCGCACTGCTCAAGACGCGGTTCAATCGCACGCAAGCCGCCGGCCTGCTCGGTATCAGCTTCCGGCAGTTGCGTTACCGGATGCAACGCCTTTCCATCCATGAGCCTGAATAATGCGGCGCTTTAGCATAGGCGCCGATGGCTGGTGCATCGAAGCACAATGCGAGCCTTCGCCGAATTTCGATGTGCGACCCGTCGACGCGAGAGTGGATCTGTTGGTGATTCACAATATCAGCCTGCCGCCCGGCCAGTTTGGCGGGCCGTTCATTGCCGACCTGTTCTGCAACCGGCTCGACCATGAAGCCCATCCGTATTTCGACCAGTTGCGCAGCTTGCGCGTGTCGGCGCATTTCCTGATCCGCCGCGACGGCACCGTGGTGCAGTTTGTATCGGCCAACGACCGCGCATGGCATGCCGGCGCATCGTCGTTTTGCGGGCGCGAACGGTGCAACGATTTTTCGATCGGGATCGAACTGGAGGGAACCGATTTCGAAGTGTTCGAGCCCGTTCAATACGACACGCTGGTCGCACTGACTGTGGCGTTGCAATCCAGATATCAGCTTGCCGATGTGATCGGACACGAGCATATCGCGCCGGGACGCAAGACCGATCCGGGCCCGTTTTTCAACTGGTCCGATTACCATGCACGGCTCGATCAAGTCAGGCCGTTAGTACTCGCTCATCAGGCATTGCGCTTCCCCATCACGGGTTGAAAAAGTCAACTGCCGCACAATGAAAATTTGTGTTTCCTCTCATAAAAAAGGTATTGCGAACTCGCCATCCTGGCACTAGAATTAGTTTAATTCGCAATTGGAGCCACTACATATAGTGGTGCCGCGATGATCCATCGGAGCTGTTCAGATGGTGCCTTGATGCAATGCTTATTTGATTCAGGCGGGCCAGGAACAGCTCTCCTTTCGCAAAACGTCGTGTGACGCGATTGCCGGTGTGAAGAACACCTCCCGGCATGCAGGCAGGCCGCACACGCGATATCGGTATCTCGTGAACATCCGCTGAACCGGGTGTTCTAATTAATAACCACAAGCAGCAATCACGCTGCCAACAATGCAATGTAAGGAGGCTAGATGCACTCTACTCAAGAAGTTTCCGTCAAATCCCCCGCCGAATTCGGTCTGGTCTCTCCAGGCAGCGATACTCCATCCGCAGCACATCTTTCCGTCACGCTTGGCGACTACAAAATCATCCGCCGCAATGGTGCCGTAGTCGGATTCGAGCCGTCCAAGATTTCGATCGCCGTCACCAAGGCATTCCTCGCGGTCAATGGCGGGCAAGGCGCAGCATCGGCGCGCGTGCGCGAGCTGGTCGAGCAGTTGACCGCCGGCGTGGTGTCGGCGCTGGTGCGTCGCCAACCCGCTGGCGGCACCTTCCATATCGAAGACGTGCAGGATCAGGTCGAGCTGGCGTTGATGCGTTCCGGCGAACATGATGTGGCGCGTGCCTACGTGCTGTATCGCGCCAAGCGCATGGAAGAGCGTGCGCAGCAGCAATCTGCCAGGGCTGTCGAAACGCCGCAATTGCACGTCACGGACAACGGCCAGCGCCGCCTGCTCGACATCGCCCAGGTGCGCGGCCTGATCACCTCTGCCTGCATCGGTCTGGAAAAGCATGTCGATGCCGAAGCGATCCTCGCTGAAACGCTCAAGAATCTTTATGACGGCGTGCCGGTCGAGGAATTGCACAAATCCGTGATCCTCGCGGCCCGCGCCCTGATGGAAAAGGACCCGGCGTACAGCAAGGTCACCGCGCGCCTGCTGATGCACACTATCCGCAAGGAGGTATTCGGCCAGGAAGTCGCGCAAAACGATGCGCAGGCGCATTACGTCGATTACTTCCCGAAATTCATCGAGAAGGGCATCAAAGCCGATCTGCTCGATGCCAAGCTGGCGCAGTTCGACCTGCAGAAACTGGCTGATGCGTTGCAGCCGGGGCGTGACCTGCAGTTCGGCTACCTCGGTCTGCAGACGCTGTACGACCGTTACTTCCTGCACATTCAAGGCACGCGTATCGAAATGCCGCAGGCGTTCTACATGCGCGTCGCGATGGGCCTGGCATTGAACGAGGGCGACCGCGAAGCGCGTGCCATCGAGTTCTACAACTTGCTGTCCTCGTTCGATTTCATGAGCTCGACGCCGACCCTGTTCAATTCCGGCACGCAGCGCTCGCAGCTGTCGTCCTGCTATCTGACCACGGTGGCCGACGATCTCGACGGCATTTTCGAAGCGATCAAGGAAAACGCGCTGCTGGCGAAGTTTGCCGGCGGTCTCGGCAACGACTGGACCCCGGTGCGCTCACTCGGTGCCCATATCAAGGGTACCAATGGCAAGTCGCAAGGCGTGGTGCCGTTCCTGAAAGTGGTCAACGACACCGCCGTCGCCGTGAACCAGGGTGGCAAGCGCAAGGGCGCAGTCTGTGCCTACCTGGAAACCTGGCACATGGACATCGAGGAATTCCTCGACCTGCGCAAGAACACCGGTGATGACCGCCGCCGCACGCACGACATGAACACCGCGAACTGGATTCCCGACCTGTTCATGAAGCGCGTGATGGAGAAGGGCGAGTGGACGCTGTTCTCGCCCTCCGATGCGCCGGACCTGCATGACAAGTTCGGTAGCGCCTTCGAGGAAGCCTATACTGGCTACGAAGCCAAGGCCGCGCGCGGCGAATTGAAGTTGTTCAAGAAAGTGCAGGCGCTCGACCTGTGGCGCAAGATGCTGTCGATGCTGTTCGAAACCGGTCATCCATGGATTACCTTCAAGGACCCGTGCAACATTCGTTCACCGCAGCAGCACGTCGGCGTCGTGCACAGCTCCAACCTGTGCACCGAGATCACGCTGAACACCAACGACTCCGAAATCGCGGTCTGCAACCTCGGCTCTGTCAATTTGCCGGCGCACATGAAGAACGGCAAGCTGGATCACGTCAAGCTGCAAAAGACGATCCGCACGGCAATGCGCATGCTCGACAACGTCATCGACATCAACTACTACGCCGTCAAGAAAGCGCGCGACTCCAACCTGCGCCATCGTCCGGTCGGCATGGGCATCATGGGCTTCCAGGACTGCCTGCACATGATGCGCATCCCTTACGCCTCGATGGACGCGGTCGAGTTCGCCGATCGCTCGATGGAAGCGGTGTGCTACTACGCCTACTGGGCATCGACCGAACTGGCGGAAGAGCGCGGTCGTTACAGCTCTTATCGCGGCTCGCTGTGGGATCGCGGCATCCTGCCGCAGGATTCGCTCAAGCTGCTGGCGGAAGAACGCGGCGGCTATCTGGAAGTCGATACCTCCGAAACCATGGAGTGGAGCGCGTTGCGCGACCGCATCAAGCAGCACGGCATGCGCAACTCGAACTGCGTGGCGATCGCGCCGACCGCGACGATCTCCAACATCATCGACGTCTCGGCCTGCATCGAACCGACCTACCAGAACCTGTATGTGAAGTCGAACCTGTCCGGCGAGTTTACCGAGATCAACGAACATCTCGTGCGTGATCTGAAGGCGCGCGGCCTGTGGGATGAAGTGATGGTCTCCGATCTCAAGTACTTCGACGGCAGCCTGGCCAAGATCGATCGCATCCCGCAAGACCTGCGCGATCTGTATGCGACCGCGTTCGAAGTCGAGCCGTCGTGGCTGGTCGAAGCCGCATCGCGCCGCCAGAAATGGATTGACCAGGCGCAATCGCTCAACATCTACATGGCGGGCGCATCCGGCAAGAAGCTGGACGAGACCTACAAGCTCGCATGGCTGCGCGGCTTGAAGACGACCTACTATCTGCGCACCATCGGCGCCACCCATGCCGAGAAATCGACCACCAGGGCCGGCGCGCTCAACGCGGTGTCGGCGACCGGCGGACTCGGCGGCGGCATGGCGGCAGCGCCTGCAGGAACCGTGGCAGCCGATGATATTGCCGGCCCTGCGTGCATGCTGCGTCCGGGCGATCCCGGTTTCGAAGAGTGCGAAGCCTGCCAGTAAGCGCGACATGAATGCGCTGGTGCGGCATTCATGTCGCGCCAGCTTGAACATCGCGCAAGTGCCACTAGAATACGTGTAAGGAAGAATCAATATGCTAAGTTGGGATGACGAAACAACTTCTGCCGCAAGAGCGGCTCAGACTCCGCAGCCCGGACTGGCTCCGGCGATGCCGCAGGCCCGTTCGCTGAACGCGCAAATGAACGACGTCGCGCTCAACCCGTCACTGGTTTCACAACCGGCAGCCGGCGAAGCCGAGCGCCGCGTGAATGTCGCCGACAAGCGCATCATCAACGGCCAGACCGACGTCAATCAGCTCGTGCCCTTCAAATACAAATGGGCGTGGGACAAGTATCTGGCCGGCTGCGCCAACCACTGGATGCCGCAAGAGATCAACATGCAGCGCGACATCGAGCTGTGGAAGAACCCGAACGGCCTGACCGAAGACGAGCGTCGACTGGTCAAGCGCAATCTCGGTTTCTTCGTCACCGCCGACTCGCTCGCCGCGAACAACATCGTGCTCGGCACCTACCGCCACATCACCGCGCCGGAGTGCCGCCAGTACCTGCTGCGTCAGGCGTTTGAAGAAGCGATCCACACCCACGCGTACCAGTACATCGTCGAATCGCTCGGCCTGGACGAAGGCGAAATCTTCAATGCGTATCATGAGGTCGCGTCGATTCGCGACAAGGATGAGTTCCTGATCCCCTTCATCGATACGCTGACCGATCCGCAATTTACGACCGGCACGATCGAGAGCGATCAGACGCTGCTGAAGTCCCTCATCGTGTTTGCATGCCTGATGGAAGGTTTGTTCTTCTATGTCGGCTTCACGCAGATTCTCGCGCTCGGTCGTCAGAACAAGATGATGGGTGCGGCGGAACAGTATCAATACATCCTGCGCGACGAATCGATGCACTGCAATTTCGGAATCGACTTGATCAACACGATCAAGCTGGAGAACCCGCATCTGTGGACTGCGGAATTCCGTGACGAGATCAAATCGTTGTTTTTGCGCGCGGTAGAGTTGGAATATCGCTACGCAGAGGATACAATGCCGCGTGGAGTGCTCGGGTTGAATGCGACGATGTTTAAAGGGTACTTGAGATTCATCGCGAATCGCCGCGCACAACAGATCGGTCTCGATCCGATGTTCCCGCAGGAAGAAAATCCCTTCCCCTGGATGAGCGAAATGATCGACCTGAAAAAAGAGCGCAACTTCTTCGAGACACGTGTGATCGAATACCAGACAGGCGGTGCCCTGAATTGGGAATAGATGGATGAAGCTCGTAGCCGGGCGCGAGGCAGGTGGAGACAAAGTGCAGTCGGCAAACCGACACGAATAAGTCCCAAGGACAATCGACTGCAGGACTGAAAGGCTAATCCTAAATTAATGAACAGTAGACGAACGAATCGATCTGCTCTGTTATTGCTGCCGTTCCCGACGTGGTCGGGCGTGGCAGATTTTTCCTTGGAAAACCTGTTGGTTTTTCCAAAAGAGTATTCCGGCGCCGGCATTGTTGCTGGCGTTTTTTTTGGTTACGGCTGCAACAGCGTGCTCTGAGCCGCGTTGCATGGACCTCCGTCACGGTCGACGCGCGACTGTGACTCATGCAAAAAGAGAGGCGTAATCAAATGAGGCTGAAGTGCTGCATCAATGAGGGGATGCAGCAGTTCAGCTGGTGCCGAATTCATTAGCGCAAACAGAATTTGCTTGTGCCGATGAATAATCCGAGTGCTCCATCGCGATGGAGCATCCGGGTTTCCAACCTCGTAGTTTGAATTTTTCCATCACGTGAAGGAGAAACAAATGGCAACAGCAAAGAAACCCGCTGCCAAGAAAGCAGCAGCAAAGAAACCGGCTGCCAAGAAGCCGGTAGCGAAGAAAGCAGCAGCTCCGAAAAAGGCGGCTGTAGCGAAGAAACCGGTAGCGAAGAAGGCCGCAGCCGCCAAGAAGCCGGCAGCTAAAAAGGTCGCAGCGAAAAAAGTCGCAGCGAAGAAGCCGGTAGCGAAGAAGGCAGTAGCCGCCAAGAAGCCGGCAGCTAAAAAAGTCGTAGCGAAAAAAGTCGCAGCGAAAAAGCCGGTAGCGAAGAAGGCAGTAGCCGCCAAGAAGCCGGCAGCTAAAAAGGTCGTAGCGAAAAAAGTCGCAGCGAAGAAGCCGGTAGCGAAGAAGGCAGTAGCCGCCAAGAAACCGGTAGCTAAAAAAGTCGCAGCGAAGAAGCCGGTAGCGAAGAAAGCAGCAGCTCCGAAGAAGGCTGCTGCAAAAAAGCCGGCAGCTAAAAAAGTCGCTGCCAAGCCTGCTGCTAAAAAAGCAGCCCCGAAAAAGGCCGCTCCGAAAAAGGCGGCAGCAAAAAAGCCGGCAGCTAAACCTGCCGCTGCAGCTCCTGCGGTAAAGACAGTGTTGAGCCCGGCAGCGGCATGGCCGTTTCCGACCGGCACTCGTCCGTAATAACAAGCTTGTTTCGGAAGCCTGATTAGATTCAGGCATCATGCCCGTTGTGCGGCCTCGCGTTGCACAACGGGTGTTTTATTTGGGGAGCAGATGTGCTGCAGAGTATTTTTACGCTAATCGTCGATACCATCGCCGGGGTCCTCGGCGGCGCGCTGTTGCTGCGCTTCTGGATGCAAGTGGTGCGTGTACGGCCGCCGATGGCGCTCGGTCAGTTCACGTTTCAATTGACGGACTGGTTGGTGCGGCCGATGCGCCGATTGCTGCCGGGTGTCGGCGGCTACGACTGGGCAAGCCTGGTTGGCGCGGTTCTCGTGATCACGCTGTCGATAGCAATCGATCTCTTCGTAATGTCGCGTTTCTCGCCGGAGTTCCTGGTACTGTTGTCGGTATTGCGGTTCTTCGAGTGGGTGTTTTACGGTTTGATGGGCCTCATCATCATTGAAGCCATTTTCAGCTGGGTGAATCCGCATGCACCTCTCGCGCCTTTCATCCGGGCGTTGAACGATCCCTTGATGCGGCCGTTGCGGCGCATCGTTCCGTTGATCGGCAATATCGACTTATCGCCGCTGGTTGCGCTGGTGCTGCTGCAGATCGGACTGCGCGTGATTACCTATGGAATCACCTCGCTTGCCTAACGAAGCCTGGTGTACTCCGCTGCCCAATGGCATCCGGTTGGCAGTGCAGATTACGCCCAATGCGAAAAAAAGCGAAGTCATCGGCGTGCTGGGTGAGGCGCTCAAGATCAAGCTGCAGGCGCAACCGATTGAAGGAAGGGCGAATGAGGCCCTGGTCCGCTATCTTGCCGCTCTGTTCGGCGTGCCAAAAGGCGCTGTCACCATTACACAAGGCCTTGCGAATCGGCGCAAGACCGTTGAAATCACGGCGCACGGCGTGACGATGGATGGTGCCAGGCAGGTGCTCATGCCTTCTGGCCGGGAATAGCTGGCTTGCCCGCGACGCCCCGGCCCGACTTGTCGAAGCACGACGCAATGCTCAATGGGTGATGCGCGTCGAGCCGCCGCTGGTAATGACCTTGACGGTATCGCCTGGCTGGAAGGTCTCCGCGGTGTCGATGTTGTAGGTGCGTTCTTCGCCGTTTTCAAGGCGCACGGTGACAGCAACGAACTGGCGCGTGGTGCCAGCGGCTTCGACCTGGTGTCCGGCAATGCCGCCTGCGACACCCCCCCCGATCGCTGCTGCGGTGCGGCCATAACCGCCGCCGATCGAACTGCCGGCAATTCCGCCCAGCACCCCACCGATGAATGGACCCAGGCCCGAAGTTTGGCCGCCGGCGGTCGTGACGTCGCGAACCGCAGTTACTTGTCCGGTCTGGACCAGGGTACTGCCTTCCGTTGACGCATTCGGGGCTTGCGCAGGAGGCTGCGTCGAGCAGCTCGCCATCGCAAACACGAAAAATGCTGCAAGCAGGGAAACGGTGCGCATATTGATTTCTTGACGAGCCCCAGACCTGATTATGCCTTGATGCTTTTACAGCCGATAACCGAATGCCTGCTGGAAGCGGTCATCGATTTCCGCACGGGACGGCGCATGATTTTGTCCGCCTTGATGTTCGATCTTGATTGCCCCCATCAGACTGGACAGCCGCCCGATTGTGGACCAATCCATGCCATTGGTCAGACCGTACAGAACGCCTGCGCGGAACGCATCGCCGCAGCCGGTCGGATCCGCCACCTTTCCGGCTGGCACGCAAGGAATTTCGATACGCTGGCCGTCGGTGAAGATGTCCGCGCCTTGCTCGCCGCGTGTCACGATCAACGCCGAGACGCGCTCTGCAATGCCTTCCAGACTCAGTCCGGTGCGTTCGGTCAGCAACTCGGCTTCGTAATCATTGACCGCTACGTAGGTGGCGAGTTCAATGAAGTGTTCCAACTCGGCACCATTGAACATCGGCAATCCCTGGCCCGGATCGAAGATGAATGGGACGCTGCGTGCAGCGCAATCCTCGGCGTGCTCGACCATGCCGTCGCGCCCGTCGGGGGCGACAATCGCCAATTTCACGGTACCGGCATCGGCCACCTTGTTTTCATGGGAAAACGTCATCGCGCCCGGGTGGAATGCGGTGATCTGGTTGCCGTTTGCATCCGTGGTGATGAACGCTTGCGCGGTGTACGACGCGTCGATCGTCCGAATGCATCGCCGCGAAATGTGCAGGCTGTCGAGCCGCTCGAGGTAGGGCGCGCCATCCTGACCGATTGTCGCCATGATGAGCGGATCGCCTCCCAGCAATTTCAGGTTGTAGGCGATGTTGCCGGCACAGCCGCCGAATTCGCGGCGCAGCTGCGGCACAAGGAAAGCCACATTGATCTTGTGTAACTGATCCGCCAGCAATGCTTCCGAGAAGCGTCCTTCGAACGACATGATGGAATCGAAAGCGAGCGAGCCGCAGATGAGGGAAGTCATGGATATGCTTTGAGAGTGATGGAAAGAGTTGTGGGCGATTCTGCCGCTGTTGTTTCGGATCGAGGCGCGCCTAGGGATAGAACAGGTACACCCGGTAGCCCGAAGCCTTCAGCTGAGACAGTTCGAGGAACAGCTTGACCGGCTGTTCCGAGTTGGAGGCAAAGCCGCTATTTGCATCGATAGCTCCGGGCAGGTAGTCACGTGGCGTGAACACGCGACGTGCCACCGGATTTTCATTTGCATCGTTCAAGGTCAGTTCGATACTCGGCCACGCTTGAGGCGTTGCACCGTGATTGAGCAGCAGCGCATTGAAAACAAAGGTGTTTTTCTCTGGCGCCAATGCCTGCAGTTCGCTCGATTCGATCGCGACCGCTTCCGGCTGCGCCGGCAATCCCATTCGGCAATCGAACAGTGCGCATGCACGACCGAGCATCGGCTTTGTCGCGGGGAAGCGTGCCGCAATCTGGTCGCGGAATACATAGACACCCTGGAGCAGCAGGCAGATCAACAGGATGAACGAGCCAATGCCCGTGAACCACCGCAATGCACGGCCAAGGCGCTGACGTCGACGCCCCTGCGTAACGAAGCCGGGCTCTTCGTATTCATCATCGATGTCGTCATCGTGTTCGGACGCTTCGTCTTGCCTGTCGGCGCGCAAGGGCTTGTGCTGCAAGTCTTCCATCGCTTGCGCGAGCGGATCAGGTGCGTCCGGGTCATGGTGCGGCGCGGCCCTCTCGATAAAGTCCTGATCCTCCGCGGACTCCGCTTCGGCATGCGAAAAATCCATCAGCGTCATGCGTTCCAGCGGATCGGCTGCAATCGGATCTGCATGTGCGGCCGGTTTGGCGGGACTGTCGGCGGGTGCGTCGTTCAAAGGCGCGTCCCGCTCGGGCTGCGTCATCGGAGAGGCTTCCAATACCGCGGGTTTTGCGGATGGCAGCGCCGGTATTTCAGCGCTTGCCACATCGGAATCCGGCAGCTCGGATGACTTGGCTGCCGCGGGCGATGCGGCTGATGCGGGAATCGATGCAGGAGTGGCTGCAGGCGCAGGCTTGGGTGCATCTTCAGGCGGCAGCAAATGCTCGATGCCGTTGAATATCTGCTTGCAGGAGCCGCACCGGACCAGTCCGGCGCGCAGTTTAAGCTGGTCTTGCGCGACCCTGAATGTCGTATGGCAGTGGGGACACCGGGTCGCGAGCGCCATTGTTGTTATTGCGCTCCGGTTGATTGGCCGGACAGGGCGACCCAGCCGTCGTGCTCGGCCCATACCGATAGCCTGATGAAGGGGGCGTAGGCGGCGGCGACTTCATCGGCCTGGCGCGCGAGAACGCCGGATAGTACCAGGCGGCCGCCGGGTGCGACACGCGACGACAGCATGGGAGCCATCAGTTTCAACGGACTGGCAAGGATATTGGCGACCACGATATCGAATGTTTTCGGTGTCGACGCAGCGGCGAATGCTTCCGGCAGGTAGTAGTCAATTTCACAGCGGTTGCGCTCGCTGTTGTAGCGCGCGGATTCGATGGCCTGTGGGTCGATATCCACGCCGGCCACCAACGCCGCACCAAGCTTTTTCGCTACCATCGCAAGGATGCCGGAGCCGCAACCGTAATCCAGCACGGTGAGATTTTCCGGCGCGTGCGCTTCCAGCCATTCCATGCAAAGACGCGTGGTCGGATGGCTGCCGGTGCCGAAGGCGAGGCCGGGATCCAGCTCCAGCACAAGGCCGCCGGCGTCGGGCGCATCGTGCCAACTCGGCACAACCCAGATGTTCTTGCCGATATGGATCGGATCGAATTGCGATTGCGTCAGGCGCACCCAGTCCTGCTCTTCCACCGGGCGCAGCGTGTATGACGGCTGCGTTGCCAGTCCGATGGCGGCTGCAGCTTCTACCACGATGGCACGATGGTCGGCATCGTTGGATGCAAGCGCCACGACACGACTGCGTTCCCATGCGGCTTCCGCAGGTTCCATGCCGGGTTCGCCGAACAATGGTTGCTCGGCCTCGGTTCCTTCATCGGCATCTTCCACCGAAACCGACAGCGCACCCGCTTCCATCAAGGCGTCTGACAGCTGTTCGGCGTGATCGCGGGCGACTTCGATGACGATTTCAGTCCAGCTCATGGGGATGCCTTATTTCTTGACCTGGCCGGACTTGGGCAAATCAGGTTTGTCCGCGAGCTTTTGTTCCAGGTAGTGGATGTTCGTGCCGCCTTCGATGAAGCGTGCATCGATCATCAATTCGCGATGCAAAGGGATATTGGTCAGAATCCCTTCGACCACCATTTCGGACAGGGCGATCTGCATGCGGCGAATCGCCTGGTCGCGCGTGGCGCCGTAGGCAATCACCTTCCCGACCATGGAATCATAGGTCGGCGGCACAAAATAGCCGGCGTACGCATGCGAATCGACCCGGATACCGGGACCGCCCGGCGCGTGCCAGGCGTTGATGCGGCCCGGCGAGGGCGTGAACTTGAACGGGTCTTCCGCGTTGATGCGGCATTCGATCGCATGCCCGGTCAGTTCGATGTCGCGCTGGCGGAAGCGCAGTTTTTCGCCCGCCGCGACGCGGATTTGTTCCTGCACCAGGTCGATGCCGGTAATCATTTCCGTCACCGGATGCTCGACCTGGATACGGGTATTCATTTCGATGAAGTAGAACTCGCCGTTTTCATACAGGAACTCGAATGTCCCTGCGCCCCGGTAGCCGATCTTGCGGCAGGCATCGGCGCAACGATCGCCGATGCGCTCGATCAGCTTGCGCGGAATGCCTGGCGCCGGTGCTTCCTCGATCACCTTCTGGTGACGGCGCTGCATCGAGCAATCGCGCTCGCCAAGCCACACCGCATTCTTGAATTCGTCGGCAAGTATCTGGATTTCCACGTGACGTGGATTTTCCAGGTATTTCTCCATATAGACTTCGGGGTTGCCGAAGGCGGTGCCGGCTTCGGTCCTGGTCATTGTCACTGCGTTGAGCAGCGCCGCTTCGGTGTGCACGACGCGCATGCCGCGCCCGCCGCCGCCACCCGCCGCCTTGATGATGACCGGGTAGCCGACCTTGCGCGCGATGCGGATGATTTCCTTCGGATCTTCCGGCAGCGCGCCTTCCGAACCCGGCACACAGGGCACGCCAGCCTTGATCATGGCGTGCTTTGCCGAGACCTTGTCGCCCATCATGCGGATCGATTCGGAGCGCGGGCCGATGAAGACGAAACCGGATTTTTCCACGCGTTCGGCGAAGTCCGCATTCTCGGAAAGGAAGCCGTAGCCCGGGTGAATCGCTTCGGCGTCGGTGACTTCTGCGGCGCTGATGATCGCCGGCATGTTCAGATAGCTCAAGGAGGACGGCGCAGGGCCGATGCAGACCGATTCGTCGGCCAGCTTGACGTACTTTGCCTCGCGGTCGGCCTCGGAATGGACCACGACGGTTTTGATGCCCATCTCGCGGCATGCGCGCTGAATGCGAAGCGCAATTTCGCCACGATTGGCAATGAGGATTTTTTCAAACATGGTGGGGGATGTGTGAACCGTTAAGAGGTGGTATCAGGAATTGGCGCGGCACGCGGCAAAGTGCGCGTGCCGGGTACCGCCCCTTAGCCGATCACGAACAGAGGCTGGCCGAATTCGACCGGCTGGCCATTCTCGACGAGGATCTGCTTGATGACGCCCGAGGCATCCGCGTCGATCTCATTCAACAGTTTCATCGCCTCAATGATGCACAGGGTGTCACCCTCCTTGATGGAGGAGCCGATTTCGACGAACGGCGGGTTGCCCGGTGCGGATGAGCGATAGAAGGTGCCTACCATCGGCGACTTGACGATATGGCCTTGCGGTTCGGCCGGCGCAGCCGCCGCTGCGGACGCGCCGATTTGCGGGCCGGCGACAGGGGCCGCCATCGCTTGCGGTACGGCCTGCGGCTGCATCATCACGACTTGATTCTGTGCGACTCCGGAGGATTTGACGATGCGGACTTTGCTTTCGCCTTCGGTGACTTCGAGTTCGGCGATGTCTGATTCAGCGACCAGGTCGATCAGCGTCTTGAGTTTTCGTAGATCCATGAGAAATCCTTCGGAATTATTTGTCTGTTATGGCAATGAGAATTGCCGCAATTATATGCTGATTGCGGAGAGATAATGAAAGTTAAAGCTTTTTGAGTGCGTGATCAATGGCCAGTCGATAGCCTTCGGTGCCGAGGCCGCAGATGACCCCGACTGCGATATCCGACAAAAACGAGTGATGGCGGAATGCTTCGCGGCGATGAATATTGGAGATATGCACTTCAATAAAAGGAATGGCGACACCGGCCAAGGCATCGCGCAACGCCACGCTGGTATGGGTAAAGCCGGCGGGGTTGATCACGATGGCATCCACGCCCTCGATTCTTGCTGCATGAATCCGGTCAATCAGCGCACCTTCGTGATTGCTCTGGAAGGAGGTGAATTGCGCGCCGGCAGCATGTACTTGGGCGGCAGCGGCTTGCTCAATATCCGCCAACGTCGTCGATCCATACACTTCCGGCTCGCGTGTTCCGAGTAGATTCAGATTCGGCCCATTAAGCAGAAGTAGATTTTTTGCCATGGAGATGCAACTTGGTTTGACGAGGATGGCGCATTTTGCCGTCTAATGATGCCGATTGGCAAGGGAAACTATGCTTGCCCTTATCCTTGTTCATGAAGCCGCTTCAAATCCTTGCGCAGCTCTTCCATTTTCAGACGGCCGAGATAAGTCTTTTTTACTGCGCCGTCTTTGCCGATGAGTACGGTGAAGGGCAGTCCGCCGGTGGGGTTGCCAAGTTGGCGCGACAGCTCGGTGCCATTGACTCCGCCAACGTAGAGCGGATACGTGATTTTATATTTTGAAGCGAATTCGGTAATGTTGGTCGCAGAGTCGATGCCGATGCCGATGATTTGTATATTGTCCGATGCGATGCTGGTTTGCAAAGCCGACAACTCCGGCATCTCGTCAACGCAAGGTGCGCACCAGGTTGCCCAGAAGTTGACAACCAGGGCCCGGCCTTTCCATTTGGATAATTGTTGAGTCGTTCCGGTTGCGTCCGGCATGGATTGCGCGAGAAGGCTGGCCACCGCGCCGCTTTGTGGCGGTACTGGTTCGAAATGCCTTGCGCCAAAATACACGCCGATTGCGGCAAAGAGCACGCCGACCAATCCGGCCGCGAGAATGTTTTTCTTCATTTTGTTTCTGCTTGAATGATCAATGCGCGTACCGATTCCATATTCGCGCGTTCCAGTTTGCCTTCGGCCGTCGTCTTCATCGCGCCGCGCAAATCGTCGGTGGCATAAACAGCAAGATGAATGCCTTCATTTTTCCACATGAAGCTGATTCTTTCGATGGGCTCGCGGCGGCCGTTGAAGTGGGAAGTTTCCGTTACGTCAAAATCGACATGCTTGTTCAACAGGAATATTTCGACGTCTTTCGCGCTCTCTGTAAACAATTGCAAATAAATATCCGAATGCTCACCCGCTGTTCCGTTCAGTACTGCGCCCGTGAGGTAGGGTGAAAACTGCGCGAGCTCCTTCATGACATGCAAGGCCAGCTTGCGCAGATCCAGCAGCCGCGCCGGCTGGGTGTCGCCGAAGAACAGTTCGTTATAAAGCCGCACTTCCTCTTCGATCTGCGCGTTGTCGGGCATGAATTCGCCGCGGACTTTTGCATTGCCGAGAATCTGTTTTGCCGCCTTGCGCTTGGCCATGCCGTAGTCCGCGCCGTCTTCCGCGATCATGCGCGCGGCCACTGCCGCAATTTCGGCACGCAACTGTTCAATATCAGATGAATAAGCAGCCATGAGGATGATGATACCCGCACGGCGCAGGGCCGTGGCTCGGGTAGAATCTCGCTATTCTATTTCGAATTGGCACCATGCATATTCACATCCTTGGCATCTGCGGCACCTTCATGGGTGGGCTCGCGGTGCTGGCCAGGCAAGCCGGCCATAAAGTGACTGGCTGCGACAGCAATGTCTACCCGCCGATGAGCACCCAGCTTGAAGCGCAGGGCATTGAACTGATCGAAGGATTCAGTCCGGATCAGATCGGTTTGCAACCCGACCTGTTCGTCATCGGGAACGTCGTCTCGCGCGGCAATCCCTTGATGGAAGAAATCCTCAACCGCGGTCTGCCATATGTATCAGGCCCGCAATGGATCGGCGAACACATCCTGCACGACAAATGGGTACTGGCCGTGGCGGGAACGCATGGCAAAACCACCACATCGTCCATGCTGGCGTGGCTGCTGGAAGATGCGGGTTATCACCCAGGTTTCCTGATCGGTGGTGTGCCGATGAATTTCGGCATCTCTGCCCGGCTGTCTGGTACCCAGGCCGGCTCGTCCTTCTTCGTGATCGAGGCTGATGAATATGACACGGCCTTCTTCGACAAGCGCAGCAAATTCGTCCATTACCGTGCCAAAACCGCGATTCTGAACAACCTGGAATACGACCACGCTGATATTTTCCCGGACCTGGGCGCGATCGAAACGCAATTCCATCACCTGGTGCGCACGGTCCCGGGCGTTGGCCGCCTCGTTGCCAATGGTCGCGAAGAATCGATGCGGCGCGTGATCGCGCGCGGCTGCTGGAGCGACAACGAATGGTTCGGCGTGACAGGCGAGGCCGGCTGGGCGCTTGCGGAACATAACGACGGCAGTTTCGACGTGCTGTTCAACGGCGAGTGCCACGGCACGGTACGCTGGTCGCTGACGGGGGAGCACAACCGGCTGAACGGGCTTGCCGCGATTGCGGCGGCGCGCCATGTCGGCGTGCCGGTTGCGCAGGCGATCGACTCGCTGGGCCGGTTCGAGAATGTCAAGCGCCGCATGGAGGTGCGCGGCGTGGTCCGGGACATGACGGTGTACGACGATTTCGCGCACCACCCGACGGCGATTGCGACGACGGTCGGCGGTTTGCGAAAAAAGATTGGCAGCGCGCGCATCCTCGCCGTGCTGGAGCCGCGCTCCAACACGATGAAGCTGGGCACGATGAAGGAAGCATTGCCCGGCAGCCTGGGTGAAGCCGATCTGGTGTTCGGCTACGGCGCCAAATCCGGCAAGGATGCGCTGGGCTGGAATCTGGGCGAAGCGCTGGCGCCGCTGGGTAGCAAGGCCGGTGCCTATGACGAATTGGGTGAACTGGTGCAGGCGATCGCGCGCGCCGCACGGCCGGGTGATCACATTCTGGTCATGAGCAATGGCGGCTTCGGCGGCGTGCATCAGAAGATTCTGGATGCGTTGTCGCAATGATCCTGTATCTGCATGGCTTCCGTTCTTCGCCGCAATCCTTCAAGGCGCGTCTGATCGCCGAGCGCATGCAGGCATTGGGTCGCAGCGCGGAATATCATTGCCCCCAGTTGCCGGCATCGCCGCGTGACGCGATCGCACTGGCGACGGACATCGTGAACCGCTCTCCGGCCAGCGAAGTTACGCTGATCGGCTCTTCACTCGGCGGTTATTACGCGACCTGGCTGGCAGAGCAGACAGGCTGCCGCGCGGTGCTGCTGAATCCGGCAGTCAAGCCGCCGCGTGATCTGGAAACATACGTGGGCGTGACCACCGCATACCATTCGGATGAACGGTTCGAATTCAAGCGTGAATATATCGATGAATTGAAGGCATTTGCCATCGACGAGATCACGCGTCCGGAAAGATATTTCCTGATCGCGGCGACAGGCGATGAAGTGCTCGACTGGAAGGAAATGACCGCGCATTACCCGATGGCGCGACAACATGTCATTGATGGCAGCGACCATGGCATTTCCGAATTCGATCGGTATGTCGATCAGGTTCTTGCCTTTTGCGGAATAGCAACGGGAACGCCGCAACAAGGTTCACGGTGAGCGAGAGCGTGCCCCGCGCACGGCGCGATGCGGCACAGGCCGCAAGCGCCGCATGATGAAATTAACAAGCAAAGTATTTGATGAATCTATTTTTCGAAGAGTCCGGTGACTTCAAGGCCGGCGCGGTGTTGTCGCAGCAGGGCGAAGCCTATCAGGTCGAGATGTCGACCGGAAAACGTACCAAGGTCAAGGCGAAAGACGTGCTGTTGCAATTCGCCTCGCCCGATCCTGCGCAATTGATGACGGACGCACAGGCGGTCGCCGCAGACATCGACCTCGACTTCTTGTGGGAAGTCGCGGGGCAGGAAGAATTCGGTTTCGCCGAACTGGGCAATGAATATTTCGGCCACGATCCGAAACCGGGCGAGGCGGCAGGATTGCTGCTACGCCTGCATGGCGCGCCTGTCTATTTCTACAAGAAGGGCAAAGGCCGTTACAAGGCCGCACCGGAAGCATCGCTGAAAGCCGCGCTGGCCGGTATCGAGAAAAAGAAGCAGCAGGCGCTGGTCCAGGCGCAGTATGTCGAGGAACTGAAGGCGCATCGCCTGCCCGATTCGATCCGGGCGGCGGCGCTGCAACTGCTCTTCAGGCCGGACAAGAACAGCATCGAATACAAGGCATTGGAAGCGGCGTGCAATGAGCTGCAGACCAGTGCGGCGCGTCTGATGCTGGCGACCGGCGGCATTGGCTCTCCCAGGGAGTTGCACTATTCAAGATTCCTGCACGAGTTTTTCCCCAAGGGAACCGGCTTTCCCGCGATTACGATACCGTCTGCGCCGTCGCTGTCCGTGGCCGACGTGCAGGCGTTTTCGATCGATGATGTGACGACCACGGAAATCGACGATGCGTTCTCGATCGTGCCGCTCGCTGACGGCAGAATCCGCGTCGGCATTCACATCGCCGCGCCGGGCCTGGGCATCAAGCGCGGCGACACGATTGACGCGATTGCGCGGCAACGGCTGTCGACGGTCTATATGCCTGGCGACAAGATCACCATGCTGCCGGACGCGCTGGTTGACGCATTTACGCTGGCGGAGGGCAAGACCTGTCCTGCCCTTTCGCTGTACGCGACACTGGACACGCAAGACTGGTCGGTCGTCTCCACCGAGACCAAAGCTGAACTGGTACCGATCGCCGCCAATCTGCGCCACAACGAGCTGGACGAACTGGTCACCGAGGAAGCGCTTGCCGCCGATGCCGGCGACTATCCGCACAAGGCAGATATCGCGCAATTGTGGCAATGGGCACAGGTGCTCGAAAAAGGACGGATGGCGAAGCGCGAAGGTTTCGGCCTGAAACCGGAACAGACCAATCGCGTCGATTTCAATTTCTATGTCGAAGACGACGTGGTGACGATCGCCCGCCGCAAGCGCGGCGCGCCGCTCGACAAGATCGTCGCGGAACTGATGATCTTCGCCAACAGCACATGGGGCAAGCTGATGCATGACCATGGTGTGCCCGGTATCTACCGCAGCCAGGGTGGCGGCGGTGGTGGCTGGGCCGCAAGGATGCAGGTGCGCATGGTGACGCACGCCGCGCCGCATCAGGGCCTCGGCGTCGATCAGTACGCGTGGAGCACGTCGCCGCTGCGGCGTTACACCGATCTGGTGAATCAGTGGCAGATCCTCGCCTGCGTCGAGCACGGCGTCACGGCGCCGCTGGTCGCGCCCTTCAAGCCCAAGGATGCCGATCTGTTTGCGATCGTGTCCGCTTTCGATGCCGCTTACTCCGCTTATGGCGATTTCCAGTCGAACATGGAACGCTACTGGTGCCTGCGCTGGTTGGCGCAGGAAAATGCGCGACAGGTCGAGGCGGTCGTGCTGAAGGATGAAGTGCTGCGTCTGGTCGATATTCCATTGATCATCAAGTTGGCAGGCATGCCGCAAACGGCGCGCGGCACGCAAGTCAAGCTCGACCTGATCCGCTGGGACGACGTGGATCTGACAGTCGAGGCGCGTTTGCTCGAAATCGCAAGTGCTGCCGCCGCTCCCGGAGAAGAAATTGCCGAAATCGATGGCGAAAACGACACGGAAACCGTGCCCGAATGAGCTCCGCCGAAATGTCGGTTTGAAACGCCGACCTTTGTCGTAAAATTCAAACCTTCTGCAATCGCCTGCACTCGCCGCGTGATGTTCATTCGACAAAACCGAACTCTGACCATTGCCATCGCCATCTCGGTACTGGTGCATGGTGCATTGCTGGCGGTGCGCTTCGTTGCGCCGGATTCATTCAAGTTCGAGCCGACCGACCCCGGTCTGGAAGTCATCCTGGTCAATGCCAAGCACGATAAGAAGCCGGTCAAGGCGGATGCGCTGGCGCAGGCGAATCTTGACGGCGGCGGCAATGCCGAGGCCGGACGGTCGAAATCGCCATTGCCCGACATGCGCAAGAACGAGAACGGCGAAAGCCTGAAAACAATGCAGCGCCGGATTGAGGAAATGGAAAAGCAGCAGCAAGAGATGCTGGCGCAATTGAACAAGAAGACGCGCCATGCCGCTCCACAAACGAAGGATGCCATCCAGTCGAAGGATGCGCAGCCCCGGCACGATGGCAAGGACGTCACCGATAGCGATAGCGAGATTCGCCGCAGTGCAGCCGAGATTGCAAAAGATATCGAGGACTACAACAAGCGTCCGAAGAAGACGATGATCTCGCCGAGCACCCGGGAAGTCGGATACGCGATGTACTACAACGCGCTGCGCGAGCGGATCGAGAAAGTCGGCACGCTCAACTTCCCGCAGAAAGATGGCAGAAAGCTGTACGGCGAGCTCGTGCTTTCCATTTCCATTTATCAGGATGGCACGATCTATGACAAGGATGGCGGTTTGACCGTCGACAAATCCTCCGGCAATCCGGCACTGGATGAAGCCGCCAAGCGCATCGTGCGGCGGTCCGCACCCTTCGGCAAGTTCCCTCAAAACATGCGCTCGGCCGGCAAGGATGATGTCTGGGTGCTGGTCACGAATTTCAAATTCACCCGCGAAGGCGGTCTTGAGGCCAATCTGCGCGGCGGGGGCCAGTAGGAATGCCTGATCGCTATGCAGTCATTGGCAATCCGATCGCCCACAGCAAGTCGCCCGCCATCCATGCGCGTTTCGCCGCGCAAACGAATCAGGCGCTCACCTACGAACGTCTGCTCGCGCCCCTCGATGGTTTCGCTGCCACCGTGCACGCCTTCATCGATGCAGGCGGAAAGGGCGCAAACGTCACCGTTCCCTTCAAGCTCGAAGCCTGCGCGCTGGCGACCTCGCTGACCACGCGGGCGCGGGCGGCTGGCGCGGTGAATACCCTGAAGTTCGACGACTCCGCCATCATCGGCGACAACACCGATGGTGTCGGCCTGGTCACCGACATTGTGCGCAATGCCGCCGTCGCGATTCGCGGCAAGCGTGTGCTGCTGCTCGGTGCCGGCGGCGCATCGCGCGGCGTGGTGCTGCCGCTGCTCGCGGAAGATCCGGCCGAGCTGGTGATCGCCAATCGCACCGTGTCGAAGGCCGTGGAGCTGGCGGCGCAGTTTGCGGCGAACGGCAGTGTCCGTGGCGGCGATTTCGCGTCGCTGCAAGGCCGGTTCGACATCGTGATCAATGCCACCTCGGCCAGTCTCGCATCGGAGGTGCCGCCGATTTCGCCGGAGGTATTCGACGGCGGATCGCTCGCATATGACATGATGTACGGGAAGGCGCCAACGGTGTTCATGCAGTTCGCCGCGCAACACGGCGCTGCGGTGCGTGACGGCCTCGGCATGCTGGTCGAGCAGGCGGCTGAAGCCTTCCATGTGTGGCGCGGCGTCAGGCCCGATACGGCAGCTGTATTCGCAGAACTGCGCGCAGGACTCTGACCGCATGAAATTCCTGCGCAAGTTGCTGATGTGGATTGTCCTCATCCCGATACTCGTCGTGCTTGTGCTGCAGCTTTATTTCTTCGTGCAGATCTGGTGGTGGGTCGATCACAATCCGAACACCACCAGCTTCATGCGTCAGCAATTGTCGGCGCTGCAGGAAAGGAATCCTGACGCGAAGCTCAAGCACAAGTGGGTTCCCTACAACCGCATCTCGAATAATCTCAAGCGCGCCATCATCGCGGCCGAAGACTCGCATTTCTCCGAACATGAAGGCATCGACTGGGAGGCGATGCAGAAGGCGTACGAAAAAAACACGAAGAAAGGCAAGGTCATCGCCGGCGGTTCCACCATCACACAGCAGCTTGCGAAGAACCTTTTCCTGTCGGGCGAGCGCAGTTATCTGCGCAAGGCGCAGGAAGGCGTGATCACCTACATGCTCGAATTCTGGATGGACAAGGAACGGATTTTCGAGATCTATCTGAACGTTGTCGAATGGGGCAACGGCGTATTCGGGGCCGAGGCCGCCGCCCAGCATTATTACGGCGTCTCCGCCGCGCAACTGAGTGCGTCGCAGGCGGCAAGGCTTGCCGTGATGCTGCCCAAACCCCGCTTTTATGACAAGAATCGCGGCTCCTCCTATCTGGCGCGCCGCACCAACCTGATCCTGCGCCGGATGGGAGCGGCGGAGCTGCCCTGACACGCTTGCGGGAAGCTTGCCTGTCTGAATCGATATCAGTACACTTGCGCTGTTTTCAATTTCGGAGACCCCACTTGGGTAGTCCCTGTACAAACTGTCAACCGTCGGCGGACGGTCAATCGGCGAGATAGCGCTACCCAATCCGGTCTGTTTCCGGACTTCATCAAGCGCCTCTCGCCATATACTGGCGGGCGGGCGCATCAAGGCCACTCATGGCCGCGTTCCCCAGAAATCAATTTCCTGCGAAGGATCTTCGCAGGATCGTCATGCATTTTCACAAACATGCATGACCGGGAGGGCACATGATCAATGTATTTGACTTGCAAAACGGACGGCTCAACCAGGTCAATATCGAAAGCCGGAACGACCTCGAAAAGGCCGCGCCGGTGTGGGTCGACCTTACCGATCCGAACGACGAGGAACGGGCCTGGGTAAAGAGCATCTATGACGTCACGCTGCCCGGCGAAGACGAAGTGAAGGACATCGAGGCGTCGGCCCGCTACTACGAAGCGGAGAACGGCGACCTGCATCTGCGTACAGACTTTTTGCTGGAGGAGGAAGACGGACCCTCACGCGTCGTGACCGTCGCTTTCATCCTGACAAAGGACATGCTGTTCTCGGTGCACAATGACGACTTGCCGGTATTCCGCCTGGTGCGCATGCGCGCGCGTTCGCGGCCGGGATCGATTGCCGATTACAAGGACGTGCTGCTCGACCTGTACGCGACCGATGCGGAATATTCGGCGGATGCACTGGAAGGGATTTATCAAAGCCTGGAAGAAGTCAGCCGCAGCGTGCTGCAAAAGCAGGTGAGCGATGCCGATGCGGCCGAAATTTTGAATGCGATCGCGCAGGAGGAAGACTTGAACGGCCGCATCCGCCGCAACATGATGGATACGCGTCGCGCGGTCAGCTTCCTGATGCGCGGCCGCCTGCTGAATGCGGATCAGTTCGAGGAGGCGCGGCAGATTCTGCGGGACATCGAATCACTGGATGGCCACACTGCCTTCCTGTTCGACAAGATCAACTTCCTGATGGATGCAACCGTCGGCTTCATCAACATCAACCAGAACAAGATCATCAAGATATTCTCGGTCGCCAGCGTCGCGTTCCTGCCGCCGACGCTGATCGCGAGCATCTACGGGATGAACTTCAAGATTCTGCCCGAGCTGGACTGGGGCATGGGTTATCCGTTTGCGCTGGTGCTGATGGTCGCCAGTGCGATTACCCCGTTCTGGTATTTCCGACGTCGAGGCTGGTTGAACTAACGACTCAACCGGAATATCAGGATGGCCCGGTGCGCTGCACAGATGCGCGCCGGGCGGTATTTCTGGCTGCGATTCAATGTGCCAGAGCGGCAAACGCTCCGCGTGCCGCGCTGAGCGTCGCCTCGATGACCGTGTCATCATGCTGCGCCGATACGAAACCTGCCTCGAACGCTGAGGGCGCGAGATAAACGCCGGCATCCAGCATGGCATGGAAGAATTCATTGAAGCGGTTTTTGTCGCACGCCATCATCTCGCCGTAAGTGGCGGGAATCTTCTCGGCAAAATACAAGCCGAACATGCCGCCGACCGCGTTGGCACAAAAACTGATGCCGGCGTCTTTCGCGGCATCGGACAAGCCCTGCACAAGCTTGCGGGTCTGTGCGGTCAGTGATTCGTAAAAACCGGGTTCTTGAATCAGCTTCAATGTACTCATTCCGGCGGCGACGGCGACCGGGTTGCCCGACAGTGTGCCGGCCTGATAAACCGATCCCAGCGGAGCGAGATGCTTCATGAGGTCGGCGCGGCCGCCGAACGCCGCGACCGGCAGTCCGCCGCCGATGACCTTGCCCAGCACGGTCAGATCCGGTGTGATGCCATAGAGCGATTGCGCACCGCCCAGGGCAACGCGGAATCCGCACATCACTTCGTCGAAAATCAGCACAACACCATGCTGTGTGCACAGGCGGCGCATCGTTTCCAGAAATTCCGCCGTTGCCGGCAGCAAGTTCATGTTGCCGGCAACAGGTTCGACGATGACGCAGGCGATCTCGCTTCCCATCTTCTGGAACACGTCTTCCAGCTGTTGCGGATTGTTATAGTCGAGTACCAGCGTATGCTTGGCGAAATCTTCCGGCACGCCGGCCGAGGTCGGATTGCCGAATGTCAGCAAGCCGCTGCCGGCCTTGACCAGCAGCGAGTCGGCATGGCCGTGATAGCAGCCTTCGAACTTGATGATCTTGTCGCGACCGGTTGCGCCGCGTGCCAGACGCAAGGCGCTCATGGCCGCCTCCGTGCCGCTCGATACCAGCCGCACTTGTTCGACCGACGGCAACAGGCGGCAAATCTCTTCTGCCATCTCGATTTCCGCTTCGGTCGGTGCGCCGAAGCTCAAGCCACGCGCCGCCGCGTCCTGCACGGCCTTGATGACGGCCGGATGAGCGTGACCCACGATCGCGGGGCCCCAGGAGCCGATGTAGTCGATGTAACGTCTGTCGTCAGCGTCCCAGAAATAGGGGCCTTCGGCGCGGGTGATGAAACGCGGCGTGCCGCCAACGGATCGGAAGGCACGCACCGGCGAATTGACGCCGCCTGGTGTACTGATTTGTGCGCGAGCGAATAGGGAGTCGTTCCTGGAAGTCATGCGAAGAAATGAAAAAGAATCATTGATTGGAGTCGGCAGCGGATTCGCGCGCCCAGAAATAGCGGTCCGGAATCAGTTTCCCCATCCCGAGCCTTTGCGCGCCGGCGAGCGTCGCATTGGTGAATTCCTGTGCTTCGAAAGCTGCGGCAGGGACATCGACGCCGTTGGCGAGCATCGCGGCGATGGTGGCAGACAATGTGCCGCCTGCGCCGGTGAAGGGGCCGGACAGCCTTTGCCATGTGTCGTTCCGCATCACCCCCGATTCATTGAAGAGGCTGTTGGTCACACCATGCACATCGCCCGGCGTATTGGTCACGAATACATATTCGCAGCCCGAGTCGATGAGCTGCATCGCATCCGCAGCCATGGTGTCGTCGGCGGAAGGTTCACGCCACGTCTCGGCGAGGTGTCCCAGTTCAACTGCCGATGTCACGAATATCGTGGTTTGCGGAATCAGCAATTCGCGGATTGCGATCAGCGTGTCCTCGGCTTCCGGACCCAGGTCCGGCATGGCTGAAATGAACGGATCGAGGATCAGAGGGATGTCGGGATAGTCCGACACGATTTCCGCGATGACCGACACGTTCTCGATGCCGCCGACGATGCCGACCTTGAATGCCGCGACCGGCATGTCTTCCAGCACCACGCGCGCCTGATCCGCAACCCAATCGGCATCGATGATTTGCACATCCTCGATGCGGGTCGTGTCGCTGATCAAGATTGATGTCACGACAGAAAGTCCGTGACACCCCATCGCGGCAAACGACGCGAGGTCAGCTTGTATGCCGATGGCACCCACAGGGTCTGCCGCACCGAACGTCAGTATGAGTGGGGAAGTTTGGTTTTGCACGGCTGGTAGATTAAGATATTCGACTTTGCATTTTACTTGATTGAAGGGCACGCACACGTGAGCAATAACGAAACGAAGCAGGAATTCAAGACTTGGATGTGTTTGATTTGCGGATGGGTCTACGACGAAGAGGCAGGTCTGCCTGAAGAGGGAATCGCCCCTGGTACGCGCTGGGACGATGTGCCGATGAACTGGACTTGTCCAGAATGCGGTGCGCGCAAGGAAGACTTCGAAATGGTTGCCATTTAAGAACGGCATCGCTTTGCTATTATTGCAACTTTTCGGAATTTCGCATAAAAACCACGGTGGCTGAAAGAGCAGTCGGCGTATTGCTTTACAGTATCTTGCTTTTTATAACATTTGCGCCGTATATTGGACGGAAGTTTATTGAGAGCACGTCATGACAACACCTCAGGAAAACGCCCGTCTCAAGATCATGGTCATCGACGATAGCAGCACCATTCGTCGCTCCGCGGAAATTTTCCTGGGTCAGGCAGGCTATCAGGTCATCCTCGCTGATGATGGCTTCGACGCACTTGCCAAAATGAATGACCATAAGCCCGCACTGATTTTCTGCGACATCCTGATGCCGCGGCTCGATGGTTATCAAACCTGTGCATTGATCAAGAAAAGCTCGAAATTCCATTCCACCCCGGTCGTCATGCTGTCCTCGAAGGATGGGTTGTTCGACCGGGCACGTGGCGCAATGGTCGGTTCTGACGCATATCTCACAAAACCTTTCACCAAAGACAGTCTGCTCAAGACCGTGCGCGAATATACCGAACTCGCATTTTCCAAGTAATTTCCCGAAGCTAAAGGTTCAGGATGGCCATACAAAAAATTCTCGTAGTGGATGATTCACCGACGGAGCGTTATTTTCTGACGGATATCCTTATCAAAAACGGCTTTTCCGTCTCCACCGCCGAAAACGGCGAGGAGGCCTTGCTGAAGGTAAAGGCAGACAAGCCGCAACTGATTTTGATGGATGTGGTGATGCCCGGCCAGAACGGTTTTCAGATCACCCGTGCCATTGCCAGAGACCCGGAAACACAAGAAGTGCCAATCATCATCTGCACCAGCAAGGGGCAGGAAACGGACCGCATCTGGGGCCTGCGCCAAGGTGCGCGTGACTATATCGTCAAGCCGGTAGATCCCCAGGAACTGCTCGCAAAGATCGCCGCGCTTGGATAAAAATCCGCTCATGACATCACTCAATCCGGATCATGTATCGGGCGCTGCATTGACAATCCCGGATGCCGGTACCCGTCGAACCCGCCTGCGCGAATTCCAGACACAGTTGGTTGAGCGCATGCAGGCGGTACGCAGCGGCACACAGGAACATGTCAGTCTGCTCGGCGTGATGATCGGCCAAACCCGTTGGCTGCTGAACCTGCAGGACGCTGGCGAAATCGTGTCCGTTGGCGCAATCACCAAGGTTCCGCTGACGCAAGAGTGGTTTCTCGGCCTGACCAATATTCGCGGCAATTTGGTCTGCGTCATCGATTTCGCAAACTTTCAAGGCTTGTCCCCGACGCAGATCGACAAGGAAAGCCGAATCATCGCGTTTTCTCCTTCGCTGTCTTTCAATACCGGCTTGCTGGTGTCCCGCGTGATGGGCTTGCGCAATGTCGCTGAAATGGAACGCCAATCCGCTTCCGATGGAGATGCCGCGCCATGGTCCGCGCATCGCTATCTTGATCGCGATTCTCATGTCTGGACCGAACTCAACCTTTCCGTAATCGTGCAGGATCCGCGATTCCTGCATGTTGGCTTGTAAGCCGCAGCCTGCATAACCAGGCAGGCTCCCATACCGTACTTAAACGAGGAGACTCAGTAATGGCGTTCAATCTACCGTTCTTTTCCAAAGGCAACAAGGAAGAGCTTGCCGAGAAAGAGGGAGTCTCCGACGGCCATGCACAGGGTGTGATTGTCGCGCCGGCAGGCAGCGGCGCATCGGCGCAACCGAATCTGAACGCAACCTTCCTCGGGGATGCACTGCAGAAAACGGGCGACATCAGCTTGCCCCTGATTGGCCATCTGCCGCTGCAGAAGCAGATCAGTATTTTGCTGTCGACATTGGGCATCTCGCTTGTCGCCGGCGCGCTTTTTGTGGGACTCAATTCCAGCCACTCCATTCTTGCTTCCACGCAGACGCAGATCGCCGGTAACGCACTGATGCATTCGCAACGTATCGGCAAGGCGGCGCCTAATGCAATTCAAGGCAATCTGGAGGCTTTCAAACAGCTCGATGACAGTCGCAAGGAATTCAATCGCGATTTGAACGTTCTGCTCAATGGCGGGGACTACCAGGGCCGCGATGTGGATGCACCCAACGCCAGCATGGCCGCAATCCTGAGCGACACGCAGAAGGTCTGGGCCAATTCGGACAAGGCAGCAGACACGATTCTCAAGTTGAAGAATGAGTTGACCGGGTTTGGTACCACGCTTCAAAAGCTGAATGCGCTGTCGCCCGTCTTGCTCGAACTGACCGAACAGATCGCGACCCTGAAGGCGCAAAGCGGCGCGTCGCCGCGTGAAATTTCCGCCGCCGGCCAGCTTGTGATGTTGACCCAGCGGCTTGGCCGCAGCGCAAATGAATTCCTGACGTCCGAAGGTGTGAACCCGGAAACGGCGTTCCTGCTCGGCAAGGACACCAATACCTTCCGCGACATCACGGATGGATTCTTGAACGGAAGCGACGTGTTGCGCCTCGCCGCGACCAAGGATCAGGATACGCACGAAAAACTCATTGAATTGCAAAAAACCTTTGCCGAATATCAGCAGTCGGTGGCGACCATTCTTGGTAATCTCCAGAACTTCATTGTGGCCAAACAATCGGAACAGCTGATCTTCGCCGAAAACGAAACGCTCAAACAGCGCCTGACCACGCTGCAGCAAACCTATCGCGCGGAGGAGGATTCGCTGAACTGGACCTTCTGGCTGATGGTGGCGAGCGCAGTCGCCGCGCTGATCGCCGCGGTCGGTACCGCCTTGGTCCTGTTGCAGGATGGCCGCAACCGCACCAAGGAAGCAGAACTGCGCCGCCAGCAGGCCGATGACCAGCGTCTTCTGGCGATTCAGAAGGAGGACGAGGCCAAGCGCGCCAACGACCAGAATCAGGCTGCCATTTTGCGCTTGATGAATGAACTGCAGGAAGTGGCGGACGGTGACTTGACTGTGCAGGCGACGGTGTCGGAAGACATCACCGGTGCGATCGCCGACTCGGTGAACTACACCGTGGAAGAGTTGCGCGGACTGGTCGGGCGGGTGACGACAACGGCGGAGCAGGTGACTTCCGCATCCAACCAGGCGCAAAACATCTCGACTGAGCTGATGGTCGCGTCGCAGAAGCAGTCGCGTGAAATCCAGGAAACCGGCCAGGCCGTGCTCGAAATGGCGGTGCAGATTACCGACGTGTCAAAATCCGCCAATGAGTCCGCCGAGGTCGCGCGGCAGTCGGTGACCGCCGCGGAAGAAGGCGCGAAGGCAGTGGGTGACGCGATCAAGGGCATGAATGAAATTCGCGAACAGATTCAGGAAACGTCGAAGCGAATCAAGCGACTGGGCGAGTCGTCACAGGAGATCGGTGAAATCACCGAACTGATTTCCGATATTACCGAACAGACCAACGTGCTGGCGTTGAACGCGGCGATCCAGGCAGCCTCCGCAGGCGAGGCCGGACGCGGGTTCTCGGTGGTTGCAGAAGAAGTCCAGCGCCTCGCGGAACGCTCCGGCGAAGCGACCAAGCAGATCGGTGCGCTGGTGCGCACGATTCAGACCGATACGCACGACGCCGTCGCCGCGATGGAAAAATCGACGCAGGGCGTGGTCGAAGGAGCCAAACTGTCCGATGCGGCCGGTGCGGCGCTGGCGGAAATCCGGCGCGTGTCGAACCGGTTGGCCGATCTGATTCAGGACATTTCCTCCGCTACGGAGCAGCAGGCGACCTCGGCCAACGGCGTTGCGCAAAACATCCAGAACATTCTGACGGTGACCGAGCAGACGCAGCATGGCACGCAGCAGACCGCGCACTCCATTCGCGAACTGTCGAAGCTTGCCGAAGAGTTGAAAAATTCGGTATCGCGCTTCCGCGTGATGGCCTGACCCGAGTTCTAGCCGGCCTGCATAGAACCAATAGTGTGCGTGGCGATGGACCGGTTTCCCGGTTTGTCGCCCCTTGAATCTTCCGCGAGGCAGCCATGACCACCCCTTCTTCCGCCTTACCTCAAGGTGTCCGGGACAACTTCGATCCCGGACCGCTGTCCTGGGTGATGGGTGAAATCCGCGAAGCGCTTACCCGTTCCAGAAGCGCCCTTTATGAAGCAGCTGCACAGGATGCGGAAGCGCAATCAACTTCGCTGCGTCACGCCAAGAGCTACCTGCACCAGGCGCACGGCGCACTGCAGATCGTGGACGTCGACGGCGTTGCCATCATTACCGAAACGGTCGAGGATTTGCTGGAACGCATTGATACCGGCAAGCTCGCGCTGACACGTGAACTGGCGCAAGCCATCGATCACGGTTATCAGGCGCTGGTGGAATATCTTGAAGAACTGCTGTCCGGAATGCCGCACCAGCCGGTGCGTCTGTTTCCGTACTACCGTGCCTTGCTGCAGGCGCGCGGTGCAGAGCGGATTCATCCTGCCGATTTGTTTTTTCCGAACCTTGCAATCCGGCCGCAACTGCCAATTTCCGCTTTGGTGCCGGAAGCAAGTTCTGCCGACTATACAAACCTGCGTCAGCGCTATGAGCGGGCGCTATTGCCGTTCCTGAAGAGTACGGACCGTAATGCAGAACAGGCGAACACTGCCGTCATGCGCGATCTCACAGGAGAGATCGAGGCGATGCAGGAAAATCCGCAATCGCGCGCCTTCTGGTGGGTGATGCATGGGTTTGCCGAAGCGGTTGCGGCGGGGCAGATTCCCAGCGAAATCTATGTCAAGCAGCTGTTTGCGCGCATCAATCTGCAAATACGCCGATTGAGCCAAGGCTCGGCAAGCATTGCCGAAAGATTGCTGCGCGATGCATTGTTTTTCATCGCACAGGTGAAGGATCCCGCGCCGCGCATCCGGCAAATCCGGACTGCCTATCAGTTGGATGGACTGGTGCCTGGCGATTACGAGAAAAAACGCTACGGGCAGATCGATGTAGACGCCTTGGTGGTGGCGAAGGAACGTCTGGCGCAGGCGAAGAACATGTGGAACCGGATTGCCGGAGGGGATGTCGGTATCGCGGATTCATTCGAGAACGAGATGCATGGCCTGGTGGAATCCGGTGCCAAACTGAATTCGCCTTCATTGACGAAGCTGCTGCGCGAGTTGAGCGGGATCGCGCGTCATGCCGCACGGGCCCGGCCGGGAGACAACATCGGCCTCGAAATGGCGACCAGTCTCTTGTTCGTCGAAAATTCGCTGAACAACATCGGGCGTTTGCCGGACAACTTTGCCGAGCGCGCCGATGCATTGACGGCTCGCTTGCTGTCGGTTGTTTCCGGCGAATCGCCGGCGGAATCGGCGCAATGGCTGGATGACATGTCGCGCGAGGCGCAGCAGCGCCAAACCATGACGGCGCTGTCCGGTGAAATGCAAACGAGTCTGCGGCAGGTCGAGAAGATGCTCGACGAGTACTTCAGGGATCCGGCGCAAGCTGCACCGTTGACCCAGCTTGATGCGATCCTGCATCAACTCGAGGGCGCGATGGCGATTCTCGATCAGGATGACGCGGTTCGCACGGTGCGGCATACGAGAAAAGCAGTGCAGCGCTTTATCGATGCGGAATCCGAAGCGATGCCGGATGTTCAGGAGTTTCAGCAAGTCGCCCGCAACGTGGGGGCGTTGAGTTTTTTTATCGAAACGCTGCAACACAATGCGGAAGGCGCGGCAAAGCGCTTTTCGTTTGACGAGACACATGGCGTGTTTCAGGCCAACCTGCTGGACAAGAATGCCGGGTCGAATGCATCGACGGATGATGCCGCCACCCTCGTGATCGTGGACCAGCCGGACGGCTTCATTGCGCCAGTCACGGAAACTGCGGTCCTGCCGACAGTGGAAGACGATCTTGCTTTTCACCAGAAGCAGTCGGCCGAGCTGGCGCTTTCCCTGAGCGCGGAACCGGGCAACAAGGCGCTGCAGGAGCAGCTCAAGGAATCGCTGGAGCAGATTCGCCTGGATGCAACGCTGGTCGACAACCCGGAAGCGAATGATCGCGCGCAGACAGGGATTGCGATTCTCGAACGGCCCGGGTTTTCCGACTCCCGAAGTGCATTGGCCGACATCATTACCGCAACGGTTCCGGTGCAGGAATCCGTCGAGATGCAACCGCTTGCCGCTGTCGCGGCGCCTTCCACCGACGAGGCAATCGATGCCGAGCTGCTCGACATCTTCCTGTCCGAGGCGGTGGAAGTGCTGGACTGCGTCAGGAAGACTGTGCCCGAATCGCGGAATGAGCCACACAACCAGGAGCATCTGACCACGCTGCGCCGCTCGTTCCACACGCTCAAGGGCAGCGGCCGCATGGTGGGCCTGGTCGCGTTCGGCGAGGCCGCGTGGAGTATCGAACAGGTATTGAATCTGCGCTTGTCCGAATCGCGCAGCGGCGACGCCGAACTCTATGCGCTGCTCGACAAGGCGGCCCAGGTGCTGGGGGCATGGGTCGATGACCTGCAATTGCACGGGCGATCGAATCGCACCCCGCATGCGCTCTCAAGCGCGGCGGAAGGCGTGAGGGAAGGGGGGGCATTCGTGTTCGCCGAAACGGCGGACCATGCCGAAGCTGTCGCGGCAGGCTCGACGATGGAAGCGGCTCCTGTCGCAGACGTCGAATGGCAGGTTGCTGCGCACGCGGCACCGTCTGACGTGCTGAAAGATGCGAAGCCGGAGCTTTCGTTTGATCTGGAGTTGCCCGTGGTGGCGCCGACGGCGGATGCATTTCCGGAGTTGCGGCTGGAGCCGCTCGCATCCGCCGGCGATGCGGATAGCATTCCTGAACAGGGCGACATGGCGTCTGCTTTGCCCCAGGCCGAAGAAATCCAGTTGTCGGATGCGGATCTGGCATTGTTCCATACCGAGGAAGTCGCAGCCAATGGGGGCAGCCCGGTGGATGCGCTTGTTGATATTACGCAGCACGACAAGGCGGTAACGCCAGGCGCGGCGATAGCGGAAGTGATTGCCTTCCCTGGCATGGCCACGTCAGGCACCGGTTTTGATGACAACATCAAGCGCATCGGGAATGTCGAGATCAGCGTCCCGCTGTACAACATTTACCTCGCTGAAACCGATGAGCTGGTGCGGCGGCTGGCCCAGGACATGGCGGAATGGCGTCATGAACCAGAGCGTCATGTCAACATCCAGTCGGTACATGCCGCACATTCTCTGGCGGGAAGTTCAGCGACGGTCGGATTCCTGGCGTTGCAGGAAATCGCACATGCGCTTGAGCTCGTGTTGCAATTCCTTGCGCGCTCGCCGGTCACGCTGACGCCCGGCGAATTCGACACGCTCGAGCATAGCGTCGATCGGATGAGACTGATGTTGCAGGCATTCGCGCTGGGCGAGATGCCGGATCACGTGCCGGAGTATGCGCGCGTCCTGAACAGCCTGAAGCAATCCATTGAAGCGCGCTCGGGCATCCAGACCAGTGCTGCATCGCATGCATCCATATTCAAGGGTGACCTGCCGGCGTCGGTCGAGTCGGCAGTCGCGGACGGATCCGACGCCACAATGGGGGCGACCGCGTCGAGTACATCCTCGCTGCCACAGCAATCTCCGGGCGCGCCATTTGCGGAACCGGTTTTCCCCAGCGCGGCCGATGCGACAGCCGATCCGGCCTTGGTCATCAAGGATGAACTTGATGCGGACCTGCTGCCGGTTTTCCTCGAGGAAGGTCGCGACATGCTGCCGCAGATGGGCCAGGTGTTGCGTCTGTGGCAAGAGCAGCCAGCCAATGCCGGATTGCCGCAATCGCTGCTGCGCGTGCTGCATACCCTCAAGGGCAGTGCGCGGATGGCGGGTGCAATGAGTCTCGGGCAGCATCTGCATGACATGGAAACCCGGATCGAGAACATCATGCGGCTGGGCGTGCCTGCGGCGCATGCAATCGATGATTTGCTGGTTCGTTACGACCAGGGATTGCAATCCTTCGAGGAATTGCAGAATCCGGGTGCGATCAGGCAAGCACCTGATGCGACGCAAGCTGCGGATGAGCCGCGTCAATCAGCGAAGTCCGACGAAGCGGATGTGATGGCGGCGAATGTCGATCCGGTCGTGCTGTCACCCTTGATGCCGTTGCAGACCGGTCCGCTGGCGTCGCAGACCGCGCCGACCTTCAGACCTGCGGCTGTGCCGGCAACAAGCTCCACGCTGGTGCGTGTGCGTGCCGACATTCTCGATCGCCTGGTGAATCAGGCTGGTGAAGTGTCGATCTCGCGCTCCAAGCTGGAAAACGAAGTCGGAACGCTGCGCCAATCCCTGTCCGAGTTGACCGAAAATGTGGTGCGCCTGCGCGATCAGTTGCGTGAAATCGAAATGCAGGCCGAATCCCAGATCACGTCGCGCATGGCGCACTCCGCCGACCGCGAATTCGACCCGCTGGAATTCGATCGCTTCACGCGCCTGCAGGAATTGACGCGGATGATGGCGGAGAGCGTAAACGACGTCGGCTCGGTGCAGCAGAACCTGAGCAGGGCGCTGGATAGTGCGACAGGCGATCTCTCGACGCAGGCACGCCTGACGCGCGATCTGCAACAGGACCTGATGCGGGTGCGTATGGTGCAGTTCGCCAGCATTTCCGAGCGCCTGTTCCGCGTGACGCGGCAGGCTGCCAAGGAGATCGACAAGCGCGTCAATCTCGATATTCGCGGCAGTGCGGTCGAGATCGATCGCGGCGTTCTGGAAAAAATGACCGGTCCGTTCGAGCATCTGCTGCGCAACGCGATCGTGCACGGCATCGAATCGCGCGAGGCACGCCGCGCCGCAGGCAAGAACGAGACGGGAGAATTACTCGTCGAAATCCGGCAGGAGGGCAATGAAGTCGTCATCCAGTTTTCCGATGACGGACAGGGCTTGAACCTGGCCAGCATTCGCAACAAGGCCGTGGGCGCAGGCTTGCTGACGGACGGCAGCGAACCGACCGATGCGGAGGTTGCCGATCTGATTTTCCATCCCGGTTTCTCGACTGCGGAGGAAGTCACCGAACTGGCGGGTCGAGGCGTGGGCATGGACGTGGTTCGCTCCGAAGCAGCCGCGCTGGGCGGACGTGTTCTGACGCATTCGGTGGCGGGCAAGGGGGCAAAATTCACCATTCACCTGCCATTGACGCTGGCGGTGACGCAAGTCGTGCTGCTGTCCTGCGGTGGCAGAACGTACGCGGTGCCTTCGGTGCTGGTTGAACAGGTGCAGCAGCTCCGGGCCAATCCGCTTGCCGCCGCATACAACGACGGCGCGGTGCTCTGGCAGGGGCAGCGCGTGCCGATGCATTACCTTCCCGCGTTGCTGGGCGATACACATGTTTCACCTGTCACGCAGCAATATTCGCCGCTGATGATTCTCAAGAGCGGCAAGGACCGTGTCGCGTTGCACGTCGATGAAGTCCTTGGCAACCGCGAAGTGGTGGTCAAGAACATCGGCCCGCAACTGGCGCGAATGGTCGGTATCGCGGGCGCGACCGTGCTCGGTTCCGGCGACATCGTGCTGATCCTGAACCCCGTTCCGCTGGCGCAGCGCGCGGCACACGACAACATGCGTGCGCCTCGCATCATTGCATCCGATGCGCCGAACGCGATGGGTGCGGTGGCCGAAATGACGCCTGCGCAACCAAGCGCCCCGAATGCGGAGCCGATCCAGGGCCTGCGCACGCAACGCATCGTCATGGTGGTCGATGACTCGCTGACGGTACGCCGCGTGACGCAGCGCTTGCTGTCGCGCGAGGGATACCAGGTGGTGGTGGCAAAGGATGGCGTGGATGCACTCGAGCACCTGCAATCCATTACACCGGACGTGATGCTGGTGGATATCGAAATGCCGCGCATGGATGGTTTCGACCTGACGCGCAACGTGCGTGGCGACGAACGTACGCGCGATATTCCGATCATCATGATCACCTCGCGTACTGCCGCCAAGCATCGCAACTACGCGATGGAACTGGGTGTCAATCAATATCTGGGCAAGCCGTATCGCGAGGATGAGCTGCTTGCATTGATTGCCGGTTACATCGGCAGGGAAATGCCTGCGTTGTAAGAAAGCCATTTTCCGTAGGAAAGCAAAAGACCCGCAGGAGATTTCTGCGGGTCTTTTGCTTTCGTCACAAGCGCAGTCGCCTGCTGTCCCAGCTGGCATGTGCAGTGCGCTGGATTTTCTTCATGGCTGCTGTACAACCGTGTTTCCATGCGGACCATGTTCAGCGGGGTGCTTGTGCGAGTCGTTTGTCAATGCGGCAACACCTGCGTGAATCAATTCGCGACGGCGTCATGCAAGGGATTTGTCGAATCGATACATGACGATGGTCGCTTGCGCCGAATGACGAGGGCTCGATGCAATCGAGGAAGGCCATCAGCGCAAAACTGATAAAATGACCAGCTATGGTGAAGCAAAGCAAGCCTCGTAAATTCCCCTTCACGCCTGAGCCGTCTCAGGATACTCCCGGTTTTTCCCGATCTTCCGATACTGTGACTGATACCGAATTCAATCTGGCGGATCACTTCCTGATTGCCATGCCGTCGATGCTCGATCCGGTTTTCGGCGGTACGGTAGTGTATCTCTGCGAGCATAACGCCACCGGCGCGCTGGGCGTAATCATCAACAAGCCGACCGACATGACGATGGATGTCTTGCTTGAGCGCATCGACCTCAAACTGGAAATCCTGGCAAGCCACGTACCGCTCGACAAGAAACCCGTCATGTTCGGCGGCCCGGTCCAGGTCGAGCGCGGCTTTGTACTGCATGCGCCGCATGGTAATTTTTCGTCAACGATGAACGTGACGGACGAGGTTGCGCTGACGACGTCGAAGGACGTGCTGGAAGCGCTGGCTTCCGGTGACGGGCCGCGCCGCATTCTCGTCAGCCTCGGCTGCGCGGGCTGGAGCGCCGGCCAGCTCGAGGACGAGATTGCACGCAACGGCTGGCTGACCGTGCGCGCCGATCCGGACATCATGTTCGCGCTTCCGATTGAACAACGTTTTGCTGCGGCGATGAAGTTGCTGGGCATCGATCCGATGATGCTCGCCGGCGATGCCGGCCATGCCTGACAAGGCTGCGTAGTGGGGACCATCCTGTGCTTCGACTTCGGCCTGAAACGCATCGGTGTCGCGGTTGGCAACACGCTGCTCAGGCAGGCGCAGCCGTTGACGGTGATTTCCGCAGAGGCCAACGATGCGAAGTTCGCCGCGATTTCGGTGCTGATCAAGGAATGGCAGCCGACGCTGTGCGTGGTCGGCTTGCCGAGTCATCCCGATGGCACCGAGCATGAATTGACGGTACGCTGCCGCCGCTTTGCCAACCAGTTGAACGGACGCTTCGGCGTCGCCACCGTGCTGGTCGATGAACGATATTCCTCCGCAGTGCTGTCCCAGCGTCGCGGCGAGCTGATCGATGCGGAAGCAGCCGCAATCATTTTGCAACAATACTTCAATGAACATGCCGAATCCTGAACTGGACGCCGAGGCCTTGTACAAGGTGCTCGCAGAACGCGTCAAAACCGGCCTCGCGCAGGCCGAGAACGTCGCCCTCGTGGGTATTTACTCCGGTGGAGCATGGCTGGCCGAACGGCTGGCGGCCGAGCTGCAACTGAACGAACGATTGGGCTATATCGATGTCTCGTTCTATCGCGATGACTACGCCGCGAAAGGCTTGCACGCCGAGGTCAAGCCGACCCAGATTCCTTTCGAGGTGGAAGGCGCGACGATCCTGCTGGTCGACGACGTCCTGTACACGGGCCGCACGACGCGCGCGGCGATCAATGAACTGTTCGACTACGGGCGCCCGGCGAAGATCATGCTCGCGGCGCTGGTCGATCGCGGCGGGCGCGAGCTGCCGATTGCAGCCGATATCGTCGCCGACACCATTACTCTTCCAGATAACCAGCAACTCGTACTGCAGCGCGCGGACGATGGCCGATTTTCCCTGACGGTGGACCATGCATAATCCGCAACTGAACAAAAACGGTGAGCTGCAGCATTTGCTCACCATCGAAGGCTTGCCCAAAGCCATCATTACGCACATCCTCGATACCGCGTCTTCGTTCGTCAGTGTTAGCGACCGCGAAGTGAAGAAGGTGCCGCTGATGCGCGGCAAGAGCGTCTTCAATCTCTTCTTCGAAAATTCCACACGCACGCGCACGACCTTCGAGATTGCCTCGAAGCGCTTGTCGGCGGACGTGATCAACCTCAATATTTCCGCCTCCAGCGCCAGCAAGGGGGAGTCGCTGCTCGACACCATCGACAACCTGGCCGCGATGCATGCCGACATGTTCGTGGTGCGCCATGCGCAATCCGGCGCGCCTTACCTGATCGCCAGGCATCTCACCGACACCAAGCAACCGCATGTACATGTGGTCAACGCGGGCGATGGCCGCCATGCGCATCCGACCCAGGGCTTGCTGGACATGTACACCATCCGTCACTACAAGAAGGATTTCACCAAGCTGACGGTGGCCATCGTCGGCGACATCCTGCACAGTCGCGTGGCGCGTTCGGACATCCATGCAATGACCACGCTCGGTGTGCCGGAAGTGCGCGCCATCGGACCGCGCACCCTGCTGCCCGGCGGACTGGAACAGATGGGGGTGCGCGTGTTCACCGATATCAAGGAGGGCCTGAAAGGCGCGGACGTGATCATCATGCTGCGCTTGCAGAATGAGCGCATGAGCGGCGCGCTGCTGCCTTCCGCGCAGGAATTCTTCAAGAGCTACGGCTTGACGCCGGAACGCCTCGCGCTGGCCAAGCCCGACGCGATCGTGATGCATCCGGGGCCGATGAACCGCGGGGTCGAGATCGACTCTGCGGTGGCGGACGGTTCGCAGGCGGTGATTCTGCCGCAGGTCACGTTCGGTATTGCGGTCCGCATGGCGGTGATGAGTATTTTGGCGGGAAACTGAAAGAATGAAGATCCATATCAAGAATGGCCGCCTGATCGATCCGGCCAATGGCATTGATGCGCAAAGGGATTTGTATATTGCCGCAGGCCGCATCGCCGGCGTGGGCGAAGCGCCGGCTGGATTCGCCGCCAGCAAGACGATCGACGCCAGCGGTCTGGTCGTCGCACCCGGGCTGGTTGATTTGAGCGCACGGCTGCGCGAACCCGGCTACGAATACAAGGCGACGCTGGAATCCGAGATGCAGGCAGCCATGCAGGGTGGCGTCACCAGCCTCGTTTGTCCGCCGGATACCGATCCGGTGCTGGACGAGCCGGGCCTGGTCGAAATGCTGAAGCATCGCGCCAAGACGCTCAACCAGGCGCACGTTTATCCGCTCGGCGCTCTGACCACTGGCTTGAAGGGCGCGGCACTGACCGAGATGGCGGAGCTGACCGAAGCCGGCTGCATCGGTTTTTCGCAAGCCGAGGAGCCGATTCTCGACACCAATGTGCTGATGCGTGCGATGCAGTACGCCAGGACCTTTGATTACACGGTCTGGCTGCGGCCGCAGGATCCGCATCTCGGACGCACGGGCATCGCGCATAGCGGGCCGGTCGCGTCGCGCCTGGGATTGTCGGGCGTGCCGGTCATGTCGGAGACGATTGCGCTGCATACCATTTTCGAATTGATGCGCTCGACCGGCGTGCGTGTCCACCTGTGCCGCATCTCGTCGGCAGCGGGACTCGATCTCGTGCGCGCGGCGAAAAAGGAAGGCTTGCCGGTGACCTGCGATGTCGGCGCGCACCATATTCACCTGACCGATGCGGATATCGGCTTCTTCGATTCGAATGCGCGTGTGACACCGCCGTTCCGCGCCCAGCGCGATCGCGATGCAATTCGCCAGGGTCTGCTGGATGGCACGATCGACGTGATCTGCTCCGATCACACGCCGGTCGACGACGATGAGAAATTGCTGCCGTTCGGCGAGGCATCGCCCGGTGCGACAGGTCTGGAATTGCTGCTGTCGCTCGCGCTGAAATGGGCGGACGAGTGCGTCGATACATCGGAACAGCCGCTGGCCAGGGCGATCGCCAAGGTGACCGCCGATGCGGCGCGCGTGATCGGATTGCCGTCAGGCCAGCTTGCCACAGGCAGCGTTGCCGACATCTGCATCTTCGATCCGGCGGCGCGCTGGACAGTCGATTCGACGGTGCTTGCCAGCCAGGGCAAGCACACGCCTTTCCTCGGTTATGAACTGGCAGGCCGGGTGAAGACGACCATCGTCGCCGGACACGTTGCGTTCGAGCGGTAAGCGCGGCATGCACGTCGTCCGGCTCCTGCGAGTCGTGCTGCATCTGTTTGCCGGCCTGGCGATTTCCGCCTTCGTCTATCCGCTGATCGGCGAAGCGGGACGCCAGGCGCAGATCCGCCGCTGGTCGATGAAGCTGGTTGCGCTATGCGGCGTCGAGGTGGAGACCAGGCATGCGGCCGGCGCGCAACCCGCGCCGCGCGCGCTGATCGTCGCCAATCACATCTCCTGGCTCGATATCTTCGTGATCAACTCGCTGCAGGCCAGCCGTTTCGTCGCCAAGTCCGATATCCGCGACTGGCCGCTGCTCGGCTGGTTGTGCGAAAAGGCGGGCACGATTTTCATCTCGCGCGGCAGGGTGCGCGACGTGCGGCGGATTTACGAAGGCCTTGTCACCAGCCTGCACGCAGGCGAACACGTCGCCTTTTTCCCGGAGGGCACGACCGGATCGCAGGGAAGCGTTCTGCCTTTTCATGCCAACCTGTTCGAGGCGGCAATCGAGGCGGAAGTGCCGGTGCAGCCCTATGCGTTGCGCTATGTCGATGCGCAGGGGCGCTTGCACCCGGCGGCCGATTTCGTCGGCGACATGACCTTCGTGCAAAGCATGCTGACGATACTGAAGGCGCGCGGCATGAAAGCCGAGCTGACGATTCTGCCGATCATTGAAACCGCGCCGGACTCGCACCGGCGCGAGCTTGCCGATGCGGCGCATCGGGTGATCGAGTCGGCGCTGAGTGCTGGCGAGAAGGTTTGATCGAAACGCACATCGGTATTTCAAACGCGGGGAGTGGTCTTGAATGTGCTCGCGGGTGCATGCGGCCGGGATGTCCCACACTGCGCGCAAAGTCCACATGCTTTCCGAATCCCCTGCCTCACGTTACGCTCTACACAAGCAGACGTGATGCCCGCATCTCTCCTCACATCGTCCCCGGCGTCTGATACTGCGGACAATCCACCTGGATCGACGCGCGGTCTTCCAGGCGCACGGCGGTCAGCTTGCCGCCCCAGAGGCAGCCGGTATCCAGCGTCAACAAATTGGGCCGCATCATCAGGCCCAGCGTTGACCAGTGTCCGGCGACGACCGTAACGTCTTCCGTCTTGCGGCCCGGCACGTCGAACCAGGGCATGTAGCCTGGCAATACGGTTTCCACGCCTTTCGACAACATCTCCATCGTTCCATCAGCAGTGCAGAAGCGCAGGCGCGTCAGCGCGTTCACGATGCAGCGCAGACGGTCGGCGCCTTCAAGCGCATCGTCCCATCTGGCCGGAGCGTTGCCGTACATCGTGCGCAGGAATTCCACCCAGTCCGGGCCGCGCAGCGCCGTTTCCACTTCGTGTGCGAGATCGACCGCCTGCTGTGCGGTCCATTGCGGGACGACGCCCGCATGCACGAACAGGTGGCCGTTTTCCAGCAGCGCCAATGGCTGGCGGCGCAGCCAGTCGAGCAATTCATCGCGATCCTCGGCGTTGAGAATGTCGTCCAGCGTATCGCTGCGATGCGGCTTGCGGATACCGTTGGCGACGGCGAGCAGGTGCAGGTCGTGATTGCCCAGAACGACGGAGGCGGTATCGCCGAGGGCGCGGATGTTCCGCAGCGTGGCGAGCGAGTGCGGACCGCGATTGACCAGGTCGCCGACGAAAATCAATCTGGGACTGGGTGAGGTCTCGTAAATCCGCTGCAGCAACGCGGTCAATTGTTGCTGGCATCCTTGAATGTCGCCGATGGCGTATGTTGTCATGCGTAAAAATTGTGAAGCGGTAATAGAACGCACGCCATTTGTCGCAAAACAATAAAGCGTACGGCTGGGTGACATATAAAGGGACTGTACCGAACGGCTCATGCAACTCGCGGAGCCATCACGAAGTCCTTTTATATCATGTTACTTCCAATCATCCTTTCCGGAGGGGCGGGCACACGCCTGTGGCCCGTTTCGCGCGAAGCGCATCCGAAGCCCTTCATGCGCATCGGCGGCGGCAAGAGCCTGTTCGCGCAGACCTACGAACGCGCGATGGCCATTGCGGATCAGTGCGCGCCGCTGATCGTCACGAACCGCGAATATTACTTCCGCTCGCGCGACGAACTGGCTGCGCAGGCGGTCAAGCCTCATTATCTGCTGGAACCGACGGGGCGCAATACCGCACCCGCGATCACCGTGGCCGCGTTGTGGGCGGCGCGCCAGGATGACGATGCCTGCCTGCTGGCGATGCCCGCGGATCATCTGATCACCGACACCGAGGCCTTCCTCAAGGCGGCGCAGCATGCGGAGCTGCTGGCGCGCGACGGCTTCATCGGTCTGTTCGGCATTCGTCCGACCACGCCCGAAACCGGTTTCGGCTATATCGAAATGGGCGACAACGTGAGCCAGCAAGCGCATGCGGTGCGGCGCTTCGTCGAGAAGCCCGACGCGGCCACTGCCGCCGCTTATCTGGCGCAAGGCAACTACGTCTGGAACAGCGGCATTTTCTGCTTCAAGGCGAGTGTCATTGTCGCTGCCCTTGCTGCCTGCAACCCGGCGCTGCTGGAAGCCGCGCGCGCCGTGCTGGACGCGACCCGTGCGGAAGGCGACAAGACGGAGCTGGGTGCCGCGTTTTCGCAACTGGAAAGCATTTCGATCGACTATGCCGTGATGGAAAAGGCGCAGAACATCGCTGTCGTGCCGGCCGAATTCGGCTGGAGCGACATGGGTGCGTGGGACGCGGTATCGGACATGATTCCCGCCGACGACCATGGCAACACCAGCAACACCAGCAGCAACGGTCAGCCCATCTTCATCGACAGTCGCAACACTTACGTCGATTCCAGGGACCGGCTGGTGGCGGCGATCGGTCTCGACAACCTGCTGGTGATCGATACGCCCGATGCCTTGCTGGTGGCCGACAAATCGCGCAGCCAGGAGGTGCGGCAGGTTGTGAGCCAGTTGAAAGCCAGCGGTCATGAGGCGCACAAGATTCATCGCACCGCGCTGCGTCCCTGGGGCACGTACACGGTATTGGGCGAAGGTCCCGGCTTCAAGATCAAGCGGGTGCTCGTCAAACCGGGACAGGCGCTGTCGCTGCAGATGCATCATCACCGCAGCGAACATTGGGTCATCGTGTCCGGCACCGCCAACATCACGGTCGATGACAGCACCGTCCTGATGAGCCAGAACCAATCCACCTACATTCCGATCGGCGCGAAGCATCGTCTGGCCAATCCCGGCATCACCGATCTGGTGCTGATCGAGGTGCAGTGCGGCAGCTATCTGGGCGAGGACGACATCGTGCGCTTTTCCGATGCGTACGGACGGGTGTAAGCGGCCGATACAGACAGTCCCTGGCACGTATGCAGCGCATGCAAGCGGAATGAAGATCCATCACAGTTCAACAAGGAAAACACATGCTGATGAAATCAAGAATCGACAAGGTGGCGCTCATTACCGGAGTCACAGGCCAGGACGGCGCATATCTCGCCGAACTGCTGCTGTCGAAGGGGTATGAAGTTCACGGCATCAAACGCCGTACCTCGCTGCTCAATACCGATCGCATCGATCACCTGTATCAGGATCCGCACGAACAGGATATCCGCTTCAAGCTGCATCACGGCGATCTGACGGATTCGAGCAGCCTGATCCGCATCATTCAGCAGGTGCAGCCGGACGAAATCTACAACCTTGCGGCGCAGAGCCATGTCGCCGTGTCGTTCGAGGAGCCGGAATACACGGCCAACTCGGATGCGCTGGGGGCATTGCGCATACTCGAGGCGATCCGCATCCTCGGACTCGAAAAGAAGACGCGTTTTTATCAGGCCTCCACTTCCGAACTGTACGGCCTGGTGCAGGAAATGCCGCAGAAGGAAACCACGCCTTTCTATCCGCGCAGCCCCTATGCGGTGGCGAAGCTGTATGCTTACTGGATGACCGTCAACTACCGCGAAGCGTACGGCATGTATGCATGCAACGGCATCCTGTTCAATCACGAAAGCCCGCTGCGCGGCGAAACCTTCGTCACGCGCAAGATCACGCGCGCGCTGGCGCGCATCAAGCTCGGCCTGCAGGATTGCCTGTATCTCGGCAACCTCAACGCCAGACGCGACTGGGGTCATGCACGCGATTATGTCGAGATGCAATGGCTCATGCTGCAGCAGGACAAGCCGGAGGATTTCGTCATCGCCACCGGCGTGCAATACAGCGTGCGTGACTTTGTCGACGCCGCCGCACGGGAGCTTCATCTGCCGATTCGCTGGGAAGGCGAGGGCGTCGAGGAAAAGGGCATGAATGCGCAGGGAAAATGCATCGTCGCCGTCGATCCGCGCTACTTCCGGCCGACCGAGGTCGAAACGCTGCTGGGCGATCCGACCAAGGCCAAGACCAAATTGGGATGGGAACCGAAAACCAGCTTCCAGGAGCTGGTCGCCGAAATGGTGTGCGAGGACATGGAAGCCGCCGAGCGGGACGAGTTGGTAAAACGGCACGGCTATCGGGCGCTCAATCATCACGAGTGAATCACGCGCAAATCACGAGAAAACTTCGGGGCCGTGCATTGCCGCCTTCTCGAAACTGTCAATCTGTCAATGACGGTCCGCAGCATCAATGTCATTCCGGTCCGCGCCGGAATGACGATCCACTTTGTTGATTCCAGGTACCCGGGCTGCATTGAAAGACGGAAAGTTGCAGGCTTCTGCGCGAACAGCCCGGACCGCTACGGCGCAGCGCAATTCGTACGGTAAAATCCCGTAGTTGCGATGTTCACATCAGAGAGCGAATCCGCCCGCCGGCACCAGGTGCATGACGGGTCCGCGTCTTCCAACCTCTCCATTCCAAAACCATGTTGACCCTATCCCCCAGCATTTTCAAGGCATATGACATTCGCGGTATCGTCGGCAAGACGCTCGATGCGGCGATTGCAAAACAGATCGGTCAGGCTTTCGGTACCGCCGCGCGCGCCAAGGGCGAGCAGACCGTGATCATCGGCCGCGATGGCCGCCTGTCCGGCCCGGAACTGGCGGCGGCGCTGGCGACCGGCCTGCAGGCAAGCGGCGTCGATGTGATCGACCTCGGCGTGGTCGCTACTCCGATGCTGTATTTCGGCACCCATGCGCTGGCAGCGCAATCGGGCATCATGGTCACCGGCAGCCACAACCCGCCCGACTACAACGGCTTCAAGATGGTGCTGGCCGGCGAGGCGATCTACGGCAGCACGATCCAGGCCCTGTATCAGGCGATCGTCAAGGGCGAGTTCGCGCAAGGCGCCGGCGCGTACAGCACGCACGACATCAAGGACGCCTACCTGCAGCGCATCGTGTCCGATGTGAAACTGCGCCGCCCGCTGAAGATCGCCGTCGATTGCGGCAACGGCGTGGCCGGTGCGTTCGCCGGCGACCTGTACCGCGCGCTCGGCTGCGAGGTGACCGAACTGTTCTGCGAAGTCGATGGCACCTTCCCGAACCACCATCCCGACCCGGCCCATCCGGAAAACCTGCAAGACCTGATCGCCTGCCTGAAGAGCACCGATGCCGAACTCGGCCTCGCGTTCGACGGCGACGGCGACCGTCTGGGTGTGGTCACCAAGGACGGCAGCATCATCTATCCCGACCGGCAGCTGATGCTGTTTGCGCAGGACGTGCTGACGCGCCATCCGGGACGCGAAATCCTGTACGACGTCAAATGCACACGCCACATCGCGCCCTGGGTCAAGCAGCATGGCGGCAAGCCGCTGATGTGGAAGACCGGCCATTCGCTGGTGAAAGCCAAGATGCGCGAGACCGGCGCGCCGCTGGGCGGCGAGATGAGCGGCCATATCTTCTTCAAGGACCGCTGGTACGGCTTCGACGACGGCTTGTACGCCGGCGCGCGCCTGCTGGAACTGCTGTCGCAATGCGACGATCCGTCGGCGGTGTTGAACGCATTGCCGCAATCGGTCAGCACGCCGGAACTGCAACTGCAATTGGCGGAAGGGGAGAACTTCACGCTGATCGACACGCTGCAGCGCGAAGCCCGTTTCCCCGCCGCAGAAGAGATCGTGACCATCGACGGCGTGCGCGTCGAGTATGCCGACGGCTTCGGCCTGGCGCGCTCGTCCAACACCACGCCGGTGGTGGTGATGCGGTTCGAAGGCGAATCGGAGCAGGTGCTCGATCGCATCAGGCAGGAATTCAAGACCGCGATTCTGGCGATCAAGCCGGATGCGAAGTTTCCCTACTGAGATCGCTGCATGACAGGGAAAGCTGCATCCGCAAGCGGAGCAAGGGCGTGAACATCCTCATCGTTCGCGTTTCCTCGCTGGGCGACGTCGTGCACAACATGCCGATGGTGGCCGACATCCTGCGCCACCATCCCGATGCGAACATCGACTGGGTGGTGGAAGAGGCGTATGTCAGCCTCGTCCGGCTCAATCGCGGCGTGCGCAACATCATTCCGTTCGCGCTGCGGCGCTGGCGCAAGAGCCTGCTGTCGCAACAGACGCGCGCCGAGATGCGCGACTTCTACCGCAAGCTGCGCGGCGAGCGCTACGACTACATCTTCGACACGCAAGGCTTGCTCAAGACCGGTGTGGTGATGGGACTCGCGCATGCAGCGCCCGGCGGCAAGCGTATCGGCCTGGCCAATGCCACCGAAGGTTCCGGCTACGAAGGCGCATCACGGATTTTCCACACGATCAGCGTGCCGGTCGATCCGCGCACTCACGGAGTGCTGCGCGCGCGCATCGTGACCGCCGCGGCGCTCGGCCACACGATCGACACGCCGGCTGATTTCAACATGGATGCGCCGGATGCCGCATCGGCAAGCTGGCTGCCGCAGCAGCCTTACGTTGTCTTCTTTCACGGCACGGCGCGCGCCGCCAAGCGCTGGGACGATGCGAACTGGATACGGCTGGCGCAGTTCCTGGAGCCGCACGGCATGCCGATCCTGCTGCCATGGGGCAGCGAAGCGGAACGGCAGGCGGCGGAACATCTCGCCGCGAACATGAAGCATGCGCGCGTGCTGCCCAGACTGCCGATGATGGAAGCCGTCGTGCTCGCACAAAAGGCGGCATTCGCGATCGGCGTCGATACCGGCCTGACGCATATCGCCGCCGCGTTCAATCGCCCGACCGTCGAACTCTACTGCGACTCGCCGCGCTGGAAGACCGAGGGGAACTGGTCGGACAACATCATCAACCTCGGCGACCTCGGCCAGCCGCCGACCGTGGCGGAAGTGGAAGCGGCGCTGCAAACCCTGATGGCGGCCAGCGGCAAACGGTCCGGCGGCAATCTGAAGGACGCTGCGCCGGCTGCCATGACCGGGCGCCAACCGGATTGATGCGCGCTCTCTATTCCGCTTTATGGTGGCTGGCGCTGCCGCTGGTGCTGGGGCGGCTGTGGTGGCGCGGCCGCAGGGAGCCGGGCTATCGCCGACATGTGGCCGAGCGGCTCGGCTTCTATCCGCGCAGTTCCGCGAATCCATCAACGCAAGCGACGATCTGGGTCCACGCGGTATCGGTCGGCGAAACGCGCGCGGCGGAACCATTGGTCGAAGCCCTGCTGCGCGCCTATCCCGATCACCGCATCCTGCTGACCCACATGACCGCGACCGGCCGCGCCACCGGCCATGCCTTGTTCGGCAAGCACGCATCGCGCGTGGTGCAAAGCTTTCTTCCCTATGACACCGGCTGGATGATGCAACGCTTCATCCGGCATTTCCGGCCGCGCCTGTGCGTGCTGATGGAAACCGAGGTGTGGCCGAACCTGATCGCGCAATGCAAGAGACGCGGCATCCCGGTCGTGCTCGCGAATGCGCGCCTGTCGGAGCGTTCGCTGCGCAAGGCGCAGAAGCTGCAGAGCCTGATGGGCGAAGCCGCACGCGGAATTTCCTGCGTCGCCGCGCAGACCGACGCCGACGCACAGCGCATACGCCAGCTCGGTGTCGCCAACGTCCATGTCACCGGCAGCATCAAGTTCGACGTCACGCCACCGGAGGATGCACTGGCAAAAGGCGCGGCACTGCGGCAGCAGATCGGCCCGCGCTCCGTGCTGCTGTGCGCCAGCACGCGCGAAGGCGAGGAAGAACTGATCCTCGATGCGCTCGCAACCGCCGACATGGCCGATGCGCTGCTCGTCATCGTGCCGCGCCATCCGCAGCGCTTCGATGAGGTCGCGCGCATGATCGCAGCGCGCGGCATCGCGCTGCAGCACCGCTCGGCACTCGGCAGCGCGCCCTTGCATGCGGATACGCGGATTCTGCTGGGCGATTCGATGGGCGAGATGTTCGCCTACTACGCGGCATGCGATGTCGCCTTCATCGGCGGCAGTCTGCTGCCGCTGGGCGGACAGAACCTGATCGAAGCCTGTGCCGTCGGCAAGCCGGTGCTGATCGGATTGCACACCTTCAACTTCGGCACGGTGAGCGAGGATGCGATTGCGGCGGGCGCGGCGATGCGCGTGACGGATGCGCAAGCCATGTTGGCGCGGAGCGGCCGCTTGCTGCGCGATCACGACGAGCGTGCAGCGATGGGAGAGAACGCGCTTGTCTTCTCGCGTCATCATCGCGGCGCCACGGCGCGCACATTGGCGCTGCTGACGACCATGCTTGCCAGCGCCTGACAAGCTCACCGCGTCACCCGACGCCAGGCGCTGGTGGTGATTGCCTTTTCCCACGCCGGGGATATCGTCAATGCCAAACTGATTCTCAACGTGCTGGCGCGCCTTGCAGCATGCATCCGGCGCCTGGCTGTTCGTTTGCATGGACGACGGCTCGTCCGCCGCGCAGCCGCGCAAGCGCTATTGAAATCGCGCTAGGCGGCCGGCCGCTTGCCTGTCCTGGAGTGATCGAGCTGTTTGATGGCATCGTTGACCTGTTCGATACCCGCATTCTGATCGTGTGAGGCGCGTGTGATGGTATCCATGATGCCGGTGATGCTTTGCATGGACGACACCATTTCCTGCATCGTGCCGCCGGCGTTGGTGACGAAACCGGAGCCCTGGTTGATTTCGCGCACCGAGTCATCGATCAGGGTCTTGATTTCCCTCGCCGATATGGCGCTGCGATGGGCCAGATTGCGCACTTCACCTGCCACGACCGCAAAGCCGCGCCCCTGTTCGCCGGCACGCGCCGCTTCCACTGCGGCGTTGAGCGCCAGCAGATTTGTCTGAAACGTGATGCCGTCGATGACGCCGATGATGTCGGCAATTTTCCGGGCGCTGTCGTTGATGGCGCTCATCTTCTTCACGACATCGTTCATGACCTCGCCGCCCTTGTGGGCGATCGAGGCAGTCGATTGCACCAGTGCGCTGGCGTGCTGCGCGTTGAGCGCGCTTTCCTTGAGCGCCTGGGACAGGCCGCTGACGGCCGATTGCAAGGTCTGGGACGCCTGGATTTGCAGGGTGAGGTCGGAGGCATACTTGACGATCTTGAAGGGCTGCTGGTCCTGTCCGAGGATGGGGCTGTAGCTGGCTTGCAGCCACAGCTCTCGCCCGCCCTTGCCGACGCGCCGATACAAGCCGGAGTCATACTGACCCGCGCCCAGTTGTTGCCAGAACCGCTTGTAGGCTTCGCTGGTCCGCTGCCTTTCTTCGACAAAAATGCGGTGGTGCTTGCCCACGATCTCTTGCAAGGTATAGCCGGTGGCAGCGAGAAAGTTGTGATTGGCGAACAGGATGTGCCCGCCCAGGTCGAATTCAATGACCGCCTGTGCCTTGCTTATGGCCGCGATTTGTCCGGCGAAGTCGGCGGATTGGCGCTGCTCATGAGTGACGTCGCGTGCGTATTTGACGACTTTGAAAGGACGGCCCCGCGCATCCATGATCGGATTGTAGGTCGCCTGAATCCATATTTCGTTGCCGTGTTTGCCGATGCGCTTGTAAAGGCCTTCGTCATATTCTCCACGGCGCAATTTCTGCCAGAACTGACGGTATTGTTGCGACTCTCTCTCCGACGGTTCGACCAGCATGCTGTGATGCTGATTCTGCAGTTCTTCGAGGCGATAACCAACGGAATTGAGGAAATTTTCGTTGGCGTGCAGGATGGTTCCATCCAGACGGAATTCGATGACGGCTTGCGCTTTGCTGATGGCGGCGAGTTGGCCTCGCAGGTCGGCTTGCCGATTACTTCGTCCTCCGAGGGACCCAAAAAATTGAAGTAATGATTTCATGCTGGTGCTTCCTTCTGATGTTGTGCGTAAAGAAGACGGTCTCCATTTCTTATGAATAAATATTTCTATATGGCAAATATTTGGCGGAATGATATCCCATGTTTATGGGATGCTTTTGAGGAAACGTTCTAATCAAGCAATTGAAAAAAGCATCGTGCCAACACAGAAAAACAAATCGGCACGTGGCGGACGAGGAGCCGGAATGGCGAATGGGGGAATTGCCGCCGCAATGCAAAAAAGGGCCGCGATTCGCATCGGCGCCCCTTCTTTTCAGGTTTTTTTGTGATGGTCACGGCATGCGGCGAATGGCGCCGCATGCCGTGACAAAAGCACGCGCTTACTTTCCGCTTTGCGCCGTCACCGTGTTCTCACTCCATCCGCCACCCAGCGCGCGATATAAATCCACCGCATTCGTCAGCCGCAGCACCCGCGCCTGAATCAGCAATTGCTCGTCAGCGAACAACTGGCGCTGTGCGTCCAGCACGTCCAGCGAACTGGCCACGCCGTTGCGGTAGCGCTGCTCGGCCAGCTTCAGGCGTTCGGCCTGGGCGACCTGCACCTTCTGCTGGGCGTCGATCTGTTCTTCCAGCGCGGAGCGTGCGACCAGCGCATCCGACACTTCGCGGAATGCGGTCTGGATGGTCTTTTCGTAGTTCGCGACAGCGACGTTGTTGCGCACTTCGGCGACCGTGAGGGTGGCGCGGTTGCGGCCGGCGTCGAAGATCGGCAGCACGAGTTGCGGCGCGAACGACCATGTTTGCGTTCCGGTTTGGAACAGGTTCGACAGTTCGTTGCTGGCGGTGCCGATGCCGGCGGTCAGCGAAATGCGCGGGAAGAAGGCCGCGCGCGCTGCGCCGATGTTGGCGTTGGTGGCCTGCAGTTGCTGTTCCGCCGAGCGGATGTCGGGGCGACGCGCGATCAGGTCGGACGGCAGGCCGGCGGGGATGTCGGTGACGATGTTCTGTCCCGACAGCGGTTGCGCCGGAGGCAGATCGGACAGCGGTTTGCCGGCCAGCAGGATCACTGTGTTCACGGCCTGAGCGCGCTGGCGTGCCAGTATCGCGAGCGAGGCGCGGGCCGATTCGACCAGGACTTCATCCTGGCGCAGATCGAGTGCCGAAGAGGCGCCGACGTCGAATCGCTGCTTGGTGATCTTGTACGCGGCCTGGCGGCTTTCCAGCGTCCTTTGCGCGTATTCCTGCTGTTCGGCGAGGCCGCGCTCGGCGAGGTAGGCTTTCGCCATTTCCGCGACCAGGCTGATGTGAACGGCCTGCTGCGCTTCCTGTGTCGCGAGGTATTGCGACAGCGCGGCTTGATTCAGGCTGCGCACGCGGCCGAAGAAGTCGAGCTCGAACGAGGCGAGGCTGAGTCCGACCTGGTAGGTATTGCTGATCATCGCCGCGCCGGTGGGCGAGATGCTGGCCGGGGTGCGTGCGCGCGAGCCGCTGGCGGCGGCATTCACGTTGGGCCAGCGGTCGGCCGATTGGATGTTGTAGAGGCCGCGCGCTTCCTCCACGCGCAGGGCGGCGACGCGCAGGTCGCGGTTGTTTTCCAGTGCGATGGCGATCAGGGCCTGCAGGCGCTGGTCGGGGAAGAACTCGCGCCAGCCAATGTTGGTGGCGTTGTCTGCCGCGTTGCCGGCGGTTTGCGCCTTGCCGCCGTCTTCCGCCGGGTAGACGCTGGAGATGGGCGCCTCGGGCCGCGTGTAGGTCGGCGCAAGCGAGCAGCCCGCCAACACGCCGGCAGCGAGCAGTGAAAGGGTGATTTGTTTAAGCATCTTGGCTGCCTTCGTACTGTTGGACATGTTCAGCATGAAAACGTCGCTGACGTTCGCTGCCCTTGAAGAGTTTGCGCACGACGACGAAGAATACCGGCACGAGGAACACCGCCAGTACCGTCGCGGTGATCATGCCGCCCATCACGCCGGTGCCGATCGCACGCTGGCTGGCGGAGCCCGCACCGTTGGCGATGACCAGCGGCAGGACGCCGAGGATGAACGCCAGCGAGGTCATGATGATCGGGCGGAACCGCAGGTGAACAGCTTCCAGCGTCGCGTCGATCAGGCTCTTGCCCTGCGCCTGCAGGTCCTTCGCGAACTCGATGATCAGGATCGCGTTCTTCGCCGACAGGCCGATGATCGCGATCAGGCCGACCTTGAAGTAGACGTCGTTCGGCATGCCGCGCATGGTGGCGCCGAGCAGCGCGCCGAGAATGCCGAGCGGCACCACCAGCATCACGGAGATCGGAATCGTCGTGCTCTCGTACAGCGCTGCGAGCACGAGGAACACGGCGATCAGCGACAGCAGGAACAGCGCCGGCGCCTGCGAGCCGGAAGTCTTTTCTTCCAGCGACTGGCCGGTCCATTCGTAGCCAATGCCTTGCGGCAGCTGGCCGACCAGATGTTCCATTTCCGCCATCGCGTCGCCGGTACTCCGACCCGGAGCAGCTTCGCCGGAAATCTTCATCGCCGGATAGCCGTTATAACGGAACAGTTGCACCGGTCCCATGATCCATCGCGACGTCGCGAACGAGGAGAAGGGCACCATTTCGCCTTTGTTGTTGCGCGCATAGAGGCGCATCAGGTCTTCCGGCTGCATCCGGTCCGGTGCATCGGCCTGGATCACCACGCGCTGCTGACGGCCCTGGTTCGGGAAGTCGTTGACGTAGGTGGAGCCGAGTGCGGTGGACATCGTGCTGTTGATCTCGGCAAAGCTTACGCCGAGGGCATTGGCCTTGTCGCGGTCGATATCAAGTTGCAGCTGCGGGGTGTCTTCCAGACCTTCCGGACGGACGCCCTGCACGACCTTGCTTTGCGCGGCCATGCCGAGCAACTGGTTGCGCGCGGCCAGCAATGCATCGTGGCCGAGGCCGCCGCGGTCCTGCAGGCGCAGGGTGAAGCCGATTGCGTTACCCAGTTCCGGAATCGGCGGCGGGCTCAGCGGATAGACGATCGCGTCCTTGATCTGCATGAACGCGCCGAACGCCTGGCCTGCAAGCGCGCTGGCCGATTGCTCGGGGGTACGTTCGCTCCAGTCCTTCAGCGGCGTGAACACCAGCGCCGCGTTCTGGCCGCTGCCGGAGAAGCTGAAGCCGGCCACGGCGACGACACGTTCGACTGCCGGATTCTTCAGGTAGTGATCTTCCACCTGCTTGATGACATCCATCGTGCGGTTGGTGCTTGCACCCGGCGGCAACTGGATGTTGGTGATCAGGTAGCCCTGGTCTTCCTGCGGCAGGAAGGAGGTCGGCATGCGCACATAGAGCAGGGCGACGCAGGCCACGATCAGGCCGTACACCACCATGTAGCGCGCGGACTTGCCGAGCATTCTTGCGACCATGCCCTGATAACCAGCGGCGGTGGTGTTGAACTTGCGGTTGAACCAGCCGAAGAAGCCTTTCTTCTCGTGGTGATGTCCGGGCTCGATCGGCTTGAGCAGCGTCGCGCACAGCGCGGGCGTGAGCGTCAGCGCCATCAGTGCGGAGAACGTCATCGAGGCCACCATCGACAGCGAGAACTGACGATAGATCGCGCCGACTGCGCCGCCGAACAGCGCCATTGGCAGGAACACCGCGATCAGCACCAGCGTGATGCCGACGATCGCACCTGTGATCTGGCCCATGGCCTTGCGCGTGGCTTCGCGCGGCGACAACCCTTCCTCGGCCATGATGCGCTCGACGTTTTCCACCACGACGATCGCATCATCGACCAGGATACCGATCGCCAGCACCATGCCGAACATGGTCAGCACGTTGATCGAGAAACCGAACAGCAGCATCGTGGCGAACGTGCCCATCAATGCGACCGGCACGACGATGGTCGGGATGATCGTGTAGCGGAAGTTCTGCAGGAACAGATACATCACCAGGAACACCAGCACGATCGCTTCGAGCAGGGTCTTCACCACTTCTTCGATGGAGATCTGCACGAAGGTCGAGGTGTCGTAGGGAATGTCGTACTTCACGCCTTGCGGGAAGAACTTCGACAGCTCGTCCATGCGTGCGCGCACGGCCTTGGCGGTGGCGAGCGCGTTGGCGGTCGGCGACAACTGCACACCGATGGCGGCGGTCGGCTTGCCGTTCAGGCGGGCCGAGGTGTCATACGCCTGTCCGCCGATCTCGACGCGGGCGACGTCGCGCAGACGCACCGTCGATCCGTCGGCGTTGGCGCGCAGCACGATGGCGCCGAACTCCGCCGGTGTGGACAACTGGCCGGTGACGACGATCGGTGCGGTGACCTGCTGCGAATCCAGATTCGGCAAATCACCCAACTTGCCGGATGCGACTTGCGCATTCTGGTTGCGGATCGCGGTCGAGACATCGCTCGGCGTCAGGCTGTAGCCGACCAGCTTGGCGGGGTCGATCCAGATACGCATCGCCCGTTCGGTACCGAACAGTTGCGCCTGGCCGACGCCGGGCACGCGCTTGATTTCGTTCAGCACGTTGCGCGACAGGTAGTCGCCCAGCGCGACCGGATCGAGGCGGCCGTCGGTCGACGACAGCGTGGCAAACAGCAGGAAGTTGTTGCGCGACTTGGTGACCTGCACGCCTTGCTGCGTCACTGCCTGCGGCAGACGCGGTTCGACGCGCTTGAGACGGTTCTGCACATCCACCTGCGCGAGATCAGGATTGGTCCCGGGCAGGAAGGTCACGGTCACCTGCGCCTGGCCGTTGGCCTGGCTTTGCGACTCCATGTACTGCAAACCGTCGGCGCCGTTCATCTCCTGTTCGATCAGGCTGATGATGCTCTCGTCGATGGTCTTTGTGGTCGCGCCGGGGTAGGTCGCGTTGATCTGGACTGCGGGTGGTGCGATGGTCGGGTATTGCGCGATCGGCAACTGGAAGATCGCCAGTGCGCCGGCCAGCAGGATGAAGAGTGCGATCACCCAGGCAAACACCGGGCGATCGATAAAAAACTTTGCCATGCGGTGCTCCCTTAGTTGGTCTTGGGCTTCTGGTCTGCCTGCGGCGCGTTCGGAGTGGCTGCATTGGCTTCAGACTTGGCGGCGGCTTGCGGCGGCGTGCCGCCGTTGGGCGCCGACGATTTCCACGGCACGGCCTTGACCGGTGCGCCCGGCTTCACCTTCTGGAACCCTTCGACGATGACCTTGTCGCCCGCCTTGAGTCCCTCGGTGACGATCCAGACATTGCCTTGCGCTTCGCCGGTCTTGACCGGTTGCAAGGCCACCTTGCCGTCGGCGCCGATCAGCATGACCGAGGCACCGGTCTGATCGCGCTGGATGGCCTGTTGCGGCACCGTGATCGCGTTGTCCTGCACGCCTTGCTCCAGCTGCGCGCGCACATACTGTCCTGGCAGCAGGAATTTATCCGGGTTGGGGAACTCCGCGCGCAAGGTCACTGCACCGGAACTTGGATCGACCGAGATGTCCGAGAACAGCAGCTTGCCGGCCTGCGCATAGGCACGGCCGTCTTCCGTCACCAGGGTGACGCGGGCCTGGTCCTTGCCGGCTTTCTTGAGCTGGCCGCTGGCCATGGCACGTTGCAGTTGCAGGAATTCACTGCTGGACTGGGTCAGATTGACGTAGATCGGATCGAGCTGCTGGATCGTCGCCAGCGGTGTCGCTTCGTTGTGGCCGACCAACGCGCCCTCGGTCACCAATGCGCGGCCGACACGGCCGGAGATCGGCGCGTTGACCGTGGCATAGCCGAGATTCAGGCGCGCCGTTTCACGCGCTGCCTTGGCGGCTGCCACGTCTGCCGCCGCCTGCTTCTGTGCGGTCAGCGTGTCGTCGTATTCCTGCTTGCTGACGGCATTGGTTTCGACCAGCGGCTTGTAGCGCTGATTCTTCAACGTGGCCTGCGCCAGATTTGCTTCTGCTCTCGCGAGCGTCGCCTCGGCGCTGCTGTATGCGGCCTGGTATTGCGCGGGATCGATGCGGAACAGCACATCGCCAGCCTTCACGTCACTGCCTTCGCGGAACACGCGCTTGAGCACGATGCCGGGTACGCGCGCACGGACCTGCGCGACGCGGCTGGCATCCAGCCGTCCCGGCAGCTCGGCCGACATGACGATGCGCTGGGGGGCCACGGTGACCACGGACACTTCCGGCGGAGGCATGCCGCCGCCCTGGGCTTGTCCGTTCTGCCCCTTGTCGCCGCAGGCGGCCAGCGCGGACAGGATCAATACAGCCGCAGTAATGCGCGGAACGGGATGGATTGAATTCATAGACTCTCGCACGGTTAATGGTGGTTGGTTCGTAATGGTTCGGGCAGTCGCGTGACCGGGTCGATGCAGATTCACGAGCATGGCCGGGTCTGGTTTCGGCATTCGCGTGCAGGCGCACATAACTGGCGGAAATACGCTTCCAGTCCTGTTGCGGAAAAAACGAAATCCACTTCACCCATCATGGCGAAGTGAAGTGTCCGATATGCAACGGGGGCGAATGCAACAAACTGCAATTCTGTTTGCAATGTCCTTTTGGATATTGCCGTTCTTCAATACAACACGGCGATTATACATACATTCGTGAATGTATGTATATAATGCGTTCCATTGTCGGTACGACAGAGCGCCCGGCACTAAAATCCGCCAGCCGGTGACTATTTTTGGCAAGCAACAGGATCTGATATATGGCAAGAAACACGAAAGAGGAGGCGATTGAAACGCGCAACCGCATCCTCGACGCCGCCGAGAATATTTTTCATGCGCAGGGCGTCGCGCGCACCTCGCTTGCCGATGTGGCCAACGCCGCGCATGTGACACGCGGCGCGATCTACTGGCATTTCAGGAACAAGAGCGACCTCCTCAATGCGATGTTCGAGCGGGTTCGGCTGCCGATGGAGTCCATGATCGAGGCGGACGCGGAAGAACGCGACGCCGACCCGCTGGCCCGTCTGCGCAGCAGATTCGTCTTCGTGCTGAAGGAAACGGTCAACAATCCGCATTCGCGCAAGGTGTTCGACATCCTGCTGCACAAATGCGAGTTCGTCGATGAATCCGATCCCTTCTTCGTGCGGCACAGGGAAATCACCCGGGAATTCATGGCGATCACCGTGCAAACCTTGCGCGATGCGGTCGCCAAGGGGCAGTTGCCGGAGGATCTGGATGTAGATCTGGCGGGCATTTCCATCCAGGCCATTGTCACCGGGTTGTTGAACAACTGGCTGTTCGCGCCAGAGTCGTTCGATCTGGACGCCATTGCCGCGCCGACCATCGACGCCTGCATCGATACCTTGCGCCATGCCACCTCGCTGCGCAAGGGGAGGGGCCGGCAGCGTTAGCGGAATGCGGATTTCGCGCGATCATGAAAAAAGGCATGTCGCCGGTCTGGAGACATGCCTTTTTGTTTGGCCCGGTTGCAAGCCTTGCGTCAGTGCTGCAACAGCGCATTCACCTGTGCCAGATCCTCTTCCTTCAGCGTGCCTGCAGCCGATTTCAGCTTCAGGCCGTTCATGATGGTGTCGTAGCGTGCCTTCGCCAGGTTCTGGCGGGTCGTGTACAGCTGCTGCTGCGCGTTCAGCACGTCGATGTTGATGCGCACGCCGACCTGATAGCCGAGGCGGTTGGAGTCGAGCGCCGACTGGCTCGACACTTCGGCGGCCTCCAGCGCGCGGACCTGCGCGAGCCCGGAGTTGACGCCGAGGAATGCCTGGCGCGCGCCTTGAGCGGCGGTGCGTCGCACGTTCTCGAGATCGGAGCGCGCCTTGTCTTCCAGTGCGATTGATTCGCGTACCTTGCTAGTGACGGTAAAACCCGAAAAAATGGGAACGGCGACTTGCACGCCAATTGAGTTGGTATTCGGTACAGATACTGAGCCGCCTGAACCGATCGAGACGTTCCGATCGGAGTCGTAATTGCGTGAAGCTACCAAAGTCACGGTTGGATAATGGCCAGCGCGATTAAGCTTTATGTCGTGCTTGGCGCTTTCCAAAGCCAATTGCTGTTGCAAAACACTGTAATTTTGTTGTTCGGCGCTATCTACCCATTTCTCAATCTGTGCCGGTTCCGGTGAATTGATCTTCATACCAGGCCGCAAGGACGCCAGTTCTCCCGCTGGCTTGCCGATGATCTGCTGCAGCGCGTTGCGCCGGATTTCCAGGTCGCTTTGCGCAGCGAATTCCTGCGCTAACGTGAGGTCGTAGCGCGCCTGCGCTTCCTGCGAGTCGGTGATGGTGGTGGTGCCGACCTCGAAGTTGCGCTTGGCGGCTGCCAGCTGCTCGGTAATCGCGACCTTCTGCGCCTGCACCGATGCCAGCGTATCCTGCGCGGTCAGCACGTCGAAGTAGGCTTGCGCGACGCGCACGATCAAGTCCTGCTGTGCCTGCGCGAATTGTGCTTCGCTAAAGGCGGCCGAGAGGTTGCCTTTTTGGTAGTTTTCCCAATTGCCTATGTTGAATAATGGCTGCGACAGTGAAAGCGTATAGCCACGAGAGTTTCGGTCAGGGAGGAAATCTACCGGTAGATTGGTTCGGGTAGCATTGGCAGTCAATCCCACAGTCGGCAGCAGCCCGGCCCGGCCCTGCACGCTCTTTTCCTGTCCGGCGGTCAGCGTCGCGCGCGAGCTCGCATATGGCGCGTCGTTGGCGAGCGCTTCCTGATACACCTGAACCAGATTGATCGCGTACGCATTCATGGACAGAAAGGCGCCGGCTGTCAGCGTCGCGATTGTGGACTTGCGCATTACATTCTCCCTCGGGACATCAATTTTTCGGTATTGGATCGGTTCGGTTTGCCGATCGGTGCAGGGTGCGCCCTGCGCGTCAAACGTTTGGTGATGCACTGGTACGCCGGGCGCACCCTACAGCCTTGTTCTACCGCCGTCCCGACGCCAACCGGGATCCGTCCGGACAGCGTCTGGGCATCTCGTCGCACGACACTGTATTCCGGCTGGCGACGGGATGGCAATCATGATTTTGTACGCTTTTGTAGGGGCCGTTGTCAGACCGCGGCAACGGATTCTGGCAGCAGCCCCTGGTGTCCTGAGTTGAAAATTCGTTGCGAATAAAAGTGATGAAATCGCGACGAGACAAGGAAAAAAGCGCAGCAAGGCCGAGGCCTTGCGAGCATTTTTGACGCGGTATCGGTGCGATTCTCGTCATCTTTTATGTGGCGAATTTCTAACTCAGGACACTAGTACGTCGGCATCGTGCCGTCCACCTGCTGCGCCCACGCATGCACGCCGCCGGTCAGGTTGGTGACTTGCGTGAAGCCGTTGCGCTCGAGGAAGGCGGCGACCGACATGCTGCGTGCGCCGTGGTGGCAGATGCAGACGATCGGCGTATCCTCGTCCAGTTCGGTCAGGCGCGCCGGAATCGCATTCATCGGAATCGGGGTCGAGCCGGCGATGTGGCAGGTCTGGAATTCCCAGGGTTCGCGCACGTCGAGCAGCATCGGCTTCGGGCGCGATGCATCGGCCAGCCACACGGCCAGTTCCGGCGCAGTCACGGTTTGCATGATGAATCCTTAAAACTTGAATTGGGAAGGCGTCAGCGCCCCGCGCAAGGCCTTGACGCTGGTTTCGAAAATCTTTGCACTGGAATACGCCGTGTCGGACACGCGCGTGATGATCTGCGCGCTCATCACCGGCGCTTCGCCGACGATCGCGAAGAGGCGTCCGCCCACCTTGAGCTGTTGCAGGACGCTGTCGGGCAGCACCGGCAGCGAACCGGACATCACGATCACGTCGTACTGCGCGTTGCCGGCGGCACCGGGCCAGCCTTGCGCGCCGTTGCCCAGTTCCACGTCCACGTTCGCAACACCGAAGGCGGCCAGATTCCGGGCCGCCATCTCCTTCAGCGCCGGGTCGATCTCGACCGTGGTCACGTGCCGCGCCTTGTACGCCAGCAGCGCGGCCATGTAGCCGCTGCCCGCGCCGATTTCGAGCACATTTTCGTGCTTCTTGACGGCGACTTCCTGCAGGATGCGTGCTTCCATCTTCGGCGAGAGCATGTGCTCGTCGCCGGGCAGGGGAATCTCGGTATCGGCAAAAGCCAGGCTCTGGTACTCCGCCGGCACGAACGCCTCGCGCTTCACCACGAACAGCAGTTCGAGCACGTCCAGATCCAGGACATCCCAGGGGCGGATTTGCTGCTCGACCATGTTGAAACGGGCTTTTTCGATATTCATTTCAAAGACTCAAGGGTAAAGAGGGAAAGCGGACATTTTATCAAACGGCGTCTTCATTTTTGCTCTGCGGCACTGTTTTTGCCGCGCCGCCGTGCGGTGTTTCGGGCTGGGCGTGCCCCCATTTGCGCCGCGCCCATGCCGCCAGGTCGTCCAGATAGGTGTACACCACCGGCACCACCACCAGCGTCAGCAGCGAGGAGGTGATGATGCCGCCGATGACCGCCTGGCCCATCGGCGCACGCTGCTCGGAGCCTTCCGACATGCCGAACGCCAGCGGCACCATGCCGAACACCATCGCCAGCGTCGTCATCAGGATCGGCCGCAGTCGCACGTGGGCCGCTTCCAGCAGCGCGGCGGAACGCTCCATGCCGGCCTTGCGCATCTGGTTGGCGAAATCGACCAGCAAAATTGCATTTTTTGTAACCAATCCCATCAGCATGATGAAGCCGATGATGGAGAACATGTTCAGCGTCGAGCGGAAGAACATCAAGGCAAGGAACACGCCGATCAGCGTCAGCGGCAGCGAGGACATGATCGCCAGCGGCTGCATGAAGCTCGCGAACTGCGAAGCGAGGATCATGTAGATGAACACAATGGCAAGCAGCAGCGCCGCCAGCGCATAGCCGAAGGATTCCTGCATGTTCTTGGCCGAGCCGCCGATCTGGTAGCGGTATCCGGGTTGCCAGTTCATGCCGTCCAGCGCGGCCTTGATTTCGGCGTTGGCCTGTCCGGCGGAACGGCCGACAACGTTGGCCGACAGCTCGACTTCTCGGTTGAGGTCGCGGCGGTTGATCTGATTGGCGCCGGTGGCCGGCTTGATGTCGGCCACCTGGCGCAGCGCCACCATGCGCGGCGAGCCGTCGGCATTGGTTTGCGCGCTGGTCAGCATGAGGCGCGACAGGTCGTCCATGTTGTTGCGGTCGCTCGGCGACAGGCGCACGTTGACGTCATAGTTCTCGTCGTCCGGCGCGCGCCAGGTGCTGGCCGCTTCGCCCGCCAGCAGGGGACGCAGCGCGCCGCCGATCTGCGCCACGCCGACGCCGAGGTCGGCCCCGATGTCGCGCCGCGGTTCGATGGCGATCGTCGGCTTGTTCGGCTTCAGGCTGGAGTCGAGATCGGTGACGCCGGGGATCGCGCGCATCCTTGCCTGCGCTTCCGCCGACAGCTTCGCCAGCTGGTCGAGATCGGGGCCCAGGAGGCTCAGGCGGATCTGCTTGTTGTCGCCGCCGACGCCATCCAGCGAACCGATATGCGTGACGGTGATGCCCGCCACCTGCGACAGGCGCTCGCGCAGCGGCACGCTCAACTGGTACGTGCTGCGCTGGCGTTCGCTGCGCGGCACCAGGCGCACGAAAGTCGTCGCGTAATTCTTGCCCTGCGACGTGCCGGTGTTGATCGACGTGTACAGGTCGCGCACCTCCGGGAATTCGCGCAATACCGCTTCGACCTGGCGCGCCTTGGACTCGGTGAATTCGAGCGAGGAGCCGACCGGCGTGTAGTACACCACGCCGGTTTCCGAATAGTCCGCCTGCGGCACGAATTCGCTGCCGATCAGGCCCGACATCGGCAGCGCGAAGCCGCCGAAGAAGGTGGCAAGCGCGACCGCGATGGTGGTCTTGCGATGGCGCAGCGACCACTTCAGCAGGACCTGGTAGGTGTCCGATAGCCATTGCACCATGCGTTCGAACTGTTCCAGCACGCGGCCAATCGTTTTCGCGTAGAGGCCCTTGCGCTGGCCGCTCGCTCCGTGCACCGCAGGGTCGGGCCAGATCGCCGACAGCATCGGGTCGAGCGTGAACGAGACGAACATCGAGATCAGCACGGCGGCGGTGACGGTGATGCCGAACTGGTGGAAGAAGCGGCCGATGATGCCGCCCATGAAGCCCACCGGCAGGAACACCGCGACGATCGAGAAGGTGGTCGCCAGCACCGCGAGGCCGATTTCGGCCGTGCCTTCCAGCGCGGCCGTCTTGTGGTCCTTGAAGCGGCCGTTCACCTTCATGCCGGCGTGGCGCACGATGTTCTCGCGCACCACGATCGCGTCGTCGATCAGGAGGCCCACGCACAGCGACAGCGCCATCAGCGTGATCATGTTGATCGTGAAGCCGAACATGTACATGAAGAGGAAGGTGCCGATCAGCGCCACCGGCAGCGTCAGGCCGGTGATCACGGTCGAGCGCCAGGAATTGAGGAACAGGAAGACGATCAGCACCGTCAGCACCGCGCCCTCGATCAGCGTGCGGCGCACGTTCTCGACGCCGACGCGGATCTGGCGCGAGCTGTCCTTGATCACCTCGACCTTGACGCCGGGATAGAGCGAATTCAGCGTCGGCGTCAGCTCCTTCAATGCCGCGTCCAGGCCGGTCGTGACCTCGATCGTGTTCTGTCCCTGTGCCTTCAGGATGTTGAGCGCGAGGGTGCGGCGGCCGTTGAACATCGCCAGGCTTTCCTGCTCCTGCTGGCCATCGACCACGGTCGCGATCTGCGTCAGCGTGACCGGCTGGCCGCCGCGCCGCGCGACGACGATGCGGCCGAACTCGTCCGGATTCTTGACGCGCCCCTGGATCTGCACCACCTGTTCGTTGGCGGAAGAACGGATCGCGCCGGTCGGCAGCTCCAGGTTCTCGTTGCGCACGGCGTTGATGACCTGATCGACGCCGATGCCGAGCGCTTCCATCTCGGTCGGCTTCACGTAGATGTTGATTTCGCGCTTGACGCCGCCGACCAGGGTAACGGAGCCGACGCCGCGCACGTTCTCCAGCCGCTTCTTCACCACCTGATCGGCGATGGTGGTCAGGTCGCGCATGCTGCGCTGCTTGGCGTTGGCGTCCGCTTTGTCGTCATTGCTGACGGAGATCGCGTAGATCGGCTGGTCGGCCGGGTCGTAGCGCATCACGCGCGGCTCCTCCACCTCCTTGCGGAAGGCCGCTTTCACCAGCGCCACCTTTTCACGCACGTCCTGCGCCGCCTGCGCCGGATCGACGGTCAGCACGAATTCGATGATGACGACCGACGAGCCTTCATAGGAGCGCGACGTCAGGCTGTTGATGCCGCTGATCGTGTTGACGACTTCCTCGACCTTGCGCGTGACGTCGGATTCGACCGTCTCCGGCGATGCGCCGGGATAGTCGGTCTGCACCACGACAACGGGAAACGTGACGTCCGGGAATTGATCGACCGGCAGGCGCTGATAGGAAAACAGGCCCAGCACGACGAAGGCCGCCATCATCATGGTGGCCAGAACGGGATTGCCGATACTGATGCGCGTGAACCACATGGCTTTTATCTTTCGTTTTCAGGAATTCGGCGCGGGCTTGCGGATTGGAGTTGATCGAGGCGGTGCGAGGTGGTGTTGTCGAAGCGGATCATTTCGCCGCGGCAGCGGCTTCCGTCGTATTTGCGGTCTGGGCAAACCTGACCAGCGTGCCGCTGCGCAGCGTGCCGAGATTGGTCTTCACGATTCGCGCGCCGCCCTCAAGGCCTCCGATCACTTCGACCGCGCTGCCTGCACCGTTATCGCCCTTGAGCCCGAGCGTGACGGTTTTCTGCGCGATCTTGCCGTCTTCGATGACGTACACGAACGTGCCGGCCGCGTCGCCCCGGATTGCCGCTTGCGGCACGGTCAGCACGCCGGATTTCTTCGCCAGCGTCAGTTGCGCCTCGCCGAACATGCCGACGCGCAGCAAGCCTTGCGGGTTCCCGACCTGCACGTACACCATGATCGAGCGCGAGCCGGTCTGGGTCGAGGGATTGATGCGCGCGACCTTGCCGGTCAGCGGCGCGGGCAATCCTTCGACTCTGACCTGCACTTCCTGGCCGAGCGCGACATGCATGATGTCGGAGGTCGGCACCGACGCTTCCATTTCCATCTGGCTCAGGTCCACCACGTCGAGCAGGCGATTGTCGGCGGAGACCTTCTCGCCCGGCTGCACGGTGCGGCTGCTGACCAGGCCGGTAATCGGCGCGCGGATCACGGTGTCGGCCAGCGCCTTTTGCGCGACGTCGAGCGCGCCCCGTGCGGAGTCGACATTCGCGCGCGCGATGTCGAACTGGCTTGCCGCATTGTCAAAGGCATTCTTCGAAATGAACCCCTTGGCGAGCAGCGCCTTGTTGTTGTCGCGGGCATTGGTTGCGATCTCGAGCTGGCCGCGCGCGGCCGACAACGAGCCCTTCGCCTGATCGACGCGCGCCTGGTACTCGTTGGTGTCCATCCGGATCAACACCTGGCCGGCCTTCACCGCTTCGCCTTCGCGCACCAGCACCTCGCGCACTTCGCCGGAGACACGCGCCTTGACTGATGCCTGATTGACCGCGCGCAGGGAGCCCGACAGGGGCAGCAATTGCCGCAGCTCGCCTGCCTGCACCAGTGTCACATCGGTGGCGAGAAATTCGAGGATGGGTGCTGCCGGTGCGGTGGATTGGGCGGCAGCGGCCGCCTGTTGCTTGCCCTTTTTCAGTACGGTTGCGCCAACGCCGGCCGCCAGCAGGGAAACAGCAAGAATGGTCCACAAGGTGCGGCGTTTCAGCATCATTGTCATATCCGGTTGTTGTTTATTTTGAATGTGCCGAATTATCCGTCAGCAATCCATTGAGGAACAGATCAATAAAAGTATCGAGATACTTTTGCGGCGAGATCGGTTTGACGCAGCATTGGCTGAAGGAATGTTTCCATGCCATCAGCATCAGGATGGGGGCGACCACCACGTTCATTGCCTCGCTCACGTCGATCTGACGGAATTCGCCGCGCTGAATGCCCCGTTCCAGCATGCGCACAATCATTGCATTGCCGCGCAAGATGACTTCATCGTGATAGAACTGGGTGACTTCCGGAAAGTTGCCGGCTTCGGCCATGATCAGTTTGGTAATGCCGGACAAAGGCGTATTGCCGATGCGTTCCCACCAGCCCAGCATGATTTCGCGGAACAATTCCGCGCTCGAGCCTTCATATGCATCGATAATCTCTTCGGCTTCACCGAGGATGGGAATCACATTGTCACGAATGACAGCCTTGAACAGCTCTTCCTTGTTGGTGAAGTACAGATAGAGCGTGCCCTTCGACACACCGGCCCGCGCAGCCACGTCATCCAGCCGGGTCGCTGCGAAACCGCGCTCCACGAACAGGTCGAGCGCCGCCGCCAGCAATTCCTGGGGGCGCGCATCTTTGCGTCGTTCCCAACGCGGTTTGGATACGGGAGGCATCATTGACATCCAAATAACTTACTTACGAGTCAGTAATATAGGCAGCAAAACCCCCGCCGTCAAGATTGCTGACAAAGCGGCACAGCAATGATTCCGACTGACATATGCCGATACAAAGCGACAAATCGAGGGTGGGGGAATCACAGTAGAATCGGGGCGTTCATTCCTCTCGACAGACGCATATGATTTGGTTAAGAAAATGGTGGGTGTGGCTGATCGTCGCCCTGCTCGCGGCGGGCGGCATCTTCGCGTTCCAGTCCTGGTACAAGAAGAACGGCGAACCGCAATACAAAACGGTCAAGATCGAAAAAGGCACGATCACGGCCAGCGTGTCCGCCTCCGGCACCTTGAGTCCGGTGGTGTCGGTGCAGGTCGGCTCGCAGGTGTCGGGCCAGTTGAAGGAAATCCTGGTCGACTTCAATAGCGAAGTGAAGCAAGGGCAGCTGATCGCGCGCATCGATCCCGAGACATTCGAATACAAGGTGCGGCAGGCGCAGGCCGATGTCGACGCGGCGCGGTCACTGGTCCTGACGCAGCAGGCCAACATCGCCGCGCAGCAGGCCAACGTCACGAAAGCCGAAGTCAACGCGGCTGACGCCAGGCGCGACCTTGACCTCAAGCAGCAGCTGGTGCAGAAGGGATTCATCTCCGGCGCGGACCGCGACAAGGCGCAAGCGACCTACAACGCACTGGCCCAGGAAATCAACACCGCCAAGGCGCAGCTTGCGGTCGCCGCCGCCAACGCGCGCAACGCCGAATCCGTCGTCAAGCAGCGCGAAGCCGTGCTCGCGCAATCCAGGGTCGATCTGGAGCGTACCGCCATCAAGGCGCCGGTCAACGGCATCGTGATCAAGCGCAGCGTCGAGAAGGGCCAGACCGTCGCCGCCAGCCTGCAGGCGCCGGAGTTGTTCGTCATCGCGGAAAACCTGACCGACATGCAGGTCGATACCGCCATCGACGAATCCGAAATCGGCCGCGTGCGCATCGGCCAGAAGGCGAGCTTCACGGTCGATGCATTTCCGGGACGCAGCTTCGAAGGCGAAGTGAAGCAGATTCGCAAGGCGGCCCAGAACGTGTCGAACGTCGTGACCTACACCGTCGTCATCAGCGCTGCCAATGCCAATCGCGAATTGTTGCCCGGCATGACCGCGAATGTGCGCGTCGTGACCGACAGCCGCAACGATGCGCTGAAGGTCGCCAACGCCGCGCTGCGTTTTCGTCCGGCCAGTGCGCAGAACGACAAGTCGTCCGCTGCGCCGGCAGCTTCCTCCGGCCCGCACGATGGCGTACCGGCCGGCGCGGGCGGCTCGGGTCGGCAGATGCGCGCCATGCGCGAACGACTCGACAACGAGCTGAAGCTGAACGAGCAGCAGAAGGCAAAGCTTGATTCGATCTTCTCCAGCCTGCGCGAAAAATCGATGGCGGCGCGCGAAGCGCCCGAAGGCGAGCGTCAGAAACTGGCCGAGCGCAATCGCAGCGAGATGCGCGCGCAGATCACGGACATGCTGACTCCGGAGCAGAAGAAACAGTACGAAGTCATCCTCGCCGAAAGCAGCGAGCGCCGCGGCGGCGCCACGCGCGGCAAGCTCTACGTGCTCGACGAGAGCCGCAAGCCGAAGGCCGTCGACGTGCGTTTCGGCCTGACCGACGGCGCGATGACGGAAGTGTTCTCGGCCGATCTGAAGGAAGGCACGGAGATCATCACGTCGGCGTTGCAACAGAAGGCCGCGTCACGCCCGCAGGCGGGGCCGCGGATGTTCTAGTCCTGGCGCCGGTGCGGCCTGGCGCGGAATGGCATGAGCACTTCGACATGGAACGGCAAGCGGCTGACCGCCCGCCTGTCATTCCGAGTGCAGCGAGCAGTCCCGATTGCATGCGCTTGTGTTGTGGCGAGGCGAGATTCCTCGTTTTACCGGGAATGACAGCCGTTGAAATGACAGCGCGGCGAGCGACAGTGCCCGGAATGAAACTGAACGATGGCGCTGTCGTTCGCACCCGCGCCATGCCGGATGCCAATTCGGCATTGGCATGAATGACCGATTCACCAGCAACAGATTGAAGCCCATGTCCCTGATCAAAACCACCAATCTCGCCAAGGAATACGTGATGGGCACCACCCTCGTGCATGCCTTGCGCGGCGTGTCGATCTCGATCGGCGAGGGCGAGTTCGTGGCGATCATGGGCGCATCCGGTTCCGGCAAGTCCACCTTCATGAACCTGCTCGGTTGCCTCGATTCGCCGACCTCCGGCGAATACCTGCTGGCCGGCGACAAGGTTTCCGCACTATCGAGCGACGCGCTGGCGGCGATCCGCAACAAGCGCATCGGCTTCGTGTTCCAGCAGTTCAACCTGCTGCCGCGCACCACCGCGATGGACAATGTCGAACTGCCGCTGCTGTATTCCGGCGTTGCGGCGCCCGAGCGCAAGGCGCGCGCGCAGCAAAGACTGACGGAAGTGGGCCTCGGCGAACGCATGGACCATCACCCCGCGCAGCTGTCGGGCGGTCAGCAGCAGCGTGTCGCCATTGCGCGCGCGCTCGTCAACAATCCGTCGTTGATCCTCGCCGACGAACCGACCGGCGCGCTGGACTCGCGCACCAGCATCGAGATCATGGCGCTGATGCAGAAACTGAACCGGCAAGGCATGACCATCGTGATTGTCACGCATGAACCCGACGTGGCGGCCTTCGCATCGCGCATCATTGCCTTCCGCGACGGCATGGTCGTGCGCGATGAGCCGAATGCGCCGCTCGATGCGCAGGCCGAGCTTGTGCGCCACGACAGCACGGAGGTGGCGAAATGAATCTGCTTGCCACACTGCGCGTTGCCCTCAATGCGCTGCACGTCAACAAATTGCGCTCGATGCTGACCATGCTCGGCATCATCATCGGCGTCGGCGCGGTGATCACCATGATCGCCGTCGGCCACGGCGCGCAGGCGAGGGTGGAAGAGCAGATCAAGAGCCTCGGCTCCAACCTGATGATCATCATTCCCGGTTCCACCACCGCCTCCGGCGTGCGGCTCGGTTCGGGTGCGAATCAGAATCTGACCGAGGATGACGCGATCGCCATCGCGCGCGAAGTTCCCGAAGTGCAGGTCGCCGCGCCCTCCACGCGCAACACCGGCCAGGTGGTCGCCGCCAATGCCAACTGGGCCACGCAGATCCACGGCGTCACACCGGATTACTTCGAGGCGCGCGAGTGGCCGCTGGCATCCGGCCGCATGTTCGAGCAGGCCGAGATGTCCGGCTCCGCGAAGGTTGCCGTGATCGGCCAGACCGTGGCGACGCAATTGTTCGGCGACATGGACCCGCTCGACCAGAGCATCCGCATCCGCAATGTGCCGGTCACCATCGTCGGCGTGCTGGACCGCAAGGGGCAGAGCATGATGGGACAGGATCAGGACGACGTGATCATGGTGCCGCTCTCGACCGCGCGCAACCGCCTGTTCGGCAACACGCAGGGCAAGCTGCGCCGCGTCGGCACCATCCAGGTCAAGGTCTCCGAAGGCGCGAGCATGAAGGATGCGGAAGACAAGATCCGCGAGCTGATGCGCCAGCGCCAGCGCACCCAGCAGGGGCAGGACGACGCCTTCACCATTCGCAACCTCACCGAGATCCTGCAGGCGCAGGAAGCCTCCTCGCGCGTGATGACGCTGCTGCTGGCGGCGGTCGCCTCGGTGTCGCTGCTGGTCGGCGGGATCGGCATCATGAACATCATGCTGGTATCGGTCACCGAACGCACGCGTGAAATCGGGCTGCGCATGGCAGTCGGCGCGCGCGGCTCGGACATCCTGCGGCAGTTCCTGGTCGAGGCGGTCACCCTGTCGATGATCGGCGGCCTGATCGGCATCATTCTCGGCGTGGCCGGCTCGTATCTGGTAGGCCATTTCGCCGGCTGGGCGACCCGGCTGTCGCCGCAATCCATCGTGCTGGCGGTCGGCTTCGCGGCCGCGATCGGCATCTTCTTCGGCTACTATCCGGCGCGCAAGGCATCGAAGTTGCTGCCGATCCAGGCGCTGCGGTATGAGTGAGCTTTCGTGCCGTGCAGGATGCGGCGCGTGTTGCATCGCGCCGTCGATCTCGTCACCGATTCCCGGCATGCCGTCAGGGAAACCGGCGGGCGTGCGCTGCGTCCAGCTGGACGAGACCAACCGCTGCCGGATTTTCGGCAAGCCGGAAAGGCCTGCGGTGTGCGGCAGCCTGCAGCCGTCGCAGGAAATGTGCGGCGACAGCAGGGAGCATGCATTGCATTATCTGCTGCGACTGGACGAACTGACTTCCACTTTGCCGCATTGAGCATCCTTGAACAAATGAAAACGAAATTCGCCGCACTGCTGTTGCTGCTTTCCACCTTGCTGCTAACCTCGTGCGCGACCCTGATGGGGGCGCGCGAAGTCGAGGTTCCGCTGGCCACATTGCAGCGGGCGATGGCGGACAAGTTCCCTTTCAACAACCGCTACCTCGACCTACTGGACGTCACCGTCAGCAATCCGCGCCTTTCCCTGCAGCCGGACACCGATCGCCTTGTCTCCAGCATGGATGCCATGATTGCGCCGCCTTTCCTGAACAAGTCGTGGAACGGCAGCTTCACCGTGTCCGGCAAGCTGCGATTCGACCCCGCGCGCAATGCCATCGTGCTGGGTGAACCGCGCATGGAAAAATTCAACCTCGACGGCCTCGATCCGCGTTACGGAAATGTCATCACGAAGATCGGCATCCTGCTGACCGAACAGGTGCTGCAGGACGCGCCCTTGTACACCTTCCGCCCCGAGGAATTGCGTTACGGCGGCACCGACTACACGTTGTCGAAAATCACGACAAGAGCCGACAGGATCGTGGTAACCTTTGAGCCCTTGAAGTAACCCGCCAGCACTCATCACTGCACCCGCGCGGCATCGAGCCCGGCGGGTTTTTTGTTGATCATCACACCACACCTCGCAAAAACATGGATGTCGCACTCGCGCTCAAGGCGCTCATCATGGGGCTTGTCGAAGGCTTCACCGAGTTCCTGCCGATCTCATCGACCGGCCACCTGATCCTGGCCGGCAGTCTGCTCGATTTCACCGGACCGAAGGTCAAGGTGTTCGAGATCGCGATCCAGGCCGGCGCGATGCTGGCAGTGTGCTGGGAATACCGCGCACGGATCGCCAGCGTGTTCGCCGGCCTCTTCAGTGACGACAAGGCGCAGCGGTTCGTGATCAATCTCGTGATTGCCTTCATGCCTGCGGCGGTCCTCGGTTTCCTGTTCAGCAAGGCGATCAAGGCAACATTGTTTTCGCCGCTGCCGGTCGCGCTGGCATTCATCCTTGGCGGTCTGGTCATCCTGTGGGTGGAGCGCCGCCACAAGCTCGCGCCGATTGCTGCGCGCGTCGATTCGGTCGATGACATGACCGCGCTGGATGCGTTGAAGGTCGGCTGCGCGCAGGCGTTCGCACTGTTTCCGGGCACCAGCCGTTCCGGCGCGACCATCATCGGCGGCATGCTGTTCGGCCTGTCGCGCAAGGCGGCGACCGAGTTCTCGTTCTTCCTCGCCATCCCGACCCTGTTCTCGGCAACCGTCTATTCGCTCTACAAGGAACGCGACCTGCTGTCGATGGCCGATCTTCCGATGTTCGGCATCGGCACCGTGGCGGCATTCGCATCGGCCTTCCTGTGCGTGCGCTGGCTGTTGCGCTACATCAGCTCGCATGACTTCACGATATTCGCGTGGTACCGGATCGTGTTCGGATTCATTGTCATCGCATCCGCATACAGCGGCATGGTGGCCTGGGCCGACTGAGGCGTTTGCAAAGACATAGCGGCATGCCCGAATCCAGCACCAGCGCGCGCGCGCTGCACGTACTGCAAACCGTTTTCGGTTATCCAGCCTTTCGCGGCCAGCAAGCCGAGATTGTCGATCATGTCGCGCAGGGTGGCGATGCACTGGTGTTGATGCCGACCGGCGGCGGCAAGTCGCTGTGCTACCAGATACCTTCCCTCGTTCGCGACGGCGTCGGCGTGGTGATTTCGCCATTGATCGCATTGATGCAGGACCAGGTCGATGCGCTGGCAGAACTCGGTGTGCGCGCCGCCTTCCTCAACTCGACCCAATCCTTCGACCAGGCGATGCGCACCGAACGCCGTGTGCGCACCGGCGACCTTGACCTGCTGTACGTCGCGCCGGAGCGTCTGATGACACCGCGCTGCCTCGAATTGCTGCAGGCATCGAACATTGCGTTGTTCGCCATCGACGAGGCGCACTGCGTCTCGCAGTGGGGCCACGATTTCCGCCCGGAATACATCAAGCTGTCGGTGCTGCACGAGCGTTTCCCGCAGGTGCCGCGCATCGCATTGACCGCGACCGCCGACCCGCAGACCCGCGCCGAAATCGCGCACAACCTGCAACTCGATGATGCGCTGCAATTCGTCTCTTCCTTCGATCGCCCCAACATCCGCTACCAGATCGTCGAGAAGGCCAATGGCCGCAAGCAGGTGCTCGACTTCATCAAGGAAGAACATGCGGGCGATGCCGGCGTCGTCTATTGCCTGTCGCGCAAGAAGGTCGAGGAAACGGCGGAGTTCCTGCGTGCGCACGGTGTCGCCGCATTGCCGTATCACGCCGGCATGGACATCGCCACCCGCAGCGCGAACCAGTCGCGCTTTCTGCGCGAAGACGGCATCGTGATGGTAGCGACGATCGCGTTCGGCATGGGGATCGACAAGCCGGACGTGCGCTTCGTCGCCCACCTCGACTTGCCGAAAAGCATCGAAGGCTACTATCAGGAAACCGGCCGCGCCGGCCGCGATGGCGCGCCGGCCAATGCATGGATGGCGTATGGCCTGCAGGACGTCGTGCAGCAGCGCCGCATGATCGACGAATCCGAGGCGGACGAGAACTTCAAGCGCGTGCAGACCGCGAAGCTCGACGCCATGCTCGGCCTGTGCGAGACGCTGAGTTGCCGCCGTGTGCGGCTGCTCGACTACTTCGGACAGGAGTCTGCGCCGTGCGGAAACTGCGACAGCTGTCTCAATCCGCCGGTGTCGTTCGACGGTTCGGTGCAGGTGCAGAAGCTGCTATCGTCCATCTACCGCGTCGATCAGCGCTTCGGTGCCGGTCACGTGATCGACGTACTGCGCGGCATCGATTCCGACAAGGTAAAGCAGTGGCGGCACGACAAGCTATCGACCTTCGGCGTTGGCAGCGACATCAGCGAAGCGGAATGGCGCGCGATCCTGCGGCAGGCGATCGCGCTGGGGCTGGTCCAGATCGATCACGATGCCTACGGCTCGCTGAAGCTCACCGAGCAGGCACGCCCGGTGCTGCGCGGCGAGCAGAAAGTGCAATTGCGCCAGTACCAGAAGCCGGCCAGGCCCAAGCGTCAGGCAGTCCGGGCGAAAGGCTATGTGGAAAGCGAGTTGTCCGCAACGGAACAGGCAGTTTTCGAAAAGCTGCGCTGGTGGCGGGTCGAAACGGCGCGCAAGCACAATGTCCCGGCCTACGTCATTTTCCACGACGCCACCATGCGCGAAATCGCCAAACTCAAGCCGGGGTCGCTGGACGACCTGCGCAATGTGTCCGGCGTGGGCGAGAAGAAGCTGGAGACTTACGGCGAAGAAATCGTCGCGCTGATCGCGGCAATGAGTTGAGCCTCGAACCTGTCATTCCGAACGTAGTGAGGAATCTCTGAGATCGGCATTGAATGCGTCCGGCATCATCTGCCGAACACTCCTATGCCTCAGCGATGCAGGGTGCGCGGGGCGGAACCTGCACCGATTGGCAAACGTCACACCCGACAACGCTTAACGCTTCGCAAACACCAGATCCCACACCCCATGCCCCAGCCGCAAACCGCGGTTCTCGAACTTGGTGACAGGACGATATTCAGGGCGCGGCGCATAAGCCTCGGCGGTGTTCTGCAAGGCAGGTTCCGCGCTCAACACTTCCAGCATCTGCTCCGCATAATCCTGCCAGTCGGTCGCACAGTGCAGATAGCCGCCCGGTGCAATGCGCGACACCAGCAGCTTCACGAAAGCCGGCTGAATCAGCCGCCGCTTGTTGTGCCGCGCCTTGTGCCATGGATCGGGGAAGAACACGTGCACGCCCGCCAGCGATTCCGGCGCGATCATGTTCGTGATGACCTCGACTGCATCGTGCTGGATCAGGTGCAGATTGGTCAGCCCCTGTTCGCCGATCAGCTTCAGCAGGCTGCCGACGCCCGGCGTGTGCACCTCGACGCCGATGAAATCCTTGTCCGGCATGCCCGCTGCGATCTTCGCCGTCGTGTCGCCCATCCCGAATCCGATTTCCAGAATCGTCGGAGCGCTGCGCCCGAAGGACTGCGCAAAATCGCACGGCGCTTTCTCGTATGGAATGCAGAACTGCGGACCCAGCGTCTCGATCGCCCTGGCCTGCGCCGGGGACAAACGCCCCGCGCGCGTCACAAAACTGCGAATCCGTCTTTCGGTCGGGTCGTACAGCATGGGCCGGTTGGCCCCATCGGAGGAATGATTGTCGGACATGCTAGAAAAATGACTATGGTTGGGCGCTGCCAACAAAAAAGGCACCGCGTCCCGGTGCCCGATGATCTGGAGCGGGTGAAGGGAATCGAACCCTCGTCGTAAGCTTGGGAAGCTTCTGCTCTACCATTGAGCTACACCCGCGGAACCCGCATTTTACGTGGGTTTTGCAGTGGTTTGCAAAACGGTGGAATGGATAGTGTGCTGGAAGATGATATGGCCGATTCTTCCGAGGCGTGGCGGCTCATGCCGCTGGTTTAATCCCTGCCGTTACCCAATCAGGCTCGATATCTCCAAGCTCCAAGTCCGATATGCAGAGGTCGAGACTATGCGTTCGCTTTGGGACGCAGGGTAAGCGATAACTTCCAAATGATCTCCATCTATTCCGGAGAGCAGGTTACTCGCAAAGGCCTAAAGTTTTTGCCTTTTGTTGCTATAACACACATAATTGCGCAGCTCAGTTACGCGACTTGTGGTTGTTGGTAAAACGACATGCCATCGTCGGGCGCATCGCCAGACGGAAAATGATTGAACGACATTGGCGGCACGAAAACGGCCACGCGCCCAATCTGCTCCTTTGTCGCATCTTGGGCGCGTGTCCATTTTCGTGCCTGTAATTCAAGGTAGCTGAGCCTACCTATGACGTTAAAAACTATTAATTTTTTTATTGCGACAGTCGACCCTCATAAGGCGACTGTCGTTTCTTTTCCAGAATTCATTGCGATATTCGGAGGAACGATTTCGTCCTCGGGAAAGAAGTCAAAGGCAAAATCGCAGCGAGACGTGTTCGTAAGATGGTGGTCTGAAAACCGTAAAGACCTGAAAGATTTAATGCTCCTGCCAGAGAATTATGATGACTGGAGCGACTTTAATACCTACTCAGATCTTTTGCTTTTCGAAAAGGATTTGGGGTATCTGACTAGCGCTGTTCTCGTTTTTCTCGAGGCTCCCGGTGCCATTGCCGAACTTGGAGCATTTTCGCAAATCGACTCGTTGAGTGAGCGATTGGTAATTGTAGTTACAGAGAATCATCATCCGCGAAACTCATTTATTAGCTTAGGCCCGATTCGCAGTGTGGCAAAGACGCAGGGCCACGCGAATAGCGTGTGTGTAATTCCTGATGTAAAACCTGAGGAGCTAGCTCGTCATATTCTGGTCGTCGTAAATACCCTTGATCAAAAACGGGCACGGACGAACCCCAATTCAACATTTAATCCCGAGGACTCTCAGCACGAAATTTTGCTCGTCCTTGATCTCGTAAATCTATTTTTAGTTTGTCAAATTACCGAGCTACAGTTCTTGTTATCGCATTTTGGTATTGACGTAAAAATCGCCAGACTCGAGCAAATTCTATTCTTGCTTGAGAAAACTCAACTTGTCACCTGCCAGCACTATGGCGATAACAAATATTTTGTTCCTCGCAAATTTCGTAAAATTTACGTTGATTACACTTCAAAATCCGGAGCCGCATCATTTAAGCGCGATCGTGCAAAAGCAGACATTTGGACAGAAGTTCAAAAGGATCCGTTTCGAAAAAACGTATTCGAGCTAGCTAACAAAGGAGGACATGCTAAATGAGCCTCTTGCAAAAGATGTTGATTGACCTTCCGTTTTCTGGGGACGAACTAAAGGCATTAATTTCGACAGCACCGTACCGCTACAAGGTATATCAGATCCCTAAACGACAGCCAAATCAATTTCGAACAATCGCACAACCATCCGCAGAAATAAAGGTCATTCAACGTTGGTTGATAAAGAACGTGCTGTCATCTTTACCGATCCATAAAGCTGCAACCGCTTACCGACTAGGTGAATCAATTTCTGATCATGCGGTGATTCATGCGGATAAGCGATTCTTGCTGAAGATGGATTTTGAGGATTTTTTTCCGTCGATTTCTGCGGCGGATATTCAAATGCACTTGATCCAGAGCGGTAAGCTGTCCCAAGACGATGCGCGTTTAGTGCGTCAGATTGTTTGTTGGTTTGACAAGATCAAGGGAGGGTTTTGTTTATCCATTGGTGCTCCAAGTTCGCCGCTTTTGTCCAATGCGCTGTTGTACACCTTTGACAAAAAAATCACTCAATTGTTGAAGGGAAAGAAAGTCTCCTATAGCAGATATGCAGACGATCTTGCGTTCTCGACGAACCGAACTGACGTTTTATCGACTATCCCTGCACAGGTGCAAAGTATCTGTGACGAACTTGAATATCCCCAGTTACGCATCAATCATTCAAAAACGGTGTCTACTTCTCGTGCTTTCCGGCGTACTTTGGTTGGGCTTGTTCTTACTCCAACTGGAGAAGTGTCGCTTGGAAGAGAAAAGAAGCGACGGATGAGGTCCGAGCTTTATCGGTTTTCAAAAGGGCTATTGGCAGTGACTGAAACTCCAAGGCTTCGTGGAGAACTTGCTTTCGCTTGGTCAGTGGAGAGAGCATTCATAAATTCTTTAGTTCGTCAGTTCGGTATAGAAGTCTTTCGAATCCTCGACTTACCTTTTGGCGAGGAATACGACCTCAACTGAAGCAAAGTCCTACGTATGCAAGGCGAATCCTACTTGTCGAACATTGTTCGTGAAACGAATTCTGGGTTGAGATAGCCAATAGCCAAATGTCTGCGTTTAGCTAGAACTCATTTTATAAATGCTGGTCTGGCTGCATTTCAGGCAAAGCGGAATCTGGGATGGCGAGCCGGCAATTTCTTACGGATGAACAATCTTTCCGGCACGACGATTGGCGACAGCGAATTTCTCCAGTTTGTGCGTGAGCAGCAGCTTGTATTCGGGATCGATCGCCATACCATCTGTTTCGAAATTACCGAAACCGCTGCAATCGCCAATCTGGCGAAGGCGAAAACCTTCATTCAGGAACTGAAGGGATGCGGATACCGTTTCGCACTGGATGATTTCGGCGCAGGCATGTCGTCCTTTTCATACCTCAAGCATCTTCCGGTGGATTTCATCAAGATCGACGGCAGCTTTGTGAGCGACATGCTGAACAGTCCGACCGATCATGCGATGGTCGAGGCCATCAACAAGATCGGGCATTTGATGGGAAAGAAAACCATCGCCGAATTCGCGGCCAATGAACAGATCATCGCCAGGCTCGCGGAGATGGGTGTGGATTTTGCGCAGGGTTATGGCATCGGCAAGCCGCAACCTTTCATTCCATGGATCGACGCGGAACGGCCTCTGGCAACATGCGCTCGCATTCTGCATGCATGACGCAGCGTTTCCCGGACCGACCTGCAGCAGGCATGGCCGTCTACTGCCACACCCGGCAAAAGTTCCTGAATTCCGTCAGCGGCTTTGACAGTGTCTTGCCTGCGCTGTAGATCATGTACAGATTGCGGCTCATCCTGGGCAGCGTCGTGCCGACTTCCACAAGCCGTCCCTGTGCGAGGAGGTCGGCGACCACCAGACGCGACAGGCAGGCGAGCCCGAGACCGGCCATGCAGGCGTGCTTGATCGCCTCCGAGCTGCTGAACACGCCGCCCTCCGTGATGTAGTGCAGATGTGGCAGCAGCGCATCCTCGACCGCTTCCCGCGTGCCCGACCCGCTTTCCCGCAGCAGCCATTTCGCCTTCGCCAGCGTGGATGGCGTTGCCTTCTGCCGCGATTTCCTGCTGCCCGGTTCATGCTCGGGCGCGGCCACCACGATCAGCTCGTCCTTGATCCACGGTTCGATGCGCAGGCCGCGCACGTGGCAGGGACCTTCGATGAAGCCGATCTCGACGTCGAAGTTGGCGACTGCGGTCGCGACGTCCGCCGTGTTCGCAATCGTGATGCGCGGGATGACTTCGCCGTAGCGGCTGCGGTAGCGGGCTAGCAGGGCGGGCAGGATGTAGGTGCCGATGGTCGTGCTGGCGCCGATGATCAGGTCGCGCGACACGCCTTGCTCGCCGTTGAACTGGCCTTCGATCGTCCTTGCCATCGACAGCATCTGCTTCGCATGTCCAAGCAGCGCGCGGCCGTTGTCGTTGATGATCAGCTTTCTTCCGACCCGGTCGAAGAGCGTTGCACTCAACAGGTTTTCCAGTTCATTGAGCGCGGCGCTGGTCGCCGACTGCGACAACGCGAGCTGTTCGGATGCGGCCGTGGTGCTGCCGCTGGAAGCGACCGCTTCGAAAATCTGCAGTTGTCTTAATGTTATTCGCATGGAGATATATCAGTAAAACAGGTAGATTTAAGAAGAATAACCCGTTTTACCTGTATATATGCGCGGCGTAGAATCGGCTCGTTTTCAATCCTGATTCAGGTGCATCGATGAGCCGGATTCCGGTCACTTCCGTGTCCCCGACGCTTGCAGGTGCGTCTTTGCAAGGTGCGAATTTGCGCCGCATGGGGCGATACCTGCCGGGCATCGGTTTGAGCGTCGCAATTGCAGTTGCAGCGACCTGGCTTGGCGAACTGCATTGGCTGCGAGAGTATGGCATCAGCGCGCTGGTGATCGCCATGTCGATTGGCATGCTTGCCGGAAATCTTGTCTATGCCCGCATTGAGTCCGCCTGCGCACCGGGCGTCGCGTTTTCCCGGCAGGTACTGTTGCGGACCGGGATAATCTTTTTCGGCATTCATCTGACGTTGAATGACATCGCACGCGTCGGATTGCCGGTGATGCTGGCGGACGTGCTGATTCTCGTCTCTACCTTCGGCCTCGCGCTGCTGGTCGGAACGAAGCTTCTGAAAATGGATGCAAACACGATCTTCCTGATCGGAGCCGGCAGTTCGATCTGCGGCGCGGCCGCGATCATTGCAACCGACCCGGTGGTGCGCGGCCGTCCCGAGCAGGTATCCGTCGCAGTGGCGACCGTTGTCGTGTTCGGCACCATCGCGACGTTTCTGTACCCGGCGCTGTATCAACTCAATCTGCATTGGCAATGGTTGCCGGCATCGCCGGGCGCCTTCGGCATCTATGTTGGTTCGACCATCCACGAGGTGGCGCAGGTGGTTGCGGCGGGACGCTCGCTCGGCCCCGAAGCGGCGAATGCCGCAGTGGTTGCCAAGATGCTGCGCGTGATGCTGCTGCCGGTGTTTCTGCTTGTGCTTTCCTTTCACATCGTGCGCCGACGGAACGCTCTGCTCCCCGGACACGCTTCCGGCAGGGCGCGCGTGACGGTGCCATGGTTTGCGTTCGGCTTCATCGTCGTCGTCGCACTCAATTCAGTGATGGCCATGCCGGTGGCGATAACGCAGGCTGTCGCACACATCGATGCGCTGCTGCTGACGACCGCGATGGCTGCGCTCGGCTTGACGACGCATGGGTCGGCATTCCGCCTCGCGGGGAAGAAGCCCATCGTGCTGGCCGCCGTGCTTTTCGCGTGGCTGGTTGTCGGCGGGGCATGGATCAATTTCCGGCTGGTCGGTGTTTCCTGATTGCGAACCTTGCGCGTTCCGCTACGTCACCACCTGCCGTCATGCTGGCAGCGATGAGATTTTCTCGGGAACACCTGGAAGAATGGCGGCGCGGCCTCGCGGCATTGAAGAACACAACGCATCAGCGCGCCAGGTTTGCAGCGGTCCTCTGAGCGGGCCCTGCATCCCCGCGTCGATATGCTCCCGGTGCAAGTCCCATGGCCCGCTTGAATGCCTTGTTGAACGCCGATTCGGACTCATAGCCGATCACATCCGCGATCTCGCCCAATGACCGGTTGCTCTGCCGCAGCATGCAGCTCGCCTTGAACATGCGCCAGCGTGTCAGGTATTCAAGCGGGGATTCGCCGACTCGTTCCTTGAAACGCATGGCGAACGCCGAGCGCGACAGTGTGGCGATCGATGCGAGCGATTCCACCGTCCATGATTTCGCGATATCGCGATGCATGGCGCGCAGCGCGGGGCCGATCTTCCTGTCCGACAGTGCCGCCAGCCAGCCGGGCGCCGCATCGCCGCTTGCCGCGACATGGGCGCGAATGGCCTGCACGAACACGATATCGGCCAGGCGGCTGATGACGAGACTGGAGCCGAGGCCGGGCTGTTCGGTTTCCATCGCCAGCAATTGCAGCGTGGCCTGCAATGCGTGCACACGCGCCTGGTCCATCCTGACGTGGAGCACGGTCGGCAGCAGTTCCACCAGCGGCTGCGCGCTGAGTTCGTCGAAGGTGAACCAGCCGCAGATGACGGTGGCCGGCGTGCCGCCGCCTCCCAGATCGACCACGCCGCCTATCCTGTCGCGCACGACCGAGGTGCAGCTCACCGTGGGCGTTCCTGCCTTGTCGCGCAAGACATATGGCGTTCCCCGCGCCAGCACATAGCAATCGCCTGCGGTGAGCGCAATCGGTTGGACCACTCCCTCCACGCTCAACAGGCAGCCGCCGCGCACGACGAGACCGAAGCGCGCGCTCTGGCCGCCTGCGAGGCTCAAGCCCCAGGGTGCTGTGGCTTCCAGCCGCGCATAGACCGCACTCTGCACGCGCATGGCGGCGAAGACATCATCCAGCGGATCCATGTTCATCCTTCGAATTCAATCCTGGAAACAAGACGATCAGACAATGAATGAAGATGTTTAAGCATTCATCGTCCATTATTTTGGTCGGAGAATGCTCGGCAAGACAAGTCTTGTTTTTTCTCTTTAACGCAAAGGAAAGTCATCATGGACGAATTCAACATGTTTGCGGAGCGATACGTAGCCGCCTGGAATGAAACCGATGCAGAGGCTCGCCGCGCGGCAATCGCGGCCTTGTGGACGCAGGACGGTGCGCAACTCAACAAGACACTGGAGGCGCACGGGCATCAGGCAATCGAAACGAGGATCGTCAATTCGCACAACAAATGGGTGCGCGATGCGGGCTATCTGTTCCGCTCCGCGCGCAATGCCGATGGGCACCACAACACCGTGAAATTCAGCTGGGAAATGGTGCGTCCGGACGACGGCACGGTGGTGTCCGTCGGCGTTGACTTTCTGCTGCTCGATGAGGAGGGTCGCATTCTCGCCGACTACCAATTCATCGAACCATCGCGTCCCGCAAGGACCTGATTACCTCGCAGGTAATTGTCCGCAAGCTGAATCGGTTTCACACTGAATTTCACACCCCATTTTCCATCGAGATCAACATGACACATGCCAATACCTTGAGGAAAGAAAGCCCTGTCGTGGCCGGTGTTTCGAGCACATTCCGGTGGCCGACGCTGCTGGTCATGCTGGCCGGCACCTTCATGGTCGTGCTGGATTTTTTCATCGTCAATGTCGCGCTTCCTTCCATTCAGCACGAATTGCAGGCCAGCGCCGGCGCGATCCAATTCGTGGTCGCCGGCTACGGCCTTGCCAATGCGGCCGGATTGATTACCGGAGGGCGACTTGGCGATATCTTCGGCAGGCGTCGCATGTTTGCGCTCGGGATGGCGCTGTTCACGCTCGCTTCCGCTGCCTGCGGCCTTGCGCCGAACGCCACCGTGCTCGTCATCGCGCGCGTCCTGCAGGGAGTCGCTGGGGCGCTGCTGCAACCGCAGGTGCTTGCAATGGTAGGGCTGGTATTCACCGGGACCGACCGGGCCAGGGCATTTTCCGCATACGGCTTGACGCTCGGACTGGGTGCGACTCTCGGCCAATTGGTCGGCGGTGCGCTGATCCATGCCGATATTGCGGGGCTCGGATGGCGTCTCTGCTTCCTGATCAACGTGCCGATCGGGATCGCGGCACTCATGCTGACGCCTAAAGTGATTCCGCCGCTCAAGGGGCAGGGCGGCAATCGCCTCGATCTCGCGGGCGTGGTGCTGATTGCCATCGGTCTGGTGGCTGTCGTGCTGCCGCTGGTCGAAGGCCGGCAGCAGGGATGGCCGATGTGGAGCCGGGCATGTCTCGCCTTGTCGTTGCCGGTACTGCTGCTGTTCGCGCTGCAACAGCGGCGACTTGCAGCAAGGGACGGCGAGCCGTTGATCGCTCCTGCGCTGTTTGCGCAGTCTGCTTTCGTGATCGGCTTGCTCATCACATTGATCTTTTACATGAGCAATGCGTCGTTCTATTTCGTGCTGGCGCGCGCTCGAGTCAGGATTGCTCTTTACGGCGCTTGCCGTCGGCTTTTTCGCCGCTTCAATGGCGGCCCCTCGACTTGCGCAATGGCTCGGTCATCAATCGATTGCGATCGGCGCGCTCGTTCTTGCCGCCGGTCACGCGCTGCAGTATGCGGTCATCTTCGCGATCGCGAAGGACCATGCGGTTTTCTGGATGATTCCGGTATTGCTGATCGAAGGCACGGGCATCGGCATGATCATGGCGCCCATGGTGGCCACCGTACTGGCCGGTTTGCCGCCGCAATTTGCGGGGGTCGCCTCGGGCGTGCTGGCCACGGTACAGCAGGTGGGCAACGCGCTGGGCGTGGCGCTGATCGGCATTCTGTTCTACGGCAAGCTTGGCGATGCGGCCGGTCGGTATGTCAACCCCGATGCATGGACCGGTGCGTTCGGCGCGAATCTGTTGTATTTGCTCGTTCTTTCGCTGGGCGTGGCGGTGTTGTTTCAGCGCCTGCCGCGTCGCATTGCGCAATGAGTACGCAACTTTGCGTTGCGATGCAGGCGCAATGAAAAACGGCCCGGTTGTCGCCGGGCCGTTTGATGCATTTTGCCGAATCGTATCAGTTCGAGAAAATTCCCTTCAGCAGATTGAGCGGATTGGGCACGCTCGGCAGCGGTGACGTTGCGTCGGCATCGCCGCCAGCACCCGCACTCTGTCTGCCGGCGCTGCGTTCGCTGCCGCCATCCTCCATGCCGAGCATGGTCATGCCGGTCGATTTGATGCGCACGCGGGCGGTCCATTCCGGCTGCCAGTCGGCGGGCGCTTTCTGCGGCCGCTGGGGATGCGACAGGTTCAATTCCGGGCCGTAGGCGATCATGTTCAGCATCGCGCCCTGCGCCTTCTCGAAGATGGCCTTCGGTATTGCGCAGTTCGCGGTTGACGGTGGCAGCACCACTTTCTGCTGAAGCAGTTTGGTGATCTGCGCCGGCGACTGATAGGTCATCAGTGCCCAGCCATTGTCCGGCTTTTCGCTCGAACTCCAGAGGATCATGTCATGCGCGCCGTTGGCCGATTCCGCGCCACCCTGCGCAGTCAGGAAATAAGCCTTGGCATTCTGCATGGTCTGCCATTGCGCCAGCACGCTGTCCTTCGGCTCGCCCTTGGTGGACAGCTGCACTTTGGGCAGGAAGTCGTAACCGGCGCCGACAGTGAATTTCAGGCTTGCCGGCACGCCATCGCCGGTGACCGCGTGATCGCCCAGCAGCGATGCCTCATTGGGCACGCGCTTGCTGTCGCGCTCGTTGGGCCAGATCGAATGTCCGGGCCTGCCTTGAACACCCTTGCTCGGCGCACCGTGACTGGCGAAGAACTGTGCGTACTCGCCGTATTCCTGTTTGGCGAAGTCGAGAATCTTCGGCTGTCCCGGACGGACCGTTTCGCCGCAACCCCAGTACAGCAGGATGCGGCCCTTGGGTTTTTCGGTCGATTCGTCGCGGGAGGTCCGGGTAGAGCCCTGGGTCGATTGCTTCGGACGGATCGGCGTCAACAGCAGCGACGGCCCCATGTTCATGACCGACGGGATGGCATGTGTTCCGTCCACGCCGTTCGAATTGGCGCGCACATAGAGTTCCGCATCGAGCCATTTGCCGCGCGACATGCCCATGCCCATCGATCCGCCGAAGGCGTTGCCGCCCATCAGGCCACCCAGCAAACCCGCCCCCGCGCTGCCTTCATCCGGCATACCGGGCATGGAAACGTTGCTGGTCGAAAGGTCGACCCAGTATTGAGCCGCCGGTCCGCGTGATTGTGCATATGCACCGAAGGCAGTGGCCGATAGCAGTATCGCTGCCGTCAGGCGTCGGTTGTTGACCATCACTTTCTCCCTGTGTTGAGTTATTTTTGATGGATTTTACGGCAATTTGAGCGAAATACTGCCGAAAACAGGGCACGTGATCAGCCGCCGCGAGACGACGGGGGGCGATGGGGGAAGTTTGGCTGAATGCCGATTCTGATAGCTGGCGTCGCGCGGGAAGCAGGTTGGTGCGGGAATGCGCATGAAGCGGTTCCGGGCGCTTGGCCAGAAGCGCTTCACTTCATTCGGAAACGGTCTCTACATGTCTTGATGCCGATGCTGTGCTCAAGCGAGTGCGGCCAGCATCGATTTCGCCTGCTCGGTTTGTTCTTCCGTGCCGCCTTGTATCACTTCTTCCAGCAGCAGACATGCACCTTCCTTGTCGCCGATATCCTGGTAGGCGACAGCCAGATGCAGCTTGATCGCCATGGGCGACATGTCGTCGCGGCTCATCAAGTTTCTTGCCGCATCCGGCTTGTTCGATCCGAATGCAGGGCTTGCGTCGCCGGTCTTTACGACGCTGTCCGGTTCCGCCAATGCCAGCCCGTGCGATGCCAGCTCGTCCAATGCGTCTGCCGCAAACGATGCGCCCGATCCAGTGGCGCGCACCGCGTGGCGGTCTGCGTCACGCCCTTCGATGATCCGTTGATGCGGCACGGCGACATACTCTGTCCGGCCGTGCGTGCGCGGGTCAGTATCCCGTGCGACATGGAGCGGTTCCTCGGCAAGTGCGTCCATGCGATCTTCGTCCGCATCCGCATGGGGCCTGGCTGCGGATGGCGCTGCAAACAGTATCTCCCACGCCTTGGGATCCATGGCCCGATCGGCTCGTTTCTGCCGTTCCGGATTGCCGGCGATCGTGATCAGGCGCAGGATGTCGCGATACGCAGGCAGGTCGAAACCTTCGCGCATGCCGTCACGGTTGTCCCGCACAAGGCTGTTCAGGTAGGGCAGTACCTCATCGCTTTCCCACAGGGCAAGAATCGTTTCCCTGACATGCGGAAAATCGGCCAGCGCTCTCGGTCCAGGAACGCCGGGGGGTGTTTCCCACTGTCTCAGCTTGACGTTGAAAATGCGCTTGATGCGCGCCAGAATCGCTTCAAACTTCTCGCGGTCGCCCAGGGAACGGTACACATCGAGCAGACACAGCCATGGTAGCGGCGACTTCGGCTGGTCGGTGTCATTGAAGGGATCGAGCAGTTCCAGCACCTTGGAGGGATTGTGCAAAGCCATCCAGGCTTCCGCCAACTCCATCACATCCGAAATCTCTTCGACCTTGAGCGCATGTTCCGGACGTGCGCGCGCAGTTTCGGTCTGGTTTGAATAGACGTAAGGAATTGAACCGCCGCTGACGTATTTGAACGGCTGCGAACGCTCGGCCTCGCCGGGCGCTGCAGGCGCGGCAACGGGCGCAGACAGCTCCGGCGTGAACGTGCCGGTCGCTGGCAGGGCGAAGCCGGTATTGCTCTCCGTGATTGGCGAAAATGTCGACTGGACATGACCGGCGGCCTCAATCTCGCTGGTGTTGATGGTCGTGAGACTGAATTCGGTGGTGTTGAATTCGGTGTGGCCGTCCAGTTGCGTGGCGGCGGTTGTGTCCGCGAACAGTTCGTTCCATGAGGTCCGGGAGGCCTCCATCTTCATCGCGCGCATGCGCCACAGCAGCCAGCCCATCGCGCCGAGGCAAAGCGCGAGCAGCACGCCGAGACCCTTGATCCAGCTCAGCGATTCGTTCCGCATCGCCTCCTGCGCGGCCTTGTCCTGTTCGTATTGCTTCTTGACGCGCTCCGTTTCTGCCCGCAATGCGCGGGTTTCCGCCAGCAGGGTTTCCATTTGTGCCAGCGCGATTCTCGCAACCTCTTCGCCGGGCGTCGTGGCCGGCTTCTGCAGCGGCGCTTCGTCACGCCCTGCCGGCGTTGCTTCCGCCGGCTTCAGCGGCGCTGCGGCCGCAGCGTTGTCGGCGGGAATGTCGATGGGCGACATCTTGAGAATGCTGCGCACGGGCTGCTCGGCTTTCGCTGCCTTGGCGCGAGCCTTCGCAGGCGCTTCGCCGTTTGCGACTGACCGGACACGCGCCTGCACAGGGGCGGCGTTGCGCTTTCTTGTCTTGCGCTTGCGCGCGGCCGGTTGGGCGGGGGATTCGCTGGATGCCGACGTGGCGACGGCTTGCGCAGCGGGTGCTGCAGCCCGTGGAGCTTTCGCCGCAGGAAACTGCGGCGAGGCTGGCTGCGACATGGCCGCCGTTGCGGGCAAGGCCGCGACCGGATCCAGCAGAATCTGGTATTCGCGGCGAACCAGCGTGTCGCAGCTCATGTCGACGAGGACGTTCAAGACCGGTTCGTTGATGTGTTCGCGCGTGGTGAGCAGAACCGATGCGGATTGCCCGGAGCGGACCAGCCTGATCGCGGGCGTGATCGATATGGCGCCGTCGAGCGACGTGACTTTGGCCGCGATGCAGCGCGATTCAAAGTTGGCGGTGTCGTTGCCAACAAGCGTGATGGCCGCGCGCAATGGCTCGCCCAAGCCCGACTGCACCTGAACCGGCCCCAGTCCCGCCGCATGCGCCGCAGGTGCCAGAAACGCCAGCGCCGCTCCCCATCCAACTCGTCGCAGTAGTGGAAATGCCATGATTTCTCTTTTCTTTTTGCGAATCCCTAACGTGCCATTTTAGCAATTTTGTCAATTAAATAAACGATTTTCAAAGGAATTAGCGTTAAATCTTCAAATGTTTATTTATAAAATCTGAAAACAGGTACGTTGATTTCAAATGCGTAACGTTGTTCCGCTAATGAAACATTTCCCCTTCCATGCGCCTCGCCCAAGCGATTTGTGCCGATTGCATGCATTACCGACGCACAGGATTCGTCGCGGCCTGACGCTGTCGTCGTGCGATTTCAGGTGAACCGCAGGAAGGAGAAATTCTTTAAAGAGCTTGTCAGTGACCTTCTCGACAGGTCCTCGCAGCCGGCAGGCGCGCGGAATCCGGGCCGCATCGGCAATGGATGCGGCGCGTGATGCATCCGGTCACGAAACTGCTGCAGTTGATCCCGACATGATGACAGCGGGGCCTTCAGGCATGGCCTCATGCGCGTGGCATGTCGTCAGTTATCACCATGATGAGTGGTTGCGCGAGTCGGGGAGTTCCATCTCACCGCGTTGCGCGGAGCGCTGATGCGGCCGGGTTACTTCGCATTCCCATTCTTGATTGTCAGCTGCTGGCGATGGTTGCGTGCGCCGCGCCAGCACATCAGCCCCAGCAGGGTGCACACGAGCTGCCCCGCCGCCAGCCACAGGACCGAATGCGACAGCGCCGGCGCGATGACGCCTGACACCACCGCGGCCAGCATCGTCACCGCAAAGGACTGGTAGGATGCGACGATGCCGCGGATGTGCGGGAACAGGTCGAGCATCAGCAGCGTCGCGCCGGGGGCGGCGATCGACATGCCGAAGGTGTAGAAGAACAGGGGCGCTACCGACCATGGCAATGCGGGCGGAAAGAAGACGTGGTAGAGGGTGTTGACGCAGGCCGATCCGATCAGGAAGGCGAAGCCGAGCATCACCTGCGAGGGAATCGCGATTTTTCCCGCAAGGCGGTTGACGAGCAGCGCGCCGAAAAAGACGCCCGCCACCGTCGGCACGAACTGCCAGCCGAACTGATCCGCGCCGAGCTTCAAGTGCTGCGTGATGAACACGGGCGCGGCGGCCACGTACAGGAACATGCCGGAGAAGTTGAAGGCAATGGTGCCGGCGATGAGCTGCAGCAACGGCGAGCGAAACAGCAGTTGGTAGCTGTGCCACAGAAAGTGCGGATTGAACGGCTGCCGCTTCGCGACCGGCAGCGTTTCCGGCAGGTGCTTGTAGCAGTACCACAGCAGCAGCGCGGTATAGAAGAACAGGAACAGGAAGATCGCGCGCCAGTCCGCCAGCTTGACGATCCAGCCGCCGAGGATGGGCGCAATCGCCGGTGCGATGGAAAAAATCATCGTGACCAGCGACAACAGCCGCGCGGCGGACGCTCCCGAGTACACGTCGCGCACGATGGCGCGTCCGATCACGACGCCTGCGCCTGCGGAGATGCCTTGCAGGATGCGAAAGGCCCACAGGTACTGCACGCTGTGCGAGGCCGCGCAACCGAGCGTCGCCACCGCGAATACCGCGAGCGAGCCGAGAATGATGTTGCGCCGCCCGAACGCATCGGCCAGTGCGCCATGCCACAGGATCATCACGGCGAAGGAGAGCATGTATGCGGTCAGCGTCTGCTGCACTTCGATCGGGCTTGCATTCAGCGATGCTTGAATGTCGGGGAAGGCGGGCAGATAGGTGTCGACGGCGAAGGGGCCGAGCATCGACAGCGCGGCCAGCATGAGCGCCAGCGCGTTTGGGCCGGGGAGTTTTGGCGAGGATGAATCCGGGTCGGGATTCGTGGAGGAACTTGGCGGCACGATGTGTTCTTTCTGTGCAATTCTGGGTTCGGTATTTCTTGTCGGCGCAGGCGCCGGTCAGTGATGCCTGCATACGGGATGCAGACGTCGCCTTGATTCGGGCGTGCGAATGACGCAAACGAAACTTGCCGGCTGACAGTCTTTGCAGGCATGGCCATCGCCAGCCCGCCGTTCTCCATCCATGACAGCATGGCAGCGATTCATTGCCGCAATTCATGATTCCCACAGGATAGTTCCAAACCGTTTTTCACGCTGCCTAGCCTATCGTCGGCACTCCGGAACTCCTGCTTTTGATGCTGTGCAAAGTTTTCATTGAATGTCTGCGCGCATCTTTTGTCAAAGATTGAAAGCAGGATAAAACTGCATATACTGAATCGTGATTGCCCAGTCACAGGAGTTGCTCATGAGGCATCGACTCTACTATTTGCTTCCCGATCTGCAGAGCGCCAGGCGGTCGCTGGACGATATGCTGTTGAACAGGATCGAGCAAAGACATCTGCATTTTCTGACCAACGGTGCACCGCTTCCGCATGACATGCCGGAAGCCAACTTTCTGCAAAAGACCGACATCGTGCATGGCGCCGGCAACGGCATGATCGCCGGCGGGTTGCTCGGCATGCTGATCGGTGCAATCGTCGTCTTCTATTTCGACATACCGGCCAAATCGTCCGAGGCGGCGGTCGTCGTGCTGATCGCGTTCGGCGGTCTTGTGTTCGGTGGCTGGGCCGCAAGCATGGTGGCGGCCGCGATCCCGAATACGCGGCTCAACGCGTTCTATCCGGAGATCGAGAAGGGCAAGATACTGTTGATTGCGGACGTGCCGGCGCGGCGCGTCGATGAGATCGAACGAATGATGGCGCAGCGTCATCCGGAAATTCGATTCAGCGGCGAGGAACCGCATATTCCGGTTTTTCCGTGAACAGTTGACAATCGACAATCCGGTTCCGCATTCACGCATTCAAGAATTGATGTCGGCGTTGCGGCATTCGGATTGAAACCATAAGAGCGTCTAACAAAATGAAGCGAAGCGGTTCTGAGTAGGCGCGCCGCCGCAGACAGTACGACCTGTACGGCAAGGCGGCGCAACACCCTCAGAATCATTTTGTTAGACGCTCTAAGCGTATTCTGCGGGAGGTCGCCATGGAACTTCGTGTGCGTTCGAATCGCCTTGAGACCGGCCGGCCAGACTGGCTTGCCGGCGCCGTGGCCGGGTTTGTCGCCGGCGCGATCCTGATGGTGCTCGAGCTGCTATGGTCCGCCACCGAGATCGGGGGAAATCCCTGGATCACTACCCACAAGATCGCCGCCATCGCGATGGGCCAGGATGCCTTGCGTTCGATGACTGAATTCAACGTCGGCATCGTGTCCGTTGCACTCGTCATTCATTACATCCTGGGAATCTTCTCCGGCCTCGTCGTGGCCGCGATCATCACCGGCTTTCACCTTGACGACAATCTGAGCATGGTGCTGCTGGTCGGTGCGGTGCTCGGCGTCGTCATCTACGTAATCAACTTCTACGTGATGGTGACGTACTACCCATGGTTTGCCGACCTGCGCGGTTCGGCGACGATGCTGGCTCACATGATTTTCGGCATGGCTGCGGCGGCCATGTATTGGTACCTGGGCAGGATCGAGCGCTAGCAAAACGCCGCGCGCTGACAATTACGCTGCGCCGATACCGGACGGTGCGGCCACGGTGGACGGATGGCCAACGCCTTCCGTCCGCTTTCGCATGATGGCCCGCGTGGCAGTGCGGCATGCAGGACGTCGAGATTCGCTTCTGCGGCTTGCGCGTGCAAGCAAGGGGACTGGTATGGCGATGGCTGTTGCGCTTGTCGTTGTCGTTCTCGGCTCGGTGCTGTTCCACTTTCTCAGTCCGTGGCAGGCGACGCCGCTTGCATCGAACTGGCAGCAGATGGACGATACGCTGACGATCACGCTGATTATCACCGGCATCTTCTTCGTCCTCATCAACCTGTTCGTGGTCTACACGCTGGTGCGCTATCGCCATCGCGCCGGCAAGCACGTCGGCCATCGCGCGGCATACGAACCCGACAATCGCAAACTGGAGCGCTGGCTGATCGGCATCACGACGGTCGGCATCATGGCGCTGCTCGCGCCGGGACTGTTCGTCTATGCGGAATACATCAATGCGCCGCGCGATGCGATCGAGCTCGAAGTGCTGGGGCAGCAATGGCAATGGCGCTTTCGCTTCCCGGGCGCGGACGGCAAGCTGGGGGCGAGCGATGCGCGCTTCTTCAGCGCCGACAATCCCTTCGGGCTCGATCCCGACGATCCCGCCGGTCATGACAATGTGCTCGTCAATGGCAATGAAGTGCATCTGCCGCTGAACAAACCGGTCAGGATACTGCTGCGGTCGCACGATGTGCTGCACGATTTCTACGTGCCGCAATTCCGCGCCCGCATGAACATGGTGCCGGGCATGGTGACGTCGTTCTGGTTCACGCCGACCAAGCCCGGCCGTTATGAAATCATGTGCGCGCAATTGTGCGGCGTCGGCCACTCCAACATGCGCGGCATCGTCGTGGTGGAGGATCAGGCGACGTTTTCGGCATGGCTGAAGGAGCAGCCGACCTTCGCCATGGCGAAGGCGAAACCGGGAACCGGCGGCACCACTGCCGGCGCGCTGCCGGCCGATACCACGCAGGCAAAGGGCAAGATGCTGGCGCAAACCAAGGGTTGCATCGCCTGCCACTCGATCGATGGCAGCCCGGGCGTCGGACCGACCTGGAAAGGGATGTCCGGCAAGCCCGGAACGATGGCCGACGGTTCCAGCGTGATGGCCGACAACGCGTACCTGAAGAAGGCGATCCGCGACCCGCAGGCGCAAGTCGTCAAGGGCTACCAGCCGATCATGCCGAAGGTGGAGCTGACCGACGATGAACTGGCCGCGCTGGTGGCCTACATCGAATCCCTTTCCGGAGGGACGCCGCCGCCCGTGCAAAAGACGCAGCGATGAGACGCAGCAATCAGGAGGAAAGACATGGATCACGCCGAACACGCAAGGGACGATGGGCATCATGCGCCGCAATCGTTCTGGACCAAATACGTCTGGAGCCAGGATCACAAGGTGATCGCGGTGCAGTATGCGACGGTCGCGATCCTCGTCGGCCTGGTCGGCGTCGCGCTGTCGAATCTGATGCGGCTGCAGCTCGGTTTTCCCGGCCGCTTTCCGTCCATCGACGCGGCGCATTACTACCAGTTCATGACCATGCACGGCATGATCATGGTGATCTATCTGCTGACCGCGCTGTTCCTCGGCGGTTTCGGCAACTACCTGATTCCGTTGATGGTCGGCGCGCGCGACATGGTGTTCCCGTATCTCAACATGCTGAGCTTCTGGGTCTATCTGCTGTCGGTGCTGGTGCTGATGGCGAGCTTCTTCGTGCCGGGCGGACCCACCGGCGCGGGCTGGACGTTGTATCCGCCGCAGGCGATCCTGGCGGGAACGCCGGGCCATGAGTGGGGCATCATCCTGATGCTGGTGTCGCTGGTGATCTTCATCGTCGCCGCGACCATGGGCGGCTTGAACTACGTCACCACCGTGTTGCAGGCGCGCACCGAAGGCATGACGCTGTTGCGCATCCCGCTCACGGTGTGGGGAATTTTCGTCGCCACCATCCTCGCGCTGCTGGCCTTTCCGGCGCTGTTCGTCAGCGGCGTGATGATGCTGCTCGACAAGACGCTCGGCACCAGCTTCTTCATGCCCGCGCTGGTGTCGATGGGGCAGGTGACGGATTACAAGGGTGGAAGTCCGCTGCTGTTCCAGCACCTGTTCTGGTTCTTCGGCCATCCGGAGGTCTACATCGTCGCGCTGCCGGCCTTCGGCATCGTGTCCGATCTGATCAGCGTGCATGCGCGCAAGAGCATCTTCGGCTACCGCATGATGGTGTGGGCGATTCTCGCCATCGGCATACTGTCGGTGGTGGTGTGGGCGCATCACATGTTCGTGTCGGGCATGAATCCGTATTTCGGTTTCTTCTTCGCGACCACCACACTGATCATTGCCGTGCCCACCGCGATCAAGGTCTACAACTGGCTGCTGACGCTGTGGCGCGGCGACATCCATCTATCGGTGCCGATGCTGTTCGCGCTGGCCTTCATCTGCACCTTCGCCATCGGCGGCCTGACCGGATTGTTCCTCGGCAATGTGAGTGTGGACATTCCCTTGTCCAATACCTATTTCGTCGTCGCGCATTTCCACATGGTGATGGGCGTCGCGCCGATCCTCGTGGTGTTCGGCGGTCTCTATCACTGGTATCCCAAGGTGACCGGCCGCATGCTGAACGACACGCTGGGCAAGCTGCATTTCTGGATTACCTTCCTCGGCACCTATGCGATCTTCTTTCCCATGCACTACCTCGGCATCCTCGGCATGCCGCGCCGCTACTATTCCTTCGATCAGTACGAATTCATCCCGCCTTCTGCGCATGCGCTCAATACCTTCATCACCGTGGTCGCGCTGATCGTCGCCACGGCACAACTCGTGTTCGTCTTCAATCTGGTATGGAGCGCGTTTCGCGGCAGGCGCGCCGACGGCAATCCGTGGCGCGCGGCATCGCTGGAATGGCAGACCCCCGATACGCCGCCGGTGCATGGCAATTGGGGGCCGCATCTGCCCATCGTCTATCGCTGGGCGTATGCGTACAGCGTTCCCGGTGCGCCGGAGGATTTCATCGCGCAGAATGCGCCGCCCGAAGCCGGCGGCGCGGAACCCGAGCCGCACGGCAAGGAGGCATTGGCATGACTGGCATCAATGCGGCAACCACCATCCTGAAAGACACGCGGCGCGACCGCGAAGGCCCGGGCGAGCCGGGGCCTTCGCATGCCGCCGGTTCGAACCGCAATCATCGCGGCTCGCCTTCCGGCGTCGCCTTGTGGTTCTTCATCGGCGTCGCGACCACCTTGTTCGCGCTTTTCATCCTGTCGTACGCGATGCGCATGGATGCCGCCGACTGGTCTCCGATCGCGATGCCGTGGCAGCTGTGGCTCAGTACCGCACTGCTGGTGGCAGGCAGCGTGACGCTGCAGCAGGCGAGTTCGGCGGCGCGTGACGCGCGCTGGCAGCGCGCGCATTTTCTGGTGCTGACAGGCGGCATCTGCGCGCTTGCCTTCCTCTGCGTGCAGCTGTGGGCGTGGCAGGCGCTGCTGGCCAATCGTGTCATGCCGGTCGGCAATCCTGCGGGCAGCTTCTTCTACCTGCTGACGGCGATGCACGGCCTGCACGTGATCGGTGGCCTGGCAGGATGGGCGATCACCGTCCATCACATGCCGCGCAGTGCCGTGCCGCATGATCCGGTACGAACCGCCAGCACCATCGCGCTGTGCGCGCGCTACTGGCATTTTCTGCTGGCGGTATGGGTGGTGCTGTTCGCCACGCTGGGCTGGCTCACGCCGGAAATCGTGCGCGCCATCTGCGGCACGCGCTGACAACCACGGAGGACCCATGAGCGCGCTACTGTCTCCATCGCCGGAAACATCGAAACCATCGTTCGGCGGCCTGCGCGGACTGGTGGCCGACTGGTCGTCCGATCAGCAAGCCTTCCAGGTATCGTGGGGCAAGGCGATGATGTGGATTTTCCTGCTCTCCGATACCTTCGTCTTCAGCAGCTTCCTGATCGGCTACATGACGGTGCGCATCGCCACCACCGCGCCTTGGCCCAATCCGAGCGAAGTGTTTGCGCTCCACGTCGGTGGCGTCGAAGTGCCGCTGCTCCTGATCGCGATCATGACCTTCGTGTTGATCACCAGCAGCGGCACGATGGCGATGGCGGTCAACTTCGCCTACCGGCGCGACCGCATGAAGACGGCGCTGTTGATGCTTGCCACCGCCTTTCTGGGGGCCGCCTTCGTCGGCATGCAGGCTTTCGAATGGACCAAGCTGATCGTCGAAGGCGTGCGGCCGTGGGGCAACCCGATGGGCGCGGCGCAGTTCGGTTCCGCCTTTTTCATGATCACCGGCTTCCACGGTCTGCATGTGTCCGCCGGCGTGATCTATCTGCTCGTCGTGGCGCTGCGCGTATTGCGCGGCCGTTACGAAAAGAGCGGCAACTATCAGATCGTGGAAATTGCCGGGCTCTACTGGCACTTCGTCGATCTGGTCTGGGTATTCATCTTTGCGCTGTTCTATCTCTGGTGAGGTGGCCATGACTTCCCACAGCGGACAACAACATCCGATCAGCCTGTACCTCAAGATCTGGGGGCTGCTGTTCGTTCTCAGCACGCTGTCGTATCTGGTGGATTACTTTCAATTCCAGGGTTATCTGAGATGGAGCCTGATCATCCTCTTCATGCTGCTGAAGGCAGGGCTCATCGTGGCCATCTTCATGCACATGGCATGGGAGAGACTGTCGCTGGTGTATGCGATCCTCGTGCCGCCCCTGTGCCTGCTGGTACTGGTGATATTGATGGCGGCCGAGGCGGATTACACCTTTGCCTTGCGGCAGATGTTTTTCCGGTGAGCGATTGCGGCGCGACTGGCGAATGCTGAACAGTCGCAAGCAATTCCGTCATTCCGAATGCAGTGAGGAATCTCGAACAAGGGCATGGCTGCCGTCGTTGCAGATTCCCATTGCGCCGGGAATGACGCGCTAAACGGACGCGTTCCCCGATACAAATCCGGAAACTGCCGTGATGCGTCATATCCGGCAAAAGACATCGATGACCACCTTGTCGTCCCGCTTGTATTCCGGGCGCGGGACAAAAGGTGTTTCGGTCAGATGAACGAGAACCGCATCCTTGATCTTGAGCAATTTCCACCCCGCGCGTTCGCCGCTCTCGCTGCCACCGGCCAGTTGATAACAGCGCACGACTTCGTCGCCGTTTTTATCCTCTCCATGGATATGCGGCTCGACGATGCGGGAATAGCCGTGATAGCGCAGTTCAAGGACGCGCTTCTCTTCAATCGCCTTGCAGATCGTTGCGTTCATTTGAGGCCACGGGTTTCTGTCGATAGTCGTACGACTGCCAAAGGCACATGGCGTTCATGCGTGCGTTGAACCCGAAAGAAAAAAGCCGCCGGATTGCCCGGCGGCTTTTCATTGGTGATGTCCGATCGGCGATCAAATGCCGCCCATGCACAGATATTTCATTTCCAGATATTCATCGATACCGTACTTCGACCCTTCGCGTCCCAGACCGGATTGCTTGACACCACCGAACGGCGCGACTTCATTCGAGATGAGGCCAGTGTTGATACCGACCATGCCGTATTCCAGCTTTTCAGCCACGCGCCAGACGCGGCCGATGTCGCGCGAGTAGAAATAGCTCGCCAGTCCGAATTCGGTATCGTTGGCCGCGGCCACCACTTCCTCTTCCGTCCGGAATTTAGCGACTGCCGCCACCGGCCCGAAGGTTTCCTCGCGCATGATCTTCATGTCGCCGGTGACGTTAGCCAATACAGTCGGCTCGTAGAAACGGCCGCCGAGCGTGTGCGCCTTGCCGCCGGCAAGCACCTTCGCGCCTTTTGCCACGGCATCGGAGACATGGTCCTCAACCTTGGCGACGGCTTGCTCGTCGATCAATGGTCCCTGCAGCACGCCTTTTTCGAAACCGTTCCCCACCTGGATTCTTGCCGCGCCCGCCGCCAGTTTCGCGACGAAGGCGTCGTAAATCGATTCATGAACATAGAAGCGGTTGGTGCAGACGCAGGTCTGGCCGGCGTTGCGATACTTCGATGCCAGCGCGCCTTCGACCGCGGCGTCGAGATCGGCATCCTCGAACACGATGAAGGGCGCATGGCCGCCGAGTTCCAGCGCCAGCTTCTTCACGGTCGGCGCGGATTGCTGCATCAGGATGCGGCCGACCGGCGTCGATCCGGTGAAGGAGAGATGGCGCACGACCGGACTGTCGCACAGCACCTTGCCGACTTCGATCGAGCGTTCCGAATCGGCGGTGACGATGTTGATCACGCCAGCCGGCAAGCCGGCGCGATGCGCCAGCTCCGCGAGGGCCAGGGCCGACAGCGGCGTTTGCTCGGCCGGCTTGATGACGATGGTGCAGCCCGCAGCAATCGCCGGCGCAACCTTGCGCGTGATCATCGCAATCGGGAAGTTCCATGGCGTAATTGCGGCACATACGCCAATCGCCTGGCGGATGACAACCATGCGCTTGTCGGACCAGGTCGACGACATCACATCGCCCGACACGCGCTTGGCTTCCTCTGCAAACCATTCAATGAAGCTCGCGCCGTACACGACTTCGCCCTTGGCTTCCACCAGGGGCTTGCCTTGCTCCGCGGTCATCAATGCCGCCAGATCGTCGGCATGGGCAATCATCAGGTCGAACCATTTGCGCAGGACGGTGGCGCGTTCCTTGCCCGTCTTCGCGGACCAGGCAGGGAAGGCGGCATTCGCCGCATCGATGGCGCTTTGCGTTTCAGCCGCGCCAAGGTTGGGCACGGAGGCGATGGTCACTCCATCGGCCGGATTGGTCACATCGAATGCATTCGTGCCGCTGATCCATGCGCCGTTCAGATATGCCTGATTGCGCAGCAATGCGGAGTCGTTGAGTTTGGGAAGCCCTTTGACTGCCTGCAGCATGATTCATCTCCTGTGATGGCTTTTGTAAAGAGACAAGAATAGCGCAATCCTGCACGATATGCTGTCGGGGCAGGGAGGCGACAAGCGCCGTACCATATCGAATTTGCGACCCGAAAGGAGCTGCTGCATGGAAAAGAGAGTCAACCTGGGCAAGGCTGCACCGGAGCTGTACCAGACCGTCATCACCCTCGACCGGCAAGCCGGCGAATACGCTGCGTCGGCCGGGATTGCCGATGGATTTGTGCACCTGCTGCGACTGCGCGCATCGCAGCTGAACCAATGCGCGTATTGCGTCAGGCTCCATACGCGCGATGCGCTCGCCAGCGGCGAATCCAGCGACCGCATCAGCGTCCTGCCCGCATGGCGCGAGACACAGTATTTCGATGAAAAGGAGCAGGCAGCCCTTGCGCTTTGCGAAGCGGTAACGATGATTGCGGACGGGCAGGTACCGGACTCGGTCTATGCGCAAGCTGCTGCGGCGCTGTCGAACGAGGAAATCGCGGCGGTCGAATGGCTCTGTGTCGTGATCAACGCCTGGAACCGGATTGCCATTCCCAGCCGGTATCCGGTGAAAGCCTGATTCAGGCCTTGCCGCCGTTGCGCGAGCCGCTGTTTTCCCGCTGCATCGCGCGCACGAAATCGGCCAGCCGCCTGCCTTCCTGAGCGGGATACACTTCTCCGACATCGAGGGTCTGAACACGGTCCAGCCGGAAGTTGCGGAAATTGCCGCGCATTTCACACCACGCGGCAATCGACCAGCCGCCGCCCCAGAAATACAGCGCCAGCGGCCACACGACGCGGCGCGAACCTCGGCCCTGCGCATCGACATAATCCAGCTGCAGTTTGCGGTGCTCGCCCGCCGCCTGCCGGATCGTTTCCAGACGTTCGCCGTGTTTCGGATCGATGTGAAAGGCGGGGGCAAACAACGGCGTTGCCTCGACAAAATCGCGTTTCTCCTTCGGCAGCGCGAGCGTGATCTTGGCTAGTGCGGCGGCGCTGGAGGCAGCCAGTTGCGGCCCACCCCAGGCCTGCACCATGCGCATGCCGATCACCAGTGCATCGATTTCGTTGGAAGAAAACATGAGCGGTTGCAAATCGAATCCGGCCTTGATGCGATAGCCGACGCCCGCTTCGCCTTCCACCGGCACGCCGGACAGCGACAGGTCGCGGATGTCACGGTAAATCGTGCGTTCGGAAACCGAGAGCCAGTCGGCCAGTTGCCTGGCGGTAGTCAGGCGTCGACCGCGCAGGTACTGGGCGATCTGGAACAGGCGGTCGGCGCGGCGCATCAGATACGCACTCCGCGTGTCGCGAGCTCTTCGAGCGTGCGGATGCCGATGGCACGAAGCATGGCTTCGGACTTCGGCCCGAGATTGCGCAGGTCGGACAGGCGTTGTGCATTCATCATTGCATTCTGGCAAATGTGCGCAGCGCCGTCCAGCGCATCCCGGTATCTCAGTTCTGGGCGTGCAGCGCCAGTCGGTTACCTTCGGTGTCGATGAAATTCGCAATGAAGCCGAGGTTGCGCGGCAGTTCCATTTTCTCCATCGCGATATGGCCGCCCGCCGGTTCGATGCGCGCCAGGATGGCATCGAGCGATCCGGTGGCATCAAGATAGAGCACCGGGCCGTGCGCGCTCGGCGCGAAATGCTCGCCATGAATCACGCAGCCGACGCTATCTTCGTCCAGCGTGGTAAAGATGCCCATCCGGGGGCCGCCGGTTTCTTCGATTTTCAGCTTGCAGTCGAAGATCGATTCGTAGAACGACACGGCACGGGAAAAGTCGCGGGAAGGGATTTCGAACCAGTTGATTTTTGTCTGCATGATGCGCTCCTGTACGTTGAAATGCCACATGGCATGGGACGTATCATGCGGGAGGGCTCCTGACAGCGTTGTGTCAGGAGCCTTGCGCTCCGTTCGCTCAGTCGGCTTTCGGCTTGGCTTCTTCGCGGCGATTGAACCCGGCCACCATGTCGAAGCGGAACAGCCGGCATTCCAGCGCGCCGTTGAAGAACGGCGTCTTGCGCGACTCCTTCAGGCGCAAGAGTTTCGGCACGCCGAGGTCGGCGGTGAACAGGAACACCTGCCAGCCTGCAAAACGCTGCTTCAATGTCTTGCTGAACGCGCTGTAAAACGCTGCGGTCATCTCATCGGCTTCCTGCGTGCTGTCGCCACGCACGCCGATGCGCTCGCCGTAGGGCGGGTTGGTGAGGATGATGCCAGGTGTCTCTGCGGGCGGTTTCACTTCCTGCGCCTCGATCTGCTTCAATGGCACGTCAAACATGACACCCGCATTGCGCAGGTTGTGGCGCGCCATGGTGATCATGTCGCCGGAAATGTCGCTGCCGAAGATCGTGGGCGTGGTCGGAATCGGATTGGGTTTGAAGCTGCCCTTGATCGCCTGCCACTCGGCGGAGTCGAAATCATTGAATTTTTCAAACGCAAAATTGCGCCGCGCGCCCGGCGGAACACCCGCCACGATCTGTGCCGCCTCGGCAAGAATGGTGCCGGAGCCGCACATCGGATCGAACAGCGTCATGCCCGGCTTCCATCCCGCCACGCGCAACAATCCCGCCGCGAGATTTTCGCGCAGCGGCGCGTCGCCCGTCTCCATCCGCCAGCCGCGCTTGAACAGCGCCTCGCCGGAGGTGTCCAGATACAGGGTGAAGGTGCGGGCATCGAGGAAGCCGACGATGCGCATGTCCGGTGTTTTTGTATTGACTGAAGGCCGTTCCGAATACTGATCACGGAAACGGTCGCAGACCGCATCCTTGATCTTGAGCGTCGTGAATTCCAGGCTCTTCAACGGCGACTTCACGGCGGTGACATCGACGCGGATAGTGTGCTTGAGGCTGAACCAGTCTTCCCACGGCTGCGCGAGCGCGAGGTCGTAGATGTCGTTCTCGTTGACGTAGCTGCCATGCGCAATGCGCAGCAGCACGCGCGAGGCGATGCGCGAATGCAGGTTGATGCGATACGCATCGGTCAATGCACCGGAGCAATGCACGCCGCCCGGTACTTGATTGTGAATGTTCAGCGTCCTGCTTTGCTGCGCGATTTCGCCCAGTTCTTCCGCCAGCGCGGCTTCCAGACCGCGCGGGCAGGGACAGAAAAATGAATGTGACATGGAGAACCCTTTATCCGTGGTAAATCAATCTGATCGTTATTTCGGCATGCGCCGAAGCGATACACAGTCGTAGCGTGGGCACGCAATGCCCACGCGGTAATCGTCTATTTTGCGAAAGCCCGCTCGACAAAATCCAATCTATCCTGGCCCCAGAAGCTTTCGCCATCCACGACGTACCAGGGAGAGCCGAAGACATTCGCCGCAATGGCTTCGTCGGTAAAGCGGTCGTACTCGCTCTGCACGCTCGTCGTCTCGGCGGATTTCAGCAGCATCCTGCCGTCATGACCGCACGCGAGTCCGATGGCGGCCAGCGTATCCGCGTCGGCGATGTTTTTCTCCTCCGCCCACAAGGCGCGCATGACTGCGCCTGTGAGCGCCAGGGCCGCGTCTGTGCCATGCGCAAGCTTTGTCGCAATGATGAACTTCGCGGCGGGTTCGGCCGGCACGGGGAAATGCTTCGGCTGCAGATTGAGTGGCATGCCGAGGTGTTCACTCCAGCGCTTCAACTCGACCAGCCGGTATGCCTGTCTCTGCGGCGCGCGCCTGGCCAGCGGCAAGCCGCCGGACACGGTAAAGACCCTGGAGAGGTCGCAAGGCTTGATCTCGATCTGTACACCATGCTTCGCCGTCAAATCGACGAAGCGCTGATGTCCGAGATACGCCCACGGCGATTGCGGGGCGAAAAAGTATTCACAGGTTTTAGCCATGACGGCTCCGATGGAAATGGTCAGAATGGCTTGACGACCACCAGCACGACGGCACCGAGCAAGCCCAGAACGGGAAATTCATTGAACCAGCGATACCAGGTGTGGCTGCGTGTGTTGCGCCCGCTCTCGAATTTCTTCAGCAACACGCCGCAGCCGTGGTGATAGCCGATCAGCAGCACGACGATCGCCAGCTTCGCATGCAGCCAGCCGTTGCCCGGACCTTTACCGATACCGTAACCGAGCCACAGCCACAGGCCGAACACCAGCGCGGGAATGGCGAGCATGCCCATGAAGCGATACAGCTTGCGCGCCATCAGCAAGAGGCGCGCCGTGGCCGCAGCATCGGTCTCCTGCGCGAGGTTGACGAAGATGCGCGGCAGATAGAACAGACCCGCGAACCATGATGCGACAAAGACGATGTGCAGCGATTTGACCCAGAGCATATGTATCCCGGCAGATGTGTTACTTGCGTACTTCGCCGTGGCGGAGCAGGGGTTTCGCGGAGCAATGCCCCGCGCCTGCGTAACGGTGCAGCCTTGCAAGGCTGCACTCCGTATGCATGTTATTCACGCACTTCTCCATGCCCGAACACGACATACTTCAACGAGGTCAGCCCTTCCAAGCCGACCGGGCCACGCGCATGCAGCTTGTCGTTCGAGATGCCGATCTCGGCACCCAGTCCGTATTCGAAACCGTCGGCGAAACGCGTCGAGGCATTGACCATCACCGACGCGGAATCGACTTCGCGCAGGAAGCGCATGGCGCGGCTGTAGTCTTCGGTCACGATGGCATCGGTATGTTGCGACGAAAAAGCGTTGATGTGGTCGATCGCTTCGGTGACATCCTCGACGATCTTCACGGCGAGGATTGCGGCGAGGTACTCGGTGCGCCAGTCTTCCTCGGTTGCTGCCGCCAGATGCGGATAGCCGGCGAGAATCCTGCGCGCTTCGTCGTCGCCGCGCAGTTCGACTTCCTTCGTACCATACAGCTCGGCCAGCTTTGGCAATACCTGCGGGGCGATGCCGCGCGCCACCAGCAGCGTTTCCATCGTGTTGCAGGTGCCGTAGCGATGGCATTTCGCGTTGAACGCGATCTTCAGCGCCTTTTCGATGTCGGCCTTGTCGTCGATGTACACGTGGCAGATGCCATCGAGGTGCTTGATCATCGGCACTTTCGATTCCTTCATCAGGCGCTCGATCAAGCCCTTGCCGCCGCGCGGCACGATCACGTCCACGTATTGCGGCATGGTGATCAATTCGCCGACGGCGGCGCGATCGGTGGTTTCGACGATCTGCACCGCATCTTCCGGCAGTCCGGCACCGGCAAGGCCTTCCTTCACCAGTTTCGCCAGCGCCTGATTGCAGTGGATCGCCTCCGAACCGCCGCGCAGGATGGTCGAGTTGCCGCTCTTGATGCACAGGCCTGCCGCATCGACCGTCACGTTCGGCCGCGCCTCGTAAATGATGCCGATCACGCCGAGCGGCACGCGCATCTGTCCGACCTGGATGCCGGTCGGACGGTACTTCATATTGGACACTTCGCCAATCGGATCAGGCAGGGACACGATCTGTTCCAGACCTTCGGCCATCGTCGCGATTGCCTTGTCGGAAAGGGTCAAGCGATCCAGCATTGCCGGCGCAAGGCCATTGCCGCGCGCGGTTTCCAGGTCGCGCTGGTTGGCTGCGCGCAGGGTGTCGGCATCGCGCCGGATGGCGACGGCGATCAGCAACAAGGCGCGATTCTTCGCGCCGGTGTCGGCCTTGGCCATGGCGCGCGATGCCTTGCGGGCGCGCTGGCCAACTTCGTTCATGTAGTGCTTGATGTCCATATTCGACATAGGAGTGAGGTGATTCGGTAGGGCAGGTTCCACCCGCCGCGCATGTGTTCATTGACGGGCGGGACTCGCCCTGCTGGCTGCTATCGGGCCACTTTCAGCCCAAGCTGCAGCAACGCATCCCACGCATCGCCGGCAAACGCCTTGGCGCGCAGGCCCTTGACCATCTTATCGATTTGCGCCGCTTCCTGCAGCGCGGCTTCCAGCGTCGACAACTTGAGGCGGCGCAGCGCTGGTTCCATCAGGCGCTCGCGCGGACCCCAGATGCGGTATTCCTTCAGCAACGCGCCTAGCGGGCGACCTTGCGCCGTGCCGGATTTCAGCTTCAGCAAGGTGCGGATTTCCTCCGCCATCGCCCACAGCACCAGCGGCAGCGCCTCGCCTTCGCCCTTCAATCCCTCGATCATGCGCACCAGCCGCGCGACGTCGCCGGTCAGCATCGCCTCGTTCAGCTTGAACACGTCGTAGCGTGCGACATTCAGCACCGCGTCGTGTATCTGCTCGAAGCTCAACTTGCCTTCGGGGTGCAGCAGCGCGAGCTTTTGTATCTCCTGATGCGCCGCCAGCAGATTGCCCTCGACGCGGTCGGCGATGAAGTCGATGGCCTGGCGGTCGGCGCTTTGACGCTGCGCCGCCAGACGCCCACCTATCCACGCCGGCAACTGCGCCCGCTCCACCAGCGGAATGTCGATGTAGACGCCGGCCTGCTGCAGCGTCGCCACCCATGCGCTTTTCTGCGCCTGCCAGTCGAGTTTCGGCAGCGTGATCAGCGTGACATTGTCCGGGCTCAAGGCGTTCGCATATTCCTGCAATGCCTGTCCGCCATCCTTGCCGGGCTTGCCGGTCGGGATGCGCAATTCGATCAGCTTGCGGTCGCCGAACAGAGACTGCGATTGATTGGCTGCGAGCAGTTGGCCCCACTTGAAGCTACGTTCGACGACCAGCACTTCGCGCTCGGAAAGTCCCTGCGTGCGCGCCGCCTTGCGAATGCGATCCGCCGCCTCCAGTGCCAGCAGATGCTCGTCGCTGGTGATCACGTACAGTGGCGCAAGCGTCTTCGCCAGATGTGCGTCGAGAGCGTCGTGCCGCAGTTGCATCGTGATGTTCCGTTACGCCGATTTCAGCGCGGACAGTCGCCGCAGAATCTGCTGCACGAGGTCGGATTGCATTTCGCGGTACAGCATCTGTTCTTCCAGTTCCTTCGCCATCACCTGCGATTCGTTGAAGCTGATGTCGCGCTTGAGCGTGATGTCGGTGGCGGGCATCAATTCCTGCCCCTTGCTGTCTTTCACGCGGAACAGGAACTTGTAGTAGAGCGTGTACTCGCGCACGCGCCCCTGGCTGTTTAGCGAGAGGATGGCCTTTTCCCGCAGCTCCGACAGCACTTCCAGGTTAGCTTCCGCCGCCTTCTGATCAGTCACGATCACGGTATCGCCGCTGGCGCGGATGTAACGCCTCAATTCGCTACCCAAAGGGGAATTGTCCGCCAAACCAATATAGATCGACTTGAACGGCAATTGCGTGCTGCTCGCGCCGCGCAGTTGAAAACCGCATGCCGACAAGGTCAGCACTGCGATCAGGGCGAATGCATAAGCGATGCGAAGTCTCATGGGAGTTTTAGCGGTCAGGCCACGATGTTGATCAGCTTGCCGGGCACGACGATGATTTTCTTCGGCGTGCCTTCGACAAATTTTTTCACGTTTTCATTGGCCAGCGCGGCGGCCTCGATGGCGGCCTTGTCGGCATCCTTCGCTATCTTGACGCTGCCGCGCAGCTTGCCGTTGACTTGCACCATCAGTTCGATTTCGGCCTGCTCCAATGCGGCGGCATCGACCTGCGGCCATGGGGCATCGAGGATGTCGCCATGGGTCTTTGCAAAGCCAAGCTCCTGCCACAGTACGTGGGTGATATGCGGTGCAACCGGATTCAGCACGCGCAGGAAGATCGACAAGCCTTCGGCGATGACTGCATTGGATTCTGCGGAATCATCCAGCTTGGCGGCTTCGAGCGTGTTCAGCATCTTCATGCACGCGGATACGACGGTGTTGTACTGAATGCGCTTGAAGTCGTGGTCGGCTTGTTGCAGGATCTTGTGAATTTCGCGGCGCAGCGCCTTGTGCGTTTCCGGCAGGCCGGCAAAATCCATGGCCGTTGTTGCGGCAACACGCGCCGTCTGTACATGAGCAAAAGCCCATAGACGTCGAAGGAAACGGTTTGCGCCTTCCACGCCGGACCCCGACCATTCCAGCGTCTGTTCCGGCGGCGAGGCGAACATCGTGAACAGGCGCGCGGTATCCGCGCCGTACTGATCGATCTGCGCCTGCGGGTCGATGCCGTTGTTCTTCGACTTCGACATTTTTTCGGTGCCGCCGAGCTCTACCGGCTTGCCGTCCGACTTCAGTATTGCGGATACCGGTCGTCCCTTGTCGTCGAAGGTCAATTCGACATCCGCCGGATTGAACCAGGTCTTCTTGCCGGTGGCATCTTCGCGGAAGTAGGTTTCGTTCAGCACCATGCCTTGCGTCAGCAAGTTGACAAAGGGCTCATCGAATTTGAGCAGGCCGAAGTCGCGCATGACCTTGGTCCAGAAGCGTGCGTAAAGCAAATGCAACACAGCATGCTCAATACCGCCGATGTATTGATCCATCGGCATCCAGTAATCGTTGCGCGCATCGACCATCGCGTCATTGCTGCCCGGCGAGCAATAACGCATGTAGTACCAGGATGAATCGACGAAGGTATCCATCGTGTCGGTTTCACGACGTGCCGGCTTGCCGCATTGCGGGCAGTCGACATGCAGGAACTTCTCGTGCTTGTTGAGCGGGTTGCCGGTGCCGTCCGGCACGCAGTCTTCCGGCAGCACCACCGGCAAATCCTTTTCCGGCACCGGCACGTCGCCGCAAGTGGCACAGTGGATGATCGGGATCGGCGTGCCCCAGTAGCGCTGGCGCGAGATGCCCCAGTCGCGCAGGCGGTAGGTGATCTTCTTTTCGCCGATGCCCTTGGCACCGAGGTCGGCGGCAATCGCATCGACTGCGGCCTGATAGCTCAAGCCATCGTATTCTCCGGAATGGATGCAGCGGCCGTTTTCCTTGTCTGCGTACCATTCCTCCCAGGCATCGGTTGAGTAGGTCTTGCCTTCGACGGCGATGACCTGCTTGATCGGCAGGCTGTATTTTTTCGCAAAGGCGAAATCACGCTCGTCGTGTGCCGGCACGCCCATCACCGCGCCGTCGCCGTAGGTGATCAGCACGTAGTTGCCGACCCAGACTTCAACCTGCTCGCCTGTCAGCGGATGCGTGACGAACAAACCGGTCGGCATGCCTTTCTTTTCCATCGTCGCCATGTCGGCTTCGATCACGCTGCCCTTCTTGCATTCGTCGATGAATGCGGCGAGCGCCGGATTCGACTTGGCGGCGTGCGTGGCCAATGCATGTTCCGGCGCGACCGCGCAGAAGGTCACGCCCATGATCGTGTCGGCACGGGTGGTGAAGACCCACAGCTTGCCGTCGTTGATCGCCTTGCCGGATGCATCCTTGACGTCGTGTGGAAATGCGAAGCGAACGCCGGTCGATTTGCCGATCCAGTTCGACTGCATGATGCGTACACGTTCCGGCCAGCCCGGCAGCTTGTTGTCGACATGGTCAAGCAGTTCTTCCGCATACGACGTGATCTTCGCGTAGTACATCGGAATCTCGCGCTTCTCGATCAGCGCGCCGGAACGCCAGCCGCGACCGTCGATCACCTGCTCGTTGGCGAGCACGGTCTGGTCGATCGGGTCCCAGTTCACGGTGCCGGTCTTCTTGTAGATGATGCCTTTCTCCAGCATCTTCAGGAACATCCACTGGTTCCACTTGTAGTATTCCGGCTTGCAGGCGGTCATCTCGCGCGACCAGTCGATCGCCAAGCCCATCGACTGCATCTGCTGCTTCATGTACTCGATGTTGGAATAGGTCCATTGCGCCGGCGGCACGTTGTTGGCCATCGCCGCGTTTTCGGCGGGCATGCCGAACGCGTCCCAACCCATCGGCATCAGCACGTTGTAGCCGTTCATCCGCAGGTAGCGGTACATCACGTCATTGATCGTGTAATTGCGCACATGGCCCATGTGCAGCTTGCCGGACGGGTAGGGCAGCATCGAGCAGGCGTAGAACTTCGGCTTGCTCTTGCCGTTCTTGTCCTTCGCGTGTTCGACCGCCTTGTAGGCGTCGATGGCTTGCCAGTGGTCTTGCGCCGATTTCTCGACGTCGGCGGGGCTGTATTTTTCTTGCATGACGGATGAAGCGGAATAAGTGGATGTGAACCGAGCATTATACTGGTTCGGCCCGGCGAATAGGACGCGGGCGGGGCGCATTGTCAAGCCGGAATCAGCGCAATACGAGCGACAAAGCCGTTTTTTCGCCGCTATCGGTGTAGCGTTCGTTGACTTCGGCAGTGCATTCTTCCAATGCGCCGAGGATTTCAGGCGCCTCGCGCCGCAAGACCAGCGAGTGGAGCACTTCAATGTGCAACACTTCATCAGCCGCCAGCGAGAATCCGCTCATGCCGTCATCGTCGCGCAGACCGGACAGGCAATCGATCCATGCGCTCATGTTGCGGCCGTAAAAGTCCGGAAAGCCGAATGCGGTCCTGCATTGCCGATGGAATGCATCCCAATCGGTGATCGCCGTACCATCCAACGTAACCGTGGCCATTTTGTTATGGTTTTTGCGGCGGTTCTTTAGCGTCGGTGACGAAACCCATTTTCGTCATCCCGCTGCTCTGTGCCGCCGACATCACCTGTGCAATCACTTCGTAGCGCGTGTTTTTGTCGGCACGCAGCTGCAATTCCGGTTGCGGCTGTTGTTGCGCGGCGGCGGCCAGCTTCGCCCCTAGGTCATTCTGCTGGAGCGGGTCGTTGTTCCAGAAAAGGGCACCTTCCGCGTTGATGGAGAGAGAAATCGTTTCCGGCTTTTCAGGTGCGGCCGCAGATTGCGCATTCGGCAAATCGAGCTTGATCGCATGAGTGAACAGAGGCGCGGTAATAATGAAAATCACCAGCAGCACCAGCATCACGTCCACCATGGGCGTGACGTTGATGTCCGACATCGGGCCCTGCTGCTTGTTGCCGTCGAATCCGCCGAAAGCCATTTTTCACTCCGCAATCATTTGCCGACGCGCGCGCCGGTTGTCAGGTAGGCATGCAGATCGTGCGCAAACGCATCCAGCTCGGCCAGCGTCACGCGATTGACGCGGGTGAAGGCGTTGTATGCGAGCACCGCCGGAATCGCGACCACGAGGCCCAGTGCCGTCATGATCAATGCCTCGCCCACCGGACCGGCCACCTTGTCGATCTGCACCGTGCCGGTGGTCGATACCGCAACCAGCGCATGGTAGATGCCCCACACGGTACCGAACAGGCCGATGAAGGGCGCGGTCGAACCGACCGATGCCAGTATCGTCAGGCCGCTTTCCAGACGCGAGGACACGCGATTGATTTCCTGCCGCAAGGTGCGCGTGATGAGTTCGCCCGGATCCACGGCCGCATTGAGCGAGCCGGCCTGATTGGTGAGATTGGCGGCCTCCGCGCTTTGCGCAGCCAGCGGCGTGTAGACGTCTTCGCTGTCGGCATTCTTCAAGACGGCAATCGCATCGGTCAGGGTCGGTGCTTTCCAGAATCCGTTCAATGCGCCGGCGCTCCGTCGAATGCGCCATGAGCTCCAGGATTTGGAAAAAATGTAATACCAGCTGACGACCGACATCAACAGCAGCGCGTACGCCACCGAGTGCGAAATGGCATCGCCTTGCGCCCAGTAATGAGCAAATCCGAGGGTTTGATTCATGGTGTCAGATGGAAATGAATTAGTTTTCAAGTGTAAACGGAACGGGAACTTGATACCACTCCGCAATCGGCTTGCCATCGCTGGTGGCGGGATTGAAGCGCCAGCCTTGCACGGCGCTCCTTGCCGACTCATCCAGCAGCGGATGGCCGCTGGAAGTCTTGATGTCGACCGCGCCTGCTGTGCCGTCGGGTTTGACGAAAACGCGCAAGATCACTGTGCCTTCTTCCTGGAAACGGCGCGACATGAGCGGATATTGGGGCTTGCGGTTACCGGCGGCATAGCTTGCGGAAATCGAAGGCTCTGTCCTGACCGGCGCAGCGGCAGCGGCAGGGGAGGCGGGGGCAGTGGTGGACGTGCTCGGCGCGTTGTCGATAGCCGGTGCGGATGGTTCCGCCTCGATGGGCGCGCTGGATGTCCTGGACTCGCGTGCGGTGGTTGTGTGCGGCTTGCTGGGAGGTTTTGGCATGGCGGTGCGTTTTGGCTCGCTGCGCCTTGGTTCCGGACGCGCTTGTTCCAGCGGGGGGGAGGGGGCAGTCGGCAACGGTGCGGGCGCGGTACTCTCGTCGATTGTCGAGGGCACCAGCGCGACCGTGATGACCGGCGGCTCGAGCGCAACGCTTTTATGGTTCGCAAATCCGGCCACGACTGCCGCTACCAGCGCCGCATGCAGCAGCAGGGTCGCAGCGATACACGGCAATGAGGAGGCGGTATGCGCGCGAATCATTGAGAAGGGTTGACCGCCTCCTGCAGTGTTTATCGAAGACCGAGCACGTCCTGCATGTCGTACAAACCGGTTTTCCTGTCTTGCAGGAAACGCGCCGCGCGCAGGCTGCCATGTGCATAGGTCACGCGGCTGGCCGATTTGTGCGTAATCTCGATGCGTTCGCCGATGCCGGCAAACAGCACTGTGTGGTCGCCCACGATGTCGCCGCCGCGGATCGTCGCAAATCCGATGGAAGACGGATCGCGTTCGCCGGTGACGCCTTCGCGCGCATAGACCGCGACATCCTTCAGATCGCGGCCAAGCGCATCGGCAATGACTTCACCCATCTTGATCGCGGTGCCGGATGGCGCATCGACCTTGTGGCGATGGTGGGCTTCGATGATTTCGATGTCGTAGCCGTGCGAAAAGCTTTTCGCCGCCATTTCCAGCAGCTTCATCGTCACGTTGACGCCGACGCTCATGTTCGGGGCAAACACGATTGCGGTCTTTTGCGCCGCCGCCGCGATGGCCGCCTTGCCGGCCTCATCGAAGCCGGTGGTGCCGATGATCATCTTGATGCCATGCGCGGCGCAGTATTCGAGATGCGTCAAGGTGCCTTCGGGACGCGTGAAGTCGATCAGGAATTCCGCGTTGGCCAGGCCTTTGGCCAGGTCTGATTCGATAGGCACGCCGGCCGGTTTGCCGAGAAATGCGGCGGCATCGGTGCCAATGCCGGATGTGCCCGCAACGTCGAGCGCGCCGGCCAGAGTGGCATCGTCGGCGTTATGGACGGCTTCGATCAGCATGCGGCCCATGCGGCCGGATGCGCCTGCGATGGCGATTTTCATGGAATTCATGCGATGCTTTTTCGTGGATGCTTACTTCTTGGTGTTGGCCGTAGACGGTGCGCCGGGCGCAGAGCCTGCGATGTGCGCCAGGTATTCCTGTTCGGTAGGCAGATTGCCACCGTCAATGCGCGTCAGGCGATTGTTCTGAAAGAATGCCGTGACATGGCTGGAAATTACTTCGCCACTTTTCTTTTGCAGACGGAATACGTAATCCCAGCGGTCGGCGTGGAACACATCCGTCAATAATGGCGTGCCCAGCACGAAACGGACTTGTTCGCGCGTCACGCCTTCCGGACGTTGCATGCCTTCGCGCAATTGATCAACCATTTCGCGCGACACGAAATTGCCTTGCTGCACATCAACCCGGTATGGCGCAAATATGCCGAGGAAGCGCCGATAGCCGGTCGGGCCGGTCGTGTGTGTATCGCTTCCCGGCGCAGCCGCGGCAGTGGTTTTTGTCTCTGCGGTCGGTGCTGCTGCAGTCGCCACGCTTGCCGGTTTGGACGCGCTTGCGCCGGCAGCAGCCGGGGCATCGTCCATCAACGGATTTTTCGACGCGCAACCAGCCAGACATGCCACCAGTGCGAGGCAAAGCATGCCAGCCTTCGCTGGTGTGCGATCACTATTGGAGAACGACATTCGCATAGGGAGGTCTCAATTCGTTGAGCAAGTGTGCTAAAACACTATATGATAAAGCAGATAATCCGAATCCGACCATCAACATGCCGAACAATCCTTCCGAGCTGAAAGCCAGCGGCCTGAAAGCGACGCTGCCAAGGCTCAAAATTCTCGAAATTTTTCAGAACAGCCCGGTCCGTCATCTGAGCGCCGAGGATGTGTACAAGATCCTGCTTAACGAAAATCTCGATGTCGGGTTGGCAACCGTGTATCGCGTCTTGACTCAGTTTGAGCAGGCGGGTTTGTTGCATCGCAATCATTTCGAAACAGGCAAGGCGGTGTTCGAGCTGAACGCAGGCTCACATCACGACCATCTGGTGTGTCTCGATTGCGGACGCGTCGAAGAGTTTTTTGATGAGGAAATCGAGAAGCGTCAGCAGAAAATCGCCATGGAACGCGGCTTCGAGATTGCCGAACACGCCTTGGCGCTGTATGGGCATTGCAACAAGGGCAATTGTCCGCATCGCAATCGTTGATGCCCCCTCTCACTCTTGGCGGAATGGTGCAACACCATGCCGTCTGTCAATGACTCAAGGCATTTGATAACAGCTTCGCTGTGATATCAACGATCGGGATCACACGCTCGTAGGCCATGCGGGTGGGGCCGATCACACCCAGCGTGCCGACAATCCTGCCGTTGACTTCGTAGGGGGCGGTGACCACGCTCATGTCATCCATCGGCACCAGCTGCGATTCGCCACCGATGAAGATCTGCACGCCCGTTGCCTTGCTGGAAACGTCAAGCAATTGCATCAGGCTGGTCTTTTGCTCGAACATCTCGAACAGCTTGCGCAAGGACGTCATGTTCGACGACAGATCGCTCACGCTCAACAGATTGCGCTCGCCGGAGATCACGACATCGTCATTGTTCTCCGCCATCACATCGCTGCCCACTTCGACCGCGGCCTGCATCAGCCGCGTCATGTCGTCGCGCAATTGACGCAACTCGTTCTGCAGTCGCATGCGCACTTCGTCAAATGCCATGCCGCCGTAGTGCTGATTGATGTAATTGGCGGCCTGCACCAATTGCGCCGGCGTGTAATCGACGTCGGTCAGCAGCAGGCGATTCTGCACGTCGCCATTGGGCGCGACGATCACCAGCAGAATGCGTTTTTCGGACAGGCGCAGGAATTCGATCTGATGAAACACCGACTCGTGCTTCGGCGTCATCACGACGCCGGCGAACTGCGACAGCGATGACAGCACTTGCGCGGCATTGGAGATGATTTTTTGCGGCGATCCTTTTTGCAGTCGCAACTGTACTTTCGATTCGACCGTTGTTTCATCAATGGTCTGCACGGTGAGCAGCGTATCGACAAACACGCGATAGCCGCGCGGCGTCGGTACCCGTCCCGCCGAGGTGTGCGGACTGGCGACGAAACCCATATCTTCGAGGTCGGCCATGATATTGCGGATCGTGGCCGGCGACAGTTCGAGGCCCGAAATTCTGGAGAGCGCACGCGAGCCTATCGGCTGTCCTTCGGCAATGTACCGTTCGACAAGAGCTTTCAGCAGGGTTTGTGCGCGAATATCGAGTTGCATATCGTTATTCTATGCGAGCTGTCTCGGTCGGTGCCAATCAAATGATGCGTTTGCGTAACCATTCGTCCAATTCGTGGAAGCTCGTGCATACGACGTCCGGCTGTATGTTGTCAGGCAGTTCACGAACTGGTCGCAATGCATAACGATTCATCCATACGGCCTGCAAGCCTGCCTTTTGCGCGCCCTCCACATCGAGCACGGGATCGTCGCCGACATGGACGGCTTCACATGGCAGGATATTCAATGCATCACATGCTGCATGGAAAATTTCTGGAGCCGGTTTCGCGATACCCACATTGCAGGCAGCAACCGACGCCTGAAAATAATGTGCCAGTCCGATCACTTCCAGATCCGCCACCCCGTTCGAAATCGAGCCGAACATGACGCGTCCTCGCAAGCCATCCAGCATCGGCAGCACATCGTCAAACAGCGTCACCGCATTGCGCGCCTCGGAGAAAATCGCCATTGCCCGATCGACCTTTGCCACGTCCTCGTCCACATGGAGGAATGCCTCGGTCAATCCTGCATGCCGCAGCAGGCGCAGGTCGAGATGGAACTGCGGATTCTCCTGCAGCAGCACGCGCCGCCGCTCGCGCAGGCTGTCGATTGTGAAGCGATCCGCGACGCCTGGCGCATGTTGCGTCAGCCAGTCGAACATAACGACTTCCGCACGCTCGATGACCGGAACGATGGGCCATAGCGTGTCATCCAGATCGAAGAAGACTGCCTTGATGCGATGCATGTTTATAAACAGATAATGGGGGTGAATTCCGAACCTGCAAGAGCCAGTCAAATTATGGTCTAATCTGCAGCATGTTGCCTTCCCAGCCAGTCACTGCTTTCCCCGCATTCAATACGGTTGCCATTGTCGGCAAGTATATGGCTGCCGGCATTGCGCAGTCGCTATCCGAAATCGGCGACTTCCTTGCCAAGGCAGGATACCGCGTGGTGTTCGAAGCCGAAACGGCACACAACGTCGGCCTGACCGGCGTGGTGCCGATGACGCCTGCCGAAATCGGCCGTCATGCCGATGTGGCCATCGTCGTCGGGGGCGACGGCACCATGCTCGGCATTGCACGCCAGCTCGCTCCCTATGGCATACCCTTGATCGGCATCAACCAGGGACGGCTCGGTTTCATGACCGACATCTCGCAGGAAGCCGTGATCCCGGTGCTGGAAGAGATGTTGAGCGGCAAGCTCGAATCGGAACAGCGCAGCCTGCTCGAAAGTTCGGTCATCCGCGACGGCGACACCATCTTCCAGGCGCTGGCATTCAACGATGTTGTCGTGTCGCGCGGTTCCACTTCCGGCATGGCGGAACTGCAGGTTGAAGTCGATGGGCGCTTCATGTACAACCAGCGTTCGGACGGTCTGATCGTGGCGACGCCGACGGGTTCCACCGCGTACGCATTGTCCGCCGGCGGCCCCTTGTTGCATCCGAGTCTGTCCGGCATGGTGCTGGTCCCGATTGCGCCGCATGCCTTGTCCAACCGTCCGATCGTCGTGCCTGATTCCAGCGAGATCGTGATCGAGATCATGGGCGGGCGCGATATCAGCGCGAACTTCGACATGCAGTCGCTGGCCAGCCTGCAGCATCACGACCGCATCGTCATCAAGCGTTCGGCGCACGCCATCACCTTTCTGCATCCGCAAGGCTGGAGCTATTACGACACGCTGCGCGAGAAGCTGCACTGGCACGAATATCCGTCCGCGGAAGGACGTTTGAAATAAAATTCACGCACACTGCGTCCAACAAGAAACTCCAACATGCTCCGCACACTTTCCATTCGGGATTTCGTCATCGTCGATGCGATCGAACTTGAATTCGCGCCCGGCTTCACTGTCTTCACCGGCGAAACCGGCGCGGGGAAATCGATCCTGATCGATGCATTGGCGCTCGCACTCGGCGGGCGCGGCGATGCCAGCGTGGTGCGCGAAGGCGCGGGCAAGACGGATATCACTGCCGAGTTTTCCGGCAGCGACGAAGTCGACGCGTGGCTTGAGGTCAATGAATTCAGCAACGAGGAAGGCGGCGTCCTGCTGCGCCGCGTGATCGACAATGCGGGACGTTCCAGGGCATTCGTCAACGGCATCGCGGCGACTGCCGCGCAACTGCGCGAGCTGGGTGAGATGCTGGTCGATATCCACGGCCAGCATGCGCACCAGTCGCTGCTGAAAACCGATGCACAGCGCGTGCTGCTCGACAGCCAGGCCGGTCTGCTGGACGAGGCGAGGGCGGTGGCGGCGGCGTACAAGACCTGGCGCGCGCTGGCGAAGCAGCGCGAGGAATTCGAGATCAATGCAAGGAACGTCTTGCTGGAGCGCGAACGCTTGGAGTGGCAAGTCGGCGAACTGGAGAAACTCGCGGTCAAGCCCGGCGAATGGAGCGAGATCAGCAACGAGCACAGCCGCCTGTCGCATGCCGCGAGCCTGCTCGAAGGCGCGCAGGAAGCCTTGTCCGCCATTTCCGAATCGGACAATCCGATGCTGTCGCAGCTGGCGGCTCTGACGCAGAAGCTCGGCAAGCTGGCCGATATCGACGGCGCGTTGAAGCCGGTGGTGGAAGCGCTGGAGCCGGCCGCCATTCAATTGCAGGAAGCGGTCTATGCGCTCAATGATTATCTGAGCCGGGTCGAGCTCGATCCGGACCGCCTGCATGAAGTCGAGGCAAGGCTGGACGCGATTCACTCGACCGCGCGCAAGTTCCGGGTCGCGCCCGACGATCTGCCGCAGGAATTCGCGACGCTGTCTGCGCAGCTGAAGCAGCTCGCCGATGCCAGCGACCTCGACGCCTTGCGCGCGCAGGAAGACAAGCTGAAGGCTGCTTACATGGGCGCTGCGCAGAAGCTGTCGAAAGCGCGCGCCAAGGCAGCCAAGGCGTTGGGCGATGCGGTTACGGCTGCGATGCAGGACCTGAGCATGGCTGGCGGCCGTTTTGAAATCGCGTTGAATGCGTGCGAACCGGCTGCCTACGGACTGGAGCAGGTGGAGTTCATGGTCGCCGCGCATCCCGGCACCGCGCCGCGGCTGCTGGCGAAAGTGGCGTCGGGTGGTGAACTGGCGCGTATTTCGCTGGCGATTTCCGTGATCGCGTCGAGCGCGACGGCAACGCCGACCCTGATCTTCGACGAAGTGGACAGCGGCATCGGCGGCGGCGTCGCCGAGGTGGTCGGCCGCCTGCTGAAGCGGCTGGGGCAGGATCGCCAGGTGCTGTGCGTGACGCACCTGCCGCAAGTCGCCAGCCAGGCCAATCAGCATTACCAGGTCAGCAAGTCGAGTACCGCAGGCCGGACCGTCTCGTGCATCGAACCGCTCGACGCCAAGGCCCGCGTCGAGGAAGTCGCGCGCATGCTGGGCGGGCTGGAAATCACGGCCACCACCCGCAAGCACGCGCGCGAGTTGCTGGCATCCTGACGCGCCGCTGTCAAGGCGGCCGTCACGACACACAACAAACAATCAGACTGTATTCCCATGCGTTTTCAACCAGAGCCTTCCCACGCCCACGGCAGCATTGCAAAAACAGCCGTGGTGCTGGTCAATCTCGGCACGCCCGATGCGCCAACCGCCCCTGCGGTGCGGCGCTATCTGAAGGAGTTCCTGTCCGATCCACGCGTGGTGGAGATTCCGAAGGCGGCATGGTGGTTCATCCTGAACGGCCTCATCCTGCCGCTGCGTTCGCGCAAGTCGGCTGAAAAATACGCGGCGATCTGGAGCCGGGACGGTTCGCCGCTCAAGGTGCATACGGAAAAGCAGGCGATTCTGCTGCGCGGTTACCTTGGCGAGCGCGGGCACGAAGTCCAGGTGGTGTATGCCATGCGTTATGGCAACCCTTCGCTGCCGCAGGTGCTGGACAAGCTGAAGGCGGATGGCTGCGATCGCATCCTGATTCTGCCGGCCTATCCGCAGTATTCCGGCACGACCACTGCCTCTGTCTATGACGAGGTGTTCAAGCATTACGCCAGGGTGCGCAATGTGCCCGAACTGCGCCTGGTGAAGCATTATCACGACCAGGAAAGCTACATCGACGCCCTGAAAAAGTCAGTGCTTGCTTACTGGGACATGCATGGCCGTCCCGACAAGCTGGTGATGAGTTTTCACGGCGTGCCGAAGCGCACGCTGACCCTGGGCGATCCCTACCATTGCGAGTGCCACAAGACGGCGCGGCTGCTGGCGGCGGCGCTTCAATTGAGTCCCGAGCAGTACGTGGTGACCTTCCAGAGCCGTTTCGGCAAGGCAGAGTGGCTGCAGCCCTACACGGCCCCGACACTGGTGAAGCTGGCGAAGGAGGGCGTGGCAAGGGTGGACGTGCTATGCCCCGGATTTCCCGCCGATTGCCTGGAGACGCTGGAAGAAATCGCGCTGGAAGCCAAGCGCGACTTTCTGACCGCGGGCGGGAAGGAGTTCCACTACATTCCCTGCCTGAATGAATCCCCCTCGTGGATCGCCGCGCTGGCGGAAATCGCCGAGCAGCACATGATCGGCTGGCCGACGATGATGACGCCGCTTGGGCGGGAAGAGGCGAAAAAAGACGCGGAAATCTCCCGCGCGCACGCGGCATCGCTGGGCGCGGCGAACTGATTTCGTCTCAACGCCGCCCGCGCTGGACTGACGGCATTCAGGGAAATGCCTGCGACGACAGCGCCGGCCATTGTCCGGCCCAGCAGCACACGTGTGAAAAATCTTCCACGACACGCATCTCGGGCCGTCGCGCGACCGGGAAGCGGGAAAGATAGGACGCCGTCATGCCGGGCGGGATAGTGGCATCCTTGCCGCCGACGAAGTGAAGCTGCGGGATGTCCTGCAATGATTGCCACGCATCGGCAGCATTGAGCGAGCCCTCCAGCGGCAGTACGCGGTGGAGCCTGGTCCAGGCGGCGTGATCGAGATTGCCCGCCACCGTCACCAGTCGCACCACATCAGAGCGCCTCGCTGCGACCAGCGCCGCCACCGCGCCGCCTCCCGAATAACCTGCCAGAACCAGTTGCTGCGCGTCGAAACGCCGCTTGAGCGCATCGATGGCTTCGTTGCTGGCGTCGATGACTTCCGGTGCGAAACGACGCGCGGTCCAGTAGGGCTCATCGCAACCGCGCCGATCCGCCCCTGCGACGTACTGGCAGGGGCGTGCCAGATACGCAGCATTGCCGCGCGTGTGGCGCAGGGCCAGTTCCAGCGATACCGGTTGCCGCGGCGTAGGATCGTCCGAGGGTTGCGATCGGGTCAGCCACGCCATGCCGTCGCCTTCAATGTAGACGGTCAGGATCTTGTCGCTCCGGATGGCGGCGGGCGCGTAAGCGGCCAGCACAAAATGCTGCGTGGGCAGCGTCAGTCTTTGCCAGCCCTCGGCGGACGCCAGCGTATCGGCATGATGCCGACGCGTTTCGGGAGAAATGGTCGCGCAGGAGGTGAGGCCAAGCGCCAGCAGCAGAGGCAGGATTGATTTCCACATGGCAAGATTGTACGCGGGTCGATTCATTAAACAAGGGCGATTTTCCTTGTCTGTTGGCGATCATGGAATAGAGGGGAAATGAGTAAGATTCAGTGGCAATCTTTCTGCAAAGAAACATCAAGAACTCATTGATGTACCGTTCCATACTGCTTCAGGAATCACATGAATCGCGCTACTCGCACCATCAATCACAACGCCCACTCAGCCTCACTCATCCTCACAGGAAAACAAGCAACAGAGCACGTATCGCCTTCGCCTCTGAAGGCAACTACCGCAGCCGTTCTCATGGCAGTCGGTGCCATGGCGTTCATGTCGGGGACGGCGAGCGCTGCCGGTTGTAGTAATACCGGCCCCAACGTCATTAACGGCTCAATGCCAACCACGTGCGTGCTGGGTTCCGGCAGCAGCCTCGATGTTCCGGTGCCTGGCGGTCTCATCGATGGGGGCGAGGGCGCTGGCGTGCTTGTCCAGCCTCTTAGTTCCATTCCTGCAGTGAGTTTCATCACCAATAGCGGGACGATCACCGGTTCCACCGGCATCCAGATCAATGCCAATGGCGTCGTCGGCACCATCACCAACAACGCCACAGGCATCATCCGGGGTTCGTCCTTCGCCATCAACAATCTCGGCACCGTCACCTCCAGCATCCTTAACCATGGCTTGATTGATGGCGCGGTTGCGCTGAACGGAGCCGAGCTTCAGCTGCATGGCGGCAGTGCGCGCGTCACCGGCCCTGTGACCGGCAATGCGCAATCGGAGGTGTTTGTCGCCGTCGGTGCCAACTTCAGCACCGAGAATACGTTCAACGTCGGCACCGTTATCGTCAACCATGATGCGAAGCTGAACATGGCGCACGACATCACCGCCGCGAATGCCTTTGTCAACGCGGGTACGGTGTCGGTTGCCGCCGGCAACACCGTGACGGTTAACGGAAATTACTCGCATGCGCCTGATGGCGTGTTTGAAACCGGCCTCTCCGGCGCCAGCACGTATGGCAAGCTGGTTGTCACCGGCTCCGCCAATCTCGTTGCAAGCAGCAAGATCAATGTCAACGTGGTGGGTGCGCCTGCGCTGGTCGCCGGCACCAGCGTGCAGCCGGGCGTGATTACCGCCGGCACGCTGCTCACCGAGCCGGCGATTGCCGTCACCGACAACAGCGCGCTGTTCGACTTCATCGCCACCAGGAACGGCAATGCGATCGACTTGTGCGTTGCGGCGGCGGGTAGCGCCACCTGTGTCGCATCAAACCCCGGCCCTGGCCAAACACCCAGCACCACCGTCGTCAGCAGCGTGACCGGCGCGCAAAATACGCCGGGACTGGGTGCCGCCCGTGTGTTCGACAGCCTGATCGCGCAGGGCACAGGCGCGCCGGCAGCGATGGTCCCGGTCATCACCGCGCTCGGCACGCTGCCGACCGAGCAGGCCGTGTCGGACGCGGTCAGCCAGACCCTGCCGCTGATGACAGCCGGCATGGCGCAGGTCAATTCGTCGTCGATGCAGTCCACCAACCGCGTGATCCAGGCGCGCCAGGAAGCCAACAAGGGTCTGTCGTCCGGCGACGAGTTCATCGGCGACCGCCAGATGTGGTTCAAGCCGGTCGGCTCGTGGGCGCGGCAAGACGATCGCAACAACGTCAGCGGCTACAAGGCCGACACCTATGGCATGGTGTTCGGCGTGGATCACGTCGTCTCCAATCAGGTGCGCGTCGGCGGTGCGTTCTCCTACATGAACAGCAAGGTCGACGACAACAGCGGCCTGCAGAACGCCAAGGTCGACGGCTACCGCCTGATCGGCTACGGCAGCTACAGTCTCGATGCGCGCACCGACCTCAGCTTCCAGGCCGATGTCGGCACCAACCGCAACAAGGGGACCCGCACGATCAGCTTCGGCGGCCTGAATGAAGTCGCGCACTCGAACTACAGCAGCTGGAATGCGCACGTGGGCGCGGGCGTGGGCCGCACGCTGGATGTCGGCGCCAAAACCGCGTTCACGCCGTCGGCGCGGATCGACTACACCTACATGCGTGACGGGGCGTATACCGAGACCGGCGCCAACGCGCTGAACCTGGATGTGGCGAAGAACTCGAGCAAGGAGCTGCTGCTGTCGGTGGACGGCAAGCTGAGTCACGCCTTGAGCTCCACCACCACGCTCAGCGCCAACCTTGGCACCGCCTACGACGCCCTGTCGAATGGCTCGGCGATCACGGCAGCCTACGTTGGCGGCGGCGGCCAGTTCACCACGCGGGGACTGGATCTGCCGCGCTGGCTGGTGCGCGGCGGGCTGGGCATGACGGTCATGGGCGGCAAGGCGATGGAAATCACCGCGCGCTATGACGTCGAGGCGCGCGAAAGCTTTGCCAACCACACGGCCTCGGTCAAGCTGCGCATGCCGTTCTGATCCGCACGTTTCCTTGTTGCAGGAAAGGGCGCATACTTGCGCCCTTTTTTTCTGTCGAATCAGGAACTGTTGGAAGCACAATCTGTCTGCTTTGCGGCAGAAATCGGAAGTGGTGGAAGCATCCGCATGGATGCGTATCAAGTCATGTTAAAGAGTTGTCATTGTTTGAGCGCGCGGCGCCTGACCGAGTGGAGTGTCCCGGAATGCTGAATGATCGCGGCGAGTCGCCGTCATTGCCGGCGCGCGGGCTGGCGGTGGGCGTGTTCGACCTGTTCCACGTCGGCCATCTGCGCTATCTGCAGTTTATTCGCGCGCGTTGCCGCACCCTTGTGGTTGCCGTGACAAGCGATGCCATCGTGCTCGAGAAAAAGCAGCGGCCGACCGCCGTGTCTGAAGCGCATCGCATCGAGATCGTGCGCGGCCTGGGCTGGGTGGACGAGGTGCTGCCGCAACCCGCAAGCCTGGACGATGCCGATGCGGCCGAGCGCTGGCTGACGGCGTTGTCGATTGACCATGTATTCATCGGCGATGACTGGCGCGGCAGTGCGCGCTGGCGGACGCTGGAGCCGCGTCTGAGCGCATTGGGGATCGGACTGAGCTGGACGCCGCGCACGATGGAAGTGTCGACGACCGCGTTGCGCCAGCATATTCAGCATGGATGCAAGGAGTAGGGTGCGATGGTCTCTGCGGGACTGAACGGACTGGGCCGCTTCGGCCTGCATCTGTTGCGGCGCTGGCTGGACAAGCCGGATTCGCCGGTGCGCATTGTCGCCATCAACGATGCCTACCGTTCGCTGGAGGCGGCGGTCGAACTGCTGACCGGCGATCCCAAGGTGTCGTTCGCAGACTGCGAAGTGGCGGCGGACGGCGGGATGCTGGTCATTGCGCGGCGCGGGCAGGCGGACGTGCGGATCGCGTATGCGCACGGTCCGGCGGCGCAGGCCGGGTGGCGCGGTCAGCCGGAATGGTGGCTGGAGTGCTCCGGCCGCCATCCGGCGGCACATGAGTGCCGTCAGTTCGTGCAGGGCCGGACCCGGCGCGTGATCGTTTCGGCAACCTGCCGGGATGCCGATCAAACACTCGTCTTCGGCTACAACCAGGACAGTCTGGACCGTGCCGCGCAGGTCGTTTCCTACGGCTCCTGCACGGTCAATGCCTTTGTGCCGCTGGCGGACTGGATGCATCGGCATTGCGGCGTTGTCGATGCCGAGGTCGGCGTGATCCATAACGTCCCCCGCCACCGGCTGGCGGACCACCCGCATCCGGAGCGCCGCGCATGCACGCTGGAGGACATGGGCCCGCGCCTGCTGCCCTTCCTCGCGGCCGACCGGTTTCGCGTGGACTATGTGCTGATTCCCTATGCGGGCGTGTCGCTGATCGACTTCCGCTTCCGGCTGGCCCATCCGCCGTCGGAGTCCGCCTTGCTCGACATGCTTGCCGGCGCCTGTGGTTCCGGCGAGCTCGCGGGGCTCTATCACATGGCCGACGAGGACCGTGGTCCGCAGTACTGGAACATGAGTCCGGAATCCGCCATTCTGCTGCGGCCGCGCGCAAGACTCGTCGGCGACCGGCTGTTTCTGCCGGCGGTCTTCGATAATGAAAATTCCGCCACGCGTTATCTGGACCTGCTCGAGTTTCTCTCCCTGCGCGACTTCTGACCTGTCCCCCGCAATTCCGGCTTCACGCGGAACGGGAGTCGGGGCCGAGACTGGCCAAATGCGATTCAAGCGTGTGCGCCGCTTGCAACATGAGCGCATCGTCCGGCGTGTGGCGCTCCAGCACCAGCCGCGTCAGGCGCAGCGCCTTTTCCCAATAGCCATTCAGCCACGCATTGGTGATGCGCGAATAGGCATACCACTGCGTGAGCGAAGAGAATCCCGTGAGATTGCAGGCGCCGATGATGGTGTCAAACGCGGGATCGGGAACGCGCCATGCCTTGCCGTAAATCGTTTCCAGCCAGTGTTCCGGATTCTGCAATTGCCAGACGCTGCCGGCCGGACCGGCATGCAGCTCCAGCTGCAGCGGTCCGGGGAAACGCGTCACGCGCTGCCATGCGGGCGGCGTGCCATGGTTGATCCAGAACCCGCCCAGCAGGTTCGGGCCACCGCTTTCTGCCGCCAGACCGCACAAGTCGAGGACCACATCCGTCTCGCCATGACAATACGTTGCCATGTTGTCGATCCTGAAAAGCGGCTGCGGCCGGCGCCAGCCGTGGCGCAGCAGAATGTCGTGCGCCTTGGGAATGTCTTCGAGCAGCAATCCGAGATCGATGTCCTTGTCAAAGGGAAGCAGCCGCTGCTCCCGCACCAGCCCGAGCAGCGTGCCGGCGTGGGCAAATGCGCGCACGCCGCCGGCGGCAAGTTGCGCCAGCGTCTCCCAGAGCAGTGCCTCGATGCGTGGATGGGCCAGTTTGTGCGAAACCGGCTGCGGCTGGTGGACACGCGGCGCGCGCAACAGGGCCTCGACCGCTTGGCGCATGGCAAGCACGCCTTCCTCGACCTGCATCTGGTGCAGGCAGGCCGTGCCCAGATAGAACAGCCAGTACGGGCGCAGCGCAGCGTGGACATCCTGCGCGGCGAGCAGGCTTTGGCAGACATGTTGCACCGCGCCAGGCTGTCCCAGCTCCAAGCCGAGATGACACCATGTGCGAATGTCGGCAGGCGCAAGAATCCCGCCTTGCTGAAGACGCCGGGTAAGCGCCTGAAACCTTGCCGCGTCCGGATTCCCGGCCTTGTGCGATTCAGAGCCGGGCGAAGATGGTTGTGACATGCATGTACTTTGGTGAATGCGAAGCGGAAGTGTAGCGGGGTCGAACACATCGGGCCAGTTGCGCCATGTTTCCCGAGTGGATGGAGTCCTTGTTTCATCAAGGAAAACTTGTTTCTTTGTTGCTAGAATGTCGCGCCTGCCCGGAGCCGGCATGGCGGGTCGAGGCGATATGGACTGGCCGCTCCCCGCGTTCGCAATGACATTGCGACCAGTTTCGGGCCGCAATGGGGAACCCTCTCAAGGAGGCAAATAATGCCCCTTGAAAAAATACGGGAAAGCCCCATTTAGCTGATTATTCGATTTAAGTCATTGATTGTTGGAGGTTTTTCGGAATGCAAGACCAGGAAAAGACGCAAGATCAGACGGAACAGACCGTGTCATCGCAGAACGGCAAGGCGGCAGAAGAAGCTGTGCAAACGGCGGCAGAACCTTCGCTGGAGCAAAAACTTGCGGCTGCGGAAGCGAAAGCCTCCGAATTGCACGATTCTTTCCTGAGGGCAAAAGCAGAAGCGGATAATATTCGCCGTCGCGCGCAGGAAGATATTGCAAAGGCGCACAAGTTTGCGATCGAGAGCTTTGCCGAGGCGCTGGTGCCGGTCAAGGACAGCCTTGAAATGGCCCTGAAACTCGACACGCCGTCGGTGGACTCCTTGAAAGAGGGCGTCGAAATGACGCTGAAGCAGCTGACAACGGCGTTCGAGCGCAACCGGCTGGTCGAGATCAATCCCGTGCCCGGTGAAAAACTCGATCCGATGAGGCACCAGGCCATTTCCATGGTACCCGCCGAGCAGGGCAGCAACACCGTCGTCAGCGTGCTCCAGAAGGGCTACATGATCGCCGATCGGCTGCTGCGTCCTGCTCTGGTGACGGTGGCGCAATGAGTGCGAAATAGGACGACACAGGGCGACATCTTCAAACGCTTGAAACAAGCGTTTTGTTCCATACATACAACTCAACAAAACTCTGGATATTCAATAAAGGAACACGATTATGGGCAAGATCATTGGCATCGACCTGGGTACCACCAACTCCTGCGTCGCCATCATGGAAGGCGGCCAGCCGAAGGTGATTGAAAACTCAGAAGGCGCGCGCACCACGCCTTCCGTCGTCGCCTATCAGGAAGACGGCGAGATTCTGGTCGGCGCGCCGGCCAAGCGCCAGGCGGTCACCAACCCGAAAAATACGCTCTACGCGGTCAAGCGTCTGATCGGTCGCAAATTCACCGAAAACGAAGTTCAGAAGGACATCAACCTGATGCCCTACGAGATCGTCAAGGCCGATAACGGCGACGCCTGGGTGCAGGTGCGCGACAAGAAGCTCGCGGCGCAGCAGGTTTCTGCAGAAACCCTGCGCAAGATGAAGAAGACCGCCGAAGACTATCTCGGCGAGGAAGTGACCGAAGCCGTGATCACCGTGCCGGCCTACTTCAACGACGCACAGCGTCAGGCGACCAAGGACGCCGGCCGCATTGCGGGTCTGGACGTCAAGCGCATCATCAACGAACCGACCGCGGCGGCGCTCGCATTCGGCCTCGACAAGAGCGGCAAGGGCGACCGCAAGATCGCCGTGTATGACCTGGGCGGCGGCACCTTCGATATCTCCATCATCGAAATCGCCGATGTCGACGGCGAAATGCAGTTCGAAGTGCTGTCCACCAACGGCGACACCTTCCTCGGCGGCGAAGACTTCGACCAGCGCATCATCGATTACATCATCGACGAATTCAAGAAGATCAACGGCCTCGACCTGTCGAAGGATGCGATTGCCCTGCAGCGTATCAAGGCTTCGGCCGAACGCGCGAAGATCGAACTGTCGTCCTCGCAGCAGACCGAAATCAACGAGCCGTACATTGCGATGGCCAATGGCGCGCCGGTGCACCTGAACATGAAGATCACCCGCGCCAAGCTGGAGTCGCTGGTGGAGGAACTGGTTGCGCGCACCATCGAACCGTGCCGCATCGCGATCAAGGATGCCGGCGTCAAGGTGTCCGATATCCAGGACGTGATTCTGGTCGGCGGCATGACCCGCATGCCGAAGGTGCAGGAGAAGGTGAAGGAATTCTTCGGCAAGGAACCGCGCAAGGACGTCAACCCGGACGAAGCGGTTGCTGTCGGCGCGGCGATCCAGGGTTCGGTCCTGTCGGGCGAACGCAAGGACTTGCTGCTGCTGGACGTGACTCCGCTCTCGCTCGGCATCGAGACGCTGGGCGGCGTGATGACCAAGATGATCCAGAAAAACACCACGATCCCGACCAAGTTCAGCCAGGTGTTTTCGACTGCGGACGACAACCAGCCTGCGGTGACGATCAAGGTATTCCAGGGCGAGCGCGAAATCGCGACCGGCAACAAGCTGCTCGGCGAATTCAACCTCGAAGGCATCCCGCCCGCACCACGCGGCGTGCCGCAGGTTGAAGTGACCTTCGATATCGACGCCAACGGCATCCTGCACGTCGGCGCGAAGGACAAGGCGTCCGGCAAGGAAAACAAGATCACCATCAAGGCCAACTCGGGCCTGACGGAAGACGAAATCCAGAAGATGGTGAAGGACGCCGAACTCTACGCCGACGAAGACCGCAAGCTGAAGGAGCTGGCCGACGCCCGCAACCAGGGCGACGCGCTGGTGCACTCCACCAGGAAGTCGCTGACCGAATACGGCGACAAGCTGGACGCGGGCGAGAAGGACAAGATCGAAGCGGCGATCAAGGACCTCGAAGAAACCCTGAAGGGCAACGACAAGGACGCGATCGACGCCAAGGTTGCTGCGCTGTCGACCGCCGCGCAGAAACTCGGCGAGAAGATGTATGCCGACATGCAGGCGCAACAGCAGGCTGCGGCTGGTGCTGCCGGCGCGGCTGGCGCAGCAGGCGGTGCGGAAGCGTCTGGCTCCAAGCCGAGAGAAGACGATGTCGTGGATGCCGACTTCAAGGAAGTGAAAGACAAGTAACGTATCCGGGCGCGGTTTCCGCCGCGCCGCCTCGCCGGGTCGCAGTGATCGTTGCACGATCCTCGGCTCGGCGTTTTTGCTTAGACGAGAAGGTGCCTCAAGATGGCAAAGCGTGATTATTACGAGATATTGGGTGTAGCGAAAAACGCCGCGGAAGACGAGATCAAGAAGGCGTACCGCAAGCTCGCGATGAAATACCATCCGGACCGCAATCCGGACAGCAAGGGGGCGGAAGAGAAGTTCAAGGAGGCGAAGGAAGCCTACGAAATGCTGTCCGACCAGCAGAAGCGCGATGCCTACGATCGCTACGGGCACGCTGGCGTGGATCCGAACATGGGGGCCGGCTTTGGCGGCGGCGCGGGTGGCTACGGCGGCTTTTCCGATGCCTTCGGCGACATCTTCGGCGACATCTTCGGCGGCGGCAATCGCGGCGGACGCGGTGCAGGACCGCAGGTCTATCGCGGCGCGGACCTGCGCTACAACCTCGAAATCTCGCTGGAGCAGGCCGCGCACGGTTTCGATACCACCATTCGCGTACCGTCGTGGGATGAGTGCGACACCTGCCACGGTTCCGGCGCCAAACCCGGCACTTCGCCGACGACCTGCGGCACCTGCGGCGGCCAGGGCCAGGTGCGCATGCAGCAGGGCTTTTTCAGCATTCAGCAGACCTGCCCGAAATGTCACGGCGCGGGCAAGGTCAATCCCAGCCCCTGCACGGCGTGCAGTGGCGCGGGGCGCATCAAGCGCAACAAGACGCTGGAAGTCAAGATTCCGGCCGGCATCGACGACGGCATGCGGATCCGCTCGTCCGGCAACGGCGAACCGGGCATGAATGGCGGCCCGCCGGGCGACTTGTACGTTGAAATCCGCATCAAGCAGCATCCGGTGTTCCAGCGCGACGGCGACGATCTGCATTGCGAAATCCCGGTGTCGTTCGCCAAGGCGGCGCTGGGTGGCGAAGTGGAAGTGCCGACCTTGAACGGCAAGGCGTCCTTCACGCTGCCGGAGGGGACGCAGTCGGGCAAGACCTTCCGCTTGCGCAGCAAGGGTGTCAAGGGCGTGCGTTCAGGCTATGCCGGCGACCTGTTCTGCCACGTGGTGGTGGAAACACCCGTCAAATTGACCGAACGGCAGAAGGAACTGCTGCAGGAATTCGAAAAGCTGACGACCGCAGGCGGTTCTAAGCACAGCCCGCACAGCAAGTCATGGAAGGACAAGGTCAAGGAGTTTTTCGAATAGCCGGCAGAAAAGCGAAAAGACTGCGCCGGATGCTGCATCGATGACGAACCGCCGCCCCTTGGGGCGGCGGTTTTTTTTCATGCGCACGATATTTCATTTAGAGCTAAAGCTCTATTTTTTGCCCCGATAATAAAACGGCCGTTCGTTTCATTCAGGCAACGGCAAATAACATAACCAATAACGGAGACAACATGAACTTTCACAATCGCGTTGTGCGAACTCTTGCCATATTGAGCGCTGCAACAGTCTTCGGCAATCTTGCAGTCCCGGCGAGCGCAGCGGAAGTTGCGGGCATCAAGCTGGACGACACGGTCCGTGTCGCGAACCAGGACCTGAAGCTGAACGGTGCAGGTATTCGCCACAAACTCGTCTTCAAAGTGTATGTCGCGGGTTTGTACCTGCCGGAAAGAAAAACGACGGTACCCGACGTGCTTGCGGTTTCGGGGGCCAGGCGGGTGACCATCGTGATGATGCGCGAGGTCGGCAATGAAGAATTCGGACGCGGCTTCATGTCCGGCATTCAGCAAAATATCGATCGCGCCGAGAAAGCGAAATTCGTTTCGCAATTGATGAAGTTCGGCGAAGTATTCGCGGCCATTCCGGAATTGAAAAAAGGCGATGTGCTGACGGTCGACTGGATTCCCGGCACCGGCACACTGATCCACCTCAACGGCAGGAAAGTGACCGATGCGCTGCCGGACTTGGCCTTTTACAACGCGATATTGCGGATCTGGCTGGGCGAGAAGCCGATCGACAGCCAGCTCAAATCCTTCATGCTGGGCGACAAGCCCGGCGATGCGCCGCGCAGCGGCAATTCATGACATTTGGCATGCGCACATCGGGCAGCTTCGCTTGCTGCTGCCTGATGTGTATCGAGTTTCCCCCTTCACTTTCAGGCCGCAAGAACGCTTCTCCATGGAATGCGGTTCGCGCATTCTTCTTGCATCAACATCCACCTGCAGCCTATCCCATCGTCAATTAGCATTGACCGATCCGGCCCTGCGGGAACGCATTTATTCTTTGAATAACACGCGTTTTCTATAAAATGTGAACTGAGCTTCTTTCCCGGCCACCGCTGTCGGGATCCCGCATTTACCCCTTTACCTTCCTAATTTATGACGGATCAAATCAAAGACGAACACATGCTCGAGCATTTGTTCCGCAACAACCGCGAGTGGGCTGCGTCCATCGTGGCGGAAAATCCCGAGTTCTTCAAAAAGCTGGCCTTGCAGCAGGCGCCGGAATATCTGTGGATCGGCTGCTCCGACAGCCGAGTACCTGCCAATGAGTTGCTCGGCCTGCTGCCGGGCGATGTATTCGTGCATCGCAATATTGCCAACGTCATCGTGCACAGCGATCTCAACTGCCTGTCTGTGCTGCAATTCGCGATTGATGTGCTGGGCGTCAAGCATGTGATCGTCTGCGGCCATTACGGCTGCTCGGGCGTGCATGCCGCGATGACCGGCCGCCGCATCGGTCTGGCCGATAACTGGCTGCGCCATGTGCAGGACGTGCACCAGAAGCATGGCCGCTATCTGGGCGAGGCGCTGCCCGAGCGCGACCGGCTGAACCGGCTGTGCGAACTGAATGCGATGGAGCAGGTGGTCAACGTTTGTCAGACCACCATCGTGCAGGATGCTTGGGAGCGCGGCCAGTCACTGACCGTGCATAGCTGGATCTATGGAATTCACGACGGCTTGCTGCGCGACCTGGGATTATCGATCAGCAGCGCAGAGCAGTTGACCACCAAGCTGCAAAGCAGCCTGATGCGTTACGAAGAGAGTTGATGCATCGGAATGAGCGGCGGGCGACCGCACGGCTCATTCCGAATGCAGGTCAGGCCGGCATTTTCAGAAACAATGCTCCGCTGCCGGAAAGGACTTGTCCTTCACGGCAGCGACATAGGCGCGCACCGCAGCCTCGATGCTCGTCTGGCCGTCCATGAAGTCTTTCACGAAGCGTGCCTTGCGGCCGGGAAACACGCCGAGCATGTCATGCATGACCAGCACCTGGCCGGAGCAGTCCGGACCCGCGCCGATACCGATGGTCGGTATGGCCAGCAGCTCTGTCACTTCCTTGCCCAAGGCAGAGGGAATCGCTTCCAGCACGAGCAGCGAAGCGCCCGCTGCCTGCAGCATGAGCGCATCGCGCTTCAATTGCTCTGCCGCTTCGATGGTCTTGCCCTGCACCTTGTAGCCGCCGAACTGGTGTACCGATTGCGGGGTCAGGCCCAGATGGGCGCACACCGGTATCGCGCGCTCGGTCAGGAAACGAACCGTTTCCTCCAGCCACGCTCCGCCTTCAAGCTTGACCATCTGCGCACCGGCCTGCATCAATTGCACCGCGTGCTTGAATGCAGTTTCCGGCGTCGCATAGCTGCCGAAGGGCATGTCAGCGATCAGGAACGCCGTCTGGTTGCCGCGCACGACGCTGGCCGTGTGGTACGCCACGTCCGTGATCGATACCGGCAGGGTCGAGGTGTGGCCCTGGCTGACCATGCCCAGCGAATCGCCGACCAGGAGCACCTCAACGCCGCAGCGATCCATCAGTGCCGCAAAGCTGGCGTCGTAGCACGTCAGCATCGCGATCTTTTCGCCCGCCTGACGCATCGCCAGCATGGCGGGAACGGTCACCGCCTTGCGGCGGCCGGCGGCTTCCTTGTCTTGCAGATATCCGGACATAGTCATTCCCCACGATTGAAAAATTCCTTTTTGCCGCGCATGTTGGCAATGCGAGTCAGCAAAAGGTCGAAGTCCTCGGGACGTTCGATCGGATTCAGGTGCTCGGTGTTGATGATCAATAGCGGCGCGGCGTCGTAATGATAAAAGAATCGGCTGTAACTTTCACAAAGCCGGTACAGGTAGATTTCGGAGATGCCCGATTCCATTGAAATGCTGCGCTTCCTGATGCGTTCGACGAGCGTTTCCGGTTGCGCCTGCAGGTAGATGACGAGCTCGGGCACCGGTGCCTGGGGGCGGAGGTGGTTGTAGAGCTGCTGATACAGGTTCAGTTCGTCGTCGTCGAGCGTCAGGCGCGCAAAGATCGGGTCCTTGTCCAGCAGGAAGTCCGACACGATGCGCGTGTTGAACAGGTCGATCTGCGCCAGGTCGCGCAACTGGTTCATCCGCTGGAACAGGAAAAACATTTGCGTCGGCAATGCGTGGCGCGGGCCGTCGCGGTAGAACTTTTCGAGAAAGGGATTTTCCTGCGGCTGTTCGAACAAGGTCTGCGCATTGAGATGCTCCGCCAGCTTGCGTGCCAGCGAGGTCTTGCCTGCGCCGATAGGACCTTCGACGACGATGTACCGGTATTTGTCGATGCTCATCGCAGTTTCAAGTCCTGAAGATGAAATAGACGGCGCCGACCAGGCACAGGCCCGCCCAGACGTAGTCGAGCTTGAACGGCTGGTTCATGTAGAGCATCGCGAACGGCACGAATACCGAGAGCGTGATGACCTCCTGCATGATCTTGAGTTGCGCCAGACTGAATTCGGTGTAGCCGATGCGGTTGGCCGGCACCTGCAACAGATATTCAAACAGCGCGATCGACCAGCTGATGATGGCGGCAATCCACCACGGCTTGCCGGCGAGATTTTTCAGGTGGCCGTACCACGCGATCGTCATGAATACATTCGACAGCAACAGCAGCCCGGCGGTCTGGGTGAAGACGGGAATCTGCATGAGTGGTTTCAGAGTTTCTGAATGGCTTGCGCGGCGATGCCGGGGATGAATTCATGCGCCGCGCCCATGCCGGGGATGGCGATGAACGGATCGATCTGCAGCAGCGGGATCAGCGCGAATGCGCGCTGCGTCAGGCGCGGATGCGGCACGTTGAGCACGTCCGTGAGGATTGTCTGCTGACCGTAGAGCAGGATGTCGAGATCCAGGGTGCGCGGCGCGTTCAGGTAGGGGCGTTCGCGTCCGAACTCCAGTTCGAGCGCCTGCAGTTCCTGCAGCAATTGATCCGGCGGCAGCCGCGTCTCGATGCGCGCGACTGCATTGATGTAATCGTCGCCATCCGCATCGACAGGCGCGGTGCGGAACAGACTGGATTGCCCCGTGAGTTTGGTGTCTTTCAGCTTGTCGAGCCGCAGCATTGCACGTTGCACGTTGCCGCGTGCATCGCCGAGATTTGCGCCGATACCGATGTATGCGGCAGCGCCGGCTGCACTCATGCGGTGTCTCCGCCGGCGTGCTCCTGCTTCGGTTTGTTGCGACGGCGGCGGCGTTTCTTCGGCGGCTGCGCTTCGTCAGAAGCCTTCGGTTTTTTCGCCAGCAGCGTCTCGCGGCCGGGGCTGTCGGCGGCCATGAAGTCGGTCCACCAGTCGCCGATCTCCTGGTCGATTTCACCGGAGGCGCAACGCAGCAGAAGGAAGTCGTAGCCGGCGCGCAGGCGCACATGCTCCAGCATCTTGTATGGCGACTTGCCAACGCGGCGCTCGAAGCGCGGCTGCATCGCCCAGATGTCGCGCATGTCGGATGCGATCTTGCGTTGCAGCGCGAGTTTTTCGGTCTGCGTGTCGAGCACGTCGTCGGCCGCCAGATGCAGCGCCGGAATCGGATATTCGCCGGCTGCCTGATAGGCATTCCATTTTTCCACGACCTGGTGCCACAGCAGCGAAGCAAACAGGAAACCGGGCGACACCGGCTTGCCGTGCCGGATGCGCTCATCGGTGTTGTTCAATGCCAGCGTGACAAATTTTTCCCCCAGTGGCTGCTCCAGCACGACGTCGAGCAGGGGCAGCAAACCGTGATGCAGGCCTTCGGTGCGCAATTGCTGCAGGCAGGCCATCGCGTGACCGCTCATCAGGAGCTTGAGCATCTCATCGAACACGCGGGCGGCCGGCACGTTGTTGACGAGCGGCGCCATGACATGGATCGGCGAGCGCGTGGCCGGATCGATGGTGAAATCGAGCTTGGCGGCGAATCGCACCACGCGCAGCAGCCGCACCGGATCCTCGCGATAGCGCGCTTCCGGCACGCCGATCATGCGCAAGGTCTTGTTGCGGATGTCGGCCACGCCGTCGTGGTAGTCGAGTACCGTTTGCGAGGCCGGATCGTAGTACATCGCGTTGATGGTGAAGTCGCGCCGCGCCGCATCCTCGTGCTGTTCGCCAAAGGTGTTGTCGCGCAGCACGCGGCCGTGCTCGTCCTTGGGCGCGCTGTCCGCCGAGGCGCCGCGGAAGGTCGTGACTTCGATGATTTCCTGACCGAACATGACATGGACGATCTGGAAGCGCTTGCCGATGATGAAGGCGCGCCGGAACAGGCGCTTGACCTGTTCCGGCGTGGCGTTGGTGGCCACATCAAAGTCCTTCGGCTTCACGCCGAGCAGCAGGTCGCGCACTGCGCCGCCCACGACGAAAGCCTTGAAGCCGGCTTCCTGCAGGGTTTGCGTCACGCGCACGGCGTTCGACGACAGCAGCTGCGGATTGATGGCGTGATCCTTCGGGCCGAGGATCACCGGGCTGGCATGGCCATCCGTCTGGTTCTTTTTGACGCCAAGGATGCGCCGGATAAACTTTTTAATCATTGAATAGATTCAGAATGCGCCAGCCATGCGCTTGTGCATGCGCTTTCAAACGAGCATTGGGGTTGGTTGCGACAGGATGCGTGACGACCGACAGCAAGGGAATGTCGTTCTGCGAGTCGCTGTAAAAATAACTGTTCGCGAAGCTGCCCAGCGTCTTGCCCATCGATGCGAGCCATTCGTTGGCGTGAATGACTTTTCCCGGCCCCGAGGTGGGAATGCCTTTCAGCTTGCCGGTGATTTCGCCATTCGCGTCGAGTTCGGGCTCGGCGGCGATCAGCTTGCTCACGCCGAATGCCTTGGCGATCGGTGCCGTGACAAAGCGGTTGGTCGCCGTGATGATGGCGACCAGATCATCCGCATCCTGATGACGCTTGACCAGATCCGTCGCGATGGGCTGCACGGCGGGCAGAATCACTTCTTCCATGAATTGCGCGTGCCATGCATCGAGTTGCGCACGCGGGAACTGCGCCAATGTGCCGAGCGCAAACTCGAGGTATTCCACCGCGTCGAGCGTGCCGGCCTGATATTGCGTGAAGAATTCCGTGTTGCGCTTTGCGAATGCATCGGCATCCACAGCGCCGATTCGGACCAGAAACTGTCCCCACTCGAAATCGGAATCGAGCGGTATCAAGGTATGGTCAAGGTCAAACAGGGCAATGTTCATTGTTCTTTCGTCTCGCCTTCAAGCTGCAGCAGATTGCGCAGCAGGGGCAGGGTAATGGGCCGTTGGGTTTCCAGCGAATACCGGTCCAGAGCGTCCAGCATGGCCGACAAGGATTGCATGTCGCGGCGGAAATGGGTGATCAGGTAGGGTAACACGCCCGGTGACAGCACGATTCCGCGCGCATGTGCGGCATGATTCAATGCTGCAATTTTGGCATCGTCGGTCAAGCCGTGCAGCTGATAGATCAGGCCCCAGCCGAAGCGGGTGCGCAAATCCTCGCGCAATGCCAGCGTGGCGGGAGCCGTGGCACCTGCCGCGACCAGCAAGCCGCCGTTTTCCCGTACCTGATTGAAGAGAGCGAACGCGGCGATCTGTGCCTCCGGCGAGAGCCTTTCGCAGTCATCCAGTAGATACAGCCGGATGTGCGGCGTGAACACATAGGCATCGGGATCCGGGTTGGCAGGAATGTAACGTGCATCGTCGGCTGCGGCCAGCGCATGCAGCAGATGGGACTTGCCGACGCCGGACTCGCCCCACAGATAGACAAAGCGTTCCTGCGGCATCACGCTGCTGCGCTGCGCGTACTGATGCAGCAGATGCAGCAACTCTTCATTCTGTCCGGTCACGAAGGTGTCGAGGGTCTGCGGCTTTTCCGCGCCCAGATCGAGCAGCATTTGCCTCATGGTGATGTATGCAAATTGCCAAAAGAACATGGCGGGCTGGATACGCGGCGCGGAATGAACAGCGTTTGCTCCGGATCGAAAGAAAATGGCATGAAACGAGAGGGCAGATGGATCGGTTTGTTAAAATAGCGGTTTGCTTTCGCCTCAACCGTCTATTTTACCGCCTCTCTTAATCACATCATGAGTTCTTCTAACGTATCCCTTTCCTACCGCGACGCCGGCGTCGATATCGAAGCTGGGGATGCCCTGGTCGAAGCGATCAAGCCGTTTGCCAAACGCACCATGCGTGAAGGCGTGCTGGGCGGAATCGGCGGCTTCGGCGCGCTGTTTGAAATCGGCAAAAAGTACAAGGAACCGGTGCTGGTATCCGGTACGGATGGCGTTGGCACGAAGCTGAAACTGGCGTTTCACCTGAACAAGCATGACACCGTCGGCATCGACCTCGTTGCCATGAGCGTCAACGACATTCTGGTGCAAGGCGCGGAGCCGCTGTTCTTCCTCGACTACTTCGCCTGCGGCAAGCTGGACGTGCCGTCCGCGACCGATGTCATCAAGGGCATCGCGAAGGGCTGCGAACTCTCCGGCTGCGCCCTGATCGGCGGCGAAACGGCGGAAATGCCGAGCATGTACCCGGACGGCGAATACGATCTCGCAGGCTTTGCGGTCGGCGCGGTCGAAAAATCGAAAATCATCGACGGCAGCAAGATCGTGCCGGGTGACGTGGTGCTGGGCCTTGCGTCATCGGGCGCGCATTCGAATGGCTATTCGCTGGTGCGCAAGATCATCTCCGTGGCCCAACCCGACCTGAACGCCGACTTCCACGGCCGCCGTCTTGCCGATGTGCTGCTGGAACCGACGCACATCTACGTCAAGCCGCTGCTGGCATTGATGGACACGCTGGAAGTCAAGGGCATGGCCCACATTACCGGCGGTGGCCTGGTCGAGAACGTGCCGCGCGTGTTGCGCGACAACCTGACCGCCGTGCTTCATCGCGATGCATGGACGATGCCGCCGCTGTTTACCTGGCTGCAGCAGCATGGCGGCGTGGCGGATGCGGAAATGCACCGCGTCTTCAACTGCGGCATCGGCATGGTGGTCATCGTGTCCAGGGAAAACGCAGATGCGGCCATCGCGCAATTGAAGGCCGCCGGCGAAACGGTGACGCGCATCGGTGAAATTCGTGAACGTCAGAACGGGGAAGCGCAGACCATCGTGGTTTGATTGCTTGCTTCGGATGGCAAAACGGCTGCGGGAATCTCGCAGCCGTTTTTGTTTTCAGGGCCGGATCTACATCATGGCTGACGCATCCCGCCGACTTGTTCCGTCAATGTCTGCAGCGGTGCCGGATGCGCATCGGTGACCGTGATGTCGGCCGGCGGCGGTATGCGCATCGGATGGCTGTTCGCATTGGTGGTCGACAAGGCGATCGCGGCGGAATCCGGCGCGGCGTTCCATACCGGATCGGCGATGCCTGCGAAGATGCTTTTCAACTGCTGGCCCCAAGTCGTGCGAATCATCTGGAAGTACTGGTTCTTTTCGTCGATGGTGACAAAACGGCTGACAGCCAGCGAGTCGGCTTCGTAGATCAGCAGATCGAGCGGCAGCCCGACCGAAATGTTGGAGCGTAGCGTCGAATCCATCGAGATCAGCGCGCATTTGGCGGCTTCGTTCAACGGTGTTGCGGGCGTGACGATGCGGTCGATGATCGGTTTTCCATACTTCGCCTCGCCGATCTGGAAGTAGGTGTTTTCGTTGTGCGATTCGATGAAGTTGCCGGCTGCGTAGATCTGGAACAGCCGGCTGCGTTCGCCCTTGATCTGGCCGCCGAAAATGATGTTGACGTTGAAATCGATGCCGAATTTTTTCAGTTCCTCGGCATCGCGCTGATGAACCGTGCGCACCGCTTCGCCCACGATCCGCGCGGCTTCGTACATCGAGGATGCGGTCCAGATGCTTTTGCCGCTGCTGCTTGCTTGTTCCGCAATGATCTGGCGAACCGATTGTGAAATGGAAAGATTTCCCGCAGTCATCAGCACCATCATTCGATCGCCCGGATTCTCGAAGACGGTCATCTTGCGGAAGGTGCCAACTTGATCGACGCCGGCGTTGGTCCGTGAATCGGACAGGAAAACCAGCCCTGCATCAAGGCGCATGGCGACACAATAAGTCATGGTTGCTGAAGTGAATGCAAAAGCCGGATTTTACAGGAAGCAGTATTGCTGCTTTTCATCGATATTCCCCATGGCGCAAACATGTGCACAACCTCGGGCAAGCGCTCAACTCATTGCCTGAGATGAGGATACCTGCACGTTGACGCTCAGGGATTCCGTGCCGCCGCCATGGCGCACACCGCGCACCGGTGCCGCGGAATCGTAGTCGCGTCCGATGGCAAGCCGGCAATGCGACTCGTCCGCGTAGCGTGCGTGGGTTACATCGATGCTGACCCATCCCGAAAAATCCGATTCTTCGACCCAGACATCGACCCATGCGTGGCTCGCCGCATGCGAGGTGTCGCCGGGATCGATATAGCCGGAAACGTAGCGCACCGGGATGTTGTGCGCATGACAGCAGGCGAGGAACAGATGCGCATGATCCTGGCAGACTCCCTGACCCAGGTGCAGCGCGTCGCTGGCCGTCGTGGTGACTTCGGTCGCGCCGCTTTGATACGCGACGTTGTCGCGGATTGCCTCGGCCAGCGTCAATAACGCGTGGCTGCGCGTATCGTGATGCAAGTGTCTGGCGGCGAATTCGTGCACCGCACGACTTGGCACGGTCAGTCTGGTCGGCACGGTGAAGACGAGCGGAGAAAAGATTTCCTTTCCCGCCAATCGTCCGCGATCCAGTGCGCTAACCTCGACCACCCCTTCCGCCGCGATGCGCACTTCGTCATGCAGGCCCGTGATTGTCAGCATATGACTGACGTTGTCGAACGCATCAATGAATTGATGCTGATTGCCGACGGTGGCAATGCGCCATGACAATACGTGCTGTTGCGGCTCGATGCGCGGCGACACGCGCAGCTGCTGAATGGTGTAGCTCAATGGCGCGGTGTAGCGATATACCGTTTCGTGACGAATCGAAAGCTGCATGGTTTTCACGCGACCAAAGGAACCAGGAAGTCGCGACTGACGCGATTGCCCAGTTCGAAAATGCGTTCCAGAAACTGCGTCAGGTAATCGTGCAAGCCATTGCTCAGAATCTCTTCGATGGTGCCGAATCTGAGTTCGGCATGCAGTTTCCCGGCGAAGCGTTCGGTATCGGACGACAGATCATTGCGAACTTGTTTCAGATTGGCGACAACTTCCTCCATGCAGGCAAGCAGGGAACGCGGCATGTCTCCGCGCAGCATCAACAACTCGACGACGCGTTCCGGCGTGATCACGTCGCGGTATACCTTGCGATAAATCTCGAAACCCGAGACCGAACGCAGCACGGCGGCCCAATAGTAGTAATCCAGTTCCGGTTCGGCAGCCATCTCTTTGCCAAGTTCCGTGCCATGGAACTTCACATCCAGAATGCGCGCGGTGTTGTCGGCGCGTTCGAGAAAGGTGCCGAGGCGAATGAAATGGAAGGCTTCGTCGCGCAGCATGGTGTCGATGGTGACGCCGCGCGACATGTGCGAGCGGTATTTCACCCATTCGAAGAAGCGGCTGGGATCCTGTTCCAGCGAATGTCCCTTGAGCCGATTCTTGATGTCCAGCCAAGTCGTGTTGTGCGCTTCCCAGACTTCCGTGGTCAGGGTGCCGCGCACGGCACGGGCATTCTCGCGCGCCTGCGTCAGGCAGGAGACGATCGACGATGGATTGTCGGGGTCGCGCACCATGAAGTCGATCACGTCCCTTGCCGTCAGCAGGCCGTGCTTGTGATCGAACAGCGAGAGCAATTCCGAAATGCCCAGCATCGCGCGCCAGCCTTGTTCCGCCGCATGCGCCGATTGCGGCAGCAGGGCGGTTTGCACGTTGACGTCGAGCATGCGTGCGGTGTTTTCGGCGCGTTCGGTGTAGCGGGCCATCCAGTACAGATGATCGGCAGTGCGACTGAGCATATTATTTCTCCAATACCCAAGTGTCCTTGGTACCGCCACCCTGAGACGAATTGACCACCAGCGAGCCTTCCGTCAACGCCACGCGCGTCAGGCCGCCGGGTACCATCGAAACGGTTTTGCCGGAAAGCACGAAAGGCCGCAAGTCGATATGGCGCGGTGCGATGCCCGCCTCGACATAGGTGGGGCAGGCCGACAAGGCGAGCGTCGGCTGCGCGATGTAGCCGTCGGGTTTGGCAAGCAGCCGCTGCCGGAAGCTCTCGATTTCATCCTTCGTCGCAGCCGGGCCGATCAGCATGCCGTAGCCGCCCGCACCGTGCACTTCCTTGACCACGAGTTCCGGCAGGTGCGCCAGCGTGTATTCGAGGTCTTCCTTGCGGCGGCATACCCAGGTCGGCACGTTGTTGAGTATCGGCTGCTCCGACAGATAGAAGCGGATCATGTCCGGCACGTAGGGATAGATCGACTTGTCGTCCGCGACGCCGGTGCCGATCGCATTGGCCAGCGTGACACGGCCGGCGCGGTAGACGGACAGCAGGCCCGGCACACCCAGCGAAGAGTCCGGACGAAACGCCAGCGGATCGAGAAAGTCGTCATCGATGCGCCGGTAGATCACGTCGACGCGCTTCGGCCCGCGCGTGGTGCGCATGTACACCGCATTGTCGTTGACGAACAGGTCCTTGCCCTCGACCAGTTCGATGCCCATTTGCTGTGCGAGAAATGCGTGCTCGAAGTACGCGGAGTTGTACATGCCCGGCGTCATCACCACCACGGTCGGATCGGTCACGCCCATCGGTGCGACCGAACGGAGATTGTCGAGCAGCATGTCCGGATAATGCGCGACCGGCGCGATCTTGTAGCGCGCAAAGAGTTCGGGGAACAGCCGCATCATCATCTTGCGGTTTTCGAGCATGTAGGACACGCCGGATGGGACGCGCAGGTTGTCTTCCAGCACATAGAACTCGCCCTGACCGGCCCGCACGATATCGATGCCGGCGATGTGGGCATAGATATCCGAGGCGACGGTGATGCCCTGCATCTCCGGGCGGTATTGCGCGTTCTTGAAAATCTGTTCCGCCGGCACGACACCGGCCTTCACGATGTTCTGCTCATGGTAGATGTCGTGAATGAACATGTTCAGCGCCTTCACCCGCTGCACGAGGCCGGCCTCCAGTTGCGCCCACTCCGCAGCGGGAATGATGCGGGAAATGATGTCGAACGGGATCAGACGTTCGGTGCCCGCATCGCTGCCGTACACGGCGAACGTGATGCCGACGCGGCGGAAGATCAGGTCGGCTTCCATCCGCTTGCGCGCGATCGTTTCGGGCGATTGTTCGGACAGCCACGCTTCGAACTCGCGATAGTGTTCGCGCACGAACGTCGCTCCATCCGAGTACATCTCATCGAAAAAATTGGACATGGCGTTGTTCCGTCGTTGGTGTGAGGCGTTGATGTGGCGTATCAAGAAGCATGCCAAAGCATGTCTGACGGCAAGCTCCATGCATTGTCATGCCGTCGGATATTCCGTCTGCCGCGCTACGGCGCGCGTATATGATCCACCAGCGCATGGCAGCGCGCGTCCGGTGCCGGCGTCAGCAGGCTGACCACCACCATCGCCAGCATGCCCGCCGGTACGCCGAACACGCCGGCCGACACCGGCGCGATGTTGAACCACTGCCCGCTTGCCGATCCGCCGAGCGTCGGATGCGTATGCACCATGTAATACAGGCAGACCACGAGCCCCGTGATCATGCCGGCAATTGCACCTTGTTGATTCGCGCGTTTCCAGAAAATGCCCAATACCAGTGCAGGGAACAGGATGGACGAGGCGAGCGAAAACGCCGTTCCCACCATGGACAGGATGTTGCCGGGTTTGAGCGAGGCGGCGTAGGCCGCCACCATTGCGACCACCAGCAGCAGCAGTTTCGAAATCGTGACCCGTTTCTGCGAGGACGCCGCCGGGTTGATAACCTTGTAGTACGTGTCATGCGACAGTGCGTTGGAGATTGCCAGCAGCAGACCGTCCGCGGTGGAGAGCGCGGCCGCCAGTCCGCCGGCCGCAACCAGTCCGGAAATCACGTATGGCAGTCCGGCGATTTCCGGCGTCGCCAGCACGACCATGTCGCCGTCGAGCACGATCTCCGCGAGTTGCACGATGCCGTCTCTGTTGATGTCGGTGATGCTGACCAGCGGATGGACCTTGTCGATGCTCGCCCAGTACGCGACCCACGACGGCAGCTTCGAGAAATCCATCCCGACCAGCGATGTGTAGATATCGTATTTCACCATGACGGCCAGCGCCGGGATGGAGGTATAGATCAACATGATGAAGAACAGGGTCCAGAAAACCGACAACCGCGTTTCATGCACCGACGGCGTGGTATAGAAGCGCGCCAGGATGTGCGGCAGCGCGGCGGTCCCCATCATCAGGCACAGGATCAGCGCGAGAAAATTGTTGCGCTTGATGTCGGATGCGGCCTCGTCCTTGCCGGGAAACGGCGTCGTGTGCGCAACGATCGGTTCGGTGTGCGCGAGATTGGCGGCTCTGGCCTCGGTCCATCTGCGTCGGGCTTCTTCCGCATCCTTGGGATAGTTCGAGAGTTCGCGTGCTGCCGCCTTGATTTCGATGAGCGAGGAGTTGCTTTTCCTCAGCTTGTCGAGATGACGCTGCGCTTCGACCCGGCCCTGTCCCCATGATGCGGGCAGGGCCTTCAGCTTCGCTTCGTATTCCTCGGCGCGGCGCTTGAAAACCGCGCGCACCTCCTGTTCTTTCGGATCGGCGTTGAGCGCCTGTTCCCTGTCGCTCAACTTGCTCAAGACCGATCCGTATGCCACCTGCGGAACAGGCACATTCGTGTGTTTCATCGACAGCCAGACGACCGGGATCAGGTAGGCGATCAGGATGATGATGTACTGCGCGATCTGGGTCCATGTGATGGCGCGCATTCCGCCAAGGAAGGAACACACCAGAATGCTTGCAAGCCCGAGGAAGATGCCGACGGAAAAATCGATGCCGGTAAAGCGCGAAGTGATCAGGCCCACGCCGTAGATTTGCGCGACCACGTAAGTGAAGGAAATGATGATCGTTGCCAGCGCCGCGAAAATGCGCACCACATTGCCGCCGTAGCGCCCCACGTAGCGGGCCGCGAGAAAATCCGGAATGGTGTACTGGCCGAACTTGCGCAGGTACGGCGCGATCAGCAAAGCCGCCAGGCAGTAGCCGCCGGTCCATCCCATGATGTAGGCAAGGCCGTCGAAACCGTACAGATACAAGCCGCCCGCAAGGCTGATGAAACTCGCCGCCGAGATCCAGTCCGCCGCCGTCGCCATGCCATTGAAAATGGCGGGGACGCGCCGCCCCGCGACATAGTATTCCGACACGTCGGAAGTGCGGCTGATGATGCCGATGCCGGCATACAGGACGATGGTCGAGAAGATGAAGATGTAGCCGATCCAGACGCGCGGGAATCCCTCCTTCTCCAGAATCGCAATGGACAGCAGAAAGAGGATGAAACCCATCGTGTAGCAGGCGTAATAGCGCCACAGCTGTTGCGCAAATGCCCTATTTGCCATCGGCGTCCTCGCCTTCAAGCAGGCGGTCGAGCTTCGACATGCGCCATGTGTACAAGCCGATGATCGCGATATAGACAAGGATGATGCCCTGGGCCGCCATGTAGTAGGAGAACGACCAGCCGAACAGTTGGATGCCGGATAGTGCGCGCGCGTACCAGGCGACGCCGAACGTCACGACGAACCAGACGCACAGCAGGATGGAGGTAAGACGTCGGGTGCGCTTCCAGTGCTGGACGCGGTCGAGTTTGATGGTTTTTCCGGATTCCAGGCGCATATCAACCGATGTCATCGATGAAGGCGTGACGTTGCTCCATGTGCAGCGTCACGCGGAACAGACTGCCGGGCAGTTTCGGATCGTGGCTGCGCGGATTGCTGAAGATGTCGACCTCCGCGCCATGCTGCTGCGCGATCTCGCGCACGATGGACAGGCCGAGGCCGCTGCCTTCGACATTGCTGCCGAGGATGCGGTAGAACCGTTCGAATACATGCGCGCGCTCGGCAGGCGAAATTCCCGGTCCGGTATCTTCGACCTCCAGTATTGCGAGGCCTTCGTTTTCGTTGGCGCGCACCCTGACCGTGACGCTGCCGCCGGACGGCGTATACCGCAAGGCATTGTCGATCAGGTTGCTCAGGAGTTCGCGCAGCATGATGGCATTGCCGAACAGCATGATCGGATGTCCAGGCTGCTCGAAACCGAGGTCGATCCGATGGGTGAAGGAGGCTTGCACCCAATCCTGCACCACATCGCGCGCGATCGCGGACAGCTCGATCCGCACGAAGGGATTGGACTGCGGCGTCTGGTTTTCCGCACGCGCCAGCGCGAGCAACTGGTTGACCAGGCGCGTCGCCGATTCCGAACTCTTGGACAGCTGTTCGAGCGAGCGATGGATCTCATGCTGATTGGTTTCGCGCAGCGCCAGTTCCGATTGCATGCGCATGCCCGCCAGCGGCGTCTTCATTTGATGGGCGGCGTCGGCGATGAAGCGCTTCTGCAACTGAATGGTCTGCGACAGCCGTTCCAGCATGTCGTTGAGCGAACGCACGAGCGGCGAGATTTCCTCGGGTACCTGGCCGGAATCGATCGGACTCAAGTCATCCGGCCGCCGTTCGCGGATGCGCTGCTGCAGTTCCGTCAGCGGCGACAGTCCGCGCGTCAAGGCAAACCACACCAGCGTCAGGGCAATCGGCAGGATGATGAATTGCGGCAGGATCACCCCCTTGATGATTTCATTGGCCAGTTGCACCCGCTTGTCCAGCGTTTCCCCGACCTGGACGAGCGCCAGATTCTGCTCCATCGCCTGATGCGCGCTGTGCGACGGTCGCAAATCGACATAGACATACGCAATCCGCACGTCGGTTCCCCGCATCGACTCGTTGCGAAACTGCACCGATCCCGGGTATGCCTTTTCCTCTTCGGTGGGCGGGGGCGGCACGTCGCGATCGCCGTCGATATACTCGCCGCGCGGCCCGCTGATCTGGAAATAGACATTGTCCACATCATCGGCGCGCAAGATGTCGCGCGACGAACTCCCCAGCGGCGCGACCACCTTGCCGTTGACTTCCTTCACCTGCTGCGCGAGTACCGTGACATTGTCGTCGAGCGCACGGTCGAAAGGATGATTGGCGATCGATTTCGCCACAAGGTAAGTGATCGCAATGCTCATCGGCCACAGCAGCAGCAACGGTACCAGCATCCAGTCGAGGATTTCGCCGAACAGCGAGCGTTGAATGCGCTCCTGGGGCTGGGTCGCGATCGGCTCGGCCGACGCGGATCGCGCAGTCGATTCAGGCGCAGGAGGGGCGGAGGGAGCGCCCGCATCCATGTGATGTGGATCGCTCATGGTTCGGTTCAATTCGTGGAAGGGGTGCCGTGTGCATTCGCATCCGAATACCTTTCCAGGCAATAGCCCAGACCGCGCACGGTCGCGATGCGCACGCCATCGACCTCGATCTTCTTGCGCAGCCGATGCACATACACCTCGATGGCATTGTTGCTGACTTCCTCGCCCCACTCGCACAAGTGATCCACCAGCTGTTCCTTGGAAACCAGACGCCCGGTGCGCTGCAACAGCACTTCCAGCAATCCCAGCTCGCGTGCGGAAAGTTCCAGCATCTGATCATGCATGTACGCAATGCGGCCGACCTGATCGTAAGAGAGCGGGCCGTGCTTGATTGCGGTCGGCCCGCCGCCGACGCCGCGCCGCGTCAGCGCCCTGACGCGCGCCTCCAGCTCGGACAAGGCAAACGGCTTGGCCATGTAGTCGTCCGCGCCGAGGTCAAGTCCTTTCACCCGCTGTTCGATCGAATCCACCGCGGTCAGGATCAGCACCGGCAAGTGCGAGTTGCGGGCGCGCAGGCGGCGCAGCACCTCAAGCCCCGGCATCTTGGGCAGCCCCAGATCCAGGATCAGCAAATCGAAATCCTGCGTCGACAGCGCCGAATCGGCTTCCACGCCATTCTTCACACAATCGATCGCGTAGCCGGATTGACGCAAGGAACGGGTCAGTCCGTCGGCCAGAACGCTATCGTCTTCGGCAAGCAAAATACGCATGTTGGTACACGGCAAATCAGGTTCAAGGGGCCGAAGGAGTTTCCCAATGGCGGCAAACAGTCAATTTACTACTCTGTCTGCATATTAATAAACTTTTTTCATTAGTTGAAAAACAGCGCTTGCATAAATCACTGGTTTTTTATACAGTACTGACTATGGCGTCGATTTGACGTTCAGCAGTTTGAAAATCAGTTCCACAGATCCTTTCATCCAACCGCCGAAAGAACACACCATGGACGACAAGAAATCCGCACTCAATCCGGACAAGAGCAAGGCGCTCGCTGCCGCACTGGCACAGATCGAAAAGCAGTTTGGCAAGGGTTCCGTGATGCGCATGGCCGACGGTGCCGTGGCAGAAGAAGTGCAGGTCGTTTCGACCGGTTCGCTCGGTCTGGACATCGCCTTGGGTGTTGGCGGACTGCCGCGCGGACGCGTCGTCGAAATTTACGGACCGGAATCGTCGGGCAAGACCACCCTGACGCTGCAAGCGATTGCCGAAATGCAAAAGCTCGGTGGTACCTGCGCCTTCATCGATGCCGAGCATGCGCTTGACACCGTGTACGCGCAAAAACTCGGCGTCAACCTGTCAGATCTGCTGATTTCGCAACCGGACACCGGCGAACAGGCGCTGGAAATCACCGATGCGCTGGTGCGCTCGGGCAGTGTTGACATGGTTGTCATCGACTCGGTCGCCGCCTTGACGCCGCGCGCCGAAATCGAAGGCGACATGGGCGATTCCCTGCCAGGTCTGCAAGCCCGCCTGATGTCACAGGCACTGCGCAAGCTCACCGGCAGCATCAATCGCACCAACACACTGGTCATCTTCATCAACCAGATCCGCATGAAAATCGGCGTCATGTTCGGCAACCCGGAAACGACTACCGGCGGCAACGCGTTGAAATTCTATGCATCCGTCCGCCTCGATATCCGCCGTACCGGCTCCATCAAGTCCGGCGACGAGGTGATCGGCAACGAAACCAAGGTCAAGGTTGTCAAAAACAAGGTCGCCCCGCCGTTCAAGGAAGCGCATTTCGACATCCTTTATGGAGAAGGTACATCGCGCGAAGGCGAGATTCTCGACCTCGGTTCGGATGCGAAAATCGTCGAAAAATCCGGCGCGTGGTACAGCTACAACGGCGAGCGTGTCGGCCAAGGCAAGGACAACGCCCGCAACTACCTGAAAGAGCATCCGGAACTTGCACGCGAAATCGAAAACAAGGTGCGCGCATCGCTCGGTGTGCGCGAACTGGCTCCGCTTGCCAAGGAAGAAGAGTGACCTTCTGAACACATTCCAGAAAATGCGGACGTACTGATTCGTGCTGTACCGATTACTTCACGTGAGAAGGGCTCGTGCTTTCAGAACACCATGGCAAAAATGCAAATGAGTCTGAAGGCGCGAGCCCTGAAGTATTTGTCATCCCGCGAACACAGTCGCCTGGAACTCGCGCGCAAGCTCTCACTTTATGCGCAAGAGCGCGACGATGTGGAGTCCTTGCTCGACTGGCTGGAAAATTCGAGGTTTTTGTCCGAGTCCCGCTTTTCGGAATCGATGGTGAATCGTCGCGCTGCCCGATTCGGCAACAGCCGGATCATGTCCGAACTGCAGAGTCACGGTATCGACTCCGACGTGCTGGAAGGCATCAAGGCAGACCTGAGCCAGACTGAAGTCGCGCGAGCGCGCGAAGTCTGGGATAGAAAATTCGGCCATCCTCCCGAGGACGCTTCAGAGCGAGCCAGGCAGATGCGGTTTCTCCAGCAGCGCGGGTTTTCAATGAGCGCAATTCGAGCCGCGATACGTGAAATCGGTCACGCTGACGAATAGCGATTCGATTTTCTTTTTCACTCTCGTCAGGATGACGTGCCTCTTGCGTCGATGCCATTCAAGCCTTCGAATTGGATTTGCCCCCGCGCATGCGATTTTTCTTCAGGCAACAAACTTGTCCGGTCGTATGTTTTTTTGATGCGACACTATTTATTGTCAGCCACGCAAAAATTTCAAGACGACTATCCAATCTTGAGCTGTGCTACACTTCCGGGGTTTTTTGCAGCGCCGCATGAGCGGCTGTTGTCGTAGAAGCTGCGGCAGCGACACGCAATGCGGCATTATCTTGCCAGTTCTACTGGCACCTCATCATGCCCTTATCTCCGTCGATTTCCCGCCGTGCGCTCAAGCACACACGCGCCATTCACGTCGAAGCATTCGTGCGCGACGATGGATTGTGGGATATCGACGCTCATATCACCGACATCAAAACCCGCGCTGCAAACCTCGCTTCCGGCGTTCGACCGGCCGGTACTCCGGTGCACGATCTCTGGCTGCGTTTGACAATCGACCTCGAGTTGACCATTGTGGATGCCGAAGCCGTCTCGGATGCAGTTCCCTATCCGGATTATTGCGACACGATCGGCCCGGCCTACCGGAGGCTGATCGGCTTGAACCTGTTGAAGGGTTTTCGCAATGGCGTCAAGGAACGATTGTCCGGAATTCAGGGATGCACGCATTTGACCGAACTATTGCAAGTGTTGCCGACTGCTGCCATACAAGCATTCGCCGGTGATGTGCTCGATACGCGTGACGGTGCGGGTGCCGACGAGCAAACTCATAAACCATTTCAACTCGACCGTTGCCATGCCTTGCGCTCGGACGGCGCTGCGGTTGCGAAGTATTACCCCCGCTGGGCGATCAATGCCCAGCCCAAAGTCCAATCCACTTGATTAACCTTTATTTTTTTCAATAAGCGTCTGAAGGGAAGCTCGCATGAAAATCCATGAGTATCAGGGCAAAGAAATCCTCCGCAAGTTCGGAGTGACGGTTCCGCGCGGCATTCCGTGCCTTTCCGTTGAAGAAGCGGTCAAGGCGGCCGAAACCCTTGGCGGTCCGGTATGGGTCGTCAAGGCGCAAATCCACGCCGGTGGCCGTGGCAAGGGCGGCGGCGTGAAAGTCGCCAAGTCGCTCGACCAGGTCAAGGAATACGCCGACGCCATCATGGGTATGCAGCTGGTCACGCACCAGACCGGCCCGGAAGGCCAGAAGGTACGCCGCCTGCTGATCGAAGAAGGCGCGGACATCAAGAAGGAACTGTACGTCTCGATGGTGACCGATCGCGTCAGCCAGCGCGTCGTGCTGATGGCCTCCAGCGAAGGCGGCATGGACATCGAAGAAGTCGCGGAAAAGCACCCGGAGCTGATTCACAATGTCGTAATTGATCCGGCCACCGGCCTGACCGACGCCGACGCTGATGCAGTTGCAGCCAAGATCGGCGTGCCGGCCGCCTCCATCGCTGACGCCCGCAAGCAATTGCAAGGCTTGTACAAAGCCTACTGGGAAACAGACTGCTCGCTGGCCGAAATCAACCCGCTGATCCTGACTGGCGACGGCAAGGTGATCGCGCTCGACGCCAAGTTCAACTTCGACTCCAACGCGCTGTACCGTCATCCTGAAATCGTCGCGATGCGCGATCTGGACGAAGAAGATCCGGCCGAAGTCGAAGCCTCCAAGTTCGACCTCGCCTACATCTCCCTCGACGGCAACATCGGCTGCCTGGTGAACGGTGCCGGTCTGGCGATGGCCACGATGGATACCATCAAGCTGTTCGGCGGCGAACCTGCCAACTTCCTCGACGTCGGCGGCGGCGCCACCACCGAGAAAGTGACCGAAGCCTTCAAGCTCATGCTGCGCAACCCCGGCCTGAAAGCCATCCTGGTCAACATCTTCGGCGGCATCATGCGTTGCGACGTCATCGCCGAAGGCGTGATCGCCGCATCCAAGGCCGTGTCCCTGAGCGTGCCGCTGGTCGTGCGCATGAAAGGCACCAACGAAGACCTCGGCAAGAAGATGCTGGCCGATTCCGGCCTGCCGATCATCTCGGCTGACACGATGGAAGAAGCTGCGCAAAAGGTCGTCGCTGCGGCCAACGCTAAATAATCGCACGAGGAAGAAATATGTCGATCCTGATCAATAAAGACACCAAAGTCATTACACAAGGCATCACCGGCAAGACCGGGCAATTCCATACTCGCGGCTGCCGCGATTACGCCAATGGCAAGAACGCCTTCGTCGCAGGCGTGAATCCGAAGAAGGCGGGCGAGGATTTCGAAGGCATCCCGATTTTCGCGAATGTCAAGGAAGCGAAAGACCAGACCGGCGCAACCGTCTCGGTTATCTATGTACCGCCGGCAGGCGCTGCTGCAGCGATCTGGGAAGCCGTCGAAGCCGAACTCGATCTGGCGATCTGCATCACCGAAGGCATTCCCGTGCGCGACATGCTGGAACTGAAGGACCGCATGGCCAAATCCGGCAGCAAGACCCTGCTGCTCGGACCGAACTGCCCGGGCCTGATCACGCCGGACGAAATCAAGATCGGCATCATGCCCGGCCACATCCACAAGAAGGGCCGCATCGGCGTTGTCTCGCGCTCCGGTACGCTGACTTATGAAGCCGTCGGTCAATTGACCGCACTCGGCCTGGGCCAGTCCTCCGCAGTCGGTATCGGCGGCGACCCGATCAACGGCCTGAAGCACATCGACGTCATGAAGATGTTCAACGACGATCCGGAAACGGACGCGGTCATCATGATCGGCGAAATCGGCGGTCCCGACGAAGCAAACGCAGCACGCTGGATCAAGGACAACATGAAGAAGCCCGTGATCGGCTTCATCGCCGGCGTCACGGCGCCTCCGGGCAAGCGCATGGGCCACGCCGGTGCGTTGATTTCCGGTGGCGAAGACACGGCACAAGCCAAGCTCGACATCATGGAAGCCTGCGGCATCAAAGTGACCAAGAATCCGTCGGAAATGGGGCGTCTGCTGAAGTCCGTGCTGTAATGGCCGTGACAATGAAGTAAAGCCCTGGTACGTACTAGGCACAACTTGCGGGGAGCTTTGGCTCCCCGTATTATTTCGCGCAACACTTTTTCTGGGCACTTGCATGGACTTTTTACTGAATCTGAATTGGGTCGCGATTGGCCAAATCATCCTGATCGACATTTTGCTGGGCGGCGATAACGCGATCGTCATCGCGCTTGCATGCCGCAACCTGCCTGCGAACCTGCGCACCAAGGGCATTCTGTGGGGAACCTTCGGCGCGATCGCCATCCGTATCGTGCTGATCGCCTTCGCCGTCACCTTGCTGCAAGTGCCTTACCTGAAAATCGTCGGCGGCCTGCTGCTGCTATGGATCGGCATCAAATTGCTGGCCGAAAATGACGATGAACACGGCGATATCCAGGCAAGCGACCGGCTCCTGACCGCGATCAAAACCATTGTCGTTGCCGACCTTGTCATGAGTGTCGACAACGTCATTGCAGTGGCAAGCGCAGCCGAACAAGCCGGCGAGCACCAGCTGGCGCTCGTGATCTTCGGCATCATGGTCAGCATCCCGATCATCATCTGGGGCAGCACCATCGTTCTGAAGCTGATGGAACGCTTCCCGATCATCATTACCTTCGGTGCCGGCTTGCTGGGTTATCTGGCGGGCGGAATGATCGTGTCGGATACAGCGGTCGCACCGTGGATCGCGGCCAACTGGCCGGGGCTGGATTTCCTGATACCGGGCACGGCGGTGCATGTGAATATCCCGAGCATCATCGGTGCCGTCATCGTGGTAGCGACGGGATTCGTGCTCACAAGGAAGCAGGCGCGCGCCGAATCCTGATCTGTTCAAAGCCCTCGCGCGGACTTGCTGCCCAAGGCAGTCGGCATTACATGCTCTCGTCCGCGCGTGCAGACATGGAAGATCCGTTCAGGCCTCCCCGGCAAGGATAACAATAGGGATTGGCGCTCTCGCAAGCAGAGGATGCGGGAGCGTTCTGCCCAAGAGGTGGATCGTCATCCACACCAACCTTCACGACGGAATCCATTCATCGCACCAATGTTGATGGTTTTTTCGGCAACATTCTTGCCATCGCAGCTAAAGCCAATTGAGCGGTTCCGAATTCCGAGGCTTTCTCGGAAGGATTGCGAATCGGGCGCGACAATTTTTGCCGTGCATTGCACGTCAATGGCAAACAAGGACTGCAAGCTGACAAAAATTGTTAGTAGATGGCAAAAATTGTTAAAGCCAGCTTAATGCCGGGTGGCAAATCGTCCTGAAAGCTGAATTTCCTGTTGGCATGCCGTTTGCTGAATGGAGTGCAATGGCAGATTCGCTGCCTGATTCCAAAGGGAGAGCAAAATGAGGTCGATGAAAATGATTCAACGTGCGCAGCGCGGTTTTACCTTGATTGAATTGATGATCGTGGTGGCGATCATTGGTATCCTGGCGGCGGTAGCGATCCCGCAATACCAAGACTACGTGGTCAGGGCCAAGCTTTCTAAAGTGGCGACTGCGGTAGATCCCGTGAAATTGGCTGTCGCCCAAATGATGCAGGAAAACGGTGGTGCGATGCAAAGTGGTTTTGCTGCGGACAGCTGGGGTTCGCTTGGGTTGGCCGCTTCCGGCCCAACGCTTACCAATGAGGTTGTGAGCTACAACGTAAGTACCGCTGGTGTGATTACTGCGGTACTGCAAAACATCAAGGCTACAGTGATTGATTCCAAAAATATCACTTGGACCCCAAACATCACCGCTGGTGGCACCGCAATCACTTGGACGGTCGGATCGACCAGCACTGAGGCGGTTGTGACCAATGCTATCGGCAAATGGCATTAAAATAGCTCGTCGGTGCCTCTCGTGAAAATCTGACGGGAGAGCTGATTCATGAACAACGCCCGCATGCGCGGGCGTTGTTCATTGGGGCGGACGTTTGCACCACCAGCTACGTCCTTAACCCTTCGTGATCGGGCATTTCACAGAGTTGGAGGTCGGTTTATGTGTCAGAAGTGCCTGATCTTCTTCTTTTAGCTTCATGGCCGCGACGGCGATACCAAGTTCATGGCTCTTTGCATAGGCATTTCGAGCTTCCCAAGCGCAGCCAAAATGCTCAAATACCATGCCCCGCGCAAAGTGCGCATAAGCAAATTTTCCATCTACGGTAATTGCTTGATCGAATTCCGCCTGTGCTTTGGTAAATTCATGCAAGGAGTAGTAGGCAATCCCACGTTGATAATAGATTTGTGGGGCATTGGGATAACGAGAAATAGCCTCCGTGAAGTCAGCAATCGCTTCCCTATATTTCTTTTCTTTCACATATTGCACGCCTCGCATATAGAAGATTCGAGCCGAACCTACAACAGATTTGGATTCCAATTTTGCTGCGGCATCGGTCCAGGCTGTGCTTTCAGTAGCGAGGCTTGATAAACGTTCTTGGGCTAGGCACGCACTTCCTAACAACAAAGGTGCCGATAGTGCAACGACCCACCTTAACCTAAGGTAAGAAAGCACTGCTACAACCATAAAAAGATAGCCAGGTGCCCAAAGGTAGCTGCGATACAGGGCAAACGGTTCCTGAAATCTGACAGTAACAAGCTCCGTGAAAAACAGCAGCCAACAGTAAAGAAGTCCGCACCCGAAGAGCGCTGCTGGGCCGCGCTTTCGAATAAGGTAAGCGGCGACAAATGGACAGATCGCGAAAATGGCGGCTTTCGGAATTGTGAACCATGTATGCCAGAGTCGAGTAAAGTCAACTCTCATATCAATCGACATCGAGCGAACATCAGGCAGAATCCAATAGCCCAGATAATCAAAGAAGAATCCGGCCTGTAGAGTGACACTGACTAGCCACTTGCCTAGTGGCGTTTCAAGCAGTGGTATGCCTTGGATCTGGTTCAGCAAAATTCCAACGTATGGTTCATATGTGCTAGCAACAACCGACTTTGCCGAGATTACTACGGTAATAGCTGCGGGGATGCAAAGCAGTAGATAAAGTCCAACACGCCTTGCGCTCGATTGGAGACGGGGGCTATATAAAGCGGCAAATGGAATCACCGCGAATAGAAGCATTACAGCATGCTCTTTTGAAAAGACCGCTAGTGAATAGAACAGCGCGGCCGTGATGACGTCAACAGTTCGATTCTTGGAAAATGCACGACAATAAAACCAAAGCGATAGCAGCGAAAAAAGCGTCGCGAACAGGATGGTGCGTTGAACCAGATATCCAGCCCCATAAACTGCGACAGGATGAATCGCAAACCAAAGGGATCCGACCAAAGCAAGGCCCGCAGATTTCTTTTCGCTTGCGGCGCTTGATTCCGAATTCTTTAATGCTTGGCTGACAAGTTCATGAATAAGCGCAAAGAGCATTCCAGCGCAAAGGATGTGAATGACTAAGCTGATCGTTCTATGCGCTTCGATCTGACCAAATTCAACCTGGACAATGCCCAGAGTGAAGTACGGGAAGGTCCGTGGTCGTAAATCAAAAAGCTTTTGAGCATAGTCGTATACCTGAAGGGCGGAGAACATCCCATGATCATCAAATACCAGTTGATTACTCAGATGTGGTACATAAAGCATGCTTGCAGCCACTACAATGATAAGAAGGCCAAACGCATGCCATAAATGTCGGTTGATCATGGGTGCAAGCAATCCATTTTGTTGTGAATTATGGGGTTGTACTGCTTTGTGGCTTTGGTGTGAAACGCAATCCATGGCGACTTGCCGTGCAGGCCAAAGATCGAGTCGGAACTTCTACAATTAAGAGGCATTTTTCGTAGAAGTCCAGTTTCCCGACCTGCCTCCGTGTTTTTCCAAGATCGAGATATCAGACATTACCATCCCCCGATCCACCGCCTTGCACATATCATAGATAGTCAGCAATCCAATTTGCACAGCTGCCAGCGCCTCCATTTCCACGCCCGTTTTCCCGAACGTTTCGACTTGCGCAGTGCAGGTGACGGCACTTTTTTCCGGATCGGTCTGGAAGTCAATAATGACTCGGGTGAGCGCCAACGGATGACAAAGCGGAATCAAATCGCTCGTCCGCTTCGCCCCCATGATCGCCGCCACGCGCGCAATCCCCAGCACATCCCCCTTCTTTGCCGTACCGGACTGAATGATCGCGAGCGTTTCCGGCTTCATGCGGATCGTGCCGGTGGCGATGGCGATGCGATGGGTTTCCTTTTTGCTACCGACATCGACCATGTGCGCCTGGCCCGTTTCGTCGAAATGCGTCAGTCCGGGTTGTGTCGAATCTGTAGCGCTGCTGTCTTTCTTTGTGTCCATGGGTAACAAAATATCGAGGCTGTTGAACGATTCAGGTGTGCATGTATCATAGCACCGTGAAATCCGCATCCATTTCCCTCTATCCACTTGTCAAGTCTCGATCACTGCCTCGGTTGCTGATTACGGCGGCGGTCGCTGTGGCTTGCGCGGTGCCACCCTCGCTGGTGCCGTCATTGAGTGCGGCGCAGAATCTGCCGAGCCTCGGTGACACCGAGCGCGAGGAGCTTTCGCCCGTGATGGAGCGCAAGCTGGGTGAGCAGATCATGCGGGACATCCGGCGTGATCGCGATTATCTCGATGATGCGCCATTGACGGAATACCTGAATAATTTCGGCGCGACCTTGCTGGCTGTGCGTCCCGAGGCGCGGGGTGAGGCTGGGTACGACTTCTTTTTCTTCGGGGTGCGCGACCCGATGCTGAATGCGTTCGCCCTGCCGGGCGGTTTCATCGGCGTGCATTCGGCCTTGATCCTGGCAGCGCAGAGCGAGTCCGAACTGGCCTCGGTGATGGCGCATGAAATCGGTCACGTGGCGCAGCGGCATATTGCGCGCATGCTGGGCAATCAGCGGCAGGATACGCTGATCCCGCTGGCGGCGGTGGTGCTGGCGGCGCTGGCGGCGCGCTCCAGTCCGGATGCATCAGCGGCGCTGTTGCTGGGCGGGCAAGGTGTGGCGCTTCAGCGGCAGCTCAATTTCAGCCGCGATGCCGAGCGCGAGGCGGATCGCGTCGGCCTGCAGATATTGAACGAAGCGGGCTTTGATTCGGCGGGGATGATCACCTTTTTTGGCCGGGTGCAGAACGCCAGTCGCGCTTACAACGATACCGCACCGGCCTATTTGCGCTCGCATCCCTTGACCACGGAGCGTATCGCGGATATTCAGGCGCGAACGCGCGGGCAGCGTTACAAGCAGCGTGCGGACAGTCTGGATTTTCATTTGATTCGGGCGCGGCTGCGCGTGCTGCAGGATTCTTCGCCGCATGGCTTGCGCGATGCGGCGATCGCCTTTGACAGTCAGCTGGCGCTGAAAAACAGGATGCAGACGAGCGCGGCGAAGTACGGGCTGGCTTTCATCGCGTTGAGGCAGGGCGAGTATCCGAAAGCGCAGGCCTTGCTCCAGGAGGCCAATGCGGCAGCGCAAGGTCTGGCGTCGGCGCCGAAGAGTGCGGTACTGGCGAATCTTGCGATTGATCTCAGGCTGGCCGCGAATCAGCCGGCGGAGGCGTTGAAGGAAGCGGAGGCGGCGCGCACGCAGTTCCCGCTTTCGCGCGGCATTGCATGGCAATACGCGGATGCGTTGATCGCCGCCGGCCGCCATGACGATGCGGTGCGATATCTGCGTGACCAGGCGCAGCTGTATCGGCAGGAACCGCAGTTGCAGGACCGATTGGCGAAAGCGTACGCTGCGCAAGGCAAGCAGGCCTTGCAGCATATGGCACTGGCGGAATCCTACGCATTGTCAGGAGGCATGCTGGCCGCGCTTGATCAACTGAGGATTGCGCGTGGTGCGCCGGATGCATCGTTTTACGATCAGGCGGTGATCGACGCACGCGAGCGCGAATTGCAGGCGCGCTGGCGGGAGGAGATGCAGGAAGGGCAGAAGGGGCGCTAGGCTGCGCAGTGCCTGATACGGTCCTGGTTTTCATGCGAACGGCGCTCCGAGGTCGGAGCTGCGAGCGTCGGTGCCGCGTCACGCGTGAGATTCCTCACATTCGTTCGGAATGACAGAGGGAGCGCATCCCTCTGTCATAAAGCGAGCGCATATCCGCCGAAGTTCATTTGACGATTGTCCTAATCGCCGTCAGCGTGCGGTGTCTGCCTGAAGCCGAAATGTGCGGCGATGCTGCTGTGGGCGATGCGCTGCAGAGGCAATTTTCTGTCATTGTGATCGAGCGTCGGCGATGCGGCATCGTCCGGGCGGTCCAGCCATTCCAGCAGTCTTTCGTCATCGGCAGGTTTGCCGTCAATGCGCAAACGCGCAATGCATTGCGCCATGTCGCGGTCATCGACCAATGCGATTTTTTCACCGGCTTGCAGCAGCAATTGGCCTTCTTCGGTCATCCATGCGATTTCGATTTCCGCCAGCGGTTCGCCCGTGTGCAGCACGAAGCCGTGAACCGGATCGGTGTGCGCGATGTAGGGCGTCGCTTCGAGATTGATGTAGACCCGCTGCGGGCCGTTCTGGAAATACCAGCGCCCCGCGTCGTCATGCGTGTAATTGCGATTGATGAATCCTTGCAGCGCCGCATTGTTGATCCGGTCGCCCGGCAGGTGCAAGGCCTGCGCCCGTTCATCCCGCATGCGCCAGCCGCCGCGCGCATCGAGCGCGAGCCAGCCGTAGCAGTGCGGCACGTTCGGCCACTTGGCCATTGCCTGCCTGACGATGTCATCCATGCCTGATTGCCTCGGGTTGTGCGCCATCGAGAAACTGCTGGATGCGCAGCGGCAGCCAATTGATCCGGCCCGGCATCGAGCCGACGGCGAAGCCGACGTGGCCGCCATGTTCAGGATACTCCAGCGTGACGAAGCGCGATGCTTCGCGCGGTAAGTGCTGCGCCGGCAGGAACGGGTCGTTCCGCGCGTTCAATACCAGCGTCGGCACCATGATGTCGGGCAGCACATGCTTTGCGCTGGCCCGATTCCAGTAATCATCCGTGTCGCGATAGCCATGCAGCGGGGCGGTCACGATGTTGTCGAATTCATAGAGGTTGCGTGCGCACAGCATCGTGTCGCGATCGAACAGCCTGGGGAACTGCGTGAGTTTTTGCAGGCATTTCGGCTTGAGGGTTTGCAAAAACACGCGTGTATAGATCCGGTTGAGGCCGCGCGACAATGCGGCACCGCCGGCTGCCAGGTCGAGCGGTGCGGAGATGGCGCATGCGGCATCGACGATCCGGGCTTCGTGCTGCGATTCGCCCAGCCAGCGCAGCAAGGCGTTGCCGCCCAGCGAGACGCCGGCTGCGTAAAACCTTGCCGGTGAACGCGCTTTGTGTTCCGCGGCAAGCCGGCGAATGATCCAGTTCAATTCCGCTGCATCGCCCGAATGATAGAAGCGCGGCGCATGATTGAGCTCGCCGGAGCAGCCGCGAAAATGCGGCACCGCGCCCGACCAGCCGAGCGATGCGATGTGTGCCATCAAGGCACGCGCATAGTGGCTGTCGGAGGAGCCTTCCAGTCCGTGAAAGAGCACGATGAACGGCTGATCCGGTTTGCCGTCGACGAAATCGATATCGATGAAGTCGCCATCCGGCGTGTTCCAGCGTTCGCGCCGATAGGCAACATGCGGTTTGGTGATGCAGGTTGCCGGAAAAATCGTTTGCAAGTGGCCGCCGGGCAGCCAGCGTGGGGCAGCGTACTTCATCGGTTCAATACAGGTTGCAGGATGCGATTCTCGGTGATGCAGGGAGAAAAGGGTTCAGAGTCAATGCAGCAATGTTGCCATGGGTGTATCGCGGGGAGCTTCGCCCGATACGATCGAGGCATGGTGCGTCACGATGCGCCATCCCAACGGGGTTTTCATGTAGACGTTGGTTGCCAGGATGTGGATGTCCCGCTGGCTGGAGGCGGCGCGATCGACTTCCTCGATGATGCAGTGCACGGCAGTCATCATGTTGTGCGTCGCATGCAACTGCACCGGGCGGATATGGATGCCGCCCTGTTCGAAAATCTGTTCCCATGCCGCGCGTATCGACGCATGCCCGACCAGTCGTGGTGCGCCGGGATGAATGCAGACAATCACTTCCTCATCCGCCCAAAGACTCATCAGGGCATCGATATCCGCACGACTGATTGCATCGTAGAACGCTGCCTCGGTGTCTTCTGCTGTCTCAAGCGGCTTGGCGGGGATTGGCATGGTATGCGAACTTTCTTTCCATTCGGCATATTCACAAACGGAGCTGGTTGGATGGGTTCAGCCGCACAGTATAGGTCAATGCCTTTGACGCATGCGCTTGTGCTGCCGAGGGGGAGGGAGAGGAATCCCGATCATGTCCGGCTGCATTGATGCAGGATTCCTCATGGTGCCAGGAAGGCAGGCTTGAACGCCGAAAGTCCGGTGAACAATCCGACAGCTTTTCTGATTACGGTCAGTGCCCCTTCACCGCAGCACCGGGCTTCAACTGATAGACCGTTCCGCAGTACGGGCATTTCCCCTGGCCGTGATCATCAAGGTCGAGATACACGCGGGGATGCGACGACCAGATCGGCATCGATGGATTCGGGCAATACGCCGGCAGGTCCTTGCCGTCCAGCTCAACTGCGTTATCTACTGCGCTTGCTTGTTGTGTTGTGTTGTTCATGTAGGGTTCCGGATCGGGTTAAACCAGTGTCAGCCAGTGCTGATATTGCGGGGCCTTGCCAGCGACCACATCGAAAAAGAGCGATTGCAGTTTCTCGGTGATCGGGCCGCGCTTGCCTTCGCCGATCTGGCGGTTGTCCAGTTCACGGATCGGCGTGATTTCGGCTGCGGTGCCGGTGAAGAAGGCTTCGTCGCAGCAATACATTTCATCGCGCGTGATGCGCTTTTCGATGACGTCGATGCCGAGGTCGCGCGCCATGGTCAGCACCGCATCGCGCGTGATGCCGTCGAGGCAGGACGCGAGGTCGGGCGTGTAGATCTTGCCGTTCTTGACGATGAAGACGTTCTCGCCGGAACCTTCCGATACATAGCCTTCGGTGTCGAGCAGCAGCGCTTCGTCGTAGCCGTCGGCCAGCGCTTCCTGGTTGGCGAGGATGGAGTTGATGTAATAGCCGGAAGCCTTGGCCCGCACCAGCGAGACGTTGACGTGATGGCGCGTGAAGGAGGAGGTCTTGACGCGGATGCCGCGTGACAGGCCTTCTTCGCCGAGATACGCGCCCCATGGCCACGCCGCGATCGCCACGTGGATGGTGTTGCCCTTGGCGGAGATGCCGAGCTTTTCCGAGCCGATCCAGACCAGCGGGCGCAGGTAGCAGGACTCCAGCTTGTTGACGCGCACGACTTCGCGCTGCGCTTCCATCACGGTCTCCATGTCGAACGGAATTTTCAGCTGGAAGATCTTGGCCGAATTGAACAGGCGTTGCGTATGTTCCTTCAGGCGGAAAATCGCCGTGCCCTGCGGCGTCTTGTAGGCGCGCACGCCTTCGAATACACCCATGCCGTAGTGCAGCGAATGTGTCAGCACATGGATCGTGGCATCGCGCCAGTCGATCAGTTCGCCGTCTTTCCAAATTTTCCCGTCGCGGTCGGCCATGGACATATCGAAGTCTCCCAAAACATTGCAAAGCATCGATTTTAGCGGATTCAGGCAGCCTCGAAAATTCGCCGGTAGAATATGTCGCACGGAAATTGCCGTTGTCCGCACAGCAGGATCAACTGACGAAATCTTCCGCATCCATTCCGCATCCAACCACGCTCGGACTCCCTTGCCACACCATCGCATCCACGGTGAATCGAAGTCGGCATCTGCAATGCATCCCGGGACGCTCATATTCTTGATAAATGAATAATACGCAAGCGACAACATCCGGTGCCGGTCTGCGGGACGTCGAGAAACAGGCATATCGCGAAGCTTTCAAACTGGCCTGGCCGACCATGCCGGGCGTCGCTGCCTGGGGCATGGTCACAGGCATGGCGATGGTGAAATCCGGCATGACCATCTGGCAGGCGCTGGGCATGACCTTCACCGTTTTCGCCGGCTCGGCGCAACTGGCATCGATCCCCCTGATCGCGGCCAATGTGCCGATCTGGGTCGTGTTCGTCACCGCGATGGTGGTGAATCTGCGCTTCGTGATTTTTTCCGCCGCACTTGCGCCGCATTTCGCACATCTGCCGTGGTACAGACGCGTCTGGTACGGCTATTTCAACGCCGACATCATGATGGGGTTGTTCCCGCGTCGCTTCCCGGCCTCCACCATCCACCAGACCGAGGGCAAGATCGGCTTCTTCGGTGGCATCGGATATTCGAACTGGATCGCATGGCAGATCGGGGCGGTGGCCGGCATTCTGCTCGCCAGCCAGATTCCGCAATCCTGGGGCATCGGTTTTGCCGGCACGCTTGCACTGCTGGGTGTGATGATCCCGCTCATCATCAATTCCGCAGCCCTGGTCGGCGTTGTGGTTGCCAGTATTGTGGCCATCGCGGCGATCGGCCTTCCCTATCGGCTGGGACTGCTGCTGGCGGTCATCCTTGGAATGGCGGCAGCCATGATGGTCGAAACAGCAATGGAAAAGAAGAAGGACAAGACATGAATGCGGTCGATACCTGGATCACCATCGGCTGGTTGACCGTTGCCACATTCCTCACGCGCAGCTCGTTTTTCCTGTTGGGTAATGCTGCCAAGCTGCCGCCCAGAATCCAGCATGCGCTGCGCTATGCGCCAGCGGCGGCGATGGCGGCAATTGTGGTGCCGGATCTGTTGATGAACGGCGAAGTGCTTGATCTGACATGGGCAAACCCGAAGCTGCTGGCGGCGATCGGCGCGACCGTGTTCTTTTTGACTACGCGCCGCTTGCTGGAAACGATCGTGGTCGGAATGGCGCTTTTTACCGCGATTCGCCTCATGCTCTGATCCCCGGCGTGCCTCAAAACGGTTTTTCCGGCTGCGGCGGTGCGTTAAAATAGCGGTCTTTCCTCTCTTTTAATACTTGTCCGCCAGCATGCAATTCAATCGACTGAGTGACCTGATCGCCCGCAATCAACTTCAAGGCAAACGCGTTTTCATCCGAGCCGATCTCAACGTCCCGCAGGACGCCGCCGGCAATATCACTGAAGACACCCGTATCCGCGCATCCGTGCCCGCCATCCAGCAGGCATTGAAGGCTGGCGCCGCCGTCATGGTCACCTCGCACCTGGGACGCCCGACCGAAGGCGAATTCAAGCCGGAAGATTCGCTCGCGCCCATCGCCAAGCGCCTGTCCGAGCTGCTTGGTCAGCCGGTGGAATTGAAGCAGAACTGGGTCGACGGCGTCGACGTCGCACCGGGCCAGGTCGTGTTGCTGGAAAACTGCCGCGTCAACAAGGGTGAAAAAAAGAACAGCGACGAACTCGCGCAGAAGATGGCCAGACTGTGCGACGTGTACGTCAACGACGCATTCGGCACCGCGCATCGTGCGGAAGCGACCACGCATGGCATCGCGAAGTTTGCGCCGGTAGCAGCGGCCGGCCCCTTGCTGGCTGCGGAACTCGATGCGCTCGGCAAGGCGCTCGGTCAGCCGGCGCGTCCGCTGGTGGCGATTGTCGCCGGTTCCAAGGTGTCGACCAAACTGACCATCCTGAAATCGCTCGCCGACAAGGTCGATAACCTGATCGTTGGCGGCGGTATTGCCAACACCTTCATGCTCGCGGCCGGATTGAAAATCGGCAAATCGCTGGCCGAAGCCGACTTGGTGAACGACGCCAAGGCGATCATCGACATGTTGGCGAAACGCGGCGCATCGGTGCCGATCCCGGTCGATGTGGTGTGCGCCAAGGAGTTTTCGCCGACCGCCACCGCGACCGTCAAGGACGTGGAGGATGTGGCCGACGACGACATGATTCTGGATATCGGTCCGAAAACCGCCGCGCAACTCGCGCAACAGATCGGCCAGGCCGGCACCATCGTCTGGAACGGCCCGGTCGGCGTGTTCGAGTTCGACCAGTTCGGCGAAGGCACCAAAACGCTGGCGATGGCGATCGCAAGCTCCAAGGGATTCTCGATTGCCGGCGGCGGCGATACGCTGGCGGCAATCGCCAAATACAACATCGCGGACAAGATCGGTTATATCTCGACCGGCGGTGGTGCTTTCCTGGAATTCCTCGAAGGCAAGACTCTGCCGGCGGTGGAGATTCTGCAGCAGCGCGCCGCTTGAACGATCCGGTCGCAAGCTCACGTTCGAATATTGCGGACTGGTCTTCTCCAGTCCGCACGAAGGGTTTTTCATGATGCATAGAGCTACCAAAATCGTTGCCACCATCGGTCCCGCGTCAAGCGATCCGGAGATGCTTGTCCGCATGATCGCGGCCGGCGTCGATGTGGTGCGATTGAATTTTTCGCATGGCAAGGCCCAGGATCACATCGATCGTGCCAATCTCGTGCGTCAGGCCGCTGCCGCCTGCGGCCGCGAAGTCGCGATCATGGCGGACCTGCAGGGTCCGAAAATCCGCATCGGCAAGTTCGAGAACGGCAAGATCAACCTCGAGCGCGACAGCAAGTTCATCCTCGATGCCAACTGCGAACTGGGCAACAACGCGCAAGTCGGCCTCGACTACAAGGACCTGCCGCGCGACATCAGGGCCGGCGATGTCCTGCTGCTCAATGACGGCTTGATCGTGCTGGTGGTGGACCATGTCAGCGGCAGCGCGATTCACACAACCGTCAGAATCGGCGGCGAGCTGTCCAACAACAAGGGCATCAATCGCCTGGGCGGCGGCTTGTCGGCGCCCGCATTGACCGCCAAGGACATGGAAGACATCAAGACGGCGATGAGTTTTCAGGCCGACTATATCGCCGTGTCGTTCCCGAAAAGCGCGACCGACATGATGATGGCGCGGCAACTGGCGAATATCGCGGGCGAAGCGCACAAGCACAAGCCGCAGATGATCGCCAAGATCGAGCGCGCGGAAGCGATTCCATTGCTGCAGGAAATCCTGGACGCCTCCGATGGCATCATGGTCGCACGCGGCGACTTGGCAGTCGAAGTCGGCAATGCGGCGGTGCCTGCCTTGCAAAAGCGCATGATCAAGATGGCGCGCGCTTCCAACAAGCTGACGATCACTGCGACCCAGATGATGGAGTCGATGATCGTCAATGCCGTGCCGACGCGTGCCGAAGTATCGGATGTCGCCAATGCGGTGCTGGATGGCACCGATGCGGTGATGACCTCGGCCGAAACGGCGTCCGGCAAGTACCCGGTTGAGACGGTGGAAGCCATGGCCGCCATCTGCCTCGAGGCGGAAAAATCCGATGTGGTCAAGCTTGATGCGGATTTCCTGCAGGCTACGTTTACCCGCATCGATCAGTCGATTGCGTATGGGGCGTTGTTCACTGCCTACCATTTGCGCGTCAAGGCGATTGTCGCGCTGACCGAATCGGGTTCGACCGCGCTCTGGATGAGCCGCCACAACATCGACATGCCGATTTACGCGCTGACGCCGATTCTGGGGACGCAACGCAAGGCGGCCTTGTTCCGCAATGTCCGGACCTTCGAGCTGGCGCATTCGATCGACCGCGAAGCGGTGCTGAAGGCCGCGCAGGATTTGCTTCTCGCCAAGGGCGTCGTGCAAAAAGGTGACATGATAGTCGTCACATGGGGCGAACCCATGGGCCAGGTTGGCGGCACGAATGCCCTGAAGATCATGAAGATCGGCGAATACTAATTTTATTGTTTTGGAGAATTTATATGCCTCTCGTTTCCATGCGTCAATTGCTGGACCACGCTGCTGAAAACGGCTACGGTCTGCCGGCGTTCAACGTCAACAACCTGGAACAGGTGACCGCGATCATGCAAGCCGCCGATGAAGTCGGCGCGCCCGTGATCATGCAAGCCTCGGCTGGCGCCCGCAAATACGCCGGCGAAGCCTTCCTGCGCCACCTGATCGAAGCGGCGGTCGAAGCCTATCCGCACATTCCGGTCGTCATGCACCAGGACCACGGCCAGTCGCCGGCGGTCTGCATGGCGGCGATCAAGTCCGGCTTCACCTCGGTGATGATGGATGGCTCGCTGATGGAAGACGGCAAATCGGTCGCCAGCTATGAATACAACGTCGACGTGTCGCGCGAGGTGGTGAAGTTTTCGCACTCGATCGGCGTCACGGTCGAGGCCGAACTCGGCGTGCTGGGTTCGCTCGAAACAATGATGGGAGACAAGGAAGACGGCCACGGCGCGGATGGCAAGATGACCCGCGAGCAATTGCTGACCGACGTCAACCAGGCTGCCGATTTCGTCAAGCTGACCCAGTGCGACGCGCTGGCCATCGCGATCGGCACCTCGCACGGCGCCTACAAGTTCTCGCGCAAACCGACCGGCGACATTCTCGCCATCCAGCGCATCAAGGAAATCCACGCACGCATTCCGAACACACATCTGGTGATGCACGGTTCGTCGTCGGTACCGCAGGAATTGCTGGCCGAGATTCGCGAATTCGGCGGTGACATGAAGGAAACCTATGGCGTGCCGGTCGAGGAAATCCAGGAAGGCATCAAGCACGGTGTACGCAAGATCAACATCGATACCGATATTCGTTTGGCAATGACCGGCGCAATCCGTCGCTTCTTCGTCGAAAACCCGACGAAGTTCGACCCGCGCGAATACCTGAAGCCGGCACGCGAAGCTGCCAAGGGCGTGGTCAAATCGCGCTTCCTGGCATTCGGCTGCGAAGGTCAGGCAGGCAAGATCAAGCTGATTTCGCTGGAAAAGATGGCCGAAAAGTACAAAAAGGGCGAACTGGCTCAGATCGTGCAGTAAAATTATGCAGTAGGGCTTCAGGCCAACCAACCGACCGGCGGCGTGTAAAACACCCGCCGGTTTAGCTTTCTGGAAACAACATGAACAGTCTGTACCAATCCTCCATCACTTCATTACCTCTTCTCGGCCGTGGCAAAGTGCGCGACAACTACGCGGTTGGCGATGACAAGATTCTGATCGTGACCTCGGACCGCCTCTCGGCTTTCGACGTCGTGATGAATGAACCGATTCCCGGCAAGGGCAGGGTGCTGAACCAGATGTCGGACTTCTGGTTCGAAAAGCTGAAGGACATCGTGCCGAACCACCTGACCGGCATCGCGCCGGAAAGCGTCGTGCGCGCGGAGGAGACGGATCAGGTGCGTGGCCGTGCAGTGGTTGCCAAGCGTCTGCAGCCGATCCTGGTGGAGGCCGTGGTGCGCGGCTACATCATCGGCTCCGGCTGGAAGGACTATCAAGCCAATGGTTCCATCTGCGGCATCGCCTTGCCGTCCGGCCTGCGTCAGGCCGACAAGCTGGCCGAGCCGATCTTCACGCCGGCGGCCAAGGCCGATCTTGGCGAGCATGACGAGAACATCAGCTTTGCCGAAATGGAAAAGCGCATCGGCAAGGAACTGGCTGCGAAGATTCGCGAGATCAGCATCGAGCTGTACAAGACTGCTGCCGATTATGCGGCGACGCGCGGCATCATCATCGCCGACACCAAGTTCGAATTCGGCCTCGACGAGCAGGGCACGCTGCATCTGATGGATGAAGTGCTGACCGCCGATTCGTCGCGTTTCTGGCCGGCCGATTCCTATGCGCCCGGTATCTCGCCGCCGTCGTTCGACAAGCAGTTCGTGCGCGATTATCTTGAAACCATCACGGAATGGAAGAAGACACCGCCGGCACCGACCCTGCCTGCCGACGTGATCGAAAAGACCGGCGCGAAGTACCGCGAGGCGCTGGAGCGCCTGACCGGCGAAACCCTGAAGGACTGACATGACGGCATCGGGTTCGAATGCGCCGCTGGTCGGCGTGGTAATGGGTTCCTCTTCGGATTGGGAAGTGATGCAGCATGCGGTGGCGATGCTGAAGGATTTCGGTGTTGCGCACGAAGCGCAGGTGATTTCGGCGCACCGCATGCCGGACCAGATGTTCGCCTATGCGGAATCTGCGAGGCAGCGCGGTCTGCGCGCCATCATCGCAGGTGCCGGCGGCGCTGCGCATCTGCCCGGAATGCTGGCCGCCAAGACCATCGTCCCCGTGCTCGGCGTGCCCGTTCCATCGAAATATCTGCGCGGCGAAGACTCGCTGCTGTCCATCGTGCAGATGCCCAAGGGCATCCCGGTATCGACCTTCGCCATCGGTGAAGCCGGTGCCGCCAATGCCGCATTGACAGCAATCGCGATTCTCGCGACCACCGACGATGCGCTGGCCGCCAAGCTGCAGGAATTCCGCGCGAAGCAGACACAGGCCGCGCTTGCAATGACTTTACCCGCATGAACGACAAGCTTCACTCCTTCATTCCATCCGCATCACCTCCTGCCTGGCTGGGCGTCATGGGCGGCGGCCAGCTGGGCCGCATGTTCGTGCATGCCGCGCAGGCGATGGGCTTCAAGGTCGCGGTCCTCGAACCGGCGCGCGACTGCCCGGCCGGCCATGCTTCCGATCATCTGCTGTCTGCCGGTTATACCGACAACGACGCGCTGACGGAACTCGCGGCGCAATGCGTCGCGGTCACGACCGAATTCGAAAACGTGCCGGCGCAGAGTCTCGCATTTCTGGCCGAGCGCGCCTTCGTTGCGCCGTCCGCCGCGTGTGTGTCGATTGCGCAGAATCGCGTCGAGGAAAAACGCTTTTTCACCGAATGCGCGAAGGTGTCCGGTGTGTCGCCCGCGCCCTACCAGCTCATTGAATCGACGGCCGATGTCGATGCGATTCCCGATGAGTTGTTGCCCGGCATCCTGAAAACCGTACGCATGGGTTACGACGGCAAGGGCCAGGTCCGGGTACGCACCCGCGACGAGGCGCGCGCTGCATTCGCCGGCATGAACGGCGTCGCCTGCGTGCTTGAAAAGATGCTGCCGCTGGCGTATGAAATCTCGGTGCTGACGGCGCGCGGCGCGGATGGCGAATCCGTCGTGTATCCGATTGCAGAAAACGTGCATCGCGACGGCATCCTGTTCACCACCACGGTGCCGGGGCCGAACGTCGCCGACGATTGCGCGCACAAGGCGCAGGCTGCCGCACTGGAAATCATTGCCGATCTGGGCTACGTCGGCGTGCTGTGCATCGAGTTCTTCGTGCTGCAGGACGGTTCGCTGGTCGTCAATGAAATGGCGCCGCGCCCCCACAACAGTGGCCACTACACCATCGATGCCTGTGTCACCAGCCAGTTCGCACAGCAGGTGCGCGCCATGGCACGGCTGCCGCTGGGCGACGTGCGCCAGCATTCGCCTGCGGTGATGCTCAACATCCTCGGCGATATCTGGTTCGAAGGCGACAGCGAGCAGGCGCGCGAACCGGCGTGGGACGAGGTGCTGGTGCTGCCCGGTGCGAATCTTCACCTGTACGGCAAGGACGATGCGCGGCGCGGCCGCAAGATGGGGCACGTGACCTTCATTGCACCGACCATGGATGAGGCGCTGGGGAATTTGCGCGCGGCCTGCGGCATGCTCGGCATCGCGATCTAAGCCGCCGGAACAACGACATGGCTGATGTGACTCTGGATCTGCCCGCCATTCGCGCGGCGGCGCGCAAGCTGGAAGCGGGCGAACTGGTCGCCTTCCCGACCGAGACCGTGTACGGACTCGGTGCAGACGCGGAAAATCCGGAAGCCGTCGCGAAGATCTACACGGCCAAGGGCCGTCCCTCCAATCATCCCGTGATCGTGCATGTGGCCCGCGATGCGGATGTCGGCTACTGGGCCGACGCGATTCCGCCGGAAGCCGGCAAGCTGATCGACGCATTCTGGCCCGGTCCGTTGACCCTCATATTGAAGCGCGCCCCGCACATCCCCGACGCCGTTTCCGGCGGGCAGGATTCGGTGGGATTGCGCTGCCCCTCCCATCCGGTCGCACAAGCACTGCTGCAAGCGTTCAAGGAAGGCAAGGGTGGTGTGGCTGCACCATCGGCCAACAAGTTCGGGCACGTCAGTCCGACCACTGCGCAGCACGTGCGCGATGAATTCGGGAGCGGCCCGGACAGCCTCGTGAACTGCATTCTCGATGGCGGACAAAGCGATGTCGGTATCGAATCGACGATTCTCGATTTGTCGCGCATGGCAACACACGGCCCGGTCTTGCTGCGGCCGGGGCACATCAGTGCACAGCGCATCGCCGACATCATCGGCGTCATGCCGCGCATGCCCGACGTCGCCGCACCGCGGGCGTCAGGCACGCTCGACGCGCACTATGCACCCCGCACGCCGGTGGCGCTGGTCGCTTCGGATGAATTGGCCGCTACCATCGTCAAGCTTGCCGGTGCAGGTCGTCAGCTTGCGTTGATCCGATATTCCGCCGTCCCCGCTTCCCGTGCATTCGCGCAGGCGGACCTGCCAAGGCATGCGGCGGCCTACGCGCATGAGTTGTATGCTGCATTGCGCGCCATGGATGCTGCGCGCGCGGACCTTATCGTGATCGAAGCGCCACCGGCGGACAACGAATGGCAAGGTGTCAATGACCGGCTGCGCCGTGCCGCGCACGATTCGGCCGGCATTCTCTCGCGGCTTCTCCAGTAACCGCACAAGCGCGGTATCGGTGTCATTCGATGTGCCGCGTTCCCTCCCTCTCCGTAATGTGAATATTGCGTTCGCACGTTCCCATGCCTGCGAGATGTCATGCGGGCGTCTGCCTGCCGCTCCGCCTGAATCATGCTGCGCCGCATCAGGAAAAATCTAGAGGAAGCTCTCTAGTTTCTCGCTCTTGTTACTAGAGGTTTCCCAAAGAAAGTTACAAATTCGGTGCCATACTTTGAGGCAAAGAACTGTACGAGCGTTCTTTTATTTCCCATAAAAATCAAGGAGACGTCATGCGGAGCTTCAAACTTGGAATGACACTGATTGCGGCCGCAATCGTTGTCGGTTGTGGTGGTGACGGCAGCGATTCGGGAGTTAATAACACGCTGGCACGCGGAGCACTGGTCGCGAATCCACCCAGCCGCGTGCCCGCTCCGCAGGCCGATGGCACGACCGGTCCGACGCTGCAGCCCTCCGCATTTGCGCAAATGCTCGACACTGCCAGGCCCGGGACCACGCTGGTGACTGGCGTGCCCAAGTGCGGCATCAGCACCTATCACATGAAATATGGAACGCTTGGCGGTGCCGGCGAGGCGACTGATGCAACCGGCGCGATCATGGTGCCATCCGGTACCGATCCCGCATGCTCGGGCCCGCGTCCGGTTCTACTTTACGCACATGGCACGACGACCGACAAGGCATTCAACATGGCCAATCTGCGCGACAACGCTGAAGCGTCGATGGTGGCGGCAACGTATGCGGCGCAGGGTTTCATCGTCATTGCGCCCAATTATGCTGGTTACGACGGCTCGTCGCTCTCTTATCACCCTTACCTGAACGCGGAGCAGCAGGCGAACGACATGGTCGATGGACTGCGCGCCGCGCGCAAGGCTTTCCCGAACATTGCTGCAAGCGATTCCGGCAAGCTGCTGATCGCCGGCTATTCGCAGGGCGGCTATGTGGCGATGGCGACGCAGCGCGCGATGCAGACCACATACGCGTCGGAATTCAAGGTCACCGCGCTGGCCGGCTTGTCCGGCCCGTATGCGCTTGCCCTGCTGGGCGACGCGGTCTTTGGCGGCAGACCGAACGCGGGCGGCACGATCTTCCTGCCGATGATCACGACCAGCTGGCAAAAGTCGTACGGCGGCGTGTATGGCGCGCCGTCCGATGTCTATGAAAGCAACTATGCAAGCGGCATCGAGAGCCTGCTTCCGAGCACGTCCAGCATCAACAGCTTGTTCGCGGCCGGCAAGCTGCCGCAGCTGGCCTTGTTTGCGCAAGATTCGCTGCCGCAGGCGCCCGGGTTCGCGGCGTTCTTCGGCGCGGGCAATCTGGTCAAGACCAGCTACCGCAACCAGTATCTGGCGGATGCGGCGGCAAATCCATGCAGCGTCGATCCGGCCACGCCTCTCGCCTGCGCTCCGGCCAATCCGTTCCGCAAAGCCGGCATCAAGAATGATTTGCGCAATTACGTGCCGAATGTGCCGGTCATGCTGTGCGGCGGCAATGCCGACCCGACGGTGTTCTTTGCCAGCACACAGGCTGCACAAGGCTATTTCCTCGCCAAGGGCATGCCGGCTGCGGCGCTGACGGTGCTTGACGTGGATACCGCGGCGACCGGGCCGACCGATCCGTTTGCTGCCGCGAAGGCGGGTTTCGCGCAGGCGAAGACAGCCACCATCAACGCGGCGACCGCAGCGGGTGCCAATCCGGCAGCTGCCGTGGCTGCGGCATATCATGGTTCGCTGGTAGCGCCGTTCTGCAGTGCCGCTGCTCGCGGCTATTTCCAAACTGTGTTGGCACAGTAATTCAGCAGGCTGTCAGGGAAAGTCATTCCTCTGGCAATGTGCGCGGCGCTCGGTCCTGCATCGGGTGCCGCCTGCATACAGACGGCACTCGGCATGTCGCTTCTACACAGACTTGACGTAAAAAAGCCGGCCAGGTGCCTGGCCGGCTTTCCTGCGGCACCGTAAGAGCGTCTAACAAAATGAAGCGAAGCGGTTCTGAGTAGGCGCGTCGCCGCAGACAGTACGACTGTACGACAAGGCGGCGCAACACCCTCAGAATCATTTTGTTAGACGCTCTAAGGCCGCATCAGCCCGGTGCTGCATGAGTCGAAAAGAACTTCCCGCCGTGGTATGCCAGCGCCGGTACCGGGTAGACTTCGCACTGCTCGACCTCACCCACGAATATCACGTGGTCGCCTTCCGGATAGCGGCTGCGGTTATGGCATTCGAACCATGCGGCTGCGCCTTTCAAAATCGGCAAGCCGGTGCGCGACAGCACGAACTCCACCCCGTCGAAGCGATTCTCGATGCGCATGGCGAAGCGTTCTGCCAGCGCGGCCTGATTGCCGGCCAGCACATTGATCACGTAGTGCGAATTGCCGCTGAAGACAGGCAGGCTGCTGGCACCCTGCGCCAGGCTCCACAGCACCAGCGGCGGGTCGAGCGACACCGAGTTGAATGAACTGGCGGTCAGGCCGAGGAAGCTGCCATCCTCCAGCCGTGTGGTGATGACGGTCACGCCGGTGGCGAATTGCGACAGCGCATTGCGGAAGTGGCGTGTGTCGAATTCAGGCGGCGTGGCGCTTGAAGTACGTGTAGACATCTCGAATCCGGGAAATTTTGGTCATTATGCCGAAAAATGCGCGCAGCAGTCGCGCGGCGCTCGGCTCGAGGGCGCGGCAATGCAAGGTTTGCGCCTGCATCAACGGCTTCTGACTATGTGTGCCGCCGGCTCCGGCTTGCGCAGCAATTCCATGAACGCCTTCGGCATCCAGGGACGCGCCGTGAGCATGAAGCTCATCGCATAACGCTCGTCGAATGGGAGCTTCGCGTCTTCCTGATGTTGCTGAGAAAATTCGCGCGCGACCTGCTTCAGACGATCGATCAATGCCGCAGTCGATTGCCGGGAGAGCATCACGTTGACCAGCTGCATCCATTCGTGGTCGCGATCGAATTGCGATTCCAGATAATCGCTGAACGCCAGGTTGCGGAAATACGAATGAATCGGCCCGTTCGGAATCCAGCGGAAGGTGCGCGACACCAGCAGCTTCACCCTATTGTTCGGCAGCAGATCAAGGAAACCGATCTTGTCGAGGCGCACCAGATACTTCACCACCTCCGCCTCCGTCAACTGATATGTCTTGACGATCTGATCGACCGTGAGCTGGTTCAGCACCGACACCGCGATGATCAGGAGCTTCGTGTCGCCGATGATTTCCTTTTCCTGCGCCAGCGTCAGTTCGGAAATCAGCCGTGATTCATCGTGCGCGATCAGCGTGATATCGCGGAAATCGATGCCGGTCGCGCGCAGGATGTCATCGAGCCGCTGCAGCGTGAAATTCTTCTGCGAAAACATGCGCTTCACGCTGGCTTCGGACATGCCGATGCGTGCGGCGAGGTCGGCATAGGTGATGCCGCGCGCCTTCAGTTCGCGCTTGAGTGAGTCGACGAGGGCGGTGGCTTGCATCATGAGCAATATCACTTTGTGAAAGGAGGTATCGAAAAATGATACACCAGAGGTGTCGATACGCTACGCTGGAAGTTCCTCTGGAGCATCATTTGTACTTCCCTCATCATCGCCGTACCCGCCAGTCAGGTGGATCACTCGATACAAGGGAAAAAATGAAAACGAAACTGCTTGCCACCCTCTTGCTCGCCGCTTGCGGCTTTATTGGCGCGAACGCGCATGCCGCCCGTTCGGCTTCCGAAGCCTCGATGGTCTTGCCGGCTGCGTCGGGCGTGGTGGTGCTCGGCTCGATGTCGATGGTCGCGGCGTCCGCGCAGATCGTGGTCCAGAGCATGGAAGCCGTCGGTGACGGTGTTGTCGTCGTGCTGAAAGGCGCATCGGAAGCGGCGACTGCCTCCGTGAAGCTGACCGGAGAGGCTGCGAAGGGGTTGTCCGTGACTGCCGGCAGCGTCGTCAAGGTGGTCGCGATGTCGACCGGCTACATGCTGGTTGCCGCAGGCAAGGCCATCACCTTCATCCCGAATGAAGTCGGAACGGCGCTGCTGCACCAATCGAAGGTCAAGTAAGGGAGAGTGCGAGTGAAACGGCTGTTCAATGTGTATTCATCATCGCATGCGTCCTGTGGTCCGGTATCGCGCATGCCGGACGTCCCTGCGAGGAAGTCCGGCAGGATGCGCAGAGCGTGATGCAGGCGATGGAACTGGCGCAGAAGACGAAGCTCGCGCTCGATGCTTCCGGCGCGCAAGTCGCCTTGCTGGCACGCGCCGGCCAGGACTTGTCGAAGTACGGCTTGCGCTATTCGCATGTCGGCTATGTCTGGCGCGATCATCCGCAAGGGCGCTGGATCGTGGTGCACGAACTCAATCAATGCGGCACGGCGGAGTCGACGTTGTACAACGAAGGGCTCGCGAATTTTTTCATGGATGACCTGTTCGCGTTTGAAGCCCTGGTCGTGGTGCCGAATCCGGAGATGCAGGAGAAAATCGCGCGGTTGCTGGCGTCCGATGCGCCGCGCAGGTTGCATGCGCCGCAATACAACATGCTGTCATATGCGTTTTCGACGCGTTATCAGAATTCCAATCAATGGGTGCTGGAACTGCTGGCAGCGGCGAATGCGAAGGATGCTGTCATCGGCGACCGGGAGCAGGCGCAGGCGTGGCTGAAATTGGCTGGATTCCGGCCGATCACGGTCAATGTGCCGACGCTGACGCGCCTCGGCGGCCGCATGTTCCGCGCCAATGTCGCGTTCGACGACCATCCGTTCGACCGCCGCATGGCCGGCATGATCGATACCGTCACGGTGGATTCGGTGGTGCGCTTCATCGAGAAAATCGACCGCAGCGTGACGAAGACGACCTTGCGCCTGGAAGATTGATTCCCGCCAACACCTCACGCGTTTCAAGCGGTTGATACTCCCATTCCCCTCCGTTTGGGCTAAAGTCATATTAGGAGTGCAATTGGAGCGGAACATGGCAATCGAAACGGCAACATTGGGCGGCGGATGCTTCTGGTGTCTGGAAGCGGTGTATCAGGAGTTGAAAGGTGTGCAGCACGTCGAATCGGGTTATACCGGTGGCGAGCTGGCGAACCCGACCTACGAGCAGGTGTGCGAGGGAAGGACAGGGCATGCGGAAGTGGTGCAGGTGACTTTCGATCCTGACGTCGTCAGTTATCGCGAGATCCTCGAAATATTTTTCACGATTCACGATCCGACCACGCTCAACCGACAGGGCAATGACGTCGGCACCCAGTACCGCTCGGCGATCTACTACCATACGCCGCAGCAGCAGGACATGGCGCGCCACGTGGTGGCCGAAATGGCGAATGTGTGGGATGCGCCGATCGTCACCGAATTGAATCCGCTCGGGCCGTACTACAAGGCCGAGGATTATCACCAGGATTATTTCCGCCAGCATCCGATGCAGGGTTATTGCGCCTTCGTCGTTGCGCCGAAGGTGGCGAAGTTCAGGAAAGTATTCTCGGAAAAACTCAACGCCGGCGCATGATCGCCTTTGCGGAAAAAATGGGTGACGAAATGGCGACCATATTTTCAAGAATCATCGATGGCGAACTGCCGTGTGCGAAGGTGTACGAGGACGATCTCGTATTCGCCTTCATGGACGCCGGCCAGGTCAATCCGGGCCACGTGCTGGTGGTCACGAAAAAGCCGTACGAAACGCTGATGGATGCGGACGAAGAATCTGCTGCAGCCATGATGCGGGCCGCATGCCGGATCGCCAAGGCGGTGCAGGCGGCGTTCAATCCCGATGGCATGACCATCCTGCAGTCCAACAAGGCGGCGGGATGGCAGACGGTGCCGCATCTGCATCTGCACGTCGTGCCGCGCTATCACGGCGACGGCGCGGACCTGATCTGGCCGCGCAAGGAACCCGGCATGGAAAAGCTGCTGGAATATGCGGCAAAGATCGGAATGACGTAGCACGCCGGATCCCGCACGACGCTGGATTCCGTCCTTCGCCGGAATGGCGAGCATTTTGGAATGCCGTCAGTTACTCAATCGCCATACATATACCTGCGCGACCATGGCAATGCCGATGCATCGCGCCCCGCCTTCGTGCATACCACCTGATAGAGCGAAATCCAGTCCTGCGCAAAGGCATAGGCACAGCCGGCCAGGTACACACGCCAGACGCGGAAGCGTTTGGCATCGACCAGCGGCTTGATGCGTTCGGCGTGCGTTTCGAAATTGTCAGCCCAGGTGGCGCAGGTTTTCGCGTAGTGGCGCCGCAGGTTCTCCACGTCCAGCGCCTCCAGTCCGCCTTCCTGCATGTATCGCAAGACGGCACCGATGTGCAGCAATTCGCCGTGCGGGAACACGTATTTCTCGATGAACTCGCCGCCGCCATAAGGCGTTTCGCCATTGTTGATGTCGGTGGTGGTGATGCCGTGGTTCATCGCCATGCCATCGTCCTTCAGCAGCGATCGGATTCGGGAAAAATACATCGGCAGGTTCTTCGAACCGACATGCTCGAACATGCCCACGCTCGTGATGCGGTCGAATGTCCCCGTGACGTCGCGGTAATCCTCGAGCCGGATTTCCACACGGTCGGCGAGGCCCGCGCGCGCGACGCGTTCCTTCGCCAGCTCGAACTGATTCTGCGACAGCGTGATGCCGACGCATTTCGCATCGTATTTCTGCGCCGCCCGCATCGCCAGCGCGCCCCAGCCGCAACCGATGTCGAGCAGCGTGTCGCCAGACTTCACCTGGATCTTGTTGAGGATGTGATCGATCTTCTTCAGCTGCGCGGTGCCGAGGTCTTCGTCGCCGTTCTCGAAGTAGGCGCAGGAATAGACCATGTTCTCGTCCAGCCACGTGGCGTAGAACTCGTTCGACACGTCGTAGTGGAAATGGATTGCTTCCTCATCCTTCTCCTTGCTGTGGTTGAAGGAGCGGACGATGCGCGAGAACTTGCCTTCCGGCTTGAGCGTCTGCGCGGCGAGCGCATTGCTGATGGCGATGATTTCGCTGATGCGGCCTTCGACCTCGATCTTGCCCTCGACATAGGCGCGGCCGAGATTGTAGAGCGAAGGTGTCAGCAGATAGCTCAGTGCCGACGCATCCGGCACCTTCACTGTCACCTGTGGTGCATGCTGGCCGAAATCGAGCTTCTGCCCGTTCCACAATTCCACCCGCAGCGGCAGCGCCGTGTTCTCGCGGATGCTGTCAACCCAGTTCCCCAGTTTCTTTTCCCAGAACATGACTCCTCCGTAAGGTTGAACGGACTGATCAGGCAATGCAAAACAAATCCAGGTGACTGCTCAAGCAGCAGTCTGTGGTGGCACTAAGGTTGCAGTCGTTGCCGTTGCCAGTTTCCATCCGCCTGCACGCGATATGCAATGCGGTCGTGCAGGCGCGACGGACGCCCCTGCCAGAACTCGACATAGTCCGGAACCAGGCGGTATCCGCCCCAATGCGCGGGCCGTGACGGATGTCCGCCATGCTGGCGTTCGGCTTGCGTGTATTGCGCTTCCAGTTCTGCGCGATTGGCAATCGGACGGCTCTGCTCGGAAGCAATCGCACCGATGCGGCTGCCGAGCGGGCGACTCTGGAAGTAAAGGTCGCTTTCTTCCGATGCGATGCGTTCGACGCGGCCTTCGATGCGCACCTGCCGCTCCAGTTCGATCCAGAAGAACAGGAGCGCGGCATACTGATTCTCGCCCAGCTCCTGACCCTTGCGGCTGTCGTAGTTGGTAAACCACGTAAAGCCGCGCTGATCGAAGTCCTTGATCAGCACGATGCGCGATGACGGCCGGCCGTTGGTGGCAACCGTCGACAGACTCATCGCATTGACTTCCGGCACCTCGGCAGTGACGGCCTCGTGAAACCACTTTGCGAACTGCTCGATCGGGTTGGCCTGCACATCAGATTCAGTCAGGCTTTCGCGACTGTATTCATTGCGTAAATCCGCTATCGACATCTTGCTCCCTGCTTATTGTGTGATATTGCGGCGAGCGCGCATGGCATCACCCAGGCGGGTCATCTGCGCGTCGCTGAAAATGCGTTTTGCCATCGGTGCGATATGGGCTTCTTCCACTTCCATATGCGCGGTGTACATCTGCGAAAACCGCCTGACCTCGTCCACCGACAACTGCGCGGAAGAACCGGCCGCGATTGCCTGTAGTTGCATGTTCAGCGTCTGCCAGACGGTGTGCATCTGACGATGCTGTTGCAGGAGTTCAGGCACGAGCTTTTGCAGCAGAACGGCATCGTCGCCTTGCGCAGTTGCCTGCAGCATCGGCAGCAAGTCCTGCTCCTCGTCTTCGTGATGGTTTTCCGCAGCATGATTAAAGTATTTCATCACCGATTTTGCGGCTTGTTCTGCATCAACATTTGCGCCAAATTGCGGCAGGTGCGCGAGCAGCCGTTCCAGTGTCGCGAGCTGCTTGCGAATCCGGTCGTGGCAATGCCTGAGTACGGCGATCGGCTGATCGAAGCCGGGCGCGGTAGTGAACAAGGGGTCCATGATTCTTCTCGCCTTCTGTTTTTATATGACACCTGCCGCGCCAAAAGCAAGCGGCGGTATTGCGAGGCAGGGAACGTCTATTGTAATGCGACTGCCCGTGCCTGCATCGGTTCAGCCGGGGCGAACGGGGATGCGCGGGGGCAAGATGAATCCATTGCTGTCCGTTAAAATGACGGGATGAATTCAGTCACAGCACTCAACCCGCAGTTGTCGTCCTCTCAAGACGATGTGGACTTCGAACGCCGCTTCGGCGGCATTGCCCGCTTGTACGGTGAAGCGGCGCTTGCACATTTCCGGTCTGCTCATGTATGCGTGATCGGCGTCGGCGGTGTCGGCTCATGGTCGGTGGAAGCCTTGGCGCGTAGTGCGATCGGCAATATCACGATGATCGATCTCGACAATGTTGCCGAATCGAACATCAATCGGCAGATTCATGCCATGAGCGATACGCTCGGCAAGGCCAAGGTGACGGCGCTGTCCGAACGCATTGCGCAGATCAATCCATTCTGTCGCGTGACGGAGGTCGAGGATTTCATCTCGGCAGACAATCTCGACGAGATGCTCGGCACTTGTCGGTACGACTATGTGATCGACGCGATCGACAATGTGCGGGCCAAGACGGCATTGATCGCGTATTGCCGAGAGAAGGGGATCAGGTTGATCACCATTGGCGGCGCGGGAGGACAGATCGACCCGACCAGAATCGAGATCCGCGATCTGTCGCGCACGGAGCAGGAACCGTTGCTGGCAAAGGTACGCAAGCGGCTGCGTGCGCTTCACCGTTTTCCACGCGGAACGAAAAACAAGTTCGGCATCGATGCCGTGTTCTCGACCGAGCCGCTGCGTTTCCCTGAAGTGCCGGAAACGACCGATGCGTGCGAGATCGATGGCGATGACGCCGGCATCACTGGATTGAACTGCGCCGGCTTCGGCTCCGCGATGGTGGTAACGGCAAGCTTCGGTTTGGTGGCGGCGGCGCAGGTGTTGCGCAAGCTCGCGCTGGATGCGCAACAGCCGGGCGCGGACGGTGTCGAATCCGGCACGGGCGACTGATCATTATTGCCTCATTGGCGATTGCGCCGACTGCCTTTCCCTATGCGGCCGAATCGATGGCGCTGTTCGGCCCGCGCTCATCCTGACTCCATAACACTTCATCCAGCGAACGCATTGCGAGCACCTCGTAGCGAGGCCCGTCGGGGCCCGTGACCGATTGCACGAGCGCGGCCTGATTCGCGCGCCATGTGATCGGCGTGAACAGGATATCGGGCGGCAATGTGGCGTCGCGCGCCAGCGTGATATGCGGCTTGAACCTCGTCTCGTTGTCGAACGCGATCTCGTGTTGCGTCAAGGTCTGTACCAGATCGCGCTGCAAGCCAAGCAGGCGCTCCGGCACTGCGTGCATGCCTGCCCACGCAATGCGGTTCCGGTTGAAATAGCCGACGCGATCAATCGTCAATGTCATCGCAGCAGCCGGCAGCTGCGTCAAGATGTCCTTCAATACCGGCAGCAACGCGGACGGTTGCGGACCGAGAAATGCCAGCGTGATATGCAGATTCTCGTACGGGGATTTTCGGCCGTGCAGCGGATATTGCAGCTGCATCAAGTCAGTGCGCGTGCCGGCATCCGGCCACAGGGCATAGAAGAGGCGTAATGAATCCTGCGATTGGGTTGGCATGATGGTGTCGGTTCGGCAAAAGCGATGGCGTTGATAAGTTGGACTGCAGACGTGAGCCAATACGTTCGTTGACGTCGGCACATTATTTGACACGCATCATGTGCCACGATATCCCTCCCAATGCCGAAATACCGATTGCTCAGTGGCAAAGCGTTGTGCCTCGATCGACGAATCCGCCATCCTCCACCGGCAGGAACTCCCATTCGTAGCCACTGTCTTTCAACACCAGCTTGAGCACGCCATGACTCGCGTTGTCGCTGACTTCGGAATTCGGTTTGCGAAAGCGAAATGGCGACAGGCGAGCGCCGCCGGTTCCCACCACGAACTGACGCATGCCGCGCTTGTCATCCTGCGCGCCATCGCCATTCTGCGGCGCGAAGCGCTCGTAGTCGTGATCGTGCGACGCCAGGACGAGGTCGGCATCGGCGGCATACAGTGCATTCCAGACGTCCGCCATCTTGTCGTTGTTGCCGTGGCCGCCGGAACTGTAGCGGGGATGATGCCAGTAAGCGAGTGTGCAGAGCGCCTTGTTGCGCCCAAGTTCGTCCTTGAGCCAGTCGAGCTGCGTCTGATGCTCTTTCGGCTTCAGATTGCTGTTGAGCGAGATCACGTGCCAGCTGCCCAGCGTGAAGCTGTAATAACCGCGCCGTTCCGGTCCGGCACCGCTGCCGAAGTAACCGTAGTAACCCATCGCGTACGGCACGCTGTATTCATGGTTGCCGGGAACCGGGTAGGTGCGCGCCTTGAACCGGCCCCAAGTCGGTTCATAGCAGTCGGTGAATTCGCCCGGCATGCCGATCGGATAGGTGCTGTCGCCGAGGTTCAGTACAGCTGCGTCCTTGTCGTTCGCCAATCTCTCTGCGATCAGAGCCGCTGTTTTGGCCGCGCCGCTTTGTTCCGCATTGACTTTTCCGCAGTCGGCGATATCGCCGGCGGCGTAGACATTCACGCCCTTGCCCGGCAATTGCACTGCTTTTTGCACAGTGGTGACAGGTGCCTTGTCGGCAGTGCAGGCCGCCAGTGCAATGATGATCGCAGCGGCTGAAAATGAAAGGGAGAATGTATTGCCGGGAAATTTGTTGTTGTTCATCAGGAATACGCCATCAGTCGAATGCAATGAGCGTATCGATTAGCGTATCGATTTCGCGCCTGTGTTGCAAACGATGAAGGCAGTATTCCGTCTGGAAAGCAAAAATTGATGCTGGCAATGTGGCGTGTGATGGTGCGCTCATTCTGCATCCATGCGTCAGAATTCATGCTCTTCAAACGCACGTTTCGCTCTTTGCTCTGCTGCTTCCCATGCCAGCGCTTCTGTTTCGTAGATGCCAGCGGGAATGTATGTTTCCGCGATCTCCGGTTCGCGTGTCAGACGAACATAGACTTGGGCTTCATAGGTATCGTCAGGCTGCTTCACGACAAGAATGCGCGCAACGTGATCCCCATCCTGCAAGAAACGTCCGTCCGCAGGCGAGGAGGTCTGGGAAATTCCTTGTAGGTCGCGTTCCACATCTGCCTGTCCCGGGGATTTTTCCCCACTGCCGATGTCGGATTCGTTCAGATCAGGTTTGTCCTGCGTCATGCATTTCTCCTTCACGGCATTGCATTGCGTGACTGAGGGTAAACGCTAAGATGCGATGGCGCACGGATAGTTCGTTGCGAACTGTCGTTTGCCCTGTCGAAACAGGGAAATGCATTTTCTGCGTTGCCGTGTCTTCAGGCAGCGAGCACGCAATCGCAACTTCGACAGCCTCGCCAAGGCATCCCGACAATTGATTCGCTGCACCTCCGGACAAGCCAAGCTACTGCTTTCGGGCAATGAAGCCGCCCACAACCACTTGCGCGGTGGATGCATTGGATAGCGAGAATGCGCCGCCGATTTCCTGGGGGCCATTGCCGCTTGATCCCGTTGCGACCACTGGACCGAAATAGCGTCCGCCCAGTCCGCCAGTCAAGGTGCCGGCGTTGATGGCACCGTTCAGATAATTCGCGACGCTTCGACCGGCTGTGCCCATGCCGACCGTGCTTTTCAATGCGACCGGCACCGGCGTGCGCGCCGCATCATGCGTCGTCGCATTCGACAGCGTCACGGTGACTTCGCGCCTGGCAAAATCCGCCGTCACAGTCACGACGGCCCGGAACATCACAGCGTCCTCGGTCGCGTTGCGCGCATGCCAGCCATAGGCCACGCCGGCATAGCTTGCCGAGCCGCTGGCGGGCACTGCGACAGGGTCCGTCACTTCGCCGAATGCCACGATGCCGCGCCTGTTCTTGTTGTGTTCCTGCGATCCCGGCGTCCATTCCACGATCTGCACGGTGTCCTGCGTCATCCATGTACCCAGGTTGGCGTAAGCGAAGGACCAGTTGTCGTATCCGCGGTAGCCTTTCGAGCCGGGATACGGCACACCGATGCCGGAGCCGCCAGGCAAAATCGTTCGATTGCCATTCTGATCCGGCATGCCATCGCCCGCATGCACGTCCCCATCCTCATGCAAGCGTCCCCCCTGCGCAGAATCAGGCGTGGTTCCGCCGCTGCGCCAGTCACCGGCCTGCGATTGCATGCCTCTTGTCTCGACGGCGGGGCAGGGCAGCATGTTGGGCGGGCAGCGCGATGGATTGCCGGCGCGCGGGAAGTAGTGGTTGTTCGCGTAATTGGCCTGCGTACCGGCGGTACCCTTGACGGCGACATCGTAGAAGCCGAGGTTCGCGCTGTCGGGCAATGTCGCGAACGACAGCAGCCCGTTCCCGTCCGCCGTCACCCGGCCCTGTGCGAGATTGAATGTTTCGATGATCACCGGCCGTTCGTTCGTGCCATCCCAGGAGAGTCCGAGCTTGTTCAGCAGCATGGCGAACCCGGACACGCTGCCATTGCCTTGCCGCGCCAACCGCACTTCCGCCCAGCCGCCGGAGGCAAGCGTCAGGCCTTTGGCATTGGTGCGATCGGCGATCGGCTCAATCAGGTCGCTGGTGGATTTGCCATACACCTGCACTCCGGAGCGCGTCAAAGCAATGCCATTGTCGCTGCGTAGCAGCGTGCCGCCGCTGCACTGATAGCCTGCGCCATCGACGCACGACATGGTCATCGGTGTCGCGGGATCGAGCGGAGCGGGCGGCGTGACTGGCGGCGGCTCATTTCCCGGCCCGGGATCGGTCGGCTTGTCCGAGGGGGTGGATGTGCCGGGCGCGGGATTATCCTGCTCGTTGGATGGCGTCTGGCGCGTGACTTGTATATTCGGGATGGAAGAACTGCCGCCGCCACCGCAAGCGGCTACGAATAGAGGAAGCAAAAGGAGGCAGAGTTTGGTGCACAGGAATCGCGAGGCGGGCATGAGTATTTGCATGTGGCTTGAGAATCGATGCATCCTCGATCGGAAGATGGAGGAAAGTAGTCATCAATGTAGCCAGCCGTCGCGGCGTGCGCCTTGAGGTTCAACAACGCAGAGCGACTCGCACTGCATCACGGACCAGCGATTTTGACGATGCTCTATCGCGAGTGATTTATCGAGATTGGCATGGCCGGTGTGTGATATCGCCCCCGGCGAGACAATCAAAGCGATTGCTGATGCGCTGTGCAAGCCATTGCGACGACAGACGCAGGGTCGTCAGTCGCGCGGGAACAATCAGAGCGGTTCGTGCACAGACCGGAGCCGTGCCAGTCTTGATTCCATCAAGACTGGCTTCAGGACGCATGCAGAAATCATGGTCGCCTGCATGATGGTGTTAATGCTGTCGCCGCAACTGCTCACGATGCGATGTGTGCGTATCATCATCCACTTCCGACGAGGGTCGGTCCTCAATGAAGTGGATGGGAGATCAGTTCAAGGCATGCAGATTGAACTTGCGAGAAATGGAGCAGGAATCGCGTACCCCGCTGTGTCGGATGATCGTCGGTGCGTTCTTGTTTTTCGCCATGACGGGAAACAGGAGCGTCATGAGCATCGGACTTGAGAACGGGTTTCTTCATGATGTTCTCGGTTTCGTGACGCTCGCGCTTGCGGTTTCGCGTGATGAATCGGAAATGGCGGGAGGAGTGAAAACGGCTAGATATCGGCAATTTTGCGAAATATCGAAGGCCGCATGAACGATCGCAGGCACGTGGCCTGGCGAAAAAAATGCCCAACTGCAAAAAACAGTTGGGCATTCATATTGGTGGAGGCGGCGGGAATCGAACCCGCGTCCAGAAGCACTCTACAGACAGTTCTACATACTTAGTGCTGCCAATTGGTTTTAACCCTGCCGACGCGGACGCACACGCTTCGTCAAGGCGAGTTACCTATTTTTAACGCTACACCAAGTAACCCGATGTAACGCGATTCCCTGTATATGACTCTACTGCTGTTGCCAGCCCGCCCCAGGGAAGAGACGGTGTAGAGCTAGAAAGTTCTTAGGTTTCTAGGGGTTTACGCTGCGAGAGCGTAAGATTCATCGTTTGCATTTAAGCATTTCCGGTTGGATTTACGAGGTAGCCAGTCCTCGGTATGCCCTGCGCTGCTTTGCAACCCCTGTCGAAACCAGGTCGCCCCCGAAGCAGGAGTCTATTGTATCGCATCAGATGGGGCGGGGCCGCCCCGTTTCAAGGGGTCTTTGCCGAATGAATTCAAGAATTTGCAGCGGCGTTTCGGCAATCGCATCGGCACTCCACGTAGCGGGTTCTTGATTGCCGCAATAGCCCCACGCAGCCGCAACAGTCGTCATGCCCGCAGCCTGGCCAGCCTGTATGTCGCGCAGATCGTCGCCGACATACCAGCAATCTTGCGGCGCAAGCGCAAGCCGTCGTGCGGCTTCCAGCAACGGCTCGGGATGGGGTTTGGGATGCGGCGTTGTATCACCGGAAATGACGCACCCCGCTTGTTGCAACCCTATTTGAGGAACGAGCAGATCGGTAAAACGAGCCGCCTTGTTGGTGACGATGCCCCATTGCAAGCCAGAGTTGAACAGTTCCTGCAGCAACGCCGCCACACCGTTAAACAGCGTGCTCTTTACCGCAAGCGCGGCGGCATAGTTATTCAGAAAAGCAACACGCAATTCTTCATAGTTCTCATCCTCCGGTTTCAGCCCGAATGCGGCACCAATCAATCCGCGTGCTCCTGCGGATGCGACCGGACGCAACTGTTCGTAAGGCGTTGGTGCGAGGCCGCGTTCAACGCGGAGCTGATTGACGGCTTCCGCCAAATCGGGAGCAGTATCTGCAAGAGTGCCGTCGAGGTCGAACAAGACGGCGCGAGGCATGGGATGATGCATGGGCATTTTCAGGAACACATTGATGCCGGTGGAGTTCTGCATGGGGAGATATTCATGCAGGCTCTCGCACTTTGCGGGTTGTTCAAATTTTCAGGCAGGACGCGTACAGGCAACGAGATAATTGACGTCGGTATCCCGATTCAACGAGTATATTTTCGTCAATGGATTGTAGGTTATGCCCTTGAGCGTTTCGAGCGTCAAGCCTGCATTGCGTATGAACTGCGCCAGCTCGGCAGGGGTGATGAACTTCGCATACTCGTGCGTGCCCTTCGGGAGCAGCCGCAGCAGGTATTCCGCGCCGATGACCGCGAATGCATATGCCTTGAGATTGCGGTTTATGGTTGAAAAAAACACATGGCCGCCCGGTTTGACCAACGTTGCGCAGGCGCGCACCACGGCTGCGGGGTCTGGCACATGCTCGAGCATTTCCATGCAGGTAACGATGTCATAACGCGCCGCTTCGCGCGCTGCCAGCTCTTCCGCGGAGATCAATTCATAACGCACCGCGACGCCGGATTCGAGGCTGTGCAAGTCGGCGACCTTCAGTGCTTTTTCAGAAAGATCGATGCCGGTAACTTGTGCACCTTTCTTTGCCATGGACTCGGCAAGTATGCCGCCTCCGCAACCAATGTCCGCCACGGTTTTTCCTGCCAATGGAACACGCGCATTGATCCACTCGAGCCGGAGCGGATTGATCTCATGCAATGGCCGGAATTCGGAAGTGGGATCCCACCAACGGTGTGCGAGATCGCTGAATTTTTGCAGTTCTAAAGGATCGGCATTCATGGAGTGAATGATAGCGGTAAAGTGGATATTGCGCTGCGAACAGGCACCAGCCAACACCCCCGACAGGCGAAAAAAAACCCCGCCGAAGCGGGGTTTTCGATTCAGGAAAATCGATTACTTGTTGCTACGTGTGCCAACGACTTCGATTTCCACGCGACGGTTCTTGGCGCGGCCGGCAGCAGTCTTGTTGTCTGCGACTGGCTGTTTTTCGCCCTTGCCTTCAGTGTAGACGCGGTTGGCTTCGATACCCTTGGATACCAGATAAGCCTTGACAGCTTCAGCGCGACGCACGGACAGTTTCTGGTTGTACGCATCGGTACCGACCGAATCAGTGTGGCCGACTGCGATGATGACTTCCAGGTTCATGCCTTGCAGCTTCGATACGAGGTCATCCAGCTTCGTCTTGCCGTCTGCCTTCAGTACAGCTTTGTCAAAGTCAAAGAAAGTGTCAGCAGCAAATGTCACTTTTTCCGAAACAGGTGCGGCTGCAGGTGCAGGTGCAGGTGCCGGCGCAGGTGCGGCTGCCGGTGCAGGTGCAGGTTCTGCTTTGGCAACTACGCCATCACAACCGACCACTGTTGCATCAGCCGGAGTCCAGTAACCATTGCGCACGCACAGACCGGTGCCGCTGCGGACGACTACGCCGCGAGTATCTTGCACGTAAGCGCTATACGGAGTTTTTGCCTGGATGTTTTCTTGAGCAAATGCGGGAAGGGACACAACTGCGGATGCAGCAAAGACGAATTTTGCTAAGTTATTCATATTTTTCCTCTTGGTTGAGATATCCGCAGATTAACTGCGCAACAAATTTACAACTATTAGAACTGGAACCGATACTACCACATGATATTAGATCATCTTTTTGTAAGGTTGTTCGCCTGCAATGATCTTTCAGCAGCGTCATTTTGCCATATGCTTGATATAGAGCGAATGTGGCAATTTGGTGCGCTGCGAGTTTTTAACAATCTGTTGTGTAATTGAGACGGATTGTGAAAAATGCTAGATTTTTTATTAAACGTCTGAAAGTGTTCAATTTTCTTGGCAAAGCAGTAATCTCACAGTGCTATTTTGCTGTGCCGCGAACTTCAATGACGACACGACGATTGGGCGAAAGACATTTAATTAATTCTGCGTGATTCGGTGTGTCGGCGCAGGCTTTGACTGGTTGCGTCTTGCCGGCGCCAAGTGTGTTTATCTGCTCCGTTGAACCCTTGCGCTTCAGATGGCTTGCGACAGCATTGGCGCGTTGTTCCGAGAGTTTTTGGTTGTATTGTTGCGAACCAAGTCGATCAGAATGACCAGTCACCAGAATGGCCTCGATTCGTGCGCAGGATGCCATCTTTTGCAGCATTTCATCATCGAGTCGCTTTTTTGCCGCGTCGCTCAAGTTTGCCTTGTCAAATGCAAAAGCCTGGTCGTTGTCGAGAGTAACTGCAAAATTGCAGCGTGTCGGTGCCGGAGGTGCAACGGATGCCTGAACCAGAGTTGCTGGTGATGTTGCGATGGTGGGGGCGATGGGCTTCGCGATCGGTGGTGTCAGTTCTCCATCGCAACCGGTTGCGGCGTCGGTGGATGTCCAGTAACCGCTGCGCCAGCACAGTCCATACTGGCTGCGCGCCACGACGCCGCGATCATCCTGTGCATAGGCGTTATTGCTCGAGGTGGCTTGAATATCGGAAACGGGTTGAGCGGAAACGCCAATCACGATCGAGCCGAGGATGAGGCCAACTGCCGTGTTCTTGAACATGTTTATTTCTTTGTGGGAATTTCTGCGAAACCGATATTTTGCCGTTTATGGTTCCGGATTCAAACATATTTTTCGTAAGCAACCTTTGCTCTTGACTGTGTTGTCGCAACAGCGGCAAGGCAGCTCCGTCATGCATCGGTTGCGAATGGCGGCATGCTAAAATCCAACGTTTGATGTGCCAACGTAAGCTCAACATAGGCCAACTTGCCAATGGATCAATTCGCTAAAGAAACCATCCCGATTTCCCTCGAAGAAGAGATGCGCAAGAGCTACCTCGACTACGCAATGAGCGTGATCGTGGGACGTGCGTTGCCGGATGTGCGCGATGGCTTGAAGCCGGTGCACCGTCGCGTTCTCTTTGCCATGCATGAAATGAACAACGTATGGAACCGTCCTTACGTGAAATGCGCGCGTGTGGTTGGTGAAGTGATGGGTAAGTATCACCCGCATGGCGATCAGGCGATCTATGACACGCTGGTGCGGATGGCGCAGGATTTCTCGTTGCGCTACACGCTGGTTGATGGTCAGGGCAACTTCGGTTCCGTCGATGGCGACAGTGCTGCCGCGATGCGTTATACCGAGTGCCGGCTGGACAAGATTGCAAGTGAAATCCTGGTCGATATCGAAAAAAACACGGTCGATTTCGTGCCGAACTATGACGGCAAGGAAAAGGAGCCGTCGGTACTGCCAACGCGCATTCCGAACCTGCTGATCAATGGTTCGTCCGGCATTGCGGTCGGCATGGCGACCAACATCCCGCCGCACAATCTGACGGAAGTGGTCGATGGTGCATTGCACGTGTTGCGCAATCCGGCATGCAGCATTGATGAACTGATTGAAATCATTCCGGCGCCCGATTTTCCGACGGCCGGCATTATCTATGGCATTTCCGGCGTGCGTGATGGATACCGCACCGGACGCGGGCGTGTCATCATGCGCGCCAAGACGCATTATGAGGAATTCGGCAAGGACAACCGCACCGCGATCATCGTCGATGAGTTGCCGTACCAGGTGAACAAGAAGTCGCTGCTGGAGCGCATTGCCGAACTGGTGCGCGACAAGAAGCTGGAGGGTATTTCCGATATCCGCGACGAGTCGGACAAGTCCGGCATGCGTGTGGTGATCGAGTTGAAGCGCGGCGAAGTGCCGGAAGTCGTACTCAACAACCTGTACAAGCAGACGCAGTTGCAGGACACCTTCGGCATGAACATGGTGGCGCTGGTGGATGGCCAGCCGAAGCTGCTGAACCTGAAGCAGATGCTGGAGTGCTTCCTGTCGCATCGTCGTGAAGTCGTCACGCGCCGTACCGTGTTCGAATTGCGCAAGGCGCGCGAACGTGGGCATGTGCTGGAAGGCTTGGCGGTTGCCTTGGCCAATATCGACGACTTCATCGCGATCATCAAGGCAGCGCCGACACCGCCCATTGCGAAGGCCGAGTTGATGACGCGTGCCTGGGATTCGTCGCTGGTGCGGGAAATGCTGGCACGTGCAGGCGGCGAAAACGTCGGCGGTGTCGATGCGTTCCGCCCCGAGAATCTGCCGAAGCATTACGGTATCCAGAACGACGGTCTGTACAAGCTGTCCGACGATCAGGCGCAGGAAATCCTGCAGATGCGTCTGCAGCGACTGACAGGTCTCGAGCAAGACAAGATTGTCAATGAGTACAAGGATGTCATGGCGCAGATCGCCGATCTGCTCGATATTCTTGCCAAGCCGGAGCGTGTGACGGCCATCATCACCGACGAACTCACTGCCGCAAAACTTGAGTATGGCGAAGGTGCGAAAGATGTGCGCCGTTCGCAGATCGAGCTGAACACCTCCGATCTGGGTACGGAAGACCTCATCACGCCGCAAGACATGGTTGTCACCTTGTCGCATGGCGGATACATGAAGTCGCAGCCTGTGTCCGAATACCGTGCGCAGAAACGCGGCGGCCGAGGCAAGCAGGCGACGGCGACGAAGGAAGACGACTGGATCGATCAGCTGTTCATCGCCAATACCCATGATTACATCCTGTGTTTCTCGAATCGCGGCCGTCTGTACTGGCTGAAGGTGTGGGAAGTGCCGCAGGGTTCGCGCAATTCGCGCGGCAGGCCGATCGTCAACATGTTCCCGCTGCAGGACGGCGAAAAGATCACCGTTGTTCTGCCGCTTTCCGGCGAAAACCGTACGTTCCCGGAAGACCGTTACGTGTTCATGTCGACCAGCTTGGGCACGGTCAAGAAAACGCCGCTGACCGAGTTCAGCAATCCGCGCAAGGCGGGCATCATTGCAGTCGACCTCGATGATGGCGACTTCCTGATTGGCGCGGCACTGACCGACGGCCAGCATGATGTGATGCTGTTCTCCGATTCCGGCAAGGCCGTGCGCTTCGATGAAAACGATGTGCGTCCGATGGGGCGCAACGCGCGCGGTGTGCGCGGCATGAATCTGGAGGACGGGCAGCAGGTGATCGCCTTGCTGGTCGCCGAGAACGAGCAACAATCGGTCCTGACGGCGACTGAAAACGGCTTCGGCAAGCGCACCCCGATCACGGAATACACCCGCCATGGCCGCGGCACCAAGGGCATGATCGCGATCCAGACCAGCGAACGCAATGGGAAGGTAGTTGCGGCGACGCTGGTCGAGCCCAGCGACGAAATCATGCTGATCACGACCGGTGGCGTCCTGATTCGCACCCGTGTCGCGGAGATTCGCGAAATGGGACGCGCGACGCAGGGCGTGACCCTGATCGCGGTCGAGGACGGCACTCACTTGAGCGGCTTGCAGCGCATCGTGGAATCGGACGTCGAGGATGATGCCGGCGCAGCCGACGGCGACAGCGCGGAGGAGTGATGACACAGGTCTATAATTTTTCCGCTGGTCCGGCGGTGTTGCCGAAGGAGGTGCTGAAGCAGGCCGCCGATGAAATGCTCGACTGGCACGGCAGTGGCATGTCCGTCATGGAAATGAGCCATCGCGGCAAGGAATTCATCTCGATTTATGAGGCAGCGGAACGCGATCTGCGCGATCTGCTTGACGTGCCCGCGAATTACAAGGTGTTGTTTCTGCAGGGCGGTGGCATTGGCGAGAATGCGATTGTCCCGATGAATCTCGTTGGGAGAAAAACGCAGCCCGCCGTGGTTGATTTCATCCATACCGGCTCATGGTCGGGAAAATCAATCAAGGAAGCGAAGAAGTATTGCACCGTGAACGTTGCGGCTTCTTCCGAAAAGCAGAAATTTTCGGCCATCCCGCCGCGTGACACCTGGAAGCTGTCGAAAGATGCGGCGTACGTTCACGTTTGCACCAACGAAACGATCGATGGGGTCGAATTCCAGTACACGCCCGACGTCAATGCCGATACCGGCAACGCACCGCTGGTGGCGGATATGTCCTCGCACATCCTGTCGCGTCCTGTTGATGTGTCGAAATACGGTGTGATTTTCGGCGGCGCACAGAAAAACATCGGCCCTGCCGGTGTGACGCTGGCCATCATCCGCGAAGATCTGATCGGCCATGCATTATCGATCTGCCCGTCGGCCTTCGACTGGAAGCTGGTGGCGGAGAATCATTCGATGTACAACACACCGCCCACTTATGCGATCTACATTGCAGGACTGGTTTTTCAGTGGCTGAAGAAGCAGGGGGGCATAGCTGCAATGGAACAGCGCAACATCGCGAAGGCGGCGTTGCTTTACGACTATCTGGATTCGACCGGCTTCTATCGCAACGACATTGCGAAAGATTGCCGTTCGCGCATGAACGTGCCGTTTTTCCTGAACGACGAATCGTTGAATGATGCTTTCCTCGCAGGTGCGAAAGAGCGCGGCCTGCTCCAGTTGAAAGGTCATAAATCGGTTGGCGGCATGCGCGCGTCGATCTATAACGCCATGCCGTTCGAAGGTGTGCAGGCACTGGTGGATTACCTGAAAGACTTTGAGAAAAAAAGCGGATAGTGAATTCGCCATCCGTTGGGAATGGTGAGTGCAACCTGGCTCGATTGTCGGGTTAAGGCTGCGCCGGCTAAGGTTTTTTCGACCCGCAAACCCGCATGGCACCGTAGCAATTTCCGAAAATCGGATACTTATTCAACGTAGCCTTAAGCGAGTTTTGCTGCGGCACCACCCCATTCCGGCTTTTCCTTGCGAGAGGGCGCGAAGTGACTACGATAGATGATGACGGACGACAAGCTTAAACCCCTGCGTGAACAAATCGACGCGATCGATGCGCAAATTCTCGATTTGCTGAACCGGCGCGCACTGATCGCGCAGCAAGTCGGTCATGTGAAGGCCGAAACTAATGCGCCGGTATTCCGGCCCGAGCGCGAGGCACAGGTCTTGCGCAGCGTGGCGGATCGCAATCCAGGGCCGTTGGACGCCGGAGATATCCAGACGATTTTTCGCGAAATCATGTCATCGTGCCGCGCGTTGGAGCGACGAGTCAATGTTGCGTATCTCGGCCCCGTCGGCACATTCAGCGAACAAGCGGTATATCAGCAGTTCGGCCATGCGGTCGAGGGCATGCCGTGCGTCTCGATCGATGAGGTATTCCGTGCAGTGGAGGCGGGTACTGCGGATTTCGGCGTTGTTCCGCTGGAGAATTCCACCGAAGGCGCAATCAATCGCACACTTGATCTGCTGCTGCAAACGACCTTGTCGATCAGCGGTGAAATTTCCATCCCGATCCATCACAGCCTGATGAGCAGAAGCGGATCGATGGAGGGAATCAAGCGCGTTTGCGCCCATTCACAGGCGCTTGCGCAATGTCAGGCATGGTTGAATCAGCATTATCCGAACATCGAGCGCCAGGCAGTTGCCTCCAATGGCGAAGCGGCGCGCATCGCCGGCGACGACCCGACCGCCGCCGCCATCGCCGGCGAGATTGCTGGCAAGAAGTATGCGTTGGGCGTCGTTCAGGCGCATGTCCAGGATGATCCGCATAACCGCACGAGGTTCGTGGTCATTGGGCGCATGCAACCGGCGCCGAGTGGCAAGGATCACACCTCGCTGGTGTTGGCCGTGCCGAACAAGGCCGGTGCGGTATACAACATGCTGGCGCCGCTCGCGAGCCATGGCGTGTCGATGACGCGTTTCGAGTCGCGTCCGGCGCGCATGGGTACGTGGGAATATTATTTTTACGTCGATATCGAAGGCCATGCGCAGGATGAGAAAGTTGCAACCGCATTGGCGGAGTTGAAGCTCAATGCGGCCTTCTTCAAGGTGCTTGGTTCCTATCCTTTCGGCCTGTGATCATCGTTGTTTGGAGCGTGGTTGAAAGTCGCGCTTGAACAATGCATTCAGCGTGACATGCGTCACGGCGTTTTGAACGATATCTAGTTGGGAATTCATCATGTCTATTCAGTTCGGTCCGGAATACGTACGCGCAATCGCTCCTTATCAGAGTGGAAAGCCGATTGCGGAAGTCGCACGCGAATTCGGCCTTGACGAAGCAAAAATCGTCAAGCTCGCCTCCAATGAAAATCCGCTCGGGATGCCGGAGTCGGCGAAGCGGGCAATGTTCGATGCCGCCGCCGAGGTCGGTCGCTACCCCGACGCAAACGGCTTCGAGTTGAAGCAGTCGATTACCACCAAATACGGCGTGTCGCCTGACTGGATCACGCTGGGTAATGGCAGTAACGATATTCTCGAACTCGCCGCGCATGCATTCGTGCAGCCGGGCCAGTCGGTCATCTATGCGGAATATTCGTTTGCGGTCTATGCACTGGCGACACAAGCAGTTGGCGGTCGTGCAATCGTGGTGCAGGCGAAGGATTTCGGCCATGATCTGGCGGCGATGAGCGAGGCGATCGGTGCCGATACAAGACTGATTTTCATTGCAAATCCGAACAATCCGACAGGCACCTTCCTTCCGGCAAGCGAGATCGAAGCGTTCCTGAAGGCCGTGCCATCGCATGTGGTGGTCGTGCTGGACGAGGCGTATAACGAATACCTCGCGCCGGAACTGCAATATGAATCGATTGCATGGGTGAAGCAGTATCCGAATCTTCTTGTGTCCCGCACGATGTCGAAGGCCTATGGATTGGCGGGCTTGCGTGTCGGATTCGGCATCGCTCAGCCTGTGGTTACCGATCTGCTCAATCGCATTCGCCAGCCGTTCAACGTCAATTCCCTCGCGCAAGCCGCGGCAATTGCTGCGTTGAACGACACAGACTTCCTGCAGAAAAGTGCACGGATGAATGCCGACGGATATCGGCAATTGACGGCGGCATTCGAGGCGATGGATCTGGAATACGTGCCATCCTGCGGCAATTTCGTGCTGGTCAAGGTCGGCGATGACGACAGCGCCGGTGCCGACGTCAATCTGGCACTGCTCAAGCAAGGCGTGATCGTTCGTCCGGTCGGCAACTACGGTTTGCCGCAATGGTTGCGCATTTCGATTGGCCTGCCGGAAGAAAACGAGATTTTTATCGCGGCGCTGAAGAAAGCGCTGACCTGAGTTTCCTGTTGACGGCGTTCACGTGTTGAAAAAAATTGCCATTTTCGGCGTCGGCCTGATCGGTGGGTCATTTGCTCTCGCGCTCAAGAAGGCCGGTGCTGTTGAGCAGATCATCGGCGTCGGTCGGACAATTGCCTCACTGGAGCGCGCGAAGGAACTCGGCATCATCGACGTGATCTGTACATCGAGCGCCGACGCGGTTCGCGGTGCGGACCTCGTATTGATCGCAGCGCCCGTCGCGCAGACCGAGGCGATACTCGCATCCATCGAGCCGCATCTTCAGCCGGAAACGGTCGTCACCGATGCCGGCAGCACCAAGACCGATGTGGTTGCGGCGGCTTGCAGGGCGCTTCGGGAAAAAATCGCACAGTTCGTTCCCGGACATCCGATTGCAGGGCGCGAATTGAACGGACCTGATGCCGCGATTGTCGATCTTTATGTCGGCAAGAAAGTGGTGCTGGCACCGCTGCCCGAGAATGCACCGGCCGATGTCGAGCGGGTCGCCAATGCATGGAGGCAATGCGGTGCCATCATCCATCGGCTGACATCGCAGGAACATGACCGGGTATTTGCCTCGGTGAGCCACTTGCCGCATTTGCTGGCCTACGCACTAGTTGACGACATCGCCAGGAAGCCGCACGCCGATGTGCTGTTTCAATACGCCGCCAGCGGATTTCGCGACTTCACTCGGATCGCGGGATCGTCGCCGGAGATGTGGCGCGATATTTCTCTGGCCAACCAGGCGGCATTGCTGCAGGAACTGGACGCCTACATGGCGCAACTGGCGCAATTGCGGGCCATGCTGGCGGCGGGAGATGCCGCTGCAATCGAGTCGATTTACGCGAATGCGCAGCAGGCGCGGCACAACTGGGTTCGCACGATCGAGGCTGCGGAAAAACAAGGCAAACAAGGCGGCGACTAATGAAGCATTATCCTCATCATCTTGATCTGCAGGCTGCGGCAAAGGCAGAGGGCTCGGTGCGGCTGCCGGGCTCGAAGAGCATTTCCAATCGCACCTTGCTGCTCGCAGCACTTGCACACGGTACGACACGGATTTTCGATCTGCTCGCGTCCGATGACACGCACGTGATGCTGATGGCGCTGCAAGAGTTGGGCATCCGTTGGGAACAGGTCGGCGAAACGCAGCAGTACATCGTGCACGGCGCGAATGGTGTCCTGCCGGTGCATCAGGCCGATTTATTCATGGGCAACGCCGGCACGGCGATCAGGCCGTTGACCGCTGCGTTGGCGGTGATCGGTGGCGATTACACTTTGCATGGCGTGTCGCGCATGCATGAACGTCCGATCGGCGATCTGGTGGATGCGTTGAATGCGATCGGCACGAGAATCAGCTACACCGGCGAGCAAGGCTACCCGCCATTGCACATTCAGCGCGGACGGATTCATGCGCAGCGAATGCAGGTGCGCGGCAATGTGTCGAGCCAGTTCCTGACCGCGCTGCTGATGGCTGCGCCGTTGATGGTGAAAGACGAACCCGTCACCATCGATGTGATCGGCGAACTGATTTCCAAGCCGTATATTGAAATCACGTTGAATCTGATGCGCCGCTTCGGCGTTGTCGTGGAGCGCGATGGCTGGCAATCGTTCACGGTGCCGACCGGTCAACGATACGTCAGCCCGGGCACCATTCATGTCGAAGGCGACGCATCTTCAGCCTCCTATTATCTGGCCGCCGGCGCGATCGCAGGCGGCCCGGTGCGCGTGGAAGGCGTCGGCAAGGACAGTATCCAGGGCGATGTGCGCTTTGTCGAGGCACTGGAGCAGATGGGCGCGACCATCACGATGGGCGATAACTGGATCGTGGCAAAGTCGAACGGAGTGCTGAAGGCAATCGATGCCGATTTCAACCATATCCCCGATGCCGCGATGACGATTGCGGTGGCTGCCTTGTACGCCGATGGTGTCAGTACCTTGCGCAACATCGCCAGCTGGCGTGTGAAGGAAACCGACCGTATTGCGGCCATGGCAACCGAGTTGCGCAAGCTGGGAGCGGCAGTCGAAGAGGGGGCGGATTATTTACGCATCACGCCACCGGCGGAAATCCGCGCTGCGGCGATCGATACTTACGACGACCATCGAATGGCGATGTGCTTTTCCTTGGCTTCGTTGACAGGAACAGTACGCAGAGGCAACACGATTCGCATCAACGATCCGAAATGTGTCGCCAAGACATTCCCGGACTATTTTGATGCGTTTGCGAAGATTGCCCGCAACGACTTGTTTTAAATTCTCTTCTGATAATGAATTCGCACAACGTTCCTGTCATCACGATCGACGGCCCGACCGCCTCCGGCAAAGGCACGGTTGCGCATCGGGTTGCCCAGCATCTCGGGTTTCATTTTCTGGATTCCGGCGCGTTGTATCGGCTGACGGCGTTGACGGCATTGCGGCACCAGACGCCATTGGCCGATGAGCATGCGCTTGCAAAACTTGCGGAGAAATTGCCTTGCAAGTTTCTCGGCCATGAGATCTGGCTGGGAAACGAGGAAGTGTCAAACGCCATCCGGGCCGAGGAAGTTGGCAACTTTGCTTCGAAAATTGCAGCGTTGCCCGCAGTGCGGCATGCGCTGGCCGGATTGCAGCACGGATTTCGCATGCCCCCCGGTCTGGTAGCTGATGGACGGGATATGGGTACCGTCATTTTTCCGCATGCCACGCTGAAGGTATTCCTCACGGCAAGCGTGGAGGCGCGTGCATCAAGACGCTATAAGCAATTGATTGACAAGGGTTTTTCTGCTAGTATGGAAGACCTTCTCAAGGATTTGAAAGAACGTGATGCGCGCGATTCGAATCGCGCAGTTGCGCCACTCAAGCCTGCGGAAGGCGCATATTTGCTGGATACATCGGATATGACAGTCGAGCAGGCGGTCGAACAGGTGCTTCGCTGGTATGCGGCAGTAAAGAAGTCGGCGTGATTTGCGCCTGCTGTTGTAACACGATTGGTGCCCGTCCTGACGCAATGCCGAGCGGGTGTTGATAAACCTGACCCAATGTCGATCGTTTCAAGACACGCGATTGGTATTGGCCAACCTTTTTAAACCTATGTCTACTGTTTCCACTTCCCCTGCATCTGCTGGCTTCGAAAGTTTCGCAGCCCTTTTCGAAGAGTCATTGTCGCGTCAAGACATGCGCTCCGGCGAAGTCATCTCCGCCGAAGTCGTCCGTCTCGACCACAACTTCGTGATCGTGAACGCTGGCCTGAAATCCGAAGCGTTCATCCCCATTGAAGAATTCAAAAACGATAATGGCGAACTCGAAGTTCAGGTAGGGGACTACATCTCCGTCGCCATCGAATCGCTGGAAAACGGCTTCGGCGACACGATCCTGTCGCGCGACAAGGCCAAGCGCCTCGCCTCGTGGCTCTCGCTGGAAAAAGCGATGGAGTCCGGCGAAATCGTGACAGGCACCGTCAATGGCAAGGTCAAGGGCGGCCTGACCGTTCTGACCAACGGCATTCGTGCCTTCCTGCCGGGCTCGCTGGTCGACACCCGTCCGGTCAAGGACACCACGCCGTACGAAGGCAAGACCCTGGAATTCAAGGTCATCAAGCTGGACCGCAAGCGCAACAACGTTGTGCTGTCCCGCCGCGCCGTCATCGAAGCATCGATGGGCGAAGAGCGCGCCAAGCTGATGGAAACCCTGAAAGAAGGCACGATCGTCACCGGTATCGTCAAGAACATCACCGACTACGGTGCGTTCGTTGACCTCGGCGGCATCGACGGCCTGTTGCACATCACCGACCTCGCATGGCGCCGTGTTCGTCACCCGTCGGAAGTGCTCACCGTCGGTCAGGAAATCACCGCCAAGGTCCTCAAGTACGATCAAGAGAAGAACCGCGTTTCGCTGGGCGTCAAGCAGCTGGGCGACGATCCGTGGACCGGTTTGTCCCGTCGTTATCCGCAAGGCACACGCCTGTTCGGCAAGGTCACCAACCTGACCGACTACGGCGCGTTCGTGGAAGTCGAACAAGGCATCGAAGGCCTGGTGCACGTGTCCGAAATGGACTGGACCAACAAGAACGTGGCTCCGAACAAGGTTGTACAGCTGGGCGACGAAGTCGAAGTCATGGTTCTGGAAATCGACGAAGAGCGTCGCCGTATCAGCCTCGGCATGAAGCAATGCAAGGCCAATCCGTGGGATGACTTCGCGATGAGCCACAAGAAGGGCGACAAGGTCAAGGGCGCAATCAAGTCGATCACCGACTTCGGCGTGTTCATCGGCCTGTCAGGCAACATCGATGGTCTGGTGCACCTGTCCGATCTGTCCTGGACCGAAGCCGGCGAAGAAGCTGTCCGCAAGTTCAAGAAAGGCGACGAGCTGGAAGCTGTCGTGCTGGCAATCGACGTCGAACGCGAGCGCGTTTCGCTGGGCGTCAAACAGCTCGAAGGCGATCCGTTCAACAACTTCGCTGCACTGAACGACAAGGGATCGATCGTGAATGGTACGGTGAAGTCGGTCGAGCCGAAAGGCGCGGTCATTGCATTGAACGAAGAAGTCGAAGGCTATCTGCGTGCTTCCGAAATCTCCCGCGATCGCGTGGAAGATGCTGGTACGCACCTGAAGGTGGGTGACAAGGTCGAAGCCATGGTCATCAACATCGACCGCAAGGCTCGCAGCATCCAGTTGTCGATCAAGGCGAAGGACAATGCCGACACGCAAGAAGCCATGCAGAAGATGTCGAGCGACTCCAATGCCGCTTCCGGTACGACCAGCCTCGGCGCATTGTTGAAGGCCAAGCTCGACAACAAGCAGTAAGCGAGTCGGGTCCGTAAATGACAAAGTCGGAGCTGATTGCCCGCTTGGCCGAGCGTTATCCGCAACTGGTTGCAAAGGATGCGGATTATGCGGTGAAAACCATTCTCGATGCCATGGCAGATGCCTTGGCAAGCGGTCAGCGCATCGAGATTCGTGGTTTCGGCAGTTTTGCGCTCAATAGTCGTCCGCCGCGGATCGGTCGCAACCCCAAATCCGGCGACAAGGTGATGGTGCCCGAAAAGCGGGTGCCGCACTTCAAGCCCGGCAAGGAGTTGCGCGAACGCGTGGACGCCATGGTTGGACAACCAATCAAGGAAGACTGAGTTGTTGGCAGTGACAATGAAACGGCATCCTCGGATGCCGTTTTTTTTCGCGTACAATTTCAACTGATTTCTTCCCCGCATTCGACAGGAATTTCGCAATGCCAGACAACAACAATCAATAAGGAATCCGTGCCATGAAATTGATTTCCCGAGTCTTGTGGGCGCTGCTCTTTGTTGTGTTTTTCGGCTTTGCATTAAAGAACACGCAGGAAGCCGCGTTACGCTTTTTCTTTGACTATGAAGTGCGCGGTCCGTTGGTGCTTCTGCTGCTCGGCTTTTTTGTCGCCGGCGCCGCGCTCGGCGTGCTTGCAATGATGCCGACCATGTTCCGCAGCCGGCGGAATTTGTCGGCGCAGAAGAAGACCATTGAGACGATGCAGCAGGAGCAGGATGCACAACGGTTGGCACGAACTCAACCGCCGCAACCCGACAGTGTTGTGAGCAAATAATCGACCAATAACAAGCAAAAGAAACGCATGGAATTCGAAATCTGGTGGCTGCTTGCCATTCCGGTTTTTTTCAGTCTCGGGTGGATTGCGGCACGAGTCGATATCAAGCAATTGGTATCGGAGTCGCGCAGTTTGCCGCGGGGTTACTTCAAAGGCCTGAATTTTCTGTTGAATGAACAGCCGGACAAGGCGATCGATGCGTTTATCGAGATCGTCAAGCTCGATCCGGAAACCGTGGAGTTGCATTTTGCGCTCGGTAATCTGTTTCGCCGCCGCGGTGAAATCGAGCGCGCAATTCGTGTGCACCAGAACCTGCTGGCGCGGCCCGATCTGCCGCTTGAACATCAAGTGCACTCCCAGTATGAGTTGGGGCAGGACTATCTGAAGGCGGGGCTGCTTGACCGGGCCGAAGAAACGTTCAACAAGCTGGTCGACACGCAATACAGCGCGCAAGCGCGGCGTGCGCTGCTCGAAATTTATCAGCGCGAAAAGGAATGGCCGCGGGCCATTGAAGCAGCGCTCGCATTACAGGAATCCGGTGCCGGCGGACGGCAGAAGGAGATTGCGCAGTTCTATTGCGAGTTGGCGCAGGATGAACTGGTGCATACGCATCCCGATGCCGCTCTGCACTTGCTTGACAAGGCGCTGGCCACGGATCGCACGAATGTACGTGCAACCTTGTTGATGGGCGATGCGTATCTTGCCAAGGCTGACATTGAAGCCGCGCTGCTTGCCTGGCGAAGGGTCGAGCATCAGAGCGTGCTGCACGCCGCGCTGGTCGCCAGCCGCCTGATGGATGGATATCGCGCGGTGGGGCGGTCGCAGGAAGGCGTGAACCTCTTGAAAAACTATCTGGCTGAAACAGCATCCATCGATGTGCTCGAAGTGCTGTTCAAGGCGGTGGCCGAGCTCGACGGCATGGATGCGGCGAAGCAGCTGGTCAGTGACGAGGTGCGTCGCACGCCGACGCTGCTTGGCCTGGACAAGCTGCTTGAGGTGCGCCTCATGGACGCGCCGCCGGATATATGGCCGGAACTGTCGATGGTCAAGAATCTCGTGCACGGTTATACCCAGAGACTGGCACGCTATCAATGCAGCCATTGCGGATTCAAGGCGCGCCAGTTCTACTGGCAATGCCCGGGCTGCAGCCATTGGGAAACGTACCCGCCGCGCCGCACGGAAGAACTCAATGTGATGAATTGATCCATTGCGTCAACAACGATGCGCCAACCCAGATGCGCCTGATTGACCTGTTTTGAGCGAATATTTTCTGAAACCATGATGCCCAATCTCTTGAGCGCTCCACGCATTCTCGTCGTGGGCGATGTGATGCTGGACCGCTACTGGTTCGGCGATGTCAGCCGCATATCCCCGGAAGCGCCGGTGCCGGTCGTACGTATCGAGCGTCGCGAGGAACGCCTCGGCGGGGCTGCAAACGTGGCGCGCAATGCCGCTGCACTTGGCGCAAACGCCGGTGTGCTTGGCATCGTCGGCAATGACGAGGCAGGAGACACCGTGCAACAACTGCTCGCCGATCTGGGAGTCGCCAGCTACCTGAACCGGGATGCCGCGGTATCCACGATCATCAAGCTGCGCGTCATCGGCCGCCAGCAGCAATTGCTGCGTATCGATTTCGAGAAGCCGCCGACCGATGCCGTCTTGCGTGACAAGCTTACGCAGTTCAATGCTCTGCTGCCCGAGTACGACGTGATCGTGCTTTCCGATTATGCCAAGGGTGGATTGGTGAATGTCCTGGAAATGATCGCGTCGGCAAAGGCGCTGGGTAAATGTGTGCTGGTGGATCCAAAGGGTGAGGACTTTTCGCGCTACAAGGGGGCTTCCATCCTGACGCCCAACAAGGCCGAATTGCGTCACATTGTCGGCTCGTGGAAAAACGAGGAGGAACTGACATCAAAGGCGCAACAGCTGCGCGCATCCCTTGATCTGGACGCACTGCTGCTGACACGTTCCGAGGAAGGTATGACGCTCTATACGGAGCGGGAAGTCATGCATACCCCTGCGATGGCGCGGGAAGTGTACGACGTCTCTGGTGCAGGCGATACTGTGATTGCAACGCTGGCAACCATGCTTGGCGCGGGCATGTCGCTCGTTGATGCCGTGCCTGTGGCGAATCGCGCAGGCGGAATTGTGGTTGGGAAATTGGGTACGGCAACAGTTACGAAAGAAGAGCTTTTCGGATAACACATTGCCGTTCCGATGACGTGCGATGACATGATGTCAACGGTTTCAACCAATATCCGTTAAATGCAGCAGGGCGTAATCCCATCCTGTAGCCCCAGGTTACTCAACCAAACGTGGAGAGAAAATCAAATGCTCAAGAAGCTGCTATTAGCCGTCGCAACGATGATCGCGACAATGGGTTTTGCATTTGCACAAGTCGATGTCAACAAGGCAGATCAAGCCGCACTCGATGGTGTCAAAGGCATCGGCCCGACGACGTCGAAGGCCATTCTTGATGAACGCAAGAAGAATGGCAACTTCAAGGACTGGGCGGATCTTGAAAATCGCGTGAAGGGTATCGGTGACAAGAACTCCGAGAAATTTTCCGAGGCGGGTCTGACTGTCAATGGTCAAAACAAGCCGAAGTCAGCCTCTGCCGCCACAGCCGGCAAGAAAGAGGCGAAGCCTGCCGCGAATGGCAGCAAGGAGGTAAAACCGGCCGATACCAAGGAAGCCAAACCAGCCGACTCCAAGCCGGCAGCAGGCGCCGGCAAGGATGCGAAATCGTCCGGGACAGCGAAGAAAGACGACACAAAAAAGTAATCAGTTTCGACTATGCGAAAACCCTGCGGCGTGAGTCGCGGGGTTTTTTTATGAGGCGACGATGTCGGCTTCGCCAAACGCCGCCAAGCGTCTCCGATTAGAATAGTGCTTTAATTAAAGCACGACGATACCCAACATGCCTTACCTTACTATTGAAGACACTATTGGAAATACTCCGCTGGTGCAGCTGAAGCGGATTCCGGGAGAAGATGCGGCGCGTCGCAACAATGTCATTCTCGGCAAGCTGGAAGGCAATAACCCTGCTGGATCGGTCAAGGATCGCCCAGCCTTGTCAATGATCAAGCATGCAGAAGCGCGCGGCGATATTCGCCCCGGCGACACGCTGATCGAGGCGACCAGTGGCAACACGGGGATTGCGTTGGCCATGGCGGCAGCGATGCGCGGATACAAGATGGTGTTGCTCATGCCGGAAAATCTGAGCGAGGAAAGACGGCAAAGCATGGCGGCTTACGGCGCGAAGATCGTTCTGACGCCGAAGGCCGGCGGCATGGAATATGCACGAGATCTGGCTGAGCAGATGCAGAAAGAAGGGCGGGGCATCATCCTCGACCAGTTCGCCAATCCCGATAATCCGCGTTCGCACTATGAGGGTACGGGACCGGAAATCTGGCGTGACACGGATGGGCGCATCACGCATTTTGTCAGTGCAATGGGTACCACGGGCACCATCATGGGCGTATCGCGCTATCTGAAGGAAAAGAATCCGCAGATCGAGATCATCGGTGCTCAACCCGACGAAGGCTCGCAGATTCCGGGAATCAGAAAATGGCCGGAAGCCTATTTGCCGAAGATTTACGACAAGTCCAATGTCGATCGACTGGAATACGTGTCACAGGCGGCTGCTGAACATATGGCACGCCGGATGGCAGTGGAAGAGGGGATTTTTTGCGGCATTTCTGCCGCCGGTGCATGTGAGGTGGCGCTGCGGATTTCGCAAACTGTCGAGAACGCCACAATCGTGTTCATTGTTTGCGATCGCGGCGACCGCTACCTGTCTACAGGCGTCTTCCCTGCATAACAGGGAAGCGCATCTCGAGGCCGGGCATCTTATTCGTGGTGCTCGATGCCGCCTTCTTTCGGTTTGAACTGCTTGTCGCTGATACGGAATTTTTCGCGACGATCACCCATGAGGGTGCGCAAATCCTTGATGCTGAGGTCGCTGACTTCATGCATGCGGATGAGCAATGATGCACCAACCGGCAGCCTGCGATGGCGAATCTTGCTGATGACAGGCGGTGCGACTTCAAGTGCTCTTGACAAAGCGGCATCATTTTTGAGATTGAGTTTCTCGATGAGCGCGTCCAGCAGGTTGTTGGGATCGTAAGCGACTTGATCCGCGAGTCGTGTGCTGTTCATGGCATTGCCTGGTTGGGTTGTCATAATCTTGGTAGTTCCATATTGCAAGTTATTGTACAGGGAAAACGCTTAAGGCTTGGCTTGGAGCATTTTCAGAAGAGCAACATTTTCAAATCGGCAATAGCAGTAAAATTACCAATTGTTGTTGCACATAAGAAATATTTTAAAACAATTCCGAAAATGCGGCAGAAGCCCAAAAAATGGAATGTTTGCATCAGTTACCCGCCTGCCAACGTTTCTCGCTCATTGCCGTTATAAGTAGTGCGTCTCGCAATAAAAATCATGCATATCGATATGCATATTCAACATTCGCGTAAATTGCATTTATTCAATTGAATTTTAACCAGCGGTTTTGATTCGATTTTGAGAATTCGCAATTTCAATGGCGAGATGATGTGCCAACCATTTCCTTGTCATGACAGGCATTGCATGACAAGACGATTAGCTTTTGGAGCAATTGCTTAACTATTAGTTCGTTGGCTCGTCGTTTCTGTTCTCGGGTTTTCTGGCGACTCCAAGGCGTTGCCATCCGTCTGCACCAAGCTGGCGCATGGTTTGCATATTCCTTTCAAAAATTTCGGATGCATCCGGGAAAGCCGCAACGGCGCGTTCGACGCTGGCTTCGCGCAGCAAATGCAGCATCGGATAAGGCGAGCGGTTGGTATGGTTCTCGATATCGTCTGCGGCAGTGCCTGCAAATTGATAGTCAGGATGGAAACTGGCTATCTGGATGTCGCCGGCGAGTCCAAGTTCATCGATAGTGGCGTCGACCACATCCAGGAAATCGTTGTAGTCGAGAAAATCGTTCAGCACCTGCGGGTGGATCAGCAGCGTCGTGTCGATCTGATCCGGATCGGCTGCTGCCAGCGTGCGTAGTTCCGAAACAAGATCGGCCTGCAACTCTTCAGCGCTTTGTGCCGCGCTGACCGCGTAGCGGATCTGATTCTTGATGTGGACAGCCTTGGCAAACGGACAGAGATTCAGTCCGATCACCGCCTTCTCAAGCCATACTCGGGTTGCCGCGATAAATTCATTGTTGGCGCTGATGCCGGATTGCGTTTGCATGGTGATTTCCGTTATTGTTCACGCCGTGCCGATTTGGCGTGCCGGCGGCAAGACTGCATTATGCAATCATTCCCGATGCCGGCTTTCCTGCAGAAGCAGTTTTCAACTCATATATTCAAGTGTGCCCGGACAAGAGCCGGCCGCGATTTACCATGGCACTGAAAGCAACCATTTTCAAAGCAGACCTGCAGATCGCCGACATGGATCGGCACTATTACGCCGACCACGCATTGACGATCGCGCGCCATCCTTCGGAAACCGATGAGCGCATGATGGTGCGCCTGCTGGCATTCGCTCTGCATGCGAATGACGCGCTTGCATTCGGCAAGGGGTTGAGTGCGGACGATGAACCCGACCTGTGGCAAAAGGATTTGACCGGTGCGATCGATCTCTGGATCGATGTCGGCCAACCCGATGAAAAAAGCATTCTCAAAGCCTGTGGCCGCTCGGAGCAGGTGATCGTCTACAGCTACAGCGCCACGAGCGGCATCTGGTGGAATCAGATTGCCGGCAAAGTCGCGCGTGCCAGGAATCTGTGGGTGCGCAACCTGCCGCAGGATGCCAGTCTCGCGCTGGCAAAACTGGCACAGCGCACGATGCGCCTGCAATGCACGATCCAGGACGGTCAGGTATGGCTGACGGACGGCGCGGAGACGGTGCAGATCGAGTTTGCGACGCTGAAGCCGTTACAGGGTGACTCTGTGCGTTAACGCAGAAGAGTTAACGCAGAAGATGGGATCACCTATCCAGTCCGTCGGGTCAGGGGATTGGCAGTCATGCGTCTTCCCGCAGCCGCCACAGGCGCAGCGCGACGTGTATCTCAAGAGCGCGGTTTCCTTCGTTCCAGTTTCCGAGGAGCGCATTGATCGCATCGAGTCTCTGTCGCAATGTGTTGATATGGATGTTTTGCTCGCTCGCCGCAGCGCGCGCGTTGTGGCCGTGGTCCAGATAGGAAAGCAGTGTGCGGGCCAGTTCCGTCTTGCGTTGCTTGCCTTCCTGGTAAAGCTTGCCAAGGGCCGATGACATAAAGGCGTCGATATCCTCGGCGCTGCGCTTCTCGAACAGGAACGCGTAGAGCGTCAATTCCTGTTCAAGATAAATCGACCCGGCGCGGCCGAGCGCATTCAGCGTGGACAGGCAGCGTATCATCGACTGGTAGCACTCGGGCAGTGCAGTGGCCTGCGCCACGGGTTTGGAGATGATCCCGGTGACGGGCTGGCGAACTTCCCTGCCGATGAAAAGCTGCAATGCCTTCCGCAGTTCACCATGTGTCGTCATGCCGGAAACAAGCACAATGGCGCCGTCGATTTCATCGAACAAGGTGTTGGCAATCCGAAAGGAAGCCTGCATCTTCTTCAGCATATAACTGCTCTTGCCGTCTTCCGTTTGTATCACGGCAAGACAGAGAGGTTTGGACAGCCGCAGGCCATGGTGTGCAGCCTGTTCCGACAACCTGGCGAGATTGTGCTGGGGATTGCTCAGGAGGCCGCGAAAGATCGCCGGGATCTCCTGCCTTGCGGCGTAGTCGCTGCGTTCCTGCGAAAGCAGCACCACGCCGGTGACCATGGAACTGCGTTCGAAAATGCGCACCGCAAGCTCGTTCAGCTCGCGTGCAGTGCGGATGACCAGGCCGCCGAGAAGGCCACGGTTGCCGACGACGGCTGACACGCGACAGGTCTCGGCGGGCGTCGCAAACGCAGTCACCGAGCGGCCGATCATCCTGCTCTCGACGAGCGCTGCGTGTATCTTGTCCTGGTGCGTATTCAGCACCGCTTGCGCCCGCGGCTCGCCATGATCTTTGTCGACAGGTTCGAAGGCGTCGGCGGTGGATGCGCAAATCAGCTGTTCGCCTTCGTCGATCACACTGACATGGCCTTCGAGCATGTTCGCCGCCATCTCGCAAATGTCCTTCAATCCGCCGCCTCTCGCAACGAGCGAAGTCAGTTGCTCGTGCGCCTCGGCTGCAATTTGCGTGTCGGCGGTTTGCTTCTTGAGCAGCGCGTTGGCGTCGCCAGCCTGCTTGAGCGCGATCCGGGTCTGCTCGAACAGGCGGGCGTTTTCGATTGCGACCGAGGCGTGGGCGGCAAGGGTGGAGAGGATCGACATCTCCCATGCGTTGTAGGAGCGCACATAGCGGTCGCCGACGAACAGCACGCCGGTCACATCGCTGCCCGACAGCAGCGGGACGCCGAGAATGGACTTGATGCCTTCTTCGGTGACTGCCGTATCGATGGGGGCGGCATGCGAAAACCGGGGGTCCTTGCCGTATTCCGCCGAACTGTAGGGCGACTTGTTCCGCGCGACGTAGCCGCAGATCCCGACGTCATGAGGAACGCGTATCTTCTTGAAATTCTCCGAGAACGCGCCGTCTGTCGCGCGCACATAGAAGTCGCCCTGTTCCCTGTCATGGATGGACAGATAGCCGATGTCGGCACCCATCAGCTTGCGCGCGCGCTGGACGATCGCCTGCAGGGCGCGGTCGAGGTCGCGAATCGCGGTGAGATCATGGGCCGTCTCGATGACGGCGTTCAAGCCGCGTTCGCGCTGCTGATAGTCCTCGAATCGCTCGCGTATCGTCATGGCCATTTGCACGCTCTGGAGCAGGAACTCGCGGCCGGCCGTGTCTTGCGATGCCGCGGCTATGCGCTCTTGCAGGCGGGCGAACGCTTCTTTCCCGGCGTTCTGGTAGAGGAGGGTGACGATTTCCTTCCCGAGTGCGGTGTCGTTCGCCGACTCGCGATGCGGAGGTGGCTGATTCATCATTGCCTGCCTTTCACTGTTCAAGTTGATGACTTCTTCTGCGTTGCAGCAATATCTGTGCGAGATCGGGCGATCTCGACAGCATGGGCGCCGTAAAAATCCCCTTCAAATTCAGGCATATCCATTCATGGTCTGTCGGTTTTTGCGCGTATTGAGCACAGCAGCATCTGGCACGTCCGCCTCGCGAAGCTTGAAAATAATCACATGAAATTATCGGAAATATGTGCGAATAACACATAGTGTGCCAGCTGTTCGGCCACTAGACTCTTCTGAAACATCAAGCCGCGCACTTCCCGGTGCGAAAGGCTTGGCCAACCTCAGGAGACATGCAAATGACAGTCGATTCGCGATTGCCCAACTTTCGCGCGCTTGAACCGGCGCAACGCCTCAATGAAATCGTTGACAAGGCCGGGTTGAGCGCCGACGAGCGTGCGCTGCTTGCCGAGTCGGGCGCGCTGCCGCTCGAGACCGCAAACGGCATGATCGAGAACGTGATCGGCAAGTTCGAACTGCCGTACGCGGTGGCCGGCTACTTCCAGATCAATGGCCGCGATGTGCTGGTGCCGATGGTTGTCGAGGAGCCTTCCGTCGTTGCAGCGGCGTCCTACATGGCCAAATTGATTCGCGAATCGGGCGGCTTCCAGACCTCGAGCACCGGCCCGCTGATGCGCGCCCAGGTGCAGATCATGGGCCTGGCCGATCCATTCGGTGCGCGGCATGCATTGCTCAACAAGCGGCAGGAGATCATCGACATCGCCAACAGCCGCGACAAGGTCCTGATCGGTCTGGGCGGCGGCTGCAGGGATATCGAAGTGCATGTCTTCCCGGAAACGCCGCGCGGGCCGATGGTGGTCATGCACCTCATCGTGGATGTACGCGATGCGATGGGCGCCAACACCGTCAACACGATGGCCGAAGCGGTCGCAAGCCGCGTCGAAGCAATCACCGGCGGCAAGGTACGGCTGCGCATCCTTTCCAACCTCGCGGATCTGCGATTGGCGCGGGCGCGCGTGCAGGTCTCTGCCGCGCAGCTCGACAGCAAGGACTACAGCGGACATGAAGTCATCAACGGGATCGTCGACGCCTACACCTTTGCCGCAGTCGATCCCTATCGCGCCGCCACTCACAACAAGGGCATCATGAACGGCATCGATCCGGTCATCATCGCGACCGGCAACGACTGGCGCGCGGTCGAGGCGGGCGCACATGCCTATGCCTGCCGCAATGGCAGCTACACGTCGCTGACAACCTGGGAGATATCCGCGAGCGGCGACCTGGTCGGCACGATAGAGATGCCGATGCCGGTCGGCCTGGTGGGCGGGGCGACCAAGACGCATCCGCTGGCAAGGCTGTCGCTGAAGATCATGCAAACCACGTCGGCGCAGGACCTGGCGGAAGTCGCGGTTGCGGTCGGTCTGGCGCAGAACATGGGGGCGCTCCGTGCGCTCGCCACTGAAGGCATTCAGCGCGGGCACATGGCGCTGCACGCGCGCAATATCGCGATCGCGGCGGGTGCGAAGGGCAGGGATATCGACCGGGTGGTACGCACGATGGTGGCGGCGAAGGATGTGCGGGTCGATTTTGCGGTCAAGATTCTGGAAGAAGGTAAGTAGGGGCGGCACGCAAAGCCGTCGGCAGCAACGAATCACACCGTCATCCGTTTTTGCTTCATATTGTTCGACAACAACAAAGGGCATCACGACAGCCCGATAACAGGAGATAACGATGAAAATCCCGTTCCGCAATTCACTGACCACACTCGCTGCTGCGGCAACAATGCTTTGCCTCGTGTCGGCGCACGCGCAGGCGCAGTCCTCGAAGGAGCCGTTTCGCATCGGCTTTATCACCGACATGTCCGGTCCCTACGCGGACACGGATGGCGCGGGCGGCCTGGAAGCGATCAAGATGGCAGTGGAAGATGCGGGCGGCACGGTTCTGGGACGCAAGATCGAGGTGCTGTCAGCCGACCATCAGAACAAGGCCGACACCGCCGCAGCGAGAACGCGCGAATGGATCGATCAGCAGGATCTCAAGATGCTGATCGGCGGCGTGAATTCCGCTGCCGGTCTGGCGATGAACAAGGTCATCGCCGACAAGAAGCGTGTCTATTTCAATGTCGGCGCCGCGACCGCGCGCCTGACGAACGAGGATTGCACGCCGTACACGATTCACTACGAGTACGACACTGTCGCGTTGGCCAAGGGCACGGGTTCGGCGGTCGTCGCCACAGGCGGCAAGGCCTGGTACTTCCTGGTGGCCGATTACGCGTTCGGCGCTTCGCTGTTCAACGACACCAGCGAAGTGGTGAAGGCCAGCGGCGGCACCGTGCTGGGATCGGTCAAGCATCCGCCCAATGCGAACGACATGTCCTCGTTCCTGCTGCAGGCGCAGGGATCCAAGGCGCAGGTGCTCGGACTGGCGAATGCGGGTGCCGACACCATCAACTCGATCAAGGCTGCGAACGATTTCGGCTTGACCAGAAACATGAAGCTCGCAGGCCTGCTGATGACGATCAACGACATCCATGGACTCGGCTTGTCGGTGGCGCAGGACCTGATGATGACGGACAGCTGGTACTGGGACAAGGACGATGCGTCGCGCAAGTTTGCCAACCGCTTTTTCGCGAAGATGAAGAAGATGCCGAGTACGCATCAGGCCGCCGACTATTCGGTAACGGCAACCTACCTGAAGGCGGTGAATGCCGCCGGCACCGATGATGCCGACAAGGTCATGGCCGAGCTGAAGAAGATGAAGCTGGACGACTTCTACGCCAAGGGCTACATCCGCCAGGATGGCCGTTACATCCACGACATGTACCTGATGCGGGTGAAGACGCCGGCCGAGTCGAAGAAGCCGTGGGACTATCTGAAAACGGTTGCCACCATTCCGGGCGAGGAGGCGTTCACCAAGCTGGCGGATTCGAAATGCGCGCTGGTGAAGAAGCAGTAAAGACGGAAATGGCCGGAGCCGCGCAGGCTCCGGCGCGTTGACGGCAAGCTGCCATCGGGCGGCTTACCAGGCGCCGACCAGCGAAATGCCGCTCAGTGTCATGCGTGTCTCGCTGCCGTCGTTGCGTGCCATCGACGCCTCTCGCGGGATATCCTTCGGCGGCTTCCTGTACCAGTGCGTGCACACATTCAGCAAGTCCGCCGCATCGTCCCTGGCGAAAAACTTCTCCAGAATTTCGCGAGTCAAGTCCACGTTCGGCAGCATGTAGAAGTCGCCCGGTTCGCGCATCAACAGTGGCGAATCCGCCAGCGACTGCAGCGGTTTCTGGAACATCTTCCGCGCATGGTTTCCTGCAACGCCTCGCGCCTGCAGCGACTCGCGGAACAGCGGCGCCGTGAAATCGATGACGTGGCCGTCACACAGAATCCAGCAGTGAAATCCCTTGTCGGAACTGAGCGCATCATGCGCCGCATTGCGGTCGGCGAACGACAGAATGGTGCCGGCCGCATCGTCCATCCTGTAGAAAGCGGCGCCGGCGACGGGCTGGCACTTCTTCTTGTAGATCTGCTCGACCAGGTGCGCGCCGGCCACGCTGAAAAAAACGGATGGATGCGGGGTGTCGGCGTCGGTCGCGTCGAGCACGGTTTTCAGGACGCGGAAAATGCGCTGGTAATCGGCCAGTGGAATCGGGGGACGGGGTGTTGGCATACGGGCCTTGTTTTGGTATCGGTTCGTTGTTCGATGGCTTGGCGCGGGAACGTATTGGGGTAACGCATTCCAAACCTTGCGCTCGGCAGGGTGCGCCATGCGCACCAATGCGTGCGCCGGCGGTAATGGTGCGCATGGCGCACCCTGCCATCCGCCTCGCATATTCTTGCGAAAAAACGTTTGCGCCCTTCCTTAGCGGCTGCGCGCTGTGCGTACCGCCTTCCCCAATTCGATTACCGACATCGCATAGAAGAAGCTGCGGTTGTATTGCGTGATGGCAAAGAAATTGGCCGCACCCAGCCAGTACTCGGTCGGTTCCTGCCCATTCTGCAGATCGACCAGGCCGAACTTCATGCCGGCCGGCGGTTCGACGCCGGGCGTCACGCCGGCGGCCTTCAACTCATCGAGAGTGAATTTGGCTTCCAGTCCCTGGCCGATGAACATGTCCCAGCCGCGATTGCCTTCGCTCTCCGCAATTGTTGCGGGAAAGACCATCGGCTCGCCGCGTTGCCAGCCATGCTCGACCAGGAAGTGGGCAACGCTGCCGATGGCATCGACCGGCGAATTGCGCAGGTCGATCTTGCCGTCGCCGTCGAAGTCCACGGCGAATTTGCGGATGCTGCCGGGCATGAATTGCGGCCACCCGATCGCGCCCGCATAGGAGCCGTACAGCAAGAACGGAGCGATGCCCGATTCGCGCGCGAACAGCAGCGTGTTCTCCAGTTCGCCACGGAAGTAATTCATCCGCGCCTGACGCGTCGGCGTGTTGGGATAGTCGAATGCGAGTGTCGTGATCGCGTCCAGCACGCGGAAATTGCCGGTATTGCGGCCGTACACGGTTTCCACGCCGATGATGCCGACGATGATTTCGGCGGGGACGCCGTACTGCTCCTCTGCGCGTGCCAACGCATCCGTGTAGGTGCTCCAGAACGCGATGCCGGCATTGATGCGGACCGGTTCCACAAAGCGGGCGTGGTAGGCGCGCCAGTTTTTGGGTTTGCCGGGCGGTGCCGGTTTCATCAGTTGAATTGCGGTTTCCACATAACGCGTCTTCTGGAAGACCGCTTCAAGTTCGGCGCGATTGAAATCATGTCTGGCGACCATCTGGTCGATGAAGTCAGATACGTTTTTCCACTGGCTGAAATTGGTGAATTCACCGGCGTCGTCCTGTTTGACCGATGCCTTGCGTGCCTTGGCATTGCCTGCGGATTTTTCCGTGGCCGGCTTGGGACCTGCACAGGCGGTGGTCGAAACGGCAAGCAGGAGTGCGGAGAGGCAGGCTGCGTATTTGGGAAGCTTGGGGGAAATCATCGGCATTCAGCAAGTAGGGATTTGAGGTTGGAAACGACGGCAGACGCGTCTTTGCTCATTGTGCCGTATCTGGCGCGTTCATAGCTGTCGAGAAAGCGTGCAACAGCCGCTCTTCTCTCGGGAGCGAGCGGCGAATCGCTTGCGCTCAGGCGGTCGCGCCAGGCACGCGGGCCTTCATGGGCCAGTCTCGCGCATCCCAGTCGCGCCATGCGCCGGCACAGCGTGCGGTAGACGGCCTCGACCGGATCGAACTGCGGGCGATTCCACATCAGCGGCAATACGACGATTGCTAGCACGATGCTGGCGGCGACGGCCAGCAAGCCCGTCAATGTGCGCCAATCGGCCGAGTCGAAACCGAGCGACTGGATCAGGCTTCTTTGCTTGTCGGGCGTGTAGTTCAAGACCCATTGATTCCAGGCATTCGTCACCGCATCCCAGTTCTGGCGCAATGCTTGCCATTTTGCCAGCCATGAATTCTGTCCGGCATCGAGCGTGATCAATCCGCCCAATGTCCGGCGCGGGATCACGCTTGTCAGGTTCATTTCGATGCGGGCCGGGGACACCGCTGCAGTCGGATCGACGCGCACCCAGCCGCGATTGGCGAGCCACACTTCGGCCCACGCATGCGCATCGGATTGACGGATCGTCATGTAGCCGTCGGCCGGATTGATTTCGCCGCCCTGGTAGCCGGTCACGACGCGTGCCGGGATGCCCATCGCGCGCATCAGCACGACGAAGGCACTGGAGTAGTGTTCGCAAAAGCCGGCGCGCGTATCGAACAGAAACTCGTCGACCGCATGCGTGCCGAGCACGGGCGGCTCCAGCGTGTAGCGGAATTTCTCTTCGCGGAAGAAGCGCAGCACCGCATTGACCATTTCGGCATTGTCACTGGATCGCTTGCGCAGTGTTGCGGCAAGTTCGCGAGTGCGCGGATTGAAGCCTTGCGGCAAGTCCAGCCACAGTCGCAATGCGGTTGCCGACTCCTGCGGCTGCAGCTCGAAATCGAGGACGGATGCGGCGTCATAGCGCACGCGCTCATTGATCGGCGAGCTGGCAAGGAGTTCGAGGTTGGGGCCGAACGCGGACGCATTGTCGCGCAAGACCGGCGGCGTCTGCGGCAGTTCCAGTGCGAACAGCCAGCGCTGATTGCTTGGCTCCAGCGTGACCTGGTAGCGCAGCGGCGTACCGTGTGACTTGATGACGATCGGTCGATTCGTTTTCAGGCGCACTTGCAGCGGCGTCCACGTCCGTCCGTTGTAGCTGCCCAGCACCGGGCCGCGCCAATACAGTCTGGATTTGGGCGGTGGCGGATCGACGAATTTCGCGCGGAAGGCGATGTCATCCGATTGCGCGAGCCGGGAGATAGCCCCGGGCGACATGTTGTCGGACAAGCCGGTGCGCGCGCTTTGCGCATCGACCGGCATGCCCCACAGCGGCCCCTGAATGCGCGGGAACAGCAGGAACAGCACCAGCGTGAGCGGTGCGGCAAGCAGCAGGATGAATGCGCCGAGACGCAGCCGCTGTGCAAACGGCGGCACCACGCCGGTGTACTGAAACGACAGTTGCGTGGTGAGAATCGCGACGGTTGCCGCAATCGTCATCAGTGCCGCGCCGATGGATTGCGAATAGAAGAAGCTCGCCAGCACCAGAAAGAAACCCAGGAACAGCACCACGAACAGGTCGCGCCTGGCGTGCATCTCCAGCAGCTTGAAGGTCAGCAGCAACACCAGCATCGCCACGCCGGCTTCGCGCCCGAAGATGGTCTTGTAATGCCAGTACACGGCAGCCATGGTGAGTACGGCAATCGGCACCAGCAGATTGCGCGACGGCATGCGATGGCCGCGAAACGTGACCCAGCCGCGCCACAGCAGGATGGCGGAGCAGGCGGCCACGATCCATGCCGGCAGGTGTCCGGCATGCGGCGCCAGCACCAGCACGCAGGTGGCAAGCAGCAACAGCGTGTCGGACTTGTCGCGCGACAGTGGTTGCGTGATTCGCCGCATGAACGGCCGCATCAGCGAAGGCGCGCCGGATTTTTCCATCACGTCTCCGGATACATCGCCAGCGCATGCAGGCACGCTTCCCGGTGTGCCGGGCCGAGTGCGGCTGTGAGCACGGTGTCACCGAGCCGGAATGCATACGGCACACCGCGCGCTTCCGCCTCGATCACCCAGCGCGTCATGCGCGACAGTTTCAGTTCCTGGTCCAGCCTGTTCGGCAGACGGTCGAAGTCGAGTGCGAACTCGACTGCCGCGCCGCCTTCGAAATACTTGGTGACCAGCGCGCCGCCCAGATCGACATCGAGTTTGGCGATCTGCCGCCATGCGAGGCGCTTCAGGGAATCGCCCGCCTGATAGTTGCGGATGCCGGCGAAATCGTCCTGCCCCGCCTGTCCCTGCCCATCCTTTTTCTCTGCCTCGGACAGCGGCAGCGGCGGGGCGTTCTCTTCCGGCTGCGGATACACCAATACCCGCGCATCCGGTTGCCAGTAGCTCCACGCGCGCAGCAAGCCGAGCGGGAAACGGGTTTGCAATCGCACGCGCGGCGCGGCCAGCCAGCCACGCTGGCGCGCCGGCGTGGACAGCACGACGCTGTGCGTTGACAGCGCCGCGACGTCGGCGGCCTGATCGACGTTCGGCAAGCCTTCGCCGACGAAATCGAGCCAGATCGCATAGCGGCCGTGCTTGCGGCGATTGATGAGATGCAGTTCGAATTGCGCATCCTCGCCCGCGAAGACCGGCGCGGCGCGCCCGGCGGACAGCGACAGGTGCGCCAGATTGCGGAAGGTGAGGTGCATGTCGATCAGCGCGCAGGCGGCAAGCAGGAAGGTGAAGCCGAAGCCGAGGCTGATGTTGTAATTGATCGCGCCGATGAACAGCACGAACAGCATCACGCAGAACATCAGACCGGGATGCGTCGGCATGATGTACACGCGGCGCTGATGCAGGAACACTTCGCCCGGTTCGACCTCGCGCGAGCGCATCAGCCACTTGCTGGCCCGTTTGCGAAACTGATGTTCGAGCGCGCTCAACATGGGACGAGTCAGACGGCGACGGATTTCATCAATTGCACCACCAGGTCGCGGCTGCCCAGCGCCGAACTGCCGGCGGATTTGAGCGGCCGCAGGCGATGCGCGGCGACCGGCACCAGCACTGCCTGCACGTCTTCCGGAATGACGTGATCACGCCCTTCCAGTGCGGCCCATGCACGCGAGGCATGCAGCAGTGCAATCGCCGCGCGCGGACTCATGCCTTCCGCAAAGAGACCGCTCTGGCGCGATGCCTGCGCCAGCGCCTGCACATAGTCGATCAGCGCGGGCGCGACATGCACCGACTTCAGCGCTGCCTGCGCCGCCAACAGCGCTTCCGGTTGCATCGCCGTGCGCAATGCCTTGAGCATCGTCCTGCGGTCTTCGCCCATCAGCAGGGCGCGTTCTGCCGCGGCATCCGGGTAGCCGAGGGACAGGCACATCAGGAAGCGGTCGAGTTGGGATTCCGGCAACTGGAATGTGCCGATCTGATGCGTCGGGTTTTGCGTCGCGATGACGAAATAGGGGGCCGGCAATTCACGCGTCACGCCGTCGGCGGTGACCTGCCGCTCTTCCATCGCCTCCAGCAGTGCGGACTGCGTTTTCGGCGTTGCCCGATTGATTTCATCCGCCAGCAATACCTGCGTGAACACGGGGCCGGGATGAAACACGAAACCGTTCTTCTCGCGGTTGAAGATCGACACACCGACCACGTCCGCCGGCAGCAGGTCGCTGGTAAATTGCAGGCGATTGAACTTGAGGCCGAGCGAGATTGCCAGCGCGTGCGCCAGCGTGGTTTTGCCGACACCCGGCACGTCCTCGATCAGCAAGTGCCCGCCGGCCAGCAGGCAGGTCAATGACTGGCGGATTTGCAGGTCCTTGCCGACGACGATCTGGCTGATTTGCTGCGCAACGGCGTGGAGTTTGGCGAACATGGATTTTCCGGAAGTCAGATGAGGCGAAACGGAGGGTTGGTATTTTGTTATTGAGAATTCGCAAGCCGCTTCTATGTATGTCATATGCAGAATGACATGACTTGTCACTTTCTTCGCTACACTATCGCGATTCCAGTTGAGATTCTATTCGAGAATATCAGCGTCTACGTTGCTTGCGCCCAATGACTACCGCTATCTACACACATGCCGACTGCAAGCTCCATGAAATGGGGCTCTGGCATCCGGAATCGCCATCCCGCCTGCAGGCGATCGAAGACCAGTTGATCGCGAGCCGTGTGGACAGCCTGCTGGAACATCGTGACGCGCCCGAGGCGGACGTGTCGTGCATTGCCCGTGTGCATACAGTCGAGGCGATCGCGCGTGTGCGCGATAACGTGCCGCCGATGCTTGGAAGGCAATCCGGCTACTACCCGCTCGATGCCGATACTGTCCTCAATGCCTATAGCTGGCGGGCGGCATTGCGCGCGGCGGGCGCCGCTGTTGCGGCAACCGATGCAGTCATCGCGGGTGAACTGGACAATGCCTTCTGCGCTACGCGCCCGCCGGGCCATCATGCGCGGCCGTCCGAGGCGATGGGATTTTGCCTGTTCGGCAATGTCGCCATTGCAGCACGGCACGCAATGGATGTGCACGGCTTGCAGCGCGTGGCGATCGTGGATTTCGACGTGCATCACGGCAATGGCACCGAGGAAGCGTTCAGGGATGAACCGCGTGTAGTGATGGTGAGTTTCTTTCAACATCCGTTCTATCCCTACAGCGGTGACGGCCCGCACGGCGACAACATGGTCAATGTTCCGGTGCCGGCCTATACCTGCGGCGAGGAAGTGCGCGAGGTGGTCACGAGCAAATGGTTGCCGGCATTGCATGCACACAAGCCGGAGATGATTTTCATCTCGGCCGGATTCGACGCGCATCGCGAAGACGATCTGGGGCAGATGGGTCTGGTGGAAGCGGATTTTGCATGGATCACGCGGCAGGTGAAGGATATTGCCGAACAGTATGCACAGGGCCGCATCGTCAGCTGCCTCGAAGGCGGCTACAACCTGTCGGCGCTGGGACGCAGTGTGGTCGCCCACTTGAAGGTGCTGGCCGATATCGATTGACCCCGTATTGGCACGAGTGTGCGCAAGGGCAGCAGGTAAAATAGCGGCTTGATCCCGCTATAAAGCCAAGCATGTCCATACAATGGTTCCCCGGTCACATGAACGCCGCCCGCAAGAAGGCGGCGGAATCCATGGAAAAGACCGACCTCGTCATCGAAGTGCTGGATGCGCGTCTGCCGCAAGCCAGTGCCAATCCGATGATCGAGCAGCTGCGCAAGCACCGTCAGCGCCCCTGCCTGAAAATCCTCAACAAGGCCGACTTGGCCGACCCTGCGGCCACCAAAGCCTGGCTCGAGTACTACAGCCGCCAGAAGGATGTGCACGCGGTGGCGCTCTCCTGCAAGAAACCGGCCGACGTCGCGAAGATTCCCAATCTGTGCCTGAAGATTGCCCCGCATCGCGGCAGCGCGCTCAAGCCCTTGCGCATGATGATCATGGGCATTCCCAACGTCGGCAAATCGACGCTGATGAATGCCTTGCTCAAAAAACGCGTCGCGGCGGTGGGCGACGAACCCGCCGTCACCAAGACGCAGCAACGCCTTTACCTCGGCAACAACATGGTGCTGGTCGATACGCCCGGCATGATGTGGCCGAAAATCGAGCATCCGAGCGATGGCCTGATGCTGGCTGCCAGCCATGCCATCGGCACCAATGCGGTGATCGAGGAGGAGGTCGCGACCTTCCTCGCCGATCAGCTGCTGCTGCGCTATCCGGCGCTGCTCACGGCGCGCTATGGATTCGCGACCGATGGCATCGACGGCATCAGCGTGGTGGAAGGCGTGGCGCAGAAACGCGGCTTCCGCCTCAAGGGTGGCGAGATGGATTTTGAAAAGGGCGCGCACACCTTGTTGCAGGACTACCGCAGCGGTGCGCTGGGGCGAATCAGCCTGGAAACGCCGGAGAGCCGCAAAGTATTGCTGGCGACCTATCAGCCGCCGCCATCACTCGGTGAACAGCAAGAAGATGTGGGAGAGGATGAAGGACATTGAATGCCATGTGCACTGTCGTAGCGCGATGGGGTGGCGCTGACGTGGCATGCAAGCGTGGTGACAAGTTCGATCCCTTGTCGGAAGAATCTGGCATGCAACATGATGGATGTGTCGGCTCTGGAGGGTGTGCAGGGACTGACCGAGAAATCACCCTGTATGGAGCGATTGGCGACGTGTGATCTACTTCAGGACGGCGCATCCACAATCGGTAACGATAAAAAAAGACCCGCAAGATTGATGTCTTGCGGGTCTTTTGCGTTGTGGACAGCGGAAGGTATCGCTACCTTCTCGCAGTCGGCAAATTACATCATGCCTTCCATGCCACCCATACCGCCCATGCCACCCATACCGCCCATGCCACCGCCAGCCGGTTTGTCTTCAACCTGCTCGGCTACCATGCAGTCGGTCGTCAGCATCAGGCCGGCGATCGAAGCGGCGTTTTGCAGCGCCGAACGGGTCACCTTGGCTGGATCCAGCACGCCCATTTCGACCATGTCGCCGTAGGTGCCGTTGGCAGCGTTGTAACCGAAGTTACCTTTGCCTTCCAGAACCTTGTTGACCACGACCGAAGCTTCGTCACCTGCGTTTTGAACGATCATGCGCAGCGGCTCTTCAATTGCGCGCAGGACGATCTTGATGCCAGCTTCTTGATCGGCGTTGTCGCCCTTGACGGACAGGTTCGAACGAGCGCGCAGCAGTGCAACGCCGCCGCCTGCAACAATGCCTTCTTCAACCGCGGCACGGGTTGCGTGCAGCGCGTCTTCCACGCGGGCTTTCTTTTCCTTCATTTCGACTTCGGTGGCAGCGCCAACCTTGATCACGGCAACACCGCCTGCCAGCTTGGCAACGCGCTCTTGCAGTTTTTCACGGTCGTAGTCGGAAGTCGCTTCTTCGATTTGCACGCGGATTTGCTTGACGCGCGCTTCGATGGCGACGTGTTGACCTGCGCCGTCGATCACGGTGGTGTTTTCCTTGCCGATTTCGATGCGCTTTGCCTGGCCGAGGTCGTTCAGCGTGACTTTTTCGAGTGTCAGGCCGACTTCTTCAGCGATCACCTGGCCGCCGGTCAGGATCGCGATGTCTTCCAGCATCGCCTTGCGACGGTCGCCGAAGCCAGGAGCCTTGACGGCGCAGGTCTTCAGGATGCCACGGATGTTATTGACGACCAGAGTCGCCAGCGCTTCGCCTTCGACGTCTTCAGCGATGATCAGCAGCGGACGGCCAGCCTTGGCAACTTGTTCCAGCACCGGCAGCAGATCGCGGATGTTGGTGATCTTCTTGTCGAACAGCAGGATGAACGGGTTTTCCAGAACAGCAACTTGCTTGTCCGGGTTGTTGATGAAGTACGGGGACAGGTAGCCGCGGTCGAATTGCATGCCTTCCACGATGTCCAGCTCGTCGTGCAGGGACTTGCCATCTTCAACAGTGATCACGCCTTCCTTGCCGACCTTTTCCATCGCTTCAGCGATGCGGTCGCCGATGGAGGCGTCGCTGTTGGCGGAGATGGCGCCGACCTGGGCGATTTCCTTGGAGGTGGTGCAGGGCTTGGCGATCTTCTGCAGTTCTTCGACAGTGGCGGCCACAGCCTTGTCGATGCCGCGCTTCAGGTCCATCGGGTTCATGCCGGCGGCGACGAACTTCATGCCTTCGCGCACGATTGCCTGAGCCAGCACGGTTGCGGTTGTTGTACCGTCACCGGCGTTGTCGGAAGTCTTGGAAGCGACTTCCTTGACCATCTGCGCGCCCATGTTCATGAGCTTGTCTTTGAGCTCGATCTCTTTCGCGACCGAGACGCCGTCCTTGGTGACGGTCGGGGCGCCGAAGGAACGCTCCAGCACGACGTTGCGGCCTTTCGGGCCGAGGGTGACTTTAACGGCGTTGGCGAGGATGTTCACGCCTTCGACCATCTTGGCACGGGCGGAATCGCCGAAAATTACTTCTTTAGCTGCCATGTTCGTAACTCCTTGATTATTCGTTGGAAATTCGTATTACTTCTGGACGACTGCCATGATGTCTTCTTCGCGCATCACGAGCAGTTCTTCGCCGTCGACCTTGACGGTCTGGCCGGAATATTTGCCGAACAGCACGCGATCGCCGACCTTGACTTCCAGCGCACGGACTTTGCCATCTTCGAGGACCTTGCCGTTGCCGACGGCCAGAATTTCACCTTGATCAGGCTTTTCTGCAGCGGCTTCAGGGAGAACGATGCCGGACGCAGTCTTGGTTTCCTGGTCCAGGCGCTTGACGATGACGCGATCGTGCAAAGGACGAAGGTTCATACAAACTCCTTTAAATTCAATAGGTTATGTTTTTGCGGCAGGTTTGCTGCAAGGTGCACTTCACCGTGCAGCCGGGCCGCACTGGAAATGTTGGAAGGCCAGAGGAGATTCTTGTTAGCACTCTCTCCTGACGAGTGCTAAGTATATGGGCGGCTTTTTGTTTTTTCAAGGCGGGGTGGTCACGAACAATAAAGTCTGTCAGGCGGGAATAAAGTCTGTCTGAACAGGAAAAAAAGAAAATGGTGGAAGATGGAGAGGGATTGATTGTCGAAATGCAACCAAATCTTCCATTCGGAAAGGCTGCCTGCATCGATTGGGTATGCAGAAATGCGCTTGTCAGAACCAGACGGATATCAAATCCCGGAAAGCCCGCTTGGCAAACGCTTTTTTCTTACTCGGGGGCTAGGTGGAGACTTGTAACGAGTGTTGCGCACGATTTTGTCGAGGGCAGCTTTTAGCTTGCTTCCTGACATGCGGATTAGTGATTCAACTTCTTCAATAGATGCTTGGTTACAGGCACAAGCATCGGCCATGGATTGGCCTGATAGAAACGCATGAGCTGCAAGAATGGTAGAGCTAGATCGTCCCAACCCTGGTAAACCTTGTCTCAATAAACCTATGGACACAGTGCTACTCGGAATTGCCAGTCGTTCTGCGACGTGACTTACCACTCCCTCCTGAGCGACATATTCGTCAAACACTTTCCAGCTTCCCCAAAAAGCAGCGCCGGGCGCTCTGTCTGGAGAGGGGCATGAGGGGTTGAAGATTTCAGCGACAGCTTGCTGCTCGTCCTCATAGAACAACGCAGCAAGCAGGCTTAAAGTCGCAGTGGTATAGCGCGTGGCATCGGGGCTGCAAATGCCGTCAATGGATGAGATGTATTTGTGCGGTATCCAATGTACCCGGGGAATCGTCTCTTCCAACCACCACCGAGGCAGAAGCTCCATCAGACGATTGCCGACGGTTGGGCGAGTTCCTAGCTTTGAAATTCGCAGATCGGCGATTCGCGCCTTTTTGCCGAGCACGATGCTTGCGGCTCGGCTATCAATAGTAGGTCTTTGCTCGAATATCTCATTCACGATGTAAGCATATCGTTTCAGAAATGCTGTTTGCTCTGGATGGAATTCCTGCGCTCTTTGTTCAATGACGGCATCGGTGATTTCATGCGGACATTGATCAAAAGCGTCTCGGCGCGGCACGGTTGACAAGAGACTATGGTGTTCCATGCACCAAAGGGCTCCGGGTAACTGATGCTCACGTCGCCAATAAGAAAAGCCCATTGAGGATAAATCTTCTTGCGCACATTGCCAGCAATATCGAGGATGTTTTCCGCCGAGTTTGAACGGTGCATGGCGCTCAACAGCTTCCCTATGCCGTGTCGATTTTGTCCCCGGTTTGTTGAGCTTCAGGCCTTCAAGGGCATTGAAAAACGGTGTCAGCGTATGTTGATGTATGAGCTGCTCACGCGGCATGTGCAAAATGCTGGCGACATGCTGGAAAAAATCAGCATCCGCTGGAATGTTTGTATCGAGGCTGCGAGCATGAGCTTCGATGAGAGCTTCGATTTTCTCTTTGGGCCCTATGCAATTGACGGATCGCATACGCCCGCGCCAGCCTTGTATCACTTCATCAGGTAATGGCCTGCAAATTTCCAGTCGTGGCGTTGTTTCCTTAGACGGCGTAGATGGGGTTCGTTTAGGTAAGCGAACGACGCGCCCGGTGGAAAATAGTATAGATTTGCTGTCGGCTACTTTGGTTCGTTCTTGTTGAATAAAGGATGAAAATTTCTGATCAAGGGAATCCCTATCTTGAGGAATCTTTCTGTGCTCATCAATCAGGCGTTGTAGAGCAGAGGCCGCACTTGAAATGATGTCGTCATCCATTGATGCTACCTCTTTCCATGGGCTTTCATCTGCTGAGACATCAGAAGGCTGGTATCAAAGTTTTCAGGCAGTGTCCCAAGCTCCATTTGAATCAAAACGTCTCGAATCATCCGAAAAAGCACGCGACGGGATTCGGCGCTGAGATGACCATCGGGTTCAGCTTCTGCACACATTTCCACCCACTCAAAGGCACGACGTTCAACACGATCTTGTTGTTCGGATCGAAGTTCACCGGTATATGCCTTTGACGCCGATATGAGATAGACCAAGTCCACGCCAGCAGCACCAATTGCGGAAAGATAACGAGTCGTCGGCGCCGAAGCCTCCGATTCGTATTGAAGTTGCGCCAAACGACCGACGCCGCCGATTTGGGCCAACTCGACTTGATTTAGACCCAAGCGTTTCCGTTCCTCTTTCAGTCTCAGCCCGAGGCCTGGCGGGATACCGGGTGGTGTAGATGTTTGTGTAGTCATGTTATTGATTGTATGTACAGGTATTGAATTTAACAAGTATGTGTTAAATTGTCTAAATATCTGTACTTTCGGATAAAATCCATGTCGGAGACCCTGCTAGATACCGCTATTGCGAAGAAGTTATTCGAGGCATCGGGCATCTCTGTGGCCGAATGGGCGAGGGTGCGCGGGTTTTCTACAGGTTTGGTTTACCAAGTCCTGGAAGGACGGCGCAAATGTCTGAGAGGGCAAAGTCACCAGATTGCCATCGCTCTAGGATTGAAGCGAGGTATGACTTTGGAAATGGACGAGCTATCTCGTCGACTCATTGCAAACGTGACGGTCGCTAGCACCGAGAAATAGGACTTCTGTAGCGCAAAACAAAAAGCCGAACCCCTCATTGCTGAAAGATTCGGCTTGCCCGCTAAACGCGAGAGACTTCTTGGTAGCACTTGAAGTATCTCCTGTTTTCCCGGGCAAGTCAAAGGTCCTGTGTCGCTTATACATTCATAAATCCCATATGGATGTATCAAATTAATTGCTTTTGACTATCTGCGGGAGAACCATATGCTAGACCCTCACCTCGTTTCCACATTCGTCCGGCTAATCCTGATGTCGTGAGGCCGTGATGGGAAACTCAAGAGCTGTTTCTCGGCTGAAAACCCTGTACCAACGCCAGCAGAATCCTTCGTGGGACGCGTCTTATGTGCCGGGGATTCTCGCCACCCCTAAGGAGGCGCCGTCCATTTCGCGTGCCTATACCCTGACGCCATCCAAACTGGCTGGTCGCGAAGTCCATTTATTGTCGACAGCAGAGCGTGACGCTGCCTTATTGGGGCTTTATCACCCAGCCATCATTGGCTTGCAAGAGCAGCGCATGCTGTCTCCGGGACCCACCACACATCCGCTTTGGACCTTTCCGAACATTGATCGCAGTGCGTTGCCTCCACTAAAAGGAGTGATTGATGTAGCCGAGCGCCTCAATGTTCTGGATGTATTGCCTCGGATTGTGGTTCCTCATCCAGAGCGAACTGGTGAGAGGATGCCGCTCATCTATCCATGGTGTGGAGATTTGTTGTGGGCTATTGTGCGTCCGGACGGGCGAACCGATTGTATCAACTGGTCCATCAAGGACAAACGACAAAATTTCATGCGGCCGGGGCCAACCCGTTTTGGCAAATTGCGCCCCTCAGACTTTATTCGCAAGGTGCTGGCGCGGCACGAGGTCGAAGCTGCTTACTATGCGAATGCCAATATCCGAACAGTGCAGATTGCAGGTGAAGAGATTGATTCACACGTTGCTGCCAACCTGAGACAGCTCTTTCTTCATCATCGTCGACAGTTATTCATCACAGATAACCAGCGAGCGGAAATTCTCCATCGCTTCCAGTCAGCCCTTGCGCATGGGATCACCCCGGCCGAAGTAATTACCGTGCTTGCAGAGCGAGGGCGTTATTCGGTGGATCAATGCCGATCTGCTTTTTACCAAGCGATTTGGGAAAATAAACTAAAGGTCGATTTATTTCAACCAATCCTGATCAATTGCCCAATGCGTCCCGAGATTGAGGATGTCACTGTCAAGTATGCCAAGTGGTTTGATGTCACACCATGATGATCGGGACGCAAATCATCGCTCCTGAAGGATGTGGCCCATTGGTCAAAGACGTCGTCTATCACCTCTTGCATAACGGTGCTCAAAGCGGTCGAATTTTGATGGTGCATTTTGATGTCGGCAAAGATGTCGGCATGCCCAAAGCCTCTCTGTTTTCGATAGCAAGGCGCCTCTTTGAGGAAGGAGTTGCCACAAGCCGAATCGTTCCAGTTGCTCAGCAATTAGCGCTTCCACCATGGTTGAGGCAGTTCGAGGGCGTGAATCTGGAGGAACAGGATGGGCTTCGTGCCAAGGCAAAGCTTTCCAATAGAGAGCGAGTGGAAAATCGGCTTTTGCACATCACTTCCGCTGTACGCATCATCGAAAGCATTTTGTCCGACCAAGATCCGCAAGCGGAAATCAATCGCCGCGCAGCTCAATGTAATCCGCCGCAACATCCATCGCGATTTCGTCTATGGCTGCTGACATATCTTTGCTTTGGTCGGGACATGTGGGCACTGCTTCCCCCTTTCCATCGAAGTGGCCATTGGAATCGAGAGCGTTATCCGGATCGCAAATTTGGCGCTCCTTCTCTAGCCCATGGAAAGCACTATGGCCATGGCAGCAGTAGGGAAATGACAGAGGCTTGCATCAAGAGTTATCGAAAGCGCGCTCAACTCGGGAAGCCCATGGCCACCATTTATGCCGAAGCTATGGTGGAGGATTTTCATTGCCGAGTCATTACGCATGAATCCGGCATGAAGTCCTACGTGCAGTTTCAAGGAGAACCGTTTCCTACCTATTGGCAATTTCGATATCGGGTCGTGAAAGCGTTTGGCAAAGAGATGATCCAGAAACTACGTTATGGATCAGTGCGATACAGAACACGGATTGCAGAATCCAGAGGACGGTTTTCCGAAGAGGTCTCCAACTTGATGGAGCGGGTTGAAGCCGACGGTTTCTATGTGAAGGAGCGGCCCAAAGGTTATGTAGAAGGGACGAATCTGCCTCCCTTGTGCGTTGTCGTTAGCAGGGATGTGTTGTCTGGAATGAAGTTGGGAATTGGATTCTCGTTTGGCGCAGAAAGGGCAACGGCTTATCGAATGATGCTGTTCTGTATGGCGATACCGAAGAACTATTTTTGTCGGTTGTTCGGTGTGCCGTTCGTGCCAGGTGAGTGGCCTAACCAAGGATTACCAGGGCATTTCGGAATTGACCGTGGCCCATGGGCACGAAAGGAATTGATCGAGGCAATGGAGAAGCGTTTCCCGATTCGGGATATGGCGCCTTCATGGTCAGGGCAGTCAAAAGCTACTGTGGAATCCTCGCACCCCAAAGATTTGAAATTCGAAGGGAAACCAACTTATGTGCAAAGCGAGCTGACTCCGGTTGAATTGGCAAAGCGGGAAATCATACGGCTGATTCAATTCAATAATGGCGCTGACATGGAAGCACGCTTCGATCCAGACAGAGACTTGGCGTACGTGGCGCCAAGTCCTGTCGGACTATGGAACTATTACGACGAACGGTTCCGGAATGATGGGCAGCCCATGCGGGTCGACGAAGCGATCCGGACATTTTTGACGCCAATCGAATTTCTGGTGCGAGAAGATGGCGTGTATTTGGATGGACGTCGATATTCTTCAGAAGAGTTCGAAGCTACAGGAACATTGGAGCGTTGCGGAATTTCACAAGGTATGCACTCTCGTGTTCAGGGGTATGTGCTGGATATGTGCGTGCGGCATGTATGGATTGAGGTCGATGGAAGATTGCTAGAACTGGATGCCAAGCTTCGGATACGCGGCGATGAAGAAACACTATGGATGTCGATTGCGGAACTGGATCAATGGGCCGAGGCACGTCGTGCAGTCAATTCTGCATACCGCGCGCATCAGCATGCCAATACATCAGATTATCGACAGCGTTTTGAACAGAGCACGGGTAAATCTTGGGAAGCGGGTCAGCGAAAATCCGGAAAGCCAAAGCGTGCTAGCAATTTTAATGCTGCAGGGACGAGTTCTTCTGGCAAGCGGAGATCTGCATGAAAAATCAATTCCCTTCCTATTGGGCCAATCGTTTCGAGGCTCTGCTTGATACGGAAGCGCTCAAGCAGCGTGCTATGGTCACAGCTCCTCCGTTGACCAATCTCGCTTCGCTCCCCACGGAATTGGCATGCCATCAGCTTGAGGCAGCACTGGCAACCGTGTTTTATCCGACGACACAATGCGTGTCCATCTTGAAACGTTTAATCGGTGTGGCATATGCCCATTGTCTTGCTCAATATCCGGACGGGAAAACCTTTCTCCAAGGTTTGTATGCGCCTGATGCTCCGTTTCCTGATTTCTCTCCCCCCATTTGTTTGACGGGATTGGCCGGTACCGGCAAAACAGAATTGATCAAGGCATTCTGCCGAATATATGGAAACGATGGCCAGGTAATGGTTGACGAAAGCCATTCACCATTCCCTATCAAAGGTCCATGGATGATCACGGTGCACGCCCGTAGCTCCCCAATGGATATATTCAGTTCCCTTATTCAAACGAAGGGACGGCTTGCCGACCTCATCATAAAATGCCGACGTTTGGCCTATCGTGACGGGGTCCCATTTTTGATTGGGGATGAGTTCCAGTTTACTTCAGGCAGTGAAAGCGCAAATACGCGTGTTGCTCAGATGTTGCTATCACTCGGTTATATCGGACTCCCTTTTGTATTTGTTGGAAATTACAGTTTGATTCGGCGACTCCAACGTCGCCCAGGTGAAGAGCAACAGCGCTTGCTGGCAAGCCCGATCATAGTATTTCCTGATTCCGCAGAAAGTCTGGATTGGCAAGAAACATTGAAAGTACAGTGTGACGTAGCTCCAGACATTTTAGTATTTGATCCAATTCGGGATGCAGAAGCATTGCATGCTTATTCCGCAGGGCGGAAGCGAGCCATGGCAAAGTTATTGATATTGGCTTTTAGTAGAGAGCACCCGCATGGAGGAAAAGTGACTCTTGGAGCGATACATCGTGCTTACCATGCGAGTGAATATGCGGTCTATCGTGAAGAGACAGAAATTTTGACAACACAGGCGATTCAAAATCGTCCGAACGAGAAAAGGAAGGATTTATGGTGCCCGATTCCATTACCACGTAACACCGCAACGACATTTTTGGATTCGTCGATTGAGGCCAGTGCAGAAAGGATGGCAGAGGCTGAGTTGACGGCAGCCTTGACATACGAAGAGCGCCAACATCTATCCGAGATAAAACGAAATATCTTAAAGGGGGAATGGTAAATCCGGTCAGGTCGTATCGCTTCGCAATAAAGTCACCGCTGCTGATTTGACGCAGAATGCAAACCTTTATAAGGATGCGCTGTAGCTCACCTGAATGGATTTTTTCCCCTTGGGTCATTTAGCTCGCTTAAGCGCAAGTCAAGCCATCATGTGCGGACTCAGGTGCAATTGATTAGGAGTGCCGGCTCAAGTTGACTGAATTAAAAGCGCTTTGCTGGTCATGACCACGACCGTTACATTGACCGGTAATCCCCCCGAAAAAGAAGCGGCTTTGAAAGTAGAATTTTCTCCAATCAGAAGCGAGGAAGTTTTGCATGAAAAAGTCACGTTTTTCGGAAAATCAGATCATCGGCATTCTCAAGCAGGCAGAAGCCGGCACGCCGGTGCCGGAGCTGTGCCGCGAGCACGGCATGAGTTCGGCACTGTTTTATCGCTGGCGCAGCAAATACGGCGGCATGGACGCCTCGATGATGGCGTGCATGAAGGAACTCGAAGAAGAGAGCCGCCGTCTGAAGAAGATGTATGCAGAAGAACGCCTGAAGGCAGAAATCATCGCCGAGGCCATGCAAAAAAAATGGTAGCGCCATCTCGACGACGCGAGATGGCGCAATGGGTCGTACAAGCGAAGGCTGTCAGCATTCGAGCAGCATACCAGGCGTTCGGTATCAGCCAGACCCGCTATCGTTATCAGGCCAAGCTGTCGTCAGAGAACAGTGCGATTGCCGATTGGCTGATCCGGTTGACGACCAACCAGCGCAACTGGGGATTCGGGCTGTGCTTTCTGTATCTGCGCAACGTCAAGGGTTACGGCTGGAATCACAAGCGCGTGTACCGGATTTGCCGGGCGCTCGAACTGAACCTGCGCATCAAGCCGAAGAAGCGCCTGGTGCGCGAGAAGCCAGAACCACTGGCCGAACCCAGCGCCGTCAATCAGGTCTGGTCGATGGACTTCATGCATGACCAGCTGTTGGACGGTCGCAGTATCCGGTTGTTCAACGTGATCGATGACTTCAATCGGGAAGGTTTGGGCATCGAAATCGATTTCTTGCTACCGTCCGAGCGCGTTATTCGGACGCTGGAGCGGATCATGGAATGGCGAGGCAGACCCGACAGGATACGTTGCGACAACGGGCCGGAATACGTCAGTGCGGCGCTGGCGACATGGACGCAACGACGAGGGATTCATCTCGAATTCATCCAGCCCGGCAAGCCGCAGCAGAATGCGTACATCGAGCGTTACAACCGCACCGTCCGCTACGACTGGCTGGCGCACTACCTGTTCGACAGCATCGAAGAAGTCCAGGACTTCGCTACCCGATGGCTATGGACCTATAATCACGAACGCCCTAACATGGCCATTGGCGGCATCACGCCGAAACAGAAACTGGCCTTGACTGCATAGTTTCTACTATCAGGCCGCTTCAAAAATGGGGGGATTACCGACTGATCAGCCAATTACCAAGACGGTTGCAGAGATAATGCTGCTGTACATGGTTCGAACGATCTATCTTCCGGCGGTTCTGAAGCTGTGTCCAAACACCGATACGCCGGAACGTCTTGCTGCGTTAATCGACTTCACTTTTAATCTTGGCATAGGGAATCTGCGAGCATCGACACTTCGACGGAAAGTCAATATAGGAGATCGGGATGCAGCTGGGATTGAGATGATGAAGTGGGTAAGCGGTGGTGGCAAGGTGTTACGCGGACTCGTTCTTCGACGCACGGCAGAACGGCAACTTTTGTAGGTGCGTATTAGCATTAGGGAAATAATGGCGGCATAATTGCCCTATGAAAATATTAAACCTTGCCGGCTTGATGCCTTTGCGAGTTAGCTTCCTCGATCGCTTTTTCTTCTTCCGTGGCGGTGCGTATAATGCCGCGATTGCGCGGATGCTCCTAGCCATTTCCCTCTGGCTTTCCATCAAAGAAGCCGGGGATGCTTATTTATGGAATTTTTATGTAGAGAGTTATAAATCCTGGGGGTGGGTTCCTAAAGGCCTCGCCAAAATATTTGTTGCCCCCCCAAACCAAGACTTCGTCATCAATCTGTTTCATCTTTCGCAATTCTTCTGCATCACCATGTTCCTGGGGGTGTTTACCAGGACATCTGCTGTAATCGCTGCGGTCTCAGCCACGCTCTACGCTAGTTTAATAGCGTCTTTTGGGCCGTATTGGTCGCACGGTTTTAATGTTCAACTCTTGGCGGCACTGTCCTTCATGTTTGGTCGGTCAGGTGATGTGCTATCGGTTGACGCGGTAGTGCGCCGGTTTCGCGCACTACCTTCCCCACTCAAAAAGCACGACGGTGAATATTGGTGGCCGGTCCTCTTTGCCGAGCTATCCACCCATATGTTCATGTTCGGCGCGTTTTATCAGAAATTCACGCTGGGCAATGGGGTCTGGTGGGCGTGGTCGGACAACTTGCGCAACTCCCTCGCGGTTTCCTGGGGGCTCGCGCGGTTCAATCCGCCTGAGCTCGTTCTATGGGTGGCCAACAATCCGTGGCTCTACAAAACTGCCGGCACCTTGCAACTTATCGCCCAGTTCTCGACCATCTTTTGCCTGTTCCTAGTGCGGCATCCGGTGCTGCGCCTAGTGATTGGTGGGATGTTCTTTTTCCTTGAGATTGTCGGTTTGACCCGATTGTTTGAGTTCTGGCATCCGTTTTGGGTGCCACTATGTCTTTTGTCAGTTGATTGGGAATGGCTTTACGGGAAAATCACAGGGAAGATCGGGAGGCCTGTATCGACACAACGAGGCTATCTCGTTATGGGTGCTTTCTTGATGGCAGTGCAAAAGCGCGCATTAGACGTGGTTGACAATATCGGTTCGCGCTACCGGCTTGCAGTCTACGCGTTCATGGCTCTTTTTTTTGGGTATTACGCTGCCAATATCATTTGGAAACTTGGTGAGAAGCACCTGAATTACCCGTTTAGCTCAATGGCATTCTTCTCTGAGAATCGTGCGTTGGCCCCATATTCCAAACCGAACTATTTCCCAATATACCGTGGATGGATAGAGGTTGAGACTGTAGATGGAAAGAAGTTGGAGCCGTCAATGATCCCCTCTCCTGTAGTAAATCCGATTCTTATCTCATCAAGGGATGCGTCCGCTCAACAGCAGCTTCATGTGTCCGGCAAGCTCTTGCTGAAAAATGCCTTTTGGATGAACTCACCTCAACTTAGCTCAAGCAGTGAAATTGGAAGTTATCGCACCTATTCGCAGATCGTAGCCGTTCCGCCAAGGCCGCGCCCGGCGCTTCCGATGGTTGTGCTTCATTCGGGTTTAACGTCCATAAGTGACAAGCTGGGATTCAGGGGAGTTACACCGTCATTGACATGGGATGAGGCATCAAAACAATACTTCATCACCGTTGAAGCCTTCGGCTTCCGAGATCCATCGTTCAAGATACTGGCACGGAAAAATGTTCGCGAGGAACCGCAGGAGGTCGACCCCAAGGAGTTGGCTGGTGCGTGGCGAGGCAACCGATTCTTTATCAAGCACACGGGTGATGGAGCATTCTTATACACTCTCATTGAGGTCGCGGATAAAGCGCTCGGCGTGACCGAAACCTACGCTGGTCCGGAAAATTTTCAGAGTTACCGATGAGAGAAGGCAATTACATCCTATATGACGGCGATTGCCCATTCTGTTCCAACTTCGTCAAGCTGGTGCGACTTAAGAAGGCAGTAGGCCCGGTTACGCTTCTCAACATGAGAGAAAACACGGACTTAGCTTCGCACTATAGGCGAAAGGGTTACAACCTTGATCAGGGCATGCTTCTGCATCTCGGCGGCGAGGACTATTGGGGAGCTGATTGCATGAATCGTATCGCACTGCTCAGCTCGGATAGCGATGTCTTCAACAAATTGAATGCGGTAGTTTTTAGGCATAAGCGCCTGTCAAAACTTATTTATCCGTTATTGCGCGCAGGTCGAAACGTGACGTTGTGGCTGATGGGGCGCGGCAGAATAGCGTGAAACCGGTGGTTCGAGGAAATGACAGCTTTTTTGCCAGCATTTCTGTAGAGCCCGCATGAAATAAGGGCGTTTGGTATATTCGAATCCCCCTCTCGCCAAGCGTTTAAAAGGCCTCCAGACTGGAGGCCTTGTTATTTGTGCCAAGGCTACTGCAAGGGCCTCCCCATCTTGATCAACCGTAAGCGGTTGTTTCTCTGCACGTATGCCGTGATTCGCTACTACGCGGGAAGTTGACATGCCATCAGTATTGCCATTTTTGCCTGCTGCCCGCGACGTGAGCCTGTTGCGTACGCGGGTTGATGGATCTTCGCGGACCGGCCACCCGGGCATATCACATAGCAAGACGCGCGCGCCAGTGGGCCGTGCTCCCAAGGAGCGTGCGTACGTGGCTCGGGATCGGGCTTATCTCAGGAATCTAAGGCGCATTACCTTGTGCGCGATCTCCGCCGGAAAGCGCGTGAGTGCATCCACGATTTGCCGCCTTAGCGCAGCATTGCATGCTGCGCCGTCCAGATCCAGGGAGTGAATGCGCAGTCGCGCCGCGTACTCGGCCAGCAGTGCGCGATCGGCGCGATAGCCGTCTTCGCGCAGCAGCTTGCATCCCAAGAGCATGGCGCGTGCCAGAACGTCGTTTTTGCAAATGTTCATGTCTCGCACGTGGCTGAGGATCAGTTCAGCCCAAGTGCTGCAGCCGGCGCGCAGTATCTTCCCGGCCGCCTTGACGAACGCCGATTGCTCCGACAGGCGGGCGGCATCGTCCAGGCTTGCACCCGCGCCGCATGCCAAGTCGATGACGATGATCAGTCCGCTCAATTCATCGCGTACGCAAGGCGGTGTACTGTCGCGGCTCGCGGCTTCGGCCACGATCGCCGCAGCCAGCAAGGGGGTATAGTGCGCGCGCGGCTGCGCTTGAATTGCAAGCTTCAGGCCCTCGGCGTACAAGCGATTCAGCACGGTGTTGTGCTGCAGGCGATCCTCCAACGCCATTTGGGCGCTGTATTCCGCATGCCAGAATGCTTCGATCGCGTCGTCAGCCAGGACCAATGCCTCGTGTTCCAGCTTCGCCTTCTAGTGTGTGTGCGCTTCGCGGCGACGCAGGATGCCGGAGATCGTGTGGCACTCCGCATCGATTTTCGGGTTGGCGACGCGAAGCGCTGGCAAAATAAGATTGAGATATTGCCGCGCTCCCTGATCATCCTGGATGTGCAGCTTGTTGCGCGCTGCGGCGGCACATATCATGCCCATCCAGTGTTCCGAATGATCGCCGGGCGCGTCATCCATGGTGCGTTCCAGAATGCCCAGCGCATCATAGTATTTACCTGCCCGGGTACGAAATTCGGCTGCAGAGAGAAGGGCTCCTGCGGATGGTGTGTCAGGTGATTGCATATGTTCTCCATGGGCGACTGTGGCTGCTATGACGTGAGTGGCCGTGGCGCCTCTTTACCCGTGTTGAGTGGCTTGAATCGAGGCGCCGGTTGCACCGGAAACGGCAAACCAGGCAAATGTGGGTGATGCCGCTGATGTCGGCTGCTGGCGCTGTGCGAAGCGCCACGGCAGCAAGTCCGAGACATCGGCGCTATCCGGACGCTGCGGCAGTTCGGTCAGCACCGCATTCAGGTACATCCATGGCTCGACATCGCATGCCCGGTATGTCAGCATCAGGCTGTAGATGACGACGCTGGCCTTGGCGCCGGCGACCGTGTCGCTGAACAACCAATTCTTCCTTCCGGTTGTAAATGGACGGATGTCGCGTTCGAGGACGTTGTTGTCTATCGGCACCGTGCCGTCGTCGGCATAGCGGACCAAGTAGTTCTATTGGTTACGCGCATAGGCGACCGCCTCGCCCAGCAGGCTCTTGGGCAGAACCCGACCGGCCTGCTCGTCGAGCCATGTCTTGAATGCCGCCAGCACCGGCACGCTATGCTGCTGGCGCAGCGAATAGGTGTGGCCGACGCGCGTCTGCACGGCCGGCAGTGGGCCTCTTGCGATGGCTTCGACCTGGTACAGCCGGCCGATGAATTCCAATGCCTGCTTCGCGCGGCCCTCTGCCTTCTGCACCTTGGTTGCCTCGTCGAATTTGCGGCGCGCGTGCGCGACACACCCGAAGTGCGTGACGCCCTTGAGCGTGCGTCACGCCTGGTAGCCGTCGGTCACCAGCCTGCCCTGGTAGCCGCGCAGGAACGGCTGCGGATGCTCTTGCCCGCGTCCCGACTGATAGTCGAACAGGACTACCGGCTCGGCACTCGCCTCGGCGCTGCGGTAGACCCACATGTACGACGTGCTCTGCGCGCTCTTGCCTTCCTCGTGCAATACCTGGACCGTGGTCTCGTCGCCGTGAATGAGCGGCTGCGCCAGCAGCACGCGATGCATGGCGTCGACCAGGCGCTGCAGATGACGCTGGCTGGCACCGATCATCCAGTGCCCGAGCGTGCCGCGGCACAGCTCAATGCCGGAGCGCGCCAGCACCGCTTCCACATGGGCGATTTTCACGACACGCTGATACACTGCCGAGACACGGAGAGCACGGTTGATACTTGTCGCCGCGCGTTTGACATAGGAGCCATGGACGATGGCGAACTCGCTGAGTTATCCGTCTTGTCCTCCACCGCTTTCTCGTATTGAGGTCTTCGACAACCGAAAGCTCAGCTTCGGATTGGTCCCGGAAAACCAAGCAAATCACGTATCGGAATCGCACCTTATGGCCTGGGTTGTACGGGGATTGCAGGCATTGCGCCCTGCATTAACTGTATCGCCGTGAACTTCCACTCCCGGTAAGTGTTTTTTCCTGCGAATTCCTGAAACGGGATGGGGAAATTGCCGATCTTGATCGGCACGGCATTCGACAGGCTGTACACCCCGGCGATACCTGTGCCGTCCGGCGCGGCGATCGTTCCCCATTCTTCCTTGCCGGTCAGGGGATCGGCATACAGCTTGCGCAGATGCCGCCGCGGGTTCGGATAGCGCGGATCCTTCAGCAGGTCCTGCAAGGATTGCGGATAGGTGGTCTTTCCTGTTGGCGTCGCATTGGCATAGCTGGTCAGGGCGTTGCGGAATTCCATGCCGATCGACAAGAGTTCTTCTTCGGCCGCCCGCCGCTGCAGAATCACTCCCACTTGCACCGACGCGGTGGAGACAAGACCCATCACGGCGACCAGGATCAGCACACCCAGATAGGTAAAGCCGTTCGCGCGCATACGATCATGGCCGATGCGACTCATTCTGAAATTGGCACACGGCTTCACGGCGACTCCTACAATGCGGCAAACGGCGTGCCATCCCGCTTGCTCCCCGACGCGCCGCTACGTAGATCAAAAACATTGCCCTTGGCAGCATCGTCCGGCGGAACGATGACCCAAGTGGCTGTGCTCTCCGTGATCGGATCGACGGGCAGGGATTTCAGATATTTCTTGTCGATCAGCTCGCTCAACGACTCGGGGTAGCGGCCGGTATCCCCATAGAATTTGTCGATGGTTTCCCGCGTCAAGCGCAAGTTGTCTATCAGGACGGTTTCCCTGGCGGTATCGATGCTCTGGAAATATCGCGGCAGGGACAGCGTCGCCAGCAGCGCAACGATCGCCAGCACCACCAGCAATTCGATCAGCGTGAATCCATGCGACGGCAGTCTCTGCGCGCATGCCATGCGGTTGGACGAAACGCGAACGATGGGTTGTGCCGGCATGACAGTCACCATTTCCGATACGGGATGCTGTTCAAGCCGATCTTCGACGATGTCGAGTACACGTCATACACGTCCTCGCCTTCCTGTGGATCGGCCGCGTCGCTGGCATAACTTCTTTTGCCCCAGGTGACCGCCTCTGATATCTCGGAGTTTGCATGCATCGGATCGCGTGGAATTCGCCGCAGAAAATAGATCTTGTTGCGTCGCGGATCCCGCTGGTCGGGGATGCCTTCCACCAGGATTTCCAGGTTTTTCGGATAGCCGCTGCTGCCGATCGATTTCGCGATGCGGCCTTCGTCGCTCGCCTGTTTGTAGGCATCGATGCCGCGCCGGACTTCCCACAGGGCGCGGCGCAATTCCTGCTCCTGGCTGCGTTGCACGCCCACCTGCGCGAGCGGAACCGCAATGCTCGCCAGCACACCCAGAATGGCAAGCGTGATCAACAGTTCGATCAAGGTAAAGCCAGGCGTCATGTCACGACGGCGTAGCCATCGGCAAGCGCGCATCATGCGGCTTTGTTGATGCGATGCAGGATTCGGCATGCGATCCGATAATGCGCCTGCCATCATTACGGCTGCACCCGTATGGCCAGCGGCGGCGTCGGTTTGGTCACGATAGGCTGGTTGGCGGGTCCGGTTGGCGACAGGGACAGCAGCTGGATCTGCGCTGCATCGGTCGCTGCAAGCGCGCGGAAATTGACCGTGACGCCATCCGCAGGCAGTGTCGCACCTCCTGCTCCAGTGCGTGTGCTTTGGAGCGTGATGATGCCGGCCGGATCCACCTTGCTGGTGAAGGTCGTTTGCGCGCCCCCTTGTTTCAGGAAGATCCCTTCCGCCACATTCACGACCTGGAGTGTCTTGCTGTCAAAGCCGATCGTCATCGGCATGCTTGCGACGGGTTGATTCGACTGGACCCGAAGCTGCACGGCGAAGGTTTCACCGGGCTTGACGCTGGCAGGGCCTTGCCATTGAGCCTGAGCAGCCAGGGACAGCGGATTGCCGATCCCGCCGCCGATGGCGGCATTGGCGTCCGGCGTCGCGCCGGGCGAGGATTGGGCGCCACCGCCGGTACCCGCTCCCGTTGTCGGCACCGCCAGTGACGGAGTGGGCGGCTTGGGTGTTGTCGGCGGTGTATTCATTTTGACGGCTGTCGTCACCGGAGCTGCACTTGGCGCGACAGGACCGGGCGTGGTGGTGATCGTGTCCGGACGAGTGCGAAAGCTGCTGTCGGTGCCGGATCGGAATTCGGCCATCGCCGCGTCCGGGCGCTGGATGTTGCGGATCAGGTGTGGCGTGATCGACAGCACGATTTCCGTCTTCTGGCTGTCATCGATGGCACTGCCGAACAGGCGCCCCAGAATGGGCAATTCGCCCAGGCCGGGCACCTTGTTGCCGGTGCGGCGATCTTCATCGTTGATCAACCCGGCCAGCACCTGGTTCTCGCCATCCTTCAAGCGCAGCACGGTGCTCGCCGTGCGCGTGCCGATCTGGTAGGCGATGGAGCCGGACTGGGTCTTGATCTGGTTCGTGACGCTGCTGACTTCCAGCGAGATCTTGATCGCGACATCGTTGTCCAGATAGACGGTGGGTTCGACATCGAGCTTCAGGCCGACATCGATATAGTTAACCGATTCGGACACGAAGCCGGTGGCGGTCGCTGTGGTGGTGATATTGGGTACCCGTTCGCCAATCAGGATTTTTGCCTTTTCATGGTTGCGGGCGCGGATGCGCGGATTGGCCAGCAGATTCGCATCGCCATCTTCCTTGCGCGCCCGGATGATCGTCGGTCCGACGCCGGCACCGACCGTCTTGCTGGTGACGTTGCGCAAATCATCCAGCGTGAGCGTGCCGCCCGTCGTGGAGGGCAATGGCGTCAACGCCAAACTGCTTGGCCACTGGATGCCGAGTTCCATCAGTCGAGTCCGCTTGACTTCCAGAATCTCCACTTCGAGCATGACTTCCGGTTCGGGCACATCATGCAAGGCAACCAGTTTCTCTGCCGCCTTGATTGCGTCCGGACTGTCGCGCACGATCACCATGTTCAACTTCTCGTCGACCACGATATCGCGCGATTTCACGATGGTCTTCAAGGTATTGGCCACGACTTTCGCATCCGCGTTGGCCAGGAGAAAGCTCTTGACCACCATTTCCTGGTAGTCCTTCAGCTTCGCAGCCGTATTGGGGTAGATCAGAATGGTGTTCGCATCCAGCACCTGCTGTTCCAGCTGGTTCGTCAGCAAGGTGAAATGCACCACCGATTCGATCGCGCTCCTTTTCAGGAAGACCGACGTCTTTTGATCCAGCTTGACGTCCTTGTCAAAGATGAAGTTCAAACCGGAAGAGCGCGAAATCACTTCAAACACCTGCTTCAGGGGCGCATCCTTGAACTCGATCGTAATCAGTTTGCGGTATGCAGCCGCCAGGCTGGAATCCATCGAGGGAAGCGCCGTTTGCTCGTCAATTTCACGATGCAGCATACGGGCGGGCTCGCCGGCGGGATCCTCCGTGCGCAGGGTTGCCAGTTTCAGCCTGGCCGACGCCAGGTCTTTCTTCTCCAGCGCCGCTTTGCCTTCCTTGAGCAATTGGTCGTGGAGCCGGCTTCGTTCGATGTTCCGCAATCCGGCGTATGCACGATCATTGCTCGCATCGATGGCGAGCACACGCTGATACAGCCTTTCCGCGTCGCTGCGCTTGCCCGATTCCGCCGCCCGGTCGGCCTGTGTCAGGTACACGTACACAGCCCGCTCACGGGCTTGCAGATATGCTTTCTTGTACTCGAGATTGTGCGGGTCGTGCACCATCGCTTCCTGGAGTTTCGCCAGCCCTTCGACCACCTTGTCCTGGCTGAGGAATTCTTTGCCGTCCCGGAAGGCGAGTGCGCCGGCACAGCCAGCGAGCAGTACACCGGCCAGAAGGACGATGCATGCGGTGCGCAGCGCCTGCCCAAGCAGACGATGGGCGGCATAGTAGCGAAGCAGCAATTTCTTGAGGCGACTTGGCATCAGTCGGATACTCCAATGGTCAGCGTTTGCACCTGCGTCAACGGCAAGTAAGTGAGTGAGAGGGTCGGCGGCTTGATGGCGTCGATCCGGTAGATGCCGTCGATCACCGCCTTCTCCTGCACGATGTGCGTGCGGTCGCCTTGCGCCAGATAGACTTCCCACACACCACTCTCGATTTTTTTTCCCAGGTAGGCGAAAGGCAATGGTGGCGCGCTCGGTGGCGGTGGTGGCGGCTTCGGTGGTGGCGGGGGCGGCGGCGTCCAGCTTTGGGTGGTAAATATTCCATCCGTGGAAATTGCAGCGTGTGCCCCACCGATCAGCGTTTCGCGCGGCTGTAAAGCCAGGATGTCAGGGAGGGGCTCGCTGCGGGTGCTTTGCTTTGCGATGCCGCTCTGTGCAGGAAAGGTTGTTCCTGCAGCCGGTGGTCCCTTGTTTGCTCGAGTAACAGGTTCGGCAATGCCGGTGTCGGGTGACTTGTCGCCAAACAGCGCGAGCCATGCCGTCATCGCCAAAGCAGCGAACATCACGAAATGCCTGCGCTTCACAACTCTGCATCCCGCGTCATTAACGCCTCTTTATCCTTCGAAAGAGGCGCATCCGTCAGATAGAGCGTCAACCGCACGCGGGCTTCCAGCGCAGGATTGCCAATCGCCTCGCGTTTGAATGTGAGTTCGTCCAGCGACGCAAATGGAATGGCGAGCAGCAGTTGTTCGCAAAACTGCCGGAGCGCGCTATATGATCCTTTCACCGGGAAAACGACTTGATAGGTTTGGAAGTGTCCGTCTTTGCTTTCACCCAGCCGGTATTCTGCCGTACGCAGCATCAAACCCGTCTTGCCCGCAATGGCAAACAGGGTTTTGATTTGCTGTTCGACATATTTCGCCTCGCCGAGGCTGTCGTAGAAGGCCGCCAAACGTGCTTCGCCGACCGGACGCGGCGCGACCACGAGAGTTTGCCTTGTCGCCTGCAACAATTGCTGCGTGCGAACCAAGGCAAGATGCTGCGCGTCGATACGTACGCGCAGCTGCGGCAGGCCCAACAGCCACGCCGATACGCCAATAAGACAAAGCAAGCAGGCGATTCCCTGGATCCAACCGACTCGTGCCAGCGCCAGACGCATCTGCAGGATGCGAGAGCCGAGGCGGAATGACTTCATTCGCCACCTCCTGTCCATCGCGCCTCGAACTGGAAACGCAGCGGCTTGTTCGTATCCTGTTCGTTGACGTCGTGCCTGGTCAGCACAACGGCATCAAAATACGACTGTTGCTTCAACTGCTCGATATAGGCAATCATCGCCTCGCTGCTCCTGGCTTCAGCAAGGCCTTTCAGCACCTGTTTCCTGGCATCCGGCTCGAGCGCCAGCAGGGCGACGGTCGCCGGCGTCGCGGCCTCGATCGCATCCAGCACATCGCGCCATGGCAGGTTCAGTTGGGCGGTCGCCTGATTGACCGCGTCTGCTTGCGACGCCGACACCGTCCATTTTTTAGGAAGAGGCTGGCGCGCCCGGTTATCGGCCAGTTGTACCTGAAGCTGCTTCACGCGGCCTTCTTCGGCGCGGTAGCGCTGGTCCAAGGTCCATGCCGTCATTCCGACCGCAATGCACGACACGATGCCAATGCATAGAAGCGCCCAGGCAACCGGCTTGGTGCGGACGATGGCACGCCGGAAGCCGCGCGGAGCGAAGTCGATGGAACTGGATTTCATCGCCGCAGCCCCGTCATGGCCAGGATAGCCCCTGCCGACATGGGACTGTCCAATGCAGGTGTGGGCATGTCAAGCTGCACGTAGGTGAAGGGTCCGGCAGCCTCGGTGATCCACTGTTCGGGAACATCGCCGCACAATTGCACCTGATCGGGCGCAGAAAGATTCAATATGAGCGCCTCCCGCGACACGTGTCGGGCTAACCAATGCCGCTCATGACATATGTCATTCGCCAGCAAAGTCGATCTGACGGTGCATATTCTCTGCCGATCGCGCACGCCGAGCGTCAGGATGTTGCCATGGACGGTGCCGAACCATGCGGCAGGACGCCAGTGCTTGCGCCACTGGTTGCAGGCGGCGATGAAGTGCGGGACGATGCCGACGATGGTCAGCCGATGTTCGATCGCAATTCGTTGCAACCCATCCAGCAATGTCCGCGGTATCGCACAAGCCAGGAACGGTCGACAGGCATCCCAGTCGGCGTCGAGTTGCCAGTCGCCTGGTGATTCACCATAGAGCGTCTGGAAACGCAGTGACGCCGCTGCCTTGCAATCCTGCAGGCGCACGGCATTGCGGGGTGGCGTCACCATGAAGTAACGCACCCAGTCATCGGCCAGAATGATGGTGGTGAGCAGCTTGCTGCATTGGGCTTCCTGCAACAGATGGCGCAGCGTTGTCATGTGATGATCGGCTGCCGCGCGCGCATCGTTCGTGACATCCGCTTCCGCGAGAACGCGAAAGCGTGGTTGCCGCCAGCCGCCGCTGTGCAGCAGCGTGATGCGCGTTCCGGACAGGCCGATGCGCAGCGATGCTCCGAACGGACTACGCATGCAGGGTCACCCGCTTGATTTCATCGAGCGTGGTTTCGCCGCGCCTGACCAGTTCCAGCGCCGCTTCACGCAGGCTGCGCGTGCCGTTCAGGCGCGCTGCTTCCTTGATCTGGCGGATGGGACGTTTCTCCACGATGAGTTCGCGGATTTCATCGTTCAGCGTCAGGATTTCAGCAATCGCCTTTCTGCCCTTGTAACTGGTGCCGCGGCAATCACCGCAGCCCTTGCCCTGCCTGAACCGGTAGCCGATCACATCGGCGCGCATCAGGTTGACACGCGCCAGCTCGCCATCGCTGGGTACGCACGTGGTCGCACAATGCGGGCAATTCAGGCGCACCAACCGCTGCGCCCAGATGCCGTTCAATGCGGAAACAAACGCATACGGATCGATGCCCATATGCGCGAAGCGGCCGAAGACATCGAACACGTTGTTCGCATGCACCGTGGTCAGCACCAGGTGGCCGGTCAGCGCGGACTGCACGGCGATTTCCGCCGTTTCCCTGTCGCGGATTTCGCCCACCATGATCTTGTCGGGATCGTGGCGCAGGATCGAGCGCAAGCCCCTGGCGAAGGTCAGCCCCTTCTTTTCGTTGACGGGAATTTGCAGGATGCCGGGCAACTGGTATTCGACCGGATCCTCGATCGTGATGATCTTGTCGCGGCCATTGTGGATCTCGGTCAGCGCCGCATACAGCGTGGTCGTCTTGCCGGAACCGGTCGGACCGGTCACCAGCAGCATGCCGTACGCTTCTTCCGCCAGCATGCGCAGAGTGGAGAGCGAGGGCGCATCGAAGCCGAGCGCTTCCAGCGTCAGGGAGCCATACGTCTCAATCATGGCGCGCTTGTCCAGAATCCGGATGACGGCGTCTTCGCCGTGAATGCTCGGCATGATCGAGACGCGCAAATCGATTTCCCGCTCGCTGGCCTCCACGCGAAAGCTGCCATCCTGCGGCACGCGCCGCTCGGCAATATCGAGCTCTGCCAATACTTTCAGGCGTGAAATCACTTGTTCGGCGATCTCGATCCCGTTGGTCGAGGTGACGTGGTCCAGTACGCCATCGACACGGTATTTGACCGCCAGGCCGTTCGCCGTGCTTTCCAGGTGGATGTCGGAAGCGCCGGCCTTCAATGCATCGTAGAGCGTGGAGTTGACGAGCTTCACCGCCGGACTGGCCGCTTCCGACACCGATGCAAACGACAGGATGGTCGCCGTTCTGCTGTCCTTCCTGTCTTCCGGTGAAGCAGAGACCAGGTGATCGACGGCGCGTGCAGACTCTTCCTGTGTGGACAGATAAGCCTGGATGTCGGCGTGCAACGCCAGGCGAATCTCGATCATTGCCTTTGCTTGCGCGTTGAGCCAGGTATGCAGGTCGGCATCGAAGGGATCGGCAACGCCCCCCAGTAACAGATTGTCGACGGTGCGCAGCAGCACGCAGCTTCGCTGCATCGCCTTGGGGAGCGGCAACAAATCGAATGCCGGCGTCAATGCCAGCATGTCAGCGGTCTCCATCGTATGCAAGCCGAATGGCGCCGCGACGGCATGTATCAGTGCGCGAGCATCGAGTCCGGTCATGGCTTCCAACTCGGCGATGATGGAGCGCCCCGATTGCGCTGCGGCCGTGCGTGCCTGTTGCAGCTGTGCGGGATCGAGCGTGACCGGATGCGAGTGAATGGCTGCACTCACGACAGGCTCCCGGCAAGGTCGAAGATCGGCATGTAGAGCAGCACCACAATCGCGCCCACGACCAGACCGATTGCCGCCATGAGCAAGGGTTCGAAAGTGCGCGTAAAGCGATCGATCCAGCGACTGATTTCGCCATCATAGAAAGTCGCAGACTGCGTCAGCATCTGGCCAAGCTCGCCCGAGCGCTCGCCGACGCGCAGCATCCGCAATGAGATCGGCGTGGTCAATCGGTTCTGCACAAAGGCCACCGATAGCGGTGTGCCGGATTGAATGGTCTCGGTTGCCACCTGCAATCCGGATTTGACCTGCGCGGACACGATCCCCTGTACGGTGTTCAGCGCGGCAACGATGGGAATCCCGCCCTCGAGCAGCATGCCCAGCGTCAGGTACAAACGGGACAGTTCGTAAATGCGTACCCGTTCGCCGATGCCGGGCAGCTTGACCAGCGCCTGTGCCAAGCCACCCTGAGTAACGAAGATGCGCAGCCAGACGAGAAGCAATAACGAAGCGATCGACAATCCCGGAAAAAGCAGGTGTGCATGGCTTCCCGCAAACCGTCCCCATTCCAGTAGCAGCTCCGATAACAATGGCAAGGAACGCCCCGCGCCGCGATACACGTCCGCAAACCGCGGCACGACATAGCCGATCAAAAAGAATGTCACACCGCCGCCGACAAGCAGCAGGATCATCGGATAGATCATGGCACTGATGATCTTGCTGCGCACACTGTCGATGCGCTGCTGGTAGTCAATGAAGCGTGCCAGCGATTGCGGCAAATCGCTGGTGCCTTCGGCGGCCTGCACAATGCCGATGTACAGCGGCGGGAAAAGGTCGGGCTGCTCCGCCAATACCCGCGAAAAGCGTTTCCCCTCACGCAAGCCGAGCAATAGCCGGCTGAGAACCTGATGTGTCGCGTCGTTGGTCTCCTTTTCCAGCAAGGCTTCCAGCGATTCGACGATGCTGAGTCCTGCCGTCAGCAACGCCAGCAATTCCTGGCTGAACAGCACCAGCGACATGGATCGGGATGACGCCTTGGATGTGATCCTGCCGAACAGTGCATGTCGCGCCGGTGCGATGGACGCGGCATACAGTCCGCGCGCTTCGGTTTGACGTCGCGCATCCACCTCATCGAACGCATCAACGGTCAGCTCCGTCACGATGTGATCGGCGGACAGGGCACGGACAACGTACTGCATACCGGGAGTACTTTCGAGCGTGGCAGGAGATCAGTTGCTGATATTGGCATCGTCGCCGGTGCCGTCTGCCTGGCCATCCTTGCCATAGGACAGAACTTCAAAGTCACCCTTGCTGCCGGGAGCACGATAAAGATAGGCGTGGCCCCATGGGTCGAGCGGTACCTCTTTTTTCAGATATGGACCATTCCACTTCGTTGCCGAGGCGGGTTTGATGAGGAGGGCGGACAACCCCTCCTCGGTGGTGGGATAGCGTCCGACATCGAGACGGAATGTATCGAGGGACTTTTCGAATGCCTCGATTTGGGATCTGGCGACCGTGACTTCGGATTTGCCTAGCTGAGAAAAATATTTCGGGCCGACATATGAGGCAAGCAATCCAATTATCACTATGACAATCAGAAGTTCTAGTAGCGTGAATCCAGAAGGGCCGCAAGTGCGAAAGGAGAATAAAGGATCGGACTGCGGCCGGCGGTAATGTGGCAACGTTACTCTGGATTGTTCTAACATGAATTTTCTTGACATGCCGCGCTCCTTCTTCGAGCGCGCAAGCGTAACACGAGCAACCTGCTGAAACAACAAACTCGCAGGACTCGAGATCTCATAGAAAGCGTTATCCCGTAAATATGGGATGTGTGATGGCTTAGTATTCTGTACCATCTCCCTCGCTCAAAATTATGTCATCTATTGTCAAGCGAAGTTGTGTAGACGCATAACTGTGAATTTCACTGTCGATATCCGGGAACGTGCTGAAAACGGGCAAGGCATTATGTTTTATAGGGTGACATAAAAGCCAAGAGAAAAATGAGAGTTTTTATGCAGAGATGCTTTGGACATTGCATTTGGACGTGAAATGAATCTCTGTTGTTTTTGTAAAAATCAAATTCGATCAATATATGAATAAAGCGGAAGAATTGTCGTTGACGAGACGAATGTTGTACTCAATGAATATGAGAAAATTGATGATCAACATCATTCGGCATCTTGTTCCGCGATATTGGATCCGCCATCAGCAAGCGAAATTCATTCTGAGGTCTCTAGTTGCAATCATCCTGATTGCGTTCGCAATCCCTTCTCATGCGCTAACCGGCACTATTCCTTCCGGGGGATCCAAGTATCCACTATATCCAGGACTGGATATTTCGAATGTTTGCTACCTACTTGGAGTAGGTCAATTCGCAACTTCAGATATAGGTGGAGTCAAGTGGGATTGGGGACTTATGTCTGCACAGGGCGATCCTTTGTCAGTTCCTGGCCCAGACTGGAATAACGCAGGAGCAATCTGTATTAACTATCCGGCGGACTATGAAACTTCTGCTCTTTACCCACGGCCGGTATTTCGGCCCACACCGCCACTCTGCCCCCCTGGCCCGATCTTTTCATATGATCCTGCTACTCCTGACGTATGCAAGTGGACTTGCCCCGGTGACCAAGTGCTCGTTGGTTATCAATGTGGCGGTAGCAAGGATGAAGGCCCTCCCTGTTGCGAAGGTAGTTCGCCTTTCCCTATTCATGGCGGCACCGGAAATAAATATTGGTCTGACACGGATTACGAATCTGCGGCTAATCACGGCCTGATTTTCCGTCGTTACTACAATAGTCGAGCTGCCGGTACCGCGCGTGTGCTTGGCGCTGGCTGGAGTCACAACTATGACCGCATCGTTACCGCAGGAATGAAGATCAATGGCGTTTCGTCTGTGACGGTATCGCGTCCTGGCGGATCCACTTATATTTTTACCGCGAACGGCACCTCCTATGTGGCGCAAGACGGGGATGTCACCGACAGATTGATTCCTCAAACAGATGGGACCGGCAAGGTAATCACATGGGAATATTCAGTTGCCGCCGACGGCTCGGTCGAAACATACGATGCTGCGGGCAAGTTGCTATCGATACGCAACCGAGTCGACTTGACACAAACCCTGACTTATAGCGATACCACAACTGCGCCTGCCATTGCTCCCGCACCGGGGTTGCTGCTAAAAGTGACCGACGCCTACGGGAGAATGATCGACTTCACATACGATAGTAGCGGCCGCATCAATAAGATGACAGACCCGTCAGGTGGCGAATATCGGTATGCATATGATGCGGATAACAATCTCGTGTCGGTAACGCTCCCCGATACAAAGGTTAAGGGTTATTCGTACAATGAAGCCGCCTACACCGGAGGAAATACGCTTCCGCATACATTGACTGGCGTGACAGACGAGAATGGTTCCCGGCTTGCAAGCTATACCTATGATGCTCAAGGAAGGGCATACATCGGGCAACATGCTGGTGGCGTTGACCAATATCAGTTGAACTTCAGTCCTGACGGAAGCAGCACAACCACAATCGATCCGCTGGGAACGGCTCGTACTTATAGCTACACGTCAATCCTCGGAGTCACGAGAGCAACTGGGCAGTCGCAACCCGCCGGCGCTGGCAGCGCTGCAGCAACGCGCTCAACTACCTATGACAGCAATGGCAACGTGAAAAGTCGGACTGATTGGAATGGAAATCTGACGACGTATGACTACGACCTCGTGCGCAACCTGCAGACAAGACGTACGGAAGCATCCGGCACACCGCAAGCGAGGATGATCACAACGGCGTGGCATCCCACACGCGATGTGCCGGAAAAAATTGCCGAACCAAAGCGAGTCATCATGTTTTCGTATGATTCCTTAGGAAATATGTTAGGCAAGACGCTTCAAGCCACCAGCGATGCGACAGGTGTGCAAGGATTTTCCGCGTCCGTGGTAGGAACACCTCGCACGTGGACCTATACCTACAACACTGCAGGCCAAGTGCTGACGGCAACCGGCGCGCGCACCGACATCGACGACACGACGACATACACTTACGACAGCCATGGCAATCTGGCGACGGTCACGAACGCACTTCAGCATGTCACGACCCTGTCGAACTACGATGCCAACGGCCGCGTCGGCCGTATCGTCGACCAAAACGGCTTGATCACCGATCTGGCATACAGTCCGCGTGGCTGGCTGACATCGAAGACAGTGGGCGGTGAAACCACCACCTACGATCATGACGGCGTCGGACAATTGACCAAGGTGACCCTGCCTGACGATGGCTACATCAGCTATACCTATGATCCCGCACACAGGCTGACGCATGTTGCAGACAATCTCGGCAACAGTATCACTTACACGCTGGATGCGATGGGCAACCGGCTGAAGGAAGAGGTAAAGGACGCGGGCGGGACGCTGGCGCGGCAAACAACCCGCATATATGACGCGCTCAACCGCCTCCAGCAAATCACTGGAGGACAGCAATGAACCGTCATCCATTGATGTACCTGACAGCGGCTGCAGTATTGACCGGAGTGACCGGGACGGCTGCAGGACAGGCCCCGCAGAACACCACCTACAGTTATCAATACGACGCCGTTGGCAATCTGACGCGGATCACCGACCCGCTCGGACATGTCACGGACCAAGGCTGGGACGCGCTGAACCGCCTGAAGCAGAAGCAGCAGCCGGCGCCGACAACGGGCGCGCCACGCCCCACCGTCAACTACAGCTACGATGGTCTGGACCAGCTGATTTCCGTGACCGATCCGCGCAATCTGGTGACGAGCTACACGATCGACGGCCTCGGCAACCAGACAGGCGTGGTCAGCCCCGATACCGGCAACGCGAGCAGGACCTACGACGAAGCCGGCAATCTCAAGACCAGCACCGATGCCAGGGCGCAGACCACCAGCTATCAGTACGATGCCCTGAACCGCGTCACCCGCATCGCCTATGCCGACGGCAATGCCGTCGATTACACGTACGACCAGGGAGCCAATGGAATAGGCCGCCTGACGCAGATCGCCGAGGCAGCCGGCACCACCCGATACGCCTACGATCAGAAGGGGAGAGTCACTCTCGAGACCCGCACCATAGGCGGCATGGCGTACGCAACCGCCTACAGTTACGACAGCGCAGGCCGTCTCTCCGGCATCACGTACCCGAGCGGGCGCATGCTCGCCTACATCCGCGATGGTGCCGGCCGCATTGCCCAGATCGACACGACCAGGGAGGGCGTCACGGCGACGCTTGCGAGGCAGGTCACGTATCAGCCATTCGGCGGGGTGCGGTCGTTTGTCAACGGCGCCAACGTCACCGTGACACGCAGCCACGATCTCGACGGCCGCATTACCGGCTATTCTCTCGGCGCGCGCACTGCCACGGTGACCTATGATCCCGCCTCCCGCATCGGCAGCATCGGGGATGCCGCCAATCCGGACAGCGTCAGGCACTACGCTTACGACGACCTTGACCGGCTTGCCAGCTATCAAAGCCAGAATGGCAGCATCAGCTACGGCTACGACCCGGTGGGCAATCGGACCAGCAGGGTCATTGGGGCAAGCGTCACCAACTACAGCTATGCGCCGACCAGCAACCGCCTGACCCGGGTCAGCGCCGGCCAGACCAATGACGTCGTCACCGATGCCAATGGCAGCATCACAAACAACGGCGCAAACCAGTTCGCCCATGATGCCCGCGGCCGGATGGTGTCTGCGGTCACGGCACAGGGGACAGTGCACTACAAAATCAATGCGCTGGGGCAGCGCGTGCAAAAGATCACGCCAACGGAAGCGATCGTGTACCACTACGACACGGGTGGCAAGCTGATCGGGGAAAGTACCGCCGACGGCATCTTCAGGAAAGACTATGTCTATCTGAACGACATCCCGGTGGCGGTACTGAAGTAGCGGCAGCAGCAAGGAAGAGCCAGGCAGCAAGGGCAGTCGATAGTCGGCGGCCCGCGCATGCTGTGGCCGCCTCCCGATAACTCAAAGATGAAATGCATCATGCAAAAAATCCTTTCCCGCTTCCTGTTCGCCTGCGCAAGCGGTCTCGCTTTTCTTTCGATGCCGGCGTCGGCGGTGGTGTTCGGGAGCGACGCGGTTACGGTTACGCGCTACTACATCTATGCGGAAATCAATGGCGATGTGATTTTCTGGTATTCGCCTGCCACTGCGATTCCAGGTTGTGATGGCGGATGGATATCGGGAACGCAAGCCGGCACAAAAAGCATGGTGGCAACGCTGATCGCAGCGAAGGCCTCATCGGCTCCCATGACCATATTCCTGAATACGGAAAGCTTGTGGAGCGGATCCGGCTCGCGATTCTGCAAGGTCGATGCGATGGGGCTGAGCTGACCGGTCACACGGGATCGGTAAAACAAAAACGACGGTCGGAATACTCAAGATTCAGGGGGATGGTTTGCTCAAGCATGTGACTCTATTTCTGGCGGCATTGTTCACCTCGTGGGGACTGCATGCGCAGACAGTATCGACAATCGACGCCCGCACGCTGGCGGCGATTGTCGGATACCTGCTCGACGCCGATCCCAGGGTGGCACTGACGGCATCTGTGAGCAATTTCTCATATTCGCCCTTGTCCACCGTTACATTGACCGCGAGTGACAGCGAGTTTGAAAGGCCAATTGCCAAAGTCGAGTTCTTCAATGGCACAACCCTGATAGGAACCGCCACAGCGGCTCCGTATACTTATAGTTGGAACAACGTGCCAGCTGGCAGCTATACGATCACGGCAAAGGCAACCGACAGCCAAGGTGTGAGTGTCAAATCCAACACCGTCCCACTCGTCGTGAAGGCACCGCCCGAAATTGAAATTATTGTGCCGGAAAACAATAGAACCTACTTTTTTGTTGCACCAGAGAAGGCATTGAAACTCGATCTGAGCGCTGTCGTGAAGGACTGCGATCGCAGCATTGTAAAGGTTGAATTCTTCAACGGAGCCACTCTATTGGGTGGGGATACGCGTATACCGTTCCTGAATTGTAGGGCCGATGAATGGGGCATCGCCTTTGTGTCTGAGTTCTTTACGTGGACCAATATTGCGCCCGGCAACTATACCATCACCGTCAAGGCAACCGATACCAGTGGCACAGTAACCACTTCCGCACCAGTCAACATGACTGTGATGGAGAGCCACGCGCCAGCAGTGAATATCACGGTGCCGGCCAACAATGCATCGTACACAGCGCCAGTGGAGGTGACGTTAACTGCCAACGCCACCGATAGCGATGGCAGCATTGTTAAGGTCGAATTTTTCCATGGCACGGCGTTGATCGGCACTTCCATGGTGGCACCGTACACCTTCAATTGGACTCACGTTGCGGGCGGCAACTATGCGATCACGGCGAAGGCGACGGATGACAAGGGTCTGATGACCACGTCTGCAGCGGTCACCTTCACGGTGGCGCACAATCAGGCACCCACGGTGGCGCTGACTGCGCCGGCAAACAACGCCAACTACATGGCGCCGGCTACGGTAACGCTGACAGCCACTGCGAGCGATACCGATGGCAGCATTGCGAAGGTCGAATTCTTCAACGGCAGCACGCTGCTCGGCACCGCGACGGCGGCGCCATACACGTTCGACTGGACCAGCGTGGCCGCCGGCAGCTACACGATCACGGCGAAGGCGACGGATGACAAGGGCTTGACCACCACGTCCGCTGCGGTCGCCATCACGGTGGCGCAGAACCAGGCACCGACGGTGGCGCTGACGGCGCCGGACAATGGCGCAAGCTACATCAGCCCGGCCAGCATCGCCCTGACGGCCAATGCCACGGATGTCGATGGCACCATTGCCAAGGTGGAACTCTATGATGGCAGCACCTTGCTGGCCACGCTGACCCAAGCCCCTTACACCTTCATGTGGAATGACGCGACGGCTGGCAGCCATGCGCTATTGGCCAGGGCGACCGACAATTTCGGCACGACGGTCGCGTCGCCGGCGGTCACCATCACGGTAATCTCGAATCAGGCTCCCGCCGTCAGCGTCACGGCCACCCCGGACATTGCGGCCGCACCGGCGACGATCGAGCTCGCTGCCACCGCGACCGATACGGACGGCACGATTGCCAGAGTCGAATTCTTCAACGGCAGCACGCTGCTGGCAACCGTCACCAATGCACCCTACGTCCACAGCTGGACCGGCGTTGCCCAGGGCGGCTACACCATCACCGCCAAGGCCGTCGACAATGCCGGCGCGGTGACGGCATCGGCGCCGGTTGCGGTGACGGTGACCGGAAATGGCGAGCAGGCGGCTTACTACATCTACGCCGACCACCTGAATACGCCGCGGTTGATCACCGATGCGGGCAGCAATACGGTATGGAAATGGGACAACGACGAACCGTTCGGAAACGGTCTGCCTGACGCCAACCCGGGTGGAGCCGGCACGAATTTCGAGTTCAACCTGCGGTTCCCGGGGCAGTATTTCGACCGCGAAACCAATCTCCATTACAACTACCATAGGGATTATGATCCAGGCACGGGACGGTACGTTCAATCCGATCCGATTGGACTGCAAGGTGGCATCAATACCTATGCATATGTCGGGGGAAATCCAATAAATAGAATTGATCCGATGGGGTTGGAGACTGTTATCGTCATAAACAACAATACTCCACTGATTGGCATGCATGCAGGTGTTTACACAGGGTCGGGGTCCGATCGCACACTTTATGATCCAGGTGGGAGTTACCGTAACTATCTCAAAGGCTCCGGTGATGCCCTGTACGGGAGAGATGCAAATCTCCGCGACTATATTAAGTACCAGACGGCAGATGGGAGCGATGTCCAAGTCTATCGGTTCCCGACTACCCCTGAAGAGGAAAGGCAAATAAGCAGCAGAATTGAAGAGCAAGGAGGTGGTACTCCTGGAAACTGTGCCATTAGGACTAGTCAAGCAATCCAAGGAATCGGGCCTTTCAAAAACCTTGGGGTTTCCTTGACTCCTGCGGGCTTAGGACGAGATCTGGCAAAAATATCGGGTTCAAAATAGATGACTGACCAAAGACGAGAAGGCGCTGCTTTGAGGGCAAAGATTTGCGTGTTATTCGCAAGCATTGCAATCACTTTTGCTCTCAATGTGGCAATTGATGGCGACTATATCGATCGCCGGATTCATGTTTATCGTTCCGCGTATCTAGGTGTTTTTTATTTCGCTTTATTTTTGATGCTTGCCGTTTATCTGTATCTCAAAAAGATAAGGGCAGCAATGTCTTGGACATGCCTGTTGTATGGAATGGGGTTTGGCTGCATGGCAGGTGTGATAGCGTATTTTTTGAGTATTACCCTGGATGTCTTCGGCGTGAAAAATAATAAGCTTCTACCTGATCAAATGCTTCTTGAACTTGTCTTTCAGAGCTTCACATTTCCTCTTTTGGTATTGAGAAGTTGGTTGTACGGTTTGATCGCTGGGCTAATGTTGTTCCAAGGTTGGAAGATTGTTCAACGCATATTGATTCATGGCCCGGATAGAACGTAGCGCGCGTAGGGTGCAATAGCGAAGCGTATTGCGCCGCATGTACCGCAAGCATGTGAAGGAGCGTTGCTCATTGCGAGCATCCTTCGCCTGTTCCCGGATGAAGGCGCCCGCGAGCAGGTAACTGGTACATCGTCACATAAGTTAATTCCCATAATTTCATAGAAATGGAGAGAGTGAAGTAATGTGCACACAATACAAAAAAAAGACCGCCCTTGGCAGGACCTTCTGGCGCGCATGCATTGCCATGGCCGTGTTCCTGTCGGCCGCGCTGGGACTTGCCGGCCAGGCGCAGGCGGCTTGCACGGGAAGTCAATCCGCCGGCACTGTGGCATGCAGCAACGTGGCAATCACGCTGCTGTATGTCGAGATGGATGGCGACGTCTACGTTGCAACCGATGGAGATGTCGCCTCGACGGGATGCACGGCAAATGGCGGACTGATCAGACTGCCCGGAACGGCGGCGAAGTTCAACGCGGCTTATGCCACGCTGCTGGCGGCCCAGGCGTCGGGACGCAGGATTTCCATTCGAATGAGCTCTGCGGTTCAGTATTGCACGGCCACGTACCTTACCCTGGCGAGTCAGTAGGGAATCAGGTCCGGAATGGGTATCGTGGTTCAACCATCATCGGCTGCTGGAACCCATTGGCTATACCCCGCCGGTCGAAGTCGAGGCAAACTATTACCGGCAATTGAGCGGTCAGGTCGAATTGAGCTGCCTCACACCAACCGACCTCCACCAAACCCGGGGCGGTTCAGTAATGGCCCAGCAGAATCTGCACAGGTCAGGCTGCCAAAGCGAATGCCTCGGCAGGGGTTTTCCTGCCCAGCGCCTGATGCGGATGCCGGGTGTTGTAAAAGGCGATCCCAATAATCCGGGTGGCGTGCTGCAGGGTTTCGAAGCGATGCCGGTGTACGCATTGTTCCTTCATTCAATGTCCGGATTACCCTACTGTTTGAATTTTCAGTTGGTTGACCCGACAGACTCTATTACAAGAACACCTTCTTTCGTTCACAGCCTGAATCAATCCGACAGACTTTGGTGCGAATTTGCCAAAGTTGGGCCTCTAGATATGGCGCGGGTTGCGGGTTCGCTCGCCCGACAGACTTTATTGTTTTCGATCAGGGGGGCATGCATTTATGCCATCCGTCGTTTTGGAAGAAATACGACGTTGACCGAATGATTCCGTCAGATTCGCTCAGCTTGTCAATTTTTCCTCTTTGGCAACTTTCGATTTGTACGGGATATGCACGGTTAACACGGTATTGCCGCTGGCGTGCACGATCTTGAATACACCGCCCAGGCGATTCGCACGTCTTTGCATGCTGCGCATGCCTGCGCCTGTCTGCCACTCGACCGGTTCCGGGGTGAGTCCGATGCCGTTATCCGTAATGACCAGATCGAGAGACTGTGCGCTGTAGACCAGCTCGGTGTTTACACGATCAGCCCGGCTGTGTTTCAGAACGTTGGTCAATCCTTCCTGCAAAATCCGCATCACATCGAGGCTGTCGGAGGCGGCGAGGTAGCAACGGTCGATGCCGGAGAGTTGCCAGTGACACGCGATTTGCTGGTTTTCAAACAAGCGGGTGAGACGGTGACGTAACGGAGCGATCATGTCAGCCAGCGACGTTTCTGCGAACTGGTGGCTGGACGCGGCATCGACAACGATGCGAAGGTCGTCGCGAAGTTCTTTCAGGATCGTCAGGAAGCGTTCGGATGGAATGCCTTCCGGTGCGTGCTCAAGGGTGGCAATGCTGCTGACCAGGGTACCACCCAGCCCATCGTGAAGATCGTGCGCAAGATTAAGCCGTTCGCCCAGTCGTACATTCACTACCTCAAGTTCATGCTGACGTTTTAGTGTAGCTGCCAGCTCTTCCGTGGCGGCACTGACCTTGAGATTCAGTTCTTCATTGAATCGTTCGATGCGCCGCAGATTGGCGACAAAGCGCCACCCCAGCACCATCGCCATACTGATCAGTTGTATGGGCGAGGTCAATGCGGCGTAGTAAATGTTGCTGTCGAGGACCTTGAAGAAAACCAGAAAATCATGGATGCCGACCAGGATAAAAACCGCAACGCATAGCGACAGGATCAATTGATCGGGTCGCCGGCTGCGCCATGCGAAGGTGAAAAACAGGATGCAACTTGCAAAATAGGTCAGCCCGGGCAGGGCTGCCATGATGTCGCGCATGACTTGTATGTGCGCATGCGGCGTGAACACCAGCGCCAGCGCGCCGCTGGCGACCAGAGTCCAAAATGCCCCTTCGATACGGGGGTAGCGTCGTTCGCAAAAACGAAGGACAAACATCGTAAAGCTGGCGCTGTAGAGCAGGAAAGCAATCGAATTGGCGATTTCCCAACCGTGGTTGTCGGCGAATGGCCAGGGGCTGGTGGCGACCTGATTCAGTTCATAACACCACGCGGCCAGTGACATCAGGCCGAACCATCCAAATGCCGTTTCCCGTCGCCGCATCAGCCAAAGCGGAAGGAAAAAGCAGCCCAGAGTCGCGGTCACCGCCAGGCTGAAAAATTGCAGGTCGTGACGCAGTCTGCGTTCATGCTTGTAACGTTCATGGATGACGTTCGGCTCGCCCACATGCAGCATCCCCAACCCGGGTTGATAGGCGGCCAGTCCCGAGACACGGATCAGCAGGGTGTTGGTGCCGGCGCGTAGCACGGGTGGAGACAGCAGCCAGTACCGGGGAGTATTCCAGGCGCGTGTCAACGGTTCAAGCAGACGGGGGTCGCTGTCCAGAAGAACATCATTCAGGTAAACAGCGCCTGCCATGTTCAGGTATTCCAGCATCAAGGCGACGGAACCCTCCGCACCCGGCTGGTTCCACGTTACGCGGTACCAGACAACGCCGTCAAAGCCAGGCCACCGTCCGCTCCATTCGTCGGGTAGCGAAACAGTTGTCCATCCCTGGGCGGGAGGCTTGTCCGCAAGCCAGGATGAGCGAACCGCCTCAATGCTTTGGAACGCGGGCGCAGTCGGTGATGCCGGTGCGGCGGCTTTGGCCGAGAAAGCGAGACACCAGATTACTGCAACAAGCCAGAAGCACGCGCTTCGAAGAGTGCCTCGGTACGTGATTTGACGGCCAGTTTTTTGTAGATGTTCTTGATGTGGCATTCGACAGTCAATCTTGATAAAGACAATATTTCGGAAATTTCCAGATTGGTCAGCCCCTTGCTGACCAGCCCCAGGATTTCCGTTTCCCTCGGACTCAGCGGTGATGAAGGCGGGCCCGGTGGCGGGCCGTTGTTCTGGCCCGCAGGCCCGGGAGCTTCCGCGTCCATCAACTGCAGAATGCGCTTGGCGACAAACGGATCGATCGGCGCTCCCCCGCGCAACGCGCTGCGAATGGAGAACCCGATTTCCATGTCGTCGCGGTCCTTGAGCATGTAGCCCGTCGCGCCCGCCTGCAACGCGCTCACGATGATTTGCTCGGTGCTCCAGGTTGAGATGACCAGGATCGGCAAAGCGGGATCGGCAGCGTGCAAACTCCGGATCAGATCGATGCCATTGCCGTCGGGCAGACCGACATCGATCAATGCCATCGCGAACGGTTGGTCGGCCAACAATGCATGCGCTTCGGCGATGCTGCCGCTGAATGACAGGGCCTCGTCGGTATAACCCAGCGCGGTCAGAATGGAGCGCAGTCTGAGCTGCATTGCCGGCTCGTCTTCAACCACCAGCAGCGGGCTGGGCAGGATCGATTCGAGGGGGGAGGCTGGGCGTGGGGAAGGTGATTTCAACGGTTGATAGCGCAATGAAGACAGGGCAGTCACGGATAGGTTCATCAACCATCCGTTTTTCGCCAGCTTGCCACAAATCCGCAGTATCCCGCATGCCAGGCACTACCAGGTTTCAGGTATTGCCCTCAAGAGTTGCCATACGCACACTTCGTACTCGTGTTTTCTGACAGGTCCCAAGGTGGAGCGACAAATCGCGCGCCATGTCGGAATTGGCAAGCATGCTCCTATTACAAACCTTCCCTATCCCCATGGCCGTAAAAAAGCATCGACGTAATGGTTCCCTGGCCTTTTTCGCCGTGACGCTTACCCTCTATGGCGCCAGTGCCGCCAGCAGGGCCCAAACCGTGCCCCCCTTGCCTCCCGACGCCGGCCAGGTGCTGCGCGATCTGCAGCAAGCGCCACCTGTCGCACCGCCGCAGAGCGCACCCCTGCAACGCATTGAAGAATCCGCAGAGGCCAGTCAGAACCTGGCCAAAGTCTTCATCCAATCCATCGCCATCACCGGCAACCAGGAAGTGTCCACGGCTGAACTGCAGCCGCTGATCGCCGGGCTGGTCGGCTCCGAACGGACGTTCAGCCAGCTCAGTGCCGCCGCCAGGCGCATCACGGCCTACTACAGGAGCAAAGGCTTCGCAGTTGCGCGGGCCTACCTGCCGGCACAGGACATCACCGACGGCAAAGTGACCATTGCCGTCATTGAAGGCCGCATCGCCAGTCACAGGGTAAACAATCAGTCCTTGCTGTCCGACGAACGCGCCCACGCCTATCTGGACCGGATCAAGGACGGCGACGTCATCAAGAGCGAGCAGATCGACCGCGGCCTGTTGCTGCTGCAGGACACTCCCGGCGTCAGCATCTCCCGGGCCACCCTGCAGCCCGGCGCCAGTCCGGGGACTTCCGAACTCCTGATCGACATTCAGCCCGCCGCGCCTTACAACGGCAACATCGTGCTCGACAACTACGGCAGTCGCTACACCGGCGAATACCGGCTCGCCGGCACCTTCAATCTGGCCAGCCCGCTCAGGATCGGCGACCAGCTTGGCTTCAGCGCCCTGACCAGCGGAGACGAGCTGCAGTTCGGGCGCATCGCCTACCAGCTACCGGTCGGCAGCAATGGCCTGCGCCTGGGCGCCGCTTACTTTGACATCCGCTACAAGCTCGGCAAGGAATTTGCAGACTTGCACGCCCATGGTACCGCCAGCAGCGGCACCATCTATGCGGCTTACCCCTTCATCCGCAGCCAGCTCAAAAACCTGAACGGCACCATCTCTTTCGAAGACAAGCGGCTCAATGACTATGTAGACGCCACGTCCACCGCCACCGCGAAGAAAGTCCAGACCACGAGCCTGGGCCTGTCGGGAAATCTGCAGGACGCGCTGGCAGGCGGCGGCATCAACAGCTTTGACCTGTCTCTGGCATTGGGCAATCTCAAAATTCAGTCTCCGACGGCGTTGGCCATTGACGCTGCATCGGCCCAGACCGATGGCCGCTACAGCAAGCTCATCTGGAGCGCCAGCCGCCTGCAGCGCTTTACCAATGCCACCTTCCTGTCCATGTCCATCATCGGGCAGCAGGCCAGCAAGAACCTTGATTCTTCCGAGAAGTTCAGTTTGGGCGGGCCGACGGCGGTACGCGCCTATCCCATTGCCGAGGCGCCGGGAGATGAAGGTTACCTGGCCACGCTGGAGCTGCGCCACAACCTGATGCCCAGAGTGCAGGGCGTGCTGTTCTATGACTTTGGCTCGGTCACGATCAACAAAACCCCGTTTGGCGCGGCCGCAGCAAACAGCAGAACGCTTTCGGGCGCGGGATTGGGCCTGAACGCCAGCCTGGACAGGGTACAACTCAAGGCCAGCCTGGCCTGGCGCACCAGCGCCGACTTGCCGACGTCGATCCCGGTGTCTGCCGCTCGGTCGCCTGTGTTCTGGCTGCAGGCCGCTGTGGCGCTTTAGAGGGCCTGACAAAATGATTCTGAGGGCGTTGCGTCCCTTGCAGGGCGCACCTTGGCTGGCAAGCCAAGGCTGCTATGCAGGCGCAAAGCATGCTTTGCGAATTCCCTGCTTCGCCCTTGCTGTACAGACGTACTGTCTGCGGCGGCGCGTCTACTCAGAACCGCTTCGCTTCATTTTGTCAGGCCCTCTTTAGAAGAGACAAGAAATGAGACGCGTGGGCTGATTGTCCGTCGGCCGTGATCGAAAACGCTTAAAGGAAAACATCATGAACCGCATCTACCGCCTGATCTGGAACACCACCTTGAACCTCTGGACAGTCGTGGCCGAGAACGCCAGGGGGCGCGGCAAGGGCGGCTCAAGCCGCAGCAGCGTCAAGGTCGGTTCAGTGGGTTACGGCGGCGTCACCCTGCTGGCTGCGCTGGCCTTCTTCACGCCACAAGCCCAGGCGGCTGATGCGGCAAATGCCGCAGTCGTGGCCGGCACCGGCAATGTTTCCACAGTCGGCAACGCCACCACTATCACCCAAGGCAGCCAGCGCCTGGCCATCGACTGGCTCAATCTTTCCACCGCCGCCGGCGAAGCCCTCATCTTCAACCAGCCCAACGCCCAGGCCATTGCGCTGAACCGCATCACCGGTACCAGCCCGAGCGAATTGCTCGGCAGCCTGACAGCGAATGGCCAGGTCTTCATCCTCAACCCCAACGGCGTGCTGTTTGGCGCCGGTAGCCAGGTCAATGTGGGTGGCCTGGTTGCATCGACGCTCAGCATGAGCAATGCCGACTTCATGGCCGGCAACAACGTCCTTGCGGGCAGTGGCAATGGCAGCGGTTCGGTCGTCAACCGGGGGACGCTCAACGCCTCGCCTGGCGGCTACCTCGCCTTGCTCGCGCCTGAAGTGCGTAACGAAGGCGTCATGACAGCCAGCCTGGGCACGGCCTTGCTGGCCGCAGGAAACAAGGTCACCCTCAACCTAGACAACGGCAGCCTGCTGGGCTACAGCATCGATCAGGGTGCCATCAATGCATTGGCAGAGAACCGGCAACTGATCCGGGTCGACGGCGGGCAGGTGCTGCTCTCGGCAAAGGCTGCCGATGCGCTGACGACTGCCGCTGTCAACAACACCGGTGTGATTGAAGCCAGAACCATGCAGAACAAGGCCGGCCGCATCATGCTGATGGGCGACATGGAAACAGGCACGGTCAATGTGGGCGGCACGCTGGACGCCAGCGCACCCAACGGTGGCAATGGCGGCTTCATTGAAACCAGCGCTGCGCATGTCAAGGTCGCAGAAGGCGCGCAGGTCACGACCAAAGCCGGGGCTGGAACCGGCGGAACAAGTGGAACGAACGGCAACTGGCTGATAGACCCGCATGACTTCACCATCGCCGCTGTCGGCGGCGACATCAGCGGTGCCACCTTGAGCGGCAATCTGACAAACGGCAATGTGGAGATACTCTCCAGCAGCGGAAGCAATGCGTCAGGTTCGGGCGACATCAACGTCAACGACGTCGTGGGCTGGAGCGCCAACACGCTGACGCTGACCGCCGCGCGCAACGTCAACATCAACGCCGTGATGTCAGCCACCGGCAGCGCCGGCCTGAGCATGAACACGGGCACCGCCAACGGTGCCGATCCCGCTGTGGCGGGCGGCAGCGTCAACGTGGCGCTGACCGGCAACGGCTTTCTCGGACGGGTGGACTTCAGCGGTAGCGGCGCGCTGACGATGAACGGCGACGTCTACACCGTGATTCAAGACGTCAACGCCCTGCAGGCGATGGCGAACAATTTGTCGGGCAAATACGTGCTGGGCAGTAACATCGACGCCAGCGTTACCAGCAGCTGGGATGGCGCCAAAGGCTTTCTCCCGGTAGGTACGCAGAGTGCCGACTTTACCGGCAGGTTCGACGGGCTGGGTCACACCATCAGCAACCTGTTCATCAACAGGATTCCCAGTACGGCCCGGTTGGGAGATGTCGGCCTGTTTGGCTATACCCGCAGCGGCAGCAGCATACGCAATGTTGGAATGACCGGCGCTTCGATCAACGGGTATTACAACGTCGGCGCGCTTGTGGGGATGAATTTTGGCAGCATCAGCAACAGCTACTCCACTGGATCGGTGGGGGCCACCAACAAAGTCGGCGGGCTGGTGGGGACGAACTTTAATGGCAGCATCACCAACAGCTACAGCACGGCGACGGTGAATGGTACTGAAGTGGCCGCCGGCGGTTTGGTAGCCAGCCAGGTAGGCACCGCCAGCATCACCAATAGCTACGCCACCGGAGCGGTAAGGACGCGTGATTATGCCGGCGGGTTGGTAGGCACCCAAGACGGCGGCACCATCACCAATAGCTACGCCACCGGGGCAGTGACGGCCGGAGACTATGGTGCGGGTGGGTTGGTGGGGGCCAACAACGCTACCATCAACAACAGCTACGCCACGGGAGCGGTGACGGGCGTCAGATTCGTCGGCGGGCTGGTTGGGAAAAACGGCGGTGGCGTCAACAACAGCTTCTGGAATACCCAAACCTCCGGCCAGGCGGGCAGCGAAGGCGGCACCGGCGTCACCACGGCGCAAATGCAGCAGGCTTCGACCTTTGCCGGCTGGGACATGGCTACCCAGGGCGGCTCCAGCAGCGCCTGGCGCATTTACGACGGCAACAGCATGCCGCTGCTGCGCGGCTTTTTGACCAGCTTGACGCTGGCCGATACCACGGCCACCTATAACGGCACCACTCAGACCGGCGTCAGCACCGCCACCGCCGGCGTGGTCGGCAGCGCCGCCAGCGGCAGCAATGCCGGTTTCTATAACAGCGGCTACTACTCGACCCAGCAGGGCTACGACATTAGCGGCGGCGGGCTGACCATCAACAAAGCCACCGTCACGGTCACCGGCGCGGTCGCCGACAACAAGACCTATGACGGCAGTACCACCGCAACGCTCAGCAACATCGGCAGTCTGAGCGGCCTGGTCGGCGGCGAAACCCTGACCCTGAGCCAGACCGGCACCGCCACCTTCGGAGACAAGAATGCCGGCAGCGGCAAGACGGTGACAGCCACCGGCTACAGTCTTGCCGACGGTGCGGGTGGTCTGGCCAGCAACTACCAGCTGGCATCCACCAGCGCCACGACGACCGCCGACATTGGCAAGGCCACGGTGACCGTGACCGGCGCAACCGCCAACAACAAGACCTACGACGGCGGCACTTCTGCCACGCTCAGCAACGTCGGCACGCTGAGCGGCCTGGTCGGCGGCGAAGCCCTGACCCTGAGCCAGACGGGGGCGACCTTCGCCGACAAGAATGCCGGCAGCGGCAAGATCGTCACGATCACCGGCTACAGTCTTGCCGATGGCGCGGGCGGGCTGGCCGGCAACTACCAGCTGGCCTCCACCACCGCCACAACGACAGGCGACATCACGCCCAAGGCGCTGAGCTACACCACCACGGCGGCCGACAAGACGTATGACGGCAACACAACCGCGAGCGTAGTGCTTGGCGGTCTGACAGGTTTCGTTGGATCGGAGACGGTGACGGTAAGCAGCACAACCGCAAGCTTCAACAGCAAGGATGTGGCAAGCGCCAATCTGGTGACGGTTAACAGCGCCATTCTGGCAAACGGCAGCAATGGCGGGCTTGCCAGCAACTACACCATTGCCGCCGGCGGCACCGCCGCGGCCAGTATCAACAAGGCCACCGTCACGGTCGGCGGCGCGGTCGCCGACAGCAAGACCTATGACGGCAGTACCACTGCAACGCTCAGCAACGTCGGCACACTGAGCGGGCTGGTCAGCGGCGAAGCGCTGACCCTGAGCCAGACGGGGGCGACCTACGCCGACAAGAATGCCGGCAGCGGCAAGACGGTGACGGCCACCGGCTACAGCCTTGCCGATGGCGCGGGCGGACTGGCCGGCAACTACCAGCTGGCTTCCACCAGCACCACGACGACCGCCGATATCGGCAAGGCGACGGTGACCGTGACCGGCGCGGTAGCCGACAACAAGACCTACGACGGCGGTACTTCTGCCACGCTCAGCAACATCGGCACACTGAGCGGCCTGGTCGGCGGCGAAGCCCTGACCCTGAGCCAGACAGGGGCGGCCTTCGCCGACAAGAATGCCGGCAGCGGCAAGACCGTCACGGCCACCGGCTACAGTCTTGCCGATGGCGCGGGCGGTCTGGCCGGCAACTACCAGCTGGCATCCACCAGCACCACGACGACCGCCGACATCGGCAAGGCGACGGTGACCGTGACCGGCGCAACCGCCGACAACAAGACCTACGACGGCGGCACTTCTGCCACCCTGAGCAGCATCGGCAGCCTGAGCGGCCTGGTCGGCGGCGAAGCGCTGACCCTGAGCCAGACCGGCGCCGCCTTCGCCGACAAGAATGCCGGCAGCGGCAAGACGGTGACAGCCACCGGCTACAGTCTTGCCGATGGCGCGGGCGGGCTGGCCGGCAACTACCAGCTGGCCTCCACCAGCGCCACGACGACCGCCGACATCGGCAAGGCCACGGTTACCGTGATCGGCGCGGTCGCCAACAACAAGACCTATGACGGCGGCACTTCTGCCACGCTGAGCAACATCGGCACGCTGAGCGGCCTGGTCGGCGGCGAAGCGCTGAGCCTGAGCCAGACCGGCGCCGCCTTCGCCGACAAGAATGCCGGCAGCGGCAAGACCGTCACGCTCACCGGCTACAGCCTTGCCGATGGCGCGGGCGGGCTGGCCGGCAACTACCAGCTGGCTTCCACCAGCGCCACGACGACCGCCGACATCGGCAAGGCCACGGTTACCGTGACCGGCGCAACCGCCAACAACAAGACCTATGACGGCGGCACTTCTGCCACGCTCAGCAACATCGGCACGCTGAGCGGCCTGGTCGGCGGCGAAGCGCTGAGCCTGAGCCAGACCGGCGCCGCCTTCGCCGACAAGAATGCCGGCAGCGGCAAGACCGTCACGCTCACCGGCTACAGCCTTGCCGATGGCGCGGGCGGGCTGGCCGGCAACTACCAGCTGGCTTCCACCAGCGCCACGACGACCGCCGACATCGGCAAGGCCACGGTTACCGTGACCGGCGCGGTCGCCGACAACAAGACCTACGACGGCAGCACCGCCGCCACCCTGAGCAGCATCGGCATGCTGAGCGGCCTGGTCGGCGGCGAAGCGCTGACCCTGAGCCAGACCGGCACCGCCACCTTCGCCGACAAGAATGCGGGCAGCGGCAAGACCGTCACGGCCACCGGCTACAGCCTTGCCGATGGCGCGGGTGGTCTGGTCAGCAACTACCAGCTGGCATCCACCAGCGCCACGACGACGGCCGACATCAACCAGCTCGGCGTCACCGTGGCAGCCAACACCGCCAACAAGAGCTATGACGGCACCACAGCCAGCACCACCGCGCTGGCAAGCAGCGGCATCCTGGCGGGCGACACCGTCAACTTTGGTGGCAGTGCACTCTTTGCCGACAAGAACGCCGGCAACGGCAAAGTCGTCAGCGTTACCGGCATCAGCGCCAGTGGCACCGACGCCGGTAACTACAGCTTCAACAGCACGGCCAGCACCACGGCCAACATCGACAAAGCCAACCTGATAGTCACCGCCAACAACGACAACAAACTGGCAACAGGCGCGGCCTACAGCGGCGGCAACGGCGTTATCTACAGCGGATTCGTCGCAGGCGAGACGCCGGTCGAGCTGACAGGCAGCCTGATCTACCGCGGCAGCGCGCAAGGTGCCAGCACGGTCGGCACCTACACCATTGCAGCGGGCGGACTTGAGGCCGGCAACTACACGCTGAATTTTGTCAACGGCGTCCTGACCGTCAGTTACGGCAGTGCCGCAGCGACAGCCGTGGGCAACCCCGCGCTGGTAGCGAGTTACGACGGTGCGCTGCAGGCAGTCAGCGGTCTGGGCAGCTCACCAGGCGGCAACGGTGGCGGCGGCAGCGTTGATGCCATGGCTGGAGCTCTGGCGGCCGCAGCAGCAGAAGCCGGCAATGATGAGGATAAGTAAGCGGAGGATTGCAGTTTCATAAAACATTTCCACTTGCCGCTATTGCAACGCGATTCTCCATGCATCGGAGCCAGGGGCAATCCCGATAAATGGAGGAACCGCGAATGTCGGGGACGCTTGTTTTCCGCCAATGGGAAGGGTGATGCCGCTCAGTCACGGATTTCCGCCTCGGCGTAAAAGCGGTAGCCCGCATTGCGTGCGGTATTGACCGGCAATGCCAGGCCGGTGGCCTGCTCGGCCTTGCGGCGCAGGCGGCGCATTTGCGTGTCCAGCCGGCGCTGGTCGTACACCATGAAATCCTCGCCCAGCGCGTGGACGATCTCCTGGCGACTGATGATTTTTCCCGGCTCTGCCATCAGCGTGCTCAATACGGTCACGTCCTGTTGCGACAGCGCGATTGCCTGAAAACCCGGAGGCTGCAGGCGGCGGGGGGCCATTTCCAGGACCCAGCGTCCGGTCGCTTCGGGTTCGCCGAGGCGGCGTCTGAGCGCGGTCAGCGTCGCCGCAAGTTCGTCGAGGTCCGCAGTCTTGGTCAGGTAGTAGTCCGCGCCTTCGTCCAGCCCCGCGATCTTGTCGGGCGTGGTCCGGCGCGCGGTCAGCACGACGATGCCGAGCTTGTGGCCTTGCTGGCGCAGCTGGCGTATCAATACCATGCCGTCGCCGTCGGGCAGCGTCAGGTCGATGACGGCGATGCGATGCACGGCCGGGTCGTAAATTCGCTGGAACTCGGCGAGGCTGGCGGCGGCATCGACCTGATAGCCGGTGTCGGTCAGGAATTCGGCAAGTTCCTGCCGCAGTACGATTTCGTCTTCGAGCAAAATGAGGTTCTGCATCGCGTAAGGATAGTCGATACAGGCAGAAATTTATCTGAGCATTTCTGAGCGGTGTCGCATCTTTGACAATCGCGGCCGCGACGTCGCGCCGTGTGCACGCGGCGGGCATTTGGCATGCTATTCTCGGCCGCCATGAAATGCCTGTCCTTCATCCGCCCGCCGTTCATCCATCTGCCTCTCATCCTGTTTGTGTTTGCCGTCCTGCTTCCGCTGTCGGGATTTGCGCAGTCTGCGCTGACCCTGCAGTCCGGCGTGCGTCAGTTCTCGGCCAGCGGGCACATGAGCTTGCTGCATGACGCCGGCGGCCGCATGACTGCCGACGCGGCACAGTCTTCGGACAGCTGGAAGGCGTTGCCGGGCGCGGCCAGTGCCGGCTACACGTCGGACACGATCTGGCTGCGGCTGGAGGTGGAACGACAGGCGGACGCGCCGCAGGACTGGTCGGTGCGATTCACGAATCCCTTGCTGGACGATGTCCGCCTGTACCGGCCGGATGGCGCGCAGGGCTGGTCGGAACAGGCCGCCGGCGAGAATCTGGGACGCTCCAATTGGGCCGTGGATGCACGCAATGTCGTCTTTCCGGTACGGATGGAGGCGGCCGGGCGCGAGATCTGGCTGGTGCGCCTGCAGAGCAAGAATGCGATGTCCACCGGTCTGGAAATCTGGCCGCGCACGGCCTTCAACGACTTTTCGCGGCGCGAGTATCTTTACTACGGTCTGTACTTCGGTTTTTACGTGCTCCTGATCGTGCTGCATGCCTTCTTCTGGCGCATGACCAGAGAGGCGCAGAGCGGCTGGTACCTGCTGTATGTGTCGCTCCACACGCTGACGGAATTGATGACCGTTGCGATTCCCCAGCAATTGTTCGACATGCCGGTCGGCGTTTCGGACCCGCTGCTGGGCATGTCGATCTGCTGCAGTCTGGCCGTAGGCGTGTATTTTGCGGTGCAGCAGATGGAGTTGCCGGCGATGCGGCCCCGATTCAGCAAACTGGTGCTGGCAAGCGCATGCGGAGTTGCCGCGATCGGCATCGGCCTGATACTGGCCGGGCGTTTTGCCGCCGGCATGATCCTGGTGCAGCAATTGGCGATGCTTCTGGTCGTGGTGTTCATCAGTCTGTCGCTATGGATGCTCATCCATGGACACAAGCCGGCGCGCTTCTTCCTGCTGGCGTTCGGCATTTTCTATGCGGGCGTGGTGGTCAGTTTTCTGCGCAACATGGCTGTGGTGCCGACGAATTTCTGGACCAATCATGCCGTTGCGATCGGCGCGCTCCTGCACATGACGCTGATGAGCTTGCGGCTGAATCTGCGTTACGACGAGCTGCGACGTGACAAGGAGATGGCGCAGGCGGAAACGGTGCGCGCGGTGCGCCAGCTTAACGATAGCCTTGAAGATCAGGTCGCCAGGCGGACCGCCGCCTTGCAGCAGGAAATCGCGCAGCGCGTGCAGCTCGAGCAGGAGTTGCGCAAGGCGCTGGACGTGGAGCGGCGCATCAAGGAAGAGCAGCAGGATTTCGTCGCGATGGTCTCGCATGAATTCCGGACGCCGCTTGCCATCATCACCACCACCGCGCAGCAGATTGCAAAAAATCTGGATGCCGTGCGCGAAAAGACGCTGACCCGTTGCCAGAATCTGCGGAATGCGGCGCACCGCATGGCCGCGCTGGTCGATGAATATCTGACGGCGGACCGCATGGAAGACAGCGCAACCGCATTCAAGCCGGTATCGTGCGACCCGCGCCAACTGATTGAAGGCATCGTGAACGAATGGCCACAGGGCCGGATATCGATGTCGCTGCAGCCGTTGCCGGCACAGTTCACATGCGACAAGGGGCTGCTGCAGGTGGGGCTGCGCAACCTGTTGAGCAATGCCGACCGTCACGCCACGAGCGGGCAGGCGATCCATGTGCAAGCCGAAGCACGGGAGGAGGGCGCGCGACACACGCTATGCATCTCGGTGCGCAATCGCGGCGAGTTGATTCCCGAAGATGAAGTCCCGCGTCTGTTCCAGAAATACTTCCGTGGACGTTCCGCGCAGCACAAGCCGGGAGCGGGGCTGGGACTCTATCTGGTGAAGCGCATCGCGGAAATGCATGCGGGCGAGGTGTGGCTGGAAAACGACGCCGCGACAGGCAGCGTGACATTTTCCCTGCTGCTGCCGGATAACAAATCGGATGCCCTCAATCCCGCCGCACCAGCGCCTGCATCGGCATCGGCGATGGAGGCGAGTACGGCCTGAACCGCTTGTTCCGCCAAGGCCGGCCCGCGCGTCGGCGCACTTCCATCTCCGCACTTCCCATTCCTTGTGTCGCCATGCATATCCGACTGTTTTGGTCGGGTATCGCTCAGATTCGCTCAATTCCACACGGCAACTTTTCGGTATTTTCCTCTTCCATGTCGTCAAGCGATGTTGCGCACGCTGCACTGCACACAAGAAGAGGAATCGAACATGAACAAGTCTTACCGCATCGTCTGGAGCAAGGCCCGCTCCGGCTATATCGTCACCCATGAAAAGGCCGCCAGCCGGGGCAAGCCCTCAAGCACCTGCAAGTCGGCGATAGCGGCCGTCGCAGTGTTGGCTCTGCACGCGGTACCTGCGTTGGCAGCCAATGTCTGCGGCCCCGGCGCCAATACCATCAACACTGTCCAGACCGCTGACGACGACTGCACCCTGAGCGGCGGCAGCCTGACGGTGACCAATGCCGGTTCCATCATGGTGCCAACGGCGAACACACCAGCCGTCAAGGTTTCCGGAGCGATCGGCGACATCATCAACAACGGCACCATTTCATCCGGCGCCAACCTGGTCGGCATCAGCCTGCAAAACGGCACCACGCTCTCCGGCAGCATCATCAATCGCGGCACGCTGTCATCGGTCAGCAATGGCACCTTCCTCGGGAATGGCGCGATTTCCGCCGTCGGCACCACGATCGCCGGTTCGCTCGACAACGACGGCGGCACGATCACCAACACCGTGTACCTGAAGAATTCCAGTGTCGGCTCGGTGCGCAACATCAATGGCGGCCAGATCCTGCCGACGGGCACGCGGGCGATCGGCATTTCGCTGGTCGATTCAACGGTCACAGGCGGGGTGCTCAACGATGCGACCAGCAGCATCACGTCCAGCCAGGGATGGGGCATGCAGATCTACAACACCCCGCTCGGCCCGGATGGCTTTGTCAATCGCGGCAGCATCACCGGGTTTGATTCGGGTGTGATCATTGGCGCAACGACCATGAGCAGCAATATCGACAACTACGGCACCATCGCCGTGTCCGGAACGACCGGCCCTGGCATGAGCTTGTCGAACAACACCCTGAACGGCCGCCTCACCAACGCGACGGGAGCCGGCATCACCGGCGCCGGCTATGGCATCGCCATGACCGGCAACAAGCTCCTGGGCGGCCTCGTCAACCAGGGGACGATCTCCGGTGCCCATGCCCTCAGCATGAGCACCAAATCGCAGCTGGCGGGCGGGCTGGACAACAGCGGCACCATCAAGAGCGGCACGGCCAGCCACATGATCGGCATCGTCATGGACGACAGCAGCATCGCCGGCGGCATCAAGAACAGCGGCACGATCGAGGGCGTGCAGTTCGGCCTTTCGCTGAAAAACAATGCGGAGCTGGGTGCGGATGCGAGCGGCGTGGCGCTCGACAACAGCGGCACCATCACGTCCGGCGCCAGCTCCTATGCGGCGGCGGCCGGGATCAATCTCGACACCGGCGCCAAGGTCATCGGCGACATCGTCAACAGCGGCACCATCAGCGGCTGGTTCGCCATTTCCATCAACAGCAGTCAGGTCACCGGCAAGATCATCAATAGCGGCACCATCAACGGCTCCCGATTCGGGATCGCGGTAAGCGGCAGTTCCGTTTCAGGCATCTACGTCAGCGGCAGCAGCGCGCGCATACTGGGAGGGGTGCTGGCGTCCAATACCGGTTTCTTCGTCTCCAGCGGAGCCGTGTTTGCCAATGAAAATGCGTACAACGTCAAGGGCTTCACGGTCGAAAACGGCGGGCGCTTCATTCTGGGAGCAGGCGGGACAACCTCCGGCATGATCAACGGCATCACGGTCGGCAGCGACGGCTTCAAGAATGATGGCACGGTCGTCGTGAATGCCGGCGTGACCGCCGACGCCATTCACGGCAACGTCGTGCAGAACGGCAGTTTCCTGATTGGCGCCGACGGCGGCGCCGCTGCGAAGCTGCGGGTCGATGGCACATTCAGCAACACCAGCACGGTCGAATTGCATAACGCCACGCTCGACATCGGCGGCGCCTTGACCAACAGCGACAAGATCGCGCTCGGCAAGGACAGCAGCCTGAAGACCGGCGCGCTGTTTACCAATAGCGGTACGCTCGCAATGGGCAATGGCAGCAGCGTGGTCGCCACGGGCGGCGTCAGCAACAGCGGCAAGGTCACGCTTGGTGCCGGCACCAGCGCCACGCTGCAAGGCAGCTACACGCAGACCGCCAGCGGCGTGCTGCAGGTCGGCGTCAACGACGACACCACCTATGCCAAGCTGGCCGTCAATGGCACGGCAGATCTGGGCAGCAATGCGAAGATCGACGTCGACGTCACGCAAAAGGGCCATGTATTCAACGTCAAGCGTCTGGAAAACGTGATCACCGCGACCACGCTCGACAGCGACGGCACGTTCAAGGTGACGGACAACTCGGAGCTGTTCAACTTCGGCGCAGTGAAGGAAGGTAATGCGGTGCACCTGACACTGAAGTCGGCGGCAGACACGGGCGGTGGAGAACCCGGCGGCGGAAGTAGTGGCGGGCCTGGCGGCGGCGGTGGCACTCCCCCCGCAGGCCCGACCGTGCTGGGCAGCGTGAAAGACACCGGCAACCATCCCGGCGTCGGCGCGGCCACCGTGCTCGACCAGCTGATCGCGGCCAACCCTTCCGGCGCGATCCCCAGCATGTTCGTCGGTCTGACCAATAGACAGGAAGTGTCGCAGGCGGTGACGCAGACCCTGCCCTTGCTGAACGGCGGCTCGATGGCGGCGGCGACCGGCTCGATCGCCGGCATCAACCGCGTGGTGCAGGCCCGCATCGAGGCCAACCGCGGCCTGTCCTCGGGCGACGAGTTCCTGGGCGACAAATATGTCTGGTTCAAGCCGTTCGGCTCCTGGGCCCGCCAGGATGACCAGGACGGCATCGCCGGCTTCAAGGCCAGCACCAAGGGCTTCGTGCTGGGCCTGGATGGCACCACGAACGGCCGTGTGCGCCTGGGCGCGGGCCTGGCCTATGCCAGCTCGAACGTGAACGGCAATTCCAGCGTCGCGCCGCAGCGCATGGATGTGGACGTGTTCCAGTTGCTCGGCTACGGCAGCGTCAGCCTCGACGAACGCACCGAGCTGAACTTCCAGGCCGATGTCGGCCAGAACAACAACAAGGGCAGCCGCACCATCGCCTTCACTTCCAGCACGGCCAGTGCCGACTACAAGAGCCTGACCGCGCATGCCGGCCTGGGTCTGGGCCGCGTTCTGCCGCTGAACGAGGTGACCAACTTCACGCCGTCGGCACGCCTGGATTACACCTGGATCCGCGATCAGTCGTATGCGGAGAATGGCGCCGGGGTGTTGAACCTGAACGTGAATGGGCGCAGCGCGCGCGCGCTGACGCTGGGCATCGACGGCAAGCTGACGCACAACCTGGATACGAAGACCACGTTGACCGCCAACCTCGGGGCCGGGTACGACTTGCTGAACGAGAAGGCGGCCATCGTCGCGGCCTATGCCGGCGCGCCGAGCGCGGCCTTTGCCACCTATGGCATGGACAAGACGCCATGGAGCGTGCGCGGCGGGCTGGGTGTCGCGCGCAAGACCGATAGCGGCGTCGAGCTCACGCTGCGCTACGACGCCGAGGGCCGGACCGGCTTCCTCAACCAGACCGCTTCGGTCAAGGCACGCTGGGCGTTTTAATCCTGCTGCTCCCACCCCTGGCAGGCGGTGCAACGCCGCTTGCCAGAACGCTCCTCGCCTTCCTTCCCACCTCTCACCTCAGTACCTCTTAGGTTTGCTCATTTTTGCTCAGTTTCGCGCAGCGATTTTTAGCTATGTTTCCGTATGGAATCACAAAAATAGTGCGCATGTTGCGCCACACAAGATAGAGGAATTACACGTGAACAAGTCCTACCGCATCGTCTGGAGCAAGGCCCGCGCCGGCTATATCGTCACTCACGAAAAAGCCGCCAGCCGCGGCCGACCGTCGTCCACCTGCACCGCACTGGCCGCCGCCGCGCTATTGGCATTGGGCTCGACCTCAGCACTGGCCGCCAATCTCTGCCACACGGGCAGCAACACCATCAACACAAGCAACCCAATTAACGACTACTGCGCTCTCGGCACCAGCGGCGACAGCGTGACGATCGACAACGGCGGCACGATTTACATCATTGACACCTTTCCCCCGGCGATCTGGGTATCCGGCGCGGCCGACAGCATCACCATCAGACAGGGGGGCACAGTCAGAGCAGGCGGCGACAGCGCCATCAGCATCAACGCCGGCAGCACCTTGAGCGGCAGCATCGTCAATAGTGGCAACTTGTCATCCGTCAATGCTTCAGTGACCAAGGACGAGGCGATCCTCGTCAAGCAGTCCACCATCGTCGGGTCCATCATCAATGACAACGGTCAAATCAACAATTCCGTGACCCTGGACGCGAGCAGCGTGAGCACCATCGAGAACATCAATGGCGGCCAGATCAGCGCTACCGTCACCGGTAACACGGCGACGGGCCTGCGCATTAAAAACGGTTCATCGATTTCCGGCAGGATCCTGAACGGCACCGGCAGCAGCATCCACGGAAGCGCTAGCGGAGTGTTGCTGCAGGATTCGACCGTCGGCACAGGCGGCATCGTCAATCAGGGCAGCATTACCGGTGGCACGACCGCACTGGACATAAAAGGAAGCACCACCACCATCAACGGCAACATTCTCAACTCCGGCACGATCGAGGGTACCGGCACCACGTCTGGTGGCTTCGGCATCTACCTCACCGCGGGAACCTTGAACGGCAGTATCGTCAACGAGAGCACCGGGCTGATCAAGGGGAAATCGGTCGGCATCACCTTGTATATGGGCGCGAAAGTTACCGGCGGACTCGTCAATCGGGGGGAGGTGAGAGGCGTGGACGGCCCCGCCATTCGGATATTCAACAATGCTCTGCTGGAAGGCGGGATCAATAACAGCGGCACGATTGCCAGTGACTACAGCTACGGCGCCGGTCTCACCGTTTCATCGAACTCGAGGGTTACCGATGGCTTGCGCAATACCGGCACCATTTCCGGAAAGGTTTTTGGCATGGTCTTCGACACCGGCGGTACGCTCTCGGCTGGTGTGGATGACATCGCGCTCTACAACAACAACAAGATCCAGGGAGGCAATACCGGTGCGGTTGGCGAAGTCGGCATCCGGGTCTATGGGGGCGTGGTCAACGGCAATCTCGTCAACGAGGGCACCATCAGTGGAACGGCTGCGGTCAGCGTGGAGAATGCCGGCAAGTTCAACGGCAAGATCCACAACACCGGCACCATCTCGGGGAAAAGGCGCGGCATCTTGGTAGATGGCAGTAATTCGGCACTGACCGCGGGTGCCGACGGCATCGCGATCTACAACAGCAACAGCATCCTCGCAGGCAGTGTTGCCGGCGGCACGGATGAAAGCGCCATCTACGTGGGCAACGGCGCGCAGGTCACTGGTCATATCGTCAACGACGGCGGCACCATGGGGGGCGGCAAGTTCGGCGTTCTGGTCAACGGCACCAGTCAGATCAACGGCAACATCAGCAATGGCGGCACCATCAGCGGCACCAAATACGCAGTGCAGGTCGCGGACACCGCCACATTGAACGGCCTCGTCGCCAAAGGCAACGCCGCACGTTTCATCGGCGACGTCTACGCGAAGAACACCGACTTCACCGTCGCCAGCGGCGCGGTGTTTGCCAACGACAATGCCTACGATGTCAAAGGTGTCATCGTCGAAAATGGCGCGCAATTCACGCTGAAGGCCGGCACCAATACCTCCGGCATGGCCAACGGCATCACCGTCGGCGACGATGGCTTTGTCAATGCCGGCACAGTGAAAGTAGACGCCGGCACGATCGCAGCAGCCATTCATGGCAGCTACACGCAGACCGGCACGGGCGTACTGCAGATCGGCAGCAATGGCGGCGCGGCAGCGAAACTGACCGTCAGCGGTGCCGCGACTACCGCGGGCAATGTCACGCTGGCAGCTAATGCCGCACTGCTCGTCGATAAACTCGACAACAGCGGCACGCTCGCGCTGGGCAACGGCAGCAGCGTGGTCGCCAGCAATGGCGTCAGCAACAGCGGCAAGCTGATCCTCGGCGCCGGCAGCAGCGCCACGGTGCAAGGCAACTACACGCAGGCCGCCAGCGGCGCGCTGCAGATTGGCGTCAACGATGACACCACCTATGCCAAGCTGGCCGTCAATGGCGCGGCAGATCTGGGCAGCAATGCGCAGATCGACATCGACGTCACGCAAAAAGGCCATGTATTCAATGTCAAGCGTCTTGAAAACGTGATCACCGCGACCACGCTCAACAGCGATGGCACGTTCAAGGTGACGGACAACTCCGAACTGTTCAACTTCGGCGCAGTCAAGGAAGGCAATGCAGTGCATCTGACGCTGGAGGCGGCAGCCGGAACGGGTGGTGGCACAGGCGGTGGCACTGGTACAGGCACGGGCACTGGTGGTGGCACGCCTCCCGCGCCAACCCCTGGCCCGACCGTGCTGGGCAGCGTGCAGGCAACCGGCAACCTGCCCGGGACCGGTGCGGCTGTCGTGCTCGACCAGCTGATCGCGGCCAACCCTTCCGGCACGATCCCCAGCATGTTCGTCGGCCTGACCAACAGGCAGGAAGTCTCGCAGGCTGTGACGCAGACTCTGCCGCTATTGAACGGCGGCTCGATGGCGGCGGCGACCGGCTCGATCGCCGGCATCAACCGCGTGGTGCAGGCCCGCATCGAGGCCAACCGCGGACTGTCCTCGGGCGACGAATTCCTGGGCGACAAATATGTTTGGTTCAAGCCGTTCGGCTCCTGGGCAAAACAGGACGACCGCGACGGCGTCGCCGGCTTCAAGGCCAGCACCGGCAGCTTCGTGCTGGGGGCCGATGCCGCCACCAACGGCCGGGCCCGCTTCGGCGCGGGCTTCGCCTACGCCAGCTCGCGCGTGAACGGCAATTCCGCCATCGCGCCGCAGCATCTGGACGTGGACGTGTTCCAGCTGCTCGGCTACGGCAGCGTGAGTCTCGACGAACGCACCGAGCTGAACTTCCAGGCCGATGTCGGCCAGAACCGCAACAAGGGCAGCCGCAGCATCGCCTTTACCGGCAGCACGGCCCACGCCGACTACCGGAGCCTGACCGCACACGCTGGCGTGGGCGTCGGCCATGTGCTGCCGCTGAACGGGAAGACCGCGTTCACGCCCTCGGTGCGGATGGACTACATCTGGATCCGCGACCAGTCGTATCAGGAGACGGGCGCCGACGCGTTGAACCTGAACGTCAACAGCCGCAGCGCGCGCGAGCTGCTGCTGTCGCTTGACGGCAAGCTGACGCACAACCTGGACGACCAGACCACGCTCACGGCCAATGTGGGCGCGGCGTACGACGCGCTGAACAACGGCACGACGATCGTGGCCGCGTATGCGGGCGCGCCGGAGGCGGCGTTCGCCACCTACGGCACGGACAAGACGCCGTGGAGCGTGCGCGGCGGGCTGGGGCTGACGCGCAAGACGGCCGGCGGCACCGAGATCACGCTGCGCTACGACGCCGAGGGTCGCAGCGGCTTCCTCAATCAAACCGCCTCGCTCAAGGCGCGCTGGGCGTTCTAGGTAGTCCCTCCGGCAGGCTGCGCGGCCTGCCGGGTCCATCCATCAAGGCATGGCCGCGCAATGCGGTCAGGCCAGCGTTACCTTCACCTCGATATTGCCGCGCGTCGCATTGGAGTAGGGACATACCTCATGCGCCTTGTTCACCAGCGCCTGCGCGGCTTCCCTCTCCATGCCGGGCAGGGCCACCCGCAATTCCGCCGCCAGTCCGAAACCGCCTTGTCCGTTCGGGCCGATGCCGACTTCGGCCGTCACTGCCGCATCCGCGGGCAGCGCAAGCTTCGCGTGCATCGCGACGAATTTCAGTGCGGATAGAAAGCATGCCGAGTATCCGGCTGCAAACAATTGTTCCGGATTGGTGCCCGCGCCGCCTGCACCGCCCAGTTTCTTCGGCGTATTCAGCTTGACGTCGAGGTGATTGTCGCTGGTGACTGCGCGGCCGTCGCGGCCGCCGGTTGCCGTGGCTTGTGCGGTGTACAGGATCTGCATGGTGTTTTCCTTTGTGAGGTTGAGGGTTTCCGAATCGATGAAGCGCCTGGAAAACAAATTATACACAATTAGATTGTACGCAATATAAATCCCGGTTTGACGGAACTGCTTCAGCGATCACAATCGAAATGCGGCGGCTTCAGTCCTTCTCGCGCCCCAGATCGTTCCGTATCGCCGACAGCTGGGCGCGCAGGCTTCCCAGCGCATGCTGCGGCTGGCCGCTGGCACACAGCATTTCGCGCGGTATGTGCTGCGCCTTCTTCTTCAATGCGCGGCCCTCACGCGTCAGGGTGATGCGCACCTGCCGCTCGTCGGACTCGTCGCGCGTGCGGGCGATGAGCGAGGATGCTTCGAGTCGCTTCAACAGGGGCGTCAACGTGCCGGAATCGAGGAACAGGCGCTCGCCGATGCTTTTGACCAGCACGTCGTCCTGCTCCCACAGCACCAGCATGACCAGGTATTGCGGATAGGTGAGGCCGATCTTGTCGAGATGTGGCTTGTAGCTCTTGGTCATCGCCAGCGACGCGGAATAGAGCGCAAAGCAGAATTGGTTATCCAGCGCCAGCGGGTCGGGGGAGGGTGCGGTGTGAGAGAGCTTGCTTTTCGACATGGTGGGCTTGCCTTGGCGTGGGATAATGGCGCGAGACGTATTATTCCCCATCCCATGCAAATTCTGAAGAGACTCACGGCAGCCTGTTTCCTGTTTGTCATCGCTGGTGCTGCATTGGCGCAGAATTTGCCGCCCGTGGTCAGTGACGCGCTGAAGAAGGCGGAGATTCCGCCTTATGCGATCGGCGTGTATGTGCAGCAGGTCGACGGCGGACCGGTCATGACGGCGTCGAACTGGGGCGCTCCGCTCAGCCCCGCGTCGACCATGAAGCTGGTGACGACCGGTGCAGCGCTCGATATCCTCGGGCCTGCCTTCACATGGAAAACGCAGGCATACGCCGACGGCCGGCAAGCCGGCGAGGTATTGCATGGCGACCTGATCATCAAGGGCAGCGGCGATCCGAAACTGGTGGTGGAAAACCTCTGGCTGTTCCTGCGCCGCATCCGCGCGCAAGGCATCCGTGAAATCCGCGGCAATCTGCTGCTGGACCGCAGCGCATTCGAGGAGGCGGCATACGATCCGGCGAGCTTCGACAACGATCCGCTGAAACCATATAACGCCGGGCCCGACGCGCTGCTGCTCAATTACAAGGCATTGAGCTTTCGTTTCGTGCCGGATCAGACGGCGGGTCTGGTGCGCCTGACCATGGAACCGCCTGTCGACGGCTTTCCGGTGCATTCGCCCAGTCTGGCCAATGGCGAGTGCGGCGACTGGCGCGCCCGGCTGCAGCCCGAGTTCAATGGCGAGGGCGCGCGTTTCGACGGCGTGTTCTCGACCGCCTGCGGCGAAAAGGCGTGGTTCATCCATCCGTACCAAATGACGCATGCGCAGTATTTCGGCGGCGTGTTCCGGCGCATCTGGGCCGAGCTGGGCGGTACCTTGACGGGTGAGGTGCGCAGCGGCATCGTGCCGCCGACCGCGCGGCTGGTGACGGAATGGCAATCGCCGCCGCTGTCGGAAATCATCCGTGACATCAACAAGTACAGCAACAATGTGATGGCTCGCCAATTGCTGCTGACGATCGGCAATCAGGCGCTGCAGCTGCCCGCCACACCCGAGCGCGGCGCGGCCGTGGTGAAACGCTGGCTGGCGAAAAAGCGGATCGAGGCGCCGGAACTGGCTATCGACAACGGTTCCGGGCTGTCGCGCACGGAACGCATCTCGGCACTGACGCTCGGCCATCTGCTTGCGGCGGCATACCAGTCGCCGACCATGCCGGAATTCATTGCCTCGATGCCCTTGATCGGACTGGACGGCACCATGCGCAAACGCCTGACAATGCAAACCGTCGCCGGCAATGGTCACATCAAGACCGGCACGCTGGAAGGCGTGCGCGCCATCGCAGGTTATGTTCTCGGCGCTTCCGGCAAGCGTTACGTGGTGGTCTTCCTGATCAATCACCGCAATGCCGAACGCGGACAGCAGGCGCAGGACGCCTTGCTGCAATGGGTGTTTGAACGCGGATAGGCGGCGCAGTCGCGCAGCGGGGTGGAGCAGCCGGGTCGCACCGCCATCCACCATGAACATGTGATTCCGCATTTGTGTTGCCATGGCTACAATGCCCGATTCATGTGAGCAAAACGCCAATCGATACTGGCGCTCACGGTACAGGGAGAATCCATGGCGCAGGACACCATCGACGACATTGCCAGTGCGCGGACAAGGGCGCGTCCATCGGCGACTCCGCTTGCCTCGGGCGTCGTGCATCCTGCGGCATCCGAGGCGCCGGCCGCACAGGAGCTGATCGGGCCGCAGCGTTTCGAATTCACCGGCACCGGTGCGGAGTATTTCCGCATCTGGGTCGTCAACCTGTTGCTGACTGTCCTGACCCTCGGCATCTATTCGGCGTGGGCGAAGGTGCGGCGTCTGCAATATTTCTATCGCAACACGCGCGTCGCCGGTTCGATCTTCGACTATCACGGCCAGCCGAAGGCCATCCTCAAGGGGCGCATCCTCGCCCTCGCACTGCTGGTCGCGTACAAGATTTCGTATGACGTTTCCGTCGTGGCGGCAGTCGTCGTGGCGTTGCTGCTGGCTGCCATCACGCCGTGGCTGCTGGCGCGCGCATTTCACTTCAAGCTTGCGAATTCAAGCTATCGAGGCTTGCGCTTTCATTTTCGCGGTACGGTCGGCGCGGCGTATCGCATGCTGATCCTGTTTCCCATCACGCTAGGCTTCATCGGCTTGTTCGTGTGGAGTCTCGCGACCTCGTTCTCCGAGCGCGCGGGGGGGGGCGTGATTGTGCTGGTGGTGGTGCTGCCGGTGCTGGCCTTGGCGGGGACCGTCCCGCTCGCGCACTATCTGTTGAAGCGCTTTCAGCATGACAACGCCGATTACGGGCAGACGCCGTTCTTCTTCGAGGCGCGCGCGGCTGATTTCTTCAAGGTGTACGGCAAGGCCGTGTGCTTTTTCTTTCTCGGCGCGATTCCGGCTACCATCTTCGGCGTGCTGACTGCGCGCGCCTATCAGTTCCTGCTGGATACGCCGTTCGGCTGGCTGTTCGCCTTGCTGTACGGGGTATTGAGTGCCTACGCCTTCTACCTGTTCGTGCGGCCCTACATGGAAAGCCGCATCCAGAATCTGGTCTGGAACAGCACCGAACTGAGCGATCACCGATTCGAAAGCACGGTCAGCGCGCGCAAGCTGCTGTGGATACATGCATCGAACCTGATGCTGATCACCGTGACGTGCGGCCTGTACAAGCCGTTTGCGGCGGTGCGGCTGGTGAAGTATCGCGTGGAAAGCATGAGCTTGGTCCCCTCCGGCAATCTGGAGGAATTTCTGGCAGATCAGACGATGGAGCGCGCAGACGCGATCGGTCAGGAAGCCGGTGATCTTTTCGATATCGACATCGCCCTATGATCAGCGCCACCTATTTCGACGGCCAGACCACCCGCCGCCATCCAGTCACGCTGATGATGCACAAAGGCGTCATCGCAGTGACAGGCGAGGGCATACGGCGCAGCGTCAGGCTGTCCAAACTCAACGTCTCGGAGCGCCTTGAACACGCGCCGCGCATCATGCGCTTCCCGGACGGCGGCTTCGTGGAAGTGCAGCATCGCTCTCTCGACAAGCTGCTGCGAAAGAACGGCTATCGCGATCCGTGGGTAGTGCACTGGCAGCAGAACTGGGCATGGTCCCTGATTGCGCTGATCACTGTGCTGACGCTGCTGATTGCAGGCTATCAATGGGGCTTGCCATGGGCCGCCGACAAACTGGCGCAGCGTTTGCCGGCATCGCTGGAAAAGAGTCTCGGCGACGGGCAATGGAAGCTGATCGACGAGGGTTACCTGCGGCCGTCCAGGCTCGATGCGGCTGAACAGGCGCGTCTGCGGCAACTGTTCGCGGAACTCGCGCGGCCGCGCGGCGAAAAGACCGTGTATCGATTGGAATTCCGCGACAGCCGGATCGGTCCCAACGCATTCGCGCTGCCCAACGGCATCATCGTGATGACCGACCAGCTGGTGACATTGGCACGCAATGACCACGCCGTCCTCGCGGTGCTGGCGCATGAACTCGGCCACCTGCAGCGACATCACTCGCTGCGGCAGTTGCTGCAGACGGCAGGCACCGCGGTGGTCGTCAATCTGCTGATCGGTGATGTCTCGAGCGTGGCTGCAGCGGCACCGACGTTCCTGCTGGATCAGAAGTACTCACGCGACTTTGAACGCGAGGCGGACCGCTACGCCATCGACATGATGCGCGAGAACGGCTTGCCGCTTTCGCCGATGGCGGACCTGTTTGAAAGAATGGGCAACGCGCTCGCAGATGCAGATGAGGGCGTGGAAGGCGAGGACGAGCCGCTCGAGGATGCCGGGAAAAAACCACACCGCACCGATTTTTCGGATTACTTCAGCTCGCACCCGAGCGATCAGGAGCGCATTGCGAGGCTGCGGGCCGCCGACGCGCGGCAATGACGGTTAGCGGTCTGTAATGGAAGCGTGGCATGTGGATGGCGATGCGATTCGGGGTGGCCGACAAGGCACGCCGACGCGTCGCGGGGTGCATGTCATTCGTCCGTTACAGGACACTAGAGCAATTTTGTCCTGACCTGCGTCACAAAGCTGTTGAACTACGGGATCGGTGCAGGATCGAATGGGATTGGCAGCGGCAGGAGACACGGTCATGGCGTGGCATCCAGGACAAGCCTACGGGCAAGATTTACGGGATCGCGTGCTAAACGCGAGCGGTTCCATAGCCGAGGTGGCGACCCGCTTCAGGGTAAGCAAATCGTACGTGGCAAGGGCCCGTTCGCGGCGGCACCGACTCGGGGATGATACGGCGGGTGTCCAGCACAACCATGTGCCGTTGAAACTGAGCGGACTGGAAGACGTGCTGGCCGCGCGCGTACAAGCCATCAATGATCAAACGCTGGAACAGTTGTGCCAATGGCTGCATGCCGAGCATGGCGTTCAGGTGAGCGTGACTACCATGTGGAAGACGCTGGCCCGGCTTGGGCTGAGCCTTAAAAAAAGACGCTCCATGCCGCCGAGCAGGAGCGCCCGGACGTAGCGCAGGCGCGTTGTGACTGGGCCGCCGAGCAGGGCTGCTTTGACGTGCGCCACCTGGTATTTCTGGATGAGACCTGGGCCGGCACCAGCATGACGCCGGCCCGAGGACGCTCCGTGAAAGGCACTCGCTGTCTCGGGCAAGCGCCTTGCGGCCACTGGCATACGACCACCTTCGTCTGCGCCTTGCGTACCGGCGGCCTGGTGGCGCCTTGCGTGTTCGATGGCCCGATCAATGGCAATGCCTTTCGCACCTGGGTACAACAGGTACTGGCCCCTGTGCTGCAACCGGGCGATATCGTGGTGATGGACAATCTCGGCTCGCACAAGGTCGTCGGCATTGCTGCTGCCATCGAGACCACTGGTGCACAAGTGCGTTATCTGCCGCCTTACAGCCCCGACTACAACCCCATCGAACAAGTCTTTGCCAAGTTCAAAACGCTCCTCAGAAAAACTGCAGCTCGCACGATGGATACCCTCTGGTGTGCCTTCGGCGCCCTGCTCGATCAATTCAATGCCGCCGAATGTGAACGATACATTTGCCATTCTGGCTATGGCAAGTCAGGCTGAAACCGCTCTAGAGCATGAGCGGCTTGTCCGGCAGCTGGTTGTGCCGCGAGCCGTCGTCCGGGTAGTGCTGCTGCAGCAGCGCGTTCAACTGCCGCAGAGCGGCGATCACGCTGCCGTGCGAATCGCCGTGTGCGAATCCTTCCGTCATCGTGCGGCAAATCGCCTGCCAGTCATGGGCGGCAATGATCCGTCCGACGCCACGGTCGGCCACAATCTCGACCTTGTGATCGGCCAGATTGACGTACACGAGCACGCCGCAATTTTCTTCCGTATCCCAGACACGATAGTCCGAAAACAGCACGCGCGCCCGTTCACGCGGGGTGACGCCGTTCAGCACCGCCTGCACGCTGAGGAATGGCTCGACGATCATGCGCACCTCGGCGCGATGCCGCGTCTCGCCCTCGACGATGGCAGTCTCGATTGCGTGCAATGTGCGCTCGGGGAACATGCGCCGGCCGGCGGCTTGCGTCGTGCAGAGATGCTTCCACAGTCGTGCGATCGTCGTCATCACCAGTTCCCCGATGCGCCGCCGCCATCCGCACTGCCGCCGCCTCCGCCGAAGCCGCCACCTCCGCCTCCGAAGCCGCCCCCGCCAAAACCGCCGCCACCGAAACCGCCGCCGCTACCCAGGATAACCCCGGACGAGCGGCCCCAGCCGCGGTCATGTCGCGCAAAGCGCCGCGAGTCGCGCCGGGACAGCAGGAAGAACAGGACCATGCAGCCGAGGAAAAGCAGCAGCGGGATCGTGTCGAATTCCTCGTCTTCGCCTGCCTTGCGCTCCGGCGATGGAAACGTTTCCTTGTCGAGCAGGCTGGTGATGGCCGATACGCCTGCAGCCAGTCCGCCGTAAAAATCGTTCTGGCGGAAATGCGGCGCGATCACGTCCTGCAGGATGCGCTTGGATTGCGCGTCGGTGAGCGAGCCTTGCACCCCGCGTCCGGCTTCGATGCGCAGGCGCCGCAATGAGGAAGGGTTGTCTCTGGCGACAAGCAGCAGCACACCGTCGTCCACGCCCTTGCGGCCGAGCTTCCATTCGTCGTAGACGCGGATGCCGTATTGCTCGATGGCTTCCGGTTCGGTCTTGCTGATGAGCAGGATGGCGATCTGGCTGCCGGTGCGGTCCTCGTATTCCTTCAGCACGTTTTCCAGGGTGTTGCGCTGGCCGGCATCGAGCATGCCGATCAGGTCGGTGACGCGCGATTGCAGCGGCGGTACCGGCACGAAATCCTGCGCGCTTGCCGCCGTCAGCAGGCAGGCGAGGACAAGCGCCAGCAGCGTGCGAAATATCGTCATCGCGCAGCGGCGATCACTTGCCGAAGTTCACCGCAGGCGCGGTCGAGATCGACTTTTCGTTGTCCACCGTGAAGGATGGCTTGACGTCGTACTTGAAAACCATCGCGGTCAGATTGGTCGGGAAGCTGCGCGCCAGCACGTTGTAGTCCTGCACGGCGGCAATGTAGCGCTGACGCGCGACGGTGATGCGGTTCTCCGTGCCTTCGAGTTGCGATTGCAGATCGCGGAAACTGGTGTCGGCCTTCAGTTGCGGATAGTTTTCCGAGATCGCCATCAGGCGCGACAGCGCGGACGACAGTTCGCCCTGCACCTGCTGGAACTTCTGGAAGGCTTCCGGATTGTTCAGCACTTCCGGCGTGATCTGGAAACTGGTGGCGGCGGCGCGCGCCTTGGTCACCGCCTCCAGCGTTTCGCGTTCATGCGAGGCATAGCCCTTGACGGTATTGACGAGATTGGGAATCAGATCGGCGCGGCGCTGATACTGGTTCACCACCTCGCCCCAGGCGGCCTTGACGCGCTCATCGCTCGCCTGGAAATCGTTGTAGCCACAAGCGTTCAACATCGACACCAGGGCGGCAATCATGAATAGTTTCAGCCAGCTTTTCATCAGTGTTTCCTTCAAAAGAATTTTCCGTTGGAACGATGTGCAAACCAAAAATCCGTCATTCGCCGACACGCGCCGCACGCGGCTTCAACAGCACCGTGCTCATCGCGGCCAGGATCAATGCCATTGCGCCGTAATCCTGCCAATGCGGCGTTTCGTCGAGCAGCCATGCGCCGGAGAAGACGCCGATCACCGGGATCATCATCACGGACAGGCTGGAGGCCACCGGTGGCAGCGTGCGCGCCAGCTTGAACCACACCACATGGGCGAAGCTGAAGATGATCAGCGCGTTGTATGCGATCGCGCCCCATTCGATGGCGGTCGGCATGCGCCACGCGGCGCTTTCGCGCACCAGCGATGCGGCCGCCATTGCCACGATGGTCAGCGTCAGCATCCAGAACGTGAGCGAAATGGTCGGCATGTCGATGCGCGTGCGCTTCATCTGCACCGTGCCATAACCCCATCCGGCCGCAGCGATCAGCACCAGCACACTGCCGAGCGGTTGCCCCGCCAGTTGCCCGATCTCGCTCGACATCAGCAGCAGCGCACCGGCCAGCGCACAGCCGATGCCGACCCACGCCGCGCGCGTCGGACGCTCGCCGAAGAAGATCAGGCCGCTCAGTACCGCCCACACCGGCATGGTGTAACCGAGGATCGCCGCACGGCCCGATGACAGCATCTTGACGCCGAGGATGACGAAGACATGCCAGATCAGCATGTTGGGAATGGCCAGTTTGATAAGGGTCCCGGCCTTGCCTTTCGGTATCGCGAGCGATGCGCCTTGCATGCGTGCGGCCAGCCAGATGGCGGGCAGGCCGCCGATCATGCTGATGGTGCGAAATGTGATTGGAGGGAAATCACGAACGGCGATTTTCATGATCGGCCAGTTGATGCCCCAGCACAGGGTCAGGAGAATAAGAAGTATCCAGTCTTTGCGTGAGAGTGATGTCATGCCGAAACGATAGCATGGCACGTTACAATGTGCTTTGTTCGAAAAGCGAGATACTGCCGTGACATTCATCAACAAGTTAAATGCCGTGTGGAAGGCCCACAGTTCGCTGCTGTGCGTCGGACTGGACCCGGACATCGCGAAATTTCCTGCGCATCTGCAAGGCAAGCCGGATGCCATCCTGACATTTTGCAAGGCGATCATCGATGCGACAGCGGACACCGCCTGCGCATTCAAGCCGCAGATCGCGTACTTCGCCGCCTTGCGCGCCGAAGACCAGCTCGAAGAGATTTGCGCTTACCTGCGGCAGAAGTATCCGCACATCCCCATCGTGCTCGACGCCAAGCGCGGCGACATCGGCGCGACGGCGGAGCAGTATGCGCGCGAAGCCTTCGAGCGCTACAACGCGGATGCCGTGACGGTCAATCCGTACATGGGTTTCGATTCCGTTGCGCCCTATCTCGAATGGAAAGACCGCGGCGTCATCATCCTGTGCCGCACATCCAATCCCGGCGGCTCCGATCTGCAGTTCCTGCAGGTGGATGGCAAGCCGCTGTATCAGCATGTCGCGCAACTGGTGGCGGAGAAATGGAATACCAACGGCCAGTGCGCGCTGGTGGTCGGCGCGACCTTCCCGGACGAGCTGGCGCAGGTGAGGAAAATCGTCGGCGACATGCCGCTGCTGGTGCCTGGTATCGGCGCGCAGGGCGGTGACATTCAGGCGACCGTGAAGGCGGGGCAGACCGCGAACGGCACTGGAATGATGATCAATTCCTCGCGCGCCATTCTGTATGCGAAGACCGATGAGAAGACGGGCGAGGATTTCACGCAAGCTGCCCGCCGCGTGGCGCTGGAAACGCGCGACGCGATCAATCGCTTCCGCGCCGCCTGAAGCACATAGAGCGTCCAGCAAAAGAATTCTGAGTAGGCGCGTCGCCGCAGACAGTACGGCTGTACGGCAAGGCGGCGCAACACCCTCGGAATCCTTTTGCTGGACGCTCTATCAGAGCGGCATCAACAGGCCGCTCTGCATCAGAATCTCGCGCGCCATCCGCACGATGATGCCGCCGCCAAGTTTTTGTTCTTCCCGCAGGTAGGACACGTAATAGGGGCGCGGTGCGATTGCCGGCTTGACGGGGAGCGTGCGTATGATGCCGGCGTCGATTTCCGCGCGCACCACCGACACCGGCAACACCGACACCGCATGTCCGGCAGCGACGAGCTTGGTCATCACCAGCATCGAATTGCAGGTGCCGAGATTCTCGGGTTCGCAGTCCGCGCTGCGAAACCATTCATCTGCCACCTGATAGAGTGTCGAAGGGGCTGGCGTGACGACGATGCGCCGCCCCGCGATATCGGCCGGCGTGAAATCGCCTCGCGGCAGGGCGAGCCGGCTTGATGCGACCCACTGAAAATCCGCCATGCCGATCGCCTCATCGATGACGTGCGGCGCGGAAATGGGATCGCTCAGAATCGCGACATCCAGTTCGCGCGCATTCAGCCTCCTGCTCAAAGCGGCGCCGACGTCGATGGTCAGCTCGATGCGCAAATCGGGGTACTGCTTGTCGAGCTGGGCCAGCAATTCCAGCAGGCCGGACATCGCGGTGGATTCATTCGCCCCCAGACGCAACAGGCCGCGCATCGGGTCGCGCCGGTTGCGCAGATTTTCCAGTTCATCGGCCAGCCGCAGCATTTTTTCCGCCTGCGCCAGCACGTCGCGTCCCGCCGGCGTGATCTCGATCCGTTGCCGCCCGCGTTCGATCAGCCTGACGCCCAGCGTGTCCTCCAGCTCCTGAATCCGCGCGGAAATCGTCGGCTGCGTGAGGTGCAGGTGCCGCGCGGCGGCATGGAATCCACCGAGACGTGCGATCCAGTAAAAGGTTTCCAGCTGTTGCAGTGACATTTTCATGATCGGAAAATTCTATCAAAAGTTCTTATTATTTTTGATTATCGTCTATCACTGGATGCTCCTATACTGATTGCTCAACAGCAAGAAATCGGCGCGCGCCGCAATCCGCTGTCCTTTATCTGACGCATCAGTTCATCGGGAGAACACATGTCCGCCTTATCCTTCAAAGCACAACTGCCAGCCGACGTGCGCGCCGCAATCCGCAATGGCGAATGGCCCAAGCCCACCGCCGGCCTGGCACCCGGCTATGTGCAGGTCAATTTCGCCATCCTGCCCGCCAGGGATGCCGGCGACTTTCACCGCTTCTGTCAAAAGAATCCCAAGCCCTGTCCGCTGATCGCCATTTCCGAGATCGGCGACCCGCGCATTCCGCAGCTTGGCGCCGATCTCGACATTCGCACCGACACGCCGCGCTACCGCGTGTTCCGCGATGGCAAGGTGATCGACGAGCCTTTCGATATCCGGGAATACTGGCGCGACGATCTGGTCACCTTCGCGATCGGCTGTTCGTTCACCTTCGAACATTCGCTGCTGGAAAGCGGCATCGGCATCCGCCACATCGAACAGAACCGCAACGTGCCGATGTATCGCACCAATATCGCGACCGATCCGGCCGGAAAATTTCATGGCCCGATGGTGGTGTCGATGCGGCCCTTGAAGGCGGCCGACGCGATCCGCGCGATCCAGATCACCTCGCGTTTTCCTGGCGTCCACGGTGCGCCGGTCCATATCGGCGATCCCGCGCTGATCGGCATCAAGGACATCGCCAAGCCGGATTACGGCGATGCGGTGGATATTCGTGACGACGAATTGCCTGTGTTCTGGGCTTGCGGCGTGACGCCGCAATCGGTGATCGTCGAGGCCAAACCGGAGTTCTGCATCACCCACGCGCCGGGCCACATGCTGATCACCGACCTGCGCAACAGCGATCTGTCGGTGATCTGAGTCGTGAGCAAAGTCATGCCGGAATATTCACGACCCACAGCCGAGAGCCTGGTGCGCACTTACATCCAGGCAAAGGACGAAAATCGTCCGCATCTGATGACGCGCGTATTCGCTGCGGACGCCGTTCTGGAAATGGTCGTGAACACCGGCGCGATTTCCTTCCCGGCGGTTTCCACAGGCGTGGAGGCGATTGCCGATACGCTGTCGCGAAAATTCGGGCAGACGTATGAAAACGTCTACACGTTTTGCCTGCAACGTCCCGATGCTCACGTGCGCGGCGGACATTTCTCCTGCGACTGGCTGGTCGGCATGTCGGAAAAAGAGAGCGGGAATGTGCGCGTCGGTTGCGGCCGGTATGACTGGCATTTTCAGGCGCAAGCGCCATTTCTTGTCGAGCGACTGAAAATCACCATCGATGAAATGCAGATACTTCCCGCGCACCGTCTTCAGGAGGTGATCGACTGGGTGGATAGCTTGCCCCGGCATTGGTGCGATTCAAGGACCGCAATCGATACGGCGCCGTGCATTGACGCGCTTGCGCCCGTCCTTGACTACATTGCGCGGAACCGCTAGCCGGCTTGTTCGAGGAAGCGCAACAAACCCTTGAGTGCATGCACGATCGTTTGCTGTCGCACGGATTGACGGTCGCCTGAGAAGACCAGACGTTCGGTATGGACATGCTCATCTTTCGCCCATCCGAAACATACCGTGCCGACAGGTTTTCCGGGCACTGCGCCGCCGGGGCCGGCGATACCGGTGGTCGCGATGGCGACATGTGCGCTGCTGTTGGCGATGGCACCTTCAGCCATCGCTTCCACGACTTCTTCGCTGACCGAACCGAACTGCGCAATCAGTGCTTCCGGCACATCCAGCAATTCTGCCTTGGCGGTATTCGAGTAGGTAATGAAGCCGCAGTCGAACCAGTCGGACGAGCCGGGAATTTCAGTGATGGCGTAGCCCACGCCGCCGCCTGTGCACGATTCCGCCGTCGCCAGAAACAGGCCTTTGGTCTGCAATACGCGGCCAATTTGTTCGGCCAGGCTCTTGATGTCGTCCATGATCCGTCTCCTTGTCTCTGCGATCCATTATGTGAGCATTGGTTTGCGCGGGCAACTGCTTCGCCGCCCGGCTTGAGCGCGACATTCATTTTGCGCGGAGGCAAGCCGGCATTGCTTGCGTCACGTCAACCGGATCACAGACTGCGCCATACCGCAAACACCAGCAAGGTATAGAACGCTGCCACGATATCGTCCCACATCACGCCGAAGCCGCCCTTGATATGCCGGTCGAAATAGCGGATCGGCGCGGGCTTGACCATGTCGAAGAAACGGAACCACAGGAAGGCCCACAGTTGCGTCGAGAAACCCGCGGGTGTGAGAAGCAGCAGCACGGCCCAGAAGGCAATGATTTCATCCCACACCATGCTGCCGTGGTCGGCAATGCCGAGGTCTTTCCCGGTCTTGTGGCAGGCCCAGATGCCGACGAGAAAACCGACAGCGATGATGATGGCCCAGTTCAGCGGCGTGAAGAGATGAGGCCAGCGCGTCGTCAGCACGTGGAAGGACAGCCACGCCAGCAGCGTGCCGCTGGTGCCCGGCATGATCCGGGACAGGCCGCTGCCGAAACCCTGCGCGATGAGATGCGCGGGGTGCGACAGCATGAAGCGTGAGTCGGGTTTGGCGACGAATGCCGTCTGGCCGGGTTCCAGTGTCGTCATGGGGAAGCGAAATGGTCGAAGGAGGCAAGAGGTAAATCCAGCGGTGCGCCATTGGCATCGCGCAGCCGCAGGCCTGGTGCGGCATCGATGCTGCCGACGCGGGTCACGGCGGTGTTGCAGCTACTTGCTGCAGCAATGACCGCATCGCGCTTGCCGGATGGCGCGGTAAAGCACAGTTCATAATCGTCGCCACCCGCAAGCGTGAAGCGGCGGCGTATTTCCAGCGCATGCCGGGCCAGCATCGGTCCCGCCGGCAGTTGGTCGACGTCGAGGATCGCACCGGTCCTTGATCGTTCGAGAATGTGTCCGAGATCGCCGGCAAGGCCATCGGAAATATCAATTGCCGCATGCGCGATGTCGCGCAAGGAAAGTCCCAGTTCCACGCGCGGCGTCGGTGCGTGCATGCGCTCGCCGGCGGTATGCTGTGTCGCGTCGTCCAGCATGATGTCGCCGCGATAGCCGGCCAGTGCCAGACGCGCATCGCCAAGCGAGCCGGAAATCCAGATATCGTCGCCGGCTTGCGCGGCGTCGCGCCGCAAGGCCTGACCGGGCGGAACTTCGCCGAAGACGGTGATGCAGATGTTCAGCGGCCCCTTGGTCGTGTCGCCGCCGATCAGTTCGCAGCCGTGCTCGTCGGCCAGGGCCAGCAATCCCTTGGCGAATGGCGCAAGCCAGTCCGGCCTTGCCTCGGGCAGGGCAAGCGCGAGCGTGAATGCGAGCGGCTTGGCACCCATTGCGGCCAGGTCGGACAGGTTCACCGCGAGGCATTTGTGGCCGAGCATTTGCGGATCGGCACCGGGGAAAAAATGGCGGCCCTCGACCAGCATGTCGGTGGAGATGGCCAATTGCATGCCCGCTGCGGGAGTGACGAGCGCGCAGTCGTCGCCGATGCCGAGCGCAACGTTGCGATGCTGACGCCGGGAGCGCGTGAAGAACTGCGCGATGAGATCGAATTCGGACAACATCACACGATTGTACCGAATGCGCTACCGCAGGGCATCATGCGACGCCCTGCGGCCTCATGCCGCGATATCGATTCCTCTCTTCGTGCCCAGCGCTGACAGCAGTTCCGTGCGTACATTGGCTTCGTGTGGCGCAACGCCAAAGCCCACCAGCACATCTTGCTCGTCGTAAAAACGGCAGACAGTGCGCGCGCCGTCGTCGGCGGCGTGCCAGTTCCCGTTCGCGGCCGCATGCGGTGGAGGCGGCAGCAGCGCCAGCGGATAGGAGGGCGTCTTCACGATCACGGGAGCCGCTTTCAAATCGATGGCAGTCGGCTGGCCGGCGAGTGTGCGTGCGATGGCTCGCGCCGCCGTCATCAGCGGCGCAATGTAGGGCAGGGTGCGGGTCGTGCCGTCCGCGTCAAAAGTGTACTCGGCGCAGTCGCCCAGCGCGTAGACACCGGGCGCGCTGGTCTGGCCGGTGGCATCGACGACGATGCCGCGCCTGGTCGTCAGCCCGGATCCATTTGCCACGTCGAGGTCGGGTCGCAGACCGACTGCCGACAACACGACGTCGGTATCGAATGATGCACCGCTGGCAAGTGTCACCTGCAGCGCATCGTCGCGCCGGTCGATGCGGGCGGCTGTGGTGCCGAATCGCATCGAGACGCCGCGCGCCTTCAAAGCCGCTTCCAGTCCGCGCGACAGGGTGGGTGCGGCAAGTGCCGACAATGGTGCGGCGTTCGGATCGATCAGCGTCACCGCATGTCCGGCACCGGCCAGATCGTCGGCGAACTCGCAGCCGATGAGTCCGGCCCCGAGGATCGCGACGCGCGCCGGACCGCGTGGTTCGACTTGCGCGATGCGGGCACGGAATGCTGCGTAGTCGCTCACATGATTGACCGCCAGCACCGCATCCGCGGCGTCGCCGTCGAAGGCGAGTCGAATTGGCTGCGCACCCATCGCCAGGACGAGTCGGCCGTAGTGATATGTGCCGGTCGTGGTGACGACGGTGTTTTCAGCCGTGTCGATCCGCGTGACGCGCGTCCCGGTCACGATCGACGCGCCAAGCTGTTCAGCCATCTTCGCTGCAGATTGCGTCACCAGCTGTTGCGCGCTTTTGCTCTGCGCAAAGGCATTCGACAGCATGGGCTTGGAATAGAAATCGCCATCGTCGGCCGTGATGATGACCATGGCGGCGGTTTTGTCCAGCTTGCGAAATTCGCGGGCCACGGTGTAGCCCGCGAGCCCCGCGCCGATGATGATGAGGGGTTGCATCGTTGTCCTTGTAATGGGGGGCGAAAAGCGATCGACGAGACCGCTTCTCATGCGATTTTCTATTTGCCGCCGTCAGATTTCGACCATGTCGAAATCAGCCTTGGCCACGCCGCAATCCGGGCATTCCCACTCCGCCGGAATGTCGTCCCATCGGGTGCCGGGCGCGATGCCGTCTTCGGGCAGGCCGGCCGCTTCGTCGTAGATGAAGCCGCAAACGATGCATTGGTAAGTCTTCATGGTTTTCCTCGCTGATTAATATGCTTGTTGTTTGTCTGCTTACGCTTGCTGCTGCACGTTGGCCAGCGCCGCACGATAGTGGTTGGCGTGGCGCTCTTCCACTTTCGCCAGCGCGGCGAAGCGTTTGGCCGCGATTTCCAGCGTGCGCCTGAAGTTGGAGGCATGCTCCATCGATTCGGCGATCTGCTCGTCGAATTCGGCGACCGCGGCCTGATTGCCTTCCTCGACTGCGAGGTGGCGGAACTTCGGATACATCTCGGTGTATTCGTAAGTCTCGCCCTCGATTGCGATTTCGAGCGCCTTGGCCGGCGTCATTTGCGCTTTCGGATACAGCAGGTCGAGGTGGCCGAAGGCATGCATCACTTCTTGATCGGCGGTTTCCTCGAAGATTTTTGCGACGTCGTCGGCGCCAGCTTCACGTGCGAGCTTGGCGAAATAGCGGTATTTGATATGTGCCATCGATTCGCCGGCGAAGGCGGCTTCAAGGTTCTGGATAGTGACGGAATTGTTGTTTGCCATGATTCGCTCCTCAGATTGATGGATTGATTACTTTGCGCAATCAACATGAGAAGGATGATAGTCAACAACAATCTATAAACAAAATTGATTATCTTTATTTTTTCAATAGCATTTAGCGTGTTGACAATCAATTTGGTGCCATTTAACAGCACATGAAATTAGAGGAAACGCTCTGATAGAATCAGTAGCTTTCCGTCAGCTAAAAGGAAGGCGCAGAGCATGGTTTCCCCCATCGACCAAAAAGAGGAACTCCGCCAACAGTTGCGTCAAGCGGCGCTCGAATACCATGAGTTCCCCACCCCCGGCAAAATCAGCGTCACCCCCACCAAGCAGCTGACCAATCAGCGCGACTTGGCGCTGGCCTATTCGCCCGGCGTCGCCGCTGCCTGCGAAGAAATCGTGGTCGATCCGGCCAATGCCTTCAAATACACCGCACGCGGCAACCTCGTCGGCGTCATCACCAACGGCACTGCCGTGCTCGGCCTGGGCGCGATCGGCCCGCTGGCTTCCAAGCCGGTGATGGAAGGCAAGGGCGTGCTCTTCAAGAAATTTGCCGGTATCGATGTGTTCGATATCGAAGTCAACGAAACCGATCCGGACAAGCTGGTCGACATCATCGCGGCGCTGGAGCCGACCTTCGGCGGCATCAACCTGGAAGACATCAAGGCACCGGAGTGCTTCTACATCGAGCGCAAGCTGCGCGAGCGGATGAAGATTCCCGTCTTCCACGACGACCAGCACGGCACCGCCATCATCGTCGGCGCGGCGATCCTGAACGGCCTGAAACTGGTCGGCAAGGACATCAAGAAATGCAAGCTGGTCGTGTCCGGCGCGGGCGCGGCGGCATTGGCCTGTCTCGACCTGATCGTCGACCTGGGCTTCCCGATCGAGAACATCTACGTCACCGACCTGGCCGGCGTGGTCTACAAGGGCCGCACCGAGTTGATGGATCCGGACAAGGAACGCTTCGCGCGCGAAACCAGCGCCCGTACCCTGGCGGAAGTGATTCCCGACGCAGACATCTTCCTCGGCCTGTCCGCCGCCGGCGTGCTGAAGCCGGAAATGGTGAAGACCATGGCCGCCAAGCCGCTGATTCTCGCGCTGGCCAACCCGACCCCGGAAATCCTGCCGGAAGACGTCAAGGCCGTGCGCGACGACGCCATCATCGCCACCGGCCGTTCCGACTATCCGAACCAGGTCAACAACGTCCTCTGCTTCCCCTACATCTTCCGCGGTGCGCTCGATTCCGGCGCGACGACGATCACGCGCGAAATGGAAATCGCCACCGTGCAAGCGATCGCCGAACTCGCGCAGGCCGAGCAATCCGACATCGTGGCGACTGCCTACGGCATCAGCAACCTGTCGTTCGGCCCCGAATACATCATTCCGAAGCCGTTCGACCCGCGTCTGATGACGAAGATCGCGCCCGCAGTCGCCAAGGCGGCCGAGGATTCCGGCGTCGCCTCGCGTCCGATCGAGGATTTGCAGGCGTATGCCGCGCGATTGCAGCAGTTCGTCTATCGCAGCGGCACGTTCATGAAGCCGATCTTCCAGATTGCCAAGAAAGCACCGGCCGGCAAGAAGCGCATCGTTTTCGCCGAGGGCGAGGAGGAGCGCATCCTGCGCGCAGTGCAGGTTGTGGTCGACGAGAAACTGGCCAAACCGATTCTGGTGGGACGCCCGGCAGTGCTCGCGCAGCGCATCGAGAAGTTCGGTCTGCGCCTGAAGCCGGAAGTCGATTTCGAAACCATCAATCCGGAATACGACGAGCGTTATCGCGACTACTGGCAGACGTATCTGGCGAAGACGCGCCGCATGGGCATCACCGAGCAATACGCCAAGCTCGAAATGCGCCGCCGCCATACGCTGATCGGCGCGATGACCGTGCACAAGGGCCATGCCGACGGCATGATCTGCGGCACCTATGGCACCACCGACCTGCACCTGAAATACATCGACCAGGTGATCGGCAAGCGTGAAGGCGTGAATGTCTATGCCGCGATGAATGCGCTGATTCTGCCCGACCGCCAGCTCGTGATGGTCGATACGCATGTCAATGAAAATCCGACCGCCGAGCAGCTGGCCGAGATCACACTGATGGCTGCGGAAGAGATGCGCCGGTTCGGCCTGTGTCCACGCGTTGCCCTGCTGTCGCATTCGAATTTCGGCACCAGCAACAGCGAGTCGGCGAAGAAGATGCGCGCCGCGCTCGCATTGATCCGTGAGATGGCGCCGGACCTGGAAGTCGATGGCGAAATGCACGGCGATGCCGCGCTCGACCCCGCATTGCTGAAAGCCATCATGCCGGACTCGACCTTGAAACGCGACGCGAATCTGCTGGTGCTGCCGAACATCGATGCCGCCAACATTTCCTACAACCTGCTCAAGACCTCGGCCGGAAACGGCATCGCGGTCGGCCCGATCCTGCTCGGTTGCGCGAGACCGGTGCACGTGCTGACACCGTCGGCCACGGTGCGACGCATCGTGAACATGACGGCCTTGTGCGTGATGGATTCGGTGGCGGATCGCTGATCGCTGATCGCGATTGCCGGATCGGCGATAAAAAAGGCCGCTCTCCGAAAGGAGGCGGCCTTTTTGCATGGGATGTTTTCCTGATCCCTTGCCGGACGGCGTTCAGCCCTGCTCGTATTTCAAAGGCACGCGCCCTGTCTGCACCAGCGGCGCGGCCCGATCGCAATGCCCTGGTTGATCATCGAAAAAGATGTGCGGCTTGAATGCGGCCAGCACGTCGGACTTCGACACGCCGCCCATGAAGAACGTCTCATCGATCGCCACATCCCATGCGCGCAAGGTGCGGATCACCCGCTCATGCGCGGGTGAGGAGCGGGCGGTCACCAGCGCGGTGCGGATCGGTGCGGTACGCCCGTCGGCACTCTTGAAATTGTTCTGGATATACGACAGCGCCTTCAGCAGTCGCGCAAACGGACCTTCCGGCAGCGGCTTCATCGCGTTCTCCCGTTCGTGATTCTCGAACGCCTCGATGCCTTGCGTCTGGAATATCCGTTCCGATTCATCGGAGAAGATCACCGCGTCGCCGTCGAAGGCGATGCGAATCTGGTTCAGCTCCTCGAATGCATTCTCCGGCTTCTGATAGAGCAGCGCCGAGGCGACACCGGAATTGATGGCAGCCTGCACATCGTCTTCATGCAAGGACAGGAACAGACTCACGTTGAATGCCCGCAGATATGGCGCAAGCGATGCGCCGCCCGACAGCACGGCGCGCGTGATGTCGAGATCGTAATGCTTGATCGAATTGAAGATCCGCATTGACGTCTCGGTGGAATTGCGCGACATGATGACGACTTCGACGAAGCGCTGGTCATGCATCAGCACATTCAGTTTCAGCAAGGCGCGGACCAGTGCAAAACCTGCGCCGACCTTCAGGATTTCATTCTCGTTGTCGATCTGATGCTTGCGGTAGGTCTCCAGCCCTTGCGTTCTGAAAATGGCTTCCTCCGCTTCCAGGTCGAACAAGGCACGCGAAGAAATGCCGACGACGAGCAGGTTATCGAGTGAGACGGGCATGAAGTGGATTATTCTCGGCTGGTGGAAATGCGAAGTGATTGCAAAAATATCAATTCGCGCCTGTGCATCGATTGCATCATTGTCCGCATTATAAGAGTGCGGCAGGGCGCAGGCAGGAGGAAACGGCTGAGGGAGGAAAATCGGCGCACAAAATGAAAAACGCACCCCAATGGGTGCGTAATCATGTGGTGCCCGGGGCCGGAATCGAACCGGCACGCCTTGCGGCGGGGGATTTTGAGTCCCCTGCGTCTACCAATTTCACCACCCGGGCATGCATCTGAGGCCGTCTCGGCAACGCAGGGCGCAATTATCCCTGATTTGCGACTTTCGAGCAACACGTTACCGGCTGGTTACATTGTCATGTGACAAATGGAAAGCGTATCATCGCCATCTTCCCTGAATTGCGCGGTACTTGTGCTGCATCTTATCGAATGAAGTCTGGAAAATTACGCGAGATCATTCTCGGCAAGGCGCTCGATCCGTTGAAAACGGAAACGCGCCACTCGCTGGCGCTGGTGGCTTTTCTCGCATGGGTCGGTCTGGGGGCGGATGGCTTGTCCTCGTCTGCCTACGGACCTGCCGAAACCTTCCACGCGCTGAACGGCCATACCCATCTCGGCCTGTACATGGCGATCGCGACGGCGGTCACCGTCTTCATCATCGCGCTGGCGTACAACCAGGTCATCGAATTGTTCCCGACCGGCGGCGGCGGCTATCGCGTTGCTTCCAGGCTGGTCGGTCCCTACCTCGGATTGATTTCCGGCTGCGCGCTGATTCTCGACTATGTGCTGACGATCGCCATTTCCGTTGCGGCTGGCGTCGAGGCATTGGCATCGCTGTTGCCGCTCGGCTTTCAGGCTTACAAGCTGCATGCGGAAGCGTTCTTCATCGCCATCCTGATCGTGCTCAACCTGCGCGGCATGAAGGAGACGATCCAGATCCTGCTGCCGATCTTTCTCGGCTTCGTCGTGACGCATTTGTTCCTGATCGTGTACGGCATCTTCGCGCATGCGTCATACCTGCCGGACCTCGTTCCCAATACCTTGACGGAAACCTCGCAGCTCGCAAGCGACATCGGCTGGATCGGTGTGGCAGGCATGCTGCTGCTCGCGTATTCGCAAGGCGGCGGCACCTACACCGGGCTGGAAGCGGTATCGAACAACGTCAATATTCTCGCCGAACCGCGCGTGCATACCGGCAAGATGACGATGTTCTACATGGCGCTATCGCTGGCATTCACCGCCAGCGGCATCATTCTGCTGTATCTGCTGTGGGACGCCAGGCCGGTCGAGGGGCAGACCCTCAATGCATCGACGTTCAAGGCCATCATCGACAGCATGGGCCTGGGCAGCGCCTGGACCAACAAGCTGCTGTTGACGATCGTGCTGATCTTCGAAGCGGGGCTATTGTTCGTCGCTGCCAACACCGGCTTTCTCGGCGGCCCGGCAGTGTTGTCGAACATGGCGGCCGACTCCTGGGTGCCGCACAAATTCCGCTATCTGTCGACGCGGCTGGTGACGCAAAACGGCATTCTGGTGATGGGAATCGCCGCGCTTGCAATCCTGTTCTGGACGCAAGGCAGCGTGACGCTGCTGGTGGTGCTGTATTCGATTTCCGTATTCCTGACCTTTGCGATTTCCCTGTTCGGCTTGTGTCTGTACTGGTGGCAGCATCGCAAGGAACTGGAGCACTGGAAGCGACGCTTCTTCCTTTCGCTGGTCGGCTTTGTCATCTGCGCCGGGATTCTTGCCATTCTGCTGGTCGAGAAGTTTACGGAAGGCGGCTGGGCTACCGCCGTCATCATCGGCGCGATTGCCGCACTGTGCATCTACATTCGCAATCATTATCGTGAAACGAAGGATGCGATCCATGTCGTGGATCAGGTGTTCGCCAACCAGCCGTTCGGGCCGCATGTCAGCGCCGTCAAGCCCGATCCCGATGAGCAGACCGCGGTATTCATCGTCGGCAGTTCGCGCGGCGGCGGCTTGCATGCATTGCTGTGGGTGCAGCGCATGTTCCCTGGGCACTTCAAGAACTTTCTCTTCGTGAATGCGCGCACCGTCGATTCGCACGCCTATGGCGGCGAAGGAGCGGTGGAGCAGATGCGCGCCGAAGCCAATGCGACGCTGAAGTTTTTCGAGGACTTCTGCCACAGCCACGGCATGGCCTCGGCAACCTACCTCGGCTTCGGCACCGACGTGGTCAATGAGGTCACCAAACTGTGCGAAGAGATCAGCAAGGCATATCCGAACGCGATTTTCTTCACCAGCAAACTGATCTTCGAGCACGACAACTGGTTCACGCGCCTGCTGCATAACCAGGCCGCGCTCGCGATCCAGCGACGTCTGCATTTCGAGAGTTTGCAGATGGTGATATTGCCGATGAAGGTGTAATGCGGATGGTGTCATCGCTGCCGCATTTGGGCTGAGTCCGTAGCCGTTTAGCGGGGCGGACGTCGTTCCGGAAAACGCAATCATTGCCCCGTATGCGCGGCATGCAGCTTGCCGCCTTTCGTCAAATATCCCCTTTCCCGAATCACGCCGCAGTCCCGAATCACGCCGCAGCATGGCCGCGCATGCGGCATTCCGATTGCATTCATCGTCATCCGTGCATTGCTCCATGGTTCAGGTGCGTGTTCGCCTGCGCATGCAGCATGCATGTTTCCAACGTGAGCAAAGCATCATGGCGTGATCGCATCAACACAGACCGCGATCCACGAAAACGTCCCATCGCGCCTGCTTGACGATCCGCAAGCGCGGCATCGATTCCCATTGAAGTTCTCGTTCCCGCACGCATTCTGTTGCTTGATTGCATGCTGCCCACGGACAGCGGTTTCAGCTACCTATGGGAAAGCTGATCAAGGTCAATAGTGCCGCTTGATAACAGTCAATTGAGTAACTCCACCGATTAGCAGAATAGAAACCTGGCTACGCACTTCGCACGAGCCACATGCGGTCACACAGTTTTGCAATCAACAGTGAGGATTACTTCAAATGTCAAATGCTAATCGCCCATTTCGCCTTGCCCCTCTTACATCGGCGCTGCTCTGCGTCGCCCTTGCTGCCTGCGGTGGCGGTGGCGGCGACAGCCCGGCGTCCACGACAAATCCGGGTGGTACGACAAATCCAGGTGGTACGACAAATCCAGGTGGTACGACAAATCCAGGTGGTACGACAAATCCAGGTGGTACGACAAATCCAGGCACCACGAATCCGCAACCCGACCTTGCAACGCGCTTGAATGCGCCGACCGGCGTTGCGCGTGATGCCGCAGGAAATCTGTATGTGGTCGATACGGGTAATTTCACGATTCGCAAGATCACGCCGACCACGCCTGCCGTTGTCAGCACCATCGCGGGTACCGCGGGCATCAAGGGGGCCGGTGCGCCTACGGATGATGGCGTAGACGCTGCAGCGAAGTTCGTCAATCCGACTGCGATTGCAGTGCATCAGACAGATGCCACTGCACCGCTCACGCTTTATGTCGCTGATGGAGATAGTGTGCGAAAGATCACCGCCACAACAGTGAACGGAAAAGTGCAAATGCAAGTGCAGACCATCATCAGGGATGCAAGCAAGTTGACTGGTGCAACAGGTATTGCCGTGGATGCCGCTCAAAACGTCTATGTTGCGGATGCCGCAGGCAAGAGGGTCATCTTCGGTACGCCGGCCGGAGACATTGATTCGTTGGCGACCGGGCTGGATGGTCCGCAAGGCCTCGCCCTCGATGCCGCTACCAACACCCTGTATATCACTGATGTCGCTGCGGCGGGTGGCGCAACAGTGATCAAGAAACTTGTTCTGCCGACGACGCTTCCTCCTGCTGCACCGGCGACAGTAACGACCGTCGCTGTCACCGGCACGGCTCAACCATTCACGAACGGGGCTGGCATTGCGGTGAATGCGGGGGGGCTAGTTCTCGTGGAGCCGACTCGCCTGATTACAGTGAGCGCCGCCGGGGTTTCGGCTGTCGTGCCGATCGCTGCAGGAAAAGTCACCTCCCTGAGCGGTGTCGTGTTCGATGGAACCACCGGCTTCGACGTGACCGATAGCGGCAACCACACGGTGAGCAAAGTGACGACAGCAGGTGCGTTGACCACACTCGCAGGCAAGGCCGGCACGGCGGGTGCTGTCGATTCGGCACCGTAAGGAAGGAGGGCGCAACCGATTCCGGATTGCGCCCGCCGGGCGTGCAATGCGATATCTGTGACATCGCATTGCACGCATCCCGGTTCCACTCGCCCTGCAGTGACTGTACGGGCCGGGTCTGTGTGCGGTAGCGGATTCGCTGCTTGCCGCACATCATTCGCCTCTGCTGGAGACTTATCTTGAGCTGCCTTGCTCCGGTTGCTTGGCGCAAGGATCCTGCAACTTCAAGCCCGCATTCCTGATTTCGACAAGGCCCTTGTTGGGTTGATCGCTGGCGCGTTCTTCCTTCCGTGCGGCCGAAATATCGCCACAGCTGACGTCGACCGACGAAGGGGCGAACGCATTTGGCTGATCGCCGGAGCCATTGCCACTGTCGGCTCCGCCGTCTGCATGACCGCCACTGGCGGTGCCTGCGCCACCATCGCCGCTTCCTGCATCGCCGTCTCCTGCGCCGGCATTGCCGCCCGCGTTTGCGCCGTTGCCCATGCCTGCGTCGCCGTCCGCCGTGCCGCCCGAGCCGTTGTCCGCGCCGCCGTCTCCGGTACCGCCGCCGGCCGGGTTCACGCCGTTGTCGCCGCCGCCATCACCGGCATTGCCGCTACCGTCGCCAGCGCCGCCGCTGCCGTTACCCGCGCCGCCATCGCCAGCACCACCCGAGCCGTTACCAGCGTCGTTGTCACCGTTGCCAGCCCCGCCGTCGCCGATGCCCGTACCCGCATCGCCGCCGCCAGCGCCGCCCGAGCCATTGCCCGCGCCATTGTCGCCATCACCGCCGCCGCCAGTACTTGCCCCGCCGTCGCCGCCGCCATCACCAGCGCCGTTGCTGCCGTCGCCGTTACCCGCGCCGCCATCGCCAGCCCCGTTGTCACCATTGCCTGCACCGCCGTCGCCCGTACCGGTATCGCCGTCGCCAGCGCCGCCCGAGCCGTTGCCCGCGCCATTGTCGCCATCACCACCGCCGCCAGTATTTGCGCCGCCGTCGCCGCCACCGTCGCCAGCGCCGTTGCTGCCGTCGCCGACACCACCATCACCGTTGCCTGCGCCGCCATCGCCATCGCCATCGCCGCCGGTGTCATTGCCCGCACCGTTGCCGCCGCCGCCGGGATCGCCGCTGCCGTCACCTGCGCCATTGTCGCCCGCGCCGCCGCCATCATCACCCGCGCCGCCATCGCCTCCACCATCGCCGTCAGAACCCGTGCCGTTGCCGGGCAAGCCGCTTCCACTGCCGTTGTTGCCGCTGCCGTTGCCCGGCGTCGTCGTGGCCGGCGGATAGGGATTCGTATCGGGTGGTGCGGGCGGGCATCCCGCGCAGTCGCTGCCACCCGGTTTGCCGGGATTGCCGGGACTACCCGGTCCGTCGGTGTCGCCGTTATCGCCGCCATCCGGGGGCGTGGGATCGGGATAGGGGCTCGGATTCGTTCCCTGGCAGCCGGCAAGGTCCTGGCAACCCTGCCACAAGCCACCGCTCTTGCCGCCATCTTCCTTCTTGGTGAAGGTCGGCGTGTTGCTGTAGGTATAGATCTTGTTGCCAGTGGAAAGGAGCAGTTTCCGGTTGCCGAGTTTGGCGCCGAAGCTGTCGTTCCAGGGGATGTGGATATCACCGTTGCCGGGGCCGCCCGACGGGAACGGGAAGTCCGTGCTGCCGCTGATGATGATGGTGCTGTAGTCGGGCAGCTTGACGATATCGGCTGACAGGAAATGCGGCTCGTATGGCTTGTTGTCCAGACCATTGCCGATCCACACCGTGTTGTCGTCCAGCGAACGCAGCGTGATTTCCGGCTTGTTGGGGTTCTTGTAGTCGAGGGCCGTGCCCAGCAAGCGCAGATTGTTGCTGAACAGGTGAATCTGGTTACCGAAGGTGTCGAATGAATAGAGATCGAGTTTCGGCGCAGCCAGTCTCAGGTTGTACAAGGGGCCGACGCTGTACGCGACCATGTTGCCGGAGGTCTGCGCGGAGAGGCTGCGATAGCCGAGATTGAATGCGCCGTCGGCACCGATGTGCATGTCGCCGGTCAGCGTGTTCTTGGCTGCGGCGTCGACACTGCTATCGTTCAGGATGACATTCTGCGGCGTGCCGATGAAGAAGGTCGCGGTCGGATTCTTGAACTTGAGCAGCGTGTCGCCGGAATAGTGCGTATCCGCATTGAAGCCGGATTCGTTGGCGTTGTTGACGCCGACACGATTGCTCAGATTGTAGGGCTGCAGCATGATGCGCGCGCCATCCGCCGTCGTCGCATCGAGCACGATATCGAGCGAGTTGGAACGCAGCAGGAGGTTCTTGCCCTTGCTGTTGAGCTTGATGATGGATAGCCCGCCGCCGGTGGTCAGATAGAAGTCGCCAATCGGCTTGTCGGAGCCGCTCACGGTAACGCTGCCGCTACCGCTCGGTGCGGTGGCGCTGCCTGCCGATGCGCCCAGGCCGAGGCCGGTGAGGTTGCCGGTGTATGCGCTGTTGTCGATGACCATCAGCTTGCCGCCGCCGGCACTCAGCGAAGCGACGTTGGTCGTCAGCTGGAAGGTGCCTTGCATGTCGTCGCCGACAACGCCCAGGCTATTCGCATTGATGCGTTTTCCGGCTGCCGTCGAGGCGGTGAAATCGCCGCCCATGCCAATCGTCACCGAGTTGGTTCCATTACTGGCGGCGGCATTGATGTTCTCATTGATCCAGATATTGCCGCCGATGGACAGCGAGACGTTGTTGTCGTTGTAGATGTCGGGCGTGGGTTGGCCGCTGGCATTGACACCCGCAGGTTTGACGATCGTGTTGGATGTGGTGGTGATGCCGCTGACGCCGCCGATGCTGGCGATCGTGAGCGATCCGCCTGCGTAGCTGATCGAGCCATTGGTGCGCGCGGCGAGTACGCCCACCCGATTGTTGGCGTTGTTCAGGACAAAGGGCACGACGCTGTTCGGATTGTTGCCCTGCAGGAGCAGGGTGCTGGCGATCAGCGAACCCTCCACCTTCGGCTTGCCGGTGGCGGAGTCCATATCGCGTCGTTGATACACACCGCCCGAGCCGGCGATCAGCGAGATCCCGGCGCTGCCCGCATCGATGCTTTGATTCAGCGTGAGGCTGGCAGGGTTGGTGCTGCCGTCGGGCAGTTTTTCTGGATCATATCCTGCGGCGTCGCCGGTCCTGATGGTGACGTTGTGGTTGCCGGTCTTGATGCCTTTCACGCCGTACGGGTCGCCCACGGTCAGCGCACCCGCATTGGTAAAGCTGAAGGCACCGTTGATATCCGCAGCGATCGTGCCCACCTGATTGCCGACCTGGTTGAGATTGACTGCGCCTCCGGTCAGTGCGAGATTGCTGGCACGGATGCTGCCGCCGGTCTGCGTCGTGCCGCCGCTGGCGCGGATGAAAATACTACCGGAATCGATGCCTTGCGCCAGCGTCAGCGCGCCGTTGAGGTAGAGCCGGGAATCACCATTGGCATGATTGATGCCGTTTGTTCCGTTGACGGCGCCGACGGTAAGGCTTTTGTTGTTGCTGAATCTGAGCAGGCCGCCGTTGAGGTTGGCGGCAAGCGTGCCGACCCCGTTGAAGCTGGTTGGCGTGCTGCCCGCGCCGAATCCGCCGAGATCCCAGTTTCCCCCGCCGGTCAGCAGCAGGGAATTGGCCGTGATGGTGGTGCTTGCGTTCTGTGCTGCGCCGTTGACGGCATCGATCGCGAGCGTGCCGGTATTGATGTTTTGCGCCAGCGTCAATGTGCCGCTGTTTCTCTGGAGGTAGAGCCGGGTATCGCCATTGGCCTGATTGATGCCGTTGGTTCCGCTGACCGAGCCGACGGTGAAGCTTCTGTTGTTGCTGAATCTGAGCAGGCCGCCGTTGAGGTTGGCGGCAAGCGTGCCGACCTCGTTGAAGCTGGTCGGCGCGCTGCCCGCGCCGAATCCGCCGAGATCCCAGTTTCCCGCGCCCGTCAGCAGCAGGGATTTCGCCGTGATGGTGGTCCCGGCCTTCTGGGTCGCGCCATTGGCGGCGTCGAGCCAGAGCGTGCCGGCCGCGCCGGACACATTGGCGTTCAGTTGAATCCTGTTATCCGCCTTCAGTTGCAATTGATTGACGGTACTCCAGCTGATGCTGTCGTCCACCGTGATCGTGCCGCCATTGGGCGCGGTGCCGCTAGAGGTTGACGTCGTGACCGTGACATTGCCGTTTGCCAGGGCGTTCTGCAGTGTGCTCACCTTCAGCACGGAAGTGCCGCCGTTATTGCTCAGGTCGCCGAAGGGGGACGTCGTACTGATATCGCTGTCGGCAGCGTTGGAAATGGTGATGTCCGCCGGGTCGAGCAACAGATTGCCAGCCTTGCCATTGGCAGCAAGCGTATTCACCGAGCCGTTGAAATCCAGCACAGCCTTGCCGGACACTTCCACGTTGCCACCGTCGCCGCTTTGCGCTCCGCCTTTGGCGGAAATGTTTCCGTAGTAGCGAGTCTGTTCGTCGGCCCACACCACGACCTGTCCGCCGTTGCCATTGTTCAAGGCATCGGCGCGGATTTGCGCATCCTTGCCGACATAGGCGGTACGCGCGTTTGGCAGCGGGCCGTTGCCCTGAAAGCTGCCGCCGACGTGGACCGTGCCGCCGCCGGCATCGCCGGAGGCATCGAGCGTCGCCGCATCCACCAGCGCGACCTTGTCGCCCAGCACGTCGATGCGGCCACCTTTTTGCCCGGCAGCCTTGCCGCTCGCATCCAGCGTGCCGCTGACCAGCGTGTTGCCGCCGTTGGCGGAGAGGTAGATGCCGCCTTCGCGCTCGACCATGGTCTGCGCCTGGATCAGGCCGGAATTGTTGACGGCCGCCGTCGCCAGATCGCGGGCCACGGCTGCGGTCATGATCGCGCGCCCGCCGTCTGCCAGCATCTGTCCGCTGTTGTCCACACCGGACAGGTCGGCGAGGGTTTTTTCGTTGACCGCGAAGTTGATCAGGCTGTCGCCCTTGATATCGACGGTCATCTTGCTGCCGGAAGCGAGCACGGCGGTGCCGAGTTTGGCCTGGATGATGCCGCTGTTGGCGGCGTAATCGCCTGCCAGCACGACGTAGCCGCCTTCGCGCGCCTTGAGCACGCCGGCGTTGATCACCTCGCGCCGGATCGACGAGGCATTGTCGCTGCTGAAGACGTATCTGCCCGCCATGAAATCGTCATTGCGGATCTTCATGGTGGTGGCCAGAAGACCGGCGACATCGACGCTGGCACCCGCACCGAAATACACGCCATAGGGGTTGACTAGAAACACCTGGCCATTGGCCGACATGCTGCCGAGGATGGTCGACGCCTGGTTGCCCGTCACGCGGTTGAGCAGGACGGACGACGAGTCAGGCTGGTTGATGCGCACGCTGTTGCCTGCGCCGATGGAAAAGCTTTGCCAATCGATGATCGCCTTCGACGAGCTCTGGTTGATCACCTGATGCTGCGCATCGGTCTGGCCGTAGTTCGCCGAGCCACCGACGAGCGTGCCGCCGCTCGGGAGTTGCGCATGGGCGAATCCCGGATAGGCAAGGGCCAGTCCGATGACGAGCGATCGCTTGATTGGTTTAAAAGCTTGCACTGATATTCACCCAGATTCTGTGGTTCTTGCCGTCGCCCAGTCCGTCGCGGACGGAGCCGACAGGCGTGGCCACATCGACCGATGCAATCAAGCCCTTGCCCGGATAAATCGTCGCGCCGGCCCCGACGCTGCGCAGCCGGTCCTTGTTGTCGCTGAAGCCCGGCGCCTTGTACGTCGCCTCGCCCACGTCTGCCGTCAGGCGGATGAAGCCGAGGCTTCTGGCGATGGAAAACGGATGGCGCAGTTCCGCAGTCACCAGAGCGCCGCTGTCACCTCGCACTTCGGCGGGCCGGAACGCGCGCACGCTGCCCGGCCCCCCCAGGGAAAACTTCTCCGTGTCCGGCAAGCGTTCCTTGCTGTAGACGATATTGCCGCGCAGGTACAGATCCCATTGCCGGATGAAGGGCGTGGTGTGGTTGACGTCGAGTTCCAGACGCGCATGGACCGCATCCTGCTTGATCGAATCGTTGCTGCTCTTGAAATTCGTTACCAGCCCGAAGCTGGCATTGGTGATCGAGGTGTCGCGATGAATCCGGCTGATCTGGTAGGCGGCAGTCAGGACATTGAGCGAATTGTCGAACAGGGTCGTGCCCAATGCACTTTGCGTCAGCTGATTGCGCCGCACGCCCACGCTCACTTGCTGGTTGTCGTCGCGGCTGCGCACCAGCGGATGACCGATCACCACCTCATCGGTGCTCAGTTCGCCGGTCACGCCCAGCGCCGCGAGCGGGCCGGTGACGTCGTAGGCAACCTTGGAGCTGCCCACGGATAGGCGCGTGCCGACGGTATTAAGCGGCAGCGAATAGTTTGCCTTCCAGTAGCGCACGAGCCGGTGTTCGCTGACCGAGCCACTCAACGACAACTGATCGCCCCAGCCGAATGGCGAGTTGATGTTGAGCGTGGGTTCCACGCGCTTCTGACCGGTTTCCGACCGCCCGAAATTGTTCAGGCTGACGTAGCCGGTAAAGAGCCGCTCCTCGATCTTGATCTCGGCATCGCTCGCGCCGAACTCGGCACCGGGTTCCAGGATGACCTTGGCCCGCAAGCCGGGCAGGTCGTTCAGCAGCAGCAGGTTGTTTTCCAGCCGGTCCGTCGTGACCAGGCTGCCTGGCGTGAGCAGGCCCGTGCGGGCAGCGAGAAAATCCGTCGAATAGCGCTTGTTGCCGTCGAACGTCACCTTGCCGATGCGGCCCTCGACAATCTGGAGTCGAACCACGCCATTCTCGATCTTTTGTGCGGGGATGAAGGCACGTGCCAGCGTGTAGCCGTTCCTGTGGTAATACGCGGTAATCGTGTCGGCGGCCTTGCTCAGGTCGTAAAGATTCAGCTCCAGATCGACGAAGCGTTCCAGCAGCCTCTTCAGGCGACGCTCCTTGTAGACCGTGTTGCCAGACATGGCGAATGCATTGACGCGAAAACGCTTTGCCTTCGGATCGTGAGGCGAGGGCGCCGGTTGCGCGGGCAGCACCACTTGCGGCGGCGTGGCGGGGCGCTGCAGCCTGTCGTCGCGCAGCGTGTCCTGCACGCTGCCCGGCGTGATCGGCGCTTCGGCGGCGAAGGCCGCAGTCTGCGCCAGCAGCAATGCGAGTGCGGCAAGCGGCACGCGACGCATCGCGATATGAGTCTGATTCTTCAGCACGATCTGGTCGGTCTCTTTCAGGCCTTTGCCAATGCGGTGCGGAAGCGCTTGTTTTCTTCCTGGATATCGCGCGCCATCTGGACGGCCGTCATGTACTGCAGGTGATGACCGATCGGCGATGCTTCGTGGAACAGCTGCTGAAACGCCTCGCGCGTCAGCGCCGCCGTCTTGACACGCCCCTTCGCTCGGCATGTTGCCGAGGCGGGCAGGTTGTCCACCAGCGACACGATGCCGAACAGTTCGCCATCGCTCAGTTCGCGCACTTCGTATTCCTCGTCATCCTGGCTGTCGCGGCGGGTGATGCGCACCGATCCCTGCAACAGCATGTACAGCGCTTCGCCCTGGGTTCCCTGCGTGATGAATTCATGACCGTCGTTGTATTCATTCACCTGCAAGCGGTTTGCAAGCACGTCGAGGTGCTGCGCCTTGAACTCCTCGAAGGCGGGCAGATTCTTGAGAAAGACTTTCAATTCCATATTGTTTTTATCCTCGGGTCCGTGAACTTCAAGCGTGCGTCAGCGGCTTGCGGAAACGCTGCGCCATCAATGCGATGAAATGATCCAGCAGCACCTTGGCGACTGTTTCGTTTTCCGTGATCAGCTTGCCGAAGGTGATGTGATGCACTCTGAGCAGCTTGCATGGCGAATTGCTGATGATGGTCGCGCTGGCGAGAAACTCGCCGCTCAACACCGAAATCTCGCCCATCCATTCGCCGGGCTTGATGGTCGCGATCTTCTTGGACTTGCCTTCCTGCTCGATATAGACATCCAGCGTGCCGTCGAGGACGAAGTAGATGCAATCCACCGGCATGCGGTCGCGGATCACGGTGCGCTCAGGCGCGACCTCCTGTATCGAAGCGCCGTCCAGCAGCATTTCCAGATTGGCTTGCCCCAGTTCCTGCGCCAGTTGCGGGAAGCGTGCGCCGAATTGGGAAAGAGTGGATTGGTTCACTGGTGATTTCATGGGTTGTAGGGCTTCAACGAAGTGGACGGTTGCGCAGCGGGCGGTGCTTCCATGGACGGATCGATAGCGCTTTCATCGCTGGCGAGGAAGGTGCCGATCAGCAGCACCGGCAGGATCACGGCGATGGCTTTCATGCCGAATGATTCGGGTTCGGGCTGCATGCCGTACGCGTTCTCGCCACGCGTTCCGGGGATGAACCAGAATGCGAAATTCACGACCGGAACCAGCAGCAGCAATGCGACCCAGCCGCCGAAATTGAAGTCATGGGCGCGCTTGACGGTCAATATCATGAACAGGAACGGCAGGAAAACGTAGAACAGCAGCACGCTGAGCGCGGTGTACAGCGTGCGCCCGAGGCTGCCGGTCAACAGCAGCAGATATCCGGCCGGGAACATGAAGAGGCAAACGCCGACCAGCGCGCCCAGCGAATACGCGATGTAGCGCGCGCGCCCGAGGCGGCCGCGCAGCGAAAACAGTCTGGCGCGCGGCAGCGCCGGCGTCGTCATCATGTTGGCGGCTGTCATGGTCCGATCCATTTTCCCGGATCCCGGAACGGGCTTTGCATGCGCACCACGGCCTCCGATGTGACCGGAATGCGATATTCGTCATCGATGCCGGTGCATGGTTTCGAAGTGGCGCCACCGCCCTCGGAAGCGATCATGTCGGCGGCGGTCGTGCCCACCGATGGCGTGCCGGGAGGGTCGACCACGAGGTGGAAGATCAGCTTGTTCAGGATCGGCACCGCCATCCTGTAGCAATACGTGACGCGCACCTTCAGCAGATTGGCATCCTGGATGTTCATGCTGCCGCCGGGGATGTTGGTGGAGCGGTACATCAGGTTGTCGTTCGGTATTTCGTCGCCCTTTTCGGATTGCCCCTGGTAGGAGTTCAAGGTCGTGGGGGTTGGATTGACGATCCTGATCGACGTGATCTTCGGATTCCTGACCTGCTCGTCCGCCAGTTGCCATGCATTCTTCAGCAAGTCCATGTTGCGCGCGCCGCCGGTGCTGCTGCTATGCGTGAAGAGCGGCATCATGCCCGACACCAGTCCTTCCGCGATTGCAGACATGGAGCCGTTGTTCAACGCGCCCTGACGCGTCGCGGCAAAGGTCGCGTAGTTCAGCGTCGACTTGGTCTGATAGATGAAGCCGAACTGGATCGCACCCAGGATCAGCAGCGCGAGGATCGGAAACACATAGATGTATTCCGCCAATGCCTGGCCGCGTTGGCGCGTGTGCCGGGATCGGATGCGGCGATTCATCATTTCGTCGTCCCGCCGGCAGCAGGCGATGCGGAAGGTGCGGGTCGTGCCTGGCGAGTCAAGCCTTCCAGCGGGATCTTTTCCATGGCGCTGATCACCGTCTCGACCTTGGCATGGAGCGCATTGTCAGGCGCACTCACGTCATGGGCGCGGATGAAGGCCGCCCACGCTTCGCGCAAGCGCACCACACCCATGTTGTGCCATGCGCGTGCGTCGCCACCGTTGAGGAGGAGCGCCTTCTGGTACGCCTGCGTGGCCTGTTCGGGCCGGTTCGTGCGTGCATACAGATTGCCGAGATAAAACCATGCCTCCGCATCGTTGGGCACGGCGCGCAGCAGTCCGACGAGCAGTTTCTCGGCGCGATCGTCCTCGCTGTTCGCGTAAGCATCCTCGGCCTGACGGCGCATGTCGTAAAGATTGCCTTGCTCGGCGGGCAGCATGGCGCAGCCGCTCAACAAGAGCATCGGCAGCAGCAGGGTATGTACGGTTCGCATGGCTCGCTTCATGCTTGTGTTTCCCGCCATGTCAGCACGTCGCCTTTTTTCAGTTTCATGCCGGTCAGCGTTCCGGGCGCAAGCTCCAGCGTGGTGTGTGCGGGAAAGCTGCCCATCATGCGCGATGGCGACAAATGGCTGACCAGCTTGCGCACCTGCCCGCGCCTGTCGAGAAATGCCAGGTCGAGGTCGTAGTGCATGCCGAAGGTATGCACCAGCCGGCATTCATCGATCAGCATGCCTTCGCCCGGCTGCAATTGCGGACGTCCAAGCAAGCCGCGCATGCGGTCCCAGAAGCCGGTGGCGTTCCAGACGCGCGGCACCAGACATTCATCGCGCAGGTAGATCGCACCCAGTTTCACAGCATGCCTTCCTGCATGAACTTCACGACGATAGGGAAGGCGAGCACGATGAACGTGACCGGGAAGATGAAGGCGATCAAGGGCAGAATCAGCTTGACCGGCGCTTCCATGGCGAGCTTTTCGGCGCGCTGAAAGCGCTCGATGCGCCGCTGCTGGGATTGCACGCGCAGGGCGGAGCCGACGCTGGCCCCCATTTTTTCCGCCTGGATCACGGTGCCGACGAAGCTGGTAATCGCTTTCATGTTGAGCCGGTTTTCCATGCGGCGCAGCGCATCGGCGCGCGGCACGCCGGCGCGCAGGTCACGCGTGATCATCTGGAATTCGTTGCGCAGCGCGCCCGCCGGCCCCTTGTCCATCGCCTGCTTGATCGCGCCGGTCAGATTCAGGCCGGCTTCCACTGCCAGCGTGATGAAGTCGAGATACACCGGCAAGGCCTTGAGAATTTCCTTTTCGCGGCGATTGCGCACGTCGCGCAGCCAGATCTGGGGATAGAAATTGCCCAGCAGCGTGATGCCGACCAGGGTGCCGGGCGAAGAGATGTCGAGCGCATGCAGCGAAAACAGGGTCAGGCCGAATGCGACGATGGTCGAGAAGATGCGGACCGCGTAGTACTGCTCTGCCGTCAACATGTAACCGACACCGGTTTCCTGCAAGCGCTTGTGGGTCTTTTCCAGCCACCCGGACGGGATGCGCGAACAGAAGTGGTACTCGATGAAGGTGATCAGCGGCCACGTCATCCTCAAGGCAGGCGGCAGCGGGTCCATATACTCCCGCTCCTCCCTCGGCACCTCGGATTTGAGCTTCCTGACGCTGTAGCTCACGAGCAGGATGGATACGCCGAAGGCGATGCCGAGTATGAGTGCGATCGATGAGGTGGAAAGGATCATGTCAAACGTCGATGGTGGTGATTTTGCGAATGAACAGGTAGCCGATCACGATCATCACGAGGATCACGGTCAGCGTCACCCAGCCGAACAGGGTGGTAAACATCGTGCCCATGGCCTTCGGCTCGATCCAGTTCAGCGCGGCCATGATGAACAAGGGCAGGCAGGACATGATGAGTCCCTGCATCTTTCCCTGCGCGGTCAGGCTGCGGATCTTGCCTTCCATGGTTGCCTTCTCGCGCAGCGTGTGGGCCAGCGACTCAAGGATTTCCGCCAGATTGCCGCCCACCTCGCGCGAGATGCGCAGGCCGGATACCACCAGCGAGAAGTCCTGCAGCGGATTGCGCTTTTCCATGTTGACCAGCGCCGTGTCGAAATCCACGCCGAGACGCTGTTCGCGCAGCATCAGATCGAATTCCTGGCTCATCGGCGGCTTCTGTTCCTTGATCATCGATTCCAGCGCCACATTCAGGCTGGCGCCCGCGCGCATCGCACCGGACACCATCAGGAGCGCATCCGGCAACTGTTCCTCGAAACGCTTCAGGCGCTTCGCCGCGATGCTCTTGATGTAGACCTTGGGCAGGATGAGCGTGCCGATCGCAGTGAACGTGACGAACACGGGGTTGTTCGTGAACAGCCACACCAGCGTCGGCAGCACGATCAGGGCGGCGACGTTGTAATAGAACAGCTTGGTCGGGTCGATGAAGATGAACATGTCGGCCAGCGTCGTTCGCGTCGATGCTTCGAGCGACGATTTTTGCCGCGCCAGCAGCGCCCGCACGCCCTGCATGCCGATCCAGATCGCCATGAAGGCGGCAAGCAGCGCAACCGCCAGTAGGAGTCCGAGGGTATTCACAGCCGTTTATCCTGCGATGCAAACATGTTGAAATCGATCTCCAGGCCGCGCGTGGCGAGTTCTTCGTAGAACTCGGGGATCTGGCCGGTGGCGATGTGCTGACCCTTCACCTTGCCGTCCGGACCGAAGCCTTCGCGCTTGTAGAGGAAGATGTCCTGCAGCTGGATGATGTCGCCTTCCATGCCGGTCACTTCGGTGATGTGCGTGATCTTGCGCGAGCCGCAGGCGAAGCGGTTCTGCTGCACGATGAACTTGACCGCCGACGCGATCTGTTCGCGAATCGCGCGCACCGGCAAGTCCATGCCCGCCATCATCACCATCACCTCGATACGCGCCAGACAGTCGCGCGGCGTGTTGGCGTGCGCGGTTGTCAGCGAGCCGTCATGGCCGGTGTTCATCGCGGTCAACATGTCGAGCGCCTCGCCGCCGCGGCATTCGCCGACGACGATGCGGTCTGGACGCATCCGCAGACAGTTCTTGACGAGGTCGCGGATGCTGACCAGACCCTTGCCCTCGGCATTGGCGGGACGCGATTCGAGTCCGACCAGATTGGGCTGGCTCAGTTGCAGTTCCGCCGCGTCCTCCACCGTGACGATGCGCTCGTCCTTCGGGATGTAGCTCGACATCACGTTGAGCAGCGTGGTCTTGCCGGAACCCGTACCGCCGGAGATGATGATGTTGGACTTCTGCTCCACCACGGTCTTGAGGAACTGGAGCATCACCGGCGTCATCGAGCCGAAACGGACCAGATCCTCGCCCACCAGCTTCTTCTTGGAGAACTTGCGGATGGTGATGTTTGCGCCCTTGAGCGCCAGCGGCGGGATCACTGCATTCACGCGCGAACCGTCCTTCAGGCGCGCATCCACCATCGGCGAGCTTTCATCGATGCGGCGGCCGATCGGCGTGACGATGCGCTCGATGGCGCTGACAACCGACTGGTTGCTGGTGAAGGTGATGTCCGATTTCATCAGCTGGCCTTTGCGCTCGATGAAGATTTCCTCGAAGCTGTTGACCATGATTTCCGATACCGATTCGTCGGCGATCAGGTCTTCCAGCGGGCCGAGACCGACCACTTCGTCCAGTACCCGTTTCACCAGCACGACGCGATCCATGTGGGCTGGAATGTTTCTGTCAGCCGCGACGATTTCCTCCAGCATGACGCGGGTGTTCTCGCGCAGCTCTTCCTCGCTCTGGCGGTTGACGTCCACGCGTCGCAGGTCCATCTGCTTGATCAGTTGCCCGTGGATGTTCTTCAGAACTGCGATCATTTCTTCGCGGTCCGAGGAAGACATTCCTTCCGCAGTCTCGGCGTTATCCGAGGCTGCCATGGGGGATGCAACTGCGGACACACTTGCGGCTGGTGCGGCTTCCGGAAGTGCCTCTTCGATATCCAGCACGGCGAGGGTGTAGTCGCAGATCGTGATCTCCTCGCCCTTCTTGAGCGGACCGTAGGTGCCGGAGATCTTCTGATTGTTCACCTTCGTGCCGGACGATGCGCCATGATCCTCGACGTACACGCCATCCTTGCGGCGATGGATGGTGGCGTGCTTGCGGCCGACCGTCCACCCCTGCAGGATGATGCGGTTCTCATCGCTTTTGCCGATGGTGCAAGTGTCGATGGTGCATTCTTCTTCGGTACGCTGGCCCTTGGGCGTGATGACGGCGATGTGCAACATGGTGAAGGCCTCAGTCGATGATGTCTTGGTTGCTCAGTTTGCGTTCGAAACGCTCGCGGATGTCCATGGTTTTCTCGATCCGTTCGCGGTTGATGGTGGACGAGGGATCGACAACGGTCGGCGTGACCAGGATCACCAGGTCCGTGCGGCCGGTCTTGAAATTATCGGAACGGAACAGGCGGCCCAGCACCGGAACATTGCTGATGCCGGGAACCTTGGTCGCGTCATTCGACATTTCCGTGTTGACGAGGCCGGACATGACGATGGTCTGGCCGTTCTTCACATTGATCTCGGTTTCCGACTGGCGTGTCAGGAAGCCGGGGATGCTCTGCACCGACACGGAGGAGTCGATGCTGCTGATCTCGGTCTTGATCTGGGCCATGATGTTGCCCTGATCGTCCGCCACCGGCTTGATCAGGAGACGAATGCCGTAATCCTTGAATTCCACGGAGGCGGCAAATGCGGAAGACACCGGCAGCGGAATCTGGCCGCCGGCCAGGAATTTCGCTTCGCCGCCGCTGCGGGCGCTGAGTTCCGGTTCCGCGAGGACGAAGGCATCGCCATTGTTCTTGGCAAGATTGATCGTCGTGTTGATCAGGGTCGAAATGCCGAGATAGGTCAGCAAGCCGTTGTTCGGCACCGGCAGCACGCCCTTGAGCGCACCTTGCGTCTGCGGCCGGTCGGAACCGAAGTTGCCGGAGAAGCCCAGCATGGGGCCGGCGGCGGAACCGGGCCATTGCAGGCCGATGTTCTCCAGCAGCGACTTCTTCATCTCGACGATCTGCACTTTCATGTAGACCATCTTCTTCATCGAGACGTCTTCTTCCCGCACGACGCTGACTGCCTGCGGATACATCTTCACCGCAGTCGCGATGCGAACCAGATTCTCCTTGCTGGCGGTGCCGCTGATGACCACGTTGGTGCCGACCGTGTTGATCTGGATGCCGGGAATGTCCGACAGCATTGCGTTGACGCTGCGCTGTGCATCGCCCGCATCCTTCGGGCTGATGCGCACCGTGTAGACGGTCTTGCGGCTGTTGTCAGACCAGATGACGAGCGACGAATCGCCGACCGCTTCGGCGATCAACAGCAGTTCCTTGTTGCCGAGGACGGATGTGCTGAACAGCTTGCCGTTGCCGACCGCGATGCGCTGGATGCGTTCCATCGGGAGGATTTTCACCTCGCCCACGAACATCAGGATTTCATTGTTCTTGATATCGGACAGTCTCTCCTGTGCGTGAAGTGCACCGGAGGCAGCCGCAAAGCATGCGCCGATTGCGAAGAGTCGTAAGAGTCGCAGGAGTTGATTAAGCATTGTTGTTCTCTATCTCACTTTGAGGGCTTGGCGGTCGCGGGATTGTTGCCAAGGCTGAGTTTAAGCAGTTGCGTCAGGTTGTCTGGCACGGCGGTCGGGGCGGCTGCGACCGATGCTGCGGCAGACGCGTCCGCCATCTGAGCCGGTGCAGCGCCGGGTATGCCGGTCGGCAGGCCTGCCGGCATCGGGACGTTGATCGCCGGCGTCATCGCATCGTTGCTTTTGCCGCCGATGATGTACTCGATATAGCCTGTCGATGCGGTGGTGCCACGCGATTTTGCGAGAGCGACCCGCTTCTGGCGCTCGCGGATGTCTTCCAGGAAGTTCTGCGCGTTGACTGTTTCATAGTCGATTTCCTGCTTGTCCTTCTCGTTGCGCAATACCGCCCTGATCTTGCCCAGTTCGGTTGCAAGCGCGAGACGGGCAGCCTGCGTCGGCGTGACTTCGAGCGTGAAATTGCTGTAGCTGACCTTGCGCCGCTCGGGCGAGCCTTGTGTGGCCGGATCATCGTGCGTCACCTTCTGGCCGGTGGCGAGAACCTTGACCTGATCGAGGAAGGGCACGACGGCCTGGTTGTTGTTGCCCTCGCCGCTGCTTGACAGGATCAGCATCAGATCGACGAGGTTGCCGGGTTCGATCATGTGCGACACGGAGTTGATCTCGTCCACATTGATGGTCATGGCGCGCTTGCCATCCTTCAGCGTGCCGGAGAAGTCCGCGAAGACCTCGCGCACATCGGCGCGGCGCAGCGGCTTGCCTTTCTCGACTGCGCGAATCAGCGCCTGGCCCTTCATCGCTTCGAACTGGCCGACCGTGATCGTGTCTTCATAAATGAAATCGACCGGCACATTGCGCGCCGCGACCACGCCCTCGTCGAGCATCACCCCGGGCGGCAAGGACTTGATCGGCACCACCACGGCGATGGTTTCCCCGCGTTGCTGCCGGGACCGCTCCGAGATTTCGGCCTCGATGCTCTGTTCCTTGAACTTGAGGTATTGCATGGTCAGCCACGTAGTGAGCAAGCTCAATGCGATGGCCACGATAAGCATCAACCAGGTCTTGTTGATCTTGATGTTTGGGCGTTGGATTTTCAAGTTGGTCAACCCTGATAAAAAAGTAAGTGATAAGTTCTCGGTTCAATCAAACGACACATCTACCGGCCATTTTGGATCGCTCAGATCCAGGCATTTGTCCGTTGTTACGGTTCCCGATACACCCGCTGCGCCGCCGCTCGTGGATGCGAAGCAGTTGGGCATCGACGAAATCGAAATGGCATACGAGTAGTCGGTGTAGTAGTCGCGGATCGCCTTGGCCAGTTGCTGGATGGGCGGATTGGGGCCTGCCACCAGCACGATCACGCCGAATGCGAGCACCACGAGGTACTCCATGAATGATTGACCGCCTTGCTTGCGGCGCGCCATGGGGAGGTTCTTCATGGCTTGTCCACCAGGTTGGCGAGCACGTTCGTGTTCTGACCGCTGCGCGTGATGACGAGGCTGGCCTCGGCCAGCCCGCGTTTCATGACGATCGTGATGCCGGGGCCCTTGCGGGTATTCATCTGATAGCTGCTGACTGGCTGCCATCCCTGATCGGCCAGCGTCTGGCGATAGAAATTCGCGTTCGTTTCCGGGGAAAATGTATTGCTCAACACCACGGTACGCGCGGTCTTGCCGCTGTCGTGATGCTCGATGTCGTTGAGGATGGTGCTGCCGGACAGCATCGGCAAGGTTTTGTCCTTGTCGATCACGCGCACCTTGTCGGACGACTGTGTCGCGCTCAACAATCCGGTGGAGCCGTTTTTGCCGGCGGCTTGCACCTGCACCGTGAAAAAGCAGTTGCCGCGCACGACGGCAATCGTCTGCCACACACCGACCGTGTTTTCAACCGGTGCCGTGCCAGCCGGGCCGCCTTTCCATGCCTGACGATAAAAGGCGAGAACGTCCGCCGGCGGCTGTTCGCTGTCGAACCGCTTGATGCTCATCGGCACGCCGTTGTACACCATGTATGGTGCGACCCATTCCACCTTCGCCTTCGGTTCTGGGAAGTGCGGACAATTGATCTCCTCGGCATGCGATGCGCCGCCCAGCAAGGCGCAGAATGCCAGTCCGGCGATGCGCCGGCGGGCTCGTGCGTTGTCGTGCTGTTGGCTGTTCATGGCGATGTGTTCTTATTTCAGGCGATCGGCCGGGACCTTGTCCGGTTCGATCTTGCCCAGTTCGAGTTTGGAAAATTCCGGCAGGAAGACGGACACGGCGGTCTGCAGGTACTCCATGATCGGTACGCCGCCGAGTTCCGCGGTAAAGATCGAGAAGGGCACGAGGCCCTTGGTTTGCTGCTTCGTGCTGGTCTTGGCAGGATCGTCCGGGCCGTTTGCCGACCAGCCGTTGGCCAGCAACACATTGGTTTCGCTGAAATTGGCCGTCGACGCCTTGGCCAGGAAGTGGTCGTAATCGATGTCCTTGACCTTGATCGTGACAGTTGCCGCGTACTCGCCGTTCATTTCCAGAGTGAACGGCCCGAGCGTGGCGGCGAAGTTGGCGATGGGGTCGAGAATCTTGTTCAAGGTTCCCGGCGCCTGGCTGTTGCTGACCGAGTTCTGGATGTCGCTGTAATTGGCCAGCAGCTTCTGGCCATTGCGGTCCTGCCACAGCATCTTGGAGCCGCCGCTGAAATCGCCGGCATTGCGGTCGTTGTTCGAGAATGCATCGGCCGGGCCGGTTTCGGACAGATAGCGCACGCCGAGTTCGCGGCGAATCTGGTCGTCGGACTTTGCGTTCGCCTGCCATTTCCGGTCAACGCCGAACCAGCCGATGCTGGACGCCGCGTCGCCGCCGAACCATACCGTGCGTTCCCATGCGGCGTAGCGCGAGGTCTGCACCGCCGCCGCGCGCATGTCGAGATATTTCCCGACCAGCGGAATGGCGAGAAACAGTGGCACCAATACGAAGCCTGCCACGATGAGCAGCTCGATCATTGCCTGACCTCGGTTGCGGGAGTTCATGGTTGGCTCAGTTCAGGTGAAAAGCGAGGGATACGTATTGTTCGGCGAAGCTGTTGGGCGCCAGCCTTGCTTGCCAGTAGGGGCTGTACAGGCTGCCCACTTCGGTCTTGCCGTCGCTGCGCGCCCACAGCTTCTTCGGACGCGAGAAATAGATTTCGGCCTTGCTCAGGCTGCGCATGTAGTTGCTTTGCGTGCCGTTGTTCAAGGCAAACTGGCCGCCAGAAATGCTGTTGCTGGTCGGGATCTTGTTGCCGGCTTTCTCGATTTCGAGGACCAGAGGTGGGCCGACCAGCGCCGGCTTGTTGACCTTCTTCACGTCGAAATACGTGCGCAGACCGGCCGCCGGATCCAGTGACTTGCCGGCACCCTTGCCGCGCTGAATGGCCGCCGCGCCCGCCGTGTTCGGGCTTTGGTAGATGCCGCCATAGGCGTTGGCGGCCGTGGTGCCGAAATTATTGTTCGGCATCAGATTGCTGTTCAGGCCGGCCTGTGCCGCGCCCCAGCCCATCGGGATGAAAGGCAGAATGATGGGAATCGGAATCGGGATGCCGAGAACGCTGATCCAGAAAATTGCCGCGCCGAAGAAGCCGGTGCCGTCCATCGCACTCCAGGTCTTTTTCGTGTTGTTGACCTTCTTGAGTTCGGTGCCGCCCCGATGCCAGAGGTACATGAGCAGCGCGCCATTCTGATAGGGGATCAATCGTGTCGGATCGATCACGAACGGCGTGAGGTACATCATTTCCGGCATGTTCTTGAACGGGCCGCCATCCTTCGTGCTGCGGTTCCGCGAAAACCCATCCAGCGAATCAATCGTGACCTTCGCCATGCGATCGGCGGCCGGGCCGTCCTGATTCAGCATGTTGGGATCTTTTTTGTGGGTGAACAGGAACCACTGCGCGATATGCATCATTGCCGCAACCGTGCCGGGCGTGCTCAGGTCGGCATTGACATCGTTGAGCTTGATGATGTTGTAGGCGTCGTTGAAGGTCAGCAGATCGCTCACGACACCGAGCGATGATTCGTCCACGCCGGCCAGGTCGTCCAGAATCTGCGCGGGCGACAGGCCGATGGTCTGCGCCACGGTCAGAGCCGTGCCGTAGTGGTACACCGTTTGCGCGAGGCCGAGCACATCGATCAACTTGTCCAGCAATACGGTTGTTATCGGCCCGATGGTCTCAAACGTCTGCTTCACGCCCTTGGAAATGGTCTTGGATGCATTCCATGGCACATCCCAGAAAATCTTTGCCATCGGTCCGCCGAGGGAACTGAGGACTTTCGGAACCCACGACGACGGGCCGGCATAGGTGTTGCCGTAGTTGCGCGCCCACGAAGTGAGCCCCACGACTTGCGCTACCGCGACCTGATTGGCGACGACGGCGCGGTTGGTGTACGCAGAGAAATTGTAGTCACGCGCCTCGGCCAGTGCAGCGCTGTATGCGGCGGCGTCGGCGGTGTTTTGCAGTTTCATCTTGTTGATGGACTGCTGACCCATGGTGTACATGGACACCATCACCAGGATGATGATGGAGACGGTAATGAGGGAGAACACCAGCGCCTGGCCGCGCTGGCGTGGATGGGATGGGAAGGGGGCCAAGGTCACGCGCCTGTTCGAATCATCAAATCGGGACGTAATCCTGGCCATTTCCTGCCTCTTGTTTCGAGCGCTACGGAAGGCCCTTCATCGCACCTGAATGTGGTTTTACTTGGCGGAAGCAGCGTTGCCAGCGTCGTAGTTGGCCATGCCTTTGCCTTCTGCTGCCTTGGTATTGGCATTTGCTGCTGCAGTGCCGGCAGCTGCCTTGCCTGTTGCCGCGCCTGTGCCTGCAACTTCACCCGCCAGACCTGCGACTTGGCCACGGATCGTCTGGCCGAACATGCTGTACACGCCGATCGCGGCGACAGCGATCAGGGCGACGATGATGATGTATTCCGTCATGCCTTGACCCTTTTGGTTTTTTGGCAATTTTTTTGTCATGGTGTTGATGCGTGCAGCGATTTGCATGATGTGATCCTCTCCGGGTTGACAGGGTGATGGGTGGTTACTGAACATCTACATGTAAGCAAGTGTTACGAGATGTCAATTTTCGGGACGATACCATATGTGCTATCTTGCTTTGAAGTAATTTTTGCCTTTTTAGAACTTTTTCACTGTGTAATGAAAATAAACAACAGTTGACAAAAATCAATAAATTTTCTGCTGGGATTTGATGCATCGCAATTGCATCATGGCAATCTTTACGTTTTTTGACGGTTTCTCATTCACAGACGAGCCATATCGACGGGCCGTTTTGATATCCATGCACAAAGGAACAAGAAGATGAATCGGTTTTTCAGGGAAGTCGTGCTGCTGTCCGGTCTGGCGGGAATTGTCTTGCCGGTCCATGCCAGTTATGAGTCGGGCCGCGCGTCCTACGAGCGGGGCGATTTTGCGGCGGCATTCAAGGATTTTTCCGCCGCTGCGGCTCAGGGCATCGTCAAGGCGCAGAACGATCTGGGCGTGATGTACGAGAAGGGGCAGGGCGTGCCGGTGGACTATGCGCAGGCATTGAACTGGTATCGCAAGGCGGCGGACAAGGGCTTTGCGCCGGCGCAGACCTCGGTCGGTTATCTCTATGGCGAAGGCCTCGGCGTACCGCGTGATCATGAGCAGGCGATGACGTGGTATCGCAAGGCGTCGGAGCAGAATTTCGCGCAGGCGCAGAACAACATCGGTGCGATGTTCGAAAAGGGCAACGGCGTCGCTGTCGATCCGGCGCAGGCGCTGGAGTGGTATCGCAAGGCGGCGGACAGGGGACTTCCGTCGGGACAGACGAATCTCGGCTACCTGTATGCGCGCGGCAAGGGTGTGGCGAAAGACGATGCCATGGCCGTCGCGTTGTACACCAAGGCGGCCACACAGAACTTCCCGCTGGCGCAGAACAACCTCGGCTACATGTACGCCGAAGGGCGTGGCGTACCGCAGGATTATGCGACGGCGGCGTCGTGGTATCGCAAGGCGGCGGCGCAACGATTCGGCCTTGCCCAATTCAACCTCGCGCGTCTGCATGAGCAGGGCAAGGGCGTGCCGCAAGATGATGCGCAAGCTGTGTCGCTGCTGACGCAGGCGGCCAATGGCGGCTACAAGCCGGCGATGCGCCGGCTGGCGGAGGTGTACACACGCGGGTTGATGGGGCAGAAGGTTTCCATGGATCTGGCGAGCCAATGGACCGGCAAGGCGCGATAAGGCCATCAAGTATTTCCGACAGGGCGCAACGACGTTTCCAGGTGTTGTGCAAACCCGAGCCTCGATCGCCGCAGCGATGCCGGCGCATTGAGACCGCATACCGTGTCCCTCTGTCGGCCACCCCGGAAATTCAAGCAGAGGGACACCCATGACGGCATTGTCGATTGCCGTTGACAGACCGGATGAGGCGCAAAGCATTCGGGACTTGTTGACTGATCCGGTTTTTGAAAAAGCGTCCTATCTGGGGCTGGCGCGGCTTCTTCCCTATACGTCGGAGCGAATCGTGCAGGCGGGCGAATACCTCTATCGCGCCGGCGCTCCCGCGAACGAATTTTTCTATCTGCTGGACGGCAGGGTCAAGCTGAGTTCGCAGAAGCAGCAGGACATCCCTCCCGGCAGCCGCAGGCTGGGCGAGGAAGCGGCAACCGATTTCGATCATTACCTGACGAACGCCGTTGCGCAATCGACGGTACGAGTGCTGGTCATTTCGCGCAAGAGCCTCTCCATCCTGTTCGAATCCCGCCCTGAACTCCGTGGGGAGTTTTATTTCTCATTGATGCAAACCTATGCGGGCGATCATTTGCACCAGGTCGAACGCGTCGAGAAAACCGATGCGCCTGCCGCCGGCAGCGGCAAGACGTCCGAACATGTGCTTGCGCTGCTGGGGTGGCTGCTCACCTTCATCGCGCCGGCGTCGATCCTGTACTTCGGCGACGGCTGGGGTCTGGAAAACAACGCAGTCTACTTTCTCGCCATCTTTTCATCGACCATCCTGATGTGGGTGTTCAGCCTGGTCGACGAATACGTACCCGGCATTTTTGCCTTGCTCGCGACGCTGGCGATGGGGCTGGTGCCGACGCCCGTGATTCTATCGGGCCTGGCATCGGACGGTTTCATGCTTGCCATGAGCGTGCTGGGTCTGGCGGCGGTGATCGTGTCTTCCGGTCTCAGCTATCGCCTGCTGCTTTTGCTGTTGACGAAGCTGCCCAATACCGCGTTCTGGCAAAACAGCGCGCTGATCGGGATCGGCTTCCTGCTCACGCCGCTGATCCCGTCGATCAACGGCCGCGTGGCGCTGGTCAGTCCCTTCCTGTCCGACATGCTGGAAATCCTGCACAAGAAATTCAAGGGGCCGGCCGCCAACCAGCTTGCGGTTTCCGCCTTTACCGGCGTGACGCTGTTTTCCGGTATTTTCCTGAGCAGCAAGTCGGTCAACTTCGTGATCTTCGGCTTGTTGCCGGATCAGATTCAGGATCAATTTCAATGGATGAACTGGCTGGTCGCATCGGCGGCGACCGGCGTCGTGCTGCTGATCCTGTACGTGGTGATGGCGCTGGCACTGCCCGGGGAAAAGGAAGCGGCAAAGCTGTCGCGCGAACAGTTGACGATCCAGCTGTCGCTGCTCGGCAAACTCAAAAATCGGGAATGGGCGGCGATCATAGGCGTCTTGCTGTTCATGCTGGGCGTGGTTACTACCTCGTTCCACAAGGTGTCCTCGCCCTGGCTCGGCATGGCGATCCTGTTCGGCATGCTGCTGTTCGGCGCATTGAACAAGAAGGAATTTCGCGAAAAAATCGACTGGCCTTTCCTGATCTATCTGGGCGGCATCGTCGGCATCACCAGCGCGATCAACTATCTCGGCCTGAGTCAGGTGATCGCATCGCATCTGCCGTGGCTGGGCGAATACATGCACACCAATTTCAGCCTGTTCGTGCTGCTTTTGACCGGCGTCATCTTCGTCATCCGCCTCGCGGTGCCGATCACCGCCACCATCGTGGTGGTGGCGACGATCCTGATGCCGGTGGCTGTGCACTACGGCGTCAATCCATGGGTGGTCGGCTTCATCATTCTGATCATCGGCGAGATGTGGTTCTTCCCGTACCAGTGCTCGTATTACCTGCAGTACCGGCAACTGACCAAGGGCCGCATCTACGATGAGAAGCTGTTCCTGAAATTCAATGCACTTTCCAATGTGATGAAGCTCGCGGCGATCTATGCATCGATGCCTTACTGGAAGACACTGGGGCTGCTATGAAAAGAATTCGCTGGGTGATGAGCTTCATCTTCCTCGCCGCGCTGGCGAGCATCGTGATCGTCTTCAATACCACCAAGCCGCGCGTGCTGATTCTGCACAGCTATGACAAGGACTATGTGTGGACGCGGGATGTCGATGTCGGCATCAATCGTGCGCTCAAGGAGCAGCATGAATACACGACGCGCTGGTTCTACATGGACACCAAGCGTCATCCATGGAAGGAATTCAAGGTCAACGCCGGCAAGACGGTGCAGAAGCTGGTGGAGAGCTGGCAGCCGACGATCGTGATCGCCGTCGATGATGACGCGCAGGAATACGCGATGAAGCATTTCGTCGGCCGCCAGGATATCAAGATCGTTTTCTCGGGGGTGAACGATTCGCTCGACCACTATGGTTACGACAAGGCGGCCAACGTCACCGGCATCCGCGAGATCAAGCCATTCAAGGCCTTGAAGGAAACCCTGCTGCTGATCGCGGAAACGCAAAAGCATGCGGGGCCGCTGCGCATCATGTTCCTCGGCGATACGTCGGAATCGGTCCGTAATGACGAGAAGGAGTTCCGCAAATTCGATTGGGCGCCGATCGAGCTGGTCGAACCACATTTCCCGAAAACCTTCGACGAATGGCGCGATGCAGTCGATCTGGCGGGCAAGAGCGGCGTCGACTTCATCATCACGGCGAACTACCGGAAGATCCTGCGCGAGAAGGACGGCAAGACGCTGATGGCGCCGAATGAAGTCGTCACATGGACGCAGGAAAATTCGAAGGTGCCGGTGATCGGCACCAACGGTTTCTTTGTCGATGACGGCGGCATGCTCGCGATCGGCACTTCGCCCTACGAACAAGGCGAGGTCGCGGTGTCGATGGTCAACGAGATTCTGCGCAGCGGCAAGGCGGTGAACGAGATTCCGACGCAAACCTCGCGCCAGTTCATTGTCGCCATGCGCGAATCCGGCATCAAGAAATGGAATATCAAGCTGCCGGCGGTCTATGAGGCTGCAGCGCGTTCGTCGGCGAATTTTTATCCGTGACGCTGTTTCGGAAAATGGCGCAGACATTCGACAGGGGATACCAGACATGAGCATTGCCCGTTTGCGAAGCACGCGGTTTCATCCGGCGACATGGCCGATTGCCGTGAAACTTGCGATGGCGCTGGTGGTGGCATCGCTGGTGCCGATGCTGGTCGTGTCGTACTACAACCTGCGCGAGGGGCTCGCCATCACGGCGGCAAACGAAGCCGAGGAACTGGAGCAGATTGCCTCCAGCACCGGCGGCCGGCTCGACCAGTTGATCAAGGATACCAAGCACACGATCTCGTATTTCAGCTGGAGCGAGGAACTGATTCACTTGGTGACGGCACCCGACGACGGCAGCCGTGTGCGCGTGGAAGACAAGATGTCGCGCCTGATCGATGCCAATGAGGATATCGAGTTGTTCATGGTGCTGGACAAGGAGGGCAAGGTTCTGGCATCGACCAAGCCGCGCTATCTGGGACGTGTGCTGAATTTTCGAGATTATTTCAAGGATGCCGTCCGGGGGCGCAACTATATTTCTGATCTCGAAGTCGGCACGGCAAGCAACAATCCGGGAATGTATTTTTCCGCGCCGGTGCGCAATCTCGCCGGCAATGTATCCGGTGTCGCGGTGCTGAAACTGAAGGGCGATGCCATCGCCAACATCATGGAAGCGGCGCGCAGCCGTGAGAAATGGCTGACGACTTTTCTTGTCGATGGCGACGGCATCATCATTTATCACCCCGACGAGAAGGTGCAGTACCGGAGCATGGCGCCGTTGTCGGCCGAGCTGCAGAAGCGATTGATCGAGGAAAAGCGCTTCGGCATGGATGTGAGCGAGATTCCCGATCTGGGTCTCAAGGACCTGGCCGACAAGATGGTGAACGCGACGCAGCCGGGGCATGCGAACTATCTTTCTCCCATCAGCAAGCTGCCGGAAATCGTCGGCTTCGCGCGGCTGACGGAAAAACGCTGGCAGGTCGCGGTAAGCGAGCATGAGGATATCTATTCCCGTCCGCTGGAACACTTGTTCCGCAATGCGGTCGCCAGCGTCGCGTTGATGGGCGCGCTCTTCGTCGCGTTCGCGCTGCTGTTCGCGCGCACCTTCACCCGGCCGCTCAAGGCACTCACCGATTCGGCCGGCGCGATCGAAAGAGGGGAACTGGAGCGGGCAAAGGTCCATGTCGCCACGCAGGACGAATTGGGACAATTGGCACAAACCTTCAATGCGATGATCGACGGCATCAAGGCAAGGCAGCGCGAGCGGGATATTTTCGGCCGGATGGTGTCGCCGGAAGTGCGCGAGAAACTGCTGACGGGCGAATTGAAGCTGGGCGGAGAAAATCTGCGCGTGTCCGTGCTGTTTTCGGATATTCGCGGCTTCAGCACCATGTCCGAGAAAATGAGTCCGCACGATGTCGTGCTGCTGCTGAACGAATACCTGACCGAGATGACCGAGGCGGTCCGGCCCTTCGGCGGCTACGTCAACAATTTCATCGGCGATGCCATCGTGGTGATCTTCGGCGCGCCGGAAGCGCAGGCCGGCAACGAACTGAGCGCGATACGCGCGGCGCTGGCGATGAAGGCGCGACTGGAAGTGCTGAATCAGCGGCGCAAGGCGATGGACGATCCGCCGCTCGTCACCGGCATCGGCATCAGCACCGGCAAGGTGGTGGCGGGGCAGATCGGCTCACTGGAACGCTTCATGTACACCGTGATCGGCGATGCGGTGAATGTCGCGGCGCGTCTGGAAGACTTGACCAAGCAGTTCGACGGCAACCCGATTCTGCTCAATGCCGCAACCTGGGAAGGCTGCAAGCACGACGCGCATGGCATCCGGCTCGCGGATCAGGGCATGCAGCGCGTGAAGGGGCGCGCCGAGCCGGTGCATGTCTATGCCGTATTCCCGGAGGAGGATGTGCAGGCGGGGCGGCAGGACGCCATAGGGGTGACGGTGGAACGCGCACCCGCCCTGCCGGAGCTGCGTTGACATCGATTCGGGTCGAAGGCGCTGAATGCGTCAGCCGTTGCGCATCGCATCCCGCTGCACAACGTGCAGGTACCAGAGCAATCCCGCAGCCACCAGAGCTAGACTCGCGCTGTTGCCGAACCAGAAACCTGCCGCTCCCCGCAATGCAGGAGGGCTGACACCGAACGGATCCAGTCCCAGCACATATCCGCCACCGAGTCCCACGCCCCACAGCGCCACTGCGTACATGACGGTCGGTATCACGGCGACCTTGTATGCGCGCAACACGAATGCCGTGGTCACCTGCACCGCATCGAACAGCTGATAGAAGGCGATGAAGAAGAACAGCGGCAATGCGGCCGCGATGATCGTTTCGTTCGGTGTGTAGGCGCGGACGATCCAGTCGCGCGTCAGCCAGACCATGCAGCCGATGGTGACGGACAGGATCGCGGCCAGACGGATTCCGCTGAGTCCGACACGCCGGGCCTTTTCCATGTCGCGTGCGCCGATCGCTTGTGCGACGAGGGTGCTGGTCGCACTGGCGATCGACAGCGGCAGCATGTACAGCACGGTGGCGAAATTGGCCGTGATCTGGTGCCCCGCCACGGCGGTGTCGCCGATGCGCGCAATGAACAGCGCCATGAAGGTGAAGGCGGTGACCTCGATCAGATAGCTCAAGCCCATCGGAATGCCGAGCTTGAGCAACGCAAGTTGCGCGGCCCATTTCGGCGGGACGAAGCCGCTGTTGAAAATCGCATAGACGCGGTAGGAGCGGTCCGTCCGCAAGATGATCCATGCGAGCAGGGCCATCAGCCACGCAACGACTGCTGTTGCCATCGCGCAGCCTGGGCCGCCGAATGCCGGCAAGCCGAAGCCGCCGAAAATGAACAAGGCATTCAAGGGTACCTTGAGCAGCAGCGAAATGATTTGAATTGCCATCAGAGCCTTGGGACGGCCGATTGCGGTATTGAACGCGCCGTAGATGCGAAATCCGAGTGTCACGGGTAACGCGAGCGTGAGGATGCGCAAATACAACGTGCATTTTTCGGTGAGTTCCGGCGACGCGTGCGCCATGGACAGCAAGGGTTGCGGGAACAGCAACGCGACGCAGCCGATGACCGAAAGAAACACTGCAAGCCACGCGCCTTGCTTGATCTCGACGCCGATGTCGTCAAAGCGTTGTGCGCCGAACAGTTGCGCGATGATCGGCGAAAGCGCCTGCAGCACCCCGCTCAGGCCGACGAATACGCTGACGTATATCGAAGCGCCGACCGCCAATGCAGCCAGATCGGTCGCGGAAAAGCGCGATGTCATCGCCGTGTCGATCACGCCATTGGCGATGACCGCAAGCTGGCCGACCAGAATGGGCCATGCAAGTGCAGCAATGCGGGTGGTATGACGAGGTTTTTTTGCTTGCATCCGGCAATGCTATCGCTTCACGCGCGCATACAGCCGGAAGCGTTCGTCGCGGTCGGAAGGGCGATGGCCTTCCCACAACAGACGCCAGCGCTGATTCGCACGCGTGATCAGTTTTGCGCTGCCTGTCTTGCCATCGGGATTCGAGTCCTGCAGCAACAGAAAATCGCAATTTCCCTCGCCGAATCGCGCGAACGGGATATCGCCGAAATAGGCAAATGAAGCACGCTGCGCCGGCCGGACGTCGCTATCGACGCAGTTGCGCACCGGCGGAAGATTCTGCGCCAGTTGCTGCGCAACGCCTGCATAGCTCTTGCCATAGTTGATCCACGGCAGCCATAGCGTCATCAGCAACAGCCAGCACAGGATGACGCCGCCGGACGACAGCACCACTGCGCGCCACAAGACGGATGGTTTGCGCGAAACGCGCCAATGCACCAGCACGATCCAGCCGGCCGATGCGCATGCCGCCACGATGAAGGCGATCAGGTTGAATTCCGGCTTGAATCCAGGCGCGAGCTTGAATGCGTTTTTCGCGATTTGCGCCGGCCAGCCGGTTTGTTTCGCGATCCAGCCGATCCAGATGAATCCGGCGCAGGTCGTCAAGGTCATGACCGAAAACCAGTCCACGGCATTGATCGCCCCGCGCTTCATGGTCGGCAGGCCGAATGCCGCGAGAATTGCCAATGGCGGCAGCAGCGGCAGCAGGCTTTCCTCCGTGCGCGGACCGAGGGTCGCCAGCACGACGAACGTGATCAAGTACATCAGCGGAAGCGCAATATGCAAAGGCTGTTGCTGCTTGCGCCATGCGTAGACCGCCCACGCCGCGAACGGCCATGCCGGCCATGCGAACCAAGGCGTATTCTTCAGCAGGTATTTCGTTGCGTTCCACGAGGGCATGCCCAGCTGCTGATAATTCCATGTCATCCAGGCAGCGTATGGCGAGCTGTGGAATGGCCGCACGTAATGGTTGACCGCAAGCCATGTGGCCGCCACTGCCATTGCGGCAGGCAGCGTGAAGAGCACCAGCCGGGTCAGCAGCTTCTTGTCCCGCAGCGACGAGAAAATCAGCAGAGCAAACCAGAGCGCGAGCGGCAATACCCAGCCGCGAGTGAGCACCAGCAGACCCAGCGTGACGCCCAACAGGAGCGCGGCCCGGCGCGACTGCGCATCGAACAGACGCGCGGCGCCATACATCGAGAATGCGATCAGCGAAATCTGCAATGCCTCTGTGCTGGTACTGTGGCTATGCAGCAGCAGGCCGAGCGAGCCGAGATAGATCAGCAGTGCGCCGTCGGCAAGCGTGCGGCCGTAGTCACGCGGTTCCGGTTGGCCGCCGAAGGCAAGGCGAAGCGGCTGGGCTTCGGCACGACGGCCGAGCAGATAGGTGGTGTACCAGACGGACATCGATCCGAGCAGGAAAAACACGCCGGTCGAAATCCGGGCAGCCAGCGTGTCGCCAAGCAGCCAGCCGAACAGCTTGATGCAGACCGCGCCGATCCAGTAGGCCAGCGGCCCCTTTTCCGGCATCGGCATGCCCACGATATGCGGCCACAGCCAATCCTCCAATCCGCCATGCGCCATCGTCCACATGATGCCGAAACCGGCGGCGTCTTCCGATTTCCATGGATCGCGTCCGATCAGACCCGGAAGGATGTACAGCAGACAGAGCGCAAACAGTACCCAGCGAGGAAGCGCATGCGTGGCGGCTGCGGGAAGGCGGACAGGCTTCATGGTGGGGATCACAAGCGACTTGTTCTTATTGGACCGGCGTTATTGTGCCGGAAAACCGCAGGGCGGTGTTTGCGGCTGCGCGGGTGGGGAGGACAACCATCGCACACATGAAATGCATGTCGTTCGATGGCGTGATCAACAAAAAAGGCAGCCGTAGCTGCCTTTTTTACGCAAAGCTGCGGAATCAGCCTGCAGTCTGAGTCTTGGAACCGCGATTGCCGTACTTCTGGCGGAATTTTTCCACGCGGCCGGCGGTATCGACGATCTTGTGCTTGCCGGTGTAGAACGGGTGGGATTCAGCGGAAACTTCAATCTTGATGAGCGGATAATCCTTGCCTTCGAAATTGATGGTTTCCCGGGTATGAATGGTCGAACGGGTAACGAATTTGAAGTCGTTGGACATGTCCTGGAACACGACTTCGCGATATTCGGGGTGGATGCCTTCTTTCATGTTTTCCTCTGGATGGTTTGGTAGCCAATCGGCACTTCGTCGGTCGTCCTGCTTCTTGACCCGATTGCCGGTCACTTGCCGGGGGGTGAAAACCGGCGATTATACAATGAAATCAGGGGTTTGCCTTGATATAAAGGCGGACGGGAATGCCCATGCCGGGCCCCGGCGCATGGCTTGCAAAACTGAAAACCTGCCGGCGAAAGAAAAGGGCGCATGCAGCGCCCTTTCCAATGAAAGTCCGATGCGGATCAGCTGCCGCCGCGACGCATCATGTCAAAGAACTCGGCATTGTTCTTCGTGGACTTCATCTTGTCGAGAATGAATTCCATCGCCTCGATTTCATCCATGCCGTAGAGCAGCTTGCGCAAGACCCAGATCTTCTGCAACTGATCCGGCTTGATCAGCAGTTCTTCGCGGCGCGTGCCGGACTTGTTGAGATTGATCGATGGATAGACGCGCTTTTCAGCCAGGCGGCGCTCCAGATGCACTTCCATGTTGCCGGTGCCCTTGAACTCTTCGTAAATCACATCGTCCATGCGGCTGCCGGTTTCGATCAGCGCGGTCGCGATGATGGTGAGAGAGCCGCCTTCCTCGACATTGCGCGCGGCGCCAAAGAAACGCTTCGGCCGTTGCAGCGCATTCGCATCGACGCCGCCGGTCAGTACCTTGCCGGAGGCCGGGATCACGGTGTTGTAGGCGCGCGCGAGACGTGTGATGGAGTCGAGCAGGATCACGACGTCGCGTTTCATTTCGACCAGGCGCTTGGCCTTTTCCAGCACCATTTCGGCGACCTGGACGTGACGCGTCGCCGGTTCGTCGAAGGTAGAGGCGACCACTTCGCCGCGCACCGAGCGCTGCATTTCGGTCACTTCTTCCGGGCGTTCGTCGATCAGCAGGACGATCAAGACGGTATCGGGATGATTCGTGGTGATCGCGTGCGCGATGTGTTGCAGCATCACCGATTTGCCGGACTTCGGCGAAGCGACCAAGAGGCCGCGCTGACCGCGACCGATCGGTGCGATCATGTCGATGATGCGGCCGGTGATGTTTTCCTCGCCGCGCATGTCGCGTTCGAGCGTCAGCACCTTGTTGGGATGCAGCGGCGTCAGATTTTCAAACAGGATGCGATGCTTGGACGCTTCCGGCGGCTCGCCGTTGACCTTGTCCACCTTCACCAATGCAAAATAGCGCTCGCCGTCTTTCGGGGTGCGGACTTCGCCCTCGATCGAATCGCCCGTGTGCAGGTTGAAGCGGCGGATCTGCGATGGGGAAATATAAATGTCGTCCGTCGATGCCATGTAGCTGGCGTCCGGCGAACGCAGGAAACCGAAGCCGTCCGGCAGCACTTCCAGAGCGCCGTCGCCGAAAATCTGCTCGCCCGCTTTCGCGCGCTTCTTCAGGATGGCGAACATCAATTCCTGCTTGCGCAAGCGCGCCGCGTTGTCGATTTCGAGTCCGATGGCCATGTCCAGCAGGGCCGAGACGTGGAGCTGCTTTAGTTCAGATAAATGCATAGTGTGTGTGTCCCGGGATGGGAAAAATAAGGTGGGGGAGGGACTTGCGTGGAGTGATTCAACCGGCAGCGGGCGGCGCGAACGCGCCGCGGCGCTGACGTTTATTTAGTTAGATATTGCTGTCAATGAAGGAGGTGAGTTGGCCCTTGGCCATTGCGCCCACTTTTTGCGCGGCGGGGGCACCGTTCTTGAACAGGATCAATGTCGGAATGCCGCGAATGCCGAACTTGGCCGGTACCGCCTGGTTGGCGTCCACGTCCATTTTCGCGATCTGCAGCTTGCCGTCGTACTCTTTCGCGACTTCTTCCAGAATCGGGGCGATCATTTTGCAGGGGCCGCACCATTCGGCCCAGAAATCGACCAGGACCGGCTTGTCGGACTTCAATACGTCCGAATCGAAGGATGTATCAGTGATGTGTTTGATGTTTTCGCTCATGGTTTCCTCAGTGAGAGGGGGAAAGGATATCAGTTGGTGCCTGCGGATTCACCAATCTTGTCGGGCGGTGCGGGCAACGCATCCTGGACGGCTGTTTACTGTATGGAAACGTCGCGCGCAACTTTATTCATGGTATTGAAAGCTGCGACAAGAGGTAATACGGCGGGGAATTGGATAAATCATAACCCATTTTCATGAAAAGTGTGGGCGGCCCGCCTGATTTCCAACAGGACTCGCATAGAATGGCAGCGAGTCCATCCGTCGAAGCTTGTACCTGTGTGCAAGCACCGGTATTTTCGTCGCTTTTTTCCTTGTTTGCTCACATGCTGCAAAGCCCATTGCTGATCGCTCCTGCCGCCGGGTTTTGGTCGCAGACGGCACGCATCCTGCTGGATCATGGAATGTTGTCGGAGTTCGGCGACAGCCGCATGCAGGATTTTTCCGCCATTCGGATCGTTGTGCCGTCGTTCTCCCATGCGCCATTCTTGAAAGCGGCGCTGGCCGAGCGCCTGCAACACGCATTCATTCCTCCGCGCATCACGACATTGCAGGCATGGCTCGCGATGGCTCCGCCCGATTCGGCTGAAGCGCAGACGGTATCGGACAGCGAGCGCCTGATGGAACTGTACGCCGAACTGCGTCAGCATGGCTGGCTCAAGAAGCTGTTCGCGGCGCGCCGCAATACGGACTTGCTGCCGTTGGCGCAGACATTGTTGACGCTGTTCGATGAACTGACGCGGGCGCTGTTGCCGTCGATCCAGCTTTCGCCCGATGCGGCGGAAGCGCGCTGGCAGGCGGCGCTGGAGCAGATCGCGCCTGCGGCCAGAAGCATGCTGTCGGACGAGGCCCAGCTCGTATGGTCCCTGTGGAAAAGCCAGCTCGATACAAGCGATCCGACGGCGCGCCGTTTTGCCAGGATGATGCGTCTGGCCGAACAGGCCGATGCGCCGCTGGTCTGGATCGGCGCGGTCGAGGCGGATGCGATGGAGAACGCGTTTCTTGCAGCCTACGGCGCGCGGCAGCCGGTAGTGCCGGTCCGGCTGGATTGGCGCGCGAGTGCGATCGAGCCTGTCTGTGCACTGGCGTGGCGCGAAATACTCGACGACGACGAATCAATTGCGGCAAACGGTGGCGAATGCGGCGCGGCCGCTACGCCTGCCGGTGTGACGCTGTGCGCGACCGGCAGTCTGGAAGACGAAGCGGTCCGCGGCGCGCAAACAATCATCGACTGGCTGCAGCAAGGAAAATCGAGCGTTGCGGTCATTGCGCAAGATCGTGTCGTTGCACGCCGCATCCGCGCCTTGCTGGAACGTGCGCAGATCCAGGTTTCCGATGAAACGGGGTGGAAGCTGTCCACCACGCGCACTGCATCGGCGCTCGCCGCGCTGCTCGATGCAGTGGCCACGCGCGCCGAAACTTCATCGCTACTGGATTTGCTGAAATCGCCGTTCCTGTTCGCCGAGGTCGATGGAAAATCCGAACGGGTCATGGCGATCGAACACGCCTTGCGCCGCGCGAACGTGCTCGGCGGTTGGGAGTCGGCCGTGGCCGCGCTCTCAAGTGATCCGCTGGCGCAGGATTCGCTGCAGCGCATCGCGCAGCAGGCGCGCCACTTTACCGGCCGCAAGACACTGTCTGAATGGATAACCGCGACCTACCGCGCGCTCGATGCGCTCGGCATGCATGCTGCGCTGGCGGTCGATGCCGCCGGGATGCAGGTCATCGCCATGCTGGAGACCTTGAAGCAGGATTGCGCTTCGTCTTCGCACGCATTCTCGTTTGCGGAATGGCGCGCCTTCATCGGCCTGCAGCTGGAATCGACGCCATTTGTGCCGGCTGACTTCGACCGCCGCGTCGTGATGCTGCAATTGAACGGTGCGCGCTTGCGTGCATTCGACGCGGTGTTGATGGTGGGCGCGGATGCGGATCATTTGCCGTCACAGCTGGACGAGACCCTGTTCTTCGCCAATGCGGTGCGGCGCGAGCTTGGTCTTGCGACCCGCGAGATGCGGCATCGCGCGCAGCTGCGTGACTTTGCCGAATTGCTGACCGTCAATCGCGAGGTGGTGTTGTCGTGGCAGACATTCACGTCAGGCGAACCCAATCCGCCGAGTCCGTGGATCGAGCGCCTGCAGTTGGCGCTGGAGCGCGCGGGGGCAGCGCCATTGCCGATGCATCGCGTGGAAATCGCGCCGCATCTGCTGACGGCGCAGACGGTCGCAATGCCCGCCCCGGTCGCGCCACATCTGGTGCCTTCCAGGCTGTCTGCCAGCGGCTACAACAGCCTGGTAGCCTGCCCCTACCAGTTCTTTGCGACGCGCATGCTGGAACTGCAGGGCATGGACGAGTTGTCCGACATGCCGGAAAAGCGCGATTACGGTGACTGGCTGCACCGCATATTGACCACGTATCACGAGACGCTGCGCGACAACGGGAGCGCGCTGCAGGATCGCGCGAGCCTGCTGCAGCAGATTTCGCAGCAGGTGTTCGACGATGAAATCGCCCGCAGCGGGGCCGCGCTCGGCTACTACAGCCGCTGGCAAAAGGCCATGCCGGCCTATCTCGAATGGGCCAATGCGCGTGAAAGCGAAGGCTGGCATTTCGTCATGGGCGAGGGGAAGTTCGACAAGACGCTGCATTGGGAAGACGGAAAAATCACGCTGCATGGGCGCATTGACCGCATCGACGAAAACGGCGCTGGCGAACGCGCGGTGCTCGACTACAAGACAAAAAATTCGACCGCGCTGCGCGACAGGCTGAAAGAGGGCGAGGATCATCAGCTCGCCTTCTACGGACTGCTGTCCGATCGGCCGGTGGCTCATGCCTCATACGTCGCGCTCGAGCCGGTCAAGGACAAGACCGGCGCAGTCGATGCGCCGAACTATGAAGAGTGGCAGCGCGCGCTGCAGGCGCAAGTGGTGGCGAACATGCATGCGATCGCGGGCGGCGCGCCCTTGCGCGCCAGCGGAATCAATCGTGTGTGCGGGTTTTGCGAAGTGCGCGGATTGTGCCGCAAGGGAGCGTGGGAATGAGCATGTCGTCCACGTTACCCACTTTGCCGCGTGCCTGCGAAATCAATGGCGAGGCCGTCAGCGCGCAACAGTTCATCCGCATCGCCTGCGATCCGCAGCGTTCCGTGGTGGTGGAGGCATGCGCCGGCAGTGGCAAGACCTGGCTGCTGGTGGGGCGCATGCTGCGGCTGCTGCTGGCCGGGGCGGAGCCGGCCGAACTGCTGGCGATCACCTTCACCCGCAAGGCGGCGCAGGAAATGCGCGAACGCCTGATCCACCTGCTGCGTGATCTTGCGCTGAAACCGGAGCCTGAAGTCCTCGCCCTCTTGTTAGAGCGGGGTGTGGACGAGCGAGACGTACCGCAGTTGCTGCCGATCGCGCGCGGCTTGTATGAGCGCGTCCTGTCGAGTGCGCAATCCTTGTCGATCGACACCTTTCACAGCTGGTTCGCGCGCTTGATCCAGATCGCGCCGCTGACGTCCGGCGTGCCGCACGGTTATGCATTGACGGAGACCACCGGTGAATTGCTGACGGAGGCCTATAGCCGCTTGATGCAGGCGATCAATGACGAGCGGTATCGCGAGACGCGCGACGCATTGCTGATGCTGTACGAACTGGCCGGCGACTGGAATGCGGATCGCTTGCTCGACGCCTTTGTCGGCAAGCGCGCGGAGTGGTGGGCGGCGAACCAGGGCGCGACGGAAGAATCGGCCAGCATGCCCTTGCAGTGGCTGCACGAGCTTTGTGGCGGCGATGCGGAAAGCGACGCGCGGCTGGCGCTGTGGGATGACACGCGACTTTGTGCACGGATCGAGGACATGGCCCGTTTGCTTGGGCAGGGGGCCAAGCGCAATCAGGAGCGTGCCGTACTGATCGAAAGCGCGCTCACCGTCGGTCCCGACGTGGAAAATTTCACTCAGCTGCTCGCGCAGTTCCGTGACGACAAGGGCGAGCCGAAGGGTAATGACCACCGGCGCGGAAAGCTGCTTGCCGCGATCGAGCAGCAGCTGGGTGTAGATGGCGTGAGCGTCTTCGAACAGGAGTTCGCCGAGATCGGCGAGTTATTGCTGCAGCGTCAGCGCCGCAGTTGCGAGTCGCTTGTGCTGGCATTGAACAGCGCCTTGTTCACGGTCGGCGCGGCTTATCTCGAACGCTACCAGTCGGTCAAGGCCGAGCAGCGCGCATTCGATTTCAGCGATCTGGAATGGCACGCCTACCGCTTGCTGACCAACGAAGAGCATGCGGCGTATCTGCAAAGCCGGCTGGATGCGCGCTACAAGCACATTCTGCTCGACGAGTTCCAGGACACCAATCCGCTGCAATGGAGCATCGTGCGCGCGTGGCTGAATGCCTACGGCGACGACACCCAGCCGCCCAGCGTATTTGTCGTCGGCGATCCCAAGCAATCCATTTACCGCTTCCGCCGCGCCGAGCCGCGCGTGTTCAGCGCCGCGCGCGATCTGCTGGCGGCGCAGGGCGCGGATGTCCTGCGCACCAACCAGACGCGCCGCAACGCCGGCGAAATCGTCGCCGCGCTCAACGCGGGTTTTGTCGCCAATCCGATCTTTGCGCCGCAAACGACGCTGGCGGATGCGGGTGGCGTGGTATGGCGGCTGCCGCTGATTCAGGAGAAGGAAGCCGCGAAGGCGGACTCATCGGGCTTCGTTTTGCGCGATCCGCTGACCACGCCGCGTGCGGAGGAAGAAGATGCGCGCCGTCTCGACGAAGGGCGCGCCGTCGCCGAGGCGATCGTGGCGGCGAAGCAGGAGCTCGCGCTGCAGCAAGGCCGCGAAACGAAGTGGTCCGACGTCATGCTGCTGGTGAAGAAGCGCGCCTACCTGAGCGCATACGAAAGCGCATTGCGCGAAGCGGGCATCCCGTTCGTGTCGGACAAGCGCGGCGGCTTGCTCGAGTCACTTGAGGTCGCCGACCTGATCGCCCTGCTGACTTTCCTGATCACGCCGGGCGACAATCGCGCCCTGGCACACGTATTGAAATCGCCGATCGTCGGGGCGAGCGACGACGACCTGATTGCACTTGCCGGACGCAGCGAGGGCGCATGGTGGCCGCGCATGCAGATTGCCGCGCGCGATGGCGCATCCGAGGCAATCAAGCGCGCCGCCGGATTGCTGGAACACTGGCTGGCCGAGGCGCCGCATCTGCCGGTGCACGACTTGCTCGATCTGATCCTGCATGAAGGCCAATTGATTGCGCGCTATGCGCAGGCGGCGCTGCCGTTGGTGCGCAGCCAGGTGGTCGGCAATATCGAGGCATTCACGGAGCTGGCGCTGAATCTGGATGCCGGCCGATATCCGAGTCTGCCGAAGTTCATCGATGCGTTGCGCATCCTGAAGAAGGGCGCGGATTCCGATGCGCCGGACGAGGCGAATATCGATGCCGCCGCGGATGCGGTGCGCATCCTGACCATCCACAGCGCGAAGGGACTGGAAGCGCCGATCGTGGTGGTGCTGGACGCAAACCATAGCGAGCCGGCGCGCGACGATCTCGGCATTCTGTGCGACTGGCCGCAGGATGCGGATGCGCCCACGCATTTCTCTGCATTCGGACGCAAGCCGGAGCGCGGCGCGGCGCGCGATGCACTGTTCGAAGCGGAGGAGAACTTCAAGGGGCAAGAGGACTGGAACCTGCTGTATGTCGCCGTCACGCGCGCCAGGAATATCCTGGTCGTCAGCGGCGTCGCCGGCGGACGCGGCGCACTCGAGGACGGCACCATCGACGGCAGCTGGTACCAGCGGATGCAGCATGTTCCGGAAACGATTCTGGAACCGGTCCAGGTTGCGCAGTGCCACGGCGAGCGTGCCCGCGACAGCGAGTTCATCCTGCCCATCTTCGATCCGCCGCAGCTGCCCGGCGTTGTCAAGCCGGACACGGCGCGTAGCGCGGCGATCGATGAGGGGGTTGCCCTGCACACCTTGCTCGAGCGCCTGACGCAATTGCCTCAATGGCCGCTCCTCATGCCGGACGCGGAGACGCTTGCACGCTGGCTGCCGTGCTCGCGTCAGACGGCGCAAAAGGTGCGCGAATCGGCGTTGACAATCCTCTCGCAAACGGAACTGGAAAGATTCTTCAATCCGCATCACTACCGCATCGCGCGCAACGAGATGGAAGTGATATTCGATGGCGCACTGCTGCGGTTTGATCGCGTGGTCGTGTTTGATGATGAAGTGTGGATACTCGACTACAAGCGCGATCTGCTCGAGAGCGAACGCATGGACTATGGCGCACAGCTGGCACGTTATCGCAGCGCGGCAACGGCGGTATTTCCTGACAGGCAGATCAAGTCGGCGCTCATCACCGCCGATGGCAGATTGTGGGTCGTGGATTGAACGGCATGACGATGGGCTGCATTGCACCGTCTGTTTGCGTGTTGTTCGAAACAGGGCACAGCGGCAGATCCCCGGACGTCTTGCCATCCACCAGTGCAAAACGAGCCGGGTACGCCGCTGTCCGATAGAGTCCTTCGGACGCCGGATCAGACCAGCGCTTTTGCCTTGAGTTTGCCGAATTCTTCCTGATTGATGGTGCCTGCATCGAGAAGTGCCTTGGCCTCGGCAATCTGCGTGCTCGGCGATTTCCCGGCCACGTTCCGGATGTAGGCGTCGGTTTCGGATTTTGCGTGCTGGAGGTGGGCTCGCTGTCTCTCTGCCATGCCGCGGCCGCGGACAAGGATGTAGACCAGCGCAGTCAATAGCGGCAGGAAGACCAGAAAGATGATCCACAGAACCTTTGGGAGTCCGCCAAGTTCGCTGTCCCTGAAGAGATCGATGATGACCTGGAACAGGACGAACAGATAGGCCACGAAGAAGAAAGTCGAAACCAGCAGCATGATGAAATCCCAAAAGTTGCTCATTGCACTTCTCCCGAAAAATAGTGGATGCAGATAAAACGGCGTGGAATCCTCTCGAAGCTCTGGAATCAATCGCTTTTCAATCATTGAGAGCCGCTAGTCACACGATATACGCCGAACTGCGCAAATTGCAGATTTCACGCTGAAGGGATGAGAATCGTCATGGTCCTCTCCGAAAGGAAAGAGTTCGACGGCGCGTCTTCTCGACAATTCTGAAAAAATTTCCATCGTCCGATGATCGGGGCCATGACAAGTGCAGCGCTGCTGCGCTTTTTTACGAACACCATGCCGAGGTGGAAGAAGAACGCGACGGTGGCAGATCGGAACCTGATTCCTCGCCATTCGACGCTCGGCTGCGTCCGTTCCATGGCGTCCAATGAAGATCATGAGGCCGGATCGACGTCCACGGAGACCGACCGCGCGACGCTTATTGCAAGACCGCGCGAGGATCAGAGCGAATTCAGAGAGAAATCGACCCGTTGATGATCATCCGCATTCGAATCTGAACCCGTGCCAGATCCCGGTGGAAGGTCTTGACACGAAATGGATCGAGCCGCGCCGCCAGATTGCCCTGCAGTGGCTGGTGGTCATTCGCGGAATCGTCGGACGCGGCTATGCAGTCGAGGTGCTCGCTGAACTCCCCAGCGGCTGACCAAATTCCACCGGCAGTACCAAGCGGTCACTGCCATGCACGCGGGTTGTATGAAGGGTGGGCAATGGGATGCTTACAGCACTTTCGATTGGAAGGACAGGCTTGCCGCGACGGCAAGTTGTTATTCCAGACATCTCAATGTGCCGTTAAGTATTTCCCGCCCAAATATAAAGTATAAATTGTCCAAAACTCTGCTCGCGATATCGAAAAATCCGCGCCGTTACAGCGATAGAGAATCCGCTAATTTTTCTTGGATAAAGCATATCCTGGCCAATCGCCAAGAAATAAAACATATCGTGACCAAAAAAATCATAAGCATTTTTTGTGAGAATTTGCTTGCTTTTCGGGTGCTCGCTTTTCGACATAGCGATGGAGGCACGGCAGTTTTTCAGCACCGCCATACGGCGACTAGAAACTAATTTGCAAATAGCACCGAAAAACACCACTTTTCGCAAATAAGTTGGACTGCCTCCCTTCTCCGACGGGCATTCCCTAAAGGGCGCTGGAGCCCAAAGGCTATGCCCTTCCCCTTGATTGTCCTCAAATAGCCTTACGCAAAATGCTGTTTATATATACAGTATTCTGCGATTTGAGAGGGCGTGATGAGCAACGATGTGGAGATGGAAGAAGCGAAATATTCCCGAGTACCTGCGGATTTCCCACGTCCAGTGCATTTCGGTGCCGTCCCCGGTATGCAACCCAAACTCTTGGCGACAAAGTACAACGGTCGCTTCTACTCACCCGGATGCAGCCCGCCTGAACTCTTCGAGCGTTGGGACATTTGCGAAGACCTAGCCAATCAATTAGCCACCAAATCGTTGGAATCAAAAGCCGGTAAGCGGGCCCACATGACGGAAGCGCAGATACTCGACCAATATCTGCCGAGGCTGATTGAGACCAAATGGACATCTGAGCCAGAGGCACGTTGGGTGATTCGTCGCACGGCGGAAATAATCGGGTGGCCCGTACCTGCCTCGGCCACTGAGTCCTCGGAGTAAACGATGCCAGTACGCGGAGGTGGGGGAAGCCCACGCCAAGTTCTTGACTTTGTCGAAGCTCTGCCTAAGGACATACACACACTATTGGGGCGTCGAACGAGTGGCTGGTTCGTCTAGAAACGTTCAAGCATTTCCCGAATGGCTTCTTGTGTCTGAGGAGCGCTGATGCCGAGATTTCCATCCGTCTGAATGAGATTGTCCCGGCACCACGACGGCCACCCCAGATGGTCGTCGTCAATCGCAAACCAGGATTTCGGCCCGCGCCGAAACACATCGTTCGCTATCTGTCCACCGCGAGGCAAAAACACAAACTCCTCTTTTCGCATTTCACGTTTATGGAATGTCGCCCCAATGACTCGTTCTTGTAAGCCAGGGCTAAGTTGCCTTTTTGCGTAATCAAAGCTGCGAACTCGTACCCAAGACGTCGACAACACAATCGCCACTGACGGATGCGGCGCCAAAAGCTGCTCCAGGATAGGTATCCATTCGAACAGTACACGACCGGGCGTGGCCAGGTAAATGCCTCGCCGAGGGTGAAAATAGACTGCCTCGTCATGCAGCACGCCATCGAAGTCCAGATACAGGATTTTCTCGGCGGAGCGTGTTCTTGGCATGGGAATTCACCTCGTGGTTTATCGAATAACGAACAACGGCAAAGAGAAAATTGCCCAACGCTCCAGAGTACTGTCCGGCCTAGGCGTCCGAACTCGTCTAGTGCAGCTTGGACCGCAGCCAGCGCATCTTGGGCGAGTTCTCTAGATGCGCTTCCTTGCCGCGGCTGTCGGGTAGAAACTGGGCGCCTGGAAGGCAATGCGGTTCCGCGCATACTGCCTCCATGAAGGGGAACGCACAGAAGGAACTCGCACGCAAGGATATTGGCTACAAAGAGCTGTCACGCGCTTTGGAAGCCTCGGCATCGATGAAGACGTCGAACAAAATCAGCCGCGGCACATTCAGCTTCGCCTTCTTCCTGCAATGCATGCGAGCGCTCGGGTCGATGCAATAAAGTTGCGCGACAAACGCGGCGAATCAAGGCTCAGGTTCATCACGTAATTGCGCACGAAGAAGCCTTTGTGCATCAAGTAATTTCTCTGCGGTGAAACCGGTCCATTCATCGCACAGAACAACAAGGCCCTGCTGGTCCAGCTGACACTCGTGCAAATTCCAGCCACTCTCGTGGTCATCGAGCACAAGCACAGCTTGTTCAGGCTGCCGATACTTGACTATCCAATTCTCGACTTCAGTTACCCGCGGTGACCCCGTGCCTTTAGGCGTTGTCCATTGCGCGTGCATGTTCTCAGCGACAAACGACAATCCTGTGCGTTGAAAAATCTCTTGTAATTGCGCTTGACTCAAATAGCTCGACCAGTTGGAACTAATGACGTACTCCGGCTGAAATTCATTGTGGAGTTCGGCTAGGTTAAACCGTGCCTCAGGCGACACAAGTCCGGCCCATAGCTCAGGATAATCGAGGTCTTGTGCCTTAAAGGCCGATATCACCTGAAAGCTTGTGAATTCGCGGCTTATGACAAGGACATCGTCCATATCCAAGAATATGACAGGTCGCATATAGCCTACCTTGCACAGTCGACTGCGGACGCCGGCGCCGGCCAGCTCAATATTTCTGCTACGCGCCGCATCGTCGGCCGACATCGACGCTTTTTTGCTCTTCATCGCACCCACCTCCGTGATTCCAAGTTGCTGTATGCGCGTACAGTATATTAAGGCTGGGATGCGGTTTAAATCCAATCTGCGGCAATCTTTTTTCAGTCTGTTGCTCGGCTTTGTAGACCACTCGTTTCGTGAGATTGCGTTTTGACAAGGGAATAATTTCTTCCCAGTGCTCGCTTCGTCCACATGACGTAGAAATTACAGGCAACATATTGCCGTTTATGTAAAAATTTCTCCGTTACAGGCATAATGTTGCCTGTAATTGATGCGCCCATGTCGGGGGCATCTTGGAGATGAAGTGAAGTACAGTCCCACCAATACACTAAAGGCTCAAACGCTAGGCGAGATGGAAGTGGAGTTAGGGAGCCGATTGAAGACGCTCCGCGTGCATCGCAATCTGGACCAAGCAACGCTTTCAGCGCGCGCGGGCATCAGCGTGCGTGCCTTGCGAAATCTCGAAAGTGGCAGCGGCTCGTCGTTGCGTACTCTTATCCAAGTAATTCGGGCTCTTGGGCGCGAACAATGGCTGGAAACCATTGCTCCTGTCCCGACCATCAATCCGCTAATGTTGACCAGAGCGGCAAAACCACGCCAACGCGCGAGCAAGCCGCGCGTCAAGGCCCCGGGCTGAGGCTCATCTGGTATTCGCTCCGAGGCATCGCAGATTGGTGTCGCGGACGGAAAGGAGGTTGGAATATCCTTAATATTCGTGCGTACATCTTTATTGATTGGATACTTTGAATTGATGTTTTGAAGTGTGCATACCTTTTAAAAATCCTGGTATGCATCCTGGTGAAGTTGAGCCCAGCCATCCTGACCCGCATAGCAGGGATGGCCTTCAGACCCAACCCCGCATCGTAAAGATGCATCCCGGAGCCAGCGTCACCCGTCAGCCGCTTCGTCCCGAGGTGCTAACTTCGCCGCCTCGCCCAGGTTCTCAGACTATCCCGCAGTCCCGGGGTATCCCGTAGCCGCTGCCGTTATTTTCCGACCAACTACGCGGCAGCCTTAAAAGGAAGACTGCACTCAGTATAGGCAGCCGACCTATGATGAAACGTGCGAATGTCGCATTCGAGCATTACAACGAGCAGCATCCCCACAGCGCATTGAAGTACTGTTCGCCACGCGAGTTTTGACGCAAGACAGATTTATCGACTTTGGTGTGATGTCGTGTCCTGAGATATAGGGGCAAGTGAGTGTCCACCCTTGCGACCCCGGCACCTGATACCGCGGCGGCAAGTAGACGCTCGACTACGCCGGCCTGAAAGCCCTTAGAGCCAACCCGAGCTCCACGAGAAAGTCCAAGGTGGTTTCCGGCGGCACGCCTTGGGTGCCTAGCCTATTTGCCAATATGACTGGCTCGGCCGGACAGTTCCCGCGCGTTAGAGTACGGGCGATATTGCCCAGAACTCCTTTATACGGAGAGCTGCTTAGAAGCTTTTCCGACGCCTCCAGCATTTCCTGCCTCGCCGGCCAGCTTGCACGCCACAACCAATGCGGCTTCCTGTTGGCTGGCTCTGCGCCAGGTTTTCTGAAGGAAACCGCTTTCCGATAGATGGGTGCCGAATTTGGTGCCTGCTCTCTATTCGACTGTCTTGGCGGTGGGTTTAGGCCATCATGCACCACTTTGTAATACGGCCTCCCGTAAGGGTCGTATGGCGACTTCTCCAAGAAACCGCACGCACTTAGATAGGCAAGAAATTTCCTTACCGCAGTCACCGCGTCGGTAGAACGATTGTCAACTTGGCCACAGCGTCCAGTGACCCAATCAACGAGGGTGTCCACATCAATTCGAGAGTCACTGTCTGCTTTGCCGAGTACGAAGCGAGCAAACAGAGTCGCCTGCCAAATGTAAGCTGGCGCGGCAATGGCGTTGGATTCTGGGCTAGGTTTATTCAAAAAATAGGGCCATGTCCCTTTTATGCCAAGCTTTTCGCGCACTAGACGTTCTTTTTCAGTCGATGGAAGGAGTCGATACTGCTCGTTTGCGTCCGCTATCGCCTGTCGAACGCGTTCCTTCTCGCGCTGGCGAGCTTCATCTTTTTGGCGCTGGGCAGCGTCCCGGCTGTCGTATGCGCGGTTCAGTGTCTCTACTTCCTTCTGGATTTCCAAATGTAGTTCCGCCGCTGCCTCTTCCTGGTTGGGATAGAAAAGCCACTCTTTATGTGACAAATTGTCCAGTACTCGCTCGCGGATTGCAGCGAAATCAGTATCAAAGGGGAGGTCCGAAAGGTCAATCTCGACTGCGGGCAAGCCAAGAGAAACAAGCTTCCGCCGTTTGACTTCGTCTACCTCATGCCTGAAGCATATCTCGACCAGCAAGCGTCGTGTGCCTCGATAGCCCACAACGTCCGGCCGGAGGCTTGAACCGGCCTCCCATACCTCGTCTCGGCTGTAGTCAAAGCGTATCACCCGGGCGGGTGACAGCATTCTGCTCTTTGAGGGGGAGGTGCCGAACTTGGTGCGCCCGATAACCGTAACTACCTTTTCAGGAACTTGCAGCCAATTGTTCTCAAGAAGAACTTGCTTTGCTGCGGCATGTACAGCTGTCTCAACACAAGACTGCGATGCAAGCACGACATGGTGTGCAAAGTGCCAAGCTAGCTTGGCTCCTTTCTTGGCAATTAGCCGGGCGCCGCACCCTACGCAGGTACAGCCGCAGTACAAGCCAGACTCAACGTCGGCCGGTGCAACCATCCGGCCATCCCTCAGGCCGAACGGCGTTCGTAGATGAAGTATAGGCCCGGGCTGCATGATTTTTATACGATGCTGGGCACTTAAGCCGCCGGTTGGTTCAAGGGTTGGCGTTTCAGCTCGTCGAGGGTTTTGCCTCCTTTAGTTTTCCAGAAGAGCCAGCCATTGGTGCTCATTCCTGACACCATGTCGGCTGCAGAGCCTAGTCTAAAAGCTTGAGCTTTTAGACTCTCACAGAGGTCAAATGCAACTGCGGGGACCTGCAAACTTTTTCGCGTCATCTCTTCAAAATAGGCGGAAGCTCCAGCCCCACCGGCCGTCCAGTCGCACGACTGATATGGATTCAGGGTTGCCCAAGCATTATAGGTTTGCTTATCATTTGTTCCCGACGCGTCCTTTCCGAGGTTTCTCAGAATGTTAAGCATCCATGCGATAAAGCCCAGTACGTATAGGGTCGCTGCGGTATCGTCGTAATCACCATTTGCGGCCGATACCAGTCCACCCGCAAGAATTGCCGGTGTTATCAGCAGCAGCACAAAACAGAACACGCCAAACGCAAGCATGCCGATACTCCGAAACGACGGATGTCTTTTTTCGGCGGGAAGAACGCACAGAAGGTGGTTCATTTCAAAGCGCTGCAGCGCAAGTAGAGCACGCCGGAGAAAGGCAGGGCTTGGCTACGCGGGAGATAATCAAAGCGGAAGGCGCCGACTGAACTTCACTGGCACTTGCTTCTGATGGGATAAGAGCGCCTTTTTCCGCGCGGTTCGGTAGTTTCGCTGCCACATAGCGATTGATTAGCCCAAGATTGAATTCAAGGTCTTCCACCTCTGAATCTGAGCTCTCGACTTGTACAGGCACGCCCCGGTCGTTATGAAGTCCAGAGTTCGTTAACCAGGTACGAGTCTTCGGATGCAGCTTACGCCAAGAACGGCAGATTTCTTTTATTCCTTCTTGCTGTGCCAAGCTGTAACTGTCGGCCACGCCATTGGCGACGTCGTTCATTTTTCTACTCCCTAAAGTTGAGTTGCTGCTTACTTCCTTTCGCTACGAGTGGTGGCCGAGACAGTATTCTGACCCTATCCCTAGTTGTCCCCAGTTCTGGTCTGAAGCAGCAATGCGTATGCAGCGTTGGCTCGTTTGGCGTCCGCCTGCACTTGCATGCGTCCCTCGGTGCTCAGGCCGGCCACTCGCTCTGGATGTGCTTGCTGCACCAGCTGACGGCGAGTTTGCTCAATGGCCTCCCATGTAGACCCGGGCGTGGCTTTTAAGACCTTATACGCTTCATCGACGCTCAGGGAAGCCGCGACTACTTGTGGATTTGACGCCAAGGCCGTTGATGCAGACGGTTTAGCTGGTGGCTCAACCGGTACGGGCGCGGGCGGTGGTTTCGCCGGTTGAGCCGTTGTCGTCCCCACGACATTATTTCGGGCGGACTTCGACTCCTCGCCCCATAGCGCGCCCTGCTGGCTTGGACAGGTTGCCGCGGACTTAGCCACCGGTTCGTTCGTTTCCGGCGCCTTGGGAGTTAGCTTTGCCCCACGAAGTGCCCGCTGGACCTTGTCCAAAAGCGTAACCGCGCGTGGGACGTTGCGGTGCTTCAGTTCACTTTCCAGCGCCCGCAGCTTTTTGGTGTCGCCCTTTGCGACCGAGAACATCTGTTCGAGCTCGACAATACTATGTCTTAACAGTGGCCGTGCCATTACTGCGCGACCTCCTGCTCATCCTCAACGCCGTAAGGGTCGACTTCCTTCGTATGTACCCACACCGTGTTGTCTACGGATTCTGCCCCCAGCGGCTCAATGCCCAGACGTTCTAGCGTCTGCAGCAGGTCTGTAAGCACTTCTTCCCGCTGGCGCACGAAACTGGATGCAAAACAACGCCAGAACGTCCATCCGGCGCGCTCGAGTACGCGTTGGCGGGCCATGTCATCAGCCCACTGGCCCGGCCCATGGAAGCGGTCGCCGTCGCACTCAATTGCTAGGCGTCGGCCCTCCTTTCCCTCCGCGACGAAGTCGATGCGGTATCCGCCGCAAGGAATCTGAGGCTGGACACGGTATCCCCGTTTCACCAGTTCATCGAACATCTCCAACTCAAAGCCAGACTCACATTTTTCCCGGAGAGCTTGCAGTTTCTGGCCATCATGGCGGAAGGGCTGCCGGAAGTGCCGGATAAGCCGGGAATTCAGCGTGTCCTCTTTGAACGTTGTTTCAGTCACCGACCGGAACAGGTACATGCGGTCTCGCGCACGTGACAATGCCACGTTGAAGCGCTGATACATGTCGGTCTTATTCTGTGCCGCGCGGTCGCCCGGAGCGAGCACCATGGAGACCATCATGATGTCCCGTTCGCGGCCTTGGAAGACTGGCGGTGGGCCAACCGCGATTTTCCTGGCAAGCACATCTGCCGGCGAAATACGGTTGCCGACCAATTCCTGAATGTGAGCTGCCTGGGCGGTGCCGAGCAACGTGACGACGCCAATACTGCGCCCATTGAACTGTTCGTCAGCAAGGATGCCTTCAATCTCGTTGACAATCGCTTCGGCCTCCGCTGGATTAAGGTCACCCTTCCGGTACCCGCCTTTGACGTAAACGTCGACAAGCGGAGGGTCAAGGCGCTCGTTTGCTTTCGGTAGCCGCAATGGTTTGATATCGCCTTCGTAGAACTCCCGATTCGAGAATTCGATGATGGCAGGAACGCACCGGAAGTGCTCTTTCAACATTATCGAGTTACCGGCGAATACCACCCGGGCCAAGTCGTAGATGGATTTGTCCGGGGTCATCTGGGCGCCGTGCGGCTGATTGCTTAGGAACCGGGTGCTGAGCTCCTTGATTTTCTCTTCTGCGGTTCCGACCGCGGATGGGGACACCTGCTTGTGGTCCCCGACGACGAGTAACTTCTTACCCCGCAAAAGTGCAGGTAGTGCCCATATGTCGGACTGCGACGCCTCGTCAATAACGACCAAGTCAAACAGGCCGACCTCAGACGGAATGGTTTCCGAGACGCGCCACTGGGGTAGCACCCAGCAGGGAACGGCCTGATACGCCCGCACCATCGCGTCGCGCGCAGTCTTCCGATGGCGTATCGCACGGACTCCAGTGCCCGACCCCATGGCCTGAACAGCATTCAGGTATGCCTGCAGGGCCTGCCGCACGCTGTCCGGGGAATTGTTGAATACCCCCAGCCACGTTTTCTCGGCTACGAGGTCCTGATACGTGCGGGCCAGCGCTGTCGTCAGCGTCTTTCGTTCTTCGAACAGTTCGCGCAGCTTATGGTGCCCGTCGATGCGCTCGAGGAACATGACCGCTTGCCGCCAGTTCCATGCTTCCAGCCACTTGGTCGGCACCATAGGGTCGAGGTCCGGGGTTGCAGGTTCGGTTCGGACGCGCGTTGCCCAATTGACAGCGCCGGCGGCTTCCACCGCGGACGAGGCGCGATTGATTTCGTCGAGCCAAGGGCGCTGGCTAACCAACCTGCCGAGCTCCGCTTGCAGTGCTCCCCAGGTCGTTTGCAGAACTGCTTCATCCGCCGAACTGCGTCCCAAGGACTCCGCAAGGAAGCTCCGAAGCTCGTCGACGATGCCGCCTTTGCGACCGTCCAGCTTGTTTAACAAGTCCTGGACGCGTTTCATTGCATAGCCCAGCCGCCCCTTGTCGACTTGCGCCTGAAGGCTGGAGGACACTACCGCTAGGAATGGCTCTCCCTCATCCCACATTCTGTCCGCGACGGGTTTGCCAAACACTTCCAGAAGCCGTTCGTGCAGTTTGGCATCGAACTCGAAGACGAGCCGGTGCACGTGCTCGATATGCCCCTGGGCTTGGACAACACCTTTGAAGGCGGCCTCCAGACCTTCGCCGACGGGCTCAAGTCCGAATTCTTCAGACATGGAGTTCCAACGGGCCAAAACCTTCCGCACTTCCATGCGCCAGGCGGCTGTGCGCTTGACCAACGTCCATTCATCCTTAGAGCCGGGCGCCATGCCAAGCACCTTGACGGCCTGGGTAAGCTTTCGCGCCTCGCCTTTCCCGAAAGGCAGTGCAAACGCACTTTTTCCCGCAACCAGCCGCGTGAGGGCATCGTTGAAGTCCTCATGCAGCTCTGCACCCGCAGGAAGTTCAATGGCTTTGGCGAGCAGTTCACGGCGAGTGCCTTCAAGCGTTCGAACATCGACGCATACCTGCTGCAGAGCGGGCCACAATGGGTCGTCCAGCTGCATATCCGCCAGGCGCTTGTGCAGGGCTTCAAGCCACGGCCGGGAGATGCCAGCCAGGTTTGTCTTGATTGCGTCGCGCTCGTCGAGGAATGCGACCAGCTTCTGTGCCTTCTCGAAGGTTTCGAGTCGGGAGTCCACTAGTCCCAGCACGCTTCCTTCTGTGACGTTCGCCTCAATGGCGCGTGCCTTTATCAGGTCGCGTTGGAGGCCCACAAGGTCTTGCCAGGCGGGGAACTCGTCCGGTGCAGGTAGAGACGAGCCCAGGTACCCGAGGTCGGCGCCAACCTTGAGCCGAGCTTGGCGCAGCGCGCTGATGTCGCTATCGTCAAACGGCAATTTCCCATCTTTGGTAGCCGGCGGCTCGTCATCGAACCACTGATGTTCTTCTGCCTGCTCCAGAACCAGCTTTGCCATTTCTTCCGGTGTCACCTCCTTGCCCTGGAAGGTGTAACTGCGCATGTGCTTCTCGGCGTATGTCGTCACGGCATGGTCGACATTGGCAATCTTGGCATGAAGCTGGTTGAGCTTCGCTTCTGCAGTGGCGATGGCGCTAGCGGCACGCGAAGGATTCAGGGAGGCGACGCTGGACGCAATGGTTTGAATCGAGTGTTCAAACTGTTTCATGCCGTCTCGTTCGTCCGAGAGCAAAGCTACGCTAAGCGGCCGAATACGTTCTGGCAGCTTCTCTTGCAGAACGGCTAACGCGGATTCGCCTTTGGCAGTGACTAGAACGCGTTTGCCTTGGGCGAGGTAGTGACAAATGACGTTGGCAATCGTATGCGTCTTGCCAGTGCCGGGCGGACCTTGGACAACGACACCGTCATTACTTTCCAGCTTCTGAACAATCGAGACTTGCTCGTCGTTGTACTGCATGGGGAAGTAGAGCTCAAAGGCTCCTGAGGGGCTGTCGCTCGATGATAGCCCTCGGAATGGCTGTTCCGGCTTTACGCGCACGGTGGAGTCGCCGTGCTCAACGAAGCTACGGACGACTCCGGGCAAAGCGGACGCAGTTTCGACGCTCTTCTTCAGACGTCGGATGTCTTCTAGGAAGATGTCTCCGGACCGCTTACGCCCGAACAGCACCCAAGTATTCGTAATCTTCAGATGGTCACCAGGTGCCGGAGGGGTAACGTCATCGGAACGCACCTCGTACGCACCGGAAGGGTCCAAGTGGCCAACAGCCGCTTTTAGGACCCCGTCGAAGGTAGACACCTCGAAGGGATTGACGCGGTGCGCGCCCGTGGCAAGGGTGCTCTTCCAGAACGCGTCAAGCGCCCGAACGCCCGGCAGCTCCATCTCCGCATAGCAGTCGGCTTCCAAGCGGGGTTCGATGTCGCGCGGCCGGATTTCGAGGTCAAACGACTTCTCGTTGAGCGTTATCTCGCAGGATTGCACCAGCAGCGGATGCTTGACTGCTGTTCCAAAACCTTCCTTCTTCCAAACGGCGTAGCCAATACCCCAAACAAGCTCAATCGGTGTTTCGGCGCCTTCGGATGAAATGGCTTGCTGCAGGGCGAACAGTTGGTTGTAGCGGGTAACCGTCTTCCGGCGTGGCCGTTCTGCTGCGGCCCAAGGTTCCCACTGGTTTTCCACGTACCAATCGAACAGTTCCTTAATTTCGGGATGGTCTTTCAGCTGCTCCCGGCTGGCTTCACGTTTGCCTTCAAAGATTACACATTCAATCTTTAATTCGGGCGTTTTTTCAGGGCTTTTGGGTAGCGTGACCCATGGTTTGAGCGTCTCATCCAGCTCCGGCGCCGGAATCTCTTGCAGGCGCGGCACGCGCAGCCAAATATCGTCTCCTTCTACCTGCAGGTTGAACTGCAGCTCCGGAAGGCCTCGAAGCTCGTGCTGGTACGCGAAAAAATAGTCGGTCGGGACCGAAAAAGCAGGCTTGGTTTTTAGTTTTTCGACCTGCTCGATGTACGTAAGCAGGTCAAGGACACGCGGTGCCGCCTCGTTCATTGTTTGGCTCCATTGTTGTTTTTGTTTGGAGCTTTCGCAGACTCCGCCCTGTCGCTTAGCCCGTGCTGGTCGCAGTACGCGAACAGCAACGTCTCAAGCATGTTCGTGAGGCTTCTGTGCTCCCGCGCGGCCGCGGCCTCCAGAAGCACCTTGAACCGGGGTGTGACCCGGAAGCTTATCGAGACATTTTTTTCGCCTGCCATCGTCTTCAGTCCATTTTTGTATAGAGGAACACAATACATTAAATTGTGACTTCCGGAAATATTTCGAGTGGGTTTCAGGCATACGACAGAATTCTTGAACTTTAAGTAGGCGCTATGGGCATATATGGCCGGGTTAGGGAACGCATGCATTGTTGTTGCATAGACATACTTTTGGTCTATATATTAGACTGAGCGTCTGTTACGCATTCATCCTCTTGAATGGAGCAAGCATGCACAGCGACCACTCGGCTTATTTCAAATTCACTGGTAAGGCTCGTCTTGAGAAGTCCATCAATTCGCTTCTCGGTATCGTAGAAGGAATCTCGGCTGATTCCAGAATTAACGCGAATGAACTTGAGTTCTTGAACCATTGGCTGAATGAGCATCGGGAGCTAGCGGGCCGTCATCCATTCAATGAACTCATGCCGCTCATAATCCAAGCTATTGAAGATGGGCTACTGTCGGACGAAGAACGACAAGACATTCGCTGGTTGTGTGAGCGACTTCGCAGCAGCGAATACTTTGATAGGATAACCGCCGACATTCAGCGCTTGCACGCTATAGCCGGAGCTATTGCCGCCGATGGTCGCGTGACCGAAGCGGAGCTTCGCGGTTTGTCTAATTGGCTGGCGGAGCATGACCATCTAAAGACCTGCTGGCCTTACGATGAAATCGACAGCCTCGTCACAAAGGTTATGTCTGACGGCAAAATCGACGATGAAGAACACCGTATCGTGCAAGGCTTCTTTTCCGAGTTCATCGTCTTATTCGATAATCGTACTATCGTTTCACCGTCGATGACAGACGGTATATCGCTCGTTGGCCTCTGTGCAGTGTGCCCAGAGATTTCATTCGCCAAATCGATATTTTGCTTCACAGGTACGTCATCAAAATACACGCGCACAGAGCTTGCTGGCCTAGTGAACAGGCTTGGAGGCGAGGTGGCGAACGGTGTTGGCGCAAAGCTGAACTATCTAGTAATCGGTGCCGATGGCAATCCCTGTTGGACGTATGCCTGTTACGGTAGAAAGGTAGAAAAGGCTGTAGAGCTTCGCAAGCAAGGGAAGAAAATCGTCATCGTGCATGAAAATGATTTTCATGACGCTCTTGCCGATAGCTAATAGGGCCATTGAACAGACATCCGCAAAGTCCTTAACCTTCAGGTCCGCATAAAGCCAAGATGTTGCAGACCATTGGCTATGACAATCTGCCTTATCGATAATTTGAATAATAAATGGGAAGACGACTACATAAAGCATTGTCGGCCGACATACTAGTCGATATACCGCTTCGGGATGCAACGCCAACCAACGATATGGGTGACGACGTTCAAAGGGCATTCCGATACCAGAATGCCTACGGCGTGATACTTCTTGCTGCGGCAGCTTCAGGGACGGCGAATTACCGAGCAATCTGGTGTGAACATCATGAAGACCTCCTCGGCGAGCGTAATGACGATTTGTTTGACGCCTACCAAGTCAAAACGAAGGCACCACACACCGGGCTGTGGAAGTCGTCAGACGAACAGTTCATAAAATCCTTGCGTCGATTCTGTGAACTCGAGCGCAAGCACGGACCAAAGGTTAATAAGTATTGCTTCGTATCGAACTGCCCAGTCTACATTCCGACAAAAGCGGCAAAGAAGGAAGATGCCATCCAAAGCAGTCCAGTTAAGTTCATAGATGCGGTGCAATCAGCGTCTACAGAATCTTCTATAACAATGCCGCACCAAACGACCTTTGGAAAGCTTAAAAAGAGCTTTGGAGGCGATGGGGTACTACTTTTCCAAGTGCTCAAGAGGACGTATTTCATTCTCGGCCCTAGCTTGAACGATTATGAAGATGTTGTTCTTACTCGATATGTCGCGGTCATTCCCAAGTGCAGCGGCCTAAACATTGAATCTTTAGCTGGAATCCGTGATGAACTGATTCAAAAAGTTTGGGAGGCATCCTCAAGTGCTTCTAGCGGCCCAGAAAAGCACCTGAGTCCTGTGGGGGCCGATGGAAAAACACCGTTCGAACTGCGGTCAAAAAGGGTGTCGCTCGAGGATGTCGAATTCATTACCAGCGAACGAAGTCACCACGTGTTTCGCTATTCGCCAGATTCTCTCGAAGTCTCTTATTCCGACGCAAAGTCCAAGATGGGCGTACTTCGAAGGAAGATGGAAGTTGGAGGAATTGGTCTGCACTTCGACTATGTGGAGACAAAGGCCATTGCAGCGCTAGAGCGCCTGTTTGAACAAGCCAACGTGCGCCCAGAACAAAGTCTTGAGACGCTCGGCCATCTTGAAAAGGTGGTCCTCTCTGAATGCCATGAGGCCAATATCGAAGTTGCCACCCAACCGGAGAACGAGCGAGGAATAAAGATGCTGGGAAACGTAGTAACGCGATTCCGGACGCTGGCTAAAGAAGAATTGCATAAAGTAGATGGCCAGCCATATGAAGTGTTGGTGGGATTAGCAGGTCTGCTTTCTGGAGAATGCAAGGTATGGTGGGGTATTCCTTTGCCAAAGGAGACTCCAGATGAGTCTTGAGCTAATTCGTGCCGCTGCGCGCACTGAGCTTGACGATAACCTACATCTAGGACGACTACTCGTTTTACTTGCAGAGGTCGACCGTGGAAAGGGCCGCCCGGTTGAGGGCATCACAAAGCTTGCTAAGCTTGATTTTCTTTTGCGGTATCCGATGTGCTTGGAGCGCGCACTGTCGGCCGCCGATAGACGCCCTGAGCTTGCAAAGGTAGACCCCCATGAGCGAACGACTATTGAAGCAAAGATGGTCCGCTTCAAATATGGTCCTTGGGACTCTCGGTACCGCCGTTGGCTTGGGCTCTTGGCCGCACGCGGCTTGGTGGACGTATTCATCAAAGGTCGGACCGTCAATGCCAAGCTGTCACCTGCAGGGATTGATGTTGCCTACCGCATGGAAGAGCAAGAAAGCTTTACGCAACTGAAGGAACGCGCCAAGTTAATCTCTACGGTATTCGGGAGCATGAGCGGCACGCGCCTCAAGGACTTTATCTATGAGACGTTCCCTGAACTTACTTCGATGAAGTGGGGCGAGGAAATTACACTATGAAAATCCTACTGAAATCGCTTGACCTCAGCTTCCGCCGAGCTCAAGTCGTCATTCCATTTGAACGTCTTACCTATTTTTGGGGAAAAATGGGTGCTGGTAAGTCGAGTATTGCTCGCCTTATTGATTATTGCCTTGGTGGCGACATGGAATCCACCACAGCTCTACAGAAGGAATTCGTTTCGGCTGCTCTTCGGCTAAACGTGGGGAATGCGCCGGTTGCGATTTTTCGTGACGCAGATAGCTCTAAGGTCATCGTTTCCTGGGAAAAGAACGACGAGCGATTCGAGGTATTGATTCCTGCAAGGACGAGTGAGGGTGAAGTTATTCCAGGGACGGGAGTCGAAAGTTTATCGGACTTGCTGTTCCATTTGGCTGGTGCCGAACCACCAAAGGTTCGGAAGAGCAAGCGAGATGAGGATACTCCGCTTATACGGCTTAGCTTTCGGGATTTATTCTGGTACTGTTACCTAGACCAGGATGAGATGGATAGTGACTTTTTTAACCTTGGCAGAGACGCAAATCCATTTAAACGTCTCAAGAGCCTAGACGCGTTTCGGTACATTCTCGGATTTCATCAAGAGCAAGTTGCATCGTACGAAAGCCAACTAGTTGAGCTACGGGAGCGGCGACAAGCGATATTGGCCGGCACAGAGGCCCTCAAGAGGATGCTGGAGCAATCCGGACTCTCAAGCCCTATCGAAATTGAGCAACGCATCGAAGTCTTGAAGGGCGAGCTGGCACGTGCCCAAGAAGCGGCACAAGCGGCACGTAGTAACAAGGGAAGCCATGGTCACGCTACCGACGAGCTCCAGCGAAGAGGTCGTTACCTTGCAAATGAAATCCAGGCACTGGAGAGTGCACATAGTGATGTTAAGAATCAGATAGAGGCTACGGAGCGACTGCGGAACGAGCTGCAAATGTTATCCGTGAAATTCCGCAGGACCTCTACAGCGCGCGAAGTGCTGGCTGGCGTTGCGTTCACAAGCTGTCCCCGTTGCGCCCAACGCTTACCTCCAAGAGAGCTAACCTGCTGTGCTGTATGCGGACAAGAAGATGTCGATACTGAGCTCGAACCAGCAAAAAATAAAATATTGGACGAGGACCTGCACGCTCGTGTCTCGGAAATCAACGATGCTCTTGCCCGGTTCAAACGACAGGAAGCAGGTATTCGAAACCGTTTGGCTGAGTACCGAAGTGAGAAGGCTCAGGTAGACCACCGTTTAACGGTAGCGATGCGCCAGTACGATTCGGCATTTTTGTCACAAGTTCTTGAATACGAGAGACAAGTCGCTTCCCTTCAACAAAGGATTGCGAATCTTGAGAATCAAAAGTTATTGCCGTCATCGTTAGATGAACAGTACGCTGAGGCCGACTCTATTGCGGAGGAAGAGGCTTCCATTCGTCGCAAGTTAAAGGAAGCGCGCGCAAAAGCTGAAAAGGACGTGACTAACCTAAAGCGGCTTGAAGAACTGTTTCTTGATTGTTTGTTACGGGCGAAGTTTCCTGGCATCAAAGACTCCGACCATGTGTCAATTGCATCACCGAACTTCCTTCCGGAGGTTCATAGTCCAGAGGTCGGCGAGCTAGCTGTTACATCATTTTCGAACCTTGGAAGTGGCGGGAAGAAATGTGTTTTTAAAGCTTGCTATGCCTTGACAATCCACCGTTTAGCGGAAGAAATTGGGGCGAACATTCCAACACTTCTCATCATTGACTCGCCGATGAAAAACATCAGCGAGAGAGAAAACGAGGATGTCTTTACTTCCTTCTACGAAATGGTCTACGAACTTGCCGCGACTGAGTTGAAGGGCACTCAACTTGTTATTATTGACAAAGAATTCAAGGCGCCCTCAGAGCTCCTTGACTTGATAGTACTTGAGCGGCATATGATGCCTGAGAGCGACGAATTTCCCCCTTTGATTCCATATTACCGGGGCTTATAACCCCATCTAAGTATGGGCGTTTCATAATTCAAGTATCTACTGGCTATTGGCATCGAGAACGCCCGGGTCGGAAGTAGCCATAACGGCTGAAAAGCAAGTTTAGGTTTGTTGCCATCGAAAAGGTCAAGGAGACTGGCTATCCCGTGGAAAAGCTGTACGCATACTGATGCCCGCACGCGCCGAAAGCGTGACTTGGTCTAGATTGCGACGCACGCGAAGCGTCTTCAAGAGGCTCCCCAAGTCCGCTTCCATCTCTTCTGGAGTTTGAGCCTGCGTCCATTGGTCCGCCTCTCCATCATTTCCTTCCTAAAGTTTCGTTAGGGTCACTTGCAATTACAGGCAACATGCTACCTGTAATGCTGGATATTGGCTGTAAGCGGCAGAATATTGCCTGTAATTTCATGCCAGTTTGTAACATAGAGTCTCATAGCCGTCTCGTTGCCAATGCGCTTTTGTGCCGATGCAAGGCATGGCTTACATGAGAAATTGCGCTGGAGCGAAGCGTAATTTCTACGCATTCAGCGCACCCCCAACAAATATGGCAAGTCATTACCGAGAACTTGATTGCGGCCAAAAGGTAGGCTAAAAAGTTGGGTTAACTTGAAGTTCAGCCATTGAGCTGACAACGTTCTGCGATTTCGTATCCTGTCTGCAACAGGCAGGACGGCCCCATTTTGTGAGAGGACCACAAAATGGGAGTCGCAGATGGACGTCGTCAGAAAATGGTTAACTAACACCTGTCCGGCGCTAATAACTCCTTGCCGGTCAAGGCTTTTCCGCTATTTCTGGGGCCTGCATTACGTGCAAGCAGGCCAGCAGGAATCCCGCACTGAAATTTCCCCTGTTGATGCGACGATTGATTGCCGTCGCACTTCGTTTGATGCCGAGCAGCGACAAGGCATCAGACAGCTCCTTGTAACTCCAGTCCCGTTCGTGCATCGCACGCTTCACCATCAGGCTGGCTGCCCACGACCATTCTTCCACGGCCACAGACTCCGTCTTTCGACCTGGTTTGCTCGACAGCGAAATCGGACGGCCTGGCTTCAGCATTTTCAAATTCGACTCCCTCGTGCGGCAAAGTGCTGGCCGCAATTAGAGTCAATTTTGGCACATACCTGCTCAGGATGCGTATACCTCTGCCCAACCATCACGGAGGCAGTAAATGCTTGAAACGTCCCAGCGGGAGCGATTGCTCGACCGACTCGGGCTCCCGACCGCCGGCTGTCGTCTGGTGCTAAATGCGGCGAAGTACGCACCGGTCCGACAAGTCCGCTCGAAAGGCGGTGGTAATGTCATCACGCCGTACCAGAGCCGCAAGATGCAGTGCACCGTCGAAACGGAAAGCCGCCATCTGGAATTTCCGGTCGCGGTCAGCCACGAACACAATCCGGAAGTGCTGGAGTATTTCCCCCAGCCTTGTCAGTTGAAGTTCGAGGTTACCGATGCCGACGGTGAAATCCACACTATCGACCATACGCCGGACTTCCTCGTCGTCACCGAGCGCGGTGTCTGCTTTGAGGAGTGCAAATCTTGGAGCAAGCTCGAGAGTTTGGCGCGTCGCCTCCCATGGCGCTACCAGCTCAGCCCAGACAACCTTTGGGAAGCCCCACTGATTGCGCAGTGGCTAGCCGAACGAGGCATCGGCTATCGCATCCGTACCGACCGTGAAATCCCCCAGCGTCGCATTGAGAACATCCTCTTCCTCGAGGACTATCTCGACCCGGCTGCACCGGCCTGTCCGGTTGAAGTCGCACTTCGTGTCCGCGATGCGTTAGCCCAAGAAGCTGTCCTGTATTTGGTTGAGCTTTACGCCAAGGCCGAGTGTCGGTCTGATGACGTGTTCAAGCTCATTGCCGATGGTGAGCTTGTTGCTGACCTGGATTGCACATCGTTGAGTGAGCCGACGCGCTGTCGCATCTTCCGCGACACATCAGTTCGGGAGTTTGAGTTCGCCAGAAAGCAATCGGCATCATTCACCTTGCCTGGCACGCTCGACATCACAGAGGGCGCACGTTTGACCTATGACCAGACACCGTACAGCGTCGTCATGGTGGGCGGCTCCAAGGTCATCCTGCAATCCGATACCGACAAGAGGCAGGTGGAAGTTTCTCTGAAAGCACTGGAGGAATTGGCGGCCCAACGCAACATCGTGATGGCGGATGGCTTTGCACTGGCGAGAACGCCAACGCGGCTGTCCGACTTCACGGAAGCAGAACTCAAAGTAGCGCTGCGCCGCAAAGTGGACCTTGAACAAGTTTCAGCGCCCAACCGGAGCCAGCGCAGACATCTGCAAGTCCTTTCCGCTGCAAGACTGGCAGGTTCTGACGAACTGGCCGCGCTGGTGCCGCGTCTGCGGGACCGGGGAAATCGCAAGCCACGTCTGACCTCGGCGCAGGAGGCGGCCATGGAGTACGTCATTCGCGAGACCTATCTCTCCAGCAAGGCACCTAATGCCAAGCATTGCTACCGGAGCTTGCGTGTGTACTGCGCTCAGCAGGATATCAAAGCCCCGTCATATCCGACGCTGATTGCGCGTATCAAATCCTTGCCGCAACAACAAGCTGACCGGGCGCGCCATGGCAACCGTATCGCGTATCAGAACAGCGAGTTCGTCAATGTACTGTACGCCGATACGCCGATTCATGGTTTGCGTGCTTTCCAGTACGTGCACATGGACCACACCCAGCTCGACATCGAACTCGTCTCGTTGCGCACCGGCAAGAGACTGGGCCGACCCTGGCTCTCGCTCGCCATCGATGCCTTCACGCGCCGGATTCTCGGCGTCTACCTCTCCTTTGACGCGCCGTCGTATCGCTCGAACATGATGTTGCTGCGTGACATCGTCTACCGCCATCGACGGCTTCCCCAATTCATTGTGGTTGACAACGGTGCTGACTTCCGTAGCGAGAACTTCGCGCTCGCGGCAGAGATGATGTGCATTCATTTGCGCTACCGCCCGGTCGGCCAACCTCGACACGGCGCGGTGATGGAACGCATCTTTGGGCATATGCACTCGACCTATATCTACAACCTTGCTGGTAACACCAAGGCGATGAAGGAAGTCCGCAGCACGACTGGCAAGTTTCTGCCGTCGCGACTGGCGGAGTGGACGCTGGAAGCGCTGTATTACGGCATCGAACATTGGGCTTTCACCTACTACGACACAGAGGTGCACTCCGCGCTCGGCATGAGTCCTCGCGACGCCTCCACGCAAAGCGTTGAGGCATCTGGCTTGCGTGCGCATCGCATCGTGACTTTGACAGAGGATTTCCTCATTTTGACGAGCCCTGCAGTCAAGCACATGGGTGGTCAGCGCATTGTGGACAGGCAGCGCGGCATCAAACTGCACAACACTTTTTACTACTGGTGCCCGGAGTTTCGTGACCCGAAGCTTCACGGCAAGAAGGTTCAGGTGCGCTGCGACCCGTGGGATGCCTCGACGGTCTATGTGCAGGTCGACAAACGTTGGATGCCTGCACGCTGCAAGACCCTAGCCAGTCTTGGTCAACTCACCGACAAGGAACGCGAATTAGTGTCCGGGGAGCTGCGCATGCGGTACCGCATGGCTGACAACGACGAGCCGTCATTGCAACGCTTGGCGGAGTTCATGCGCACCTTCACGCCGGAAGGCGCCATGGCGCTCGACATGGACCGCCAACAAGAGAACCGCGAGTTGTATGAGCATATCGGCCGCGGGGCAATTACCAGGCCAACGCCGATAACTCCCATGCTGCAGCGCGCAGAGCCAACTGTTGGCGTATCTAAGGCTGACAAGGTGCCACGCTTGGTGCCGGTCGCACTGCCTATGGACTTCACTGACATTGACCCTCTGGACTTCGACACATTCTGAAATTACAAAAATATGAACCACAACACCTACACAAACCCGGCGTCCGCTAGTTCGTCGCTCATTGGTCAACGGATTAAGCATCCGCGTATCGCCACAACTATCGAGGAGTGCCGCCTTATGCTCGCAGCGGGTAGCAATGCCAATCTGATTTTGCTATGTGGTCCGACGGGTGTCGGTAAAACCACGCTCGGCGACTTCCTCGTTGAGGCTGAACTCAAGAGCCAAGTCGAAGAGTTGGCAGCAAATCCGGGATGCATCCCCGCTATCCGCGTAGAAGCCCCGGCCTCCGGTGAGAGGGAGTTTTCCTGGCGCTTGTTCTACCAACGCATCCTGAATGCGCTGGAAGGAGAGCTCGATGCACCACGCACGGCCTACGGGGTCGACCCGGTAACTGGCCGTGTCGTGCGGCCCGCCGGTCCTCAAAGCAACCGGCTGTCCGGATTGCGAACGGCTGTAGAACGTTCGTTGCGCAATCGCGGCACCCGATTCATCGTCGTTGATGAGGCCGCTCATCTGATGCGTCAGTGCCACCCGACCCGGCTCGAGCAACAGCTGGATACGTTGAAATCGTTGTCGAATGAATACGGCGTCCAATGGATTCTGCTGGGCTCTTATGACCTGTTCGAATTGGTGTCGCTGAGCGGCCAACTGGCCCGTCGCACGCACGTCATTCACTTCGGTCGTTATCGAGAAGACGTTGTCGAGGACGTTCGCGCCTTCCGTGGCTGCCTGAAGAAGCTGGGAGAATGCATGCCGACCTTGAAGGACGTTGACTTGCTGCGCTACTCGGAGGTCTTCCATCAAAACACGTTGGGCTGCATTGGGACGTTGCGTACGCTGTTGATGCGACTTGACCTGTTGGTTGCCGAGAAAGACTGGTCGGAGGAGACGTTGTGCACCGGCCTGTTGACTGAAGCGCAAGTGACACAAATTTTGCGTGAAATCGTTGAGGGTGAAGAACGCATTGCGCCGGGACTAAAGCGTCACCTCCTCGCTCCCAAGAACCTCCAAGCTAAACGGGTGGCATGATGAATGCGATTCACAATCCCCGTTCTACCCTGCACGCAGTCACGCCCTATGGCGTTAGCACTTCGGACGTTGAAAGCCTGACCAGCTATTTCTGCCGTGTTGCACACTCGCATAGCATGACTGCGCAGAAGCTGGCCGAGTGGGTACTCAAACACTTTGAACAATCGGTCTGCGAAAAATATTACTGGTATCAACGCAACTTCTCGAGCATGTCGGTCGAGAGCGAGCAGTGGGCAGCTTGGCTGGGTGAGCTCACGGGTGTCGGTTCGCTGGACCAACTGACGCTTGCCCCGTTGCGGAATCTGGTTGGTACGCCGGGGCTCGCGCCGCGCGCTGACCGATGGTGCCCGTGCTGTATCGAGGAAGATAGGTACGAAGGCCGGGACACCTATTACCGACTGGCGTGGGACGTAGCACCGGTGACGGCCTGCCTGCGTCACAAGGTGCAGTTGGTCTCGACGTGCCCGCACTGCAATAAGGAAAATGTCCGCAACCGTGCGGCAATTGTGGTGCCGGGCTACTGCACGTCTTGTGGTGGGTTCTTGGGAGATGCGGAAGCTGAACCGGCCACGCCGGAAGAGTTGTGGGTGGTTCGCCAGGTCGGACAGACGTTGCAGCAGCGTCCGCAGGTGGCGGAGGATGGTCTGACTTCGTTGTTGGGTGTCGTCATCGAGCGCATGGCAGCCAACAATATGGCGACTTTCGCAAAGCAGTATGGCTTTTCGAAGAGCGGCGTATGGCACTGGATGAACAAAGGTGGGTTACCCAGCCTCAAGGCATGGCTGACGATTGCACTACATGGCGGTATTGGCCTCGACAAGTTATTTGCAGGTGACGTTGAGAGCTGGGTTGTTCCCCGCGAGAAGCCGCAGTTCGAGATGCCACTCTCGGAATCTCCGCGTGCCGGAATCCGTTCTCGGGAACTGGACTGGGACGAGATTCGTACCAGTCTGATGAAGATGCTGGAGTTGCCGGTGCCAATTTCCATCAACGAAGCGTGCGAGCGTGTCGGCGTCGGACGGAAGCATCTTTACTTGCGCGTCAATGCTGAGGCGCGAGCCATTGCTGACCGGTACAGTCGGTATCGGTCAGAGGTGAGGCTGCAGAAGGAAGTGCGGTTGCGAGAACAAATCGGCGAGATTCTCGATGCACGCCTGGCCGCCGGTTATGAAGGGATGAGTGCGCGCGACGTGTGGAGTCAGCTCGATGAGCAGGCGCGGTCAGTTGAAAGCGTGTTCCGACACATCAGCGTTGTGATGGCGGAGCGACAGAAATGACGCGCACTTAGAGCCTATCCCGGTAGGCCGTCGGCAAGGGAAATTGCGAGGTAAATGGTGGTCCAAGCGCATGTTGGCGAAGGAGGTTCGACATGGGCATGGTCAAGCAGGACGACGGCTGGCGTTTGCCAGACAGACTCTGGGCGCAAATGGAGCCGCTTTTACCGCCACGCAAGCCACATCCGCTGGGCTGCCATAACCCGCGTGTCTGCGACCGGGCAGCCATGGATGCGATCTTGTTCGTGTTGCGTACCGGTTGCCAGTGGAATGCATTGAACGGTACCGGCATTTGTTCCAGCAGTTCGGCGCATCGGCGCTTTCAGGAATGGGTTGATGCCGGCGTGTTCGAGGAGTTCTGGATGCATGGGCTGTTGTCGGCAGCGGCGTTGCGGGAAATCGACTGGTCCTGGCTGTCACTCGACGGCGCGATGACCAAGGCTCCTCTGGGTGGGGAAAAAAATCGGCCCCAATCCAACGGATCGCGGCAAAGGCGGCGTCAAGCGCAGCCTGCTGACGGACGCACACGGCATTCCCCTGGCCATCGTCATTGATGGTGCGAACCGCCATGACATGAAGCTGGCGCGACCGACACTGGAGTCGCTGGAAGTGGGGCGACCGTCATTGCTTGCGGTGTGGCCACAAGGACTGTGCCTGGACAAGGGCTATGACTATCCGCAGATCCAGCAGTTGGCGCTTGAATTGGGCTACCGGGCGCACATCCGGTCACGCGGGGAGGAAGCGCAGCAGCGGCAGACGGGAACGAGAGCCCGCCGCTGGGTGGTGGAGCGTACGCATAGCTGGCTGAACCGGTTTCGTGGCTTGCTGATTCGTTGGGCCAAGAAGGCGAAGAACCATCTCGCGTTCCTTCATCTCGCCTGCGGCATTATCACCTGGCGAAGCATAGGCCTACTGGGATAGGCTCTTAGTATCCCGGCTCAGCGCCGAAGAAAAACGGGACCCTTGGGTCCCGTTTTTTTACATCGTTAATCCGCAAAAATACCCAGTGCTCTAGGCAAAACCCATCAGGCTAGCACGCCACCCACGATAAAACATAATGTGACCAAACGTGAAATAAAGCATAACCCGGCCATCTGGCCACTTTATGCTTTACGGCACATGTTCGGTCATTCCTGCATGGCTGATGTTGGTGGAGCGGAGGAGGATCGAACTCCCGGCCTTCGCATTGCGAACGCGACGCTCTCCCAGCTGAGCTACCGCCCCATTCGAACCGATTTTATTAACTCATGTGTTCCAGCGCAAGTACCCGAATGCATTCAATACTACAATTCGGATTCAATCGGTAAGTGTCGTGTGAACGGCGCAGGCCATCGATTGACGGGGACTGCCCACCAAGCCAAGACGCATTCTGAAAAAAATCCGCCAAGTGATTGAATCTATTGACGGAAATTCGCTTGCACAACTATAGTTGCAGAATGGTTTCCGAATTTCATCAGCTCTCCGAAAAAATCAGCCAATTGGCTGAACTCGCTCATTCTCTGCGGCGCGAGAATGCGGATCTTCGTCTGGGCATGGCGGCGCTGACCGCCGAAAATGCCGATTTGTCCTCACGCATAGATGAGGCGTACCAGCGCGTCGCGGCGCTGCTGGAAAAGCTTCCCGCGTCCGATGAGCAGAATGAGGAGGCGGCATGATTCAGCTCGATGTCACCATCATGGGACAGGCTTACAAGCTGGCCTGCAAGGAAGGCGAAGAAGCGGCGCTGCAGGAAGCGGTTGCCTATTTGGACGGCAAGATGTGCGCGATTCGCGATGCGGGAAAAATCAAGGGCAACGACAGAATTGCAGTGATGGCGGCGTTGGGTATTGCGGCAGAAATGCTGTCCGCAAAATCGAGCGACGGGCCGTTCGCCGACATGACGAATGCGGAAGTGCGACAGAAAATTGCTGTGATGCATTCCGTTCTGGATGTTGCACTTGCACCGCAAGAAAATCTCTTTTAATTCCTCTCAAAGCCTTTGACAAGCGATTGGATTGGGGTACACTAAATGCTCCTGCCGTGTTCGTGATTGTCATATATTCCTTGAACCATTCATGCGCATAGGTCGCGGAAATTTGTCGATGGGCGTGTTTCGTCGCTAGTCCGATGAACCCGAAATTGCACTAACTGTGACCACCTTGGACCTTTCTAGGTTCGGGATGCCGGCAAAAACGGCACAGGCGGGACTGAACACTCTAGCGGCTGCATTCGTGCAGCCGCTTTTTTATGCCCGCTCCATTCATGCGAGGACAACATGCAGTATTGGCTGATGAAATCCGAGCCGGACGAGGTGAGTATCGACGATGCGCTGGAGGCGTCTGATCAGACGGTGCCCTGGACCGGCGTGCGCAACTACCAGGCGCGCAATTTCATGCGCGACGCAATGCAAGTGGGTGACGGTGTTTTGTTCTATCACTCCAGCTGTCCACAACCGGGAATCGCAGGCGTGGCAGAAGTTGCCAGCACGCCGTATCCCGACGACACGCAGTTTGATCGCAAGAGCAAATACTTCGACCCGAAAGCCACGCGCGAAAACCCGCGCTGGATGCTGGTCGATGTGAAGGCAATCCGGAAAACACGCTTGGTCACGCTCGATGAATTGCGCAGCCATGCCGATCTTGGCGGCATGCAGATACTCAAGCGCGGCAATCGCCTGTCGATCACGCCTGTCACACCCGATGAGTGGCGACACATCGCGCGCCTGCTGTAACTACACAAGCCCCAGAAATACCGGACGCGCACACCTCATTGGCGTTTTTGCAAAGCATGCATGCTCTGAAAGAGCTGTGGGGCACTGATATGATTCGCTGGACTTCAATCAATCAGAGCGTGTCTGGATGGATATCACATTGATCATCGCCTTGCTGGCGCTGGGTGCGGCAGTGGGTTTTGCGGCAGGTTTGCTGGGCATCGGCGGCGGCATGCTGCTGGTGCCGTTCATAACGATGATCCTCGCGGCAAAGCACTTTCCCCAAGAGCTTGTCATACATATGGCGATCGCCACCTCATTGGCGACGATCATGTTCACGTCGATCTCGTCGGTGCGCGCGCATCACGCGCGAGGTGCAGTGCTCTGGCGTGTCGTGAAACTGCTGGCCCCCGGTATTCTGATCGGTTCCTGGATCGGGCCATGGATCGGCGCCCAGATGGACTCCTCGACGCTGGCGGCGGCATTTGGCATTTTCGTCGCCTTTTCTGCGACCCAGATGCTGATCGATAAAAAACCGGCTGCCTCGCGCGACTTGCCGAGCGCTCCCGGGATGTTCGGGGCGGGCGGCGTGATTGGCATGCTTGCAGGATTGGTCGGTGCTGGTGGCGGCTTTGTTTCCGTGCCCTTCATGACCTGGTGCAACGTCAGAATCCACAATGCCGTGGCGACCAGTGCAGCGCTCGGCTTCCCGATTGCACTGGCCGGCACGCTGTCCAATATCTATTACGGAATGCGCGTGCCGGAGCTGCCTTCCGGTTCACTCGGCTATATCTATCTGCCAGCCCTGCTGGTGATTTCCATCGGCAGTGTGACCACCGCGCCGTTTGGTGCGAGGACCGCGCACAAGCTGCCCGTGAGATCGTTGAAGAAGGTGTTTGCCTTCACGCTGTATTCTCTGGCTGCGTACATGCTGTACAAGGCCTTGAGTTAAAGGGTGCTTCACGCGTCCTTGAACTGCTCCCTGAGCACGTTTTTCTGCACCTTGCCCATCGTGTTGCGGGGCAGGTCCGGCACGAAATGGACCCGCTTCGGCACCTTGAAGCCGGCGATCTTCAGCTTGAGCGCGCCGATCACGTCGGACTCCGACATCGCTGCATCGGGTTTGGTAACCACCACCGCTGTGACGGCCTCGCCGTAATCGGGATGCGGCACGCCGATCACGGCGGATTCAACCACGTCATCCAACTCGTCAATGAACGATTCGATCTCCTTCGGATAAACGTTGTAGCCGCCGGAAATGATCAGGTCCTTGCTGCGGCCGACGATGGACAGATAGCCCTTGTCGTCGACCCTGCCGACATCGCCGGTCTTGAAGTAGCCGTCCGCGGTGAATTCCTCTGAGGTCTTTTCCGGCATCCGCCAATAGCCCTTGAATACGTTCGGCCCCTTGACCTGTATGTCACCGATCTCGCCGACTCCGCATGGCGTGCCGTCGCTCTTGACGACGCGCACCGCAACACCCGGCAGCGGCAAGCCGACCGTCCCGCCGATGCGTTCGCCGTCGCAGGGGTTGGATGTTTGCATCGCGGTTTCGCTCATGCCGTATCGTTCGAGAATCGTGTGGCCGGTGCGACGGGTGAATTCTTCGAAGGTGTCGAGCAAGAGCGGCGCGGAACCGGAAACGAACAGGCGCATGTTGGCGCAAGTGTTCGTGCCGAATTCCGGTTCGGCCAGCAGGCGCACATAGTAGGTCGGCACGCCCATGAATACGGTCGCGCGCGGCAATTGACGCATCACTTGTGCGGCATCGAACTTCGGCAGGAAGATCATCTTGCTGCCATTGATCAGTGCGCCATGCGAGGCGACGAACAGGCCATGAATGTGAAACAGCGGCAGCGCATGCAGCAGCACATCGCCCTCCTGCCAGCGCCAGTAGTCGCGCAGCACTTTCGCATTGGAGGCGAGGTTGTCATGGGTAAGCATGACCCCCTTGCTGCGGCCCGTGGTGCCGGACGTGTACAGGATCGCGGCAAGCTCGTCCGGGCCTTTTTCCACGGTCTCGAAGGTGTCCGGCAAGTGCGCGGCGCGCGTCAGCAAGGAGCCATGCCGGTCGTCGCCCAGCGTGAACACATGGGTGGTGCCGGATTGGAACGCGATCTTCGACACCCAGCCGAAATTCTTCGGCGAACATACCACGACAGCCGGCTGAGCATCGTTGATGAAGTAATCGATTTCGGCTTCGCGGTAGGCGGTATTGAGCGGGAGATAGACATGGCCGGCGCGCAGCGTCGCGAGGTACAGGATCAAGGCTTCCGGCGATTTTTCCACTTGCACCGCGATGCGTGAATCCTTCGGCAGCTTCAGGTTGGCCAGCAGGTTGGCGATTTTTGCGGTGGCGCGCTCGACGTCGCCCCAGGAATAGAAAAGCCCGTCATGCGTTTCGATGCAGCATGCGGAACGGTCTTGCGGGAAATGCGATTCGAAAAGAGCGTAGAGATTGGCGTTCATGTTCAGCGCGGGTTTCTGCGATAGGTAACAAGCAGGGCGATCAGGCCGAAAGCGATCATCGGCAGCGACAGCAGCTGTCCGGCGGAGATCGTGATGCCCGCAAACGACACCAGGTAATCGGGCGTACGGAAATACTCGGTAAAGAAGCGCGCCATCCCGTAGAGCATCACGAACATCGCGCCGACAGCGAGCGGCGGACGCGCCTTGCGTGCATACAGCCAGACGATGATGAATACCAGAACGCCATCAACCAGCGCCTGATAGATCGGCGAGGGATGACGCGGCAGGCTGTCAACATTGGGCCAGAGCATCGCCCATGGCAGAGAAGGATCAGCGGCGCGACCCGGCAACTCGGCATTGATGAAATTGCCGATGCGGCCGGCGGCGTAGCCGAGCGGCACGAGCGGCGCAATGAAGTCGAGGACATCGACCAGATTACGCCCGGCCTTGCGCGCCCACAGCCACATCGCGAGAATGACGCCGAGGAATCCACCATGGAAGGACATGCCGCCTTTCCAGATCGCGATGATTTCCGCCGGATGCGAGAAGTAATAGCCCGGGTTGTAGAACAAGACCTCGCCCAGCCTGCCGCCGATCACCACGCCCAGCACGCCGTAGAACAGCATGTCGTCGAGGTCCTGATTCTTCCATCCCGCGGCCGCGATGTGCGGCTGGCGCACGCGCATTCTGCCGAGGACGAGGAATTGCACGAATGCGACCAGATACATCAGTCCGTACCAGTGGACGGACAGCGGCCCCAGTTTGAAGGCGATCGGATCGGGAAGAGGGTGTACAAGCATCTATCGTTTCTTTCGCAATAGTTCGAGGAAGGCACGCAGTATCGGCGACGCATTGTCGCGCCGCCAGGCAAGGCCGGTTTCCACCGACAGGGTCTTGCCGGTCAGGTTTTTGTATTCGACGCCGGGGCGCTTCAGATTCGACACCGATTGTGGCACAAGCGCGATGCCCATGCCGGCCGACACCAGGCCGACAATGGTCTGCATCTGAATCGCTTCCTGCCCGATGCGCGGCGTCAGGCCGGCGTCGCGGAAGGACGCCAGGATTGCATCGTGAAAGGCGGGGGCAATGCGACGCGGGAAAATGATCAAGGGCATGTCGGCGAGCGCCTGCAATGACACGCTGCTCTTGCTGCGCAATGGCTTGAGTCCCTGCGGCATCGCCACGATGAGCGGCTCGGACAGCACGGTCAGATAATCCAGTTCTGCCTTCGCCTTCTCCGGCAAGGGCGGGATCAGCAATCCCGCATCGATTCTGCCCTGCATCAGGTCGTCGAGCTGGATGTCGGTCGTCGCTTCGCGCAGGTCGATCTGCACTTGCGGATAGCGTTCGCGGAATTCGCGCAGCAGTGGAGGCAGCAGGCTGTAGTCAGCCGTCGAGACGAACGACAGCGACAACAGGCCCGATTCGCCCGAGGCCGCGCGCCGCACGAGATCGGGCAAGGTGCCGGCTTGCTGCAGAATGCGGCGCGCCTCGGGCAGCAGGGCGATGCCCGCCGGCGTCAGGGCCACGCTGCGCTTGGTGCGGGCGAACAGCGGCGTGCCCAGTGCAGCCTCAAGCGACTGAATGGTCTGCGACAGCGGCGGCTGTGTCATGTGCAATCGAAGCGCCGCACGACCGAAGTGACTTTCTTCTGCCACCGCGACGAAATAGCGCAATTGCCGAAGTTCAATATTCATATGCAATTCATATTAATCGGTAATGAATCATATATTTGACAGATGGCTTTGCGCAAGGCACCCTAACGCTCTTCATATTATTCACCTGCCATTTTGGAGGCCTCATGGCATTCAACCGCCGTTCGAAAAACGTCACGCAAGGCGTGGCCCGCAGCCCGAATCGCTCGATGTATTACGCGATGGGTTATCAGAAGGAAGACTTCGACAATCCGATGATCGGCATTGCCAACGGCCACTCGACCATCACTCCCTGCAACTCCGGCCTGCAAAAGCTGGCAGATATTGCCATCAAGACCGTCAAGGAATCCGGCGCGAATCCGCAAGTGTTCGGCACGCCGACCATTTCCGACGGCATGTCGATGGGTACGGAAGGCATGAAATTCTCGCTGATTTCGCGCGAAGTGATCGCCGACTGTATCGAGACGGCGGTCAATGGCCAGTGGATGGATGGCTGCGTGGTGATCGGCGGCTGCGACAAGAACATGCCGGGTGGCATGATCGCCATGGCGCGTACCAATGTACCCAGCATCTACGTCTACGGCGGCACCATCAAACCGGGCAAATGGAAGGGACAGGACCTGACCATCGTGTCTGCGTTCGAAGCCGTCGGTGAATTTACCGCTGGCCGCATGTCGCAGGAAGATTTCGAAGGCGTGGAAAAAAATGCCTGTCCGTCTTCCGGTTCCTGCGGCGGCATGTACACCGCCAACACCATGTCCTCGTCGTTTGAGGCGCTCGGCATGTCGCTGCTGTATTCCTCGACCATGGCCAACCCGGATGACGAAAAGGTCGGCTCGGCCGCCGAATCCGCGCGTGTGCTGGTGGAAGCAGTCAAGCGCGACCTGAAGCCGCGCGACATCATCACCCGCAAATCAATCGAGAATGCAGTCGCCGTGATCATGGCAACCGGCGGCTCGACCAATGCGGTGTTGCACTTTCTGGCGATTGCCCATGCCGCCGAGGTGGAGTGGACCATCGACGATTTCGAGCGGATGCGCCGCAAGGTTCCGGTGATCTGCGACCTGAAGCCGTCCGGCAAGTATGTCGCGACCGATCTCCACAAGGCCGGCGGCATTCCACAAGTGATGAAGATTCTGCTGAATGCCGGTCTGCTGCACGGCGATTGCATGACCATTACCGGCCGCACCATGGCGGAAGAGTTGGCGAACGTGCCGGACGTGCCGCGCGCCGATCAGGACGTGATTCGCACGATTGACAAGGCGCTGTACGATGAAGGACATCTCGCCATCCTGAAGGGCAATCTGTCGCCGGACGGCTGCGTCGCCAAGATCAGCGGTTTGAAGAATCCGGTCATCACCGGACCGGCGCGCGTGTTCAATGACGAATACTCTGCGATGGACGCGATCCTTGCCGACAAGATCAAGGCAGGCGACATCCTCGTGTTGCGCTACCTCGGCCCGAAGGGCGGACCGGGCATGCCGGAAATGCTGGCGCCGACTTCCGCCATCATCGGCAAGGGCTTGGGCGAGTCGGTCGGACTCATTACTGACGGTCGTTTCTCCGGCGGCACCTGGGGCATGGTGGTTGGTCACGTTACACCGGAGGCTTTTGCTGGCGGCACCATCGCCTTGGTGCAGGAAGGCGACAGCATCACCATCGACGCGCACCAGCAATTGATCCAGCTGAATGTGGCGGACGAAGAAATCGCCCGTCGCCGTGCGAACTGGAAAGCGCCTGCGCCGAAGTACACGCGCGGTGTGCTGGCGAAGTTCGCCGCGCTGGCTTCGCCGGCAAGCAAAGGGGCAGTCACGGGCTGATTGACTTTGTGCAAATGAAAAGGCCGGAGCGATTCCGGCCTTTTTTGTTTTGCATGTTGAAGTATGACGTGCAGTCTATTTTTTGAATGTCTTTTTGACACGCTCTTGTCGTGCTTTCTCCAGCTGCTCTGCCGCCTTGCGCTTGTCCAGTCCGAACATTTTCTCGATGAATTCGAACCACACGAAAGCAAGCGCAAACAGGCCCGCGACCCACCACCACGACAAATCGGCGAACAGTCCGATCTCGAAAAATCGCAGCAATGACAAAGCGACAATAAGAACAATTAACGGCATATGCATTCCTTTGAATCAAGCATATTGTGAACGAGTGTAACGGTCAATCGAGACTGTCAACGCGCTGTTTCGGCCCGGAGTTATAGGGAGGCATGCTGTGTTTTTTGCGCGAATGCCAAGCTTGATTAAAACAGAAACACGGTAGAATCACCCAGTCATCATTTTGGAGAAGGTAATGAAACGTTCCTTGTTGCTTTGTTTGGCTTTTGGCACACTGATTTCCAACGCGGCGATGGCGAATGCCGATCTGGCAAAAGCGAAGAACTGCATGGCCTGCCACGCGGTGGCAAACAAGGTGGTCGGCCCCTCATTCAAGGACATTGCCGCGAAATACGCGGGTCAGAAGGATGCGGAAGACAAATTGACACAGAAAGTGTTGAAGGGAGGCAGCGGTGTGTGGGGCGCGGTCCCGATGCCGGCTAACGCACAAGTCAGCGACGCCGAAGCGCGCACGCTTGTGAAATGGGTGATGTCGCAGAAATAACGATACCCGACCCGTTCAAAAAGCGCTCTGATGAGCGCTTTTGTTTTTTGCAGGACACACAAGAAAGCGCATAAAAAAACGCCCGATCCGAAGACCGGGCGTTTTCATGTCGAGGCGTGTGCTGATTGATTAGCGCACCACAGCGATCTGTTCGCGCTTGCCACCCTTGTAGGTGTACAGCGTCAGTGCGCCGTTCTTGATGTCGCCCTTGGGGTCGAACACGATCTGGCCGGTGACGCCCTTGTAGTTGATCTTCGCCAGTTCCGGCAGATACTTGGCCGGATCGGTGGAGTTGGCTTTCTTCATCGCTTCCACCATCACCAAGGTCGCGTCGTACACATACGGTGCATAGATCTGCACCTCGGTGCCGAACTTCTTCTTGTAGGCGGCACGGAAGTCTTCCATGCCTTTCTTCTGTGCGTCTTCCACGCCGCCGGCTTCGGCGCACACTACCTGTCCCTCGCCGAGTGCATCGCCCGCCAGCTTGATCAGGCCTTCGGTGCAGACGCCGTCGCCACCCATGAACTTGGCATTGATGCCCAGCGCCTTCATCTGGCGCAGCATCGGACCGGCCACTGCATCCATGCCGCCGAAGAACACGACGTCCGGATTCTTGGCCTTGATCGCAGTCAGAATCGCATTGAAGTCGGTCGCCTTGTCGTTGGTGTATTGCTGGGCCACCACTTGCACGCCCTTGGCCTTGGCACCCTTCATGAATTCATCAGCCACGCCTTGGCCGTATGCGGTACGGTCATCAATCACGGCCACTTTCTTGGCGCCCAGCTTGTCGGCTGCGTAGCGGCCCAGCGTGCCGCCCAGCTGGCCGTCATTGGCGACCACGCGGAACGCGGTCTTGAAGCCTTGTTGGGTGTATTTCGGGTTGGTAGCGGACGGAGAGATTTGCGGGATGCCGGCGTCGTGGTAAATCTTGGAAGCCGGAATGGTGGTGCCGGAGTTCAGGTGACCGATGACGCCGTTGATCTTGGCATCGACCAGTTTCTGGGCAGCGGAGGTACCTTGTTTCGGGTCGGCCGCATCGTCTTCGGCCAGCAGTTCAAACTTGACCTTCTTGCCGCCGATCGTCAGGCCCTTGGCATTCAACTCCTCGATGGCCATGCGAGCGCCGTTTTCATTGTCTTTTCCGAGGTGAGCGATGGGGCCGGAGATCGGGCCGACGTGGCCGATCTTGACGACTTGTTCCTGGGCGAAAGCAGCACCTGCAAAGGCAAAGGCCAGAGCGCCTGCCAGCGGGATCATTTTTGTTGTGACCTGCATAAAATACCCTCCTAAGGATTGAAAAAATACAAGGTTACTGCAACACTCACCTATTCAGATTTTCTGAACAAGCAGACGGTACAACATAAAAAACTGTTAGCAAAGAGTTTTCATATGGTTTTTTTGAAAATTCATGACTTTTCTCTATGCCTAAATTTCATGTCCTGGACAAGGTTGATCGCAAGCTGTTGAACCTTCTGCAGAAAGACAATCAGATCCCCACTCGCACTTTGGCCGAAAAAGTGCATATCTCCCAGCCCACCTGCCTGCGCCGCATTCGCGACTTGCGCGCGGCGGGGATTATCAGCGCGGACGTTGCCATGGTCGATCCATTTGCACTTGGCTACGGCATGCTGGCGTTTCTTGAAGTGTCGTTGAACAACCAATCCGACGAACACATGCAGGAATTCGAAGCGCGCATGGCCAAGGAGTCCGAGGTCATGCAGTGCTATTTCGTCTCCGGGGACTATGACTATTTCCTGGTGGTCCATGTCATCGATATGGATGCCTACTATCAATTCGTGCGGCGCGTCATCTCAGGATCGGGAAATGTGCGGCATTTCCAGTCCAGATTTCCGATGAAACGCGCCAAATTCGCCACCCGCGTCGCCTTTGACGAAAAGCTTGCAGAGGTGCAAGTGCGCGTCTCCAAATAATTCTTATACCCCTATAACGCAGATGCGCCCCGAGAGATGACAGATTCTCTCGGGGCGCATCGGTTTTTCAGCACTGCAAGCTTGTTATGCTTGCTGTGGCCGGGAAGCACTGATCTGGCCCGGTACTCGGCGCGGCATGCCCGTAAATGCGAAGTCCACTTCCGGTTGACGACCGGATACGATTTCCGCAATGGCGCGGCCGGAACCGCAGCCCATGGTCCAGCCCAGCGTGCCATGACCGGTATTGAGGTACAGGTTGCTGAATCTGGTCTTGCCGATGTACGGCACGTTGGACGGTGTCAGCGGGCGCAATCCGGTCCAGTAGGTCGGATTCTCATAGTCGCATGCGTCGGGGAACAGTTCGCGCGTGCGGCGGGTGATTGCCTCACAGCGCCTCGTGTTGAGCTCGCGTGTGTACCCGTTCAGCTCGCAGGTGCCGGCCACGCGCAGGCGATCGCCCAAGCGGGATACCACCAGCTTGTAACCGTCATCGGTCAGCGAAACGGTCGGCGCTGCGTCCGGATTGGTGACCGTATAGGTGGCGGAGTAACCCTTGCCCGGATAGATCATCAGGTCGACGCCCAGCGGCTTCAGCAGCGGCACGGAGAAGCTGCCCATTGCCATGACGAAAGCGTCGGCGCGCAGCACTTGATGGCGGCCTTCGGGGTCGATGATTTCGACGCCGGTGACTTTGGCCGATGCGCCACTGCCTTCGGTCAGCAAGCGGGTGATCGTGGTGTTGAAGCGGAAATCGACGCCGGCTTCCGCCGCTTTGCCGGCAAGGCCGGTTGTGAATTTGTAAACATCGCCCGACTCGTCGGTGGCGGTGAAATCGCCGCCGACGATCTTGTCGCGGATTCTTGCCAGAGCCGGTTCGATGCGCACGACTTCATCGGCGCTGATCGAGTCGCGCGGGCAGCCGAGATCGCGCATCAGCTTCGCGGCAGGCAGCGAATCGTCGAACTCCTTTTGCTCGGTATAGAAATGCAGAATGCCGCGTGTCAGTTCGTCATAGGCAATGCCGGTCTCCGCGCGAACCGCTTGCAGGGTCTGGCGGCTGTATTCGCAGATCGCGACGATCTGGCGGATGTTGTCGTCGGTGCGGGCCGGTGTGCACTCGCGCAGAAAGTTCAGGCCCCAGCGCCATTGCAGCAGTTCCGGGCGGAGGCGAAACAGCAACGGCGCGTCTTCCTTGCCGAGCCACTTCAGGACTTTCATCGGAGCGGCGGGGTTCGCCCAGGGTTCGGCGTGCGATACGGAAATCTGGCAACCGTTGGCAAAGCTGGTTTCCTGCGCCACGCCCGGCTGGCGTTCCAGTACCGTGACGTCATGCCCTGCCTTGTTCAAGAACCACGAAGAAGCCGTGCCGATAATGCCTGAACCTAATACGATGACTTTCATGAACAGCTCCGTAATGTGATGCCGGAATTGTAGAAAGTTATCGCTTGCTTATGTGTTCAATCCGGCGATTGAAATTTTCATGGATCGATAAAATTTCGCAGAGATTGTTTTAAAAAACAAAAAATACGGGGAATTTTATTTCTTTGAAGACTGGAGTTTTGATATTTCCTGCGAAACTGCGCGGGCGACGACGTCCCGAATGGTGTGATGCAAGCCGCTCCTGATGTCCGCAGTCAAACTTTCCACCGCAGTCTGCAGAACGTCGGCCAGACTGTCGCGCACGCGCTGTTCGAGCACGAAGTCGATGCGCTCCAGCACCTGTTGCAGAACGCGTTCCCTGATGTCGCGCTCGAGTTCGGTCCATTGCTCGCCGTCCTGTGCCGGCGATGTCTGCGTTTCCTGAGGGACATGATTCGGCCTGGCCATCGGGGCGGGGGGCGGGCTGCCATTGCCTGCGGCGGGAATGATTTCGGTCAGGACCGGAATGCCGGCGTCATGCGTGGAATTGTTCATGCTTGTTCGGCGACGAAATGGGTCAGCGGGTAGCCCCGCTGCTGATAATAGCGATACCGCTCGCGTCCGGCTGCCTTGTCCGCATCGTCTGCGGAAACGATCTCGAACATGCGTTCGAAGCTGGCAAAGTACGCCGGCGTGGTGACCGATAGATTGATCAGGATTTGGTGATGCGGCAGTTCGGCGCTGTCGCTGTCGGTCAGGATGATCGGCGTCGTTTGCGCGTTCGCATCGTCGGCCATCACATGCGGCAGGAAATCCAGTTCGGAAAAAGTCCAGAGCGCCTGATCCAGGGTTGCAAGCGCGGCTTTGTCATCGGCATATAGCACAATGCGGCAATCCGCGGCGCGCGCCTTGCGCACCAGCCGGCAGGCGTATGCGATCTTGTCCGGGACATTGCTGTGAAAATCGATTCGGGTCATGGTGCTGGTGAGGCGAAGGATGGCCAGCGCCTCGCTGGTTGCAAGAGGTCAGAAGCGGAAGCCAGGCGGCGCATTGCCTGTGGCGGGCGGCAATTCGCTCGCGGTGTTGTCTGCGGTTCTGCTTTCCCTGGCCGATGGCTTTTCCGTTTTTGCGGCAACGGATTTCGCCTGGCCGGCAGCGGCTTCGGCTTGCGGATTGCTGTAGCCCTTCGGCAGGCGATTCGTTTCCGGATAGCCTGCCGAAGTCAGGGCCGCATTCCACGCGTCCGTGTCGAACCCGCGTTCCTTGCCGCGGCCGACCAGCAGGAACGGCAGCTTGCCGTCAGCACTGATCTTCTTGAACTGTTCGGAGTCGTCCTTGCTCGTCACGGTCTTTTCAGTGAAGGGGATGCCGCGCTGGGAGAGCAGGGTGCGCCCTTCGTTGCACGGCGCGCAGTCCGTTGTCGTGTAGAGCGTGACAGGATGGTTCCTTGCGGCTTCTGCCAATTCGTAAGGGAGACCTGCGGTGTTGACGCCGCCGGCACTCAGCGATTTCGTTTCGACACGCGTTGCCGATTTGGGCGGCGGCGTGTCGCTGTAGGTGACTTTGCCGTCGGGCCCGACCCATTTATACATCTGTGCCTGGGCGCTTGCGGCGCACACCAGCAATACCAGTGAACACAATGGCAATGTGCGTTTCATGTCATCTCCCTTGTTTCGCCGTGTTTTCGCTTTTATGAAGTCATGCCGCTGTGGCGCAGCAGCGCGTCGATGCTGGGTTCGCGGCCGCGGAATGCCTTGAACGACTCCAGCGCCGGGCGCGAGCCACCCATGCCCAATATCTCTCGATGGAATTTCTCGCCGGTTTCGGCGGAGAGGATATTGCCGCTGAGGGTGCCTGCTTCCTCGAACGCGCTGTAGGCATCGGCCGACAGCACTTCCGCCCACTTGTAGCTATAGTAGCCCGCCGCATAGCCGCCGGCAAAGATATGCCCGAACGAATGCTGGAAGCGGTTGAATTCGGGCGGGATCACGACCGCCACCTGATGGCGCACATCCCGCAGCACATCCTGCACGGTCTCGCTGCCGTGCGGGTCGTGTCCATAGTGCAGATGCATGTCGAACAGCGCGAACTCGACCTGGCGCAGGGTCTGCAGGCCGGACTGGAAGTTCTTCGCCAAGATCATCTTGTCAAACAGTTCACGCGGCAGCGGCTTGCCGGTGTCGACATGCGCTGTCATGTGTTGCAGCACATCCCATTCCCAGCAAAAGTTTTCCATGAACTGCGATGGCAGTTCCACCGCGTCCCATTCCACGCCGGAGATGCCCGACACGCCGAGCTCGTCCACCTGCGTGAGCATGTGATGCAGGCCGTGTCCGAATTCATGAAACAGCGTGATGACCTCATCGTGCGTGAACAGCGCCGGCTTGGCCTTGCCGTTGACGACCACCGGTTCGGAGAAGTTGCAGGTCAGATAGGCGACCGGCGTCTGCACGCCCTTGCCGGTCAGGCGCCGCCCGCGCGCGTCGTCCATCCATGCGCCGCCGCGCTTGCCGCTGCGTGCATACAGATCGAGATAGAACTGGCCGACCAGCTGGCCGTTGCGCTCGATGCGGAAGAACTTCACGTCCTTGTGCCAGGTCGGTGCGTTGTCGGGCTTGATCTCGACGGCGAACAGGGTCTGTATCACGCGGAACAGGCCGTCGATCACCTTCGGTTCAGGGAAGTATTCCTTCACTTCCTGCTCGGAAAACGCGTACCTCTGCTCGCGCAGTTTTTCCGCGGCATAGGCCATGTCCCATGCTTCCAGCGTATCGAGCGCGAGTTCCTTGCCGGCGAAGGTGCGCAATTCGGCGAGGTCGCTTTCCGCGAATGGGCGTGCGCGTGTCGCCAGGTCTTCGAGAAAGTCGATGACCTGCTGCGGCGTTTCGGCCATTTTCGGCACCAGCGACACTTCGGCGAAATTCCTGAAGTCGAGCAGCTTGGCTTCCTCGTCGCGCAGTTTCAGGATCTCGACGATGTTCTGCGTGTTATCCCATTCAGCAAACTTGCTGAACACGGTGCCGAGTTCCGATGCCTTGGTCGCGTTGGCGCGGTAGATCGTTTCGCGCAGCGCGCGGTTGTCGGCGTACTGCAGGATCGGGAAGTAGGACGGGAAGTGCAGCGTGAACTTGAAGCCGGGCTTGCCATCCTTTTCGGCAGCGGTGCGTGCCGCCTGCTTGACGTCGTCCGGCAGACCGGCCAGCTCGGTTTCGTCCTCGACGAAGAGCGCGTAGTCATTGGTGGCGTCCAGCACGTTTTCCGAGAAGCGCGTGGTCAATGCGGCGTGCTTTTCCTGAATCTCGGCGTAGCGCACCTTCTTGTCGTCGGGCAGTTCCGCGCCGCCGAGGCGGAAGTCGCGCACGGCATTCTCGATGATCTTCTTGCGCGCCGGCGACAGGCTTGCGTATTCGGCGCTCGCGCGCAGCGCCTTGTACTTGTCGAACAGCGCGAGATTCTGTCCCAGCTCGGTCCAGAATTCGGTCACTTTCGGCAGGTTTTCATTGTAGGCGGCGCGCAGTTCCGGCGTGTCGACCACGGCGTTCAGATGCCCGACGATGCCCCATGCCCGGCCCAGTTTTTCAGTCGAGTTTTCCAGCGGTTCGACAAAATTGTTCCATGTGACCTCGTCCATCGGCTTTTCAAGGACGGCGACGACCGCCCGGTTCGCATCGAGCAGTTCGGCGATTGCCGGCGTGACATGTTCGGGCTTGACCGCGTCGAAACGCGGGAGGTCGGAAAAATCGAGCAGGGGATTCAGGGCGGAGTTCATGGCGTCAGGTTCTTTCTGCGGCTTCAATAGTGTTGACCAGCAACATCGTGATCGTCATCGGTCCCACGCCGCCCGGCACCGGCGTGATGTAACCGGCCGCTTCACTGGCACTGGCGAAATCAACGTCGCCGCACAACTTGCCGTTGTCGTCGCGGTTGATGCCGACGTCGATCACGACTGCGCCCGGCTTGACCATGTCGCCGGTCACGGTGTTGCGTTTGCCGGTGGCGACGACGAGGATGTCGGCCTGGCGCGTGTGATGACCGAGATCACGTGTTTTCGAATTGCAGATGGTGACGGTTGCACCGGCCTGCAAGAGCAGCATCGCCTGCGGTTTGCCGACGATATTGGAGGCGCCGACGACAACGGCGTGGGCACCGCGCACCGGATAGTTGATCGATTCCAGCATTTTCATTACGCCATAAGGGGTGCAGGGGCGGAACAGCGGTTGCCCTGTCATCAACAAACCGGCGTTGCTGATATGGAAACCATCCACATCCTTTTCCGGTGCGATGGCTTCGATCACCTTGTGTGCATCGATATGCGGCGGCAGCGGAAGCTGCACCAGGATGCCGTTGATTTTCGGATCGCGATTCAATGCATCGATACGGGCCAGCAATGCCGTTTCGCTCATGTCGGCGTCGTATTTCTCCAGTACCGAATGAATGCCGTTGTCCTCGCAGGCCTTGACCTTGTTGCGCACGTAGACCTGCGAAGCCGGGCTGTCGCCGACCAGAATGACGGCCAGGCCGGGTTGCTTGCCCTTGGCGGTCAGTGCGGCTGCGCGTTTGGCGACATCGGCGCGCAATTGGTGGGAGAGCTCGGTTCCGTTGATGAGTTGTGCAGGCATGGTTTGCGTTGGGATAAGAACGATGAAAAGGAGATTATATAAGTTGAACGTCTTGAGAACCTGTCCGGATTGGGTGACCTGAGGTGCGTGCGTGGTCGAAATAATTTCACATTATAAAAAGTAATACCGTATTTTGAAAAATTGAAAGAGTGCTGTTAGAATATTTTCACCGCGCACCGCCACGGCAAACGTTGTTAAAACAAATCCCGACCGCGATCCCGAATCGGGTAGGCCCTTATATCAGGAGACAAACCATGTCCGCCCAGCTCGACCAAGTGTTGGCGCAAGCCGCCAACGACCCCGATGTATTGGAAACACAAGAATGGCTTGATGCGCTCGAAGCCGTGATTGAAACCGAAGGTCCGGAGCGTGCTCACTACCTGATGGAGCGCATGGTCGATCTGGCCCGCCGTCGCGGCGCCCACATCCCGTTCTCCAGCAATACCGCTTACGTCAATACCATCCCGGCCCATCTCGGCGAACACTGCCCGGGCAATCTCGAATACGAAGAGCGCCTGCGCTCCTGGATGCGCTGGAACGCGATGGCGATGGTGGTCAAGGCCAACCGTGCCGATGGCGATCTCGGCGGTCACATTTCCAGTTTTGCTTCATTGGCCAACATGCTTGGCATCGGCTTCAATCATTTCTGGCATGCGCCGACCGCAGAACACGGCGGCGACCTGCTCTATATTCAGGGCCACTCATCGCCCGGCGTCTATGCGCGTGCCTTCCTCGAAGGTCGCTTGACGGAAGATCAATTGCTCAATTTCCGCCGCGAGGTCGATGGCAAGGGCCTGTCCTCCTATCCGCATCCGAAGCTGATGCCGGATTTCTGGCAATTCCCGACCGTGTCGATGGGACTGGGACCGCTGATGGCGATTTACCAGGCGCGCTTCCTCAAGTATCTGCATGCGCGCAACATCGCCGACACGGCATCGCGCAAGGTGTGGGCATTCTGCGGCGACGGCGAAATGGACGAGCCGGAGTCGATGGGCGCGATCGGCATGGCCGGACGCGAGCAGCTCGACAACCTGGTCATGGTCGTCAACTGCAATCTGCAACGACTGGACGGTCCGGTACGTGGCAACGGCAAGATCATCCAGGAGTTGGAGGCCGATTTCCGCGGCGCCGGCTGGAACGTGGTCAAGGTCATCTGGGGCAGCTACTGGGATGAGCTGCTGGCGCGCGACAAGGACGGCATCCTGCAGCGCGTGATGATGGAAACCGTGGACGGCGAGTACCAGAACTACAAGGCGAAGGACGGCGCCTACGTGCGCAAGCACTTCTTCGGCAAGCATCCGAAGCTGCTTGAACTGGTCAGCAAGATGTCCGACGACGATATCTGGCGTCTGAACCGCGGCGGCCACGATCCGCACAAGATTTATGCCGCTTTCAAGCAGGCGCAGGAGCACAAGGGCCAGCCGACCGTCTTGCTGGTCAAGACCATCAAGGGCTTCGGCATGGGCAAGTCGGGCGAGGCGCGCAACACTGCGCACCAGACCAAGAAGCTCGACGATGCGGCAGTGCGCGAAATGCGCGACCGCTTCGCGATCCCGATCCCCGACGACAAGCTGGCGGAAGTGCCGTTCTTCAAGCCGGCCGACGACGCGCCGGAAATGAAATACCTGCACGAGCGCCGCAAGGCCCTGGGCGGCTACCTGCCGCAGCGCCGCGTGAAGGCGGAAGAAACGCTGCCGGTGCCGGATCTGTCGACGTTCAAGGCAGTGTTGGAGCCGACCGCGGAAGGTCGCGAAATCTCGACGACGCAGGCTTACGTCCGCATCATCACCGCGCTGCTGCGCGACGCCAATCTCGGACCGCGCGTCGTGCCGATTCTGGTCGACGAAGCGCGCACCTTCGGCATGGAAGGCCTGTTCCGCCAGATCGGCATCTTCAATCAGCAAGGACAGCTGTACGAGCCGGTCGACCGCGATCAGGTGATGTACTACCGCGAAGACAAGGCCGGTCAGATCCTGCAGGAAGGCATCAACGAGGCGGGTGCGATGAGTTCGTGGATCGCGGCGGCGACCTCGTATTCGACCAACAACCGGGTCATGATCCCGTTCTACACCTTCTACTCGATGTTCGGCCTGCAGCGCGTCGGCGACCTCGCATGGGCGGCTGGCGACATGCGGGCGCGCGGCTTCCTGCTGGGCGGTACCGCAGGGCGCACCACGCTCAACGGCGAAGGCTTGCAGCACGAAGACGGTCACAGCCATGTGCTGGCATCGACGATCCCGAACTGCATTCCCTACGACCCGACTTTCGCGCATGAAGTTGCCGTCATCATGCACGACGGTCTGAAGCGCATGGTCGAAAATCAGGAAGACGTGTTCTACTACATCACCCTGATGAACGAGAACTACGCTCATCCGGGCCTGAAGGAAGGGCAGGAGCAGGACATTCTGAAGGGCCTGTATCTCTTGCAGGAAGGTGATAAGAAGGCGAAGCATCGCGTGCAGCTGATGGGTTCCGGCACGGTCCTGCGCGAGGTGATCGAGGCAGCCGAGCTGCTCAAGAACGACTGGGGCGTCGGTGCCGATGTCTGGTCAGCGCCGTCCTTCACGCTGCTGGCGCGCGATGGCCAGGATGCGGAGCGGTGGAACATGCTGCATCCGGTCGAGCAGCCGCGCGTCGCGCATGTCACGAAGTCGCTGCAATCCACCAAAGGCCCAATCATTGCGTCGAGCGACTACATGCGCACCTTTGCAGAACAGATTCGCGCCTTCATGCCGAAGGGACGCAGCTACAAGGTGCTGGGCACCGATGGCTTCGGCCGCTCCGACACGCGTGCAAAGCTGCGCGAGTTCTTCGAAGTGAACCGATACTTCGTGACCATCGCGGCATTGAAGTCGCTTGCCGATGAAGGAGCGATTGCACCCACGATCGTCGCCGAGGCGATTGCAAAGTACGGCATCAATCCGAACAAACCGAATCCGGTTACGCTGTAACTCGCATCAATAAAATAGAAGACAAATAATTCCCTCCCTTCAAGGGAGGGTCGGGGAGAGGTGGGTCCTTGGTCTTGAAGGAAACCCACCTCCATCCCGGCCCGGTCTCTGAAGCAGAGGGTGATAACGGAGCTAAAGCCATGAGCGTAATCGAAGTCAAAGTCCCGGATATCGGCGATTTCAAGGAAGTCGAAGTCATCGAGCTGCTGGTCAAACCGGGCGACAGAATCAAGATCGATCAATCGCTGATCACGGTCGAGTCCGACAAGGCCAGCATGGAGATTCCATCGAGCCACGCCGGTGTGGTGAAGGAACTGAAGGTCAAGGTTGGCGACAAGGTCGCGGAAGGAACACTGTTGCTGACGTTGGAGGCGGACGCCGCCGGTGCGTCGGCTCCGGCTCCTGCAGCAGAGGCCCCGAAAGAGGCCGCTGCGCCGGTTCCCGCCCCTGCAGCATCTCAGCCGGCGGCTGCACCCGCAGCGGCATCCATCGTGGAAGTGAAGGTCCCCGATATCGGCGACTTCAAGGAAGTGGAAGTCATCGAGCTGATGGTCAAGCCGGGTGATACGATCAAGGTCGATCAGTCGCTGATCACGGTCGAATCCGACAAGGCCAGCATGGAAATCCCCTCCAGCCATGCCGGCGTGGTCAAGGAAGTCAAGGTGAAGGTCGGCGACAAGGTTGCGGAAGGAACGCTGCTACTGGTTGTAGAAACCGCCGGGACAAACGGAACCGCGGCAGCAGCCAAGGCTGCAGCGCCGGCTGCTGCCAGCGTGGCGAGCGTATCGGCATCTGCGCCACCGGCCCCGCCGTTACAGGCCCAGGTTGAATCCAGGTCGGCACCGACCGCGTCGTTGGAGCCGGTCGAGCCAAATGGGACCAAGCCGCATGCGTCGCCCTCGGTACGAAAGTTTTCCCGCGAGCTCGGCGTCGATCTGGCGCGCATCAAGGGCACGGGTGTAAAGGGCCGGATCGTGCATGACGACGTCCAGAATTATGTGAAGGCAGTGATGTCGGGCGCCGCTGCTGCGCCTGCTGCTGCCGCGCCGGTATCCAGAGGCGGCGGCATGGATCTGCTGCCATGGCCGTCGCTCGACTTCTCCAAATTCGGCGCGACCGAGTTGCAGCCGCTGTCCCGCATCAAGAAAATCAGCGGCCCCAACCTGCATCGCAACTGGGTGATGATTCCGCATGTGACGCAGTTCGACGAAGCCGATGTCACCGAGCTGGAAGAGTTCCGCAAGGAATCGAATACAGCAATGGCGAAGTCCGGCGTCAAGCTGACCATGCTCGCTTTTGTCATCAAGGCCAGCGTCGCCGCGCTGAAGAAATTCCCTGCGTTCAACGCATCGCTCGATGCCAAGGGCGAGAACCTGATTCTCAAGCAGTATTGCCACATCGGCTTTGCCGCTGACACGCCGAACGGTCTCGTCGTCCCGGTGATCAAGGACGCCGACAAGAAAGGCATCGTGCAGATTGCGCAAGAGATGACGGATTTGTCGGCGCAGGCACGCGAAGGCAAACTGAAGCCGGCCGACATGCAGGGAGCGAGCTTCACCATTTCGTCGCTGGGCGGCATCGGCGGCACGGCGTTCACGCCGATCATCAACGCGCCGGAAGTGGCGATTCTCGGCCTGTCGAAATCCGACATCAAGCCGGTGTGGGACGGCAAGCAGTTTGCGCCGCGACTCATGCTGCCCTTGTCACTGTCCTACGATCACCGCGTGATCGATGGCGCGATGGGCGCCCGCTTCGCGGTCTATCTGGCAGAAGTGCTGGCTGACATGCGCAAGACATTGCTGTGACGCGACAGGTGGAAGAGGGGAGTGAGCGACATTAAAGGCATGAGAGCGGGTGCAAGCTTGTTCCGCTTTCTTGCCGTTGCCATCGCTGCTCGCCTTGATCACGGAGACTAACAATGACCACTTGCGTTGTCGTCAAAAAGCAGAACGAAATTGCGATCGCATCCGATTCGCTGGTGACGTTCGGCGACACTCGTCTCTCGCATGCGTACGAGGTGAACGAGAAAATTTTTCCGGTTGGCGAATCCTATGTCACGCTGGCAGGCACTGCCGCCCATTTCCCTGTCATGCGCAAGCTGTTGACCGGCATGGGTGAAGAATGCAGGTTGTGCAGCCGTGACGAGGTATTCGAAACTTTTTCGAAGGTGCACGAGATCCTGAAGGAAAAGTATTTCCTGAACACGAAAGAGGATGAGGACGACCCTTACGAATCGTCGCAGATCACCGCGCTGATTGCGAATCCGCACGGGATTTTCGGTGTGTATTCGTATCGCGAAGTGTTCAGCTTCGATCGCTTCTGGGGCATCGGCAGCGGGCGCAATTTCGCATTGGGCGCGATGTATGCCGCGTACGACCGCACCGAAACCGCAAGGGAGATCGCGGAAATCGGTGTGCAGGCGGGGGCGGAGTTCGACAAGAGTTCGTCGGCACCTTTCCGCATCTACAGTTTTCCAATGAAACAATAAAAATCGCTTTGCCATCGCGGCGAAGCGGCATATGGAGCCAACGCTATGAGCTTGATTGAAGTGAAAGTCCCCGACATTGGCGACTTCAAGGAAGTGGAAGTCATTGAACTGCTGGTCAAGCCCGGCGACACGATCAAGGTCGATCAATCGCTGATCACGGTCGAATCCGACAAGGCCAGCATGGAGATTCCCTCCAGCCACGCCGGTGTCGTGAAGGAATTGAAGGTCAAGGTTGGCGACAAGGTGGCTGAAGGTTCATTGCTGCTGTCGCTCGACGCTGCGGAAGCGACCGCAGCAACTACGCCGGCCGCTGCACCTGCACCTGCCGCTTCTCCGTCCGCCGCAGCCGCACCTGTCCCGGCGGCAGGCAGTTACGCAGGCACGTCCGATATCGAATGCGACATGCTGGTGCTGGGTGCCGGTCCGGGCGGATACTCTGCTGCGTTCCGCTCTGCCGACCTCGGCATGGCGACCGTGCTGGTCGAGCGTTATCCAACCCTGGGCGGCGTGTGTCTGAACGTCGGCTGCATTCCATCCAAGGCCTTGCTCCACGTTGCCGCAGTCGTCGATGAGGCGGCGACGATGGCAGAGCACGGCATCAGTTTCGGCAAGCCGCAGGTCGATCTCGACAAGCTGCGCGGCTGGAAGGATAAAGTTGTCGGCAAGATGACCGGCGGCCTGGCCGGCATGGCCAAGGCGCGCAAGGTGAACGTGGTGCAAGGCGTCGGACAATTCGTCAGCCCGAACCACATGGAAGTTGCCTCGCCTGATGGCAGCAAGAAAACCATCCGCTTCAAGCAAGCAATCATCGCCGCCGGTTCGTCGGTCGTGAACCTGCCATTCGTGCCGCAGGATCCACGCATTGTCGACTCTACGGGCGCACTCGAACTGCGTTCGATGCCAAAGCGCATGCTGGTCATCGGCGGCGGCATCATCGGTCTGGAAATGGCGACAGTCTATTCGACGCTGGGTGCGCGCATCGATGTGGTCGAGATGATGGATGGATTGATGCAAGGCGCTGATCGCGATATGGTCCGCGTGTGGCAGAAGTTCAATGAGAAGCGCTTCGACAAGATCATGTTGAAGACCAAGACTGTCGCCGTCGAAGCATTGGCGGAAGGAATCAAGGTATCGTTCGAAAGCGCCGATCCCTCAGTGACGGCACCCGAGCCGCAGCTCTACGACATGGTACTCGTCGCGGTGGGACGCAGCCCGAACGGCAAAAAGATTGCCGCCGACAAGGCAGGCGTTGCCGTTACCGATCGCGGCTTCATCGATGTCGATACACAGATGCGCACCAATGTGCCGCATATCTTCGCGATTGGTGACGTGGTGGGGCAGCCGATGCTGGCGCACAAGGCGGTTCACGAAGCGCATGTCGCAGCGGAAGCGGCGGCGGGCGAGAAATCGCATTTCGATGCGCGCGTCATTCCCTCGGTTGCCTACACGGACCCCGAAATCGCATGGGTCGGCATCACCGAAGATGAGGCGAAGAGCAAGGGGATCAAGCTGGAGAAAGGCCTGTTCCCGTGGGGCGCGAGCGGCCGGGCAGTGGCCAATGGCCGCGACGAAGGCTTCACCAAGCTGCTGTTCGATGCCGAAACGCATCGCATCGTCGGCGGCGGCATCGTCGGTACGCATGCCGGCGACCTGATCGGCGAAATCGCGCTGGCGATTGAAATGGGGGCGGATGCCGTGGACATCGGCAAGACCATACATCCGCATCCGACTCTGGGCGAGTCGATCGGCATGGCGGCGGAGGTGTTTGAAGGCGTTTGCACCGATTTGCCGCCAATGCGGAAGAAGTGATTCTGTCAACCTCCATGCATGAAGAAAAGGGCGATGCCAAGAGGCATCGCCCTTTTTATTTTTGTGTCGCCATGTTCACCGATAGCTATTTACTGTCGAAGCGCCAGACCGGACTGGTGCGCGAATCGATGTGCATGCCGCCGACCCACCGATCTATCCGGTTGAGTGCGAGCCAGTCGGCTGTTCCCGTCAGCAGCTCACGACCGAGTTGCGTGACGCTGACCATCCATTCAACAGGTTTGCTCCCTTTGCGGTCGATGACAATCGCCGCTCTTTCCGCATCGGCCAATCCGGAAAGAATTTTCCAGTACTGCAAGTCTCCAAGAAACGGCAAGGGCTCATGGTAATTGGTGTACCTGGTGAAGAGCCGGGACGCATTCATTGCGCCTTCTTCAGTCAGGGTTTTTAATGTCAGATGCTCCGTCAGGCTCAGGCCATTCCGCGTGGATGGTAGCTCCTCGAGGTGGCGTGCGAGTGCTTTCGCCATCACTGGAATGGCTGGTGTCTGCGTTGCGATCAGATCCCGCAATGGGGCCGGCGTTGGCGCAGTGATGGCATCCCAGGCTTGCTTGCCCAGTGACAGTTGAGCGGGACCTGCGTTCGAGAATTGATTCCATAGCACGCGCATTGCCTCTGCGGGCAGTTGACCGATGCCGTTGAAACGCTTGACGCCGGGGAACCGGCTCACGCAGATCAGGCGCAGTTGCTGCGGACGCTGCGCGGCATGCTGGAAAAAATGAAAGAGCTTTGCGAGGATCAGCTGATCGTATGAGTCATGCTCGAACCACAGCATGACTCGCGGATAGTCTGTCGCCATTTCAAGAGCTGCGTAATCCTGCGTCAGGCGTTCCAGTGCCGCTTCCGGCGATTCGAACCAGGGGCGAAGAAATCGCGCGCGGATGCGGATGAATTCCTGCAAGGAATCCGTGTGCGGCACCGGCCCTTGCACGTACGGGTCGGCAAAGGCAAGAAAGTCTCCGGTAAAGCCGGCGACCGCGAGCTTGTGCATGATGTCGTGACCGCAGCGGATATGCAGAGTGCGGACATCACCATCCAGCGCGGATGGGCTTCCTTCCGCAACGCTTTTGAACGCGATGCGGACATATTCGCAATGCGCATGCAACTCCGACCATTTGCAAAAGCCGTTTTCCCGCGCAACGATTTGCTGGGCATCGCATAAGCGCGGAGTTGCGTCTGCCGACAGCGTGACTTCCGGAAGATGCAAACGATGGCGACTGATCGCTTCCGGATCGGTGCGACGCAATCCGCGCAGCAACTCCTTTGCGCGTTTCTTCTGTTGTTCAAGCGAGAGGGGTTGCAGCTTGCGCGGATCGCCATCCTGAAATTCCGGAGACGAAAGTGGTGCGGAGGAAAATTGCTGACGGAGCTGGGCGAGACTGATGATCATGACGATCTCCTTAGGGTATCCCGTGCCCGCGATTCAGGATTCAAGGAAATCGAACGATTCGTTGAGAGTTTGATGGGCGCAGCCCTTCCCGCGGGCGGGACGCTGACAAACCAGCGTGAGCTTCGATACTAAGCGCTCCGCCGGCTGCTGGCAAGAATGGAAACCCTGGGGAGACGGCTGTTGCCGCCGAATTGAAGTGAAGCAGCGCAGTCACGATTGCCCGGATGTGATGCTTTCAACCGGACTGCGCCTTGTTGCATGAAACCGGATCAGTGTCCCAGTTTTTTCAGAACATCCGACAGCATCGAAATCATCTGGTCGATTTCCGCTGTCGTCACATTCAGTGCCGGCATGAAGCGCAGCAGATCGGGACGTGGCGAGTTCAGCAGCAGACCTTCCGGATTGATATCGCGAGCGGTTTCGACGATCTGCGCGCCGATATTCTTGCCGAGCTTGAGCGCGCGCAACAGTCCTTCGCCGCGATCGCCTTCCAGTCCGTGCTTCTCGCTCAACTTCACCAGTTCCGCGCCGAGGTAGGCACCCTTGTCCTTGACCGACTGCAGAAAGCCCGGCTTCAACAGTTCGTCCAGTACTGCACCGCCGACGGCGGTCATCAGCGGATTGCCGTTATAGGTGCCGCCCTGATCGCCCGCTTCGAATACGGCAACCTCTTCGCGGCACAGCATGGCCGCCAGCGGGACGCCGCCGCCGATGCCCTTGCCGAGCGTCATGATGTCCGGCGTGACGTCCGACAACTGGTAGGCAAACAATTCGCCGGTGCGACCCATGCCCGCTTGCACTTCATCGACGATCAGCAGCAGGCCATGCTGTTTGGTGAGCGCGCGCAAGGCTTGCATGAATTCGCGCGATGCCGGAATCACGCCGCTTTCGCCTTGCACCGGCTCCAGCATCACGGCGATCGTCTTGTCGGTGATCAGCTTCTCGACGCTGGCGAGGTCGTTCAATTCGGCTTTCGGGAAACCCGGCACCTGCGGCGCGAAGATCGTGTCCCAGCCTGCCTTGCCGCTGGCCGACATGGTGGCCAGCGTGCGGCCGTGGAAGCTGTGGTTGAAGGTGATGATTTCGTAGCGGTCGGCACCGGCTGCGTTCTTGTGCTTCTTGCCCCACTTGCGCGCCAATTTGATGGCGCTCTCGTTGGCTTCCGCACCGCTGTTGGCGAAGAACACGCGATCGAAGCAGGAGTGCTTCACCAGCGACGACGCCAGTGCGATCGACGGTTCGTTGTAAAACGCCGGCGACGGATTGATCAGCTTCCTTGCTTGTTCTGTCAGCGCGTCCTGAATGCATTGCGGCGAGTGGCCGAGGCAGTTCACTGCCCAGCCCTGCAGATAGTCGAGGTAGCGCTTGCCCTTGTGATCGGTCAGCCACATGCCGTGGCCTTCGGTGAAGACCAGCGACGGCCGGTTGGTGATGTTTAACAGTGCATCGACGTGATACTGGCTGAATTCCATATCGGGCTCCTGGAAAAGGGCAATTGATGAATTGGTTAAAAGGCGGGAAAAAAGTTCAAAAAAAAAGCCACAGGGAGGACCTGTGGCTTGATGATCAGCTAACGCTTACATGCACGGCATCCCTGGCTGAGGCAGCGAGGAAGGGCGTCGCAAGAGTCTGACTGTCGTTTTCATGCGGCCAATAGTAGGACTTTTTGCGCAATGCGTCAAAAGTTTTTCCTGCCGCTCGCATGACTTGAGGGAAAGGCGAGGTCTAGCCTTTGGCCAGATCGGCTTCCGTCGTGAATGCGTCGGCATAAAACTCATCCTCCGGCAGCCCGCATTGTGCGACGTAATCCTGCATGGCCGCATCCACCATCACCGGCGCGCCGCAGGCATACACCTGATGGCCCGACAGGTCCGGCAGGTCTTCCATCACGGCGCGATGCACGAAGCCGCTGCGCCCGGTCCATGCATCCTCCGGCAAGGCGTCCGACACGACCGGAACGTACTTGAAGTTCGGCAGCGTACGCGCCCACTCTTCGCACAGCGCATGCATGTACAAATCCTTCGGACGGCGGCCGCCCCAGTACAGCACCATTGGGCGCTCGGTTTTCTGATGGACGGCATGCTCGATGATGGCCTTGATCGGCGCAAAGCCGGTGCCCGATGCCAGCAGCACCATCGGCTTGTCGGAATCCTCGCGCAGGAAGAAGGTTCCTTGCGGTCCTTCGAAGCGCAGAATGTCGCGTTCCTTCATCGTGCCGAATACGTGATCGGTGAACGTGCCGCCCGGCAGATGACGGATGTGCAATGTCACATGCTCGTCGAGATGCGGCGCATTGGCCATGCTGTAGCTGCGGCGCTTGCCGTCCTTCAGCAGGAATTCGATGTATTGGCCAGCACGGTATTGCAGACGCTCGTTGGCGGGAAGCTGCAGCGACACGACCAACACGTCATCGGCCACCTTGTCCAGCTTCGCGACGCGCGTCGGCAGCTTCTTGATCGGGAATTCGCCGACGCCCAATACCTCGCGCGCCTCGATCACGATGTCCGAATGCGGGTGAGCGCAGCAGAAGAGTGCAGCACCTTTCTGCTCCTCCGCCTCCGACAGCGCCTTCTGCTGATGCGCGCTGTGCGTGACCGAACCCTCCAGCAGCTTGCCCTTGCAGGTGCCACATGCGCCGTTCTTGCAGCCGTAGGGCAAGCCCACGCCGGCGCGAATGGCGGCGGAGAGCACGGTTTCGCCTTCGTCGCAGGTGAATTGCCGACCGCTCGGCTGAACAGTAACTTCGAAAGACATACAATCCTGATGATGAAAAAGAATGAAATTAAGGAAATGGGTGCCCCGCGTTTTGGCAAACCGCGCCTGCTGATTCTCGGCTGCGGCGACGTCGGCATGCGTCTCCTGCCGCTGGTGCGCGAGCGTTTTCGCGTATTCGCCGTTACCAGCCAGGAATCACGTCGCGAAGAACTGCGCGCCGCCGGGGCCGTGCCGGTCATTGCCGATCTTGACCGGCCAGCCAGCCTCGCCCGCCTTGCCGGACTTGCATCCCGGATCATCCATCTTGCACCGCCGCAGGCGGAAGGCGCGAAAGACAGGCGCACCCGTAATTTGACCGCCATTTTACCCGAGCGGGCGCAGCTCGTTTATGTCAGTACGACTGGCGTGTACGGCGATTGCGGAGGTGCGCTGGTCGATGAAACCCGCTCCGTGAACCCGAAAACGGCCCGCGCCAGGCGGCGTGTCGATGCGGAAATTTCCCTGCGTCGCTGGGCCAGAAGGTCCGGTTCGCGGTTGGCAATTTTACGCACACCCGGCATCTATGCCGCCGATCGTCTGCCGCTCGAACGCTTGCAGAAGGGAATGCCTGCACTGGAGGAAAAAGACGACGTCTACTCGAATCACATTCATGCAGACGATCTGGCGCATATCGTTGCGCGGGCCTTGTTCCAGGCCTTGCCTTGCCGGGTCTATCATGCGAGCGATGATTCGGACATGAAGATGGGGGACTATTTCGACGCGGTGGCCGATGCCTGCGATTTACCACGACCGCCGCGCCTGCCCCGTGACGAATTGACGAAAGCGGTTTCGCCAATGTTGTTGTCCTTCATGTCGGAGTCGCGTCGTCTGAGGAATGCAAGAATGAAACAGGAGCTTGGCGTGCGGTTGCGGTATGCAAAGGTGGAAGATTTGCTGCAAGGCATTGGCCGCGGGCAAACTTGCTTTGCGATGACTCAATAAATAAATATAGAGAGTTGCGTCAATCAGTCGAACTCGCCGCGGCCTTTCAAGAATGTCGCGCTCTTCGGTCACGCGCTTGATCTGTGCCTTCAGATGCCGTATCTCCGCTTGTTGAGCCTTGGCAGCTTCCCGCCGCTGCCAGCGGAACGATGTATTGCTTGAGCCCCTGATACAGGTTGTGCATCGTTACCATCCGGTTGGCCGCTTCTGCCTTCGGATGGCCGCGTTTGGTGAGTGGCTTGACCGCTTCAATCTTGAACTCTTCCGTATCCGCTTTGCACTCGTCACGCCCCCATAAACAAAACTGATAGGTTCAAGGGTGTCTGGCAAGCCGGTGCGATGTACTTTCGCGGGTGCAACTTGATATGATGTGCCAGCCGCAAAGCGTGGCGTCCCTCGGCCCTGTTTTTCGAAATGAAATCAAAACGCCATGCAATAAAGCGATATCTGATCCTGCTCATGTTTGGCTTGATCTGTCTGCTTCCGGGCTTGAGAACGGCCTGGGCTGCTGTTGCCGATCCGTTGCGCTTGCAAGCGCCCAACGCGACCTGGCTGCGGGATTCCGGCGCTCGTCTGACGATAGACGAGGCAGCAGCGCGTGCAGACGAATTCCAACCGCTGTACCACAGTCTGAGCCGCGGCTACACACGCGACGCGTACTGGTTGCGCCTGACGCTTCCCGCCGATATGAAGGAAGGCGAACTCTGGCTGGAGGTGCCGTCGACTGTGCTCGACGATGTACGCCTTTACGAGCCACGTACCGGTGGCTGGACCGTGCGCCGCAGTGGCGACACGCTGCCGTTCGATACGCATGAAGGCCCCTATCGCACGGCCAGCTTCCGGCTGGCGCAGCCGCACCCGGGCGAAGTGATGTATCTGCGCATCGAGACCACCAGCGTCATGGCGGTGTCGCCACGCCTGTGGCGTGCGCCTGCGTTGCAAACCGCCAACAACGCTGCGAATCTGGGCTATGGCTGGTATTTGGGGTTCATGTTTACCGTGGCGCTGTTCAATCTGGTCAGTTGGGCAACGACCCGGCACGGTATTTACGGAATATTCGCGATGTCGGTGGTAGCCACGGCAACGCGCTGGTTTGCTGTCGATGGACTTGCCGGCGAATTCGTGTTCCCGCATGACGCCTCCGTGCCGGCACTGCTCACCAATTCGCTGCTTGGCCTGCAGGCGCTATGTGATTGCCTGTGTCAGGCGCGATTGCTCCAGTTGCGGGGCAACTTTCCGCGCCTGCTGCATTTTTACCGCCTCGTCATGCTGCTGGGCGTGCTGATCATTTTCTCGCCCTTGTATGGCTATTACGGCTTGCTGGCAACCATGGTCTTCATCTGCGCCATGTTGGCTCCCTTGTTATCGATACCAGCCTACCTGCGCCTGTGGCGAACCGGCAATCTGTCGGGTCGCCTGATCGCCGTGTCGCTGCCGCTCTATTTCGTTGTCATGCTGCCAAATTATCTGGGCTCTCTGGGCTTCATGCCCCACGATCCCGCAACCATGAACAGCGCCCACCTGGCCAGTCTCCCGCTGGTTCTAGCGCTGCATCTGAGCCTCGTGCTGCGCGCGCGCGATGTCGAGCGCGCACGCAATGAGGCGCAGCGCCAGGCCAACGATGCGTTGGCGACGTCGCGGCGCGAGCGCAGCGCACGCGAAGAGCAGGATCGCTTCCTTTCCATGATTACCCACGAGGTGCGCACGCCGGTGGCCGTGATCGACGCTGCCGCGCACAGCCTGCGTCTGCTTGATCAAATCGGTGCCGATCCTGCGCAGCGCAATAGCCGCTATCAAAGCATCAAGCAGGCCGTCGGACGCATGAAGACCTTGATGGAACTGGCTGAGGTGCAGGATCGTCTCCTGCCGGGGACATCTCAGAGCAACACAGGATCGCTCGACCTGGCAACGCTCAGCCGCGATGCCCTGAGCGCGCTCGAACCCGTGGCTGCCGCCCGTGTGGCGATCGAAGCCGATGTTGCCCTGCCTCCGCTCAAGGGCGATACCCGTCTGCTGTACTTCGCGCTGCTCAACCTGCTCGACAACGCCGTCAAGTACGCGCATCCAGACACGCTGATCCGGATAGGAATCGTTACCGATATGAAGACGCGCGGCGTGCTCTGGCGCATCAAGGATCACGGACCCGGCATCCCGACGGGCAAGGAGGAAGCCATCTTTGAAAAATATCGCCGCCTCGATGAAACCGCCGCCCAGTCGGGTCTTGGCCTGGGCCTGTCGCTGGCAAGGCAAATCGTCGAAAAACATGATGGCCATTTGCGGCTCGACCGCAGCTGGCCTCACGGCGCTTGCTTCGAGATCTGGCTGCCGGAGGCTGCATGAAAGCCGTGGCAGCTCCCATCGCGCTGGTGGAAGACAACGACAGCCTGCGCACCGAACTGGCCTTTCATCTGACATGCGCCGGCCATGCGGTCACCGGCTTGGCCGACGGCGCCGCGCTCGACTTGCACCTGGCTACTCAGCCGTGCCGACTGGTGGTGCTCGACCTGGGCCTGCCGGGTGAAGACGGCCTGTCCATCTGCGCGCGCCTGCGCCAGAGCCGGCCGGAAATCGGCATCGTCATGCTCACCGCGCGCGGCATGGCGCATGACAGGCTGGCAGGCCTGCAAGGCGGCGCCGATGCCTATCTGGTCAAACCGGCGCCGGCGGAAGAACTGCTGGCCGTGATTACCAACCTGCTGCGCCGTCTGGCCGCAGCCGGCAGCGTGCCTGCTGCGGCCCCCGCGCCTGCCTGGATTTTCAATCAGCGCAAGCTCACGCTCACTGCCCCGAACGGCGAAATGCTGACGCTGACCCATGCCGAGAGCCTGTTGTTGCAAACCCTGCAACGCAACGCCCCCGAACCGGCCAGCCGCCGGCAATTGGTGGAAGCGCTGGGCGGCAACTACCTCGACTTCGCCGAGCACCGGCTCGAAGTCGCCATCAGCCGTCTGCGTCGCAAGCTCTCGCAAGCCTGGCCCGAAGCCGAAGCAATCCGCGCCGCCCGTGGCGTCGGTTATCTGCTGACCCAACCCTGCCTGCTGCAAAACGACGAATAAGCTCCGGTGCGCGCCGTGCCGTCGAAGCGATCGCCCGATCGCAGGGAGACTGTTAGCTTTTGTGAGCATTTCCGGACGGCAATCCGATAGCATCGGGCCGTTGCGCCTTGGCTTGGAATCGTCCGGGATGCCGATGTGGCGCAGCTTGTTGCCGGCAAATCGCCATGATTTGGAACGGTAGCAATAGCTGGCTTTCAAAGATACCAACAACACTATGAATCACATTTATCGACTGGTTTGGAACAAGAAACGCAATATGCTCGTCGCTGTCGCCGAAGTGGCGAGTTCGCAAGGCAAGGATGCAAACGGAGAAACGACGTCGACCGGCGTGAAAAAGCAGGGGCGGGAGGAATCCGGGAAGTGCGCTCACCTGACAGGCAAGACAAGTCTTCTGGGAGCAGCGATTCTCTCGATCTTCCCGCTGGTTTCCCTGGCCCAGGCACCTGTCCCCCATTACAACGACGGGTACCTGACACTATCCGATGGCGACGGTTCCAATGCGACCGCAGCAAACTGGGCCCTGACCAACGACGGTATCCTGGATATCTCGAACACCAATAGCGGTTCCAGCCTCCAGAGCCTGGGCGGCTCTGGCGGCGTCATCCTGGGAGATATGACGCTGACCCTGAGCAATGCCAATGACACGTTCGTCGGCAGCTTGAGCGGTTCGGGCGGCTTGGCGATCACGGGCGGCACGGAGATCCTCAGCGGCAACAACGATTACATCGGCGTCACGACCATTGGCACCAATAGCGTTCTGGGGCTCTCGGGTAGCGGAGCAATTGCCCATTCCTTCGGACTCGACAATAACGGCATCTTCGACATTTCCGCGACCAATGCCGGTGCCAGCATTCAGAGCCTGTCCGGCTCGGGCGCTGTAATCCTCGGTGGCCAGACGCTGACCCTGACCAATGCGAGCGGCACGTTCGCCGGCAGCCTGAGCGGTTCGGGCGGCCTGGCGATCACGGGCGGCACGGAGGTCCTCAGCGAGATCAATAGCTATACCGGCGCTACCAATATTGGCCAAGGTGGGACGCTGGTGTTGGCCGGCAACGGCAGCATTGCCGATTCCAGCGGCGTGGCAAACAACGGCACGTTCAATATCGCGGCAACGGCCGGCGGCGCATCGGTGCAGAGCCTGTCGGGTTCGGGTGCGGTAATCCTCGGCGGACAGACCTTGACCCTGACCAATGCAAGCGGCACGTTCGCCGGCAGCTTGAGCGGCTCGGGGGGGCTGGCAATTACCGGCGGCATCGAGACCTTGAGCGGCAACAATACCTACACGGGCGGCACGACCGTGGCGAATGGTGCCATCCTCAAGGTGTCGTCCAATGCGAATCTCGGTGCGCCAAGCTCCGCGCTGACTCTGAATGACGGCACTCTCCAGGCCAATGGCAACATCACGATGGCGCGTGACATCACGCTGACCAATTCCGGTACGTTCGACGTGGGCAATACCTTCACGGTCACTAACACGAGTTCCGCGTCGGGAAGCGGCACGTTGATTAAAAACGGCGGCGGCACCCTTATCCTGGGTGGAAGCGTGTCGAACAGCGGCGGTGTTCAAGTCAATCAGGGCACATTGGGCTTGAATGGCAACAATACCTATACCGGCGGCACTACCATCAACGGCGGCACGGTGAAGGTCGGAGCAGACAACAATCTTGGAGCGGTCAGCAGCAATGTGACTCTGAATGGCGGCAGGCTGCAAACCACCGCCTCATTCACGTCGGATCGCGACCTCGCCATCACCAGCCAGAACGGCGCCATCGACACCGTGGGCGCGGACAACACGCTGACGTGGACCGGCAATCTCTCGGGCAGCGGACGACTGACCAAAGAGGGCGACGGGACACTGATTCTGGGCGGTGACAACGCCGGTGGCCAAGGATCGGGAAACACCGTGGGTTCCGGCTGGACCGGCGGTCTGACCCTCAATGGAGGGCTGGTCAAAGTCACCAATTCGTACGGGTTGGGTTGGGGCACCGTGATATGGAACGGGGGAACCATCCAGGCCACGGTGGATATTCTGACAGGGCAGAACCTCGCCGTCGGACTGGGTACGGGGATAGATACGGCGGCCAACACCACGACCACACTTTCGGGCAATATCGTTTCGACAGGCGGCGGCAGTGGCTGCTTCACCAAGACGGGGCTCGGCACGCTCAACGTCGCGGGCAATGCCGCGTTCAACTCCACTTGCGTGCTCGCTGGCCGATTGCTGGCGAACGGCAGCCTGGACAGCATGGTGACAGTCGAACAAGGCGGCACGCTGGGCGGTAGCGGCGTCATCAATGGCCCGGTCCTTGTCAGAGGCACGCTGTCTCCGGGTAACTCTCCCGGCATGCTGACGGCCAACTCGACGGTCACGATGGCCCCTGGCAGTACATTCAAGGAAGATATCGCCGGCACGCAGCAGGCGTCCGCAAGCACGCCGATCGGCGTCACCGGTTATTACTCGTACCTGCATGTGACGGGTAACAATCAATTTGTGATTCAGCCGGGAGTGACTCTGGCACCGGCGCTCAAGAATATCTTCAGTGTCGGCGAAGCCGGCTACGGTTCGACGCCATTCGTGCCATCGATTGGCCAGGGCTACCGCATCATTACTGCCGACGGCGGCATCTCGGGCCGCTTCGACACGCTGGCGCAGCCCGATGGTCTGGCGGCCGATACGCGCATGGCTGTGTTCTATAACGTCGGCGGCAGCAACAGCATCGACCTGAAGGTATTGCCCTTGTCGTACAGCGCCTGGCTCAAGGGTGCCAACGCCAACAGCCGCTCGGCTGCTGCGGCTCTCGATCAGATTACCGATCTGGAGCAATCCGGAACCGGCAGCACCGCACAAAGCCAATTGCTGTACGTTGCGGCGAGCCAGAACGCCGGCACACTGAGTAATTTTGTCAAAGGCTTGAGCGGTGAAGTCCACGGTGCCCTGGCAGCGGCAACGCCGCAGGCGGGATGGGCAGTCCAGAACATCGTCGGCAAACACCTGGCCGATTCCCAGGGAGCCGGCGCAAACCGCAACACCGACCGTGCGCTGTGGATCGACCTCAACGGCAACCACGGCAACTGGAGCGGAGACGACACCGCATCCGGATTCAGTGCGAACCGTACCCAGTTCACTCTGGGAGCGGACGTGCTGGAGACCGCAGGCGCACGACTCGGCTTCGGTTTCAGCCATGCCAACTCGAATGTGTCCGCCGATATGGGGTCAGGCTCGGTGAAGCAGAACATGGGCTTCGTGTACGGCCAGTATGGATGGAACGGGTTCATTGTGGATGGTCTGGCCAGCTACGGCAGGGACAATGCGGAGAGCAATCGTGCGGACCCCACCGCATCCGCTCCAGTGCTTGCGACCAACGCCGACGGCAACAGCAGTCTGATCGGCATCGGCCTGCGCGCGCCGTGGCAGTTCAACGGCGCGACCTATGAACCGTTTGCCCGCCTGACATTCCAGCGAGTGAAGCGCGACGCCGCCAATGAGGGAAGTGCTTCTGCGGCTGCATTGGGGCTGAATGGCTTCTCGTCCACGGGCACGCGCCTGGTGGCCGGTCTGGCCGGCGCATCCGGCAAGACCGATCCGCTGGCAACGCGCTACACCTACAAGTTCAGCGTAGGCGTCGGAGTGGATGGCGGCGATCTGTCGCGGGTGAGTCAGCAAGCCACCCTGGCGGGTGTGGCGACGACCATCAGCGCACCGAACGTCGGCCGGGTATTCTTGCAGGGCGGTGTCACGGGAACGATGCAACTTAACCGGCAGTCCTATGTCTATCTCGGGCTGACGGGGGAGGCACGCAGTGGCTATACCGACATCGGCGGAAATGTCGGGGTGCGTGTGTCCTTCTAAGCCACTTGTGCTTCAGCCTGTTCGCACAGGCGTGTGTGAAACAGGCCGACATTCGTCGGCCTGTTTTTTAGAGCGTCTAACAAAATGATTCTGAGGGTGTTGCGCCGCCTTGCCGTACAGTCGTACTGTCTGCGGCGGCGCGCCTACTCAGAACCGCTTCGCTTCATTTTGTTAGGCGCTCTTATATGGGTTATTTGACTGCTTGCCACCATGTTGAACGGACTTCCTCACTTCTGGATCAATCGACAATCCGACACGGAGCGGCGCATGCTGATCGAAGCCTACTTTGCGCGCGGTGGCGTGGCCAACAGTCGCGTCGAAGCGATCACGCCGGAGTCGCTCCCCAGGATCAGCGTACGCAAGCCGTTCGCCAACTCGATACCCGAGCTGGCGATTCTGACATCGCACCTTGATGCGATCGGCATGGCCTGCCAATCGGGCCATGAGACCGCCGTCATCATGGAAGACGATGTGCGTTCCCGTTATGTTTTCGATGCGCTGACGCTCATCTCTTCCGCGCCGCACGACTGGGAAATATTGCAGCTGCACGTCAGCAACCGGCCGGTCGTGCTGGAGCTTGGCGAGATGTATTTACGCCACGGCGTGTTGTGGCATGAATGGGAGCCGACCTGCTATTCTGCCGGCGCTTACGTGATCAACCGGAAAGGGGCGGCACGCATTCTTTCCCACTATCGTCCGAATGGAACGGACATCGATCTGACCGGAGTGCATGCGTTCGGCAAGCTCGTGGCGGATCATCTTCTTTACCGGCGCAGCTGCTGTTATACGGCGACGATTCCTTATTTCATGAACGATATCGCGCTGACATCGACGCATGCACCCCATCGAGACGAGACGCATCACCGGCCCGGCGCACTCGGTGTGGAGAGCATCATGCAGCAGATCGAAAGCCAGGCAGTTGCTGGTTCCGGCCACGCCCGTCCGCTGTTGCAAGCAGGATATCCTTTTGCACTGCGCGCGTTATGACCGGATTGACAATGGTCGGCGGCAGCAAGCTGAGTTGAAACGGCAGAATGATTTAAACAATGAGAAACAGTCTTGCAGTCGTGATCGTGACCACGTGTCGCGAAACCCTGTGCCGCTCCGTGCGCTCGGTATTCAATCAGCAGTTTTCGGGGCGCATGCAGATCTTGATCGGCGTGGACTGCGATCCGCACAAGAGGCTTGATGCGCTGTTGCCGGCCTTGGCGGCCGAATGCCCGAGTCATATCACGATCACGCTGATCAACCTGGGATACTCCACATCGCAACGTCACGGCGGTCCGCATGCGTCGTTCTATGGCGGCTCGCTGCGTTCGGCGCTCACGCTGCTCGCTGATAGCGACATCGTGATCTACCTGGATGACGACGACTGGCTCAAGGAAGACCATTGCGCCCGGATTCTGCGCGCCATCGAAGGAAAGAAGTGGGCGTACTCCTATTCCATTTACGCCGACGGCAACACGGGCGAAGGCTTGTGCGTGGACGAAATTGAAAGCGTGGGTGTAGGCAAAGGCATTTACGCCAAAAACTTCGGCGGCTTTGTGCGGCCGAGCGGCCTGGCCATCAATAAAATGCAGTTATTGCATATCGTCCATCTCTGGTCCTGTTCGGCATTTGCCACCGGAGACGGGGAAGACAGACTGATATTCGAGCAGTTGCGCAACGAGCCGCATGGCTGCACGGAGGCGGCGACCGTCTATTGCGCGCTGGACCCCAAGGATATGCTGCACGACTATCGCGTGTCTTTCATGCGTTCCAAGGGCGTGGAGTTCGTCAGCACAGCCAAGGCGGAATCGACGCGATGACGCGCAATCCAGCATCATCCAGCCACGGGCAGCATCGCTCCATGATGTGAAGCGCAAGCGTGCGCATAGGCCTGATGCGGCCCGGTCGATGCTGCCGCGAGCATGGCGGCCTCGTAATTTTCCGTCGTCTCCACAAAACTGGCCGCTTTCCAGATCGCATCGAAATGATTGTCCGACCAGGTATTCGCACCCGTCTGCACATAGGTGTACAGCCATGGCGCATCCGCCAGGACCACGCGGCCCGCCGCGATCATTGTCTGCGTGACCGCCGTATCCTCGCCTCGCGCAAGAGCGGGATAGGCAGGGATGCTGTCCTTTCTCGCCAACATCGATCCTTCCCATTCCCTGGCGCCCGATACGCCGATCTTGCGTGCAAGGGGCGACCAGAGCAGCCAGCGGCTCAGAAAGAGTGCGTCGGTCTGCATGGACTGGCAGATGGCCATCCCGAGGTCAAGCCGCTGCGGATGGTAAAGATCGTCGTCATCCCATTGGCAAATCCATTCGCCCTGCGCGGCCCGCAGGGACAGATTGCGCAGCTCGCCCAGGCTGGATGAGGGTGCGTCCGGATAGACGATGCGAATGCGCGGATCGTTCAATTCCCGGCAATGCCGCTCGATTTCCGTGCCGGGCGTATCGCATACCAGAACGAGTTCCCGGTTTGCATAGGTCTGCCGCTGGAAGCATTCCACCGCAAAGCGGGAAGGAAAGAGTCTGCCTCGCGTCACCATCAGACAGGAGACGAGAGGAAGCCGCCCGGGAAATACCACCAGGTCGAGTGATCCCCGCTGGATCAGGACATTCCTGATCCCGAGCTTGAAATCAATGCGGCGGTTGGTTTGCAGAAGATAGTCGGCGAGCTTCATGCGGCGTTTTGGATCGTCGGCAGGAACCGTCTGGCGAGCATGGCATACGTGGATGCGCCTGCGCGTACATATTCCTCGGTAAGAAGCCCGGCATGGAAACGGGTGAAATCGGTGCGGTGTTCGTCCCACCAGAGATGGCTGCACAGATGCAGGCTGAACACATCGCGCACGTCCGGGTCGCATCGCTCGAACAGGCTCTGGATGCCAGCCGGCGTCCACGGGTGGCGATAGAAATACCGGCGCGGCGCGACATGGACCAGTTCCGGGTGCGCCTCCCACAAGCGGGAGGCAAGCTGGCAGGAATGACTTGTCCATTTGCCGTCAAACGTGGCATACGCGGCATCCAGCCATTTCGCGACAAATGGTGCACCCGGCACAGCGACGATGAGCGCATTGCAAAGCGATGGCCGCAAGATTCCTCGCTCGTCCGGCAAGGCACCTTCCTCGCCCAGCACGCAATCGTACTGATAGAGATGGCTCGGCATGGGCGCGACAAAAAGGGTATCCATATCGGCATACACGCCGCCGTGCTTCAGTAGCACTTTGAGACGGATGAAGTCTGCTTCGTGCGCGTAACTCCAACCTTGCTGCGCGATCAGTTTCCCCTCCGCCGATTTGTCATAGGCGGCAAGCGGCAAAGGCTCGCGCTGGACAGGCAAGAGCGTCAGATGCGGCTTGATGGCGTCCCAAAGGGGACCATACGGCTCGTTGGCGTAATGAAAATAAATCGCTTCCGGCTGATTGACCTGGCGGCACGATTCAAGACACAGGTAATGCGCCAGATGGAAAGGCTCGGTTTGCTCTTTCAGGCCGAAGATGAAATGGAAAATGCGTGAAATCATGGATCAGGACTCGAAGTGTTCGATGCGATGGATATCGTTAATGCAGGCCGGCGATTGGCCGGCCATCACGCGCCGATAATCGCCCGGTACTGCCGCATGATGACTGCCTCGGAATACTGACTGCACATCTTTTCGCTCAGGCGCATGGCATGCTCATCGGGCTGGTTGCGGCGCTCGAACAGCTCGCGCATTTTCCTGCGTGTATCGTCGATGTCGGCAACAGCCCAGCGGTGATCCGGTCCATAAGAAGTGCCGGGCCAATCGATGGGCTCCAAGCTGTAATCGATCAGTCCGGGATGGTCATGACCGAGGAAATCCAGTTGACCGCTCCAGCCTGTCATCAGTACCGGCCGACCCAGCACCGTCGCTTCAAATGCGCCCATCCCCCATCCCTCGGCGCGAGACAAGGAGATATACGCGTCGCCGACCTGATGCAGGCAATCCAGCCAGGCCCCGCTGACTCCGTCGCCGGCCAACAAGGCGATGGTGGCGCGCGAGCGTTGATGCTTGCTGGCGAATGCCTGAATCGATTCCTGCACCAGTTGCAGGGATGTCTTTCCCTGTTCATGGGGCAGAGGAAAATGGACGGGCTTGCTCGACGTCTTCAGAAGAAGAGCAACTGGCTCATCTTCCCCGAACTCCTGAAGGAAGGCTTCGATCAGCCGGGGAAAATCCTTGCGCAGCATCCAGGCGCCGATGCTGTAAAACACGAATCGGTCTTCATCGATGCCTAGCTGGCGTCGCATGTCACTACGCTGCTCGGGGGTGATGTCTTCATGCGCATGACGCCGGATGTGCGGCACGACGTGGATCGGCACAGTAACCCCGCCCGCGCGAAAAACGTCTGCGTTGAACTGAGAAGGCACGAGGACAGCATGGAATTTATTCAGAATGGCCGGCCAGTGCGCCGGAATGGTATCGGACTCCCAGGCGCAATATGCAAAGTTCGTCTTGCCTTCTTCAAAGCAGCTTGGCAGGTATTCCGGGACGATATGCGAAATGACAATGTCGTAGTCCTTCGGAGCGGTCGTCAATTGCATGATGGCTTGCAGGTCGCGCAAGGATGGATCACCCTGGCTGGCGCGAACGGCTTCCAGCACATTCGCCCCCATCTCTGGCGACCAGAACTGCAACCCGTGGCTGCCCCAGAACACGGGCCGCCAATAGACGGAGAACCCGAGATTCAACAGGCCTCGGAGATATGCCAGGCCCGACAGGCCGTAGCCGGTGGTGTCGCCATAGGAAATGTACTTGATGGACGTGAGGGACATGATGGAATATGAAAGCAAGGTCAACAGGCCAACTCCCGGCCCGCATGAATTGTAATCGGCGTGTTGATCATGGTGTCCAGTGGATTGCCGGATTCAGGCACGTTCGCCGGCATCATCCATTGGTACAGACCATCGCCTGAGTCGGCTGCGTTTGCCCGCCGCCGTCATCATGCATTGCCGATGTGCGGTCGATGCGCAGCTGTTTGATGGACAGGGATGCGCAACGGTTAACCGCGACGCCGATAGAGATGTCGTTGCGGCTCGCAGGCAAATCGAAATGCATGGACAAGGTCGCGGGGCCGCTATGCTCGATCCTCAGGGTTGCGCGCGACAATTCCTTTCTGTCCTCGGCCTGGGCTGCAAACAATGTCAATACCGAACCGGCCGCGATTGCCGATAAATCCACAAAAATCGTATAGGCCCCGGCGGTGAAGGGGAGCAGATTGCCGAGCACCAAAAGTTTGTCTGTGGCGTCCGTCGGATTTTCGCCCTGATATGCCAATTCGCCATTGATCAATGCGCACTTCGTATGTCCGTGCTTTTGGAGATAGTCGGCAGGGACCGTCACCGGAAAATCATGCGCATATATGACTCCAGCGTAATAGAAATCGTTGTAGTTGTTGACGCCGTAGCGCAATCCCAACTCGCTCAGGCCTGCCTTGGTTTTGGATCGATAACCAATCATTCGGCCATCGGTAGTGTCGACAAACACCAGCGATTCTGTCGTTTCCCGAGCGGCGACGTTGGTCACTTCGCCCAGATGGATCTGTTCAGGAGCGCAGTGCATGGCGATGGCCTTGCCGAACAAGACTGGTCCTGTCGGGCAAAGCGGCGATGTGCCGCGATTGCGTGCATGGCAATTCGCCAGGATCATGCGGATCGCGGCTTCGATTGCCGGGAAGCGCGGCGGTGCAGCGATGATGGTATTGCTGACAATCCAGGGCGCGACATAGGCGCGGTCGCGGAAGATGGAAATCTTCCCCGGAAGGACGTTCCAGGGACCATGAAAGTAAACGGAAAGGTCGGCGTAAATGCCGCCAAATTCGTACAACAGGCATAGCCGCGCCAAGTCGGCCTTGTAGGCATAGGGCAGCAACTGATCGAATGCCCACAGGACGTCCTTGCCCATGCTGGCCGCCAGAAAATGCCGGATCGCGTGCTTGTCGAAAAACCGATGAGGCAAATCCGGGTGGCAAGCCTTGAAGGATGCGATATTCCGGGAAATGACCGGCGAGAGCGTTTCCGTTGACAAGTCTCCCTCGGGATTATCCGCAATGAGAATGCTGAAAAGATTCATATCAGGTGATGACGCGACAAAACGAATGATTTAGTGACGGGCAGAGTTTATCGGGCCCTGACCCATGCAGCGAGATCGGATGCAAGCACTTGAATCATGCCTGACCAGTCATCCGGTCTCGTTTGACGATACAGTTTCACGACCCCGGGATACCATGGCGAATCCGCTCTGCCATCCATCCAGCGCCAATCCGGATGCGTGAATGGCAACAGCACCCAACAAGGTTTGCCAAGGGCACCGGCCACGTGGGCCGCGGCGGTATCCACGCAAATGACCAGATCGAGCTGCGAGACGATGGCCGCCGTATCCGCGAAATCCTCGATATCCGCACCGAGATCGAGAAGGGGCAGTTCCGGATTCCGGACAAGGGCAGATTCCTTTTCCATGCCCCTTTGCAGACTGATGAAGGAGACTCCTGCAACAGACCATAGCGGCGCCAGGCAGCCGAGGTTCGGTAAGGACCGGTTCGCATCGTTGACGTGTCCGCCGAATCCCTTCCAGACCAGGCCGACCTTTACACTCTCGTCAGCCACTCTTTCACGCCAGTGCCCGACCCTGGCCTGGTCCGGCGCAAGATAAGGGAGTTTCGCCGGAATCGTTTCCACGGTGGTGCGGCAATGCAGCGGCAGGCTGAGGATAAAAGTCCAGTAGTCATGGGCTTGCAGTTGCCCTGTTGCCTCGCTATCTGCAAGCACCTGGTCCGCGCCCGCCGCAGATCGAAGAAGCGGCACCAGCGCTGCCTTGCACACCAGGGTAACGCGCGCCGCGCCGGCAGCCTTCAAGAGTGGAAGGTAACGGACGAACTGGATTTCGTCGCCGAAGCCCTGTTCCGGCCAAACAAGAATCGACTTTCCGGCGAGGTCTTCGCCGGACCATTGCGGAAACGGCAGATCGGGCTTGGCGGCAATCGGCTTGGCCAGCGCCTTGTCATAGCGCGTTTCCATGAGAGGCCATCCTTCGTCCAGGCGGCCAAGATACAGCAATAAAAAGCCAAGGTTCCATTTCGGCTCCGGATAATCCGGAGCGATGGAGATTGCACGCCGATAGCTCGCTTCGGCTTCCGGGAAGCGCTGCACCTGCTGCAGGAGCGTTGCCAGGTTGTTGAGTGTGGCGGCATGCTCAGGGCGCAATGCCAGGGCGCGGCGATAGGCCTCCTCTGCCTCGTGCGCGCGATTGGCACGCTGGAGTAAATTCCCCAGGCTGTTGCAGGCATCCGTGTCGTCCGGTTTGAAGCGAAGCAAAGTCCGCAGCGACGCTTCCGCGTCCTCGAACCGCTTGAGCTGCAGATACAGCAGCGCGAGATTATGAAGCGCCTCCGCATACTCCGGGCGAAGGGAGAGGGCGCGGCGATAAGCCGATTCCGCATCCGCGAAATGCTTCTGTTTCGCCAACAGCACGCCCAAGTTGTTGTGCAAGTCGGCGTTCTCGGGCCGGCAGGTGAGCGCACGGCGATAGCAGGCTTGTGCCTCGGGCAAGTGATTTGCCTTCTGCAGCAGGTTGCCCTGATTAAGAAGAGCCTCAACATAATCCGGGCGCAGGTCAATGGCGCGTTGGTACGCATCGAGCGCCTCCAATACATTCCCAGCCTCCTGATACACCAACCCCAGATTGTAGAAGGCCTCCGCATACTTCGGGCGAAGGGATAGGACGCTCCGGCAGGCGGCCTCGGCGTCGACGAAACGCTTCGTCTCCCGCAGAATCATGCCGAAATTGTTGAGTGCTTCGGCGTAGTCCGGCTTGATTGCCAAGGCGCGTCGATAACAGTTCTCTGCCTCGTCCAGGTGCCTTGTCCGGTGGAAGAGCTGCCCCAGGCCGAACAGGATTTCCGCGTTATCCGGTGCAAGGGACAAGGCCTGCAGATGAGCTGCTTGCGCCTCGGCGAAACGCTGCATCTCTTGCAGCACGAGTCCCAGATTATTATTTGCCGCAGCGAGATCCGGACGAAGGGCCACAGCCTGCCGACAGGACGTTTCCGCCTCACTCAGGCGCGTTAACTTCGCAAGGACAAAGCCAAGGTTGTTGTGTGCCTCCGCGTATGCCGGCTCGACGGCCACCGCTTGTCGAAAGCAGGCTTCAGCCTGCTCCCAAAGCGCCTGCTCCTGGAAGAGGATGCCTAGATTATTGTGCGCCTGCGCATAATGAGGCCGAACGCGCAAGGCGTTGCGGTAGCAGGCGTCGGCATCCTGAAGCTTTCCTGCCTCCTGGTAAAGAAGGCCGAGATTGTAATGCGCTTCCGCGTAATCCGGGCGCAGGGACAGGGCATGCCGGTAAGCTGCTTCGGCTTCGACAAGCCGCTTTGTTTGATGGAACAGAATGCCAAGATTGTTATGCGAGTGGGCATGACTTGGATCGGCCCGCAGAGCGCTTTCCCAGTATCGCTCTGCGTCCTGCAAGCTTCCCATCCCGCGAGCACACGCAGCCGCGATATTCAGCATCTCGGCAGATGCCAAATCGGAACCGGGCAATACATCGAGTAAGGCTAAAGCCTCCCTGAATTCTCCCCTTGAATAAAATGCAATCGCGGCGTCGAGAGAGCCGGCTTTTCTGATGGCCATGCGAACAAGGGGAGCAAATCAATCAGTATAGAGAGGAGCCATATTTTCTCACAGGTAACCAAAGACATACTTTGACCATCCCCGATTTTCCAGACGTTTCCGAGTCTTGCCATCTGGTTAAACGGAGGTGTTATGAGTGCGAAGCGGTGCACGGAAGAATTCGAGGTTGAAGCGGTCAGGCAAGTGGCCGAGCGCAGCCATTCAGTAGTGGAAATGGCAAGCCGTCTTGAGGTAACGACGCATGGCCCGCAACTAAAGCCTGTCAGCTCGCAGGAACATGCACGTCAGAAAGCGGATGGGAGCGGCAGAATTGCACGGCGAATTTTGCGAAGCAAATGCAGAATTGCGGAGCAAAAGAAAAAAGCCTCCATCGCTGGAGGCCTTGAATTCGTTGGTGGGTCGTGAGTGGCTCGAACACTCGACCTACGGATTAAGAGTCCGCTGCTCTACCAACTGAGCTAACGACCCAACGCGGCGTAGATTATAGCGCAATTAGCCAGTTGGGTTCAAGAAAATGCTTACGTCAGCGTGGAAGTGACCTTCAATACTTCTTCGGCAGTGGTTGCGCCTTCCGCAACCTTCATTGCGCCGGCCACGGCGAGGGTCTTCATGCCGTCTTTGATGCTTTGCTGCCGCAGCGCGTGGATGTCGGTTTCTTCCTTGATCAGCTTGGAGAAGGGTTGCGTGACGGTCAACAGCTCGTACAGGCCGGTGCGGCCGCGGTAGCCGGTCTGGCGGCATTCGGGGCAGCCGACGGGGCGGTAGGTCTTGTCAGGCTTGGGCATGGGCCAGCCGTCGGTCAGGCTTTGCCAGATATCGTCCGGCAATTCCTCCCCCGGTGTCTTGCAGTTCGGGCACAGGGTGCGCACCAGGCGCTGCGCCATGATGCCGATGAGCGTGGCTTCCAGCAGGTAATACGGGACGCCGAGTTCGAGCAGGCGCATCACTGCCGATGGCGCGTCGTTGGTGTGCAGGGTCGACAGCACAAGGTGGCCGGTCAGTGCGGCCTGGATCGCCATTTCGGCGGTTTCCAGGTCGCGGATTTCGCCGACCATGATGATGTCGGGGTCTTGCCGCATCAGGGCGCGCACGCCGTCGGCGAACGAGAGGTCGATGCCGTGCTGCACCTGCATCTGGTTGAACGAGCCTTCCACCATTTCGATCGGATCTTCGACCGTGCAGACGTTCACTTCCGAGGTGGCCAAGGCCTTCAGCGTGGTGTAGAGCGTGGTGGTCTTGCCGGAGCCGGTCGGGCCGGTGACGAGGATGATGCCGTGCGGGCGCTTGGTGAGCGCATCCCAGCGTTCGGCATCGTCCGGTGGAAAGCCGAGTTCCGGCAGGGTCTTGACGACGACTTCTGGATCGAAAATCCGCATCACGAGTTTTTCACCGAAGGCGGTCGGCAGGGTGGACAGGCGCAACTCGATCTCCTGACCGTCGGCGGTGCGGGTCTTGATGCGGCCATCCTGCGGACGGCGTTTCTCGATGACATCCATGCGGCCCAGCAGCTTGATGCGCGCCGTCATGGCAATCATGACGATGGCCGGCACCTGGTACACCTGATGCAGCACGCCGTCGATGCGGAAGCGGATCGCGCCGAAATCGCGCTTGGGTTCGAGATGGATGTCGGAGGCGCGCTGGTCGAAGGCGTATTGCCACAGCCAGTCGACGATGTTGATGATGTGCTGGTCGTTGGCATCGACCTGTTTGTTGCTTTTGCCGAGCTCGACCAGTTGCTCGAAATTGTTGCGCAGCGCGAGGTCCTGGCCGTTCTGCTTGTGCGCGCCCTTGATCGATTTGGCGAGCGCGAAGAACTGGGCGGTGTATTGCGCGATGTCGAGCGGATTGGCGATCACCAGCTTGACGTTGCGGCGTGTGATCTTCGAAATCTCCGCTTCCCATTCGATGATGAACGGTTCGGCGGTGGCGATGGTGACTTCGGTCGCGTTCATTTCCAGCGGCAAGATGTTGAAACGCGCCGCGTAAGTGGCCGACATCACGTCCGCGACGCGGGTGAAGTCGATCTTGAGCGGGTCGATGCGGTAGAACGGCAACTTGACCCTGGCTGCCAGCCATTCAGTGAGCCAGTCCAGCGTCAGCAGCTTGTTGGGCGGCAGCGTCGACTGAATCTTGCATTGCGCAATCACGCCCAGCGGATGCAGCGCAATTGCCGCATTCTTGTGCAGCGCTTGCGCCTGGTTGTACAGGGCCTTGACGCTCGCCTTTTCAACCACGCCGTCGGCCAGTAGCCAGGTGAAGAGTTGCTGCAAGTCGAGGTGTTTCGGCGCGGTTGCATTCATGGCGTTGTGCTCTCTTAATGCTCTGTGGCAACTAGTGGAACGATGCTAACACAGCCAACGCATGCGTCAGCGCGTCGATTGTCCGGCTTTCAGACCGTTGACCCAGGACTTGGCGGGGAGCTTCGTCGCTTCGGTGATCTGCGCGGCCGTTTCGTACAGCGCCGGGAAGTCAAGACTGGGTGGCGTCTTGAAAGCGACGGCGGCGACATTGCCTTCGTGGACTTCCGGCAGGCAGATGACTTCGGGAAATGCATAGCGCATTGCCTTCAGGTTCTTCGCGTAACTCGGATGATCGCCGAACAGATTGACGGTCATGATGCCGACGGATGTCAAGCAGGCCGCGCAGGCTTGATAGAACTCGGGCGTGTCCAGTACCGGACCTTTTACGGTGGCGTCGTACAGGTCCACCTGCAAGGCATCGAGCGTGTCGTGGTTGGCTGCATCGGTGACGAAATCCATCGCATCCATTTCGATGACCGACAGGCGTTCGTCATCGGCCGGCAGCTTGAACATGGAGCGGCAGATCGCGATCACGGAAGGGTTGAGTTCGATGGTGGTGACGCGCGTTTGCGGAAACTGGCGATAACAGAATTTGGTCAGTGCGCCGGTGCCGAGTCCGAGCTGGACGACATGCCGCGGATCGTCGTTGAACAGCATCCACGCCATCATCTGTTGCGCGTATTCCAGCTCGATCCAGTCCGGTTTGCGGATGCGCATCGCGCCTTGCACCCACTCGTTGCCGAAATGGAGGAAGCGCACGCCGTCCTGTTCGGAGAGCGTGACGGGCGCGAACTTCGGTTTGCGAGGCGGCTTGGGCGGCGCTTCGGATTTTCCGGGGCCGGATTTGCGGTTGGCTTGCGCTTCGATGGATTTGCGTTTGATGAGCATGAATGTGTCAATGCGCCTGCGTTCGCGCCGGCGGCTTGTCGTTCGTTTAACTTGTGTGCAGCGACGCTGCAAATTGCCACGCAATTCTACCGAATGATGTTCGCCCGCAACGGCGGTTTCCGGTCGATCGAGAATCGGGTGTCGGCTGCGCGACGGATCTCAAGCACGCGACGTGACCGTGTCTGGTCCGTTGTGCTTATCGCTCAAGTCCGGACATGGCGAGGGGGCGCAGGTGTCGCCACGCCGTCAATTTCTCCGCAAAGGGCAGGGTATATGCCGGACTGCTCGACGGCAGTTTGATGATTTGATAGCGATCGGCACACTCCGTGAGTGCCTTCAAGCCGATGCGGGCCGCGGTTCCGCCATTGAAGGCGATTGCCGACAAGTTGGGCAGGGTGGCCACCAGACTGACGAGATCATTGCGCGCATGACCACGGATTCTGCTGTCGAGACTGCCGTCCCGATACGCCTCGGCCACCACATCCCACAAGCCGATGCCGTTGGCCAGGAGTGCTTCCAGTCGCAGCGGGTAGGCGAGTGCGGGTAAATCCGTGCCGATGACATCGGACATCAAGGCCCAGAAACGATTCTGCGGATTGGCGTAATACTGATTGTGGGCGAGCGACAGTTCGCCGGGCAGGCTGCCCAGGATCAACAGGCGGATATGTTCATTGACAATGGGCGCGAAGCTGCGTTTGCGGTGCATTTGGTCAGCGTCGTTTCCTGAACCGGACATGGTCAATTTGATACCTGCCAAAGCCCCGCATTGTTGCGACGATGGACACAATGCAGCCGCGCGATGATGGCCGGGAGGCAGGTGGAGAAAGGATTGGGCGCAGTGATCGTGAGCATCGGCATATTTTACTGAAAGGCGGGCAAGGGTTATGCTCCACAGGCCCGTGCATGCATTCCTCCAATGCGCCGTCATCGGCAGCGGGCTTGTTGTTTATGCAATCATGACGCGATTCGAAGAACAGGTGACGCATGCGTGACAAGGTGATCCTCATTACGGGTGGCGGCCGCGGTATTGGCGCCGCGACTGCCGTGCTGGCGGCGGAACAAGGCTACACGGTGTGCGTCAGCTATCGGCAGAATCGCGATGCCGCGCACGCGGTCGTTGGCGATATCGAACAGCGCGGCGGCGAGGCAATGGCGGTTGCGGCAGACGTGGCCTCGGAGGCCGACGTGGTGCGCCTGTTCGAAACGCTCGATCGGCGCTTCGGGCCGCTCACGGCGCTGGTCAACAACGCCGGCATTCTGGAGCGCCAGATGCGGGTCGAGGACATGGATGCGGCGCGCCTGGCAAGGATTTTTGCGACGAACGGCACCGGCAGTTTCGTCTGCGCACGCGAAGCGATCCGGCGCATGTCGACAAGGCATGGCGGCAAGGGCGGCGCGATCGTCAATGTGTCTTCTGTTGCGGCGCGGCTCGGCGCACCCGACGAATATGTCGATTACGCGGCATCCAAGGCGGCCATCGATGCGCTGACCATCGGCTTGTCGAAGGAGGTCGCGGCGGAAGGCATCCGCGTCAATGCGGTTCGGCCCGGCGTCATCCATACCGACATCCATGCCAGCGGCGGCGAGCCGGGGCGGGTGGATCGGGTCAAGGATGCAGTGCCGATGAAACGCGGCGGACAGGCGGCGGAAGTGGCCAACGCCATCCTGTGGCTGCTGTCGGAGCAGGCCTCCTACACGACGGGCGCGTTCATCGATGTGGCCGGCGGCCGATAGCCCCGCATGAGTCTGCGGCGCTCCAGCCTGTTCCTGTGGCACGGCCGCGCGCTGGTGGTCGGGCCGGGCATCGACTCGACCCCGCATGCGCATTTTGCGGCGCAGCTGACACTGGCGCTGGAACGCCCGTTCCGGGCGCGGCTGGATGTGCAGCAAGCCTGGATCGAAACCGATGCGGCGATTTTTGCGCCCAACAGCGCGCATCAGCTCGACTGCGGCGGCGGCATGCTGGCGCACCTGTTCATTGAATTGCCGCTATCCATCGGCAGCGTGTTGAACGCGCAATATCATTGCCTGCAAGAGTTCATGCCCGTGCGCGAGGCGCTTGCCGCCGCGCAGCAGGGGCGCTTGGACATGGACGCCGCGCAACTGGCGGCGCAGCAATGGATCGCCAGCGCCTTGCCGGATGCAGCGATGCCTTGCGGTTACGACCCGCGCATCACGCGCTCGCTCGACTGGATCGCGGCGCATCCGGGCGCGCCGGTCAGCGGTGAATTGCTGGCATCGATCGTCCATTTGTCGGAAAGCCGATTCACCCATTTGTTCCGCCAGCAGACCGGGCTCTCGCTGTCGCGCTATCTGCTGTGGGCGCGCCTGCTGGACGGGGTGGCGGCGGTGGCGCGCGGGGAAAGCATGACGGCGGCGGCGCATTCGGCGGGATTCTCGGATCTCGCGCACATGAGCCGCACCTTTCGCGGCACCTTCGGCGTGGTGCCGTCGGAACTGCACAAGATGACGATTGCGTTCAAGCAGACGCAGTGATGGCGGCCTAAGATGTATTCATGCCGGGCAAAAGATCCCGCGCTGCAATAACAAACAGGAGATGACCATGGAACATGCCGCACAACGACAGATCAACGCGCTGCTTGCCACGTATGCCGAAAGCCATCGCAACGCCACCAACGAAATCATTCATTTCATCTGCATCCCGGCCATCGTCTTTTCCCTGCTCGGCCTGTTGTGGGCAGCCCATCCGTATCTTGCGCTGGGCTGCGTGATTGCATCGCTGCTGTATTACCTCAAGCTGTCGGTGCCGTTTGCGCTCGGCATGCTGCTGATGTCGGGCGCGATGCTGTGGGCGCTTTCCATCTTGCCGCAAGGGACGATCTGGCAGGTGTCGCTGGCGGTCTTCGTCGTTGCCTGGATCGGCCAGTTCGTCGGGCACAAGATTGAAGGGAAGAAGCCGTCGTTCTTTGACGACTTGCGTTTCCTGCTGATCGGGCCGCTGTTCGTGCTGAGTTTCCTGTATCGCCGCCTGCATATCGCGTACTGACGCAAGCAACATGAAAATCGCGGTCTTCGGTGCCGGGTCGATTGGCGTCTACATCGGCACGTCGCTGCTTGCCGCCGGCGGCGATGTGTTACTCGTCGGTCGGTCGCGCATGCGGGAACGCATTGCCCGGCATGACGTGCTGCTGACGGATCTGCAGGGGCGGCAGATGAAGGTGCATGGTTCACAAGTCCCTTATGAGGAAGATGCTGCCGCGATTGCCACCGCCGACTTGATTCTGGTGACAGTCAAAAGTGCCGACACGCCAACCGCCGCCAATGCCATTGCCGCGCACGCAAAACCGTCCGCGCTTGTCCTCAGTCTGCAAAACGGTGTCGGCAATGTCGATGTGATGCGGGCCCGGCTGTCCGACCGGACAGTACTGGGCGGCATGGTTCCCTTCAACGTGGTGCAGATGACGGACGGACGCTTGCACCGGGGCACGGCAGGAGAATTGATGGTCGAGGCCTCGCCCGCGATTGCACCATGGCATGCGTTGTTCCGTGCGGCGCATTTGCCGCTCATGGAGCGCGACGATTTTGCCGCGGTGCAGTGGGGCAAGCTGCTGCTTAATCTGAACAACGCCGTCAATGCGCTTTCCGGCTTGCCGCTGAAAACGGAATTGTCACAGCGCGCATACCGGCGATGTCTGGCGTTGCTGATCGAAGAAGCCCTGAAGGTGCTGCGTGCTGCCGGCATACGGCCGGCGAAAGTGGCGCGTGTGGCGCCGCATTTATTGCCGATGTTGATGCGCCTGCCCGATGCAATGTTCACGCGTATTGCAGCATCGATGCTGCGCATCGATCCGGAGGCGCGTTCTTCGATGTGGGAAGATTTGCAGGCAGGACGGCGGACCGAAGTGAACCATCTGAACGGTGCGGTAGTGGCGCTTGCGAAGCAGGCAGGCATGGATGCACCGTTCAATCGACGCATGGTGGAGTTGGTCCATGCGGTGGAAAGTCGCGGAGGGGAGATGCAAGGCCCGTCGTTGTATCGCGCGCTCAAAACCGGAATGGAGAATGGCGGGACGGCAACCGCGAGTAATTAGTGCTATGTCGTAGAACTGCACCAGCTCGTCCCTTGGCAGTTGGCAGCCTGCGAGAAGTCGTGCAGGGAGTAAGGTCTATTGCGCAATCCTCGTGCGCATCTTCTGCAAGCAGAGGCACTTTTTTTCGCATTCTTCCCGGCGGCGGCATGCCGTTCAGCCGTGTGCCTGAAACGCAAGTTTTTCTGTCAGGCACGGAATATTTCAAACACGGTTGACAAAAAGAGTGTGAACACTCGAACCAATAGTCCCGCGACCAAATAATCAGCAAACCTTTTGATCGGCGTCTCATTCAAGTCGCAGAATTTCTGCTTGTATTTGCTCAGACGTGATCAGACAAGCCGCATCGCTTCGGTCTGAATCCTAATCGCATTTGAGGCCGGGAGAGTGGTCGGTTGAACGGCAGCTTCAAGGCAGTCATTGCATCAAAAAATTCCATGTCAGAGAACATGTTTGACATGATGCATGTCGTCACGTATTGATCACTGAATATCCATTGAAAATTCATTGGTTGAGGGTTGGCATGAAAGAACTGTTGACAATGACTGCCGAGCGGGCAATTTGTTATCTCCAATCCCTGGAGGCCCGGCGTGTTGCACCAACAAGAGATGCAGTTGCCCGCCTCGCTTCATTTGACATGCCGCTTCAAGACGAGCCAACCAGTCCGGAATCGGTCTTGCAACAATTGGATGAAATAGGTTCGCCGGCGACCATGGCGATGGCCGGGCCGCGTTTTTTCGGCTTTGTTATCGGCGGTTCGCTTCCTGCTGCGTTGGCTGCCAACTGGTTGGCAAGCGCATGGGACCAGAATAGCGGTCTCTACAATATTACGCCGGCGACTGCGGCGCTTGAGCAGATTGCGCTTGGCTGGCTCCTTGATGTCCTGAAATTGCCCCCCGAGAGTGGAGGCGCATTCGTTACGGGGACGACAGTGGCTCATTTCACTGCACTTGCTGCCGCGCGGCATGCCATTCTGGAAAAGGTCGGCTGGAACGTGGAAGCGGATGGATTGTTTGGTGCTCCACCTCTTGCGGTTATCGTCGGCGAAGAAGCGCATCCCACCATGCTGAAGGCCTTGGGCATGCTGGGTCTGGGGCGTAATCGTGTCGTGAGGGTCCCTGTCGACGGTCAAGGCTGCATGCGCGTTGATGCATTGCCGCCCATGACCAATCTCACAATCGTATGCGCGCAGGCGGGAAACGTGAATACGGGCGCGTTCGATCCGATCCGGCAGATCTGCGAACGCGCACATGACGCGGGCGCATGGGTGCATGTCGATGGCGCATTCGGGCTGTGGGCTGCCGCCGCCCCGTCGCGCGCATGGCTTGTCGAGGGCATCGAAGATGCCGACTCCTGGGCAACCGATGCCCACAAGTGGCTTAACGTGCCCTACGACAGCGGCGTGGCATTTGTCCGAGACCAACATGCATTGCGCGCTGCCATGGCGATTACTGCCGACTATCTCCCGACGACAAGTGCGTGTCGTAACCCCGCAGACTTCACTCCGGAACTTTCGAGACGAGGGCGCGGCGTCGAGGTCTGGGCGGCTTTGCATTCATTGGGGCGAACCGGATTGAGCGATCTGATTGAACGGACGTGTCGCCACGCCCGGCGTTTTGCCGAGGCGCTTGCGGCTGCGGGATATCAGGTGTTGAACGAAGTCGTGCTCAATCAGGTTCTGGTTTCGTTCGGTACGTCTGAGATAACGATGCGCGTGATCGACGACATCCAGACCGACGGGACGTGCTGGTGCGGAAGCACAGTATGGCAGGGCCACACGGCGATGCGGATCAGCGTTGTATGCTGGGCCACAACCGAAGCGGACGTCGAGCAGAGCATCGACGCGATCTTGCGTATGGCAGCGAAGCACCGGCAACAGACATGACACTGCCGCTTTGGATCGCGCTTTGTAGCGATTTGCAACGTCGAGTCCTGACCTGTCCGGTCGCATCAAGTCACGATCCAGCTCGATGAAAAAACCGCTGTCCGTTCATCACGGGCAGCGGTTTTTTCTGTTGGTACTTCTGTTGGTATCAAGCAGACTTATTTCCCGGCCATCCCCAGCAGCATCTCATTCAAGCGCTTCACGAATCCCGCCGGATCGGCAAGGTTGCCGCCTTCGGCCAGCGTCGCCTGGTCAAACAGGATGTGCGTCCAGTCGCTGAACTTCGCCTCTTCATATTTCAGGCGCTGCACCAGTGGGTGATCCGGATTGATTTCGAGAATGGGCTTGGACTCCGGTGCGTTCTGGCCCGCAGCTTTCAACATGCGCAGCAGGTTGCCGGACAGTTCGTGCTCGTCGGCGACCAGGCAGGAAGGGGAATCGGTCAGGCGGAAGGTGACGCGCACGTCCTTGGCCTTGTCGATCAGGACGGTCTTCATCTTCTCGATCAGGTCCTTGTACTGCGCTTCGGTTTCCTCGTGCTGCTTCTTTTCGGCTTCATCTTCCAGCTTGCCGAGGTCGAGGTCGCCCTTGGCGACCGACACCAGTTCCTTGCCGTCGAAGTCCTGCAGGAAGGACAGCATCCACTCATCCACGCGGTCGGTCAGCAGCAGCACTTCGACACCTTTCTTGCGGAAGATTTCGAGGTGCGGGCTGTTCTTTGCTGCGGCATAGGATTCCGCCGCGACGTAGTAGATCTTGTCCTGGCCTTCCTTCACGCGGCCGAGGTATTCGGCGAACGAGACGTTCTGCACGTCGTTATCGTTGTGTGTGGACGCGAAGCGCAGCAACTTGGCGATGCGTTCCTTGTTGGTCTGGTCTTCGCCGATGCCTTCCTTCAGCACCTGGCCGAATTCCTTCCAGAAGGTCGCGTACTTGTCGCGCTGTTCCTGTTCGTCACTGTTGGCCAGTTCTTCCAGCAAGCCAAGCACGCGCTTGGTCGAGCCTTCACGCATCGCCTTGATGTCACGCGACTCTTGCAGAATCTCGCGCGAAACGTTCAGCGGCAGGTCGGCGGAATCGATCACGCCTTTGACGAAGCGCAGGTACACCGGCATCAATTGCTCGGCGTCGTCCATGATGAAGACGCGCTTGACGTATAGCTTGAGGCCGCCGCGCTTGTTGCGGTCCCACAGATCGAATGGCGCATGCGCCGGGATGTAGAGCAGCTGCGTGTATTCGCTGCGGCCTTCGACGCGGTTGTGAGTGTAGGCCAGCGGCGGGTCGAAATCGTGCGCGACGTGCTTGTAGAACTCGTTGTACTGTTCCGCCGTGACTTCGGAGCGGTTGCGCGCCCACAGTGCGCTGGCCTGGTTGATGGTTTCGAACTCATCCTTGATGACGTTTTCCTTCTTGTCCTCGTCCCATTCCTCCTTCTGCATCAGGATCGGCAAAGAGATGTGGTCGGAGTATTTGCGGATGATGGATTTCAGCTTCCAGCTCGACAGCAGCTCGTCTTCGCCTTCGCGCAGATGCAGGATGATGTCGGTGCCGCGCGCGGGCTTGGCGATGCTTTCCACGCTGAAGTCGCCTTCGCCGGCGGATTCCCAGCGCACGCCCTCATTGGCGGGCAGGCCGGCACGGCGGGTTTCGACAGTGATCCTGTCGGCGACGATGAAGGCGGAGTAGAAGCCGACGCCGAACTGGCCGATCAGCGCCGCATCCTTCTGCTGGTCGCCCGACAGGCGCGAGAAGAATTCCTTGGTGCCGGACTTGGCGATGGTGCCGAGATGCTCGATCGCCTCTTCGCGACTCATGCCGATGCCGTTGTCCGAGATCGTGATGGTGCGGGCGGCCTTGTCGTAGGTGATCTTGATCTTCAGGTCAGGGTCGTTTTCAAGCAGTTCGCCATGCTTGATTGCTTCAAAGCGCAATTTGTCGGCGGCATCGGATGCGTTGGAGATCAGTTCGCGCAGGAAAATTTCCTTGTTGGAATACAAGGAATGAATCATCAACTGCAACAGTTGTTTCACTTCTGCCTGAAAGCCCAGGGTTTGCTTTTCGGATACGGCCATTTTTACCTCGAGAGTCGATTGATGGAGTGCAAAGAAAACTTGTCTGATTGGAATGACAATGTTGATGTAAATAGGGACGAAGAGAGTGATTTCAAGTTCGCACCTTTTCAAGCTTGCGCCAAGCGCTTGTCATTTTTCCCATCATTTGCAGGCGATACTCTACCGTAGTTACAATGTTTGCTTTCATTGTTCGCAGCGTCATTGAGCGACTGTAACGATGCGCCACTTCTTTTCATCTTTTTGCCGCCTGATCGCGTGCCTGCTGGTGATGACGGTTCTAACATCCAGAATCGCCATGGCCGCATACGCCTGCCCACAGCTTGTGCAAGCACCAATGCAGGAGATGATGGAAGGGATGCCCTGTGCCGGGATGGATGCAGAAAAGCCTGTCCAATGTTCCGAGTACCAGGCAGGTGAAAAGCCGACGCTCAAGCATCTTGCGGGCGCACCTGACCTGCCACCCGTAACGATTTCCTTCGTCATGCCGGCACCAGCGCCGGTTGTGCCTGCTGACCTCGTTTCGTCATGGCCCGATGCACATGTTGAGACAGGTGCCGATCCGCCCTTCCTCCGAACGCGCAGACTGCGCATTTGATTTTCCCCCGTTGTTGTTTCGCCGGCCGGCGCTGTGCCGAGGCCGGTGTTCGTCATTTTCAACGGGGAAATCATGGTCCAAATCATCGAGACGCCGCTGCATGCAGATCATCGGCTGCGTCGTCTATATCAATGTGGCGTCCTGGCGGCGCTGATATTTAGCGGAAACACTACCCATGCCCAATCGCGCGGCCTCACGCTGGAATCTGCGCTGCAGTTGTCGCTGCAGCATTCCGCTCTGACCAAGGCTGCCGATGCATCGGTTCAGGCCAGCCGTGAGATGGTCGCGAAATCCGGCCAGTTGCCCGATCCGATGCTGAAGGTCGGCATCGATAACTTGCCGGTGAATGGGCCGGACCGCTACAGCGTGGACCGCGACTTCATGACAATGCGGCGAATCGGCGTCGAGCAGCAGTGGGTCTCCTCCGACAAGCGCGCGGCACGTACCGAACGAGCGCAACGCGTGGTAGACGTCGAAGAAGGCAATTACCTGACCAACGTCGCCAAGGTGCGCGAAGAAACCGCGATGGCGTGGATCAACACGCTATATGCGCAGCGCGGGTTGGCACTTTACAAGGCGCTGGAAAGCGAAACCAGCCAGGACTTGCTCGCGGCACAGGCGGCCTATCGCGGCGCCAAGGCTGCGGCGGTGGATGTCGGCCAGGCGCAATTGGTTTTGTCGCAGACACAAGACCGGATTCGCAAGGGCGAGCAGGCATTGAAAAGCGCCCGTATCGGATTGAGTCGCTGGACTACCGTGCCCGTTGAGTCGGTTGCCGCCGCGATGCCGCCGCTCGTATCTCATTTAGCGCGCCTGCCTGCAGAAGAGCTTGAAAAAATTCACCCGACATTGCTTACCGCGCGGCGTGCCGTTGCACTGGCCGACTCCGATGCCGCCGTTGCGACACGCGAACGCCGCCCCGACTGGACCTTCGAAGCCGCTTTCAGTCAGCGCGGCAGCCAGTATTCCAACATGGTGTCGGTTGGCGTCAGTATTCCGCTGCCGGTCAATCCATCGCAACGGCAAGACCGTGACATTGCGGAAAAATCCGCGCTCGCAACAAAGGCGAGATTGCAATATGAAGATGCAATGCGCGAGCTGCAAACCGATATTCAGGAGCAGTCATCGACGCTGGACAGCCTGAATCAACGTGTGTCGCAGCTGACGACCGAGCTGCTGCCACAAGCGAATCAGCAGGTAGAACTGGCGACCGCCGCATACCGTGCAGGTACCGGCAACCTCAGTGCCGTCTTCAATGCAAAGAAAGCGGCGCTGGAAATGCAACTGCAGATATTGGACGTCGAGAAAGAGGCGGCGTTGATGTGGACAAAGCTGGAGTACCACGTGATCCCCCACGACTTTATTCGGAGGGCCGCACCATGAAATCGGCATCCACATTGAAAGCTGTTAAAGCTGTTGCCTTGTTGTTTGCAGGCGCTGGATTGGCGTTTGGCGGCTATTGGACAGGCATGCACAAGAGTGCTGGCGACGCCCCGCCCTCCTCAGCAGTTGCAGACAAGATCGATCCCGCGACAGGCCGCAAGGTGTTGTACTGGCATGACCCGATGGTGCCCGGCCACAAATTCGACAAGCCGGGCAAGTCACCCTTCATGGACATGCAACTCGTGCCGGTCTATGCGGACGAAGCTGCGGCGGACGGGGTGAAGATCAATCCGTCACTGCAGCAGAACCTGGGGATCCGATTTGCCGCCGTGCGGCGCGAAGACGCACGCGATTCGTTCGAGATGGTGGGCACGACCCAATTCGACGAAAGCGTCGCGGAAGTCGTGCAGAGCCGCGTTACCGGCTATATCGAACGCCTTCATGCACGCGCGCCAATGCAGCGCGTGAAGCGCGGCGAGCCCATAGCTTCACTGTTTGTTCTTGACTGGATCGCGCCGCAGGAAGAATACCTGGCGCTCAAGCGAGCCGGCAATAACGATCTGGCCGCCGCGGCGCGTCAAAGGATGAGGGCGTTGTCCATACCGGATGGCCTCGTCGCCCAAGCGGAGCGCACCGGGCAGGCGCAGAAGCATTTCACGATCACGTCGCCAGTCACTGGCGTCATCACCGAGCTGGCGGTGCGCGACGGCGCGATGGTGTCCCCAGGCGTGACAATCGCGAAGGTCGCAGGCTTGCAAAAGCTGTGGCTGATCGCGGAAGTGCCTGAGCTGTTGGCTACATCCGTGCGCCCTGCAATGACCGTGGAAGCGACGTTCGCCGGCGACCCGAGCCATAAATACTCAGGCAAGGTGCGCGAAGTCCTGCCAGGCGTCAGCACGGCAACCCGTACGGTGCAGGCGAGGCTTGAGCTCGACAACCGTGACGGCAAGCTCACTCCGGGAATGCTCATGCGTGTTCGTCTGGGCGCGGAACAGTCGGTCAGCCGGCTGCTGGTTCCCACTGAAGCGGTGATCACGACCGGCAAGCGTTCGGTGGTGCTGGTGGCTGGCGACAACAACAGCATGCAGCCGGTGACTGTTACCACCGGGCGCGACATCAGCGGTGATACTGAGATATTGAGCGGACTGAGCGAAGGGCAGAGGGTGGTTGCCTCAGGCCAGTTCCTGATCGATTCGGAGGCAAGCCTGAAGGCGGTGTTGCCCAGGCTGGCCGTAGCGCAGGCAAATGCGCAGGCCGCCGGCACGAGCGCATCTCCCTCGTCCCCGAAGGCAAGCAGCGCACCTGCATACCACGGCGTTGGCAAGGTCGAGCGCATCGACAAGGATGCCTTCACCATTTCGCATCAGCCTATTCCTGCGCTGCAGTGGGGAGCGATGACGATGGGCTTCAAAAAGCAGCGGCCCGACGCTTTCCCCGACATCAAGGTGGGGCAGAGCGTCGAGTTCTCCTTTACCCAGGCCAACGACGACTATGTGCTGGTCGAAGTGAAACCCGCGTCCGGAGGTGCGAAATGATTGCGCGGATTATCCGGGGATCGATCGCGAACCGCTTTTGGGTATTGGCGGCGACGCTGGTGCTGGCCGGGTGGGGCTTGTGGTCGCTCGGCAGCACGCCGCTGGATGCCTTGCCTGACTTGTCCGACACGCAAGTCATCATCCGCGCCCAGTATCCGGGGCAGGCGCCGCAGATTGTCGAAGACCAGGTAACGTATCCGTTGACCACCGCTTTGCTCGCCGTTCCCGGCGCGAAAACGGTCAGGGGATACTCCTTCTTCGGCGATGCATTCGTCTATGTGCTGTTTGACGACGCCACCGACTTGTACTGGGCGCGCGCCCGCGTGCTGGAGTATCTGAACCAGGTGCAAAGCCGCCTGCCGCAAGGCGTGCGGGCCGAGCTGGGGCCGGATGGCACGGGAGTCGGCTGGATATACGAATATGCGCTGGTGGATCGCACGGGACATCACGATCTGAGTCAGTTGCGGGTGCTGCACGACTGGTTCCTGAAGTTCGAGCTGAAAACGGTTCCCGATGTGGCCGAAGTTGCCAGCGTCGGTGGCATGGTAAAGCAGTATCAGATCGTGCTTGATCCGGACCGGCTGCGGGCGTTCGGCATTTCCCATGCGAAGGTGCTCGATGCATTGGCAAAGGCGAATCAGGAATCAGGCGGCTCCGTCGTCGAGTTGGCCGAGACTGAATACATGGTGCGTTCGCGCGGTTATCTGCGTTCGCTGGAAGATTTCCGCAACATCGTGTTGAGCGCCAGTGAGGCAGGCACGCCGGTGCTGCTGCGGGATGTGGCGACGGTGCGACTCGGGCCCGAAATGCGTCGTGGCATCGCGGAACTCAATGGCGAAGGCGAAGTGGCAGGCGGCGTGATCGTCATGCGTTCCGGCAAGAATGCGCTGGAAACCATCAAGGCGGTCAAGGCCAAACTGGCGACGCTGCAAAGCGCGCTTCCCAAGGGCGTCGAAGTGGTCGCGACGTATGACCGCTCCAACCTGATCACGGCGGCGGTCGCCAACCTGCGCGACAAGCTCATCGAAGAGTTCATCGTCGTCGCCGTCGTCTGCGCACTATTCCTGTTCCACCTGCGCAGCGCGTTCGTCGCGATCGTGTCGCTGCCGCTGGGCATTCTTGCCGCATTCATCGTCATGCGCTACCAAGGCGTCAACGCCAACATCATGTCGCTCGGCGGCATCGCCATAGCGATCGGTGCGATGGTCGATGCCGCCATCGTGATGATCGAGAATGCGCACAAGCACCTGGAAATACATGCCCGTGAGCACCCGAATCAGGACTTGAGTCCGACGCAACGCTGGGAATTGATTACGGAATCGGCCATCGAAGTCGGTCCGGCGCTGTTTTTCTCGCTGCTGATCGTTACCTTGTCCTTCATCCCCGTATTCGCACTGGAGGCGCAAGAGGGCAAGCTGTTCGCGCCGCTTGCCTACACCAAGACCTATACCCTCGCGGCGGCGGCCGGGCTGGCGATCACGTTGATACCGGTGTTGATGGGTTACCTGATTCGCGGACGCATCCCGAGTGAAGCATCGAATCCGATCAATCGCATCCTGATCCGCGTCTATCGCCCGCTGCTGGAGATGAGCTTGCGTCACCCGGTCGCGACGATTGGCATTGCCCTGGTCGCGCTGGTGCTGACCGCGATACCTGTCTCACGTCTGGGCGGCGAGTTCATGCCGCCGCTCGACGAGGGCGACTTGCTGTACATGCCTTCGGCGCTGCCCGGTTTGTCCGCATCGAAGGCGAGCGAACTCTTGCAGCAGACGGACCGCTTGATCAAGACAGTACCGGAAGTTGCCACCGTATTCGGCAAGGCCGGGCGCGCGGAATCGGCGACGGACCCGGCGCCGCTGGAGATGTTCGAAACCACGATCCAGTTCAAGCCCAAGAGCCAGTGGCGACCCGGAATGACGCCCGAAAAGCTGGTCGAGGAACTGGATCGTGTGGTCAAGGTGCCGGGGCTTTCGAATGTCTGGGTGCCGCCGATCCGCAATCGCATCGACATGCTGTCCACCGGCATCAAGACGCCTGTCGGCATCAAGGTGTCCGGTGCCGATCTTGGTCAGATCGACCAGATCGCAACGCAAATCGAAGCGGTCGTGAAGACCGTGCCGGGCGTCACCTCGGCGCTCGCGGAGCGCGTCGGCGGCGGGCGCTATATCGACGTCAACATGGATCGGGCGAGAGCGGCGCGCTATGGCCTGTCGGTGGCGGATGTGCAGTCGGTCGTCTCGTCCGCCATTGGCGGTGAAAATGTCGGCGAAGTCGTCGATGGCCGTCAGCGCTTTCCCATCAATGTGCGCTACCCACGAGACTATCGCGATTCGGTGCAATCGTTGCGTGAGCTTCCTGTGGTGACGGAAAAGGGCGCGCAATTACGGCTCGGTGATATCGCGGCGATACAAATTACTGATGGCCCGCCGATGATACGCAGCGAAAACGCGCGGCTGTCCGGGTGGGTTTATGTCGATGTGCGAGGGGCCGACCTGCGTTCGGCAGTGACCACCATGAAGGCGCGTGTCGCCAAGGAGGTGAAGCTGCCGCCCGGCTATGCGATCGCCTGGTCCGGCCAGTTCGAATATTTGGAGCGTGCCTCGGCGAAATTGAAGACGGTGATTCCCGTGACGCTCGCTGTCATTTTCATCCTGCTGTTCATCATATTCGGCTCCTTCGCTGAAGCATTGCTGCTCATGCTGACCGTGCCCTTTGCCCTGGTGGGCGGCTTCTGGTTTGTATGGCTGCTCGGACATGCCGTTTCGGTGGCGACCGCAGTCGGGTTTATCGCATTGGCCGGCCTGGCCGCGGAGTTCGGTGTGGTGATGTTGATCTATCTGCGCAATTCCCTCGACAAGCGCTTGGCGGAAGGGCAGCCGCTTACGATCGCGGTGATCGACGAGGCGATACGCGAGGGCGCCGTCATGCGGGTGCGTCCGAAGGCCATGACGGCGGCGGTCATCCTGGCCGGCCTGGTTCCGATCATGTTTGGCGGCGGTGCCGGTTCCGAAGTCATGCAGCGCATCGCCGCGCCGATGGTGGGCGGCATGATCACAGCACCTCTGTTGTCGCTCTTCGTGATCCCGGCGGCATGGCGTTTGTTGATGGAATACAAGCTGGGCCCCGCAGTACGGATGAAATTCTCACGAACTGCGACGTGACTATTCGCGGTGCATTACCTCAGCTTTAGTCATCAAGGAGTAGTGAAATGAAAAAGTCGATTTATGCGGTAGCCACAACTGCAGCCGCAGTTTTCGGATTTGCCGCACTTGCAATGAACGCCCAGGCAGACCAGGAAAAAGGTGGCAAGGACATGGGCATGGATATGGGCGGCATGAACATGGACAGCATGAAGAGCCATTCGGCGGGACGGGCGTCAATGACGGAAGGCGTAGTGCGTGGTGTCGATAAGGCGAACAAGAGCATTCTGCTGAAACACGGCCCGATCGAGAACATGCACATGGGCGCCATGACGATGGCCTTTGTCGTCAAAGACGTCGCCATGCTGTCCAAGGTCAAGGACGGCGACAAGGTGAAATTCTCAGTCGAAAACATCGACGGTGTCGCGACTATCACTGCATTGAACGTTGAGCAGTGATAGGGATGTCTTCACCATGAAGCGCTGAGGCTTGATTGACCTCAGTGTTCAAGAAAGGCTGCCGATTTCCCGTTCAAAGAATCGCAGGATGCCGACATCGTGCATGTACCCCACATTCAGCCGCATCCGGGTGGACGGCAGCTGGCTGGGCGAGAACAGGCTGCCGGGCGCAAGCAGATAGCCGTGCTCCATGCCTCTTTCGGTCAGCACATTGGTATCGCAGCCGGCATCCACCCAGAGGAACATGCCGGCCGGCGGCGCGATATCGACTGTCAGGCCGACGCGCTCCAGTTGCTTGGCGGTCTTGTCGCGCACGCCGTCGAGCTTGCTGCGCAGGCGGTCGACATGCTTGCGGTAATGGCCTTCGGACAGAATCTTGTAGACGGTGCGTTCACCCAGGTCGCTGGTGGTCAGGGTGGACAGCATCTTGCGGTCGGACAGGCGTTTGGCCATGTCCTCCGAGGTCGCGATGAAGCCGACCCGCAGGTTGGCTGCCAGTGTTTTTGAAAAGCCGCCGAGATAGATCACGCGGTTCAACTGGTCGAGCGCCGCAATGCGCGTGGCCGGCTGGATCGCGCTGCCGGGATGCATGTCGCAGTAGATATCGTCCTCCACGATCGTGAAGTCGTGCTGCTCCGCGATTTTCAGTATCTGGAACGCCTTGGCCGCCGACAGGGAAGTGGAAGTCGGGTTGTGCAAGACCGAGTTGATCACATACAGCTTGGGCTTGTGCAAGGCGGCCAGCTCGGCCAGCTGCGCGACATCCGGTCCATCCGGCAGGCGCGGGATGCCGACCACCTTTGCGCCCAGCAGGGCGAACGAGCCGAACATCAGGAACCAGGCCGGATCGTCGACGAAGATCGTGTCGCCCGGTTGCAGGAAATGCCGCGCGACGATGTCCAGCGCCTGCGTCACGCCCGAGGTGGTGACGATCTGATCCGGGGTGGCGGCGATTTCCAGTTCCGCCAGTTTCAATTGCAGTTGCTGGCGCAGTGGCAAGAAGCCTTGCGGATTGCCGTACTGCAGCAGCAGGTTCTGGTTCTGTCGACTGATGGCACGCAAGGCATTGGCAACCAGCTCGCCGTCCAGCCAGTCGACCGGCAGCAGGCCGGAACCCGGCATCTTCTGCTGCGGATTCTGGCGGAACATGCTGCGCACCAGCCAGACCACATCGAGATGCGGCGGCGGCGCTTCGCTGGCGCGAGGGCTGGCGGCGTTCGTTGCCAGCATCGGCGAGCGTTCGCGCACATAGAACCCGGAACCGCGGCGCGATTCCAGGAAGCCTTTGGCGACCAGCCGGTCGTAGGCCTCCACCACCGTGAAGCGCGAAACGCGATGCGTGTCGGCGAATTGCCGGATCGAGGGCATGCGCGCGCCGGTGCGCAGCAGCTTGTCATCGATGCGCGTCTCGACGGAGCGCACGATCTGTTCGACCAGCGATTCCCCCGACTGGCGGGAAAGTGTCTGGGGCACGGCCGCGTTCAATTCGGTCACGCCGGCTTTGCGTGGAGAAATTGTATTGGTCATATTGCCGTAACAGTGGGTTGAATTATTTGGGTAATTGTACTGGTACTGTATCGGTTTTGTCGGCTAGGATACCTCATCGATACCGACAGAGGAAGCCATGATTACCTGCTACTTGCGCTACGTGATAGATCCGTACAAGCAGAAGGAGTTCGAGCATTACGGACGTTTGTGGATTCCGCTGGTGGAGAAATTCGGCGGCAAGCACCACGGCTATTTTCTGCCGTCCGAAGGCGCGAACAATATCGCGCTCGCGTTGTTCACGTTTCCGAGCATGGCTGAATACGAGCAATACAGGATCAGGTCGATGGAAGATGCGGACTGTATTGCCGCCTTCAAATACGCGGAAGACACGCGCTGCATCGTCAACTACGAACGCAGCTTCCTGCGCCCGGTCTTCTTCTGATACGGCGGAACATAGTCATGGAAACCCTGCTCCCGCTTGCGCTCTTTGCCTTCGTGTCCTCCATCACGCCGGGACCGAACAACATCATGCTGACTTCCTCCGGCATCCTGTTCGGCTTCGTTCGCTCGATCCCGCACATGCTGGGCATCACGGTCGGTTTCGGCGTCATGCTCGCCTTGTGCGCGACGGGCATCGGCGGCCTGATCCTGGCGGTGCCGGCGATCCAGGTCATCCTGAAAGTCCTCGGGTCCGGCTATCTGTTGTACCTGGCGTGGCAGCTGCGCCGCATGGCCTTCAGGCAGGACGACAGCGGCCGCGCCAAGCCGATGTCCTTCCTCGGCGCGGCCGCATTCCAGTTCGCCAATCCCAAGGCGTGGGTGATGGCCGTCACCGGCGTGTCGGCCTTTCTGCCTGCGATGCAGCCGGTGTGGTTCGCGATCACGATGTTCTGCCTCGTGTTCTGTGCCATCAACCTGCCATGCGTCGGCGTGTGGGCCGGTACGGGGGCGGCGCTGCGCCGTCATCTCGCACAGCCGAAATGGCAGCAGGTGTTTTGCATTGTGATGGTGTCGCTGACCGTCTATTCCGCTGTCGCCATCTGGATGTAAAAGCATCTGATGAACGTTCCGGGGGCCTTGCGTCGCTTTGCCGCTCGCAGGAATCCAATGAGGAGTGAACTGAAATGATCGATCCATCCACACTGTCGGTGTTCCTGTTTGCCGTGTTGATGCTGTTCCTGTCGCCGGGCCCGAACATGGCCTTCGTGCTGTCACATGGCGTGGCGCGTGGGCCGCGTGGCGGATTTGCTGCAGCCCTGGGCATCGGTGCGGCGGACCTTGTGCACACGGTGTTCTCCGCTACGGGGATCACGGCGCTGGTCGCTGCCTGGCCGCCCGCGTTCGATCTCCTTCGCTATGCCGGCGCGCTCTATCTGATCTGGCTCGCCGTCCAGGCCATCCGCTCGCCCGGAAGCGCCGGCATCTCCAGCCGAAAACAGGCCTCCATGACGCAGATATTCAGGATGGCGATGCTGAACAATCTGCTCAACCCAAAGGCATTGCTGTTTTTCATCGTGTTCCTGCCGCAGTTCGTCGATGTCGCGCGCGGCCACGTGGTGCTGCAGCTGGTGATGCTGGGCGTGATTCTGTCGATTGCCGCGGTGTTCTTCAACACCGCATTGGGTGCATTCAGCGGACAGGTCGGGAAGTTTCTGAACGGGAATCCGCGCGCGGCAAGGTATCAGGGCTGGTTCCTGGGCAGTGTGCTGGGTGCGCTCGCACTGCGTCTGCTGTTGCTGGATCGTCCGGGGCGGTGATGATTGCATGTATGGAGGAATGAAATGAGTGCGGTAATGACACAGGAAACCAGGGGCATGTGGCTGGGCATGGTCGGCGTTGCGATCTTCAGCCTGACACTGCCGTTTACGCGCATGGCGGTGGCTGAACTGAACCCGGTGCTGGTCGCGCTCGGGCGCGCGGTGGTTGCCGCAGCAGGCTCGGCCCTGCTGCTGTGGCGGATCGGCGCGACGCGTCCGACGCGCTCGCAATGGAAGGCATTGACGATCACGGCGCTCGGTGTCGTGGTCGGCTTCCCGCTGCTGTCGTCGATTGCGATGCGCTATGTGCCGGCGTCGCATGGCGCGATCGTGCTCGGCATCCTGCCATTGGCGACGGCCTTGTTCGGTGCACTGCGATTCGGCGAGCGGCCTTCAATCGGTTTCTGGCTGGCCGCCATCGCCGGCAGCGGCATCGTGGTTGCGTTTGCGCTGTGGCAGGGCGGCGGTGAACTGCATGTCGCCGACCTCGCCTTGTTCGGCGCGGTGATCGCGGCGGCCATGGGTTACGCCGAGGGCGGCCGCTTGTCGCAGACGATGGGCGGGCAGCAGGTGATCTCGTGGGCGCTGCTGCTGTCGATGCCGATCCTGATACCGGTGACGGCATGGCTCGGCTGGCGTTATGGCGTCAGCGCATCGCCGCAGGCCTGGCTGGGGTTCGCCTATGTGTCGGTGTTCTCGATGTTCATCGGCTTCTTCTTCTGGTACAAGGGCCTGGCACTGGGCGGCATCGCGCGCGTGGGGCAGGTGCAATTGTTGCAACCCTTCCTGACGCTTCTCGGCGCGGCGCTGATCCTCGACGAGTCGCTGGATGCGAAAAACATCCTGTTTGCCGTGGCCGTGCTCGCGGTCGTCGCCATCGGACGGCGCATGACGATCAAGCGATGACATGGACAATCAAGCTGATGCACGACCCTCGTTGAGGGTAAAATCGGGGCATCATTCACCCTGCCATCCCGATGCGGATCGACGTGCATTGCGATGGCATTATTTCTGGAGTCGCCGATGTCCTTTTACGACAAGCTCAAAGCCTTGAATATCGAATTGCCCGCAGTAGCGGCGCCCGCCGCCGCCTATGTGATGCATGCACAAATTGGCAACACCGTGTTTCTGTCCGGTCACATTGCCAAGAAGGATGGCAAGCCATGGGTCGGTCAGCTTGGCAAGAACGTCACGACCGAAGAGGGCAAAGAGGCTGCGCGCGCCGTCGCGATCGATCTGCTGGCGACCTTGCAGGCAGCGTGTGGCGGCGACCTGAATCGCGTCAAGCGCATCGTCAAGGTAATGAGCCTCGTCAATTCGACCGGCGACTACACTGAACAGCATCTGGTCACCAATGGCGCGTCGGAATTGTTCGTTGAAATCTTCGGCGAGCAGGGCAAGCATGCGCGCTCCGCGTTCGGCGTTGCGCAGATTCCGCTGGGCGCCTGCGTCGAAATCGAATTGATCGCAGAAGTCGCGTAGTAATCGACATTCCCTTGAATACAGCGGTGTTGTTCAATGCTGCTCCGTTCAAGGAATTGCCGCAAACAGGTCCATACAGCATTGATACCGTGAGATAAGCATGAAGCCAGAAAATCCCGCTCCCATCCAATGGCATTTCGCACAGCGTGTGCAGCAATTGCAAAGCTCCGTGATCCGCGAAATCCTGAAGATCACGGTGCGTCCGGAAGTCATCTCCTTCGCTGGCGGCTTGCCGTCGCCTGCGACCTTTCCGGTGGCGCAAATGCAGGCCGCATTCGACGCCGTACTGTCGCGCCAGGGCAAGGTGGCCTTGCAATACGGCCCGACCGACGGTTACGGACCGCTGCGCGAATGGGTTGCGGACCGCCTATCGCGCGGCGGCGCGAAAATCCTGCCGGAGCAGGTGCTGATGACATCCGGTTCGCAGCAGGCGCTCGATTTGCTGGCGAAGGTGCTGGTCGATGAAGGCAGCAAGGTGCTGGTCGAGACGCCGAGCTATCTCGGCGCCTTGCAGGCATTCTCGGTGTATCAGCCGCAATATATGTCGATTCCGACCGACGAGGATGGTTTGATACCGGAAGCGGTGCCGGCCATCGGGCAGGACGCCCGGTTGCTGTACGCGCTGCCCAATTTCCAGAACCCGACCGGACGCACGCTCTCGGTCGAGCGCCGCGCCGCATTGGTCGAGGCCTGCGCGCGCCTGGGCGTGCCGCTGATCGAGGACGATCCTTACGGTGAACTCAGCTATCGCGCCGCGCCGCTGCCCAGGATGATCTCGATGAACCCGCAGGGCGTGGTCTACATGGGCTCGTTCTCGAAGGTGCTGACGCCTGGCATCCGCCTCGGTTATGTTGTCGCGCCGCTGCCGCTGGTGCAGAAGCTGGAGCAGGCCAAGCAGGCCGCCGACCTGCACACCTCGCAGCTGACGCAGATGGTGGTGTACGAAGTGATCAAGGACGGTTTCCTCGATCAGCATATCCCGACGATCCGCAAGCTCTACGCCGAGCAGTGTCAGGTAATGGACGCGGCATTGACCGAGCATTTCCCGGCGGGCGTGACGTGGACCAAGCCGGAAGGCGGCATGTTTACCTGGGTCACCTTGCCGAAGCACATCGACAGCATGAAGTTGCTGGATGAAGCGATTGCGCAAAATGTCGCCTTCGTGCCCGGCGCGCCGTTCTATGCGAACGTGCCGGAGTCCAATACCCTGCGTTTGAGCTTCGTGACGGTGCCGCCGGAGAAGATTCGTGAGGGGATTGCGCGGCTCGGTGCCTTGATCAAGACGAAAGTGTGATCAGTGTGCGCGCCGGTATCACGAACCGCGGCGCGCGACAAATGTCACGCCGTGCAGCGTGCATGGCGTGACATTGCCGGCGAGGGGACCCGTCAAAAACCGGGTCGTTTCATGTCCTTGAAAGCCTCCGCTTCCTGACCCACGGTCCAACCGTTGAGGCCGCACACGAGTTTTTTCAATTCAGGGTGCTTCTCCAGCAAGCCCAGCGCGAGAGCTGTATTGCCGGATCCAGCCGCCGCATTGGCCAACGTGGCGGCGACCTTGACTGCCGGGGTGTTGCCGAAGGCTTTCGCTGCGATGTCGATGCCTGGCCCGCTGTTCTGCGCGGCGAGCTTTCCTGCCTGCCCCAACTTTTCCATGAGCGAGTTTTGCAAGGCGCCACCTGTGCCGCGGGAAAGTTTCGCAGTGGCTTCACCGCCGCCGATTTTTTGCGCGGATACTGGCGTCCCGGTTGTCGTCCCGGTTTTCGCCGTGGACGTTCTACGAGATGCTTCGGTCTCGTGCAGAGTGGTTGGCGACTGAAAATTGTGGGGGATTCTGTTGGTCATTGTGTTCTCTCCATGCTTGATGGGGTGTGCTGGTCAACCGATGGAAGCAGCCAGCATGTCCTTGTTTATTGCGGAACGCTCGAAAAGCGCAGCGCGCCATCCGTTGCATAGACCTGCCACCCATCCGGGTAAGTCAGCGCCGGCCCGTCGCTGGAATGCAGTTTTCCCTTGTCGTTCAGCGACAGCGTGCGCGGCCTTTCGCTGACCCAGCACACCCTGGCATGCGGGGTGAACCATCCCGCCGTCTTGGCCAGATCCAGCAGGCCGGTGATCTGCTCGGTTTCTTCCTCCAGACCCTCCACCTCGCGGAAGTAGGCATAGAACGATAGCCAGTACGCGTCATGTTGACCGTAGCCGCTCGCTTGCGCGCTGCCGCTGGCGCAGGTCTTCACGTGTTCGCCGATCGGGCTCGCGATGTTTTCCCAGATCGGTTTTTGCAGGACTTCCCACAGATTCTTCCACGCACTCACGCGCGCCTTGCTGTCGGCGCCGCTGCGGATGTTGGCCCATGCATTTTCCATCACGCCGTCCCAGACCGTCGTCTTGACCGAGTCACCGATGCATGCCGTGAGCCGGCTCCTGATCGTGTCTTCCAGCACTTGCTTGTCCTGCGCTTTCACTGCGGCGCGGATGCCGTCGCCGATCGCAGTCAGGATGCAGTCTTCGGTGCTTTCCCATACGCTGTGCCAGATGCTTTGCCACACGCTATCGGTTGCGCTGAAGCGCACGCTCTCGTTCATCGTGCCGAGCATGTGTTCATACATGCCTGCCGTGACATCGTTCTTGATCGCATTGATCAGCCTCTGCTTGACCGCGCCGGTGTCGAACAGGCGCATGCTGCTGCAGAAGGCATCCTTTATGTCGTCCCGGATACCGGGGCCGTTGGTTTTCTTTACGTTGACCCACATGCTGCTTACCACGCCATCGGCGAAGTGCGGGTCGAGCACAATGGCGCGTACCAGCGCCTGCGAGAATGGCGATTCGCACCAGACCACTTTTTCCGGCACGGCGAGGCCGGCCGCCTGGTAGGCCTTTCTGACTGCGGCCTCGGCGGCATCGCGTTCGGCGGGCTGCGTGGTCAGTCCGATGCGGACCCAGGCCTGCCGCAGCCTGGAAAAATCCAGAGTGGAGACGGCTTTCCGCGCCATCTGGTTGTTCAGTGATTTCTGCAGGAGTGATTGCTGCACGCTCGCGCCTTGTTGTTGTGTTGTCGGAGCGAGTCGCGGTGCGTATTGGAGGCGGTGACGTTGCCGGTTTGCCTGGCCGCCGCTGCCATCTCACTGCGATTTCGCTGTCATGATTGAGTGGCGTCGGGCGGGATTTGGTTCCATGCCGGAGCGAGGGCGGCTGGAAAGAGGGGGCGGAGGTACGACTATGCGTGCGGGGAGGCGCTGCGTCGAACCTGCGGTCGATCCGGCGTTTCTTTCGATGCTGCAGGGAACGGGAGCGTTGCCGTTGCACGCAACGCTCCCACCGGGTTTCGATGGATGGCGGCTGGCTTTATCGGGTTGCCGCCAGTCCCGCCGGCTTGATCTTCGCGTCCAGCACCTTGCCCTTGCGCGCGCGCTTGCCGATATGCGATGCCAGTCCCGATGCCGACAAGGCCACTTCCTGCTCCTTGCCGCCGCGGCCAGTGCCGGATACGGTCACGCCTTTCTGGCTGATGGCCTGCGCGGCAAGCAGCTTCTCGTCCTTTTCCAGCTCCATCAGGATCACGCCGCGTCCGCCGCCCGACAGGGTCTTGATTTCATCGAGGCCGAACACCAGCAGACGGCCTTTCTCCGACAGGCAGGCGATTGCGCTGGCATTGCTGCCGACCACGCCGGGTGCGAGCGGCTCGTCGCCTTCATCGAGCGTGACAAAGGCCTTGCCGGCCTTGTTGCGGCTGACCATGTCGCCCGCCTTGGCGGTGAAGCCGTAGCCGGCTGTGGAGGCAAGCAGGAGTGTCGTGTCGGCCGGCCCGGTGAAGTAATGCAGCAGGCGCGTACCGCTGGCCAGTTCGCATAGCGTGGTGACCGGGACGCCATCGCCGCGCGCCCCCGGCAGCGCCGCGACGGAAACCGAGTAGATGCGTCCGTTCGAGCCGAAGGCGAGCAGCGTATCGACCGTGCGGCATTCGAACGTGCCGTACAGGCCGTCACCCGCCTTGAAGGTGAATTGCGCGGAGTCGTGGCCGTGGCCGGTGCGTGCGCGCACCCAGCCTTTTTGCGAAATGACGACGGCCACCGGTTCGTCGATCACTTTCTGCTCGACGACGGCCTTTTCCGCTTCCTCGATCAGGGTGCGGCGCGCGTCGCCGTACTGCTTGGCGTCGGTTTCGATTTCCTTGATGATGAGTTTCTTCATCGACGCCGGATTGTCGAGCAGGTCGTGCAGCGTGGTCTTTTCGTTGCGCAGCTCGGCCAGTTCCTGCTGGATCTTGATCGATTCCAGGCGAGCCAGCTGGCGCAGGCGGATTTCGAGAATGTCTTCCGCCTGGCGGTCCGACAGCTTGAACGCCTGCATCAGCGCGGTCTTCGGTTCGTCCGATTCACGGATGATCCTGATGACCTTGTCGATGTTCAGCAGTACCGCTTCGCGGCCTTCGAGGATGTGGATGCGATCGTCCACCTTCTGCAGGCGGTGACGCGTGCGGCGCGTGACCGTGGTGAAGCGGAATGCGATCCACTCGCGCAGGATGTCGGACAGCGGTTTCTGGCGCGGACGGCCGTCGCCGCCGATCATCACCAGATTGAGCGACGCACCCGTTTCCAGCGAGGTGTGCGCCAGCAGGATGTTCATGAATTCGGTCTGATCCTGGTTCTTGGACTTCGGCTCCAGCACCAGGCGCACCGGCGCATCCTTGCCGGACTCGTCGCGCACCGTGTCGAGTACCGACAGGATCATCTGCTTCAGGGCCATCTGCTCGGGCGAGATCGTTTTCTTGCCGAGCTTGACCTTGGGATTGGTGAGTTCCTCGATTTCTTCCAGCACCTTCTGTGACGACGTCCCGGGCGGCAGTTCGGTAACCACTGCCTGCCACTGGCCACGCGCCAGCTCTTCGATCTTCCAGCGTGCGCGGACTTTCATCGTGCCGCGCCCGCTTTCGTACATTTCCGAAATGACCGAGGCGGGCGTGATGATCTGTCCGCCGCCCGGGAAGTCAGGACCGGGGATGAACTCCATCAATTCCTTGTGGGAGAGATGAGGATTTCGAATCAGGGCGACTGCCGCTTTTGCCACTTCCGTCAGGTTGTGCGACGGGATCTCGGTGGCGAGGCCGACCGCGATGCCGGATGCGCCGTTCAGCAGCACGAAGGGCAGACGCGCCGGCAGCAACTTCGGCTCTTCGGTCGAACCGTCATAGTTGGGCTGGAAATCGACCGTGCCCATGTCGATTTCATCCATCAGCAGCTTCGAAATCGGCGTCAATCGCGCTTCCGTGTACCGCATCGCCGCCGCACCGTCGCCGTCGCGCGAACCGAAATTGCCCTGGCCGTCGATCAGCGGATAACGCAGCGAGAAGTCCTGCGCCATGCGTACCAGCGCGTCGTACACCGACTGGTCGCCGTGCGGGTGCAGCTTGCCGAGCACGTCGCCGACCACCGCTGCCGATTTGCGCGGCTTGGCAGTCGAGTTCAGTCCGAGTTCGTTCATCGCGAACAGGATGCGCCGCTGCACCGGCTTCTGGCCGTCGGAGACGTCGGGCAGGGCGCGGCCTTTCACCACCGAGATGGCGTAATCGAGATAGGCGCGCTCGGCGAAGCTGGCGAGCGTCAGCGATTCGCCGTCGCCGGCGGGTGCTTGATCGAAGAGATTGGCTTGTTCAGTCATTGTGTTTCACTTTTATTCTATTCACTGGTCATCGTCGGCATGTTGCTGCGTCCGGGGATCGTCATGCGGATGCGCTTGACGACAGGGACGGCAACATCGGATGCGCCGACCGCAACCCGGTCGGATGATGGTTTGAAAAGCTGATAAAACTGCGTCACCACTTTCACGTAGTTGACCGTCTCGGGATAGGGGGGGATCTGGTTGTTGTACTTCTGCACCGCGCCTTCGCCGGCGTTGTAGGAGGCGATCACCAGGTGCGGCTTCAACGGGAACATGTCATGCAGGTCGCGCAGGTAACGCGCGGCGAGCCGGATGTTGATCCCCGGGTCGGCCAGTTTCTGTGTCAGCGTCCGGTTTCGGTCCGCCTGCAGGCCGTAGCGCTCGGCGGTGGCAGGCATGATCTGCATCAGGCCGACCGCGCCCTTGGGTGACACGGCGCTCGGGTTGAAGCCCGATTCCGCCGCCATCACCGCCTTCAGCAAGGCCGGGTCGAGCGAAAAATCCTGCGCCGCCTGATGCAGCAGCGGCTCGTATTTTTTCAGGTTCGGATGCTGAGCGAAATACTGCGAGGCTGGCAATTTTTTCGGCGAGCCCGGCGAAGAAGGTTCCGCGCGCGCGCTGTCGAACACCATGCCGCCTTTCATGAACAGGCGATAGCGGCCGTCCAGTTTCTCCGTCGAAAAATGCTCGACGCCGCCCGCATCGACATAGCCGTAGATGTCGGCCAGCGCCGGCAGCGCCACCGAGCCGACGGACAATGCGATGCAAAGCGGGACAAACCGCATCAGATATCCGCTTCCGCTTCGTTGCCGTGCTCTTCCAGCCAGGCGCGCCGCGCCGCGGCTTCGCCTTTGCCCATGAGCATGTTGAAGCGCGTTTCGGAGGCGGTCAGATCGTAATCGCCGAGCGATACCGGCAAGAGGCGGCGCGTATCGGGATTCATCGTGGTTTCCCACAACTGCTCCGCGTTCATCTCGCCCAGGCCTTTGAAGCGCGAGATGGCCCAGCCGCCATCCTTCACGCCATCCTTGCGCAGCTTGTCCTCGATCGCTTCCAGTTCGCCGTCGTCCAGCGCATACAGTTTCTGCGCCTGCTTCTTGCCGCGCGCCGGTGCATCGACACGATACAGCGGGGGCCGCGCGACGCAGATGTGGCCGCGTGCGATCAGTTGCGGGAAATGCTTGAAGAACAGCGTCAGCAGCAGTACCTGGATGTGCGAGCCGTCGACGTCCGCGTCCGACAGGATGCAAATCTTGCCGTAGCGCAGGCCGCTCAAATCCGGCGTGTCATTCGGCCCGTGCGGATCGACGCCGATGGCGACCGATATATCGTGAATTTCATTGTTGGCGAACAGGCGATCACGCTCGGTTTCCCACGAATTCAGCACCTTGCCGCGCAAGGGCAGAATCGCCTGAAATTCCTTGTCACGTCCCATTTTCGCCGAGCCGCCGGCGGAATCGCCCTCGACCAGGAACAGTTCGTTGCGCGACACGTCATCCGATTCGCAATCGGTCAGCTTGCCCGGCAATACCGCGACGCCGGAGGATTTCTTCTTCTCGACCTTCTGCGCTGAGCGCAGGCGGGATTGCGCCTGCTTGATGACCAGTTCGGCCAGCTTTTTGCCGTAATCGACGTGATGATTCAGCCACAGTTCCAGCGCCGGCCTGGTATAGGTCGCCACCAGCCGCACCGCATCGCGCGAATTCAGGCGTTCCTTGATCTGGCCTTGGAATTGCGGATCGAGCACCTTGGCCGACAGCACGAAGGAAACGCGTGCGAATACGTCTTCCGGCAGCAGCTTGACGCCCTTGGGCAGCAATGAATGCATTTCGACGAAGCTCTTCACCGCGCCGAACAAGCCTTCGCGCAAGCCGGACTCATGCGTGCCGCCGGCCGGCGTCGGGATCAGGTTCACGTACGACTCGCGCACGATGTTGCCTTCCTCGGTCCATGCCACCACCCACGCTGCGCCTTCGCCTTCCGCAAAACCTTCGGTATCGGCGCCGGCGTATTGCGCGCCTTCGAACAGCGGAATGAGCGGCTCGGCATTCGAGGTCTGCGCCAGCGATTCGAGCAGATAGCCGCGCAGGCCCTGATCGTATTGCCAGGTCTGGGTATCGCCGTTCTTCGCGTTGGCCAGCGTGACCCTGACACCCGGCAGCAGCACGGCCTTCGAGCGCAGCAGGCGCAGCAGTTCGGCTTGCGGGATGGCGGAGGAATCGAAATACTTCGCATTCGGCCACACCGTGACGCGCGTGCCGGATTTCTTGTCATCCCTGGTCGCAGCGCGCGATTTCAGTTTTTCCACCACATCACCGTCGGCGAAGGTGAGCTGATGCACACCACCTTCACGCCACACCGTGATTTCCAGCCGCGAGGAGAGGGCATTCGTGACCGATACGCCGACGCCATGCAAGCCGCCGGAGAAGGAATATGCACCGCCCGAACCCTTGTCGAACTTGCCACCCGCATGCAGGCGGGTGAAGACGATTTCGACCGTCGGTACCTTTTCCTCGGGATGAAGGCCGACCGGGATGCCGCGCCCGTCGTCCTCGACGCTGACGCTGCCATCGGTGTTCAAGGTGACGAGAATGTTCTTGCCATAGCCGCCTAGGGCTTCGTCGGAGGCGTTGTCGATGACTTCCTGGATGATATGCAGGGGATTCTCGGTCCGGGTGTACATGCCGGGCCGCTGCTTGACCGGTTCGAGTCCTTTCAGAACCCGGATCGAGGCTTCGCTATAGTCGGAAGTTTTTTTGGTAGCCATTCAGTTAAAACGCCAGATGATCGGAATGTTGCCTGATTTGTTGCTTTCGGGAATGAATTTAAACACAAACGGGCGGCAATGCCCAATGCGTGTGTCGGCCTTGATTGTAACCAGAGTGCCGTAACGGCATGCGAAGAAAACCGGAGGCAGGGCCGCATTCAAGGAAACTGCGGAGAAACTGCAGGGAAACGGAAGCAGGCGAAGCCGGCAGAGGCGGGATTGTTTCTTATATGCAACGCTGCGATGTCTCGCGATGCCCATCCTGCCTCATCACGTCGGCATCATCACGGCGTATGCCGATCCGGAAAGCGAAAGGTGTTGCCCCCGTTCTTTTTTGCGCGGTACATCGCTTCGTCCGCTTTTTTCATCAATTCCTCGGGCGTGTCGCCATCGTCCGGGTAGATGGCGATGCCGATGCTGACGCCGATGTGCAGTTCCCGTTCGGTGATTCTGAACGGCTGGGCGATGATGGCGGTCAGCTTGCGGGCAAGATTGACGGCGACGCCGGTGTCGGCGAGATTGGGGATAAGGATGGCGAATTCGTCGCCGCCGAAGCGCGCCACGGTGTCCGATTTCCGGATTGCGGCCATCAATCTTTCCGCCACGGCCAGCAGCAGGCGGTCGCCGACGATGTGCCCGAACACGTCATTGACTTCCTTGAAGCGGTCGAGATCGAGAAACAGCAGAGCCAGCGCAAGCTGCTCGCGTTTTGCGTAGGACAGAGCTTGCTGCTCCAGATTGACAAACATCGTGCGGTTGGGCAAACCCGTCAATACGTCATGATAGGCAAGGTAATGTTCCCGTTCATGCTCGCTCCCCTCCTTTTGCAGCGTCATGTCCAGCTGGATGGCGATGAAATGCGTGATGACACCTTGTTCGTCCCGCAGCGGCGTGATGGTTTCCTCGACTGAGTACAGCGCCCCGTTCTTGCGACGCTCCACCATCCGTCCGCGCCACGCATTGCCGGTCAGGATGGTGCGCCACAGGTCCGCATAAAAGCTGTCGCTTTGCATGCCGGAATTCACCATGGCGGGCGTGTAACCGAGGACTTCCTGCAGGGAATAGCCGCTCAATCGGCAAAACGCTTCGTTGGCCCAGACGATATGCCCGGTACGGTCGGTCAGGAAGATGGCATTGGCCGCACAGGAGAGCGCATTGGCGAGCATGCCAACAGGCAGTTGCTGCAAGGGCCGTTCCGATCTTGAGATGGGCGGTGACATTGCAAACCAGACCTTGTACCTTGTATTTGCGGCGAAGGCGCCGCGCCGCAATTCATCCAGCAAAAAAGCTCAACGCACGATCAGCACCGGGATGTCGGCATCCATCGCCAGCATCTTGGACGCGACCGAACCCATGATCAGTTTCTTGAATGCGCCGCGTCCGTGCGACCCCATGATGATCATGTTCAGGATGGGTTTTCTTTGGTGCGGTTTCCTTGATTTGGGTCAAATGCTTCTTACTCGGCACGATGACGATGCGCAAAGCCGGATCCTTGATTCAGGACATGCAAGTTGGTGACCCGCGATGAACAGCATGAGCTGGTGCTGAAGCAAGCTGATGGCACGCTGGCCATTCGGAGATGTTGGAGGCCGACCTGCAGTTGTCGGAATTCGTTTTGTAATCGCTGAGAATCGACGCCGGCGCGGCGGGCCGCATCGTCGATGGCGATCGCCGCATTACGATGTTGCGCGGAGATACGCAAGCGTGAAATTCCACTTGTGGTTCGAAAGATGAAAATTGCCCGGATATGGGCAAAAACCCCGCCAAGCTTGCAACAAGGCACGAAAAACTTTATAAAATGCAACACCATGTCACGCCCGTATTTTCCATTCGCCGTCCGCCTGATCGGCTTCTCCGAGCAGGAGCAAGCGGCATTCGAATCGATCTTTGCCACTGAACAAGGCAAGGGATACGGCTACTTCGCGCTGGCTGACGACAACCTGCAGGACCCCAACCTGTACCTCGTCAACGCCGACGATCTGAAAGCCCTGGCGGCATTGCCGAGCATGCACCCCAGCGTGATCCGGCCGGCGCTGTTGGTCGGTGTCCCGAAAATGGACTTGCCGTTTCCATGTGTGGAGCGGCCGATTTGCTGGCCAAAGTTGTTCGAGGTGCTGGATGAACTGGTGGAAAGGCGCGCCGATGCCTTGTCGCGATTGCAGGCGTCCGACATCGTGATCGTGCCGGAGCGCCGTCGCCGTGCGCGGCTCGATTCGAATGCTGATCCGGCTGAATATGAACGCATGCGCGTCAAGCGTCCCGACCAAGGCGCGGTGCTGGTGGTGGACAAGACGCCGGCGCTGCGCGATTTTCTGGCCGAACTGCTGACGCGTCACAACGTGCCTGTGGTCTGGACGGACTCTGAAGACCAGGCGCTCGACGCATGCCGGCAGCAAGTCGTGGCGGTCGCCATGATCAACACCTCCGCTCAGGAGGTGGACCCGTACCGTTTGTGCTGGGCCATCAAGGAAAAGGACGCGCCGGCGAAAAGCACGGTGATGCTGCTGGTCGGCAATGCTGCCGAATACGATATGCAGCAGGCGCGCCATGTCGGCGCAGACGGCTACCTCATCAAGCCGCTGGCGCCGCAGCACATGTTGAGCGCGCTCAAGAAGTTCATGCCCTTCCTGCGCTGAATCCGCGCCGAGGTTCGCCGCGTCCTACTTGCTCAACAAGCGCATCCCGCGTTCCAGCCCGTCGATCGTGACCGGGAACATGCGATTGTTCATGATCTGACGGATCACCGAAATCGACTGCCGGTATTGCCACAATCCTTCCGGTTCCGGATTGAGCCAGATGAACTTGGGGAAGGTGCTGGTGAATCGCTGCAGCCAGACTGCGCCCGCTTCCTCGTTGTTGTATTCGACCGAGCCGCCGGGCTGCAGGATTTCGTACGGGCTCATGGTGGCGTCACCGACGAAGATCAACTTGGTGTCGGGCGTGTATTTGCGCAGAATGTCCCAGGTCGGGAAACGCTCCGCATGACGTCGCCGGTTGTTCTTCCACACATAGTCGTACACGCAGTTGTGGAAGTAGAAAAACTCCATGTTCTTGAACTCGGTCTTCGCCGCCGAGAACAATTCTTCGGTGCGCGCGATGTGGTCGTCCATCGTGCCGCCGACATCCATCAGCATCAGTACCTTGATGTTGTTCTTGCGCTCCGGCTGCATCTTGATGTCGAGATAGCCGGCGTTGTGCGCGGTCGCGCGGATCGTGTCGTCCAGCGCGAATTCCTCTTCCGCACCTTCGCGCGCGAACTTGCGCAGACGGCGCAGCGCCACCTTGATATTGCGCGTGCCGAGTTCGCGCTCGTCGCCGTAGTCGCGATAGGAGCGCGCTTCCCACACTTTCACCGCCGAGCGGTTGCCGCCTTCGCCGCCGATGCGGATGCCTTCCGGATTGTTGCCGCCATTGCCGAACGGCGAAGTGCCGCCGGTGCCGATCCACTTGCTGCCGCCTTCGTGACGCTCCTTCTGTTCCTTCAGCAGCTCCTTCAGACGGTCCATCAGCTTGTCGTAACCGAACTTTTCGATCGCGGCTTTCTGTTCCGGCGTCAGCTCGCGCTCCATGCGCTTCATCAGCCATTGGAGCGGGATCTCCGGATTCTTCTCGAAGATCGCATCGACGCCTCGGAAGTACATGCCGAAGGCCTTGTCGAACTTGTCGTAATGTGCTTCGTCCTTGACCAGTGTCGTGCGCGAAAGGTAATAGAAATCGTCGAGCGACGGACTGATCACGTTCTTCTGCATCGCTTCCAGCAGGATCAGGAATTCCTTGATCGACACCGGGATTTTGGCGTCTTTCAGCGTGAAGAAAAAATCGATCAGCATGTCATGCCTCCAGGCGTTGCTGATTGCGGGCGAGCCGGTAGTGCAGTTGCGCGCGCACTTCTGGCCATTCTCCCGCGACGATGCTGTACATCACGGTATCGCGGATGGTGCCGTCGCGCCGCAAGGCATGATGCCGAATCACGCCATCGCGTTTTGCGCCAAGACGCTCGATCGCGGCTTGCGACGCATGATTGAAGTTGTCGGTGCGGAAGCCGACGACCTTGCATCCCAGCGTGTCGAACGCATGCTCCAGCAGCATCAGCTTGCAGCTCGCATTGACGTGTGTGCGCTGCCAGGATTTCGCGTACCAGGTATAGCCGATCTCGACGCGGTCTATCGTCGGCATGATGTCGTGATAGCTGGTGGTGCCGATGATCTTGTCGCCGGCCAGTTCACGCACGACGAAGGGCAGGCGGGAGCCGGCAGCACGCATCTCGAGCGCCGTGTTCACATAGGTGCCTTCATCGCCCGGGGCCGGTACCGATGTGACCCGGATATTCCAGAGCGCGCCATCCTGCGCGGCGCGCGCAAGCTCGGATACGTGCGCAGCCGTCATCGGTTCGAGGCGAACGCCGTTCGATTCCAGCGTCACTGGCTCAACGTTGATCATGGCTTCTTAACGATTCGTGCGCGACATGAACACCAGCCGCTCGAACAGATGCACATCCTGCTCATTCTTCAGCAGCGCGCCGTGAAGGGGCGGCACCACGCTTTTCGCATCCTTGCTGCGCAGCGCCTCGGCGGGGATGTCTTCCGACAGCAGCAGCTTCAGCCAATCCAGCAATTCGGAAGTCGATGGCTTCTTCTTCAATCCCGCCACGTCGCGCACTTCATAGAAGGTCTGCAGCGCCTGCGCCAGCAGATCCTTCTTCAGCCGCGGGAAATGCACATCGACGATCTGCTCCATCGTGTCCTTGTCCGGGAACTTGATGTAGTGGAAGAAGCAGCGGCGCAGGAAGGCATCCGGCAATTCCTTCTCATTGTTCGACGTGATGATGACCAGCGGACGGTGCCTTGCCTTGACCATCTCGCGCGTTTCGTACACGTGGAATTCCATGCGGTCGAGTTCGCGCAGCAAGTCGTTCGGAAACTCGATGTCGGCCTTGTCGATCTCGTCGATCAGCAGCACGACCTGCTCATCGGCGGTGAACGCCTGCCACAGAACGCCCTTGACGATATAGTTGTGAATGTCCTTGACACGCTCGTCGCCCAACTGCGAATCGCGCAGGCGCGACACGGCGTCATATTCGTACAGACCCTGCTGCGCCTTGGTGGTGGATTTGATATGCCACTGCAACAGCGGCATGCCGAGCGCGGCCGCGACTTCCTCGGCCAGCATGGTCTTGCCGGTGCCGGGTTCGCCCTTGATCAGCAGCGGGCGTTGCAGCGTCAGTGCCGCATTGACCGCCAGTTTCAGGTCGGCGGTCGCCACATAATTTCCGGAGCCTTCGAAGCGTGTCTCTTGTCGCATGGTTTTGTATCAGTTCGAGGAAAATGAAATCAAGTATAAGCGAGAAAGAGTGCGGCGTTTTCTGGCTGAATTCGGCGAAATTCGAAGCATGATGCAGGATGATTGCGTCGTCGAGACGTGCCCGGCAGTGAATGGTGAAGGCGGAAGATGTCAGTCGGTCAACATCGATCAAGCGCAATTCCGATACAAGAATCGCCATGGACTGCAAAACGGTCTTAAGGTAAAATTAAGCGTTTTTAGTGCAGCAAAGCAACTTTTAAAGTCGTTGCCCAAGCCCATGCAGTCCGCTGCCGCACTGAGCCAATTTCGCATTAAATTACCCCAGCTATCATGAAAAAACTAATTGCGCTTCTCGCGCTTGCGGGTGTCGCCAATCTCGCCGCAGCGGCGGATGTCGTCGGTAATGCCAAAGCAGCTGAGAACAAGGTTTCGATGTGCATCGGCTGCCACGGCATTCCGGGCTACAAGACCACGTTCCCCGAGGTTTATCAGGTACCGATGATCGGCGGTCAATCGGCCAAGTACATCGAGAATGCGCTGCGGGCCTACCAGAAAGGCGAGCGCAAGCATCCTTCGATGCGTGGCATCGCTGCTGGTTTGACGGATCAGGATATTGCTGACGTCGCCGCTTACTACGCCGAGCAGAAATAAGGGGATACGTGATGAAAAAGATTTTTGCATGCGCCGCCGTTCTGGCCACTTCCGCGATTTCGTTCAGCGCATTCGCTGCCGGCAATATCGCGGCGGGCAAGGCTGCCGCTGACAAGTACAATTGCTTTGCCTGCCATGGCAAGGATTACAACACACCGATCGATCCGAGCTATCCAAAGCTGGCGGGCCAGCACCAGGATTATCTCGAGCGTGCGTTGATCAGCTATCAGCGCGGCGGCGACGGTGCGAACGGCCGCAGCAACGCGATCATGGGCGCCCAGGTCAAGCCGCTGTCGCGTCAGGATGTTCAGGATATCGCTGCCTATTTGCACAGCCTGCCGAGCGTGCTCGTATTGCGCAGGTAAGCAATGAAATACGCGCTGCAATATGCAGCGCGATCGCAGCATGAAAAAGCCACGGTTTCCGTGGCTTTTTTGTTTTCGGAAGTACGCGGGCTTATCGCCGCTTGATGCAGTCAACATAGGCCGCGCCATCCGGCGGCAAGCCGCTGCGCTGCGATGCCCATACCATCTCGCCGAGGCATTCCATCATTTGATGGTGCGCTTCATGTCCGGAACCGAGCCGCTGCGCCAACGCCGTGAAGGCGGCGCGGATGCCCGGTGGTTGATCGATCGATATCTGCTCGGCAATGGACAAGTGCATCGACAAGTGCAGAAAGGGATTGCTCTGGCCGCGTTCGACCGAATAGTCGGCTGCCAGTGCCGCATCCACGTCTTTCAACGCATCGTCATATTCCGGGTGCTGCACGATCCAGTCGCGCGCGATGGCTTCGAGTGGCGTCAGGATTTCACCTGCGCGCTGCTTGCGGAAGGTCTCGCAAAAGAATCGGCGAACGTCGTGCTGGGATGGATTGAACATTGCTTCAAGAATATTGCGTTTGCGATAGCCCTTAGACGCCTTTCGACGGCAGGGATGTTTTCGGCTGATATTCGCACAGATCGGCAATGATGCAGTTCCAGCACTGCGGCTTGCGCGCGATGCAGGTGTAGCGTCCATGCAGGATCAGCCAGTGATGGGCATCATGCCGGAACTCCGCCGGCACGAATTTCATCAGCTTGCGTTCGACTTCGTCGACATTCTTGCCGGGCGCGATATTGGTCCGGTTGCTGACGCGGAAAATGTGCGTGTCGACCGCGATGGTCGGTTCGCCGAACGCGGTGTTGAGCACCACATTGGCGGTCTTGCGGCCGACGCCGGGCAGCGCTTCGAGCGCTTCACGCGAACGCGGCACTTCGCCGCCGTGCCGCTCCAGCAGCAGGCGGCAGGTTTCGATGACGTTCTTCGCCTTGGTGCGGTACAGGCCGATGGTGCGGATATAGGCGGTCAGTTCGTCGACGCCCAATGCATACATCGCGGCCGCCGTCGGCGCCACCGGAAACAGTTTGCGCGTCGCCTTGTTCACGCCCACATCGGTCGCCTGGGCCGACAGGATGACGGCGATCAGCAATTCGAATGGCGTGATGTATTCGAGTTCTGTGGTCGGATGCGGGTTTGCGGTGCGGAATCGCCTGAAGATTTCCAGTCGCTTTTCGGCGTTCATTGCTTGCCCTTTTGTTGTTCGAGTTTTTCCGCAATCTCTTCGATGCCTTTGCGCACCGAGCGCGACACGTCGACGAGCGAGGTCGAGGCTGGCGCGGTGGGCGTGGATTGTGCCGCCATCTGCTCCTTCTTCAGGCGGGCGCGTTCCATCGCGGCCTGGATGATCGCCTTCTTGCGTTCCTGTGCAGCTTGCTCTTCGGGCGATGATGCGGCTTCCAGTTCGGCCTGCTTCAGTTTTGCCGCCGCCTTGGCGGCAAGGCGCGCATCATTTTCTTCCTTTTCGCGCCGCAGGCGGAAGGTGCGGAAAGTGTGGCGCTCGCGCGCATCGTCGGCCTGCTGCTGTGACCACGCGGTCCATCCCGTCTTGCCGGGCGTGACCTCGACCATGTCGATGCAATCGACCGGGCAGGGTGCCACGCACAGGTCGCAGCCGGTGCAGAGGTCGGTGACCACGGTGTGCATCTGCTTGGCCGCACCGACGATCGCATCGACCGGGCAGGCCTGGATGCACAGTGTGCAGCCGATGCACAGCGTCTCGTCGATCACGGCCACCGGGCGCGGGCGCTCGATGCCGTTGACCGGATTGAGTGGGATGACCGGCTTGCCCAGCAAATGCGCGAGTTGGGCGATGCCTTCCATCCCGCCAGGCGGGCACTGGTTGTAATTCGCCGCGCCGGCCGCGACCGCTTCCGCATACGGACGGCAGGCGGGGTAGCCGCACTTGGTGCATTGCGTTTGCGGCAACAGATCCTCGATCCGGTCGGCCAGCGTTTTTGATGGGGATGAAGACAAGGCGGAATTCTTTGAGGTAAAACGAGATTATCCGAGTAAATCGACCATGCTTCAAATAAAAAGGGCGGCTTCCGGATGCCGCGCTTATTGGCGGAGGAGATGCAAGTCAGGTGCGGTGATAGCGCCTGAAAATGTGTTGTGTATTTGGAAAGCAAATACGATCAATCGCTTGTCATGTTTGTCATGTGAGTTCCGGAATGCTTTCTATTGTCGTTTTTGTGAATAAACGCTTTGAATTTGTTCAACGCAGCTGAGTAAAATCAGGTTTCACTTCCTTGAGAAAAAACGAGGAAGAGGGCGCTGGCGCATGGGACATTCAGCGCATCTCCACTGCGCCAATCCTGCATAGTTGAATCGGTACAGTACACGGGTTGGCAGTTGCCAATCCATAATTTCCGCGTGAAGCGGCATGGGCCACGTCAATGTCAAAAGATTTGCCAAGCGATAGTCTGTCTCCGCTTCCATCAAGTGCGCGCGCGACATTGAACGATGTCGCCTCCCATGCGGGTGTCGATGTTTCCACCGCATCGCGCGTACTGCGCGGCGATCAGAAACAACGCGTGGGAGAGGAAACGCGCCTGCGGATTCTGGAAGCCGCGAAAAGGCTTGACTACCAGCCGAACATCACGGCGCGCAGTCTGCGCGTGGCCAAGACATTTTCGCTGGGAATCGCCGTTCCCCAACTGGATAATCCCGTGTTTTCCCAAATGATCATCGGGGCCGAGCGGGGCGCTCGTGAACGCGGATATTCGCTGCTGATCGCGCATATCGAAGAAGGCTTCCCGGATGATGACGCTTATGAACGGCTGGCGAGCGCCAACCGCGTCGACGGGCTTCTGATCACGACACTGGACGACAACAGTGTCGTCTTGCGCGCGGCCCGGAAAGCCAGGGTGCCGGTCGTGCTGTTGAACCGCGCGATGCAAGGCATCGACAATTCGATTTACTTCGACAGCAGCGAAGCAGCCAGAATCGCGGTTCGACATTTGATCGATCTCGGCCATACCCGGATCGCGCATTTGTCCGGCCAACTCAATCCCTCTACCGGCATCGGGCGTTTCGCCGGTTATCGCGATGCGCTGGCCGAAGCGGGGATTCCTTTTGATCCCGGCCTCGTGGCGGTTTCCGGTTACACCATCAAGGGCGGAGCGGAAGCGATGCGCACCGTTCTCCGGCAAGCCGGGACGTCACCCACCGCGGTGTTTGCCATCACGCTGGCCGCTGCCGCCGGCGCCATCATGGCGATACAGCAATACGGCATACGGGTTCCCGAGGATCTATCGGTTGTGACCGTGCATGACGGGCCCATTGCAGAAGCGATGTTCCCGCCGCTGACCACGGTGCAGATGCCGGTCGAGCAGATGGGCTATGACGGTGCGATCGGTTTGATTGATTTGATCGAAGGGCGGAAAACGCAGATCAACTCCATGCTCCATCCTTTGCAACTGGTAGTGCGCGGCTCCACCGCTGCGCCCGGACAGCCGCACGACGTTGCCTGACGCGCCGACTACGACTACTGCATCAGGCTGTTGCCCAGGCGATCCGCGCGCTGCAGGCAATCGACGATACGCTCGGCATCCGCTGCCGGCTGCAGGTTGCCGATGTAGGGCGCAGCGCATGTTTTCTGGGCGATGTCGGCCAACTCGACATCGCTGATATGCGCCACATCCATGTCGGCAAAGCGTACCGGCAATCCCAGCGAATGACAGAAGCGCGCATGCTTGCGGACCTCGGCTGCCGACCGGTCCTCGGCAATGAGCTGAACAATCGTGCCAAACCCGACCAGTTCGCCATGCAGGAACCTGCTCAACTGCGCATGCGCGGTAAAGCCCCGCGTCAGCGCATGCGAAAGCGACAGGCCGCCGCTTTCGAAGCCCAGTCCACTCAGCAATACCGATGCTTCGACACAGCGTTCCACGGCTTCATTGGGCGTTCCATGCACTTGCACCTGAGCGACGGCATCCAGGCCGAATTCGAGAATGGTGTCATGGCAGCGATCCGCCAGCAGCCGCGCGGTGGACAGGGATTCGGTCCCGAAGAAGTTCTTTCCTCCGGCCAGATGGCATTGCGCTGCTTCAAATTTCTTGCTCAATGCATCGCCCAAACCGGCAATGAAGAATCGTGCCGGCGCGCGCGCGATGATCGCCGTGTCCACGAGGACGACATCGGGATTGCGCACCATCGTCTCGACGCCGGCCACCATGTGCTGTTCGTTGTAGAGAACGATCAGGCGACTGGTTGGAGAGTCGTTCGAGGCAATCGAGGGCACGATGAAAAGCCGGCAGCCGAGCGCTTTTGCCACGCCCTTTGCGGTATCGATCGTCTTGCCCCCGCCAAAGCCGATCACCATGTCGATGCCGCTGCTCGCAGCTTCCTCGGCAAGCCCGCCGATCACGGCAGCCGTGCATTCACCGGGAAAGCGTGCATGGCGGGCGGTGATGCCTGCGGATGCCAATGCCTCATCCAGTTCCCTGCCGGCCGCCTGCCGCACGATATCGTCCGCCACCACCAGCGGCAGCCTGCTGCCGAACTCGCGCAACAAGCTGCCGAGTTCGCGTATTGCTCCGGGACCTTGCAAGTAGCGTCCGGGAAAACCGATTGCCTTGACCGGCATGAGCCTCTCCTTTCAGTTGCCCCAATAAAAATCGCGTCTGCCGCCATCCATGCAGACAATCTCGCCATTGATAAACGCCGCCTGGCTTGAGCACAGGAATGTCACGAGCGCGGCGACTTCCGATGGCTTGCAGGTGCGGCCCACCGGATTCTGCTTGCAGAGACGTTCGCGCATGTCATCCGAAAACTGCGCAATCAAGTCGGTGTCGACGTAGCCGGGCGCGATCGCATTGGCGGTAATGCCGAACGGCCCGACTTCTCTGGCCAGGGTCTGCGTGAAGCCGAGGATACCGGCCTTGGCGGCGGCATAGTGGGAAACGCCGGGCCGGCCGCCGCCGGTGAAGTTCATCGAGGACGTATTGACGATACGGCCGAATCCGCCAGCCTTCATGTGCGGGATTGCTGCCCGCGACCACAGGAAGGTGCTTTTCATGTGCACATGAATCATGGCGTCCCACGCCTGGGCCGGCATGTCTTCCACCAGGTAGGCGGGCTTGACGCCGATGCCCGCATTGTTGATCAGGATATCGATGCGTCCGAAGCGCTTCACAACATCATCGACGGCATGCCTTGCCACCGTCTCGTCCGCAGCGTCGCCCACATAATGGAATGCGTTGACGCCGCTTTCTTTCAGCGTGGCCACGGCATGCTCCGCCGCTGTTTCATCGAGTTCAATGATGATGACGGTGACGCCTTCCGCGCCAAGCGCCCGTGCGTCCGCAAATCCGATGCCGCGTCCGCCGCCGGTAATCAGCGCGACTTTTCCCGCGAGTCCGAAATCCATGGTCATCCTTTCATGGCACCGGCCGCAAGGCCCTTGATGAAGTAGCGGCTGAGGAACATGAACATCACGAAGAGCGGCAGGGCAATCAGCGTCGCGCCCGCCATCAGCTCTCCCCAGCGCGCATCGAAGGTCCCGAGGATCGAGGCAAGTCCGACCGGGAGCGTCTTGTTGGCATCGCTGTTGACCAGCACGAATGAGAATACGTAATCGGTCCATGACAGCAGGAACGAGAAAATCGCAACCGTGATGATCCCGGGGGCCGACAGCGGCAGCACCATGCGGAAGAACGCGCCGGCACGCGAACAGCCATCCACCATCGCGGCTTCCTCCAGGTCGAACGGCATGGCCTTGAAAAATCCCCACAGCATCCAGACCCCGAGCGGAATGCTCAGGGTGCAATGCGCCAGCACCACGGATATCAGGTGGTCTGCCATCCCCAGACGCGCAAAAATCGATAGCAGCGGAATCGCCAGCAGCAGCGGAGGGAACATGTACGCATACAGCATGCTGCCGATGATCACGGTTTTACCGGGTATGCGATAGCGCGTCACGACATAGGCAATGACAACCGAAATCAGCAGCGTGATGACCACCACGGCCAGCGCCACCTGCACGCTGTTTGCAAATTGCACCGGATAGTCGGTCAGCTCAAGCAGGTTGCGGTAGGAGCCGAATTTCCAGTCGATGGTTTTCGGGATGAGTGTCGGTTCCGCGAACAGATCGCGCTCCGGCCGGAAGCTGGAAGCGATCATCCAGTAGATCGGAAAGAATGACCACAACCCCAGGAGCGCGGCGGCCACCAGGGTCAGTGCGCGCAGATGCAGGGAGCGTTCCATCATTGATTGCCATCCTTTCCGTCCAGCGGATAGAAATAGAAATACACGATGATCAGAAGCGACAGCACGGCAAATGACAGCGTGGCGATGGCCGCGCCGCCGCCGACATCGTATTGCATGAACGCGCGCCGGTAGGCAAGCACGGGCAAATGCTCGGTGGCCGACAAGGGACCGCCCTTGGTCATGAGCCAGATGATGTCGAATTTGTTGAACATCCAGATGCTGCGCAACAGAACGATCACCGTCAGCATCGGCACCAGCATCGGGATGGTCACATGCCAGAAACGGCTCCACGGGCCGGCGCCGTCGACGCGCGCCGCTTCATGGAGCGATTTAGGAATGGTCTGCAGCGCCGCGAGGAAGGAGATGGTCACGAACGGCGTCCAGGTCCATACGCTGGCGACGACCACGATCAGCATGGCCATCGTCGGATGCTCGAACCAGGCCGGCCGGCCGAACCCGAGACGCTCGGCCCAGATCGTCAACAGGCCGAGACTGCCGTCGAGCAGCCATTGAAAGGCAACCGCCACCACGACGGTTGGCAGCAGATAGGGCAGGATGGCAAGTCCGCGAATCACCGGTCGGCCAAAGAATGGCTGGTCCAGCAGCAGCGCGCAGGCAATGCCCAGCACGACTTGCAGCACGATGGTCAGGACGCTGAAATTGAGCCCGATGAGGAAGGCACGCCAGAAGCCGGGTTCGTTCAAGACCCGCAGATAGTTTCCGATACCGATCCATGTGCGTGCGGAAACGAAGGATTCGGACTGGTAAAAACTGAGCTGTATCGCGTGCAAAGCCGGGAACAGGATCAGCACCAGCGTGACCGCGACACTGGCAATGAAGAAGACGAGCAGGAGCTTGTCGCTGGTTGTACGGAAGGAAAGCATACGCGTCGCCGGCCTCAAGAGTCGATTGTCATGTGAGTCCCGTCCGGTCTGTGATGAGCGGGTGGGACGTGTGTTTCAACAGACTGCAAAGCAGGTCAGAAAAAGTCTTTGACAAAGCCCGGGCCGAATGCAGGTTTTCCATCCGTCCGAGGGATGTCAGCAGGGTGCGCATGGCGCATCCTGCCTTCATCAGGACACTGGATTCTTGCCAAAAAACTTTTGTGTGCCTGCCTGGAGATGCATCAGGCAGCGGGAAGCACTGCCCGGTACTTCGCAGACATGAGATCGACTGCTTCGGCGGAAGGCATCCCCTTGTACAAGACGTTCTGGATCGCGTCGCAGATCGCGAACGATTCAAACATCTTGCCGGGCCGCAGATCGACGGTCGGACCTTCGGTGTCGATGGAGCGGATGGCGATGTCCTTGCGCGTCAGCATGCTCTTCATGAAGGCAACGAGATCCGCATGCTTTTCGACCATCGGGTGCGCGCGCCAGCGGATGTCGTCGTACACATCCATGCGTGGCGGCTGGAAGTGCAATGGCGCAGAGTGCAGGAAATTGATGTAGTGGTTCTCGATGAACCATTCCATGAACTTGAGCGACTCGTCTTGCATCGGCGTGTTGAGCACCACCCAGCCGTCGTAGCCGTGATTGACCGCCGACCCCTTGCCGGCGCTGTCCGGGTACATGAAGAAGCCGGTCTTTGCCACCAGGTCCGGGGCCTTGTCTTCCAGCACCTCGATCAGGCGGCCTGCGTAAGGGGCATGCGCAATCTGTCCGCCGGAATACTGGCCGAGTACCGTGCCGAACAGAGCCTGGGTCATCCCCGGCGGCATGCTCGGAGACATTTTCTTCATGAAGTCGAGATACGCGATCATCTTCGGCTTCATTTCCGCATTGTCGGCAATCAGCTTGAAGTTGTTGTCCAGCAGGCGTACGCCATCGGCCCACATATAGCCGATCGACATCCATTGCGTTGCCGCGTTGCCGCCGACAGGGTGGCCGACGCCGAACTTTCCGCCTTCGGTCAGCGCCTTGCAGTTCTCCGCCATCTGATCCCAGGTGGTCGGAACCTTCAGCCCCTTCTGCTGGTACAGATCCTTGCGGTAGTACATCCAGCAGAAATTGTAGTCGTAGGGATACCAGTAATTTTCGCCATTGACGGGGAAGAGGATGTTGGGGCCCCAGGTGTTCTTTTTCACCAGCTTTGTGAGCGGAACCAGTTTGCCGGCCTGCGCGAGCAGCAATACATGTCCGGCAAATGCGAGCGTGCCGACGTCGTATGGCGCGCCGGCGGCGATGGAGCTTTGCAGCTTGTTGTAGGCATCATCCGGCGGCACCGTATCGATCACCACCTTGACGCCGAATTTCTTTTCATACTCGGCGGCTGCCACCCGCAGCGCACGCACGGAATCGCGGCCAGGTTCCGCGTTCAGAAAGCGAATCGTTTTTGGCTGGGCGAACACCGCCGGACTGCCGACGCTCATCAGCGTCAATCCCGCTGCGACCGATTTCAGCACATCGCGTCTGCGGACCGGGGCGGGCATTTGTGCGAGCCGGGCATCCTGCGTCAGTAAATCGTTGTTGTCATCCTGTTTCATTGTCGTCTCCTTGGTTATTGGATATGTCAGGACTGCATCAATCAACTGCATCAACTGCAATTACTACATCGCCAAATTGTTGCCCGATGCTGCATCGAATAAATGGATGCGGGACGGGTCCGGATGCACGCGGCAACGTTCCCCTGTGCGCACTTCGTCGCGCCGCGCGGACAGCACGCGAAAACGGGATGGAGCCGCGGAGGGGGAGGTCTTGTCGCAGTCCAGGTCAAGGACCGTGAGCGTATGCGGCCCCATTTGCTCGACCAGGGAGATTGTTCCGGCCGTGCCATCGCCATGGCCGCTCGTCATGCTTGCATGCTCGGGACGTATCCCGAGAACGACTTCCGTGCCCGGCCTGGCCTTGTTCGGCATCGCTGGCGGAACGGGCAGGGAAATGCCCGGTCCCTGGAACATGATGCGGCCCTGGACTTCCTGCAGCGTCCCCTTGATCAGATTCATTTCAGGCGCGCCGATGAAACCGGCGACAAACAGATTCGCGGGCTTGTCGTAGACGTCGAGCGGCTTGCCGACTTGCTGCACGCGACCCTGATTCATGATCACGATGCGGTCGCCCAGGGTCATGGCCTCGACCTGGTCATGCGTGACATAGATCATGTTGGTGCCGACGCGCTTGTGCAGTTGCCCGATTTCCTCGCGCATCCTGATACGGAGCTTGGCATCGAGATTCGACAGCGGTTCATCCAGCAGGAAGGCCTCGGGCGATCTGACCAGCGCTCGTCCGAGGGAGACGCGCTGCATCTGTCCGCCCGACAACTGGCGCGGCTTGCGGGTCAACAGATTCTCGATACCGAGCATCTGCGCCGCCCAGCGCACCTTGCTCTCGATCTCGGCCGCCGGAACCTTGCGCATGCGCAGGCCGAAGGCGAGGTTTTCGTAGACCGACTTGTGCGGATAGAGCGCGTAATTCTGAAACACCATCGCGATGTTCCGCTCACCGGGCTGGAGTCCCGTCACATCGCGGTCGCCGATCCGTATTGCGCCGCTGCTCACGTCTTCGAGGCCGGCGATCATGCGCAGCGTCGTCGATTTGCCGCAACCCGACGGCCCGACCAGCACGATGAATTCGCCATCCGCCATTTCCAGATCGAGGTTTTCCACGACGGCCTGTTCGCCGTAGCGCTTGCTTACCTGGGACAGAACAATTTTTGTCATCGTGGCTATCCCGTCATGCGTGAAAGAGCGTGATTGACCTGGGCCAAACCTGCCTGCGCATCCTTGTAGACGCGGAACAGTCTGTCGTAGAACGCCACATTTTCCGGATCGGGCAGCGAGCGGCCGACGATGCGCGCACAGCGTCCGGCAGCAGTCATTTCGTCGGCAAAAACGCCGACCCCGACGCCGGCAAGCAGCGCTGCGCCGAAGGAGGCATCCGTCGTTTCCGGCAAAAGGATTTCGACATTGAGAATGTCGGCAACGATTTGCCGCCAGGTCGCGCTTTTGGAGCCGCCGCCAATGATGCGCGCCGTCCTGATATCCATGTCCTGCGCGCGGAATTGCTCCAGCACGTCACGCAGCGAGAATGCGATGCCTTCGTAGATGGCGCGCGAGAAGTGCGCCTTGTCGTGACGGAAGGTCATGCCGACAAAATCCGCCCGCAACATCGGATCCCAGTAGGGCGCGCGCTCGCCCTGCAAATAGGGGTGGAACAGCAAACCTTCCGCGCCCGGCGCGACGGTGCCTGCCAATCGGTCCATCTCGGCAAAGGCGTCGCTGCCGCTGATGCCGGGCGTCATCAGAAAACGGTCGCGGAACCAGCGGTGCGCCGACGCGCAGCTGTTGGTTCCGGTGATCACATACCAGAGGCCGGGTACGGCCAGCGGGTAATTGATCAGTGTCGGATGGACGCGCGGCCTGCTGCTGACAACGCTCACCGTCCCGGCGGTTGCCAGTTTGATGGTGCCATCGCCGGCGGCGACCGAGCCTGCGCCGAAGGTTTCGATCGAGGTGTCCGAGGTGCCGCAGACGACCGGCGTGCCTTCGGCAAGACCGCTTTCACGTGCCGCGCTGGCGGTGACCTTGCCGACCACGGTGGTTGGCGCGACCACTGGCGGCAAGGTGTCGATATTCCATTGCGCGAGATCGCACAGTTCCCTTGACCATGCGTCTTGCGCGGGATCGAAGAGCAGGGTGCCTACCGCTTCGGTGCGGTCGGTTTCCCACGTGCCGGTCAGGCGCGAGCGCAGCCAGTCTTTGGCGATGTATACGCGAGCGGCCTTCTTCACGGCTTCCGGTTCGTTGCGAACGAGCCAGAGAAATTGCGGCATGGTCCAGGTCGGCGCGGGGCGGTTCAGGCCGAGGGCGAGAATCCGCTCGCCATGACGCTCCTGCAGTTCGCGCGATTCTTCGCCGCTGCGCTGGTCGTTCCAGAGAATGGCGGGCCGAACCAGATTGCCGTCAGCGTCTTCGAGGACCGGCGTATGCGCGCCCGCACTGAACGATACGGCCGCAATGTCGCCGGCCGCGATGCCGGCCTGCTTGAGCGCACGGGGGACGGTATCGCACACGGCCCGCCACCAGTCCTGCGGATTCTGTTCGCTCCAGCGCGGTTTGGGCGAGTGGGTCTCGATATCGACGGCGGCGCTTCCGCATACCTTGCCGTCGGCATCCACGATCATCGTCTTGAGACTGCCGGCGCCAATGTCGATGCCCATCAACCACGTTTTCATGCTGCCTGCGGCAAGTGCGTCGTCAGCCATGCGCGGTCCCCGTCAACAAGGCGGCATCGATCGCCGCCGGCATGTTCAATCCATAGGTGCATTGGCCGACGCTGGCCTCGGTCGGGCCGCGCCGGCCGAGCGTCTTGCGCGTTTCCTCGTCAAGGGACAGGCGTCCGTCGAGTACCGCCAGCGTGATCAAGGAGAGCGCGGAGGGTGTCTGCGATTCGATCTGCACGGGAGCCGCCGCAGCGTAACCGGAGCGGCAGGTATTGGGACAGTAGGCGCACGTGGTCAAGTCTTTGCGATATTCGCTCATGCTTCATCCTTATGATTGCCAATTGGAGCCGGCTGGTTGTCTCAGGGCGAGCTTTCCCGGATTGATCAGATTATCCGGATCGAGTCCATCCTTGAGGATTTGCAGCATGTTCAATCCCTCGTTCAGTTCCTTGCGTATCCAGGGATTGCGGAAAAGGCCTGCACCATGATGATGTGCCACCGAGCCGCCCAGTTCAAGGCAGAGGTTTTCGATTTTTTCCCATGCTAGCTGATGCAGCCGGATTGCCTCATCCTCCGGCATGGGCGGCAGCCGCACGGTCATGTACTGGCATGCGCCTTCGGGATAGATGTGCGACCAGTGCGCGCCGAAATGCATGTCCGGGTGAATCGCGTGTGCCGCGTCGCGCATCGCTTCGTACATCTGCGGCAGATGCGTCCACGTTCCCGTGACCTCGATCGTATCCATGTAGTAGCCGTCGCTCTGCCACTTGGTGGAGTAGGAGTGGAAACGGGTCTGCTCCCAATGCTCGTACGGGGCATTGCCGCAAACGACCGCGTCATGCTGTCTGCAGATGGCCAGAGTCAGCTCGCGCTCGACCGTCGCAAGGGCTTCCTTGCCCGAGAATTTCATGATGCACAGGATCGGGCGCTCGACAAATTCGGGCATGCCTTCGGTGCGCTGCACACTCTCCTTGATGTCATACAGGCGGATGACTTCGGGCCGCAGCTCGCTTTGCACGACTTCGCGCAAGGCGGCAAAGCCTGCCTCCAGCGAGCCGAATGCGAGCACCAGAGCGCTGGTGTGCTCCGGCTTGCGCCAGACGCGCAGCGTGACTTCCGTAATGAAGCCGAGCACGCCTTCCGAGCCCACCAGCAAATCCTTGATGCTCGGGCCGACCGCGCGACGGGCGACCGGCCGCACTTCCAGCAGCTTGCCGTTGGGGAGCACCGCTTTCAGGCCCAGAACGATGTCTTCAATCTTGCCGTAGCGGGAGGACGCCTGACCCGCGCCGCGGCACGCGACCCAGCCGCCGACGGTCGACATGGCGATGGATTGCGGCAAGTGCCCGGCGGTATAGCCGTTGCGCTCCAGCTCTTGCTCGAACTGCATGCCGTTCATGCCCGCTTGCACGGTCACGGTCCCATCGGTGGTGTTGAGGTCAACGATGCGATTGATGCGCTTGAGGTCGACCATGATCTCATTGACGAGCGGTATCGTCCCGCCCAGTACGCCCGAGCCGGCACCAAATGGAATCAGGGAAAGCTTGTTTTGCCGGGCATAGTCGACGATGGCTTTGACTTCTGCGGCTGTTGCCGGCGAGAGGATGGCGGAAGGCAGGGTGCCGGGCAGGTTGTTGGCGCGCAATTTGAACAGGCCATAAGGCAGGCGATCCCTGCAATACGCATATCGATCGGCAACCCCGGTCAAGACATTTTCCGGGCCGACTATTGCAGCAAACCCGGCAACGACATCTCTGTGCAGACTTGGGGTTTCCCCCTGCAGATGCGCCAAACTTGTAACGTTCATGATTTCTATCCTTAGGGGACTTCGATGAAAAACCACTTGAACAAACGTTTGTGCAGATTCTGAAGAAGGTTTTTTTGCTTGTCAATCCATTTCTTGCTTCCGCTCGGCGCATCGCAAGCTGGGCCAGGAAACGTTCGCTGCACGTGCGGGCATCAGCGTACGCGCGTTGCGCAATCTCGAAATTGGCAACGGCTCGTCGCTACGTGCTCTATTCAGGTAGTTCGCGCTTTTGGGTGCGAGCAATGGTTGGAAACCATTGCGCCTGTGGCGAGCATCAACCCGCTAATGCTGACCTAGTGTCCTGAGTTAGAAATTCGCTACATAAAAGATGACGAGAATCGCACCGATACTGCGTCAAAAATGCTCGCAAGGCCTCGGTGCGGGTGCGGGTCATCGTTGACCAGCAATCCGTTCGGAGCTGACCGGCGCACTTGAAATGACCACCAGCAGCAATCGACCCAAAGCGGACCCAGGCGGGCGGCGAAAGCGGACGCTCAACGTCCGCGATAGCCAGCAACGCAAGCTGCCGGTAGCAAAGCAAACCTTCCTGTTCCTGCGCCAGCGGCAAAACCTTACTTGTCTAAACGCAACCAGCTTTCTGGTTGGAATGCGCACTGGACTTTTGGCAAAACGCAAGTTGGAGATTGACCATCCTCATCGAGAAAGAGCGTCGCCCCCGTAGACTTTCGACATACAGGACGAAAACTTTCTATTGGAGATGGATATGGTCAAAGGCTTCACCCGTGCGTGGGGAATACGAGCATTGGTGCCGGTTTTAATTGGATTGTTATTAGCGGCGTGCGGTGGAGGTGGAAGATCGACTAGCGCCTCATCCGTTCAAGCTCCGATGGACATTTCTAATACAACTGGTTCAGGTACCTCAACGCCTAACCAACCTGAGCCACTCACTTCCGACTCATCGGCATCCCCCTCTCAGCCAAACACATCCGCTGCAAGCGCTTCGGCTCCCTTTTCTGTCTCCTATGTGGCCGGCATCATTACCGGCTTCGGAGACGTTGATGGCAACGGCGCCGAGGCTCGATTTGGTACGCCGGACCAAATGGTTGTCGATAAGTCCGGCAATGTCATCGTGGCCGAGCGCTGGGCGTCTCGTCTAAAACGAATCACCCCCGCTGGGGAAGTCAGCACTCTGGCGACTCAAATGCAGGTTTGTGGGCCTAGCGACACCGATCCCAACATCGCCAGATATTGCGCCATCGACTCACTGGCTTTGGACAACGAAGGAAATGTATTTTTTGCTGACGACTTCACGCTCAAGAAATGGAGCGCGTCCGGCAAGCTCACCGTCGTCGCCGGCGGCGGCACCGATACGTCGGCAAATACTTCAGCGCTTGCTCTCAAGCTTGGAAGAGTTGCCGGACTGTTGGTGGACCCATCGGGCAATATCTACGTGTCTGAGGGAGATAACTTCGTCGTCAGACGTATCAGCCCAAATGGCCAGGTCACGACCATCGCAGGCAAGTACCAGACACGCGGCTTCGCAGATGGGCAGGGAGCAGATGTCCTGTTCTTCGGCCCCGGGCCCATGACATTCGATCCGAGCGGGAACATTTACATTCTGGATGTCGGGAAAATTCCAGCAGTCGGTGGAGGCCCCGCCAGTGCCTTAGTCCGAAAAATGACGCCAAGCGGAACGGTGACAACGCTCGCCGGAAAGTACCTGCAACATGGTTACTTGGACGGGGCAGGAAGCGCAGCCCGGTTCGATATGCCGACCGCCATTGCTGCCGATACCGTCGGCAACCTGTATATCGCCGATCCCGAAAATAATGCAATCAGAAGGATGACACCTGAAGGCATCGTCAGTACGGTCATCCGGGATACCAGCCAGTTTGATACTCCTCATGGAATGAACTATCACCTCGACAGAGGAAGTTATGACAGTTTCGAGCCATTTGGCCTTGTGCTCGATAAGGCGGGCAATCTGGTTTTTTCCGACCCCAATCGCAGTTTCATAGGTAAGGTCGAGAATAACGGCACATATAGTGTCCTTGCTGGCGCTCCATGGGATGCAGCGCAATTTCCACTGGATGGAGGGCCTGTAGATCTCATCGCTAGTGCAGATGGCCTTCAATGGGACCCCAGCGATAGCACCCTACTCCTTTTAGTAAATTCTGGGAGTGACCCGAGTGGTTACAGCTCGACCAAGGCCATATCAAGAAAAGTGGCCCTTGATGGAGGTTTTAGTACCTTGCCGAGAGATCCGAATGGCATTCGAACAGACTATACCGGTACAACGCAGCGACAATTTAGTCAGACCGGGGGTTTTGTTGGATGGGGATGGAACTACGTCCAGCTCGGCATTCCAAATGCACAAGGGCTTTATTCCACCACCATGATTGCCGGGAAAATCGATGGGAGCATTCAAGAAAACTTCCGATACCAGACGGACATTGATGGCCCTGGAAAAGATGCCCAATTCAGCCATATCTATGCTGCCGCTGCCGACAAGGATGGCAATGTCTATGTCTCTCAAACGAATCGTTCCGTGATACGCAAGATCGACACCAACGGCGTGGTGAGCATCTTTGCCGGCGTTGCAGGCGTCAAGGGAAACATTGACGGACAAGGTGTGCAGGCACTTTTCAATGAGCCAAGGAATTTGGTAACGGGGCCGGATGGCTCGTTGTTTGTCTATGATTCGGCTAACAACAACATTCGCAAAATTACTCCGAGTGGAGTAGTCACTACGGTGCTGACATCGGCCGCGTCTTACGGGGTCGCCTATAACGGCGGCTACGTCGAGCCTGTCGCTTCCATGGTGGTTGACAGCGAAGGAAACCTATATGTCGCCGATGAATATTCAACCATCATTCGGAAAGTGACACCGTCAGGAAAAATCGTTGCTGTGGCAGATACCGGAACCCGGAGAGGCATCCATCTCGGTTCGAATGCACCAAGTTTCAATCCACCGAGAGCAATGACCCTCATTGGTCCGAATACCCTGGCGATCCTTTGCCAATACGCCATATTGACTGTGAAGTCTCCCCTCATTGGAAGGCCACAATGATGTCATCACCAACGCGGGGATATCGGATGTTATTAATGGTTCAGTCAGTCCGGCATCGTCATCACTGGCAGAAAAAGTTCAACAACAGTACATTGGCTGAGTATTCACACGAATACCGCCAGTGATAATCATCCAAAAGCAGCCATCGGTTCGCGCCTGAAAACCCCCACCCGGCATCTTCGACAAATAACTAATCCTGATCAGCTGTGAGTGGCCGCAACCGAAACAATTGAGAACCACTTGGCGGAGTCGCGTTGAATCGCCCCCACTTCCGTAGACACGCTCAAGTCGTTCGGAAAGTGCCGCTTTTGGGGATGATATGAATTCCGCTTTTGGCCGCACTCTGCCGGTCAGCACTAGTGAGCCGGTCAACCGTAACCAGCACAGGTGGTCATTTCAACCGGAATGCGTACTCGGCCTTGCTGTGCTTTTTTCCTTGCCTCGTCGCGATTTCATCACTTTTATTTGCAACGAATTTCAAACTCAGGACACCAGGCGGCAAAACCACGCTCACGCGCGAGCAAGCCGAGACTCAAGATGCCGGGCTGAGACAGCTTCGACTTCCTGCACGCAGTAGTGACGCGCGCTCATGAATCCTCAAAAAGGGAGTGCTCTCGTTGCCCCCTGGCGATTTACGACCTCGAGGCCGGAAATCTCCAGAGAGAGGGAGGGAAGAGGGAAAGAGGGAAAGAGAGAGAGCCGAACGATTGCTCAGATTTTTACTTGATAGAAAACTTTACGCTTTGCGCGGGCTGGTTTCCAATCTTCACGTTGCCGGCAACCTTGGTCCCCGCCTGTACCTTGAAGCTGCCCTTGGCCTGCAGCTTGTTTTCGCCTGCGGGTTCCAGCTTCACGTCGGACTTCTCTGCGGACGACAGAATCGTCAGATTGGCTGATGCGCCTTTCGTGTCAACCGGTTTGCCGTGGTCGGTTACATACAGCGTAATGGTGTCGGGTTTGGTGACAAGCTCGTAATTCACATCCTTCACCACGGACACGACGCCACCGTACACCGACTTGGCGTCGTGCGCATGTTCGGCGCCTTTCTTGTCATCGTGGTTGTGGCCTTTGTGGTCGTCGGCAGCTGCCGCGATGTTGGTCAACGACATTGCGAGAACGGCGACGGTAACAGAGGCATGTTTAAACAGTTTCATTTTCTCTCCTGAGAGTGACAAAAAATTGTGCTTCGCTGGAAATGGATGCCCCTGATCCGACTGAATCAGGGGCATCGCGGGTCAGGTTGGAAGTTGCTGTGGCACAGCCTTTACCGCAATAGCCTGTTCCTCTTCTGCTTCGTCCTTGCGATAAGCAAGGCGGTACAGAAGTGGAAGTACCAACAGCGTCAGCGCAGTGGAGGACAGGATGCCGCCAATGACAACGGTGGCCAGGGGGCGCTGCACTTCCGCCCCTGTTCCGGTAGCAATCGCCATTGGCACGAAGCCGAGCGAGGCGACCAGGGCTGTCATGAGTACCGGGCGCAAGCGGGTCAGCGCTCCCTCGCGAACTGCCTCGTCCAGCGAACGGCCTTCTTCGCGAAGCGTCCGGATGAAGGAAATCATCACGAGGCCGTTCAATACGGCGACACCAGAAAGTGCGATAAAGCCCACTGCCGCCGAAATGGACAAGGGAATGCCTCGCATCCAAAGCGCGACTATCCCACCGGTAAGAGCAAAGGGAATCCCGCTAAAGACAAGCAAGCCATCCTTGATGTTGCCGAACATGGCGAAGAGCAAAGTAAAGACCAGGAGCAATGCCACCGGCACGACGATTTGCAGGCGTTGGGCAGCTGACTGCAACTGCTCGAACTGTCCGCCCCAGGTCGTCCAGTAACCGGCCGGAACCTTTACCTGCTCCCGAATGACCTGTTCCGCTTCCGAGACAAACGAACCGATATCGCGGCCACGCACGTTGGCGCTAATCACGATGCGCCGCTTGCCATCCTCGCGGCTGATTTGGTTCGGACCGGGAGCCAACTCAAGCGTTGCCACTTCGCCCAATGGAATAAAGGCCGCTCGGTCATTGCCGTTTTCGGCGCGAGGCAGGGAGATGGGCAATCGCTTCATCGCTTCCAGGTCATTACGCAGACTTTCTGGAAGCCGGACGATGATGTCGAATCGGCGGTCTCCTTGAAACAATGTCCCCGCCTCTTTGCCACCGATGGCAGTCGCCACCATGTCTTGCACATCGCCGACGTTCAAGCCATATCGGGAAGCCTTTTCCCTGTCGATATTGACCGTCAACATGGGAAGCCCGGTGGTTTGCTCGACCTTCACCTCGGCTGCGCCCGCTACTCGTCCGAGTACAGACGAAATCCTGGCCGCCGTGTCGTTGAGCACGTCCATATCGTCGCCAAACAGCTTGACCGCCACGTCGCTGCGCACCCCCGATATCAACTCATTGAAGCGCAACTGAATCGGCTGCGAAAACTCGTAATTGCTGCCCGGTATCTTGGCCAGGGTTCGCTGCACCGCCGCCAACAGCTCGTCGCGTGACTTCTTCGGTTCAGGCCACTGGTCTTGCGGCTTGAGCATGATGTAGCCATCCGAGATATTCGGCGGCATGGGGTCGGACGCGATTTCCGCAGTGCCGGTACGAGCGAAAATGCGATCGATTTCCGGATGCTGCTTCTTCAACGTGCGCTCAAGTTGTTGCTGCATGGCGACCGACTGTGACAGGCTGGTACCCGGGATGCGTAACGCCTGGATGGCAAAGTCGCCTTCGTTCAAACTTGGCACGAATTCGCTACCCATGCGTGTCGCCAGCAGCGACGACAGGATGACAGTGACAGCCGCAAACGTCAGTACCACCGATTTGTTCGCCATCACAAAGTCCAGCACGGGGGCGTAGAGACGCTTTGCCCCCTGCATGACGACGTTCTCCTTCTCCGCAACCTTGTTACCGATGAATAGAGCTACCGCCGCAGGGATGAACGTTATCGACAGAATCATCGCGCCCAGCAGTGCAATGACCACTGTCAGTGCCATCGGATGGAACATGCGACCTTCCACGCCGGTCAGCGCGAAAATCGGCAGATACACGACCATGATGATGAGCTGCCCGTACAGCAGCGGCCGCCTGGCTTCCCTTGAAGCAGCGAACACCTCATGGAAACGCTCGGTTCGAGTCAAGGGTCGACCGTGGTGTGCCTGCGCATGCGCGAGCCGCCGCACGCAGCTCTCCACAATCACCACGGCGCCGTCAATGATGATCCCGAAATCGAGTGCTCCCAGGCTCAACAGGTTGGCGCTGACCTTGTTCGACACCATGCCGCTGAACGTGAACAGCATCGACAGCGGGATGACCATCGCGGTGATGAGCGCGGCCCGGATATTACCGAGGAAGAGAAACAGAACCGCGATGACCAGGACCGCGCCTTCGACCAGGTTCTTCTTGACCGTGTTGATGGCTTTGTCGACCAGGACAGTGCGGTCATAGACGGTGACAGCCTCCACACCTTCGGGGAGGGTGCGGTTAATCTCTGTCATCTTCTTGTCGACCGCCTGCGAAACCGTTCGGCTGTTTTGACCAATCAGCATGAACACGGTGCCCAGGACGACTTCCCGACCGTTCTCGGTAGCGGCGCCGGTACGCAGTTCACGGCCGATTTCGACCTCGCCGATATCGCGCATCCTGATTGGAACACCTTGGACGTTGCCCAGGATGATGTTGCGGATATCGTCAATCGTCTGCACCTGGCCAGGGGCGCGTATCAACAGCTGTTCTCCGCGCTTTTCGATATAGCCTGCGCCTGCATTGCTGTTGTTGCGGTCCATTGCATTCACAACGTCCTGAAGGGTCAAGCCGTATGAAGCCAGACGCTCGGGAACCGGAGCAATCTGGTATTCCTTGGCGAAGCCGCCAATGGAATTGATTTCAGTTACCCCGGGAACGTTACGCAACTGCGGCTTGATAATCCAATCCTGGATCTCGCGCAGGTCTGTCGGCGTATACGGCGTACCGTCCGGCTTTTTCGCGCCGTCCCTGGTTTCCACCGTCCACAGGTAAATTTCTCCCAGGCCGGTTGAGATGGGTCCCATTACCGGAGTCACCCCGGACGGCAGCCGCTCCTTCGCCTCTTGCAGGCGCTCGTTCACCAGCTGTCGCGCAAAGTAGATGTCCGTGCCGTCCTTGAAGATGACAGTAATCTGGGACAAGCCATATCGCGATAAAGAGCGCGTTTGCTCGAGATTGGGCAACCCCGACATCACGGTCTCAAGCGGGAACGTGATGCGCTGCTCCGTTTCCAGTGGCGAGTAACCCGGCGCCGACGTATTGATTTGCACCTGGACGTTGGTGATGTCAGGGACGGCGTCAATCGGCAGCTTCTGATAGCTGAATATGCCGACGATCGCCATGCCGAATACCGCCAGCAGGACTAGCCATCGCTGCTCGATGGCAAAACGTATGATGCGTTCAAACATAACGATAATCCTTCCGCATCAATGGGTATGTTCGGCGCTGGCTTTACCCTGCTCCGACTTGACGATAAAGCTGCCGGGGCCGGCGTACTTGCTACCGGCCTTCAGGCCCTTCACGACCTCGACCACCTTGCCGTCGGTGCGACCGAGGGTGACTTGTTGCGGGAGGAATCCACCCGGCACGCGGACGAAGATGGTCGGTTTGTCGTCGACCGTCTGGATGGCATCCGTCGTCACGGCAACCGGGACGTCGGCCTGGCTTGCCACGATTTCGACGTTCACGAACAGACCTGGACGCCAGGACATGTCCGGGTTCGGCAAGGAGACACGCGCCTTTGCGGTACGGGTTTGTTCTCCGAGCAGGGAGCCCACAAAGGAAATCGTGCCGGCCGCTGTCGCGTCGAACGCGGTGGCCTTCATCGTCACCTTTTCACCGACTCGCACCATGTTCAGGTCTTTTGCCGGCACAGCTACTTCGGCCCACACCGTCGACAAGTCCGAGATTGTGAAAATGTCGGCATCCTCCTTGATGGCTTCACCCAGGGAGATGTGTTTTTCCATGATCATGCCGTCAAACGGGGCGCGAATTTCGTAGCTGCTGAGCGAACCCTTGCCATTGGTACTGGCACCTAATGCGGCGAGTTTTTGCTGGACATTGCGGACGGCGATTTCTGCCTCGTGCATGGCTTGTTCTGCCTGCAGGTAGTCCTGTTCCGCCGAGATTTTGTCCTGCCACAGCTTCTTTTCACGTTCGTAGGTCGTCCTGGCTAACGCGAGCCGCTTCTGCGCCGCCAACAGTTCACTGCGTTGTTCCGACAGTCCGGAGCTGGCAATGACAGCCAGGACCTGTCCTTTCTTGACCTTCTGTCCCAGATTGACATGGACGCTTTCCACGACACCTGCCATTCGCGGCACAACGTGGGCGGTACGGTCTTCGTTGTAGCGAATTTCGCCAGGCAGTATCAATGAACTGTTTATCTTCGCCGGGCCTGCGGAATTGACGGTCACGCCTGCAGCTTTCGCCTGCTCGTCACCCATCTCGATGGTTCCTTCGGCCTGTTCAAATGTGAACAGATAGGGTTCCGTGCGGGTTTGCGCCGCAACTGTGGCTTCAAATACATGCGGCTCAGCCACGGGCGCAGCGCTCTTCAGGTAATCCTTCTCCGGCGTGAATGCCAACTCCTGCTTTTCGCCGTCCGGGCGCGTGAGGGTTATCGACACCTTTGCCGCATTGGGCGCGAGCGGCTTTTCCTTCTCGAACAGGTAAACGTGGAACCGTGGTTCGCCGCCTTCCTCGTTCAGGGCGACTTCCAGACCGAAGTCGCCTTCGGTGAATAGTTTGCCCCCATGCGGTCCTTTTGCCTGCTCTTCCTCGTGTCCGTGTTCATCGCCATGCTCGTCGTGATCGCCTTTTTCGGCGTGCGCATGCTTGTTGCCGTCTTTTTCTTCGGCGTGCTCGGCATGACCACCGTGCCCGTGTCCGTCTCCAGCGGGTTTTGCTTTCCCCATCGTCATGATAAGCACGCCAAGCAAGACGCCGATGACAACAATGGCGAGGATGGAAAATGACTGTTTCTTCGTAAGATTGGTTTTCATGGTTTGCTCTTAATGCTTGGAGGCAGACATTGGTTCGCCGAGAATGCGATCGATGTCTGCGGCTGCGCGATGCGCTTCGGACAATGCGCGCAGGTATTGGGATTTCGCTTGCAACAAGGTGCGTTGGCCATCAAGTACATCGAGGAAGCCGAACTTGCCGAACTCAAATCCTTTCGCGGCAGCGTCGTATGCGCTCTGGGCTCCCGGTACGACGTCTGTTCGCAATGACTCTGCATCCTGCCGCGCAACGCTCAACTTTTCATAGGCCTGCGCCAATTCGCCGTCCAGACGAATTTCAGTGGCGGAAAGCTCGTCGCGCGCCTTGTCGACACGTCGCAACGACTCCAGCACGTTGCCTTGGTTGCTATCGAACAGAGGTAACGGTATGGAGACTCCGACAATGGCTTGGTTGCGCCCCAACTCTTCGGAACGCTTGACGCCCAGGCTCATCGTCACATCGGGAATGCGGCGGCTGCGTTCGACTTGCGCCAGCGCCTGGCGCCGGTCCACTTCATGGCGTGCGCGTGCCAAGGCTGGAGCACTAACCAAACGTTGGGAAAGGTTGGGGAGCTCTGGTAGTTCTGGCAAGTTGTCGAGCTGTCCATCGGCCTTTTCAAAGCGAGGCGACGGATTACCCCACGTTGCGCTCAACCGCTTGCGCGCCGACACCAACTCGCTACGCGCTTGCGCCAACTCCAGGCGCACACTCGACTCCGCCACGCGCGCCTTGGTTTCTTCCACTGGCGACACCTTGCCGGCGGCTACGCGTTTGCTGGCAATCGTTGTCGCTCGCTGAGCCAGCTCCGCCGACTCCTGGGCAAGTCGCAGGCGTTCTTGCGCGGACAAGACATCGAAAAATGCGGCAATCACGCTGGCACGAACTTCCGCTCTCGTCGCGTTCAATTCGGCTGACGCGGCGTCACGGCCACGTTCCGCAGCACGCGTACGGGCCGAGCGCTTTCCACCCAGCTCGACAGGCTGGCTGAACAAGAGCGTTGTTTCCCGGGTTTCCCGGCGCTTGTCTTCTACGCCGAGCTCCATCGACGGGTTCGGAAGCACATTGGCTTGCAGAACAGAGGCCTCGACGGCTTGCAGTTCGTATTGGGCTGCAGACAAGTCCGGGCTGGACTGCATTGCCAATGCCAGTGCGGCATGGAGCGTTAGCGGGGCTGCCGGTTCCGCTGCGCGGGCTGTGTTCGACCCGGCAGCGACGTAGGTATTACCTGGTACAACAGAAGTAGTTTGCGCACTCCCTGGCAAACTGAATGCCACCAGACTCAGCGGCAAGAGATACCGATACATCAAATTCTCCTGACAAATGGGAAAGAATTTGACGAGACGTCACCTCAGATTTACGTTCTGATAGGCGTGGTAAAGCGTCTCGTCGCGTTATGCGACGAGTTGCCAATTGGGCTTTTGGGGCCCGTCTGGAATGTGCGAGGAATAGAAGTCGGGAAGACGCACTGCGTGCCCGATATCGCCGGGCGGAACGCCGGCAGGGAATGTAGTCAGAAAAGATGCCTGCGCAGAAAACTGGCAGACGCCGCAGTCACTGTGGACTTTATTAACCTTGCCTTGGTCGTCCGAGTCGCCATCCACGGTTTGATGCTCGTGGGGGTGGTGGCCAGGATGCGATGCCTGCACTTCCTTTTCATGCTCGCAATACGCTGCTGCCGCTGCCCAAGTGTATTGGAGCGGCAGAATCGCAAGCAGCAGGATGAGAAGGAATTTTTTCACGGGCCAAATAATAGCATTGAATTCTTGCTCCTTGACCTGCAAGAAATCGATAGATCCACCAATGATCAAGGCGTGAGGTGGATGGCAATACGAATGGCAAGGCGGGCATGCCCTTGCCTGCAGAACCGGCCATGGCTGCCGGATTGATCTGTTGGGTTCGGAAAGGAAAACGGGCCGCGTATTTGCGGCCCGAGAGGGAATGCCTTGCGTATCGAACGCTATCCGATGCAAGAGAAGGCTGCACGGCCTTCTCTTGCGAAAATCCGAATCAGGCGTGTTCCTTGATGAATGCACCGATCTTCGGGCAAATGATTTCGCGCCAGCGGCGGCCGGAGAAAATCCCGTAGTGCCCGCACTTTTCCGCAGTGAAGTGCTGTTTTTTGGATTCCGGAATGCTGGAGCACAGGTCCTGCGCTGCCTGCGTCTGGCCGGAGCCGGAAATGTCGTCCAGTTCGCCTTCAATGGTGAACAGGGCGACGTTCTTGATGTCCTGCGGCCGCACCAGCTTGCCTTCGACTTCCCAGGTGCCAAGCGGCAGGCGGAATTCCTGGAAGATGATCTTGATCGTTTCCAGATAATAGTCGGCATCCATGTCGAGCACGGCGTTGTATTCGTCGTAAAACTTGCGATGCTCCTCCGCCGAATCGTTGTCGCCTTCCCGCAGGTGCATGTAGAAATCCCAATGGCTCTGCGCATGGCGTTGCGGATTCATCGCGACGAAACCGGCGTGCTGCAGGAAGCCCGGATAGACCTTGCGGCCGAAGCCTGCATAGTTGGCCGGGACGCTGTAGATCACGGTGTTTTCAAACCAGGAGAACGGCTTTTCCGTTGCCAGGTTGTTGACCTCGGTCGGCGATTTGCGCGGATCGATCGGGCCGCCCATCATCGTCATGGACTTCGGCAGTTTCGGGTCATTGGCGCTGGCCATCAGGGAAATGGCGGCGAGCACCGGCACGGTCGGCTGGCAGACCGAGATCACGTGCAGGTCAGGGCCGAGGCGACGGATGAAATCCTGCACGTAGTAGATGTAGTCATGCAGATGGAATGCGCCTTCGGCGACCGGCACCATGCGCGCATCGGTCCAGTCGGTGATATAGACGTCGTGATCGGAAAGCAGGGCGCGCACGGTATCGCGCAGCAGGGTGGAATGGTGTCCGGACAGCGGCGCGACCAGCAGCACGACCGGCTGATGCAGGTTGGCGAGCTGCTTGTCGCTCATGTCCTTCTTGAAGTGAATCAGGCGGCAAAACGGCTTTTGTTCCGCGATTTCTTCATAGACACCGACGGTCTTGCCGTTGACGGCGACGGACCTGATGCCGAATGCGGGTTTTTCGTAGTCCTTGCCGAGGCGGTACAGCAGTTCGTAGCCGGCAGCGATGCGCTGCGCGAAGGGCGTGTGCGCGAGCGGTGAAACCGGATTCGTGAAGAGCTTGGCGGAAGCCTGCGCCCATTGGATCATGGGATTGAGGAAAGTACGGTTCAGTTCATGCAGTTGGTAAAGCATTGTGGCCTCTTTCAAGTGGTGCCTGTATTGAGTGATTCTCCAGCGAAACAATTATTGCTGCAATGCATCACATGCAATTTTCGGCATTTCCATGAAAAAATATTCTTGTGTTTCCATGTCTGTTTTCCAACCTTTCCGCAATCAGTGGACTGGCGCGCATTGGTATGTTGCCAATCAGTAATTTTGAAAATTACTGATTGGCAACATACCATGAATGTCGCGCCATTGCGCAAGATCGCTTGAACCGCTGATACTCCTTTCATCCGGCCATGTATATACATGTATATGGGAGCGTGCCATGTGAAAAACAATTTCATGGCTGCACCATGTGAACGCGATAGAGCATGATCCATGCCGGGAACTGCATCATGCATGTTTGTTCGATATCACAAGTTCAGCGATAATCCTGCCCTAATGTGTGTTCCATGCATTGAATTCGCGCAATTCTCATCCAAAAATCCCGATGACGTGGTCGATAGGCAATAAGCTCAAAAGCAAGGCGTGGGCAGCGATTTTTGTGCTGCTCATGCAGGCGTTGCTGCCTGCCGTCAGCTATGCCACCGCATCGAGGGGCGGCTTCCTGGCCGAAGTCTGCACGGCGTTCGGCATCAAGAAAATCGCGTCACCGGACAGCGATTCGCCGGACGGAATGGCGATGCAGCAGCATTGCCCCATCTGTTCGGTCGCGCAGATGCTCGCGTTGCCGAACAGTCATGCGGCGTTGCCTCTGCCTTCATCCATTGCGTTTGAAATTCCCCAACAGGTCGATAGCCAGGAGTATGCGGCTGTCCGACTGTCTCCCTGGTTGCGCGGTCCTCCTGCCTACGCCTGAGTTCTGAATCCGTCCGCCCCTGCGTGATGCAGCCGGATGGTTTGGCGTATCCGCACTTGCGATGCAGGTCGCGGATTTTTGAGTCCTGTCATTGATCTCGACCGGCGCGCTGCTGCGCTCCGTGCTGCGGATCATGGCGGACCGATTTCGGGATGGCGAATCGGCGAGTACACGCAAGTACGTGGTGCCGCGCGACGCTCTTTCCCGAAAGAACTTTCCGTTCTGGCGGAAGACCATGCACACATTCAACAAGAATATCTTCACGCCCCGGCGCTCGTTGCTGGCGGCTTCCCTATCCTCCGTTTTTGCCGCTTCCGCGCTGGCGCAGGGCGTTGCAACCGACAAGGCGCTGGAGCCGGTGGTTGTGACCGGTACGCGCTCGCCGCTCGATCCCAACCTGCCGACCACCACCGAAACCAGGACTGCCGATCAGTTGCGCGAACAAAACTTCGTCAACGTGGAGGACGCGCTCAAGTACATGCCGGCCACCACGATTCGCAAGCGCTATATCGGCGATCGCAATTCCCTGATCGGCGGACGCTCCTTCAGCGAACTGCAGGCGCCGCGCGGGCTGGTGTATGCGGACGGCTATCTGCTGTCGCAGTTTCTCGGCCAATTCAACGCGCCGCGCTGGAACGTGGTTGCGCCGGAGGAACTGGAGCGTATCGACGAGCTGTACGGCCCGTTCTCCGCGCTGTATCCGGGCAACTCGATCGGTACCACGGTCGTGATGACGACGCGGCAACCGCAGAAGTTCGAGGGTTCGGCACGCGTGCAGTACTTCACCCAGGATCTCGACGACGCCGGCTTTTCCGGCACCTACCGGGGCAATCAGGAAAGTCTGTGGCTGGGAGACAAGATTGGTGGCTGGAACTACACGATCAGCGCCAACCGGCTGAAAAACAGAAGCCAGCCGATGCAGTACGTGACGCTGCAGACGCCGTCGACTGCACCCGGTACTGCCATTCCAGTGACCGGTGTGTTTGCGACGCTGGATCCGACCGGCAAGCCGTGGCTGCTGGCGGGACCGGCCGGGAACAGCGGCGGCATCGAAGACAACACACAGGAACAGGTCAAGCTCAAGATGGGCTACGATTTTTCGCCTACCTTGTATGGAGAGGCGTTATACGTTTACTGGCGCAACGAAGGCAAGCGCAGCGGTGCAAGCATTCTGCGCGACGCCGCCGGCAACCCGGTGTATGCAGGACTGGTGTCGATCGACGGCGTGCGCTACAGCATTCCCGCGAGCGCCTATTCGCCGCAGAACGTGGAAGAGGGGCATGGCATGTTCGGCTTGCAGCTCAAGACGAAGAACAGGACCGGCTGGAACGCGTCTGCGGTGGCGACGATTTACGACATCAGCACCGATCTGACACGCTCCTCGACCACGCCGCCGCCGGCAGCCAATGCAGGTGGAGCGGGCACCTACGCCGACAACAGCGGTACCGGCTGGAAGACACTCGACCTGCAAACGACGTACACGCCGGGCAAGGACGAGGCGCACGCGCTGGCTTTCGGCTATCACATCAATCGCTACGACTTGCGCAATCTCACCTTCAATGCGGATGACTGGCTGAATGGCGGGCCGACCACCAAACTCTCGACATTCCTTGGCAAGACCAGCTTGCAGGCCTTGTTCGCGCAGGATACCTGGAAGCTTTCGCCACAGTGGCTGACGACGCTGGGCGTGCGCTACGAGCAATGGAGAGCGATGGATGGCCGGCGCGACAGCGCGACTGCCAGCGTGGCGTATCCCGGCCGTAGCGAATCGGCATGGTCGCCCAAGGCGTCGGTGTCGTGGCTGCCCGGCGGCGACATGGTGGTGAAGGCGTCAATCGGCAAGGGTGTGCGCTTTCCGACGGTGGCGGAATTGTTTCAAGGGACAATCGTCGGCAACACGCTGGTCAACAACGATCCGAACCTGAGGCCGGAACGTTCGCTGGCGAAAGAGTTGACGATGGAAAAGGGCTTTGAATTTGGTGCGACCAGCGGTTCGTTGCGTGCATCCGTGTTCGAGGATGACGTACGCGACACCATTCTCAGCCAGACCAATACGCTGATATTTCCCAACGTGACCAATGTCCAGAACATCGACCGCGTGCGCACGCGCGGGGTCGAATTGTCGGGAACGGCGAACGATGTCGGCATCAAGGGTTTCGACCTGACCGGCAACATCACCTACGCGCATGCCGTCACGCTGGAGAACACCAACAATCCGGCGACCGTGGGCAGGAACTGGGTACGTGTGCCGCGCGTGCGCGCCAACCTGATCGGCAGCTGGCGACCGAACGAGCAATGGACCACCAGCCTCGCGGTGCGCCATTCGGGGCGGCAATACAACACGCTCGACAACAGCGACATCAATCCGAACACCTATGGCGGCACCTCGACCTATACGGTGTGGGATGCGAAGGCGACCTGGCGTTTCACGAAGCAGATCGATGCGTCGTTCGGCGTCAACAATCTCACGAACCGGAAGTACTACGTCTTCCACCCCTATCCCGGCCGCACATTCGTTGGAGAACTCCATGCAAGTTTTTGATCAGAACCGCCGCACCGCCATTGCCGCCGGCCTCGCTGTCTTGTTCGGCCTGGCGCTCCCGGCCATGGCGCATGATGGGCCCCACCAGGCCGGTGGCACGAAGCCTGCAAAGGCGGGGGAATTGGGCGCCTCGGCCGCGATCGATGCGCAGGGTCGGCTGTGGATCGTCAGCAAGGAGACGGCAGGGGCCGACCAGTATGTGGCCGTGCAAACATCCATCGACATGGGACAGACCTGGTCCGCGCCGCGCCGCGTGCAGCAGCAGCCGGAAGCGGTATCGGCGGAAGGCGAAAATCGGCCGAAGATCGCCTTCGGCAGCAAGGGCGAAATCTACATCACCTACACCAAACCGCTGGCAAAGCCCTATACCGGCGACATCCGATTCGTGCGCTCCACCGACGGCGGGAAAACCTTTGCGCCGCCTGTCACCGTGCATGCGAACCGCGACCTCATCACGCACCGTTTCGAGTCCCTGATCGTCGACCGGGAAGGGCGGCTCTACGTCGCCTGGATCGACAAGCGCGATCTGGAGGCCGCCGCTGCGCGCAAGAAGAAATATGCCGGCGCGGCGTTGTACTACGCAGTGTCGGAGGATGGCGGCGCGAGCTTCAAGGGCGATTACAAGATCGCCGATCACTCCTGCGAATGCTGCCGCATCGCGCTGGCGCTCAATCCGCAAGGTCGGCCGGTCGCGTTGTGGCGGCACGTGTTCGAGCCCAACGTGCGCGACCATGCCTTGATCGAGTTGACGCCGGACGGCAAGCTGGCGCCGCTCACGTCAATGAAGCGCGCCAGCTTCGATGACTGGCGTGTCGATGCCTGTCCGCATCAGGGACCGGCGCTGGCGATTGCGGCGGATGGCACGCGGCATCAGGCCTGGTTCAACGTGAAGGATGGCGAAGGCGGCGTGTTTTATGCCGCCACCGATGCTTCCGGCGAACTCGGCAAACCAATCCGGCTCGGGTCGGCGCAGGCGGCGCATGCCGATGTGGCGGTAACGGGAAAGAATGTCCTGCTCGCGTGGAAACAGTTTGACGGCAAGTCCACCGCCATTCTCGGCAAGCTGTCGAACGACGGCGGACATACCTGGCAGGATCGCGAACTTGCGCGCACGCAAGGGGCATCGGATCAGCCGCGCTTGCTGAACACGCCGTCGGGGTTCATGCTGGTATGGCACACGCAGCACGAGGGTATGCGCACGGTCTTGTTGAAAGGGAGGCAATGATGGCAAGAAAGCTTTGCCACACGGGCATCGGGTTTCTGCTGATGCTGTGCGCGCTGACCGCGCATGCGGCGCAGGCGATCCAGGCATTTGAAGCGGACAGCATGGCGCGCCTCGTCGAGAGCAGGAAGGGGCAGCCGTTCGTGCTGATCGTGTGGTCACTGGATTGCACCTATTGCCAGCAGAGCCTCAAAACCCTGGCCGAGGAAAAGCGCAAGCGCAAGAACCTCCACGTCGTCACGCTGGCGACCGATGCGCTGGACGATCCGCAAGCCGCTGCATTGATGAAGAAGAAGCTGGCCGCTGTCGGCATGCGCGGCAATGCGTGGGCGTTTGGCGCCGCGCCGCCGGAGCAGTTGCGTTATGCAATCGATCCGAAGTGGCATGGAGAAATCCCCCGTACCTACTGGTTCAATGCGCGCGGCGAAAGCGTCGCGCACTCCGGTGTGGTAACGGCGGCAACGATAGAGAAGCTGATGGCGCGTTGAGAGGCCCGGTGCGCACCGTCATTCAGCGGTGGATGGACACAACGCAATTTGAGAGAGAAAAAGGAGACTGGCATGAGCATTTTGCGAATCAACGAATTTCGCGCGCACGAAGGCGGTGGCGACACGCTGCGCGACCGGCTCAAGGTTTTCGTGCCGGCGATCAAGGCATCGCTCGGCTGTCTCTCCTGCGAATTGCTTCAGAGTCAGAAGAATCCGGCGCACATCGTGCTGCTCGAAGTGTGGGAAAGCGCCGAGGCGCATCAGGCGTCGCTGAAGAACATCCCGCCGGACGAGTTCAAGGAAACGATGAAGCTGGTTGCAGTGCCGCCGACGGGGGAGTACTACGATTACACGTGATCGGCCAGGCGGATTCGTCCGAGCCGACAATGCAGCGACGGCATGCCTCGGTACGGCTTGCGCCAGACGCAAAAAAGCCCGCAAGCCTTTCGGCTGCGGGCACAAATCCAACTCTTGGAGAGAGTAGGCAAACATCGTGACGAGCGACGCGTCAATCGAATCAGCGTCTCTCTCGAATTCTGGCGATCATGCGCAACGATTCGGTCATGCATCCATGAACCACTGCCACAACATGTGCGCACCAAAGCGCAGCACGTCGATCGATCGCCCGAAGTATAGGCAGTGCGACCGACATGAAAAAGCGTGAATCACACAATGCATCATTGCTGATTACGAACCAATCCCGAGCAGTCGTCCTGCTGAATGCGTGCGAAGGGATGCCGCCACGGTGTCACGCTTACCACCCGCCGCCGAGCGAACGGATCAGCGCGACCGTCGTTGTCGCCCGTGCGCCGCGCAACTGCACTGCGCTGCGTTCGACCGTCGCCAGATTGCGCTGCGCATCCAGCACGTCGAGGTAGCCGGAGCGTCCCGCGAGATACAGCTTGTTCGCCAGTTCCGCCGAACGCCGTGCCGAGGCCACCGCGTCATCGATCGACTGCGCCTGTCCTGCCAGCGTGCGCAGGCCGACGAGGTTGTCTTCCACCTCGGCGAATGCGGCCAGCACGCTTTGCCGGTAATCGGCGACCGATTCTTCCAGTGCGGCTTCGCTGCGCGCGATGTTTGCCTTGTTGCGGCCGCCGTCGATGATCGGCAGCGACAGCAGCGCGCCGACCACCCAGGTGCGACTGCTCCACATGAACAGGTCGGCGATGTCCTCCGACTGGTAGCCGCCCGCACCCGTGAGCCGGAGAGCGGGGAACATGGCCGATCTGGCGACGCCGATGCGGGCATTGGCGGCGATCATCGCGCGCTGCGCGGCGGCGATGTCGGGACGGCGCTCCAGCAGCGCGGAGGGCAGGCCGGCCGGGATGCCCGGCAATACTGCAGATTCAGGCAGCGGATTGTTCTGTGCACTGAACGCGGCGGCCGGCTTGCCGAGCAGCACCGCCAGCGCGTGTTCCAGCAATGCGCGCTGACGTTCCATCGCGATGGCGTCGGAGCGCGTTGTCGACAGTTCCGTCTTGGAGCGCGCCAGATCGAGTTCGCCGAGATCGCCGAGATCGTAGCGGCGCTGGTTGATGCGCACATTCTCCTCGCGCAGGCGCACCGTCTCGTTGAGTACGGCCAGTTCGCCGTCAGCGGCGCGCAAGCGGAAATAGGTCTGCGCGACGTCCGCCTGCAGCGCCAGCAGCACGGAGCGGTAGGTCGCTTCGCTCGCCTGCGCATCCGCTTGCGCGGCGCTGATGTTGTTGGCGACGCGGCCGAACAGATCGACTTCATAGCTGGCGGTGAGGCGTCCCTGCCATGCCGTCACCGGCACAACCGCGGTATCCTGCGACAGGCCGAGCGAGACGGGCGAGCCTCGCCCGCGCTGCCCGCTGAATTCCACTCCCACGGTCGGGATGCGGTCGGCTTCGGCCACGCCCGCCAATGCGCGCGCCTGCTTCACGCGTGCTGCAGCGGTTGCGAGGTTGGCGTTGGCGGTGGTTGCGTCCTCGATCAGCTTGTCGAGCGTGCTGTCGTTGAATGCCTTCCACCATTCGCCGCGCGGCTGGGCTTCCGCCGGCTGCGCAGGCTTCCAGCGGGCGGACTCCGTCACGGCGGCTTCCTTGTATCCGGACGGCACGTCGAGCTCCGGTGCGCGCAGTTCGGGTGCCGCGCATCCGGCGAGGACCAGCGCGGCCACTAATGGCATCAATGAGGGCGATGCAAATTTCAGCAATGGATTTGTTTTCATTTTTTGCAATCCGTTCAATTTTTCATCAGCGGCCATCACAGCACCTCGTTATGCGTGGCGGGAATTGCCGGTGTGGATTTTTCGAAGCGCTTGGCGAACGTGCGCAGCAGCACGTAGAACACCGGCGTCAGGAACAGGCCGAAGAAGGTCACGCCGAGCATGCCCCAGAACACCGCGACACCCATCGCGTGGCGCATCTCGGCACCCGCGCCGGAGGAGTACACCAGCGGCACCACGCCCATGATGAAGGCGATCGAGGTCATCAGGATCGGGCGCAGACGCAGACGGCATGCTTCGAGCGCCGCCTGCACCACGGTGCGGCCATGGTCTTCCAGCTCGCGTGCAAATTCCACGATCAGGATCGCATTCTTCGACGCCAGGCCGACCAGCACGAACAAGGCGATCTGCGTGAAGATGTTGTTGTCGCCGCCGGTGAACTTGACGCCGAGCAGGGCGCACAGGATCGACATCGGCACGATCAGGATCACGGCCAGCGGCAGCGTCCAGCTTTCGTATTGCGCGGCGAGCACCAAGAACACCAGCAGCACGCACAGCGGGAACACGATCACCATCGTATTGCCGGCCAGGATTTCCTGGTAGGTGAGGTCGGTCCATTCATATGTAACGCCCTTGGGCAGAACTTCCTGCGCGATCTTTTCCATGATCGCCTGCGCCTGTCCGCTGGAAACGCCCGGTGCCGCGCCGCCGTTGATGTCGGCGGAAACGTAGGCGTTGTAGCGCTGCACGCGGTCCGGGCCGTAGCTGTCCTTGACACGCATCAGCGACGACAGCGGGATCATCTCGCCCTTGTTGTTGCGCACCTTCAGCTGCGCGATGTCTTCCGCATGCGAACGGAACGGCGCGTCAGCCTGGACCTTCACCTGGTAGGTGCGGCCGAACTGGTTGAAGTCGTTCACGTACAGCGAGCCGAGGTTGATCTGCAGGGTCTGGTAGATCGTCGACAGCGGCACGCCGAGCTGCTTGGCCTTGGTGCGGTCGATGTCGGCGAACAGCTGCGGCACGTTGATCTGATAGCTGGAGAAAATGCCTGCCAGCTCCGGCGTCTGCCATGCCTTCATCTGAACTGCCTGTGTCGCCTTGTACAGTTCGTCGTAGCCGAGGTTGCCGCGGTCTTCGATCATCAGCTTGAAGCCGCCAATGGTGCCGAGACCGTTCACCGGTGGCGGCGGGAACACCATGATGAAAGCGTCCTCGATGCTGCCGAGTTTGGCATTGATCTGCTGCGCGATCGCGCCGCCCGACAGCTCCGCCGACTTGCGCTCATTGAACGGCTTCAGGCTGACGAAGACGATGCCGGAGTTCGGCGCATTGGTGAAACCGTTGATCGACAGGCCGGGGAAGGCGATCGAATCTTCCACGCCCGGCACCGATTTCGCGATGTCGGACATGCGGCGGATCACCGCATCGGTACGCTCCAGTGAAGCGGCGTCCGGCAATTGCGCGAAGCCCACCAGATACTGTTTGTCCTGCGCCGGCACGAAACCGTTCGGCACCGACTGGAACACGAACACGGCGGCCACTGCCAGCGCAGCATAGACTGCCAGCGCAGCAGTCTTGCGGCCCAGCACGCTCTTGACGCCGCCTTCGTAGCGATCGGATGCGCGATGGAACATGCGGTTGAACCAGTTGAAGAAGCGGCCGAATACCTTGTCCATGCCGCGCGTCAATGCATCCTTCGGCGCATCATGCGGCTTCAGCAGCGCGGCGGCGAGAGCCGGCGACAGCGTCAGCGAGTTGAAGGCAGAGATCACCGTCGAGATCGCAATCGTCAGTGCGAACTGGCGATAGAACTGACCCGACAGACCGGAGACGAAGGCGATCGGCACGAACACCGCGCACAGTACCAGCGCAATCGCGATGATCGGGCCGCTGACTTCCTTCATCGCCTGCACCGTCGCGTCTCGCGGCGACAAACCGTTCTGGATGTTGCGCTCGACGTTTTCCACCACCACGATGGCGTCATCGACGACGATACCGATCGACAGCACGAGGCCGAACAGCGTCAGCGTATTGATCGAAAAGCCGAACATCAGCAGCACCGCGAAGGTGCCGACGATGGACACCGGCACCGCCACCAGCGGGATGATCGATGCGCGCCATGTCTGCAGGAACACGATCACCACCAGTACCACCAGCGCGACAGCTTCGAGCAGCGTCTTGATCACGGCGTTGATCGACTCGCGCACGAACTGCGTCGGGTCGTACACCACGCTGTATTCGACGCCTTCCGGGAAGTCCTTTTTCAGTGTTTCCATCGTGGCGCGCACGTCCGACGACAGTTGCAATGCATTTGCGCCCGGTGCTTCGAAGATGCCGATCGCGGCAGCGGATTTGTTGTTCAACAGCGAACGCAAGGCGTAGTCGGTGGAGCCGAGTTCGACCCGCGCCACATCCTTCAGCAGCGTGACCGAACCGTCCGCGCCGGTGCGCACGATGATGTTGCCGAATTCCTCTTCCGATTGCAGACGACCTTGGGTGTTGACGGTGAGCTGGAACTCGGCGTTCTTCGACGGTGCCGCGCCGATCACGCCGGCGGCCACCTGCACGTTCTGTTCGCGGATCGCGTTGACCACGTCGCCGGCGGTCATGCTGCGCGCCGCGACCTTCTGTGGGTCGAGCCAGACGCGCATCGCATAGTCGCCCGCGCCGAACAGCAGCGTTTCGCCCATACCGGGAATGCGCGACAGTTGATCCTTGATGTTCAGCACCGCGTAGTTGCGCAGGTACACATCGTCATAGCGGCCGTTGGGCGAGGACAGGTGCACCACCATCGTCAGGTTGGGCGAACTCTTGGCGGTGGTCACGCCGATCTGCCGTACTTCTTCCGGCAGGCGCGGCAAGGCGCGCTGTACGCGGTTCTGCACCTGCGTTTCGGCCTGCTCGACGTTGGAACCGACCTTGAAGGTGACGGTCAGTGCCAGCGCACCGTCGGAGGTCGCCTGCGATGACATGTACAGCATGTTCTCGACGCCGTTGATCTGTTCTTCCAGCGGCGCGGCGACGGTTTCCGCAATCACTTTCGGATTGGCGCCCGGATAGACGGCGCGCACCACCACCGATGGCGGCACCACGTCGGGATATTCCGATATCGGCAGCTTGAACAAGGCCAGCACGCCGGCCACGAATATGAGGATCGACAGGACCGCCGCGAAGATCGGGCGGTCGACGAAAAATCTGGAGAAGTTCATTTGTGTTCTCTCTTGGTGTTTTGCTGAACGTCGTGTCGTTGCCATTGTTCCGGCAATAGACCGGACTTGCCCGGGGAATGCCGGGGTTGCTCGCGGTATGACACTGGCTTCCGGCTTGCCGGAATGGTGACGCTGCTTATTTGTGCATGCTATTGCTGCCTACGGTCAGCCTTGCATCAGGACTTCGAAGCGGCGGTATCGGCCTTCACTTCCGCCTTGGGCGCGGCCTGCGGCTGGTTCTGGTCGGCATCCATCGATACCATCTGCGCCGTGACCGGCGCGCCGGGGCGAACGCGCTGCAAGCCGTTCACCACGATTTTTTCACCCGGCTTGACGCCGTCGCGCACCACGCGCAAGCCATCGACCACCGGACCCAGTTTGACCGCGCGATACTCGGCCTTGCCATCGGCAGTGACTACATACACGAACTTGCGGTTCTGGTCGGTACCGACTGCGCGATCGCTGATCATCGCCGCATTGCTCGCGCCAGCCATGCCGTTGCCGCTGGCCAGCTGCACGCGGGCAAAGAGGCCGGGCGCCAGTGCATTGTCGGCGTTGGCGAACACCGCACGCATGCGCACGCTGCCGGTGGCCGGATCGACGCGGTTGTCGACGAACTCCAGCCTGCCTTCGTGCGGGAAGCCGCTTTCATTGGCAAGGCCGATGCGTACCGTGACCGGCGTGCCCTTGCGCGCCAACGCACCCACGCGCAGGAACGATTCTTCATCGCCATCGAAGCTGGCGTAGATCTGCTTGTTCGACACCACCGAAGTCAGCACGACGCTGCCATCGACCAGGTTGCCGGTCGTGATTTCCGCCTTACTGACACGGCCGTTGATCGGCGAATGCACCTTGGTGAAGCCGAGGTTCAGCTTCGCCGCCTCGTAGGTCGCCTGGGCGGCGCGTGCGCCGGCTTCCAGCTCCTTCATGCTGGAAGCCTTTTCATCGGCTTCGCGCTGCGCGATGGCTCTTTCCGCAACCAGTTTTTCGGCGCGCACCAGTTCGATTTTCGCCAGATCAGCCTTGGCGCGTGCTGCCAATGCCGCGGCTTCGGTGCGGCTTGCCTCGGCTTCATACGGGCGCGGGTCGATGACGAACAGCACATCGCCTTTCCTCACTTCGGCACCCGGCTTGAAATTGACCGAGGCGATGAAACCGGACACGCGCGGACGGATTTCGACGTGGTCCACCGCTTCAAGCCGGCCGGAAAATTCCTGCGTCTCCACCACTTGCTTTTCGATGACGGTGGCGGCGGTAATCGGCGGCCCGCCTGCGGGCTGCTGGCCGACTTCCTGCGCAGACGGCTGGCCGCAGCCGGACAGCACCAGTGCTGCGGTGCCGCTCAACAGCAGGGCGGTGGATGCGGAGCGTGCGGCGTGAGTGAATGCGGATACGTTTTTCATGTTGTTTTTCCCCAGCTGGTTATGGATTGTTCGGTAATGCCTTGAATTCATTTACGCACTACATCGATGGATGAAAGTGTTCATCGATGCATGCAATGCCGATTCTGCTGCTCATCGTTTTCTCTCCGTAAAAGAGGTGACGGCCCATTATCAAACCTGAAGTTAGCTTGAGGTCAAGCGGTCGCGGATGTCTGATTCGGTACACGGTGCCGTGCCGCAAGGCGGCAGGTGACTACAGATATTGCAAGCTGACGTCAGCCTCGGGCTTCCCGTAACGGGAAGGTCAAGCACTTTTTGCTGCATCCAGCCCTGCCACGAAGGCGGCGATTTCCTGCAGCACGCTTTCCTTGCGCACACAGCTACATCGCGCATCCGGCTGTTCCAGCTCGATCGGCGGCAGTCGCTTGACGACGGCCCTGATGCCGGCCGCAAGCAGCTTGGCGCCGTACTGTTCCGCCTCGTCGCGCAAGGGATCGTCGTCCGCCGAGAGAATCAGGGCCGGCGGTAAACCCTTCATGCGGCTCGACTGCAGCGGCGACGCATACGGATGGGTGCGGTCAATTGCACGCGGCAGATAGTCGCGATAGCCGGCGGCGCATTCGCCGGCTGCCCGCGCCGCGCCGCCGTCATCGGCAATGGTGCGCATCGAGCAACTGGTCAGGCCGGGATCCAGCATCGGCATGATCAATATCTGCGCAGCCAGTGCAGGACCGCCCCGGTCGCGCGCCATCAACGCAGACACTGCGGCAAGATTGCCGCCTGCCTCGAGGCCTGCGGTAATCAGGTGTTTGCCATCCCAGCCCAGCTTTGCCTTGTGCCTGGCAGCCCACTTCAGCAACGCATGCGCGTCTTCAACGGCTGCCGGAAACGGTTGCACATCGGCCACCGTGTAGGTCGACGCAAGTACTTTGCAACCGGTGATTTCCGCCAGCCCGCGCACGAAGGGATCGATGGCGTCCAGTTCTGAGGTGACGAACCCTCCCGGCGGGAAAAACACGATCAATTTCTGATCATCATGTCGCGCAAGGGCAGGCTCAGGTGTCGGTGTATACAGGCGCGCGTCGAGCTTGTTGCGCTCGCCTTGCACGACCAGCGTACCGACGGTCACTCCATCGGCAACGACATCCTTGCGGCTGCCAGGGTTCATTTGAGAGCCTTGTCTTTCCTTGCGTGAATATCCGCAGCAAAGCGGAATTGCTGCACCCGTTGCATCATGGAGCGAACTATAGCTTTACTCTAGAATGTGAATAAATAGGCAAATTCGGAATTGACTGTTCAGTATTCTGAACAATCAAACAAGGCGGTGTGTGATGGACAAATTGCAGGCGATGGAAATCTTCGTGAAGGTGGTTGATGCAGGCGGTTTCACGCGCGCGGCGGACAGTATGCAGCTGCCGAAGGCAACGGTGTCGACGCTGATACGCAATCTGGAAGCAGGGCTGTCCGTCAAGTTGTTGAACCGGACGACGCGCCAGATCAGCCTGACCGCTGATGGCGCGGCCTACTATGAACGCTGCCTGAGAATCCTGGCGGATGTGCGCGATGCGGAAGAGTCACTATCAAAGACGCATGCCAGCCCGAGCGGGCGCTTGCGGGTCGATGTGCCGACCGGACTCGGGCGGCCGCTGATCATTCCGGCGCTGCCGGCATTCTTCGAGCGCTATCCGGAGATCGACATGGAGCTCGGTTGCAGCGACCGCCCGGTTGACCTGATCGAGGAGGGCGTCGATTGCGCCGTGCGCGTGGGCTCGCTGCCGGATTCGACGCTGATCGCGCGCCGTATCGGCACCGTGCATTCGGTCATCTGCGCCGCGCCATCCTACACGGCGCGCCACGGGCGACCGCAGCATCCGCAGGACCTGATGCAGCATCGCTGCGTGAACTATTTTTCCGCCAAGACGGGCAAGCTGTTCGACTGGGATTTTGCCAAGGACGGCGAACGCTTCCAGTTCAGGCTGCCGGGGCGCATTGCCATCAACGACTCCGATGCCTACACCGCGGCCGCGCTGGCCGGGATGGGCGTGGCGCAGTTGGCGTCGTTCATGATCTGCCCGTACCTGCAGTCCGGCCAGCTGGAGATTCTGCTGGAAGACTGGCGCGTGGACCCGATGCCGATGCATGTGGTGTACCCGCAGAACCGGCATCTGTCGGCGAAGGTGCGCGTATTCGTCGAGTGGATCTCCGAACTGTTTGCCGATCACCCCGCGCTGCAGCTGCATGCCGCGTACTGTCCAAAGGCCGAAGAGGCCTCGGCTGCGTCATCGCTTGCCCTCCAGTCGGTTGCCGAAAGCCGAGCCTGAAATGCAAAATGCCCCGGCCTTCGCAGGCCGGGGCATTTTTCCGTGAGCGCTACCGCTTAGAGCCTATCCCAGTAGGCCTATGCTTCGCCAGGTGATAATGCCGCAGGCGAGATGAAGGAACGCGAGATGGTTCTTCGCCTTCTTGGCCCAACGAATCAGCAAGCCACGAAACCGGTTCAGCCAGCTATGCGTACGCTCCACCACCCAGCGGCGGGCTCTCGTTCCCGTCTGCCGCTGCTGCGCTTCCTCCCCGCGTGACCGGATGTGCGCCCGGTAGCCCAATTCAAGCGCCAACTGCTGGATCTGCGGATAGTCATAGCCCTTGTCCAGGCACAGTCCTTGTGGCCACACCGCAAGCAATGACGGTCGCCCCACTTCCAGCGACTCCAGTGTCGGTCGCGCCAGCTTCATGTCATGGCGGTTCGCACCATCAATGACGATGGCCAGGGGAATGCCGTGTGCGTCCGTCAGCAGGCTGCGCTTGACGCCGCCTTTGCCGCGATCCGTTGGATTGGGGCCGATTTTTTTCCCCACCCAGAGGAGCCTTGGTCATCGCGCCGTCGAGTGACAGCCAGGACCAGTCGATTTCCCGCAACGCCGCTGCCGACAACAGCCCATGCATCCAGAACTCCTCGAACACGCCGGCATCAACCCATTCCTGAAAGCGCCGATGCGCCGAACTGCTGGAACAAATGCCGGTACCGTTCAATGCATTCCACTGGCAACCGGTACGCAACACGAACAAGATCGCATCCATGGCTGCCCGGTCGCAGACACGCGGGTTATGGCAGCCCAGCGGATGTGGCTTGCGTGGCGGTAAAAGCGGCTCCATTTGCGCCCAGAGTCTGTCTGGCAAACGCCAGCCGTCGTCCTGCTTGACCATGCCCATGTCGAACCTCCTTCGCCAACATGCGCTTGGACCACCATTTACCTCGCAATTTCCCTTGCCGACGGCCTACCGGGATAGGCTCTTAGTCGAACACCGGCGTTTCCACGCCAAGAATCTTGTGCAGCTTCGGCGAGGTGGTGGTGTACTGCATGTGGATCTTCTTTTCCGGGAAGATGTACGGCGCGGCACCAAATGCGGCCAGCGCAGCCTCATGGAAGCCAGACAGGATCAGCTTTTTCTTGCCCGGGTAGGTGTTGATGTCGCCCACCGCGAAAATGCCTGGCACATTGGTTTCGAACTTCTCGGTATCGACGACTTTCAATTGCTTGCGCTCGATGTCCAGACCCCATTCGGCGATCGGGCCGAGCTTCGGCGACAGGCCGAAGAACACCAGCAGCATGTCCAGCGGCAGGCGGCGCGTGACGCCGTCGGCGCCGGTCACCTTGACCTCGGACAGCTGGTTATCCTTGGCTTCGAAGCCGGTCACCTGACCGACCAGGAACTGCATCTCGAAGTTCTCGCACAATTCCTTCATCTTCGCGACCGAAGCCGGCGCGGCGCGGAAATCCTCGCGGCGGTGCAGCAGCACGACCGATTCCGCCTTGCCGACGAAGTTCAGCGCCCAGTCCAGCGCGGAGTCACCGCCGCCGCAGATGACCAGGTTCTTGCCCTCGAACAGGCTCGGGTTCTTGACGCGGTAGAACAGCTGCTTGCCTTCGAACTGCTCGATGCCCTCGACCTTGATGGTGCGCGGCTGGAACGAGCCGACGCCGGCGGCGATGAAGATGGTCTTGGTGATGAAGCGAGTGCCGGTGGAGGTTTCGACATTGAAGCGGTTGTCTTCGCGGCGCTCGACCAGCGTTACTTCCTGACCGAGGTGGAAAGTCGGGTCGAAGGGCTCGATCTGCTTCAGCAGGTTGTCCGTCAGTTCCTGACCGGTGCAGACCGGCACGGCCGGGATGTCGTAAATCGGCTTGTCGGGATACAGCTCGACGCATTGTCCGCCCACGCTGGGCAGGGAGTCGATCACATGTGCCTTGATCTCCAGCAGGCCCAGTTCAAAGACCTGGAAGAGGCCGACCGGACCGGCGCCAACGATCACTGCATCGGTTTCGATGGGGCCCTTGCCTGCGTTGGACGCGGTATTCGGAGTGGATGCGCTGATGCCGTTGCCGGTTTCCATACGACTGTCGAGTTCCTGTTTCATTTCAAGTTTTTTCCAAAAAGCGCCGCCGCTTCTGTTCAGCTGTTTGCGGCCTTCAATGGCTTTCCGGCATGTTGCCGGTATGGTTCTTGTCAAAGGGGTGAGTGCTTAGAGAGTGCTTATCTGGCGAGCTGATCCAGCTTGTCCTTCACGTCTTTCCAGTCGTCGGCGTCGGCCAGCGGCGCCTTGGTCTTGGTGATCGACGGCCAGCTGCGCGCCAGTTGGACGTTCAGCTGGATGAACTGCTGCTGATCGGCCGGCACGTCTTCCTCGGCGTAGATCGCATTGACCGGGCATTCGGCCACGCACACGGCGCAGTCGATGCACTCGTCCGGGTCAATGGCGAGGAAATTCGGGCCTTCCCTGAAGCAATCCACCGGGCATACATCGACGCAGTCGGTGTAACGGCAGCGAATGCAGGATTCGGTCACAACGTGGGTCATAACGGTCCTATCTTTAAATATTCGGAATCGGGTTTGGAGCTGATGCGGCGTTCGGCCGGATCGCAGTGCACATGCGCGGTGCATGTATGGGCAAGCTGCTGCAAAGCCTTGTATTTTAAGGCAATTTCGTGCTTCTAACAAACCGCACTTAGACAGATTATGAATAAGCAAATGCGCTGAATCCGCCTGGCTTCCCGCGCGGCGGGCGTTGCAAAGTCGGTCTTGAGTGCGGACGGAATTCCAGGCGGTACGCGCAATGCAAACAGGTATTACTCGCGAACGTCATCAGGGTTTTTGCTAAAAGTGATTATCTTCGGTCATCATGTTCGTTGATCCGCATCCGGTATCCTCGCAAGACTTCTTGTCATAATTGAAAGGCAGAATCACGCCACGCGTGAATTATTTGCGTTCGCAGTTTGAATTTAAATCACGCTGCGAATGCGCCAACGATGGCGGCACTACGGTTAGACTTTCGCTGGACCAATACAAGCGCAATCACTGAGAGATGCACATGGATACATCGGCAGCCCGCAAGGCCATTTTCAGCCGGATTCGCAAGGCGCAGAAGCGTCCCGACCAGCCGACCCAGGACGAGCGCGATGCCGTCGCCGACTACCTGCGGCAACATTCGCAAGGGCCGCGGCCCGCCATCGGACAGAATCTCCTCCGGCATTTCAAGGAACAGGCGCTGCGCATGTCCGACACGGTGGAGGAAGTGGCCGCACTGAGCGACGCGCCGCATGCGGTAGCGCGCTATCTGGACAGCATCGGCGTGCCGAAGACGGCAATTGCGTGGAAAACCCTGGCCGATCTGGATTGGGCCGATGCCGGCATGCAGGTGGAATTCCGTCCGCCGCAAAACGAAGACCTGGTCGGCATCACCGGTGCGTTCTGTGCCGTGGCCGAGACCGGCACGTTGATGCTGCTCTCCGGGCCGCAAACCTATGCATCGGCCAGCCTGCTGCCGGAAACGCATATCGCCATCGTGCCGGCGTCGCGCATCGTGGCCGGGATGGAGGATGCGTTCGCGCTGGCGCGCGACGAGCGGGGCGAACTGCCGCGCGCGACCAATTTCATTTCCGGTCCGTCCCGCACCGGCGATATCGAGCAGACCATCGTGCTCGGTGCGCATGGGCCGTACCGCGTGCACGTCATCGTGATTCTCGATGCCTGATGCTTGAAGGAGCGTATTGCCTCCGTGCAATGGTCGTGCCGGCAGCGATAGAATATGCGCAGTTTGATTTCATCCGGGATTCCAATTGCAAGCAAAATTCCTCGTCGGACTGGCCGGACTGTTCCCTCTCCTGTGCCACGCGGCCGAACTGGATGGCTCCAAACTGACTGCCTGGTGGGCCGTGCCTTTTGTCGGGCTGCTGCTGTCGATCGCCATTTGCCCGCTTTGGATCCCGGCCTTCTGGCATCATCATTTCGGCAAGCTCACGATCGGCTGGGCGCTCGCCTTTCTGCTGCCGTGCGCCGCATTCTTCGGCGCAGACATCGCCATGCACGTTGCGGTGCATGCCTTTGCGGCGGAATATTTTCCCTTCATCATTCTCCTGACCGCCTTGTTCGTGGTTGCCGGCGGCATCTGTATCCGCGGCAATCTGCGCGGCACGCCGGAGTTGAATACCGGCTTGCTGGCACTCGGCACGGCGCTGGCGAGCTTCATGGGTACCACCGGCGCCTCGATGTTGATGATCCGGCCGCTGATCCGGGCCAACGACAATCGCCGCCATGCCGCGCATATCATCGTTTTTTTCATCTTCCTGGTGGCAAATGCAGGTGGCTCGCTGACGCCGCTGGGTGATCCGCCGCTGTTTCTCGGTTTCCTGAAAGGCATCGATTTCTTCTGGACGATGAAGAACATTTTTCCGGAGACATTGTTCCTCTGTGTGGCGCTGCTCGTGATCTTCTACGTGCTGGACCGTCACTACTATCGGCAGCGCGAAGAGCAGATGCCGCACCACCTCGACCCGACGCCGGAGCGGACGATATCGGTGGAAGGGAAGGTGAATTTCATCCTGCTGGGCGCGATCATCGGTCTGGTCCTGATGAGCGGATTCTGGAAATCCGGCATCGCATTCTCGATCCTCGGCACCATGGTCGAACTGCAGAATCTGGTGCGTGATGTGGCCCTGATCGCGGTGATTTTCATTTCCCTGTGGATCACGCCGAAGCGCGCGCACGACGGAAACGACTTTTCCTGGGGCCCGATCAAGGAAGTCGCGAAACTTTTCGCCGGAATCTTTATCACCATTGCTCCGGTCATCGCGATGCTGCGTGCCGGTACGGATGGCGCATTTGCTCCCGTGGTGCGTGCCGTGACCGATGGCAACGGCCAGCCGATCGATGCCATGTATTTCTGGGCAAGCGGCATCCTGTCATCCTTCCTCGATAACGCGCCGACCTACCTCGTCTTCTTCAACACGGCCGGTGGCGATCCGAACGTGTTGATGACGGGGCTGGCCGGCACGCTGGCAGCCATTTCGTGCGGTGCGGTATTCATGGGGGCAAACAGCTATATCGGCAATGCGCCGAACCTGATGGTGAAGGCGATCGCGGAGGAGCGCGGCATCAGGATGCCCTCGTTCTTCGGCTACATGGGATGGTCATGCGCGGTGCTGGTGCCGCTGTTCATCGTGATGACCTTCATTTTTTTCCGTTGATTTTCCATTGATGGAGCGATGATGAAAGCCAGAATATTCGTGACACGCGCCGTGTTTCCCGAGGTGCTTGAGCGCCTGTCGCAGCACTTCGAGGTCGAGTCCAATCAGGACGACGACATCCTGAGTGCGGATGAGTTGAAACAGAAATTGCGCGGCATGGATGGCGTTTTCGCCACGTCGAGCGAACGCATCTCGGCGGACGTCATCGCGGCAGCTCCCGGCCTGAAAGCGATCTGCAACATGGCGGTCGGCTTCAACAACATCGACATCGAGGCGGCCACGTGCGCCGGCATCATGGTGACGAACACGCCGGAAGTGCTGAACGAGACGACGGCGGATTTCGCCTGGGCCCTGCTGATGGCGGCCGCACGCCGCGTCTCCGAATCGGAACACTGGCTGCGCGCCGGCAACTGGACGAAATGGCGTTACGACACCCTGCTTGGCGCCGATGTGCATGGCGCGACACTCGGCATCATCGGCATGGGACGCATCGGGCAGGCAATCGCGCGCCGCTCGACCGGTTTCAACATGAAGGTGATCTATCACAATCGCACCCGTCTCGCGCCGGAACTGGAAGCGCGCGCCAACGATGCGCAGTACGTGAGCAAGGAGGAACTGCTGCGCACTGCCGACCATGTGATGCTGGTGCTGCCGTATTCACCCGCCACGCATCACACGATCGGCGCGGCGGAACTTGCGTTGATGAAGCCGAGTGCGACGCTGGTGAACATTGCGCGCGGCGGCATCGTTGACGATGCTGCGCTGATCGTCGCGCTGCGCGCCAATCGTCTTGCGGCAGCCGGACTGGATGTGTTCGAGAACGAGCCGGCATTCGACCCGGAGTTCCTGACCCTGTCGAATGTGGTGCTGACGCCGCATATCGCCAGCGCGTCGGAACCGACACGCCGCGCGATGACCGATTGCGCGGCCGACAACCTGATCGCTGCACTGTCCGGCGCAACGCCCCCCAATATTCTCAATCCCGAAGTTCAAAGAAAAATCTGATGGCCGATATCCGCATTACCCAAACACACGAACTGCCGCATGACGCGGCCAGAAACGCCGCGCAGCAGATCGCGCACCAGATGGCGAAGGAATACGACATGAGCGCGAATTGGGACGGCGATGTGCTGCTGTTCAGCCGCAGCGGTGTGTCGGGGAGGCTTGCGCTGCTCGAGAAGGAGGCGCAGCTCGAAATCCAGCTCGGATTCCTGTTCAAGGCATTTGCCTCGACGATCGAGGAGAAGGTCGCGGCGAAGATGAGGAAGGTATTCGCCGCCGCTGCCTGAACCGCTGCCTGAAAGTGACGCCGCCGGAACCAATCCGGCGGCAGCGGGGCGCTACTGTCAGCCCTTCAGGTCTGTCACCAGGTCCACATACTGCTGCATCGCGTCCTCTTTCGTGATGCCCTTGAGTGCATCCCACGCATCCCACTTCGCGCGTCCGATCATGTCGGTGAAGCCGGGGCGTTCGCCCTTGGCGTCGCCTTCGCTTCCCTGCTTGTAGAGTGCGTAGAGTCTCAGCAAGGTCATGTTGTCCGGACGTTCGGCAAGGGTTTTCGAATCGGCCATGGCTTGTTCGAATTGGCTTTGCAAAGTCATGTTTTTCTCCTGATGGTCGAATGGATAGGCGGTGATCGCATCTTGTGTGCGCCGCAAAAAATAACATGGATGCGATCGCGATGACAGCGAACCTTTAGAGGGCTTGCTCGATGTTGCAAGCCTGTGCGATGCCGGGGATGAAGCGCGGCTGTTTCAATCGACGCGGTGGGGGGAAGCGGGATGCGCGCGCAATGCGGCGGCAGAACTATTGCGGGATTTCTTCGTTGTCGCTCAAGGCATCGACGACGGCACCGCCGGCGCTGACAGCGCCCCTGGCTGCCGTGCTGGCGACGCTGACCGCAGCCGACCCGACCGTCACGCCGACGCTGACTGCGGTGCCGGCCACGGATACTGCCGTGCCGGCCGCCGACACGACGGCGCACCCCGAGGCAGACAATACCATCGCCGCCAGGCTGCTGGCGGCGAATGTCCTGTTGAGGCGCAAGATTGTTATACGCCCAACAACTCGACTTCGAAAATCAGCGTCGCGTTCGGCGGAATCACGCCGCCCGCGCCGCGTGCGCCGTAGCCGAGCGAGGCGGGGATGATGAGCTTGCGCACGCCGCCGACTTTCATGCCTTGCACGCCTTCGTCCCAGCCCTTGATGACATGTCCCGCGCCGAGCGGAAAATCGAACGGGTCGTTGCGATCCTTGCTCGAATCGAATTTGCTGCCGGCGCTGCCATCATCATTTTGCAGCCAGCCCGTGTAGTGCACAGTGACGCGATTGCCTGCCTTGGCTTCGTCGCCGGAACCGACGGTGATGTCTTCGTATTGCAGGCCGGAGGCGGTCATGGTGGTGGACATGTTCTTCCTTATTGGTTGAGTTAAAGAGTGGCGCGATTGTAGCAGGTGAAAAAGCGGTGGTTCTGCCACCACTATTCGGACGGGCAGGGAAATATGGCTTCGACAAGACGCCGCGAAAATGGTTTTTGGATGGACGTTTCAGGCGTGTTTTTGAGTCAACGGAAAGGCGGGGAGAGCCGTTACACCGATACTTTCTCTCGCGCATGTGACTGTCACCGCTTTCGCCGAAATGCCGTCCGTCGTTGATAGCGCAGCGATACTGCAATCGTTGATGCAGAAACCATGTCTTTATGGTAATGCGAAGGCAATGCGGTGTATTCGTGTAGATGCCTTGACTTCACCCGGCCACATTGCGCGAGGCAACACCAGTCGCGTCAATCAGCCAAGAGGGGACATGGCTGCAAAAGTGCAAAACACGGCAATGAATCAAGGTTTCCACACGGTAAAATGACTCCCTCTCTTCCACTCAAGAAAAATATACCGATGCTGCGTCGTTCAGGCTTGTTCCTTGTCGCATTACATGCCTTGCTGGCAAGCACGGCGGCCTGTGCAAACGTGGTGGTTGTGCTGAATTCGCGCGACGCGAGTGTCAGCCTGCTCGATCAGGCGACCTACAAGGAAATCGGCACGATCCCGGTCGGCAAGGAGCCGCATCATTTGATGGCGACGCCGGACAGCAAGTCGCTGATCGTGGCCAGCGCGGTCGGCAATGAGCTGATCTTCCTCGACCCAAAGACCGGCCAGATACAGAACCGCATCAAGGACATCGTCGATCCATATCAAATCGGTTTCTCGCCGGACCAGAAATGGTTTGTCGCCAATGCGCTGCGGCTCGATCATGTCGATATTTACCGCTACAACGGCAAGGACTTCTCGCTCGCGAAGCGGCTGCCATTGGCGAAGCTGCCGAGCCACATGGTGTTTACTTCCGACAGCACGACCGCCTTCGTCACGCAGCAGGGCAGCGATCAGATCAGCGCCATCGACCTTGCCACGCAACAGATCAAGTGGACCATGCCCGTCGGCAAACTGCCGGCGGGGATCGCGATCACGCCGGACGACAGGTATCTGCTGGTGGGCATCATGGGCAGCGACTATGTCGAAGTGATCGACTGGAAAACGCAAAAGACGGTCAAGAAAATCAAGGCCGGCGATGGCGCGCACAACTTCCGCGCGATGGGCGACAAGCGCCATATCTTCGTGTCGAACCGCGTCTCGAACACGATCAACATCATCGACCAGCAGACGCTGGAGAACGTCGGCACCATCAACGTGCCGGGCGGCCCCGACTGCATGGAACTGACCGATGACGGCAAGACCCTGTGGGCCACGCTGCGCTGGATCAAGAAAGTCGCGGTGATCGACGTTGCTTCCAGAAAGGTGGTCAAGCTGATCCCGGTCGGACGCTCGCCGCACGGTGTCTACTTCAACAACCACGCTCCGCGCATGTGATGAAGGCTGCTGCAACCGTCCGCGCTTTCCTGCTTGCGGCTGCAGCGGTCCACAGCGGGCTGGCTGGCGCAGCATCATCCGTAACGTCGGCCCCCGCGTCATGCAAGGGAACGATCTACCTGAGCTTCGACACCGGCAGCCAGTCGCAGGCGGAATTCATCGCGCAGACGCTGAAGAAACACAACGTCAAGGCGACCTTCTTCCTCGCCAATGAAAAAACCGTCAACGGCGACTACTCGCTCGATCCATCCTGGGTGTCATACTGGAAGGCGCGCGTCGCGGAAGGGCATGCATTCGGCACCCATACCTTCGATCATGTGTACGTGCTGCGCGACCTGCCGGATGGACGCATGGAAATGAAACCGCAGTTCGGCAAGAGCGCCGGCAGGAAAATCGCGTGGACCGCGCAACAGTACTGCGATGAATTGAAGCGCGTCGATCAGCGCTTTCATGAATTGACGGGCGCGGCGCTCGATCCTCTGTGGCGTGCGCCAGGCGGCCGTCTGACGCCGCATTTGCGGGCAGCCGGCGAGGCATGCGGCTACAGGCACGTCGGCTGGGCCGAGGCCGGCTTTTCCGGCGACGAGCTGCCCAGCGAAAAATGGCCCAACGACAAGCTGCTCAAGCGCGCGCTGGACGGCTTGAAGGACGGCGATATCTTCATGGCGCATCTGGGCATCTGGTCGCGCAAGGACCCGTGGGCGCCTGCCGTGCTCGATCCGCTGATCGCCGGCTTGAAGCAGAAAGGTTTCTGTTTTGCGACGATGCGCGCGCATCCTGATTATAAAAAGCATCCATGATCCAGACTTTCATCGACCTGTTTTACAACACGCAAGCCTGGCTGTTCCAATCCGTGGTGCAGCCATTCCTGTTTGTTACCGGCCTGGGCGACATCGCCGAAGAGGCATTTGAAGGGACCGAGTGGTTCCTGATCGGCTTGCTGGAGCTGGCGCTGCTGTTCGCGATCCTGCGTCCTCTGGAAGCATGGATTCCGGTCAAGCGCAACCTCGACCCGGCGGCGCGGCGCATCGACTTCCTCTACACCTGCGTGCACCGGCTGGGCGTGTTCACGCTGACGATCTTTTTTGTGCTCGATCCCTTGTTCGATGCGATCGCGTCCGAGTTGCGCATGCTGGGCGTGACGCATTTCAATCTGGAACAGCTCTGGCCCGGCGTGACAGACATTCCGCTGGTCAGCTTCATCCTGTATCTGGTCGTTCTCGATTTCTTCGACTACTGGTACCACCGCAGCAGCCATCAGTTCAACTGGTGGTGGGGGCTGCACAGCCTGCACCACAGCCAGCGCGACATGAACCTGTGGTCGGACAACCGCAATCATCTGCTGGACGATCTGATGCGCGACAGCTGCATGGCAGTGATTGCGCTGATCATCGGCGTCGAACCCGCGCAGTACATGATGTTGGTAGTCGCCTCGCGCATGCAGCAAAGCCTGCAGCACGCCAATGTCCGCCTGCATTTCGGCGCGATCGGCGAGCGCCTGCTGGTGTCGCCGCGCTACCACCGGCTGCATCATGCAATCGGCATGGGGCACGAAGCGCCGAGCGATGGAAAGCCGAGGGGATGCAACTTCGCCGTGCTGTTCCCGGTCTGGGACATCCTGTTCCGCACCGCGCATTTCGGCAAGACCTTTGAAGCCACGGGCATACGCGACCAGCTCCCCGCGCCGCACGGCGAGGGGCGCGACTACGGGCGCGGCTTCTGGGCGCAGCAATGGCACGGCGTGAAGCGCGTTGTCGAGTTCTCGAAACGGAGGCCATCCTGATGCGTGCGGTATTGGTTGCCTTCGGGCGCGCGGTGCTGTCGCAGCTGCATTACAAAATGCTGCTGCTGACGGTGCTTCCCTTCGCGCTGTCGATCCTGATCTGGGGCGTGATCCTGTGGCTGGGGTTGCAGCCGACGATTGACTGGCTTCATGCCTTGTTCGTCGATAACGGCTGGTTCGCCGCCATGGACGGCATCCTCGGCTGGCTCGATCTCGACGCGATCAAGACGGTCGTGGTGCCGCTGATCGCGATGTGGGTCCTGCTGCCGTTGATGATCCTCACCGCACTCATCTTTGTCGGCACGCTGGCGATGCCGGTCATCGTCAAGCATGTGTCGCAGCGCCAGTATCCCGAACTGGAAGCGCGCAAGGGCGGCACCCTGTTCGGCACGCTCTGGATTTCCACTTACTCGTTTGTCATCTTTGCGGTGCTGTGGATCGTGACGCTGCCCCTGACTGTGATTCCGCCGCTGACCTTCGTCATCCAGCCGCTGCTGTGGGGATGGCTGACCTACCGTGTCATGGCCTACGACGCCTTGGCCGAGCATGCGAGCGCGCAGGAGTTCAAGGAGATCATGCGCATCCATCGCTGGCCCCTGCTGCTGATCGGTGCGATTGCCGGCGCGATGGGGGCGGCACCGACGCTCCTGTGGCTTGGCGGCGCGCTGTCCGTGATCTTCTTCCCGATTCTTGCCGCCGGCGCGATCTGGCTGTACGTGCTGGTCTTTGTTTTCAGCGGCTTGTGGTTCGAGCATTACTGCCTTGAAGCGTTGGTGCAAGTGCGGCAATCCACAGCGGGGCGGGCGATCGCACCGCAGTTCAAGGACATCAACTAAAAAACCGAAAATGTCCGTTGCGGCATAATGAATTCCTTGATGCGCACCGGCGCGACTTCAACTCAAGAGACATCATCATGCCCATCGGACTCATCATCATCGGCGACGAAATCCTCTCCGGAAAACGCATCGACAAGCATTTCCCGAAAGTGGTCGAACTGCTGAAGGAACGCGGCCTGCACCTCGACTGGGCCGAATATGTCGGCGACGATCCGGCGCGCATCACCGCGACATTGAAACGCACGATGGCCGGCAACGACATCGTCTTCTGCACCGGCGGCATCGGCGCCACGCCAGATGACCACACCCGCCAGTGCGCCGCTGCGGCGCTCGGCGTGCCCGTCGTGTTGCATCCCGAAGCCAAAGCCAGGATCGAGGAACGCATGACCGACGTGGCCCGCGAAGCAGGACGGGAACCGAACCTCGATACGCCGGAAAATATGCATCGCCTGAAGATGGGCGAATTCCCGCAAGGCGCGGGAATCATTCCCAATCCCTACAACAAGATTCCCGGCTTTTTCATCAGGCACAAGGAAGGCGGCGCGCATTACTTCACGCCGGGCTTCCCGGTGATGGCATGGCCGATGATCGAATGGGCGCTCGACACGCATTGCAGCCATCTGTTCCGCAAGACCGCATGGGCGGAAAAATCGGTGCTGGTCTATGAAATTGCGGAATCGACGCTGACGCCGATGATGGAGGCGATCGAGGCGGCGTACCCGCTTGTCAAGGTATTCAGTCTGCCGAGCGTCGGCGACGAAAACACGCGCCGCCACATCGAGTTGGGCGTCAAAGGCGATCCGGTGCAGGTGGAGGGCGCGTTCGGGAAGATGCGTGCAGAGCTGGATCGCTTCAAGGCAGAGTACAGGAGCGTGTGAAGGCGCGCCGATTGCCATGCGCAGGTCCGCCATGGACCCAATGAGCGGCAACGTCCGTGCTTTTCTCGGAGCACGGCTATTTCTGTGTCAAAGAACCGGCAAGACAAGCGGCAAAACCACTGGATTTATCCCTTTCAGCATCTGACATTTCTATTTTTCCCTGCCCTGGTCTTTTGCCTCTCGCTTGACTATCTTTAGATATATATCGTAAGATATGAGTCTTAAGATATATAGGAGGTTGTCATGAGACATGATTTTTTGCATCCGCATTCGAAGTTTCGCCATGCTTTGCAAGCCATGGGCCGCGGGCATGGCGATGGCAGTCATCACCGAGGCGGCGGTCGGCGAGGTTCTGGCGGCGGCGATGACATGCCGCGCGGAAGGAAATTCTCTTCCGACGACTTGCAACTGTTACTGCTGGCCCTTCTCGCAGAGGAGCCGCGCCACGGTTATGAATTGATCAAGGCGCTGGAAGTCCGCTCGAACGGCTTTTATACGCCCAGCCCGGGAATGATCTATCCGGCGCTCACCTATCTGGAAGAACTCGGCTATGCCACCGTCGAGATGGACGGCAGCCGCAAGCGTTACGCGATTTCCGATTCAGGCCGCCAATATCTGGAAACGCATCGCGAACGGGTGGACATGATGTTTGCCAAACTCAAGCACTTTGCGCTCAAGATGGATTCCGTACGCCGTGCATTTTCCGGTGAAGAATCGGACGAAGGGCAGGACGGTCGCAGCTGGATTCCTGAGTTATTGCAAGCGCGGCATGCAATCAAACGCGCGCTCTACAGTCGAAGCGATGCGGCTCCTGGCGAACAGTTACGCATTGCACAGATTCTCGCAAAGGCAGTCGCAGAAATAGAAAATGCTCAGGAACAAAAGGATAGGTAAGCACCATGGAAGAAAGCAAAATGGAAAGCAAACCGGATCTGACGGTCGTTCGCGTTCGGCATCCCGTCAAGTTCAGAATGCTGCAGGTGAAAGCCGTCAAGCCCCTTTCATCGAACCTCGTCCGCGTCACCTTGAGCGGTGAAGACTTGCAGGATTTCGAATCCGCGTCGTTCGACGATCACGTCAAGCTCATCGTCCCGAATCCCGGGGAAGAAAAGCCACTTGTGCCGACACTTGGCCCGGATGGCCCTGTTTTCCCGCAGGGACAGGCGAGGCCGGTGATGCGCGATTTCACGCCGCGCCGGTTCGACCGCCAAGCGAGAGAGCTGGACATTGAATTTGCCTTGCATGAAGCGGGCCCCGCAACACAATGGGCGACGCAGGCGAAAGTCGGCCAGTATCTCGGCATCGGCGGTCCGCGCGGGTCGATGATCATCCCGACGGGCTACGACTGGCATTTGCTGATTGGCGACGAGACGGCATTGCCGGCAATCGCCCGCCGCCTGGAGGAGCTGCCGAAAGGAGTCCGTGCAATCGCCATGCTGGAAGTCGAGAATGCCGGTGCGCGAATCGATTTCGCTTCAAAGGCTGACGCCCATGTTCAGTGGTTCTACCGTGATGCGACAGGCCAATACGGCGAGGCGCTTCTGGAAGGGTTGAAACATCTGCAGATTCCCGCAGGCGAGGGATATGTGTGGGCGGCCGGCGAAGGCTCGGTCATGCGCGCAGCCCGCCAATTCCTGACAGCGGAGCGCGGCATCGACAAAGGCCGGATTCGCGCAGCCAGCTACTGGAAACGCGGAGAGCAGGGCGTGCACGAGAATATCGACGACTAGCGGGATGATTTCATCGGCGGGCTCGTCGGTGATGTCGATGATGGAAGCGATTGAGGCGGCATACCCGCTCGTCAAGATGTTCAGCCTGCCCGGTGTGGGTAACGAGAATACGCGTCGCCATATCGAGCTTGGCGTGAAAGGGGAGCCGGAGCAGGTCGAAAGCGCGTTTGGGAAGATGCTGGCGGGGCTGGATCGGTTCAAGGCGGAGTATGCAAACGGTTGATGCTTCGACGGGCGTGCCCAATGCGATAGGCTGTCCGCGTGGGCACGTTGTGCCCACCCTACCCGGCTCGATCCCGATAGTGCCGGCGGCGATCAGCTGATCCGCGAATAAAAAAGGCGACGCTTTAGCGTCGCCTTTGCCGTCCGAGACTTGTTCATTTACAAATCCGCCTCGGGCACCAATCCCATTTTTCGAATAAGCACTGCAACTTCCAAGGGAATCTTGAACCCCTGGACCGGTTGATATGTTGCGACCGCCGGATCGTAAATTTGCTGCAGCAAATCGTCCGCACCCATAGGAAGCACCCCTTTCTTCTGGAGGCTCGCCTTTACCCGCGCCGTTGGCTTGGTGAATCCCTTGAGGGAGCGGTCCGGCGCGCGCCGCGTCGCTTGATACACAGCCACCCGGCTCAACGGGCCGCCTGCGGCGGCGGCATGCAAGACGACATTCTTCTGCGGCTCTGGCAGCATGTCGAGCACTTGGCGGATGGAGTCTTCATTCCAGCCACTGGACGGGATCTGGTTCGCAGCCAAGAGCCGTTTGCTTTCTTCCTGCGCCTTGCGGAGGATGTTGTCGTTCCGCGGACGGCTCCGATCCTTTTTCGCCTGGTCTTCAGTTGATGCATCGCCTTCGGCCTCGGAAGAAGAGGTGTCATCATTTTCGTTATCTTCTTCAACGGCCATTTCTGCTATCAAAACGGGATTTGGTTTCAAGGCAGCATGGGTACTCTTCAGTGCCTCAATCGCCTGTTTAGAGTATCCAGTGATATCTACACCTAGAAATTTTCGCTCCGCCCCCATTTTGTCTTCAATAGTGAAGACAATTGTTCCATATTCTCCAGCATTCAGTTCCATAAACTCTCCATAAGAATAAGTAATCATTTATAGCGACATAAACAAGTGACGCGGCACTATAAACTCATAATATACATATACGCGAGAATTTAAAGTATTTATTTTATTATTGAGCGTTTACAGTTTGTTGTGTGGTGTTTTGTTGAATCTCTATTATTGTGTTCACTTTTTACTTCTTGTCGGAAATCACTCCCATTTTGCAGGGTTTGAAATCGGTTTCAATAACTGAACAAGTCCACACCTCCGGGCCGCTGTCTGTCTCAGTCCTTTTTCGTAAGTCTTTGACTTCGTTGAAACTCCCGCGCCATATTTGGAACCACTTCAAGTCGTCCACCCATGGCTTCAATATTTTTCGTCATTAGCGACCGCCGCCTCAGGCACAGGTGTGCGTACGCACCTGTGCGTTTGGCGACAAACCTGTATAACGCGCAATGGACAGATTGTCTGCGCTGACGGCCGGCCGTTTGGCACTGATGATGTCGGCCAGCAGTTGTCCCGAGCCGCAGGACATGGTCCAGCCAAGCGTGCCATGGCCCGTATTGAGGAACAGCTTCTTCACACCGGTCGGGCCGACAATCGGGGTGCCGTCCGGCGTCATTGGGCGCAGACCAGTCGTGTAGGGTGGGCACGTAGTGCCCACGCGGCGGCATTATCGCCCCCTCACCTCATCCAGCAACCCCTGCCTGCGAATGAACTCCACCACCTTTTGCACTCCATCTCCGCTGCGCAGGTTCGTGAAAATAAACGGCCGCTCCCCACGCATCTTCTTCGCATCGCTTGCCATCACATCCAGATTCGCGCCGACATAGGGTGCAAGGTCGGTCTTGTTGATGATCAGCAGGTCGGAGCGCGTGATGCCGGGTCCGCCTTTACGCGGAATCTTTTCGCCGCCTGCCACGTCGATCACGTAGATCGTCAGGTCGGACAGTTCCGGGCTGAAGGTTGCGGCAAGGTTGTCGCCGCCGGACTCCACCAGAATGAGATCGAGGTCGGGGAAGTCGGCGCTCATGCGGGCGATCGCTTCCAGATTGATTGATGCATCTTCGCGGATCGCGGTGTGCGGGCAGCCGCCCGTCTCCACACCCATCAGGCGCTCGGCGGGCAGGGCGTCGGCGCGCAGCAGGATTTCCATGTCTTCCTTGGTGTAGATGTCGTTGGTGATGACGGCCATGTCGTAGTGGTCGCGCATCGCCTTGCACAGCATTTCGCACAAGGCTGTCTTGCCGGATCCGACCGGGCCGCCGATGCCGACGCGGAGGGGATTGGATGGAGTTGTCATGTTCGTGAATCCTGAAAGGTTAAGAGCGATAAAGCCGGCTGTATTGCACTTCGTGCTGCATCGACAGCAACGACAGGCCGGGTGACCAATTGGACAATTCGTGATCGGCAAGCTGCCGGGCCGTTTGCGCGGCATTCTCCAGTTCCTGGCGCAGCGAGAGCAGGAGCCGCTGCCCGGATACCTGTCCGAGCGGTACGGATTTCACGCAGACCAGCACCTGATTTTCCGCCCATGAAAACAGCATGCCGAGCAGGGCGGCGTCGTGCGGCACGTCCAGCGCCACCGCGGCACAGGCCATTGCGGTCGGCAAGGGCGTGTCCTTCTGCGCTTGCAGGATGTCGAGCAGTGCGTCGTCCGCGAGTTTCAGGTCGATGACCAGCTTGCTCAATGAGTAGCCCATCTGAATGGTTTCAGCGCGAAACTCGGCGGTGTCGCGGGCGGCGACGAAGCGTTCCGTCCACTCCGTGACCGCTGCGGCATCACGGGCGGCGAAGGCATGCAGCAGGCGCCACAGGATCGGTGCTTCGAAGCGGGCGACGACGTGATGCAACGTATCGAGAATCCATGTCCGTGCCGAGACTTCGTCGCGCACCGTGCCGTTTTCCAGCGCCGCTTCCAGTCCTTGCGAATAGCTGTACGCGCCGATCGGCAGCGACGGGCTGGCGAGTTGCAGCAGGTGGAGCAGGGCGGCGGCTTGCATCTTACGATTGCTTGTCGGACGGGCGGTGAATCTTCTGGCGCAGGGGGATCGGCGCGAGAGGATGGTGATGGTCGTCGCCGTGATGGTGATGTCCGCCGCCATAGGCGCCGGACTCGGGCTCGAAAGGCGCTTCTTCTCCCGTCACGGTCGCGCCGAGTCCTTCAAGCATGTCTTTCAACACGGTGTCCTTGCGGATGCGCAGGAATCCTGTGTTGGCATCGCCGGCGACCTGGGCTTGCGTGTGGCGGTTGCCGAGGTGGAATGCGCAGCGCAGCAGGTCGCGTGGCGTCGCGCACTCGACGCGATAGGTGGCCTCTTTGGCGGCGAGGATTTTCACGATGCGGCCATCGTCGCCGCGCAGCAGGTCGCCGTGGCGCAATACGGTGCCGCGTACGGTGAAGACCGCGACTTCTTCGCCCGAGGCGAGCTGCGCGCGCAGGCGGCTCTTTTCGCGCAGCTCGTAGGGGAGAACGAGTTCGCCATCGATTTTTTCTGCGTGATCTATTTTTGTGGTGAGTGTGAGCATTGTGTTTGGCTTTGTATTTCCCTCCCCTTCAAGGGGAGGGAACTGAGAGGTGGGGCAAGCAATGTTGGTCAAAAAAGAAAATACCTCTGTGCCATCGGCAATACCTTCGCCGGTTGGCACACCAGCAACTCGCCGTTCGCGCGCACTTCATACGTTTCTGAATCGACTTCCATCTTCGGTGTCGCGCCATTGTGAATCATGTCGCTCTTGCGCAAGTTGCGCATGTTCTTCACGGCGATCAGCGGCTTGTTCAGCTTGAGCCTCTCGCCGATTCCGGCATCGAATGCTGCCTGCGAGACGAAGGTGAATGAGGTTTTCAAGCCGCCACCATACGCGCCGAACATCATCCGGTAGTGCACCGGCTGCGGCGTCGGGATCGAGGCATTCGGGTCGCCCATCTGCGCCGCCGCGATCATGCCGCTCTTCAGGATCATCGACGGCTTGACGCCGAAGAAGGCCGGTTTCCACAGCACGATATCGGCGATCTTGCCGACTTCCAGCGAGCCGACGACGTGCGAGATGCCGTGCGTGATGGCGGGATTGATCGTGTACTTGGCGATGTAGCGCTTGGCGCGGAAGTTGTCGTTGCGGCTGCTGTCTTCCGCAAGGGTGCCGCGCTGCACCTTCATCTTGTGCGCAGTCTGCCAGGTGCGCATGATGACTTCACCGACGCGGCCCATCGCCTGCGAATCCGACGACATCATGCTGATCGCGCCGATGTCGTGCAGGATGTCTTCTGCCGCGATGGTTTCGCGCCGGATGCGTGATTCGGCGAAGGCGATGTCTTCCGCTATCGCGGGGTCGAGGTGATGGCAGACCATCAGCATGTCGAGATGCTCGTCCAGCGTGTTGACAGTGTAGGGCCGTGTCGGGTTGGTGGAAGAGGGCAGCACATTGCCTTCGCCGACCGCCGCGATGATGTCCGGCGCGTGGCCGCCGCCCGCGCCTTCGGTGTGGAAGGTGTGGATGGTGCGGTCCTTGAATGCAGCCAGCGTGTGTTCGAGAAAGCCGCCTTCATTCAGCGTGTCGGTGTGGATCGCGACCTGCACATCCATCCTGTCCGCGACCGAGAGGCAGTTGTCGATGGCGGCGGGCGTGCTGCCCCAGTCCTCGTGCAGCTTGAGGCCGATGGCGCCGGCGCGTATCTGTTCCTCCAGCGGCGTCGGCAGGCTGACGTTGCCCTTGCCGAGAAAGCCGAGGTTCATCGGGAAGGCATCCGCCGCCGACAGCATGGAGTGGATGTGCCACGGTCCCGGTGTGCAAGTGGTGGCGGCGGTGCCGACCGCCGGGCCGGTGCCGCCGCCCAGCATGGTGGTGACGCCGGACATCAGCGCCTCCTCGATCTGCTGCGGGCAGATGAAGTGGATGTGGCTGTCGATGCCGCCGGCGGTGACGATCATGCCTTCGCCGGCGATGATCTCGGTCGCGCCGCCGATCGCCATGGTCACATCCGGCTGGATATCCGGGTTGCCGGCCTTGCCGATGGCCGCGATGCGGCCTTCCTTCAGTCCGATATCGGCCTTGACGATGCCCCAGTGGTCGAGGATGACCGCGTTGGTGATCACGGTGTCCATCACGTCCTTGTGATTGCGCTGCGACTGACCCATGCCGTCGCGGATCACCTTGCCGCCGCCGAACTTGACTTCCTCGCCGTAGGTGGTGAAATCCTTTTCGATCTCGATGAACAGTTCCGTGTCGGCGAGACGAATGCGGTCACCGGTGGTCGGGCCGAACATTTCGGCATAGGCCTGGCGCGATATTCTTGTCATTTCAATGCTCCCATCACCTTGGCGTTGAAGCCGTAGACCTTGCGCTCACCGGCCAACGCGACCAGTTCCACCGTGCGTTCCTGTCCCGGCTCGAAGCGCACCGCCGTACCGGCTGCGATATTGAGGCGCATGCCGTATGCGGCGTCGCGGTCGAATTGCAGCGCGGGGTTGGTCTCGAAGAAATGAAAGTGCGATCCGACCTGGATCGGACGGTCGCCGCTGTTGGCCACTTTCACCGTGACGGTGGGGCGTCCGGCATTGAGTTCGATCTCGCCGGGTTCGATCAGCATTTCGCCAGGAATCATCGCGCTCTCCTCAGGGAATCGGGTGATGGACGGTCACCAGCTTGGTGCCGTCGGGGAAGGTGGCTTCCACCTGGATGTCCGGGATCATTTCCGCGACGCCTTCCATCACGTCGTCGCGGCCGAGAATTTTCGCGCCTTCACTCATCAGTTCGGCGACCGTGCGTCCATCCCGCGCGCCTTCCATGATCGCTGCGGTGATCAGCGCGACCGCCTCCGGGTAATTGAGCTTGAGGCCGCGCGCCTTGCGACGTTCGGCCAGCAGGGCGGCGGTGAAGATCAGGAGTTTGTCTTTTTCTCTTGGAGTCAGCTCCATGGGTTCTCCGGTTTTTATTCAAAGGGGTATTGCAAAGAAAGCGCTACGGCCTGTCATTCCGAACGCAGTGAGCAATCTCGGGCATCAGCAGCACGTGGATACGTTGAGATTCCTCATTGCATTCGGAATGACACAGTAACTATGTATTCCAGATGCGCGGTACGACGGCCTCTCGTCCCATCAGCTCAGGACGAATGCGATGCCATGCGCGTGTCATCAATTGTTTGGCCGTCTCGCTGGAGGTGCCGAGATAGCGCACGACCAATACCGATTTCAGTTGCGTCGCGCCGAACAGGTCGCCGTTACTCATTGCCTCGTCGCGTATTCCGGCAATGACGGATGCAGGCAAGACCTTGCCTGCTGCAATCAGCGTGGCACAGACGGTTTTTCCAGCCAGGGCCAGCGGACTATGCATCGATGCTTCGTCGCCGCCCAGCGCGCCTTGTTCGAACCAGATCAACTTGCTGTCATACCGAATGCTGGTGCGCTGCTCGATGCGACCCGTGTCGAAGATTTCTCCCGACGCGGTACGGCCAAAGCACAGCACTTCGCAGCCGATGTAGCTGGCGTCCCGTTCAAGCGAGATGTGCTGGTCGAGCCGCACATGCGCCGCATTGAAGAAGATGGTTTCCTGCGGCAACCATTCCAGCGAAGCGCCTTGTGCGACGTCGAGCCGCACCTTCTGATGCGACACGCTACCGTTCGCCTTGTACCATTTCGCCGCGCCCGGCGTCGTGATGAATGCATGCGCATGCGCGCCCACGTTCGCCGTGATCGTCAGTTCGTCACCGCCGACCACGCCGCCCGGCGGATGGATGACGATGGCATGGCAGATGTCGCTCCCCTCGGGATAAAGCGGTTTCTGCACGCGCAAGGGGCCGAAGTGGCTGCGCTCCACCAGACGCGTCGTGCCAGCATCGTCGGCAAAGCCGAGCGACAGCCGTGCCTTCCACCGCGTGGACGCGGCCGCGTCATCGACGGGCAGTTGGTCGACAGGTTCTTGTGCGATTCGTTTCATGCCAAAACTATACTGCCAGATGCCGCTTCACGTCCTCGTGATCCATCTGTTCCTGCGAACCGGATGCGACCACTTCGCCGCGCGACAGCACCACGAACTTGTCGGCCAGCGCATGGGCGAAGTCGAAATACTGTTCGCACAGCAGGATGGCAATGTCGCCGCGCTGGCGCAGCAGACGGATCACGCGTTCGATGTCCTTGATGATCGATGGCTGAATCCCCTCGGTCGGTTCGTCGAGAATGATCAGCTTCGGGTCGGCCAGCAGGGCGCGCGCGATGGCCAGTTGCTGCTGCTGTCCGCCCGAGAGGTCGCCGCCGCGTCGATGCAGCATCTCCTTCAATACGGGGAACAGTTCGTATACTTCGTCGCGTATGGTGGACGCCTTGCGGGCGGATTTTGTCGCCATGCCCATCATCAGGTTTTCTTCGACCGTCAGCCGCGCGAAGATTTCCCGTCCCTGCGGCACATAGGCAATGCCGAGCGCGGCGCGTTCATGCGGTTTGAGTTTCGTGATGTCACACCCTTCCAGCGAGACGTGCCCCTTCGCCACCGGCAGCACGCCCATCAGGCATTTCAGCAATGTGGTCTTGCCCACGCCATTGCGGCCCAGCAGGGCGAGACACTGCCCTTGTTCCAGTGACAGCGAAACGCCGCGCAGGGTGTGGGAGGAGCCGTAGTATTGATTGAGTTGGCCGACTTGCAGCATCGCATTTCCTTGCATGTTCCCTCCCTTAGCGGCCCAGATACACTTCGATCACGCGTTCATCCGCCTGCACCTGCTGCATTCCGCCCTCCGCCAGCACCGAGCCTTCATGCAACACCGTCACCTTGCCGTCGCGTGCAATTTCGGTCACGAAGGCCATGTCATGCTCGACGACCATGATCGAATGCTTGCCGCGCAACTCGTTCAGCAATTCCGCCGTGCGCGCAGTCTCCGCGTCGGACATGCCTGCCACCGGCTCGTCGAGCAGCAGCAGCTGCGGCTCCTGCATGAGCAGCATGCCGATTTCCAGCCACTGTTTCTGGCCGTGCGACAGCAGGCCGGCCAGCCTGTGTTCCTGCCCGTTCAGACGGACCAGTTTCAGGATGTCATCGATCCTGCCCTTCTGTTCCGAGGTGAGCTTGAAGAACAGCGTCGGCTTGACGCGCTTGTCCATCTTCATCGCCAGTTCGAGATTCTCGAAGACGGTGTGCTGCTCGAACACGGTAGGACGCTGAAATTTGCGGCCGATGCCGGCGTGCGCGATCTGGTATTCGGCCATCGTCGTCAAGTCCATGGTCTGGCCGAAGAACGCGGTGCCGGAGGTCGGTCGCGTCTTGCCGGTGATCACGTCCATCATGGTGGTCTTGCCCGCGCCGTTGGGGCCGATGATGCAGCGCAATTCGCCGACCGAGATATCGAGTGTCAGCTTGTTCAGCGCCTTGAAGCCATCGAAGGACACGGTGATGTCTTCCAGATACAGAATCGCGCCGTGCGTGGTATCGACGCCTTCCTGTTTCGGACGCGCATAGGAAGTTCCGTAGTCGGCATGGCCTTCAATATCGAACGGCTCCCTGTTCTTCAACATGTCGTTCATGCCGCCTCCCGCTTTCTCTGGAATTGTTTTGCCAGTCCGAGCACGCCCTGCGGCATGAACAGCGTGACCAGAATGAAGATCAGGCCGAGCGCATACAGCCAGAGATCGGGGAACGCGCCGGTGAACCAGCTCTTCAAGCCATTCACCGAAAACGCGCCGATGATGGGGCCGAGCAGCGAGCCGCGTCCGCCGACCGCTGCCCAGATCACCATTTCGATGGAATTGCCAGGCGACATTTCAGACGGATTGATGATGCCGACCTGCGGCACATACAGCGCACCGGCGATGCCGCACAAGACGGCGGACAGGGTCCACACGAACAGCTTGAACCACAGCGGGTTGTAGCCGATGAACATCAGGCGCGATTCGGAGTCGCGCACCGCCTGCAGCACGCGTCCCAGTTTCGAAGTGACGATCCAGCGGCACAGGACCACCGCGCCGAGCAGGGCGGCGAGCGTGATCAGAAAAAGCGCCGCCTTGGTCGTCGGCGCGGTGATGCTGAAGCCGAGAATGCGCTTGAAATCCGTGAAGCCGTTGTTGCCGCCGAAGCCGGTGTTGTTGCGGAAGAAGAGCAGCATGAAGGCGAAGGTCATGGCCTGCGTGATGATCGAAAAGTACACGCCCTTGATGCGCGAACGGAAGGCGAAGTAGCCGAACACGAAGGCCAGCACGCCGGGCACCAGCACCACCAATGCCATCGCATACCAGAAGTGCTCGGTGAACGACCAGTACCACGGGTACGTTTTCCAGTCGAGGAACACCATGAAGTCGGGCAGGTTGCTTTGATACACGCCATCCTTGCCGATGGCGCGCATCAGGTACATGCCATGCGCGTAGCCGCCGAGCGCGAAGAACACGCCGTGGCCGAGCGACAGGATGCCGGTGTAGCCCCACACCAGATCGAGCGCCAGCGCGGCCATGGCGTAGCACATGAACTTGCCGACCAGCGCCACGGTATAGGACGACACATGCAGCGCATGATCCGGTGCGAATGTCAGATTCAATATCGGTAACAAAGCCAGCACGATGGCGCAGACGATGATGGCGGTCCACGCCGGGCGGGAAAAGAGAGATGGCGTCATTCCACGCTCCTGCCTTTCATTGCGAACAGCCCTTGCGGCCGCTTCTGGATAAAGACGATGATGAAAACGAGGATCGCGATCTTGGCCAGCACTGCGCCCGCGACCGGTTCGAGGAACTTGTTGACTTCGCCCAGGCCGAATGCCGCGATCACGGTGCCGGCCAGTTGCCCGACACCGCCGAGCACCACGACCATGAAGGAATCGACGATATAAGCCTGGCCGAGGTCCGGGCCGACGTTACCGAGCTGCGACAGCGCCACGCCGCCCAGTCCGGCGATGCCGGAACCGAGGCCGAAGGTCAGCATGTCCACCTTGCCGGTGGAGACGCCGACGCAGTCGGCCATGCGGCGGTTCTGCGTCACGGCGCGCACAAACAGGCCGAGCCGCGTCTTGTTCAGCATCAGCCACACCACGGCGACCACGAACAGCGCGAAGAAGATGATGACGATGCGGTTGTACGACAACACCAGCGAACCCATCACCGTCACGCCGCCCGACATCCACGAGGGATTCGCCACCTCGACGTTCTGCGCGCCGAAGATCGAGCGCACCAGCTGCATCAACACGAGGCTGATGCCCCATGTCGCCAGCAGGGTTTCGAGCGGACGGCCGTACAGCCAACGGATCACTGTGCGTTCGAGCACGATGCCGACCAAACCGGCGACGATGAAGGCCGCCGGCAACGCGACCAGCAGATAGGCATCGATATAGGCAGGCAGGAATTGCCGGAACAGCATCTGGCACACATAGGTCGTGTACGCACCGATCATCAGCAGCTCACCGTGCGCCATGTTGATGATGCCCATCAGCCCGAAGGTGATCGCCAGTCCCAGCGCCGCCAGCAGCAGCACGCTGCCCATCGAGATGCCGTAGAACAGGTTGCCGATGAATTCGGTGCGGGCAAGACGTGCATTGATTGCATTGAGGGTATTGACGGCGGCGATACGCACCGACTCGTCCGGCTCGACATGACTGCCGTCCGGGTTCTTGTCGAGCATGCGCGTCAGGACCGGTTTCAGATTGGCGTTGGAACTGTCCGCCAGCGATTTCACGGCTTCCCTGCGCGTGGCGGCATCCTCGGATTGCAGGTTCGCTGTCGCTGCTGCCATTTGCAGAATCGATTTGATCTTCGGATCGGTTTCCTTTTGCAGCGCCTTGTTGATCAAGGGAAGCTGCGCAGCGTCGGCACCTTTCTGCATCTCAAGCGCCGCCGCCATGCGCTGATTCGGGTCGTCCGACAGCAGCTTCAATCCCGACATCGCTGCATCGACTGCGCCGCGCAGGCGGTTGTTGACGGTGATGCCATCCACGCCATCGGGTGTCGCGATGGTTTTCCCGGTTGCGGGATCGAACGCCTGGCCGTTTTCAACGATGAACACCTGGCCATCGGGATTGGCGTAAAGCGTGTCTTCTTTCAGCGCTTTCAATACCTTCAGCGCATCTTCCGAGCCCAGTGCGGCCATCTTGTTGACCGCTTCGATACGGGCATCGGGGTCGTCTCCTGCCAGCGGCTTCAAGAGCGCGGCATCGATCGCGGCGTGCGCTGCTACCGATGCCATTGCAGCCATGCACAACCAGCCGACGGCGATGATTCTTTTTATAAGTTTCATGTTTTATGTCTTGGTGAAGACAAACAATGGAAATGCCAACACTGCGAAATCTGCGGACGATAAAAAGCCGGAGTGTGGGGACCCACGCCCCGGCTCGTGCTGCGGCTTGTTTTGCCTTCCCCGCGATTGCCGGGGAAGGGCACAGGCGGCATTACATGTTCTGCTTGGCCTCGTTACCTGTGATGAACGGGCTCCAGGGTTGTGCGCGCACCGGGGCCTTGGTCTTCCACACGACGCTGAACTGACCGTCCGGCTTGATCTCGCCGATCATCACCGGCTTGTGCAGGTGATGGTTGGTCTTGTCCATCGTCAGTTCAAAGCCCGACGGTGACTTGAAGGTCTGGCCGCCCATCGCCGCGATCACCTTGTCGGTGTCGGTCGACTTCGCTTTCTCGACCGCCTGCTTCCACATGTGGATGCCGACGTAGGTCGCTTCCATCGGGTCGTTGGTGACGACCGTGCTGGCGTTCGGCAGCTTCTTCGCGACGGCGTAGGCTTTCCATTTCTTGATGAAGTCGTCGTTCACCGGATTCTTCACCGACTGGAAATAGTTCCATGCGGCCAGGTGGCCGACCAGCGGCTTGGCATCAACACCGCGCAATTCCTCTTCGCCAACCGAGAACGCGACGACCGGCACGTCGGTTGCCTTCAAACCGGCATTGCCGAGTTCTTTATAGAACGGCACGTTGGAGTCGCCGTTGATGGTCGAGATCACTGCGGTCTTGCCGCCGGTCGCAAACTTCTTGATGTTGGCGACGATGGTCTGGTAGTCGGAATGGCCGAAGGGTGTGTAGACCTCGTCGATATCGGATTCCTTCACGCCTTTCGATTTCAGGAAGGCGCGCAGGATCTTGTTGGTCGTGCGCGGATACACGTAGTCGGTGCCGAGCAGCACGAAACGCTTCGCGCCGCCGCCTTCCTTCGACATCAGGTATTCGACGGCCGGAATCGCCTGCTGGTTGGGCGCGGCGCCGGTGTAGAACACATTCTTCTCAAGCTCCTCGCCTTCGTACTGCACCGGATAGAACAGCAGGCTGTTCAATTCCTTGAACACCGGCAGCACCGACTTGCGCGAGACCGAGGTCCAGCAGCCGAACACAACCGCAACCTTGTCCTGTGAGACCAGCTGACGCGCCTTCTCGGCGAACAGCGGCCAGTTGGAGGCCGGATCGACAACCACCGGCTCCAGCTTCTTGCCCATCACGCCGCCCTTGGCATTGATCTCTTCGATCGTCATCAAGGCCACGTCTTTGAGCGACGTTTCCGAGATGGCCATCGTGCCGGACAGCGAGTGGAGAATGCCGACCTTGATGGTATCGGCGGCCAGTGCCTGCGGCATCCAGGCAGACGCAACAAGGGTCAAAGCGCCGGCAGCGGTCGCTTTCAAAAGGGTGCGACGGGACATTGGTTGCTCCTTCTTTTAAAGGGTCATGGGAATGCGATAACTCGCGGAGCAACATTTAGCAGTTTGTGTGCCAATCAATGCATGCACGGATCAGTGCGGTTTGATGGGTCGCATGCTGCATTGACGTGCGATGAGAGTGCGTTGGTGACTTGATATGGTGCCTTGCGCACCAAGCTTGATCGGCGACGCTGTGCATTGGTGCGTCGCCGATGGGGCGGAAGAAAATCGATGGATGCGATTCAGGAGCGCCTGGCGGCAGACCAAGAGCATCTAACAAAATGATTCCGAGGATGTTGTGCCCCTTGCAGGGCGCGCCTTGGCTGGCAAGCCAAGGCCGCTACGCAGGCGCAACGCATACGTTGCGAATCCCCTGCTTCGCCCTTGCCGTACCGGTCGTACTGTCTGCGGCGGCACCCTTGCAGGGCGCGCACAGGCTTGCATGCCTGTGTCGTTACGCAGGCGGGCAGTAGGCCGCCCGAATTCCCTGCTCAACCCTACTCAGAACCGCTTCGCTGCATTTTGTTAGACGCTCTGAAACAATGCGAGAGAAATCGAACCGTGACGGTTCATTGTTCGACCGGGAAGGTCACCACATGATCGGCACTCAACTTGATGCCGATCTTCTCGCCGATCGCATGATCATGGTGGGAGGGGACGAGCGCGAGCAACTGCTGGCCGCTGGGCAGCTTCAAGGTATACAGGAACTCTGCGCCGCGAAATGCCTTGCGCACGACTTCCGCCTGCAAGGGGCTCTCGTCGTCGTGGATCACATCGTCGGCGCGCAGCAGCACGTCGACTTGCTGCTCGTCTCGGTCATTGGTGATGCAGACATCGACGCCCTGGCATAGCGGCAGGCTGCCCAGTTCGATATTGACAAGCTGGCGCGGCAGATCGACCACGCCCGGCGTGAAGACGCCCTGACCGATGAAATCGGCGACGAAGCGATCGGCGGGGCGGTGATACAGGTTGTAGGCGCTGTCCCATTGCACGATCACGCCGTTGTGCATCACGCCGATGCTGTCGGCGATGGCGAACGCCTCATGCTGGTCATGCGTCACAAGGATCGCCGTGGTGCCGAGTTCCTTCAGGATGTCGCGCACTTCCAGCGCGAGGCGTTCGCGCAGATCGACGTCGAGATTGGAAAACGGCTCGTCGAGCAAAAGCAGGTCCGGTTGCGGCGCCAGAGCGCGAGCCAGCGCGACACGCTGCTGCTGTCCGCCGGAAAGTTCATGCGGATACTGCCGTGCGTGCGAAGACAAGCCGACCAGCGCCAGCAAGGTGTCCACCCGCGCCTTGCGCTCGGTCGCATTCAGCTTGCGCAGGCCGAAGCCGATGTTGTCCCATACCGACAGGTGCGGGAACAGTGCGTAATCCTGAAACACCACGCCGACCTGGCGCGTTTCCGGCGGTGCGGTTGTGCCGGCCTGGCTCAATTCCCGGCCGCCCAGCACGATGCAGCCATCGAGCAGCGACTCGAACCCCGCGATCGCGCGCAGTACCGTCGTCTTGCCGCAGCCGGACGGGCCGAGCAGGCAGCCGATTTCGCCGCGCGCGAGCGAGAACGACAGACCGTGGACGACTTCATGGACGTTGCGACTCTGGCGATAGCCAACGCGAATCGCGTCAACCGAAAGGTAGGCAGGGGAGGGAAGTGCGGCTTTCATGGAACAAAATTCAACAATTGCACGGATGTAATACTCAATTGATTATAATTCTCATTCAGTAAACAAGTGCACAAATATTGTGGAGTTCATGCGCAATCACAATCCGGCCCCGGCCGGACCGCAGCAAACCGGCAGCGTTCATCCCTTGTTGCTCGCTTCCCTTGCCATCGCCTTCCTGGTCGGCGTCCCCATCGCCGGCGTGCTTTCCAACCTGGTCGTCGGCACGGATCCGGCCGCGACCGACCCGACTGCGGCAACTTTTTCCCATTTATGGGCGACCGTGCTGCCCGAATACATCGCCAACAGCCTCGCGATTGCCGCCATCGTCGCCGTACTGGGCGCGATCGGCGGCATCGGCTGCGCCTGGCTGGTCGCGGTATTCCAGTTTCCCGGCAAGCGTGTATTCGAATGGGCGCTGGTGCTGCCGCTGGCGATGCCGTCCTACGTTGTCGCCTATGCCTACACCGATTTCCTGCAGTTTTCGGGGCCGGTGCAAAGCGCCTTGCGCGAAGCCTTCGGCTGGCGTGCGCACGATTACTGGTTCCCGCAGATCCGTTCGGTCGGCGGCGCCGGCGTGCTGTTCGCGTTCGTGCTGTATCCCTATATCTATCTGCTGGCGCGCAATGCATTTCTGGAGCGCAGTCCGCGTATGTGGGATGCCGCGCGCACGCTCGGCATGGGACCGTGGGCGAGCTTCTTCAAGATCAGCCTTCCGCTGGCGCGGCCTGCGGCGGCGGCGGGCATTGCGCTGGCCCTGATGGAAACGCTGGCGGACTACGGCGCGGTTGCCTATTTCGGCGTGCCGACCCTGACCACCGGCATCTACAAATCCTGGTACACCTTTTCCGATCATGCTGCCGCTGCGCAAATCGCCGCCGTGTTGCTGATCGCGATCGTGTTTCTGATGCTGCTGGAACACAAGAGCCGCGGCCGGGCGCGCTATTACGCCGTCGGCAGCCGCGTCAAGGCGCAGGCGTTGCTGCCCCTCACCGGCGCGCGCGCCTGGACCGCATCACTGTTCTGCGCGATTCCCGTGCTACTCGGATTCCTGCTGCCGTTGGCGATCCTGCTGCATTTGCTGGCAGGGGAAGATACGGTGGAGCTGAGTTTTCGCTATGTCGGCTGGCTGCAAAACAGCGTCGTGCTGGGGGTGGTGACGGCATTGATCGCGATTGCAATCTGCGTCTTGCTGGCCTACGCGGCGCGCGTGACCAGGAGTCGTCTGCAGGCGGCATCCAACCGCATCGTGAGCATGGGTTACGCCGTGCCCGGCGCGGTGATCGCGGTGGGGATCCTGATCCCCTTGTCACGCATCGACGCATGGGGCGCGGAACGCGGAATGGCATTTGTGCTGACCGGCAGTGTGGCGGCCCTCATCTATGCCTATCTGGTGCGCTTTCTCGCGGTTTCCTACCAAAGCGTGCAGTCCGGCCTGGACAAGATCACGCCCAGCATGGACGCCAGTGCGCGCAGTCTCGGCCATGGCCTGGGTTCGATGCTGATGCGGGTGCATGCGCCGCTGCTGTGGCGCAGCGTGACGACGGCGGGCCTGCTGGTGTTCGTGGACGTGGTGAAGGAGTTGCCGGCGACACTCACCGTGCGGCCTTTCAATTTCGATACCCTCGCCGTCATCACCCATCAACTCGCATCGGATGAGCGGCTCGGCGAAGCGGCCTTGCCCGCGTTGACCATCGTGCTGATCGCCTTCGTGCCTGTGGTTGCGCTGGCGCGGGCGATCGCGAAGGGCAAGTAGCGGGGGAAACCGAGGACATAAAAAAGCCCCGGATCGTCCGGGGCTTTGCTTGACCCTGCGCGGCCCGAGTCAGGCAGATGCCGAACTCGCAGCCTTGCCGGTTCTGGCTCTTACTTCTTGACGCTGGCACGGCCCGCTGCCTTGGTTGCGGCGGGTTGTGCGAACTGGCTGACCGCATTGTTGAGGTTTGCTTCGAGCGATTCAACGGCTTGCTTGGTGTTCTTGGTGAACTGCTCGTAACCGGCATTCGCATTGCCGATGGCCGACTTCAGCAGTGCGATGGCGTTTTCCGACCCGGCAGGCGCGTTCTTTGTCAGTTCTTCAACCAGTTCCAGCACCTTGCGGCTGGACTCTGAAATCTGCGATTCGGCAGCCTTGGTGAGTTCTGTCTGCACGTCGGTGGCGATGCCGGCCAGATGACGGGCATAGGCTTGCGCTTTTTCAGCAGCCGGTTGTGCAAATGCAGCACTCACCGACAGCCATTCCTGCGGGTCTTTTGCTGCGAATAATTGCTTCGCTGCAACATTGGATTCTTCGAGGGCGGTTTTTGCAACGGCGATGTTCAGGTCGGCGATCTTGCCGACGCTTTCAAATGCCTTGTTGGTCAGGCTGGAAATCAGGGCCAATTGAGCTTCAACGCTTGCTTTGGATGCTGCGGAAAATTGCTCAGGAATGGTAAACATGTACTTCCCCTTATGAGAAAAGAATCGGTCGATGAGTTGTGTCGATGAAGAGGTGAAAATCACGTCGCCCAGCATATTTTTGTGCGTCGCAACGAAAGGTATTTTAAGGATTGCCGGGGGCAAGTCAACTGCAATTGTTGCGAAGCACCAAAATACCACATTGACAACAAATGGTGCGAATGACAACGCAATCCGATTGACAAAAACCTGACCAAATGGCTGGGATATGCGTGCGTGCTACACTCGGCCCACTCCCACTGTTCGTCCTCTTTGCCTCGTTCCTTGAAAGCCTTCTACAGCGACCACTTCGTGCTGCCTCTCCCCGAGGGCCATCGCTTCCCGATGCAAAAGTACAGTCTCATCCGGCAAGGAGCGTGCGATGCGGTTCCTGGTCTGGAATTTCATGAGGCACCCTACACGAGCGATGGTGTGCTCGCGCTGGCGCATCATCCTTCCTATATAGAACGCGTTTCCACCGGCGCGCTGTCGCCTGCGGAACAAAAGGCGATCGGCTTCCCGTGGACGCCGAGAATGGTCGAGCGTTCGCGCCGCTCCGCCGGCGCCACCATCGAGGCGTGCCGTGCGGCATTGCAGGCCGGTGCGGCAGTCAATCTGGCCGGCGGCACGCACCACGCGCATGCGGATCGTGGCGAAGGATTTTGCGTGTTCAATGACGCCGCCATCGCGGCGCGGTTGATGCAGGCGGAGCGCCGGGTTCGGCGGGTTGCGATTGTCGATCTGGACGTGCATCAAGGCAACGGCACCGCGTCGATTCTTGCCTGCGACGATTCGGTATTCACCCTGTCGCTGCACGGCGAACGCAATTACCCGTTCAGGAAGGAAACCAGCGATCTCGATGTCGCGCTACCCGACGGCACCGGCGACGATGCCTATCTGGCTGCATTGCAAGAGGCGCTCGCCGAACTGTTCCGTCGCTTTGCGCCGCAACTGATTATCTATCTGGCCGGCGCGGACCCGCATGAAGGCGACCGGCTGGGCAGGCTGAAACTGACCATGAGCGGCCTTGCCGCACGCGATCATCTGGTGCTGGCCACGGCGCGGCAGCGCGGGATTCCGGTCGCGGTGGCAATGGCAGGCGGCTACGGCAAGAATATCCAGGACACCGTGGCAGTCCATGTGCAAACTATCGCCATTGCCTCTCAATATGCTATCGGCCCCTGAGCCCTTATCCGAATATGCGTTTCCTGAAATCGACTGACACTGTACCGGCTGCCACTGCAAGCGCCACGCAAAACGCGCTGGTGGCCGCCATGCCTTTCCTCTTCGTGCTGATCTGGAGCACGGGCTTCATCGTTGCCAAATTCGGCTTGCCGTATGCGCCGCCATTGACCTTCCTGCTGCTGCGATTCACCGGCGTGCTGGTGATTCTGCTGCCGGTCGTGTTGCTGATGCGCGCCCCCTGGCCGGTGGGCCGCATCCGGCATATCGCGCTCGCCGGCATCCTGGTGCAGGCCGGTTATCTGGCAGGCGTGTGGTGCGCGATCAAGCTGGGCATGCCGGCCGGCCTGTCGGCGCTGATCGTCGGCTTGCAGCCGATATTGACCGCCTTCGCCGCGCCCATGGTCGGCGAATCGGTGCGTGGCCGCCAATGGATCGGACTGGCGTTCGGCTTGTGCGGCGTCGGCCTCGTGGTTGCAAACAAGATCTCGCTGATCGGCTTGTCATGGCCGAGCATTGCGCTGTGCATCTTCGCCTTGCTGTCGATTACAGTTGGGACGCTGTATCAGAAAAAATATTGTGCGAACTTTGACCTGCGTACCGGCACGATCATCCAGTTCGCGGCATCGATCGTGGCGGTGCTGCCGTTTGCGATGGCGTTCGAGGGATTGACCCCGGCGCTGGATGCGGTGCAATGGACGCCGGAATTCATCGGCGCCTTGTTGTGGTCGATACTTGCACTGTCGATCGGCGCGATTTTCCTGTTGTTCGCGCTGATACGCAAAAGCGCGGCGACGCAAGTCACCAGTTTGTTGTACCTGACCCCGCCGACGACGGCTGTCATGGCGTGGCTCATGTTTGGGGAGGCCTTCAGCATGGTCGGCATGGCCGGCATGGTGCTGGCTGTCATTGGCGTAGCTCTTGTAGTGAGAAAATGATGCGGGCAGAAGCGAAAAATCGAAGCGACTATAAGCATTTCCATGCAATTACCACGCGCTGGATGGACAACGATGCGTACGGACACGTCAACAACGTCGTCTACTACAGCTGGTTCGACACGGTGGTCAATCAGTTCCTGATCGCCAATGGCGCGCTCGATATCGAACGCAGTCCCGTCATCGGTTTGGTGATCGAAACGCAGTGCACCTATTTCGCGTCGGTCGCCTTCCCGGACCGCGTGACGGCGGGACTGCGCGTGACCAAACTGGGCAACTCCAGCGTGCGTTACGAAGTCGGCATTTTCCGCAACGATGAGGAAAGCGCAGCGGCGCAAGGCCACTTCATCCACGTCTATGTCGACCGCGAAACGCGCAAGCCGAGCGCAGTGCCCGACAAGATGCGTGCGCTGTTGCAAACCATCGAAATGCCAGCATCATGATCGATACGCCGGAACAGAGAATCGTCGATGCGGCCATCACGTCGCGCCGCTCGATACGCGCCTTTCTGCCAAAGGAAGTCGCGCGGGAAGACATCGAAACCATCCTCGAAGTCGCCGCCCGCGCACCGTCGGGCACCAATACGCAGCCGTGGAAAGTGTACGTGCTGACCGGAGAAATCAAGCAGCGCCTATCCGACGAAGTCATGCGCGCCCATAACGATCCGGATATCAACAAGCAGCACATCGAGGAATATCACTACTACCCGAGCGCGTGGGTGTCGCCCTACATCGACCGCCGCCGCAAGGTGGGCTGGGACCTGTATTCCCTGCTCGGACTCACGCGCGAAAACAAGCATGGCATGCACGAGCAGCACGGACGGAATTACAGCTTCTTCGATGCGCCGGTCGGCATGATGTTTACCATCGACCGCGTGATGGAGAAAGGGTCCTGGCTCGACTATGGCATGTTCCTGCAGAACATCATGGTCGCCGCGCGCGGACGCGGACTGGACACCTGTCCGCAGGCGGCCTTCACGCAGTATCACAAGATCATCGCCGGGATGCTGCAGCTGCCGCCGACCGAGATGGTGGTGTGCGGGATGTCGCTTGGCTACGCCGATCCGGACAGGATCGAGAACACGCTGGTGACCGAGCGCGAGCCCTTGAGCAGCTTCGTCAAGTTCATCGAATAGCGGCCTTGGCCCATGGCGGTGCGGCGAAGGACTCGACGAGAAAGTCGATGAACACCCGCACCTTCGCCGACAGATGCAGCCGCTGCGGAAACACGGCATGAATGTCGGCGTCCGGCCCGCGCCAGCCGGGCAGCACTTCCACCAATTCACCCCGCTGCAGATGGTCTGCCAGGTCCCACTCCGAGCGCAGCATGATGCCGTGGCCGGCCAGCGTCCAGTTGCGTACCACTTCGCCGTTGTTCGATGACAAGCTGCCGCTCACGCGCACGGTTTCCGTGCCGGATTTGCCGGTGAATTTCCACACGCCATACGCATCATTCTCGCGAATCACGAGGCAATCGTGCTCGCGCAATTCGGCAGGATGCTTCGGCTTGCCATGCTGCTTCAGATAGGCGGGTGAGGCCACCAGGATTTGCCGGTTGGACGCGATGCGGCGCGCCACCAGTTGCGCATCGTCGAGCGTGCCGAGACGGATGCCGACATCGAAGGCTTCATCGGCGAGATTGATCGGCTTGTCGGTCAGCTGCAATTGCACGCGCACTTCGGGATACTGCCTCACGAAGCGTGAAACCGCCGGTGCGATGTGGCGATGCCCGAAGCCGAACGTCGCGTTCACCCGCAGCAAGCCGCGCGGGGCGGCGCGGCGGCTGGCAATGGTCTGTTCCAGCTGCTCGATGTCCGACAGGATGCGCGCCGCTTCGCGGTAATACAGCTCGCCTTCCTCGGTCAGGCTGATCCTGCGCGTGGTGCGATTGAGCAGGCGCACGCCCAGCCGCGCCTCGAGTTGCGCCAGCCGCTTGGATATCGCCGGCGGCGTCAGGTTCAGCTCGCGTGCGGTCGCGGTAAGGCTGCCGCTTTTCGCCAGCCGGTGGAAAAAGGCAAGTTCCGAACTCAAATCCATTGTGTCGCTCAGGTTAATAATGTAATTGATTCAGTTTAATTAAAAACAAATGAGAAGGCATTAGAATCGTCACATTGCGTCCAGAAAGGAAGCCATGTTTGCCGGATTTGAAGAAGCGACCATCGAGTTGGACGGCGTGGCCATCCACTACCGCGTGCACCGGAGTGCGGGCCCGGCGTTGCTGCTCTTGCACGGTCATCCGCAGACGCATGTCATCTGGCACAAGGTCGCGAACAGGCTGGCGCGCGATTACACCGTGGTCTGCGCCGACCTGCGCGGCTATGGCGATTCCGGCAAGCCGGAAGCCGTCGCGGATCATGCCAATTATTCCAAGCGTGCGATGGCGCTCGATATGGTCAAGCTGATGTCGCACCTCGGCTTCGAGGAGTTTTTCGTGGTCGGGCACGATCGCGGCGGCCGCGTCGCCCATCGCCTGGCCGCCGATCACCCGCAGCGGGTGCGCAAGCTCGCGGTGCTGGACATTGCGCCGACGCTGACGATGTATGAACAGACGTCGATGGCGTTTGCGCAGGCTTACTATCACTGGTTTTTCCTGATCCAGCCTGCGCAGTTTCCCGAGACGCTGCTCGGCGCGGATCCGGAGTTTTATCTGCTGAACACGATAGGCGGACGTTCGTCGGGCATGGCGCCGTTCGCTCCTGAGGCAGTGGAAGAATACAAGCGTTGCATCAAGTTGCCCGGCACGATTCGCGGCATCTGCGAGGACTATCGCGCATCCGCCACGATCGATCTTGAGCATGACCGCGCCGATATCGCCGCCGGACACAAGCTGGCAATGCCCTTGCTGGCGCTGTGGGGCGCGCATGGCGTGGTCGAAAAATGCTTCAAGCCGCTCGACGAGTGGCGCAAAGTCGCAAGCGATGTGCGCGGCTGCGCGTTGCCGTCGGGCCATTACATTCCGGAAGAAGTGCCGGAACTGCTGCTGAATGAATTGACTGGATTTCTGGAGGAATGAAAATGACGACACATCGGATCGCGGTGATTGCCGGCGACGGCATCGGCAAGGAAGTGGTGCCGGAAGGCTTGCGCGTGCTGGATGCCGCCGCGCGCAAGTTCGGCATCGATTTCAAATGGGACCATTTCGATTTTGCGTCGTGCGACTACTACGCGAAGCACGGACAGATGATGCCGGATGACTGGAAGGATCGCATCGGCGGCCATGACGCGATCTTCTTCGGTGCGGTGGGCTGGCCCGACATCGTGCCCGACCACATTTCGCTGTGGGGTTCGCTGCTCAAGTTTCGGCGTGAATTCGACCAGTACGTGAACCTGCGTCCGTGCCGGCTGATGCCGGGCATTCCATCGCCTCTGGCCGACCGCAAGCCGGGCGACATCGACTTCTACGTCGTGCGCGAAAACACCGAGGGTGAGTATTCCTCGGTCGGCGGCAAGATGTACGAGGGCACGGAGCGCGAAGTCGTGTTCCAGGAAAGCGTGTTCTCACGCAAGGGCGTGGATCGCATCCTGAAGTTCGCGTTCGAGCTGGCGCAGCATCGTCCGAAGAAGCATCTGACCTCCGCCACCAAATCCAACGGCATCTCGATCACGATGCCCTACTGGGACGAGCGCGTGACCGAGATGGCGAAATCGTACCCCGATGTGAAATGGGACAAATTCCACATCGATATCCTGACCGCGCATTTCGTCAAGAATCCGGATTGGTTCGACGTCGTGGTCGCCTCCAATCTGTTCGGCGACATCCTGTCCGACCTCGGTCCTGCCTGCACCGGCACGATCGCAATTGCACCGTCGGCCAACATCAATCCGGAACGCACGTTCCCGTCATTGTTCGAACCGGTGCACGGCTCGGCGCCGGACATCGCCGGCAAGGGCATCGCCAATCCGATCGGCCAGATCTGGTGCGGCGCCATGATGCTGGAGCATCTCGGACATGCGGAGGCGGGCGCTGCGGTATTGCGGGCGATTGAAAAGGTGCTCGAAGCCGGCCCGAAAAACGCCCCGTTTACCCGGGACATTGGAGGCACGGCAAATACCATCGATCTGGGCAAGGCCATTGCCGAAGCATTGTAAAAATTTCCATGAATTAACTGATCTCATCCATTTCGCCTTCCGGTCATTTCGAAAGGCGAAATGGGGTTTGTGTATTGTCAATTAGCATTAAGAAAACCGTTTAATTCCACGCGCTAACTCCTTAATTTGCTTGCTGAAACTCACTATTTTGCTAGACTGCAAGATATAATGTTGCACCAGCGAATCAGGGAGGAAGTGCAGATGAGGAAGTCCGCGCTTGGATTAGTGTTGTCGTTATGTTCAGTGTTGGCGGCTCCGGCAATGTCGGCGCAAGATTCGGCTAGGGCTGCGCCATCTGCAAAAAAACAGGTGGCTCAGAACAAATCGGCAGCCAAGCGCAAGGGTGGCGTCAAGGCGCGTTCCGTCAAAACCGCCACCGTTCGCAGTGGCGATGACACATCCCTCGATCCCAAGGAAAGGCTTGTCCGGAAAGTCATCGTTTCGCACGGCAAGCGCAAGGTCGTCTATCAGCGCGTCGCTTACCGTCCGGCGATCCCTGTTGTGCCGCCAGTGATGAGTGCGGGCGATCTGGCAGGACTTAACGCAACGCGCGATCCGCTCGCGCTGGCGTCCAACGTTGCACTGGTGGTCGATCAAAGCACCTCCCAGGTGTTGTTCGAAAAAAATTCCAATATCGCATTGCCGATTGCATCGCTGACGAAGCTGATGACTGCACTGGTTGTGGTGGAAGCGCGCCAGAACATGGACGAGTTGCTCGAGGTAACGGCAGATGATATCGATCGCGAAAAGAACAGCGGTTCGCGTCTGCGCGTCGGCGCGCAATTGACGCGTGCGAACATGCTGCATATCGCCCTGATGAGTTCCGAAAATCGTGCGGCATCGGCGCTGGGTCGACACTATCCCGGCGGTTTCCCGGTATTTGTCGCGGCAATGAATGCAAAGGCGAGGGCGCTCGGCATGACCGACACGCACTATGTCGATGCGACCGGACTTTCCAGCCAGAATGTGGCAAGCGCGCGTGACCTTGCAAAACTGGTCGCTGCGGCATATCAGCACCCGCTCATCCGCGAGTATTCGACCGATCCGAAATACATGGTCGATGCAGGCGGACATCTGCTGCAGTATTTCAACTCCAACCGCTTGGTGACGAATACAGACTGGGAAATCGGCTTGCAAAAGACCGGCTATATTTCCGAAGCGGGACGCTGCCTTGTCATGCAGGCAAGAATAGAAGGCCGCCCGGTTGTCATGGTGTTTCTGGATTCCAAGGGCAAGCAGTCGCGTCTTGCCGACGCAAGCCGCATTCGCAAATGGCTGGAAAGCAGCAGCAACAAACCTCAATTCCTGCAAGTCAACGCCAACGCGCAGCAGAGCTGACAAGAGATGATAGAGGTACAGACAATCTGGTTTTCTTGACGGGCCGCAAATCGCGGCCCGTTTTCATTTCGGTCGCCGCATCATCGAAGTTGCACAGAAAGAATCAAACCCTGAACGCAGCATGATGCTCAACATCATGTTGATATGAGGAATGGGCGCGCCTTTGCCAGCGTTACAATTTTTCTGTTCATTTCCGGTTGTTCTGCATTGAGGTTTGGAACAGAATGGAAACGATACCATTTCGAAAACAACTCGCAGTTACAAACAAGCTCGGCGCGTGCGGTCATGCCTTGAGCGTCGTGCCATTGTTTTTTAACGTGCATTTCGTGCAGCATAACTTCTTGCAGCGTCGGTCCAATTGCATATTCCTGAAATCCTTCTCGTCAGCGATGATTCCGTCCGCCCACTGGCTTTGAGCAGTCTGTTGAGCGAAACAAATCATGCAATCAATACGGCCGGGTACGCGATTGCGTTTGCCCGCTCGGCCTCGGAGGCGCTGCGCCGGATAGCCGAGCGCGATTTCGCGCTGGTCTTGCTGGATGCCGGGATGGCGGCTGTGGATGTGTGCGAGACGGCGCGCACCATCCACTCGCATCCGCGTTCCGCCATGGTCCCCATCATTTTTGTCACCGCGGAACAGGCAAGCGAAGACGACAGGTTGCGGGCCTATCAGGCAGGTGCGGTCGATTTCATTTCTGCCCCGATCGTTGCCGCGATATTGCAAGCCAAGCTTGCGGTCTTTGCCGGGCTTGCAAAGCAGAAGCTGGAGATGCAATCGCGCGCCGAGCACTTTGTGCGATTGAATGGCGAACTGCAGCAACAGCGCAAGCGCAATCTCGAACAGCTCAACGAACACAAGCTGGTTGAAGACGCGTTGCGCCAGTCGCGCGAGGAGTTGCGCCAGCTCGCCAGTTATCAGGACCGCGTCAAGGAAGACGAGCGCAAGCGTATCGCGCGCGAAATTCACGATGATCTGGGGCAGAATCTGCTGGCGCTGCGCATCGATGTGTCGATGCTGTACGCGCGCACCGGCAACACCCATCCCAAGCTGAACAGGAAAGTCCATGCGGTGCTCGATCAGATCGACGTCACCATGAAGGCCATGCGTTCGATCATCAACAACCTGCGTCCGACCGTGCTGGATCTCGGACTGAATGCGGCGATCGAATGGCAGGTAAAGGACTTTCAGCGGCGCAGCGGCATCGAATGTCATTTGCACATGCAGGGCAGGGAGCTTGTGCTTGACGACAGCCGCGCGACGGCACTGTTTCGCATCCTGCAGGAGTCATTGAACAATGTGCTGCGCCATGCGCAGGCGACGCGTGCGGATATCAAGTTGCAGCAGAATGGCGACACCTTGTTCATGCAAGTGGCAGACAACGGTATCGGAATATTTCCGGGCTGCCGGAGAAATGCGAACTCGTTTGGCCTGGTTGGCATCAGAGAGCGTACCGGCGCACTGGGCGGCCGTCTTGTCATCGATAGCGGACAGCACAAGGGCACCACATTGATTGTCTCGATCCCTGTCGAAAGCGAGGGCGCGGATGGTTCGGACGAGGGGGAAACGCGGACCGATGTGGTCGCCGAACTGTCGATGCTGCGCGGGAGTGACGGTGTCTTGGCGTTGCCGGTCAGCGCTTCGGTCGAGAACCTGGATGCGGCAGGGCCGCGTGGCAAGGTCGGTGGAATTGCCTAGACGGATCATTCAATGCAGGCAGTCGCACCGCGCCGCCTGCATCTCGCGTCCGCCGGACCGAAAAGGGAAATGCTATGCGGCGGCGCCTTGCGGCACATGTCCCAGCACTGCGGAAATCTGGGTGGCGGTGCTCACGAGATCTTCCACCCATTCCTCCTGCAAGCGATCGGCCGGGGCGGAAATCGACAAGCCGGCGATCAGTTTGCCGGAGTCGTCATGGATGCCGGCGGCCATGCAGCGCACGCCCAATTCCAGTTCTTCATTGTCGCGCGCATAGCCGCGCGCGCGTACCAGGCTCAATTCGCGTTCCAGCTTGGCAAGCTCCGTAATGGAATTCTTGTTGTGGCCGGCAAGGCCGGTGCGCGTCGCATAGGCGCGCACGGATTTGGGATCATCCACGGAGAGGAAGAGCTTGCCCGTGGACGTCAGATGCAAAGGCGCACGTCCGCCGATCGCGCGCACCACCTGCATGCCGGAACGTTCGGAGAACGAGCGATCGATATAAACGATCTCGTCGCCTTGGCGGACGGACAGATTGACGGTCTGATGCGTCTTGCGGTGCAGGGCGCGCATGAAATCCAGTGCAGCTTCGCGTACATTCAGACGGCTTTTCACGATATTGCCCAGTTCCAGCAGGCGCATGCCGAGACGGTAGGAACCTGCCTCGGCACGGTCCACGAATCGCTTGACCACCAGATCGTTGAGGATGCGGTGCGCAGTCGATGGATGCAGTCCGGTGACGGTCGACAGTTCTTTCAGGCTGACTGGATCGGGATAGTGGGCCAAGGCGTCCAGCAGCGAGATCATGCGCTCGATCACCTGGATCGAAATCTGTTCGTTCTCGGAAGGTTGTGCAGGCTTCATAAGGAAATTGGTGCGTTGCAATATCGACGTTATACCACATTGTGAAAAATAGTACGAAAAAAATTGCGCCGCCAGTCCAAATTATTTCATCGGGAAATCTCAAGTCTTTTCGCCGGGGCAGCACCATAATGACGGCATCATCATGGCGCAGCGGGCTCCCGTGCGCGCCATGTGCCCGTGTGGAATCGACAGGAGAGGAATGGACATGCACGTCGGATTATTTGTTACCTGTCTGGTGGACATGATGCGGCCCGAAATCGGCTTTTCGGCGCTCAAGCTGCTGGAAGCCGCCGGCTGCGAAGTGGTCGTGCCCGACATGCAGACCTGCTGCGGCCAGCCTGCCTACAGTTCCGGCGACCGCAAGGCGGCGCGCGATCTGGCGGAGAAGTTCGTCAATGAATTCGAACACTTCGACTATGTGGTGATTCCCTCCGGCTCGTGCGGCGGCAATGTGAAGGTGCATTACGCTGATCTGTTTTCCGACGATCCTGCTCTCGCGGCGCGCATGGCGCGTCTGGCGCCGCGCGTGTACGAGCTGACCGATTTTCTATACTCTGTGGCAAAGATCGAGCAACTGCCTTGCGGCAAGAATGGCTTCAAGGGTGCGGTTACCTATCACGATTCCTGCTGCGGCCTGCGCGAACTCGGTGTACAGGCGCAGCCGCGAGCCTTGCTCGACAAAGCGGGAGTGCAGGTAACGGAAATGCACGACAGCCGCGCCTGTTGCGGCTTCGGCGGAACCTTTTCCATCAAGTACGGTGATATATCGAGTGCGATCGTCGACGAGAAATGCGCGAACATCCATGACTCCGGCGCGGATGCCGTGGTGCTGGGCGACCTCGGTTGCATGCTGAACATAGAAGGGCGCTTGCGCCGTACGGGCGATGACAAGACACGCGTGCTACACGTGGCGCAGGTACTGGCAGGAGACGCGTGATGGAAATCCGCTCCATGCATTTCAAGGAACGCGCCGGGCAAAAACTGGCCGACCAGCGTCTTCAGCAAAACCTGAAAAAATTATCGACCAAGTTCGTCACCGGACGCGCGTCGGCAATCATCGAGCTGGACGATTTCGAAGGCACGCGCGAGGCTGCGAAGGAACGCCGCATGCGCGCCATCGAGAATCTCGATGTGTGGCTGGAAACCTTCGAGCAGGCGGCCACGCGGCGCGGTGCGACCGTGTTGTTTGCCGAGAGCGCGGACGATGCGTCGCGGCTGGTGGTGGAGATCGCGAAGAAGCACGGCGTGAAGAAAGCGATCAAGTCGAAGTCGATGGTGTCGGAAGAGATGGCGCTGAACGCCGCGCTGGAAGCGGCCGGCGTGCAGCCCATCGAAACCGATCTCGGCGAGTACATTCTGCAGATCAACAACAACGAAGCGCCGTCGCACATCATCGCGCCGGTGGTACACAAGGACAAGGAAGAAATCTCGGACCTGTTCGCGCGCGTGCATCACAAGCCGCGTCTGACCGACATTCCGCAGATGACGCGTGAGGCGCGCGAGGTATTGCGCCCGCAATTCCTGTCGGCCGACATGGGCATCACCGGCGGCAATTTCGTCATCGCCGAAACCGGATCAGTGGCGGTCGTCACGAATGAAGGCAACGAAGGCATGTGCACGGTGATGCCGCCGAAGGTACACGTGGTCGTGACCGGCATCGAAAAGGTGCTGCCCACACTGGAGGACTTCGCCACCGTCATGCGGTTGCTGCCGCGTTCTGCCACCGGCCAGTCGATTTCGAATTACGTCTCGCTGCTCACCGGTCCGCGCGCGGAAGGCGAGCTGGACGGCCCGGAGCACATGTACTTCGTGCTGGTCGATGGCGGACGGACGGGGCTGGTCGGTACCGAGTTTCAGGAGATGATGCGCTGTATCAAATGCGGCGCATGCATGAACCATTGCCCGGTATACCAGAAGATCGGCGGCCACAGTTACGGCTGGGTGTATCCGGGGCCGATGGGCAGCGTGCTGACACCGTTGTATGCGGGCCTGGAAAAGGCGCTCGACCTGCCGCAGGCCTCCACCTTGTGCGGCGAATGCCATGTGGTGTGCCCTGTTAAAATCCCGCTGCCCGACCTGCTGCGCAAGCTGCGCGAAAAGGAAGTGGAGCGGCATCTGCGGCCGATGCATGAACGGCTCGGTTTGACGCTCTGGGCCTTTGTCGCGAAGCGCCCCGCCTTGTATCGGCTGGCAACGAAAGTCGGCGTGCGTGTCCTGCGCATGATGGGCGGCAGCAAGAAGTCGATCTCCAGCTTGCCGCTCGGCGCAGGCTGGACCGATTATCGCGAGATGCCCGCGCCATCCGGCAAGACATTCCGCGAGTTATACAGACAACGCAAATGATGGACAACGACAAGCAGATCAGCGAGTTCAAGAGCAAAAGCGGCGTGAAGCGGATTCTCGCCGCTTTTTTCTATTCCATCGAAGGATTGAAGACCGCGTGGAACAGCGAGCACGCGTTCCGCCAGGAGTTGATGCTGGCCGTGCCGGCGGCGATCGTTGCCTTGCTGCTGCCGGTGTCGCCGCTGGAAAAGCTGGGCTTGATCGCGGTGCTGATACTGGTGCTGATTGTCGAGCTGATCAACTCGGCGCTTGAGGCAGTGGTGGATCGCATCTCGCTGGAGCGTCATCCGTTGTCGAAGAATGCGAAGGATTTCGGCAGTGCGGCGGTGTTTCTGGCGTTACTGGTGGCAGCCGGGACGTGGGGCGTTATTGTTCTTCCTGTGATGTTGCGGTAAGCGTGGTTCGGTGCCGGTATCGACTCGTGCACGACCCGATACGCACAGTGATAAACCTGCACACAATTCGATCGAGCAGTGAATGTACATCGCGCCTTCGGCCATATTTCCAACCAGTCCGCCCCGCCGCGAGATTCAGGGCGTGCTCGGAAGGTGCATGGGAAAAGGATGATTTCCGCGCGGCGTACCCTACCTCCATCAGCTTGGCGTAGATCCTTGCCAAAAAGCCTTTCCATGCCTGCTCAGGAAGAAATCAATCTGAGATCAAACACGCGTTCCACCAGCCAGATCGCCGCGATGGCGGCGATCAGTGTCGAGCCGGTGCCGAGTATGACGCCACGGTAAAACCAGGTCTGCCGCAACGCATAGGCAATCGGCAGGAAGGCGGCGACGATTGCAAGCTGCCCGATCTCCACACCGACGTTGAAGCCGACAAGGGCAAGCAGCAGCGCGTTCTGAGGCAGGCCGAGATCGCCGAGAACGCTCGCAAAGCCGAAGCCGTGAATCAGCCCGAAGACAAAAGCGGCAATCCAGCGACTGCCCTGGAACAAGGGAAAAACGTTGTTCAACGCTGCAATGACGACCGACAACGCAATCGCGGACTCGATCCATCGAGACGGCAGGGAAATGAATTGGAGGGTTGCCAGCGTCAATGTGATCGAATGCGCGAGCGTGAATGCGGTGACGATCTTGAAAACGTCGAGGAACGATGCCTTGAAGCTTTCCGCCGGCTGCCATGTCTTTCCATTGAAGGAAAGCACCGCCGGGAACAACAGCGACAGCAGGAACAGGATATGGTCGAAGCCGATCCATATATGCCAGATGCCGTGCTGTACATAATCCGCGAATTGTCTCAGCCTGGTTTGCTCGCTTGAACGAAAAACCTGTCGCGGGTTGTCGGGCCCGAAGATTGCAGTGATGGTTTGTCCATTGCCTTCCAGGCGCAACAGTCCCTTGTGCTGTGGATCGAGATCGGCAAACAGGCTGTATTGCACGGTCAGCGATTCCACCTGGTGCGCGCAGTCGGCGCGAAAGAGCAGTACCGCATAGGCGCCGTCGCTATGGTCGTCGATCAAGTGTTGTACCGGCTTTGCCTGGCACGGGCCGTCCTTGTTCGACAGATTCAGGCGGGACAGGGCGTATGCGGCGATCTCTGGATGCCTGGCCCGGACTTCATCCCAGACGATTTCGCCGTTGCCGTCAGTATCAAGCCCGATCGCAAAATCCAGGTCACGCAGAGCGATGTCCCATTGGCCGTCGATGGTGTTCCCATTTATCGTCAACGTGAGATAGCTGTCGCTCGGCTTGTGCGCGTGGGACGGAAGGATCAAACAGCAGAATGCGAGAAGGGCAATTCGCGACAAGCTCGGCAGCAATATCCGCAGCAGCATCAAGCCTTCTCCTTCGCTTTCTCCAGTAGAGCTTTCAGCGTCCGGTCTTCCAGCCGGGTTTTCTGCATCCATTCCATGACCTGCGTGATCGCTGTCTTGTCCTTTGCCGCAACTGCGGATTCGAGAAGCACCCGCAGGTCTGCCGGTTCCTTCTGCACCTGCCAATTGCGCTGCGCCGTCTGAAGGGCGGCTTTCGGATCTCCCAGCAGGTGCAATTCAAAGCGGGACTGTTCGCGCTGATGGATGGTATCGCCGCGCATCGACGCAGCCGCAAATCGCTGGCGCAGGATTTCGGTTTGTTCGTCGGTCAGAGAGGAACGCTGGGCCTTCAATGCGATCGCATACCGCAACAGCAAGGCATCATTGCGTCCCTTCGATTTGAGCAGGGCCGCGACTTCCGATGGTCGATCGCGGTCAAGCAGAAAGTCGGAGTACGCGCCGAGGAGATAGCCGTCGGGCGAAGCCAATGACATCGCCTCGCGGAAGTGATTTTCTGCAGCGACATCGTCGCCGAGACGGGCGGCAATTTCGCCAAGGAGAGTAAACGCCCATATGCGCACCCCTGCATCGGTGTCAGGATGACTGTCCAGTGCCCGGGACAGCGCCAGATAGCTATCGGATGCCTTGCCGCTCAAGCTGCCCACATTGGCCAGACAGGTTTGCGTTACCAGGTCGGCGGCAAGCCGGAACAGGCGTGCACAACTTTTTCCGGCCTCATCGTAGTTGCCGAGTACCGTCATGACAGTTGCCCGCGTCAGCCACGCCTGCCCGTTGTCGCGATCGGACTCGAGCACGGTGTCGAGGTCCGCCAGCGCCTGTTGAAACTGGTGGTTGCTCTGGAGGATGGTCGCCCTGAGGATCAATACCTCTTTGGGCGGACGCGGCAGATCCCACCATGGCCGCAGCGCCGCTTGCGCATGGCCGAGATAACGCGGGTCGCCATCGATGCGTGACGTGTTGATATACAGGCGCGCGAGCCTGGTCGCCACGGAAAGATTGTCCGGGTTTTGCGAAAGCTGGGCGCGCAATCGGGAGGAGGCTTGCTGTGTCGGGTCATTGCGGCTTGGCAGTTTTTCCAGAACCTGTGATCCGCTTGCGGGAATGTACGGCGCGGCATGTGCAAACGGACAGATCAGGAGCAGACCGAAGATGAGCTTGTCGAAACGCATATGTCATTCCCGGTTCAGGAGGAGAACGATGAGGCAGGTGCCACGGAAGCGGACAGGCAGGCCTTGTGCGATAAAGCCCGCCTTTGACGGCGGGCTTCCACGCTGCGGCATGAGCACGAAGCGCCGATTGCCGACAGCGACAAGCAGTGGCGAGTCAGCTGACCGGCTCGGGTTCCGTGGTGTCGGAGGTGGCGGCGCTTGCCGCATCCACCGCCACAGGTTCGGCAGTATCGGATGTGCCTCCGATGATGGCGATCACCTGGCTGAGGAACGAGCCCGTCATTGCAGTGCCATTGGCGGCACCATTGTTGCCGGAAGTGCTGCTGCCGGTCGTGCCTGCAGCGGTGGAAGTGCCGCCTCCGGTCGCCATGGCTGGAGAGCCGCCGTCATCCCCGCCACAACCGGCAAGCGCCAGCACCAGCATGGTCGACGTCAACAGGAGAATGCGTTGGTTTGTCATGGCATTCTCCTTATTGCGAAGTGGAGTCCGGCTGGGTACCGGATCCATTGCCTGGCAGTGGTGTATTGAAGTACGGGAACTGCGGCTGGAAATCCTGTGCTGTCTTGCGCACGCCATCAGTCAGCGCGAGTCCTCCCGCCGGCGCATCGGACGGTTTGCAACCGACCTTCAGCGCATCGCCGTCGCCGGTCAAGACGCACAGCGCACCCATGGCAACACGTAGTGACAGATCGACGACATCGTCGCCCGGGCGTCGGCCGTTGGGGAAGCCTGCCTGGTCGCCACCTGCGACACCAAGCGGATTCTGATCACCCTGGTTTGTCGGAGGAGTGGACGTGTTCAGGCGCATCATTTCTGCCGGAACCACGTTCTTCGGCTGATTGAGTCCTTCAATGCCTTTCAGGAACACGGTGACCAGATCCGTTCGCGGGAAATTGGTTGGCGCTTTTGCTGAAGGGAACAGCGTTTCCACCAATGCCGGAAGCGCAGGATTGGTGACGTAGTCAATGAACTGCGCATCATCCTTGGGCTTGGCTGCATTGAACCGATCCTTCTCGTCCATGCCGATGACGACTTCATTTACCAAGGGCATGCCGATGCGCGACACTTGTGCCCAGGGACCACCTTCCTTGACCGCGTTGTTGATATTCGTTCCAGGCAACGGATTGATCAGCCGCCCCTGGCGCATGCTGGCCGTGGTCCACGCACCGATCACCGGCTCGGCCTGCGTCGCGACGCAAGCGATGGGCAGTTCCATCGCGATCGAACTGATATTTTTTCCTTCGAGATCGTTCTTGTTGCCCCCCACCTCCGGTCCGAGAGGATTCAGGTTGAACAGATCAAAAATCTTGCCGACGGCAATACTGAAGGACTCCTTGCGCTGCCCGACGAACACCCGGCCGTTGCCGCAGCCAGGAATGGCAACGTCGTAGATATGCTGATTCGCATAGGTTTCGTATGCGCTTGCACTGCCGAAGGTCTTGTCGCCGATATTGTCGACCGGCTTGTCGAATTCGGTCGCACCGCCAGCCATGTTCGTCAAGTTGCCTTTCGTCCCGCTGCGGCGGTCGCCGCGCACGATATCGACCGTGTAGGTTTCTCGCACATTGAGGGTTGCGGGATTGACACCGTTGATCGTGCCTGAGTTGATCAGGGGGATCAGAGTCTGCTTGTCGCCGACAGGCAAGGCGGTTTTCTTCGAAGTGTTTTTAAAGCGGAACTGGAACGTGATGTCTTCCGTGCCGTCGCCATTGTTATCGATATGAATTTCATACAGCGCGTTCGGATCGAACTGATAGAAATTCGGCCCGCCTTGAGGATCCTGAAACGGGATGTAACTGGCGATCACCGTCACATAGTCCTGCCGGCCGGCAGCATAACTGCGAAACATGTAGAGGTCGGTTCCATCGACCTTGGGGGCATTGCTGATGAATGGCGCCTCTCGATGACTGGATGCCCATGCGGGCGGACCCAGCGGCAGGCTGGCGATGATCAAACCTGCGATGCCTGCAATGCGCATGGTCGTCTGCATGGCCGTGCAAGGTGATTTGTTTTTCAGTACTGACATGGCTTTCTCCTGAACGAATGAGGTGCCGGGATGAATCAATTGCACAAATCCTGCTCCCTGATGCTGCACTGATGACAGCTTTGAGCGGGTATGCTGTTCTTTCTGAAATCCTTGATCCGGGAGAGTCCGCTGAAGGCGGCGAGCAAGATGACTTTCATCGAAACAGCATCTCGCGAGCGAAGACGGTTCGCTCGGTCCGTTGGACAGATGGAGGAGGGCAGATGAAGCTCCTCATTCAATATACGTACGGAATATGGAATCGGATTCGCGATCCGGCGGAACAAAAGCATCGGTTTGATGTATCTCAATAGAGCTTGCAGTAGCAAGTAAATTGCAATCGGGACAATCGAGATTCAGCGAGCGTTCCGGGTGCTGGCAGCGTATGCCTGATGCCTGGTTTTGATTACATCGCAATGTCTCAGTCATGATCCGATCGTCGCCATTCCCTCTGGTCGGTGGCTGCGACTGCCGCTGGTGCCAGCGCCAGCGCGAGAACGGCGCCTCGTTCGCGCTCAATGCCATGATCGAAGTCGACAGGGTCTCGGTGCCGGATGCGGAACCTGAGGCGCTCGGTCGGAACATTGACGTTCGTTACTTGGTCATAGCATTACGACAATGGTGCGTTCCATGCAGTGTTTCAGTGTGTATGGGCATTCTCAACAAGGCATCCTCGACAAGTCGTGACGTTGCGAAAGGGCATGCAATGAAGAAGCAAGGAATAGTCAGTCTCGGCCAGTACCTGATTGCTGCAGTCTTGGCTGCCGGCGCGGTCGATGTCGGTGCCGCCGACCTGCTCGATACGGTGAAGTCGCGCGGTACCTTGCGCATTGCGCTGGAGGGCACATATCCGCCGTTCAACTTCAAGGACAAGCAGACCAACGAACTGACCGGCTTCGATGTCGATGTCGCCAAACTGGTCGCGGCCAAACTCGGCGTCAAACCCGAATTCATTGCCACCGAATACAGCGGCATCCTGGCCGGGCTTGCCGCCGGCAAGTACGACGTGATCGTCAATCAGGTGGGCATCACTCCCGAACGGCAGAAGGCGTTCGACTTCTCCGATCCGTACACGATCTCCAGTCCGCAGTTGATCATCAGAAAGGACGAGACGCGCAAGTTCGACAGCCTGGACGCTTTGAAGGGGAAAAGACTCGGCGTCGGGCAGGGAACCAATTACGAGCAGAAGGCCAGGAGCATTCCGGGCATCGAGGTGAAGAGCTATCCCGGCGCACCGGAATATTTGCAGGATCTGGCGTCGAACCGGATCGATGCGGCGCTCAATGACAGCCTGATGGTTTCCTACCTTCTGAAAACGTCTCCCTTGCCGGTGAAGGCGGGCGCGCCGGTCGGCGACGTGGAGAAAATGGGAATCCCGTTTCAGAAGGGCAATCCGAAATTCAGGGAAGCGGTGAACAAGGCGCTGGATGATTCGTTCAAGGATGGCAGCTTCAAGCAGGTATCGATGAAGTGGTTTGGAACTGATGTGAGCAAGGCACCGGGTGCTCGCTAGTGTTCTGAGTTGGGAATTCGTTGCAAATAAAAGTGATGAAATCGCGACGAGGCAAGGAAAAAAGCGCAGCAAGGCCGAGGCCTTGCGAGTATTTTTGACGCCGTATCGGTGCGATTCTCGTCATCTTTTATGCAGCGAATTTTCAACTCAGGACACTAGGGTCTGTTTACATGCAATTCGGGGGATGCGTTCTTTCCAGAAGGCGTGTTGCGGGTGGCGCGTGGCACCGCAAAGACTGGACGTCTTTGCCAGCCATGCAACGCCCGCAGCGCGCCTTCTGGAAAGAACCCGGAGGGAACGGGCCGTATGCGCCGCATGCCGGCGTTGCGGCTCCTTGCCGTGGCACCGCCACGACGCGTCGCCGCGCCTTGGCCTGCAACGCATACGGCCCGTTCGCACTCCCGAATTGCATGTAAACAGACCCTAACACTCCGCATGCTTGTCGAATAACACGATCCCCGCACTGCGTTGCGGGGATTTTTTTGTCGAGTTGCCATGGAACTTGCCGAACTTCTGGAGTTGTTGCGTCGCGCGGCACCGGTCATGCTGACCGGTACGACTTACACGCTGCTGTTTGCGCTGGCGTCGATGGTCGGCGGCCTCGCGCTGGGTTTCCTGCTGGCGGTGGCGCGCATCGTGCCGTGGCAGCCGCTGCAATGGACCGCGACCGCCTATGTCAGCCTGATGCGCGGCACGCCGCTGCTGGTGCAGATTTTCGTCATTTACTATGGCTTGCCGAGCGTCGGCATCGAATTCACACCGATGACGGCGGGGGTACTGGCCTTGAGCCTGAATGCCGGCGCCTATCTGTCGGAGAGCCTGCGCGGCGCGATACTCGGCATCAGCAAGGGACAGTGGGCCGCGAGCTTCAGTCTTGGCCTGAACTATGCGCAGACGCTGCGGCATATCGTCGTGCCGCAGGCATTGCGCACCGCCGTGCCGTCGATGGGCAACACCTTGATCAGCCTGTTGAAGGATACGTCGCTGGTGTCGGTCATCACCGTGACCGAACTGATGCTGGCAACCAAGGAGGTGATTGCGGTGACGTTCCGGCCCTTGCCGCTGTATGTGGCGGCGGCGGTGATTTACTGGGGTCTGAGTCTTTGCTTTGAAGCGTTGCAGCATCGCATGGAGAGGCGGCTGCGGCAGGGGCATGTGTAGGGCATCGCCGCTCATGCGCGCAGAACATGGCGCGGCAGGCACAGATCCGGCGCACATGAAAAAAACGGGAGAGGATCGATCCTCTCCCGTTTCATTTCCATCGCAACGATCCGCTTACTTCTTCTGGAAGATCTTGTCGAACTCGCCGCCATCGTCGAAATGCTTCTTCTGCGCCGCTTTCCAGCCGCCGAACACTTCATCGACGGTGAACAGGGCGATCGGCTTGAACGTCGCTTCGTACTTCTTGAATGCCGCAGCCGAGCGCGGACGGAAGTAATGCTTCGCGATGATGTCCTGCGCCGGTTCGGTGTACAGGAATTGCAGGTAGGCGGTTGCCTGCTTGCGGATGCCTTTCTTGTCGACGACCTTGTCAACCACCGACACCGGCGATTCGGCGAGGATCGAGGTGCTCGGATACACGACTTCGAAGTTGTCGCCGAACTCCTGGCGTACCAGTTGCACTTCGTTTTCGAAGGTCACCAGCACGTCGCCGATTTCACGCTGCGTGAAGGTGGTGGTTGCGGCACGGCCGCCGCCATCGAGCACCGGCACGTTCTTGAAGATGCTGGTCACCAGCTCGCGCGCCTGCGCTTCGGTGCCGCCTTTCTTGATCACGGAACCCCATGCTGCAAGGTAGCTGTAGCGGCCGTTGCCGGTGACCTTCGGATTCGGGATCACGACTTTCACGCCGGGCTTGGCGAGATCATCCCAGTTGCGGATCTGCTTGGGATTGCCCTTGCGCACCAGGTAGACCATGGTCGAATAGAAGGGCGCGGCATTGTTCGGCAGGCGCTTGGCCCAGTCCTGCGGCACCAGGCCCTTGTCGGCGAGGAAGTCGATGTCGTTGGCCTGGTTCATCGTCACGACAGAGGCTTCGAGGCCGTCGGCAACTGCGCGGGCCTGCTTGCTGGAGCCGCCATGCGACTGATTGATGGTGAGCGTTTCGCCGGTGTTCTTTTTCCAGTCGGCGATGAAGACGGGGTTGATGTCCTTGAACAGTTCGCGGGCCACGTCGTAGGAAACGTTCAGCAGCGTGGTTTGCGCGTGGACTGGCGTCGTGAAGCTCAAAGCCAATGCAGCAGTACCAATCAGGCTGCCGATGCGCAGGGTGATTCGTCGCATCGCGGTCGATTGATGTGAGGTTAACGGAATGACATTGAAAACTGGAGACATTATTACCCCGCATATGGAAATGAATAATGCGTCATTGTCCATAAAAGTTCTTGCCATGCGTACTAATCTTTTTTCATTTGCTTATATCGCTCTCTTTCGGCGACCGTACCCTTGTTATGGTCAGGCATGGAACCAAAGGAAATGCCGGCACCACTCAGTACAGCCAAGGATGCCGCACATCAGTGCGCGTTTCATGTTGCCACGAGGAGATGTACATGTTTGGTTGTTGTTTTCCCGGGAGTCGATCCAACAGGCACAGTACGTCTTCGACGGAGGAGACGCAGCCCTTGCTGCGACCAGGAACCGCTTTCGGTGCGGGAGATAGAGGCTCGTCGCCCGATACGCTGGAGCATGCCATCCAGCGGAATGATGTTGTGCTGGTCAAAGCGCTGCTGGCGAATGGTGCCGATGTGTCCGGCGTGTGGGATCGTGTCAAGCACTTGCTTGCACGTCCTGAGTTCAAGGCGATACAGGATGCGCTGACTTACGACCGGCGATTGAAAATCCTGTATCCGGAAGGAGCTTCGCAGCAGCACAGCGCGCTCGACAATGCATTGCACGGAGGCCGCCTCGAACAGGCAAAGGCAATCATGGAGCGCGAGATCAGCACGGCGGGCGGCATAGACAGGCTTTGGGCGCGTGCCGCCGCAAGCGGCCAGAGGGATATCCTGCGTGCGTTGCTGTTGCTCGGATATGCAGAGAGGAGTTGCACATACAGGCGCTTTGAAAAGACATCGATTGACGACGCCGGGATTCGGACGGTAATGAAGGAAATTCCTTATATTTCCCCTCGTTTTGGCGGAAGGATAAATCTCAACGGGAAGGCGAGATTCCGCGGCACGGACGAGGAGATCGATTGCTCGCCGATTGCGATGCAATACATGAAGGACGCGAAGCCGGTTGGAGATAAAGGACGCGTCAAGCCCGATTACACCCACCTTGCGAGCAAGGATGCGATCGAAGCCGGGATCACTCCCGACATACGGATCGAGCATGAACGCCTGAAGGCACACGCGACCGACACTCATTTAATTCCAAATGGGCAGTTCGGCGCATTTCTCGTCGGGCAGTTTCAGAAAATGGAACTGCTTGGCGAGGAGGGCAGGCAGATGTTGATGGAGTCGCCCAATCACTCGATGAGTCTTGAATTGGCGATCAAGAAGAAAGATGGAGTCACTTCGTACGTGGTGCGCTTCTTCGACCCCAATGATTCAGTGCGACATGTACGCGCCGCGTCGAGCAGCGCAAGAACATTCGAGTTCCATGACGTCGGCGCCTATGTGGCGGAATCTCGCTTGATGAAAGGCTACTACCCTCACGAAGAAAAGCTGTCGATGCTGTATGTACGTCCCAGGGATGGTATACCCGCGAATGCCCCGCATATCGCCAACCGTACGTTGACGAGCTGCGTGCCCGACGCCGCCATTGGTCCTTGGGCGATGCATTGCTTGCTGGAGAATGGCTTCGCCGGGAACATCTTGCAATTGGAAGAAACCTTCGTCCGGATGTCGGAGGAAGAGCAGGTCGCCCTTCTGTCATCCATGGACGAGGATGGTACGCCCGGTCTGTTCTCGGCATCGAAAGGTGGACACGCCGATGCGATTCGCGCCTTCGGACGGCTGCTGTCGCACGTTCCCGAATCGCGGCGTGCAAGCCTGGTGGCGGCGATTCAGGAAAACGGAATTTCTGGACTTGCCGTCGCGCTGTTCATGGGACATGCCAATGTCATCCACGCCTATGGGGAATTGCTATCGCTGATCCCGGACGACAAAAAGGTGGAGCTGGTGATGGCAACTGTAGGCGGAATGCCGGCACTTCACGCAGCGATGGCGGAAGGACATGGCGATGCGATAGCGGAGTATGGTCCGCTGCTTTCAGAGGTACGGCGAATAGCCCCGGGAAAACTGATGGATATCCTTGAGGCAAAGGAGTCTGACGGGATTTCCGCCTTTGGTGCTGTCATGGAGAAGGAAAATCCGAACGTTGAAGTGGCCTGCCGCTATCTTCAGTTGGTCAAGGATTGTTGCGGCGCTCTGGAGCCGGATGAACGAACGAGATTGCGGACGCTTGTCGAATCGAGCTGTTTCGTCGAGACGGACGGTGTGCGGCGTCCGTCCGAACGTTTTGCGAGAATGCGGGAAGAATCACCTGCGTTCGCACGGTTGTTCGATGAAGTGCTCAATAAATTAAGTGTTCAATAAATTGCATGGATGAGGCGGCTGTCCGTTATCTCTTTCACCCAGCCGCGGAATGGGATGGACGACGCGATTGATGACGTCTGTCACCGTCAACACGCCGTCGTTGCATGTCGGACATGGAACCGCGTGAGGCAAGCGTGACGCTCCTGGAATCGGAACCCCGGATTGACATTGAAGGTCTTGTGAAAAAACGCCCCGGACACGTTGTGTTGCCTTGCCACCTGTACCGTCTGAGGCAACACGCCTTGCCGGGACTTTCGAGTTACTGACTTGCCGTAATGACGGCAAGTCGCGTGCCCCCCGCGCGCTCGATCACTGCCATTACCTTCGCGACCGACTTGTAAGGCACATCCTGGTCCGCCTGCAGATGCAACGTGAGTTCCGGGTTATCGGTGCGTAGCGCCTTTAACTCTGTTCCCAGCGCCTCCGCACCGATCTCCTTGCGGTCCAGATAGACCTTCGAGGCAGCATCAACCGTCACGCTCACCGGCCTCCTGTTTTCCGGCGCTTGCGTGGTCGCGGTCTTGGGCAGATTGACCTTGACGGCATTGGTCATCAGCGGCGCGGTGACGATGAAGGCGACGAGGAGCACGAGCATCACGTCGACCAGCGGGGTGATGTTGATCTCGCTGATGACGTCGTTGTCGTCGTTTTGGGTGGAGAAAGCCATTATGCGAATACCTCTTTGGATATGCTGACGACGGCGTCGTTCCTGACTGCGGCCGGGCGTTCGATGCGGAATGTGGCGCGCTGGGCGAGATTGATGAAGTCGGCGGCGAAGTCGTCGAGATCCGCCCACACCAGTTTCAGGCGGCGCGAAAAGAAGTTGTAGGCGAGCACGGCGGGCACCGCGGCGGCGATGCCGGTCGCGACCAATGCTTCACCGATGGGACCGGCGACCACATAGAGACTGGCGGAGCCGGTGCGGCTGATGTCGGTGAGCGCATGCATGATGCCCCACACCGTGCCGAAGAGGCCGACGAAGGGCGCGGTGCTGCCGATGCTTGCCAGTACCGCGAGGCCGCTTTCCAGCGAGCGGCGCTCCTTGTGAATCTGCTGGCGCAGATGGCGCTCCAGCAATTCCTGGCGGTCGCCGGAATGTTCCAGATCATGCGTCGATACGGCGGCGCGCAATGCGCCGAAGCCTGCGTTGGCCAGCCGCGCGGCCGGGCCGGTCGCGCTTTCGCCATTGCCGAGATCGGCGGCGGCCTGGAAATCCTTCGCGCTCCAGAACAGCCGCAGATAGCGCCGGTTCTGGCCGCCCAGGCGCAGGTGCTGGATGCCCTTGACGAGGATCAGCGTCCAGGTGGCGACGGAAAATGCGACCAGCGACCAGAGGGTGCCGTCGACGATTGCAGTGGTGTTCACGATAGACATGTTCACGACCTTTCAAGTTTGAATTCGACCGGGACGGTGGCCCAGCCTTCGATGGGGGGTTGTCCGCGTTTGGCGGGCGCGAAAAGCCAGCCATGGACGGCGGCGATGGCCGCTTCGTCCAGCATCTTGCGGCCGCTGCTGGTCTGCAGTTCCACCTGCGCGTGCTTGCCGCTGGCCAGCACGCGCAGGATCACCTTGCCCTCGATGCCCATCTGTTCGCGTTTTCTCCACGAATGCCAGCACCTCGTCGTTGAGTTGTTTTTCTGCCGCCGGCTTGTCCGTCGGATGCTTTGCTGCTTCCACTGTTCCAGTCATGTCCATGACCTTTATCAAGAAGAAAATGCGAGCCATATATCCTGCGCTGTGCGCGGCGGCCCATGCAAGTTTCTTTCCGCAAAGGGTGTGCCATGTGTGGAAGGCGGGTATCGATGCGCTGGAAGCCCTTATACGGAGCGGAATTTCGGCGGATGCGCGGTGGTTGGACTACGGCCGCTTGTTGTAACGCGCACGCAGCAACTGTTGAAATTACAGCAGATGAAACGGTGCATTCTGCAGCGTCGTCAACACAGGCTCGTCGCTCCTGTCAGACGGTGTCCTGCATGAAATCTGTGGAGATACCGGTCACCGACGTCAAGGAAAGGATGTCTTCGGCCACGCAAATTCAGGCAGCGAAAACAAGGAAGAATGCCGCATGGAAAGGCAGCTAACATCAAGGAAAATTTTGGTTGCGCGCGCAACGATGAGGGCATATAGTTGTGCGCACAACGATTATTTTGAGATGCGTGATGATGCCTCTTTCATCTTCTTCCAAACCCGCCGGATTGCCGGTGCTGATCGCCGGTGGCGGGCCGGTCGGGCTCACGCTGGCTGCACTGCTGGCCGAACATGGCGTGGCCTCGCTGGTGATCGAGGCCGATGACGGGTATTGCAGCGGCAGCCGCGCGATCTGCATCTCGCGCCGTTCCCAGGAAATCCTCGGTCTGATCGGCGCCGATCGGCAGCTGGTCGAGAAAGGCTTGTCCTGGGCAGGAGGGCGCAGCTACTTCCGCCATGACGAGGTTCTGCATTTCCGCATGCCCAGCGAACACACCGAGCGTTTCGCGCCGATGGTCAATATTCAGCAGTACTACATCGAGCAGTACGCACACGAGGCGATGCAGCGCCGTGCCGGTCTTTGCGATGTGCGCTGGTCCACCAGAGTGGTGGAAGTGCGGCAGGGATCGGACGGCGTCGAGGCCGAGGTGGAAGCGGCCGACGGCACGCGCGAAACCTTGCGCGCGGCGTGGCTGGTGGCCTGCGATGGCGGACGCAGCACGGTGCGCGACAAGCTGGGCCTGCAATTGCGCGGGATGCAGTACGAAGGCCGCTACGTGATCGTTGATATCGAGCAGGACACGAAACGCGAAGTGGAGCGTCTTGCCTGGTTTGATCCGCCTTCCAACCCCGGTTCCACCATCCTGATGCACCGCCAGCCGGACAACGTATGGCGCATCGATTATCAAATCCGCGATGACGAAGATCCGGCGGAAGCGGTCAAGCCGGAGAACGTGCTGCCGCGCGTGCAAAGCCATCTCGACATGATCGGCGAGACCGCGCCGTGGAAGCCGTTGTGGATATCCATCTATAACGCGAAGTGCCTGACGCTGGACAGCTACCGCCACGGACGCGTGCTGTTTGCTGGCGACGCCGCGCATCTGGTCCCGATCTTCGGCGTGCGCGGCCTCAACTCCGGCCTCGATGACGCGGCCAATCTTGCGTGGAAACTGGCACTCGTATCGCAAGGCCATGCCGACGATGCCTTGCTCGATTCCTATTCGGCGGAACGCGTGCATGCGACGCGCGAGAACCTCGCCTATGGTGCGAAGAGCACCGAGTTCATGGCGCCGCCCAACTTCGGTTTCACGCTGATGCGCGAGGCGGCGCTGCGCCTGGCCGGCGAGGATGAGCGAGTGCGTCAACTGGTGAACCCGCGCCAGTCCACGCCGATCCGCTATGTTGCTTCACCGCTGAACGTGGCCGCGCAGGACGATGCGTTCAATGGCGGCGCGTGTGCCGGCGCAGGTCCTGGCGATATTGCGCCGGAAGCGGCAGTGCAAACAGTTGACGGCGCAGGATATCTCACCGAGCGTTTCGGCCGCGGCTTTGTCGCGCTGTATTTCAGTGATCAGCGCGAACTGCCGCCGCTCGCGCAAATGGCGACTAGCGTCGACATCATTCGCATCTTGCGTAGCGGCAATGCCGATGAGCAAACCCTGATCGACTACCTCGGTCAAGCCTGGGACCGTTATGATGCGCAGGAAGGAACGCTGTACCTGATTCGTCCCGACGGCTATGTGCTGGGTCGTTGGCGCTCGCCTGACTGGGCGGAAGTCGCCGCCGCTCTTGCACCGTATCAATTGCAACGCGCGCTTGCCGCCACTCTGTAAGTTTCGCCCCTGGAGATTCCTCATGACCGACCACGATCTCGATCGCGCCTATACCGCACTCAGCAACGCGCTGGCGCAAGTGGGCGAAGACAAGGCCGCATTGTTTCTCGCGACCTTCAGTCTGGCGCTGCTTGCCCGCCAGAGCGACGCCGAGGCCGTACTGCCCCTCATTGCGCAGGCCGAACGGCTGGCCCTTGTTTAGAGCGTCTAACAAAATGATTCTGAGGGTGTTGCGCCCCTTGCAGGGCGCACCTTGGCTGGCAAGCCAAGTGTAGTGGTCTAATTTACACAGACACCTCGATAGGTGGATCATTCACCTATCGAGGGAGTTATATGAACAAGAAACGCAGGGAGCGCCGGGACTTCGACGCGAACTTCAAGCTGGAAGTGGTGCGGATGGTAAAAGACCAGGGTTTGAGCATTGTCCATGTTTGCCAGAGCATGGACCTGGTGGACTCAGTCGTACGACGCTGGATCAAGCAGCATGAAGCCGAGTTGGAAGGCCAGCCGGGTATCGGCAAGCCGCTGACGGCGGAGCAGCAACGCATCCGCCAGTTGGAAGCCGAGAACCGTCAATTACGCGCGGATAACGACCTATTAAAAAAAGCCTCGGCCTTCTTTGCGCGCGAACTGAAATGACTTATCGCCTGATTCATCAGTTGCAACAGAAGGCCGTTCCTGTCCAGCAGGCATGCCGGGTATTGGCGGTCAGCCGTGCCGGTTACTATCAACATCGGCGGCGTGGCGAGCGCAAGGCCGACGTCGTCGCCAGCGTTCAGCTCAAGGCGGCCTTTGTTGCCAGCGGCAAGTCTTACGGCAGCCGTCGCCTGTGTCGCGCGTTGCAAGCGCAAGGCGTGATCATTGGCCGCTACCGCGTGCGGCGCTTGATGCGGGAGGCCGCAGTACGCCCTGTGTGGAAGCGCAAGTTCATCCACACCACCGACAGCAGGCACGCGTTGCCGGTGGCGGACAATGTGCTGGATCGCCAATTCGACGTGGCCGCGCCGAATCGCGCCTGGGTGTCGGACATTACCTATGTGCGCACCCGGCAAGGCTGGCTGTATCTGGCCGCCGTGATGGATCTGTTCTCGCGCAAAGTGGTGGGCTGGGCGATGGCACCGACCATGCCGGCCGAACTGGTCGCGTCGGCGTTATGCATGGCACTGCAACAACGCCAGCCGCCGCGCGGATTGCTGCTGCATTCAGACCGGGGAAGCCAGTATGCAAGTCTGGGGTACCAGGCGCTGCTTGAGCAGCACGGCATCGTCTGCAGCATGAGCCGCAAGGGCAATTGTTGGGACAATGCCGTGATGGAGCGCTTCTTCCTGAACTTGAAAATGGAACGGGTATGGCAGCGCGATTATGCCAATCATGGCGAGGCCCAACGCGACATCGCCGATTACATCGTCAGCTTTTACAACTGCACCCGTTTGCATTCAACCTTGGGTTATCTGCCACCCGCCGCTTATGAACAGAAAATGGCCGCAATTTTACCTATCGGGGTGTCTGAAAATACTTGACCACTACAAAGGCTGCTACGCAGGCGCAAAGCATGCTTTGCGAATTCCCTGCTTCGCCCTTGCCGTACAGTTTGTACTGTCCGCGGCGGCGCCCTTGCAGGGCGCGCACAGGCTTGCATGCCAGTGCCGTTTGGCAGGCGGGCAGCAGGCTGCCCGAATTCCCTGCTCAACCCTACTCAGAACCGCTTCGCTTCATTTTGTTAGACGCTCTTAACCATTTACCCCCCTCAACTACATAAAACAGGAGACAACAATGAATCTTTCCAGAATGAGCCGCCGCGCTTTCACCGTCCTCGGCCTCGCGCTGCCGCTTGCCGCTTTCGCCTTCCCCAACCAGACTATCGAGTGGGTTGTGCCTTATGCGGCCGGCGGCGGATCCGATGTCGTGGCGCGCGTGATTGCGGCGGAAATGAGCAAGACGCTCGGCCAGCAGATCATCATCAACAACAAGCCGGGTGCGGCCACCAATATCGGTGCGGATTACGCGGCGAAGGCGAAGGCGGATGGTCACGTGGTATTGACCGCCGACACGGCCACGCTCGCGGCCAATCCTTTTCTTTACAGCAAGCTGGGATACAACGCGGAAAAGGACTTCGCGCCCGTCGGCTTGATGGCGCGCTTTCCGATGATTCTGGTAGTCAATCCCCAGGTACCGGCGAAAGACCTCAAGGAATTCATCGCCTGGGCCAAGGCGCAGCCCAATCCGGTCAACTACGGCACGCCTGGCGCAGGCAGCCCGCACCATCTCGCGACCGAGCTGTTCAGCCAGGTCAGCGGCCTGAAATTGAGCCATGTGCCTTACCGCGGCGCAGCGCCGGCGGTGCAGGACGTGATCGGCGGACAGGTGCCTTTCATGTTCGTCGACAGCGCCACCGGCGCTCCGCACATCACTGCGGGCAAGCTGCGTGCGATCGGCATCGCCAGTGCGGCGCGCGTCAAGAACTTCGACGCCATCCCGACGCTCTCCGAGCAAGGCATCAAGGGCTTTGAAGCCTATGCATGGCAGGGCATGGTTGTGCCGGTGAAGACGCCGCAGGACATCGTGAACACACTGAACAAGGCATTGGTCAAGGCAATCGAGTCGGACACGGTGAAGGCGCGTTTCCAGACGCTCGGCCTGGAAGCCATCCCCAGCACGCCGCAGCAGATGGCCGACTATGCGAAGGCCGAGCGCGAGAAGTGGGGCAAGGTCATTCGCGCCAGCGGCATCACGCTCGACTGAACGATGGGCGCGAGCAACGCATCCTCGAAGCGGGCCGTGGCGGCCACCGCCGCCGGCAGCGGCATGCGGCTCGACCGCACCATGACGTACCGGCTGCACCTGCTGCACAAGCTGAGCGACCGCGAGAGCCAGCGCGCCTATCTTGAGGATGCCGGCCTGCCGATGAGCGAAGGACGCTGCCTGTCGGCGATTGGCTCGTTCGCGCCCTTGTCGATCAATGATCTCGCGCAACGCGCAAACCTCAACAAGGGACAGGCAAGCCGCGCCGCCCAAACCCTGGTCGAAAAGGCGCTGGTGCAGAAAGAGGCCAGCGAGACGGACGGGCGCGGCGTCGTGTTGACGCTGACCCGCAAGGGCGCGCAAGTGTGGGAACGCGTGATGCAGGTGGTCGCACGGCGCAATGCGGAGATTTTCGGTTGCCTGAGCACAACCGAACAGAAGCAACTCAGCGAAATGTTCGACCGCATGATCGCGTACGCGCAGGCAGGCACGGGCGAAGCGATCGACGACAGTGAATGAGATACGGAACAAAAGCGGAATAAACACGGAAGTCGGTAACCTGGGCTGCGAAGTACTTTCATGTTCCCTCCCCTTCAAGGGGAGGGTTAGGGGTGACACAGGGGTTTCGAGGAGCATGCTCCTCGCCTGCGGAACAACAGAGGCTTGCAAGCCTCTGTGCGCCCTGCAAGGGGGGATGGGTTGAAAGCCGGAGCATGAAACCCATCCCCCTCCCCCTTGCAGGGCGCACCTGCGCTGGTAAGCGCAGCTCGTTCCGCAGGTGGACGGCATGCCGTCCGAATTCCCTGCTACACCCTCCCCCTTGAAGGGGGAGGAGACGGCGCGATCGTCGTCTTGATTTCTGACTTCCGAGCAATACGGAACAACACACGAACAGGAGTAATCCGGTGAGTAATCCAAATCTGAACTATCAGTCCGGCTTCGGCAACCAGTTCGCCAGCGAGGCGGTCGAGGGCGCATTACCGATCGGTCGCAACAGCCCGCAGCGCGTCGCACATGGTCTGTACGCCGAGCTGCTGTCCGGCACCGCCTTCACCGCGCCACGCGCCGAGAACCTGCGCACCTGGATGTACCGCCGCCAGCCCTCCGTGGTAATCGGCGCTTACCAGCCGCTGCCGCAGCCATATCTGAAGACGGGCGCGAAAGACGGTGTGGCAACGCCGCCCGATCCCTTGCGCTGGCACCCGGTCGACGTGCCGGAACAAGAGACCGACTTCGTGCAGGGCTTGCGCACCGTCGTCGTCAATGGCGACCCCGATGCGCAAACCGGCATGGCCGCGCATCTGTACCTCGCCAATCGCTCGATGACCGACAGTGCCTTCGTCAATGCCGACGGCGAAATGCTGCTGGTGCCGCAGCAGGGCACGCTCACCATCACGACGGAACTTGGCATGCTGGAAGTCGCGCCCGGCGAGATTGCACTGCTGCCGCGCGGCATGGCGTTCAAGGTGGCGGTCGATGGACCGTCGCGTGGTTATGTATGCGAAAACTATGGCGCGCATTTCCGACTGCCGGAACTCGGACCGATCGGCAGCAATGGCCTGGCGAACGCGCGAGACTTCCTCGCCCCCGTAGCGGCCCATGAAAAGGAAGGGACGCCATACCGTCTCATCAAGAAATACAACGGCGCGCTGTGGAGCGCGCCGGCAAAGAGTTCGCCCTTCAATGTCGTCGCGTGGCACGGCAACCTGGTGCCGTTCAAATACGACACCAAACATTTCATGACCATCGGTTCGATCAGTTTCGATCATCCGGACCCGTCGATCTTCACGGTGCTGACCTCGCCGAGCGACACGGCAGGCACCGCGAACTGCGACTTCGTGATCTTCCCGCCGCGCTGGATGGTGGCCGAGGATACCTTCCGTCCGCCCTGGTACCACCGCAACGTGATGAGCGAATTCATGGGCCTGGTGCAAGGCCAGTACGACGCCAAGCCGGAGGGATTCAAGCCGGGCGGCATGAGCCTGCACAACTGCATGGTGCCGCACGGACCCGATGCCGAAGCGTTCGATGCCGCGAGCAGTGCCGCACTGGCGCCGCGCAAGCTCGACGACACACTGGCCTTCATGTTCGAAAGCCGCTGGCGTTTCCACGCGACGGAATTTGCACTGAACGGCGGTGCGCTGGACAGCGGTTACGCGAGCTGCTGGGCCAACCTCAAAGACAATTTCAAGGAGCAGGCATGAACAACCCAACCAATGATCCCGACCTGCGCAGCTGGGTCGCATCGGCGAACGCAGCCGGCACCGATTTCCCGATACAGAACCTGCCCTACGGCCGCTTCCGCCGTGCGGGCACGCAGGAAAGCTGGCGCATCGGCATCGCGATCGGCGACCAGATACTCGACCTGAAACTCGCCTTCGGGAAGACGGTATGGGAAGCGGCAGTGCAGTCATCGCTCGCATCGCTGACGGCCGGCGACCTGAATGCCTTCATGGCGCAAGGTCCGTCGGTCTGGCGCGGACTGCGTGCGGCGCTGTCGCAGGCATTGCGTGAAGGCAGCAAGGCGCAGGCGCAGCTTGAAGCCTGTCTGCTGCCGCAAGCGCAGGCCGAGTTCTCGGTCCCCTGCGAGATCGGCGACTACACCGATTTCTACGCCGGCATCCACCACGCGACCACAGTCGGCAAGCTGTTCCGTCCCGACAACCCGCTGCTGCCCAACTACAAATGGGTACCGATCGGCTATCACGGCCGCAGTTCCTCCATCGGCGTGAGCGGCCAGTCGTTCCGCCGCCCGCGCGGCCAGATCAAGGGCGAGGGCGACACACCGCTGTTCGGCTCCAGCAAGCGGCTCGACTATGAACTCGAACTTGGCATCTTTGTAGGCCAGGGCAATGCGCCCGGCGAATCCGTGGGCATGGAGCAGGCGGAGCAGCATCTGTTCGGCATCGGCCTGCTGAATGACTGGTCGGCACGCGATGTGCAGGCATGGGAATATCAGCCGCTCGGCCCCTTCCTTGCAAAGAATTTCGCGACGACGATTTCCCCCTGGATCGTGACGATGGAAGCACTCGAACCCTTCCGTTGCGAATTCACGCGCGAGGCAGGCGAGCCGCAGCCTTTACCTTATCTCGATTCACAACAAAACCGCGACCGCGGCGCCGTCAACATCACGCTCGAAGCATGGCTGCAAACCGCTGCCATGCGCAAGGCCGGGCAGGCGCCGGTCCGGCTGTCGCAAGCGAATTTCCGCGAAAGCGCGTACTGGACGCTGGCACAGCTGCTTGCGCACCACACGGTCAACGGCTGCAACCTGCGGCCCGGCGATTTGTTCGGCTCGGGAACCATGTCGGGCCCGCAAGCGGATCAGGCCGGCTCGCTGCTGGAACTCACCCAGGGCGGCAAGCAGGCAATCCAGCTTCCCAATGGTGAAAGCCGTACCTTCCTCGCGGACGGCGACACGGTCATCCTGCGCGGCTACTGCGAAGCTGCCGGTGCAGCCCGCATTGGCCTGGGTGAAGTGGCCGGGACGGTGGTGGCATAGATTTGGCGAAGGATTCCCTCCCCTTCAAGGGGAGGGGTAGGGTGGGGATGGGTTTGGACCGGTGGAATCAAAACCTATCCCCATCCCGGCCGGGGAAGGGAAAATCAGTAATGCGACCACCGGTTTCCCGATCCCCCGCCGGCCACGTCGGCTATAGTTGCGATGCAGTAACTTCACAATCCGACGGAGAACCCTATGACGACATCCCATGCCCGCATGGAGTACAACGATTTCACCCGGATCGCGCCGGCGGTCAGTGCAGCACTGAGCGAGATGGGCAAGGCCGTGTCCCAGTCAGGACTCGACAAGGATCTGACCGAACTGATCAAAATACGCGCGTCGCAGATCAATGGTTGCGCGTTCTGCGTGCAATTCCATCTCAACATCGCGCGCAAGCTCGGTGTGGCGGCGAGCAAGCTGGACATGGTAGCGGTATGGAGAGAGGCGGGCATCTACACGGCGCGGGAACAAGCGGCGCTCAAGTGGACGGAAGTGCTAACGGACGTGGCACGGCGAGGCAGCCCGGACGATGTGTATGGCGAAGTCCGCGAGCAATTTTCGGAAGTCGAGCTGGCGCATTTGACGGCGGCCATCGCCAACATCAATGCATGGAACAGGATCGCGATGGGGTATCGCTTTTCTCCGCAGATACCGGCGTAAATACCTTTAATGAATAAATCGTGATTCGATCTGACAGGATGTGTCAGATTCGGTAGGTCCGGTTTCGACCCAAAGCGGTCTTTCTCTCCGCCCGACAGCAGTCATCCCGAATCAAATGTCGAGCCCATGATTCACCGCCGCAAAATGATATATACAAGCGTGCTCGCCAGCGGAATTGGAAGCATCTCGATGAAATGCCGCTTGAATTCTCACCAAGGAAATTGACCATAGATACTGAGCGGCTTTTCCACCCATCACGGAACTCAGGAGCTATTGCTCAACCGGTCGACACGTGGCCGACGCCATAGATTTGCGCCTGTCCGTCCAATGGCCGGTCTGGTATTTTGCTCCAGAGCTGGAACCGAACCAGGCTCCAGCTCGTCGGCTCGAAGCCGGCGACGGTTGCAAGAATGTCGCGGCTCGATAGCAGTTCCCTCGAACGTTCGCTTTCGACACGACGCAATGAGGAAAGATCCGCATGCGGCGTAATCAACACCGTTTCGCGCATCGCATACTGCGCCCGTGCGACCTCTTGCGACATCTCCGCATGCCACACCGACCAGGTGCGCACCGATGGCCAGCCGAACGATTGAGTGAGGCCCAGAAAACCGGGGCCGCACAGGAATTCGTTCATGCCTTCGGTCGTATTCCAGAGATAGAAAGGCGCGTACAGGTTGTCAGAGGTCGAAGGCATGCCCTGTTTTCTTGCGTGCAGATAGGCCTTGAACGCCAGGCCGGGAAAGCCATCCGTCAAATGACCGCGCTCGGCGATGCGCCGGTCGATGGTGCCCATGTCGTAATCGGCCGGCAGCAAGAGACTGTATTGCATCGCGATCATTGTGTAACCTCCTGCTGCGGGAACAGCGCCGCGACGCTGCCACTAAATGACCAGCCGTCGAAACTCGTCATGTTGATGATGACCATGACATCTTCCGGACGGATGCCAGGCGATTCGGCGAGCACTTCGGTCAGACGGCGATAGAAGGCTTCCTTCATCGACGTGCTGCGCGGCTTGCCGGCCGTAATGCAGATCAGCACATAGTTGTCCGAGCGCGGTCCACCCATGTAATTCCTGTCGAACACGAGCTCTTCCAGTTCATGCTGATGTATGACTTGGAAGCGGTCGTCGGGCGGTACGTCGAACGCCTCGACCATCGCGCGATGGACGCCGTCCGACAATGCCTTCACGTATGACTGAGGCTTCCCCTTGAGTAGCGAAATACGAGCCATTGGCATGTTGACCTCCTTGAAAAAGTTCACATTTTGTCGATCAGACTCACGGCGCTAGCGGCTGCGGGCCATCCGGCATAGAACGCGAGATGTGTGACAGCCTCGGCCAGCTCCTCGTGCGTCAACCCGTTCTCGAGCGCCTTGGCAAGGTGGAAGGGCAACTGTTCGAGCCGGTACAGCGAGACAAGCGCGGCCACCGTAATTAGGCTGCGGTCGCGCTTCGACAAACCGGGCCGCTCCCAGATATCGGCGAACAGCACGTTGTCAGTCACCTCGGCCAGCTTCGGCACAACGTGTCCGAATGCCTTCTGCCCCAGCCCCACCATTGAAGTCATAGCGCTTTCTCCTCGTGTGAATGACTTGATTGACAATGGCAGTATATGGCGCGATGATCATTTCGAAAATCGGGATTTTTTAAACAGACATTTCAGTTTTTCGGGATGATTAAATGCGGCGAGTCAACTTCGACCTGGATGCCTTGAGGAGCTTTGCGGTCGGGATGGAGCTTGGCAGCTTCGCCAAGGCAGCGGACCGGCTTGGGCGATCGACGTCTGCGGTCAGTGCGCAATTGAAGAAGCTCGAAGACCAGGCCGGGATCGCGCTCCTGCGCAGGTCTGGCCGCGGCATGGCATTGACGGATGCCGGCGAAGTCATGCTCGGCTATGCGCGGCGGATGCTCGAACTAAACGACGAAGCAGCAATGGCTGTCGGTGTCGCCGGACTCGAAGGATCCGTGCGCCTCGGATTGCAGGAAGATTTCGGTGAGCATTTGCTGCCCGCTGTGCTTGGCCGTTTCGCGCGCAGCCACCCGGGTGTACGCATCGAGGCGAAAGTGGCACGCAATGCGGAGCTGGTGTCCGACATGATGGGCGGCCGGCTCGACCTCGCGCTGACATGGCAAGGAGCGCAGGACACGCCGCACATGGAAGAAGTGGGGCGCTACCAACTGCAGTGGATCGGGCCTGCGGACGCACGCCCCGAATCGTGGAGAGACCAAAGTATGCCACTGCCCTTGGTGGCATTCGACGCGCCCTGCCTCATGCGCACGATCGCGACCGAGGCGCTGGATCGTGCCGGCATTCCGTGGCGGCTTGCGTTCACGAGCCACAGCCTCGGGGCCGTATGGGCGGCAGTCGCCGCCGGGCTGGGCGTGACGGTGCGGACGGGATTCGGACTGAGGAACAATTTGCGCACGCTGCCGGCCGCAGAGTACGGCTTGCCGGCGTTGCCGAAGGTCGGCCTTGTACTTCATCGTTTGGAGGCGGAACCTGACGAGACATGTGCATTGCTGGCAGCCGACATCCGCGAAAGCGTTTCGGCTTGATAGCGGCTCTTGGTAAAGGGCCGCTATTGGCCGAACCCAGACTATCGGATCATGTTGAAGTCGCAACGAACTCCGACACGACTCATCAAGTTAAATCACATTCACTGTAGATTTACAGGACAGTAAAAAATACGTGGCGCAGCAAGTATCAGCTGCGCCCCGATTTCACTGAAAGACTATCCGACTGCACGCAACACTTGTGTGCTTTCATGTCTCCGCACCAGCGGCAACACTTCTTCGCCGACCCGATAGGCTTCTTCCAGATGCGGCGTGCCCGCCAGGATGAAGGCATCGGCACCCAATTGCACCAGTTCATCGAGCCGTTCCGCCACCTACTGGTAGCTGCCGACGATGCCTTGCGTCTGACCGCCGTGCAGCAGGCTGAAGCCGGACCAGACGTTCGGTTCGATGATCAAATCCCTGTAGCTGTTGATCGTGGTCGGGCGGTTGGCGCGCTGACGGCTCGCGCCGACGGAATCGCCCGCGCCATTGCCGAAAAAGTTCTCCAGCGTGGCCTTGTCGATCTGTTCGAAACCGCGCCGCACTTCCGTCCATGCTTCTTCTTCCGTCGGGCGGGCGACGATATCGACGCGCACTGCACACTTGATCTTGCGGCCCAGCACTTCGGTCCTTTCCTTCACGCGGCGGAACTTCTTGCGCAGCGCATCGAAGGGCTCCAGCCAGGTCAGGTAATGGTCGGCATGCTTCGATGCCGAGGCCAGCGCCGCGTCGGACGAGCCGGAGAAATAGATTTCCGGGAATTCCTCCAGCGACAGCGGATCGGGCAGGCCGGCATTCTCGACCTGATAGAACTTGCCTTGATAGGAGAAGGGGCCGCCGTTCCACACGTCGCGTACGACATCGAGGAATTCGGTGGTGCGGGTGTAGCGGTCGTCGTGACCCGCCGAGTCGCCCCACCAGAGCTGTGCCGGGCCGCCACCGCCGGTGATGACGTTGTACAGCGCACGTCCGCCGATCGCGCGTTGCAGTGTGGCGGTCATGCGCGCCGCCACCACCGGATTCAGAAAGCCCGGCTGGAACGGGATCATGAAGCGGAAGGTTTTTGTCTCGCGTGCGAGGAAGGACGAGATTACCCATGGCTCGTCCGTCATCGGGAAGGATGGAATCAGTCCACCCTGGAAGCCGGACAGGTCCGGTTTCGACCTGAAGCGGTCTGTCGACCAAGTGGAAAGCGGACGTCCGCGGTGGTGCGCAAGAAGCTCACGGAAGCTGATTCTCAGGGGCGAGCCTGGCCGTTGCTCGGCTTGACCAAAGCAGCGCCACTGCACCGAAAAATGAGGCCACCAAGAGAACTCCGCAAGTCACCATATTTTCAAACGTATGTGGGGAAACTGTGCCAACGACGAGAACGGATTTCTCAGGGTGATCAGGATCCACGTACACGTTGATCCAGCCATGACTCGTAACTCTAACTGGATATAGCCGCCACATTGGCCCGCGCCATGTGCAGTTTTTTGTAGCTGTCGAGCAGGCGCAGGTGCCTATCGAGCCCCTCCAGTTTCATACTCGCAGGGCTTAAGCCGAAGAAGCGCACGCTGCCGTCCACTGACCCGATCACCGCGTCCATCCGCGGGTTGCCAAACATCCGGCGGAAATTGACCACGTAATTGTCCAGTTCCAACTCGTCATCCAGCAGTACCTCCAGCACCACATTCAAGGCCTGATAAAACAATCCGCGCTCGACCGTGCTGTCGTTGTACTGCAGGAAGGCGCCCACCAGTTCATGCGCCTCCTCAAATTGTTGTAACGCTAGATTAATCAGCAGCCTCAATTCCAGAACTGTGAGCTGGCCCCATTCCGTATTCTCGTCAAATTCAATGCCGATCAAGGTGGCGATGTCGCCGTACTCATCCAGCTCGTTGTTCTCCAGACGCTCAAGCAGTGCTTCCAGGGCGGCATCGTCCAGGCGATGCAGGTTCAAAATATCGGCGCGGAACAACAGCGCTTTGTTGCTGTTATCCCAGATCAGATCTTCTACCGGATAAACTTCCGAATAACCCGGCACCAGAATCCGGCAGGCAGTGGCGCCTAACTGGTCATACACCGCCGTGTAGACCTCTTTGCCCATGTCTTCGAGAATGCCGAACAAGGTCGCGGCTTCCTCGGCATTGGAGTTTTCACCCTGGCCAGAGAAATCCCATTCAACAAAATCGTAATCAGCCTTGGCACTGAAGAAGCGCCACGACACCACACCGCTGGAATCAATGAAGTGTTCAACAAAGTTATATGGCTCAGTGACAGCCTCACTTGCAAAGGTGGGCCGAGGTAAATCGTTCAGGCCTTCAAAACTGCGACCCTGCAGCAATTCCGTCAGACTGCGTTCCAGCGCCACCTCGAAACTTGGGTGCGCGCCGAACGAGGCAAACACACCGCCTGTCCGCGGGTTCATCAAGGTGACGCACATCACTGGGTACACTCCACCCAGCGACGCATCCTTCACCAGCACCGGAAAGCCCTGCTCTTCCAAGCCCTGAATGCCGGCCACAATGCCAGGGTATTTCGCCAGCACTTCCTGCGGCACATCAGGCAAGGCGATTTCACCTTCCAGAATTTCGCGTTTGACCGCTCGCTCGAAAATCTCCGACAGGCATTGCACCTGCGCTTCGACCAGCGTATTACCGGCACTCATGCCATTGCTGACGAATAGGTTTTCGACCAGGTTGGACGGAAAATACACCACCTCGCCGTCCGACTGCCGCACATACGGCAGCGAACAGATACCACGCTGGACATTGCCGGAATTGGTGTCGACCAGATGCGAGCCACGCAACTCGCCATCGGGATTGTAAATTTGCAGGCAGTACTCATCCAGAATTTCGGCCGGCAGCGCATCTTTACGGCCGGGCTTGAACCAGCGCTCGTTCGGATAATGTACAAACGCCGCGTTGGCGATGTCTTCGCCCCAAAACGTACCGGCATAGAAATGGTTGTTATTGAGCCGCTCGATATACTCTCCCAACGCCGACGCCAACGCGCTTTCTTTGGTCGCTCCCTTGCCATTGGTAAAACACATCGGCGAGTGCGCATCGCGGATATGCAGCGACCACACATTGGGCACAATATTGCGCCACGAAGCGATTTCAATCTTGATGCCCAGGTCCGCCAAAACGCCCGTCATATTGGCGATGGTTTGCTCCAGCGGCAGATCCTTACCCGTAATATAAGTGCTCGCTTCAGAAGCCGGATTCAAGGTCAGCAACGCCTGAGCATCGGCATCTAGATTCGCTACCTCTTCAATCACAAACTCGGGCCCGGCTTGCACCACTTTTTTCACCGTACAACGCTCGATGGAGCGCAAAATACCTTGGCGATCTGTGGCAGAGATATCCTCTGGCAACTCGACCTGAATCTTGAAAATCTGCTGGTAACGGTTTTCCGGATCAACAATATTGTTCTGCGACAGGCGGATATTCTCGGTAGGAATATTGCGAGTGTTGCAATACAGCTTGACAAAGTAAGCCGCGCACAAGGCCGATGAGGTCAGAAAGTAATCGAACGGACCAGGTGCCGAGCCATCGCCCTTATAGCGGATAGGCTGATCGGACACGACCGTGAAGTCATCGAACTTGGCTTCCAGACGAAGCTTGTCGAGAAAGTTAACCTTGATTTCCATGCATGAATTCCAAAATAGCGAGCAAAACGATTGAGCCGCTATTATCCGATTTTTTCAGCCGGAATCCTGTGCTTCTCATGGATGGAAGAAGCCTGTGTCTAGTGCCAATCCGGAGTTCCTTTGCCAGATCCATGCTTTGATAAGCGATTTGTCATGCCCAATGAACTCGCTCGCCAAGTTGTAGCAGTCATGAGCGAGCGACCAGAGGTCATTGAGCAAGCGCGCCGAAGTGCTAATGACCGGGGTGCAATGGCGACTTATCTCGCACTCGCAGTTACGAATAAATCGCCTATACAGATTTCTCCAAAGCGGCCGCTCGCGTCACCGGAATTCAGCTGTCAGAACTTCCAGTTCAGGCTGGCCTTGAACCCATGGTCTTCGAGCCCGTCACCGAACTGCCCTGAGTAGGAGGCTTCCAGCGTCAGGTTCGGCCGCAGCTGCGTCTCGATGCCCGCGTCAAACGCCGCGACGTTCTTTGCCAGCGGCACGCCGGCAAGGGTGAACGGCAGGCTGCCGCTGAAGGTGTGCGTGCTTGTGGGCGCGGTATCGCCGAACGCATGGCGCCAGCCCAGCATGCCGCGCAGGCGTGTGCTTTCACCCGCCTGCATGCTCGCGCGCAGGCCGATCGTCGAGAAGGTCGCATTGGTGCTGTCGCCCTCGCCGTACATCGCAGCGGGTCCACCACGCTCCAGGAACGCGTCACTCTTCAGTCTCACATGGGCCAGCCCGGAAAAAGGTTCGAGAACAGCGCGCCCCATGTCGATCTGGTGGCCGAGTTCGCCGAACACCTGCGTCGTCGTGCTGTCGTATTCGGCGTTCAAGCCCCCGGCGAAGCCCGCGAAGGCGACGGAGCGATTCGTTTCCGTCTTGTTCCAGCTATGGCTGGCGCCCAGACGCAGCGCTGTGGCGTCCCACTGCGTGCCGCCGTACGCGCCAAGGTGATAGCTGTCGGTCTTGCTGCCGCTGTTGCGCGCGCTGGTGTCCGCGCTCGCGCGGCTGTAGCCGCCGAGCATGCCCACACGCCAACCCGCACCCACGCCGGTATCCGCGCCGACCAAGAAGCCGCCGATGTCGCGCTTGAGCTTGGCTGCATTGCCGTCGCTGTCGATGCTGCCCCAGGAGCCGAATACATGGATCCAGGCCGAGTGCTTCTGGAGGTCCTCCGGGGTGCAGCCGGCGCGCATCTGCTGCGGCGTCTGCGCTGGGCTGGCCGCCGCACTGCCCGGCGCGCAGGCCGAGCCGCGCAGCCGATCAATCGCAGCTTCGCGCACGAAGCGGCTGTCTTCCAGCAACGCCGTCTTCGTGGATGCATGAATGTCCGCCGACAGCTGGTTCAGTGCATCGCGTGCCGCGGAGTCGTTGGGCAGCCATGTCACCTCATTGGCGAAACCGTTGCTGCCGGGCAGGCTGTCCAGTGCTCCGCCCACGGCCCCTTCGTTGGGTGTTTCTGCGGCATCGGTGATGTCGCGAAGTTTTTCTGCTGTCAGATAGACATGGTTTGCGTCATAGCTGTCAATCAACCGCGCGAAAGCGCTCTGCGTATTGCCCGCCAGGCTGTAGGTGCCTGCCACGCCACCATCGGCGCTGAGCACGGTGTAGCGGGTGCCCACGCTGTAGCTCACGGCCCCGGCTCGCACGACCTCGAGACGTGACCCGGTCCCGATGCTGGCGCTGCCGCTTACGCGAATCAGGTCTGATGCGGTGGACGCCGGGTCGACTTCGACTTGATAGGTCGAGCCCGCCAGCTGGGCGAAATTGCCATTGACGCTGAGGATACCGATGGAATTCCCCGGTGCGACCGTGCCCGCGATGGTCGTGCTGCCCACCGAACCCGAACCCTGGAGCCGCCCCGGGGCGAGCACGTTGAGCGTGCCGCCGAGCGTGCCGTTGACGGCGAGTGTGCCGGCTTCCACGGTGGTGCCGGCCGAGGCGGCGCTGTTTCCGTTCAGCACTATCGTGCCGCCCTTCACGGTGATCGTGTTGGCGCTGATGGTGCTGTCGATCTGCGCCAAGCCCGAGTTCATGACGATGGCGTCCATCCCGCTGATGGCATAGGCCCCTCCATGGACGAAGCTGTTCGAGCCGAGGTTGAAGTTGAGCGCGTCGACGCCGTCGCCGGTGATGTTGCCGTTGATCGCGCCGCCGGTGACGTTGAGCGTGTCGGTGCCGCCGCCGAGCAGCACGGCGCCGTTCAGGGTGCCGGCGATGGTGATGGTCGCGTTGCCGCCGATTTCGTCGATGCCGTCGCGGTTGAAGTCGCCGTCCCGGATCGCCACGCCGGAAGAGCCCGCATTGATCACGGCACCCGTGCCGATGTTGACGATGCCGCCGGCAGCGGCCGAGGTGTGGATCGCGGCGCCGAAGCCGCCGCCCCCGGTCACAGTGCCACCGGAGACATCCACCGCGTAAGTGCCGGTGTTGCTCGAGGCGAAGACGCCGTCGCTGTTGGTCCCGGTGGCGGCGACCGTGCCGCCGCTCATCTGCACCTGGGCCAAGCCTTTTCCGGTGTGTCGCGCCCACAAACCGGTGGCTCCTGTGGACAGAACGGAGCCGCCACTCATGGTGATGCTTGCCGTACCTGTGTGGTTGGTCCCCGAGATCGACGACGTGACGCCTGTGCCGGATGCCTGGACCGTGCCGCCGGTCATCACGACGGTCGCGTTGCCGGTTCCGGCAACGCTGGCTGTCGACGCGACGATCCCGCCCCCTGTCCCGGTATTCAAGACCTGTCCGCCGGTCAGCGTCACCTGGGCACTGGCACCCGCACTGCCGCCGTGGGCTGACACGGTGTTGGTCGCACCGGTCGAAGTGAGCGTTCCGCTGCCGATGTTCACGGAGGCGAGCCCGCCGACTGCTGAATTGGTGACCGTCACAGCCGAACCCGTGGCGGTGATCGACTGGATATCTGTCACATTGACCGTCAGATTGAGGCTCGGCACGGCGGGCGGAGCCTGAAGCGATACGCCTTGCGTGCCCGAAACCACCATGCTCGGGTTGGCGAGGTTGAGCGTCAATCCGTTGGACCCGGCGTAGGAGATCCCTGTCGCATAGCTCGCGCCCGAGCAGGTGAGGGTGTCCTGCCCGGCTCCATCCGCTCCACACTCCCATGCAGCACGCGAGATTGAGGGTGCTGCGGCGAGAAGCGCTACGGCGAGCGCGGTGGCCGAGACAGAAAACGCGGAAGTGTTTGTTTCAGCGGCGCTGAACGGCCCTGCTGCCGGGCGTTCCACCTTATTGACGGGGCGTTTGCCGCTCGACTTGCCATTGCACGATTTCATCAGGAAAGCTTTCACAAATTGATACTTCCCGATTATCTATGCCAATGACTTCATACAACCCCCGGAATAGCAGCTGTATGTGTGCCCAATTTAAAATGCGAGAGCGGCCCAATGTTCGCAGTAGGCCGAACCCAGACTATCGGATCATGTTGAAGTCGCAACGAATTCCGACACGACTCATCAAGTTAAATCACATTCACTGTAGATTTACAGGACAGTAAAAAATACATGGCGCAGCAAGTATCAGCTGCGCCCCGATTTCACTGAAAGACTATCCGACTGCACGCAACACTTGTGTGCTTTCATGTCTCCGCACCAGCGGCAACACTTCTTCGCCGACCCGATAGGCTTCTTCCAGATGCGGCGTGCCCGCCAGGATGAAGGCATCGGCACCCAATTGCACCAGTTCATCGAGCCGTTCCGCCACCTACTGGTAGCTGCCGACGATGCCTTGCGTCTGACCGCCGTGCAGCAGGCTGAAGCCGGACCAGACGTTCGGTTCGATGATCAAATCCCTGTAGCTGTTGATCGTGGTCGGGCGGTTGGCGCGCTGGCGCCTCGCGCCGACGGAATCGCCCGCGCCATTGCCGAAAAAGTTCTCCAGCGTGGCCTTGTCGATCTGTTCGAAACCGCGCCGCACTTCCGTCCATGCTTCTTCTTCCGTCGGGCGGGCGACGATATCGACGCGCACTGCACACTTGATCTTGCGGCCTAGCGCGTCGGTCTTTTCCTTCACGCGGCGGAACTTCTCGCGCAGCGCGTCGAAGGGCTCCAGCCAGGTCAGGTAATAATCGGCATGCTTCGATGCCGAGGCGAGCGCCGCGTCGGACGAGCCGGAAAAATAGATTTCCGGGAATTCCTCCAGCGACAGCGGATCGGGCAGGCCGGCATTCTCCACCTGATAAAACTTGCCTCGATAGGAAAAAAGGCCGCCCTTCCACACGCCGCGCACGATGTCGAGAAATTCCGTGGTGCGGGTGTAGCGGTCGTCGTGGCCCGCCGAGTCGTCCCACCAGAGCTGTGCCGGGCCGCCACCGCCGGTGATGACGGCGATGCATGTGCGTGTTCGGCAAGGTGCTGCTTTCTCAGCGTCCGGCGCATTGCTCTGCTGGTCACGCAACAGTGGGTGATGATCGGCAATCAGGTGGAAGCCGGATGGATGCGGCACCGGAACCGGCGAGGGATCATGCGAAATATGGATAAGCTACTTCGGCTTTATTCGTTCACGGCTGGATGTTTGTCACGCTAAAGTCAAAGCATGGAACTTCTAGCGCACAATTTCTTGTCCGAGTTCGCGCGCAGCGTCAATGCGGAGAAGGGCGTGGATGAACAAGAAGACCCGCTGATCGCGTTTCGCGACGCGCGCAACAGTTCGCTGCAGGGCGCGTATCTCATCCTTGCCGCCCGCGCTCTTGGTCTGGATGTGGGGCTGATGTCCGGCTTCAATGCGGATCGCATCAACCAGGAGTTCTTCCCGGATGGTCGTTACCGCGTCAACTTTATCGCCAATCTCGGTTATGGCGATCCGGCATCGATTCATCCGCGCGGACCACGTCTTGAGTTCGAGACGGCGGTGCAATTGCTTTAATCGCATGGAATTCGAGATTCGCACGGCGGTGTCGGAGGATGCAGCATCTGTCTGCAAGGTACTGTGCCGCTCCATCTCGGAATGCTGCATTGAAGACCATCGCAACGATGGCGCGATTCTCGCTGCATGGCTGGGCAACAAGACGCCGGGGACCGTGGGGACGTGGCTACTCGCGCCGGATCATTATTCACTGGTCGCGGTTGCGGATCATGAGCCGGTCGGCGTCGCGATGCTGACGCGGGCAGGAAAAATTGTGCTGTGCCATGTCACGCCGGAAGTGCGTTTCACCGGGATCGGCAAATCCCTGCTGCAGGCGATCGAAGTGCAGGCCGGACAGTGGAATCTTAATGAGCTGCGAGTGGCGAGCACGGTCACCGCACGAGACTTCTATCGCCGCAACGGCTACCGTCAAATCGGCAAGACGACATCCGTGTTCGGCATCGAAACATTCACGTTTTCGAAACGGCTGTGCGACAGCTATCAAAAGAGAGTGGTTTGCAAATGCGCCTTGTAGGCACACATTGGCAGTAAGAGCGCCTAACAAAATGATTCTGAGGGTGTTGTGCCGCCTTGCCGTACCGGTCGTACTGTCTGCGGCGGCACCCTTGCAGGGCGCGCACTGGCTTGCATGCCAGCGCCGTTTCGCAGGCGGGCAGCATGCTGCCCGAATTCCCTGCTGCACCCTACTCGGAACCGCTTCGCTTCATTTTGTTAGGCGCTCTAAATTTCATGAATCTCGTGTCACCCCCGCGAAGATTGCAGCAGGGGATGAACTGTTCATCAAATGCGCTCATGGAAGATTTTCGAATATCCATATTCGAATCATGCACAGGCATGCATGCGCATGGATATTTCTTCAATTGCTTGCCTCCCGGAATTGCGCCACCGGAATTGCGCCACCGGAATTGCGCCACCGGAATTACGCCACCGGAATTACGCCACCGGAATTGCACCATATACGCAATTCAAATAAGGAACCGCAAAACTATTCGTTCTTTTTCAAGAAGCATTTCCTTAATCTGTTGACTTCGGAAATCATCTTGAGGGAGAACGAAATGTTGTTGAAGAAACTGATCCAGTCGGCAGTTGCATTGGCACTTGTCGCGCAATCCGCCTATGCGGCCGACGTCAATCTGTTGAACGTGTCCTACGATCCGACGCGCGAGTTGTACCAGGACTTCAACAAGTCGTTCTCCGCGCAGTGGAAGGCGAAGAACGGCGACAACGTGACCGTCAAGCAGTCGCACGGCGGTTCCGGCAAGCAGGCGCGTTCCGTGATCGACGGTCTCGATGCGGATATCGTGACGCTGGCGCTGGCTTACGACATCGACGAAATCGCCGATCGCGGTCTGCTGGCGAAGGATTGGCAGAAACGTCTGCCGCACAACAGCGCACCGTACACCTCGACCATCGTGTTCCTCGTGCGCAAGGGTAATCCGAAGGGCATCAAGGACTGGAACGATCTGGTCAAGCCGGGTGTCGCGGTGATCTCGCCGAACCCGAAAACTTCCGGCGGCGCGCGCTGGAACTATCTGGCCGCATGGGGCTATGCGCTGAAACAGCCGGGCGGCAACGACGCGATTGCGAAAGAGTTTGTGGCAAAGCTGTTCAGGAATATTCCTGTGCTTGATTCCGGTGCGCGCGGTTCGACGACGACTTTCGTCGAACGCGGTATCGGCGACGTGCTGATCGCCTGGGAGAATGAAGCGATCCTTGCGATCAAGGAACTCGGTCCGGACAAGTTCGAAGTGGTTGCACCGACCATCAGCATCCTGGCCGAACCGCCGGTTGCCGTGGTGGACAAGGTCGTGGACAAGCGCGGCACGCGCAAGGTCGCGGAAGCCTATCTGCAATATCTGTACAGCGACGAAGGACAGGAAATCGCGGCGCAGAATTACTACCGTCCGATCTCGGACAAGGTGGCGAAGAAATATGCCGCGCAATTCCCGAAGGTCAATCTGTTCACGATCGACGCCGTATTCGGAGGCTGGACCAAAGCGCAGAAGGCGCACTTCTCCGACGGCGGTTCGTTCGACCAGATCTATCAGCCGGGCAGGAAGTAATCGCGCGCCGCTTTCAGGGACAAGACAATGACGATTCTTCTGCTGGCCGGCAGCCCCTCGATTCCATCGCGTTCGACCCGATTGCTGCACCACATCGGCGAGAAGCTCGCGTTGCAGGGACACCGCTATTCCAGGCTGCACGTGCTGGACCTGCCGGCGCAGGCGCTGCTGCAAGCCGATTACAACAACGCCGACATCAAGCTGGCGAAGGCGCAGGTGGAACAGGCCGAGGCGGTGATCGTGGCCACGCCGGTGTACAAGGCGGCGTACAGCGGCGTGCTGAAGGCCTTTCTCGATCTGCTGCCGCAGGATGGTCTGGCCGGCAAGCTGGTGCTGCCGATCGCGACCGGCGGCAGCCAGTCGCACATGCTGGCGCTGGACTATGCCTTGCGCCCCGTGCTGTCGGCGCTCGCCGCGAAGCACATCCTGCCGAGCATCTATGCCACCGAGGCACAGGTCCAGTGGGCCGCCGACAAGGGTTTGACACTCGATCCGGCGATTGCGCAGCGCGTCGCCGACGCTGTCGAGAATCTGTCGACGAACCTGCTGACCTTGCGTTCGTCTTCCGCCACCGCTTTCACGCCGGTGCCGTTTTCCCAGGTGCGATGTAGCGTCTGAGCACAAAGCCCGACGGCGGGTGGGACCCGCCTACGGGAACTTGCCGGAGTATTCCCTCCCCTTCAAGGGGAGGGCAGGGTGGGGATGGGTTGTATCGCGAGGACTTAAACCCATCCCCATCCCAACCTTCCCCTTGAAGGGGAAGGAGCAGAACCGCAAGTCGCGAAACAAGCAGGTAGCAGGTAGGGCGGGTCCCACCCGCCATTTCACTCCCGGTTAGACAGAAGCTGCTCCAGAGAGCGGCGGGGGACTCTCTTTCTCCAATTTCGACAAAGCACAAGGAAAACAAATGACGATCTCGAATGAAAAACGCAACGCAAAACGCCGCACCCTGAGCCTGTTATCCGCCACGGCAGCAGGTGTGCTGGCTTCCACTCTGCCAGGCTTCGCGCTGGCGCAATCCAAAGGCACGCTGCGCATCGGCTTCCAGAAGTACGGCACGCTGACCATCCTGAAGGCGCGCGGCACCTTGGAGAAACGCCTCGCTGCGCACGGCGTCGATGTGAAGTGGGTGGAATTTCCCGCCGGTCCCGTCTTGCTGGAAGGCTTGAACGTCGGCAGCATCGACTTCGGCACGGTCGGCGAAGCGCCGCCGATCTTCGCGCAGGCCGCTGGCGCCAACCTCGTGTACGTCGCCAACGAACCGCCCGCGCCATCCTCGGAAGCCATCATCGTGCCGAAGACATCGACCCTGAAAACGGTCGCGGAACTGAAGGGCAAGAAGGTGGCGCTCAACAAGGGTTCCAACGTCCACTACCTGCTGGTCAAGGCGCTGGAAAGGGCGGGCCTGCAATACAAGGACATCGAAACCGTCTACCTCGCGCCGGCCGATGCGCGCGCTGCATTCGAGCGCGGCAGCGTCGATGCATGGGTGATATGGGATCCCTTTTTCGCGGCGGCGGAGAAGCAGCTCGGTGCGCGGATCCTCACCGACGGCAAAGGCATCGTCAGCAACCATCAGTTCTTCCTCGCGTCGCGTCCCTACGCGGAGAAAAGTCCGGACATTCTCAAGATCGTCACCGAGGAACTCGACAGCACCGATGCCTGGGCAAAGAACAATCTGAAAGAGGCGGCGGCTATCCTGGCGACGCAGATCGGACTGGAGCCGGCGGTCGTCGAACTGGCCGCGGCGCGCTATAGCTACGGCGTCAAGCCTGTGAGCGACGCGGTGCTCAACGAGCAGCAGAAAATCGCCGACGTGTTCGCCAACCTGAAATTGATCCCGAAGAAGATCAAGGTCAAGGACGCGACCCTGGCGGCAAAGCTGTAACCAGTACGGTGGGTGATAGTACAAGCCAACCCGAATCGAATCGATAACGACAGGAAAACGAGCATGAGTCTCAACGTCTTCTGGTTTCTCCCCACGCATGGCGACAGCCGCTACCTCGGCACATCGCGCGGTGCGCGCCCCGTCAATTACGACTATCTGAAGCAGGTCGCGGTCGCCGCCGACACCAACGGCTATGACGGCGTGCTGATCCCGACCGGACGCTCCTGCGAGGATCCGTGGGTGGTCGCATCGAGCCTGATCGGCGTCACGCAAAAGCTGAAGTTCCTGGTGGCGATCCGCCCTGGTCTGAGCACGCCGGGACTGGCGGTGCGCACGGCGGCCACCTTCGATCGCCTCTCCAATGGCCGTCTGCTGGTGAACGTCGTGACCGGCGGCGATCAGGGCGAACTGGAAGCGGACGGCCTGTTCGCCGATCACGCGGAGCGCTATGAGATTTCATCGGAATTCCTGCGCGTGTGGCGCGCCGCGCTGGCGGGCGAGGGCGGCGATGCCGGGTTCGATCTCGATGGCAAGCACATCAAGGTGAAGGGCGCGAAAACCCTGTTCCCGCCGGTCCAGAAACCGTATCCGCCGCTGTACTTCGGCGGTTCGTCGGCAGCGGCGCACGAACTCGCTGCGGAGCAGGTGGATGTGTACCTGACCTGGGGCGAGCCGCCCGCCGCCGTCGCGGAAAAGATCGCCGACATCCGGGCCCGTGCCGCGAAGCACGGACGCACGGTGCGCTTCGGCATCCGCTTGCATGTGATCGTGCGCGAGACGAACGAGGCTGCATGGAAGGCGGCGGATGAACTGATCAGCCATCTGGACGACGATGTGATTGCGCAAGCGCAGGCCGCATTCGCGAAGATGGATTCGGAAGGCCAGCGTCGCATGGCGGCGTTGCATGGCGGGCGGCGCGACAAGCTGGAAGTGTCGCCCAATCTGTGGGCCGGTGTCGGACTGGTGCGCGGCGGCGCAGGCACGGCGCTGGTCGGCGATCCCGAAACCGTGGCGGCGCGCATGCAGGAATATGCCGCGCTCGGCATCGAGACTTTCATCCTGTCCGGTTACCCGCATCTGGAAGAGTCCTACCGCTTTGCCGAACTGGTGTTCCCGCTGATCGGCAAGGGCAGGCAGGCGGAAGTCGGTGGTTCGTTGACCGGCCCGTTCGGCGAGGTGGTTGCGAACAGCATCCTGCCGAAGGTTTCGCAAAGCTGAGGAGGCTTCATGAGCGCAACGATAGTCAGTCTCGACACCGTGGTGTCACTCGAGAAGCGCGCCGCTCCCCTGTGGCGCAGGGAAGTGCTTGCCAGGCTCGCGCCGTGGGTCGTGCCGGCCCTGCTGATCGCGGTCTGGCAACTGTCGGCGCAGGCGGGCTGGCTGTCCAGCCGCATCCTGCCCGAGCCGCTCGCCGTGCTGCGGGCCGCATGGGAATTGACCGTCTCCGGCGAGCTGTGGCAGCACGTGCGGACCAGCGCATGGCGCGCGCTGTCGAGCTTCGCGGTCGGCGGCGGGCTGGGCCTGCTGCTCGGGCTCTTGACCGGCACCTTCAAGCAGGCCGAGACGCTGCTCGACACCACGCTGCAGATGATCCGCAACATCCCGGCACTGGCGCTGATCCCGCTGGTGATCCTGTGGTTCGGCATCGATGAAACCGCCAAGCTCTTTCTGGTGTCGGTCGGCGTGTTCTTCCCGGTGTATCTGAATACCTTTCACGGCATCCGCTCGGTGGACAAGGGGCTGATCGAGATGGCGAAGAGCTACGGCCTGTCCGGCTGGGCGCTGTACCGCGACGTGATCCTGCCCGGCGCGCTGCCGTCGATTCTGGTCGGCGTGCGCTTTGCGCTCGGTCTGGTGTGGGTGCTGCTGATCGTGTCGGAAACGATTTCCGCGCAGTCCGGCATCGGCTACATGACGATGAATGCGCGCGAATTCCTCCAGACCGATGTGGTGCTGGTCGGCATCCTGCTGTACGCGCTGCTGGGCAAGCTGGCCGATGTGCTGGCGCGCACGGTTGAACGGTACACGCTGCGCTGGCATCCGGGCTATCGCTGAATGCTGTCATCCATCAAGGAGAAAAACATGAAAAACAATCCGCTTGAAAACGCGAAGGTCGCAGCCGCTTCACGCTTGCCGGCAAAGCGCGGCGTGCGCGTGGAAGTACAGGACTTATCGAAATCCTATGCGGGGCGCGAGGTATTGAAATCCGTCGCGCTGCACATCGAAGCGGGCGAATTCGTCGCCATCGTCGGGCGCAGCGGCTGCGGCAAGAGCACGCTGCTGCGCCTGCTGGCCGGTCTGGAACATGCCGACGGCGGACGCATCGCGTTCGGCGAAAGCACGGAGAGCAAGCCGCAGACACGCATCATGTTCCAGGACTCGCGCCTGTTGCCGTGGAAGCGTGTGCTCGACAACGTGGCGCTGGGCTTGCAGGCAGCGTCCGGCAAGGCCGTACAGGCATTGCAGAACGTCGGGCTGCAGGAGCGCGCGAAGGAATGGCCCGCGGTGCTGTCCGGCGGGCAGCGTCAGCGCGTCGCACTGGCGCGTGCGCTGGTGCATGACCCGGAGCTGCTGCTGCTGGACGAGCCGCTCGGCGCGCTCGATGCATTGACGCGCATCGAAATGCAGCAATTGATCGAAACGCTGTGGCGCGAACGCGGCTTCACCGCCGTGCTGGTGACGCACGACGTGCAGGAAGCGATCGCCCTGGCCGACCGCGTGATCCTGATCGAGGATGGCCGGATCACGCTGGACGAGCGCATCGACCTGCAGCGCCCGCGCAGCCGCGGCAATGCCGCGTTCGCGCAATGGGAAGAGCGCATTCTGGCGCGCGTGTTGCAGCATCCCGCGTCGGCACCGGACGAGGTGCTGGGCGATGTGTCCTTGTTGAAAACCGTGACCCAGGTTGCATGGGCGATCTGAGTTTCACATTCTGTTCCGCTACAGAGGAGGCAGTGGTTTTTCCGATAACGCAATTCCCTCCCCTTCAAGGGGAGGGGTAGGGTGGGGATGGGTTACAGCAGTCGCATCAAACCCATTCCCATCCCGACCTTCCCCTTGAAGGGGAAGGAGATTGCAGGAACTGCATGACGCATCCCGATGCACCATGCACCCCCGATTTTCACCCCGTTCTCAAACCCGCTCACACAAGGAGAAATCATGAGCATCCAGGCAATCAACGTTCGCAATCAGTTCAAAGGCAAGGTCAAAGCCATCATCGAAGGACCGGTCGTGTCCGAAGTCGATGTCGAAACGCCTGCCGGCATCGTAACCTCGGTCATCACCACGCGTTCCATTCGCGACCTCGGCCTCGTTCCGGGCACGGAAGTTGTCGCGCTGGTCAAGGCAACCGAAGTCTCGATCGCCAAGCTCTGAGGCGCTGTGCGCTTTGCAGTGCTTCACGGTCGATCTCGTAGCTGATCCCGTAGTCGATGGACGCCACCGCGGTCATTCCGGTTTTTTCCTGAATGGCCGCACTTCGGCCCGTCGTTCACTCATCTGGAATGACCTGCAAGGAGAACATGCATGCCGCATCCTGCTCTGGAAGACTACATTGCCCGTCTGCATGACACCCCGCAGCCCGAAACGCGTGTGTGGAAGGATGCGGAAGGGCGGGCGCAAGGGCGCTATTTCAATTCGACGCTGACCAGCGCGTTTCAGTCGATCCGCCGGCTTGATTCGCACATGGTGACCGGCTTCGAAGGCTTCATCCGCAGCTATTCGAGCACCGACGACGGTCTGTCGCTGTGGAAGCTGCTGGACCTCGCCGCCAGCGACGACGAGTCGATCGAACTCGATCGCTTATGCCGCCTGCTGCACGCGATCAACTTTTTCCGCCAGCCTGCGGCTGCAGGCCGCGACCTTTACCTGAGCGTCCATGCCCGTCTGCTGGCCGCCGTGGATGGTAACCATGGCATCGCGTTCCGACGCATTCTGGACATGCTGGGCGTGCCGCAGCAAAGGGTGGTGCTGCAACTGCCCGCCATCGTCGAGCAGCAGGGCTGGCTCCTGAATTACGTGGCGGACAACTACCGCCGCAACGGCTTTCGCGTGGCGATCAATGCCGCCGATGCCGCCGAGGCGCTGGACCTGCTGCATCGCGTCCGCGCCGATGTGGTGAAGGTCGATGGCCGCGAGATTGCGGATGAGGTCGCCGCGCTGAGGCTGGCGCACGAATGCGCGAACCTGAATCTGCAGTTGATCTTCAAGCGCGTCGAGAACCGGCGGACGTCGGAGCTGATTCAATCCCTGGGCGAGCAAAGCGGCCACGTCATGCACGCACAGGGCTATTTGTGGGATATCCCGAAGGCATCGCTCGATGCGACCGATGCAGGCACGCCTGCCGCGCAACACGAGACTGTCATCCCTCGTGCAATCGCTGGAGCAGTGTGACATGGCAATCTGTTCGCTCACCGATTTTCGCGTGCTGATCGTTCCCGGCCTGCACGGTAGCGGACCGGACCATTGGCAGACGCGCTGGCAGGAACTTCATCCTGCGTTCGAGCGCGTGCATCAGGAGCGCTGGGACGTGCCGGATCTGTTGGTCTGGTCGGCACGGCTGGATCAGGTGCTGCGCCGATCCGCACGGCCCACGCTGATCATCGCGCACAGTTTCGGCTGCCTGACGACCGTGCATCGCGCCAGCCACGGTGCGACCAACCTGCATGGCGTCTTGCTGGTCGCGCCGGCCGATCCGGTGAAGTTCGGCGTGGACAGGATGTTGCAGGATGCCGCACTGCCATGCCCGGCTATCGTGGTCGGCAGCACGAACGACCCGTGGATGGAAAGTGATCGAGCAGTGGTTTGGGCCGAAAGATGGGGCGGCGTCTTCGTGAATGGCGGTGCGCTGGGGCACATCAATGCCGAGTCGGAGCTGGGCGACTGGCCGTACGGACAGTCATTGCTGCAGCGCTTGGTGCAGCAGTCGGAGGACTTCAGCGCGGCTCGCGCGCCTGTTTGACATCGGACTGGAAACTTCCGGCCACATCCGTTGTCGGGTAGGCGTGGCCTGAGACGATCTGCTTGATCGCTGCGACGAATTGCTCTCCGGCATGTTCCTTCGCGAGCAAGCCGTTGGCACCGGCCAGGACCGCCTGGCGCACGTCGCCCTCATCTTCGTACATCGTCATCAGCAGCAATGGCAGCGTCGGCGCTTCGTGCCGGATGCGCTGAACCAGTTCGCGGCCACTCAGACCCGGCATCGACAGGTCGAGCACCAGCAAGTCGAATCCGCCTTTTCTGGCGTGGTCGAGGGCGGCAAAACCGTTGACGGCTTCGCCGACGACTTCGATGTCGGCTGCCACTTCGACGATGCGTTTCAATCCTTCACGCATCATTGTGTGGTCGTCTGCGATTACGACTCGAATCATGATTGACCTCCGCATGTTCCATTAAAACGTATTCCGGATCGCCGGCAGGATAGGCTGGCGATCTATGTGCAATACGAGACGGGTGATCCGGCGGGACTCTGTCGAGTCTGCATCCGCCGTAGTGGAACTTTGCCAATGCCGGGACGATGCAATCAACCCGGTATATATGGCAGGACAAGCACCTGCATTCTGCGAATGCAATGTTCAGATGCAATGAAATCAATCGATTGTGCAGTGCACGATCGTCTGCAAGCTGCACAGTACCAGAATCGCTGCCAATTGGAATCCCATAAACGGAGTAGTCAAAACCACATTCTCTGTCTGTAACTTCCTGCTTCGATCGCGATTGCAATGCAGCAAATATCCTTTGCCCGATATTTCCTCCATCCGGCTTGCAAGGGCAACGCCCATTTCCTTATTCAAAATATTTCTAATGACATGCAAAAAAAATCGTTCTGTTTATAACAAACGAATGCAATTATTCGACCTCGATAGCTGAAATTGTAATAAAGAGGGACTATATGGGCAGTGCCATAACAAAATCTGCAAGGAGCAAAGCGCCATCGCGGGTGATGCCCGGCTTTTCGCTGTCGCTCGGCTTCACCGTCTTCTATCTCGCGCTGATCGTGCTGATCCCGCTGTCCGCCGTGTTTCTGAAGACCTTCACGATGACATGGGACGCGTTCTGGACAGCGGTGAGTTCCGAGCGCGTGGTGGCCTCGTACAAGTTGAGCTTCGGTGCGTCGCTGATCGGCGCCTTTCTCAACGTCATCTTCGGCGGCATCGTGGCGTGGGTGTTGGTGCGCTACCGCTTCCCTGGCAAGAAAATCATCGACGCCTTGGTCGATTTGCCATTCGCTTTGCCGACGGCGGTCGCGGGCATTGCCTTGACTGCCCTGTATTCCTCGAACGGCTGGATCGGCCGCTACCTTGAACCGCTCGGCATCAAGGTGGCGTTCACGCCGCTGGGCGTGGTGGTGGCGCTGACCTTCATCGGCCTGCCCTTCGTGGTGCGCACCGTGCAGCCGGTGCTGGAGGAAGCGGAGCGCGAGCTGGAAGAAGCCGCCGCCAGCCTCGGTGCGACGCGCCTGCAAACCTTCTTCAAGGTGATTTTCCCGACGATCCTGCCAGCACTTTTGACCGGCTTTGCGCTTGCCTTTGCACGTGCAACCGGCGAATACGGCTCGGTGATCTTCATCGCCGGCAACATGCCGATGGTGTCGGAAATCACGCCGCTCTTCATCATCACCAAGCTGGAGCAATACGACTACACCGGCGCGACCGCGATTGCGGTGGTCATGCTGATCGTGTCCTTCGTCCTGCTGCTTACCATCAACCTGTTGCAAGCCTGGACCCGCAATCGCGGCCGCAGGTTTGAGAAAATCTGAGAAAGTCTGATATGGCTGGAGCTGTTTCCACATTACCCGTCGCAACGCAGGCACGCGGAGAACCGGCTTACGCGCCGGCCGCAACGGTCGAGCCGGCATGGGTGCGTACACTGCTGATCGGCGTGGCGCTGGCGTTCCTGACGCTGTTTCTGTTCATTCCGCTGATCGCGGTGTTTACCGAGGCGCTGAAGAAGGGCTGGGATGCGTATGTCGTGGCCATCGTCGAGCCGGATGCCGTGGCCGCCATCAAGTTGACGCTGCTGGTCGCGGTGATCGCGGTGCCACTGAATCTGGTGTTCGGTGTGGCCGCCGCCTGGAGCATCGCCAAGTTCGAGTTTCGCGGCAAAAACCTGCTGCTGACGCTGATCGATTTGCCGTTCTCGGTGTCGCCGGTGATTTCCGGCCTGATCTACGTGCTGCTGTTCGGCGCGCAAGGCTGGTTCGGCCCGTGGCTGCGCGAGCATGACATCAAGATCCTGTTCGCCGTGCCCGGCATCGTGCTGGCGACGATCTTCGTCACCTTCCCGTTCGTCGCGCGCGAATTGATTCCGCTGATGCAGGCGCAGGGCAACGAGGAGGAAGAGGCGGCGCTGGTGCTCGGCGCATCGGGCTGGAAGACCTTCTGGCATGTCACGCTGCCCAACATCAAATGGGGCCTGCTGTACGGCGTGATCCTGTGCAATGCGCGCGCGATGGGCGAGTTCGGTGCGGTGTCGGTGGTGTCCGGCCATATTCGCGGTGAGACCAACACCATGCCGCTGCAGGTGGAAATCCTCTACAACGAATACAACTTCACGGCGGCCTTCGCCATCGCATCGCTGCTCGCCTTGCTGGCGCTGGTGACGCTGGCGATCAAGAGCTTCATCGAATGGCGCGCGCAGCATGCGCAAACACAACGGCTTGAGGACAATTAATCATGAGTATCGAAGTCAGGAATATCAACAAACGGTTTGGCGATTTCGTCGCGCTCGATGATGTGTCGCTGAATTTTCCTCAGGGGGAACTGACCGCGTTGCTGGGACCGTCCGGCTGCGGCAAGACCACGCTGTTGCGCATCATCGCGGGACTGGAGCAGCCGGATGCCGGCCAGGTCTTCCTCGATGGCGAGGATGCGTCGGCGCATCATGTGCGCGAGCGGCAGGTCGGTTTCGTGTTCCAGCACTACGCCTTGTTCAAGCACATGAGCGTGTTCGAGAACATCGCGTTCGGATTGCGCGTCAAGCCGCGCAACGTGCGTCCGTCCGAATCCGAGATCCGCAAGAAGGTCATGCAGCTGCTGGAACTGGTGCAGCTCGATTGGCTGGCCGACCGCTATCCGCCGCAACTGTCCGGCGGTCAGCGTCAGCGCATCGCCCTGGCGCGTGCGCTCGCGGTTGAGCCGCGCGTGTTGCTGCTGGATGAGCCGTTCGGCGCGCTCGACGCGAAGGTGCGCAAGGAATTGCGCCGCTGGCTGCGTCGCCTGCATGACGAGTTGCACGTCACCAGCATTTTCGTCACGCACGACCAGGAAGAGGCACTGGAAGTGGCCGACCAGATCGTGCTGATGAACAAGGGCAAGGTCGAGCAGATCGGCGCACCGAACGATGTCTACAACCATCCGGCATCACCTTTCGTCTACGGCTTTCTCGGTAACGTCAACCTGTTCCACGGCCGCGTGCACGAAGGCGTGCTGGAAGCAGGCGGCGTCACCTTCGATGCGCCGGACCATGCGACCGCACAGGATGCCAAGGGCGTCGGCTTCGTCCGTCCGCACGACATCGAGATCGACCGCTATACCGCCGACGCCGAAGGCATCGTCGTCAAGCTGCGGCGCGCACACGCGATCGGCCCGCTGGCGCAGCTTGAACTGGAGCGCGTGGACAATGCGCAACTGATCGAAGCGGTGATTTCCACCGAGCGTTACAGTCACCTCGCGCTGAAGGACGGCGAAACGCTGGTTGTGCGCCCGAAACGCCTGCACGTCTTCGTCGACGAGGCGGTTTAAGCGAAAAGAAGGAGCTTGCCATGAATTTTCAGCAATTGCGTTCCATCCGCGAAGCCGCCCGCCGCGGCTACAACCTGACCGAGGTTGCGAATGTCCTGTTCACTTCGCAGCCAGGTGTGAGCCGGCAGATACGCGAGCTGGAAGACGAGCTGGGCGTGGAAATCTTCGAGCGCAACGGCAAGCGCCTGACCGGCCTGACCGAACCGGGAAAGGGCATTCTGCAGATCGTCGACCGCCTCCTGCTGGAAGCGGAAAATCTGCGGCAGGCAAGCCAGGAATACACGGGCGAACAGAGCGGCACGCTGACGGTCGCCACCACGCACACGCAGGCGCGCTATGTGCTGCCGAAAGTGGTGCAGGCGTTTCGCAGCGCCTTCCCTGAAGTGCGGATTGCCTTGCAACAGAGTTCGCCCGAGCATATCGCCGAATGGGTGATGTCGGGCAAGGCCGATATCGGCATCGCCACCGAAGGTCTGAGCCAGTTCGAGGATCTGGTGTCTTTCCCGTGCTACAGCTGGAGTCACGTGATCGTCGTGCCGGAAGGTCATCCGCTGGCGGAAAAGCCCCATGTCAGCCTGGAAGATCTGGCCGCGTACCCCTTGATCACCTACGACGTCGGCTTCACCGGCCGCAGCCATATCGACGACGCATTCAAGAAGGCCGGCATCGACACTGACATTGTGCTGACCGCGATGGATTCGGACGTGATCCAGCAATATGTGTCGCTCGGCTTGGGCGTGGGCATCGTCGCATCGATGGCGATCGAGAAGAATCGCTCCAACGGCTTGCGCGCGATTGAAGCTGCGCATCTGTTCGCGCCGAATGTCACGCGGCTGGCGGTGCGGCGCGGAGCGTACCTGCGGTCCTACACCTATGAATTCATTCTGCGGTTTGCGCCGGAACTGAAGCGTTCGGATATCGAGAATGTGTTGAATCCGGGGGCGTGAGGGTGCGAATGCGGCGGGTTACGCTGCGCTAATCCGCCCTACGAGTTCTACTTGGAAAGTATTCGAAATGGCACAAGTACGATGATGCCGACAACGATGAATATCCATGTTGCTCGTTTAAGCCAAAGTGCCTCACTGTCCCCTGTCTTTGCCAAGCGAAGAATGTCAGTGTTGTCTGTAGTCCCAATCCGCTTCATCAGCTTGATCTTTCGCGGCAACAGGACGACCAAGCCCGCGATCAACCAAATCCCGGACGCGACTAAGAGCCTATCCCAGTAGGCCTATGCTTCGCCAGGTGATAATGCCGCAGGCGAGATGAAGGAACGCGAGATGGTTCTTCGCCTTCTTGGCCCAACGAATCAGCAAGCCACGAAACCGGTTCAGCCAGCTATGCGTACGCTCCACCACCCAGCGGCGGGCTCTCGTTCCCGTCTGCCGCTGCTGCGCTTCCTCCCCGCGTGACCGGATGTGCGCCCGGTAGCCCAATTCAAGCGCCAACTGCTGGATCTGCGGATAGTCATAGCCCTTGTCCAGGCACAGTCCTTGTGGCCACACCGCAAGCAATGACGGTCGCCCCACTTCCAGCGACTCCAGTGTCGGTCGCGCCAGCTTCATGTCATGGCGGTTCGCACCATCAATGACGATGGCCAGGGGAATGCCGTGTGCGTCCGTCAGCAGGCTGCGCTTGACGCCGCCTTTGCCGCGATCCGTTGGATTGGGGCCGATTTTTTTCCCCACCCAGAGGAGCCTTGGTCATCGCGCCGTCGAGTGACAGCCAGGACCAGTCGATTTCCCGCAACGCCGCTGCCGACAACAGCCCATGCATCCAGAACTCCTCGAACACGCCGGCATCAACCCATTCCTGAAAGCGCCGATGCGCCGAACTGCTGGAACAAATGCCGGTACCGTTCAATGCATTCCACTGGCAACCGGTACGCAACACGAACAAGATCGCATCCATGGCTGCCCGGTCGCAGACACGCGGGTTATGGCAGCCCAGCGGATGTGGCTTGCGTGGCGGTAAAAGCGGCTCCATTTGCGCCCAGAGTCTGTCTGGCAAACGCCAGCCGTCGTCCTGCTTGACCATGCCCATGTCGAACCTCCTTCGCCAACATGCGCTTGGACCACCATTTACCTCGCAATTTCCCTTGCCGACGGCCTACCGGGATAGGCTCTAAGAATAGCTGGTTAAAAGCAACTGAATACATCAACGATCCTTGATGAAGTTGTGGGTGAAGTTTGGACACATGTATGTATCCGCGTCGAATGCTGTTTGGCAGATCAGTAGATCAGCTCGGTAGGGCGGAAAAGCGAAGCGCCTTCCGCCGTTTGGCACATAACGTGATGTTTCTGCCATTACGGTAATAACTGCATATCCATTGATGAAGCGTACCGAAAATGATGTCTGTAGTGGTCTAATTTACACAGACACCTCGATAGGTGGATCATTCACCTATCGAGGGAGTTATATGAACAAGAAACGCAGGGAGCGCCGGGACTTCGACGCGAACTTCAAGCTGGAAGTGGTGCGGATGGTAAAAGACCAGGGTTTGAGCATTGTCCATGTTTGCCAGAGCATGGACCTGGTGGACTCAGTCGTACGACGCTGGATCAAGCAGCATGAAGCCGAGTTGGAAGGCCAGCCGGGTATCGGCAAGCCGCTGACGGCGGAGCAGCAACGCATCCGCCAGTTGGAAGCCGAGAACCGTCAATTACGCGCGGATAACGACCTATTAAAAAAAGCCTCGGCCTTCTTTGCGCGCGAACTGAAATGACTTATCGCCTGATTCATCAGTTGCAACAGAAGGCCGTTCCTGTCCAGCAGGCATGCCGGGTATTGGCGGTCAGCCGTGCCGGTTACTATCAACATCGGCGGCGTGGCGAGCGCAAGGCCGACGTCGTCGCCAGCGTTCAGCTCAAGGCGGCCTTTGTTGCCAGCGGCAAGTCTTACGGCAGCCGTCGCCTGTGTCGCGCGTTGCAAGCGCAAGGCGTGATCATTGGCCGCTACCGCGTGCGGCGCTTGATGCGGGAGGCCGCAGTACGCCCTGTGTGGAAGCGCAAGTTCATCCACACCACCGACAGCAGGCACGCGTTGCCGGTGGCGGACAATGTGCTGGATCGCCAATTCGACGTGGCCGCGCCGAATCGCGCCTGGGTGTCGGACATTACCTATGTGCGCACCCGGCAAGGCTGGCTGTATCTGGCCGCCGTGATGGATCTGTTCTCGCGCAAAGTGGTGGGCTGGGCGATGGCACCGACCATGCCGGCCGAACTGGTCGCGTCGGCGTTATGCATGGCACTGCAACAACGCCAGCCGCCGCGCGGATTGCTGCTGCATTCAGACCGGGGAAGCCAGTATGCAAGTCTGGGGTACCAGGCGCTGCTTGAGCAGCACGGCATCGTCTGCAGCATGAGCCGCAAGGGCAATTGTTGGGACAATGCCGTGATGGAGCGCTTCTTCCTGAACTTGAAAATGGAACGGGTATGGCAGCGCGATTATGCCAATCATGGCGAGGCCCAACGCGACATCGCCGATTACATCGTCAGCTTTTACAACTGCACCCGTTTGCATTCAACCTTGGGTTATCTGCCACCCGCCGCTTATGAACAGAAAATGGCCGCAATTTTACCTATCGGGGTGTCTGAAAATACTTGACCACTACAGTCTGGCAACGCATGCGGCGGAAGGCGCTGCGCTTTTCCGCCCTACGTGCTACGTGCTACGTGCTACGTGCTACGTGCTGACCGGCGCATATCGACCGTGTCGAGCGATATATTGGATACGAGATGCGTAGAATTAGTACTTAAGGCCATGGTTCCGCAACACTCTCTTGATCACATCTTCAGCAGAATACCCAGAAGAATAAATTCCTTGGGCAAGAGCATCTCGCGCCGATGGCGAGTTCATAGCCTTTTGAAACTTGCGATATACCGGCTGTGAAATCAAGGAATCAAGCTGTTGGATCTCTTTGTCAGATAGCTCGCTCAGCGCAACAGCGAGATTTTCATACCCCGGACTTCCTTTGCCGATCATCGCCTTTTGTAAAGAGGACGCAAGTTCCCGAGCAATTGAATTCCACACTTCGTCCTTAATTGCTGGATTTAATGATCTCGCCAGTGTAAGTGGCTCCTGGACTATTGGAGAATCAATCGATACTGGATCCCCAAGATATTTGGCAATAATCCGTTCGGTGCGTTTCTCTCGCTCAGCGCATTCGGCAGATGCAACGTTCCACAAAACGAGTACACAACAAAAAAATATGGTCTTGTATTTCATATCAATATAAAACGGTCTTCTCTAGAGATACGTAGGATTCCAACTTGAATTAGATGTCGCTTCCTTTTAACCCGACTTCGTGACATCTAACCTCGGAAGTCGAACGGGTGAAACCGTTGTCACATGGTCGTTTCAGCCATGCAATGATCAAAAGCACAGCACTAAATGACCGTGAAAGACGGCAGTCAGTTTATACCGTCGGTTAAAAATTCTGCAAGACCGGTACGCGATGTCACGGTGGCGCGGGCGCATGTCTTTCATCAACGCATCGTTTCAGCAAGCCAATCCAATCGCAACTTCTATCTCTGTTGCGCCAACTCCAAACTCCTGCTTCACCACCGCGAACCACAATCCTTCCCCGCACCTCTAATCTTGTTTGCCAGACCTGCGCCAAACTCGGTGCGAAGGAGTGGACAAGATGGCGGCGATTGTGCGTATTGATGACGAGAGCATCGGCATTGAGGATTTCCTGAGGGCACTGAAGCTCACGGGGCAGTTCGAAGGGCTTATCGAGCAGCTCGTGCGGGATCGGCTCACGGTGCATGCAGCGAAGAAGCACGGTATCGCCGTGTCGCCGGAAGAGATTCAGGAGCGCGCCGATCAGTTCCGGCGGGTGCAGGGGTTGCACCGCGCGACTGAGATGAACAACTATCTCGATGCGCTCGGCGTCAGTCTCGACGAGTTCGAGACCTTCATCACCGACGGCTTGTACCAGGAAAAGATGATGGAGCTGGTGTGCAACGACAAGGCGGTGGATGAGTATTTCAAGTTGCATTCACCCAGGTTCGACAGCATCGAAGTGAGCCACATCGTTGTCGATTCGGATGGCAAGGCGAAGGAATTGATTTCGTTTCTTTCCGAGGACCCGGACAGCTTTGCGGAAATGGCCGAGGAGCATTCGCTGGCCGATACGCGAGAGCACGGCGGCATGATCGGCAAGGTGCTGCGCGGTTCGCTCAAGAGCGATGTCGAGGCGAAAGTGTTCAATGCGGCGGCGGGCGATCTGCTGGGGCCGTTTCCGTCGCCCGACAAGATGTTCTACGAGATATTCATGGTGAATGCGAAATACCCGGCGGCGCTGGACGAGGATACGTCGGCCGAGGTGCGGCGCCTGCTGCGCGAGGAATGGCTGCTCGCGCGGGCGCAGGAACATGTGATCGAGGCGCGCTGATGGTGCGGAGCTACGAGGTTTCTTTCCTGCGAGTAGGGCTAAGGACTGAGAAGCGCCCACAGCTTCGCGATGTGCAGGTGCTCCTTCCCCTTCAAGGGGAAGGTCGGGATGGGGATGGGTTTCAGTGAGGAGCAATTCTTCACTTAAAACCCATCCCCACCCCAACCCTCCCCTTGAAGGGGAGGGGCTTCAGATCACAGGCGATTTGCGCGTAACTCTCAGCGGAGTGACGCTACGGAATTGATGAAATGACTTCGAGATAGCCCGATTTCGGACATACCCTCGTCACTGACCCATGGACGCACCGGCTTCTTCCGCTCCGCAATCCGTCGCCGAGTTCCTGGCGTCCGTGGAAATATTGTCGCCTTTCACTCGTGAAGAACTGGAACGGCTGGCCGAACATGCCGAGTCGCGCTTTCATGCCTTCGGCGATACGGTGTGCAATGCCGGCGATCCGGCCGACGGCTTGTTCGTCATCAAGACCGGCTCGGTGCGCATGTTCACCGAGGAGAGCGGCAAGGAAGTCAGCATGGGCGTGCGCAAGGCGCGCGAGGTGTTCGCGGACATCGCCATGCTGCGCGAATACCGGCACGAATCCTCGGTGCGCGCGTCGGCCAAGACCGAATTGCTGTTTATCCCGCGCAAGGTGATCCAGCCGATTGCGGCGCGCAATCCGGCGGCGCAGAACTTCATAGTCAGTTATGTCGCAATCAGTTCCGCAGGCGGCCTCGTCACCCGCTTGTTCGACCTGCGCGGCAAGGTCAACAAGAGTGAGCTGGAAGAGTTCGTGCGCAGCGTTGGCGTCAAGCGCGCTCCGGCAGGCAAGGAAATTCTGAAGCAGGATTCGAAGGAGGATCGCCGGCTGTACGTGGTGCGCCATGGCGAAGTGCGCATCGTGCGGACCGAGGAAGGCAGCGAATACACGCTGGCGACGCTGCGGCAGGGCGAGATTTTCGGGGAAAAGGCCTGCCTGTTGCGGCAGGAACAGATGGCCTCCGTCGTCGCGACCGCCGACACCACCTTGCTGGTGATTCCCGAAAAGACCGTGCACATGATTCTGGAGCGCAATACGAAGTTGCGCGAAGTGCTGGAAGACCGCATCCGCTTCATCGAACGGGAATTGCAGCGGCAGAAAAAACTGGCGGAGCGGCGCAAGAGTCCGGTCCGGCTCGACCTGTATTCGAAGCCGGAGTTCGGCGAAAAGATCATCAAGCGTTTTCCGCTGGTCGAGCAGGCGGAGGAAATGGATTGCGGCGCGGCATGTCTGGCGATGTTGTGCCGGCATTACGGCATTTCGATGACGCTGGGCAAGCTCCGTGAACTGGCCAATGTCACGACCCAGGGTGCGACGCTCGACAGTCTGGCGCGCGCCGGCGAATCGCTCGGCTTTACCACGCGCGGCGTGCAGTGCACGTATGAGGCATTGCTTGGTTTCGAGCTGCCTTTCATCGTGCACTGGGAGGGCTACCACTATGTTGTGGTGTATGGGGTTTCGAAGCATCAGGTGTGGATGGCCGATCCGGCGGTCGGCTTCAGGAAGATGAGTGTGGAGGATTTCGAGCGCGGCTGGAGCGGCACCTGTCTCGTCTTCACGCCGGGCGAGAATCTGGTGCAACTCGCGGTGGCGCGCTCGCCGTGGATCCGCTTCGTCGCCTATCTGAAGCCGTACAAGAAGATCCTGGCGCACCTGTTCCTCGCCACCTTCGTGATCCAGATGCTGGGCGTGGTGCCGCCGCTGATCATCCAGAACATTCTGGATGGCGTGATCGTGCACCAGAACGTCAGCCTGCTGCATCTCCTGATCGTTGGCCTGATCATCTCCAGTCTGTTTACCCAGATCATGTCGACGATCCGCGCCTACCTTGCGAACTTCATGATGCGCAACATGGACTTCGCGATGATGTCGCATTTCTTCAAGCACACGATGTCGCTGCCGTTCTCCTTCTTTGCCAAGCGCAAGACCGGCGACATTCTCGCCCGTTTCGAGGAGAACGCGACCATCCGTGCCTTCCTGACGGAATCGACCGTCACCACCATGCTCAATCTGCTGATGGTGTTCATCTACTTCACCATCATGTTCATGTACAACGTCAAGATGACGCTGGTGCTGATTGCCTTCGTCATTCCCATCATGGGACTGACGGTGCTGGTCACGCCGAAGCTGAAGAACTATGCGCGCGAAATGTTCACCACCGCCACCGATGCCAAGGCCTATTTGATGGAAGCACTGGGCGGCGTCGAGACCATCAAGGGCATGGGCAGCGAGCGGCCGGTGCGATTGAAATGGGAAAAGAAATACGCCAAGGCGCTGGACGTGCAATACCGCGCGCAATCCTTCAATATCCTCGCCGGCCTCTGCAGCCAGTTGCTCAATGCGGCCACCACCATCTCCATCCTCTGGGTCGGCGCCAACCTCGTGCTGTCGCGCGAACTCTCCATCGGACAGTTGATCGCATTCAATGCATTGATGGGCAGCGTGCTTTCGCCGCTGATGGGACTGGTTGGATTGTGGAGTCAGCTCAACGATGCCGGCGTCGCGATGGAACGTCTTGGCGATGTGCTCGACATGGAGCCCGAGCAGAAGCCGCAGGACCTGCCGTCACGCATCGTGCTGCCCGACTTGCAGGGCGATATCCGCCTCGACGGCATTTACTTCCGCTACGGCGGCAACGACACCGCCTACGTGCTCGAAAACATCAGTCTCGAGATCAAGCCGGGCGAACTGGTCGCCATCGTCGGCCGCAGCGGCTCAGGCAAGACGACGCTGGCGAAGCTGCTGGTGGGTTTCTATCCGCCCAGTGAAGGGAAGATCATCGTGGACGGCTACGACATGAGCATGATCGACAAGGAGTACTACCGCGCCCAGGTCGGCTACGTCATGCAAAGCAATCTGCTGTTCTCCGGCACCATCGCGGAGAACATCGCCAGCGGCGACGAGAGCCCCGACCGCCGCCGCATCGAGGAGGTCGCGAAGATGGCGGATGCGCATGCCTTCATCAGCAAGCTGCCGCTGACCTACGAACAGGTCGTCGGTGAACGCGGCATGGGTTTGTCCGGCGGCCAGATCCAGCGGCTGTGCATCGCGCGCGCGCTGTATCACGACCCGCGCCTGCTGGTGTTCGACGAAGCAACCTCCGCACTGGATACCCAATCCGAGAGCAACATCATCGGCAACATGCACGACATTCTGAAGGGCCGCACTGCCGTGATCATCGCGCACCGCTTGAGCACGATCATGCGCGCGGACAAGATACTCGTGCTGTACGAAGGCGCGATCGTGGAGCAGGGGCGGCATGAAGAGCTGGTGGACCGCAGGGGCATGTACTACCAGCTGGTGCAGAAACAATTGAGTGCGGCATGAAGATACTGAACCAGAGCCTGCAGGCGCAATCCTCGGTGTCCTATGCCGGATTGCTGGAACGGATAGAAATTCTGCGTTCGACGCTGCGCTGGTCGTCGCGGCTGGAGCGTCCGGAGATCGAGAAACTGCTGCGCCAATCCAGCGCGCTGCGCGATGAAGTGATGCAGCTGTCGCACAAGGAGCGCTTCGTCAAGGCTGCCAGCACGGCGGCCGATGAGCCTGCGCCGGTGAACCTGTCATCCGGCGAACGGCGCCGCGCCTTGCTCGACCGCAGCTTCGTGTTCGAAGGCACCTTCGGCGACAATCCGAAATTGCTCGACGCACTGGAAGTCGCGGAGAAGGCCGCACCCACCGATCTGCCGGTGCTCATCGACGGCGAGAGCGGTACCGGCAAGGAATTGATGGCGAAAGTCATCCACGCCAACGGCGCGCGCGCCGACAAGGCCTACATCTCGGTCAACTGCGGCGCGATTCCCGAGAACCTGCTGGAGTCAGAATTGTTCGGCCACAAGCGCGGCGCATTCACCGGCGCAGCCAATGATCGCAAGGGCAAGTTCGAGAGCGCGCACAAGGGCACCATCTTCCTCGATGAAATCGGCGAACTGCCGCTGCCGGGCCAGGTCAAGCTGCTGCGCGTTTTGCAATCGCACGAAATCCAGCGCGTCGGCTCCGACGAAATCATTTCCGTCGATACGCGCATCGTTGCCGCCACCAACAAGAACCTGCGCCGCCTGATCGAGGAGGGCGCGTTCCGCGAAGACCTGTTCTACCGTCTCTCCGTCATCCACGTCACCCTGCCGCCACTGCGCGAACGCAAGGACGAGATTCCATTGCTGCTCGCCTACTACGGCGACGAGGCGGCGGAAGCGCTGAAGCGGCGCCCCGTGAAAATGACGCCGCGGCTGCGCGACTATCTGCTGAACTATGCCTACCCCGGCAACATCCGCGAGCTGCGCAACCTGATCTACCGCCTGTCATGCCTGGCCGGCGACACGGCGGATGTAACGCATTTGCCCGAAGACATCCGCCCGAAGGCCGCTGCCGTGCAGCTCGACACGCCGGCTGCTGCCGTGGCGATCCCGCATTCACTGAGCGATGCCAAGCGCGCCGCCAGCGACGAGGCGGAACGCGCCTTCCTGGAACGCGGCTTGAAGGAAGTCGGCGGCACGGTGGCGGAACTAGCGCGCCGCTGCGACATGAACCGCTCGCATCTGCAGATGCTGTTGAAGAAACACGGGATTCATTCGAAGGATTTTCGGCATCAGGGAGACGGGCATGGCGAGAAGAGGACGTGACTCGACGCGATGCTCACGGTCTCCAGGCGACCAGCCATCGCGTGGAGCAGCCGGAATGCGATTCGCGGCCGCCTTTTGTTCTCACGCCTGATCAAAGATCCACCAGCATCTCGAAGCCGCCATAAATCATGCGCTTTCCATCGAAGGGCATGTTCTCCGGCTTCATCATGTCGGCCATGCGCGGATCCTTCATCACCTTGTCGTTGACCTCGTCGCGATGGGCGCGCGACTCATACACGATCCAGGAGAAAACGACGGTTTCGCCGTCTTCCAGATTGACACTCTGCGGGAACGAAGTGAGCTTGCCGGGCTTCACGTCATCGGCGACGCATTCGCGAAACTGCAATGCACCATGCTCGCGCCAGATATCGCCGCACTTCTTCGCGACGGCAAGATAGGCGTCGATGTTCTTCTTGGGAACAGGCAAAACAAAACCATCAACATAGGCCATGACACTCTCCTTGAGGAAATGAGTTTCTCGGGCATGCGGCGCATGCCGTGATCGGAAATTACAGACTAGTCGCAGCTTGGCTCATGGACAAGGTCAGGTGGCCAGCGTGGGAATGAGCAGGTACGGCGCAGCAAAGCGTGCCGAGTGTCACGATAAGCTCGGTGCAGCACATGACGCTTGAATTTTTCCGACAACGCACGCAAGAAGCATGGATGCCTTCGCAGAACAATCGACATGCGGGATGGAGCGTATGCTTCTCGCCTAGCTCGTTACTGACGGGAAAGCAGTGATCCACGCTTCGAATTTGCCCGATGAGAGATCACAGGGAATAAATTTCGAAAGGCCTGCTCAACGGGCTCTTCGCAGGAACTTCACCCCTTCCGCTATCTCAAAAATTCAGGGACCCTGCATTGCAAAGGTCAGGGTGTTTTTCGTCCCGATGCGTGCCGCTCTGCTCGGCACGCAAAATGGTTTTCGTGCAGGGATTTGATTGCATTGCATAAAAGGAGAAATATCATGCGAGTAGCCGAAGCAATGACGCGCGATGCGCGTATAGCAAATCCGGACCAAAGCATTGTCGAGGCCGCGAAGATGATGGCCGACTGTGATTGCGGTGTGTTGCCGGTGGGAGAAAACGACCGGCTGGTGGGGATGGTTACCGATCGCGATATCGTGATCCGTGCGCTGGCCAAGGGAAAGGGCGACGCGAAAGTGCGCGATGTGATGAGCAAGGACGTGAAGTATTGTTTCGAGGAAGACGATGTGGACGATGTCGCCAAAAACATGGGCGATCTGCAAGTGCGGCGTCTGCCGGTCCTCGACAAGAGCAAGCGCTTGACCGGCATCGTGTCGCTTGGCGATATTGCGACGACCGAAGAAGTCGATGCGGCAGGAGAAGCCTTGTCCTGCATTTCCGAGCCGGCATCCAAACATGTCAGCACCGGACAGCGTCCGCATTGAGCGGGGCTTGTGCAATGTTCAATATCAACATGCAGTTGTAGAGCAGATGCGTCGGCGGGTGGGACCCGCCCTACGGACAATCAGGGTAGGGCGGGTTCCACCCGCCAAGCGCTCGCATTGAATCTTGACAGCCCATGGAGACGCTCTCTGCATGGCGCTTGCCGGAAGGCACGGCAACGCCATGAGCCCCTTCAAATCTCCGCGTGCCGCAGCCGCAGGGCATTGGTGATCACCGACACCGAACTCAGGCTCATCGCCAGCGCCGCAATCATCGGCGACAGAAACTGCCCGGTGAAGGGATACAGCAGGCCGGCGGCGAGCGGGATTCCGAGCGAGTTGTAGACGAACGCAAAGCCGAGGTTCTGCCGCATGTTGCGCACCGTCGCCACCGACAGCGCACGTGCACGCGCGATTGCGCGCAGGTCGCCCTTGACCAGCGTGACGTGCGCGCTGTGGATCGCGACATCGGTGCCGGTGCCCATCGCGATCCCGACGTCGGCCCGCGCCAGTGCCGGCGCATCGTTGATGCCGTCGCCCGCCATCGCCACGACCTTGCCTTGTGCCTGCAGGCTTTCCACCAGGTGCAGCTTGTCGTGCGGCGTGACTTCGCCGTGCACTTCCGCGATGCCGAGTTTCGACGCCACCGAGCGCGCGGTCGTCAGGCCGTCGCCGGTCGCCATCACCACGTTCAGCCCGGCGGCGCGCAATCCTGCGATGGCGTCGGGCGTGCCCGGCTTGATCGGATCGGACACTGCCGCCAGGCCGACCAGCTTTCCATCGGATGCGAGATACATCACGCTCGCGCCTTCCTTGCGCAGCGCCTCGCTTTGTTCGGCCAGCGGCTGCCAATCAACCTTCTCCGACTCCATCAGCGCGGTATTGCCGAGCGCGATGCGATGGCCGGCGACGTCACCGCGCACGCCGATGCCGCTGGATGATTCGAAGCTGTCGGGCTTCGTCAACGCCAGCCCGCGCCGCCGTGCCTCGGCCACGATTGCATGCGCCAGCGGATGCTCGCTGCCCTGGTCGATGCTGGCCGCAAGTTGCAGCACCTCCTGTTCGCTGAAGCCGGGGGCGGCAATCACGCGGTCGAACGCGGGCTTGCCCTCGGTCAGCGTGCCGGTCTTGTCCACGATCAGCGTGTCCACCTTGCGCATCGCCTCGATGGCCGCCGCGTCGCGGAACAGGATGCCCCTGGTCGCGGCGAGGCCGGTGGCTGCCATGATCGACATCGGCGTGGCCAGTCCCAGCGCGCAGGGGCAGGCGATGATCAGCACCGCCACCGCGTTGACGAAGCCGTACACCCAGCTCGGCTGCGGCCCGAACAGGCCCCAGCCCAACAGCGTCAGCACGGCGACTGCCGCCACCGCGACGACGAACCAGCCGGCGACGGAATCGGCGAGCCGCTGCATGGGCGCGCGCGAGCGTTGCGCCTGCGCCACCAGTTGCACGATCTGCGACAGCATGGTTTGCGCACCGACCTTTTCGGAACGCATGACCAGGCTGCCGCTGGTGTTGATCGTGGCGCCGATGAGTTTGTCGCCGGGACGCTTGGTGACCGGCAGCGGTTCGCCGGTGAGCATGGATTCATCGACCGCGCTTTCGCCCTCCGTCACCACGCCGTCGACCGGCACCTTTTCGCCGGGACGCACGCGCAGCGTGTCGCCGATATGCACATGGTTGAGCGGGATGTCTTCCTCGCTGCCGTCATCGTGGATGCGGCGCGCCGTTTTCGGCGCAAGCCCAAGCAGTGACTTGATCGCCGCCGAGGTTTGCGAGCGCGCGCGCAACTCCATGATCTGGCCCAGCAGCGTCAGCGACACGATCACGGCCGCCGCTTCGTAATACACGCCGACGCGGCCATGCATGGAGAAGGCCGCCGGAAAGACTTCGGGCGCGAAGGTCGCGACCAGGCTGTAGCCGTAGGCGGCACTGACGCCCAGCCCGATCAGCGTCCACATGTTGGGACTGCGATGCGTGATCGAGTGGACGCAGCGTTGCAGGAAGGGCAGGCCGGCCCACAACACCACCGGTGTGCTGAGGGCGAGCTCGATCCAGTTCTGGTACGGAATGCCGGCCGGGAAGAAGCGGTGGCTGCCCATCGCCAGCAACATGACCACGACCGAAAGCGGCAGGGTCCACCAGAAGCGGCGGCGAAAGTCGGTCAGCTCGGGATTCTCGCCTTCGTCGAGGCTGGGCATCTCCGGTTCCAGCGCCATGCCGCAGATCGGGCAGCTGCCGGGAGCCGGCTGGCGGATTTGCGGATGCATCGGGCAGGTGTAGATCGTTCCTGCCGGGGCCGCCACCGGCTCGCGTGGTTCCGGCTTCAGCCAGCGTTGCGGATCCGCGCGGAACCTGGTCATGCAGCCTGTGCTGCAAAAGTGATAGTCCGTGCCGTTGTGCGCGATGGTGCGTTGCGGGTCGGCAGCCACCTTCATGCCGCACACCGGATCGGTGAACGGCTTGTCCGGTGCTGCTGTCACGGCAGCGTGATGGTGGGCGTGGTGATCGTTGTGTTCGTGCGAGGAATGACGATTGTCCATACGCTCCTTTGGAATTGTCGCAAGGCGGTGGCCATATTACGCTTGCGCTCCCCTTGAAGGGGATGGGGAAAGAATCAATGTGACGATCCGCGCCCGCGTCGCAATGTTCCTTCGGGGGAACGACTCATGCATGCAATGAACCTCCGTCATTGCGCGGGCTTTCCCTCCGCTTCCTTCTCGGCCGCCGGCTGCGGTGCTGGCTTCGCCTCGCTCATGGACGATGTCGAACCGCTGGAGCCGGATGTGCGATCCGGCCTTACCATCGTGCCGTTTTCGGTGCGCTTGTCGTCCTTGAATTCGCCTTCCCAGTAGCCGCCGTTGGCCCAGGTGTAGCGGCCTTGGCCCTCGCTCTTGCCCCTGTCCCACGCACCGGAATACCTGTCGCCGTCCTTGAAGTGGATCACGCCCTGGCCGTGCGGGATGCCGTCCTTCACGTCGCCGGTATAACGGCTGCCATTCGGGAAAGTGATCGTGCCTTTGCCGTTGGGCATGTCCCGCGCCCAGTCGCCGCTGTAGCGCTGGCCGTTGTTCCATGCGAACTGTCCCTTGCCTTCCTTGCTGCCGCGCACCAGCGTGCCTTCGAAGCGGTTGCCGTTACTCCACACGATCTTGCCCGTGCCGGACACGATGCCGCTGACCGGATCAAGCGTGAAGTCGCCGGTCATGGTCTGGTCAGCCAGTTTGAAGGTCTTGCTGCCGGTGGCTGCCGGCGCTTCGGCTGCGGGCCTGGATGGCGGTTCCGGCTGTACTTTCTGGTCCGGTTCGGGCGTGCTCCTGGACGGCACTTCCGGCGGCGCTGCCGGGGCAGTCGGGGTGGCCGGTATCTTCTGCGCCTGATCCGTTGGCATTGCCGGCGTTGACGGCTGTTTGCTCAAGGCCGCTTGCGGCGCCGGTTCCGGTTGCGCGGCCTGTTCCGATGGCTTCGGTTGCACCGGCTTGAGAGTCGTCAGCCTGTCCTTCGCTACCGCCGCGTAGCGGCCCTTCGGATATTTCTTCAGATACGTCTCGTAGGCGGTGGGCTGGTTGAGCGTCTTGGCGGTATTCCAGAGCGCATCCTCCGGCGACGGCACGGGTGGAGTCTGCGCTGCCTTCGGTTTCGTGTCCGGTGGCGGCAGGGACGGGATTGCGGCCAGCGGCGCAGAAGGAGGCGTAGAAGGAGGCGTAGAAGGAGGCGTAGAAGGAGGCGTAGAAGGAGGCAGGGCCGCCGTCTTCGGCTGCCGGTCTTCCAGCCGCAGTCTCGCCGCCGCGGCATACAGCCCGTTCGGATAGGCCTTCAGATAATTCTCGTACGCGTCCGCCGTGTCGGCGGCGCTGGCCTTGCGCCACGACTCCTCGTCCGCCGATGGGCGCGGAACGGATGGGGGCGGCGAGACTTGCGGGCTGGCCGCTTCCTCCTTCGGCGGCTCTGCGGGGGCGGCCGGCTTTTGCGCGGCAGGCGCGGACGGCGGCGTTGCCATGCCTGGCGGCGCGGCGGCAATGACCGGCGGTTCCGGACGTTCTTCCTCCGCCGTGCCGCTGGCGCCGGAGGATCCCGGTACCGGCTTGCTTCCGGTCACGGCCAGCAAGGGTTCGCCCAAGGACTTCAAGGAGTTGTGCGAACCCCAGTAGACGCCGGTCACGATGCCGGCCGTCAGCAGCAGGCCGAGGCCGATCCACGCCGCCTTGCCCAATCGGCGCGCGCCGAAGGCCGCAGTGTCCGTTCCCGCCTCTGGCTGCCATTCGCGCTGCGACGCTTGCGCTCGCTGCCGTTGCGCGGAGCGTTCAACCGTGTGCCGCGGCTCCGCGATGCGGGTCATCGGCTCGTCGCCTTCTCCCCAGCGCAGGTTGGTGTGCGGCAGCGTGCGTGGCACGGTTTCCATGATGTCGAGCGCGCGGCGCAACTCGTCGATCGACGCATATCGCTGTTCCGGCTTCACCGACAGCGCCTTGTCCAGTACCGTGAGGAATGCATTGCTGTAGCGGCCCTTGCCGGCCTCGCGCGCCGGCACCATTTCGTCGTGTACCATGCGCGCCACTGCCGGCGGCGGGGCCTTGCCGGCGACGAGGTAATACACCACCGCCGCCAATGCGTAGATGTCGGTCCACGGTCCTTGGCGCAGGCCGGCGATGTCCGCATACTGTTCGATCGGCGCGAATCCCGGCTTCAGGATCACGGTCAGGCATTGCGTCAGATCGCCGATCACGCGTCGCGCCGCGCCGAAATCGAGCAGCAGCGGACGGCCGTCGCGCAGCAGCAGAATATTGTCAGGTGCGATGTCGCGATGAAAACATTGCGCGTGGTGAATGGTTTCGATCGCATCGAACAGATCGGCCAGCAGCAGCCGGATCCAGCTCTCGGTCGGCGTGATGCGACGCTCCTTCAAGGCTTGCTTGAGCGTGACGCCCTCGTAGTAAGGCATCACCATGTAGGCGGTGCCGTTGCCTTCCCAGAAACGATGCACCTTCACCAGGGACGGCGAATCGAACTGCGCCAGCATCTTGGCCTCGTTGATGAAGCTGCGCAGGCCGGCGGAGAAGGTCGCGGCATTGTTTTGCGAGCGCACCGTCACCGCCATCCTGGTCGTGCGCGTCGCGAGTCCCGAGGGCATGTATTCCTTCAGCGCCACATGCCGCTCCAGCGAGTGGTCGTACGCGAGATACACGATGCCGAATCCGCCTTCGCCGATCAGCCCCACGATCTCGAACTCCCCGAGATGCGTGCCAATGGGGAGAACGTTCATGCTCTGTTCCGCGTCGTTGCCCGGGTCTGCCTTGAACGGCATTCTCCGGGTGCGCACTGCGGTCTTCTCGTTGTACTGGTTCATCGTCGAATTCCATCGGGTCAGTCAAGACATCGCAGCGTGCAGCGCAGGTAGCAGCGCAGGTAGCAGGGAAGGCGGCGCGCTTCGCCGTGGTCTGTCTTCACTAGCACCTTTAGTGCCAGCGGCACGCATGGCTGCCGGTGCGTGGGACGAACCGATGTCCACCAGTCCTGCGTCGGGTACCGGGAATCGGGACCCGACGTTCGCGGGCCGTTCTGACCGTTCACGAACCGGCAGGGAAGGGCGTGATATGGCGTGGTTCCGGACATCTTCCCGGCACAGGCCGGAGTCCCCGGTCACCGCCGGCTTGCTGCTGACAAACAGATCGATGACGCGGCCCCACAAGCCATGTGAAGAAAGTGCCGGCCGGACGCGAATGAATGTCGGATGTCACACAACATCTCAACTTCCGATTTTGCAGAAAAGTCGTGGAACAAACGACACATCGCGTCACGGAAACTTCTTGCAACCACCTTGCGGCAGCCCGCCGCTCTACGCATGCACTGCCTGCTTTCATCTTCGTCGCGGGCCGCGCAAAGAGCTTGATCTGCATCGCAATGTGGTCGATTTGTACGGCCGCAGACACGCATCTTCCTGCATCGCGGCAACAGTGGCGCAATGCCGATGGCGGCAAAGAAGGGAGTTGGAGGAAGCGGCTTGAACGTGGATTACAGCGTGGGATTCAGGACCGTCTGCTCGATGGAGGACAGGTCTTCCGCGCGCACCAAAACCACCGAGATGTTGTCGCGCCCGCCTTGTTGCAGCGCCATGTCGATCAGTGCCTGCGCCGCGTACCGGCAGTCACCCGCAGGCAGCACGCTGCACATGTCCTGCTCGCTGACTTCGTTGCTCAGACCGTCGCTGCACAATAGAAAGATATCGCCGTCCTCGACCACGATCGTGTCTGCGTCGATATCCAGCGTCTCGGCTGCGCCGACCGCCCGCGTGATCAGATTGCGGGCAGGGTAAAAGGCGGCGTCTTCGGGGCTGATGCTGCCGCTGGAAACGAGTTCCTCGATCTGGCTGTGGTCGCGCGTGAGCCGCCTTAGGCGGGCGTCGCGGTACAGGTAGATGCGGCTGTCGCCCGCCCACAGGTAGCCGCACTGGTCATCCCACGCGACGAGGACCACCACCGTGCTGCCGATGATGTGCGCGCCGCGCGCCGCTGCTTCTTCGCGCAACTGCTGATTCACCGCGAGCAGCCGGTCGCGCGCATCGGCCATGAAGGTGGCGAGGCTGTCGGGCGCGGGTATGGCGTCGAGCGCGTCCACCACCATGCGGCTGGCGACGTCGCCCAGCGCGTGACCACCCATGCCGTCGGCCACGGCCCACAGCCCGCGCTCGGGCCGGTCGAGGCAGGCGTCCTCATTGATCCGCCGCACCAGTCCGACGTCGGTGCAGGCGGCCGATGACCATTGAATTTGCGTGGCGTCCGTCACAAATACCTCTGAGTTCTCCGCGTGCAGTGGATCGGATTTGCTTGTCTATGATGAGTATATAACCTGTTGCACAAACCGCAGCCGCAATGCGGTTGAGGAAAACCGACAAAACCGCTGTTCACTGCCATGCCCCATGCCCGCCGCGCGGGAGTCCTGACCGCCGGCCAGGAGGGCCGAGGCCGGAATCACGGAGCGACCTCTTAATGCTTGAAATTCGCCGCCTGCTGATTCGCGGCCAGGCTGATGTTCGAGTTGGCCGCCGTATTGTTCACGTTGATCGACTGAAACTGGTTGTTCATCTGGTCGGCATAGAAGTTGTTGATCTCATAGACATTCACGATCTGGCCGAAGCTGGCGTTGGCCGGCACCGACGGCCTGTAGGGAGCGAAGGCGCCGAACACCCACGGCGCACCGCCCGCGCCACGGATCGCGGACATTGCCTTGCGGTCGAGCGTGCGATCCGAGTGCAGATCATTGATGACAATTGCGGCCATGGTGTGTCTCCGAATAATGGGTGGTGGTGAATGCCTGAAAGCCTCTGAAAAAATCAAGAATCGCGATCGATCTGCTGTCGTTCCTTGCTGCGACGCGCTGTTAAACAAGCTGTCGGTTCACCGCATACACATGACACGAAACGCTTCACATGCTGCAAGTGCCATGCCAGTCATCGCACCGTCGGCATCGACTGTTCAATCGTCACTGCCGGAAGTATCGGATCGCCGGGAGCCATCGGTTGCGGGAAGGCCTGCACGAATCTGTACTGCGCGAAGCTGCCGATGGCCATGCCGCCACCCACCGTGCACATCGCCTCGCGGTCGAGTTCCTTGGATGACAAGTTCATGCGGGTTGCCTGCGTCACATCAAGGAGCGCCGCTTCATTGCGGCGCTCCCTGGTGCGCATCAGAAGAACCCGCTATCAGACCGGAACCGGAATGCCGTAGCCACCGAATCCGCCGACCGAATTGAACCCTTGCTGGTTGTTCCATGCCGAGATGCCGCCGCCGAACACAGCCGAGCCGTTGCCGGTCGGGTTGCTTTGCACCTGGTTGTTCTGCTGCGAGATCTTGACGTCGGTGGTCGATGAATAGGATGAATAGGAGGGCAGAAGATGGCTCTTGGTCCAGCTGCCGTAGCTCGTGCCGCCGCGCACCGCGCTCATGGTCTTGCCGTCGAGTTCCGCAGCGATGATGAGGTCTTTGATGATCAGTGTTTGCATGGTAGTTCTCCTTGAATGGAAGTCGTGAGGTTTGGGTTTGAGTCGAACATTCTGTCGCGCTCGACAGACATATTGCAGGGAGCATGCCAGCCCGCTCCGGTCGCTGAGGATGATGCGCAAGTCATTGAAAAATATGGATATTTTTCGTTATGGCAGATTCTTGTGCAGGTGTGCCGAGATTGCTGCCGGGAAGGGTGGCGGGTCCGGCCAAACAGTTCACAGGCAGCCTGTTCGGAAAACTGAAACACCTGTTGTCCTTCGGTGCGGGACTGTTGCGTTCAGACGGAGGCCCCGCATCCTGAATACGGGATACACCGTATTGCGAAGTGGATATTGTGACTGCTAGTATGTTACGTAAAAATCATTGCAGGTCCCGTACCGGGCCTGCCGGGGACGCAGACATGTTCGGTACCAAAGAAGTTTTCCTGATAGCAGCCTTGCTTTGCTTCATCACGTTTCTCGTACTGTTTTCAATGAATGAAAGCCGTGTGAACGGGGTCAGGCCGCTGTTGCTGTCCAGCGTGCTGGGGATGGCGGGCAACGTTCTGTATGCCTTCGGCAAGGAGCTGCCGCCCCTCATTGCCTACGAAGGGGCCAATGCGGTCTATGCCGCCGCCTCCGCCGCCACATTGGTTGGATACCGGCAGCTCTTCAACACCAGGCCATTCATATCGCTTCTGGCAGCCGCAGTCGCGCTGCTGACGTGCCTGGTCGCCTATTTTCACTACTTCGTGGATTCGTTCATCGGCCGCACCTGCGTAGCGTCGCTATTCCAGGTCGGCATCGCGGCTGGAATCGGATGCACGGTGCTCCAGGCACGCGATGAAGGCGAGCAGTCCCGATACGCAAGAATGTTCATTCTGGCGATGTGCGGCCTTGTCGCCGGCGGCCATCTATTGCGGGTGGTAAGGCAATGCATCGTATCCGACGCGCCGAAGTCCTTGCTGGAGCCTTCCGGATGGAACGTGTTTTTGCTGTCCGGCGGGGCCTTCGTATTGCCGGTGCTGATCCTGGGCGGCCTGCTCCTTGCGCACCGCAGGTTGATCTCGGATGTGCAGCATGCGGCGAATCATGATTTCCTGACCGGAGCATGGTCGCGGCGGGCATTCTTCGATGCCGGCGAACGCGAAGCCGTCCGTGCGAAACGGCATGGCAAACGATTGGCATTGCTCCTCATCGACCTCGATAACCTGAAGCCGGTCAATGATACTTACGGCCACGCGGCCGGCGATGAAGCACTCATTGCCTTTGTCCGCACGGCGCAAACCACCCTGCGCTCCATTGATTGCCTGGCGCGCCTGGGCGGGGATGAATTTGCCATCTTGATGCCGGAAACAGACCTGTCCGGCGCAGTCAGTGCTGCTGAACGGCTCAAGAGCCGGTGGAAATCCGCAGGTGGCGCCAGTCAGGCGGCAAGCGTCACGTTCAGCATCGGCGTTGCAGTCTTGCGGGACGATGACAGCTTCAATACACTGATCAGCCGCGCCGACAAGGCCTTGTATGAAGCAAAGGGCGAAGGCCGCGACCGGGTCATGGCACAACGCGATGTTGATCTTGCCCCCGCGATGATCTGAACGCGATGCTGGCGCTTGTGCAGCTGCACGGGGGCATGAAATGCATTCTACGCACGCACGGACGACAGACAGGGCGCACCATGTGCGCCCGTGCCTTCAAACCGGCTATCCGACTGATTGACCGGCTTTCTCTCACGTGACTTCGTGAGTCCTGGCCGGGAGAAAAACGCCCGACTCAAACGGCTTTTCTATTTGCGGGACTTGCTTCCCGCGGCTTGCTTTCCAGCATCCGTCTGCGAAGGCGAAACAAATCCCTTCGGGAAATTGACGATGCGGTTGTCACGCGCGACCATGCGTCCCGCGAAGGGACGATGCATGCCGGATCGTGCGCCTCCGGTGACCGCAAGCATGGCATCGCGGTCGAGATCGATGCTGTCCGGCAAATCCTTGATGACGATGTGAGACATATGCTGCTCCTCAGGATGAAAATCGAAGTGGTGTGATCCGATGGTTAGCATGAGCATTCCAGGAGTCAGAGTGCCCGCGCGTCCGGAGATTCAATAAAAATGCCTCCCCTTGAAAGCAGAAACATCGAAGCGGAAACAAGGGCAAGACGCATCGGGATGCGCCGGACGGTTGTCTCAATCCATCCGGCGCATCCCGATGCGTCCTGCGGCGGCCGCGCATTGCTGAATCAGGCGAAATGCGTGGGCAACGACGACAGTTGCAGGTAGTTCATTCCCACTTGTGTCGGGCTGACCTTCAGGCCGGGCAGGTAGGCACCGGCACCGATGGCGCTGCCATTGAGGACGTTGGTGTTCTGAACCATATAGTTTTGCTGGTTCACGCTGACCGGCACGTTGATGTTGATGCTCGGGCTGCCCATGGCGGTGCCCCCGTGGACGACGGACATGGCCTTGCGGTCAAGTTCCGTGCTGTGGGACAAGTTGCGAATCATGATGGTGGACATGGCTGTTTCCTTTGATGAAGTTGAGTGCTTGAGGGTTGTGGGGGAGTCTTGCCGCTCCCCCGATTCGTGAGCGATTACTTGACGCCGTAGCCGAAGCCGCCGATCGAGTTGCTGCCCTGCTGGTTGTTCCATGCTTCGATGTTGCCGCAGAACACAGCCGAGTTGTTGCCGGTCGGGTTGCTTTGCGCCTGGTTGTTGACCTGGTCGATCGAAATGTTCGTGGTCGATGTGGATCCATACGAATCCGGTAAGTAAGGCATCTTCGGCATTTTGTAGGTGCCGCCGCGCACGGCGCTCATGCCTTCGGCGTCGAGTTCTTCGGCAATGGCGAGGTCTTTGATGGACAGGGTTTTCATGTCGGTTCTCCTAAGGAATTGGATAAGTCGATATTCAGGGCAAGGCGGTCGACGATCAGCCGATCGAGTTGAAGCCTTGCTGGTTGTTGAAGGCGAAAATGCCGCCACCGAATACTGCAGAGCCGTTGCCGGTGGCGTTGCTCTGGAACTGGTTGTTGGCTTGATCGATCGAAACGTTCGTCGTGGTCGTGGACGACGGGTAGGAGGGGGTGGACGGTTGCTTGTAAGAGCCGGGGTGAGGCATCTTCACGCCGCCGTAGCAGCCGCCGCGCACGGCGCTCATGCCTTTGACGTCGAGTTCTTCAGTGATGGACAGGTCTTTGATGGTCAGTGCTTTCATGGTAGTTCTCCTGGATGGAAGTATGAGGTTTGGGTTTGAGTCGAACATTTTGTCGCGCTCGGCAGACATATCGCATGGAGTGTGCCAGCATGGTCCATGCATGCCGAAATGCGACGCAAGTCATTGAAAAACAAGGAGTATTTTCTCGTTCGCCGGAGTGGTGGCGAATGTGGCGGGGTGTCTGAAAAAGCCGGGTGACGGCTTTCACCAAACATCTGTACGGGGCGCTGTTGGGAGCTGCGCGACACTTCGCGCTTCGTTCAGTGGAGAGGGGCGGCGACACGTGCCGGATGATCAACGCCAGCCATGCAGTGGTTTGCGACGTGCCTGCGCGTCCTGTCCTTGCGTCAGTTGCCCTTGCGTCAGCTGCCGCTGCATGAGGAGTGATGGCCGATCATGCCAAGTCAGGCATCGTCGTAGGGCAGCGCATCAGGATGAACGTCCACGTAATCCGGCGCCGGCGTCTCCTCAAAGCGCACGGCCATGATGTGCGAGTGACCGAGCAGCACGGCCTTGGCAACCCGATGCATGCCATCCATGACACGCATGTCGGCGGAGAGAATAATCGGATAGGCAAGTTCTGCCGCCTCGATCAGACGCATATGCTCGATCACGTTTCGGCACGTCGGCGGCGGACCGCCATGATCGAACCAGTAGGCTTCATCCACTTCACGAATATCGGCTAGCGGAATTTCCTGCGCCACAAGATGGCGGGAGAGTGCAATCAGACGATGAACGTCCCATGCCAGCAAGCCCATCCCGCTTTTGCGAAAGTGATATTGCTTACGCATGGAACGATGTCCATCGCTGCGACAGCGGACGCGGTCTTGCGTCCCGGTTCTTCATGTCAGGTGCCGGTTTCGACAGGTTTTCCGCGTGCACTACCTGTGTCCTTTCAAATCCTCACTCCGACGCCTGGTATGACGTTCCATGCACGAGAAATACGCCAGCGGCCAGATTGAACCGGATTCTTCCCTCGGCCCGGCCTCATACAGACAGTCTTTATCCCGGAACGCCAGCCACGCGCGCTGCGCGGCCCGCAATCGCTCCCTGGCCCCGGAAGCATCGAGTCGATCCCTACGCTGTTTGAAAAGACTGTTCAACTCCTTGTCGGCCAGATCAAACCTGTGCCGCGCGCAAAAATTCATCGCAAGCTGATTTTTGTCGCAATCCTTCAGCGATTCTTCCAGCAGATCGGCTTCCGCGGCAAAGGCATCCAGGAAGACAAAAAGAAAGGCAAATGCCAGAATCGCTCGCATGGATATGCCTGATGCTATTTTGCGTTCATGAAAACGGCGGGAGCTCGGGGTGACGAGGCAAATTGTCCGAGAATTCCACCCAGGACAGATGGTTGCTGTGCCAGTAATGCAATGTCGGCTGGACGGATTCCGGGTCATCAAGGCTGCCGATAGTGACGTCGATCAACTCAGGCAGAAATGTCGCCGTGAAGCTGATTTGCGTTCCGCAGCGCTCACAGAAGCCACGCTGCGCTTCCGATGAGGAGGCGTAGGTTTTCACTTCTCCCTTGCTGAAACGAAGCTGGCTCTCATGGAACATCGCCCAAGCGACGGCGGGTGCCGCGTTTGCGCGACGACACATGCTGCAATGGCAGATCGCGGCGAAGATTGGCTCACCGCTGATCTCATAGCGCACCTCACCGCACTGGCAACCGCCTTCACGTTTTTTCTCTGTCATTTTTCATGCACTCCAAGAGGTCAGGGAATCGGGTTTATCTTGTGCTTCAACGAACTTGACGAAGACCGCCATCGCGCAGCGACAGACAAGCGCCGCCGGAAGAAACAAACTCGCAGATGGTGGTTGTCGAAATTGTAAGCCCGACGAGGGCCGTGCGGGGAAGTCCTGTTTGGGCGGCATCAATTGGACCTCTCGGCGCATTGCGTGCCTTGCGAATGACAGGCGCGCATTCAAGCATGCCGCGCTGGTCATCACGGAAACCTGTGATTCCGCGCATCATCGCGTGTGTCGATGGAGCCGTGGCGGAAAGTACCACCAGGCGGCGACGACGGCCAGCCCGAACAGGGAATAGCCCATGGTGAAAACCCAGGCGGGAGCCTCGTAGTAGAGAAGGCTTTGCAGCCAATGATCAATGAAGCTGCCTTCGTAGACGCTGGCGCCAGCGCGGTCCCGGAGCCACATTTCAAGCGTGGTGAGCGGACACACTGCGCCGAGCCAGGCTTCCGCGACGACCACGGCGATGGCGGCCAGATGCGCGAGACGGAACCACAATGCATTGACCCAGTGCCAGGCGCGCAGATTGCCGACAAGGATGAGGACAAGGCCGCCGACGACGAACAAGACGATGGCAACATGCACCGACAGCACCAGATCGGCGAGGGATTGATATGGAAGCTGGGGGCTCATGCTGATGCACGTTGGTGTTGGTTAGTCAGTCAGGATTGACGGACAAGGTGGAATCTACGGGCGGGCTCGAGTTGGCCGATATTGCGTGCGAGAAATGGCTGCACACGGAGCTGACTTGCGCGGCTTGGCAAGCGCAGCCAGCTCATCTCATCACCCCTTCTCAATGGACTTCACTTCCGCGCCGGCAGCCCAGATCCGGTAGCGCACTTCAACGCCTTCGGGCGCATAGACCACGATGGGAAGACGGCTGTTGTAGCGGATGAAATAGGGATCGCCGCCAAGCGTGACAAACCGGGCGACTTTCGGCGCGTTTGGATCTACCGCCATGAGTGTGCCTGCCATCGGCCCGAGTTGGCTGACCTTGTATCGTGTGTATCCCCAGCCACTGATGATGTCTTCTTCAATCTTGCCGCCGAAGAAGTAGGTGTTTCGCGCGTCAACCTGCACCGTCTTGCCGACAAGCAGTTCCACCTTGAAGGCATATTCATCCGTTTGTTCCGGGAGTTGCAGAACGTATCGAACCATTCCCGCTTCGGCCGGCGGAAATGCCCGCATGTTGTCCGCGGCCTGGCTGGCTGGTGCTGCAAACAGAAACAGCAGGGCTGTGATTGCCCATATCCATGGCGTTCTCATGTTTCTCCTTATGTCGAAATCTGTGTGTGCAAAAACACGGTACTACATAAGCACGAAAAACATCATCGGATTTACATCTTGAATTGATGGCGCTGCAATGCCGGGCAGGTGCCAGAACTGACTGCCAAAGTGGCCGGCACTTCAGCTGCTCACGCCGGATTTTCGCCGCATTCCATTCTTCAATATCCGTTGCTTGTTGTTGCTTGTTGCGACGATGGCACATCGCAACATACCTCTCCGCATTGTTTGAATTTACAGAGACAGTTCGTGTCTGAAACCATGTATTCCGGCATGAGGCGGAGTTTGTTGCATGCCTGCGTGAAACACACTCACTCAATGACAAGCCATGGCCAATCTTGCGCATGCAATTCATTCCTTGCAAAGCGGTGCCTTGTCGCACCATGAGTTTCTGGCGCAGGTGGATCGTGCGCTGGTGACGGATGAGGCCAATACAGTGCGCTTGCTGGAGATTCTCGGCGATGAGCATACGCGGATTCAGCTGCCGCCTGATGTGTATCTGGAATTGCGCCGCCGTGTCGAGCATGTGCTGGCTTCGCGGCAAGGATTCGGCGGCGATGAGACGCGCGTGCAGACCAATCCGCGCGACCGCTGGCCTTCGCACACGATGCCGCCGCAGGTGATCATGCCGAACGACACGGCAGGTTCCGACCCGGAGCGGATGAAGGGCGTGGGTGATACCTTGAACGGGCGCTTCGTGCTGGAGGAGTGCATCGGCTTCGGCGGCATGGGCACGGTGTACAAGGCGCTCGACCTGCGCAAGCTGGAGGCGTCCGACCGCAAGCCCTACATCGCGATCAAGGTCTTGAACGTGCAGTTTCGCGGCCACCCGAAGTCGCTCATCGCCTTGCAGCGCGAGGCAAGGAAGGCGCAGTCGCTGGCGCATCCGAACATCGTGGCGGTATACGACTTCGACCGCGACGGTTCGATGGTCTATCTGACGATGGAGTATCTGTCGGGCAAACCCTTGAGCCAGACGCTGCGCACGCGCGGGTTCACGGGCATGCCGCATGCCGACGCGATGCGTATTGTCGGCGGTATCGGCAAGGCGCTGGCCTATGCGCATGAACGTGGTTTCGTCCATTGCGATCTCAAGCCGGCCAATGTGTTCGTGACCGATGCGGGCGAGATCAAGGTGATCGATTTCGGCATCGCGCGCGTGTTCCGCAAGCCGGAAGAGGATGCCGAAGCGACGGTGTTCGATCCGGGCAGCCTCGGCGCGCTGACGCCGGCGTACGCGAGCCCGGAAATGATGGAGCATCTGGAGCCGGACCCGCGCGATGATGTCTACGCGCTGGCCTGCATTACGTACGAGCTGCTGACGGGCAAGCATCCCTTCGACCGCTTATCCGCCTTGCAGGCGCGCGGCGCGCAGATGAAGGTGCAGCGGCCGAAGATGCTGGGGCACAAGCAATGGCGCGCGCTGAAGCACGCGCTGTCGTTCGACCGCGAATCGCGCACGCCCGACGTGGCGCATTTTCTGCAGGAGATGAGCGGAGACAGCCGGACCAGGAGGTTTGCCGCGCTGGCCGCATCGCTGGTGGTTCTGACGGGGGGCGTGGCCGCAGGACTTTATTACTATCAGCAGTCCCGCAGCGGCGATGCCGAGCGCGAGGAGGTGGCGAGCGCCGAGCCGCCGGCGAAAGCCGCGCCTGCCACTCCGGAAGCCGCGCCTGCCACTCCGGAAGCTGCGCCGCCGGCGACTCCGCAAAGCGTACCGCAAACCCCGCCGCAAACCGCCGCGCCGGCACCACCACAGGCCGCGCCAACGTCGCCGCCTGCGCTGTCGCTGGCTGCGGTCGCACCGATTCTTGCCCGCGTGCCGTGTTCGGCTCTTCTGCCCACGGTGCGCGAGCGTGAATTGCAGGTGAAGGGATATCTGCCCGCGAGTTTCGGCGTGCCGCGGCTGAAGGAAATGCTGGGCAAGGTGCCCGGCATGAACAGCCTGAACCTTGAGGTGCAGGAGGTCGGTGACGACAAATGCAACGTGATCCAGGCATTCGCGCCGTACTGGTTGAAGAACCGGCAGGCCGCAACCGCCACGTCCGCAACGTCCGCCGCATCCGCCGCGTCGGTCCGTGCGCGCTCGCCGGACGCGGTCTTGACCGAAGGCGAGCCGCTGATCGTTGATATCACGACCCCCGCATACGCGTCGCACGTCTATGTCGATTACTACGTCCTCGATGGCAGCGTCGCGCACCTGGTGCCGAATCCGCGCGCGCGCGCCAACCAGGCGCCCGCCAATTACAAGGCCGCCATCGGCAGCCTCGGCAACTGGGTCATATCAAAACCGTTCGGAACGGAATTGATCGTCTTGCTCGCCACGCCGGCACCTTTGTTCGACAGCATTCGCCCGGAGTCGGAGTCGGGAGCGGCATATCTGAAGGCGGTGGAAAAACAGCTGCAACAAATGGCCGCAAAGCACGGGGCGGAAAAGATTGCCGTGGATTTCCTGCAGATCACGACGAAGGCGAAATAAGCCTGGGCGATCGGGCGTGCCGGATTGTCCGGGCATGCGGCGGGTTAGGGCTGGGGCTGCACCTGACCCGCCCGGCGGCTTCGCTCCTCAGCTCTTCCCATCCGGCCGCGCCGGCAAGGACTTCAAGAACAGGTGCAGCGCGCCGACATCCGTATCGTCCAGTTCCTTCAAGCTGTTGAACGGCATCACCTTGCTGACCGCGCTACCGTCGGGGCGCTTGCCGGTGCGGATCATGACGGTGAACTTGTCGGCGCTGTCGTAGCGGACCATCGCTCCCCTGGGGCCGGGCGTGAGGTCGGTGGCAGGCGGCCAGTCGGGCGGGGAGCCGGGGATCTTGCCGCCGGTGAGTCCATCGCCGTGGCAGCCGATGCACATGTTGGCGACATACGCGCCATGCTCGACCGTGACAGCCTTCGCGACCGGCCGGGATGGCGGCAGCGCGTGGTTGATCTTTTCCGCCGCGTCCCTGACTTCGCCGACCGCATACAGCGCCCGCACGATGAGCGGCAGACGTACTTCGCCTGCATCACCCGTAGCCGGTGGCATGCTGCGCAGGTAGGCGATCAGGGAGGCCATGTCGGCATCGGTCATGCGGTTGTAGTCCTCGGACGGCATGATCAAGGCAGGTTTGCCGTTCGGCTTCACGCCGTGGCGCACCGTGCGCACCCAGTCGCGCTCGGCATAGGCGGCGACCACGCTGTCGGGCGCGGGCGTGATGTCGGGCGCTTTCACATACAGACCGTTCGGGTCGTCGATGAAGACGCTGCCCTGGCCGCTCGCGCCGTGGCAATCCGCGCAGCCGCGCGACTGGAACAGATAGCGGCCGCGCTCGACCGTCGCCGCGCCCGCTGCATGGGCCAGCGGTGCGATCTCGACTTGCACCACGCGGTGCATTTTTTTGTCGCTGACGATTTTGGCGGCAGCCGCCGCGATCCCGACCAGCAAGGCGATCGATGCGACGGCGATGATCGGTATGCGATAGCGTTTTTTCATGTGTGAGTCTCCCTGACTGATGGAACGGCAATGAACGGGTGCTGCAGTACACGCCACTTGCATTGCAAGTGCCACGATGGGTATTGCAAATATTACCCACGATGATTACGTACTTCGATGAACGCACGGCGCGGCTTCCCGCTGCCGATGTTGCGCAGACATGATGGCTGTTCTTTGTTATTTCATGTCGCGTGCGACGCGAAAGCCGTTCTGCGACTGGCGCACGTTCGCGTCGTACTTGAAGCGCGTCGAGGACGGCATGTAGCTTGCGCCTTCGCGCCACGATCCGCCGCGTATCACGCGAATCCGGCAGTTCGGATCGTCCCACGCGCGGGCGTCGGCGGGAGCGCCCTTGTAGGAGTTGTGCCAGCAGTCGCTGACCCATTCCCAGACGCTGCCGTTCATGTCGTACAGGCCGAACGGGTTGGGAGCGAAGGAGCCGACCGGCGCTGGGCTGTCCTGCTGCCACGGCTCGCCGCAGTCCTTGCAGTTGGCGGTGCCCTTGCGCATCTGCTCGCCCCACCAGTATTGGGTCGAGGTGCCGCCCCTGGCCGCGTATTCCCATTCCGCTTCGGTTGGCAGCCGGTAGCTGTGGCCGCTGGTCTTGCTCAGCCACTTCACGTATTTTTGCGCGTCGTCCCAGCTCACGTCGCGCACCGGCGTGTTCTTCGGTTGGCTGTTCGGGTTGCCCCCATTGCGCGGGCATTCGCCGGCTTCGATGCAGGCATTCCATTGCTCGACCGTCACTTCGTATTTCCCGATGGCGAAGGGGGTACTGATTGTCACGCGGCGCGGCGGCTTTTCCGACGGGTCGCCGGTGGTGCTCCCCATCGTGAACGTGCCGCCCGGCAGCGCGACCATGGCGGGGCAGCCGGCGCAATCGTTGAGTTCGCTGACGCGCGCGCTTGCGGCCGCCGGCTTGTCGGGCGGCGGCGCTGCCTTCGGCGCGGGGCTCGCCTGTTCAGGCGCTGGCTTCGGAGTTGGGCGTGCCTGTTCGGGCGGCGGCTGGATCGCGGGTGCCGGACGCGGTCGCTCGGGTGGCGGCTTGGCGACCGGCGCATCCTTGGGCGCGGCGGCGCGCAGACGCTCGATGCGCGCACGCGCGAGCGAGGCGAAACGACCGTTCGGATACGCCTGCAGATAGGCCTCGTAGTCGCTCACATGCGTGCTGTTCTTGATCGACTCCCAGAAACTCAGTTCGTACTGCTCGTCGCTGTCCTTCGGCAGCACGCCGCGGCTTTGCAATACCGCGACCGTTTCAGGTTGCGGCGCCAGCGCCAAGGCCGGTGCCGGTGCGTCTTGCCCAGCCGGGATGAAGCGGAACGACTGCCGCAGCGACGACAGCAGCAGCGGAGTCTGACGGCCCTCGCTGGTGTGCCGCACCGCAGAGGCCGTGCGCCGGAACATTTCCTCGACGCTCAGGCCGGGGACCGGCATGGCATTGAGCAAGGCTGAGGTAAATACGCCGTGACGCTTGCCATCCGCCGCAAACGATCCCGGTGCGGCGGCAGTGGCGATGATGGTGTCGGCAGCGGCCGGCAGCGGTCCCGCGGCAGTCGGGGATGGCGCGGCGAGGCAGGTGTCGAGGATGACGATATTCAATTTGCCGGGGCGTGACACCGACATCGCGTCCAGCACCGTGCGCAGGTCGATGGCTTCGGCTTGCATCACCGCGGCAGCGCGGTTGTCCGCATCCACCGGGAGCAGCAATGTCTTGCCTGCAAGCTGCACGCCATGCCCGGCGAAATACACCAACCCGACACCGCCCGCGTCGAGGTGTTGGCTGAATGCAAGCAGCGCATCCAGCATTTGCCGGCGCGTCGCGTTTTCGTGATGCATCACATCGAAGCCGAGCGCATCGAGCATGATGCTCATGGCGCGTGCATCGCCGGGAGGATTGGCAAGCGGATCGTGCTGGTAGCCGCCGTTGCCGATGATGAGTGCGACGCGCCTGTCGGCTGGTTCCGCGTCGTTGCGAGGTGCAGGCTGCGCCGCCGCAGCCGTGATCCAGCCGAAGGCTCCCAGCAAGCAGGCAATCAACAGTTTTCGCCACATGGACTGACCTTTGCTTTTGCATTCAAGGACGGCATCGGCGGGGTGCGCCATCCCTGCTGCATCACGACGATGCCAGCGATCCTGCGGATATGTTGCAGATGGCGACGGCGCATCCAACCGCCATGCATTGCGGTTTACGCTCTTTGTTCATCTTTGAGCGCTTGAGCATATTTATCTCTGTTCGATATCAAGGATAGGTGCCTTTCCGACCCGCTGCCGAAAAATTCTGCTCTAACCTGAACGTGGCACCGCCACTATAAAAAACGCAACAATCCTGTGGAAGGCACGGTATGCAAAAAGCTATCGTCTCCGCCGCTCTGGCAGCAGCGGCCTTGGGTTTCGTCCCCGCGCATGCCGCCGGCACGCCATCGCCGAAGGATGCGCTTGTCTATTTCATCTGGCCGTCCGACGGCACCGTCATTACCGGCGGCAAGTTCTGGGTGCGGATGGGATTGCGCAACATGGGTGTGTGTCCCAAGGGAGTGAACCTGCCCAACGTGGGCCACCATCACTTGCTGATCAACACGGCGCTGCCTGCCATGGACCAGCAGATTCCTTCCGACAGGAATCATCTGCATTTCGGCGCGGGCGAAACCGAGGCGCGCATCGAACTGCCGCCCGGAAAGCACACACTGCAACTGCTGCTTGGGGACCACGACCACAAGCCGCACGACCCTCCCGTGTATTCGACGAAGATTTCGATCATCGTGAAATGAATCGCGGGCAGATGTCTTGCATCGGAACAACGCGGAGCACATGCCATGTTCAAGTCTTTCGCCGCTGTCGCTGTCTTGCTGCTGGCCAACGCCGCTTTCGCAGGCGACACGCCGGCTCCCGCCAATGCCTATCTCTACATCGGCTGGCCCAATGATGGGCAGGTGATTGCGGCGGGCAAGCCGTTCCGCGTGTGGTTCGGATTGCGCAGCATGGGCGTTGCCCCGAAAGACGTCACGTTTCCGAACACCGGTCATCACCATCTGCTGATCGACACCGAACTGCCGGCAGCGGACCGCGAGATTCCGTCGGACCGGAACCACCTGCATTTCGGCGCAGGCGAAACGGAAACCATGGTGGAACTCCCGCCGGGCAAGCACACCTTGCAGTTGATCATGGGCGATGCCAAGCATATTCCACACAACCCGCCCGTCTATTCGAAAAAGATCACGATCTTCGTCAAGTAATGCACCCGGGCGCGCCCGGCCTGCCGCCGCATTGAAGCCCGCCGGATGTTGTCATCTGCTCCGGCGGCGCATCCCGGTCTGCCGGAACTGCCGTATTGCCTCAAGGTCGAACAGTCCACGGCAATGGCGAATTGACCTTCCTCATCCGGCAGCGGGGTGAATGCAGCAAGATGGACAACACGACAACATTTGCGGAATCGGTGGGCGGGGTGACGGCGTATCTGGAAGTCACCGGGGACGGCTCGGCCAGACCGGTGGTATTCCCGATCCACGACGAGGTGGTCATCGGCCGCGATCCGCAGGACTCGCTGGCATCCGACAAGTTTCTCTGCATACCGGAACACACCGTGAGCCGCCGCCATGCGCGCATCCGGCGGCGCGGCGACGGCTATTTCGTGGAGGACCTGCATTCGTTCAACGGCACCTTCGTGCTCGGCGAAAGGCTCACCCCAGGCAGCTGGCATCCGCTGCATGATGGCGACGAGTTCAGCGTCGCCTCTGCCCAGATCGTGTTCCATTCGCTGGTGGTGCCGGCGCAGGACAGCATGCCGACCATCATTGCCAAGGCGGTCGATGCGACCGAGTTCACGCGCATGATCGGCACGCCGCCGGTGGCGACGCACGGCGACGTGCAGCGCACCGTGCAGAAGCTGCATGCGATGGCGCAGGTAAGCATCGCGCTCGGCGCGGTGAAGGATCGCGACACGCTGATCGAAAAGATCATGAACTTCATCTTCGACCTGTTTCCGCTGGCCGAACGCGCTTTCATTCTCCTGCGCAAGAACGAGGGCGAAGCGCCGGTGCCGGTGGCCGCGCGCAGGCGCGACGGCACGATAGAGGATCCGGATCACGTCAAGATATCGCGCACCATCGTGGGCGAAGTGCTCGACCGGAAGCAGTCGATCCTGTCGGTCGATACGCTGTCCGACCGCCACTTTTCGTCGCAGGTCTCGATCATTTCGCAAGCCATACGCAGCGCCATGTGCGTCCCGCTCGTCATCGGCGGCGAGTGTCTCGGCCTGATCCAGGTGGACACCTCGTCGGACCCGCATGCGTTCAAGGAGCAGGACCTGGAAATGCTGACCGGCGTGTGCGCGGAAGCCGCCGTCGCGCTGAAGAACTTCCAGCTGTACTCGGAAATCGAGAACCTGCTGGACGGCTTCGTGCGGGCGTCGGTGCAGGCGATCGAGGAACGCGACCCGGTGACCGCCGGCCATTCATTCCGCGTGGCCGGCTATGCGGAGCATCTGGCGATGGCGGTGGATCGCGACAGCGGCGCGGCGCTGCGGCATGTCAATTTCACGCACGACCAGCTGCGCGAGATTCGCTATGCCGCGCTGCTGCATGACTTCGGCAAGGTCGGCGTGCGCGAACACGTGCTGCGCAAGGAGAAGAAGCTGCATCACGCCGACATGCGCATGCTGGAGCAGCGCTTCCTGTATGCGCGTGCGTGCCTGGAGCGGGAGGCCTACCGGCAACTGGCGGAGCTGCATGGCGAGCATGAATTGAGCATGGCGGAATTTCGCGACGTCAAGCGGCAGGTGGAACAAGACTTGCACGAGGAATTCAGCCGGCTGGACGGCTTCCTTGCCTCCATCCGGCACGCGAACGAACCGGCGATTTCGTTCACGGAGTGCCCGCCCGATTTGCAGAAGGTGCTGGATTACGCGTATCCCGCGCTGGACGATCCGGCGGCGCCGCTGCTCAACGAGTTCGAGTTTTCCGCACTGTGCATTGCCAAGGGCTGCCTGACGGCGGATGAGCGCAGACAGATCGAGGCGCATGTGGCGGATTCGTATTCCTTCCTGATCCTGATCCCGTGGACGCGCGACCTCGGCGGCGTGCCCGCGATTGCGCACGGCCATCACGAGAAGCTGGACGGCTCCGGTTACCCGATGGGCCTGCACGGCAATCAGATCAGCATGCAGACCCGCATCCTGACGATCTGCGATATCTACGACGCGCTCACCGCCGGCGATCGTCCCTACAAGAAAGCGCTGCCCTTGGAGCGGGCGCTGGATCTGATCGCGATGGAATGCCGGGCGGGACATCTCGATCAGCGGTTGTTCGATGTGTTTGTCGCGTCCAAGAGCTGGCTGGTGGCCGAGCATCCCTGACGGCGGATGATGGTGATGACATGGATGGTGTTCATTTTCTTGCAAATCCCGGTCGCGGCGCATCAGGGCAGCTGCCCGCATTGCGCAGCGGAGCGCAGGCGCTGCACGAGGCGTATTGGCCGCTGAAGAGCGTGCTCTCCGCCGGAACCTGGGGCCTGTGCGCCGCGCTGCTGTGCGCCTGCGCCGACATCAGCATGCCGGCATACCAGCGTCCGGAGACGCCGATCAAATCGACATGGACCGGCCCCGAGGCCACTGCGGAGCCGGTGGTGTCCGCATCGGAAACCATCGCTCCCGACTGGTGGAAGGAGTTTCGCGATCCCTATCTGGACGGACTGGTGAACAAGGCCATCGAAGGCAACTTCGACGTGCGGATTCTTGCCGCCCGCATCAAGGTCGCGGAGGCGGAAATCGGCGCGGCGCGCGCAGGCGCGTTGCCGACGCTCGACGCCGGCGCGGGTGCAAGCTTCGAGAAATCCACCGGGCAGAACTTCTCGAAGCAGTTCAACCTCGGTACCCAGGTCAACTGGGACATCGACATCTGGGGCAAGGTCGAGAAGGGCGTGCAGGCGCAGAAGGCGGCATACCGCGCATCCGAGGCCGACTGGCGCGCCGGCTATCTGACGCTGGTGTCGAACGTATCGACGACCTACTTCCAGATTCTGCAACTGGACGAGCAGCTCGACCAGCAGCAGAAGACGCTGGACAAGAACAAGCAGATTCTTTCGACCTACGATGCCATGCACAAGGCCGGCCTCTTGCCCAATACGCGCGTGCTGCAGCAGCGCGCCGAGATCAACAAGCTGACCACCGACCTGCTGGAACTGCGCCGTTCGCGCGATCTGGCGGGCAATGCGCTGGCGACCCTGCTCGGCGTGCCGGCGGGCGAATTCAGGATGCCGACCGGACACCTGCAGGACAAGGTGCAGCTGCCGCAGGTGCCGCCGGGTCTGCCGTCGCAATTGCTCAAGCGCCGGCCCGACATCGTCGCGGCGGAGTTTCGCGTGCTGGAAGCGTATGACCTCGTCGGCCAGGCCAAGCTCGCGCAACTGCCGTCCATCAGCCTGACCGGGCGCGGCGGCTCGTCCAGTTTTGCGCTGACCGATTTGCTGAAATCATTCACCGTCGGCTTCATGCCCAGCATCAATATCCCCTTGCTCGACCCCAGTGTGAAGGCGCGCGTGAAGACCAGCGAGGCGCAGACGAAGGTCGTCGAGGAGCAGTATCGGCGCACGGTGATGGGGGCTTTCGAGGAGGTCGAGAATTCGCTCGTCAATCTCGATGCGCACAAGAAGCAGCGGGTCGAACTGCAGCAGCAGACCGACCAGTTGCAGGTGGTGGCGGCGCAGATCCAGGCGCAGCTCAAGGAAGGTGTCGTCTCGCAGCTGGAGGTGTTCGAGACCGAACGCTCCTTGCTGGCCGCGCAGCTTGCTCTGCTGGCCAACCACCAGCAGCTGCTGTCGGACACGGTGACGCTGTACAAGGCGATGGGCGGAGGCTGGGGCCCGGTTGAAGTCCGCAATGCGGCAAGCGAGGCCGGCAAATGAAGCAGTCGATGAGCGAGTAATGCATGCTGCCGCGCCATTCAGCTCCGGGCGAAGCAACAGTCGCCGATCACGCAGTCGGGGGGCGGGCATTCGACATCATATTGAAGCAGCTCTCCCATCCCGAGCTGGGCGACATCCGCATCGATGAAAACCTGTTTGCGATCGGACGCAACGAAGCGCCGTTCGAGTCGTATGCGCCTGACGTCATTGCCGACCTGTCGCGCCGCCATGCAAGAATCTTCTCCGAGGATGGCGCGGTCTACATCGCGGACCTGGGCAGCAAGAACGGGACGACCGTCAACGGCCAGGATATCAGCCAGAAAACCAGCCGCCTGAACGACGGCGACGAAATCTGTTTCGGCAAGGCGCTGTCATACCGTGTCCGGCTTGGCGCGCGCGCCCAGACCTCGGCACGGAAAGAGAAACTCATCAGTCTGACGCTGACACCAGAGCGCGGCGATCTCGGCATCCAGCCGATCGTCATCACGCAATTTCCCTTCCTGATCGGCAAGACCGACGAGGCATTCGCCCGCTACAAGGACAAGTACCCGCAGCAGGTGAACTATCTCTCGCGCCGGCACGCGCACATCTTCCTGAAGAGCGGCTCGCCCTTTGTCGAGGACCTCGGCAGCACCAACGGCACCTTCGTCGCGGGAAAGCGGCTCGACGAGCACGCCGTGCGGCTGGGAAACGACGAGGTGATCGCGTTCGGCGGCCATCACTTCGTGTACCGGATCAGCATGCAAACGGAAGCGGCCGAGATCGACCCGACCGTGACGAAGCTGAGTCCGACGGCGCGCGGTGCGGTGACCAGCGGTGCGAGCGCGGCGCATGCTGCCGGTGCTGCCGGTGCGGTGAATGCGGACAAGACCACCTTCGTCGGCGCCGCAGGCTCCTTCCTCGATATCTTCTGCGTCGACCAGGTGCCGCCGCAGGACGAGGAAGTCAACGAGGATGCGCAGAACCAGCCCGCGGATGCGGCCAGGGAAACGGGCAAGCGCAAGGCGCGCGGCAAGCTCGCGCTCTTCGTGTCCGAGCTGGGCGAGGCCTTCGCCGGAGGGGAAGCCAAGGCTGGCAGGCGCGGCATGCTCTGGAGCGCAACGGCCGTGATCGCAGCGGGCATCGTCGCGCTGGCCCTGTACACGACCGGCGGTGCGGAACGCAACCTGAAAAGCCTGGTGGAAAAGGGAGAGTACGAGCGCGCCGCGACGATCGCAGCAGAACGTCTGGCACAGGAGCCGGACAACGCGGAGATCAAGGCGCTCGGTACCGAGGCATTGCTCAAGGCGCACTTGCCCGGATGGCTGAACGCATTGCAGGCTGGCGAATTCGATCGCGCCGATGCGATTCTGTCGGGCATGAAACGGCTCGGCGGCAATAACGCCGATGCGCAGCCGCTCCTCGACGAGCTGGAATGGATCGGTAATCTGGAGCGCTTCGTGCTGGGCCGGGGCGGGCCGGACGCGCCGATCCGCATCTATGCGGACGAGGACAGGCTCAAGACGCTGGTCAAGCGCTGGGACGACGACACGCAGGCGCACCAGCGCGCATTCACCGCCATTTCGTCCTATGTGCCGGAGTTCAGGGATCGGTATGCCGAGGCGCTCAGTCATCTGCGCAAGTTGAAGAACGACGATTCGGTGTACCTGTCCGCGATCGAGCGCCTGAAGACGAGCATGGTCACGGAGTTGAACCGAGACAAACCCGAAGCGCTGGACGCCGTGCTGAAGGAGTTTGAGGAGAAGTATCCGAGGATAGGCGGCCTCGACAGCGTGCGCGAGGACCTGCGCCAGTACACCGCGATCAGCAACGAAGCCGGTGCGCGCAACCTGCGTCCGCTGGCCGCGCTGCTGCAACGGGCGAAATTTTCCACGCCGCCGTTTCAGGCGAAGTTCGATGCGTTGAAGAAGAGCGGCGCGCTGCCACCGGCCGAAGTCGTGCAGCAGTATCAGACGGTATCGAAGGCATGGCGGGCGGGAGACACGCAGCAGGCATTCGTCGAGCTGCAGAAGATCACCGCTGCGCCGTGGGCGGGCGCGGCCGCCACGGAACTGGAACGCAAGAAGTCGCTCCTGGAGCAGTTCACGCAGCTGCAGAAGATGCGCGGCGCGCAGGGTTACGACGAGCGCCTGCTGGCGTTCCACGGATCGCTCGATGCCGACGAGGACGTGTATTTCATCCGTGCCACGGCGCAGGATATCGCCGCGTACAAGGACAAGGCGCTGGCCCGCGCGCAGGAGTCGCTGAACCGCGCCCAGGAGTCGTGGCGGCAGTATCGCGAGAACGGCGGGATCGAAGCGGCCCAGCGGCTGGAACGGGCGATCTCGAACCGCTTCCGCTCGCAGAGTCGCTTGCTGGCCGAAGCGCATGCCAACGCGCAGCAGGGCACGCTGATCTATACCCAGCTGAAGATCCAGCCAGCGGCGCAGTGGAGCAAGCTCCGCGACGAAATCGGCGCAGAGGCGGAACAGCAGCGCGCATCGCTGGAAGAGTCGCGCGCGGTGCTGGAGCCATCGCTGCTGAAGGCAAAACTGGCATTGCTGAAGGGGCAGGTCAATGAAGAACGACAATCGTCTAAAACCGCTGACTGAGGCGCTCGAAGATCACAGCGCCGAAGGCATCGCGATACTGACATCGGAGCCATGGCGCTTCACGCAGGCCGCCGTGATTGCGATGGTGGGGCTGGTGCTGGTGGCACTGATCTGGTCATTCTTCGGGCGCGCCGACGTGATCGTGACGGCGCAGGGTGCGCTCCAGCCCGATTCGGAAGTGCGGCGCATCTACACGCCCGTCGATGGCGAACTGGCGAATCTCTACATCGCGGAGGGGCAGCCGGTGTCGAAAGGGGATGTGCTTGCACGGCTCAATGCCAGAGGCGCGATCGAGGCCGCCACCAATGCGCTGGAGGCGCAGCTGAAGCTGGAAGATGCGGAGCGCGAGTGGAGCCAGTTTCCCGACAAGAAGGCGCTGATGGAACGCAAGGCGGTGGCGCTGAAGCGGGCGGTCGAGCTGGAAGAGCACCAGCACGAGCAGCGCGTGGCGGAAGGCACCACCAGACTGGCGGAAGGGCAGAAGGCGCAGGTGCAGGAAGCGCGCACCAATCTCGAGGATGCGCGCCGCGCCCGCGAAGCCGCGCGGGATGAGGCGGACAAGTATGCGCGCCTGTTCGCGCTGCCGGGCGGCGGCGGCGTCTCGCAACTGCAGGTCGAGGGCAAGAAGAATGCCCTGCTGGCCGCCGACAATGCCTATCGCGTGGCGCAGTCGCGATTGAGTGAACTGTCTGCACGGCAAAGCCAGGAGTTCACGCAGGCCCGGTCGCAGCTGGAAACGAGCGGCCAGGAACTCACGAAACTGCGTCTGCAGCACGACGCCGCCGCGCGGGAAATCGCCGGCACCGAGGACAAGCTGCGCCTGCAGGTGCAAACCGCGCGCCTGGTGGCCGACGCCGCAGCCAGAATCCGCTTCGAAAACATCGACAAGGACAACTTCCTCCTCATCGTCGCCCCCGTGGACGGCGTCATCACCGATGTCACTTCCACCCAGTCAGGGGACAAGATCCAGGCCAATGCGCCGCTGGGCGGCATCGCGCCGAAGAATGCGCGTCCCATCCTCAAGGTCGAGATCGCCGAGCGCGACCGCGCCTTCCTGCGCGAAGGATTGCCGGTCAAGCTGAAGTTCAATGCCTTTCCGTATCAACGCTACGGCCTCATCAACGGCACGCTCGCCTTCATCTCGCCCGCCACGAAGCCTTCGCCGCAAAGCAAGCAACCGGTGTACGAAGGGCGCGTCACGCTGGAGCGCGATCACTACCTCGTCGGGGATACCCGATACCCATTGCGTTACGGAATGACGGCGACGGCGGAAGTGGTGGTGCGCGAGCGCCGCTTGATCGACCTCGCGCTGGATCCGTTCAGGCAGATCGGGGGATGAGGGAAGGCCGCGTACGGCATGCGTCGTGTCTGCTGGCGGGCGCCGCAATGGCATCGCCAAGTGGTCGGAATGTGCCGCAGGGGCGTCTTGACGCGCAGGATGTGTGATGAGCCGTTGCGGCTCGGACCATGTTGCTCGTCAGTCACCAGAAGTGTATCGACAGGACGCTCCAAGCTCCTGTCATTCCGAGCGCAGCGAGGAATCTCGCCCGCTCATGACAACCCCGGCCTTCACGGAAACAGAGGCTTCCTCGCGGCCTGCTTCGCCTTGATTTCCGCCACTGTCTTGTCCATCACGGAAACGCGGTACGCCGTCGCCGGATGCAGTGCCGTGTAGCCGTTCAGCACGCTGGCCGGATACTGGCCCGCCAGCCGCTGCCAGAACGCCGAAGCGCCGTCGATGCTGTATCCGGCGCGCGCCAGCATGTAGAGCGACAGCTTGTCGGCCGCCGCATCGAGTTCCTGCGGCATCGGCTTGACGCCGGCCATGCCGCCCATCGTGCTCATGTCGGGACGAATCCGGATCAGGTTGTCGATGATGCCGCCGACGGTGGCGCTCATCCTCTGCCGGCTGGCGTGGGACAGTGCGTTGTGCGCCATTTCCTTCGCCATCACGTACGCCACTTCGTCGTCCGTGCGGGTGAAATTCAGCATGCCGCGCGTGATCAGCACACGATGGCCGTCGCCGTACGCGATGATGTTGTCGGTATTGCCCAGTTCGATGCCGAAGGCGCAGGCGTAGGTGAGCGGGACGACCATCGCAACATTCCGGCCGTCGCGCATGACGGTCAGCTTGACGTTGGAGCGGCCGCTGACCAGCGGCGCGAGAATGGTCGCTGCCTGGCGTTCCGCATTCGGCCCGGTCGGCATGGTCTTGTCTTCGATCGAGATCAGGTCGTCGCCGCGCCGCATGCCCGCGCGTGCTGCGCCGCTGCCTGCCAGCACGCCCATGACCTTGAGATGGTCATTCATGCCGAATGCCGTTTTCGCCGCGGCGGCGTATTCGCCGGTATAGGAATACATGTTCTTGGCGGTGAAGCCGAGCAGGTTGCGGGCATTGCTGCGGCACAGGTCGGGGTTGCTCACCAGCAGCGGAGCTGCGACGCGGTACAAGCGGTCTTGCAGGGAGACCAGCGACCGCAGCGCCTGCTCTTCCGGCGTTGCGATCTGTGCCGGATCCGGAGCGGGGCGCGCCGGTTCAGCGGCTGCTCCCGGAGCCGGGCGGGACGGCGGAAGTTCGACTGTTGCGCACGCGCTCAACAGCAATGCCGCCGGCACCAGATGCAGCACATGCAGCCGGCGAGATACCTTCATGCGTTTCAATATCGAACCGAGTCTTGCCATTCCAGCCATGATTGCCTCCACAAGAGCGATTAGTGTTTTCCGGTGCTGCCGAATCCGCCGGCGCCGCGCTCGCTGCTGTCGAATTCATCCACTATGTTGAAGCCGACCTGCAGAACGGGCACGACCACCAGTTGCGCCAGCCGCTCCAGCGGATTGAGGGTGAACGCGGCCTGGCCGCGGTTCCAGGTGGAGACCATCAGTTGCCCCTGGTAATCGGAGTCGATCAGCCCGACAAGGTTCCCCAGCACAATGCCGTGCTTGTGGCCCATGCCGCTGCGCGGCAGGATCATCGCGGCGTACGCCGGATCGCCGATGTGGATCGCGAGTCCGGTCGGTACCAGATGCGTTTCGCCCGGCTGGATGGTGAGCGGCGCATCGATGCATGCGCGCAGGTCGAGGCCGGCGCTGCCTTGCGTGGCGTAGGCCGGCATTTGTTCCTTCATGCGCGGATCGAGGATTTTTACGTCTATTGTTTTCATGGATGTAGCGATCAAATATGTAGCGTCAAATCACGCGCCCGGCTTTGCGCGGGCGCTACAAAAAAACGGCGGAATCAGATCCGCCGCGCAATTTCTGCAACCAGCTGTCGCGCCAGCACCTGCTTGTCCGCGCGCGGCAGTTGCGCATGGCCGGCGTCATCGAACAGCACCAGTTCGTTTTCATCCCTGCCGAAAGTCTGGTGGCCGATGTTGCCGACCAAAAGAGGGATGCCTTTCTTTCTGCGTTTTTCTTCGCCGTGCCGCAGCAATTCTTCCGACTCCGCCGCGAAGCCCACGCAGTAGGGCCTGCCCGGCATCGCCGCAACGGCGGCGAGAATGTCGGGATTCTGCTCGAAGGCCAGCTGCGGCACGCCGCCGTCCGCGTTCTTCTTGATCTTCTGCGCACTGGCATTCGCGACGCGCCAGTCCGCCACCGCCGCAACGGCGACGAACACATCCTGTCCGCTGGCATGCGACATCACGACGTCATGCATCTGCTGCGCGGTCTGCACGTTGATGCGATGCACGCCGTAGGGCGTGGCCAGTGCCGTCGGGCCCGATACCAGCGTGACTTCCGCGCCCGCTTCGCGCGCGGCGCGCGCAATCGCGTATCCCATCTTGCCGGAAGAGAGGTTGGTAATGCCGCGCACAGGATCGATCGGTTCGAACGTCGGCCCCGCCGTGATCAGCACCTGCCTGCCTGCGAGCAGCTTGACATGGAACGCCGCAATCACTTCCTCGACCAACTGTTCCGGCTCCAGCATGCGGCCCATTCCGGTTTCGCCGCATGCCTGGTCGCCCGCATCGGGGCCGAAAACATGAATCCCGTCTTCCTTCAGCTGGCGCACGTTGCGCTGCGTGGCGGGGTTTTGCCACATCTCCACGTTCATCGCCGGCGCAACCATCAAAGGCAGGGTCATCGGCCGCGCGACGCACAGGGTCGACAGCAGATCGTCGCATGCACCGTGCGCCAGCTTGGACATGAAATCCGCCGAACAGGGCGCGATCACGAGCGCGTCGGCATCGCGGGTGAGATCGATATGCGGCATGTTGTTGCCGATGCGCGCATCCCATTGGTCCGTGAATACATGACGCCCGGACAGCGCCTGCATTGTCACCGGCGTGATGAACTGCGTCGCCGCCTGCGTCATCACGACCTGCACCGACGCCCCCGCCTTGGCGAGCTGGCGCGTGAACTCCGCAGCCTTGTAGCAGGCAATGCCTCCGGTCAGACCCAGGACGATTTTCTTGCCGACGAGATCCATGTGGACTCCAGAACAAATTCGTATCAATTGGCGCTTCGGAAAAAGCAGGCGCAACCGCCACTGGCCGCGTGCTGCGACACGGTCAGCACGCGTGGCCGGCAGGCTGATGCAGCAATGCCGGAGGCATTTTGACAGACACGGCGAGTGTAGCAGTTGCCAAAACGCAAGGCTTACTTCCCGACCCGGCGCAATTCGTCGATGATGAACAGCACCGCACCGATGCAGATCGCGCTGTCGGCGATGTTGAACGCGGGCCAGTGCCAGCCGCGGAAGTGCAGATCGAGAAAATCGACCACATGGCCGTACATCACGCGGTCGATCAGGTTGCCGATCGCGCCGCCGAGAATCAGCGCCAGCGCCCAGCAGAACATCCGCTGCCCCGCATGCCGCTTCAACAGATACACGATGAATATCGCGGCAGCCACGGCAATCGCCGTGAAAAAGTAGCGCTGCCAGCCGGACTCGGTTGCCAGAAAACTGAATGCGGCTCCCTTGTTATACACCAGCACCAGATTGAAGAAGGACGTCACCGGGCGCGATGCGCCGTAGGCGAAGGTCTTCAGGATCGTGATCTTGGTGATCTGGTCGAGCAGCACGACGATGGCGGCGATGCCGAGCCACGGGATCAGGGTGGAGTTGGAGGAGGTGAGGCTGTTTTTCTTGGCCATATGGGTATGTAGTCAAGGTCATTCCCGCCGCGGCGGGAATGACTCGGGAGTTATGCGAACCGGCGTGCCTCGCCGCTGCCGAACAGATTGCTGACGCAGCGTCCGCAGATGTCGGGATGTTCGGCATGTGCGCCGACATCGGCGCGATAGTGCCAGCACCGCTCGCATTTCTGATGGGCCGACGGCGTGACGATAACAGCTTCCTCCGCTTCGCTTCCCACCTGCGTGACCGTTGCTTGCGATGTGATAAACACGAACTTCAAGTCATCGTCCAGGCTTTGCAGTAGCGCATGCTTCTTGCCGCTGGCCTTGATCTCGATTTCGGCCTGCAGCGATGAGCCGATGCCGCCGGCCATGCGCACCTCTTCCAGCTGCTTGGTGACCTCGGCGCGTAACTCGCGCAGCACCGCGAACTTGCCCAGCAAGGCATCGGCGTCCGCCACCGTCGGCAGCGTGTAATAGATCTGCGTGAAGATCGTTTCGTCGCTCGCGGCATACGTCTCCTTGTCCGCGAACACCGTCCATGCTTCCTCCGCCGTGAACGACAGCATTGGCGCCATCACGCGCAGCAGCGCATGCGTGATGTGCCAGATCGCGGTCTGCGCCGAGCGACGTGCCGCCGAAGTCGCGCCGCAGGTGTACAGCCGATCCTTCAGGATGTCGAGGTAGAAGCCGCCGAGGTCCTCCGAGCAATACATCTGCAGCTTGGCAACGACCGGATGGAATTCGTAGACTTCGTAATGCCGGCCGATTTCCCTCTGCAGTTCGGTCATGCGCGCGATGGCATAGCGGTCGATTTCCAGCATGTCTGCCACCGGCACCGCGTCCCTGACCGGATCGAAGTCGGAGGTGTTGGCCAGCAGGAAGCGCAAGGTGTTGCGGATACGGCGATACGCTTCCACCACCCGCTTCAGGATTTCCTCCGAAATCGATAGCTCGCCGGAATAGTCGGTTGATGCCACCCACAAGCGCAGAATTTCCGCGCCGAGCGTGTCGGAGATTTTCTGCGGCGCGACGGTGTTACCCACTGACTTGGACATCTTCTTGCCCTCGCCATCGACCACGAAGCCGTGCGTCAGCAGCGCCTTGTACGGCGGGCAGCGGTTGATCATCGAGGATGTCAGCAGCGACGAATGGAACCAGCCGCGATGCTGGTCCGAACCTTCCAGATACAGGTCGGCCGGGAACTGCGATTCTTCCGCATGTGAACCGCGCAGCACCGTTTGGTGCGTGGTGCCGGAATCGAACCAGACATCGAGTGTGTCCTTGTTCTTCACGTACATCTCGGCGTCGGCGCCCAGCAACTCCTTCGGATCGAGCGCCTGCCACGCTTCGATGCCGCTCTTTTCGACGCGCTTGGCGACTTCTTCCAGCAGTTCGGGCGTGCGCGGATGCAGCTCGCCGCTTTCCTTGTGCACGAAGAAAGCCATCGGCACGCCCCACTGGCGTTGGCGCGACAGCGTCCAGTCCGGACGGTTGGCGATCATGCCATGCAGGCGCGCCTTGCCCCAGCTCGGATAGAACGCAGTGGCGTCGATGCCATCCAGTGCAGTCTGACGCAGCGTCGGGCCGTCATCCTTGGGTGTCACGTCCATGCCGGCGAACCATTGCGAGGTCGCACGGTAGATGATCGGCTTCTTGTGCCGCCAGCAGTGCATGTAGCTGTGGTCGAACATGACCAGCTTGAACAGCGAGCCGACTTCTTCCAGCTTGGCGCAGATCGGTTTGGATGCTTCCCAGATCGTCATGCCGCCGAAGAAGGGCAGCCACGACGCGTATTTGCCGTCGCCCATGACCGGGTTGATGATGGCGTCGTCCTTCATGCCGTGCGCCTTGCACGACACGAAGTCGTCCACGCCGTAGGCTGGCGAGGAGTGCACGATGCCGGTGCCGGTGTCGAGCGTCACGTACTCGCCGAGATAGATCGGCGACAGGCGGTTGTAGCCCGGATCGGCATCGGCGAACGGATGCTTGAAGCGGATCATCGACAGCGCGGAGCCGGCGCAAGTGGCGATGATTCTGCCTTCCATGCCATAGCGTTGCAGGCAGCTCTCGACCAGATCCTTCGCCAGCAGCAGCAACAGCGGTTCGCCGTTGCGCGAAGTTTGCACCAGCGCGTATTCGAATTCCGGGTGCACGTTCAGCGCCTGGTTGGCGGGGATGGTCCACGGCGTGGTGGTCCAGATCACCGCATAGCCCTTGTCGGCCGGCAGTTTCGGCAGGTCGAAAGCTTCTGCGATCCGCTCCGGCTCGGCAAACGGGAAGCCGACATCGATCGCCGGATCGCGCTTGTCCTGATATTCGACTTCCGCTTCGGCCAGCGCCGAGCCGCAGTCGAAGCACCAGTTGACCGGCTTCAGCCCGCGATAGACGTAACCTTTTTCGAGGATGGTGCCGAGCGCGCGGATTTCGTCGGCCTCATTGCGGAAATCCATTGTCTTGTATGGACGATCCCACTGGCCCAGCACGCCGAGGCGGATGAAGTCCTTCTTCTGGCGCTCGATCTGTTCGCTCGCATAGGCGCGCGACTTCGCCAATACTTCTGCCGTCGGCAGGTTCTTGCCGTGCTGTTTTTCGATCTGGATCTCGATCGGCATGCCGTGGCAATCCCAGCCCGGCACGTATTGCGCGTCGAAGCCCGCCATGTTGCGCGCCTTGACGATCATGTCCTTCAGGATCTTGTTGACCGCGTGACCGATGTGGATGTCGCCGTTGGCATACGGCGGGCCGTCGTGCAGGATGAATTTCGGGCGGTTCTTCGACGCCTTGCGGATCTTTTCGTAGACCTTTCTCTCCTGCCACTCCTTCACCCATTTCGGTTCGCGCTTGGCCAGATCGCCGCGCATCGGAAAAGCGGTTTCGGTCAGATTGACCGGATACTTGTTTTTTTGTTCGGACATGGTGTTTTCAATCGTAAAAATCGGTGGATCAAACAATGCGGACGACGCTGGTTTGATCGTCAAATTCGATCGGTCGCGGAGATGGCGGAAGCGTCCGGTTGCCTGAAATACGCGCGGGCATTCGCCTCGTCGCGCGCGATGGCGTCGGTCAGCGCCGGCAGGTCGATGAACTTTTCCTCATCGCGCAGCTTCTTCATGAACTCGACCCGGATCAGCTTGCCGTAGCACTGTTGCGCATAGTCGAACACATAGGTTTCCAGCAGCACGCGCCCGCTGTCCTCGATGGTGGGCCGCACGCCGAGGCTGGCGACGCCGGGCAGCGGCTTGTCCGCGAGGCCGTGCACCTGCACCACGAAGATGCCGGACAGCGCGGGCCGCTTGTGGACGACGCGCAGATTCATGGTCGGGAAACCGATGGTCCGGCCGAGCTTCTTGCCGTGGACGACGTGTCCCGATATCGAATAAGGATGCCCGAGCAGTTGTGCCGCGTGTTCGAAATCGCTCTGTGCCAGCGCGGCGCGGACGGAGGAGGAGGAGATGCGCGTGCCGTTGTTCGTGACAGTGGGCATGGCTTCGACATGGAAACCGAACTTCTTCCCGGCTGCAGTCAGCGATGCGATATCGCCCGCGCGCTTCGCCCCGTAACGGAAGTCTTCGCCGACCATCAGCCACTTCACGTGCAAGCCCTGCACCAGCACCCTTTCAACGAAATCATCGGGAGACATGGACGCGAAATGCGCGTTGAAATGCTCGACGATGACGCGATCGATGCCGGCATTCTGCAAGGACTGCAGCTTGTCGCGCAGACTGGCGATGCGGGTCGGCGCCTTGGACAGGTCGCCTGCGAGCCGTGCGAAAAACTCGCGCGGATGCGGCTCGAAGGTCATGACCGCAGCTTCCACTCCCAGTTTCGTTGCCGCTTCCCGCACGTGTGCCAGCAGCGCTTGATGTCCGCGATGCACGCCGTCGAAATTGCCAATCGTCAATGCGCAGGGCGCACGCGATGCGGCATTGGGAAGTCCGCGAAATACCTTCATACAGGTGATAGGAGAAAACTGCCGCAAAACTTTGAATTATAAATGCTTTCCTTCGGTTTTCCTTGCGGCAAGAACGCGCTTACGAGGCATCGTGCCTGGCCGCGCCCAAGGGGTCTTGGCGGTAATACCGGGAGAGCAGACGATAAATTTCCGGGTAGGCATCCGCCAACGGCTGCGGCAAAACGAAAAACGCTTCCGAGGCCACGGCAAAGAATTCCGCCGGATGACTGGCCGCATAAGGGTCGAGCGGCAACTCCGCGAACAGCGCCTCATGCAGGCTTGCATGAACGTCATCGTTTTCATCGAAGTCATCCGGCAACTGACGGTCGAGCGCATCCACTTGCCTGGTAAAGTCTTCATACGCCGCCGTGAATTCCCGTTGCCATGCCTGCGGTCCGATGTCGCGATGATAGTCCGCAAGAAACGGCGGGCAGCCGTTCGCTCCGCCATCCCCCATATCTATTTTGTGGGCGAATTCGTGGATAACAACGTTGTAGCCGGGCGCATCGGATGCTTCGACGTCTTCCCAGGACAATACGACTGCGCCGCCCGCATCCAATGCCTCGCCGGAGACGGGAGCGCGCCACTCATGCACCACGCCGGCCTCGTCCATTTCGCTCTGCGGCACGACGAAGGCGGCCGGATAAACGATGATGCCTGCCATGTCATCGTACAAGTCGAGAGTCAGATTCAATACCGGCAAGCTTGCCTGCAGCGCAATCAGAACGGCGATTTCGTCGGTCAGTTCAAGTCCGCCGGCGGAGGTGAATGTTTTTTTGTCAAGCAATGCTTCGCATAAACGCTTGAGGCGCTCCAAGTCATGGGGCGGCAGTCGTTGGAGAAAGGGAAGGCGGGCAACGCAATCCCGCCAGAGCGCGTCGGGGATGCGAGGAACATGTCGATGAAAGAGTCGGCGCAGCCATTGCATGGGCCTATTGTCACGGAAATCATTCATCCGCGACAACACTCTTTTTCGCCATGCGGGCGACAAGTATCGCCATGTGTTGGGGCGCGCTGGTTTCCCGTCGCGCCCAGCATGGCTGGATACTGCAGTTTCGGGATGAAAACGGACCTAACGCTTGCTCATGAATTGCTCCAGCAGCGATGCGACATCGCCGAAGCCGCCCTGCGGCGCTTGTCCGTTGGGCGTCAACTTGTCCACCAGTCCAGGCAGCAATTCGCTCAATTGGCTGGCGGTTTCATTCTGCGACAGGCCGGCGGTCTCCGAAATCTGTTCCAGCTCGCCGCCGCCCAGTGCTTGCTGAATCTGCTCGCTGGAGATCGGCATGTTCTGGCCGCTGCCGATCCAAGAGTTGACGACATCGCCCAGCCCGGCTTCCTGAAATTTCCCTGCCAAGCCGGACAGGCCGCCAGTCTGGCCATCGTTCGACAGCATGGAAAGCGCGGCTTGCAGCAGCCGCATTTTCGGATCGGCCATTTGTGCCTGGCCGCCGCCGAACATACCGAGTGCACTGTCCAGAAGTCCCATGGTTTACCTCCTTTTAAGGTGATCGACTGAATGGTCAAGTGACCACAATAGGGGCAGGACGCTGCGTTGCAAATACAAACCGGGGCGATGTTTGATTTCGATTTACATCTCGCCCCAAATCGCATTCATGGCGGAAACAGCTGCCAAGCCTGCGGTTTCCGTGCGCAGCACTCGTTGTCCAATCGACAATGCCAATACGCCTTGCGCGCGCGCGGCATCTTCTTCCTGTTTCGTGAAGCCGCCTTCCGGCCCGATCAACAGGCTCACCGACTGTGGCGAATGGTGCCGTGCCCAGTCGGAAAACGATTGCTCGGCGCGCGGCGTCAGGAGAATGCGCGTGTGCAAGTCTTGCTGGCCGACCCATTGGTGAAAATCCAACGGTTCGGCCAGATGCGCCAGCCGGTTGCGGCCGCTTTGCTCCGAGGCCGCGACGATGATTCCCTGCCAATGCGCGGCTTTCTTTTCCGCCCGCTCCGCTGAAAGCCGGACTACGCAGCGTTGCGCGGTCAGCGGTTGAATCGCGGTGACGCCGAGTTCAACAGCCTTTTCGATGATCCAGTCCATCTTGGACGCTTCCGGCAGCGCCTGGGCCAGCTTGATCGCGTAGGGCAATTCGGCCTCACGCGGTGAAAAGGTCTTGATCTCCGCGCTTGCGCGTTTCTTGTCAATCTCCGTCAGTGTGGCGGTATATTCGCCGCCTTCGCCATTGAACAGCGTGATGTTGTCGCCATGCGCCATGCGCAGCACGCGCACGTGGTGGGCGACGTGATCGGGCAGGGAAATTATGGCGCCGACCTGCAGAGATTGGGGATCGAAGAAGCGTGGCATGTATCAATATGTCATGGAGGCGGAATCGAACGTCCGGGGCGGGAAATGAATATACATGAGGGAGGCTGCCGAGTGCATTTCGGAAACGTGGTTTCCCGTTGTCCGGTGCAACGAGCGATGCGCGGGCAAAGGATGCTTCACGGCCGATATCGAATTGCCAATTCTAATTCGGGGTGCGTCTGTCTGGTAAAATATGCGGCTTTGCACCATACCGTTCCAACCGGTCGCCACGACCCGCCACTTACGCTGAAAAACATGACTTCCACGCTCCCGACTACCAAGATGGCCAATGCAATCCGCGCATTGGCAATGGATGCAGTACAAAAGGCAAATTCCGGCCATCCCGGCATGCCGATGGGGATGGCGGAAATTGCCGTTGCACTGTGGGGCAAGCATTATCGTCACAATCCGGCCAATCCGCACTGGGTCAATCGCGACCGCTTCGTGGTGTCCAATGGCCACGGTTCGATGCTGCACTATGCATTGCTGCATTTGACAGGTTACGACCTGTCGATGGAGGAAATCAGGAATTTCCGTCAACTGCATTCGAAGACTCCGGGCCATCCGGAAGTGCACATCACGCCAGGCATCGAAACCACGACCGGCCCGCTGGGACAGGGCTTGACCAATGCGGTCGGCATGGCGCTGGCGGAAAAATTGCTCGCCGCCGAATTCAACAAGCCGGGTTTCGACGTGGTCGATCACCACACCTATGTGCTCCTTGGCGATGGTTGCCTGATGGAAGGCATCTCGCATGAGGCATGCTCGCTGGCCGGCACGCTGCGCCTGTCCAGGCTGATTGCCCTGTACGACGACAACGGCATTTCGATCGACGGCAAGGTGGATGGCTGGTTCCTGGATGACACGCCGAAGCGTTTCGAGGCATATCACTGGAACGTGATCCGCGATGTCGATGGACACAATGTCGATGCGGTCAACGCTGCCATCGCGCAGGCGAAGACATCGGACAAGCCGACCTTGATCTGCTGCAAGACGGTCATCGGCAAAGGCGCGCCCAATATGCAGGGTACCGACAAGGTGCATGGTGCCGCGCTGGGCGACAAGGAAATCGCCGCAACGCGCGAAGCGATCGACTGGGCCAATGCACCATTCGAGATTCCGTCCGATGTCTATTCCGCATGGAATGCGAAAGAGACAGGCAGCAAGCTGGAAGGGGAGTGGGACGCCTTGTTCAAGGCCTATGGCGAGCGCTATCCGCAAGAAGCCGGCGAGTTGGTGCGCCGCATGAAAGGCGAACTGCCGGGCAATCTCGATGCTGCGGTCGAGGCATACATCGCCTCCTGCGTCGAGAAGAAGGAAACGATTGCCACTCGCAAGGCCAGCCAGAACGCGATCCAGGCGTTGGCACAGGTATTGCCGGAGTTTCTCGGCGGTTCCGCCGACCTGACCGGCTCGAACCTGACCAACTGGAAGGAGTCCGTTGCCGTCCGCGCCGACCAGCCGGGCAATCACATCAATTACGGCGTGCGCGAGTTCGGCATGTCGGCCGTGATGAACGGCATCGCGTTGCATGGCGGTTTCATTCCGTTCGGCGCTACCTTCCTCACGTTCTCGGATTACAGCCGCAATGCGATCCGCATGGCGGCGCTGATGAAGACGCGCTCGATCTTCGTGTTCACACATGATTCGATCGGCCTGGGCGAAGACGGCCCGACGCACCAGTCGGTCGAGCACGTGTCGAGCCTGCGCCTGATCCCGCAACTGGACAACTGGCGTCCGTGCGACACCGTGGAATCGGCAATCGCATGGAAAAATGCAGTCAAGCGCAAGGACGGTCCGAGCACCTTGATCTTCTCGCGCCAGAACCTGCCGTTCATGGAGCGCAATGCGGATCAGATCGCGAACATCGACAAGGGCGCTTACGTGCTGCGCGATGCGGCAGGTGCGAAGGCGGTGCTGATCGCCACAGGGTCTGAAGTGGAGCTGGCGGTCAAGGCAGCAGATGAACTGGCGAAGCAGGGAATCCCGGTGCGCGTGGTGTCGATGCCGAGCACGGACGTATTCGATCGCCAGGATGCGGCATACAAGACCAGTGTGTTGCCGAAGGGCCTGCCGCGTGTCGCGGTGGAAGCCGGCGTGACCGCCTTCTGGCACAAGTATGTCGGCCTTGAAGGTGCAGTGGTGGGTATCGATACCTTCGGCGAATCCGCACCGGCGGGTGTGCTGTTCAAGCATTTCGGCTTCACGACCGAGCGCGTCGTGGAGACTGTGAAATCGGTTTTAGTTTGATTTGATATTTCCAGCTCCTCCCCCTTCAAGGCGGAGGCTGGGTGGGGGATGGGTTTTCAGCCATGCGTGACCCATCCCCACCCAACCCTCCCTTTGAAGGGGAGGGGGCTGAATGATTACCTTGCTTTTTCATTCAGGAGAAAACCATGACCATTCGCGTCGCAATCAACGGCTATGGCCGTATCGGTCGCAACATCCTTCGTGCGCATTACGAAGGCGGCAAGAAAAATGACATCCAGATCGTTGCGATCAACGATCTCGGCAATGCGCAATCCAACGCGCACCTGACCCGCTACGACACGGCGCACGGCAAGTTCCCGGGCACGGTTGAAGTCGATGGCGATTTCATGATCGTCAACGGCGACAAGATCAAGGTCTTCGCGCAACGCAATCCGGCTGAAATCCCATGGGGCGAGCTGAATGTTGACGTCGTGCTCGAATGCACCGGCTTCTTCACCACCAAGGAAAAGGCATCGGCCCACCTGAAAGGCGGCGCGAAGAAAGTCATCATTTCCGCACCGGGTGGCAAGGACGTGGATGCGACCGTCGTGTTCGGCGTCAACGAGAAGGTGCTGAAGGCCTCCGACACCGTGATCTCCAACGCATCGTGCACCACCAACTGCCTCGCGCCGCTGGTCAAGCCGCTGCACGACAAGATCGGCGTGGTCAACGGCTTGATGACCACGGTCCATGCTTACACCAATGACCAGGTGCTGACCGACGTGATGCACGAAGACCTGCGCCGCGCCCGTTCCGCCACCCAGTCGATGATCCCGACCAAGACCGGTGCCGCAGCCGCTGTCGGCCTCGTGCTACCGGAACTGAACGGCAAGCTGGACGGCTACGCGATCCGCGTTCCGACCATCAACGTCTCCATCGTTGACCTGTCCTTCATCGCCGCGCGCGACACGACCGTCGATGAAATCAATGCGATCATGAAGGAAGCGTCCGACGGTGCGTTGAAGGGCATCCTGACCTATCAAACCGAACCGCTCGTCTCCGTGGATTTCAACCACAATCCGGCATCGAGCAATTTCGACGCGACCCTGACCAAGGTGTCCGGTCGTCTGGTGAAAGTGTCCTCGTGGTATGACAACGAGTGGGGCTTCTCCAACCGCATGCTGGATACCACTGTTGCATTGATGGCTGCAAAATAATCTCTGACAGCAAGCATGGATGCCTCCATGCGTAGCGACGGATGACAAACGCCCCACACGATGGGGCGTTTTGTTATTTTGATATATTGAATCGTTGTTTGGGCAACGCTGGCGTGGGCAGCGCCATGCTGTATCGATGTGACGTTGCCGCGCCGTTCATCACGGGACGCGTATGCGGGCAATCAGAGAGCTGATCGCGGAACACAAGTGGTTTATAGCCCTGGTCCTCTGCATGATCATGCTTCGCAGCGCCATCGCTGACTGGTATGGCGTTCCGTCTGGCTCCATGTACCCGACCGTACTGATCGGCGACCGGGTACTGTCCAACCGGTTGGCATACGACCTCAAGATTCCCTTCACTGATGTGATCGTCAAGCGCATCGCCGACCCGCAGCGCGGCGATATTGTCACGTTTACCTCGCCCGAAGACGGCATCCGTCTCGTCAAGCGCGTGGTGGCCGTACCCGGCGACGTGGTGGAAATGCGCGACGACGAATTGCTCGTCAATGGCGTGCAAGCGACCTATACCGTTGCCGAAGAAACCGTCGCTGCCCGACTTGTCCCGGACTATCGCGATCCGCAAGTGACGCTGAATGAACGCATCTTCGGTCATCAACGCACTATCCTGCTGATGCCGCAGCGAAAAGCTCTGCGTTCCTTTCGTGCGGTGACGGTGCCTGCCGGTGCCTACCTTGTATTGGGCGACAACCGCAACAACAGCAAGGATTCGCGCTACATCGGCTTCATCAAGCGTGAGCTGCTGACGGGGCAGGTCGAGCGCGTGATACTTTCGCTTGATGCGGAGAATTATTATTTGCCCCGAATGGAAAGATTCGGCGTGGCGCTGAATTGACCGCACGGATTGATACTGCGTGCCATTGGCAACGGGATCGGATACCGCCGCCGTCAACTCGGTGCTTGCGCAGAATCAGTCGAATATCGATGCCCAAAGCCGCTTGACCGTCGCCGCCTCGCTTGCAATCCTGTCACTCGCGACCCGCGCGCGTTCTTCCCCTTGCAGTCTGATCTGGTGTTGCAATTTCCGATACGTGCGGTACGCATCTGCGGTATCGCCCGCCAATCCGCGATCGATCAAGCCCAGCTCGCCGCACAGTTTCAGCAATGCGATATTGCCGATATCAGCCGTCAATTGCGGATATTGCGCAGCATGGCGCAGCACCAGGAACTGGACGATGAATTCGATGTCGATCATGCCGCCGTCGTCATGCTTGAGGTCGAATTGCGCCGAGCGGTTCGGATGCCCCTCGTGCATCTTCTTGCGCATCGACAGGACTTCTTGCCTGAGCTTTTCCGCTTCGCGGGGCTGGCGCAAAACCGTTTCACGAATTGCCTCGAAACGGGCCCCGATGGCCGCATCGCCCGCGCAGAAGCGGGCGCGCGTCAGCGCCTGATGCTCCCATACCCACGCGGATTCCATCTGGTATTTTTCGAAGGCGGACAGTTTTGACACCAGCAAGCCGCTCGCGCCGTCGGGGCGCAGCGCGATGTCGATGTCAAACAGGATGCCGGCGGGCGTGTGGCTGGTCATCCAGGTGATGAAACGTTGCGCCAGTTTGGCGTAATGCATGGGTGCATCAGGATGGTCGTCGTCGAACAGGAAAATCACATCCAGATCGGAGACGTAGCCAAGTTCCTTGCCGCCGAGCTTGCCGTAGGCGATGACCGCGAATCGCGGCGTTTCACGGTGCCGGTGCGGCATTGTCTGCCAAACAGCCTGGATCGTCGCCGCCACCAGCACATCGGCCAGTGCCGACAGGTGGTCGGCCAGCTTCTCCACCGTCAGATCGCCTTCCAGATCCTGCGCCAGCAGGCGGAACAGTTGCGCATGATGCAGATCACGCAACACGTTCATCTTGTGTTCGGTATCGTCACCCGCGGCATCCAGCTGGCGCTGGCATTCCAGCGCGAACGATGGCCAGTCGGGTGCCGCCTTCAGCGTACGGTCGTCCAGCAACTCGTCGAGCAGAATCGGATGTCGCGTCAGATATTTCGCCGCCCAATCACTCGCATTCATCATGCGGATCACGCGTTCCAGCGTATGCGGATATTCGGTGAGCAATGCGAGATACGCTGCGCGGCGCGCGATCGCTTCAAGGAAATCCAGTAAACGGCCCAGTGTCGCATCGCGCGCGCTCGCATTGGCGTCGATGCTGTGCAGAGCGGTATTGATCAGCCCGATCAGTTTGTTTCGGCTGTTCTCCGGCAATGACTGCAGACGTGGGGATTGCAATGTCAGTTGCAGCCGGTGTGCGGCTGAAGCCGGTTCCTGGAAACCGAGTGCGCTCAGGCGCGCTTCGATGTTTTCCCGGGTGTCCGTCTCGGACAAGTGCGCTTGCGCGGCAACGGCGTCGTGCGGTGCGCTGGAAGCGGGCTGTCCCTTGTCGCTGAAGATGGAATCGAATTGCGCGGCGACGACTGCGCGATGGGCGTCCAGTTCTTCCAGCAGCGATTCCACGTCGGTAAAGCCCATCATCTGCGCCACCGTCAGCCGGTCGGCGGGGTTTGCCGGGAAGGTGTGGGTCTGCGCATCGTCGAGATATTGCAGACGATGCTCGAGATTGCGGAGAAAAGTGTACGCATCCAGCAATTGCTCTACTTCCGCGGTCGTCAGCAGGTTCTTCCGTGCCAGCGTGTTCAGCGTGATGCGCGTCGAACGGTCGCGCAGTTCGCTGTCGCGGCCGCCGCGAATGAGCTGAAACACCTGCGCCAGGAACTCGATCTCGCGTATGCCGCCGCGTCCGAGCTTCACGTTATTGCTGCGGTCCGGATGGCGGACTTCCTGTCGCGTGACTTCGGCGCGGATCTGCGCATGCATCTTTCGCATTGCCTCGATCGCGCCGTAGTCCAGATAACGGCGGTATACGAACGGCCGCACGATCTGGTCGAGGACCGCGATGTCGGAGGGAAGGCCGGTGATGGCACGCGCCTTGACCCATGCGTAGCGTTCCCACTCGCGGCCTTGCACGATCAGGTATTCCTCGACCATGCCGAAGCTGGCGGCGAGCGGGCCCGACGCGCCGTTCGGACGCAACGCCATGTCCACACGGAAAGTAAAGCCGTCTTCCGTGATTTCGGAAATTGCGCCGATCAGCTTCTTGCCCAGCAAGGTGAAAAATTCGTGATTCGACAATTGCCGTTGATCCGGCGACGTGGTCTGGGTTTCGCCATTCTCCGGGTAAACGAAAATCAGGTCGATGTCGGAGGACACGTTGAGCTCGAAGCCGCCGAGCTTTCCCATTCCGAGCACGATCAATTCCTGCGGTGCACCCGATTCGTTGCCGATCGGCGTGCCATGCGCCGTGATCATCTCCGCAGAGAGGGCGGCGACATGTGTCTGCACCGCAAAATCGGCGAACGCGCTGATTGTCGTCAGCACTTCCTCCAGATTGGAACGGCCGCTCAACTCGCGTTCGATCAAGCTTGCCAGTACCAGATTGCGCACCCGTCGCATCGCGCGCGGCAAAGGCAGGCCGGCGTCTGTTTCCTTTTGTAAGAGATCGGAAAAATCCGTAGGGCCGATGGATAATTTGCTACGATTCGCCACCGCATCTGCGCGGGCAGGATCGCCCATCAGCCAACGCGCATAGAACCGGGAGGCAATGTTGCTGGTCAAAAGAGATCGGATCACGAATGTCAGGGGATAATTGTTAAGATGACCTTGGCAGGCCGATTTGGCTACCCATATTAATGCCTGCGTCACATCATAACTGAGCCGACGCAACCTGAGCCGGCGCGGTCATGTGAACATGTTGTTCGCGCTTTAACAAAATTCATTTTACGCCTGGTACAGGTGCACGCTTTTCTGCCTGATGTCCAACGATCAACCTATTTCAAATCAGACGATCGGTCGCGCCGCCGCTTGCTGGAAAGTCATACAGCAGCAATACCGCGCTTTCAATGCCGTTACGCACCATGCCTTGGGCTTCCTGCTCAAGTCGCTGGTGGTCGTCTATTTTGTGTTTTGCGCGCTTTTCCTCGGCTTGCGGTACGTCGTTCTGCCCAATATCGACAACTACAAGGCGGATGTCGAGAACATGGCCACGCATGTCATCGGCAACAAGGTATCGATTGCCGGCATCAACGCGTCATGGGATGGCCTGAGGCCGCAACTGGCGCTGGACAATGTCGCCATCCATGATAAATCCGGCAATGAAACACTGAGATTGCCGAAAGTTTCCGTGACGGTGTCGTGGCTGTCGGTGCTGGTCGGCGACTTGCGGCTCCACAGGCTTGAAGTGCGCCAGCCCGAAATGGATGTGCGGCGCGATGCAGCGGGCAATCTTTACGTCGCAGGCATCTTCATCGACATGCACAAGAGCGGCGGTGATTCGACGGCGGCGGACTGGGTCCTGTCGCAGCATGAAATTGCAATCCGCGGAGGCACCCTGCGCTGGAAGGACGACAAGCGCGGCGCGCCCGAAGTCGTGCTCAACGGTGTCGATCTCGTGTTGCGAAACCAATGGCGTCACCATGAGTTTGCCTTGAAGGCAACGCCGCCCGCCGGGTTTTCCGCGCCGCTCGACGTCCGTGCCGCGTTCGTCCATCCGCGCTTCAGCCGCAGCATCTCCGACCCCATGCGTTGGAAGGGCGAGCTGTATGCCGATCTGGAGAACGCCGACTTGACCGCCTGGAAACCCTATGTCGATTATCCGATTGAACTCGGGCAGGGCAGGGGCTCGGTGCGCGCATGGCTCGATTTCGATCACGCCAAGGTGGCCAATTTCACGGCGGATCTGTCGCTGGCAAACGTTTCTGCCCGCCTGCGAAAGGACCTTGCGCCGTTGAATCTTGCGCAAGTCGATGGACGAGTATCGGTGAAAGAGGACTTCAATCCGGATAGCGAGGATGGCACGCCAACCTTCGGCATGAATGGCCATGCGATCGCGTTGACGGACTTTTCCCTGCGCACTGATGACGGACTGGTGTTGCCGCCGACAACCATCAGCGAAAGCTTTACGCCGGAGCGGAAAGGCAAGCCGGAAAAGACGGCGATCATCGCCAGGCGGCTTGATCTGAAGACCCTGGCTGAGTTTGGCGAGCGCCTGCCGATATCTGCAGAGCAGAGGCAGATGCTGACGGACTTTGCACCGCAAGGAGTTTTGCAGGATTTTTCGGTGCAGTGGCAGGGCAAGTATCCGCAGATTTCCTCGTACAGCGCGAAGGGCCGGTTTGAGGGGCTTTCCCTGGCCCCGCAAGCGCCGCGCCCGGCCAGGCCCAGGAGCGGCAAGACTGCGGCCCAGGCCGCAGTGCCCGGCATACCGGGTTTCGAGAATCTGACGGGCGAGGTGGATGCGAACGACAAGGGAGGCAGCATCCGTCTCGTCTCCGACAAGATCCAATTGCAGTTTCCCGGATACTTTGCCGAGCCGAGCATGCCGTTCGACCGCTTGAACATGCAGGCCAATTGGGCGTTCCAGGACAACGACCAATTGCTGCTCGATGTGCGCAACCTTGAATTTGAGCAGGGCACCTTGTCGGGTTCGCTGTCCGGCAGGCACCTGATGCCGCTGAATTCGCAGCAAGCGAAGACGCCGGGTGTCATCGATATGACAGGAAAGGTGACGGGACTGGACGTGACACGCGTGGGGAGTTTTCTGCCCTTGAATACTCCGGCGAGTCTGCGCGAGTGGCTGACCGGTGCGCTGGTCGGTGGTGCGGCGGAGGACGTGCGAATCAAGGTGAAAGGCGATCTGGCGGATTTTCCTTTCCATGCGCGCGTTGCCGGCGAAAAACCGAAGGGCGAATTCAGCGTGTTCGGCAGGATCAAGGACGGCAAGTTGAATTACACGCCCGGCCATTTTGCGAAGGATGGCAAAGCGCCATTCTGGCCCTTGCTGGAAGACATCAATGGCACCATCGCCTTCGACCGCAGCCGAATGGAAATCCGCGGCGATAGTGCCAAGACCCATGGCGCCGCACTCTCCAACGTGATCGCGGTGATCGATGATCTGGCGGTGCCTGAGGGGCTGCTCGAGATCAGCGGCGATGCCGCCGGGTCGCTGCAGGATTTCGTGGGCTATGCCAACGACAGTCCGGTTGCAGAATGGATCGGGCACTTCACCGAAGAGACGAAGGCGAGCGGGAACGCCAAACTCGCGTTGAAGCTCGAACTGCCGCTGGCGCACATGGACGAGGCCAGAGTCAAGGGCACGCTGCAATTCATCAACAACAACGTGACGCTGTTCAATGCCATGCCGTCGCTCGCCGGTACCAGCGGCAAGCTGGAATTCCATGAAAAGGGATTCAACTTGAACGGCATCAAGGCCAGTTTCGTCGGCGGGCCCGTCGCACTCACCGGCGGCATGCAGCGCGACAGTGGCGTGTTGGTCAAGGCCGAGGGTACTGTGACGTCCGACGGGCTGCGCAAGGCGTACCCCACGTCGGCGATGCAGCGCCTGTCGGAGCGTATTGCCGGCAGCGCCCGCTACAGTACCGCGATCAGGGTCAGGAATCATCAGCCCGAGGTCGTCGTCGAGTCGAATCTTGCCGGGCTGGCGCTTGATTTCCCCGCGCCGCTGCGCAAGGGGGCGCACGAAACCATGCCGCTGAAGTTCGAGCTGACCGGAGTGTCCTCGAATGAGGCGTCGTTCTTGCGCGACGAAATGAAACTCGCTTTGGGTTCCGCGATTGCGGTCCGCTACGAGCGCCAGAAATCGACCGAGAAAGGTGCGGAATGGCGCGTCGTGCGGGGCGGTATCGGGGTGAATGTTCCTGCCCCGCAGCCGGACAATGGCTTGATCGCCAACGTCAACCTGAAGACGCTCAACATCGATGAATGGGGACGCGCCGTGGAGGCGATCGTGGGCGAGGGGCTGCCGGCTGAGCAGGACAGGCAGGCCGACGTCCTGGGTATCGGTCAATACATCGAACCGGAAGTGCTGGCCGCGCGCGCCACCGAGTTGATCGTTATGGGCAAGAAGCTCGACAACGTGGTGGTCGGCGCTTCGCATCAAAAAGGCGTGTGGCAGGCCAACATCGATTCGGAGCAGGCCTCCGGTTATCTCACATGGAATCAGTCGCGCTCCGGCCGCGGCCTGGGGCGCGTCACGGCGCGCCTCGCCTCGCTCGTCATTCCGAAATCGGCTGCATCGGACGTCAGCGAACTGCTGGAAGGCAAGAACGAAGCGACGCAGATGCCGGGGCTCGATATCGTTGCCGAGAACTTCGAGCTGTTCGGCAAGAAGTTCGGTCATATCGAGTTGGCTGCCGACAATGCACGCGGCAGCGCCGGGCGCGAATGGCGCATCAGCAAATTGTTGATCAGCAATCCCGATGGCGAACTGAAAGCCTCCGGCAAATGGGCGAAGCAGGATAACCACAGCGTCTCCAACCTGTCATATACGCTCTATGTCGCGGATGCCGGCAAGCTTCTGGAACGCTTCGGTTTTGCCAATGTGCTGCGCGGTGGCAAGGGGAAAATGGAAGGTGAAATCAGCTGGAAGGGGCAGCCTTTCGCTCTCGATGTGCCAAGCCTGTCGGGTAATTTTCATATGGATATCGCATCCGGCCAATTTCTGAAAGTCGACCCGAGTGCTGCCAAGCTGCTGGGCGTGTTGAACATGCAGGCCTTGCCGCGCCGCTTGGCCCTCGATTTCCGCGATGTGTTTTCAGAAGGCTTCGCATTCGATGGCATCACTGCGGCGGCATCGATCACGAACGGTGTGGCGAAGACCGACAGCTTCAAGATGCGCGGTGTCGCCGCCACCGTCCTGATCGACGGCACGGCGGATATCGGAAGGGAATCGCAAAATCTGCATGTCGCGGTCATCCCGGAAATCAATGTCGGTGCGGCATCGGTTGTCTATGGGCTCGCGGTCAATCCGGTCATCGGTGTGGGGACTTTTCTTGCGCAGCTGTTCCTGCGTGACCCCTTGATGAAGGCATTCACGTTCGAATATCAGGTGACCGGTCCGTGGAAGGAGCCGGTCGTGACCAAGCTTGCGCGAAAGATGGGCAGTCCGGCGGCCGATCCGGTGACGGAATCCGCAAAGCCCGGTTAAGGAGAGGTTCGATGGAAGGTGTGATCAAGCTTGCTGCGGTACAGATGGTATCCACGCCACATGTTGACGAGAATCTTGCCGTGGCACGCCGACTGATCGCACAAGCGGCGCAGGAGGGCGCGCAGCTTGTGCTGCTGCCTGAATACTGGCCCGTGATGGGCATGCAGGAAACCGACAAAATCGCTCACGCCGAACGGCTCGATGCCGGCCCCATCCAGAAATTCATGTCGGATGCCGCGCGCGAGAACGGCGTGTGGCTGATCGGCGGAACCATGCCGATGGTCGCGCCCGAAGCCGGCAAGGTGCTCAACACCATGATGGTCTACAACCCGTCTGGCGAACACGTCATCCGGTATGACAAGATTCATCTGTTCAGCTTCACGAAGGGGGCGGAGTCGTACGATGAGGCGCGCACCATCGTCCACGGCGCCAAGGTCGCGACGTTCGATGCGCCGTTCGGGAAGGTCGGGCTGTCGGTGTGCTACGACCTGCGTTTTCCCGAACTCTATCGCGCCATGGGCGATTGCACGTTGATCGTGCTGCCCGCTGCCTTCACCTGGACCACCGGCAAGGCGCATTGGGAAATACTGCTGCGCGCCCGCGCCATCGAGAACCAGTGCTATGTACTCGCGTCCGCGCAGGGCGGCGTGCATCCGAACGGTCGTCGCACTTGGGGGCACAGCATGCTGATCGATCCGTGGGGCGACATCAAGTCCGTGCTGCCCGAGGGAGAGGGTGTGGTGATCGGGGAGATCGAGCTGCAGCGTCTCGGTAATGTGCGTGAAAGCTTGCCGGCGTTGAAACATCGCAAGCTGTGACCGCTGCGATGCAGCGGATGCAGAGTGATTCCTCTCGGCACTTCCCGATGTGGATATACCCTTGCAAGACAGATGCTCTACAATCCATGAATCCATTGAATCGAATTCAACTTCCCACCGAAGTACGCACACACCATGAATCTATTTGAACCGAACCTCCAGACCCTGGCGACCGCACGTGAAATCCTGCTGACGCCGTTCGGCCTCGACGAATCGAAATTGAATCAGGCGCTGGGTGCAATCTTCACGCACCGCGTCGATTATGCGGACCTGTATTTCCAGTTCACCAAGAGCGAAGGCTGGAGTCTGGAAGAAGGCATCGTCAAGACTGGCAGCTTTTCCATCGACCAGGGCGTCGGCGTACGCGCCGTGTCGGGCGACAAGACCGCGTTTTCCTATTCGGATGAAATTTCCGAGCGCGCATTGCATGAAGCCGCAGAGGCAACACGCACCATCGCGCGTCAGGGCGCAGGCAAGGTGAAGGTCGCTTCCTCCATCCGGACGGTAGGAGGACGTTCGTTGTATCTGCCGCAAGACCCCTTTACATCGCTCGATGCCACCGAGAAGGTCAAGTTGCTCGAAAAAGTGGAACGCATCGCGCGCGCCAAGGATCCGCGTGTCGTGCAGGTGATGGCGGGACTGGCCGGTGAATACGACGTCGTGCTCGTCGTGCGCAGCGATGGCGTGCTCGCAGCGGATATCCGGCCGCTGGTGCGCGTATCGGTGACGGTCATTGCCGAGCAAAACGGGCGGCGCGAAATGGGATCAAGCGGCGGCGGCGGGCGCTACAGCTACGGCTATTTCACCGACGAATTGCTGGAGACGTACGCGACCGAAGCGGTGGATGCGGCGCTGGTGAATCTGGAAGCGCGCCCCGCCCCGGCAGGACCGATGATGGTCGTGCTTGGTCCGGGCTGGCCGGGCGTGCTGCTGCATGAAGCGATCGGTCACGGGCTGGAAGGCGATTTCAACCGCAAGGGCTCCAGTACTTTCTCCGGCCGCATCGGCGAGCGCGTTGCTGCCAGGGGCGTGACGGTGGTGGACGACGGTACGATTGCCGATCGCCGCGGTTCGCTCAACATCGACGACGAAGGCAACCCGACCCAATGCACGACGCTGATTGAAGACGGCATTCTGAAGGGATACATGCAGGACACCATGAACGCGCGCCTGATGAATATGCCGGTCACCGGCAATGCGCGTCGCGAATCCTTTGCTCATCTGCCGATGCCGCGCATGACGAATACCTACATGCTGGGCGGCGACAAGGACCCGGCGGAAATCATCGCTTCCGTGAAGAACGGTTTGTATGCCGTGAATTTCGGCGGTGGTCAGGTCGACATCACCAATGGCAAGTTCGTGTTCTCCGCCAGCGAGGCCTACATGATCGAGGACGGCAAAGTGACCTATCCCGTCAAGGGCGCAACCCTGATCGGCAATGGCCCCGACGTGCTCAACCGCGTATCGATGATCGGCAACGACATGCGGCTCGACAGCGGCGTCGGCGTCTGCGGCAAGGAAGGACAAAGCGTGCCGGTCGGCGTCGGCCAGCCGACTCTACGCATCGACGGCGTGACTGTGGGTGGAACGGCGTAAGCTTGCAAAGTGCCGGGAAGGATCGTGCGGACCATTTGACGCGATCCTATCCGGAAACAGCAATTTTGCTTGCAGCGCCTTGCCAAATCCCGTGATTTATTGCACTATTAAATCTCATTCCGCTTCAAAACCTGAAACAGCAATGACCTTCGCACGCTTTTACTTTTATTTTTACTTTAGCTATTCCAGCCCAACGGCGGTGGAGAAGCGGTAAGCGCGCGAATAAAAAAGCCAACCGAATTTCTTGAAAAAACCGCCAGCGATGGCGGTTTTTTCATTTATACAGTTTCAACTTTTCAAGATATTGACTGGAGAAAAAACATGCCGCGCACAGATGACCTACGCATACGTGAAATGAAGGAACTGACCCCACCATCGCATCTGATCCGTGAATTCTCCTGCGCGGACAAGGTTGCAACCACCACCGCCAATGCCCGCACCGCATTGCATCGCATCCTGCACGGCCAGGATGATCGTCTGATGATCGTCATCGGCCCTTGCTCCATCCATGACACCAAGGCCGCGATGGAATATGCACGCCGTCTCGTCAAGGAGCGCGAACGCTTCGCCGGCGAGCTGGAAATCGTGATGCGCGTCTATTTCGAAAAGCCGCGCACCACGGTCGGCTGGAAAGGGCTGATCAACGATCCGTACATGGACAACAGCTTCCGCATCAACGATGGCTTGCGCATGGCGCGGGAACTGCTGATGAACATCAACGAACTCGGTCTGCCCGCCGGTACCGAATTTCTCGACGTGATCAGCCCGCAGTATGTCGCCGATCTCATCAGCTGGGGCGCAATCGGTGCGCGTACCACCGAATCCCAGGTGCATCGCGAACTGGCATCCGGCCTGTCCTGCCCGGTCGGCTTCAAGAATGGCACGGACGGCAACGTCAAGATTGCGGTCGACGCCATCAAGGCCGCCTCGCAACCGCACCATTTCCTCTCCGTGACGAAGGGCGGGCATTCGGCAATCGTTTCCACCAATGGCAACGAGGATTGTCACATCATCCTGCGCGGCGGCAAGGCACCCAACTATGATGCCGCGAGCGTCGAGGCCGCATGCAAGGACATTGCAGCGAACGGCCTCGCATCGCGCCTGATGATCGATGCTTCCCATGCCAACAGCTCGAAGAAACCGGAGAACCAGATTCCGGTTTGTGCCGATATCGCCGGACAGGTCGCGGCGGGCGACACGCGCATCGTTGGCGTGATGGTGGAATCGCACCTGGTCGCAGGCCGTCAGGATCTGGTTGCCGGCAAGGAGCTGACCTACGGCCAGTCGGTCACCGATGGCTGCATCGACTGGGAATCGAGCGTGAAAGTGTTGGAAGGATTGGCGGAGGCGGTGAAGCAGCGCCGCTTGCAGAATCAGGATTGATCTGACTGTGTCCAATCCGAAGACCAGTCATTCCGGGCGCAGCGAGGAATCTCGAACGTTAATGAGGATTCATGGACATGAGACCTTGCCGCGCTCGTAATGACGGAGGAACGTGATCTTGTCGCGTGCTCCAGGCGTACAAATACAAAATGCCGTCCTGTAAAGCGACGGCATTTTTCTCGTTGAGCGCTCTCAGAATCGTTTGGTCAACGTCATCATTTCCCCCTCGCGGCGCATTTCGGTGCGGTTGAGGAAAGACATGCCCAACAGGACAATTGGAAGGCCTTGCTCCATGACCGTCCCGTCCACCTGATTGAGCTCGATATCGCCGACCTTCACGGTGTTGAGTTTGACCCGATACGCCGACACGACGCCGTTGGCGGTGCTCACCTGGCCAAGCTGACCTTTCCTGTAGTCGATGCCCAGGCGCATGGCTTCCGACGCGGGCAGTGCGACCGAGGTGGCTCCAGTGTCCAGCAGCATGCGCACCGTTCCGCCATTGATCTGTCCTTGCATGACAAAGTGGCCCTGGCCATCCGCCTTGAGCGTGGTGCTGGCAATGCCGCCTGACACCGAGCGATTCACATGCCCGCCAAGCGCAATCGTCTGCCGTTTTCCATTCGATTCCAGCGTGGCGCCGGAGTCATTCACTGCCACCAGCTTCATGCCATCGGCGACCGTGCTGCCGACAGAATAGGTCTTGGGCGAGCCGCCGTCGATGACCAGCACGGCCTTGTTGGGGAACAATCCCACTACACTGATATCGGCTCCGCTGACAGTGTTGGAGATGGCAAGCAGAAGGACGGACAGGGAAATTGCGCGCATGGGGACGATATCAGTCAGTGAAAATGAATGTGGTCACAATGATGCGTTGGAGCGCCTGCACCGGCCACGTTCTCAATCGCGGAAATTATTGAATTCCAGCGGCAGATCGGTGACATCCTTGCGCAGCATGGCCATTGCCGATTGGAGATCATCCCGTTTCGCACCGGTCACGCGCACGGCGTCACCCTGGATCGATGCCTGCACTTTCATCTTGCTGTCCTTGATGATGCGCACGATCTTCTTGGCGGCGTCCGATTCGATGCCGTTCTTGATCTTGATGACTTGCTTGACCTTGTCGCCACCGATCTTCTCGATTTTCCCCATGTCGAGGAAACGCACATCGACATTGCGCTTGGTCATTTTGCCGGTCAGGACGTCTCGCACCTGATTCAACTGGAATTCGCTGTCGGCAAATGCAGTCAGTTCGCGTTCTTTCTGTTCGACGCGCGCATCGCTGCCCTTGAAATCGAAACGGGTGGAGATTTCCTTGTTGGCCTGATCGACGGCGTTTTTCACTTCGACGGTATTGGCTTCTGATACGACATCAAAAGATGGCATGGTTGTTTCCTCTCGTGCACACAATTGCGCTTGCTTATTGACTAACGGCTCATTCTATCGGACAAAAAACAGGGTGGCTAGGGCAACGCCATTGATGGCTGCGACTATAATCGTCCCGCTATGAAAGATACTTTGCCGATTCAATACGATTATTCTTTGCGAGCCAACAACACTTTCGGTATCGATGCCAAAGCGCATGCCTACTTGCCGGTGGACTCAGTGGAAATGCTCGAGTCTGTGCGGCGCGACGCATCATTGCGCGCACTGCCGCGCATGGTATTGGGTGGTGGCAGCAATATCGTGCTGACGCGCGATTTTCCGGGAATCGTGCTGCATATGTGCGGCAAGGGAATTGAAGTCGTTGGTCACGACATGAACGCAACCCATGTTCGTGCGGCGGCCGGCGAGAACTGGCACGGCTTCGTGCAGTGGACGCTGCAGAATGGCTTGAACGGGCTGGAGAATCTCTCGCTGATTCCCGGCAGCGTCGGTGCTGCGCCGATCCAGAATATCGGCGCCTATGGTGTCGAGATCAAGGATTGTTTTCATGAGCTGACCGCGTTCGATCTCGAGAGCGGGCGGACTTTCACAATCGACAAGGCTGGCTGCGCATTCGGCTATCGCGATAGCATATTCAAGCGTCAACTGCATGATCGCGCAGTCATTCTTGACGTTACTTTCGCATTGCCAAAACAATGGCGGCCCAATCTGCAATATGCCGATGTGGTGCAAGAAATCGACGCGAGAAAAATCGCCACGCCGACTGCGCGCGACATCAGCGATGCCGTCATTGCCATCCGCACGCGCAAGCTGCCGGACCCGGCCGTGATTGGCAACGCGGGCAGTTTCTTCAAGAATCCGATCGTGTCTGCGGCGCAGCGCGACGCGCTGCTGGAACGCTATCCGCGCATGGTCAGCTATGCGCAATCCGATGAGAGTTGCAAACTCGCAGCCGGTTGGTTGATCGATCAATGTGGCTGGAAGGGCAGGAGCCTCGGCAGGGCGGGCGTGTACGAGAAGCAGGCGCTGGTGCTGGTCAACCGTGGCGGCGCGAGCGGGCGGGAGGTGGAAAGACTGGCTTCGGCGATTCAGGCGGATGTGAAGGCGAAATTTGGTGTGATGCTGGAGCCTGAACCCGTGTTTGTATAGGGAATAAAAAACGACGGCGCAAGGCCGTCGTTCTTCACGCAATTGTTGCTGCGCCTGGGTCAGGCCGCCACAAAGTGGCAAACGTAATCCAGTGTTTCGATCGTCTCGATGTCAAAGCTGGAATTGCCGGGGACATCGAAGCTTTGACCGCCTTGGTAGCTCTTCCATTCGGATTCGCCCTTCAAGCGGATGCGGCATTTACCTGCGTTCAGTTCCATCAATTCCGGTGCGCCCGTATTGAATGTCAACGAAGACGGGAAAATCACGCCGAGGGTTTTCTTTGTGCCGTCTGCGAACAGGATGGTGTGCGAAACACACTTGCCGTCGAAGTAAACGTTGGCCTGCTTGATGACGCTGACTTGATCGAATTGTTTGCTCATGGTGTCGTGTTTGATGTCGAAACGGCGTTGTTATTCGTCGCTGTTCTTGCCGAGGCGCGGCAGCGCAACCGACGGGTTTGCCGTCAGCAAGCCGGCTTTACCGTAGATGCCAAGCTTTTCGCGCGTGTCGGCGATGTCCAGGTTGCGCATCGTCAGTTGTCCGATGCGGTCTTGCGGCGTGAATGCACCTTCGCCTTTTTCCATCGTCAGGCGTTCCGGTTGGTAGGTCAGGTTGGCCGATTCGGTATTCAGGATCGAGTAATCGTTGCCGCGGCGCAGTTCCAGCGTGACTTCGCCGGTGATCGCGCGCGCGACCCAGCGTTGGGATGCTTCGCGCAGCATGATCGCTTGCGGATCGAACCAGCGGCCCTGATACAGCAGGCGTCCGAGCTTGCGGCCGTTGTCGCGGTATTGCTCGATCGTGTCTTCGTTGTGGATGCCGGTGACCAGACGTTCGTAGGCGATGAACAACAGCGCCAGGCCTGGGGCTTCGTAGATGCCGCGGCTCTTCGCTTCGATGATGCGGTTTTCGATCTGGTCGCTCATGCCGAGTCCATGGCGGCCACCGATGCGGTTGGCTTCCATCATCAGGTCAACCAGGTTGGAATAGACGACGCCGTTGAGCGCGACCGGACGGCCTTCCTCGAAACGCACGCTCACTTCTTCACGCTTGACCTCGACGTCGTCGCGCCAGAAGGCGACGCCCATGATCGGTTCGACGATCTTCATCCCGCTGTTCAAGTGCTCGAGGTCTTTCGCTTCATGCGTAGCGCCGAGCATGTTGGAGTCGGTCGAATACGCCTTCTCGACCGACATCTTGTAGTCGAAGCCGGATTTGATCAGAAACTCCGACATTTCCTTGCGGCCGCCGAGTTCCTGGATGAAGCGGTCATCGAGCCAGGGCTTGTAGATGCGCAGCGCCGGATTCACCAGCAAGCCGTAACGATAGAAACGTTCGATGTCGTTGCCCTTGAACGTGCTGCCGTCACCCCAGATATCGACCTGGTCTTCCTGCATCGCGGCGACCAGCATGGTGCCGGTTACTGCGCGGCCCAGTGGCGTCGTGTTGAAGTAGGTGATGCCTGCGGTCGAGATGTGGAACGCGCCGCTTTGCAGCGCAGCGATGCCTTCTGCGACCAGTTGTTCGCGGCAATCGATCAGGCGTGCCTGTTCGGCGCCGTACAGCTTGGCTTTTTTCGGAATCGCGTCATAGTCTTCTTCATCGGGCTGACCAAGATTGGCAGTGTAGGCGTACGGAATCGCGCCTTTCTGGCGCATCCAGTGCAGCGCTGCGCTGGTGTCGAGCCCGCCGGAAAAGGCGATGCCCACTTTTTGATTGGCGGGAACGGATTGGAGTATGGTCGACATGATTTCTGCTTCGCGTGCTTGGAGTATGGTTGTTGGTAGGGTGATGAGGAACTGAGCGATAAGCAACCGGGTCGATGATTAATGATTGAGCCTGCCCAGGACCAGGTATTCGAGTAGCGCTTTCTGGACGTGCAGCCGGTTTTCCGCTTCATCCCACACGACGGATTGCGGTCCGTCGATGACTTCTGCTGCGACTTCCTCGCCGCGATGGGCGGGCAGGCAGTGCATGAACAAGGCATCCGGCTTGGCGCGCTTCATCTTCGCGCCATCGACGATCCAGCCGTCGAAGGCTTTCAGGCGAGCGGCATTTTCTTCTTCGTAACCCATGCTGGTCCAGACATCGGTCGTCACCAGGTTCGCGCCTTCACAGGCGGCGGACGGATCGGCGAAGACGGTGTAACGGTTATTTGTCGCAGACACGAGTTGCTGGTCGATTTCGTAGCCTTTCGGTGTCGAGACATTGACGTGGAAGCCGAATACGTCGGCCGCTTGCAGCCATGAATACAGCATGTTGTTCGCGTCGCCGATCCACGCGACGGTCTTGCCGGCGATGGAGCCGCGATGCTCGATGTACGTGAAAATGTCCGCGAGCACCTGGCACGGATGATGTTCATTGGTCAGGCCGTTGATCACCGGCACGCGCGAATGCGCGGCGAAGCGGTCGATGATTTCCTGGCCGAAGGTACGAATCATGATGATGTCGCACATGCGTGACATGACTTGCGCCGCATCTTCGACAGGTTCGCCACGGCCAAGCTGACTGTCACGCGTGTTGAGGTAGATCGCCGCGCCGCCCAGTTGATGCATGCCCGCTTCGAAGGACAGGCGCGTGCGTGTCGAGTTCTTCTCGAACACCATCACCAGCGTGCGATCGAGCAGCGGATGGTAGGGCTCGTAATTCTTGAACTTGCGCTTGATGATTCGAGAACGTTCGATCACGTACTCGAATTCATCAAGCGTAAAGTCAGAAAACTGGAGGAAGTGTTTGATTGCCATAAATGAAAACGGCGGCAAGTGGCGCCTGCCGCCGGAGTTTGTAACTTGTTCAATTATAAGAGATTTTCGCTGAAAAGATAGCTGAAGCGCCGCCCGCATGCCCGGCTGTTCAGTACAGCTTTTGCGACGCTTCATGCACAAGCTGGCGGTACAGGGCATGCCGCATCGATGCGATTTCATTGTTGTCGAGGCCGGTCAGTACTGCGCATCCGGGCTCGTTGAAGTGGTGGCAGTTATAGAAACGGCAATGCCCAAGGTGCGGCTTGAATTCCCGGAACGCGCGTTCCAGCATGCCTTCGGTCAGATGGTAAAGGCCGAACTCCTGAAAACCGGGCGAATCGATGATATCGGTATCCGGGCCCATCATGTAGAGCCGGGTAAAGGTCGTCGTGTGCTTGCCAGAATCGAGCGCGGCAGAAATTTCACGCGTGGCAATGTCGGCGTCCGGTACCAGCAGATTGATGAGGGACGACTTGCCCATGCCGGATTGACCGATCAGGATGGTGGAATGTCCCTTCAGCAAGGGATTGAGCGTTGCAATCGTCTCGGTCGGATGACTGCGTACCGATACTTCGTGCACCGGATAGCCGAGATCTTCATACAGTTTCAGGCGCTCCCGGGCTTTGGGGAGCAGATCAGTCAGGTCAGTCTTGTTGAGCAGCAAGCGGGCTGTGATGCCGGCCGCCTCCGCCGCAATCAGCGCGCGCGATACGAGATCGTCCGAAAATCCCGGTTCCGTCGCGACAACGATGAACAGTTGCGTGACGTTGGCCGCCAGCAGCTTGGACTTGTACTGATCAGACCGATAGAGCAGGGTTTTGCGCTCGGCGAACGACTCGATCACGCCTTGATCAGGCGAAGTGTGCTTGAAGTTGACAATATCGCCGACGGCGATGTCGCTCTTCTTGCCTCTGGTGACGCAGTGCAGTTTGGTGGATTCAGCTTGAACCAGGTAGTGGCGACCGTGTGCCGCGATGACGATTCCGGAAAGCATCAATCAGGCAGCAGCTTGCTGAAGAACGGCATCGACTTTTGCCGCGCAGATGAAGTCGTTTTCCGAAATGCCGCCGCGGCCGCCATTCACCGAATGCGTGTCGAATTTCACGGTACACCGGTTGTAAGTCACGACCAATTCCGGATGATGATCCTCGGCGTGGATCACCCAGGCAATGGCATTGACGAAGGCCATGGTGTCGTAATAATTCTTGAATGCGAAGGTCTTGACGATCTTGCCATCCTGCAGCGTCCAGCCATCTATGGCCGGCAGGTATTGCCGGATTTCGTTCTCGCTCAGGCCGGTTTCCAGATGGCGGCTTTTTTTCTGCAGCAGTTCGTTTGTGGTGACCATGGAAGCTCCTTTATTGGCTTGCGAGCAGGTGATGGATGCGGATGCTTGCAGGTGGGTGCGAATCATAAAACGCGGAATGGATCGGATCGGGCGTCAATGTCGAGGCATTGTCCTCGTACAGCTTGACCAGGGCCGATACCAGATCCTGCGCATTGGTGTACTGCGCCGCGAAGGCGTCGGCTTCGAACTCGTGCTTGCGCGAGGTGATCGACGACAGCGGCGAAAAGAGGAAAGTGAAGACCGGCAGCGTCAACATGAACAGGATCAGCGCCATTGCATCATTGCTGCCGACCAGCAGCGGGTCGACGCCCAGTCCCGTGTAGAACCACGCCTGGTTCTTCAGGAAGCCGAGCAGGGCCAGCATGCCGAGCGAAATTGCGAACATCACCGCGATGCGCTTGATTATATGCTTCAGCTTGAAATGACCGAGCTCGTGCGCCAGCACCGCCTCGATCTCATGTGGTGCGAGGCGTGCCAGCAGCGTGTCGAAGAACACGATGCGCTTGGCTGCGCCAAAGCCCGAAAAATAAGCATTGCCGTGGGAGCTGCGTTTCGAGCCATCCATCACGAACAGCCCCTTGGAAGCGAAGCCCACGCGCTGCATCAGGCCTTCTATCCGCGCGCGCAGCGTGTCGTCCTGCAGCGGCGTGAATTTGTTGAACAGCGGCGCGATCACGGTCGGATACAGGACCAGCATCAGCAGCTGGAAACCCGTCCATACCAGCCACGCGTACAGCCACCACAGGTCGCCTGCCTTCTCCATCAATGTGAGAATGACCCAGACCAGCGGCAGGCCGATGGCGATCCCGATCAGAGCGCTCTTGATCAGATCGGTGAAAAACAGCCGGGGCGTCATCTTGTTGAAACCGAATCTGGCTTCCAGTCTGAATTGCTTGTAATACTCGAAGGGCAGGTCGATCAGTCCGGAGATCACGGCAAATGCGGCAAGCAATCCCAATTGATACGTCATGCCCGCTCCGATGAACTTGAACAGCGTAACGGAAATCCATTGCAAGCCGCCCAGCAGCGTGAAGCCGATCAGCACGGCAGTATTGACGATCAGCATGAACAGGCCGAACTTCGTTTTCGCGATCGTGTAGTCCGCTGCCTTTTGATGTGCATGGAGCGGAATTTTCTCTGCAAATTCCGGCGGCACTGCACTACGATGGGAAAGGACATGGCGAATGTGCCGCGATCCCAGCCAGAAGCGAACGATCAGGGTAATTGCGAGAAAGCTGACGAACAAAACCGAAAACGCAAGTGAATACATTCTGTGCCTGTGAGAAAATGGCGGATTGCCATGGCGTGTCCGAAGCGCGCTCCTGACTGTGTGTCGGAGCCGACTGTCACGCTTTATTACGCCCTATTAGAGAATACAAATTATGTCACAAGCTACCGAGTCACATGCCGCCGTTGGCGAGGCAACCCGCCCGAATGAATTCAACCTGATCTGGGTCGATATGGAAATGACAGGCCTCGATCCGGACACCGATCGCATTATCGAGATTGCGGTCATCGTGACCGACTCGGACTTGAACGTGCTGGCCGAAGGCCCGGTGTTTGCAATCCATCAATCGGATGAAGTGCTCAACGGCATGGATTCATGGAACAAGGGCACACATGGCCGCTCCGGTCTGATCGACCGGGTCAAGGCGTCGACCGTCACCGAAGCCGACGCGGAAATGGCGCTGATCGATTTCCTGAAGCATTTTGTACCGACGGGCAAGTCGCCGATGTGCGGCAACACGATTTGCCAGGATCGTCGCTTCATGGTGCGCGGCATGCCCAAGCTCGAAGCGTTTTTCCATTATCGCAACCTCGATGTGTCTACCTTGAAAGAATTGTGCAAGCGCTGGAAGCCGGAACTGGCAAACGGTTTCAAGAAGCATCAGAAGCACACTGCATTGGCCGACATCACCGAGTCGATCGAAGAGCTGCGTTACTACCGCGAACATTTCATCAAGATTTGACGAGCGTCTTGCCGGCCGCGGCGACGCGCCACATCTCCGAATCGCGGAGCGCAAGACCATCCCGCGCCTTGCCTTGATTGTTGAAAATGCCTTGTAGATCAAGGCATTACACTCCATCGGCAAGAGCCCTTAGACTTTAGTCCTTTTTTCCGAGCTTTCACCATGGCCGCCGAACTTCCCCCGACCGAAACCGTCGAAGCCGCCGTACCTGACTCCCGCAATGTGCCGACCGAGCTGATTGCGCGCGAAGTGGCACGGCGCCGTACCTTCGGCATCATTTCCCACCCGGATGCGGGTAAAACCACGCTGACCGAAAAACTCCTGCTGTTTTCAGGCGCCATTCAGCTTGCCGGCACCGTGAAGGCGCGCAAGAGCGGCCGCCACGCGACATCGGACTGGATGGAAATCGAAAAGCAGCGCGGTATTTCGGTCGCCAGTTCGGTGATGCAGTTCGAATACCGTGACCACGTTGTCAATCTGCTGGACACGCCTGGTCACCAGGACTTCTCGGAAGACACCTATCGCGTGTTGACTGCGGTCGATTCCGCCTTGATGGTGATCGATGCCGCCAAGGGCGTGGAAGAGCAGACCATCAAGCTGCTCAACGTGTGCCGCATGCGCGACACGCCGATCCTGACCTTCATGAACAAGATGGACCGCGAAACCCGCGATCCGCTGGAGCTGCTGGACGAAGTCGAGTCGGTGCTGAAGATCCAGTGCGCGCCGGTGACATGGCCGATCGGCATGGGCAAGACTTTCCGCGGTGTGTATCACTTGCTGCGCGATGAGATTCTGCTGTTCACCGCTGGTAGCGAGCGTGCCGACCAGGAATTCGAAGTCGTCAAGGGCATCGACAATCCGCGTCTTGCGGAAATGTTCCCGCTCGAAATCGAGCAGCTCAAGATGGAAGTGGAACTGGTGCATGGCGCCTCGCATCCATTCGATCTGGATGCCTTCCTTGCGGGTACGCAGACGCCGGTATTCTTCGGCTCCGCCATCAACAATTTTGGCGTGCGCGAAATCCTCAATGCGCTGCTCGACTGGGCACCCGCGCCGCGCTCGCGCGATGCAACGGTGCGCGCGGTCGAACCGACCGAAGCGCCGTTCTCCGGATTCGTCTTCAAGATCCAGGCCAACATGGATCCGGCGCACCGCGACCGCATCGCGTTTCTGCGCGTGTGTTCGGGGCGTTTCGAGCGCGGCATGAAGATCAAGCATCTGCGGCTGGGGCGCGAGATCAAGGTGTCTTCCGTCGTGACCTTCATGGCATCCAGCCGTGAACAGGTGGAAGAGGCTTACGCCGGCGACATCATCGGTCTGCCGAACCACGGCAACATGCAGATCGGCGACAGTTTTTCCGAAGGCGAGTTGTTGCAGTTCACCGGCATCCCGTATTTCGCGCCTGACTTCTTCCGCTCGGTGCGGATTCGCAATCCCTTGAAGATCAAGCAATTGCACAAGGGGTTGCAGCAGCTTGGCGAAGAAGGCGCGGTGCAGGTATTCAAGCCGGTGCACAGCGGTGACCTGGTGCTCGGCGCGGTCGGCGTGCTGCAGTTCGAAGTGGTAGCCAGTCGCCTGCTCAACGAGTACGGCGTCGATGCGGTGTTCGAAGGCACAAGCATCAGCAGTGCGCGCTGGATTTCGTGCGACGACAAGCGTGTGCTGGCTGATTTCGAAAAATCCTCGGCCGGCGGCAATATTGCCTACGACGCTGCCGGTAACATGGCTTACCTTGCGACCTCAGGCGTCAATCTCAAGCTCACTCAGGAGCGTTGGCCGAAGCTGACTTTTCACGCGACCCGGGAACATGCCGCGAAGCTTGATTGACAAAATTGCCGTGACACGATGAAAAGAGGGCCGCCAATAGTGCGGCCCTTTTCTTTTTCTTATTTGAAAAGCGTTGATAAGAAGTATTACATTTTTGATGAGGAACCATGTCGGTGCATGTGTGATCAAATCGCCAATTGCCATCAATCCCTGAAATATTGAGTGCGGTCAAAAGACGCAGGGGTGTTGCGACTTACACTCATCGACAGATTTTTCAACCGGTTCAACCGTTTCATTTCCCCTGCTTTATCTTCGTATCGATCCGAAAGATTCGGAGGGTTAGTGCTTTTCATTGTCAAGGAGTTCATATGCTGACTGCCACTTATTCGCTGGTAGCGATTGTCAACGAACAGAATAATTTGCGGCGCGCACTTCATTCGCTGCAGCAATATATTCAAAATGCGTGGGACGGCATGTTGCATCACGTTGATCTGGATCGGATCGAACATGCGTTCAACTCATTGACCGAATTTGACAGTTACTGTCACAGCCGCAAGGTGGAACAGCATCTGATCCCGGCAATCCGCCGCGCAACCAGCGAGGCTGATACCTTGCTCGCCGAACTGGACGCGATCAGCGCGACGGGCCTGCATCTGCTTCGCTCGGTCGGCGATCAACTCAGGCATGCGATCGATCTGGGTGAGACGTGGTTGCATGAGGTGAGCAATTCCCTGGTGCAGTATTGCCGCAAGCTGCTCAAGCGGCTGGCGAAAGAGGAGGCTGAGTTGTTTCCGATTGCGCACAGGGTCTTGTCGGTTGATGAATGGTTCGCAATCGCGGAGAAATTCCTTTCCGCCGATGGGCAAACCCATGGTGGCCGTCTCTCCTCGCAACCGCCACCGGTCCTCGCGGCGATGCCGGAGCAGCGCTTCGCTGCGCATTGAGCGACACGCTGTTCATGTCTTCCAACGCGGAGATGGTCACAGAAAGGGCGCTTCAAATTGAATCTGGCGAAGGAGGCCGTCAAGCAGGCGGATAGTTGTTGCATCGCCTGCTGTTTCCGGGCATGGTGTGGCCCACGATTTTTCTCAGGTCGCACATGCCACGACTATTCAAGTTCACGAGTTTCTCGATACGCGATTTCCTTGTCGCTGCCGCGCCGACGGCGAGTCTGGTCGCATTGATCTGCCTGCTTGCCTATTGGCTGGCCGATCCTGCGCCGCCCAGGCATGTGACGATTGCGACCGGGCAGGAAAACAGCGCCTATGAAATGTTCGGCAAGCAGTACGCGAATGCGCTGGCGAAATTCGGTATCACGGTGAGTGCAAAACCCTCACTCGGTTCTCAGGAAAACCTGCAGCACTTGAAGGATCTGGGATCGGGAGTCGACATCGCATTCGTGCAGAGCGGTTCGACCGAGCAGGCCGAGGCGGAGCGCAAGGGACTGATCTCGCTCGGGAGCTTGTTCACCGAGCCTGTCTGGCTGTTCATGCGCGACAAAAAATATGTCACGCAACTCACGCAGCTCAGGGGCCTGAAGATCAACGTCGGCCCGGAAGGCACCGGCGTCCCCGGCCTCTTCAAGCGCCTGTTGTCCGTCAATGGTGTCGAGCCGAATGAACTCACGCTGAGTGCCCTGGAAAACACGCCGGCGACCGTCGCGCTGCTGGAGGGGCGCATTGATGGTTTGGTATTCAGCTCTGCCCCCGATGCGCCGCTGATTCAAATGTTGCTGCAAACGCCGGGCATCAAGCTGTTCAACTTTGCGCAAGCGGAGGCGTACACACGGCGTTTTTCGTTTCTGTCGCACGTCGTGCTGCCGCACGGGATTGTGGACCTCGGGCGCGACTTGCCGGCAAAGGACTATCACCTGATCGCGCCGACTGCCACGCTGGTTGCGCGCGACAACTTGCATCCGGCATTGATTGACTTGTTTGTGCAGGCGGCGATGGAGATACATGGCGGCGTCGGCTGGTTTCGCAGGCAGGGAGATTTTCCGTCGGCCAGCTATACGGAGATACCGGTATCTCCGGCCGCGCAAAAGCTGTACAAGAATGGGCCGTCGCTATTGCAGCGCTATCTGCCGTTCTGGCTTGCCAATTTCTTCGAGCGCATGGGGGTGTTGGTCGTTGCGCTCGGCGCATTGATTTTTCCCTTGTCGCGGATCGTGCCGCCGTTGTACGTGTGGAAGGTGCGGTCGCGCGTCTATCGCTGGTATGGACAATTGCGGGCGGTGGAACAGGCCATCGAGGACGTGCCGGCGGATAGGAGGACGGCCGTGTATTCGGAGCAGTTGAAGCGCCTGAGCGATATCGAGAGCGGCGTGAACCGGGTTTCGATTCCCCTGTCGTTCGCGGAAGAGCTGTATGGGCTGCGCAGCCACATCACTTCCGTACGCCAACGCCTGATGTGGCTGATGGCCGGGGATTGACACCGCATTCAATTGCGGCTGGCGAACGGCGGCAGTGTGCGCGGCAAGCCGCGCAGTGCCCTTATGCGCCCAGCCATGGCAAGCCGGCCTTGCACCAGCCGCTTACCGTCTTGCGGTGACCTTGCGCATCCTTGTCGCCTTCAAAGCCTTCCAGAATGTCGAAGCAATTGGCGTAGCCGTTTTCCGTGGCGAGCTTGGCAGCGTGGCGCGAACGTACGCCGGAACGGCACAGGAACAGCAGCACATTGTCCTTGCCGGCGACTTGTGCCAGTTGCGCCAGGAATTCCGGATTCGGCGTGCCGCCAGGGTAAACATTCCACTGAACCGCCGCATGCTGCGATTCGGGCACGGCGACGCGTCCGACCCAGTCGCGTTCCGCATTGGTGCGGACATCAATCAGCCTGGCGTTGGGGTTGTGCTGCAGAAGGGCATGGGCTTCGGTCGGGGTTATCGCTCCGGCATATGGGAGCTTGTTTTCCGTTCCGCGTTGGCGCGCTGTCGAGAGGATATCGGCGGTCATGTCTTGTCCTTTGGAAGTGGATACTCGAGCCTGATTTTCATTATAGTGATTTACCCTGCAACACATGATTGCACCAAAAAAGTGCTTTGAAGAATAGTGCTGCACGGTATTGCGCCAAATGTGTGCGAGTTGGGTATTTTGCACACTTTTGGTGAATTTACGCGAGTGCGTTCATGCGCTAAAAAGTAACGAACAGCGCATTATTTGCGCAAACTTGCCGGCATCCTCGCGGTAGGGTAATTTTGTCTTCCATCAAGTTCATGGCATGGAACCTGCTATCATTCCCGCCTGTGTTTCGGTCGCCTTGAAGGCGGTGTCGCGTTTGCCGCGCCACTGCGCCATGGTCGGCTCACCACCAATTCACATTACCCCGTACCACTTTGCTTATTATTAGGAGATTCGCATGGCAATGACGGCCGCAGAGGTCTTGAAAATGGCGAAAGAAAACGAAGTCAAGTTCGTTGATTTTCGTTTTGCAGACACCCGAGGCAAGGAACAGCACGTCACCGTTCCGGTTTCGCAGTTTGACATGGATAAATTCGAATCCGGCCATGCATTTGACGGTTCGTCGATCGCCGGCTGGAAGGGCATTGAAGCATCTGACATGTTGCTGATGCCGGATCCGAACACGGCCAACATCGACCCGTTCATGGAAGAAACGACGCTGTTCATGCAGTGCGACGTGATCGAGCCGTCCGACGGCAAGGGTTATGACCGTGATCCGCGCTCCATCGCCAAGCGCGCTGAAGCGTATCTGAAATCCTCCGGCCTGGGCGATACCGCCTACTTCGGCCCGGAACCCGAATTCTTCATCTTCGACAGCGTGCGCTGGAAGGTGGACATGTCCGGCTGCTTCGTGAAGATCGATTCCGAAGAGGCTTCCTGGAGCACCGGCGAAAAGCTCGAAGGCGGCAACACCGGTCACCGTCCGACCGTCAAGGGCGGCTATTTCCCGGTTCCGCCGGTCGACAGCTTCCAGGACATGCGTTCGGAAATGTCGCTGATCCTCGAAGCGATGGGCATCCCGGTTGAAGTTCACCACCACGAAGTGGCCGGCGCAGGCCAGAACGAGCTGGGCACCAAGTTCTCCACGCTGGTTGAGCGTGCCGACTGGACCCAGAACCTGAAATACGTGATCTGGAATGTCGCCCACACTTACGGCAAGACCGCGACCTTCATGCCGAAGCCGATCGTCGGCGACAACGGTTCGGGCATGCACGTGCACCAGTCCGTCTGGAAGGATGGCAAGAACCTGTTCGCAGGCGACGGCTATGCCGGCCTGTCCGAGTTCGCGCTGTACTACATCGGCGGCATCATCAAGCACGCTCGCGCGCTGAACGCGATCACCAACCCGGGCACCAACTCCTACAAGCGTCTGGTTCCCGGCTACGAGGCACCGGTCAAGCTGGCTTACTCGGCACGCAACCGTTCCGCATCGATCCGCATTCCGCACGTCGCGAACCCGAAGGGCCGTCGCGTCGAAGCGCGCTTCCCGGATCCGCTGGCGAACCCGTACCTGTGCTTCTCCGCTCTGCTGATGGCAGGTCTGGATGGCGTGCAGAACAAGATCCATCCGGGCGAAGCAGCGTCGAAAGACCTGTACCACCTGCCGCCGGAAGAAGATGCGAAGATCCCGACCGTCTGCTCCTCGCTCGAACAGGCGCTCGAGTACCTGGACAAGGATCGCGAGTTCCTGACCCGCGGTGGCGTGTTCAGCGACTCCATGATCGATGCTTACATCGAACTGAAGATGCAAGAAGTGCAACGCTTCCGCATGACGACGCATCCGATCGAGTTCGACATGTACTACTCGCTGTAAGAATGGTGTAGTCTGCCTTCGGGCAAACAAGGCGGGGAATGCTTCGGCTTCCCCGCTTTTTTATTGTGTGCAATGCTTCGGCCCGACTGTTGCGTGTTACACGATTCTGCAGATGAACGTTTGTAAAGCCTTGTTTCTTATCCTAAACTACTACTCGCTCCAATTGTTTCCGTATAGAAAGATCATGAAGCGACAACTTCCAGTAGTGCTATTGCTTGCGGCAGCCGCCGGCTACGTCCATGCGCAAAGCGACGTCTACCTGTGCGTCGACGAGAGCGGCAAGAAGGAATACAAGAACACCGGCACAACCAAGGGTTGCAAGAGAATCGACTTGCCGAGCCTGTCGATGGTGCCCGCGCCGGCAGCGGCGAAGAAACCCGCTGTGCAAACCGCCTCGGCAAAGTCGTCATCGTCGCCGTCCGATTTCCCCAAGGTGGACAGCGGAACCCAGAAGGCGCGCGACAGCGACCGCAAGCAGATATTGCTCGACGAAATGAAGGCGGAGGAACAGAAGCTTGCCGCGATGAAGAAGGAATTCAACGATGGTGAGCCGGAGCGTCGCGGGGATGAGCGCAATTATGCGAAATACCAGGAACGCGTCGCGTCCATGAAGGAAGACATCGGCCGCACCGAGAAAAATATCGAAGCGCTGAAGCGCGAGATCGGCAACTTGAAGTAAAGTTGGTATGACGCTTGCTTGGACAGGGCCGCGCAAGCGGCCTTGTTTTTTTGCGGCCTTGATTCCTGGACCTTCGTGAAAACATCATTGACATCTCTGGACGGACTGGACCTGCTGTCGTCGGCGGTCATCATCCTCGACGACGAGAGCCGCGTGACCTATGCGAACGCGGCGGCGGAGAACCTGCTGGAAAGCTCCTTCAAGACGCTGGCCAGCCGCAAGCTGGAGGAGCTGTTCCTCAATGGCGATGGCCTCGCCGAGATTTTCCGGGAAGCGGTCGAGCATCGCTTTGCCGACAAGCGGCTGGACCTGACCCTTGAGCGCATCGGCCGCGAGCCGCTGCAGGTACACGTGATCGTGACCGCGCTCGACAATCGCGACATGCCGGTGCTGATCGAGTTGCGCGAGAACGTGCAGCAGTTGAAGCTCGATCGCGAGGAACGACTGCTGGATCAAAGCCAGGCGAACAAGGAATTGATCCGCAACCTCGCGCATGAAATCAAGAATCCGCTGGGCGGCATTCGCGGTGCGGCGCAGTTGCTGGAGTTCGAGCTGCCCGAGCGGCAGCTGAAGGAGCTGCGCGAATACACGCAAGTCATCATCAAGGAGGCCGACCGCCTGCAGACGCTGGTTGACCGTTTGCTGGCGCCGCACCGGCGTCCGCATATCGTCGGCGACGTCAACATCCACGAAGTGTGCGAGCGCGTGCGCAGTCTGATCGTGGCGGAATTTCCGAACGGGCTGGCGATCAAACGCGATTACGATCTGTCGGTGCCTGAATTCCGCGGCGACAAGGAGCAGCTGATCCAGGCAGTATTGAACATTACGCACAATGCGGCGCAGGCACTGTCGGAGCGCATCGGGACGGGGGATGCATTGCTGACATTCCAGACGCGCGTTGCGCGCCAGGTGACGCTGGCGAAGGTTCGTTACAGGCTGGCACTGGATTTGCATATCATCGACAACGGACCGGGTATCCCGCCGGAGATTCAAGACCGCATTTTCTATCCGCTGGTATCGGGACGGGATGGCGGTAGCGGATTGGGATTGACGCTCGCGCAGACGTTCGTGCAACAGCACATGGGAGTGATCGAATGCGAGAGCCGACCGGGATATACCGACTTCCGGATATTGATACCACTGCCTTGACGGATGCCGTCGGACGTCCGTCGAGGCTGGCCGAAGTACCAATGCACTATCACGCAGGATGCAGACCAAAATATGAAGCCAATCTGGATTGTTGACGACGACGAATCGATTCGTTGGGTGCTTGAAAAAGCGCTCGCACGAGAAAACCTTGCCACCAAAAGCTTCTCCAACGCGCGCGATGCGATGGACGCGCTGCAGACCGGCACGCCGCAGGTCCTTGTCTCCGATATCCGCATGCCGGGCGAATCGGGGCTCGAGCTTCTGCAGACGGTAAAGGCTCGGTATCCCGGTCTGCCCGTCATCATCATCACCGCATTCTCCGATCTGGATTCGGCTGTCGCCGCATTCCAGGGCGGGGCTTTCGAATATCTCGCCAAGCCCTTCGACATCGACAAGGCGGTCGAGCTGATCCGGCGCGCGCTGGAAGAGAGCCTGCGCGAGGCCGACGTGGAACAAGCGTCCGCCGAAACGCCGGAGATACTCGGGCAGGCACCGGCAATGCAGGATGTGTTCCGCGCCATCGGTCGCCTGTCGCAATCGAACGTGACCGTGCTCATTACTGGTGAGTCAGGCACCGGTAAGGAGCTTGTGGCGCGCGCCTTGCACAAACATAGCCCACGCGCCGCACAGCCGTACATCGCGTTGAATACCGCGGCGATTCCGAAGGACTTGCTGGAGTCGGAACTGTTCGGCCACGAGCGCGGTGCATTCACCGGCGCGCAGGCGATGCGGCGCGGCCGCTTCGAGCAGGCGGAGAACGGCACGCTGTTCCTCGACGAGATCGGCGACATGCCGTTCGACTTGCAGACGCGTCTGTTGCGTGTTCTGTCGGATGGTCACTTTTATCGCGTCGGCGGCCATCAACCGCTGAAGGCAAATGTGCGCGTGATCGCGGCGACGCATCAGAATCTCGAGCAGCGCGTGCGCGAAGGGCTGTTCCGCGAAGACTTGTACCACCGCCTGAATGTCATCCGTCTGCGCCTGCCGAGCCTGCGCGAGCGGCGCGAAGACATTCCGCTGCTGACCCGGCATTTCCTTGCGCAGAGCGCGAAGCAGCTCGGGGTCGAAGTCAAGCGCATGTCGGACACCGCGATGCAGTTTCTCGTCAATCTCGACTTGCCCGGCAACGTGCGCCAGCTGGAAAACCTGTGCAACTGGATCACGGTGATGGCACCGGGGCAGACGGTGGAAGCCAAGGATCTTCCGCACGACCTGACGCACGGTCAGGAAACGGCGTCCGCACCGCAAGTCAGTGCAGCGACTTCCGCGCCGATCATCGTTGCGCCGCCGACTTTCTCTGCCCATGCGGATACGCCGGCGTCGAACGGCGCGTTCGAGAGCAATGGCCACGGTGCGGCCGCGATGACCTCTTTGCCGCTGCATGCCAACGGCGCGGGCGACCACAAGGCAAGCTGGATTGCCCTGCTGGAATCGGAAGCGGCGCAGATGCTTGCCGCCGGCCAGCCGGAGGTGATGGACGCACTGGGGCGCAAGTTCGAATCGGCACTGATCAAGACCGCGTTGAAGCATACCCACGGCCGCAAGAACGATGCCGCGATCCGTCTCGGCATCGGGCGCAATACCATCACGCGCAAGATTCATGAGCTGGGGATCGATGGCGCGAAGGATGAATGAGGCATCCCTGCGGCCTTGAGTCGGCTTATGTGATCATGATGTGATTACGCCGACTACGGAGGCCGACACGGGCTTCACCCGTCGGATCAGACATCGGACGATGGTCGCGGCTGCCGCGGCGGCCAGCAGATGCTTGATGGTATGGCCGCTGATGCCGCCAAAGAAGAGCATCAGTTCACGGTCGTGCAATTCGGCCGCTTTCGCCGCGACATACAGCGCAATGGCGATGCCGAATGCCAGCCGGTCTTCGCGGGGCGCGGGATGGATGGCCTGCCACAATGGGATGAGCAGCAGTGGCAGGCCTTGCAGCAGCAGGTAAGGCCGCAGGTCGCCGCTGCCATCGCTTCCGCTGAAATGCCACCATGCCACGCTCAAGACAGCCGCCAATGACAGCAGGATGATGCCGCTTGCGTCATCCGCACCGGGCTTCGTTTCGGCGCGTACTGCCGCCAGCAGTCCCGCGCATGCCAAGGCAATCGGCAGCCGGTCCCAGATCAGGCGGGAATTGTCGGGCTCCAGATGGTAGAAAGCGGAACCCGCCGCTGTCAGTATCAGCGCAATCAGGAACAATCGGTAGCCCGCCCAGCCGGACCTCAGCTGACAATGTCGCCGTGCGGGTGACAGCGCCAGCCATCCCCACACACCAACCAGGGCAAAAGCGGCGTTGGACAGTACATCTGCTGCACGCGCAATGCCGAACGCGATGCGCTGGTCGGCGAAATGATGATAGTCCTGCGGCTGGGAAATCGACCCGTGCAGCAACATCAGCAAAGCGGCAAGCAGGGTAAGGGTCGGGGGGAGGTGAACGAGGAAACGTTTCATGGCACATGGGCTGATTGAAAACGTTTGCAGCGTGCGGCATTGCGCTGGCGGTTGATACCTTGGTGTGGAAAGTGACGCGATCGTTACTCGGAGTATCGTTGCACGCAACCTGTGCGGGTCAGGTGGCTGCGCTGATCAGGAATTGCGTCTCGGATATCCTTCCGCCGTTATCCTTTCCCACACGCACTCTTTCTCCTCGTCGCTCATGAAGACCCATTGGGCCACTTCATCTACCGTGCGTCCGCAGCCGCGGCAGACTTCGTCGAAAGTCGTTGAGCAAACGGCAACACAGGGCGTGTCGGGACGGGTTGAACGGGAATTTTGCATAATGGTGCCTTTGAAAAGAGCAATGATAGGTCAATCAATGGTCAAACTCTACTATTACCCCGGGAACGCCAACCTTGCGCCGCACATGCTGCTGGAGGAGCTGGGCGTGCCGTACGAACTCGTGCTCGTCGATCGTGAGCAGAATGCGCAGCGCAGCCCCGAGTACCTGAAGCTGAATCCGAACGGGCGCGTGCCGACGCTGATCGATGGCGATCTCGTGCTGTATGAAGCGGCCGCGATCTGCCTGCATCTGGCGGACCGCCATCCCGAGGCGGGATTGGTGCCGCCGTTCGGTACTGCCGAGCGGGCCGGGTTCTACAAGTGGCTGATCTATCTCACCAATACGCTGCAGGCGGAATTACTCACGTATTTCTATCCCGAGCGGCTGACCGATGACGATGCCGCCACTGCGCAGGTCAAGTCACACGCGGAAGCGCGGGTCGGCACCATGCTCGATCTGATCGAGGCCGAGCTTGCGGCACATGACGGCCCGTATCTTCTTGGTGCGCGTTACAGTGCCGTCGATCCCTATTTGTTGATGCTGTCGCGCTGGACGCGGATGATGCAGCATCCGGCACGCGCGCGTCCCCACCTTGGCCGCTATCTGGAAAGGCTGATCGCCCGCCCGGCGATTCAGCGGACATTCGCAGCTGAAGGGCTGCTTGCGCCGCTATTCTGAATTGCCGGCCAGGCCGGCCTGGCGCAGCTTGCGCCACAGCGTCGTGCGGCTGATGCCAAGATGCCTGGCGGCGGCTTCGCGGTTGCCGTCGAAGCGTGCGAGTACCCGTTCCAGTGACTCCGCAGCCGGCGACGGACTCCGCGCGGGCGACGGCGCTGCCGAGGCATGCGTTCCGCCAGTCAGTTCCGGCGCGATCGCCATCACGAAGCTGGGAGACAAGGCCTGCAGCGGTTCGGCTGCGAGAAAGAGCGCAAGGCGTTCCATCAGATTGCGCACCTCGCGCACATTGCCGGGCCATGCATAGCTCTGCAATAGCGGCGCGCAGGCGACGACCTCGGCATGCAGGTTGGCATGGGGACGCGCACCGACCGAGGCGAGCGCGTTTTTGAGACACCATTCCGCCAGTGATATCAGATCGTCCGTCCGCTCGCGCAGCGGCGGCAGGGCAAGTCGCAATACGCCGAGCCGATAAAACAGGTCGGCGCGAAACCGGCCATCCTTCACGCGCTGGTCGAGATCGCAGTGCGTGGCGCTGATGATGCGCACATTCACCGGCACCGGACGCGTGCCGCCGACACGCACCACTTCGCGCTCTTCCAGCACGCGCAAGAGCCGCGTTTGCAAGGCAAGCGGCATTTCCCCGATTTCGTCCAGAAACAGCGTGCCGCGATTGGCGGCCTCGAACAGTCCCGCATGTCCGCCGCGCCGCGAGCCGGTGAATGCGCCTTCTTCGTAGCCGAACAGTTCGGATTCCAGCAGCGACTCGGCCACTGCGCCGCAGTTGATGGCGACGAAAGGCTGTCTTGCGCGCGTGCTTTCGCGATGGATGGCCTGCGCAGCAAGTTCCTTGCCGGTTCCTGTCTCGCCCTGTATCAGCACGGTGGCAGGCGATTTCGCAAATAGCACGATGGATTGCCGCACGGCCTGCATGACGGGCGACTCGCCGCGCAAGTCATTCACGCCGTGCTTGGCGCGGCGGGTGTCCGTGGCGGCGTGCGCCCGGTTGCCGCCCGATTCCAGGCGCGTGAAGCGGGCGATCTCCAGCGCGTCGTCAAAGGCCTGCCGGATCGATGCCGCCGAGTACACGAATACGCCGGCAAGGCCGGCTTCCTCAGCGAGGTCGGTGACCAGTCCGGCGCCGACAACGACCTTGATGCCGCCGGCCTTCAGTTCGCTGATCTGCGCCCTGGCATCTTCTTCCGTGACATAGGTCTGCTGCACAATCCGCAGCCCGAAGGTTGCCTGAAACTCGGCCAGTTCCGGCATGGTTTCCTGATATGTCACCAGCCCGATCTCGGGCGTGATCTTGCGCGCCCGGGCCAAAGCCTGCATCACGTCAAAACCGCTTGCCTTTGCGATGACGACCGGCACTGATAGCCGGCTCTTCAGATAGGCGGCATTGGAGCCGGCAGCGATCACCGCGTCGCAGCGTTCGGTCGCAAGGCGATCGCGGATGTGGCGCACGGCCTCTTCGAACCCGAGGTGAATCGGCTCGATGAGCGCGCGGTCGTCGAATTCCAGCGTGATGTCGCGGAAAAGATCGGACAGGCGTGAAATCGAGACGGTCCAGATGATTGGCCTGTCGGTGATGTCGGGAGGAGGGAGTTGCATCATGTTTCAAATTGGTGTTTCAGCGTTTCAAGTGTAACGTAAATTGAAACGCGCGAATGTGCTTGCGTAAATGTCAATTCATGTGGGAAGGGGAGCTTAACTGATTGATTCGGAAAGAGAATTTCCCAGTCGAAAAGCCGCCGGTGCGCGGCAGTCCTGGCGTGATGCAAGATGGCACGCTGATTGCACTAGGGATAGTTGACTTCGATTGTTGAAACATTTCGTCATTCTTAAGGTGAATCCATGAGTTTCCATTCCGCAGGCGCTGCATTCCGGCAAGCCGTCAAGGAAGAGTCGCCGCTGCAAGTGGTGGGCGCGATCAATGCCAACCATGCGCTGCTGGCAAAGCGCGCCGGTTTCAAGGCGATCTATCTGTCCGGTGGCGGCGTTGCCGCAGGTTCGCTGGGCTTGCCCGATCTGGGTATCTCCAATCTCGACGATGTGCTGACGGACGTGCGCCGGATTACCGACGTGTGCGACCTGCCCTTGCTGGTGGACGTGGATACCGGCTTCGGCGCGTCTGCCTTCAACGTGGCGCGTACCGTGAAGTCGATGATCAAGTTCGGCGCGGCGGCCATGCACATCGAGGACCAGGTCGGCGCGAAACGCTGCGGCCACCGCCCGGGCAAGGAAATCGTCGGCAAGCAGGAAATGGTCGATCGCATCAAGGCGGCAGTGGATGCACGCACCGACGAGAATTTCGTCATCATGGCGCGCACCGATGCGCTCGCGGTCGAGGGATTCGATGCCGCATTGGACCGCGCGATGGCGTGCGTCGAGGCCGGGGCCGACATGATCTTCCCGGAAGCGATCACCCAGCTCGATATGTATAAACGCTTCTCCGATGCGGTGAAGGTGCCGGTGCTGGCCAACATCACCGAGTTCGGCGCGACGCCGCTCTATACCGTTGACGAACTCAAGGGCGCCGGAGTGGGACTGGTGCTGTATCCCTTGTCTGCCTTTCGCGCCATGAACAAGGCGGCGGAAAACGTCTATACGGCAATCCGTCGCGACGGTACGCAGAAAGGGGTGGTCGATACCATGCAGACCCGCATGGAGCTGTACGAGCGCATCAACTATCACGATTTCGAACAGAAGCTGGATGCGCTTTTCGCGCAGCAGAAGGCGAAGTGAGCAGGGTGGGGCACGGTGTGCCCACTCTACCAATGATTCATCAGGAGATTCCATGAGCGAGCAACAGGCAGCAGGCTTCAAACCGAAAAAATCGGTCGCACTGTCCGGTGTGACGGCGGGCAATACCGCACTTTGCACGGTTGGCAGAACGGGCAACGATCTGCACTATCGCGGCTACGACATTCTCGATATCGCGACGACGTGCGAGTTCGAGGAAATCGCGCATTTGCTGGTGCACGGCAAGCTGCCGAATGCCGCTGAACTGAAAGCCTACAAGACCAAATTGAAAGCACTGCGCGGCCTGCCGGCGAACGTGAAAGCGGCGCTGGAATGGTTGCCGGCGGCATCCCATCCGATGGACGTGATGCGTACCGGCGTCTCCGCGCTCGGTTGCGTGCTGCCCGAGAAGGACGATCACAACACGCCAGGTGCACGCGATATCGCCGACCGCCTGATGGCCTCGCTCGGCTCGGTCCTGCTGTACTGGTATCACTACAGCCACAACGGCAAGCGCATCGAAGTCGAAACCGACGACGATTCCATCGGCGCGCATTTCCTGCATCTGCTGCATGGCGAGAAGCCGTCGGCGATGTGGGAGCGGGCGATGCACACTTCGCTGATCCTGTATGCCGAGCACGAATTCAACGCATCGACTTTCACCGGACGGGTGATTGCCGGCACGGGTTCCGACATGTATTCCGCGATCACCGGCGCGATCGGTGCATTGCGCGGTCCGAAGCACGGCGGCGCGAACGAAGTGGCGTTCGAAATCCAGAAGCGTTACGACAATCCCGATGAGGCGGAAGCCGACATCAAGAAGCGCGTCGAGAACAAGGAAGTCATCATCGGCTTCGGCCATCCGGTGTACACCGTTTCCGATCCTCGCAACAAGGTGATCAAGGAAGTGGCGCGCGAGCTGTCGAAGGATGCAGGTTCGAGCAAGATGTTCGACATCGCCGAGCGGCTCGAATCGGTGATGTGGGACATCAAGAAAATGTTCCCGAACCTCGACTGGTTCTCTGCCGTGTCGTATCACATGATGGGCGTACCGACCGCGATGTTCACGCCGCTGTTTGTGATCTCGCGTACCTCAGGCTGGGCTGCGCACATCATCGAGCAGCGCATCGACAACAAGATCATTCGTCCGAGCGCGAACTACGTCGGTCCGGAAGATTTGAAGTTTGTGCCGATCAACAAACGCAAGTAAAGAGTAGGGTGCGCCGTGCGCACCATTGCCCGCCATTGAACGGCGGTGCGCCGTGCGCACCCTACTCAACTACACGACTCCTTCCCCTTCAAGGGGAGGGAGCATCTGCAGAGCGAGCATCGCTTTGCTTAACAGATTTTTTTGCCGCCCATGAATACCGCAAACCGCAAACCCCTGCCGGGCACCCAACTGGATTACTTCGACGCGCGTGCCGCAGTCAATGCGATCCAGCCCGGTGCCTGGGACAAACTGCCGTACACCTCGCGCGTACATGCCGAAAACCTGGTGCGCCGCTGCGATCCCGCCATCCTCACGGAATGCCTGACCCAGATCGTCGAGCGCAAGCGCGAGCGTGACTTCCCGTGGTTCCCGGCGCGCGTGGTCTGCCACGACATCCTCGGCCAGACCGCGCTGGTCGACCTCGCCGGCCTGCGTGACGCCATTGCCGAACAAGGCGGCGACCCGGCCAAAGTCAACCCGGTCGTGCCGGTGCAACTGATCGTGGACCATTCGCTGGCCGTCGAGTGCGGCGGCTTTGACCCCGACGCCTTCGAGAAGAACCGCGCCATCGAGGATCGCCGCAACGAAGACCGCTTCCACTTCATCAACTGGACCAAACTCGCGTTCAAGAACGTCGAAGTGATCCCGCCGGGCAACGGCATCATGCATCAGATCAATCTGGAGCGCATGTCGCCGGTGATCCACGCGAAGGGCGGCGTGGCCTTCCCTGATACGCTGGTCGGCACCGACAGCCACACGCCGCACGTGGATGCACTGGGCGTGATCGCCGTCGGTGTTGGCGGCCTCGAAGCCGAGAACGTGATGCTGGGTCGCGCGTCCTGGATGCGCCTGCCCGATATCGTCGGCGTGGAACTCGCCGGCCGCCCGCAGCCGGGCATCACCGCAACCGACATCGTGCTGGCCTTGACCGAATTCCTGCGCAAGTCGAAGGTGGTCGGCGCCTATCTCGAGTTCTACGGCGAAGGCGCCGCCGCGCTGACCCTGGGTGACCGCGCGACCATCTCCAACATGGCACCCGAGTATGGTGCGACCGCTGCGATGTTCTCCATCGACCAGCAGACCATCGACTACCTGAAGCTTACCGGCCGTTCCGACGAGCAGGTCAAGTTGGTGGAGATCTACGCCAGGGAAGCTGGCCTGTGGTCGGACAGCTTGAAGAATGCCGAATACGAGCGCGTGCTCAAGTTCGATCTGTCCAGCGTCGTGCGTAACATGGCTGGTCCGTCCAACCCGCATGCGCGCGTGGCAACCGCCGATCTGGCCGCCAAGGGCATTGCCGGCAAGTGGGAAGAAGTCCCCGGCCAGATGCCGGACGGCGCCGTGATCATCGCGGCCATCACCAGTTGCACCAACACCAGCAACCCGCGCAACGTGATCGCCGCAGCCTTGTTGGCACGCAATGCCAACAAGCTGGGCCTGACCCGCAAGCCCTGGGTGAAATCCTCGCTGGCCCCCGGATCCAAGGCCGTAACGCTGTACCTGGAGGAAGCCGGTCTGATGGGCGACCTGGAAAAGCTCGGCTTCGGCGTGGTCGCCTACGCCTGCACCTCGTGCAATGGCATGTCCGGCGCGCTCGATCCGAAGATCCAGCAGGAAATCATTGACCGCGATCTGTACGCGACCGCTGTGCTTTCCGGCAACCGCAACTTCGACGGCCGCATCCACCCGTATGCGAAGCAGGCCTTCCTCGCCTCGCCGCCGCTGGTCGTGGCGTACGCGATCGCCGGCACCGTCCGCTTCGATATCGAAAAGGATGTGCTGACCGTGGTCGATGGCAAGGAAATCCGCTTGAAGGATATCTGGCCGACCGACGCGGAGATCGACGCCATCGTCAAGTCCAGCGTCAAGCCGGAGCAGTTCCGCAAGGTCTACGAACCGATGTTCGCGATTCAGGCGGATACCGGCGAAAAGGTCACCCCGCTGTACGACTGGCGTCCGCAGTCTACCTATATCCGTCGTCCGCCTTACTGGGAAGGCGCGCTGGCAGGTGAGCGCAGCTTGAAGGGCATGCGCCCGCTGGCCGTGCTGCCGGACAACATCACCACCGACCACCTGTCGCCGTCCAACGCCATCCTGCTTGATTCGGCCGCTGGCGAGTACCTGGCCAGGATGGGCTTGCCGGAAGAGGACTTCAACTCCTACGCCACGCACCGCGGCGACCACCTCACCGCCCAGCGTGCCACTTTCGCGAATCCGACGCTGAAGAACGAGATGGTGCGCAAGGAAGACGGTACGGTGAAGGCCGGTTCGCTGGCCCGTGTCGAACCTGAAGGCAAGGTCATGCGCATGTGGGAAGCCATCGAAACTTACATGGAGCGCAAGCAGCCGCTGATCATCATCGCCGGTGCCGACTACGGTCAGGGCTCGTCGCGTGACTGGGCTGCCAAGGGCGTGCGTCTGGCGGGAGTGGAAGCCATCGCGGCAGAAGGCTTCGAGCGCATCCACCGTACCAATCTGATCGGCATGGGCGTGTTGCCGCTGGAGTTCAAGCCGGGCGTCAACCGCCTGAGCTTGAACATCGACGGTAACGAGACCTTCGACGTGATCGGTGAACGCCAGCCGCGCGCGGATTTGATCCTCGTGATCCATCGCAAGAACGGCGAGCGCGTGGAGGTTCCGGTGACCTGCCGTCTCGATACGGCGGAAGAAGTGTCGATCTACGAAGCGGGCGGCGTGTTGCAGCGCTTTGCCCAGGATTTCCTCGAATCGGCGAAGACGGTTTAAACAGGTGCGTAGGGCGGGTCCCACCCGCCAAATGAACGATGCACGGCGGGTAGAACCCGCCCTACGCGTACCTTCCCTTTGAAGGGGAGGGAATATATTGCCCGACATCACCAAGACAACATTCCCATGAGCCATCCACCCCAGATCAAAATCCCCGCCACCTACATGCGTGGCGGCACCAGCAAAGGCGTGTTCTTCCGCCTGCAGGACTTGCCCGAAGCCGCACAAGTGCCGGGCGCGGCGCGTGATGCGCTGCTGCTGCGCGTCATCGGCAGCCCGGACCCATACGGCAAGCAGATTGACGGCATGGGCGGGGCGACCTCCAGCACCAGCAAGGCGGTCATCCTGTCCAGGAGCAGCAAACCCGATCACGACGTCGATTACCTGTTCGGCCAGGTATCCATCGACAAGGCATTTGTCGACTGGAGCGGCAACTGCGGCAACCTTTCCGCCGCTGTCGGGCCCTTCGCGATCAGCAACGGCTTGGTCAATGCCAGCCGCGCATTGGAAAACGGCGCGCAGAACGGCATGGCCACCGTGCGCATCTGGCAGGTGAACATCGGCAAGACCATCATCGCGCACGTGCCCATTACCAACGGCGCCGTGCAGGAAACCGGCGACTTCGAGCTCGACGGCGTCACTTTCCCCGCTGCCGAAGTGCAGCTCGAATTCATGGACCCGGCAGCCGAGGAGGAGGGTGCGGGCGGGTCAATGTTCCCGACCGGCAACCTGATCGACGATCTCGAGGTTCCCGGCGTCGGCACGCTCAAGGCCACCATGATCAATGCCGGTATCCCGACCATTTTCGTGAACGCGGACGCCATCGGTTACACGGGCACCGAGTTGCAGGACGCCATCAACAGCGACACCAAGGCTCTGACCATGTTCGAGACGATACGCGCCCATGGCGCGCTGCGCATGGGCCTCATCAAGCACATCGACGAAGCTGGCAAGCGCCAGCACACGCCGAAGGTCGCCTTTGTGGCGAAGCCGACCGATTACGTCTCTTCCAGCGGCAAGCCGGTGGAAGAGGGCGACATTGACCTGCTCGTGCGCGCGCTGTCCATGGGCAAGCTGCATCACGCCATGATGGGTACGGCAGCCGTCGCCATCGGCACCGCCGCCGCGATACCGGGCACGCTGGTGAACCTCGCGGCGGGCGGCGGTGCGCATAATGTACCTAAAGCGGCGGTGCGTTTCGGCCATCCCTCGGGCACCTTGCGGGTGGGCGCGGAAGCAACGCAGGTCAACGGCGAATGGAGCGTGAGCAAGGCCATCATGAGCCGCAGCGCGCGGGTCCTGATGGAAGGATGGGTACGCGTACCGGGCGACGCGTTCTGAGGAACAATGCTGCGGACGTTCGTGTCTCACCCGACATGAAATCCGCCAAGCGCCCCGACTGGGACAAGGTTCTGGTCGATATCGTCGATTACGTCCAAACGGTCGAGATCAAGTCCAGGCTCGCGTATGACACGGCGCGCAACTGCCTGATCGATACGCTGGGCTGCGGGCTCGAGGCATTGGAATATCCTGCATGCACCAAGCTGCTCGGACCGATCGTTCCAGGCACAGTCGTGCCGCACGGTGCAAAAGTGCCGGGAACGCAATTCCAGCTCGACCCGGTGCAGGCCGCCTTCAACATCGGCACGATGATCCGCTGGCTCGACTTCAATGACACCTGGCTCGCCGCCGAATGGGGCCATCCGTCGGACAACCTCGGCGGCATTCTCGCCGTGGCCGACTGGCTGTCGCGCAATGCCGTCGCCGCAGGCAAGAAACCGCTGACGATGAAAGACGTGCTGACCGGCATGATCAAGGCGCACGAAATCCAGGGGTGCATCGCGCTGGAAAATTCCTTCAACAAGGTCGGCCTCGACCACGTCGTGCTGGTGAAGGTGGCGTCGACCGCCGTCGTTGCGCAAATGCTCGGCTTGTCTCGCGACGAAATCCTCAACGCCGTCTCGCTGGCATGGGTCGATGGCCAATCGCTGCGCACCTATCGTCATGCGCCCAACACCGGTTCGCGCAAGTCGTGGGCGGCGGGTGACGCGACTTCGCGCGCGGTGCGTCTGGCGCTGATCGCGAAGACCGGCGAGATGGGTTATCCCTCGGTGCTGACGACGAAGACATGGGGCTTCTACGACGTGCTGTTCAAGGGCCGGCCCTTCGAGTTTCAGCGTCCGTACGGCAGCTATGTGATGGAAAACGTCTTGTTCAAGATTTCCTTCCCCGCCGAGTTCCATGCGCAGACCGCCGTCGAAGCAGCGATGCGCTTGCACAAGGAACTCGCGAAAACCGGCAAGTCAGCCGCCGACATCAAGACGATCACGATCCGCACCCACGAAGCCTGCATCCGCATCATCGACAAGAAAGGCCCGTTGAACAATCCGGCCGACCGCGATCACTGCATCCAGTACATGGTCGCCGTGCCGCTGATTTTCGGTCGACTGACCGCCGCTGACTACGAGGACGATATCGCCGCCGACAAGCGCGTCGATGCGCTGCGCGACAAGATCGTTTGCGTGGAAGATCCGGCATTCACCGTCGATTATCACGATCCGCAAAAACGCTCGATCGCCAACGCCTTGACGGTCGAACTGAGCGACGGCGAAGTGCTGCCCGAAGTCATGGTCGAATATCCGATCGGTCACGCGCGCCGCCGCAAGGAAGGCATTCCCTTGCTGGAAGCAAAGTTCAGGATCAACCTGGCCCGCCGCTTCCCGCTCAAGCAACAAAAGACGATTCTGGACGTGTCGCTCGACCAGAATGCACTGGAGGCAATGCCGGTTCACGAGTATGTCGACCTGTACGTCATCTGATCGTGTCTGGATGACGCATGAAAGCAAGCGCAGCCGCAGCAATGCCGTTGCGCTTTTTGCATCGCAACGTGAACACGCGTAAGGAGAAAGTAAGCCGGCGCAGCCATACTTGATTCGCAGGAACCCCACCGCTGCACAGACATGCGGGTACCCATGAGATTTGGAGGCAACATGAACTTCGCAGATTTCTACAGGCAATCCATCGACGATCGGCAAACCTTCTGGGCCAATGAGGCGAAGCTGATCGACTGGCATCAACCGTTCTCGCAGGTGCTTGATTATTCGCGCCCGCCATTCGCCAGATGGTTTGTCGGCGGTCAGACCAATCTTTGTCACAACGCGGTTGACCGCTGGGTTGCCAGCCAGGGTGAGCAGCCTGCGCTGATTTCGGTTTCCACCGAAACCAATCGCGAGAAGGTCTATTCGTTCAAGGAATTGCAGAGCGAGGTGATGCGCACCGCCGCAGTGATGCAATCGCTCGGCGTGGGCAAGGGCGACCGCGTGCTGATCTACATGCCGATGATTGCCGAAGCGACCTTCGCGATGCTGGCCTGCGCACGCATCGGCGCGATTCACTCGGTGGTGTTTGGCGGCTTCGCCTCCAACAGTCTGGCGACACGCATCGACGACGCGAAGCCGAAACTGATCGTGTCCGCCGACGCGGGCATGCGCGCCGGAAAAAGCATTCCCTACAAACCGCTGCTCGATGAAGCGATCAACCTGGCAACGCACAAGCCGGACCATGTGCTGCTCGTCAATCGCGGCCTCGTGGCAATGAGCCTGAAGGCGGGCAGGGATGTCGATTATGCAGCGCTGCGCGAGCGGCACATGGATGCCCGGGTTCCCGTCACCTGGCTGGAATCCAACGATACCTCCTACATTCTCTACACCTCGGGTACGACAGGCAAACCCAAGGGCGTGCAACGCGATGTCGGCGGCTATGCGGTCGCGCTGGCATCGTCGATGAAACACATCTTCTGCGGCAATGCAGGCGAAACCTACTTCTCGACCTCCGACATCGGCTGGGTCGTGGGGCATTCCTACATCGTCTACGGGCCCTTGATCGCCGGCATGGCGACCGTCATGTACGAAGGTTTGCCGATCCGGCCCGATGCCGGCATCTGGTGGAGCATCGTCGAGAAATACAAGGTGACGCGCATGTTCTCCGCGCCGACCGCGGTGCGCGTATTGAAAAAGCAGCCTCCGGAATTCATGAAGAAGCACGACCTCTCTTCATTGAAGGCGCTATACCTCGCGGGCGAACCGCTGGACGAAACCACCTCGTCGTGGATTGCGGGAGAACTCGGCGTACCCGTGATCGACAATTACTGGCAAACCGAAACCGGCTGGCCGATTCTTTCAGTCGCCAAGGGCATCGAGGATATGCCGACCAGGCTGGGCAGCCCCGGCGTGCCGATGGTCGGCTACGACGTGAAAGTGGTGAATGAAACCAGCGGCGCGCTGTGCGGCCCCGGCGAAAAAGGCGTGGTGATGATCAAGGGGCCGTTGCCGCCAGGTTGCATGCAGACGGTGTACGGCGACGACGAGCGTTTCGTCAAAACCTACTGGTCGAGGGTCAACGGCGAGCAGGTCTATTCGACCTTCGACTGGGGCATCCGCGATGCCGACGGCTACTACTTCATTCTCGGCCGCACCGACGACGTGATCAACGTTGCCGGCCATCGCCTCGGCACGCGCGAGATAGAGGAAAGCATTTCCAGCCATCCCAACGTTTCCGAGGTGGCGGTGGTAGGCGTGGAGGACAATCTGAAGGGGCAGGTCGCGGTTGCCTTTGCGATTCTGAAGAACGCGGAGCCCGCAGCGACGACGGAAGGAAGGCTGGCGCTGGAAGGCGACATCATGGCGGTAGTGGACAGGCAGCTCGGAGCGGTTGGACGACCGTCCCGCGTGTATTTCGTCACGCTGCTGCCGAAGACGCGATCCGGAAAATTATTGCGCCGCTCGATTCAGGCGATCTGCGAAGGCCGCGATCCGGGTGACCTGACGACGATCGAAGATCCGGCTTCGCTGCAGCAGATCAAGGACGCGCTCAGTTTTTGAGGTGCTTGAGGCGAGCAGTTTGCGACGCCGTACATGAAGCCGCAGCCCTCGATCCTGTTATTCCGAACGCAGTGAGGAGTCAGCGAGGAATGACAGCGTCGCGTGAAACCGGAAGTTGGGCGCGTACACGTCACGCCCAACGCCGAGCGAGCTGCACGATATCAATCCAGCGTGGCAATCACCGGCGTATGGTCCGACGGCTGCTCCCACTTGCGCGGCACCTTGTCGATCACGCAGGACGTGCACCGTGTCGCCAGCGGATTGGTCAGCAGGATATGGTCGATGCGCAGCCCCATGTTGCGGCGGAAGGCCATCATCCGGTAATCCCACCAGCTATACAGCTTCTCCGGTTGTTCGAACAGCCGGAACGCATCCTTGAAGCCCAGTGCGATCAGGCGCTGGAATTCCGCGCGTTCCGCATCCGACACCAGCACCTGGCCTTGCCACGCGGCCGGATCGTGCACGTCGCGATCTTCCGGCGCGATGTTGTAATCGCCCAGCAGTGCGAGGTTGTCATGCACCTTGCCTTCCTCCGCCAGCCAGTTGTGCAGCGCGTCCAGCCACCGCAATTTGTATTGGTACTTGTCCGATCCAACCGACTGCCCGTTCGGGATGTAGGCACACACCACGCGCATCCCTTCGATGGTGGCGGCGATGATGCGCTGCTGCGCATCCTCAAAGAGCGGATTGTTCTTGACCACTTCGCTCATCGCATGCTTCGACAGGATGGCGACGCCGTTGTAGGTCTTCTGCCCGGTAAACACGACCTGGTATCCGGCTGCCTCGATCTCGGCAAGCGGAAACTTGTCGTCCGTCAGTTTCGTCTCCTGCAGGCACAACACGTCAATCGGATTCTCCGCCAGCCACTGCAACACCTGCGGCAGGCGGACCTTCAGCGAGTTGACGTTCCAGGTGGCGAGTTTCATGCGGCCTTCTTGCCGTTGGCGGACTGCGCTCGATTCATAAGGAATGTGGTCAACAGCGGTACCGGCCGGCCGGTCGCGCCCTTGGCCGCGCCGTTCTTCCAGGCGGTACCGGCGATATCCAGATGCGCCCAGGTGTATTTCTTCGTGTAGCGTTCAAGGAAGCATGCCGCCGTGATGCTGCCGGCCGGCGGGCCGCCGATATTGGCCATGTCGGCGAAATTCGATTTGAGCTGCTCCTGATACACATCCTCGATCGGCATGCGCCACGCGGTATCGCCACTGGACTTGCCGGCCACCAACAATTCGTCCGCCAGCGCGTCATGCGCATCGTCGTGCCGCGTGAACAGGCCGGAATTGTGATGGCCGAGTGCAGTGATGCAGGCACCGGTCAGCGTCGCGATATCGATCACTGCAGCCGGCTTGAAGCGTTCGGCATAGGTCAGCGCATCGCACAGGATCAGGCGACCTTCGGCATCGGTATTGAGGATTTCGATGGTTTGTCCCGACATCGAGGTGACGATATCGCCCGGCTTGGAGGCGCGGCCCGACGGCATGTTCTCGCAGGACGGGATCACGCCGATGACGTTCAGCTTCAGTCCCATTTCCGCGATCGCGCGGAAGGTGCCGAGCACCGACGCTGCGCCGCACATGTCGTATTTCATTTCATCCATCGCCGCACCCGGCTTGAGCGAAATGCCGCCGGTGTCGAAGGTGATCCCCTTGCCGACCAGAACGACCGGCGCATCCTTGGTCTTGCCGTTCAGGTGCTTCAGCACGATGAATTTCGGCGGCTCTTCGCTGCCTTTCGTGACGGACAGGAAGCTGCCCATCTTCAGCGCTTCAAGCTGTTTGCGATCGAGCACTTCGACGCCAAGCTTGAATTCCTTTGCCAGTTTTTTTGCCGTGTTGGCAAGATAGGTCGGCGTACAGACGTTCCCCGGCAGATTGCCGAGTTCCTTTGTCAAATCCATGCCGTTGGCAAGTGCGACGCCTTGCGCGACTGCGACCTTGGCCGAAGCAGCCTTTGCGCTGGTTGCCGCAAAGGCAATCTTTCGCGCGCCGGTTGGTGCAGGCTCCTTCTTGCTCTTCATTGTGTCGGAGCGGTAATTGCCTTCGCGCATGGCAAGCACGCAGGTCTGGATTGCCCAGGCGAGATCGCGGCCTTTCACGGCATCAAGCGGCAACGCGACCACGGCATCGTTTGCGCCGAGCGTTGACAATACACGAGCAACCGCTTTCGCCGCCGAAGTGAAATCCTTGTCGCCGGCAAGCGCGTCGCTGCCCAATCCGACCAGCAGGATGCGCTCTGCCGCAACGCCGTCCACGCTGCGCAGCAGGAGAGTGGAACCGGGCTTTCCCGTGATGTCGCCGGACTTCAGCGCGGCTGTGATTTCGCCCTTGCGGTCCAGTTCACGGGCCGCATCGGACAGCTTCTTGTTCTCGTACACGCCTACAGCGATACAGCCAGTCTTGACGCCGGCCGCGCCGGTTTTTGCGTCGAAAGTTTTTATGCTAAAGTCCATGGGTCGCTCCTTATCCAGACGCAATTATAGAGCGTATCCCGATCTGAAATGCGCCGTGCGGCCGGGTAAAATACGATACGCGCAAGGCGCAAAAACCCGGCATGGACATGGCTGCATTGCGTGCCGCAAACATCCATCCGTAACACAACATCGGTAACACAAGCACCATGCGGCAAGACCCTGCCGCATCCTGACCTCGTATCCATTCCACTCGGATACATCATTGAACTTGCATTGACATAGGCTCTACCAACGATGATTTTTCAGCGCGCACTTCGACGCGAATTGGTAAGCACCGCTGGCGCTGTCTTCACCACGCTATTCACGATCACGATCACGATCATGCTGATCCGCATTCTCGGACAGGCCGCGGGCGGTCGCGTTGCGTCGCAGGATGTCATCGCGCTGATCGGATTTGCGGCATTGAATTACCTGCCGATCATATTGATCCTCACCGGCTTCATTTCCGTGCTCCTCGTCATCACGCGCAGCTACCGGGATTCCGAGATGGTGGTCTGGTTTTCATCAGGCCTGAGTCTGGCCCGATGGGTCAAGCCGGTCCTGATGTTCAGCCTGCCTATCGTTGTGCTGACCGCGGTGCTGAGTTTTTATGTGACGCCGTGGGCGAACAGGCAAAGCGCGGAATACAAGGAGCGCTTTCAAAAGCGTGACGACATATCCAAAGTCTCGCCGGGCAAATTTCAGGAGTCGGCAAGGGCCGACCGCATCTTTTTTGTCGAAGCCATCGCCGGCGACGAAGCGAAGGTGCAGAACATCTTCGTCAACAGCGTGAAGGATGGCAGGAGCAGCGTGGTGGTCGCCAAGGAGGGCACGATCGAAATCGACAGCCGGGGCGACAAGTTTCTCGTGATGAGCAAGGGCAGACGCTACGACGGGATGCCGAGCGAGCCGGATTTCCGCATGATGGAGTTCCAGCGCTACGGCGTGCTGGTCGCGCAGCAGGCGGCTGCGCTGGTCGGCGACACATCGGCGCGTTCTCTGCCCACCACGCTACTGGTGGCAAATCCGAATAATTTCAACAAGGGCGAATTGCTCTGGCGGCTGTCGCTGCCGCTGATGTGTCTGTTGCTGATAGTGCTCGCCATTCCGCTGGGATTCGTCAACCCGCGCGCCGGCCGCTCGGGCAACCTGATGGTCGCGTTGCTGCTGGCGGTCGTCTACAGCAACATGGTCAGCGTGTTTCAGGCCGCAGTGGTGCAGGGGCGCATGCCGCTGCATCTGGCATGGTGGCCGATCCATCTTTTTGCGGTGCTGATGATCATGCTCTTGTTCTCGTGGCGGCTGGCGGTCAATAGCCCGTATCACCCCGCCAGCATGTGGGGCGCATTCAAGCGGGCATGCATGCCGAAGAAAGCGAGCGCGCAGTGAAAGTCATTGAAAAGTACGTTGCCAGGGAAATTCTTGGTGCAGTCCTGTTTGTGCTGCTCGCCTTCCTTGCCCTGTTTGCCTTCTTCGATCTGATGGGCGAATTGCAGGATATCGGACGTGGCGACTACCGGCTGCAGCATGCGTTTCTGTACATTTTCATGCGCTTGCCGGGATACACCTACGACCTGATCCCGATCGCGGCATTGATCGGCACCATCTACGCATTGGCGCAGCTTGCCGCGCGCTCCGAGTTCACGATCATGCGCGTGTCGAGCATGTCGACCAGAATGGCCGGCTTGATGCTGGCGAAAGTCGGGCTGGTATTTGTCGTCCTTACCTTCGTGTTTGGCGAATTGATCGCGCCGACCACGAACGCGATGGCCGAAAAGATGCGAACGGAATTGCAGAACGCCTCGCGCTCGGCCGGATTCCGGTCCGGCCTGTGGACCAAGGATGTGATCCGGCAGGGAGGCATGACGGGCGAGATAGTCGGATCGCGTTTCGTGAATGTGCGGCAAGTGCTTGCCAGCGGCCAGCTGAAGGGCGTGAAACTGTATGAGTTCGATCACGATTTCCGTCTGACTGCGGTGGTCACCGCAGACCATGCCGAGTATCGCGGCGAGAATACATGGCGGCTGGTGAACGTCGCGCAAACGAGCTTTTCCGTCGAGGCGCTGGACAGCAATACGGCTGTCTCCAGCAAGAGCTTCGAGAGCAAGGATGTGACGTCGGAGATTACACCGGGGATCGTGTCGGTGCTGTTTGCGGATCCCGACCGGATGTCAGCCAGGGACCTTGCGGCATACACCAGATATCTTGACGACAACAAGCAGAACTCGGAGAGGTATGCGATTTCGTTCTGGAAGAAGATCGTGTATCCGTTTGCGGTTTTTGTGATGATGGCGCTTGCGCTGCCATTCGCTTATCTGCATTTCCGCGCCGGCGGCGTAAGCCTGAAAATTTTCATCGGCATCATGATCGGCGTGAGCTTTCAGCTGATCAACAGCCTGTTCTCGCATATCGGCTTGTTGAATACCTGGCCTGCTCTGGTGACCGCGCTGCTGCCCAGCACGGTGTTCCTGACGGCGGCAATCGGCGCCCTGTGGTGGGTGGAAAGGCACTAGATGAATACGCGTGCGCTCATTCTGTTTGGCCATGGCGCCAGGGATGCTCGATGGGCCGCGCCGTTCAAGCGCCTGCAGCAGATTGTGCAACAGCAGCTGCCTGATGTGACGGTAACGCTGGCATTTCTGGAACTGATGCCGCCTCAACTGCCGGAGCTTGTGGAGCAGCTCGAGGAGGGCGGACATACCGAAGCGACAATCGTGCCGGTGTTCTTCGGACAGGGCGGCCACGTGCTGCGTGATCTGCCCCTCATCATTGAAAAACTGCGCCAAGATCACGCGGAAATGACGATCAAGGTCGCGGGTGCGGTTGGCGAGGATGCTGATGTGTTGAACGCGGTGGCGACCTATTGTGTCGCCAGTCTGGCGCGTCAGTAGGTCGCGCTCACTTGGTCTCGCTCACTTTGTGGCAGATTCGTGAATGCGTGCTGCCAGCGCCTCGCCGATCATGACCAGCACCGGCCCGTGACACTGGGTCAGCCCCTGCTCCAACTCACCCAGATGCAATCGCAGGATGCGTTCATTGCGACGGCTGCAGTTCTCGATCACCACCACCGGCAGCTGCGGTGAGCGTCCCTGGCTCAGGAGTTTGCGGGCGGTTGCAATCGCCTCCTTGCCGCCCATGTATTGCACCAGCGTGTCGCAGTCGGGCAGCGTGGTTTCTTCCGGATGATCTGGGGCGGTGCTGGAGGTGAACAGCGCGACGCTGCGCGCAACGCCGCGCTTGGTCAGCGGTTGCCTGGTGGATGCGGCGGCGGCCAGCGCGGCGGTGATACCCGGAATGATTTCCACGTCGATGCCTTCCGCTTCCAGCGCGTGCAATTCCTCATCCGCGCGGCCGAACAGCATCGGATCGCCTCCCTTGAGACGCACTACGAGCTTGTATTTCTTCGCAAACGCGACGAGCTGCTGGTTGATCAGCACTTGCGCCGTCGAGCGCTGTCCGGAGCGCTTGCCGACGGAAACCTTGAGTGCTTGCGGGCACAGCTCCAGCATCTCTTCCGTGACGAGCGCATCGTACAGCACGACTTCCGCCCGAGCCAGGATGCGGGCGCCGCGTACCGTGATCAGGTCGGCGGCACCCGGACCCGCGCCAAGCAGATAGACCTTGCCGTGCTTGCCTGTGCCCTGTGTTTCCTGTTTGAATGACGACATCAGCGGGGTCAGTCGATCCGGATCATGCCCGCGGCGACGGTCTGGTGCGTGACCTCGTCAATCAGGATGAATGCGCCGGTCGAACGGCTCGCATCGTACGCATCCGCAGCGAGCGCCTGCTGCACGTTGATCGATACCGTGGCAATGTCGTTCAGTTTCAGCGCGTCGGCTGCGCGCCTTTCCTGCGTGTTGATGTCGAGCAGGGTGTCGATCTTCGTGACGCGGGCGGCAACCTGCTTGGTCGTGTGTTTCAGCCAATATTTCCGGCGCATGTCGAGCGGCTCTTCCGACAGCCAGCAGATTTCGGCATCGACCGTCTTCAGCAGCGTTGCAGGCCTGTCGGCGGCAGCGAGCATGTCGCCGCGCGAAATGTCCACATATTCGTCAAGCAGCACGGTGACGGACTGGCCGACCACGGCGGAGTCCAGCGAGCCGTCCAGCGTGAGAATATCCTTCACGGTCGCACTCTGGCCACCGGGTTGTACGACCAGCTTGTCTCCCTTGCTTACCTTGCCCGCCTCGACACGGCCCATGTAGCCGCGGAAATCGTTGGCTTCATGACCGTTGTGGCGCGCCACCAGTTGCACCGGGAAACGGAACGGCTCGTCGTGCGATTCGTCATACACGGAAAGCGATTCCAGCAATTCGATCAAGGTCGGTCCGCTGTACCACGGCATCTTGTCGCCGCGTTCCACTACGTTGTCGCCGGCCAGCGCGGACAGCGGGATCGGGCGAATGTCCGTCAACCCCAGCTGCTGCGCGAACTGCTGATAAGCATTGACGATGCGGTCGTACACGACTTGGTCGTAGTTGACCAGATCCATCTTGTTGACCGCCACGATCACGTGTTCGATGCGCAGCAAATGCGCGATGGTCGAGTGGCGCTTGGTTTGCGTCAGCAGCTCGACGCTGCCGTCGTCGTTCAGCTTCACCTTCGACACGTCGATCAGGATGATCACGGCGTCGGCAGTCGATGCGCCGGTCACCATGTTACGGGTGTACTGCTCGTGTCCCGGCGTGTCGGCGATGATGAACTTGCGCTTGGGCGTCGCGAAATAGCGGTAAGCGACGTCGATGGTGATGCCTTGTTCGCGTTCGGCTTCCAGGCCGTCGGTCAGCAGCGACAGGTCGATGGTGTCGCCCACAGTACGCTTGTGCCTGGCGCGCGAAATCGCATCGAGCTGGTCGGCGAAAATGCCCTTGCTGTCGAACAGCAAGCGGCCGATCAATGTGCTCTTGCCGTCATCCACCGAGCCGGCCGTAATGAAGCGCAGCAGTCCGCGCTCGGACGAAACAGCGTTCGACAGGTTTTGTTCCGCGACTACGGCCGCCGTTACGTTCCCACTCATCAGAAATATCCTTCCTTCTTGCGTTTTTCCATCGATGCTTCCGATGTCTGGTCGTCCATGCGGGTCGCGCCGCGTTCGGTGATCTGGGTCACGGCGGTTTCGGCAATGATCGCGTCAACGTCTGCCGCGTCCGATGCAACCGGGCAGGTGCAGGAGATGTCGCCGACGGTGCGGAAGCGCACGACGCGGGTCTCGACCGTTTCCCCTTCCTTCGGCGGCGTCAGATCGGTCAGCGGCACCAGCAGCCCATTGCGCGGGATCACCTGGCGCTCGTGCGCAAAGTAAATCTGCGGCAGCGTCAGCTTTTCGCGCGCAATGTATTGCCAGACGTCGAGTTCGGTCCAGTTCGAGATCGGGAACACGCGCATGTTTTCGCCCGGATGCACGCGGGTGTTGTACAGGTCCCAGAGTTCGGGACGTTGCGCCTTCGGATTCCACTGGCCGAATTCATCGCGGAAGGAAAAGATGCGTTCCTTCGCGCGGGCCTTTTCTTCATCGCGGCGCGCGCCGCCGATGCAGGCGTCGAACTTGTACTCGGCAATTGTCTCCAGCAAGGTCACCGCTTGCGCCGCATTGCGCGAATCGGTTTGCGGATTGCGCAGACGCACCGTGCCGCGCTTGATCGAGTCCTCGACCGAGCCGACGATCAATTTTTCGCCCAGTTCGGCCACGCGCTTGTCGCGGAAGGCGATGACCTCCGGGAAGTTGTGGCCGGTATCGATATGCACCAGCGGGAAGGGGAATTTTCCTGGACGGAAGGCCTTTTCCGCTATGCGCAGCAGGACAATCGAGTCCTTGCCGCCGGAGAAGAGCAAAGCCGGATTCGTGCATTCGGCTGCGACCTCGCGCATGATGTGGATCGCTTCCGACTCCAGCCAATCGAGGTGGCGCTCATTGACTGAGCCTTTGGCGGTATTCAGAAAAGGATTTTCGACTGCTGTATTCATAGTTTCACGCTACCGATTTGGTTCTAACGAGCTTGCCATCGACCACATGCAGGCCGCATTCCTTTGTTTCCGGATTTTCCCACCACCAGCGTCCGGCGCGCACGTCTTCACCCGGCTGGATCGCACGCGTACAGGGTTCGCAGCCGATCGACGGATACCCCTTGTCGTGCAGGGGGTTGTACGGCACGTTGTTGCTGCGGATGTAATGCCACACGTCTTCTTCCGACCAGTCGGCCAGCGGATTGAATTTCGTCATGCCGTGCGCTTCGTCGTTTTCCTGCACGTCGAGCGCGGCGCGCGTCGTCGATTGCGCGCGGCGTTGTCCGGTGATCCACGCCTTGTTACCGGACAGCGCGCGCTTCAATGGCTCGACCTTGCGAATGCGGCAGCATTCCTTGCGCATCGTGACGCTGTCGTAAAAGGCGTTCAGGCCGTTCTGCTGCACGTAGGCATCGACGGCAGCCTGCTCCGGCTTGTACAGCGCAACGTCATAGCCGTAGGTTTCCTTGATACGGTCCAGCACGCCCAGCGTTTCCTTGTGCAGGCGGCCGGTCTCCAGCGAGAAGATGCCTATCTTGTCCTGCAGCTTCGCGCGCAGGATCAGGTCGGTCAGCACCATGTCTTCCGCCGCCAGGCTGGATGCGAACACGGCAGGCGAAAAATCGCATGCAATGCGCTCCAGCGTGGCTTGTGTATCGGCTACGAGCTGGTCGTAGTCGCTCATGCGGGGACTCCGGCGCGTTTCGCGCGGCGGAACAGCGGATTCTTCTGATCCCACGAGTTCTGGTAGGTTTCCGAAAAGTCGGTCAAGCCCTTCACGGCATCGTGAATGTCCTTGTCTTCGCGCACGGCAAATGCATCGAAGCCGACGCGCTGCATGTAGAACAACTGGTCGCGCAGGACGTCGCCGATGGCGCGCAGTTCGCCGGCATATCCGAGGCGCACGCGCAGATTGTAGGCAGTGGAGTAACCGCGGCCATCCATGAATTTCGGAAAATCGACAGCGATCAGCTTGAAATGATCAAGTTCGCCCTTGAGCTCTTCCGCGCGCTCGCTGCTGGCCAGCCATATGCCCAGGTCGGCGCGGCCCTGCAGCTTTTCACGCTGCACCTTCCATACAGCGAGCGGCACGATGACTTTGCCGGCGGGAACGGCGATCGCTTCGGGCGCATCGCCTTCCGCCAGCCGCAACACGGTCCAGTCGTCGGCGACAACCGTGCGGTTCTTGATGATGTTACGCATATGCATCCTCTCCTGCGGGATGGGCAATCTTGATGGGTGTTGCATAGACATGCTCCTTGAACGGCGCGATGCCGATGCGGCGCGCCGTGTCGATGAAGCGCTCGTCTTCGATCCGGTCGCGCAGGTAGACCTGCAGCAGACGGTCGATCACTTCCGGCATCTGGTTGGCCGCGAACGAGGGGCCGATGATCTTGCCGATGCTGGACTCATTGCCCTGGGAGCCGCCGATCGACACCTGGTACCACTCGCTGCCATCCTTGTCGACGCCGAGAATGCCGATGTGACCGATGTGATGGTGACCGCAGGAGTTGATGCATCCCGAGATGTTCAGTTCGATCTCGCCGATGTCGTGCTGGAAATCGAGGTTGTCGAAACGTTCCGCGATGTCGGCCGCGATCGGAATCGACTTCGCGTTCGCCAGCGAGCAGAAGTCGCCGCCGGGGCAGCAGATGATGTCGGTCAGGAGGCCGATATTGGGTGTGGCCAGACCGTTCGCCTTCGCTTCCTTCCACAGTGCAATGAGGTCGGACTGCTTGACGTCGGCCAGCACCAGGTTCTGCTCATGTGTCACACGCAGCTCGCCAAAGCTGTAGCGGTCGGCCAGGTCGGCCACCAGTTCGATCTGGTCGTCGGTGGCGTCGCCCGGCGGCACGCCGGTCTTCTTCAGTGACAGCACGACGGCCTTGTAGCCGGGAGTCTTGTGCCCTTTGACGTTGCGCTTGATCCAGTTCGCAAATGCCTTGTCTTCTGCTTTCAACTGCTCCACTGCCGCATCGGTGGCTGGCAGGGATTCGTAGTTGGGCGGCGCGAAATAGGCCGCCACGCGGTCGACTTCTTCCTGCGGAATGGTGCTGGGGCCGTTCTTCAGGTCTTGCCATTCTTCCTCGGTCTGGCGCTGGAATTCCTCGATGCCGATTGCCTTCACCAGAATCTTGATGCGCGCCTTGTAGATGTTGTCGCGGCGGCCATGCTGGTTGTATACCCGCATGATGGCTTCGATGTAGGAGAGCAGGTGCTGCCACGGCAGGAACTCGCGGATCACGCTGCCGAGGATGGGGGTGCGGCCCATGCCGCCACCGACCAGCACCTTGAAGCCGACTTCGCCTTGCTCGTTCTTCACGGCGTGCAAGCCGATATCGTGCAAGGCGGTCGCTGCGCGGTCTTCCACCGAGCCGTTGATCGCGATCTTGAATTTACGCGGCAGGTAAGCGAATTCCGGATGGAAAGTGCTCCATTCACGCAGAATCTCGGCGAATGGGCGCGGGTCGACGATCTCGTCCGGTGCGATGCCGCAGTACTCGTCCGAAGTGATGTTGCGGATGCAATTGCCGGACGTCTGGATCGCATGCATTTCGACCGAGGCCAGCTTGTCGAGAATGTCGGGTGTTTCTTCCAGCTCGATCCAGTTGAACTGGATGTTCTGGCGCGTGGTGAAGTGGCCGTAGTTGCGGTCATGTTCGCGCGCGATGTGCGCGAACATGCGCATCTGCGCCGACGACAGCAGGCCGTACGGGACGGCGATGCGCAGCATGTAAGCGTGACGCTGCATGTACAGGCCGTTCTGCAGGCGCAGCGGGCGGAATTCGTCTTCACTCAGCTCGCCTGACAGGCGTCGGCGAACTTGATCGCGGTATTGTGCAGCGCGTTCCTTGACGATCTGGAAGTCATATTGGTCGTAGCGATACATCTTCAGTCCTTAAAAAACCAGTTTTGCGGCGACAGCCGTCAGCGTTGCCGCCAGCAAGGCACGCATGAATTTTTCGGGCATTGCGCGAGCGGCGAGGGAGCCGATGGTGATGCCTGGAACCGACCCCAACAGCAGGGTTGCCAGCAGCATCCAGTTGATTGATCCCAGCCACCAGTGACCGGCGGCGGCGATGGCCGTCAATGGTACGGCGTACGCGATGTCCGTGCCAGCGATTTCCGCCGGCGATAGTCGCGGGTAGAGCAATACGAGCAGCGTGGCGCCGACCGCGCCGGCACCGATCGAGGAAATGGTCACCAGGGCGCCAAGCACGGCGCCGATGATGATGGTTGCAGCGGCGAGGCCGCGGCCTTGCAGCTGTTTTTCGGGATGCGCGAGCACCCATGCCTGCATGCGGCCTCTGAATAACAGCGCAAAAACCGTCAGCAGAACAGAGCCTGCGATGGAGTAGCGAATGATCTTGCCGATTTCCTTGTCAAGCTGGCCGAAATACTTGAGCGCCAGCGTGGTGGCAAGCGCCGCCGGCAGCGCGCCGAGGCACAGGTGGCGGACGACGTCCCAGCGTACGGTGCCGCGGACCCGATGCGCAAGCGTGCCGACCGCCTTGGTGGTGGAGGCAAATGCGAGGTCGGTGCCGACCGCGACAGTGGGAGATACGCCGAACATGAGAGTCAACAATGGTGTCATCAGCGATCCGCCGCCGACGCCGGTCAGTCCGACCAGCAGCCCGACAGCAAAACCGGAGAGTACATAAGTTACAGTCATATGATCCTTCGCAAACGAGCATGAATCGTAATAAACTTATTTCTTATTCCAAACTACAGAGTATTTATTTGCTTATATGCTCATTCGGCATAAACAAAAGCGAAAAATGGATGCTGAATAGACAATAAACAGAGGATGCGATGAACCTCCATCAATTGCGCTTCGTTCGCGAAGCCGTGCGGCAGAACTTCAACCTGACGGAAGCGGCCAAAGCGCTCTACACGTCGCAGCCGGGCGTGTCCAAGGCGATCATCGAGCTGGAGGAAGAGCTGGGCGTGGATATATTCACGCGCCACGGCAAGCGTATTCGCGGCCTGACCGAGCCGGGCAGGGCCATCCTGAAATCGGTCGAGCTGATCATGCAGGAAATCGATGGCTTGAAGCGCATCGGCAAGGAATTCGCGGCGCAGGACAGCGGCAGCTTCACGATCGCGACCACGCATACGCAGGCGCGCTACACCTTGCCCAAGGTGGTGCAGGCGTTTACACAAAAGTATCCGAAGGTTCGGCTTTCCCTGCTGCAAGGTAATCCCAAGCAGGTTGCGGAAATGGTACTGAAGGATCAGGCCGATCTCGCCCTTGCGACCGAATCGATCGCCAATGCGGACGGCTTGATCACGATTCCCTGCTATCAATGGGAGCACGTCGTCGTCGTCCCGCTGGACCACCCTCTGCTCAAATCCAAGGCGCTGACGCTGGAAGAGATCGGCACGTATCCGATCATTACCTACGACGCGGCGTTTGCGGGGCGCGCCAAGATCGACCATGCCTTTTCGTTGCGCGGACTCAACCCCGACGTATTGCTCGAAGCCATCGATGCCGACGTGATCAAGACCTATGTCGAACTCGGGCTGGGGGTCGGCATCATTGCCGGGATGGCATACGATCCGGAGCGCGACAGGAACCTGCGGGCGATCCCGGTCGGCCATCTGTTCGGTACCAATGTGTCGCGCGTGGCGCTGAAGCAGGGCGCTTATCTGCGCGGTTATGTATACACATTCATCGAGCTGCTGACGCCGACGCTCAATCGCAAGCTGATCGAGCAGTTGATGAGCGGCGAGAAGGATGCGTACGAATTATGAAGCCGCCGGGGCTTTGGCCCCGGCAGGATAGGCACGAATTAGGCACGCATTCGTGCATATGCCATTCCGGCAAGCCGGCGTCAGCCCGCCTGTCAAACTGCGCGATACCCCAGCCGCTGCGAGAGTTGTTGCGCATGCGCTTTTGTCGCCTGCGCGATGTCCCCGTCCCACGCCCCATCGATATGCGCGGACGACCCGACCACGGTCAGGCAGAAGCGCATGCGAGCTTCGTGATCGAAAACAGGCGCGGAGAATGCATTGAATCCCGCCAGCAGGCGCTCCGCCGTCCGGCTGATGCTGGGTCTCCGTACTTCCGATGGATCGAGATGCCCGATCATGCGGGCCATGCCGTGCTGCCGCGTTTCCGCAAGCAGCGGGGCAAGCGCTTCCATGGTGGAGGGGGCATTCAGTTTCTCGTCGCGGTTGCGCATCAATTCCTTGTCCAGCATGTCCCGCGTTTCGCTTTCCGGCATGAAGGCGGCGAAGCAGAGGCCGCTGGCGGTATAGGTCAGCGGCATGACGCTGCCGATCTGCAGGTTGACCGTCACCGGGCCGCGCGATTGCAGCAGCCGGATATAGGTCGGCCCGAAATTGCCCCAGGTCGCAAGCGCCACCGTTTCGCCGGTTGCGTCGCGCAGGCTGGTCATCGCCTCGTCCGCCAGCTTGACCGCGTCGAGCCGGCCGAGCGCGGCCAGACCGAGTTCCAGCGCCAGCGCCCCCAGATCGTACAAGCCGGTGGCGGCATCCTGTTCCACCAGGCCGACACGGATCAGGCTGACCAGATAGCGATGCGCCTTGGCGGACGGCATGCCCGCATTTCTGGCCAGTGCCGACAAGGCAAGCGGGCCGGGTGCATTGGCCAGCGCGAGCAGCAAGGGGGCCGCGACTTCAACGGATTGAATGCCTTGCTGCTCGCTGGAATGGCTCGTTTCGTCCTTGATCCTGGGTGATTGCTTCATTGTTCTTTGATGGTAGTATTACGATATGGTGAATAAATTTCATAAAGCGTAATATCGAGCGATGATAGATCAGTTTTTGATATTTGACCATCAGCGAACAAGCCCAATAGGAAGCAAGATGCGCAATGTGAAACTGGTTCGCAAACTGACTGATTTCGGCGTCGAGCCGCTGGCGGGCACGACGGAACAGATGGCGAACCACATCAAGACCGAAACGGCGCGCTGGCATGCGCTGATCAAGGAGCGTCAGCTGACGCTTGATTGATTTTGCTCGACTGATTCCGATTGATTCATTGACGCAGAACTACAGGATAGACACATGAAACTTGCCACTCTGAAAGACGGCACGCGCGACGGCCAGCTCGCCGTTGTTTCCCGCGACCTGAAGACCGCACATCTGGCCGACGGCATTGCGCCGACGCTGCAGCGTGCGCTGGACGACTGGGCCTTCATGGAGCCGCAATTGCAGGCGCTCTATGAACAACTCAACGCCGGCAAGGCGCATCGCCCCTTCGATTTCGATCCATCCCGTTGCATGGCGCCGCTGCCGCGCGCCTACCAATGGGCGGATGGTTCGGCCTACGTCAATCACGTCGAACTGGTGCGCAAGGCGCGCAATGCGGAAATGCCGGAATCGTTCTGGCACGATCCGCTGATGTACCAGGGCGGCTCCGACGATTTCATCGGGCCGACGGACGACATCGTGCTGGCGTCGGATGAGTGGGGCATCGATTTCGAGGGCGAGCTCGCGGTCATTACCGACGACGTGCCGATGAGCGCGACGCCGGAACGGGCCGCATCGCATATCAAGCTGCTGATGCTGGTCAACGATGTGTCGCTGCGCAACCTGATCCCGGCGGAACTGGCAAAGGGCTTCGGCTTCTTCCAGTCGAAACCGGCGTCGAGCTTTTCGCCGGTCGCGGTGACGCCCGACGAACTGGGCGATGCATGGCGGGAAGGTAAGGTCAATCTGCCGCTGCGCGTGACCTGGAACGGCGCACAAGTCGGACAGCCGAATGCCGGCATCGACATGGTGTTCAGCTTCCCGCAACTGATCGCGCATCTGGCCAAGACGCGCCGCGCCCGCGCCGGCTCGATCATCGGTTCGGGAACGGTGTCGAACAAGGATGCAGGCAAGGGCTACAGCTGCATCGCGGAAAAACGCTGCCTGGAAATGATCGCCAATGGCGAAATGAAAACGCCGTTCATGAAGTTTGGCGACACGATCCGGCTCGAAATGATGGACGGCAACGGCAAGTCGATTTTCGGTGCGATCAACCAGCAGGTTGTGCAGCTCGGGGCGAAGAAGGGCGAGTGATTTGCTGCGCGAGTGGAGATGAAATTCACGCGCCCGGCAGGATCGCGATACCTCGTCATTCCGATCGCAACGAGGGAACGCATGTCCGGCCGGCATTCCAGCCTCGGGGATTCCTCAGTCGCTGCGGAATGACAGCCTGTCGGAGCAGCAGCAAGTCATGCGCAATTCCAGCGACTGTTACTGACGCATGAAATACAGGAGGTCACGATGACTACACTAGCAGCCACTCCCATCGGTCAGACAGCCGATATTCCCGCCGCTGTCTCCATCAGCGGCCTGCATCACCTGGCGTACCGCTGCCGCGACGCGGAAGAGACACGGCATTTCTACGAGGACATTCTCGGTCTACCCTTGTTTCACTACATCCGCAACGACATCGTGCCGTCCACCGGTGAGTTTTGTCCGTACGTGCATATTTTCTTTCGCATGACCGACGGTTCCTGCATCGCCTTCTTCGATCTCGGTGACGATGTGATGCCGGCGCCTTCGCCGAACACGCCGGCATGGGTCAGCCACGTTGCCTTCAGCGTCGCGTCGGTGGCGCAGCTGGAAGCGATGAAAGCGCGATTGGTGGCGCATGGCGTCGATGTGCTTGGCGTGACCGATCATCGCATCTTCAAGTCGATCTACTTCTTCGATCCGAATGGCGTGCGTCTGGAATTGTGCGCGCAGCTTGCGCCGGAGGCGCAGATGGCGAGCGAGCAGCAGGGCGTGCGAGAGAAACTGGCCGCGTGGACGAAGGAAAAGGCTGAACGTCTGGCGCAGAAGAAACAAGGCAGAGAATGAAAAGATGCGCGGCAATCCGCGCCTCTTTTCACAATGTCACGCAGCCAGTCGAGTGGCGTTGACCTGGCAGCCGTCGAGCAGGAAGGCGAGGCTGATCACCAGCACCAGTTCGCCTTCGGCCGAACGTCCGGTGCCGTTGATGCCCGGCACAGCCAGTGCGGTCAGCGGCTTGATCACGAGGTCGGCTGTGCCATCGACGCCATCCACGGCGAGGATGTAGGGTTGCGGCGCGGCGATGACGACGCCGACCTTCTCTCTGCCCGGCTCGTAACCGAGAATGCTTGCCAGCGATCGCACCGCCAGCGGACGGCCCTGATCGCGCAATACCGGCGCGCCGCCGACACCGTCGAACGTGTCCGGCAATTCCACCACGCGCTCCACCACGGCCATCGGCATGGCCAGCGCAGCGCCTGCGGTACGGACCAGCATGGTCGGCACGATCGACAGTTCGATCGGCAGGCGGATCGTGAAGCGGGTGCCTTCCCCGAGTTTTGAGTCGATGCGGATCGCGCCGCGATGCTTTTCGACGGCGGTCTTGACGACGTCCATGCCGACGCCGCGGCCCGATACGCTGGACGCGACTTCCTTGGTGGAGAAGCCCGGCAGGAAAACGAGTTGATAGGCTTCTTCCGCCGTCTGCGCGGCATGTTCGCTGATCAATCCCTTGGAGATCGCTTTGGCGCGCAGCTTGTCCGGGTCCATGCCCTTGCCGTCGTCGGCCAGCTCGATCATCACGCTGCTGCCTTCCTGCCATGCCTTGAGCAGGATGGTGGACTTGGGTGGCTTGCCTGTGCCGAGGCGATCGTATGCTTCCTCGATGCCATGGTCGAGCGCATTGCGCAGCATGTGCACGAGAGGATCGTACAGGCTGTCGACCACTACGCGGTCCACTTCGGTTTCCGCACCCTCGATCACCAGCTCCACTTCCTTGCCGAGATCCTTGGCAAGTTCGCGCACCAGTCGCGGGAATTTCTGGAACAGCCGGCCCACGGGCTGCATGCGCGTGGACAGCGTTGCGCGCTGCAGTTCGGTCGAATAGCGCGAGGCTCGGCCTAGCGTTTCGGCCAGCGCCGACATCAGTGCGGCAGCCTGGCCATCGAACTTGAATTGCGCGAGTTTTTCCAGCAACACGCTGGCCTGGTTGGCGGCCTGGACGGATTCGCCAGCCACTTCGAGCAGAGCGTCCAGCTTGACCGCATCGATGCGGATGCTGTCTTCCTTGACCGCAGCAGTAATCGGTCGGGCGCCGTCTTCCACCGAAGTCCTGGCGGGTGACGCGGCGGCTGGTTTCGCATTGCTGGAAACGAGCTGGACGCCCGCCGGCACGACGGCACGGTACAACGCTTCCCAATCGAGACCGTCGTCCGAGTCGGCGATAGTGGCGATGGCAGCGTTGCCGGTGTTGTCAGTATTGATGGCGGGTTCGGCTGCGGCTGCAACAGCGGGCTGCGCTTCGCGGCCTTCGATCGCCTGCGTCAGAATGTCTTCCAGTTCGCCCGGCATCGCCGGCAGGCTTTCAGGCGCGTCGCCGTGCGCGAGCTTGGTCAACTGATCCGCGACGAAACCGCTGGCCTGCAAGCCGGCTTCGATAGCGGTCGGCGTCACCGGCACCTGGCCGGTGCGCAGTGCATCGAACAGGTTTTCCGTCAGATGGCAGGCGGACACGATGGCCGGCAGATTCATGAAACCCGCACCGCCCTTGATGGTGTGGAAGGAGCGGAACAAGGCATTGAGCGCATCCGTGTCATCGGGGCGTCGCTCCAGCGAGAGCAGGTGCTCCTCTACGTTCGTCGCGAGATCGAGCGCTTCGACGACGAATTCTTTGAGCATGTCATCCATCAGAACCCCAGATCGGCAAGCAGACTGTCCACGTCATCCTGCGCCATCGCCTTGCCGTCGGTCGCCGGACCCTGCATCAGCTCCACAGGCTTCTGCTGTTCGGCGGCCATGGCGGCCTTGACTTCGGGAGGCGCGTTGTCGCGCAGCAGCTGCGCCAGCTCGCGCTCGGCGGCGCTGGTGATGGCGACGATTTTCTTGATCAGCTGGCCGGTGATGTCCTGGAAGTCCTGCGCCATCATGATGTCCAGCAGACGCGCCTTCTCGGCATCGGTCGCCGCCGTGACGGTTGCCGCGAACTGCTTCGAATCGCCGGCCAGTCGCTTGAATTCCTCGATGCTGAGCTTGCCCTCGAACAGCTGCGTCCAGCGCACATCCATGTCCTTGGCGGTTTTCGCCAGTTCATCCTGTTCCGGCATGCCGCTATCGACAGCATTCAATACCTTGTCGGCGGCCTGCTCGGTGAGTGTGGCGATGTATTCGAGTCTGCCCTGTGCATCCGTGATCTGGCTGGCAACATCCGACAGCGAGCGGTCGTAGCCCAGCTCGCGCAGCGAATCGTGCAGCAGGCGGACGATGTTCCCCAGGCGCTCGTACATCGGTCTGCCGGATTGCTCCTCGAGCGGGGCGTCGCCGGTCTGCTGTTCCGATTGCGCCTGTTCCGGTTCTGCGACGGCGGCTGCCTGCGGCGCAGGTTCCGATATTGCGGCTGGCTCGGGGCGCTGTGCCGCTATTTCGTCAAACAAGGCTTCCAAATCGTCTGCTGCGTCGGTCATGTCAATACTTCCCCATATCTTTTAGTGAGCCTTGAACTATCTCAACGGCGGCAGCTCACTGATTCTTTAGTGTTTTTGCGCCCTGAGCGCAGAAATATTCCCGCTTATTTCCGCAAGGCAACATTCGCATGATAATACCGGCGATGGAAATGAGCCAAGCTGAAAGAAACGCAAGTGTTGCGTCCGAAGCGCATCAATCCCTGCGCTTTACCGCAGACTTTTCCACATCGGCAAGCAAGGCAAGCGTCGCTTCGAACAGCGGATTGCCGGGCGTGGCAAAGGCATCGCATATCGTCATGTGATTGATGCCTGGCAGCGCGATATCGGCGCGATGGTTGGCACTCCAGTTGTCGGACAACAGCTTCGATTGACGGCGGAACTCATCCGACTCCAGACCGCCGACGGCGGTGATGAAGGGCGCATTGTGCGCCTGCGGCATCCATGCCGGTGACAGCGGCGCGACATCCTGTTCGGTCAGTTTCAGGTCGGCTTTCACGAAATCGACATGCCGCACCGATTCCAGCTCGAACAGGCCGGACATCGTGACACCGCCTTTCACCAAGTCCGATGGCAAATCCTTTTCCCACGCCGGCCACACGGCTGCCAGCATCATTGCCGTCAGATGACCTCCGGCGGAATGTCCGGCGACCACGATCCGTTCCGGATCGAAGTCGTACTGCTCCGCGTGGCGATACAGCCAGGCCAGCGCACGCAATTGCTGGCGCACGATCTCGTCCAGCGATGCCGCCGGCGCCAGCGTGTAATTCGTCAGTGCGACGTTGTATCCGGCGTTGACATAACCCGGCGCGACGAAGGAAAAATCGGATTTGTCCAGCGAGCGCCACCAGCCGCCGTGGATGAAGACGAGCAGCGGCGCGCCGCTGCGATTGGTCGGGAAGAAGTCAAGTCGTTCGCCGCTCGATTCGCCATAGGCGAGATCGAACAGGGCGGCGGTCGTGCGGCGCACATGCGCGGAGTCTTTCGCCCAGCGCGTGAAGATGTAGGGATGATCTGGAATGGCGGCACGTGCGTTGTATTGCTGGCTGTAGTATTCGCTGGGATTTTTCATTGATCGGGAATGCATTGGTTGGTCGGTAATGTGGCGCACAGTGTAATGCCTTGCGTCTGAATCGGGCACGCAGAGATGGACGGGATTGACCGCTCAATTTGACGCAATGCGATGCTGCGAATACACTGCCTGCGTTTTGGTGCCCGCGCGCATGTTCATGCGCGCAGTTAAACGGGAAACACGGAGCCGGAGCTTGTCCTGATGATTCAGGTCAAGCTCTTGTTGTTTGGTTAACGTGTGCTGCCCCCGCAACGGTAAAACAAGCGTCGCTGAATTTGTTCAGCGACAAGATGTTTCGATCAGCCACTGTGCACTATGCATGGGAAGGCGAAATATGACTTGTTAGCCCGGATACCGGCCAAGACAGGGGGAAGTGAGCGAACGGGGTGAGTCGCAAGCACGAGATACGGCATGAACGCATGAATGAACGAACCATGCGAACGTCGCTGCATCTTTCGTCTTGCGATCTGATCCGGGCCAGCTTCCATTGAATTCGGCTTGCGGGGAGGCAAGCCGAGGTTTCATTCGAAAATCATCATCATGCAACGCCAGACACACTGGATGCCGACTGTGATCGCATCCGCACTTTCCTTTGCCTTTTCCTTTCCCATTTCGGGCGCTGCGCAGGCGGCGGAACCCATGTTGTCGCCGGTGGTGGTGACAGCCACCCGCCAGGAGACGCGCGCTTCCGATCTGCTATCCGATGTGACGGTCATCGACCGCGAAGAGATCGAACGCAACAGCGGCGACACCATCGTCGAACTGCTGACGCGCCAGGCGGGCATCCAATCCTATCGCTCGGGCGGTCAAGGGGCGCAGACGGGGTTCTTCGTCCGTGGTGCCAATACGAATCAGGTCAAGGTTTTGGTCGATGGTCTGCCGCTGAACGGCGCCGCCGACCAATCCGGCAGCTCGGCGCTGTACAACCTGCCGCTGGCCAATGTCGAGCGCATCGAGATCCTGCGCGGCCCGGCATCGACGTTGTATGGCGCCGATGCGATCGGCGGCGTGATCCAGATTTTCACGCGCAAGGGCGAGCCAGGAGTGAAGGCGGACGGCTTCATCGGCTACGGCACGCACAACACTTATCAGGCGAATGCCGGCATTTCCGCGGGCGGCGAACAGTGGCGTTTGCGGGTGGACGGCAGCCGCGATTCGACGCAGGGTATTTCCGCGCAGACTAACGCGACCCGTCAGGATGCCGACAAGGAGGGCTACTACAACAACGCCGGTTCGGTGGCATTTTCCTTCCTCCCTGCGCAGGGGCAGGAGCTGGGCGCGAGCGTGCGCCACAACGAAGGCCGCAGCCATTTCGACAGTGGTAATGTGCCGGCAAACAGCAATTACGATTTCTACAACGACTTCCGCTCCTCGCAATGGCAGGTGTTTTCCAAGAACCGGATTACCTCGTCCTGGCGCAGCAACCTGCTGTATGGGCAGACGACCGAGTGGACATCGATACATTCGCTCGACTTCATGGGCAGTCCAGAAGTCTCGACGTTCGAAACGCAAAACCGCCAGTTGAGCTGGCAGAACGATATCGATCTGTCGCTGGGAAAATTGCTGCTGGCGGCGGAGCATCTGGAGCAGCAAGGTTCGCCGAGCCAGAACTTCGACGGACGCGACAGCATGAGGAACAACTCCCTGTTGGCCGGCTGGACGGGTAATTGGAACCGCCATCGTTGGCAGCTCAATGCGCGTCACGACGAGCATTCTGCTTTCGGCAGCAAGGACACTTATGGACTGGCCTATGGTTATCAGTTGACGCCGCAATGGCGTGCGCAGGCCAGCTACGGCACGGCCTTCAAGGCGCCGAGCCTGTCGCAGCTCTACATGCCGATCTATGGCAATCCCGCCTTGCAGCCGGAAGAGGCGAAGAACCGCGAAATCGGTCTCGTGTGGGAGCAGGGCAAACACAGTGCGTCCGCGACCTACTATCGCAACAACGTCACCAACCTGATCGGCTATGACCCGTTCACCTTCCAGAGCATCAATATCGGACGTGCTTCGCTGGAAGGCGTCACGCTGGCGTATTCCGGTAAATTCGGTGACTGGAACCTGCGTGCGTCCTACGATTGGCTCGATGCCGTCAACGAAGAAAGCCGCAAGCAATTGCCGCTGCGCGCGCGCAACAAGGCGCAGGTCGCAGTGTTGCGCAGGTTGGGCTTGCTGGAAACTGGGGTGGAACTGAACAGCGTGGGAAGCCGGTATGCTTCGACGAGGGAGACCGGACGGATGGGCGGCTATACCTTGGTCAACCTGACGGCACGTTACGCGCTCAGCAAGAACTGGTCGCTGGAAGGCAGGATCGACAACCTGTTCGACAAGCAGTATGAGACGAGTCGTGCCGATTATTTCAACTACACCAACCTCAACACCTATGGCACGCTGGGTACCACGGCTTTCGTCGGGATTCGCTACACGCCGAACTAAGAGACCGTTTCAAAAAGATTCTGGCGTCGTTGCTGTGTCCTCAGCGTACTTCTTGTACTTTTCGTACTGTCTGCGGACACAGCGTCTAGCCAGAACCGCTTCGCTTCATTTTGAAACAGTCTCCAAGCGAACTAAAGCCGCCCTGCTGTTGGCGATGGCAATGCTTGCCGGCCCGGTGGCCGGCGAGCCGCCACGCCGGGTGGTGTCGCTCGACCTTTGTACTGACTGGTTGCTGGCGCGCTATGCACCGCACGACCGGGCGGTCGCGTTATCGCCGCTCAGTCAGCGGTGGCGGCTGGATGGAATGGCGATGCCGTGGCCGGCGCATGACGGCACGCTGGAGCAAGTCCTCCAGTTCCAGCCCGATTTCGTCATCACCGGCCAGTACAACGCCTTGCTGTTGCGCGGGCGGCTGCAGGCGCTCGGCAAGCAGGTCGAGGTGTTGCCGTTGCCGACGCAGTTGTCGGACGTCGCGCCTTATGAAAAGCGCGTGCTGTCCCTGCTCGGATTGCCCGAGGCGCTGGCGAGCGAGCCCGTCGCGCCTGCAGCGCGAACAGGCAGTAAGCGGCTGCTATTGTTGGGTGCCAATGGCATCGGCACCGGACGCGGCACGCTGGAAGATGAAATCCTGCAGCGTGCCGGCTGGACCAACTATTTGCAGGACAGCGGCTATGTGCGGCTGGACCTCGAACGCATCGCCGTCGATCCGCCGGATGCCGTACTCTGGGCGGCACCGGCCAGTCCGGCGTTGGCAAACCGCTTTGCCGAGCATCCGGTGCTGAAGCGGTCGGTGCCTGCCTCGCGCTGGCTGACGAGCGATCCCTGGCGCTGGCAATGTCCCGGCCCGTGGACATGGGAGCTGGTGCGGGAATTGCGCCATGCCCTGAGCGAGAATGAGTAAATGGATGAATGCGTGAATGAGGCGATGACACGACCGACCGCTGACGGATTGACCGCTTCCGCATTGGCCGTTCCCGCGCTGGGCGCGGTGCTGCTGATGGTCGCCGTCCTGTCGCTGGCGGTCGGCTCGGTGCCGGTGCCGGTGTTCGACGGCTTGTGCGACTGGCTGGCCGGACGCCCGAGTGTCGCCGCGATGATCGTGGGCGAGATCCGGCTGCCGCGCACCTTGTTATCCCTACTGGTAGGCGCCTGTCTCGGCTTGAGCGGTGCGGCCTTGCAGGGCCTGCTGCGCAACCCGCTGGCCGATCCGGGACTCACCGGGGCGAGTCAGGGCGCAGCGCTCGGCGCGGCGGCGGTGTTCTATTTCGGCCTGTTCCCCGGTCTCGGCGAGATGGCTCCCGCCATGGCGGGCCTGATCGGCGCCGGACTGGCGCTCTTGCTGATGCTGGCGCTGGCGGGTGCTGCGCGGCCTTCCCAAGTGATCCTCGCCGGGCTGGCGATTTCGACCCTGACTGGCGCGGCGCTGGCGGCGGTACTGAACTTCGCGCCCAATCCCTACGCCATGCAGGAACTGGTGTTTTGGTTGCTGGGCTCGGTTTCCGAACGCGGCCTGGGGCAGTTGCGGATATTGCTACCTGCATTGCTCGTCGGTGGCGTGCTGATCTGGGGGCAGCGCCGCTTGCTGGCGGCCTTGAGCCTGGGGGAGCAGGCGGCGCAAAGCATGGGCCTGTCGTTTGCGCGGGGCGGGCGGATGCTGGTGCTGGGAGTGGCTTTGTTGGTTGGCGCGTCGGTATCGATTGCTGGCAGCATCGGTTTCGTCGGGCTGATCGTGCCGCATCTGATGCGCCCGCTGGTGCGGCATCGCCCTGAGCGCCTGCTGCTGCCATCGGCGTTGGCCGGCGCGATCCTGGTCGGTCTGGCGGACATGGTGGTGCGCCTGTTGCCGCCCGGACGGGAAATCAAGCTCGGCGTGCTGACTTCGCTGATCGGCGCGCCGCTGTTCATCTGGCTGGTCTGGAGGGAGCGCAGGCAATGGCTCTGATCGACGTGCGTCATCTGCATTGCGCCCGTCGATTAGCCGACGTGTCCTTCGCGCTGGCGCCGGGGGAAATCCTCGGCGTCATCGGTCCCAACGGCGCAGGCAAATCGAGCTTGCTGCAATGTCTTGCGGGCATCCTCGACTACCAGGGCGAGGTCGATTTCGAAGGGCATGCCTTGGCCGGGCTGGCGATGCGCCAACGGGCACAACGCATCGGCTTCCTGCCGCAATCCTCCGGCAGCGCGTGGGCGCTGCAGGTGGAAGACGTGGTCGCGCTGGGCCGCTTGCCTTGGGGCGATAACAATCCTCAAGCCCTGCGGGACGCCGCCCGGCAAGCCGGTATCGAAACTTTGTTGGGACGGCGGGTCGATCGCTTGTCCGGCGGCGAGCAAGCCAGGGTGTGGCTGGCGCGCGTGCTGGCGGGGCAACCCCGGCTGCTGCTGGCCGACGAGCCCATTGCCAGCCTCGATTTGCTGCACCAGCGCAGCGTGATGGAAGCGTTGCGAACTTATGCCGATGGCGAACGCGGCGTGATCCTGTCGATCCACGATTTCGGCCTGGCAGCGCGCTACTGCGACCGGCTTTGCCTGCTGCGCGAGGGCGCTATCCATGCGCTCGGCCGGCCCGCCGAAGTGCTGACCGAGCACCATCTTTCCGAGGTTTTCCAGGTGCCCGTCCATGTGGACCTGGTGGCCAATCCACCTGTTGTTGCGCTGAAGTAGATATCCATGAGTAGATGCCCATGAAACCAGGCAAGAATCGGGACGAGCTCTGCTATCCCTTCATCTACGAAGTGTCCAGCCTGTGCGATTTCGAAGTCGTGACCGACGAGCTATGCGGTCACATCGGCGCAGCCTTGTCGCTGCTGCCAGAAGCGGAGTCGTCGATGCGCGACATCGCCGCCGACCTGGATCGCGTGCAGCCCTTGGCGTTCCATGTCAACGGCTCGATACGTGGGCGTATGGCGATCGGGGAGGAGGATATTCAATGGTTGCAGGGACGGCTGGCGCACTATCGCGATGAACTCGCGGACCGCGTGCAAGGCTTCGTGCTGCCGCGCGGACAGATGCCGGTGCCGCAGTTGCACATGGCGCGTTCGGCTGCCAAGAAGGCGATCCGCTGCATGGTGCGGGTGGAGCAGGAGGGGTGGGCGGTACCGATGGAATTGCCCAGAATGTGCAACCTGATGTGCAACTTCTTTTTCACCCTGACGCTGGTCATCAACCAGCGCCGGGGATTGATGGAAACGCCCTTCGTGAGCAAAAGCTACGGCTGAAGCCATCTCACGGTTGCGCTGAGTTGCCGCAACCGTGAGGAGTCCTAAATTTCCAGATTGTCGATCAGGCGCGTATTGCCCAGCTTGGCCGCTGCGACCACAACCAGCGGCTCGCCCTTTGCCAAGTCGCCGGCCGCCGGCGGCTGCAGGTCCGAACGCTTGCGAATCGAGATGTAATCCGGTTTCCATCCGCGTCCGGCCAGTCTGGACATCGCGTCCTTTTCCAGCGAAAAGATATCGAGATGGCCGGAGCGGACTTCATCCGCGACCTCGTTCAGCAATTTGTACAGGGCCGGCGCTTCGGTCCGTTCCTCTGCCGACAGGTAGCCGTTGCGCGATGACAGCGCGAGTCCGTCGTCGGCACGCCAGGTTTCCGCCCCGATGATTTCGGTCGGCAGGGCAAACTGCCTTGCCATGTTCCGCACGATCATCAGCTGCTGATAATCCTTCTTGCCGAACACCGCCACGCGCGGCTGCACGCAAGAGAAGAGCTTCAGCACCACGGTCGTCACGCCGGTAAAGAAACCGGGGCGGAATTCGCCTTCCAGAATGTTGCCGAGATCGTCAGGCGGGCGCACACGGTATTCCTGCGGCTCTGGGTACAAGTCCTTTTCGGTCGGCGCGAACAGCACATACACGCCTTCCTTTTCCAGCTTCTCGACGTCGGCCTGAAAAGTGCGCGGATACTTGTCGAAATCCTCGTTCGGCCCGAACTGCAGCCGGTTGACGAAGATCGACGCCACTACCGGGTCGCCATGCTTGCGGGCAAGCCGCATCAGCGACAAATGGCCCTCGTGCAGGTTGCCCATGGTGGCCACAAATGCGGTGCGCAGTTGGCCGCGCAGCTGATCGCGCAGTTCGTCGATGGAGGAAATGATTTTCATGAGACTGACTTGGAAAGTTGCGGCGTGGATTGGCCGGGATCAGGCAGGCGAGTATGCCAGGCGGACGTAGATCGGCGCAAACGCTTCGGCCTGCGTGATCTCGATCAGGGTTTCCTTCGCAAGCTCAAGCAGCGCGATGAAATTGACGACCAGCACCGGCACGCCGCGCGAGGGGTCGAACAGATCGGCAAACTCGACAAAGCGGGATGATTGCAGCCGCCGCAAAATGCCCGTCATGTGCTCGCGTACGGACAGCTCTTCACGGCTGATGGTGTGATGCGCAGTCAGCTTGGCGCGCTTGAGCACGTCTGCCCAGGCGGATTGCAGATCGACGACGTTGACATCGGGCCAGCGCGTGACCATGTTTTGCTCGATGAAAATCTGCGCACGGAGATAATCGCGGCCGAGCTGCGGCAGCGTGTCGATCTGCTGTGCCGCCAGTTTCATCTGTTCGTATTCCAGCAGGCGCCGCACCAGTTCGGCGCGCGGATCTTCGGCTTCTTCACCGGTGTCCACCTTTTTCACCGGCAGCAGCATGCGCGACTTGATCTCGATCAGCATCGCCGCCATCAGCAGATATTCGGCGGCAAGCTCGAGATTGCGCACGCGGATCTGATCGACATATTCCAGATACTGACGCGTGACCTGCGCCATCGGGATATCGAGGATATTGAAGTTCTGCTTGCGGATGAGATACAACAGCAAGTCCAGCGGACCCTGGAATGCTTCCAGGAATATTTCGAGTGCGTCCGGCGGGATGTACAGGTCCGTAGGCAGCTTGAACAGAGGTTCGCCGTACAGCTTGGCAAATGCCATTCCATCGACCACATCCGGCGTCGAATCAGGCTGCGCCGCCAGCGCAAGCTCGGGCGCATCGGGTGGCAAATGCGCTAGCAGCGCGTCCTGCTGAGTGCTCACTTTATTTGCTTTGATAGACGTAGGCTTGCTGCTGTACGCGGGATTCCGTCGAGCGCCGTTGCGTGTCGAGATCGATCGGTTCCTTGTCCCACAGGAGGGCGCGGCCGACACGCTGTTTCTGTTCCAGGTTCGGGTCTTTTTGCTTCAGTTCCTTGATGAATCTGGTGATGTCCGATTCGTAGGCGTGATTGTGCTTGCTGAGTATCATGGTCTATTTGCCAACAGTGGGAGGTCGCTCGATATTCTACCTTGTCTTCGAGGGAATTCCGCCAAAGACACGGCCGGCCAGGTGGTCGAATTCCCTGCGTCACCCGGCTCAAAATCGTTTCATTTCATCTTGCCGGATGTTCCTTAATAGCCGAGCATCCTGCGCATGACCATGGGGGCCGGTTCCGCCGGATTGGCGTGGGTGTACTCCAGTTCCGGTGCAAGTTCGAAACCGTACGCCGCGTACAGGTCAAGCAATCGCGTCTGATCCGCACGCACGCCCAGGCGAAGTTCGTTGATGTCGGCAGCCTGTGCGCGATGGATGACCGCCTCCAGCAAATGCTGCGACAGGCGTTCGCCGCGATAGGCAGGCAGCACGCCCATGCGCATGATTTCCCAGACATGCGGTGCGGTTTCGACGGGAATCCAGCGCACCGAGCCGATCGGCTTGTCATTCAGCATCAGTACGAATCCGCCGCCGTGTTGCAAGTCATGGAGAGTGCGCTCCGCCGACTCGTGATGTCCGCTCGAGGTCGGTGCAACCTTTTCCGCCCACGCCGCACGGGTCAGGTCCGCGATCAATTGCGCATCGTCGGTGACGGCTTCTCTGATGACAATGTCCATGTGACGATGCGGTTAACGAACCCGCATGCCGGGTTCGGCACCGGGCCACGGATTGAGCACGTAAATTCCGGGATTGTTGTTCTCGTCGGCGGCAGAGGCAGCCAGCACCATGCCTTCCGACACGCCGAACTTCATCTTGCGCGGCGCGAGGTTGGCGACCATCACGGTCAGCTTGCCGATAAGGTCTTCCGGCTTGTATGCCGATTTGATGCCCGAAAAGACATTGCGCATGCGTCCTTCACCAGCATCCAGTGTCAGACGCAGCAGTTTGTCGGAACCTTCGACGTGTTCGCAATTGACGATCTTTGCAATGCGCAGATCAATCTTGGCGAAATCATCGATCTTGATTTCCGGTGCGAGTGGTTCGATGGTGTCATCTGTTGCAGACGCTGGCGCAGGCGCAGACGTAGCGGCCGCAGGAGCAGGCGCCTCGAACAACGCATCCAGCATTTTCGGATCGACACGTGTCATCAGATGCTCAAAATTCCGGATTGACGAAGGTGTCGATTGCAGGTCTGCCCAGTTGAGATCGCGTTCGACATGGAACAGCGTCGCGACCTTTCTTGCGAGCGAGGGAAGAATTGGCGCGAGATAAATCGTCAGACGGTAGAACGACAGCAGCAAGTCACTGCAGACATCTTGCAGCGCTTCATTGTTCTCCGAATCCTTTGCCAGTTCCCAGGGTTTTTTCGTGTCGACGAATTGATTGACCTCGTCGGCCAGTGCCATGATCTGACGGATTGCCTTGCCGTATTCTCTCGCTTCGAATGCGTCGCGGATGGCCGTTTCTTCGCCGGCGGCAATCAACTGCCAGAATTTGTTGGTCGACTTGCCCGATGCAACCGGGTCGCTCAACTTGCCGTCGAAGCGCTTGGTGATGAAGCCCGCAGCGCGGCTCGCGATGTTCACGTACTTGCCGATCAGATCCGCATTCACGCGGGCAACGAAGTCGTCCGGATTGAAATCCACATCCTCAACCTTGGCATTGAGCTTTGCCGCAATGTAATAGCGCAGCCATTCCGGGTTCATGCCGACGTCGAGATAGCGTAGCGGTGAAATGCCCGTGCCGCGCGATTTCGACATCTTCTCGCCGCTGAGGGTGATGAAGCCATGGACGAACACATTGTTCGGCACCTTGCGTCCGGCGAAGTGCAGCATGGCCGGCCAGAACAGTGTGTGGAAATACATGATGTCCTTGCCGATGAAGTGATACTGCTCGGTATCTGGCGAAGCCATGAAGGCGTCAAAATCAACCCTGGTCTTGCCGAAATAATTCTTCAGCGATGCGAGGTAGCCGATCGGCGCGTCCAGCCAGACGTAGAAATACTTGCCCGGTGCATCCGGGATCTCGATGCCGAAATAGGGAGCATCGCGGCTGATGTCCCAGTCGCCCAAACCATCGCCACCTTCCAGCCATTCGCGCGCCTTGTTGGCGACTTCGGGCTGAAGGCGGTTCGAGTCGAGTGCCCACTCGCGCAGGAATTCAATACATTTCGGATCGGACAGCTTGAAGAAAAAGTGTTCGGACGACTTCATCACCGGTGTCGCGCCGGACAGCGTCGAGTATGGATTCTTCAAGTCGGTTGGCGCATAGACGGCGCTGCAGTTCTCGCAGGAATCGCCGTACTGATCCTTGGTGCCGCATTTCGGACATTCGCCCTTGATGTAGCGATCCGGCAGGAACATGTTCTTGACCGGATCGAAAAATTGCTCGATGGTCTTTGTCGTGATCAGTTTCGCCTCGTCGCGCAAGTGGCGATAGATCTCCTGTGACAGCTCGGAGTTTTCAGGGCTGTCGGTGGAGTGCCAGTTGTCGAATTCGATGTGAAAGCCATCGAGGTATTGCTTGCGGCCGGCGGCGATATTCGCCACGAACTCCTGCGGTGTGATGCCCGCCTTTTCCGCCGCGATCATGATCGGCGCGCCATGCGCATCGTCCGCACCGACGAAATGCACCTCATTGCCTTGCATGCGCTGAAACCGTACCCAGATATCGGCCTGGATGTATTCCATGATGTGGCCGATGTGGAACGCGCCGTTGGCGTAGGGAAGGGCGGTGGTGACGAACAGCTTGCGATGCGATGTGGTGCTCATGTGGCAATCGTTGTGAGGTAAAACCGTCATTTTAGCAGTGTGGCTCATCATCGATTGCTGTGGCGGAAAAGACATTATTTCCTGCCAATTTCCTGTGTCCTGCCGCGTCACCGCGCTTGGTGACGCTGTAAAATAACGGCTTCTCATTCATCCCCACGGCTTTGGCGACCCAAGGCCGTTTTTCATTGCCATGACAGTCCGTACCCGCTTCGCTCCCAGCCCGACAGGTTATCTTCATCTAGGCGGTGCCCGTACCGCGCTATTTTCCTGGGCCTATGCCCGTCATTTCGGCGGCACATTCATTCTGCGCATCGAAGACACCGACCTCGAACGCTCGACGCCGGAAGCGGTGCAGGCGATTCTCGATGGCATGGAATGGCTTGGGCTGCAGCATGACGAGGGGCCGTTCTATCAAATGAAGCGGATGGACCGCTATCGCGAAGTCGTCATGCAAATGCTCCAATCCGGCACGGCTTATCACTGCTATTCCTCGCCGGAAGAGGTCGAAGCCATGCGCGAGCGCCAGCGCGCCGCAGGCGAGAAGCCGCGCTATGACGGTACCTGGCGTCCGGAGCCGGGAAAAACCTTGCCGCCGGTGCCGGAAGGGCGCAAGCCGGTAGTGCGTTTTCGTAATCCGCCCGAAGGCGACGTGACGTGGAACGATCTGGTCAAGGGGCCAATTACCATTTCCAACCGCGAGCTGGACGACCTGATCATCGCGCGTCCCGATGGCACGCCGACCTACAATTTCTGCGTCGCGATCGACGACTGGGATATGCAGATCACTCACGTGATCCGCGGCGACGATCACGTCAACAACACTCCGCGCCAGATCAACATCCTGCAAGCGCTCGGTGCGCCGCTGCCGCAATACGGCCACGTGCCCATGATTCTCGGCGCGGATGGCGAGAAGCTGTCCAAGCGACACGGCGCGGTCAGTGTGATGGAGTACCCCGCACAAGGCTATTTGCCGGAGGCAATGCTGAATTATCTGGCACGTCTGGGCTGGAGCCATGGCGATGATGAAATTTTTTCGACAGAGCAATTATGCGAATGGTTTGATCTCGATCACTTGTCGAAGTCGCCGGCGCAATTCAATCCGGAAAAGCTGGCCTGGCTCAACAATCACTACATCAAGCAAGCCGACAATGCCCGCCTTGAAGGGCTGGTGCGTCCATTGATGGAAAAAGAAGGGGCGCAGTTCGACGGTGCACCCGAGCTGCAGTCGGTCATCGCCTTGATGAAGGACCGTGCCAACACGATCAATGAACTGGCTTCCGGCGCGATGCTGTTCTATCGTCAACCGTTGCCGGATGCCGCGCTCTTTGCGCAGCACGTGACGGAAGTGGTGAAGCCGGCGTTGCTCCAGTTTGCGGAAGGCTGCAAGAGCGTCGAATGGAACAAGGCGGCATTGTCTGCATTGATGAAAGAAACATTGGCTGCGCACAAGTTGAAAATGCCGCAATTGGCAATGCCGCTGCGCTTGATCGTGACGGGACAATTGCAGACACCGGCGATCGATGCCGTACTCGAATTGTTCGGACGTGAGGTCGTCGTGGCTCGTCTGGCGAAATTTCTCTGAGGTGTCGAAAAGGTGATTTACACCAGAGAAAAACCTTTGCTATAATCTCGTTTCTTCGCACGGGGGTATAGCTCAGCTGGGAGAGCGCTTGCATGGCATGCAAGAGGTCAGCGGTTCGATCCCGCTTACCTCCACCAGCGAAAAGTGCGGTAAAAGTAATAGGCTGCAGTTCGACAGGTTACTGTCCCCATCGTCTAGAGGCCTAGGACATCACCCTTTCACGGTGAGTACCGGGGTTCGAATCCCCGTGGGGACGCCAGATAAAGGCGCTACGCGAAAGCGTGGCGCTTTTTGTTGGCAAGGTCACTGTCTCCATCGTCTAGAGGCCTAGGACATCACCCTTTCACGGTGAGTACCGGGGTTCGAATCCCCGTGGAGACGCCAGATAAAACGCCACGCATTTGCGTGGCGTTTTTCTTTTCTGCGATACCATTCCGTGCATTGCCCCGATCGCGCATTGTCTTTTCTTTACCTGTATCTGTTTTCGTGTCGTCGCCCCCTCGGGGTGATAGGCGTGTAACGACTGGTGCGCTTAACTCATCAAAAATGTTCCTGAATCAAAATCAAGCAACATCCCTCGCTATTTTTTGCAAAGTCGTCGATAACTTTGGGGACATTGGTATCTGCTGGCGCTTTGCAAGGCAAATACAACAAGAGCACGGCATCGCCGTCACTTTGTGGGTGGATGATTTGCGGAGCTTTCAGCGGATTTGTCCAGGTGTCGAGACTGATGCTGAAGTGCAGCAGCTTGCCGGTGTGACGGTGCGCCACTGGCGCAATCAGGAGGGGGTGTTTTCGCCTGACGATGTCGCCGATATAGTCATGGAATTTTTCGGTTGCGATATCCCGCCAGGCTACATTGCCGCAATGGCAGAATGCAATCCGCGTCCGGTGTGGCTCAATCTTGAAGGCTTGACCGCCGAGGAATGGGTTGAAGGTTGCCATACCTTGCCCTCGCGTCATCCACGCATGCCATTGACGAAATATTTCTTCTTCCCTGGCTTCACCGGCAAAACGGGCGGCTTGCTGTGCGAATCGTCCCTAGAAGAGCAACGTCGGCAATTTCAATCAGATCAAGCGGCCATGACGGCTTTTCTTGTGCAGTTTGGCATGACGCCGGCGGAAATGGCATCGTTGAAGGTGTCCTTGTTTTGTTATCCGCACGCCCCAGTCTCGGCACTGTTCGACGCATGGCAAAGCAGTGATGCCGCAATCACTTGTCTGGTGCCTGAAGGAGTTGCGACCGAGGCGGTTCAAGCATTTTTGGATGGGGAGGCAAAACCGGGGGCGGTACGCACCTGCAGTGCGCTCACCGTGCGTGTCTTGCCTTTTGTCGCACAACCGGATTACGACAGGCTGTTATGGGCGTGCGACCTCAATTTCGTGCGTGGAGAGGATTCCTTTGTTCGCGCGCAGTGGGCAGGCAAGCCGTTCATCTGGCATATCTACCCGCAAGACAAAAACCTGCATCATGTGAAATTGCGTGCATTCTTGCAGCGTTATTCAGTCGACATGGAAAGCTTGAATGTCTTCTCTTTGGGTTGGAATGACGCCAAGGTAGATGGCGTGGAAGAGCAGGTCGACTGGTCTGCACTGTGGCTGTCCTTTCAGGCGGACATGCCAGAAATTGCATGTCGCTCTATTGATTGGCAGAGGCAAATATTGGAAAACGGAGACTTGGCGTCCAATTTTCTCAGGTTCGCAGGCCGCGTTGTCAGTGACTTCGGAAAACAAAGTATAATGCGCGGTTAATCCTATAGCGCCTTTCGATCAAGCGTGAACGTGCGGTGCTGTTGACCATGTAACGTTTAGCAACCTGTTTTTTACGTACCTTCTCTATGAAAACTGCAAAAGAAATTCGTGTTGGCAACATCATCATGGTTGACAGCCAGCCTTTTATTGTGCTTCGTTCCGATGTCAATGGTTCGAGCCGCACGGGCTTCACCTACAAGTGGAAGATGAAAAATCTCCTGACGAACTCGCCTATGGAAAACGTATTCCGTGGTGATGACAAGTTCGACGTCGTCGTGCTCGAGAAGAAAGAAGCCACTTATTCGTATTTCGCCGATCCACTGTATGTGCTCATGGATGCCGAATACAACCAGTACGAAGTCGAAGGCGAGAACATGGGCGATGCGCTCAACTATCTCGAAGACGGCATGGCATGCGAAGTCGTGTTCTACAACGGCAAGGCGATTTCGGTTGAACTGCCGACCACGATCGTTCGTGAAGTCACCTACACCGAACCGGCTGTCAAGGGCGATACTTCGGGCAAGGTGCTGAAGCCCGCGAAGATCTCGACAGGTTTTGAAATTCCTGTGCCGCTGTTCGTTGGAATCGGCGACAAGATCGAAATCGATACACGCACCGGCGAATACAAGAGCCGCAGCAAGTAATCATTTTCGCTCCGAAAAAAGCGCTGCCGGATTTCCCGCAGCGCTTTTTTCATGCATGTTTCAAACGCGTTTCGTTCAACGTCGCTGTGATGTGTTCCGTTGGCGCGCCTGCTCAAATCGCTGTTTCGTCTGTTCTTCGTCGCGAACGGCGAAGGCGTAGTTCGCTTCAAGCCACATCACATTGATGATGCCGAAGGCGAGCGCGAGGTCGATGTCCAGAACCCACGTGAAATACCTCATGAGGTTCTCCTGGTCAATCTCGCAATGCGCTATCACGGCAAGAGTTGATCAAGATGGGTAATCCGGATGGCTTGGCGAAAAGGCGCTTGCCTTTCTGGTACTTGCAGCGATGCACGCAACCGCAGGGGTGGCGGTTTGCGCGGATTGGATGACTTGTGGCGCAGACCGGCTTGAGCGGAAGGGGAGTCCGCTCAAGCCGGAACATGGAACGCTTGCAGCCTTGTGCTCAAGGCTGCTGCAACCGGTCCTTGAAGAAGTCCAGCATCTCCTGGGAAAACTCCGCTGCCTGCGTGCCGTCGCTGCCGATGGTCACGCCTTTGCGCAGGAAGCCGCCTTTCACGGCATAGGTGTCGAACACCGCCTTCGTCAGGGCAGGATCGACCTTGCCGGTACGCATGTTGTAGTAATGGCCAGCGTCATCCATATAGACGGTCGGATAGATCGTGGATGTGACGGCTTCCGGGATCGGGGTACGGGGAACACCTTCGCGGTCGAAGGAATGCAGCGCGCCGGGGAAGAGCTTCATGCTGACGTTCTGGCCGGCGATCTTCATCGCGTGCGTGGCATCCTGGCACTGCTGGACCGAGACCCAGTCATCCTTGTCGCCTTGCAGTACCAGCAGCGATGCCTTGTCCGCTAGTTTTGCGGAATGGAACTGGGCGCCGCACCAGGGATATCCCGCGACCACGGCGCTCAGTCCTTTGCCGGGGCCCAATATCGCATTCGACAAAGGCGCGGATGCCGCCATCATGACTGCCGTGCCGCCGCGGCTGCCGCCGGTTGCGCCGATCCGCGCGCCGTCGATGCCCGCTTGCGCGCGCAAGACCTTGATCGCGGCAAATACGTCATAGGTGCTGGCCGCCCAGCTGACGAGACTCTGGTCGGCGACCGTGCTGGTGACTTTGCGCGCCGTGAACGGATCGAGTACCAGGGCGGCGATTCCGGCCGAGGTCAACGTCGCTGCATGGGCGATATGGTGCGGTCCGATGTTGCCGCTACCGGGCGTCACGATCACAGCCGGGATCGGACCGCGCGCATTCTTCGGCATGAACAGTTGTGCCGTCAGCGTGACTTCCTTGCCCAACTCTCCCTTGAGCAGCGGACCGTAATCGACCGGGTCGCGGCTCGGCACGTTCACCACCGTGCCCTGGATGCCATTGGAGAGAGTCAGGGGCGTTTGCGCAAACTGCACCGGATCGACCGTCTTGATTGCGTTGTCGGCGATTGCCGATGGCGTCATCCACGAACCGGCCGCGATCAGCCCGGCACAGACAACGGTTCTCATCTTGGTCGGCAGCGGACGCGCTTGCCGGATCAATACCTGTTTCATATAGTCTCCTTGAGTCTCTTTATCGTTAGAGCGAATTTCATAACGGCAAAAGGAACGTAAAACCAGAATGCGGGTCCCATGGGCATATATGCAATGCCGAAGGTGCAATCATGGCGGCTCCCTATTCTGAGGATTTACGGCGGAAAATCGTGCAGGCGTGCGAACGAGGAACACAATCGCAACGCGAAGTGGCCGGGTTTTTCAATGTCAGCCTGTCCTTTGTCGAAGCGCTGTTGAGCCACTATCGCCGCAGTGGCGGCGAGCTGGTTCGACAGCGGCATAAATCCGGACGACGCGTACTGCTTGATGAGGCTTGCCGAGAGCAATTGCGGCAGTGGCTGCTGGAACAGTCCGATCTGACTTTGAAAGAGTTGATCGGACGATTGCAGGCCGGTACCGGCATTGCCGTCAGTGAACCCACCATGTGCCGGGTTCTGCATCGGATGGGCCTGCGCCGAAAAAAAGACCGTACATGCCACAGAACGGGACACGGCGCGCGTACGTCTGGCACGTCGTCGCTACCGCAAGCAGATCGCATCCTGTCCTGTCAAAAGGCTGAAATTCATCGACGAGTCCGGCCTGAACATTGCCATGACGCGTCGTTATGGACGGGCGATGCACGGCCAGCGGGTGCATGACGCGGTACCGGGAAACTTCGGGCGCAATGTCAGCATTCCCGGTTCGCTTTCCTGCCATGGCATGGAGGCCGTCATGACGGTCGAAGGCGCGGTCGATGCGGCGGTATTCCGGGCTTGTGTTGCCCATGCTCTGGTGCCGACGCTGCGCTCAGGTGACGTGGTGGTGATGGATAACCTGAGCGTCCACAAGGTCCCGGACATTGAAGCCATGATTGCTGGCGCCGGCGCGCAACTGATTTACCTGCCGCCGTACTCTCCCGACTGGTCACCGATCGAGCCTTGCTGGTCCAAAATCAAAACCCGCTTGCGCGGCATGAAGGCCCGGACACGTGAGGCGCTTGATCAGGCGCTCACCAAAGTGATCGGCAGAATCAGCAACAGCGATGCCAGCGGCTGGTTCGCCCACTGCGGTTATTCCATTCATTGATTTGAAAATCGCTCTAGGGCGCACGAACTTCGCTTTTCAAGGCCAGGTTCGTTGTGCGATCATAAATTGCATGAGTCGCCACATCCTGATCAGATTCTGATGGCCTTCCACCAGCCCGATGGCGTTGCGCCGGATTACGCCGCGAGCGGATTGCGTGCTGGCGAGGATGGCTGTGTTTATTACGGCTTGCAGGCATTGGCGCTGCCGCCGAAGGAGCAGGCGGTGCTGCACTTGTTGCTCACCAGATCGCCGTTGTCAGTGAGCAAGGACGACTTTGCCGAGCAGGTATGGGGCGGTCGCAGCATGTCGGATGAAAGCCTGACGCGCTGCATTCACAAGATACGACATCTGTTGCGCACGCTGCCGGGTGCCGGCAACGTCACATCGCTGTATGGCCGCGGCTATCGCTTGACCGCAGTTTCCGCCGCTTCGACGCCGAATCAACGCCTGTTGTCGGCGGCGCAGGCGCCATCGCCCATTTCCGAAGCCTTCCTGTACGCGCGACATCTGACGCTGCAACGGACGCCGGCCGCGCTGGCGCAGGCCGAGCAAATCCTGCGCACCACCATTGCCGCTGCACCCGACTATGCGGCAGCGCGAATTGCGCTGGCTGAATGTCTGGGAGGCGGGAGCAGCTGGGGAGTCAATCCGCAGCCGGAATTGCTGGAAGAGGGGTTGCAGCATCTCGACGCGGCAGAACGGCTCGCGCCGGTGACCGTCGGCTTGAATTCGGCGCGCGCCGCGCTGCTCGATCGCGCGTGGCGCTTCAGGGAAGCCGAAGCAGCGTGCATGCGGGCCTTGCGCGACAACCCGGACGATGCGGACAGCAATTTCCATTACGGCTGGCACTTGCTCGCGGTCGGACGGTCCGAGGATGCGAGAACGGCATTGCGCGCGGCCGTGCAATTGCATCCTTACGCCGTATTGATGCGGATCACGCTGGCGCGCGCACATGCGCATGCCGGCTATCCCGACGAAGCATTGCGCGAAGCCGAAGCGACCTGCGCGCTGGCACCCGACAACGAGATGGCCGAGCTGTATCTCACCGCATTGCAGGCATGGCGTCAGCCGACGGCTGAAGTCGTCGAATCCGCGTGGAAGCTGGCGCTGTCGCGGCAAGCCCTGACACTGGCGCCCGCGATACTGAGTTATGCATTGGCGCGCACAGGAGATACGGAGGGCGCGCTGGATGTGATCGGCATTTGCACCCGCTGCGGTGCCGGCAATGCCTGTACCAATGCGATGCACGCGGCTTCACTGCTTGCGCTGGGCCGCGCGGACGACGCCATGGTGCTGCTGCAAGCTGCAGCGGTGGCTCGCTGCAGCCTGTTGCCGATTGCCTTGCACGATCCGGCCAACGCGGCCTTGAAGCAGCATCCGGCCTGGCCGGCGCTGCTCTCCGCCATCTTCGGCAGTCAGGCCTGAGTGTTTGCCAGACTCAGTCTTTCGCCACCTGCAGAATGAGCTTTCCGAAGTTCTTTCCTTCGAACAACATCAACAGCGCCTGCGGAAATGTCTCCAGCCCTTCGACGATATCTTCGCGCGTCTTGAACGAGCCTTCCTGCATCCACTTCGCCATTTCGGCTACACCCAGATGGTAGCGGTCGGCGTAGTCGAAGACGACGATGCCTTCCATCCGCGCGCGGTTTACCAGCAGCGACAGGTAGTTGGCCGGTCCCTTGACTGGCGTCGTGTTGTTGTACTGTGAGATCGCGCCGCAGATGATGATGCGCGCCTTCATGTTGATCCGCGTCAGCACGTCGTCGAGGATGTCGCCGCCGACGTTGTCGAAATAGACATCGACGCCTTTGGGGCAGTTTGCCTTCAATCCTTCCTTGACCGAGCCGGCCTTGTAATCGATGCAGGCATCGAAACCGAGTTCGTTGACGACGAAATCGCACTTCTCCTTGCCGCCGGCAATGCCGACCACGCGGCAGCCTTTCTGTTTCGCAACCTGGCCGACCGTCTGGCCGACCGCGCCTGCCGCGCCGGACACCACGACGGTTTCGCCCGCTTTCGGCTGGCCGACTTCCAGCAGGCCGAAATAGGCCGTCATGCCGGGCATGCCGAGCGCATTCATGTATTTCGGCAGCGGTGCTGCCTTCGGATCGACCTTGTAGAAATTGGCCGTCTTGTCATCCGCCGGCCCCGCCCAGTATTCCTGCACGCCGATGCCGCCCGAGACGTAATCGCCGACGGCAAACTTCGGCGACTTCGACGCGATGATTTTGCCGATGCCGCCGGCGCGCATGACTTCGTCGATCGCGACCGGGCGGATATACGATTTGCCCTCGTTCATCCAGCCGCGCATTGCAGGGTCGAGCGACAGGTACTGCGTCTTGACGAAAATCTCGCCGTCCTCGATGTCGCGCACCGGCTCGGTCGTGAATTTCCAGTCTGTGGGTTTCGGCATGCCGATGGGACGCGCTGCAAGACGGAACTGCCTGTTCGCCATGGTGCTCATGGTTGTCTCCAATTTTGTGGTCTGAGGAATGTGTTTCATGAATGCTCATTCGGACGATGCTGGAGCCGTGCTTGCGCTGCGCGTGTGCAGCGATGCCATTCATGAAATCGAATTTGACTATACCCGAATTTGAACGACCGTACTTTTTTATAAAATGTAACAGCAGGAACTTTCTCCATGGCATGGCCTCGAAGCTGAGAATCGGCAATATTGCTTCGGTTCAAGCGAGGGAGAGTCCGCTTTCCATAGTGAAAATGGCTGTCCAGAGTGGCATTGACAAATGCAACTGCTGACAACGTTTTCTTTTTGATGCAACCGCCACGTCATCCGTCCACCATATTCAGGAGATCACATGCTTCGTTCCGAAACGCTTTTTGGCAAACGCGAAAATACAACGCCGAATTCTCCCCTCAATACTTCCAGCGGCATCATGCCGGCAGGCAGTTCCGGTATTGCCAAGCCAGCCACTCCGCTCGGTTCCGGCCCGGCGGCTTCCGCGCTGAACCCCGCTCCAGCTACCACCAACGAAGGCGGCAGCAAGCTGATCGTCGGCCCGAACATCAAGCTCAAGGGCGTTGAAATCACCGATTGCGACACGCTGGTCGTCGAAGGCCGCGTTGAAGCGACGATCGACTCGCGCGTGATCCAGATCGCCGAGCGCGGCGCATTCAAGGGCTCCGCCGAAATCGACATCGCCGAAATCCATGGCGAATTCGACGGCGATCTGACCGTGCGCCAGAAGCTGGTTATCTATTCGACAGGCAAGGTGACCGGCACTGTCCGCTATGGCAAGGTCGTGATCGAGGAGGGCGGCCAGCTTTCCGGCGACATCCAGGTTGGCACTGCTTCCGTGTCGAAGGGCTTGTCGGTTGCCAAGGCTGGCTGATTGAGGCCTGCCCGAAAGTAGAAAAACTCGAACATGCGGATCGCCGGCGCTCGGGGAAGTGCGCCGGCGGCATCTTTTCCGCAAACGGCATTGCTGCGGCGCTCGCGTTCGCAGCGGTCATGGATCCATGATTCGTGATCTGCCATTCCTGAAAAGCCCGGGGCACGCCATGTACGCCCGGGCTTTTGTTTGTGTCTGCAAGCCATGCGACAATAACGGCCTCCCGCTTGCAACATCGTCAAGCGCCTTGCACACACATTCGACATCCATGCATCCGGAATACATCCTCACCTTATCCTGCCCCGACCACCGCGGCATCGTTCATCGTGTATCGGGCTTCCTCGCCGAGAACGGTTGCAACATCATCGATTCCGCCCAGTTCGGCGATGCGCAGTCGAAGCTGTTCTTCATGCGCGTGCATTTTGCGGCGGAAAATCCGGAAGTCAGTGACGGCAAGCTGCGCGCCGATTTCGCGACGCTGGCCGCGTCCATGCAGATGAATGCGCAACTGCACGATGCGCGCAAGAAACCCCGCATGATGCTGATGGTGTCGAAGATCGGCCACTGCCTGAATGACTTGCTGTTCCGCTACAAGAGCGGTTTGCTGCCGGTGGAAATTCCGGCCATTGTTTCCAATCACACCGATTTTTACCAGCTGGCGGCCAGCTACAACATTCCATTCCACCATCTGCCGCTGGCAACAGGTGCTTCAGTCGAAGCCAGGCAGGCACAGGAAGCGCGCATCCTGGAGATCGTGACGTCGAACGATATCGACCTCGTGGTACTGGCGCGCTACATGCAGATTCTGTCGCCGCCGATGTGCGAGGCGCTGAGAGGGCGCGCCATCAACATCCACCATTCATTCCTGCCGAGCTTCAAGGGTGCCAAGCCCTACTATCAGGCGCACGAACGCGGCGTGAAGCTGATCGGCGCAACGGCGCATTTCGTGACGAGCGATCTGGACGAAGGGCCGATCATCGAGCAGGATGTGGAACGCGTCGATCACGCGATGGAACCGGACACGTTGACCGCGATCGGGCGCGATGTCGAATGCGTGGTGCTGGCGCGCGCGGTGAAGTGGTTTGTCGAACACCGTATCCTGCTGAACGGTCACAAGACCGTCGTGTTCAAGTAAGTCGTCTGACAGTCTGGCAGACCGATAATTTGGCAAGAGGGGCGGATCGCCGCTCCCTCATCGAACAATGGCGCTTACGCCAGCACGCGGCGCAGCCACTTGCCGATATCCTCAATTTCCGCTTCGCACACCGAGTGCGGCATCATCATGTACTCGTGCCATTCCACCTTGTAGCCGAGCGACTGAAGGAGGTCGCGCGACTTTTCCGCACGGTCGATCGGGATCACCGGATCGCCGCGGCCATGCGCCATGAAGATCGGCGTGTCATGGTTTGCACTATGGCGTTCCGCCGGGATCGTGGTGTGGATAGGTACATAACCCGACAGACACAACAGGCCGGCCAGCCTTTCCGGATGGCGCAAGCCGGTTTGCAGCGTCATCGCGCAGCCTTGCGAGAAGCCGGCGAGGATGATGCGTTCGGCAGGGATGCCGCGCGATTTTTCCTGTGCAATCAGTTGCTCGACCATTTCCTGCGATTTGCGCAGGCCCGCTTCATCCTCGCGTTTGACGAGGTCGGTACCGAGGATGTCGTACCAGGCGCGCATCACGTAGCCATTGTTGATCGTCACCGGCATGGTGGGTGCATGCGGAAAGACAAAGCGGATCGCCGGGCAACCATTCAAGTCCAGTTCGTTGACGATCGGTACGAAGTCGGACCCGTCCGCGCCGAGGCCATGCAGCCAGATAACGGCGACGGAGGGATTGGCAGCGGTTTCGATCTGAATGGTTTCAAGCAGGTTGGCCATGATGATTTTCCAGGCGGATTGAGAGTGTCAAGAAAACTTGGGGCAATGTGATGAGGGCTGCGCTTTGGACGTTTGAGCGGCAGCGCTGAACACTGTCGCTCCTCGCTTCGCTCGGAATGACGTCGGTGAATCGGCTTCAGCGCTGCCGGATTGCCGACTTCGGGCGGAATGCCTTGCACACCGCTTCATGGGTTTCGATGTACGGTCCGCCGATCAGGTCGATGCAGTAGGGTACGGCGGCAAAAATGCCGGCGACGACCTGCTTGCCGTCCGCATCCTTCAATCCTTCCAGCGTTTCCTTGATCGATTTTGGCTGGCCCGGCAGATTCATGATGAGTGCCGCGTGATCCGGTGTTTCCCGGATTACTGCAACCTGACGCGACAGGATTGCGGTCGGGACGAACTTCAGGCTGATCTGCCGCATCTGTTCGCCGAAACCGGGCATCTCCTTGGTACCGACTGCCAGTGTTGCTTCCGGCGTGAGGTCGCGCCGCGCGGGGCCGGTACCGCCGGTAGTCAGCACCAGATCGCATCGCATGTCGTCCACCAATTCGATCAATGCCTTCTCGATCGCCGCACGCTCGTCCGGAATCAGGCGTGTCTCCATCTTCCACGGGCTCGCGAGCGCAGAGGTGAACCAGTCGCGCAGCGCCGGAATGCCCTGGTCTTCGTAGACGCCGCTCGAGGCGCGGTCCGAGATCGACACCAGGCCGATCAGGACTTCGTCCGGATTACTCTTGTTCTTCGTCGTCATCTTGTTCCGCCGTTTGCGCCGGAGTGGGAGATTGCAGCTGCTTCAAGATCTGGAAGATTTCGCGATAGGCCTTGGGCGGCTTGTTCTCTGCCTGTTCCTTGCGCGCATTGCGGATCAGCGTGCGCAGGTGCTGCATGTCGATGTCTGGATGTTTCGCGCGCAATTCCGTCAGTGCATCGTCGTTGGCGAGCAGTTTTTCACGCCGCCGCTCCAGTGCATGCATTGCGGCGGTTTCCGCCTTCGATGCGCCTTTCCAGCTATCGAGCACCTTGTGGATCGCGGCGATCTCGTCTTCTTCCAGTGTGCGCATCTTCTTGCCGACATATTGCAACTGGCGGCGGCGGCCTTCATGGTCCTTGATCTTCTGGCACTCAAGAATGGCGTCGCGTACATCTTCCGGCATCGGCACGCGCTTGACGCGGTCTTTCGGCTGGTCGACGAGCTCTTGCCCCAGATCTTGAAGCGCGGTCATTTCACGCTTCAACTGCGACTTGGAAGGACGATCGTATTCCTGTTCGAATTCGTTGGATTGGAAGCCGCACGAGCCTCGGTTGGGATTTGGCATGGTAGGTATTGAGTAAGACGAAGTGTTCGGATCGTACTGTGCCGCGTGCCTGTGTTGATGCGGATGCCGCGGTTTTCAGCCGGACGCAGGGGGATCACGACGTGGCATCAGTAAACGACTGCTATGATAACTGTTTTAAATGCCTTCCGAAGAATAAGCCCATGAGCGCACCCGTATTTACCCATAGCCAGGACCAGTTGAAGCAGATCGCGCAGGATGTGCTGCGTTTCGCCAGGGAAAAAGGCGCATCGGACGCGGCGGTGGAGATCAGCGAGGGGAGTGGCTTGTCGGTTTCGGTACGCAAGGGCAAGATCGAGACGATCGAGCAAAACAAGGACAAGGGCATTGGCGTCACCGTCTATCTCGGCGAGGAGAAGCACATCCGGCGCGGCAATGCCAGCACCTCGGATTTTTCGCGCCAGTCGCTGCAGGCGACGGTGGAGGCCGCCTATAACATCGCGCGTTTCACAGCAGAAGACGATTGCGCCGGCTTGCCGGATGCGGACATGCTGGAAATGTCGCCGCGCGATTTGCAACTCTGTTATCCATGGCTGCTGTCGACGGAAGATGCGGTCGCGCTGGCGACGCGTTGCGAAGCGGCGGCCTTCGCAGTCGACAAGCGCGTGACCAATAGCGAAGGCGCGGGTGTGTATGCGCAGCAATCGCATTTCATCTCGGCCAATACACGCGGCTTCATGGGCGGCTATGCCTATTCGCGGCACACCTTGTCCGTTGCGCCTATCGCCGGCAAGGGCAGCAACATGCAGCGCGACGATTGGTACTCGTCAATGCGCGATCCGGGCAAGCTGGCGGATCCGGAAGCGATCGGGCGCTATGCGGCAGAACGGGCGATGGCGCGGCTCAACGCGCGCAAGCTGGACACGCGCAAGTGCCCGGTACTGTTCGAAGCGCCGCTGGCAGCCGGACTGCTCGGCGCGTTCGTGCAGGCGGTGTCGGGCGGTGCACTGTATCGCAAGTCCACCTTCCTGCTCGATTCGCTCGGCACGCAGGTGTTCCCGTCGCATATCCGGATCGTGGAAGACCCGCATGTGGCAGGCGCGGTCGGCTCTGCACCATTCGACGAAGAAGGTGTCAGGACCAGCAGGCGCGACGTGGTGAAGGACGGCGTCGTGCAAGGATATTTCCTGTCGACGTATTCCGCGCGCAAGTTGGGCATGAAAACCACCGGCAACGCAGGCGGCTCACACAATCTCGCATTGACTTCCTCGTTGACGACGCCGGACGACAGCTTCAAGGCCATGCTGAAAAAACTGGGTACCGGCTTGCTGGTGACCGAATTGATGGGGCAGGGCGTGAACTACGTGACTGGCGACTATTCGCGCGGCGCATCGGGCTTCTGGGTGGAAAATGGCGTGATCCAGTATCCGGTCGAGGAAATCACCATCGCCGGCAACATGAAGGACATGCTCCGGCAAATCGTTGCGGTCGGTGCCGACACGCTGATTCGCGGCACGAAACAAACCGGCTCGATACTGCTCGAAAACATGACGATCGCCGGCAATTGAGATTTACGGCAGAGGCGCAGTGATCGCTGTGCCTCTGCGCGCTGTTTCGCCTATGACTTGATTGGTGGTAGACGCACTTCCTCCTGATCCACCGCTTCATACGGTTCTTCCGCTCCTTCCTGCGTTTCGTTCGCGCGGCCACTCCTGCAGCCGTACCGAAGCGAAATTGCCTAGCCATATTTCTCCCATCCTGCTGGCTCTGCACCCTTGTCGACGACATGACCTTGGCCCATGCCGGGCCCAGCAATGGCGAAGATGAAAAACGCGCCGAAGCCGCATGAAAATTTTGAATGCATCGAGGTAAGTAGTTTCACGAATGTTAAGGTTTTCCTGTTGCAAACCTTGCACATCGTCCCTAGAATCGTGGGCTCGTAACACGAGCCAATAGCCCGGCTACGAACAATCCTTACAAAGAAGAGTTTTTCGGGTATTTAACTTTCCAGGAGGCAAAATGGAACGTCGTTCCTTCCTTAAAAAAGCAGCCGTAGGCGCATCAGTAGGGGCAATCGCAGCCCCGGCATTAGCACAATCATTGCCAACCATTAATTGGCGTCTTGCATCAAGTTTCCCCAAATCACTGGATACGATTTACGGTGCTGCCGAAACATTTTCGAAGCGTGTTTCCCAACTGACCAACGGAAAGTTCAATATCCGCGTTTTCGCCGGCGGCGAAATCGTTCCGGCCTTGCAGGTGATGGATGCCGTGCAGGCAGGCACTGTCGAAATGGGCCACAGCGCGTCCTACTACTACTACGGCAAGGATCCTTCCTTCGCATTTGACGGCGTTGTGCCGTTCGGCCTGAATTCTCGTCAGCAAACTGCATGGTTCGACCAAGGCGGTGGCCAGGCGCTGATGCGCGAGTTCTTCAAGGACTACGGCATCGTCAACTTCATGGGCGGAAACACCGGCGCACAGATGGGCGGCTGGTTCCGCAAGGAAGTCAAGACGGTCAAGGATCTCGATGGTCTGAAAATGCGCATCGGTGGCTTTGCGGGGCGTGTGCTGCAGCGCTTGGGCTCGGTGCCGCAACAGATCGCGGGTGGTGATATCTATCCGGCGCTGGAAAAAGGCACGATCGATGCTGCTGAATGGATCGGACCGTATGACGATGAAAAGCTCGGCTTCAACAAGGTTGCGCCGTTCTATTACGCACCGGGTTGGTGGGAGCCAGGCCTGCAACTGTCCTTCTACATCGGCGTGAAAGAATGGGAAAAACTGCCGAAGGAGTATCAATACGCAGTCGAGGCTGCTTCCTACGAAGCGCACGTCGTCATGCAGGCGGAATATGATGCGCGCAATCCGGCAGCGCTCGCACGCTTGCTGAAGAACGGTGTGAAGCTGCGCAGCTTCTCCAGGGAAATCATGGAAGCTTGCTACAAGGCGACCAATGAGGTCATGGAAGAAGAATCCGCGAAGAACGCCAAGTTCAAGAAGATCTACGAACCATGGAAGCGTTTCCGTCAGGATCAGAACCAATGGTTCTCGGTGTCCGAATTGCCGATGCAGAACTTCATGATCAACCACAAGTAATCATCTTGCGATTGGCACAGCCCGCAGCGCGAAAGCCCTGCGGGCTTTTTCATTTCGAGAAAACGTGCGCTGTCAGACGGTGGTTGGCATATGCTGAAAGGATGATGCGCACAGGGATGGTGCGTTGCCGCACGATTTTGTGTTGCAGTGAATCAATCCCAACTCTACAATTTGCGACGCTTGATGCATTGTTTGGTTTTTGCATCCCCAGGCAAATGACCGTACAGGTGTCTTTTAATCCTAGAGGAGATCAAATGGAACGTCGTTCCTTTCTTAAAAAAGCGGCCGTAGGTGCGTCTGTCGGCGCAATCGCCGCACCCGCGCTGGCTCAGTCACAACCCACGATTAACTGGCGTCTGGCATCGAGTTTTCCAAAATCACTGGATACGTTGTTTGGCACAGCGGAAGTGTTCAGCAAGCGCGTGTCGCAGCTCACGAACGGCAAGTTCAATATTCGCGTCTTCGCAGGCGGCGAAATCGTGCCCGCGTTGCAGGTAGTCGATGCGGTGCAGGCTGGCACCGTGGAAATGGGGCATACGGCACCGTATTACTATTTCGGCAAGGACGCGACATTTGCATTCGATTGCGCAGTCCCGTTCGGTATGAGTTCGCGTCAGCAGACCGCATGGTTCGACCAGGGCGGTGGCAGAGAGCTGCTGCGTGAGTTTTACAAGGACTACGGGATCGTCAATTTCCTCGGCGGGAATACTGGCGCACAGATGGGCGGCTGGTTCCGCAAGGAAATCAAGACCCTCAATGACCTCAAGGGCCTCAAGATGCGTATCAGTGCATTCGCCGGCAAGGTCATGCAGCCGCTGGGATTGGTGCCGCAACAATTGGCCGGCGCGGACATTTACCCAGCCCTCGAAAAAGGTACGTTGGACGCTGTGGAGTGGACCACGCCCTATGACGACGAAAAGCTTGGCTTCCATAAAGTGGCTCCGTACTATTACGCTCCCGGATGGTGGGAAGCCGGCGCGCAGCTTTCGTTCTATGTCGGGGCGAAAGAGTGGGAAAAGCTGCCGAAAGAATATCAGCACGCAATCGAGGCAGCGTCATATGAAGCGCACGTGGTGATGCAGGCTGAATACGATGCAAAGAATCCGGCGGCCCTCGGACGTTTGATCAAGGCCGGCGCGAAATTGCGTTTCTTCTCGAAAGAGATCATGGAGGCGTCTTACAAAGCTGCGGTCGCAACGATGGAAGAGGAAGCCTCCAAGAACGCCAAGTTCAAGAAGATTTACGAGCCATACAAACGCTTCCAGCGCGACCAGAACCAATGGTTCTCGGTGGCTGAAACACCGATGCAAAACTTCATGATCAACCGTAAGGCCTGATTAGTTTCGATCTTTACCTGGAACCCGCAGTGTGAAAACACTGCGGGTTTTTTATTTTCTGCGTTTTGAGCATTGATCCCGTATCAAAATGGGTAACAAAAAACCCCGCAGGGAAATCCGTGCGGGGCTCTGGAGGGGATATTTATCCGACTAATTTTTGTCGGTATCCGTGGAGAAATTCAGCTGTGGAGCTTCCTCTCCTTTCTTGTCGCTTTCAGTGGAGAAGTCCAGCTGCGGCGCATCTTGCTCCTTGGTTCCCTCGTCGGTCATCGGCCGTTCAATGACCAGGCCTTCGGAGGATGACGAGGCGACGCCCTTGTCAAGGAAGCTGGTGACCATTTGAGGAAATGCGATCACCAAAGCGACCATGACGAGTTGCAGCGCAACCCATGGCAATGCGCCCCAATATATGTCCGAGCTTTTCACTTCCTTGGGCGCTACACCGCGCAGATAGAACAGAGCGAAACCGAACGGTGGGTGCATGAAGGATGTCTGCATATTCACGCACAGCATGACGCCAAACCACACCAGTGCAGCGGATGCTGCGGCTTCCGGGCTTCCCATGCTTTCGAGCAATACCGGCGACAGGACCTTTTGCGCAACTGGCGCGATCATCGGTACGACGATGAAGGCAATCTCAAAAAAGTCGAGGAAAAATGCCAGGAAGAAAATGAAGAGGTTCACAACGATCAGGAAACCGATCCAGCCCCCCGGCAGCGATGTGAACAAATGCTCGACCCACATTCCACCGTCTACGCCCATGAACACCACTGAAAAGCAGGTGGAACCGATCAGGATGTATACGACCATCGAAGTGAGGCGCATGGTCGATTGATAGCCGAGCACAATCAAATTACGCAACTCGCTAATGCGGCTCGCGCGCACGATCAGCCAGACGATGCCAACGTAGGCTGCGACGAGCCCTGCCTGCAAGAACGGCATTGCCGATTTGGCTACCCCGATTTCTGGCGCATAAAAAATCAGTCCGACCACTGCCGCCGCGCTTAAACCGAGTATGCCGATGCGAGCCACCAGCCGATCCTTGCGCGTGAACTCCTTGTTGCGCATGACAGCCAGTACGACTGCGCCGAGCGCACCCATGGCGCCCGATTCCGTTGGCGTTGCAACGCCAAGCATCATTGTTCCCAGCACCATGAAAATCAGCACGGCCGATGGAATGATGCCGTGCAAGCATTTTTTCCAGAGAGCCCAGCCTTGGAGTGTACGTGCTTCTTTCGGAATGGCCGGCAACCAATCAGGTTTGATGCGTGACAGGAAGAAGGTATAGAGCATGAACAAGGCGATCTGCACCAGGGATGGACCCCAAGCACCCAGATACATGCTGCCGACATCGGCGCTGGCGGTCGGGGTTCGGAGCTGATCTGCGAGAACCACCAAGACCAGTGATGGCGGCACCAGCTGCGTGATCGTCCCGGATGCTGCGAGCACGCCGGTGGTGTATCGCATGTTGTAGCCGTAGCGCATCATCACCGGCAATGAAATCATCGCCATCGTGATCACCTGGGCAGCAACGGTTCCAGTAATCGCACCCAGAATGAAGCCGACGAGGATGACGGAATAACCCAGCCCGCCACGGATGGGGCCGAACAACTGCCCCATGGAATCCAGCATCTCTTCGGCCAGACCGCATTTCTCAAGAATGGCGCCCATGAAGGTGAAGAATGGAATCGCCAGCAGCAAGTCGTTGGCGAGGACGCTGCCGAAAATGCGTTGTGGCACCGCCTGCAGGAAGTTGACTCCAAAGAAGCCTAACTCAATCGACACAATGCCGAAAAACAGTCCGAGTGCCAGTAACGAAAAGGCGACCGGGAAGCCTATCAACATGAACAAAACAAGGCCGCCGAACATCAGCGGCGGCATATACTCGAGCGGAATCATTGGACAGGTCTTTCGTATTTAGAGTCGAGGCGCACGATGCCGGCAATCGCGGCAATACGCTTGATCAGTTCAGAGATGCCTTGCAAGGCAAGCAGCGCGAATCCAATCGGGACGACCAACTTGATCGGGTACAGCGGCAGGCCGCCAGCATTGGACGATTGTTCGAGAATGTCCCATGAGGGAAGGAACAATACTTTCCACGAAAGCCAGGTGAATAGCAGGCAAGCCGGAAGCAGAAAGACGATGACGCCGAACGTGTCGATCCAATGCTTGGTGCGCTCCGATACGTGGCCGTATATCAGGTCGACCCTGACATGTTCGTTCTTCTGGAACGTATAGGGAGCGCCCAGCATGACCGCCGCGCCAAACAGATGCCACTGCAGTTCAAGCGGCCAGTTGTTGCTCCAATTGAAACCATATCGGACCAAGGCGTTGGTAGCGCTAACGATGCAGGAAAGCAGAATTGCGATACTTGCCAGCCGGCCTACGCGCTCACCCAACACGTCGATCCATCGGGATAGACGTAAAAGTAGTTGCATGAATTTCCCCTTTTGATTGATGACAGGTTTTCAGTAGTTACGAGAAAGACGTTTTGCCGCCATGCGAGTTTTCGGCACGAGAATCGATGCGAATGGATGATGCCGCTGCATTGTCAAAGCCATGCGCTGGAACGGAAATGTTGAAGCCGGAATGGGGGGAGGCGCCGCACAAATGTGGTGCCGATACAGGGCGGAATAGAAAAGAGAAGTGTCGGCTGACGCCGTTTGCTGCTTTTTCATTGCGCTTGCCGATACACTTCGGTAGTGCGTGTAAGAAAAACATTTTTGCTTGTCCCCGTAAATGAAAATCTTCTGCCCTGTCGCTTTTTCTTATTGAATGGTTGCATCTGCGACAATTTTTTCGTACGCGGGAGTATATGGCATTTCAACTTCAAAACGTACTTCGGTTTTTACGGATGCGCGAATTTTCTCGTGATGCAGTGCAAGGTCACGACCACCGTGATCGCATTGTTATTGAGTTCATGTGCGATCCTGGTGGCGGGCAGGCTGGAGCAACATGCATCCCATGATGCGACCGGATTTTTTACTTTCGGCAGTCGCAACTTCAGTAAATATTGGTTCTCATTCAAATGTTCACGGACGGATGCGGACGGACGAAACGCACCGGACCGGCCGCTTGCGCATGGCGGCGGCCATCTGATGTGTTCCAGGATGGCCGCTTTACCTGTTCCTGCTTCGATGCGCAATCAGGCCAGTTGCTTTCTAAGGTGCGCGATTGCGGCGCGCACCTGATTGGGCGCTGTGCCGCCGATATGGTCACGCGCGGCGACCGAACCTTCCAGCGTCAGAACGGTGAAGACATCTGCCTCGATCAGCGTCGAGAAGGTGCGCAACTCATCCAGTGACAGATCGCTCAAGTCGCAACCGCGATCCACGCATGCCCGCACTGCCAGCGCGACAGCTTCATGCGCGTCACGGAAAGGCAGGCCTTTCTTGACCAGATAATCGGCCAGATCCGTCGCCGTTGCGTAACCCTGCAAGGCGGCGGCGCGCATCGCGTCGGGCTTGACGGAAATGCCGCGCGCCATGTCGGCGAAAATGCGCAGCGTGTCGGTGACTGTGTCGACCGTATCGAACAGCGGTTCCTTGTCTTCCTGATTGTCCTTGTTGTAGGCCAGCGGCTGGCCCTTCATCAGGGTCAGCAGGCCGATCAAATGGCCATTCACGCGTCCGGTCTTGCCGCGTGCAAGTTCAGGCACATCCGGATTCTTCTTTTGCGGCATGATGGACGAGCCGGTGCAGAAGCGGTCTGCAATGTCGATGAAGCCGACGCGCGGGCTCATCCAGATCACCAGTTCCTCCGACATGCGCGAGACATGGGTCATCACCAATGCGGCGGCCGCGCAGAATTCGATCGCGAAGTCGCGGTCCGACACCGCATCGAGGGAATTGCGGCAAACGTCTTCAAAGCCCAGCGTTTTCGCGACTCGCTCGCGGTCGATCGGGAAGGTGGTGCCGGCCAGAGCGGCCGCGCCCAGCGGCAGGCGGTTGACGCGCCTGCGGCAATCGGCCATCCGTTCAGCATCGCGACCGAACATTTCGACATACGCCAGCATGTGGTGGCCGAAGGTGATCGGCTGGGCGACCTGCATATGGGTAAAACCGGGCAGGATGGTGTCCGCATGCTGGTCCGCCAGATCGACCAGTGCAATGCGCAGGTCGCGCAGCAAGCCGAGGATGTCGTCGATGGCCGCGCGCATGTAGAGACGGATGTCGGTTGCCACCTGATCGTTGCGGGAACGGCCGGTGTGCAGCCGCTTGCCGGCGTCGCCGACCAGTTCGGTCAGCCGTTTTTCGATATTGAGGTGGACGTCTTCGAGGTCAAGCAGCCATTCGAACTTGCCGGCTGCGATTTCGGATTGAATCTGCGTCATGCCGCGCTGGATGTCGGCGTAGTCTTGCGCGCTGATGATGCCCTGGTGGGCCAGCATCTCGGCATGCGCCAATGAGCCCTGGATGTCGGCATCCGCCAGTCGTTTGTCGAAAAAGACCGATGCGGTGTAGCGTTTTACCAAATCGGAGACGGGTTCGGAAAAGCGCGCCGACCAGGCCTCGCTTTTTTTGGAAAGTTGTGCTGTCATAGTTGTATCCCGGTGAATACGCGATTATAAAACAAGCCCCATGCGACGCTCACGCAAATGGGGTGATCGATGAGCGGAATCCTGCCAGTCGTGCGTGACCGCCGGTTTCGGCTCATCGAATCGGTGCTTTTCAATAAACAAAAAACAATAAATGCCCTTATCCCTTGCCACGTTTGCCAAGCCGCCGGTCGAGATCGTCATTCCCGACTGCTGCAATATCGGGGTGATTTTCAGGGCGCTGTTGGTCGCCAACGGTGCGGTTCTGGTCGGGATACTGCTGCGAACGAGTAATTTTCATCTTGGCTTGATGGAGTTCGTCGAATCCACCATGCTGATTGAGCTGTCATGTCTGGCATCGCTGCTGGCGTTGTGCGGAATGCGGCGCGCCATCCGCACGATTCCGGCGTGGGGGCAGCGCGTCGCCTGCGCACTGGTGCCTGCTGCCGTGACGGGAGTCATCATCCATTTCCTCTCGTCGCTTGAATGGCTGTGGAGCAGCTTCGAGAATTTGACTGCGCTGAAAGGAATGCTGGCCGCCGCGTTATTGGGCAGCGTGCTGCAGCACTATTTCGAGCTTCGCACGCGGGCTTTTTCACCGACCTTGCTGGAAGCGCGACTGCAGGCATTGCAGGCCCGGATCCGGCCGCATTTCCTGTTCAACAGCCTCAATGCGGTGCTGTCGCTGATCCGCACGGAACCGCGCCGCGCCGAGACGACACTGGAAGACCTTGCGGATCTGTTTCGCGTGCTGATGCGCGATCCGCGCAGCATGGCGAGCATGGAGGATGAAATCCGCCTTTGCCAGCAGTACCTGTCCATCGAAAAAATCCGGCTCGGCGACCGGCTCCAGGTGGAGTGGCGAACAGAGAACCTGAGCGACGAAGTGCAGAGAAAGGCGCAAATTCCGGTTCTGCTTCTGCAACCGCTGCTGGAAAATGCGGTGCACCATGGCGTAGAGCCCGCCGACTCTCCGGTGTCGATATGCGTGCACATGAGCCGTTCGCTCGATCGCATCGAGATCGTGGTGATCAATCCCTATCACGGTGAAGCGCCGGCGGAAGCGGGCAACCACATGGCACTGAACAACATCCGCGAACGTCTGGCCCTGCTTTACGACGTCGAGGCGCAATTGACGACTTCGGTTGCGCGCGGCTTTTTCGAAGTACGCTTGCGCTTTCCTTTCATGACGAGCTCCTGATGATCCCGCGACTTTTTATTGTGGATGATGAAGCGCCGGCACGGTCGCGGCTGAAGACGCTGCTGGCCGATATCGCGGCCGATTGTCCGCACGAACTGACGGGTGAAGCGGGTCATCCGAAGGAGGGGCTGGAAGCGATCGTCGATACCCGGCCGGACATCGTGTTGCTCGATGTGCAAATGCCTGGCATGACGGGTATCGAACTGGCTGCGCACCTGATGAAAGCCTTGCCAAATGCGCCTGCGATCATCTTCATCAGTGCATACGATGAATATGCGCTCAAGGCCTTCGACGTGCATGCTCTCGATTACCTGCTCAAGCCGGTGCGCTCCTCGCGGCTGGCTGATGCGCTGCGGCGTGTGGCCGCGCTGCGTTTGCAGTCACAGCACGAGGCAATTGCTGCAGCAACCGCCATGCTCCAGACCAGGCGGCAGCATTTTTCCGTGCAGGAGCGCGGACGGCTTTTGCTGGTGCCGGTAGCCGACGTGCTTTACCTGAAAGCCGAATTGAAGTACGTCACGCTGCGCACGCGGACGCACGATTACTTGATTGAAGAATCATTGACCTCGATCGAGGATGAAATGGCCGCGGTCTTTGTGCGCGTGCACCGCAATGCGCTGGTTGCGCGCAATGCGATTGCCGGCGTCGAGCGCGGCGTGCAGCCGGTCGATGCGGAGGGCGAGCACGACAAGGCGCAGGAATCCTGGCAAGTCATTCTGCACGGCGTCGACGAACGTCTTCCGATTTCACGGCGGCAGTGGCCAGTCGTGAAGGTGCTGGTGAAATAGCCGCTGCGCCCACGTGCTCCCGTCGTGAAAACGAGAGCACCATCCGTCACACGTCTGACAACTCAACCCGTATTGCGCAAGCCTGCAGCGATGCCGTTGATCGACAGATGAATCCCGCGCCGCACACGTTCATCGATCTTGCGTCCTTCCATCGCCGCTGCGCGGTGCCGCTTGATCAGTTCCACTTGCAAGTGATTCAGCGGATCGAGATAGGCAAAGCGATTCTTGATCGACCGGGCCAGCAGCGGGTTGCCAGCCAGCCGGTCCTTTGCGCCGGTGATCACCGTCAGGCAAGCCGCGACGCGTTCATGCTCGTCCACGATGCGTTTGAAAATGCTGTTTCGCAGCTTCCTGTCGGCGACCAGCTGGGCGTAACGGGATGCGACCGCGAGGTCGGTCTTCGACAAGACCATGTCCATGTTCGACAGCAAGGTGGCAAAGAACGGCCATTCCTTGAACATCGCGCGCAGCGTCGCAACGCGCTTGTTTCTTTCCTTGGCGTCGTCGCTGTCGTCCAGCCAGGATGACACTGCGTTGCCGAAGCCGTACCAGCCCGGCAACAGCAGGCGGCACTGGCCCCACGAAAAGCCCCACGGAATCGCGCGCAGGTCTTCAATCCGGCGCGTCGATTTGCGCGATGCCGGACGGGAGCCGATATTCAGTTCGGCGATTTCTGCGATCGGGGTCGAGGCGAAGAAATAATCGGTAAAGCCCGGCGTCTCATACACCAGATTGCGATAGGCCTTGTATGCCCGCTCCGACAGTTCTTCCATCACGCTTTCGAATGCCGCGAGCTTTTTCGCGCGCCGGCCTTCCGTCGATTGCGGTGTCAGGCTGGCCTCCAGCGTGGCCGCGACCAGCAGCTCCAGGTTGCGGCGTCCGATTTCAGGGTTGGAGAATTTCGACGCGATGATTTCGCCTTGCTCGGTCAGCCGTATCTGTCCGTTCACCGTGCCTGCGGGCTGCGCGAGGATGGCCTCGTAGCTCGGGCCGCCGCCGCGTCCCACGGTGCCGCCACGGCCGTGGAACAGGCGCAGCTTGACGTTGGCGTTATCAAACACGTCAACGAGACCCGTTTCCGCCTTGTACAGCTCCCAGTTCGACGTGAGGAAACCGCCATCCTTGTTAGAGTCGGAATAGCCGAGCATGACTTCCTGCAAATTGCCTTTCCTTGCGATCAATGCTCGAACTGGCGGCAAGGACATCAGGCTTGCCATGATGTCGGCCGCGCATCGCAGGTCCGGGATGGTTTCGAACAGCGGGATGACCATCAGCTCCAGTTCCGCATTCGTGACCCTGTCGCCCTTGTCGTTCCATTCGATGCGCAGCAGGCCGGTTTCCTTTTGCAGCAGCAAAACCTCCAGCAGGTCCGATACGGTTTCCGTATGCGAAATGATGTAGTTGCGTATCGCACGATCGCCGTAGCGTTGGCGGATCTCGCGTGCCGCGCGCAGGATCTCGAGCTCGGAATCGGTCTCGGTCGAATAGGCGATGTAGGGCGAATGGAGCGGACGCGGTTTCGACAGCTCCGTCAGCAGCAATTCCACCTTCGCTTGTTCCTCCAGATTCGCGTAATCCGGCTCGACTTTCGCGCGCGCGAACAATTCAGCCAGCACGCGTTCATGCACGTCGGAGCTTTGACGCATGTCGAGCGTTGCGAGATGGAAGCCGAAAATTTCCGACGCGCGTTTCAGCGTCGCCAGCCGCCGTCGGGCAAGCATGGCGCCGTGATGCGCGTTGAGCGAATCGACCAGTATCTGCAGATCCTGCGTGAACTCGCCGGCGCTCGCATACGGCGCCGCCGGGCCGACTTCCTGCCGCAGGACGTGCGCTGCGCCCAGCGTGCGCGCAGTGGCGGCAAGGCGCGCATACAGGCCGATCAAGGCGCGGCGATACGGCTCGTCGGTGCGGTGCTCCGATTGATCCGGCGACGCATCCGCCAACGCCTGCAGCTCCGGGCTGACACCGATCAGCAGGGTGGAGATCGACAGTTCCGCGCCCAGCGTGTGCACTTCTTCCAGATAGAAATCGAGGATCGCGGTGGATTGACGTGTCAGCGCATGCCGCATCGTTCCGGCATTGACATTGGGATTGCCGTCCCGGTCGCCGCCTATCCAGCTGCCCATCTGCACGAAGGGCGGCAACGCGTGGCGCGCACGGTCGTGCCGTTGCGGGAACTGCGTTGCAATTTCGCTTTCGATGTCGTCGTACAAGCCCGGCAGCTCGCGCAGGAAGGTGATGCGGTAGTAGGACAGGGCGTTTTCGATTTCGTCCGCGACGGTGAGTTTCGAATACCGCAGCATGCGCGTCTGCCACAGCGTCGCGACGCAGGCGTGCAGCAGTTCGGTGTTCTGCGCCAGTTCCTTCGGTGTCAGTTGCCGGTCACGTTCCGCCAGCAGTTGCGCGATTTCACGTTCGGCATCGAGGATGCTCTTGCGCTGGACTTCCGTCGGGTGCGCCGTCAGGACGGGGGAGATCAGTGCCTCCTTGAAAAAGCCGCGTACAGTCGCGCCCGATACGCCGGCCTCATCCAGCTTGCCGAGGGCATAGGCAATGCTGCCTTGCTGCGGCGTCGAGCCTGCCAGCAAATGTGCGCGGCGACGGCGATTGTGATGCTGGTCTTCGGCGATATTGGCGAGGTGCGAGAAATAGGAGAAGGCGCGGACCACGGAAATGGTCTGGTCGCGCGTCAGTTTTTTCAGCAGCTTGTTGAGGTCTGCGCCCGACTGCGCATCGGACTCGCGGCGAAAGCGGACGGCCGTCTGGCGGATCGTTTCCACCACCTGGAAAACGGCTTCGCCTTCCTGGTCGCGCAGCACATCACCGAGCAGGCGGCCGAGCAGACGGATATCTTCTTTCAGTGGTGCATCTTTGTCGTTCGCGGATCTGGCGGTGCGCGCCAGGCTATTCGGTTGTTTTGCCATGTTGAATGAATGCAATCAGATGGAGAATGACAGTGCGGCCATGGGGCATGGTCCATAGTCGGGTGCATGATAAAATCTGCGCCTTGACTGCTTGGCGCTTCTTGCGTCAGCGAACATCGAAAGAGCACGTTTTGAAAGTATCTTTTCCCTCCAGATTGGTGATTGCGTCGCGTGAAAGTCGTCTTGCGATGTGGCAAGCGGAACATGTCCAGAACAGGCTTCGCAAATTATATCCGCAGTGCAATGTCGAAATTCTCGGAATGACAACGAGAGGCGATCAGATCCTTGACCGCACGCTGTCGAAGGTCGGGGGCAAGGGCTTGTTTGTCAAGGAGCTTGAAGTCGCAATGTCCGAAGGGCGCGCTGATTTGGCCGTGCATTCGCTGAAGGATGTTCCGATGGAGTTGCCGGAAGGCTTTGCACTGGCAGCCGTGCTGGAGCGCGAAGATCCGCGAGACGCATTCGTGTCGAACGACTACGCATCGCTGGACGCGCTGCCGGACGGGGCGGTCGTCGGCACCAGCAGCTTGCGGCGTCAGGCATTGATCGCCGCGCGCTATCCCAAGCTGGTGGTGCGTCCCTTGCGCGGCAACCTCGACACGCGCCTCGCCAAATTGGATCGTGGCGAATATGCGGCAATCATTCTGGCCGCCGCAGGATTGAAGCGCCTCGGTTTGCCGCAGCGGATTCGCGCATTGATCGAACCGGAGCAAAGCCTGCCGGCACCGGGGCAGGGCGCGATGGCGATCGAAATATTGGCCGGGCGCGATGATCTGCGCCAGCTCCTTGCACCGCTTGATCACGAAGCGACTGCACAGGCGGTGGCGGCGGAGCGTACCGTGTCCAGATCGTTTGGCGGCAGCTGCCAGATACCGCTGGCCGCCTATGCCACGGTCGATGCGGGAACCATGCGCCTGCGCGCAATGGTCGCGACCCCCGATGGTCAGCGCATCGCGACTGCGGAAGCCTCCGGTCCGGCGGATGCGCCCGGCGCGCTTGGCGAACAGATTGCAAAGGCAATGCAGGCGCAGGGCGCGGAGTTCATCCTCGCCGCATGCAAAGCGATGGATGTCTAGGAAAGTCGTCATCACTCGCCCGACGGCACAAGCACTCCCGCTCGCACAACAGGTAACGGGCGCAGGGCGCGACGCCATTGTTTTTCCCTTGCTTGAAATTCATCCTCTGCCGGACCTCGCGCCGCTCAGGATGGCTCTGCAGGATTTGAGCGGCTACGCCATGGTGGTGTTTGTCAGTCCGAATGCCATCGATGCCGCGTTCGGCGTATTGCCAGCCTGGCCGGACAACCTGCCGATTGCCGTCGTCGGCGAAGGCAGCCGCAAGGCACTTGCCCAGCATGGTGTGACTTCGTCGAATGCCACCATTTTCAGTCCTGTCAACAAACTGCGGACCGATTCGCAAACCTTGCTCGAAGTGCTCGATCTCGATGCCCTGCGTGGCAAGCGCGTATTGATCGTTCGTGGTGAAACCGGACGCGAGCTGCTCACCGATGCATTGCGTTCAAGCGGCATCGAAGTCATTCAACTTTCCGCCTATCGCCGCGCGGCGCCTGAACTGGATCAGGCACGGCGCGTCCAATTGACGCAGTTGCTGGAATCGCAGAATGACTGGATCGTGACAAGTTCGGAAGCATTGCGCGTATTGATGCAGATGCTGAATCAACTCGATAACAACGATGCAGTCGCGAAAATGCAACATCAACGAATCATAGTGCCTCACGTCCGCATCGCCGAAACGGCGCAAATGCTGGGCTTGACGAATATCACCCTGACCGGATCAGGGGACGAACAGTTATTTGCCGCGTTACAATCCCGAGCATGAACGAATTGCCATCTTCCTCCGAGCCTGCAGGTTCCTCGACTTCCCGATTGAATCCTCCGCCACCCCAAACGAATGCTGGCGCGCCGGACAGGGCTCTTCAAGCGGACAATGCCTCCAATGCAGGCCGTATTCACCGCGCGATCTTCATCGCGTTGGGCGTCCTTGCCGTACTGCTGCTGACACAGTGGTGGATGTCTCATTCACGGATTTCAAGCCTGCAAGAGGAAACGGCGCAACGCCTCAAGAGTGGCGATGCCTTGAATGCCGAGACGAAAGTGCTGGTGAAATCGGTGCAGGAGGGCATGAAGGAGTTGCAGGGCAAGGTCAGCGTGCTGGAAAACAAGCAGCAGGAAGCCCAGAGCCAGCAATTGGCACTTGAGCAACTCTACCAGGATCTATCGAAGAACCGTGACGACTGGGCGCTGGCCGAAATCGAACAGGTATTGTCCACCGCCAGTCAGCAGCTGCAGCTGGCCGGCAATGTGCAAGGGGCACTGATCGCCTTGCAAAATGCCGACACGCGCCTGTCCAGTTCCGACAGGCCGCAATTCATCACGATCCGCCGTGCGATTGCACGCGATCTCGACAAACTGAAATCGCTGCCCAGCGTGGACCTGCCGGGGCTGGCGGTGCGCCTCGATAGCGCCATCGGACAAGTCGATGCGATGCCCTTGTTATCGGATGAAAAGCCGGTGCAATCGGTGACGCAGCCCAAGACTGCACGCAGTGCGAAGAAGGCTGCCAATACGACCAGGACCACCGAGGAAAAAGGCAGTGCGGTGTCGGAATGGATGTCCCGGCTGGAAGAGAAATGGCAAAGCTGGAGCAATGAAATGTGGACCGAGGTGCGCCAGCTGATCCAGGTCCGCCAGGTCGATACGCCGGACGCACTCCTGCTGTCGCCGACGCAAGCATTCTATGCGCGTGAAAATCTGAAACTGCGGTTGTTGAATGCGCGACTGGCTTTGTTGAGCCGTAACGAAAGCGCGTTCCGCAGCGACCTGATCGCGGCCCAGGACACGATTGCGAAGTATTTCGATACGCGTGCAAAGCAGACCCAGACGACGCAGGCCCTGCTGCGTCAGGTCCAGGCGAGCGACTTGTCGATCGAAATGCCGACGCTCGCCGACAGCCTGAATGCCGTGCGCAATTACAAAGCAAAACCATAATACGTAGCCGTAGCCAATATGCGCATATTCATTTCGCTACTGATCCTGCTCGCCGCCGCAATCGGTGTCGCCGTGGGAGCCCGTTTCAATCACGGCAATGTCGTGCTGTTTTACGCGCCGTATCGGGTTGACCTGTCGCTCAATCTTTTTCTCGTTCTGCTCGTCCTGTTGTTCGTGCTGATGTACGTCATTCTCAACACGATCCGCGATGCGCAACGCATGCCACAGCGGGTCGCGGCATATCGCAACGCAAAACGCGAGCGCGAAGGCAACCGGGCGATGCGCGATGCGCTGAAGGCCTTGTTTGAAGGCCGCTTCGGCCATGCCGAGAAAGCCGCCACCCGTGCTGCGGACAGTCCGGACAACGCCGGATTGTCCGCCTTGATCGCCGCGCGTGCCGCGCACAGACTCGGACAACCGGATCGCCGGGACGGCTGGCTGACCAGGGTTGGCGAGGAAAGCGCATTGAAGACTGCACGCTTGATGACCACCATCGAATTGCTCACCGATGAGCGCCAGCCGGAAGCGGCGCTGGAAGCAGTGAATGAATTGCAGGGCAGCGGCACGCGGCATATCCATGCGCTGCGCCTGGCGCTGAAGGCCAATCAGCGGGCGGAAAACTGGCCGGAGGTATTGCGCCTGGTGCGCCTGCTCGACAAGCGTAATGCGATTCATCCGGCCTTGTCGCGCAAGCTGCGCGAACTGGCATATCGCGACTTGCTGTCCGATCGCGCGCACGATGCCGAGTCGATTCGCCGCGTATGGTCAACGATTCCCGCAGAAGACAGGGTGCAGCCTTTCGTTGCGGTGCTGGCGGCGGGGGCATTCAATTCAAGAGGGTTGCATGACGAAGCCCGCAATGTGATCGAGAAGGCGCTTGCCATCGAATGGGATGAGCGCCTGGTGCGCGTCTACGGCGACTCGTCTGCTCCCGAAGGTTCGCCTGCATTGCTGGCGCAGATCGAGCGCTGCGAGGAATGGTTGGCAAAACGGCCGACCGATGCTGAACTGGAACTGACGCTCGGAACGTTCTGCCTCAAGCAAAAGCTCTGGGGCAAGGCCCAGCGTCATCTGGAGCAGGCGTTGTCCGACGCAACCGATGCCGAGACTGTGCGTCAGGCGCATTTGAAGCTGGCGCAATTGCATGAAGCCTTGAATCAGCCGGAACAGGCCGCATTGCATTATCGCCAGTGCGCGCTGGCGACCATGCTCTGATTCGGGCCGGTCAATGGTCGTTTCATTCTCTCGTCAATGCCTTCTTTGAGCAGCTTTTCCATGGGTGACGCGGAGTGCTGAAATGCATCGTTGCCATGAGTAAACGCGGCTGGAACGCGTGCTGCGGCGCACAAGATGGCTTGGAAAGCCGATATAATCTGCCGATCTGAAATTTCCCTTACCACTGAGAGAGCAACATGAGTCTGAACAATGTTCCTGCCGGGCGCGATTTGCCGAACGATTTCAACGTCATCATCGAAATCCCGATGAATGCGGATCCGATCAAGTATGAAGTTGACAAGGAAACAGGCGCGATTTTTGTTGACCGCTTCATGGGCACGGCGATGCACTATCCGTGCAACTACGGCTACATTCCGAACACGCTGTCCGATGATGGTGATCCGGTTGATGTGCTGGTTGTGACGCCGTTTCCGTTGTTTCCCGGCGTTGTCGTGCGCTGCCGCCCGATTGGCGTGTTGAAGATGACTGACGAAGCCGGCGAGGATGCGAAACTGCTGGCGGTGCCGGTAGACAAGATTCTGCCGATCTATACGCACTGGCAAAAACCGGAAGACCTGAACGAACTGCGCCTGAACCAGATCCAGCACTTCTTCGAGCATTACAAGGATCTTGAAAAAGGCAAATGGGTCAAGGTGGAAGGCTGGCATGGCCCGGACGAGGCGAGAAAGGAAATCCTCGCCGGTGTTGCGGCATACAAGAAGCAGCAGGGTGAGTGAGCCGCAGGCGTCAATCGACTTGCCGCTGATGTGCAGGTGAAAAGCGCGCCGAAAGGCGCGCTTTTTTTCTTCTTGTCTTCGGCGTAACGGGCCGTTATTCGCGGGCCGTCATAAAAGGCGCATCGCCACGATGGCAACGGCAAGCGCTACCGCCGTGCAGCCGAGCCAGAACAGGCGGCTCCGCTCCAACGGATGGCTTCCCTCCTCATTTTTGTCGAGGCCGGCAAGCGGCAATTGCATGCGTCGGCGCGCGCGCCTTTCGCGCACAAGGTAACGCTTGATATCCAGCGCCATCTGTTCCGCAGTCGCATAACGCTTTTCGGGACGCTTGCTCATCGCCTTCATCACGATCTGCGACAGGATCACGGGAATCTGCGGATCGATCTCGCGGGGCGCGCGAGGCGCCTTGTGCGCGACCTGCTGCAACAGCAGGTCCGCGTCCTTTGTCGCGAATGGTTTGCGGCCGACCAGCATTTCATACATCACGGCACCGAGCGAATAGATGTCGGTGCGTGCATCGACCGGCTTGCCGCAGGCTTGCTCGGGAGACATGTAATTCGGTGTGCCCAGCAGATTGTTGCGGAACAAGGTGTAGGGCTGATCATCGTTGACGAGTCGCGCAGCAACGCGGTTGGGCGAGCGCGCGATGCCGAAATCAACCAGCTTGGGATGGTCATCATTCACCATGAAGATATTGGCCGGCTTGACGTCGCGATGAATGACCTCGTTCTTGTGCGCGTGATCCAGGGCATCGGCGACTTTCCAGGCGATCGATGCGACCTCGTGTGGCGTGAAGCGGTGCCCGCCATCCAGCATCTTGTTCAGTTCGCGGCCCTGCAGGTATTCCATCGCGATATAGGTCGTCCCGTTTTCGCTGGATGCGTCGTAGATGGTGACGATATGCGGATGCGACAGGCGACCGGCTGCTCTGGCCTCGTTGATGAATTGTTGCTCGTATTTGTTCTTTTCCACCGGCGTCAGGCGCGGGTTGAAAGTCTTGAGCGCAATGTCGCGTCCGACGACAGGGTCATGTGCGAAATAGACGCAGCCGGCAGATCCGCGTCCCAGTTCGCGCGTGATGTGAAAACGTCCGATTCTGTTGACAGATGGAGTGACTGAGGCGAGAGGGGGGGAGGCTTCAAATGTCATGACGCGAAAAGGAAGCCCTTGCGGCTTGTTGCTGTCAGAACATTATAAAACAGCCAACCTTTGATTGATAAAGTTTTAACTGTGGAAATGCCGCAGTGTTCCGGCCCGCTCAAGACTGAAAACCGGCCTGTGCGGCCTTGAACGGATTGCGGTCGTTCAGTTCGCCGATATACGAATCGATGCCATCTTTTTCCTGCCGCAGAAAGCGTTCGATCGCGTCGGCGAAGGCGGGATGAGCGAGCCAATGAGCGGACCAGGTTTTCTGCGGCAGGAAGCCGCGCGCCATCTTGTGTTCTCCCTGGGCGCCGCCTTCAAAGCAGCGTATGCCTTGCGCGATGCAGAATTCGATCGGCTGATAGTAGGCTGTTTCGAAATGCAGACAAGGTACATGCCTGACAGCGCCCCAGTAGCGCCCATACAGCGTGTGGCGGTCGTGGATCAGCAATGAAGAAGCGACCGGCTTGCCATCTTGTTCGGCGACGACAAGCAATACGTGCTGCGGCATCGCGGTGCCGATGCGCAGGAAGAAATCCAGATTCAAGTAAGGCGTCGAATAATGTTCCGCATAGGTGTGGTCATAGCAACGCTTGAAGAAGCGCCAGTCCGCCTCCGTGGCCTGCTCACCGGTCACATGGCGAAACGTGACGCCGGCATCGCTGACCTTGCGCCGCTCCGCCCGGATATTCTTCCGTTTCTTTTGCTCCAGGGTGGCGAGGAATTCTTCAAAATTCTGGTAGCCCGGATTGAGCCAGTGGAACTGCACGCCGGTGCGGAGCATGAAGCCTGCATCGCGCAACGCCTGTGCCTGTGCTTCGGGCGCATAAAGAACATGCGCCGACGATACGTCGTTACCTACCTGCAATGTGCGCATTGCATTGATCAGCGCGGTCTGCGCCGGTGCGTCGCGCGCCAGAAGGCGGCTGCCGGTGACGGGCGTGAACGGAATTGCGGAAAGCAGCTTCGGATAATAGTCCAGACCGTTTCGCTGATATGCATCGGCCCAGGCCCAATCAAATACATATTCGCCGTAGGAATGGCTTTTCACATACAGCGGAAGCGCGGCTTCGAGCCAATCGCCGCGCCACAGAGTGAGGAATTGCGGCTGCCATCCGGTCTTCGACGAGGCCGAGCCGGATTCGTGCAATGCATGCAAAAATGCAAACGAAAGAAAAGGGTTGCCGTCGGCCTGTGCCTGAAGCAGTCCATCCCAGGCGGCCTGTCCGATTTCAGACAAAGAGGGAACGATTCGCGTGCGATAATTCACAGGTTATCAATGCATCAAACAGATTCGGTTCGCACTTCATCATGACAGTCAAAGTCGCCATCGCGCAAATCAACAGCACCGTAGGAGATCTCGCCGGCAACCGCGCAAAAATCGTCGAATTTGCACGCCGCGCTGCCGCCGAGGGCGCCGACATCGTATTGACGCCGGAACTGTCGCTTACCGGCTATCCGCCGGAGGACTTGTTGCTGCGTGAAGCATTTTACGCAAAAACCGCAGAGGCGTTCGATGCGCTGACTGCGGACCTCGCGACGTTGAATGGCGTGCATGTGGTGGTCGGCCATCCGGTGTTGCAGGAAGGGAAACGTTTCAATGCGGCTTCCGTCATCGCCGACGGCAAGATGCTTGGCACATACCGCAAGCACGACTTGCCTAACGACACCGTGTTTGACGAGAAACGCTATTTTTCCTCTGCTGATGAGCCGTTTGTGTTCGATGTGAAGGGCGTCAGGTTCGGCATCAACATCTGCGAAGACACATGGTCGCAACATGCGCCGGAGCGCGCCAGGAAGGCAGGTGCGCAAGTCCTGCTGGTGCCGAATGGCTCGCCGTATCACATGCGAAAGCAGCACCTGCGGCAGGAGGTCATGCGCGCCAACGTCATGGTGCATGGCATGTCGCTGGTCTATGCAAATCTGGTCGGCGGCCAGGATGAACTGATTTTTGATGGCAATTCGTTTGTGCTGGATGAGAAGGGCGAGGTTTGCGCGAGGCTGAAGCACTGCGAAGAAGATTTGCAGCTCATCGACTTCGAAAACGCGCGGCCGCTGCATGGAGCTATCGCAGCGGAACTGCCGGTTGAAGCGCAGGTGTACAAGACCCTCGTGCTTGGTGTGCATGATTATGTCGTCAAGAACGGATTCCCCGGCGTGATCATCGGTTTGTCCGGCGGGGTCGATTCCGCGCTGACGCTGGCGGTCGCGGTCGATGCGCTGGGTGCCGACAAGGTGCGCGCGGTGATGATGCCGTCGCCCTATACGGCGGAAATTTCCTGGCTGGATTCGCGCGACATGGTGCAGCGGATCGGCGTGCGCTACGACGAAATTCCGATTGCGGAATGTTTTGCTGCATTCCGCAATACGCTGGCTGATGAATTCAAGGGCTTGTCGGAAGACACCACCGAAGAAAACATCCAGGCGCGCATACGCGGCACGCTGCTGATGGCGCTTTCCAACAAGTATGGCGCCATCGTGCTCACGACCGGCAACAAGAGCGAAATGGCGGTCGGTTATTGCACCTTGTATGGCGACATGGCCGGCGGTTTCGCGGTCATCAAGGACATCGCGAAAACGCTGGTGTACCGTCTGTGCGACTACCGCAACACGCTGTCCGACGTGATCCCGAAACGCATCCTGACGCGTGCGCCGTCGGCGGAATTGCGGCCAGATCAAACCGATCAGGATTCCTTGCCGCCTTACGAGGTTCTCGATGCAATCATGCAGATGTACATGGAAGAAAATCGCAGCATTGCCGAGATTCTTGCGGCGGGTTATCGTCAAGAGGATGTGGAGCGCGTCACGCGCCTGATCAAGATCAACGAATACAAACGCCGTCAGGCACCGATCGGCATTCGCGTCACGCATCGCGCGTTCGGCCGCGATTGGCGCTATCCGATTACGTCGAAATTCCGCGAGTGATATCAACCAGAATCCAAACCAAGGAGTGTTCATGAAACTGATTACGGCAATCATCAAACCCTTCAAGCTCGATGAAGTCCGCGAAGGGCTGGGCGAGATCGGCATCACCGGCCTGACGGTCACCGAAGTGAAAGGCTTCGGACGCCAGAAGGGCCATACCGAGCTGTATCGCGGCGCGGAGTATGTCGTGGATTTCCTGCCGAAAGTGAAGATCGAGGCGGTGGTGGACGACAATGCGGTTGAGCAGGCCGTGGATGCGATCATCAAGGCTGCGCGCACCGGCAAGATCGGCGATGGCAAGATTTTCGTGCGAGACGTGGAGCAGGTGATCCGTATTCGCACCGGTGAAACGGGTGCCGAGGCGGTTTGAGGTCGGCACACAATTGCATTAACAACAGCAGCGCCGCATGTGCGACGCGCTCATCTTCCTTCGACAAAGCCCGGCATCGCATGAACCGGGCTTTGTTTTTCCCTGAAGTTTTCAGCCGAGGCGAATGTCCCCGGCCCAGGTGACGAGCCGCATCGCGGTAATGCTCAATGCGCTGACCCACAGCGAAAAATCCGACGGGACACCGACATACTGCATCGCCAGATACATCCAGCATCCGGCAAAGGCGCAGACCGCATAAGGCCTGCCATCGCGCAGTACCATGGGTACTTCATTGCATATGACATCGCGCATCACACCGCCGAAGATGCCGGTGATAACGCCCATCATCGACGCGATGAACACCGGCATGCCTGCCTCGAGCGCAGTCGAAACTCCGACGATCGAAAACAGTCCCAGCCCCAGTGCATCGGCGATGACAATCAAGCGCTGAGGCAGGAATTTATGCGAGGCGTTGAGCACCGGAGTGGCAATCAGGGAAAGTACGGCGATCAGGATGGCGTATTCCTGGTGGAGAACCCAGAACAGCGGCCGCTTGTCGAGCAGGATGTCGCGCAGCGTGCCGCCGCCGAAGGCAGTGATGAAGGCGACGATGAAGACACCGACCAGATCCATTCGCTTGTTGCGCGCTTCCGCAAAGCCCGACAGGGCGCCGACAAGAATCGCCAGAACTTCGAGGAATGTGGTCAGTGTCATGCGCCCGGGGCAGGAGTGTTGCCTGTCCCCATGATACTGGCGCAAGCAGGGAAAGCAAGCCGGGCGCGCAGCCCCTTAGGCTTTTAGCAAAACAATCAATGCGCCGGCTCCACCATCGTTCGCCCTCGCCTGGCAAAACGCGATGACTTCTTCTTTCTGCACCAGCCAGTTGCGCACCTTCCCTTTGAGGACGGGCTCCTTGTTGATCGAGCCGAGTCCCTTGCCGTGAATGATGCGCACGCAGCGCTGGCCGCGCTTGACGGCGTTGCGGAGGAATTCCACCAGTGCTTCCCGTGCTTCTTCGCGCCGCATGCCGTGCAGGTCGAGCTGACCCTGTACGACCCAGTGACCGCGCCGCAGCTTGCGCACAATTTCCGGCCCGATGCCGGGGCGCGAGAAGCTCAATTCCTGGTCGGTATCAAGCAGGGTATCGACATTGAATTCGTCCGACAGCGATTCCTGCAAGGCGGCTTGCTCATCCGCGAGGCGGTGGCGGGCAATTGGAAGTGGACGTGAGGCAGGAGCGGGAGCCCGCTGCGAGGATGAAACTGGCGTAACGTTGCCGATACTTTGGCGGAACAGGTCTGCATCCAGCCTGTGCTGTTTTTCGCGACGAAGGCGTTCGGCTTCCTTCGCCTTGCGCTCCTCTTCCTGTGTCTTCAGCTTGCTTTGCAGCGACTTGAGGGCGGCGAAATCCTTGATGGGGGCAGACATGCTTGCTGTCTCCTGTTGCCGTTCGCATCTCGTATCCAAGGCTCGATGCGAACGGTGTGCTGCTTGTTGCGGCGGAACGAATTATTCCGACAGCGTTTCCAGATAGCGTTGTGCATCGAGCGCTGCCATGCAGCCGGTTCCGGCGCTGGTGACCGCCTGCCGGTACACGTGGTCCTGCACGTCGCCGGCGGCAAAAACGCCTGGCAGGCTGGTCGATGTCGCGTAGCCTTCCAGACCGCTCTTGGTGTCGATGTAACCGTTATGCATCGCAAGCTGGCCTTCGAATATCCCTGTGTTGGGCTTGTGGCCGATTGCCACGAACACGCCGTGCAAGGTGATCGGGGTGATGCTGTCATCCTTGGCGGACTTGATCCGGATGCCCGTCACGCCGCTGGCGTCGCCGGTGACTTCTTCCAGCGTGTGATTCCACTTGATCTCGATCTTGCCTTCCTCGACCTTGGCCATCAGGCGATCGACCAGAATCGGCTCGGCGCGGAACTTGTCGCGACGGTGGACCAGCGTCACCTTGGTCGCGATGTTGGACAGATAGAGCGCCTCCTCGACAGCGGTATTGCCGCCGCCGATGACCGCCACTTCCTGGCCGCGATAGAAAAAGCCGTCGCAAGTCGCGCAGGCCGACACGCCTTTGCCCATGAATTCTTCTTCCGAAGGCAGGCCGAGATATTGCGCGGAGGCGCCGGTGGCGATGATCAGCGCGTCGCAGGTGTACTCGCCGGCGTCGCCGATCAGGCGCATCGGTTTTTCCGAGAGTTTCGCGGTATGGATGTGGTCGAAAACGATTTCCGTGTTGAAGCGTTCCGCGTGCTGCAAGAGACGTTGCATCAGTTCCGGTCCTTGCACGCCGAGTGGATCGCCTGGCCAGTTCTCGACATCGGTTGTCGTCATGAGCTGGCCGCCTTGCTCGACACCGGTGATCAGGACCGGATTCAGGTTGGCGCGGGCGGCGTAAACAGCTGCGCTGTAACCGGCGGGACCGGAGCCGAGAATCAGTACTTTTGCGTGTTTGGGGGTAGTCATGGGAATAGGATTGGCAATGAATTTGGTGAGCGGCAGGGGATAGGCAAAGAGGGAAAACCGTTTTTCATGCGTTGCATATATCGCTGTTGCGCGAAATTTCAACCGCATCCCGATTTAATCGGTATTGCTCCTCAAAAACTGGTTAAGATTATAGACGAACCTGCCACGCGAGCACGGTCAGCCTCTCGGGCAATGCGGGGCCGGTAATGACCGACAACAGCCTCGCCGCTGACGCAACGACACCTGCATTTATGACAAGAACCGCTCAAGCCTATACCCGCAATACCAATCCGCAGGAGGCACAGCCGTTGCCCGGTCGATTGGTGCGCCTGTTGTCCGAAGCGCGCTGGCTCGTGCTTGCGGTCGTCAGCACCTATCTGATCCTTATCTTTTTGACATATTCAAAGGCCGATCCTGGCTGGTCGCAGGCGAATGTGATCCCGGAACTCAATAACTGGGGCGGCCGCATCGGTGCCTGGCTGGCGGATCTGACGCTGTTCATTTTCGGCTTCTCTGCATGGTGGTGGTGCGTGATGCTGCTGCGGTCAGTATGGGCCGGCTATCGCCGCTTGTCGCAGCGATTCCTGCTGCAAAAAGAACCGGAGCCGGTGCATCACCATGAGGTATGGATTCGAGGCATCGGCTTTGCGCTGCTGATGACAGGCAGTGTCGCGATCGAGTATCTGCGCATGTACACGTTGAAAGCGCAGTTGCCGCGCGCGCCGGGCGGCGTGCTGGGCGAAGTGATCGGACGTGCGGCGCAAAGCGCCTTCGGTTTTACCGGCGCGACCCTGTTTCTGTTGTTGATCTTCGGTATCGGCTTCAGTCTGTTTTTCCACGTGTCGTGGCTGGCGGTGGCCGAGCGTATCGGTGCGGCGATTGAGAGCGTGATCGGCCGCCTGCAGACTCTGTACGCCGCGCGCGAGGATCGCAAAGTGGGGCACGTCGCGGCAGTCAAGCGCGAAGAGGTGGTGGTGCAGGAGCGGGCGAAGATCGTCGAGGCGCCGCCGATCCGCATCGAGCCGCAAGTTGTCTCGGTGCCGAAATCCGAGCGCGTCGAAAAGGAAAAGCAGGTATCGCTGTTTGCCGACCTGCCCGATACCAATCTGCCGCCGCTGTCCTTGCTGGACGATCCGCCCGCAGCGCAGGAAACGGTCAGCGTCGAAACGCTCGAATTCACCAGCCGCCTGATCGAGAAGAAATTGTCGGACTTCGGCATCGAGGTCAAGGTGATCGCGGCGTATCCGGGTCCGGTGATCACGCGCTACGAGATCGAACCGGCGACCGGCGTGAAAGGCAGCCAGATCGTCAATCTCGCGCGCGACCTTGCGCGTTCGTTGTCGCTGACCTCGATTCGCGTGGTCGAGACGATCCCCGGCAAGAATTACATGGGACTGGAATTGCCGAATCCGAAACGGCAGATCGTGCGCCTGACAGAGATTCTCGGTTCAAAGGTCTACAACGACAGCGCATCCAGCCTGACCGTCGCGCTCGGCAAGGACATCGCGGGTCATCCGGTGGTGGCCGACTTGGCGAAGATGCCACACTTGCTGGTTGCGGGTACGACCGGCTCCGGCAAATCGGTGGGCATCAACGCGACCATCCTGTCGCTGCTGTACAAATCCGATCCGAACTTCGTGCGCATGATCCTGATCGACCCGAAGATGCTGGAAATGTCGGTCTATGAAGGCATTCCGCATCTGCTCGCGCCGGTCGTCACCGATATGCGTCAGGCAGGGCACGCGCTCAACTGGGCAGTGGCCGAGATGGAGCGCCGTTACAAACTGATGTCCAAGCTCGGCGTGCGCAACCTTGCCGGCTACAACAGCAAGATTGCGGAAGCGGAGAAAAATGAACACAAGATTCCGAATCCGTTCAGCCTGACGCCCGACGCGCCGGAGCCGCTGGAGAAACTGCCGACCATCGTGATCATCATCGACGAATTGGCGGACCTGATGATGGTGGTGGGCAAGAAGGTGGAGGAGCTGATTGCGCGCATTGCGCAGAAGGCGCGTGCCGCCGGCATTCACCTGATTCTCGCGACGCAGCGGCCGTCGGTCGATGTCATCACCGGCCTGATCAAGGCCAACATCCCGACACGTATCGCCTTCCAGGTCAGCAGCAAGATCGATTCGCGCACGATTCTCGATCAGATGGGCGCGGAAGCGCTGCTCGGCATGGGCGACATGCTGTACATGCCCCCCGGTACCGGCCTGCCGATTCGCGTGCATGGCGCGTTTGTGTCGGATGACGAGGTGCATCGCGTGGTCGAACACCTCAAGGCGCAAGGGGAACCGAATTACATTGAGGGAATCCTAGAAGGTGGCGTGGCCGAGGAGGGCGCGGATGGTGCAGTGGGAGGCGGTGAAGGCGCGGGCAGCGGCGAAGCCGATCCCATGTACGATCAGGCGGTCGCCGTCGTGCTGAAGAATCGGCGCGCCTCGATCTCGCTGGTGCAGCGGCATTTGCGCATCGGCTACAATCGCGCGGCCCGCTTGCTGGAACAGATGGAGCAAAGCGGCCTCGTATCCACAATGCAATCCAACGGCAACAGGGAAATTCTTGTGCCGGCCGGAAATACAGAATAGGGAAACACTTTGGATCAAGCTTGCAAGGGTCATTTTCGTTGGGTTCGACAACACACACTGGCAAAACTCCTGGCAATCGTTGTCGTGACATTGCCTGTTCTTGCGCAGGCTTCGGCCTTGGATCAGTTCAAATCCTTTGTCGCCACCACTAAAACAGCCAAGGGCGAATTCACGCAGCGTCAGGTCAAGATGGACGAGGCAAACAAGGGGGCGGCAAAGCTGTCGAATGCGTCCTCCGGCACCTTCATGTTCGCGCGTCCGGGGAAGTTCATCTGGACTTACCAGAAGCCATACGAACAATTGCTGCAAGCCGATGGAGAAAAGCTCTACATCTACGACAAGGACCTGAACCAGGTCACGGTCAAAAAACTCGGTAATGCGCTCGGTTCGTCGCCGGCGGCCATCCTGTTCGGCAGCAACGAGCTTGAAAAGAATTTCACGCTGAAGGAAGCGGGTACGAAGGACGGCCTGGAATGGTTGCAGGCCACGCCGAAAGCGAAGGACACGAACTTCGATCAGATCGGCATTGGCCTGAAGGATGGCGTGCCGCACGCGATGGAACTGCGCGATTCGTTCGGCCAGGTGTCGCTGCTGACCTTCAGCAAGTTCGAAAAGAATCCGCAGATGCCGGCGGAACAGTTCAAGTTTGTCGTGCCGAAAGGCGCAGACGTCTTCCAGCAATAGAGTAGGGCGGGTCAAGACCCGCCTTGTTCCTTGATTCCAAGATAGGCGGGTCTTGACCCGCCCTATGACATGAACGCCATCCCCCTCGCCGAAAGGCTCCGACCACAATCGCTGGATGACGTGCTCGGCCAGCAGCATCTGCTCGGCCCCGGCAAGCCATTGCGCGTCGCCTTCGAATCGGGCGAGCCGCATTCAATGATTCTTTGGGGTCCGCCCGGCGTTGGCAAGACCACGCTGGCGCGCCTCATGGCCGACAGCTTCAATGCCGAATTCATCGCCTTGTCCGCCGTGCTGTCCGGCGTCAAGGACATCCGCGAGGCGGTCGAGCGGGCGCAATTGGTGCGTGCCAATTCCGGCCGCCGCACCATCCTGTTTGTCGATGAGGTGCATCGCTTCAACAAGAGCCAGCAGGATGCCTTCCTGCCGCATGTGGAGAGCGGCTTGTTCACCTTCATCGGTGCGACGACCGAGAATCCCTCGTTCGAAGTCAACGGCGCGTTGCTGTCGCGGGCCGCGGTATATGTGCTGAAGTCGCTGTCGGACGAGGACCTCGACATGCTGGTCGATCGCGCCTGCATCGAGGAACTCGATGGACTTTCCTTCACCGACGACGCGAAAGCCACGCTGATCGCCAGCGCGGATGGCGATGGCCGCAAGCTGCTGAACAATCTGGAGATCGTTGCACGTGCCGCCGCGACCAGCGAGCTGGAAGAGGTGGATGAGAATCTGCTGGCTGCGGCATTGTCCGAAAACCTGCGCCGCTTCGACAAGGGCGGCGATGCCTTCTACGACCAGATTTCCGCGCTTCACAAATCCGTGCGCGGTTCCAATCCGGATGCCTCGCTGTACTGGTTCGTGCGCATGCTCGATGGTGGCGCCGACCCGCGCTACCTTGCACGCCGCATCATCCGCATGGCGGCCGAGGATATCGGTCTGGCCGACCCGCGCGCGCTACGGCTTGCGCTGGACGCGACGGAAACCTATGAACGCCTTGGTTCGCCGGAAGGCGAGCTGGCGCTGGCAGAGGCCGTGGTGTATCTCGCCTGTGCGGCCAAATCCAACGCCGTCTACAACGCCTACAACGCGGCCCGCGCATTTGTCGCCAAGGACAAGTCTCGTCCGGTGCCCGAGCATTTGCGCAACGCGCCGACCCGGCTGATGAAGGAACTGGGTTACGGCAAGCTCTACCGTTACGCGCATGACGAACCGAATGCCTATGCGGCAGGCGAAACCTATCTTCCGGACGGGATGCGCGAGCCGAACTGGTATCAGCCTGTGCCGCGCGGGCTCGAAACGAAAATTGCAGACAAGCTGGCGTATCTGAGATCGCTGGACGAGGACGCGTTGAAAAACAGCAAAAAGTAACAGCCTCGCGTGCCGCGCGGAAAGAGACATGTCTTTTCAATAAGGCTTGCTCCACGCTGCAAGAGCGAATGCACCGCTTGGTACAATGGCGCTTTCGCAATCAGACAATCAGAACCCCGCACTCCCCATGATCGACATTCAACTTCTCCGCAAAGACATCGACACGGTCGCCGCCCGTCTGGCCGCGCGCAAGTTCCAGCTTGATGTCGCCACATTCAATGCACTCGAAGCCGAGCGCAAGCAGATCCAGACGCGCACCGAGGAATTGCAAGGCAAGCGCAACACGCTATCCAAGCAGATCGGCATGTTGAAGGGCAAGGGCGAGGATACGTCGGCGGTGATGGCGGAAGTGGCCGGCATCGGCGATGAGCTGAAATCCTCCGCCGAGCGGCTGGACGTGGTGCAGGCGAAGTTGAGCGAGTTCATGCTTGCGATTCCCAATCTGCCGCACGAATCGGTGCCCGTTGGTCAGGACGAAGCCGCCAATGTGGAAGTGCGCAAGGTCGGCACGCCGCGCAGCTTTGATTTCGAAGTGAAGGATCATGTGGATGTCGGCGCTGCGCTCGGCCTCGATTTCGACGTCGCGGCAAAGCTGACCGGCTCTCGCTTCGCGCTGATGAAGGGCGGCATTGCACGCCTGCATCGCGCACTGGCGCAGTTCATGCTCGATACGCATACCGCCGAGCACGGCTACACGGAGTGCTATACGCCCTACATCGTCAACGCCGATTCGTTGCACGGCACAGGCCAGTTGCCGAAGTTCGAGGCGGACCTGTTCGCGGTCAAGAAGGGTGGGCAGGAAGGCGAGGGCGAAGCGCTTTATCTGATCCCAACCTCGGAAGTACCGCTGACCAACACCGTGCGTGACGAGATCGTTGCAGCTGATGCGTTGCCAATCAAGTTGACCGCGCATACGCCATGCTTCCGCTCCGAAGCAGGCAGCTACGGTCGCGACACGCGCGGCATGATCCGCCAGCATCAGTTCGATAAGGTCGAGATGGTGCAGATCGTTTCTCCCGAAAAGTCCTACGAAGCGCTGGAGGAAATGGCCGGCCACGCGGAAAACATCCTCAAGAAGCTCGGTCTGCCATATCGCGTCATCACGCTGTGCACCGGCGACATGGGCTTCGGCGCAGCCAAGACCTATGACCTCGAAGTATGGTTGCCGGCGCAGAACACCTATCGGGAAATCTCCTCGGTGTCCAACTGCGAGGCTTTCCAGGCGCGCCGCATGCAGGCACGCTTCCGTAATGCCCAAGGCAAACCGGAGCTGGCCCACACTCTGAACGGCTCCGGCCTTGCGGTCGGCCGCACGCTGGTGGCGATTCTGGAAAATTACCAGCAGGCCGATGGCAACGTCGAGATTCCTGAGGTCCTGCGGCCATACATGGGCGGCTTGACGCGCCTGACGCCGCAAGGCTGAAGTCGGTTCGAGGGCCCCGGTCCGGTTCAACCCTCGTTCCTGTATGTAGACAATCCCTGGCGCTGTTCGATGAACAGGCTGTTGCCGGGGATTTTTTTCGCCTGCCGCTTTGCCTCTGCCGCAGCCGCCGCAATCTGGTGATGCGAGGCATACTGTCCAGGTTCGATCTTCACCACGCCGAGCGAAAGGCTGATCAATGTCTGGAACACTTTCTTGCCGCGCCGGTCATCGCAGATGCCATTGTTCGACTCGGATTCCCGACTCAAAAATACTCTGCTATAATCTCGTGCTTTGCGGCACGTCGGTGCCGCAATCGACCGAATCAGGAGAGGTGGCAGAGTGGTCGAATGTACCTGACTCGAAATCAGGCGTACGTGTAAGCGTACCGAGGGTTCGAATCCCTCCCTCTCCGCCAGAAGCAAGAAAAAAGCCGCGCAATGCGGCTTTTTTCACGTCTGCAGGGTTTGCGACGTCAATTTCGGATGGGCTTCACGCCCGATGCTCCGTTGGTATATCGGTATTTACCTGGCTTTGGACAGGATCACGAGCCATTTGCGCAACAGCAGGATTTCAAGGTGCCCCGGCTCGACTCCTGTGCTGCAATCAATGATCGGGTTGACATGGTAATAACGTTTGCGGAAGTCCTGGCAGACGAAGATTTCGCGCTTGCCCAGGCGGATCAGGAATGATGTGGGCGCGTATTCCAAACCAAATCGTGTGCCGAAGGTGTTATTCAAATGTGCCATGGCCGAGTCCTTTCTGATTATTGATTGGTATTGCAGCAGGGGTACTTTAGCATAATTACTGTATGGAAATACAGTGGTTTTGAAATTCTGTTCCGCCTGCGTTGCCGTTGTTATCGATACGTGGCTGGGAAGGGCCAATTTGTTCCATCCATGCGTGCTGGATTGGACTTGTCACGACGGCATGTCGTCGAACGTCAGGCACGGCATGCAGTCATATCTCAATCCGGATGGGAACATTGGACAGGAGGCAAGCATGGCTGCGGTGAGGTACACCAAAGGCGAGCAGGTCGCGGAGGTGGACATACTGGAATTGGAGGATGGGAAATTTCAGGGCGTGGTGCTGATCACGCGCAACCACGGTTCGTCCAGCAAGCAGTCGCAGCATACGGTGCAGGTGGTATCCGACACGCCTGCGGAAGCGCTGGAAGAAGCGAAGGCGCTTGCGCATCGGCTGCTGGCAAATTAGGATTGCGCGAATTGCGCCTTTGCAAGTATGCGGTGCTGTTATCGCGGTTGAAGCAGGACGTCGAGCAGATGTCGGCCGGCAATTTCCGGCAGGCCGCTGTTGTCGAGATGGATGACTGACTGCTCCCGGATTTCGTCGAATTGGTCCAGTCGCTCGAGCCGGCCGGACAGCGCCTCGCCGCTTTCGCGATGCCGTGTTTCGATGCGCTGGCGGATCGCGTCCGTGTCGGCGCCGATCCAGACGACCAGTGCATCCGGAAACGATTGCCGCAATTGCGGCACGTATTCTCGCGATCCGACCACGACCACGTCGCGCCCGGCCTTCAGGTCGGCTTCAATGCCGCGCCGGATTCCATAGCACAGGCCGTTGGCCTGCCACATCATCGCAAAGTGGCCGGCTTTTTCAAGCTGCCAGAAATTTTCCGTGTCGGTCGGATCATGCATTTCGGTACCGTGCCGGGGGCGTGTGACGGTCCGGCGCGCGAACACGATGCCTGCGTGTGGCGGCACATGGTCCTTCACCCATTGCACCACCGTATCCTTGCCCACGCCGGACGGTCCGACCAGATAGAACAGGCGTCCGGCTGCGGGGAGCGAAGAATTGCGGCGCGATGCGTTGAACGGAAAGCGCTGCCAGATCGTCAACGGCGCGCCGGGACGTTCCTCTCGAAAAATGCTGAGCGCATCGATCATCAGCGGTGTCGCCGCCATCGCGGCGGCAAAGCAGACGTTGGCTTCCCTGGTGAGCGCATGCACCACGTCGGCGTTCACGCCGCGCAGGGCATCGGTCAGCGTCATGTGAAAGCGGAACTCATCGTCCGTGTATGGATAGCCCCACTGCAGCAGAAGCGTGCTCTGCCGCGCGGTCAGCGGGCGGGATGTGTATCTCTCGAGCTCTCTGGCGGCGGGCGGGGCGCGCAGGATGTCGAAGTAGCTTACGCAGCGCATCGCCAGTGCTTCGATGTCATGCTGCGGTCCAGACGGGCAGAGCGCGAGAAATCCTCTGACGGGTGAAACATGCATGCCCAACAGCGGCACGGGCCGCTGCAGCCGGGCGAAAGCCGCCGCCATCGTCAGCAGGTGCGATTCGGAAAAACCCGCCGCGAGATGGAACGGCGCTTTCAGCGTCGCGTGAAAACCGTAGCGTCTGGCTTCGGTGGTGATCCGGGCCAGCAAGGGGGGCGCAATGCTCGATGGCTGGTGCCGCATGCCTGTCTCGCCCGTCGCAGCATTCCGTCCCAGCCAGCGGCAGCCGGCGGCCGACCAGGGGGAATCCGGCGGAGGAGCAAAGTAGAGTGCGTAGCGTGCCATGCCCGTGTCGAGGGACGAATCGAATCCTCATCCTATCGGCGCAGGGCGGGCGCTTGTTGATTTAAAACACTGGCGCAGCACTGCGCGTGTTGATCCTGGTTAAATCCTGGTGTCCTGAGTTAGAAATTCGCTACATAAAAGATGACGAGAATCGCACCGATACGGCGTCAAAAATGCTCGCAAGGCCTCGGCCTTGCTGTGCTTTTTTCCTTGTCTCGTCGCGATTTCATCACTTTTATTTGCAACGAATTTCCAACTCAGGGCACTAGTGTTCCGTCAATCTAAAAATTTCGGGTAGAGGTATTTCAGTTTAATCCGAGCATCTTCGGTACGAAATTGCCAGTCAATTCCGGTTTGATCCTGATTGCGCTGCTGCGCCCATGTTTGCGCCCGAGCTGCGATCAGGCGCATATCGCCTATGCGGTCGCGCAGACATTGTCGGGTCAACACGCTCAATTCCGATTCGGCCATGTTGAGCCAACTGCCATGCTTGGGCGTGTAGACCAATTCCAACCTGCGCGCAATCCGCATCGCTTCGGGCGCCTCAAATGCCTGATACAGCGAGGCGAGCCGATGCGTATTCAAGTTGTCGCAGACGAGCGTGATGCGCTCCGCTTGTGCATGGCGCGGCGCATCCACCAACGCCCGCACTTGCTGTGCCCACGCAATGCTGGTCTTCTGTGCCGTGGCCGTCGCGTCGCGCCATCCTCCCAAGGGTTCGACAAACATCCATACGCAACACATGCCATGACGGATGTATTCGTAATCCACTTTCTCCGGCTGCCCCGGTTGCATCGGCAAAGGGGGACGCACTTCTTCAATCAATTGCCTGGGCTGTTCATCCATGCACACCACCGGATGCGCAGGATCATAGGGCCGCCGATACACTTCCAGCACCTGCTCCATCTGGCAGGCGAACTCCGCATCCGCATGCGGTGCGATACACCATTGCTGCTTCAGCCACGGTTTCAGGTCGCTTTTTTTAACGCCTGCCGTACTGTTTCACGCGAAATCGTATCGACAATATGCAACTCCACCAGCTTGTTTGCCAACAAATTCAACGTCCAGCTTGCGCGGCCATCCGGCGCTGTCGAGCAGGCCAGCGCCGTCAGGCGCGCTTGTCCTTCACCGTCGAGCTTCACTGCCCGCGGTCGTGGCGCCCACTGGTGTTCCAGCAAGGAGTCCGGCCCTTCTTCCACCGCTTGCTTGCGCCAATTTTGCAGACTGCGCGTGGTCACCCCAAAGGCTTCGGCAATGCGGGCGTCATCCCATCCTGGCCCTTGCGCCCCTTGATCCGCCTTCAGCAGCGCCTGCGCCCGCTGGATCTTCCACGCAGCAGACTTGCCTGTATGCACAAGATGTTCGTACCGCGCTCGTTCCTCGGCGGTCAACTTCACCACATACTTCTTGTTTATCACGATCTCCTTCAAAAGCTGGCTACGGTTAGATCGTTTTGAACTAGAAAAATTTAGAGTGTCTGACCACTAGATGAAATCAATGTGCAAAGCGATCACGCCGCGAGTTGCCAAGCGGGAAGCATGCTATTGCTCAAGCGCCGGTTGTGCGGCATGAACCAAACGTGCGCGGCGATGCTCGAAACGGATATTTCAACTTGTCAGAACATCAACCAAATCAATGCAGGAACAAGTCCAGGCTGCGCAATTGGCCCGCATGCGAAGGCTGGCGACGGGCCTGCTTCTGTTCATGGGGCTTGTTTTTGTCGTTTCCCGGATTTTTGTTCCGCAATATCCCTTCCTTTCCTTCGTCGGCGCATTCGCCGAGGCGGCCATGGTTGGCGCGCTCGCCGACTGGTTTGCGATCACCGCATTGTTCCGTTCGCCGTTCGGCTTGCCGATCCCGCACACCGCCATCATCCCGCGGAACAAGGACCGCATCGGGGAGAGCTTGTCGGATTTTCTTGAACACAATTTCATGACGCCGGAAATCATCCGGGACGAACTGCATTCCATCGATTTCGCCGGCATCGCCGCTGGCTGGCTGGCCCATCCCGACAACAGCGCGGCGATTTCGCGTCAGGTCATCAAGGGCATCCCGACGATGCTGCGCGTGATCGAGGATGACGATGTGCGCCAGTTCATGCAGAACCGGCTGACGGCGGCGCTCGACAATGTGCGCTTTGCGCATGTGCTGGCCGAGGTGATGTCGTTGCTGGTTGCGCGTCAACACCATCAGAAGCTTTTTGACCATCTGATCGGGATAGCGGATCGTGCGCTGGAACACAACAAGCCGTATATCCGCTGGAAAATCCATGAAAGCAGCCCGCGCTGGCTACCCAAAGCGATCGACCAGAAGCTCTACGAGCGTCTGCTGGAGGCCTTGCAAGGCACGCTGGCTGAAATGAAGGAAGACGACAGCGAATGGCGCATGCGCTTTCACCTCGCGACAGACGAGCTGATTGCGCAGCTGGAGTCGTCGCCGGAATATGGCGCGAAGATCGACAGCGTGGTGCGCGATGTGCTGGGGCATCCGCTGTTTCGCAATTATTTGATTGATATCTGGCACGACATCAAGTCGCGGCTGGAGGCGGATGCGGCGTCCGAGGATTCGCAGATGGTTGCCAGGCTCAATCGTGCGTTGAATGCCTTCAGCGACGAACTGTTGGGGGATGCGGCGATCCAGCACAAGCTGAATCAATGGATACGCACCGTTGTCGGCGAAGCGATCGTGCAGCGGCGGGAAATGATTGCTGACCTGGTGACACGCGTGATCCACAAATGGGATGCCGAAACGATCTCGCACAAGCTGGAATTGCATGTGGGCAAAGACCTGCAATACATACGCATCAATGGCACGCTGGTCGGCGGGATGGTGGGGCTGGTGCTGCATGTGATTTCCCTGGCATTGTAGGCAGCCGATAGGCAGCCGATAAGCACCTGCATCCGGCCACCTGCATCCGGCCACCTGCATCCGGCGTGGCCGGTCTGACAATGAACAGTCATGTCATTTATATGTCACACATGTCATAAAACTGAAATGAGATGGCAATTCCAGACGCTTTTTTCATGCGCAATTGATTTTCATAACTCGATGATTTAAAAAGACTTTTATCCACGTCACATAAATTTCCTGCGTTGTCATTGGCCTGTCACATTTGTTGATTACAGTTCGCCCTGTCCTGTTTTGACAACCAAAGGAGCAGATATGCGACTGAACAAATTCCTGAAATCGGCAGTAGTGGCAACGAGTGCAAGCATCGCGTTTTCTTCCGCATGGGCCGCCGACATCACCGGCGCCGGTGCGACGTTTCCCTACCCGATTTACGCGAAATGGGCGGAGGAATACAAGAAGGCGACCGGTACCGGCCTGAACTACCAGTCGATCGGCTCCGGCGGCGGCATCAAGCAGATCAAGGCAAAGACCGTGGACTTCGGCGCATCGGACATGCCGCTCAAGGCGGAAGATCTGGAGCAGGAAGGCCTGATGCAATTCCCGGCCATCATGGGCGGCGTGGTGCCGGTCGTGAATCTGGAAGGCGTCGCTCCCGGCCAATTGAAGCTGACCGGCGAGGTGCTGGCTGACATCTATCTCGGCAAGGTCGCCAAGTGGAACGCTCCTGAAATCGCTGCGCTCAACGCCGGCGTCAAGCTGCCGGCCGACGACATCGTCGTGGTGCATCGCTCCGACGGCTCCGGCACATCATTCCTGTTCACCGATTTCCTGTCCAAGGTCAACCCGGACTTCAAGACCAAGGTGGGTTCCGGTACGGCCGTCAAATGGCCGACGGGCATCGGCGGCAAGGGGAACGAAGGCGTCGCCGCAAACGTGCAGCGCACCAAAAATTCGATCGGTTACGTCGAATACGTCTACGCCAAGCGCAACAAGATGAGTCATACCCAGCTCAAGAACAAGGATGGCCAATTCGTGCAGCCTGACGACGAAACCTTCAAGGCCGCAGCAGCAGGTGCCGACTGGTCGAAAGCTCCGGGTTTCGGTGTCGTGCTGACGAACCAGTCCGGCAAGACCAGCTGGCCGATCACCGGCGCATCCTTCATCCTGCTGCACAAGACGCAGGCCGATGCGGCCAAGGGCAAGGAAGTGCTGAAGTTCTTCGACTGGGCCTACAAGAACGGCGGCGCGATGGCGACCGAACTGGACTATGTCGCGATGCCAGGCGCGGTGGTGAAGTCGGTGCAGGATGCATGGAAATCGCAGGTCAAGGATGCGGCCGGCAAGGCGCTCTGGTAAGCCTGCAGTGTCATGGAACGCAAGCCTCCTTCCCCCGTTCACGGGAAGGGGGTTTTTCGTGATGCAATGTTGGACCGACTATCTGCCGCGCGCGGCATCGACCTTATGAGTGCAAACATTACTTCGACTGCCGTGCGCATTACGGATACGACTCAAGCTGCCAGTGCGACGCATGCCGCCGATCTGGCAATGGCTGCGGCCATGCGTCGCCAGCGGCTTCAGGATTTCCTGTTTCACAAGATCACGCTCGCATTCGCATTGAGCGTGCTGCTGGTGCTGGCAGGAATCATCATCTCGCTCATCATCGGCGCATGGCCGGCTTTCAAGGAATTCGGCCCGGCTTTCATCACCACGATCGAGTGGGATCCGGTCAACGACCAGTACGGCGCGCTGATTGCCATTGCCGGCACGGTGTCGACATCGCTGATCGCGCTTCTGATCGCATTTCCGATCAGCTTCGGGATCGCGCTCTTTCTCACCGAGATTTGTCCGGCAGTGCTGCGGCGGCCTTTGGGCACGGCAGTCGAGTTGCTGGCGGGCGTGCCCAGCATCATCTATGGCATGTGGGGCTTGTTCGTGTTCGCGCCGCTGTTTGGCGACTATGTGCAACCGCTGTTGAAGAACACGCTGGGCCAGTTGCCTCTCATCGGCCAGCTTTTCAGCGGGCCGGCCATGGGCATCGGCATACTCACCGCCGGCTTGATCCTGGCAGTGATGATCATTCCCTTCATCGCATCCGTCATGCGCGATGTGTTTGAAATCGTGCCGGCAGTGCTGAAGGAATCCGCCTATGGACTTGGATGTACCAAATGGGAAGTGGTGCGCAAGGTGGTCCTGCCGTACACCCGGACCGGCGTCGTCGGCGGCGTCATGCTCGGACTCGGCCGCGCGCTGGGCGAGACGATGGCCGTTACCTTCGTGATCGGCAATGCGCACAAGCTGTCGTGGTCGCTGCTGGCGCCGGGCAACAGCATTGCATCGACGCTGGCCAACGAATTTGCCGAAGCCGAATCGACGCTGCATGTGTCATCGCTGTTTGCGCTCGGCCTGATCCTGTTCGCGATCACCTTTATCGTATTGTCGTCGGCCAAGCTCATGCTGATGGGAATGTCCCGCAAAGAAGGGAGCACATAATGAATCCGGTCTACCGCAAGCGTCTGTGGCAGCACCGCGTCGGTATCGCGTTGTCCTTTGCGGCGATGGCGATCGGTCTCCTGTTTCTGGGCTGGATACTGTTCACGCTGATCCTCAAGGGCGTGGGCGCATTAAGCCTTGCCATGTTCACCCAGACCACGCCCGCGCCCGGCAGCGATGGCGGCGGCTTGATGAATGCGATCGTCGGCAGCTTGATGATGGTCGGCGCCGCGACGCTGATCAGCACGCCGATCGGCATCCTGGCCGGCATCTACCTGGCCGAGTATGGCGAAAAGAGCTGGCTGGCGCAGGTGACGCGCTTCATCACCGACATCATGCTGTCGGCGCCATCGATCGTGATCGGCCTGTTCGTCTATGCCCTCTATGTCGCCAACGTGAAGCACTTTTCCGGCTGGGCCGGCACCTTCTCGATTTCGCTGATTGCCGTGCCGGTCATCGTGCGCACCACCGACAACATGCTGAAGCTGGTGCCGAACAGCCTGCGCGAGGCAGCGTTTTCGCTGGGCGCGCCGCGCTGGAAAGTCGCCATGATGGTGCGCCTGCGCGCGGTGAAGGCGGGTGTCGTGACCGGCGTGCTGCTGGCGGTTGCCCGGATTTCAGGCGAAACAGCGCCGCTGTTGTTCACCGCCTTGAACAACCAGTTCTTCAGCGCCGACATGAATGCACCGCTCGCCAACCTGCCGGTCGTGATCTACCAGTTCGCCATGAGCCCGTACGATAACTGGCGTTCCCTGGCATGGGGCGGCGCATTGCTGATCACCGTCAGCGTACTCGGTTTGAATATCCTTTCCCGCACCTTGTTCAGTCAGAGGATGCCGAAATAACATGAATGATCAAATGATGACCATGGCCGACAAGACCACCCTCCAGATTTCCGGCCTGAATTTTTACTACGGGGCGTCGCATGCACTGAAGGACGTCAACCTGAATATCCACGAGAAGAAGGTCACCGCCTTCATCGGTCCTTCGGGTTGCGGCAAGTCCACGCTGCTGCGCACGCTCAACCGCATGTACGACCTGTATCCGGGCCAGCGCGCGGAGGGGACGATCATGTACCACGGGCGGAACATTCTCGATCCGGGGCAGGACGTCAACATGCTGCGTGCCAAGGTCGGGATGGTGTTCCAGAAGCCGACGCCGTTTCCGATGTCGGTCTACGACAACATCGCGTTCGGTGTGCGCCTGTACGAGAATCTGTCGCGCGGCGAGATGGATGAACGCGTCGAATGGGCGCTCAGGAAGGCGGCTCTGTGGACCGAGGTCAAGGACAAGCTCAACAAGAGCGGCCTCAGCCTGTCGGGCGGCCAGCAGCAGCGGCTGTGCATTGCTCGCGGTGTCGCGGTCAAGCCCGACGTGCTGCTGCTGGACGAACCGACTTCCGCGCTGGACCCGATTTCGACCGCGAAGATCGAGGAACTGATCGCCGAACTGAAGCAGGATTACACCATCACCATCGTGACGCATAATATGCAGCAGGCTGCGCGCTGCTCCGATTACACGGCGTACATGTACCTCGGCGAGCTGGTGGAGTTCGGCGAGACCGATCAGATTTTCATGAATCCGGCGAAGAAGGAAACGCAGGATTACATCACCGGCCGTTTCGGCTGAACATGCATTCGCAGACTGCCAATCTTGAATCATTAAGGAGAGCCTGATGCCGGGCGACCATTCTTCAAAACAATACGACATGGACCTGGAAGCGATCCGCTCCAAGGTGTTGCTGATGGGTGGACTGGTGGAACGCCAGTTCAACGACGCAATTGAATCTTTTCGCACGGGGAACGTCGCGCAGGCCGATGGCGTCATCAAGGGCGATGAGGAAGTCAACCGCCTCGAAGTCGCTCTGGACGACACCTGCAGCCACTTGATCGTCAAGCGCCAGCCGGCCGCGAACGACTTGCGCACCGTGATGGCGACCATCAAGGTGATTACCGATCTGGAACGCATCGGCGACGAGGCGACCAAGGTCGCGCGTAGTGCGAAGAATATGCAGGAGCGCGGCTCGACCGGCGCGCTCAACCACTACGAATCCATCCGCGTGATCGCCGCCAACACGGCGAACCTGTTGCACGATGCGCTCGATGCATTTGCGCGCCTCGATGAAAAGCAGGCGGCCAGGATCATCGCGCAGGACGAGGTGATCGATCACGAATTCCGCTCCATCATGCGCTCGATGATCACCTTCATGATGGAAGATCCGCGCACCATTTCGGCGGCACTGGACACCTTGTGGGTCGCCAAGGCGCTGGAACGGATCGGCGATCACGCCAAGAACATCGCCGAGTACGTCATCTACGTGGTGGAGGGCAAGGACATTCGCCATACCGATTACGTGTACACGAAGCTGGACAGTTCCATTTGACCATGGCAGCAGACAAAACCACCATTCTGATAGTCGAAGACGAACCGTCCATCGTTGAGCTGGTGACATTCACGCTGCAGGGAGCGGGCTGGAATGCCTTTGCGGTGAATACCGCAGGCGACGCATGGGAATTCATCCAGCGCCGCACGCCGCACATGATTCTGCTGGACTGGATGCTGCCGGACCAGACCGGTCTGCGCCTGCTGTCGAGAATCCGATCCGATCGCCAGCTGCAAGGCATCCCGGTGATCATGCTGACGGCCAAGAGCATGGAAGAAGACAAGATCGCGGGACTCGATACGGGGGCCGACGACTACATCACCAAGCCGTTTTCGCCGCGCGAGCTTACCGCGCGCATGAAGGCGCTCTTGCGCCGGAAGAGTCCCGAGCATGCGCAAAGCATGATGACGGCGGGTGCCGTCACGCTGGATCCGGTCAGCTGCAGCGTCATGCTGCACGAAGAAAAGATCGAGATCGGGCATGCGGAATACAAGCTGCTGAAATTCTTCCTGGCGCATCCCGAGCGCGTCTTTTCGCGCAGTCAGTTGCTCGACAAGGTATGGGGCGATCATGTCGTGATCGAAGAGCGTACCGTCGATGTCCATGTATTGCGCCTGCGGAAGGCGCTCAAGGATGCCGAATCGCTCATCAAGACCGTGCGTAGTGTAGGTTACATGCTGTCTGAAAAATAAGAGCGTCTGACAAAATGATTTCGAGGGCGTTGCGCAGCCTTGCCGTACCATATGTACTGTCTGCGGCTGCGCGGCCACTCGGAAACGCTTCGCTTCGTTTTGTCAGACGCTCACATCTTCTTTTCTTATGAATCCCAAGCTGCTGTTCTGGGTTCCGGCCATCTTGCGGCTGTCGTTCGTGCTGGTCGGCGTCGGCATACTCTGGTATTTCTTCGGCCCCATCGCCGGATTGCTCGCCGGCCTTCTTGCCATGTGCGTCTTGCTGGTCGTCCAGCTCCAGTATCTGTATCGCCTCGCCGAATGGCTCGACGAACCGTCCAGCAGCGCGCTTCCCGATGGCTGGGGTGCCTGGACCGATATTTTTTCGCGGCTCTACAAGATGCGCCGCGGCGATGAGAAGAACCAGGCGGAACTGACCGAGTGGCTGGCGCGCTTCCGCCAGGCGATGAGTCTGCTGCCGGATGGCGTCGTGATCATGGACGACGTGCTGTTCCTGGAATGGTGCAATCCGGCGGCGGAAAAGCATCTCGGCCTCAAGCTCGACCGCGACAAAGGCATGCGGGTCACGAATCTTGTCCGCAGCCCGGAATTCATGGACTACATCATCCTCGGACGTTACGACCAGCCGCTTTCTCTCAGCCTGAGAGACCGCAAATTGATCGCGCATATCATCCCGTTCGAAAACCGTCGGCAGATTCTGGTGACGCACGATGCGACGGAATCGGAACGGATTGAAATGATGCGGCGCGACTTCATTGCCAACGCGTCGCACGAATTGCGCACACCGCTGACCGTGATCAACGGTTTCCTCGAAATCGCCCTGGGCCAGCCGAAACTCGATGCGCAAACCAGATTGGCGCACGTGAAATTGATGAGCGAACAGGGACACCGCATGCAGAACCTGGTCGAGGACATGCTGACATTGACGCGTCTGGAGTCGGTTGACTATCCGCTTCGTCCCGAGCGGGTCAACATTCCGGCCTTGCTGGAGCAGGTCTTGCAGGAGGCGAAGGCGCTGTCAGCAGGCAGGCACGACATTTCGCTCGAAGTGGATGGGCCAGACATCAAGGGCAGCACGGAAGAGCTGCGCAGCGCGTTCGGCAATCTGACGTCGAATGCAGTGCGCTACACGCCGGGGCAAGGGCGCATCGAGATGACGTGGCGGCAGACTGCGGCCGGTCCGCAGTTCGAAGTGCGTGACACCGGCATCGGCATCCGACCCGAACATATATCGAGGCTGACCGAGCGTTTCTACCGCGTTGACAAGAGTCGCTCGCGGGAGACGCAGGGAACCGGGCTGGGCCTGGCCATCGTCAAGCATGTGCTGTTGCGGCATGATGCATCGCTGACCATCGAGTCGCAGCCGGAGCAGGGCAGCTGCTTCGCCGTGAAGTTCCCGCAGAAGGTGGTGTGGGGGGATTAGGACGGGCGCGAATGGCGGACTGTGCCGCCATCGCAGGTCAGGATTCGAACAGTCGATTCCTGACCCTTTGCTGATGAGACTTACTTGTAGCCGACGCGATCCAGAATCTTCTGTGCCGCGATCTGGTTCTTGCCGATGGTGGCGATCGAGACGGTTTCCATCTTGAACTTGCCGAGCGATTCCAACGCCGGGTTCTTCGCCACCGCACTCTTCACGACAGGCCATTCATTGTTGCCGTTGGCCAGATAGGCTTGCGCGTCATCGCTGGCGAGGTACTCCAGGAACTGGACAGCCGCATCGCGATGCGGTGCATTCTTCGCGACGCCGCCGCCGGAAATATTCATGTGTGTTCCCGACGTCTTCTGGTTCGGCCAGAGGAAGCCGACCTTGCTCATCATTTCCTTTTCATCCGGCTTCGTGGAGCGCAGCAGGCGAACATAGTAGTAGGAATTGGCGAGCGCTACGCCGCATTCACCGGTTGCGACACCCTTGATCTGGTCCGTGTCGCCGCCGCGCGGAGGACGCGCGAAGTTCGTGACCATGCCTTGCGCCCATTGTTCCGTTGCCTGTTCGCCGTTGCGGTCGATCATGGAGCCGATCAGCGACAGCATGTAAGGATGGGAGCCGGAACGGGTGCAGACCTTGCCCTTGTTTTTCGGATCGGCAAGCGATTCGTACGTCGCCACATCTTCCGGCTTTACCGTGTCCTTGTTGTAGACAATGATGCGAGCGCGCGTCGAAAAGCCGTACCATTCCGCGCCGTTGCCGTCATCCTTGCCGCGCAGGTTGGCAGGGATGCGCGCATCCAGCACCTTGGACTTGACCGGCTGGAACATGCCGTTGATCTGGGCGCGCCACAGACGTGCGGCATCCACCAGCAGGATGACATCGGCCGCGCTGTTCTTGCCTTCATTCTTCAAGCGTTCGAGCAAGGCATTGTCGTCGGCTTCGATCCGGTTGATCTTGATGCCGGTTTGCTTGGTGAAGTTCGAATACAACTGTTCGTCGGTCTGATAGTGACGGGCAGAGTAGAGGTTCAATTCCTTCTCTTGCGCCTGAACCGAACTTGCGGCAAGCGATACAACAGCAGCGCCCATCAATGTGGAAGTCAAACGTTTCATGTTGCTCCTTATTGAGAATGATTTTCAATTGCAAAAATTATACGCGTATTTGGCAAATCGAAATCGTTCTCATTGAGGCTGCAAGCGCCTTTCGCAGCTTCCGCTACAATCCTTGATGCAGCGCAATGAAACGTCATTGCCCATGCATCTGTTCCCGAGTCTTTTTTGCTTCCTTGTCACATGTTTCCTGTGCGTTTACTCCTGATCACTTCATCCGCGGTGTTATTACTTGCCGGCTGTGCGGCCACGACCGCACCCATCGCCACGCCGAATGCGCCGGTAGCGGTGCAGCAAAAACCGCCGCGCAGCGTAAAAATCGGTCTCGCGCTCGGCGGCGGCGCGGCGCGCGGCTTTGCCCATATCGGTGTCATCAAGGCGCTCGAAGCGCAGGGCATCGTGCCCGATGTTGTGGTTGGAACAAGTGCCGGCAGCCTGGTCGGCGCCTTGTACGCGGCAGGGAACAATGGCTTCGCGTTGAACAAAATGGCACTGGAAATGGAAGAAGCCGCCATCTCGGATTGGTCGGTACCGCTGTTTTCCAAAGGCACTGGCGTTCTGAAAGGCGAGGCATTGCAGAATTACGTCAACAAGGCCATCAACGGGGTGCCGCTTGAAAAGCTGAAAATTCCATTTGGTGCGGTCGCCACCGATCTCAACAACGGACAACCGATCCTGTTCCAACGCGGTAACACCGGACTCGCCGTGCGCGCCTCATCCGCTGTTCCCAGTGTTTTTCAACCAGTCAAGATCGGTGATCACGCCTACGTGGACGGCGGACTGGTTTCACCGGTGCCGGTACGCTTTGCGCGGCAGATGGGGGCGGATTTCGTGATTGCGGTGAACATATCGGCGCAACCCGATGCGCAACCGGCGTCAAGTTCACTGGATGTTCTGCTGCAAACCTTCGCCATCATGGGGCAGAGCATCAACAACCATGAATTGAAGGAAGCCGACATCGTCATCCAACCGCGTCTGGGAACCATGAAGGGCAATGACTTCCCCGGACGTAATGTCGCAATCCTGGCGGGAGAGCAGGCGGCCGTCGCGGCCATACCGGAACTCAGGCAGAAGTTGAAACAGAAAAGGGAACAATAGGATGCAATATCCTATTTGTGCTCCGGTTCGCTGATGCGGCGCGCGCCGTTGAACCGGCTGCGCCAGTAACCGACGTCCATGCTTTCGATGCGGACCTTGCCGCCAGCCGAAGGCGCATGGATGAACTTGTTATCGCCAAGATAAATGCCGACGTGGGAAAAGCCGCGTCTCAAGGTGTTGTAGAAGACCAGATCGCCCGGCTGCAAGTCCTTGGTTTCAACCTGCTGACCCACTTGGCTGATTTCTTCCGACGTCCGCGGCAGATTGGTATTCCATACCTCCTTGAACAGATAGCGCACCAACCCGCTGCAGTCCAGCCCGCTTTCAGGTGCGGTGCCGCCGTACTTGTAACTGATGCCGATCATGCTCATGGCCTGCATCGCAAGCTCGGATGCGCGACCGGACAGATTCTGCAATTTGCTCAAGGCCGTGTTCAGCGGAGGCGACTCCTCCAAAGGATAGTCCGCACCATATGCGAGGGGCGACAAGCAGATGCCAACGGCGATGACACACATCGGAGGCAATGCTCGCAGCCGAACGAGGTAATCGGAAATTGGCATTTTGATCAATTCAGTGCGGTGTACCAATCGACTGTAAGTGAATCTCGCAGTACTGTCAAAAACTGTTGCCTGCGAGTATGCTTGCTCAATGGCATCTCATGATCAAAACTGCATGATCACATAGCATGACCGCGAATACTTCCATCGATATTCATGTCAAGCCTCGTGTATTGATCGCGGACGATTCACGGATCGTGCGCGCGACGCTGATCAAGCATATCGAGGGTATGTTCGAATTTCGCGAGGCACTGGATGGCGAGCAGGCGTGGGAAACGCTGCTGGTCGATCCGAGCATCCGCGTCGTGATTACCGACCTCACCATGCCGAAGCTGGACGGTTATGGATTACTGCAAAGGATTCGTGCATCCAAAGTTGCCCGCATCCGCGATATTCCGGTGGTGGTGGTATCCGGCAGCGATGTGCAGGAAGAGCGTGATCGCGCGAAAGCCGCCGGTGCGACCGATTTGATTACAAAGGGTATCGCCACGCCGCAACTTCTTTCGAGGCTGGACATTCTGGCTCGGCTGGTCAGCACGCAAGGCGAATTTGAACGCAGCCTTGAGGCGCTTGCGCGCAATCGTGCAAATTCGACCGAGGCCATGGATGATTTGGACTCGCCTGAATTGTTCCGGAACCAGGCCGGGTTACTTCTTGCAAACGCAATCAGGAACAAGAGAAATTTTGTCATTCTTGGCATCCGCATCGGACTGAAGCATGCTGGTTTGGAAGGGCTTGCCGCATGTCCTCCATCAAGCGTTGTCGATGCGGTCGGTCGCCTGTTGCGTCATACCGTGCGCAAGAGCGATCGTGTGGCGAGGACAGGCGAGGCCGAATTTGCCGTCGCAACTGGAAGCATCAATTTCGATTCAGCCCGTTTTTTTGCGCAGCGTGTTTGTCAGGCAATTGCAAACGCGAATTTGAGCGAGCACGAGCAGATGTCATTTGTCGCGAGTTGCGGCGTCGTTTCGCTGTCTGATTTTGGAAACGAATCTGATGCGGTTTCGCTGGAGACATTATGCGAAGTCGCCCGCCAGCGTGCGACGCTCGGGTTGGATCACGCCATTACCGGCGTCGTCGGCCAGGAAGAAGAGGTAGCTCTCCAGTCGCGGCCGGTCGATACATCGCTGCTGTGGCTGTCTGCCAGGGATGGCGAGGTAATTCAACAAAAAATGACAGGAAGCGGTGACGGCTGCAATGCAGATCGCCCGGCGGCTGAAACATTGCTGCAATGGTTGCAAGAAGGTCGGCAGGATCAAGTGTTGCCGCATCTCGAAAGGCTGGCAGCAGACTTGCAACCATTGATGGAGCTTGTGTTGCAACAACGCAAGTAGTGGCCCAGTCGTGGCAAACACGTCGCACACCGTCTATCGTACAATCCGTTCTTCTTTTTACGAGGAGAAGCGATGCAATCGAAACAAATTCTGACGCTTGACGACGTCAAGAAAATCGCTGCTGCTGCAGAGGCGGAAGCGAAGGCAAACAACTGGGCAGTGACAATTTCCATCGTCGATGACGGCGGGCACCTTTTGTGGTTGCAACGTCTTGATGACGCGGCACCGATCTCTGCCGATATCGCTCCGGCAAAAGCCAAGACTGCTGCACTTGGTCGCCGCGAAAGCAAGATTTATGAAGACATGATCAACAATGGTCGCGTGTCCTTCATTACCGCGCCAACGCTGCAAGGCCTGCTTGAAGGCGGTGTGCCGATCATGGTTGGCGGCCAATGTGTTGGCGCAGTTGGTGTCTCTGGCGTGAAATCGTCGGAAGACGTGCAAATTGCGAAAGCAGGGATTGCAGCGCTGGGCGTCTGATTCCGCAAAAATGCGCTGTCGGCAGTAGCTGGAAAGCGCTCTTCACGAGGTCCTGCGGATTGCGGTGAAGGGCATTTTCGGCTATAATTTTCGGGTTTAACTAATTTATCCCGCCGTAGCGCATACCCCTTCCATCTCGTCCCACGAAGACCCGCACATCCAAAGCGCAAGCCGTTTGGTTGACGGTCGTTCTGGCGCGGCGCAGCGGCGGTAATCACCTCAGGAGTTACCCTTGCTGCCATTTTTCTCTGGCTCCACCCCTCCGGCCGTGCTCGCCTTGGCGGACGGTTCGCTTTTCACCGGCATGTCGATCGGCGCCTCCGGGCGGACGGTGGGGGAAGTGGTGTTCAACACGGCGATGACGGGCTATCAGGAGATCCTGACGGATCCGAGCTACAGCCGCCAGCTGGTGACGCTGACGTACCCGCACATCGGCAACGTCGGGGTCAATGCGGAAGACGTGGAGGCGGGCCGGGTGCACGCGGCCGGGCTGATCATTCGCGACCTGCCGGCGCTGGTGTCGAACTTCCGCGCCACGCAGAGTCTGTCGCAGTACCTGCAGGCGCAGAACGTGGTGGCGATCGCCGGCATCGACACGCGGCGGCTGACGCGCCTGCTGCGCGAGAAGGGCGCCCAGAGCGGCGCGATCGTGGCCGGCGACGGTGCCGATGCCGACGAGGCGCTGGCGCTGGCGCGCTCGTTCGGCGGGCTGGCCGGGATGGACTTGGCGAAGGTCGTGTCGACCCCGGTCGCCTACGAATGGAGCGAGACCGAATGGACGCTGGGCGCAGGCCATGGCCGGCAGGAGGCGGCGCAGTACCACGTGGTCGCGTTCGACTACGGCGTCAAGCGCAACATCCTGCGCATGCTCGCCGCACGCGGCTGCCGGATCACGGTGCTGCCGGCGCAGGCCTCGGCGGCCGACGCCATCGCGCTGCAGCCGGACGGCATCTTCCTCGCCAACGGCCCGGGCGACCCGGAGCCGTGCGACTACGCCATTGCCGCCACGAAGGAGCTGATCGAGCGCGGCTACCCCACCTTCGGCATCTGTCTCGGCCACCAAATCATGGCGCTGGCCTCGGGCGCAAGGACGCTCAAGATGAAGTTCGGTCACCACGGCGCGAACCACCCGGTGCAGGACCTCGACACCAAACAGGTGATGATCACCTCGCAGAACCACGGCTTCGCGGTCGACGCATCGACCCTGCCAGCCAACTGCCGCGTCACCCATGTGTCGCTGTTCGACGGCTCGCTGCAGGGTTTCGCCCGCACCGACCGCCCCGCCTTCTGCTTCCAGGGACACCCGGAAGCCTCGCCCGGTCCGCACGACGTGGCCCCCCTGTTCGATCGCTTCGTGGCGATGATGGAGACCAAGAAACATGCCTAAGCGTACCGACCTCAAAAGCATCCTGATCATTGGCGCCGGCCCGATCATCATCGGCCAGGCCTGCGAATTCGACTATTCCGGCGCGCAAGCCTGCAAGGCGCTGCGCGAAGAGGGCTACCACGTCATCCTGGTCAACAGCAACCCGGCCACCATCATGACCGACCCCGAGATGGCCGACGTCACCTACATCGAGCCCATCACGTGGCAAGTGCTCGAACGCATCATCGCCAAGGAATGCCCGGACGCCATCCTGCCCACCATGGGCGGCCAGACCGCGCTCAACTGCGCGCTCGATCTGCACCGGCACGGCGTGCTGGCCCGGTACGACGTCGAACTGATCGGCGCCTCGCCGGACGCCATCGACAAGGCCGAGGACCGCTCCCGCTTCAAGGAGGCGATGACGAAGATCGGTCTCGGCTCGGCCCGCTCCGGCGTGTCGCACACGCTGGAGGAATCGTGGGCGGTGCAGAAGGAACTGGGCTTTCCCGTCATCATCCGGCCCTCCTTCACCATGGGCGGCACCGGCGGCGGCATCGCCTACAACCCCGAGGAATTCGAGGCCATCTGCAAGCGCGGGCTGGAAGCCTCGCCCACCTCCGAACTGCTGATCGAGGAATCCCTGATCGGCTGGAAGGAGTTCGAGATGGAAGTCGTGCGCGACCGGGCCGACAACTGCATCATCGTCTGCTCGATCGAGAACCTCGACCCGATGGGCGTGCACACCGGCGACTCGATCACGGTGGCGCCGGCGCAGACCCTGACCGACAAGGAATACCAGATCATGCGCAACGCCTCGGTCGCGGTGCTGCGCGAGATCGGGGTCGATACCGGCGGCTCCAACGTGCAGTTCGCGATCAACCCGCAGGACGGGCGCATGATCGTGATCGAGATGAACCCGCGCGTGTCGCGCTCCTCGGCGCTGGCGTCGAAGGCCACCGGTTTCCCGATCGCCAAGGTCGCGGCGAAATTGGCGGTCGGCTTCACGCTCGACGAATTGCGCAACGACATCACCGGCGGTGCCACCCCGGCCTCGTTCGAACCGACCATCGACTACGTCGTCACCAAGATCCCGCGCTTTGCCTTCGAGAAATTCCCGCAGGCCGACAGCCATCTGACCACGCAGATGAAATCGGTCGGCGAAGTCATGGCGATCGGCCGCACCTTCCAGGAATCGTTCCAGAAGGCGCTGCGCGGCCTCGAAGTCGGGGTCGACGGCATGAACGAGAAGACCACCGACCGCGAAACCATCGAGGAGGAGCTGGGCGAACCGGGACCGGAACGCATCTGGTACGTCGGCGACGCCTTCGCCCAGGGCTTCAGTCTGGAGGAGGTGCACCAGCTGACGCACATCGACCCGTGGTTCCTGGTGCAGATCAAGGAAATCGTCGACATCGAGCTGTGGCTGGAAACGCAGACGCTGGACAGCCTCGACAAACCCACCCTGTTCCGCCTGAAGCAGAAGGGCTTCGCCGACCGCCGCCTGGCCCGGCTCCTGAAGACCAGCGACACCGCGGTGCGCGACAAGCGGCGCGCACTGGGCGTGCGCCCGGTCTACAAGCGGGTCGACACCTGCGCCGCCGAATTCGCCACCCGCACCGCCTACATGTACTCCACCTACGAGGAAGAGTGCGAATCGCAGCCGACCGGCAACAAGAAGATCATGGTGCTGGGCGGCGGCCCCAACCGCATCGGCCAGGGCATCGAGTTCGACTACTGCTGCGTGCACGCCGCGCTGGCCATGCGCGAGGACGGCTATGAAACCATCATGGTCAACTGCAACCCGGAAACCGTGTCCACCGACTACGACACCTCCGACCGCCTGTACTTCGAGCCGCTCACGCTGGAAGACGTGCTGGAAATCGTCGACAAGGAACATCCGGTCGGCGTCATCGTCCAGTACGGCGGCCAGACCCCGCTCAAGCTCGCGCTCGACCTCGAGGCCAACGGCGTGCCCATCATCGGCACCAGCCCCGACATGATCGACGCCGCCGAGGATCGCGAACGCTTCCAGCAGTTGCTGCACAAGCTCGGCCTGCGGCAGCCGCCCAACCGCACCGCGCGCACCGAGGCAGACGCCCTGCGCCTGGCGCAGGAGATCGGCTACCCGCTGGTGGTACGTCCCTCGTATGTGCTGGGCGGACGCGCGATGGAAATCGTGCACGAGCAGCGCGACCTCGAGCGCTACATGCGCGAGGCGGTCAAGGTCTCGCACGACTCGCCGGTGCTGCTCGACCGCTTCCTCAACGACGCCATCGAGGTCGACGTCGACTGCCTGTCCGACGGCAGCCGCACCTTCATCGGCGGCGTGATGGAACACATCGAGCAGGCCGGCGTGCACTCGGGCGACTCGGCCTGCTCGCTGCCGCCGTACTCGCTGTCGCCGGAGACGATCGCCGAACTCAAGCGCCAGACCGCGCTGATGGCGCAGGGCCTGAACGTGGTCGGCCTGATGAACGTGCAGTTCGCGATCCAGCAGCAGGAGATCGACGGCAAGCTGCAGGACATCGTGTACGTGCTGGAAGTCAACCCGCGCGCCTCGCGCACGGTGCCGTTCGTGTCCAAGGCCACCGGCCTGCCGCTGGCGCGGATCGCGGCGCGCTGCATGGCCGGGCAGACGCTCGACAGCCAGGGCATCGGCAGCGAAGTGGTGCCGGCCTACTACAGCGTCAAGGAAGCGGTGTTCCCGTTCGTCAAGTTCCCCGGGGTGGATACCATCCTCGGCCCCGAAATGAAGTCCACCGGCGAAGTCATGGGCGTGGGAAGGACCTTCGGCGAAGCCTTCGTCAAGTCGCAGCTCGGCGCCGGCATCAAGCTCCCCGCCTCCGGCCGTGTCTTTCTTTCCGTCAAGAACAGCGACAAGCCGCGTGCGGTGCAAGTCGCGAAAGACCTGGTTGAAATGGGCTTCTCGGTTGCGGCGACCAAAGGAACCGCCGCTGCGATCAGTGCTGCCGGCATCCCGGTCACGACCGTCAACAAGGTTGTCGAAGGCCGCCCGCATGTCGTTGACATGATCAAGAACAACGAGATTGCATTGGTCATCAACACGGTTGAGGAAAAGCGGTCTGCAATTGTGGACTCGCGCGCCATCCGGACGTCCGCACTTGCCGCACGTGTAACAACCTACACAACTATTGCCGGTGCAGAAGCCGCAGTGGAAGGCATGCGCCATCTTGATGAGCTGCATGTCTACGATTTACAAGGCCTGCATAAAACCTTACACTGACCTCACAATTCAGCTTCAACCACAGAGGTCACAGAAAGCATCGGCTTTTCCCGGTGCTGTTTGTGACCTCTGTGGTTTTCATTTCATCAATTAAATCATGAGCACAGTCCCGATTACAAAACGCGGCGCAGAACTGTTGAAGGAAGAACTGCATCGCCTGAAAACCAAAGACCGCCCGGCGGTGATTAATGCGATTTCCGAAGCACGCGCCCAAGGCGACCTGTCGGAAAACGCGGAATACGATGCAGCAAAAGAGCGCCAAAGCTTCATTGAAGGGCGCATTGCAGAACTCGAAGGCAAGCTGGGTGCGGCGCAGATTATTGATCCCGAACTGTTGGATGCCGAAGGCCGGATCGTGTTTGCTTCCACGGTTCATCTGGAAGATCTAGAGTCGGGGCAGAAGGTGACGTATCAGATCGTCGGAGAAGACGAGGCGGATCTCAAGGAATTGAAGGTGTCCATCACTTCCCCGATTGCCCGCGCATTGATCGGCAAATATGCCGGTGACGTGGTTGAAGTGCAAGCGCCCTCCGGCATCCGGGAATATGAAGTTCTTGACGTACGTTACGTTTGAGCCGCGATGTTCTGGGCGCGTACCAGGTTGCTGATTGTTACTCTGTGGGTCGGAAGCCTGTGGACGGTGGGATACCTGGTTGCACCGACCTTGTTTTCCACCTTGCCTGACAGAGTGCTGGCCGGCTCGATCGCCGGAAGTTTGTTTCGCATCGAGGCATGGCTATCGGTTGCCTGTACCGTCATATTGCTGATATCGGTGAGGTGGGGTGGCAGCAATCCGAATTTCACTCCGACCAAACCCTGGATCGGCCTGGTACTCGGCATGCTGGCTTGCACATTGGTCGGATATTTCGCCTTGCAGCCATTCATGGCGGCACTGCGAGAGGCGGCCGGGCCTGGGGGCGTAATGAGTTCCGACGCACGAATGCAATTTGGCATCCTGCACGGTATTTCAAGCGGTATCTATTTGATGCAGAGCCTGCTGGGTGTGGCTCTGGTGCTCAAATCGAAATAAGGGAACTGACGGAGCCGATAATGACTTGTGGGCAGCTGTGAATTCGCTGCCAAAGCGGGCATCAATCAGCGGCTTCTGCCCAAGGCGGATTTCTTGCTGCTGGCTTGACGGGGTTTTGCGCGCTTGATCGAGCCGCCAGCCGTGACGCGTTCATTGCCTTTGAGAAGCACTTTGGTCACGGTAGGACGCTTGGTGCCACTGGGGCTTGGTTTGACGATGGTCACTTCACGCAGACCTTTTCCCTTTTTTCCGCTGCGTTCCTTGGGTTCTTCCTTTTTGGGTCTGTACAGGACCAAAAGCTTGCCGATGTGCTGTATCGGTTCAGCCTCGAGTTTGTCGCAAATGGTTTCGTAAATTTCGATACGCGCTTCGCGCTCATCACCGAAGACGCGAACCTTGATCAAACCGTGGGCATTCAGGCTTGCATCGATTTCCTTGAGCACGGCGGGCGTCAGGCCGGCTTCGCCGATCATCACGACCGGATTCAGCGCATGTGCTTCTGAGCGGAGCGCACTGCGCTCGGCGGGAGTGAGTTTCAACATGGTGTATTCCTTAAAAGCGGTATTCTACGCGAATGGCAAAGAACAAATTAAACAAAAACTGGCTGCACGACCATATCAACGATCCGTACGTGAAGCTGGCGCAGAAAGAAGGCTATCGAGCCAGGGCCGTCTATAAGTTGAAAGAGATCGACGAGAGCGAAAAACTGATCAGACCTGGTCAGGTGATTGTCGATCTGGGCTGCACTCCTGGAAGCTGGGCGCAATATGCCCGCAACAAGCTGGCAGGAAAAGAGGGCGGGGGAATCCATGGCACCATCATCGGACTGGACATGCTTCCCATGGAGCCGATCGCCGATGTGCATTTCATCCAGGGCGACTTTCGTGAAGAGTCCATATTGCACCAGTTGGAAGACGTGCTGGAGGGGCGAAAAGTGGATGTGGTCCTCTCCGACATGGCTCCGAATCTGTCGGGCGTTGCGATCACCGATGCCGCCCGCGTCGAACATATCATTGATCTGGCGATTGAATTTGCGCAAGCACACATGAAACCTTCCGGAGCGCTCCTCGTCAAATGCTTCAACGGGTCGGGTTACACCCAGCTTCTCGAAAAGTTCAGGCAGGAATTCAAAATTGTCGTTTCGAAGAAGCCCAAAGCCAGCAGGGATAAATCGTCGGAAGTCTTTTTGCTGGGGAAAATACTCAAAAACCCCGCTTAAGCGTTCGAAAGTCGTTTCTTCCCCTTGATACTCAAGGGTTTTGCCCTATATGCAACCTAGTAAGCACTGGTTATTGCGGGTAGAATCAACTTTACAAGTCACGTAACGGACGCGCCCGCGTTCAAGGAGTTCTGGTGAATAACATGTTTTCCAAAGCCGCCATCTGGGTGGTGATCGCCTTGGTGCTTTTCACTGTCTTTAAGCAATTCGATGGCCGTACACTGTCGGGCGGGGCAACGTCGGTTCCGTACTCGGACTTCTTGGATGAGGTTAAATCCAAACACATCAAGGAAGCGACAATTGAAGACCGTACCATTGTTGCTACCACTCAGGACGGCAAGCGCATAAAGACTTCGGTTACATACCTTGATCGCGGCTTGATCGGCGATCTGGTCAACAACGGCGTCAAATTTGACGTCAAGCAACCTGAAGAACAATCCTTTCTCTCACAGGTATTCATCTCCTGGTTCCCCATGCTGCTGTTGATCGGCGTGTGGGTTTTCTTCATGCGGCAGATGCAGGGCGGCGGGAAGGGCGGCGCATTTTCGTTCGGCCGGTCCAAGGCACGCATGCTCGACGAGGCCAGCAATACCGTCACCTTTGCAGACGTTGCCGGCTGCGATGAGGCCAAGGAAGAAGTACAGGAGTTGGTGGACTTCCTGCGTGATCCGACCAAATTCCAGAAACTCGGCGGCCGCATCCCGCGCGGCGTGCTGATGGTGGGCCCGCCGGGAACGGGTAAAACCCTGCTGGCGCGCGCCATTGCGGGCGAAGCAAAAGTGCCGTTCTTCACGATTTCCGGTTCGGACTTCGTCGAGATGTTCGTCGGCGTGGGTGCTTCGCGCGTGCGCGACATGTTCGAAAATGCGAAGAAACATTCGCCCTGCATCATCTTCATCGATGAAATCGATGCCGTTGGCCGTCATCGCGGCGCGGGCATGGGCGGCGGCAACGACGAGCGCGAACAGACGCTGAACCAGTTGCTGGTCGAGATGGACGGCTTCGAGGCGAATTCCGGTGTGATCGTGATTGCCGCGACCAACCGTGCCGATGTACTCGACAAGGCGTTGCTGCGTCCGGGCCGCTTCGACCGCCAGGTGATGGTCGGTCTGCCGGACATTCGCGGCCGTGAACAGATCCTCTATGTGCATATGCGCAAAGTACCGATCGCGCCGGATGTCAAAGCCGATATTCTCGCTCGCGGCACGCCGGGTTTTTCTGGTGCCGACTTGGCAAATCTGGTCAATGAAGCCGCCTTGTTCGCCGCGCGACGCAACAAACGTCTGGTGGAGATGCAGGACTTCGAGGATGCCAAGGACAAGATCGTGATGGGGCCGGAGCGCAAGTCCGCCGTCATGCGCGAAGAGGAGCGCCGCAATACCGCGTACCACGAATCGGGCCATGCAGTCGTGGCGAAATTGCTGCCGAAAGCCGACCCGGTGCACAAGGTCACCATCATGCCGCGCGGCTATGCACTCGGTTTGACCTGGCAGCTGCCGGAACATGATCGCGTGAACATGTACAAGGACAAGATGCTGGAGGAAATCGCGATCCTGTTCGGCGGACGCATCTCGGAAGAGATCTTCATGGGCCAGATGTCGACCGGCGCATCGAATGACTTCGAGCGTGCGACCAAGCTGGCACGCGCGATGGTGACGCGCTACGGCATGTCCGAGACACTGGGTACGATGGTTTATGAAGACAGTGAGCAGGATGCCTACTTCGGCCGTATGACTGCGAAGACGGTTTCCGAGGCAACGCAGCAAAAGGTGGATACCGAGATCCGGTTGATCCTGGATGCGCAGTATGCGCTGTCGCGCAAATTGCTGGAGGAACACCGCGGCAAGGTCGAGATCATGGCGAAGGCATTGCTTGAGTGGGAAACTCTCGATGCGGAGCAGGTCAATGACATCATGGAAGGAAATGAGCCGCGTCCTCCGAAAGCGGGGATCCCGCCGAAAAAATCTTCCACCGACAATCCATCTGGCGGCGTTTCTCCCAACGCGACTGCGCCGGCATAATAGCTGCGGCCGCGCCTAGGTTCCGGCGTGGTTTGCTTTGCAAGGGTGAGGACAATTCCTCACCCTTTTTGTTGGTCAATCGAAAAATGGACATGACGCCAAGGCATTTGCAATTCGGACGGTACCGCTTCCCAATGGCGGGTGAAAAATTCCGGCCGCTGGTGATGGGCATCCTGAATGTGACGCCTGACTCGTTTTCTGATGGCGGCGAATTCCATTCGCTGGACATGGCCTTTTCTCATGCGGAGCAAATGATTGCGGATGGCGTCGATATCATCGACATCGGCGGGGAGTCGAGCCGCCCGGGAGCGCCTCCGTTGCCATTGGACGAAGAACTGAAGCGAGTAATGCCTGTGCTGTATGCGTTGCGTGACTGTGGCAAGCCGCTGTCGATTGATACGTACAAGCCGGAAGTCATGCGAGAGGCCATACTGGCCGGTGCCGACATGATCAATGACATCAATGGCTTCCGCTCTGCGGATGCATTGCATGCCGTCAAGGACAGCGACTGTGCGCTATGTATCATGCATATGCAGCGCGATCCTGCGACCATGCAAATCGCGCCGCAGTATCAAGACGTTACGCGGGAAGTGATCGCCTTCCTGCATGGCCGGGTGCGAGCGATGGAGCATGAAGGAATCGGGCGCGATCGCATATGCATTGATCCGGGTTTCGGCTTTGGCAAAACGCTGGAACATAATCTCGCTTTGCTGAAAAATATCGGTTTGCTGCAGCAGGAGCTCGAACTGCCGTTATTGGCCGGTTTGTCGCGTAAATCCGCGATTGGCGCAATTACCGGCAAGCCTGTCGAGCAACGGCTGGCTGGGAGTCTCGCAGCGTCGTTGGCGGCGGTTGCGCATGGCGCGCAGATTGTGCGAGTCCATGATGTGGCGGAGACGGTGGATGCGCTGAAAGTCTGGCAAGCGGCCGTGTGAGTATTCAAAGAGTGGAAAGAGATCAAGAAAGGGATGGGATAAAAATGACACGCAAATATTTCGGTACCGATGGCGTACGCGGGCGAGTGGGCGACGCGCCGATCACCCCCGATTTCGTCATGAAGCTCGGTTATGCCGCGGGCAAGGTGCTGACGCAAGCAGGGGCGGGGACGGACAAGCCAACGGTATTGATCGGCAAGGACACGCGCATTTCCGGTTACATGCTTGAAGCCGCTCTGGAAGCGGGTTTCGCCGCCGCCGGCGTCGATGTGATGATGGCCGGCCCGGTGCCGACGCCGGCAATCGCTTACCTGACGCGCGCCTTGCGGCTGTCTGCTGGCGTAGTCATCTCCGCCTCGCACAACCCTTATCACGACAACGGCATCAAATTCTTTTCCGCGCAAGGCAGCAAATTGCCTGACGCTGTCGAAGCGGCGATCGAAGCGGAGATCGATATGCCGATGCAATGCGTGTCTTCCGAGAAGCTTGGCAAGGCAAAACGGCTGGACGATGCACAAGGGCGCTACATCGAATTCTGCAAAAGCACTTTCCCGAACGAGCTGGATTTGCGCGGACTGAAGATCGTGGTCGATTGCGCGCATGGCGCGGCATATCACATCGCACCCAACGTATTTCACGAGCTTGGCGCTGAAGTTATCGCGATTGGCAACCAGCCCAATGGCTTGAACATCAATGACAAGGTGGGGGCGACAGCGCCGGCGGCGCTTTCGGCGGCAGTGCGCGAGCATCAGGCAGACATCGGCATCGCACTGGACGGCGATGCCGATCGGCTGTTGATGGTGGATTCGACCGGACGTGCCTACAACGGCGATGAACTGCTCTACATCATGGTCAAGGATCGCATGGCAGTCGCGCCGATTCAGGGCGCGGTGGGAACCTTGATGACCAACATGGCGCTTGAGGTCGCGTTCAGAGAGATGGGGATCGGCTTTGCGCGCGCGAAGGTGGGTGACCGCTATGTGCTGGAGATTCTGCAGGAACGCGGCTGGCTGGTGGGCGGCGAGGGATCGGGACATCTGCTCTTTCTCGACAAGCACACCACGGGAGATGGCATTGTCTCGGCGTTGCAGGTCCTGTCTGCATTGAAGCGCTGCGGCAAAAGTCTGGCGCAATGTACCGAAGAGTTGACGCTTTTCCCGCAGAGCCTGATCAATGTGAAAGTCACACCTGGCTTCGATTGGCAAAAAAACGCGGCGGTACTTGCCGAGAAAGAGATTGTCGAGTCCGAGCTCGGTGAGGCCGGGAGAGTATTGATTCGCGCATCGGGCACCGAGCCGCTGATTCGTGTCATGGTCGAAGCGAAGAATGGCGAACTGGCAGAGCAAATGGCGCGCCGTATCGCGGACAAGCTCGCGGCGTGAATGCGGTCTGCGTGAGTCCGCATCGCAGCCGTCGTGCGATTGGTGCTGCGCTTTCCGTGAGGGCTGCCGCCATTGAATCGTCGGGGTCGTGTTGAAGGCCCCGCTCCCGATACGAGAGGGCGTCAGCCCGAGTTATCTGTGGCTCCCGGAAGGGACCTGGGAGAATCTGCTGGCGTTTCTGGATGCGCGCTTTCCCGATGTGGGCGCAGCGACGTGGATTTCTCGCATGAACCGAGGAGAGGTGGTCGATGCGAGCGGAATTCGCCTCAGTCCTGCCAGTCCGTATCGCAGCGGAGCATGCATTTTCTATTATCGCGAGATTGAAGGTGAGACCCCGATACCGTTCGAGGAGAATATCCTGTATCGGGATGATCATATTCTGGTCGCCGACAAACCGCATTTCCTGCCGGTGATCCCTTCAGGCCGGTTCCTTCACGAAACTCTGCTGGTCCGTCTGAAAAAGAAAACCGGCCTGGAATGCCTCACTCCCATCCATCGCATCGACAGAGAAACGGCTGGCGTGGTCATCTTTTCTCATAACGCTGTAACACGAGGCGATTATCAATCGATGTTCCAGAAGCGCAAAGTCCGCAAAGTGTATGAAGCATTGGCCGGCACGCTTGAGGGTGCGCGCTTTCCTTTCACCTACCGCAGCCGCATGGTGGAGGGCAAGCCATTCTTTCGCATGATGGAAATCGCGGGTCTGCCAAATTCCGAAACACTCATTGATGTCCTGGAAAACATGGGAGATACAAGTCTGTATCGCTTGAGTCCCGTGACAGGGAAAAAACATCAATTGCGGGTACATCTTGCGGCGCTGGGCATTCCGATAGCGAATGACGCCTTTTACCCGGTGGCGCTGCCATGCAAGGGTGATGATGTATCTTTGCCGCTCAAGTTATTGGCGAGGTCGATATCGTTCGAGGATCCTCTGACCGGTCGGGAGCGGTATTTCGAAAGTGCGTTGAGGTTATGAAAGGCTGTACTATTGGCGTGCCTCCCTCCGCTTGATCCGGACAGGATGGTCGCGCCGATAATGCGTGGCATGGTTTGACCGGAGCGCCGCAGTTCTGTATCATTGTTGTATTCGGAGTGTGGCGCAGCCCGGTAGCGCACCTGCTTTGGGAGCAGGGGGTCCAAGGTTCGAATCCTTGTACTCCGACCAATATCAAAGCCTGTTGGCGAAAATGCCAACAGGCTTTTTGTTTTCTGGATTTCGTGGCTATTAGTCTGTTGTTGATCGGCGGCATTCACTTTGCCTGACGATTCACCGCTTTTGCGCGGTGCGATATTTTGCGTTGGATGCAGCCGTTGAAACCATTCGTTATTAGATGTAATATCCGCAAACCCTTGAACTGAGGGGCGCAAGTCATGCAGTCACTGCTTGCGAAGCAACTCAAAGATCGCCGTGTTCGCGGCATCTCTTCTGGAAGTTCTCACATTCTGCCCATAGCTCAGTTGGATAGAGCAACGGCCTTCTAAGCCGTAGGTCGCACGTTCGAATCGTGCTGGGCAGGCCAAATTCCCTTTAATTCTGACGATCCACCATGAGCTTTGTGCCATTGGGTGCGCATTGTGCTATTCAAATCGCTATGGCAGAGGGCTTGCACGGCGGCGATGTTCAGTCGGTACAATCCGCTACGATGCAAATTTCACTGCTGCGCGCAGTGCCGTTGGGGGAAATATATGAGCCTTTTCGCAAATTCAAGCGGGTTGCGACGATGAGTGTGATACGTAGGGCGAGGGTGTTTCTGCTGGTCGCTTTGCTTGTTGTGCTGAATGGTTGTGCAACATTGCGTGCCATGAGCAACGCCGAGGATGGCGCAGGCGCGGAAGCGATGGCGGCATGGGCTCGCTGGGTGGATTCCGGGGGAGATATTGCCGCAGCCACTACCTGGACGCGCAAGGTGAAGAATGGCGTCACGATCACGGAAGTCGAGGAAGCGTTCGCAAGCGTTGCGGCGGAAGACAATATCCGTGCGGTCGGCGAGTTGTCGCCCTCCGGAGATACTGCTGGCAGTTGGCTAGGCAGTGAAAAATTCCTGAAAATCTATTCCTACTGCAGTCCCGCTGTCGCGCGGGCAATGGTGGAATTCAGTCCGCACATGGCGGCTTATTTGCCATGTCGCATCACGGTGCTTGAAAAAGAAGATGGCCTCTGGATATACACGATGAACATGGACATGCTGATCAAAATGGGACGAAAGCTGCCCCCGGACCTGAAAAAATCAGTCCTGCAAGTCCGCAATACCATTTGGAAAATGATGGAAAAAGGTGCTGAGGGCGAGTTTTGACACTGTGTGCATTCCGATATTCAGCACATCGATGCGTTGAATTCACCTTGTTCTTTCCTTTTCAAGAGATCTATTCCTCCTGGTAAGTTGAGGGCAGGCACGCTTCGTTCCTGCCATGTCATTTCAAAAAACTGTGTCATCGCCATGGATTTCTCTGTGAGGCTTGCTCAATCGTCTTTCCTTATATGAATATATAAGCATATAATTGATCAATCAGTACTTTTGGTTGCATCGAAAATTCAGGTGCTCGCGTTTCATCATGAAAAGAAGTCCGGCATATAAGTTGATCAAGGTTTGCGTTGCATCGCTTGCCGTGGCGGCGTGCGCGGCATTCCATGGTTCCTCGCTGGCGGCATCCGGGATTGAACTGCAGCCCGCCAAGGTTGCACCGCATGTGTATTACTTCCGCGGCGAGGCTGGCATGGCCAGTGCGGAAAACAAGGGTTTCATGTCGAATGCCGGCTTCATCGTCACCAAGGATGGAGTTGTTATTTTCGATGCGCTGGCAACGCCTGCGCTTGGCGAGGCGATGCTGCGCGCGATTGCGAAGGTCACGTCGCAACCGGTCAAGCGGGTCATCGTCAGTCATTATCACGCCGACCATTTCTACGGCTTGCAAGCATTCAAGAATAAAGGCGCGGAAGTCTGGGCGCACGTGAAAGCGCAGGATTCGCTGAAGTCGGATTCTGCGCTCGAGCGCCTCAAGCAGCGTCGCACGGCCCTCGCGCCTTGGGTGGATGAGAAAACCCGATTGGTTGCGGCCGATCGCTGGCTTGATTTCGAGAGCGGAAAGGCGATCCAGTTCGAAATGGGCGGCATCCGCTTCCGGATCATCGAGGCAAGCGGCGCGCACTCGCCGGAAGACATCATGCTGTTTGTCGAAGAGGATAGCGTGCTGTTCGCTGGCGATCTGTTCTTCACGGGGCGCATCCCGTTCGTGGGCGAGGCGAACAGCAGGAATTGGCTGGTCACGCTCGAGCGCATGCTGGAGGTCAAGCCTGCAATTGTCGTTCCCGGTCATGGCCCCGCCTCGGACAAGACGCTGCAGGACATGCAGTTGACGCGCGACTACCTGATTTTTCTGCGCAAGAAGATGGGCGAGGCAGTCGCCGATATGGAGCCCTTCGATGTGGCCTACCAAAAGGTCGATTGGTCGCAGTTCGAGAAGTATCCGGCATTCCAGCAGGCCAACCGGCTCAATGCGTATGGCACCTATATCCTGATGGAAAAGGAAAGCCTGGAGAAGAATTGATGGCGAATTGAAGGTCGCCATTCAACAATAGGTACAGATAACAGGAGGCATCATGATGAAATTCTTGAGCAAGACGCTGCTGGCCGTTTCGCTGGTCCTGATCGGCGTGAGCGTCGCAAGTGCAGCCGATCGCGAAGAAAAGGCCGTTTATCACGTCAACGATAGTGCCAACGCAATGGCGGCGCTCAACAACATCCGCAATCATCTGAATGCCAGCCCGAAGGCGAAAATTGTCGTCGTTACGCACGGTCCTGGAATCGATTTCCTGCTCGATGGGGCGAAGAACAAGAACGGCAATCCCTACGATATCGTCGTGCAGGAGCTGGCCGACCGCAAGGTGGAATTCCGTGTCTGCAACAACACGCTGGAAACGCGCAAGATTGACAAGAGCAAGGTGATTCCCGAAGCAACGATTGTTCCATCCGGTGTTGCCGAGGTCAGCAGGTTGCAGGTGCAGGAAGGCTACGCCTATCTGAAGCCGTAATGCGCCGCCGGCAATCCTTCCAAACCCATCATTGACCCAACACATCGTGGACCAGAACCTCAACAAAGAGCAAATGGGCGAAATCTTCGAAGAAGTGGCGAACTACTTCTCCCTGCTCTGCGAGCCGACTCGCCTCAAGATCCTGTATGCCGTGTGCAATGGCGAACGTTCGGTCGGCGAGATCGTGACCGAGGTCGAGTCCACGCAGGCGAATGTCTCGCGCCAGATCAACATGTTGTATCGCGCCAGAATTCTCGCGCGGCGCAAGGAAGGCACGCAGGTGTATTACCGCATCGAGGACCAAAAGACGATTGCGATGTGCAAGACAGTCTGCAGTCAGATCGCCACCAGAATCGCGGGCAATCAGCTTCCAGTGAGCCGGGAAGCGGCGGTGGACGTGAAGGCGAATCACTGAACATCGCGGTGAAAGAGGATCGGCACGGTATTTTTTGTTATAAATATGCGTATGTAGCTATATACGTTAATAGTTAATTAATAACTGGTGAGATGTTTGAGGGGGAGATGCATGTCGAATGACACCAAGACCAGGGGGCGCATCCTGCGTGCGCCGGAAAATTTCGTGGACCGTTCGCTGGCGCACGACATCACGACACTGGGTTTGAACGAGGAGAGGCGGGGCTTTTTGCGCAAGGGTTTTCTTGCGGCCGGCGCGGCGCTGGCGAGCGGATCGGCATTGGCGCAGGCAGCGAAGGGGACTGCATTCGAAGGCGATCCGAATATCCTCAAGCTGCCGGAACACGCCACGACGCTGGGCAAACCAGTCGCCACCAACGCCTATGGCATGCCCTCCAAATTCGAAACGAATCTCCTGCGTCGCGAATCGCCCGGGCTGACCCGCGTGTCGGCCGCATCGGTTTCGTTCACGCCGCTGCAAGGCCTGTTCGGCATCATCACGCCCAGTGGTCTGCACTTCGAGCGTCACCATCAGGGCTGGTACGACATCGATCCGGCCACGCACCGCTTCATGATCAATGGGCTGGTGAAAAATCCCAAGGTCTACACGATGGATGACCTGATGCGCCTGCCGTCGGTATCGCGCATGCATTTCATCGAATGCGGCGCGAACACTGCAATGGAATGGGGCAATGTCGCCGTGCCGACGGTGCAGTACTCGCACGGCATGCTGAGCTGCAGCGAGTTCACGGGCGTGCCGCTGTCGGTGCTGCTGGAGGACGCCGGCTACGACAAGAAGAACGCCAAATTCATCCTCGCCGAAGGCGGTGACGGTTCCGGCATGACCCGCACCATTTCCATCGAGCGCGCGCTGGACGATGTGATTGTCGCGTGGGGCATGAACGGTGAAATGCTGCGCCCGGAAAACGGCTATCCGCTGCGTCTGGTCGTGCCCGGCGTGCAGGGCGTGTCGTGGGTCAAATGGCTGCGCCGTATCGAGGTCGGCGACAAGCCGTATGCGACCAAGGATGAGGCGATCCACTACATCGACGCCATGCCGGACGGCATGTATCGCCAATACACCTCCATCCAGGAATGCAAGTCGGTGATCACCACGCCTTCGTCCGGCCAGACGCTGCTGGACAAGGGCTTCTACAACATCACAGGCCTGGCCTGGTCGGGGCGCGGCAAGGTCAAGCGCGTCGATGTGTCGGTCGATGGCGGACGCAACTGGCGTACCGCGCGGCTGGAGACGCCGGTGCTGTCGAAGTGCCTGACCCGCTTTAACATCGATTGGGTATGGGATGGTTCGCCGGTGGTACTGCAATCGCGCGCAATCGACGAAACCGGCTACGTGCAGCCCAAGATCAACGAACTGCGCGCCGTGCGCGGCACCAAGTCGATCTATCACAACAACGCAATCCAGTCGTGGAAAGTCGCGGAATCAGGAGAGGTGTCGAATGTCCAGGTCTATTAAATCTCTCGTCGCGATTGCGCTTGCGATAGCGGCCACGGCCAGCCTTGCGCAGGGCTATCCCAACATCGGCCGCGCGGCGACCGAGAAGGAAGTCGCCGCATGGGACATCGACGTGCGGCCGGATTTCAAGGGTCTGCCGAAGGGATCGGGAACTGTCGCCAAAGGCATGCAGGTATGGGAAGGCAAGTGCGCGCAATGCCACGGCACCTTCGGCGAATCGAATGAGGTGTTCACGCCGATCGTTGGCGGCACCACCAAGGAAGACATCAAGACCGGCCGCGTCGCCGCGTTGGCGGACAACAAGCAGCCGCAGCGCACGACCATGATGAAGGTCGCCACCGTGTCGACCCTGTGGGACTACATCAATCGCGCGATGCCGTGGACTGCGCCGAAGACGCTGACGACGGAAGAGGTCTATTCGGTTACGGCCTACATCCTCAACATGGCTGAGGTCCTGCCGGATGAATTCACGCTGTCGGACAAGAACATCGCCGAGGTGCAGAAGCTGATGCCCAACCGCAATGGCATGACGCAGAACCATGGCATGTGGGACGTCAAAGGCAAGCCGGATGTGAAGAGCGTCGCCTGCATGAAGGATTGTCCGGTTGGCGAGCACCCGCGTTCGACACTGCCGGAAGCGGCGCGCAACGTGCACGGCAACGTCGCGGAGCAGAACCGCAGCTTCGGCGCGGTGCGTGGCGCCGATACCAGCAAGCCGGCACCGACTGCGCCGATCTCCGCTGCCAAGCGTCAGGAAGTCGCAGTCGCCCCTGCAGCGGCGCCCGCGACAAGGCAAGGAGATCCGCTCGGTCTGGCGAAGCAATACGCCTGCGTCGCCTGTCACGGCGTTAGCAACAAGATCGTCGGCCCGGGCTTCAACGAAATCGCGGCGAAGTACAAATCCGACAAGTCTGCCGACGCCACGCTGTTTACCAAGGTGAAGAACGGCTCCAGCGGTGCATGGGGCCCGGTCCCGATGCCGGCGCAGGCGCACGTCAAGGATGAAGACATCAAGATGTTGGTGAACTGGATTCTGGCAGGCGCGAAGTAGATTCGGACGCGTGTCGTGTCCCGAATAAAGAGGCAAGCATCGCGTTGCTCCATGCATATGAACGCGCGATGACAATTACGTTAACAAGGGAGAGATGCATGAAGAAAGTTGTACTGGCTACCGCATTGTCACTGTTGTCGCTCGGCGCATTCGCTGCCGAGCATCAGGTGAAGATGCTCAACAGTGGCAAGGAGGGCACGATGGTGTTCGAGCCTTCCTTCCTCAAGGTGGCAAAGGGCGACACGGTCAAGTTCGTCAAGGTCGATGCGTCGCACAACAGTGCCTCCGCGATCGTGCCGGCCGGCGCGAAACCATGGAAGGGCAAGATGGACGAGGAAATCGCGGTGCAGCTCGATCAGGAAGGCGTGTACGTCTATGTCTGCGACCCGCACAAGATGATGGGCATGGCCGGCGTGATCCAGGTCGGCAAGCCGACCAACCTCGACGACGCGAAGAAGGAATCAGAAAAGCTCTCCAAGACTTTTGTGATGAACAAGGATCGTTTGACGAAGGCGCTGGAGCAGGTAAAGTAAATCGGCAACTGAAAACATTGGCGGGGCAGGTCGCCTCGTCAATTCATTGAGAGGAGAAAGTAATGAACCAGAATCGACGCGACATGCTGCGCATAACCTCTGTGCTCGGACTGGCAATCACGGCCGGCCTGATCAATCCTTCCGAGGTGTTCGCCGCCGAGTGGAAGGCTGGCGTATTCGAAGCCAAGAGCCTGGAAGATGCGATCAAGGCGATTGGCGCCGACAAGTTCGCGGTCAGCAAGGATGTCGCGGTGAATGGTCCGGACATCGCAGAGAATGGCGCGGTCGTGCCGGTTTCCGTCACGAGCGCGGCGCCGAATACCGAATTCATCGCCATTCTGGTGGAGAAGAATCCGAACCCCTTGTCGGCAAGCTTCAACATCCCCGCCGGCACCGAAGCGGCGGTCAGCACGCGCGTGAAGATGGGCGGCACATCCAATGTGCATGCACTGGTCAAGGCCGACGGCAAGTGGCTCATCGCCAGCAAGGAAATCAAGGTGACGCTGGGCGGCTGCGGCGGCTGATGGTCGCTGACTGGCGCTGATTGGTGCTGACAAGCACGGCAGGCTTGCATCTTCAAACTATCAAACTAAGGAATTCATCATGGCAAATCCGATGCGCATTCGCGCAAACGCAACTGGTGACGTCGTCGAGGTAAAGGTATTGATCCGTCACGACATGGAAACCGGCCAACGCAAGGACTCGTCCGGCAAGGCGATCCCGGCGCACTTCATCCAGACACTGGTCGCGAAATGCAACGACAAGGTGGTGCTGGACGCGCAAATGGGCACATCGGTGTCCAAGGACCCGTTCCTGTCCTTCAAGTTCAAGGGCGGCAACAAGGGCGACAAGATCGCGGTCACCTGGGTGGACAACAAGGGCGACACGCGCACCGACGAAGCTGTGGTTGCGTGATCGGCTCCACGCAATTCAATCCGGTATCAGGCGCAGGCTGGTCCGCGCTTGACCGAAAAAAGTGGCACAGACCGCGTTATTTCTAATCCAAGGAGACGTGATGAGACGCAAAGGATTGTTCATTTTCATGGCGGCGGCACTGGGCGCGGCCGCACCGGCGATGGCCCAGACTTCGACCACCGACGAGATCGCGAAGTACCGCCAGTTACTGGCCGACGGCAATCCCGCAGAACTGTGGGAGATGCGTGGCGAGGAACTGTGGAAGACGGCGACCGGTCCCAAAAAGGTTTCTCTCGAACAGTGCGATCTGGGCAAGGGGCCCGGCGTCGTCAAAGGCGCATATGTGGAACTCCCGCGCTACTTCAAGGACGTCAACAAGGTGATGGACCTCGAGCAGCGTCTCATGCATTGCCGCATGAGCTTGCAGGGATTGACGCGCGAGCAGGCGACGAAGACACCGTTCGGCTCCGCCGGCAACCCTTCCGACATCGAGGCGCTGGTGTCCTACATCACCGCCGAGTCGCGCGGCATGAAGATGAGCGTCTCGACCGCACATCCGCAGGAAAAGCGCGCATACGAAATCGGCCAGAAGATTTTCTTCCATCGTGGCGGCGCGCATGATTTTGCCTGCGCCACCTGCCACTCCGTCGATGGTCAGCGCATTCGCCTGCAGGAGCTGCCGAACATCCTGAACAAGACCAATGCGCAGGCAGCGTACACCACGTGGCCGGCGTATCGCGTCTCGCAGGGCGAGGTGCGGACCATGCAGCATCGCCTGTATGACTGCTTCCGCCAGCAGCGTTTCCCCGAGCCTGCATACGCTTCCGACGTGATCACGGCGGTCACGATGTTCCTCGCAAAGAATGCAGACGGCGGCGTGTACAACGCTCCCGCGCTGAAACGATAAGGAGACGCGACATGAAACGTATTGGCATCGTATTGGCAGTTGCCGTCACTGCGGCGGGCTGCGCGACCATGGCGGCCGACACCGATTACGGCAAGGCGGCGCTGGACCTGATGAAGGCAGACTTCAAGTCGAAGGGGCCGGCCACGCTCGATCGCATCGTCAACCAGGATGAGGCGCAGCGTCTGTGCAGTGAATACCCGACCGAACGACCGAAGGAAGTCGCGGAGAAGATCGAAGCCGAGCAGCTGAAGCTGGTGAAGTATCCGGCCGACGGCAAGTACCTCGGCAAGTGGCAGGAAGGCGAGAAGATCGCGCAGAATGGCAGGGGCATGCAATCGTCGGACAAGGTCGGCAGTCCGAACGGTGGCAACTGCTACGCCTGCCACCAGATCACCAAGGAGGAAATCTCTTTCGGCAACATCGGGCCGTCGCTCTATCAGTACGGCAAGCTGCGCGGACAGAGCGAAGAGATTCTGAAATACACCTGGGCCAAGATCTACAACGCTCAGGCTTTCAGCGCCTGTTCCAACATGCCGCGCTTCGGTCACAAGGGCATTCTGGACGAGAAGCAGCTCAAGGACGTGATGGCCTTGCTGCTGGATCCGGCGTCGCCCGCGAACAAGTAAGCGCACTGTGCTGCGTCATGTCGAGCGCGGCGAGGAATCTCAATGCCCAATGCATTCGCATATGCATGAGATTCCTCGTTTCACTCGGAACGACAGCATGTAGAAAAATCACTGAATGCTCTCCGTAGATCAAGCAGACGCCGCGTGGACACTGCGTGCCCACCTACTGCTTGGAAGAATCAATTTTGTTTAAGGAACAGGAACAGACATGGGTATGAATCGTCGTGAATTCATGCAGGTGATGGGAATCGCGGCAGCCGGCGGCATGGCGCTCAACGCCAAAACCGCATTGGCGGCGCCATCAGCCGACAAGCTGTACGACGTGCCGCGCTTCGGCAATGTGCACTTCCTGCATTTCACCGACTGTCATGCCCAGCTGCAGCCGATCTATTTCCGCGAACCGAGTGTCAATCTGGGCGTGGGCGAGGCGGTCGGCCGCATGCCGCATCTGGTTGGCGAGAAGCTGTTGAAGCAGGTCGGTGTGCAGCCCAATACGGCGCAGGCCTATGCGTTCTCGTATCTGAATTTCGAGAAGGCTGCGCAAACCTACGGCAAGGTCGGCGGATTTGCGCATCTGGCCACGCTCGTCAAGCGCATGAAGGCTTCGCGACCGGGTGCGCTGTTGCTCGACGGCGGCGATACCTGGCAAGGCTCGGCGACCGCACTGTGGACCAACGGTCAGGACATGGTCGACGCGTGTCTGAAACTCGGCGTCGATGTGATGACCGCGCACTGGGAAATGACGCTTGGCGACAAGCGCGTGATGGAAATCGTCGAGAAGGATTTCAAGGGCAAGGTCGATTTCGTCGCGCAGAACATCAAGACGACCGACTTCGGCGACCAGGTGTTCAGCCCGTATGTGATGAAGGAAATGAACGGCGTACCCGTCGCGATCATCGGTCAGGCATTCCCGTACACGCCGATCGCCAACCCGCGCTACATGGTGCCGGAATGGAGCTTCGGCATCCAGGACGACAACATGCAGAAGGTGGTGGACGAAGCCCGCGCCAAGGGCGCAAAGGTGGTGGTTGTGCTGTCGCACAACGGCATGGATGTCGATATCAAGATGGCGTCGCGCGTGCGTGGCATCGATGCGATCATGGGTGGCCATACGCACGACGGCATTCCGGCACCTGTCATCGTCGACAACGCCGGCGGCAAGACGCTGGTGACCAATGCTGGCAGCAACAGCAAGTTCCTCGGCATGCTTGACTTCGACGTGCGCGGCGGCAAGGTGCAGGGTTTCAAATACCATCTGCTGCCGGTGTTCTCCAACTTCCTGACGGCCGACAAGGAAATGGATGCGCTCATCAAGAAGATTCGCGCGCCGTTCGAGTCCAAACTGAATGAACAGCTTGCGATGACCGAAGGCACGCTGTACCGCCGCGGCAACTTCAATGGCACCTTCGACCAGTTGATCGTCGATGCGCTGATGGACGTCAAGGGTGCGGAAATCGCGTTCTCGCCGGGCTTCCGCTGGGGCACTTCACTGCTGCCGAACAGTCCGATCCTGATGGAGCATCTGATGGATCAGACCGCGACTACTTACTCGTACAGCACGCTCACCGAGATGAGCGGCGACACCATCAAGACCGTGCTGGAAGACGTGGCCGACAATCTGTTCAACCCGGACCCGTATTACCAGCAGGGCGGGGACATGGTGCGCGTCGGTGGCATGAGCTACACCATCGATCCGAAAGCGAAGATGGGGGCGCGTATCCAGGACATGCGTCTGAACGGCAAGCCGGTCGAAGCCGGCAAGACATACAAGGTGGCCGGTTGGGCACCGGTGGCAGAGGGTGCCAAGGGCGAACCCGTATGGGATGTCGTCGCGCAATGGCTGCGCACCAACAAGACGGTCAAGGCACGCAAGCTCAACACGCCGCGCATCATCGGGATGGAAGGCAATCCCGGCATCGCGTTGTGAGGTCAATGATGCATGCAAAAAGAATCGCGCTTGTTTCGACGCTTTGGTTAAGCATGGCAGGCGCATCGCTCGATGCGCTTGCGGTGGACGCCGCACGCGTTCCCGAAATCAAGCAGACCAAAGCGGCACTGTATCTCGACGCCGGAGAGGCTTACGCACTCAAGCAGAAACTGGGCGACAAGGCTTACTTCGTCGATGTCCGCACCCGCGCGGAAATCGCTTATGTCGGCATGGCGACCGTAGCCGATGCGCACATTCCTTATGTCGAGCATTCGGACGATGCGCCTTGGGATGACAAGAATGGGCGCTTCAAGCTTGATGTGAACAGCGACTTCGGCCCGGAACTGGCGCGCCGTCTGGCGGCAAAGGGACTCGGCAAGGACGACACGATCATCCTGATGTGCCGCTCCGGCGATCGCAGCGCACGTGCCGCCAACTTGCTCAAGGATCTCGGCTACGCCAAGGTGTACAGCGTGGTGGATGGATTCGAGGGCGATCTGGCGAAGGACGGGACGCAGTCAGGACAGCGTGTCGTGAATGGATGGAAGAATGCGAGTCTGCCGTGGAGCTACAAGCTGGACAAGAACAAGCTGTATTTTCCGAAGTATTGATTGACGGCCGTGATGCCGTTATCCCGTCGTTCGCCTGGATAACGGCTTTTTGCAAAGTGGCGCGGTGAGGAAACAATGACATGAAAGCCGATATCGTCAAACGCATATGTGCGTTTCTCGTCTTGCTCCCTTTGTTGATGTTTGTAGGCGGGCTTCACGCTGCCGGGGCGCGAGTGGGTGATGTACCGGTTCTGCCGGCACTGCGCACGCTGGATGGGACGATCATCAATCCGGCGAAGCTGCGCGGCAAGGTCGTCGTCCTCAGTTACTTTTCATCCACCTGCCCGTTCTGCATGAATGAAGCGCCCAAGCTTCAGAAACTGTACCGCGACAATGCCGACAAGCTGATCGTGATCGGCGTCAACATTGAGGACAAGGATCCGGAGCAAAAATCGAAGGCCTTGATATGGGTGGAGAAGTACAAGCTGATGCATCCGGTCACGACCGATTTTTCGGCGCTGGAACGTGTCCTCGGCAAGCGCAAGGGATTGCCGGTCAACTATGTTTTTGACAAGCAGGGCAGGCTGCACCGCGTTGACGTTGGCGAGATATTCGATGAAGACTTCGACGACATCGCGCGCTTCGCTCGAGAGAAATGAAAGGATTCGCACATGATCCGTCGCTGCTTCATTGCATTGCTGGCCTGCGGGATCTCGGGTGCGTATACATATGCGCAAGGCGGCGCGCCCGCGATTCCGGCGCCTGTCGATCTGCAGCGTGACGGCGCGCAATCGCGCCGCGAGGGCAAGCCTGTCGTCATCCTTTTTTCTCTGCCGGGCTGTGCATTCTGCCAGGTGGTGAGGCAGAACTACCTGTTGCCCCTGCTGCGCGACAGCACGCAAAAAGAGCGGCCGATCATCCGCGAAATTGACATCACCAGCACGAAGAGTCTTGTCGGTTTTCATGGCGAGCAGGCCAGCCACCAATCGATCGCGAAAGAGTTGCATATCCGCTTCGCGCCGACCGTCGTGTTTCTCGACGCGTCGGGCCGTTTGCTGACGCAGCCGATCATTGGCGGCGACACTGCGGGACTGTATGGCGGCTATCTGGAAAATGCCTTCGACGAGTCGGCAAAGAAACTCGGGTTTGCGCAATGAAGGGATCAGGCGCACTCCGAATCACTGCGGAAAATACGTGGCCGGACTAAATATGCGTACTGCACTGCCGTAATCAATTTACCGAAACTGTAATCAGTAAATTGAAGAGACAAACATGAAACTGAAAACCAGATTGATTCTCAGCACGGGACTGTCATTCCTGCTCTTCATCCTCGCACTGGGATTCGCGCTCACCGGCATGCAAACCACCAAGGCGCGATTCGAGACATTTCTCGATGAAGACCTTGCATTGCTGCAGGCGACATCCAGCATGTATGCGCAGGGCCTGCAGATGGGACAGGCTGTGCGCAACATCGTGATGGACCATACGAACAAGCTTGCGTACAAGAACCTTGAAGACGCCGGCAAGGAATTTGCGCAAGCCCACCAACTTGCCATCAAGCTGGCACAAGGCGAGCCGCCGGTTCTGAAGATGCTGAACGAGGTCGCCACGCTGCGCGAAAAGCAACGCCCCCTGCATGAGAAGATCGTCGCCGCTGCGGCACAGGATCGCGCAGCGGCAATCGAGATCATCAGCAAGGAAGAAACGCCGGTATGGCGCGAGATGCGCATGCGGCTCATGGAATTCGTGAAGACCAAGAACGCTGACGTTGCAGGCGAGAAGTCCGGCATGCTGAGCTTCACCAACCGCATGCTGGTCACGAGTGTGGTGTTGGCCGCACTTGCGGTCATCGTGGGTGGCGCGCTGCTCGCCTGGCTCATTGCAAATGTGATGAAGCAGCTTGGCGGCGAGCCGGATTATGCGGCAGGCATTGCGCGCGAAATCTCTTCCGGCAATTTCGGTTCGGCCGTGATGCTTGGACCAAAGGACCGATCGAGCCTGCTCTTTGCAATGGATGCGATGCGACAGAAATTGAGCCAGACGCTCACCGACATCAAGCGGGCGGCCGATACCATCGATACCGCTTCGCGCGAGATCGCGACCGGTAATGCCGATCTTTCTGCACGCACGGAGTCGCAGGCGTCGAGCCTCGAAGAAACCGCGAGCTCGATGGAGGAACTGACAAGTACCGTGCGCCAGAACGCCGAGAATGCGCGTCAGGCCAATCAACTCGCCGCGAGTGCATCCGATGTGGCGGTGAAGGGCGGGGATGTGGTGTCGAAAGTGGTCGATACCATGGGTTCTATCAAGGATAGTTCGCGCAGGATCGTCGACATCATCGGCGTGATCGATGGCATCGCGTTTCAGACCAATATTCTCGCGTTGAATGCTGCAGTCGAGGCGGCACGCGCCGGCGAACAGGGACGCGGCTTTGCCGTCGTCGCAACGGAAGTGCGGAATCTTGCACAGCGTTCCGCAAGCGCGGCAAAGGAAATCAAGGAACTGATCGGTGACTCGGTCGAGAAGATCGATGCCGGCAGCAGCCTGGTCGACGAAGCCGGTCAGACCATGGAGGAAATTGTTGCTTCGGTCAAGCGCGTGACCGACATCATGAACGAGATCACTGCGGCAAGCGACGAGCAGAGCGCGGGCATCGAGCAGGTCAACCAGGCTGTCACGCAGATGGACGAGGTGACGCAACAGAATGCCGCACTGGTGGAGCAGGCGGCTGCGGCGGCGCAAAGCCTGCAGGATCAGGCGGCCACCCTGACCGCAACCGTGGCGCGTTTCAGGCTCGCCAGGCACGCATAGTAGCGACCGCTAATTCGAGCAGGCAGGGGGCCGGTTCCGGCTTTCCTGCACATGTTCCCGCCCCGGTTTGCAGTGTCGGCCCGCGGCTTCTCTTTTTCCTTCCCTCACATCCAATCCCGGCTTCGGTTGTGCCAGCACACCGGTGCGTCGCAGGCTATCCCGACCAGCATGTCGTTCGTCAGGACGCGGCAGTTCCGATACAAATCACCGCAAAACATAATATAAAATGATATAGTGTATGCAGCTTAAATAATTTGAATCGGCATGCCTGAAAAACTCGATCTGGATAAATTGAGAGGGGCCGCGTCACAAGCGTGCGGCCTGTTGAAAACACTGGCGAATCCTGACCGGCTGCTGCTGCTCTGTCAGCTTTCGCAGGGCGAGTATTGCGTGAGCGAGCTGGAAGAGCTGCTCGGCATACGGCAACCCACGCTGTCGCAGCAGCTTGGCGTGTTGCGCGACGAGGAACTGGTCATTACCCGCCGCGACGGCAAGCAGATTTACTACGCTCTCGGCAGCGACGATGCAAGGGCAGTCATCCAGGTTCTGTACCAGCGATACTGCGCAAAAACAAAAGGGAAACGAGCATGACGATAGATTGGAGCAACTTTACTCCGTGGTCGTCGCTGGCAGGAGGCATCCTGATCGGTATCGCCGCCGCGATGTTCATTCTGTTCAACGGACGGATCGCCGGCATCAGCGGAATACTGGGAGGCTTGCTGCGCCCGAGGAAGGGCGATGTCGGCTGGCGCGCGGCATTCATCATCGGCTTGATCCTTGCCCCGCTGGTGTATGGCTTCTTTGCGCCTTTGCCAGCCGTACATATCGATACTGGCGCCGGGCTGATTGTGCTGGCCGGCATCCTCGTTGGTGTTGGCACCCGATACGGATCTGGTTGCACGAGCGGTCACGGCGTGTGCGGCCTGTCGCGGCTGTCGCCTCGTTCGATGGTGGCCACGGCGGCATTCATGAGTGCCGGTTTTCTTACTGTGTATGTTGCAAGACACGTAGTCGGATAAGGAACGGACATGCAATTGTTATTCGCATTGCTGGCAGGCCTGGTATTTGGCGGAGGCTTGATCCTTTCCGGCATGGCAGACCCGTCTAAAGTCATCGGCTTTCTCGATCTGGCCGGGAAGTGGGATCCATCGCTGGCATTCGTGATGGCAGGGGCGATCGGTGTAGGCTTCCTGGCATTTCGTCTTGCAGGCCGGCGGGCGAATTCGCTGCTGGGCGAGCCGATGCAGCTACCGACTTCACGGCATATTGACCGCCGCCTCGTTCTCGGCAGTCTCGCGTTTGGCGTTGGCTGGGGGCTGGCGGGGTTTTGCCCGGGGCCTGCGCTGCTCAATGTTGCGGTAGGCGGCGGGAAGGTGATTCTGTTTGTGCTTGCGATGCTGGGCGGGATGGCACTCTTTGAATTGAGCGCGAAGATGTTTGCACGCAGGGCAGGCTGATCGGGTTGATTGCCGGGTTGAGCGACTCCAGCGCAGGCTGTTGGAGTGCCCGATTCCCCGATTTTCGGTCATTCAGCTACAGGCCGCACTCCAGGTTGTATTGCTCGCCTGCGCGTCGCGCCTTGATCCTTGCCTTCTCGCTTGCCTTGCCAGCCGTCGCGGCAAAGTCTTCGTCGGCCCACCGTTTGCGCTGTGCAAGAGAGCTGCATTTTTTCCGCTGCGCTGCATTGGCACGCGCGATCTGGTTCTGCTCTCGCTCTTCCCTTGCTTCGCGCTTGTGGCGTTGGTCTTCCAGACGCTTCAGTTTCTTTTCATCCTCCGTCAACTGCCGCTTCGCTGCAGTGCCATCTGTCGAAGGCATGCTGTTGATGTTCAGCGCCTTGCCGCCCGGGCATGTCTCGTCGCTGTAAGTCACCTTGCCATTCACGTCGCATTTGTAGATCGCGAAGACGGGAGCGGAAACCGAAACAAGCAGCGATAGCAACGCGGTACGCATCATGTGGCTGATCCTCATACAACTTTACCCGGGTTCATGATGTCCAGCGGATCAAGGCTGCGCTTGACGGCTTGCATCAGATGCATTTCGACTTCGGACTTGTAGCGGCGAATTTCATCGCGCTTCAATGCGCCCAATCCATGTTCGGCAGAGATCGAACCATCGAACCGATGCACGCTGTCGTGCACCACGCGATTGATCGCCTCCTGTTTCTCGATGAAGGCATCGGCGGGATCGTGTTCTGGCGGCGATACGTTGTAATGCAGATTGCCGTCGCCGAGATGGCCGAAGGTGACCAGCCGGCAGCCGGGGAACTGTTCCTGCAGCTGAACATCCGTTGCGCGGATGAAGTCGCCGATCCGCGAAATGGGCACCGATACATCATGCTTGATGTTCTTGCCTTCTTCCGCCTGCGCCAGCGGAATATGCTCGCGCAGATTCCACAGCGCCTTCGATTGCGCGATCGAGGAGGCGACTGCTGCATCTTCGATCATGCCTTGCTCCAGCGCGTCGGTGATGACCGCTTCCAGCATTTCGTTCGCGTGCGTCTCCGATTCGCTGTCGGAGAGTTCCAGCAGCACATACTGCGGATAGTTCTGCGGGAAGGGCGGGCGCATATGCGGGAAGTGCTTCGCAACCAGTTGCAGGCAAAAGTCCGACATCAATTCAAAGCCGGTCAGCGCTGCACCGCATTTTTCCTGCGCCAGTGACAACAGCTTCAGGGCATCGTCAGGTGTTTGCATGGCGGCAAACGCCGTCAGCTGCGCGCGTGGCTGCGGGAACAGTTTCATCACCGCAGCGGTGATGATGCCCAGCGTCCCTTCGGCGCCGATGAACAGGTCGCGCAGGTCATAGCCGGTGTTGTCCTTGCGCAGTCCGCGCAATCCGTTCCAGATTTCGCCTTGCGCGGTGACAACTTCCAGTCCCAGACAGAGTTCACGCGTATTGCCGTATCGCAGCACGGCCGTGCCGCCGGCATTGGTTGACAGGTTGCCGCCGATGGTGCAGCTGCCTTCGGCTGCCAGCGACAAGGGGAACAGACGATCGGCCTGCGCTGCCGCATTCTGCACATGTTCCAGAATGCAGCCGGCGTCCACCGTCATGGTGTTGTTGATCGTGTCGATCGCCCGGATGCGGTTGAGCCGGTTCAGGGAAAGCACGATCGCCTTGCCGCTCTCGTCCGGCACGCTGCCGAGGACGAGTCCGGTGTTGCCGCCTTGGGGCACGATAGGCACCTTGAACTGGTTGCACAGCTTGACGAGGGCCGCAACTTCATCAGCGGAGCCGGGGCGCACGACCGCCAGCGCCTTGCCGGTAAAGCGTCGCCGCCAGTCGGTGAGAAAAGCTGCGGTATCGGCGGGATCGGTCAAGACAAAGGCGGCCCCGATCGCCTCGCGGCACTTATTGAGAAAGTCGTTCATTTGGATGCTTTTTGAATAGCCTGCCGCGCCAGTTCTTTCGCGGCGCGCTTGTACGGCCGCAAATAGAGAATCGAGCAGAAGAAGAACACGCATGTCAGCGCAACCTCGATCCAGCCGAGTGTGGCCGACAACCCGGCATCGCTCGTCGCGCGCACGATCCCTTCGGTGAAGTACAGCAGAATGAGCATCGACGACCATTGCATGGTGTAGATGTCGCGCTTCAATACGCCGCGTAACGGTATCAACAACGGAATGACTTTCAGCACGAGCCATGATCCGCCCGGACGCAATGGCGCCAGCACCAGTTCCCACGCGACACATAGCGCAATCAGGGCAACCAGGCTCGTCACTGCGCCGGTGTAAAGGATTTTTTGCAAGGAATTCTGTTGCATCAGGAGCCTCTCAATTTGCAAGCGGCTTCCGCCAGTCGTTTGCCGAGCGCGATGGTCAGCGCCCTCGTATCTTCAGATATCGGATGTGTGCCGTTGATCCCCGACCAGTGTGTGGCACCGTAGGGGGAGCCGCCGCTGGCGGTCGTCATCAAGGCAGGCTGGGTGTAAGGCAAGCCGAGCAGCAGCATGCCGTGATGCATCAGCGGCAGCATCATCGACAGCAGGGTCGATTCCTGGCCGCCATGCAGGCTGCCGGTGGAGGTGAACACGCAGGCGGGTTTGCCGGACAGTGTGCCGGAGAGCCATTGGGAACTCGTGCCGTCCCAGAAATACTTCATTGCCGCCGCCATATTGCCAAAACGGGTCGGCGATCCCAACGCCAGGCCCGCACATTCTTCGAGGTCTTTCAATTCAACGTAGGGCGAGCCTTCCTTCGGCACCTCCGGTTCGGTCGCTTCGATCACGGTCGACACCGCAGGTACGGTGCGCAGGCGGGCATCGCAGCCTGCGACGCTCTCCACGCCTTGCGCAATCAGCTCCGCAAGCCTGCGCGTGGCACCATGTCGTGAGTAATATAGAACAAGGATAGTCGGATTGGATGCTTTCATCTTGGTATTATAGGATGCTTTACAGCCCGGACATTTCAGTACGGACCAACCTCATCGCATCAAACTACCATGTCGTATCGATCGATTGCACATCGCCTGTTGCCGGAAGATTCGCCGGCATTCCGCCAGGTTTCATGGAGCGACGTGCGCGATCTCCTGCATTTCGCGCGACGCCGCCTCAACGAGGAACGCCTGCCCCAAGTTGCCGGCAGCCTGACCTTCACGACCGTGCTGGCGCTGGTGCCGATGCTGACGATTGCATTTGCGATCTTCACGACTTTTCCCCTGTTCAATACGTTCCGCACCTCGCTGGAAGCCTATTTCATCCAGAGCCTGATGCCGAAAACGATCGCCAACACGATCCTCGGCTATCTGAACCAGTTCGCCAGCAAGGCGACGCGCCTGTCCGCATTCGGCGCAGTGGCGTTGATCGTCACGGCTGTCGCGATGATGCTGATGATCGACCGGGTGTTCAACCTGATCTGGCGCGTCAAGGCATCGCGGCCGTTTGCGCAGCGCCTCGTTGTGTACTGGGCGGTGGTGACGCTCGGGCCGTTGTTCATTGGCGTATCCATCAGCGTGACGTCGGATCTTTTCACGGTAACCGATGGCGTCGTGCGCAATGCGCCGCTGCTCGGTACGGTGTTCTACACGCTGATTTCGATCCTGCTGACAACAGGCGCCTTCACGCTGCTGTATATCGCGGTGCCGAATCGGATCATCGACTGGCGCGATGCGGCATGCGGTGGTTTGGTGGCGGCGGCGGCCTTCGAAATCGCGAAGCGTATTTTCGTTGTATTCGTGGCGAAATTTCCCACTTACACGGTCGTCTACGGTGCCTTGGCGGCGATGCCGATCTTTCTCGTGTGGATTTATCTTTCCTGGTTGATCATTCTTCTTGGTGCCGTCATCGCCGCGGCGCTTCCGGTCGTCAAGTATGAGCGATGGTGGCATGTGGCCGCACCCGGCAGCGCTTTCGTCGACGCAATGTCAGTGCTGGGTGTGTTGTACGAGGCACGAGAGAATGGCAACATCGCCGCCGTCGATGCGGAAGCCATCCGCGCCCGGACGCATCTGGGCTTTGACGAATCGGAAGCCTTGCTGGAAAAAATGCTCGACGCCGGCTGGGTCGGACGGCTCAAGGCGGAAGGGGCCAAGCGCGCGCAATGGGGAAAGCGCATCACGCAAGGACTGGATCACTGGACCTTGCTCGCCAACCCGCATCAGCTGACATTGGCGGAGATTTACCGCATGTTTGTGTTCAATCCGCCGGGCAATCCGAAACTTGTCGTGCACGTCGAGGAAGTCGTGGCGCGGGGCTTGAATCAGCCGCTTGCCGACTATTTTTCCAGGACGAAAACCGTCTAGAAAGTGTCCTGCCCCGTCAGCATTTGCCAGTACATCACCCAATCGCCCATCAGGGAATAGAGCGGGTGCTTGAAGGTCATCGGCTGATTTTTCTCGAAGGCGAGATGCCCCAGCCATGCAAAGCCGTAACCGCATGCAAGTGCGCCCAAGAGCCACCACGGATTGGCTGTCAGCGCCAAAACAACCAGGCAGATCAATGCCAGGGTTGAACCGACGAAGTGCAACTCGCGGCAGGTTCGATTCGAATGCTCGCTCAGATAAACCGGATAAAAATCGGCAAACGATTCGAACTCATTCTTCAGAACGGTCGGCATGGACGTCTCCTCGATGTTGTTCTGATTTCAATGTAGTCGTGCATCGCGATTTTGCAACCGGAATTCCTGCCAACAATTCGGGCATGCCATGCACATGCACATGCATTGCCGTATTGCTATTTTTTTGCGAAGGCGAACAAGGTATCGAGGACTGCATCGGGCTGCTCCGCCATGAGCGCGTGGCCGCAGTTGTCGAGCTGAACCATCTCTGCATGCGGCATGGCCTTCACCAACGTGCCGGCATGTCTGGGCATGGTCATCATGTCATTTTTTCCAAGCAGAAAAAGCACTGGACACTTCACGGATTGCGCCGCCGCTTCGCCATTCGCATAGGCATTGCATGCGGAGAAATCGGTATGAAAAACGCGTTCGCCATGTTGCTGTGCAATCCGCTGCATCAAGCGCAGGTCACCGTTCATCGCATAAAAGCCGGGACCGGGAAACGACGGTTTCTGCGCGATGGAGGAGTGCGACCAGATCGTCACCATGTCGATGGCTTTCTGCTCATCATTCTTCGATGCATCGAGCAGCACATCGGACACCTTCATCGGATAGGCGGTGCCGACCATGGCGATTTTTCTGACGCGATCAGGGTTCTGGAATGCGGCTTCCAGCGCGACCAGCGAGCCCATGCTGTGTCCGATCAACGTGGCTTGACGCACGCCGGCAGCGTCCAGCACGGCAAACAGCCAGGCGGCCATCGCCTCGACGCTTTGCAGCGGCGAGCCGGTGCTGCGACCGTGGCTCGGCAGATCGAGCGCGAGTACGCCGAACCCGTGATGCGCGAAATAGCGCGTCTGCAATGCCCAGACGGAATGGTCGTTTTGCACGCCGTGGATGAATACGGCGGTCGGCAATGCCGGATTGAATGCCTTGCCACCGGTGTAGCAATACGCCTGCTGTCCTTGAATATTGAATTGCATGTCAGGCTCCCTTTTGCGACGCCTTCAGGCCGCGCCCGAGGTCTTTAATCAAGTCGTTCGCATCTTCCAGTCCGATCGATAGCCGCATCGTTCCCTCGGTGATGCCGGATGAGGCAAGTTGTTCGGTTGGCACGCGGAAATGCGTGGTCGACGCGGGGTGAATCACCAGCGATTTGGCATCGCCGACATTGGCGAGGTGGGAAAAAATCTTGAGTGATTCGACAAAGCGGCGTCCTGCCGCACGGTCGCCTTTGATGCTGAACGAAAACACCGCGCCGCAGCCCTTGGGCAGCAGTGTCTTCGCCAGCGCGTGGTCGGGGTGCGATTCCAGTTCGGGATAGGACACAGCCTCAACGGCGGGATGAGCGGCGAGGAATTCGACGACCTTGCGCGTGTTGGCCACATGCTTTTCCATGCGCAAACCCAGCGTTTCGATGCCTTGCAATATCGCGAAGGCATTGTGCGGGCTCATCACCGCACCGAAGTCGCGCAGGCCTTCGCGCCGGGCCCGCAGCGAAAATGCCGCGACCGACGATTCCTCGGAAAACACCATGCCGTGAAAGCCGTCGTACGGCTCGCACAATTCCGCGAAGCGGCCGGTTTTTTCATAGGCCTTCTGCCAGTCGAAGGTGCCGCCATCCACCAGCAAGCCGCCGATCGCGGTGCCGTGGCCGCACAGGAACTTGGTCGCGGAATGGAAAATCAGGTCTGCGCCATGATCGAAGGGGCGCAACAGCCAGGGCGTGGTAAAGGTCGCATCGACCATCAGCGGCAGATAATGCTCATGAGCAATCGCGGCGACTTCCGGGATATTGAGCACGTCCAGTCCCGGATTGCCGAGCGTTTCACCGAAAAGCGCCCTGGTATTCGGGCGGATCGCATTCCGCCATGCATCGAGATCACGCGGATCGACGAAGGTCGTGTCGACGCCGAAGCGCTTCATGGTGTACGCCAGCAGGTTTTGCGAGCCGCCATACAACGCGCGTGACGCCACGATGTGCGAACCGGCTCCCGCGATGGTCGCCAGTCCGAGATGCATCGCCGCCTGTCCGCTTGCCGTGGCAATACCCGCCACGCCGCCTTCAAGCGCCGCAATGCGTTCTTCCAGCACGGCATTGGTCGGATTGGAGATACGCGAATAAACATGCCCGGCGCGCTCCATGTTGAACAGCGACGCGGCATGGTCCGAGTCCTTGAAGACGAACGAGGATGTCAGGTAAATCGGCGTTGCGCGCGCTCCGGTTGCCGGATCGGGGGCCGCACCGGCATGCAGGGACAGGGTGTCGAACCCCGGATATTTGGGCGTGCTCATGAGGATATTTGTCTCCGGATGGTTGTTCTGTGTTGAGTCAACTCAATCGTAGCATTGAACGCTGGCGCGAATCGAAGCGGATTTGCGCCAGCTCGACGCTGGATTTTTCCTGCCGCTTAAGCTACATTTCAAAGGTCATAATGACTCATTACCCACTGGGGATCGCTCCATGAAAGTATCCGAAATCCTGAAAGTCAAAGGCAATATTCTTTACACGGTCACGCCCGATACGCCGATGCTCGATGCGGTCAACACCATGGCGGAAAAGGATATCGGCTCGTTGGTCGTGATGGAGTTCGGCGAACTGGTCGGGATGCTGACCTTCCGCGAAGTCATGAATACGCTGCATCGCAACAAGGGCGAGGTCGGCTCCGACACCGTGCGCAAGCACATGGATGACCACCCGATCACGATCACACCTGACACCGAGGTCAATGAAGTGCGGCGGCTGATGCTGGAAAAGCATGCGCGGTATGTCCCCGCGGTGGAGGCGAAGACCCTGCTCGGCGTGATCTCGTTTTACGATGTCGCAAAAGCCGTGCTGGAGGCGCAGAGCTTCGAAAACAAGATGCTCAAGGCGTATATCCGCGACTGGCCGGCGGAAGGCGACGAATAGCCCGTCCCGGCCGAACAAGACCGTTCCCGATGCGACAGCAGCCGGAACGGTTTTTTTATCCCTGAATGGTCCGATCCGCAAGCGCACGGCAGGCGGTACTCCTTGAAACCAGCGGTATCAATATCCGCCACTCTCTCGTAAATGCAGACAATGTTCTGCGCGTCTTCTACACTTACGCCATAAAAAATCACAAGCAAATGCATGCGTGTCATGGACGCGCTTTGCACTCGACTTCCACATTCCACGAAAACAAAGTCATGAGCCAATCAAGCCAGTTTGCCTTACTTGCTCAACGCCGCTTCGGGCCGTTCTTCTGGACGCAATTCCTTGGCGCATTCAACGATAACGTATTCAAGACGGCGCTCCTGACGATCCTCACCTATGAAGCATTGAGCTGGACGACGCTCGATCCAAGCTTGTTGAACAACCTGATTCCCGGCTTGTTCATTCTGCCGTTTCTGCTGTTCTCCGCGACAGCGGGACAGCTGGCGGACAAGTTCGAGAAGTCGCGCATCGCGCGCTACGTCAAGGTGCTGGAAATCGCCATCATGACGATTGCGGCAGCGGGCTGGATGACGCATAACCTTTGGCTGCTGGTGGCTGCGGTGGCTGGCATGGGTCTGCATTCGACGCTGTTCGGGCCGGTCAAATATGCCTATCTCCCGCAACAGCTCAAGCCCGAAGAGCTGGTGGGCGGCAATGGCGTGATCGAAATGGGAACCTTCGTCGGCATTCTGCTGGGTGAGGTGCTCGGTGCGGTACTGGTGCTGCACAAGCCATGGGGTGTCGAACTGGTGGCGGGCGGCACGATTGCGATTGCAGTGCTTGGCTGGCTCACCAGCCGTCGCATCCCGCTGTCGCCCGCACCGGAGCCGGATTTGAAGATCAACTGGAATCCCGTCACCGAGACAATCCGCAACATCAACTTCACGCGCCAGAATCGTCCAGTCTTTCTTTCGGTGCTTGGCAATTCCTGGTTCTGGTTCTATGGCGCGATTCTGCTCGCGCAGTTCCCGGTGTATGCAAAGGATTACCTGCATGGCGACCACAGCGTTTTCGTTCTCCTGCTGACGGTGTTCTCGCTTGGCATCGGGGCCGGTTCGCTGTTGTGCGAGCGGCTGTCGGGACACAAGGTGGAAATCGGGCTGGTGCCGTTCGGCTCGATCGGCTTGTCGGTATTCGGCTTCGACCTCTATCTGGCAAGCCTTGGCTACACCAATACGGCAACGGTCGATATGGCGGGCTTCATCGCGCAACAGGGCAGCTGGCGCATCCTCTTCGACTGCGTGATGATCGGTGTGTTCGGCGGTTTCTATATCGTGCCGCTGTTTGCGCTGATCCAGACGCGCTGCGACCGCAATCACGTGTCGCGTACGATTGCCGGCATGAACATCATGAATGCGATGTTCATGGTGGTGGCCGCGCTGGTGGCGATGGCGCTGCTGAAGGCCGGATTCACGATTCCGCAGATTTTCATGGCGACGGCGCTGCTGAACGCCGTGGTCGCGACCTACATCTTCTCGCTGGTGCCGGAATTCCTGATGCGCTTTCTCGCCTGGCTGCTGATTCATACCGTCCATCGTGTGCATACGGTCGATACCGCCCGCATCCCGGAAGAAGGCCCCGCAGTGCTGGTGTGCAACCATGTCAGCTATGTCGATGCGATCGTCATCATGGCGGCCAGCCCGAGGCCGATTCGCTTCGTGATGGACCATCGCATCTTCAAGATTCCCGTGCTGTCGTGGATTTTTCGTACCGCCAAGGCGATCCCGATTTCCTCGGCCAAGGAGGACCCGTGGCTGATGGAAAAAGCCTTCGTCGATATCGCGCAGGCGTTACACGAGGGTGAACTGGTATGCATCTTCCCGGAAGGCAAGTTGACGTCGAATGGCGAAATCAATCCATTCAAGACCGGCATCATGAAAATCATCGAGCGCTCGCCGGTACCCGTCATCCCGATGGCGCTCAGGGGATTGTGGGGCAGCATGCTGACACGCAGCGACGGCAATCCTTTCCATCGCTCCTTCAAGCGCGGACCGTTTTCCCGTCTGTCGCTCGTGGTGGGCACTCCGGTTCCGCCGGCGCAAGCGACACCTGAATCGCTGCAGGCTCAAGTGGCGTCGCTACGCGGCGATTGGAAATAAGATTGACGCGCGGCAGATCGGAAATGCGCCGGTGCGGCACCGATCTTGCATGGTTCCGAATCTCATGCAAGTACGGGCAATCGTGGCAAAGGCGGAATCTCCTGCATGGTCCGATGCCGGGGATTCCTCATCTTCGTCAGGAATGACAGCATGAGCCGTTGTCAGCGTGTTGCTGCCGTGCTTTGGTCGGAATCGGGCTTCATGGCTGGGGGCCTCACCCTCGGGACGATCACCTTGTAATCGGGCTGCGCGTCGAATCTCGGCGACATGATCTGCACTTCATGCTCGTTGAATACATCCACGATGTTGCCGTACAGCGCGTGCAGCAATTCATAACGCTGTTCCGGCTGTTCGATATAGGAAACCAGTTCGTACATGATGTCAAAATTCGCAAGCTCCAGTTGCAGCACGTGCGGTTCGATGTCCTGCCGCACGCCGACCGTGCGCCGTGAAGCTTCGATCAGCATGGCCTCGACCTGCCGCCATGCGGTGTCGTAGCCGATGGAGACTTTTGCGACGATGGTGGCGCCTCGGGAAGCCTGCAGGCGCGAATAATTCTTGACCTTCTTGCTGACCATGAGCGCGTTGGGAATCGTGAGTTCTTCGTGGGCATGGGTTTCGATCTTGGTGGACAGCAATCCGATATAGGTGACGACTCCTGTCGTATCGTCTATCGCGACCATGTCGCCCTCGGCCAGCGCGCGCGAATACACCAGCACCAGGCCGCTCATCATCTGGTTGATGACGCCCGTCCCGCCCAGCGTGAGCATGAGGCCGGCGATGACACTGATGCCCTGGAACGCCAGGCTGTCGGACCCCGGTATGTGCGGATAGGCGAGCGCCAGCGCAAACAGCCATATGAGAATGATCACGAGCAGGCGCGTCGCGCCGGCGGTGTCGGGATGCATGAAAGGTACCGACAGCGTGGCATCCTGAACTGCGCGGAAGAATGTGTTCAGCAACTGAACCACCATGCGGGTAATGGTGAAAATCACGATGACGGTCAGGATGCCGGGTGCCGAATCGATCGCGCCCTGCGCCAGATTCTGGATCACGTGGATCACGTTGGCGGCAAGCTCGTCACCCCATGGCGCGGTATAGGGGAAGCTGCGCAGTACAAAGGCAAGCCACACATAGCCGACGACAAACAGCAGCACCCACAGCACCAGCATCGTGATGCGCTCGATGAAGATCCTTGTCATCGCCATCACGTCGATGCCGCGCACCACATACTTGTCCAGCGAGCGCAGCGTGCGGCGTTCCAGCGCCTGGCGTATGTGGTTTTTCAAACGCATGATGAGCCATATCGCGAGCAGGAATGCCGCGGTTGCCGCAATCGACAGGAGGATGCCGTTGATCCATGTCTTCGGCTCGTACTGTTCGCGCATTGCCTTCAGTGCCGAGGAAAGCCTGCCGGCGGCTGCCGATGCCGCGTCTTCGAGTGACTCTTCGGCGAGCGGATCAAGATCGGCTCTGGTCAGCACGAACAGCGTGGCCGATCCCAGCACCACGCCGATGCCGGACTGATCGCCGATGATGATTTCCTTGAGGGATATTGGAGCGCCCAGTTCCGCGTCAGTCAGGCGGTCGATGCGCGCGTTGGCATATTGCGCCCGCTGCAATGGCGTTGTGTCTGCGAGGGTGCTGCGCAGAATGACGATGTCGCGGTTGGCAACGCGCAGCCAGACGGGGCTGCTTGCGGCATCGTAGTAGGCGGCCTTGCCATGGGCGTAGGCGTCGGGAACGTAAGGGGCGGCCGCGATGGCCGACGGGAAGCAGAGGATCAGCCATGTCAGCCATGACAATGCCGCCATGAGCCGGCATGATCTGTTGAGGATGCGTTTGTCGCGCATGACATGTTCTATCGGCAGAAAAGCGTTTGATCGTGCGGCATCCCGCCGCTTCCCGGCGGGATATGGCGTACGGGGCATGTCGGCATCATGCGCGGCAGACATGACTGCGGGGATTGCTGATGGGTGGCATCAGCCGCCGCATGTTTTGCATTCTGCCGGCGGCGGTAGCGTTTGCCTATTGGACCTAGGTCCAACAGCAAGACGTGGTGGTTGATGCCGGCGGTCATGCATTTTCATGCTGCTGCGCATGGCGGCGAATTGTCCCAAAGTCCAATAGGCTTTCATGGCTTGCGCATCTAAGCTGTAACAGGCAGGCGAGAGGCAAGCACGCGCGGCGCTTTGCCAACAGACGGTAACGTATCGGGGGTGCCATGCATGACATCATTTCTCGCAGAATCGGATGGGCGGCCATCGGTCTGCTTTTTCTTCTCGGCGGTTGCGCCTCCACGGCGCCCACCGCGAATCCTCAGAGCAGCGTCAACGCGGCTCTCGCGACTGTAAGCGCTTTCAAGAACGATGCCGAAACCCAATGGCTGTGGGACAACCTGAAACGCGCCCGCGCGGTCCTGATCGTCAGTCCGCGATTCAATACGGGAGTGGCGCTGACGCTCGACTCAGGCAGCGGCATCTGGTCCGGTCCGGCCTTCTATAACGTGGTGCGCATCGATGCGACAGGAGCCGGCATGCGGGTGGGCGAGCAGAACACGGAGATGATCGCCGCCGTGATGAGCCAGAAGGCATTGAACTGGCTCTTGTCGCCCTCATTGCCGCGCGGCGAGTTGAACATTGTTACCGGACCTTACGAGCCGGGCAACAGTGTGCCTGCCAACGCGGACGTGGTTGTTTTCTCGAGGACGAAAGGCGAATACGGCCCGCTCAATCTGGCGGGCATGCTGATCGCCATCGACAAGGCAGCCAACCAGACCTACTACGGACTTGCTGTCACGCCCGAAGAGATTCTCATGCGCCGCCGCGTCAGCCGACCGGAGGCGCTGCCCTTGCAGAAAGCCCTGACTGCCGCGGCTGCCAATTCGACGGCGACCGATGCGAAATGATCGTCGTCAATGGAAGTGTATTTAGGCGGTTTTTCAGTGCCGCATTTCCCCAAGGTCCAATAGGCCATCGTCGTCAATTACCGTAATCTGATAGAAGCCGTGCTGGTATGCCGCTCGGCGCTGGTAGCGTCATCTTCGTTGACTTGTGGCTCAAAGCCAGAATCCTGGGGGCAATCATGCTTGAAATAAATTTTCGCAAATTCAGTTTAATCGCCGTCTGCTTCTCCTTTCTTCTCGCCGGCTGCGCCGCAACGGGAACGAAGGAAGATGCGACCGCCAGCGTACGTGCGGCAGAAGCCACGTTGACCAATTTCCAGAACGATCCGGAGATGCGATGGATGCGTGATCACCTGAAGGATGCACGGGCCGTTCTGATCAGTCCGCGCATCCTGAAGGCGGGCTTCGTCTTCGGCGGCTCTGGCGGTTCGGGCGTGTTGCTGGTGCGCGGCGAAGGCGGACGCAGCTGGGCAGGTCCGGCGTTCTACCGGCTGGCCACCGCCAGCGTGGGCTTCCAGGCAGGCGTCGATTCGTCCGAGATGGTGGCGCTGGTCATGTCGGAGAAGGCATTGAACTCGCTGCTGTCCACCTCGTTCAAGCTCGGCGGTGAAGTGAGCGTGTCGGCCGGTCCGGTCGGCATGGGCGCGGGCGCACCGGTGAATGCCGACATGATCGTGTTTACCCGCTCGAAGGGACTGTACGGCGGCCTCAATGTCGATGGCACGGTGATCTCGATCGATACCGCGGGCAACGAGTCCTTCTACGGAAAACCTGTGACGCCGGTCGATATCCTCGTGAGGAAGAATGTCAGCAGCCCGAATGCGGCGTCGATACAAAGGACGCTGGCCGGTTCGGCAGGAAAGTGATTCCGGACATTGTCCGGTCAACAAGCGGGCCGCAACGATGCCCGCATGAACACAATCAAACAGGCGACGCGTTATCTTGCGCCGTGCAGCCGTCTCGGACAGGCCGCGCGGCGCAAGCGCGCATGATCGACAGGAGAGGGCGGCCATGAAAAAAAGGATGTGCGCAATTGCGGCAATCGGTGCCGCACTGGGCGGAGGACATTTCGCCGCCCATGCGACCGAAGGCGGTGTGGGACGTCCGATTACCGGCCAGCAGGTGTTTTCGAATGCGGGCATCGTGCCGCCCGAGCCGGGCTGGGTCGCGCAGTTCAGCAGCATCTACTACAAGGGCGACATGGGCGGCAACCGTGCCGTGCCGATCGTCGGTAACGTGGGCGCCGGTATCGACATGAAGGTGTCGTACAACATCGCAAATCTGACGCGCGTGTGGGGTACGGGGCCGGGCGGCTGGAGCTACGCGTCCGCGATCGGACTGCCGCTGCAATACACCAAGGTGCAGACGAGCCTCACCACGGTGCGCCGTGATATCGGCAACAGCGACGACTCGACGCAGTTTGCCGACATGCTGTTCACGCCGATTGCGGCGGGCTATCACTTCAGCAAGACGGAGCATCTGTCGCTGTCCCTGCCGATCTATGCGCCGACAGGTTCCTACGATCCCAATCGCCTCGCCAATGCGGGCCAGAATGTGTGGACCTTCATGCCGACCGTCGCCTATACCAGGCTCGACGGCAAGGGCGGCGAGTTCAGCGTGCTGAGCGCGCTGGAGTTCTACACGCGCAACAACGACACCGATTACAAGAGTGGCACGCTGTTCCGGATCGATGCCTTGTGGACGGTCGGCCTGAAGAACGGCTGGAGCGTCGGTGCGGTGGGCGGATGGATCGAGCAGATCAGTGACGACAGCAGCCCGCTGGCCGATCGGGTGGGCGGCTTTCGCGGCAGCGCGTTCGGCATCGGGCCGGTGGTGAACTGGGGCGGCAAGCTCGGCAACTTGCCGGGCAGCTTCAGCGCGCGCTGGGTGCCCGACTGGACCACGGACAACCGGCCCAAGGGCAACGGATTCAGCCTCAGCTTCGTGCTGCAGTTCTGATGTCGAACGTGGGGCGGTATTGCCGACGAGAGGACGATTGGAGGGAGAGCATCGATGAGGTTCACACCGGTGACGACATTCATGGCGATGGCGAAGCTGTTGCTGCTGCTCGCGCTTGCCGGATGTCAATCGGCTCCGCTGCAGGCGCAGAAAGACCCGCTGCCGTCCTGGAACGATGGTCCGACCAAGCAGACGATCCTGGGCTTCGTGCGCCGCGTGACGACCGAAGGCAGTGCGGATTTCGTCCCGATTGCGGACCGGATCGCGACCTTCGACAACGACGGCACGCTGTGGGCGGAGAAGCCGCTGCCGAACGAAGTGTATTTCGTGTTCGCCCGTGTGCACGAAATGGCGGCGCGCGACCCCAGCCTGCGCGAGAAACAACCGTTCAAGGCCGTTCTGGAAAACGATGTTGCCTATTTTCAGCAGCACGGTGCCAAGGCCATCGTGGAACTGCTCGTCGCCACGCATGGCAACCTGACGCAGGAACAGTTTGCAGCGGAAGTGCGTCGCTTCCTGGATACGCAGCACCATCCGAAACTGAATCGGCCATTCACCGCGACGGCCTATGCGCCGATGCTGGAGCTGCTCGCTTACCTGCGCGCCAACGGATTCCAGACATGGCTCTGCTCGGGCGGCACCATCGACTTCATGCGCGTGTTCTCCTATCAGACCTACGGCATTCGCCCCGATCAGGTGATCGGCACCGAACTCAAGCGTGAATCGAAGGTGATTGACGGCCGGCGCGTGATCTGGCGCCTGCCGGCGGTCGAGTCGATCAACGACAAGGAAACGAAGCCGGTCGGCATCGACCTCCATATCGGCAAGCGGCCCGTGATCGCAGGAGGCAACGTGTTGAGCGAAGGCGACATTGCGATGATGGAATATTCGAAGGGGCGTCAGGGACCTTCGCTGCAATTGCTGATCGATCATGACGATGCCGAGCGGGAATTCGCCTATCAGGAAAAGGACAATGTCTCGCTCAATGCGGCGCGGCAGCAGGGGTTCACTGTGGTCAGCGTGAAGCGCGACTGGCGGAATGTGTTCGGCGCGCAGCCTGGCGCGAAGCAGACTTCATCCGTGGAACCGGCACCAATGGACCGGCGCAGCATGGCAGTGCCGCAGTTTCTGCAGGTCGCCAGATGAAGATCGCAGAGTTAAATCTGATTACGGAGCACAGCATGGCAGTAGAGCAGATCACATCGAAGTCGAGCGCCGACGAGATATCCGTCGAGATGTCGGAGCGGCGCACGGGCATGTCGTTCCAGCGCACGCGCATGAGCGCGGACCGCACGCTGATGTCGGTGATCCGAACCTCCCTGTCGCTGATCAGCTTTGGCTTCACCATTGCGCAGTTCTTCTCGCATCTGCAGCAAACGAACATCCTGAAAGCCGGCGAGCATGCGCCGCGCAACTTCGGCCTTGCGCTGGTGATACTGGGAATCGGAATACTGCTGGTGGGCATCGTGTATCACGTGAATTTCATGCGTGAATTGCGTGCCGAACGAACAAGACTGATGGCGGCAGGACTCGTGCATGGTGAGAGCAGCTATCCGCTCTCTTTTACGCTGATGATCGCCATGGCGCTGCTGATACTCGGTTTTCTGGCGTTTGCCAGCATGGTGTGGAAGATCGGGCCGTTCTATTGAGGATAGAACAAGAGGGGAGTGCTGGACATGGAGGCCGTTCTGCATGTCGCTGTGGGATATGTCGCGTTCGGCCTCGATGCCGCCGCAGTGCTGATGGTTGCCATCGGCGGCATCGATGCGTTTGTGCGCATATTTCTGGTGATTGTGCACAGGCATGCGAGAGGCGTTCAGTATCGCGCGATCTTCATCGAATTTGCGCGCTGGCTGGTGGCGGCGCTCACCTTCCAGCTCGGCTCGGATATCGTGAATACGACGATTTCCCCCGGCTGGGATGATCTCGGTCGGTTGGCCGCAACAGCCGGCATTCGCACCTTCCTGACCTATTTCCTCGACCGCGACCTCGAGAAGGCGCGAGAAGCACAACACGAGCGACAGCGTGAAGGAGCGGAAGGAGAGCGCCATGTCGAGCCTACCTGACTCCGCTGAATCCGCCGGGATCAAGCCGCATGTTTCCGAGCAGCTTGCCAACGAAAGGACCTTTCTCGCGTGGCTGCGCACCTCGGTTTCCTTGATCAGCTTCGGCATCACGATCAACCGGTTCAGTCTCTACCTGATCCAGTCGCAAGAGATCGGCAGGCAGCGCGCGCCGCTGCATGACATCGAGTTGACCGGCATCGGCATGGTGATCGCCGGCATCCTGATGATCGGTTTTGCGGCGCTGCATTACTCGGCGGTCAGCAAGTCGATCGACCGGGGCGAATACCGTGTGTATCGCGGACCGGTCTACGTGACGAGCATTCTGGTGATGATCCTTGGGGCAGTGAGCCTGTACTGGCTGTTCAGGCGATGAGGAGGGCGACGATGGACGCACAGCGAGTATCCGGGAGCGCAAGCTGGTGGCTGGTGATGCTGCTTGCCTGCCTCCTCTCCGCATGCGCCGGTTTGCCGAAGGTCGAGCGGCAGGAATCGTACGTGGTCCGCGATACCGTGCAGACCCGGCTCGGACAGGCGGCTGCGCCGCAGCTGGAGGCGCATCCCGGGCAATCCGGTTTCTTTCCGCTGGTGCAGGGCATCGATGCATTCGCCGCACGCATGTCGCTTGCAAGAGCGGCGCAGCGAACGCTCGATCTGCAGTACTACATCTTCCATGACGATCAGACCGGACTGGCGCTGATCGGCGAACTGCTCGCGGCTGCCGAGCGCGGCGTGCGCGTGCGCGTGCTGGTGGATGACATTCATACCGAGGGGAAGGATCGTTCGCTTGCGATCGCCGATTCGCATCCGAATATCGAAGTGCGACTGTTCAATCCCTTCGCCCACCGCAATGCGCGCTGGCTCGATTTCGTCGGCGATTTCAGGCGCGTCAACCGGCGCATGCACAACAAGTCGATGACCGCCGACAACCAGGCCACCATCGTGGGCGGACGCAATATCGGCGACGAGTATTTCTCCGCCAAGACCGACGTGGACTTCAGCGACTTCGACATCCTTGCCCTGGGACCGGTGGTGACGGAAGTGTCGGCGCAGTTCGACGCCTACTGGAACAGTGCGCATGCCTATCCGGCCAGCGCCTTCAACACCGGCGCGCCGATCGGGCCTGACGACTACCGCGAGCTGCGCGCGCGCGTCGAGGAACGCGCCGCATCGTTGCGTAACACGGCGTACGCCAATGCCGTACAGGAAAACGAACTGACGCAGGACATCAAGCGCGGCGAGATGGAGGCTTACTGGGGTACTGCAACGGTCATCGCCGATCCGCCCGACAAGCTGCTGCTGTCGGCGGAAAGCAGTCCGGCATTGGCAATCACCAAGCTGGCAAAGGTGCTGGCGCAGGCGCAGCGCGAGCTGGTGTTGATGTCGCCTTATTTCGTGCCCGGGCCGCGCGGCGTGCAATGGCTGCAGGACATGATCCGGCGTGGCGTGCATGTCAAGATCATCACCAACTCGTTCGCCGCGACCGATGTGCAAGCCGTGCATGCGGGCTACACGACCTATCGCACGACCTTGCTGAAAGCCGGCGTCGAACTGTACGAGATGAAACCGACCGCCTACTCGGAAAGAGCGCGCCAGGGCAGGCAGCGCGGTTTGACGGGTTCTTCCAGAGCAAGCCTGCATGCGAAGACCTACATGACGGATCGGCGCACGCTGTTCGTCGGCTCGCTCAATCTCGACGGCCGATCCGCCATGCTGAACACCGAAATGGGGGTGGTCCTCGAAAACGAGGCCTTGTGCAAGATGCTGCACGACAATCTGACAGGCGACATCCTCGATGTCGCCTACCGCGTGCAATTGGTCACCGATGCGCAAACCGGCAACCAGCATCTGACATGGATCACGCGCGAGGACGGCAAGGAGGTGATCTACGACAGCGAGCCGGAAATGAGCGCGTTCCAGAAAGTGATTCAGGGCGTGCTGAAAATACTGCCGATCGAGGAACAGTTGTGAAGGCAGCGCGGCCCGCTGCGTCTCGAAACATGCCGCCGCGTTGACCGGCGCGACAGTTGTTCCTGCGCATGTTGTAAGACTAAAGTCCAATAGTTGGCTGCACGCCGGACGGCTATGATTTTCATTACCGCGCTCCGGCAAGGGACATGGGGGCGTTGCCCTGCTGCATCGTCGATTCAACAATCAATCATCGTTGCTTCCTGTTCTCCCACGCAGCGCAAGAAGCCTTCGCTTCGGTCGTTCCCGATGTTTTTCTTTGCAAGTTGCTCGCTATGAAGACATGGAAAAGTGTGGTGCTCTTGATTCTCTTCAGTTTCTCGCTGGGCATCGGAGCGGGCGCACATGCGCAGAGTGCAACAGGCCCCGAGACGCCGTGGCCGTATACCGTGAAGGCGGGCGATGCGACGCTGACCGTTTATCAGCCGCAACTGGATTCCTGGGATGGTTACCGTCTGATGGCGCGCGTGGCCGTGGCCGCTGCGCGGGGGCAGCCGCCGCGCAGCCAGTACGGCATCGTCACAGTGGAAGCGAGCACGCATACCGACAAGGGCACGCGCATGGTCACCATCGACCAGGCGAAAATCGTGCAGTCCGAATTTCCGTCCGCAACGTCGTCACAGGCGAGTGCGTGGAGCAGCGCGATCGCGCGCGAACTGACCGGCAAGTCACGCACGATCGCGCTCGACCGGCTCGAAGCCTCGCTTGGCGCGCTGGAGAAACAGCGGTCGTTCGAGCACAAGCCGCTGCGCAACGCCGCGCCGCAATTCATCTTTTCCACCGTCCCGGCGATCCTGATCTCCATCGATGGCGAGCCGATCTACAAGCCGGTAAGCGGCACGGCGCTTGAGCGTGTGATCAATACCCGGCCGCTGCTGCTGCGCGATAGGGACGGGGCGCACTACCTGAAGGTCTTCGACGGCTGGATGATGGCACCGTCGATCGACGCAAGCTGGTCCGTGCTGAGCATTCCCTCGGCCGATCTGCGGACGGCATTCAAGCAGGCGTCGGACGCGCATCTGATCGATCCGCTGACCGGCCAGACCACAGCCGACAGTCCTGCGCCGTCGCTCAAAAATGGCGCGCCGGCCATCCACGTCACATCGGTTCCGGCAGAGCTGATCGTGACCGACGGCGAGCCGCGCTACGTGCCGATCGCGGGAACGACGCTGCTCTATGTGGAAAACACGACCGGCAACGTCTTCAAGGACGCGACAGACAACAAAACCTATGTGCTGGCGAGCGGCCGCTGGTTCCGCGCAGCCGAAGGCGGCGGTCCGTGGGAATATGTCGCGGCCAATGCCTTGCCGGCCGACTTCGCCAGGATTCCCGACGACAGCGCGAAGGAAAACGTCAAGGCATCGGTAGCCGGCACGGCGCAGGCGCGCGAGGCCGCGATCGCCGCTTCGGTGCCACAGACAGCGGCGGTCAAGATCGCGGATGCCAGGCTCGCGCAGCCGCGCTTCGACGGTGATCCGGTGTTCAAGCCGATCGCAGGCACGCCGTTGCAGTATGTGGTGAACACGGCGACACCCATCATCCGTGTCGATGGCGGCAGCTTCTATGCGGTGCAGAACGGCGTCTGGTTCACGGCACGGTCGGTGAACGGTCCGTGGGCAGTGGCCACCTCCGTGCCTGCGGTGATCTACTCGATCCCGCCGGAATCGCCGCTGCACTACGTCACCTTCGTGCAAATCAATTCGGTGTCGAACGGCGTCGTCTACGTCGGCTACACGCCCGGCTATCAAGGCACGGTTGTCGATCCTGTCACCGGCGTCGTCGTGTACGGCACCGGCTACGTCTACGACCCGTGGATCGGCACGGTGTGGTATGGCGCACCCGTCACCTATGGATATGGCGCCACGGTCGCCTACACGCCGTGGAACGGTTGGGCCGTCGGTTTCGGCTTCGGATGGGCGTGGGGCGCGACAACTGCGGCGGCCGGCTGGGGCTGGGGCCCTTATCCGTATTGGGGCCCGTGGGCCTATCCGGCATGGGGCGGCGCGTATGCCTATGGTCCGGCCGGCGGGGCGGCTGCATGGGGACCGGGCGGCTGGGCCGGATACACCGGCAACATCTATACGCAATGGGGCAACCGCGCCACCGTGTCGCGTTCCGCCGGCGGCTATAACGCATGGACCGGCAATGCGTGGTCGACGCAAGTCGGTTCATCGTACAACTCGCGCACCGGCGTTTCCTCGGCAGGCCAGCGCGGCGCGGTGCAAAACGTCTATACCGGCAACTTCGCCGCAGGCGGACGCGGCGTTGCCACAGGACCCGGCGGCAATGTCGCCGCTGGCGAACGCGGCGTCGTCGGCAGTCCGAGCACGGGACAATATGCCGCCGGCGAACGCGGTGCTGTCACCAATCCAAACACCGGGCAGACCATCAGCGGCGGCAGGGGCGTCGCCGGCAACGTGAATACGGGACAGGCGACGACTTACGGTCGGGCCACCGGTCAAGAGGGCGGCACCGTTGCGCATGTGGGCGACGACGTCTATGCGGGCAAGGATGGCAACGTCTATCGTAATACCGGCAGCGGCTGGGAACAGCACACGACGAATGGCTGGCAGCCGACGGAAGGCGGCGCAGGCGCCACCTCCGCTGCAGGCGGTGCGACCGCGCGCAGCGAGCACATGCAGCAACTGGATGGCGAGCGCAATGCGCGCCAGTTCGGCGGGGAGCGCGCGCAGAATCTGAACCGCTCGTCGATGGGCATGCAGCGCTCGTTCGGCGGCGGACACATGGGAGGCGGCCGTCGCCGCTGAAATGAGTTCTATCTGATGAATAGCTTGCGAACAATGGTGATGGCTGCGTTGGTCTTGGTCGTGACGGCATGCGCTACACCGTCCGGCAATCTCGGCGGTACTTCCTGGCAGCTCGTGAAATTTCAGGGCGGTGATGATACGACGCTGATACCTGATGACAAGGCGAAATACACCGTCACCTTCGGCAGCGACGGTCGCGTGAGCGCGCGCATCGATTGCAACCGAGGGGTTGGAACGTGGGAGTCGGCGGGACCGAATCAACTCCAGTTCGGACCGCTCGCGCTTACGCGCGCGATGTGTGCGCCAGGTTCGCTGCATGATCGCATCGCGAAGGACTGGCCTTACGTTCGCTCGTACGTGATCAAGGATGGCCATCTTTTCTTGTCGCTGATGGCGGATGCAGGAATCTACGAATTCGAGCGCACGCAGAAATAATCATTGTTTTTCGATAGGTGCTTTGATCGTGCTCAGTCTTCAGAAGGGCGGTTCCGCAACCTTGTGTTCTCCTCTGCGTCAATGACATACGTTGGGAGTGTCAATGTCCACTGAGTTGGCAGGAGAGAGCCATGGAATCCTTATCGTGCAACATGTGTCGTGTCGAGAAGTCCTCAACGCTAACGCAGAGCGCCGTAGAAATAACGGGAAGCGGCCTATTGCGATTTTCTTCATGGAGAAAGTGGCTTGCGGGAAGATTCGTTGTTCCCGTCGCGGCCAGTCTTCTTTTCGCTGCTCCGGTCATGGCGCAAACATCGACTACGGTCGACGGCAACCTGTGGCTGAGTTCCTCAGCGGAAGTGCGCAGGGCGTTTCTTGTCGGTGCGACAAACATGATGTCCCTCGAAGCTGCCTACGCGAAGAAAAAAGGCACGCCGGCCCCGGTCGCCGGCGCCATGGCCGCCAAGGCGGTGGACCAAATGACGCTGGATGAGGTGTCGAACCGTATCACGCGTTGGTATGAGGCCAATCCCGGCCGCCGCAACATGCCGGTGATGGGCGTGATCTGGACCGATATCGTCGAGCCGAAGAAGTGAAGAACGGTCAGGCACTCTAAAGGTGAATTCCATGAAGCGCAAACTCTCCACCTTCATCGTTCTGGTCAGCATGTTCATACTGACTGCGTGCGCCACGGCTACCGGCACTGCCGTCGGTGCGGGGATCGGCAGCATTTCCGGTAATACCAAGGCAGGCGCAGCCATCGGGGGCGGCATAGGTTTGATGTACGACCTCTTCTGACCGGATGCCGTGCCGTTTCGATGGCATGGCGATGGGCTGCCAGCACATGCTTTGACTGCTGCATACCAGGGAGGCATGAACATGCGTTGGCTCCACACCATTGTGATGACCGCCTTCGTCGCGGTAGTGCTGATTTTCGCCTTGCAGAATCTTCAGACCGTCACGGTTTCCTTTCTGAATTTCAGGATCAGCGTACCGCTCGCGATTCTGGTCGCGATCATTTATCTGCTCGGCATGGCCACCGGCAGCAGCGCATGGGCGTTGGTGCGCTGGGCATGGCACGAGTCGAAGCAACGCAAGCAGCAGACGATGTGAGAACTTCGCCCACCATGAAGAACGGCAAGCTCTACAAGAACATGCTGTCGCCGTAAGCACGTTGCCGCTGCGTCCAAGTTGTGGCGGACCAGTCAATCGTGTCAAAAGGAGATATTCCATGAACTTTGGCCGTCGGATCACCTATCGCCTTGCCATGGCATGTGCGCTTGCCGCCAGCGCCGCCGCGACTGCCCAGACCAGCAACGTCTCTCCCGAACTGATGGCCAAGGTGAAGAGTGAAGTCAAAGCAGATTCAAACCGGCTGGTGACGATGTTCAAGGACATCCACCAGCACCCGGAGCTGGGTTTCATGGAGACGCGCACGGCGGCGATCGTCGCCAGGGAACTCAAGGCGCTGGGCTTCGACGTGCAGACCGGCATCGGCAAGACCGGCGTGGTCGGCGTGCTGCGTAATGGCGCAGGACCCACTGTGCTCTATCGCGCCGACATGGATGCCAACTCGGTGGAAGAGGCCACCGGTTTGCAGTATGCGAGCAAGGTGCGGGTCAAGCGCGACGACGGCACCGAGGTGCCGGTTGCGCACATGTGCGGCCATGACGCGCATGTGACGTGGATGCTCGGCATGGCCAAGGCCATGGTGGCGCTGAAGAACCAATGGAGTGGCACGCTGATCCTGCTGGGCCAGCCGGCGGAGGAGCCGATCCTGGGTGCCAGGGCCATGGTCGACGATGGCTTATGGACCAGGCACAAGCTGCCCACGCCCGATTACTTCATCGGCATGCACACCGCGCCGGGCCCGGTGGGCATGGTGGTGAGTTCGGGCGGGCCCAAAATGGCGGGCACCGACCAGATCGACATCCTGTTCAAGGGGGTGGGCGGTCATGGCTCGATGCCGCAGATGACCAAGGACCCGGTGCTGATGGCCGCGATGGCGGTCGTGCAGTACCAGGCCATCGTCAGCCGCACGATCGAGCCGCAGCAGACCGCGGTGCTGACGGTCGGCTCGATCCAGGCGGGCGTCGACAACAACGTGATCCCGGCCACGGCGCTGGTCAAGGCCAACTTGCGCTGGTACGACCCGAAAGTGCGCGACCAGCTGATCGCCGGCATCAAGAGCATCAGCAACGGCATTGCCCGCACCTACGGCATGCCCGAGGACCAGTTGCCCGAGGTCACGATGAAGGGCGGCTCCACGCCGCTGGTCAACGACGACGCCTTGGCCCGCCGCATGGCGGTGCCGCTGCGCGCGCTGCTGGGCGACAAGAACGTGGTGGACAACCTGCCGCCCGCGACCGGCTCCGAGGATGTGCACCTGCTCAAGGGTCCGCATGCCGACGTTCCGTTCAACTTCCTGATCGTCGGTGTCGCCGATCCTGCGGTGTTCGCCAAGGCGCAGAAGGAAGGCAAGCCCTTCCCGTACTCGGCCCACAACCCGAACTTCGTTGTCGACCTCAAGGCCATTCCGGTGGGTACCGAGGTCGCCACGGTCTCGATGCTCGAGTTGCTGGGCAAGCGCGCACCGTGATCCTGCTTCACGCATCCACTCACACCGTACTTGGCCGATGGTCGAGTGCAACGGAGATACCCATGAACAACTCCCTTCGGCGCACCATCTACCGCCTCGCCCTGACATGCGCGCTTGCCGCCAGCGGCGCCGCGACCACGGCGGCTGCACAGTCGACGCAACCGTCCGCGCCGGCCAAGCCGGTCACGCTGATCACCAACGCGCGGATCTTCGACGGCCGCTCGGACGCGCTGACCGCGCCGATGAGCGTGCTGGTCGACGGCAACGTCATCGCCCGGATCGCGCCACGCATCGACGCGCCGGCCGGCGCAACGGTCATCGATGCCGGCGGCCGCACGATGACGCCCGGCTTCATCGACGCGCATTACCACATGACGCTGCAGCTGAGCCCGCTGCTCGCCATCGGCAGCGACGAGTACTACCACGCCTTCAACGCGGTGCCGATGGCGCGCTCGACGCTGGCGCGCGGCTTCACCACGGTCCGCGACGTCTCCGGCAACACCTTCTCGCTGAAGCGCGCGATCGACCGCGGCCTGATCGTGGGCCCGCGCATCTATCCGTCCGGGCCGATGATCAGCCAGACCTCGGGGCACGCCGACGCACGCATGGCGAGCGAGCGCTCGCCGGCGCAGGGCGGACGCTACAGCCCGCTGATGGAGCTGGGCTACAACGCCGTGGCCGACGGCGTGCCGGAGGTGCTGAAGGCCACGCGCGAGAACCTGCGCCGCGGCGCCTCGCAGATCAAGATCGCGGTCGGCGGCGGCACCGGCAGCGAGTCCGACCCGCTCGACGTCTCCGAGTTCACGTCGGAGGAAATCCGGGCGGCCGTGCAGGCGGCCGGCGACTGGAACACCTATGTCACCGCCCACGTCTACACCATCAACGGCATCCGCCGGGCGATCGATAACGGGGTCAAGTGCATCGAACACGGCCAACTGATGGACGAGGCGACGATGCGGCTGATGAAGGACAAGGGCATCTGGTGGAGCCCGCAGGTCAGCATCTTCACTTTCATCCCCAAGGGCTACACCGCCGACCAGAAGCGCAAGCACGAGCAGGCCTTCAGCGGACTCGACGCGGCGTTCCGGACCGCGAAGAAGATCGGTTTTGACCGTATCGCCTTCGGCACCGACATCGTCACCGACCCGGACGCGTTCAATGCCGCGAACGAGGAGTTCGTGCACCGCCTGAAATGGTTCACACCGGCCGAGATCCTCAGGCAGGCCACGTACACCAACGCGCAGCTGTTGGCGATGTCGGGCCCGCGCAACCCCTTCCCCGGCAAGCTCGGCGTGATCGCGGAAGGCGCGATAGCCGACCTGCTGCTGATCAACGGCAACCCGCTGCAGGACATCTCGATCCTGATCGACTACCGCAAGAACATCGCGCTGATCATGAAGGACGGCGTGATCTACAAGGACCTGATCGGCGACAACGAGGTCAACCTGGGGTTGTGACCGCCGTCAACGGCCTGGTGGTACGCGATGCAAAGGGGCTGCCGGTGAAGCCGGAGCCTGATCCGCTCCTGGGTCGAAGCCACGGACCGTCTGGTCGCGACGGTCAACACTGATCCGAATTCAGGAGGATGCCGTGAAACTCCGCACGCTGTTGAACCTGCAGAGGTAGGGTGGGCACGGAGTGCCCACGCGGTTTGGACGCTTGGTTCAGCGTGGGCACAGGTGCCCACCCTGCGCGCTGCACACGTGTTTGGGGTCGTCCATCCCCTGTGGGGCTTCACGGAGGTTCCCGACCTGACGAAAAGGAACAACGACGGAGCACGTGCAGGATTGGACCAAAGGCCAATTGTGGACAGGAGAATGAGAGCGGTCGCGACGGTCAACACTGATCCGAATTCAGGAGGATGCCGTGAAACTCCGCACGCTGTTGAACCTGCAGAGGTAGGGTGGGCACGGAGTGCCCACGCGGTTATGGACGCTTGGTTCAGCGTGGGCACAGGTGCCCACCCTACGCGCTGCACACGTGTTTGGGGTCGTCCATCCCCTGTGGGGCTTCACGGAGGTTCCCGACCTGACGAAAAGGAACAACGACGGAGCACGTGCAGGATTGGACCAAAGGCCAATTGTGGACAGGCGAATGAGAGCGGAGACTGTAATGCATCAGGTGCGTGGCACGACGTTGCTGCCGTCTTGCGTTGCATTTCTTCAATCCTCATTACAGGAAACCACAATGGTGCTGACGGAGTACAAACCAGGCACTGCGTTTCCCGGTGAAACGGGACGCACCATGGAAGAATCGCAACCGGCATGGCCCGCTCCCGTGCGAGCGAAGAAAGGCGTGCCGAACGTGCTGTTCATCGTGCTGGACGATACCGGGTTCGGACAACTCGGATGCTACGGCTCGCCGATCAAAACACCCAACTTCCGGGTCGACCGTGTCCAGCAGATACGAAGCGCCGTTCGAATTCACCGGCACGATCTTCAAGGTGACGGTCGACGTGTCGGGCAAGATGACGCAGGACACCGAGGAAGAAAAGAAGGCGCAGGCGAAGGTGCAGATGGCGCGGCACCGGATATGGTATTCACGGCACAGGACGCGCCAACTCCTGAAAAATTCAGGTGATGTGAGATTTGTCATCCGACAGAAAAGCATGTGTCAAATGAGCCTTGCAAAAATGACGCATGCGATTCGTCATCGGATTGGGAGCACTCCATGCGACTCATTCTTCGGTACTTGCTGGCCTTCCTCGCCTTGTTATGCATCAGCACGGCAGGGATAGCGCAGGCCAAGCTCGACAACGCACAGCTCGACCAGATTCTCGCGCCGGTCGCGCTGTATCCGGACGCGCTGCTGTCGCAGCTGTTGATGGCATCCACCTATCCCGAGGATGTCGCCGAAGCGGCCAAGTGGTCGGCTGCCAACCCGAACCTGAGTGGTGACGCTGCCACCAAGGCGGTGCAGGGTGAGGAATGGGATCCGAGTGTGCAATCGCTGGCGGCGTTTCCCTCCGTGCTCGACCTGATGGGGCGGCAGCCCGATTGGGTGAAATCCGTCGGCGATGCGTTTCTCGACCAGCCTGAGGACGTGATGGCTTCTGTGCAACGCCTGCGCGCCAAAGCGCAGGCAGCAGGTACGCTCAAGACCACCGAGCAGCAGAAAGTCGTCACCTCGACGCAGGGGACGACCACGGTCGTGCAGATCGAGCCCGCCAATCCCCAGGTAGTCTACGTGCCGACGTACAACCCGACCGTGGTGTACGGCACCTGGGCCTATCCCGCGTACCCGCCGGTTTATTATCCGCCGCCGCCGGGCTCCGCTTTTGCTTCCGCCATGGTTGCCGGAATCGGCTTCGGACTCGGCGTGGCGGCCGTCAATTCCATGTGGGGCGGTTTCGATTGGGGCAGCAACGACGTGAACATCAACGTCAACCGCTACAACAATGTCAACGTCAACCGGCAGCTCAATGCCAGCCGGAACAACGTGAGCTGGCAGCATGATCCCGCGCGCCGCGGCAACACGCCTTATCGCGGCGCAGCCAGCCAGCAGCGTTTCGACTCCAACCGGCAGGCCGCTCTGGCCAATCGGCCTGCGAGGCCGACACCAACACGGACAGCGGATGCGGAGCGAGACGCGGCGCGGGCGCGTTCCGCACAATCCGTTCAGAGCCGGACCGGACAGACGATTCCCGGACATGCCGGCGCCGAGAAGCAAAAGGCAGATCGCGCTGCCGCAATCGACAAGTCACGCCAGGACAATCGCGACACCGCGTTGCGCGACGCAGGAAATGGCGAGCGCACGCGGCAGGAGATCAAGCAGGCCGAACAGCCGCGGGCTGCCGCGCCTGCACGGACAAGCACCCACCAGCAGCGCGCAACAAAACCGGCCGAAAAACCGGCAGCCGGTGCGGCCCCTGCACGCAGCGGCGGTGGCGCCCGTGCCGGAGGAGGCGGTGCCGGCGGCGCTCGCGGCGGTGGGCATGGTGGTGGCGGTGGACATGGTGGTGGCGGTGGACATGGCGGACGGAGATAAACATGAAACACACACCGATGTTGCTGATATGGCGTGGCGTGGCCGGATTGGCGATGGTTGTCGCGCTGAACATGGGAAGCGCCCATGCCCAGGCCGTGTTCGCCACGCCGGAAGCGGCCGCCGACGCCATGGTGGATGCGATCGCGCGCAACGACGACGACGCTGTGAAGCGTGTACTGGGACCGGAATTCCGCCGCTTCGTGCCTGCCGGCAGCGTGGCGCGCGAGGATGTGTACAGCTTCCTCGGCGCGTGGGCAAAGCGGCATGCGATCGAAACAAGTTCGCCGTCATCGGCGAATCTCGTGGTCGGCGACAGCGGCTGGGTGTTTCCCGTTCCGCTCGTGAGAACCGGCAAGGGCTGGCAATTCGATACGCGCGCGGGAATTGCAGAAATGCAGCGCCGCCGCATCGGGCGTAATGAACTCGCGGCAATCGACACCTTGCGCATGCTCTGCGATGCGCAGGAGCGTTACCGGGCGACGGCAGGCAACGGCAAACCCGCCGCGCGTCTGGTCAGCCGGCCCGGTCGGCAGGATGGCCTGTACTGGCCCGTTGCGGACGAAGCCAATGCGAGCCCGCTCGGCGCCGATGCGCTCGTGATGCAAGCCGATGTGCCTGCCGACGCGGCATTTCACGGCTATCGCTTCGCCGTGGCGCCAGCCAAAGACGATGGCTGTGCCTTCGTGGCATGGCCGGCAGTTTATGGAACAAGCGGTGTGCGCAGTTTTGCCATCGGATCCGATCGCCAAGTCATGGAACGCGATTTCGGTCGACGCACCAACGCGACGGATTATGGCAAGCCGAGGACCCGGGACGACGCTGGCTGGACACTCGTCTCTCGGTAAGGCGGGCACCGTGTCGATCGGAACAGGAACGCAATGCGTTGGCCGCGGGCCCCGCGGAATGACGGCCTGGCAGACGCGTTGCCATGGCCTTGCGAAGTCAACGCGGATCGCGACGTGCCGACTCCAGTCGAGGGAGCGATGAACGGCGATAGCGGATCACACCGGATACAGGCCGGAACTGCGACATTGGAGCCGTTTTCCCTGGTGCGCGGCGACCTGTTCTTCCGCTTGCAACGACGCCTAGGGTTGATCCCGGCCGATGGCAGCGGCATCCTGCGCCGTGCGGTGCTCTACAGCATGCTGTGCTGGCTGCCCTTGGTCGTATGGGCATGGGTCGCCGGCAGAATGCTGCCTGGCGACACGGCCGATCCATTGCTCGCGCACTACGACATCCATGTGCGCTGCCTGGTATCGGTGCCGCTGATGATTCTCGCGGAAGGCACGGCGCAGGCCATTGTTCCGACCGGCTTCTCGCAGTTTCTTCGCAGGGGGATCGTGGACGGCAACATGGAACCCGCGTTTCGCGACATTATTGCCAGTGGCATCCGGCTGCGTGATCGCGTCTACCCTTGGATCATGATCGCCGGGCTGGTCCTCGCCTGGACCACGGTGACTTTCATCCAGCCCGATCCCGATGAAATCTCATGGGCGAAGGAGGGTGCCGACGGGCGCAGTTTCGGTGCATGGTGGTTCCTGCTGGTGGTGCGGCCGGTGTTTTCGATATTGCTGCTGGTATGGTTCTGGCGCCTGATCCTGCTGGGGATCGTGCTGTTCCGCATCGCCCGGCTGCCGTTGCTCCTGGTGCCCAGCCACCCCGATCGACTGGGCGGACTGGGCTTTCTGTGCTGGTTTTCCCTGGTGTTCAGTCCGCTGGTGCTCGCGCTGTCTGCGGCCGTTGCCGCACATTGGGCGCATGCCGTGCTCCATCATGGCGTCCAGGTGTCGTCGCTGTATGTCGAAATGGCGACGCTGGCCGTCGTGCTGGTGCTGCTCACCATCGTGCCGCTTTTCTCCTTCACCCCCTTGCTTTCGCGAACGCGCAGGCAGGCTTTGGCTGACTACGGTGTGTTGCTGGCGCTGCATGGCCGCAAGGTGCGGCAACGCTGGATTCTCGGCGAGCGTGTCGAAGACGACGGCCTGCTGGGTGCTCCGGAACTGGGTCCGGTCGCCGACACCCAGACGCTCTATCAATCCGTGACCGCCATGCAAATCGTGCCGGCAAGCAAAGCGTCGCTCATCGCGGTCGCCGGGGCCGCAATCCTGCCCATGGCGATCGTGATCGCGATCCAGTGGCCGCTTCAAGAAATTCTGATCGGGCTCGTGAAGACATTGCTCTGAAGGGCGAGGCAATCCTTCGTGCTGCCCGCGGGCGTTTTGATGACATGCCGGAAATCAATGCAGGAGTGCAAGCCGCCGATGCTGTTGGACCAAAGGCCAATTGAGACGGCACGCGGCATCACGGACACTGAAGTACCGAAATGGGCCTGGCACATTGCGCTCAAGCGGACGAGGGGATTCGCGCCGATGCGTACCGATGTGTACGCGGGTGGCAACGGTGCACCCTGCAACACTCCCAAACATCCAACCACCTCAGGACTTCGTCATGACCAAACCGACGGCATCCAAGCCAAATAATTCCAAATCCAATGCAGCCGGCAACACTGCACCACACGAGGATTTTTCACGCAGCATCCTGCCGATTCCCGATCCCAGGCATGTCGGCCTGACGACCTACGACGCCAAGGATCCCGACACGAGCTATCCGCCGATCAGGGCGCTGCGGCCGCCGAAGGATGCGCCGAACGTGCTGATCGTGATGCTCGACGATGTCGGTTTCGGTGCCTCGTCCGCGTTCGGCGGTCCATGCCACACGCCGACCGCAGAACGGCTCGCCGCCAGCGGACTGAAGTACAACCGCTTCCACACCACCGCGCTGTGCTCCCCGACGCGCCAGGCCTTGCTGACCGGCCGCAATCATCACTCCGTCGGCATGGGCGCGATCACCGAGATGGCAACCTCGGCACCCGGCAACAGCAGTGTCCGGCCGAAGGACAAGGCCACGCTCGCGGAAATGCTGAAGCTGAACGGCTATTCCACCGCGCAGCTCGGCAAATGCCATGAAGTGCCGATCTGGGAAGTGTCGCCCATGGGCCCCTTCAACCAATGGCCGACCGGCTCGGGGTTTGAATATTTCTACGGCTTCCTCGGCGGCGAAGCGAACCAGTATTACCCCGGCCTCTACGAAGGCACGACCGCCGTCGAGCCGCCGAAGACGCCGGAAGAGGGCTACACCCTGACCGAGGACCTCGCCAACCGCGCCATCACCTGGATTCGCCAGCAGAAGGCGCTGCTGCCGGACAAACCCTTCTTCATGTACTTCGCGCCCGGCGCGACGCATGCGCCGCATCATGTACCGAAGGAATGGTCGGACAAATACAAGGGCAAGTTCGACGGCGGCTGGGACAAGCTGCGCGAGGAAATACTGGCGCGGCAGAAAAAGCTCGGCGTCATCCCGGAAGATGCTGTGCTGACGGCGCGCCACAAGGAGATTCCTGCGTGGGACGAGATGCCGGAGAAGCTGAAGCCGGTGCTGGCGAAGCAGATGGAAATCTACGCCGGCTTTTTTGAGCAGGTCGATCACCACGTCGGACGGCTGGTCGATACGCTCGAAGACCTGGAGATACTCGACGACACGCTGATCTATTTCATCATCGGCGACAACGGCGCTTCGGCCGAGGGAACGATCAACGGCTGCTTCAACGAGATGGCGGTGTTGAATGCCATGCCGGGGATCGAGACGGTCGATTTCCTGTTTTCCAAGATCGATGATTTCGGCACGCCAGAAGCCTACAACCACTACGCGGTCGGCTGGGCGCATGCGCTGTGCACGCCGTATCAGTGGACCAAGCAGATCGCCTCGCATTGGGGCGGGACACGCAACGGCTTGATCGTGCACTGGCCGAAAGGCGTCAAGGGCAAGGGCGAAATCCGCAGCCAGTTCCACCACGTCATCGATGTCGCCAAGACGGTGCTCGAAGCGGCCGGCCTGCCCGAACCGACCATCGTCAACAGCATCGCGCAGGCACCGCTCGAAGGCACGAGCATGCTGCCCACCTTCACCGAGCCAAAGGCGCCGGAGACGCATCTGGTGCAGTACTTCGAAATCATGGGCAACCGCGGCATCTACCACAACGGCTGGACCGCATGCACCCGGCACCGCACGCCATGGAAGGCCGACGAGCCGCCGCCTTTTGATGCGGATGTCTGGGAACTGTATTCACCGGACGACTGGACGCAGGCGAACGACCTCTCGAAGAAAGATCCGAAGAAGCTCGCCGAGCTGCAGCGGCTGTGGCTGATCGAGGCGGTGAAGTACAACGTCGTGCCGCTCGACGATCGCGGCTTCGAACGCATCAATCCGGACATCGCCGGACGGCCGCAACTCATCAAGGGCAATAGCCAGATGCTGTTCCAGGGCATGCGCGTGGCCGAAGGCTGCGTGCTGACCCTGAAGAACAAGTCGCATTCCGTCACGGCGGAAATCGTTGTACCGGAAAAGGGCGCGACGGGCGTGCTCGTCACGCAGGGCGGCTCGATGGGCGGCTGGACCCTGTACGTCAAGGACGGCAAGCTGAAGTATTGCTACAACTTCTTCGGCATCGAGCATTACTTCACAGAAGCTGACAAGCCCATCCCGGCTGGCAAGCACCAGGTGCGCATGGAATTCAAGTACGACGGCGGCGGCCTCGCCAAGGGTGGCGACATCACGCTCTACTACGACGGCAAGGCGGTCGGCAAGGGGCGTGTCGAGAAGTCCCAGCCGATGGGTTATTCCGCCGACGAAGCCTGCGATGTCGGCGGCGATACCGGCTCGCCCGCATCGCCCGACTACGGCCCGTCCGGCAACCTGTTCACCGGCGAGATCGCGTGGGTGCAGATCGACATCGGCGAGGACGATCACGACCACCTGATCACGGCGGAGGACCGCTTGCGTATCGCGATGGCGCGGCAGTGACTGACGGTAACTTCTGCAGCCTGGTAGGGTGGGCACACAGTGCCCACGCGGATATAGCAGGCTGACTCAGAGTCATTGCGTTCGTCATGACCGCGTGGGCACGATGTGCCCACCCTACCGGGCTACCAGACTACGAATGCATTGAAGCAATCGCTATCCGAAACCTCAATTGGAACGGAGATTTGACATGAATATGCAAACGCACACCGGCGGCGCGCAAGCCGCGAGCCCTTACCTGTTCCACGGTGGTTTCCCGACGCAGGAAACCGTGGAAACGGCCTATGACGACGCCGATCTGGATCGCGCCATCCAGGCCTACCGTTTCTTCTATCCGACGGTGTCCGGCGCCGCCATCCTCAAGGGCAATGCGGATATCGGCGTGTTGCCAAACAAGGTGTTCGGCATCCTCGACACCAAACCACGTCACGTCGGTTTCACGCTCAACTCCGACACGCCTTATGCGCCGATATTGCTGGACCTGAGCGTCGGTCCGTTCGTCATCGAGCTGCCGCCGGGGCCGCTGATCGTCGTGGCGATGGACGTCAACCAGCGCTGGGTTGCCGACATGGGCGTGCCCGGCCCTGATGCCGGCAACGGCGGCAAGCACCTGCTGTTGCCGCCGGATTACGAAGGGGCTGTGCCGGAGGGCTATCACGTCTGGCACACGACGACCAATCGATTGATCGTGGGGGTGCGTTCGCTACCCGTCGGCGGCGACCTGCAGGCGGCTTTCGATCGCATCAAAACCATCAAGGTGCATCCGCTCAATCCGACGGCCGGCTGGACCGATCCGCAGTGGCCCGACCTGACGCCGATGCCGCAGGACACCACTCCCTTGAAGTGGGAAGGCAGATTCCAGTATTGGGAAGTGCTGCACGACGTGATCGAACACGAGCCGGCCTTCGAGGGCTACCGCAGCTATTACGGCGAACTGGCGGCGCTGGGCATCGCCAAGGGGAAGCCGTTCAATCCCGATGCCCGCATGCGCGGCATTCTGGAGCGGGCGGCGCAGATCGGCCATGCGCAGATGTGTGCGCAATCCTTCGCCAACCGCCGGCCCGACCGCGTCGTGTGGGCAGACCGCAAATGGGAATGGGTCGGGCTGCGACCGGAGAACGGCGACTTCGACGCCACGTCCTATGTCGATGTCGATGCGCGTGAAGTGTGGTTCTACCAGGCCATCGGCGCATCGCCAGCGATGTTCCGCCGCTCGGCGGGTGCCGGCTCGCTCTACTGGCTGGGCTTGCGTGACGCCAGCGGTGCCTATCTCGATGGCGGCAACACCTACAGGCTGAGTGTGCCGCTGCCGGTTCCCGCCCAACTGTTCTGGTCGGTGACGGTCTACGACGCCGAGACGCGCAGCCAGATCCAGACCGATCAGGACAAGGCCGCACTGCGCTCGATGTTCGAGCTGAAGGATGTATCCGGGTCCGCCGCCGAACTCTACTTCGGTCCCGCCGCGCCGGCCGGCAAGGAAGGGCAGTGGATCAAGACCGTACCCGGCAAGGGATGGTTCGTGTATTTCCGCATCTACGGGCCGCAGCAGCCGGCATTCGACGGTAGCTGGAAGCCGGGAGACTTCGAGAAGGTCAAGTAAGGGCGCGCTCGTCCGCGTTTGATTTTCCAATTCTGCGAGGAGATAGCAATGGCATCACAATCCGACAAATCCGAATCAACGAATCCGCAGTACGACAATGCTGGTACGCCAAACGTGCTGCCGCGTCCCGATTTCCGTTTTCCCGGAGAGATCGGACGCACTTATCTCGAATCGGACCCGGCGCAGTTTCCGCAACCGGTACAGGCTCCCAAAGGCGCGCCGAATATCCTGCTGATCCTGATCGATGACTGCGGCTTCGGCCAGTACGGCACCTTTGGCGGCGGCATTCCGTCACCGACGATGGACAAGCTGGCCGCCGAGGGCCTGCGCTACAACCACTTCCATACGACCGCGCTGTGCAGCCCGACGCGCGCGGCGCTGATCACGGGCCGCAATCATCATTCGACGGCATTCGCGGGCATCACGGAGGCGGCCACCGGCTATGACGGCTACACGTGCATTCTGCCCAGGAGCTGCGGCACGGCTGGCGAGGTACTGCGGCAGAACGGCTACATGACGGCGTGGATCGGCAAGAACCACAACACGCCGCCGTGGGAGACGAGCGCGGTGGGTCCGTTCGATCGCTGGGCCAACGGCCTCGGCTTCGACTATTTCTACGGCTTCAACGCCGGCGATATGAATCACTGGGATCCGATCCTCTACGAAAACCGGGATCTGGTGTCGAGGTCCACTGACCCCAACTACCATCTCACTACCGATCTCGCCGACAAGGCGATCGCGTGGGCGCGGCAGGCGAAGAGCATCGCGCCTGACCGGCCTTATTTCCTGTATGTCGCCACCGGCGCCACCCATGCCCCGCACCAGACCCCGCAGGAATGGATAGACAAGTTCAAGGGCCAATTCGACGAAGGTTGGGACAAGTACCGCGAACAAACGCTGGAGCGCCAGAAGAAACTGGGCGTCGTGCCACCGGACACCAGGTTGACGGAGCGTTCCAGGGGCCTGCCGGCGTGGGATTCCCTGAACGCAGATCAAAAGCGCCTCTATGCCCGCATGATGGAAGTGTTCGCCGGTTACGGGGCGCAATGCGATTACGAACTCGGCCGCGTGGTGGATGCCTGCAAGCAGCTGCCCGATGCCGACAATACCCTCATCATCTACATCGCGGGCGATAACGGCGCGAGCGCCGAAGGCGGGCTGGAGGGTTCGCTGTGCGAAAACATGTTCTTCAACGGTTTCCTGGAAAAATGGGAAGACAACATCAAGGCCATCGATGAACTGGGCGGGCCGAAGCACTTCAATCACTTCCCGTCCGCGTGGGCGCATGCGATGAACACGCCGTTCCAGTGGACCAAGCAGGTCGCCAGCCATTTCGGCGGCACGCGCAATCCGATGATCATCTCGTGGCCGGCGCGCATCAAGGACAAGGGCGGCGTGCGCACGCAGTTCCTGCACACCATCGACATCGTGCCGACGCTCTACGAGCTGTGCGGCATCACCGCACCGACCGAGTTGAACGGCGTGCAGCAGAAGCCGATCGAAGGCGTCAGTTTTTCCTCCACCTTCGACGAGGCGAAGGCCGACAGCAAGCGCAAGACGCAGTACTTCGAGCTGGGTTGCAACCGCGGCCTCTATCACGATGGCTGGATGGCCTCATCGCCTTCCTTCGTGCCGTGGGACACGAACCGCCAGGAGTGGGACCCGGACAAGGCAGTGTGGGAGCTGTACAAGATCGACGAGGATTTCTCGCAGGCGAACGACCTCGCTGCCAAGTACCCGGAGAAGCTGCGTCAGTTGCAGGATCTCTGGTGGGTCGAAGCCGCAAGGTACAGCGTGCTGCCGCTCGACTGGCGTGCCACGATCCGCTTGAACGCCGAAGCGATGGGACGACCCAGCCTGATTGGGCACCGCACCGAGATGACCTACTACCCGGGCACGGTCGGACTGCCGGACGCGGCCTCGCCGCCGATGTGCAACAAGTCGTGGACGATCACCGCCGAGATCGACGTTCCCGACAACAAGGCCGAAGGCATGATCGTCACGCATGGCGGCCTTGAGGGCGGCTACGGACTGTACCTGCGCGATGGCAAGCCGACTTTCGTCTACAACTTCCTCAGTGTCGAACGCTCCACCTTCGCCGCGAATGAACCTCTGCCCAAGGGCAAGACCACGCTGGTCGTCGATTTCAAGTACGACGGCGGCGGCATGGGCAAGGGCGGGCAGATCAGCGTGAGCGCCAACGGCAAGCAGATTGCCGAGGGCCGGCTGGCGCGCACGATCCCGATCCAGTTTTCTCTCGGAGAAGGGCTCGACGTCGGCATGGATGTCGGCTCGCCGGTGGACTTCAGCTATCAGTTGCCGTTCACGTTCACCGGGAAGATCGAGAAGGTGACGATCGCGCTAGGGAAGCTGGATGTTTCGCCGGCCAAGGCGGCGCAGCAAGGGTAGGGTGCGTCCCACGCACCATTTTTTCTTCGTAGGCCGCGATGGCAGTGAGCGACGTGTGCGGGAGTGGTACGCGGAGCGCACCAAACGCACTGGTAATAACCCGATTAGGAGAAATTCATGGCAAAGAAAAATGAAAAGACAACACAGGCATCCAATGGAAATGCGCAGGAGATCCAGCGCACCGTGCTGCCGATTCCTGATATCAGGCGCTCCGGGCCGACGATCTACGATGCGAAGGATCCCGAAGCGAAGTTCCCGCCAATCCGGGAAGTGCTCCCGCCGAAGGGCGCGCCCAACGTGTTGATCATCATGCTCGACGATGTCGGCTTTGGTGCGTCGAGTGCTTTTGGTGGCCCGTGCCAGACTCCGACGGCCGAGCGCCTGGCCGCCGGCGGCCTGAAATACAACCGCTTTCATACCACGGCGCTTTGTTCGCCGACCCGACAGGCTCTGCTGACCGGCCGCAACCACCACTCGGTCGGCATGGGCGGGATCACCGAGATCGCCACAGGCGCGCCAGGCTATTGCTCGAAACTTCCCAATAATGCCTCGCCGCTTGCCCGGACCCTGAAACTGAACGGCTACGCCACCGCTCAGTTTGGCAAGTGTCACGAAGTACCGGTGTGGGAGACCAGTCCGGCCGGCCCGTTCGACGCCTGGCCGACTGGCGGCGGCGGGTTCGAATACTTCTACGGCTTCATTGGCGGCGAGGCCCACCAGTGGTACCCCTCGCTCTACGAAGGAACCACGCCGGTCGAACCGGAGAAGTCCCCGGAAGAGGGCTACCATTTCATGGCCGACATGACCGATAAGGCCATTTCCTGGATCGGTCAACAGAAGGCGCTGATCCCCGACAAGCCGTTCTTCGTTTACTTCGCGCCGGGCGCCACGCACGCTCCGCATCACGTTCCGAAGGAATGGGCCGATAAATACAAGGGCAAGTTTGACCAGGGCTGGGACAAGGTGCGTGAAGAGACTTTCCAGCGCCAGAAGAAGCTCGGCGTCATCCCTGCCGACTGCAAGCTGACGCCGCGCCACAAGGAGATCCCCGCGTGGGACGACATGTCGGAGGATCTGAAGCCGGTGCTCCGGCGGCAGATGGAAGTCTATGCGGGCTTCCTCGAGTACGCCGACCACCACGTGGGTCGTCTGCTCGATAACCTTGAGGAGCTCAACTTGCTCGGAGACACGCTGGTGTACTACATCATCGGCGACAACGGCGCCTCGGCCGAAGGGACGCTGAACGGTACCTTCAACGAGATGATCAACTTCAACGGGGCGGCGGCACTGGAGACACCGGAGTTCCTGAGGGAGCGGATCGATGAGCTAGGCGGGCCGACCTCGTACAACCACTACGCCGTAGGCTGGGCGCACGCCATGGACACGCCCTACCAGTGGACCAAACAGGTGGCTTCGCATTGGGGCGGCACCCGTAATGGCACGGTCGTGCACTGGCCAAAGGGCATCAAGCCAAAGGGCGAACACCGCATGCAGTTCCACCACGTGATCGACGTCGCTCCGACCATTCTGGAGGCGGCCGGGATCCCGGAGCCGATGATGGTCAATGGCGTGCAACAGATGCCGATTGAAGGCGTCAGCATGCTGTACTCCTTCAACGATGCACGCGCTGCCGACCGGCACGAGACGCAGTACTTCGAGATGTTCTGCAACCGCGGCATCTATCACAAGGGCTGGACTGCGGTGACCCGGCACAAGACACCGTGGATTCTGGTCGGAGAGAAGACGCCGGCCTTTGACGATGACGTCTGGGAGCTCTACGACACCTCGAAGGATTGGACGCAGGCCGACGACCTGGCCGCAAAGATGCCGGAGAAGCTGCACGAACTGCAGCGGCTGTGGCTGACCGAGGCGACCAGGTACAACGTGCTCCCGCTCGACGACCGGGGTGCCGAGCGGATCAACCCGGACCTGGCGGGGCGGCCGGTGCTGATCCGCGGCAACAGCCAGATCCTGTTCAGCGGCATGGGCCGACTGTCCGAAAACTCGGTGCTTAACATCAAGAACAAGTCCCATTCGGTGACGGCCCAGATCCTTGTGCCAGAGACAGGGGCAGAGGGAGTGATCATTGCCCAGGGCGGCAACATTGGCGGTTGGAGCCTCTACGCCAAGGGCGGCAAGCTCAAGTACTGCTACAACCTGATGGGGCTTCAATACTTCTACGTCGAGGCGGACAAGCCCTTGACTAGCGGCGAGCACCAGGTCCGCATGGAGTTTAGCTACGACGGCGGAGGGATTGGCAAGAGCGGGACCGCATCCCTGTATATCGACGGCAAGAAGGTCGGCGAGGGCCGGGTCGATGCCACCGCGTCGATGATCTTCTCGGCCGACGACGGCTTGGACGTGGGTCGTGACACCGGCGCCCCTGTTTCGCAGGACTACGGCCCGCATGGAAACGCTTTCACAGGCGTCGTCAAGGGTGCACAGCTCGCGATCGGGGAGGACGCCATGACCGCCGATCATTTGGTCAAACCGGAAGCGGCTGTCGCCTTGGCGATGGCCAGGCAGTAGACGGCTGCGCATCGCCGGCGAGCGCGTCTCTTCGCCGGCTGTTCCGAAAACATGAGTTGAAGCCTGGTAGGGTGGGCACACAGTGTCCACGCGGATATCGCAGGCTGACTCACTGTCATTGCGTTCGTCATGACTGGGTGGGCACGATGTGCCCACCCTACCAGTCTTGTAACTTTTTCTCAGCTAGTCTTGAAGTTCGTTGGGAGGAAAGTGTGGATTCTGCGGGCATTGCTCTCATTGCATTTGCATGTATCTTCGGCGGCGCGCTGCTTGGCACTTTCTGCCACCGACTGGTTGCACAGACGTTGAGCGCCGATGTGAGCGATGCCCTGAAGCAGATGATCAGCCTGATCGGCATGATGGCATCGCTGGCGCTTGGACTACTGGTGGCTTCGGCAAATGGTTCGTTCACCGCAAGAAACGAGGCGCTTGACCGCATTGCCGCAGACATTGTCCAGCTCGACCGTGTGCTGACTGGTTATGGAGCCGAAGCGCAAGGCGCGCGCACATCGCTGCGCGACATGCTGGCATCGACCATCGAGCGCCTGTGGCCTGAAGAGGGCTCCGGGCGCGTGCAGGTGGAAACCGGCGCAGTTCCTGCGAGAATTGAAAATATCCAGCGCAAATTATATGCACTGTCGCCTGAGAATGAGATGCAGAAAAGGTTGCAGTCGCGTGCGCTGACTCTCTTCGACGATCTGTTGCAAACGCGCGCGCTCGCGCTGGAGAAGGCCAGTCGTTCGGTTCCGATGCCATTCCTTGTCGTGATGGTGTTCTGGCTCAGCATGGTCTTCTTCGGCATCCACCTGTTTGTCGCGCCGAACAGAATCGTCATTGCGAGCATGTTTATCGGTGCGCTGTGCCTGTCGGCCGCGATTTTTCTGATTCTTCAATTGGACAGTCCGTTCGAGGGGATGATGCGGCTTTCAAGTGCGCCTCTGCGTAGGGCGCTCGGCATACTCGGGCAATAGTCCAGTGTCAGCAAAGGTGTGGAAAACGAGGTGAAGGGCTTCATCTACGCTGCAAGGTTTGACCGTCAGATGCACCGCGTGGGCACAGGTACCATCCCTGCGAAGCTGTTTCAAGATATCCGGCGAATGGAGTTTGTTCGTGCAGGAACATCTCCGTCTGTTTCCTTCTCTTAGTTCATGGATGGATTTCAAAAACCCTTGCCTTGCGCGCACCGATATTTAGAAGAATTGATTTGTGGAACGTGCCACGAGCGTGCCGCGTACGCTGTTTCACTCCTTCTCAGCTTCTCAGCGACATTATGTTTCCTTTGTCCCTCGAGTCTATTTTTAAAAGCTCGCCTATCGGCAGTTATCTTTTATCGCCGACGCCGGAAGCAATCATTCTCGATGTGAATGATTTTTTCCCGCATAAGGTTTCTTTTACGCGGGAAGACATGATTGGACGGAGTCTCTTTGATGTGTTTCCCGATGATCCCAAGGACTCCAAAGAAACCGGGGTGGAAGCATTGCGGCAATCCATTGCGCAAGCTGTTGCGACTGGAAAAAGGCAAATTTTACTGGCGCAACATTTGCCAATAAAAAAAACCTTGCCCAGCGGGGAAGTCATCCATGAAGAGCGGTTTTGGAACACCTCCAGTACCCCTGTCTTCGATCAGGAAGGAGGATTGACATGCGTTTTCCACGCCATGATGGACGTCACCAAGGAAGTACAAGCGGAAGCTGCCCTGCGCCAAAGTGAAGAACGGTTTCGGTCGCTTGTCATAGCAACCACCCAGACGGTATGGATTGCCGAACCTGATGGCAACATTGTTGTGGACTCGCCATCCTGGAGAGCTTTCACCGGACAGAGCTACGATGAGGGGATGGGATTTGGGTGGTTAAACGCGGTTCATCCGGCTGACCGTGAACGGATTAACCATTTATGGAGCGTTGCTACCAGTGAAAGCAATATTTACCAGACTGAGTATCGGGTACGGCACAAAGACGGCGGATATCGTTGGACCGCCGTAAGAGCGGTTTCCATCAAGAATGCGGATGGAACGGTTCGGGAATGGATTGGAACCAATACGGATATCGAAGACCAGAAAAGAGCGGAAGAGGAGCTGCAGATTGCCAACCACCGCTTGAAGCTGGCAATTGAAGGTGTCGGCGAAGGCGTATGGGAATGGGATGTGCAAAGAAACAAGATAAGTTACTCCATCCTGTTTGAAGAAATCGTCGGATGCGAACACGGCGAATTAAGCGATGACCCTGACGATTTGCTTTCATTGATACATCCGGAAGATTTATCCCGCGTCCAAGCGGAGAGGGATGCCTATTTGCAAGGCAAGACATCGTCGTCTTCATGCGAGTATCGGATTCGTCGCAAGGACGGTAGCTGGAAGTGGGTTCATACCCGGGGAGTTCTGGTCGAGAAATCCGCTACGGGGGAACCGTTGCGCGTCGCAGGCATCACCAGTGACATCACCGAGCGCAAAGAATCTGAAGAGCGCATCTGGCACCTTGCCAATTTCGATACGCTGACAGGCTTGCCGAACCGCCGGCTGTTTCGTGACAGGCTGACCCAGGAAGTCATGAATGCACATCGGCAGCAAACCAGGCAGCAAACCGCCATCGCATTGTTATTCATCGATCTGGACGGTTTCAAACAGGTCAACGATCTGTTCGGCCATGATGCCGGAGACATGCTGCTGTTCCATGCCGCGCAACGCATCAGGCAATGCGTCCGGGACACCGATACCGTCGCGCGCCTGGGCGGGGATGAATTCACCATTATCCTCAGCGGCTTGCACTCCACCGATCATGTCGAGCTTGTCGCACAAAAGGTGATTGACGCGCTTGCCTTGCCATTTGCGATCGGGAGCGAAAAAGCATTCGTGTCCGGCAGCATCGGCATTGCCGTTTATCCCGATGATGCGGATACCCCTGAGGAATTGATCCGCAAGGCCGACCAGGCGATGTATGCGGCCAAAAGCGCGGGAAAGAATCGGTTCAGCTATTTCACAAGAGAAATGGACGAAGAGGCACATATGCGTCTGCGCCTGATCCAGGAGTTGCGGCATGCAATCCAGCTCGACCAGATCCACGTGCATTATCAGCCGGTCGTCGAATTGCAAAGCGGCGGCATCTTGAAGGCGGAAGCATTGGCAAGATGGACGCATCCATTGTTCGGCAATGTCGAGCCCTCTCTATTTATTCCGCTGGCAGAGGAATCGGGCGTGATCAACGACATTGGCGATTATATCTTCAGGGAGGCGGCAGCGACGATCAAGCACTGGGATGCATTGCCTGGTCTGCCCCTGGAAATCAGCATCAACAAGTCTCCCATCCAGTTCGGGACGAAAGACCAGGATAAATGGCTGGACTATCTGCAGCAGCTGGAACTGCCCCCAGACCGGGTGACGGTGGAGATCACGGAAGGCGTGCTGCTCGATGTGTCGGAAAACGTATCCAGCAAACTTTTCGAATACAGGGATGCCGGCATTCAGGTAGCCATCGATGATTTCGGGACCGGATATTCATCAATGGCATACCTGCAAAAATTCGATATCGATTTTCTGAAAATTGACCAGTCCTTTATCAAGGATCTTGTCACCAACCACGGTAACAGGGCGATTGCCGAGTCGATCATTGCCATGGCCCATAAACTGGGGCTGAGAGTCATTGCCGAAGGCGTGGAAAACGGAGAGCAAATGGCACTGCTGAGAGACGCGGGATGCGATTACGGGCAGGGATACTATTTTTCGCGGCCTCTTTCAGCCAATGACTTTGAGAATATGCTGGTGAAGAGAAACGGCACCCATAGCGCGAGTTCTCTTCACTGACTTTCCCTGCGGAGCGAAATGTCCGCCAGGCTGCCGCCGCATGTGGCCGCATGTGGCCGCAGCGTCCGCGCCACAAGCCAAATCCTCACTTCACCGCAAAGCAGTACAGCAGTCCATCGCCACCCGTGCCGCGCAAGCCTTCGGGAGCGCAGCCGCGGACGGATGCGAGGAGTCCCACGAGCTGGCCCGCGAGGATGCGATCGGCCCCGCGCGACCGTGGTGTCCCGGCATCCCGGAGCCATCGGTCCCGCTCCTGGTCCGGTTGCGACAGGTCATGTTGGGAAACGGCGGGGCCGGAAAGGCCGTCCCATCCGGCCTGCATCATTATGCTGTCCATCGAATCTCCTTTCGGCTTTGCGGGCGCAATGGCGGTCCGGCCTCGTGCCTCAGGCGTCGCGTGGCAGCACTGTCAGAACTCGGGCGATGAAACCCTGCAGCTCGACCAGGTAGTTGCTCAGGAAGTTTTTCGTTCCGTCGTCGGTGACCTCGCCATCGGGCGTGATCAGCCCGGGTTTGAACTGGATGTAAGCCTCGACGGTGTTCATCAGCGGTGAGTTGCAGAAGCACAGCACGCCGCGCAGCTGGCTCTGCGCCACTGCGGTGCCGATCGCGCCCGGCGAGGTTCCGATGACGCCGGAGGGCTTGCGCGCGAAGGAGTTCTGGCCCCAGGGGCGGCTGGCCCAGTCAATGGCGTTCTTCAGGCCGCCCGGGATCGAGCGGTTGTACTCGGGCGTGACGAAGAGCAGGGCGTCGCAGTCGGCGATGGTCTGCTTGAAGGTCCGCGCAACCGGAGGGTAGTCGACGTCGTAGTCGGCGCTGTAGAGCGGCAAGTCCTTGATCGGAATCTCCACGAAGTGCAGTCCCGGCGGCGCCAGGCGCACCAACGCCTTGGCGAGCAGGCGGTTGATCGATGTCGAGGAAAGGCTGCCGACGAAATATCCGACTTTGTGGCTGGTCATGTGAGCTCCTTCATCGGGTTGGTGATATGGCGGCCTCGTTGGCATGCCGCGACACGGCTTCGTCTCTGTGGATCATGGCTCGTGGAAGCGCAATCCTCACTTCACCGCAAAGCAGTACAACAGTCCATCGCCGCCAGTGCTTTGCAATGCCGCGGAATTGCAGCCTCGCGACGGATGGGAGGAATTCCAGGACGTGGCCCAGGAAGCCTGGACTGGTCCCGCGCGATCATGATGCCCCACCATCGCCGAGCCATCGGTCCCGCTCTTGGTCCAGTTGCCGCAGGTCATATCGGGAGATGGCGAGCCCGGAAAGGCCGTGCCATCCGGCCGGGAGCCGGTCAGGATGTCATGCTTGTTGGGTTTCTCCGTGCGGCCATTGACGGGTTGCCCCTTCTCGTCCAGTGCCGTCTGTTTCGTCACATTGCTGTTGGCGGAATGCAAGTCGTCGACGTTCCGGGCGATCATGACGCCCTTGGCGTTGTGCCACGGACCGGAACCGATGCGGTCGCGTGCATTGACGAAATTCGGGTCGTTCAGCGCAGCTCCTTGGGTGCTCAGGTAGGCGCGCCAGGTGCGTTGACCTGCACCCGCGGCACCTGATGCTGTTGCGAGCGCCGCGCAGTGCCGATCCGCGCCTTCCAGTCCGCCCAGATCGGCTCCCTTGCCGGGCCCGACACTGCTCACAAAAAATGTCATGCCAGCGGCACTTGGCTGTGAAGACGTCGTCGGCTGTGACGACCCCGTCGGGCCTGCACATCCAGCCAGCATCATCACGCAACCTGCAACCGCCCCTGTCCAGCGCACCATGTTGTCCATCGCAGTCTCCTTTCGGCTTGGTATTCGATCCACAATAGTGTCGCCTTTCCCACGACTTCAGGCTTGTTCAGGATCATTCTTGCGTACGACTTCATCAATCGATAACCAGGCTGCGATAACCAGGCTGACCGACGTTCATCAGGTGAACATTTCTCTTGGGGAGATAACCGAAAGCCTTTCGCACCGGCCATGAGCGCCCATTGGTCCGGCATGTCCGTATTGCCGCAGAGGAGCTATCCCCCGATACGGATCGGAATCCGGCGACGTCCGAACTGCCCGCTGAACTGTTCGAACCGCCCCGCAATCGATGCATGGCAATCAGGGCATGTTCCCTCTTGCGTCAGGCGACAGGATTCAATTTCATGCCAGTCGCGCACGATGAGCGGTGCGTGACATGTCGGGCAGTATGTCGTGGCGCCATCGATGTCATGAACGTTACCCGTGTAGACGTATTGCAATCCTTCCGCAAGTGCGATCTTGCGCGCGCGGGCCAGCGTGGATGGCGGTGTCGGCGGCACATCGGTCATCTTGTAGTCGGGATGGAAGGCCGTGAAATGCAGCGGCACGTCGTTGCCTAATTCCTTCGCGATCCATCGGGACTCGGCGCGAATTTCGTCCTTGCTGTCGTTTCGGCCGGGAATGAGCAGCGTCGTGATTTCGAGCCAGACGCCGGTTTCATGCTTCAGATACTTGAGCGTCTCCAGTACCGGCTGCAGGCGGGCACCGGTGAGATTGAAATAAAAATCATCGGTGAATGCCTTCAGGTCGACGTTTGCCGCATCCATTTTTGCGTAGAAGTCTCGTCGTGCTTCCTCGCCGATATAGCCGGCGGTCACCGCCACCGTCTTGATGCCGCGCGCGTGGCAGGCATCGGCCACATCCATCGCGTATTCGGCGAAGATCACCGGGTCGTTGTAGGTGAAGGCGACGCTCTTGCAGCCATAGGCCGTTGCCGCGTTAGCGATTGCGTCTGGTGTGGCTGCGGCGGCGAGCTTGTCCATCTCGCGGGACTTGCTGATGTCCCAGTTCTGGCAAAACTTGCACGCCAGATTGCAACCGGCGGTGCCGAACGATAGAACGCTGCTGCCGGGATAGAAATGATTGAGCGGCTTTTTCTCGATCGGATCGATGCAGAAGCCCGATGAGCGGCCATAGGCGGTAAGGATCATCTGGTCATCGATCCGCTGGCGCACAAAACAGGCACCACGCTGGCCGGCGTGCAGGCGGCAGTTGCGCGGACACAGGTCGCACTGCATGCGTCCATCATGCAAGAGATGCCAGTAACGGCCGGGGTAGAGAGCTTCCTTCATGCAAGCGACAGCGCGGGTGGCTGCTCCGGAACGACTTGGGCGACGGAGGGTGCGCCAATGCGTACCGATAGGCGACCGGTGCGCACCCATGGCAACAGATTCATGTTCAATCATTGTCCATCGGATTGCCCCAATTTGCAGTGGCCAATTGACTTTGATCGTCAAGCACTGCATGCATTGCTTGACGACATGACGATCATATGCGGCTGTCGAATGTCATTGATCTTTATCACCCGAATACATCGACAATCTGATTAAGCTCGGCTGACATGTAGGCAAAACAGTCTTTTCGAGTAGGGAGGAAGCGATGGAAAATGCCACGCGTCGCGCAGGCATGACAGGCAGACTTCTGCCGATCACCGCAACAAGCCGGTTCGTTGCTGCATCGCTCGCGGGCTGTGCGGCTCTCTGCGCAGCGCCGGCGGTCCATGCCGCCGCAGCCGACGACGAGGAGTTGCAGAAGAAACTCGCCAACCCGGTGGCAGACCTGATCACGGTGCCGATCCAGTACAGTGCCAATCTCAATACCGGGCCGTTGGACAAGACGCAGCACACGCTGAACATCCAGCCGGTCTATCCGCTGAAGCTCAACCAGGAATGGTCGCTCATCAACCGTGCCATCGTGCCGATCCTGTCCAACCCCGCGCTCGCGTCGGGACAGGACCGCGAAAACGGCTTGGGCGACATCCTTTACCAGGGTTTCTTCTCGCCAACGGCGAAGCCAGGAGGGTTGATCTGGGGTGTCGGTCCGGCTCTCCAGTTGAAAACCGCCACTGACGAGCGGCTCGGCAGCGGCAAGTGGGCCATCGGCCCGACCGCCGTCGCCTTGAAACAGGAGGGGCCCTGGTCGATCGGCCTGCTTGCCACGCAGCTTTGGTCGTTCGCGGGCGACGGTGACCGGCAGAGCGTGAATCAACTGCAACTGCAACCGATCCTGAGTTATCGCCTCTCACCGAAAAATACCATCGGCTACGCAGGCATCGTCACGGCGAACTGGAAGGAAGACCGATCCAGCCAGCGCTGGACGGTGCCGCTTGGCGTCACTTATTCCATCCTCACGCGCCCCAAGGGCATGCAGCCGGTCAACTTCGTCTTTGGCGGCGGCTACAACGTGATCCGCCCCGATGATGCGTCCAACTGGTTTGTGCGCTTCCAGGTGAATTTCATCTTCCCAAAGTGACATGACCATATCGACCGTGCAGGCCGGGGAAAGGCGGTGCGCCTGTCTGTCAGGCCCTGCAAACGTGCATTGATACCCGCCTTGGCGTGTGGCCCTGGTAGGACCAAAGTCCAATGGTTGACGGCATTGCCTGCCACTATGCTCATGGTGCGAAGTCTGCTGTCATTCGCACGCGTTTGAGGAGACCCCACGGCATGCGATACGGACGCATCCATCGACGACATGCTGCGTCCGTGCGCCTGCGAGGAGGTCAAGCCAAGATGCCGTGCCAAGCATTTCAACCAAGGAGAAATCAAGATGATCAAGCATGTATTCGCATGGATTGCCGCGCTGCTGCTGACCGCCTGCGCACAGACGCCGACAGTGGGGGAAACGGAAGTGCGCTACGGCCGCGTCACACGCATCGACAACGTGCAGATCGACTCGTCTGCGCACATGGGGCTGGGTTCCATCATCGGCAGCGTGGCGGGAGGCGTGCTGGGTTACCAGATCGGCGGTGGCACAGGGCACGATGTGGCCGCCGTGGCGGGCGCTCTGGGCGGCGCGGCGCTGGGCACGGCGGCGCAGTCGCGCATGGAGAAGCAGTCCGGTCAGCACATTACCGTGGCACTGAACAATGGCGTGGTGGTGGGTATCACGCAGCCGGCGTCGAACCTGCGGGTTGGTGATCAGGTACGCATCGACGGCAGCGGCAACAGCGCGCGCGTGACGCGCTACTGACGCGGAGTAATCCATGACGTGGTCGAGGCGCTTGATGGCTGTCGCCGAAGCGGTTCTGGCTGCGTCGAGCATGAGCGCGGCCCTCGCGCAGGGTGTGCCGGAGCCGGTTGGGCGGCACGATGCCGCCGGCTCCGCAACGTCGGCCGCAAGCTCTGCACCTGCAGCGCAGCCGGGGACGAAACACTCGGGCATCCTTGATCAGAAGGACGGTAACCCGGACTTGTCAGAATGGCTGTTGACGAGGAAGGGCTTTTTGCCGGTGCCTATCATCATCACCGAACCTGCGGTCGGTTACGGCGGCGGGCTGGCGGCCCTGTTCTTCGGCCAGTCGATGAGCGAAGCGGCGTCGCAGGCGAAGAAGAGCGGACATGTGACGCCACCGGACATCTACGGCATCGCGCTGGCGGCCACCCAGAACGGCACCAAGGCCATCGGCGGCGGTGCCTTCCTGTCCTTTCTCGACGACCGCTGGCGCTATCGCGGCGTGGTCGGACGCACGGACGTCAATCTCGACTTCTATGGCGGCGGCGATGCCTTGGGCGATGACTTCAAGATCGGCTACAGCCTGAAAGGCTGGATGTCGTCGCAGCAGGCGCTATACCGGCTGGGCAGCAGCGACAACTTCATCGGACTGCGCTGGATCTACCTCGATCTCGACAACAGCTTCGACAGCGGTCGCGAGCCGCCATTGCTGCCGCCGCAATCCTTCGCCAGCAAGAGCTCCGGCCTCGGACTCTCCTTCGAGCACGATTCGCGCGACAACATCTTCACGCCATCGCGCGGCGTGATGGCGGCGTTGGACACGATGTTCTACACACCGGGACTCGGCAGCGACAACAGTTTCCAGACCTATCGCGCCCACGTGTTTGCCTACACGCCGATCGCGAAGTCGGTGGTGCTGGGCGGACGGCTGGACGGCCGTGCGGCGCGCGGCGATGTGCCGTTCTATCAGTTGCCCTTCATCGACATGCGCGGCGTCCCGGCGGCCCGCTATCAGGACGACAACGTGGCGGTGGCGGAAGTCGAGGCGCGCTGGAATGTCACCGATCGCTGGGGCGTGATCGGCTTCGCCGGCGTGGGACGCGCCTGGGGAAAAACGCAAGGCTTCGACGACGTCGGCAACAAGGTGTCGAAAGGCGCGGGGGTGCGCTACCAGATCGCGCGTGCGCTCGGCATGTGGGTGGGCATGGATTACGCATGGGGACCGGACGGCGAGCGGGCGTTCTACATTCAGATCGGCAATGCATGGCGATGACGGATGGCCTCGCGTCATACGGAGGGCAACATGGATCAGGACACGATCGCGCTCCAGCAATGGATTCAAGCGCAGACCGGAATAAAACGCAACGCCCCCGGACTCGCCGGGATCGCGGGACGGCTTCTTCTTCAGGTGAATGGGATGCAGGTCGCGGTCATGCAGATCGACGATGGTTTTCTCGAACTGACTAATGACAGCAGCGATGCCGATGCAGTCAGCAATTTCCTGGACGTCGTTTCGATTGTCGATTTTCTCACCGGCACGCTGAACCCGGCGGTGGCGATGTTGCAGGGAAAAATGGATGCCAACGGGGATCTTTATTTCACCGTGAAAACCTTGTTCGGCCTCCAGGTCGGGCAGCCCTTCGATCCGGTCGAATTCATGCGGGAGAACGGCGATGCCTAGCGATGTGGTCAGCATCCTCGACGGCAACACCTTCGTCGTCAGCGACCGACGCGGCGACCTTGATGCCACGCCGGCGGTGAATCACGGGCTGTTCATGAACGACACGCGCTTCCTGTCGCAATGGATTCTGACCATCGACGGCAAGCAACCCGCAGTACTGTCGTATGACGATCTGCACTATTTCCGCGCGCAATGTTTCATGGCGCTCACGTCGGGCACCATATATGTGGATTCCAAACTCTCGGTGCAGCGCCGCCGCACGGTCAACATGGGCTTCCGCGAGGATCTGACGCTGGACAATCACGCGCATGAGGCCGTTGAAGTCGAAGTCAGGCTGCAGGCCGCGGCTGACTTTGCAGATCTGTTCGAAGTGAAGGACAAGCTCGAGAAGAAGGGCGAGTTTTACCGGCAGATCGACAAGGATCGGCTGGTGCTCGGCTATCGACGGCAAACCTTCCGGCGAGAGACATGGATTTCCGCCACGCAGCCGGCGCAGATCGCCGATGACGGGTTGATGTTTCGCGTCAGGATTCCTGCCAAATCGCGATGGACAACGAGCATCGACGTCGTTGCCGTGATCCATTCCGCGCTGCGCGATGCGCAGGCATATGTCGATTACATGCTGGACAAGGACGGCCTGGAAAGCCGGATGGAAATGAGCGTGAACGACTGGATGGCAAGCGCTCCGCAACTCACCTGTTCACACGACGCCCTGGAGGCAACTTACCGCAAGAGCCTGGTCGATCTTGCCGCGCTGCGTTTTCGCAATCGTCTGGTGCCGGATCCGTTGCCGGCGGCCGGCTTGCCGTGGTTCATGACCATCTTCGGCCGCGACAGCCTGATCACGAGTTTTCAGGCATTGCCATTCGTGCCGCAACTGGCCCGCGCCACCTTGAAAACCTTGAGCCTGCTGCAGGCCAGACTCGATGATCCTTTCCGCGACGCGGAGCCGGGAAAGATTTTGCATGAGCTGCGCTTCGGGGAGATGACGGCCTTCGAGGAGCGTCCGCATTCGCCGTATTACGGCTCGGCGGATGCCACGCCGCTGTTCCTGGTGCTGCTTGAGGAATATGTGCGTTGGACCGGCGACAGGGAATTCGCCAAGGAGCTGGAGCGTGAGGCACGCGCCGCTGTCGATTGGATCGACCGTTACGGCGACCGCGATGGCGACGGTTATGTCGAGTACGAACGGCGCAACGTGGTCACCGGGCTGGTGAACCAGTGCTGGAAGGATTCGTGGGATTCCATTGCATTCGCCGATGGCACCATTGCGCCGACGCCGTGTGCTACCTGTGAAATTCAGGGATATGTGTACGACGCCAAGCGCAGAACCGCCGTGCTGGCGCGCGAGGTGTGGGGCGATCATGCATGGGCCGAGCGGCTTGACCGGGAAGCGGACGAGTTGAAGACGCGATTCAATCGCGACTTCTGGATCGCCGATCGCGGCTTCTTCGCGCTGGCGCTGGACGGCAGCAAGCGTCAGGTCGATTCACTCACCTCCAATATCGGCCATCTGCTGTGGAGCGGCATTGCAGACATCGACAAGGCGGCGCATTGCGTGCAGCACCTGATGAGTGATGCGCTGTTCTCCGGCTGGGGCGTGCGCACGATGGCGGAAACGGAAGCTTCCTACAACCCGATCGGCTATCACGTCGGCACGGTCTGGCCGCACGACACTTCGCTGATCGCATGGGGCTTGCGCCGCTACGGCTATCGCGCCGAGGCCGCGCGCTGCGCCTTTGCAATGCTGGAAGCGGCAGAGCTGTTTCATCACCGGCTGCCGGAGGCGTTCGCCGGCTATCCGCGCGCCATGACGAAATATCCGGTCGAGTATCCGACCGCGTGCAGTCCGCAGGCATGGGCCACGGGTGCGCCGCTGCTGTTGCTGCGGGTTTTGCTGGGGCTGGAGTCCGATGGTCGCCATCTGATCATCGATCCGGCGATTCCCGCGCAGATAGAGCGGCTGGAATTGCTGGATATCCACGGCTGCTGGGGTGTGATGGATGCATTCGGACGCGGGCGGATTGGGGGTTGCTGAACAGGGCCGCCTGTCACGGGTATTGGACCAAGGGCCAATTGTGAGACGGCGCACCAGGGTGGAGACTGAGGCATCCGCATGCCGGCGAATGCGTGTCGACTTGTCGCGGGGAATGCTGATATAGACGACCATCACGAAAGGAATGCCATGAAACAGAAAATGATTGCAATGTTGCTGGGCGTGTCCGTTGCCGCATGGCTGCCATCCCATGCCTGGGCGGCTGGTGAACCGACGGCAAGTGCGGTGGGGGAAATCATCCAGGACACGGTAACGGTGCAGTCGGTCGATGTGCCGAACCGGATGGTGACGGTGCAGGGGGCCAACGGCGTGACGCATACGCTGCATGTGCCGCCGGAGGTCCAGAACCTGCCGCAGCTCAAGGCGGGCGACCGCATCCGGGCGCGTTACAGCGTCGCATTGGCGGCGGAAATCCTGAAGCCGGGCGAGGTGTCGAAGATCCGGGAAACGACCGAGAGTGCGACAACCGCGCCGCCGGGGGCGAAGCCGGGCGGCATGGCGCAGCGCACTGTCAAATCGGTGATTACGGTCAAGGCCGTCGATCCGGCCAAACACACGCTCACCTTCGAAGGCCCGCAGGCAGGCACGCGCACGGTGACGGTAAAGGATCCGGCCATGCAGGACAAGCTCAAGCAATTGAAGCCGGGGGACAACGTCGAGGTCGTGTACCGCGAAGCGCTGGCCATCGATGTTCAGCCGGTCAAGCAGTAGCCTGATCTGTCGGAGCGCGTCGGCCGCATTTGCCGGTATGGTCCTGTTGGCGGGGTGCGCGTCGCCGCAGGCATTCCAGATCAAGCGCATCGAGCCCGGTTTGGCATCGACCTGTTCTGTGCCGATCCCGGAACGTGATGTGCTGGTCGGCGTGGCGCTCTCGGGCGGCGGCAGCCGGGCCGCGCTTTTCGGTGCGGCCGGGCTGGAAGCGCTCGGCCGTTTGCGGACTGCGGACGGCCGTTCGGTGCTGGAGCGCACGGACTACCTGTCGAGCGTTTCCGGCGGCAGCCTGGCCGCCACCTATTACGCCCTCCAGAAGCCGCCGCGCGACATGCGCGTGCTGACGCCCGGCGGCGAGTTGACACCACCCTGGACGGCATTCTTCGAGCAGTACAAGGGAATGATGAGCCAGAACATCGGCGGCCCGGTCGCTTTGCGTCAGTTTTCTTCATTCCGCTGGCTCAATTCCTCGCTGGGCGCGATTTCGCTGGCCGAGATCCTGCGCGAGAGGGTGCTTGGCGACGCGACCATGCGGGACGTCAACCGGCGCGAAGCGCTCGGCGACGCTCCCGGATTGATCGTCAACACCACGCTCTATAACAATGGCCGCCGGCTTGCCGTCACGGGCTTGCCGTCCGATGCCTTCCGCTACGATTTCATAGGAAGCCTGCAGCGTGAGCAGAAAGAGGAAGGCAAGAGGGCGGAGATTCCTCCCATCCTGGCCAGGCGCTGGGAACAGTTGCTGCCCATGACACCCGCCGATCTTCGCATGGACCAGTGCCATATGTTGGTGGCAGGCGCGGTAGCCGCTTCCGCGTCGTTTCCTCCGGTAATCGGCCCAACCACGTTTCAGGTGGAGGGGGACGACACCTATTGGCATGTCGGCGACGGCGGCCTCTATGAAAATCAGGGTGTCGAGCCGCTCGTCTTTCTGTTCGTGAAGCAGTTACAGCAGAAGAAAAGCCGGCGGGCATACATCATTGCGTTCGACAGTTCCTTTCCGTTTTCCGTCGATGAGCGCCGCTTGAACCGGCGGGCAGAGCCGTTCTCGCTGTTCACCTTCGACTTCAACCGCATCCCGGGGATCATGGAAGAGCGGGCCACGACCTATCAGGGGCTGTTTTTCCGCAGCATGCAGATCGAGGGCGTATTCCCGGATGAGCACACGATGTTTGGATTATCCCTCCGGCACATCGATGCACAGTGGCGCGAAGACTTGAGCGACGTGCCGCAGGCTTGCCTCAACGAGGCGAAGCCGATTCTGAGCCCTGCGGATGTAAGGGAGCGCCTGGCAGAGATCCCGACGCGGTTTCGCCTGTTCTCCGAATGCGACAGGCAACTGCTGATCACGGCCGCATCCAAGCTGGTCGAACAGCATCGACAGGAGATTCTCGATTTCATCGACGGCCGTCCGGTGCCCAAGGCGCAACCTTGATCGATGACAGCGTCATGCTGGCAGTGTTGGACCAAGGTCCAATAGATCGGCGCATGGTGCCGCTCTATGATTGACCATCGTCAGCATTGGCAGCATCGCCGAAAAGCAGCAGTGCTGCGGCGCATGCTGACACGCAGAACAGATTTTTCCCCGTCAACATTTCACGATTTCAAAAGAGGCTGCAATGGCGGAAACCGCAGTGGCATCGTATTCGGATTTGATGGAGCAATATCTCGCGGTATCGCCCGCACCGGGCAAACCGCCGCGACCGGACATGGTATGGATTCCGGGCGGCGCATTCACGATGGGGTCTGATGCGCACTATCCGGAGGAAGCGCCTGCGCATCGGGTCTCCGTATCTGCTTGCTGGATGGATCGCACGGCGGTCACGAATGAGCAGTTCGCGCGATTCGTGAATGCGACGGGCTATGTCACGCTGGCGGAACGCCCGCTCGATCCCGCGATGTATCCCGGTGCCTTGCCCGAGCTGCTCGTGCCTGGCGGGTTGGTCTTCACCAAGCCGCCGGGACGCGTGGACTTGCGCCACATCGGCAATTGGTGGGCGTATGTGCCCGGCGCGAGCTGGAGCAAGCCGCTGGGGCTCGACAGCAGCATCGAAGGGCTGGAAGACCATCCGGTGGTGCAGATTGCATACGAGGATGCCGAAGCCTATGCGAAGTGGGCCGGGGCCGAACTGCCGACGGAGGCGGAATGGGAATTCGCGGCGCGCGGCGGTCTGGAAGGCGCGGAGTTCGCATGGGGCGCGGAACTGATGCCCGACAACAAGCCGATGGCGAATTTCTGGCAGGGGGAATTTCCGTGGCAGAACCTGCGCCTCGACGGATACGAGCGTACCGCGCCGGTTGCGTCCTTCCCGCCGAATGGGTACGGCCTGTTCGAGATGGCGGGCAACGTCTGGGAGTGGACGTCCGACTGGTATCGCGAGCACAAGCTCGCGCCCGTTGCGCAGAAAGCATGCTGCGCACCGAAAAATCCGCGCGGCGGCTCGATCGATCAGAGCTATGACAAACGCCAGCCGGAAATCAAAATTCCGCGCAGGGTATTGAAAGGCGGCTCGCACCTGTGTGCACCGAATTACTGCAGACGCTACCGGCCTGCCGCGCGCTACCCGCAGCAGATCGATACCGCGACTTCGCATGTCGGATTTCGCTGCATTGTCAGGGCGGGGATGACGCAAATTTGACTGCGCCTGAAAAGGCGCTTCAAGATCAGAGATGGCGAATCCATGGCCATCGAGCAGCACCGGATATCAAACGAAACAAGAATGGCTTCTCCATCCATCCATCAAACAATGCATCGTCTGTCAGGGGGTATCGATTCAGGACTTTGAAGGAGTTTGCAAATGCAGCAGAAAGCCACGCAAAAGAAACCCAACATCCTGGTCCTCTGGGGCGATGACATCGGCTATTGGAACCCGAGTTGCTACCACCGGGGCATGATGGGTTACCAGACCCCCAACATCGACCGCATCGCGAACGAAGGCGCGCTGTTCACCGACTGGTACGGCCAGCAGAGCTGCACCGCCGGCCGCTCGTGCTTCATTACCGGCCAGAGCGGTTTCCGCACGGGCCTGCTCAAGGTCGGTCTGCCGGGTGCGAAGGAAGGCTTGAAAGCACGCGACGTCACGATTGCCGAGTTGCTCAAGGCGCAAGGCTACATGACCGCGCAGTTCGGCAAGAACCACCTCGGCGACGCCGACGACACGCTGCCCACCGCGCACGGCTTCGACGAGTTCTTCGGATCGCTCTACCATCTCAACGCGGAGCAGGAGCCCGAGAACCCCGATTACTTCAAGGATCCGGCGCTGAAGGAAAAATACGGCACGCGCGGCGTGATCCACTGCTGGGCCAACCCGGACGGCACGCAGAAGATCGAAAGTACCGGTCCGCTCAACATCAAGCGCATGGAGACGATAGACGAGGAAGTCACCAAGCTTTCGCTCGACTACCTGGAAAAGGCGAAGAAGGCCGACAAGCCGTTCTTCCTCTGGTGGAACTCCACCCGCATGCATATCTGGACGCACTTGAAAAAGGAGAACCAAGGCAAGACCGGCCTCGGCGTCTATCCCGACGGCATGGTCGAGCACGACGCCATGGTCGGTCAGATCCTCGACAAGCTCAAGGAACTCGGCCTCGACGACAACACCATCGTCATGTATTCCACCGACAACGGCGCGGAGAAAATGTCATGGCCCGATGGCGGCGCCTCGCCCTTCCGCGGTGAGAAAAACGAGAACTGGGAAGGCGGCTACCGCGTGCCCTGCGCCATCCGCTGGCCCGGCGTCATCAAGCCCGGCACCGTCAACAACGACATCTTCTCCCACGAAGACATGCTGCCCACGCTCCTGGCCGCCGCGGGCGACCCGGAGGTGAAGGAGAAGCTGCTCAAAGGCATGAAGGTCGGCGACAAGACCTTCAAGGTCCACCTGGACGGCTACAACATCACCGATACACTCGCCGGCAAGGCGGCCAACCCGCGCCACGAGTTCTTCTACTTCAATGACGACGGTTCCCTCGTGGGGCTGCGTTACGACAACTGGAAGATCGTCTTCGCGGAACAGCGCGCTCATGGCTTCGATGTCTGGCAGGAACCGTTCGTGCCGTTGCGCCTGCCCAAGCTCTTCAACCTCCGCACCGATCCGTTCGAGGAGGCCGACCACCTCGCCATCGATTACGACCGCTGGCGGATTGACCGCGTGTTTCTGCTCGTGCCAGCGCAGGAATACATCGGGAAATTCCTCGCCACGTTCAAGGAATTCCCGCCCAGCCAGAAGCCAGGCAGCTTCAGCCTCGACCAGGTGTTGGAGACCTTGCAGTCCCAAAGCACTTAGCAATGTCTACGGGTGATGGTGGCCGGCGCCGAAGCAGCGGCGCTGGCTCGTCCGATCTTCGCGATAGTGCTGTTGCTGATCGGCTTGCTGGCGATCGCCAACATGGTGTTCAAGGTCAGTCCGTTCCCTGACGGCAGGGAGGAACGGGTGGCTTGATTTTCGATAAAGACGAGTCTCCGCGATTCGTCCATTTCCAACCATACTCAGGAGTGCACGATGGCAACAAAGAACGCTTCAACGCAGAAAAAACCCAACATCCTCGTCATCTGGGGCGACGATATCGGCATCAGCAACCTGAGTTGCTACAGCGATGGCTTGATGGGATATCGCACGCCCAACATCGACCGCATCGCCAAGGAAGGCATGCGCTTCACCGATTCCTACGGCGAGCAGTCGTGTACTGCGGGCCGTGCGTCCTTCATCACCGGGCAGAGCGGCTTTCGCACCGGTCTGACCAAGGTCGGGCTTCCTGGCGCACCCGTGGGCCTGCAGGCCGAGGACCCGACTATCGCGGAACTGCTCAAGCCGCTTGGCTATGCGACCGCCCAATTCGGCAAGAATCACCTGGGCGACCAGAACAAATTTTTGCCGACCGCCCACGGCTTCGACGAGTTTTTCGGCAACCTCTATCACCTCAACGCGGAAGAGGATCCGGAAGATCCGGACTACCCGAAGGACCCCAGGTTCAAGGAACAATTCGGACCGCGCGGCGTGATGCACTGCTGGGCGACCGACCAGGACGATGGGGCCGAGGAACCGCGCTGGGGACGGGTAGGCAAGCAGAAGATCGAGGATACCGGTCCGCTCAACAGGAAGCGGATGGAAACCTGCGACGACGAGTTCGTCGAAGCCGCCAGCGGCTGGATCAAGCGGCAGCATGCGGCAGGGGAGCCGTTCTTTTGCTGGGTCAATACGACCCACATGCACTTTCGCACGCATACGAAGCCGGAGAGTATCGGCCAGGCAGGACCATCGCAATCGACTTATCACGACACCATGATCGACCACGACAAGAACGTGGGACAGTTGCTGGACCTGATCGATGAGCTGGGCATCGCAGACGACACCATCGTGATGTACAGCACGGACAATGGGCCGCACATGAATAGCTGGCCCGATGGTGCGATGACGCCTTTCCGCAGCGAGAAGAATACGAACTGGGAAGGTGCCTTCCGGATTCCGCTGGTAGTGCGCTGGCCGGGCAAGATTCCGGCGGGCGAGGTGTCGAATGAAATCGTCCAGCACCACGACTGGCTGCCCACGTTCCTGGCGGCGGCCGGCGAGCCGGAGATCGTGGAGAAGTTGAAGAAAGGACACAAGGCTGGCGACAAGACATTCAAGGTCCATATCGATGGCTATAACCTGCTGCCGTATCTGACGGGGAAGGAGAAGAGCAGTCCGCGCCCGGGCCTCATCTACTTCTCTGACGATGGCGATATGGTCGCCCTGCGCTACGGTAACTGGAAGATGGTCTTCATGGAACAGCGCTGCCGCGGAACGCTGCAAGTGTGGGCGGAGCCTTTCACGGTATTGCGGGTTCCAAAGCTCTTCAACCTGCGTACCGACCCGTACGAGCGCGCCGATACGACCTCGAACACGTACTGGGACTGGTACATGACCAAGGGGTACATGATCATGGGGGCGCAGGCCCTCGCCGGGCAGTTCCTGGCGACATTCAAGGAGTTCCCGCCACGCCAGAAGGCGGCAAGCTTCACGATTGACCAGGCGATGGAGAAAATGGCGAGCTCCATCAGCGGGGCGTGACATCAGGAAAGGTCGCCCGATTCACGGTGCCGGAAGCGTAACTTCCGGCATCGCGCATTCGGCCAGCGAAACACAAATCGACCGGCGGATCGATCTCTGATCCGTCGATGCTCAACTCACTGCGAAGGAGTACCTGATGGCAACGAAAAGCACCGGCAATCAGAAGAAACCCAACATCCTCGTCATCTGGGGTGACGACATCGGCATCGCCAACCTGAGCTGCTACTCGCATGGCGTGATGGGCTACAAGACGCCTAACATCGACCGCTTGGCGAGGGAAGGGATGATGTTTACCGACAGCTACGGCGAGCAGTCATGCACGGCCGGCCGCTCGTCATTCATCACCGGCCAGAGCGTCTATCGCACGGGGCTGTCAAAGGTGGGCCGTCCGGGCGGGCGCGAAGGCTTGCAGGCCGAGACGGTGACGATCGCCGATTTGCTGAAGAACCACGGCTACGCGACCGGACAGTTCGGCAAGAACCACCTCGGCGATCTCAACGAGTACCTGCCGACGGTACATGGTTTCGACGAATTCTTCGGCAACCTGTACCACCTCAATGCCGAGGAAGAGCCGGAGATGGTCGACTACTTCCCGGACAAGGACTTCCCGAATTTCCGCAAGAACAACGGCCCGCGCGGTGTAATCCATTCGTGGGCGCAGGACAAGGACGATGCGACAGAGGAGCCGCGCTGGGGCAAGGTCGGCAAGCAGAAGGTGACAGACACCGGTCCGTTGAACAAGAAGCGCATGGAAACCTGCGACGACGAGTTCGTCGCCGCCGCCAAGGGCTTTATCAAGAAGCAGAACGATGACGACAAGCCGTTCTTCGTGTGGCTGAACACGACGCACATGCATCTGTTCACGCATCCGAAGCCGGAAAGTATCGGGCAGGCGGGGCGTTGGCAGTCGCCGTACCACGACACCATGATCGATCACGACAGGCTCGTCGGCGACGTGCTGAACTACCTCGATGAACTGGGCATCGCCGACGATACCTTGGTCATGTATTCCACCGACAACGGACCTCACATGAACACCTGGCCCGACGGCGGCATGACACCTTTCCGCAGCGAAAAAAACACGAACTGGGAGGGCGCCTTCCGCATACCGCTGATCGTGCGCTGGCCAGGAAAGATCCCGGCGGGTGAGGTGTCGAACGAAATTGTGCAGCATCATGACTGGCTGCCCACTTTCCTCGCGATGGCTGGCGAGCCCGATGTGGTCGACAAAGTGAAGAAAGGGCATCAGGCCAACGGCAAGACCTTCAAGAACCATATCGATGGCTTCAATCTGCTGCCTTACCTGACCGGCGAGCAGAAGGAAAGCCCGCGCAAGTTCTTCTTCTACTTCAGCGACGACGGTGACGTGCTGGGCTGCCGCTACGACCACTGGAAGATTGTGTTCATGGAACAGCGCTGTCAGGGAACGATGCGCCTCTGGGCCGAGCCGTTCACGACCCTGCGGCTGCCCAAGCTCTTCAATCTGCGCACCGACCCCTACGAGCGGGCCGACATCACGTCGAACACCTACTACGATTGGTTCCTGTACCACGACTACATCCTGTTCGGCGCGTACGGGCTGGCCGACAAGTTCGTCGCGACCTTCAAGGAGTTCCCGCGCGTGCAGAAACCGGGTAGTTTCACGATCGGCGATGCGCTGGAAAAACTGTCGGAGGCCGGCAGCAGTGCAGGGCATTAGCAACTCGGGGTCGCGCGGGGAGTGGGGTTCCCGGCGCGGCGGCGAAACTTCGAATGGAAGGAGCAGGAGCGATGTCTGACACCCTTGCGAGCTGGAACGACGGCGGCGCCAGAAGCGCCATCATCGGCTTTGTCGATCGGATAACGAAGGCAGGGACAAGCGATTTTGTGCCGTCGCAAGAGCGCATCGCCGTCTTCGACAACGACGGCACGCTGTGGTGCGAGAAGCCACTGCCGATCCAGGCGGATTTCCTGTTCCGCCGGCTGGCGCAGATGGTTGAAAAAGATCCATCGTTGGGAACGCGCCAGCCATGGAAGGCGGTTGTCGAAAAGGACTATGTGTGGCTGGGCGCGGCCATCGAAAAGCATTACCGGGGCGACGACAGCGCCCTCAAAATGATGATCGGCGGGCTGCTGCAATGCTATCAGGGCGTCAGCATCGAGGAATTCGAAACAACGGCTGGCGACTTCCTGCGCAGCGCGCAACATCCGGTTCTGAAACGCCCATATCTTGAGTGCACCTACCGACCGATGATCGAGCTGCTGCGTTATCTGGAAGCGAACGGTTTTACCTGCTACATCGCCAGCGGCGGCAGCCGGGATTTCATGCGGCCGGTGACACAGGGGCTGTACGGCATTCCGCCCGAGCGCGTGATAGGCAGCACGGTCGCGCTGGAGTACCAGGAAGATGCAAGTGGCGGTTGCATTGTTCACAAACCCGAGCTGGACATCTTTGATGACGGGCCCGCCAAGCCGGTGCGCATCTGGAGCCGCATTGGCCGGCGTCCGATCTTCGCGGCGGGAAATTCGAACGGCGACATTCAAATGCTGCATTACTGCTCAGATCCCGCCAGACCGTCATTCAAGTTGCTGGTCAATCACGATGACAAGGAGCGCGAGTTCGATTACGTGGCCGGGGCGGAAGAATCACTCAAGCTGGCGCAACAGGAAGGCTGGACCGTGGCGAGCATCAGGACAGATTGGCGCACCGTATTTTCCGACACATCTTTGCAAGGATGAAAAGATCACGTGCGTGCGTTTCGGCATGACTTTCGTGATACCGGAGCGCGGCGCGAAGCAATGAGGACGGAGAATCAGCGACCGCGCAGATTCACCATCACCACACCGATCAGCACGAGTGCCGCGCCGACGATAAAGCGCATGCTGAGCGGATCGTTCAGCAGCAGCACGCCGAAGGCGACGCCGAACATGGGCGTGAGGAAGGAGAATGCCGACAGGCGCGAAGCGAGATACTTGCGCAGCATCCAGAACCAGATCAGGTAGCTGATGAATGCCACGATCACGGACTGGAAGAACAGGCTGGTCCAGACGATGCCTGTCATCGAGATACTGCTGGCTTGTCCCATCAGCGCAGCGAGCGCGATCAGGAGGATGCCCGAACTGCCGAGCTGATACAGCAGCGTGGTGGCGGGCGGCGCTTCGGACAGGGCCGAGCGTCTGATCAGCACGGTCGTGGCGGCCCACAAGGCGCCGCCTGCAACACCGAGCATGTCGCCAATCAATACATGGACCCAGTCGCGCGAGGGTTCGGAAAAGCCGTTGGAGAACGCCACGCCGATGCCGGCGAAGGCAATCAGCACGCCGATCCACTGTGAAAATTTCAGCCGCTCTCCCGGCACGATCCAGTGCAGTCCCAGCACGGTGAAGATCGGCGCGGTGTAGAGAAACACCGACATGTGCGAGGCGGTCGTGAATTGCAGGCCGAACGCCACGCAGAAAAATTCCAGGGAGAACAGCAAGCCGACGGCCATGCCCGGCCAGAACGTGCCGTCGCGCATCGACACCGTGCCGCCGCGCACAAAGATCAGCGCATACACGCACAGCGCCGCCACCAGCGAGCGCACGCCGATCTGCATCACCGGCAGCATGCCGCCGGCGGCAACCTTGACCGCGACCTGCTGCATGCCCCACAGCAGGCACAGCATGATCATCAATGCAATTGCAAATGCGTCAAGCGGCTGGCGGCTTGTTGTCATTTTGCTGCTTCCCTGAGTTGTATAGACAAGTGCGTATTGTAAACGCGCAACTCATTCGATGCAGCGACATTGCGGGATGGCTGCGGGAATGCGGGAGCGTCCCGCAGCATCGATTTGTTTATTGCCGAAAGAACTAGCCTCTGGCCGGGTGGATGGCCGTTTGCGAACGTCGTGCCGCGATGCGATTGAACATCGCACGGAACGGGTCTTCGATGAACCGGTAAGTCCAGCCCGACACGACCACGAGCGTGAGCACGTAGAGCAGCAGCACAAGTGTGCTCGGGATGACACCGTCGACGCGCTTTGCCGCGTTCTCGAAAAACAGCACCAGCGGCATGTGCATCATGTAAATCGAATAGGAACGTTCGCCCAGCACCTGGCACGGCCGGGTTTTCAGGATGGCGGCCAGCCAGCCGCTGTCTTTGCATACCGCCAGAATCAGCAAGGCGAAGATGAAGGGGAAGGCGAATGCCACTGCGTGGTCCGCATCCACCGCCATCAAGGTCGCAGCCAGCGCGGCAAAGCCGATCGTCTGCAGCGCATTGGCATGGACGCTGACGCGGCGGCTGAGATGCCAGGTCAGGGCACCCATGAAGAAGGAAAACACGGTTCTCGGAAAGCCGTAGTCGAAGGTCAGCGACAGGCAGCCGCCCGTCTCGATGCAGTTGTGGACGTTGATCGACGCGGCCACGCTGACGGCGAAGCCGATGCAGGCCAGCATTGCAAACGCCACAAGGCGCAGCCATCCACGCAGCACGAAGCAGAGCGCGGCAAACAGCAGATAAGCATAGAACTCGGTGCTGATGCTCCAGCTCGGTGTATTCAGGATCAGCGTGTCGAACACACCCAGCCCGTGCGTCATCGTCAGGGTCGAGACGATTTCCAGCGAATTGGGAATCAGGTAGTCGAGCGCGCCGGGATTGTTGAGCGAAGCACCGAATCCGTGCGCGATCGCCATGCGCTTGGCGAACACGATGATGTTTGCCGCCGCCACGTAGAACACCGTCGAAAACACCAGCAGCGGAAACAGGCGGCCGAAACGGCGGATCAGAAAGGATTGGCAATCGGTGAGCGTCCGCAATCTTTGCGAGTACGCAGCGCAGATGACGAATCCGCTCAACACGAAGAACAGATCGACAAAGATATAACCGTTGCGGATCGTGGAGAAATGGTCGATGCCGATCTTCAGGTGATACAGAGCGACGATCAACGCTGCAATGCCACGGCCGCCCTCGAGAGATTTAATCATGCACGGTACGCCTGTCGGTTGGCGAAACTGTCAAAGCAATTTCCACTTGTTTCCGAAACGCCGCGGCGGGATGTCGCGCCATGGTGCGCCGGCATGTCCGTTGCGGTTTCTGTCCTGGTAGTGAATCTAGCGCGTTGTCATTTGGTCACGCTTGCGATGACTCAATCGCTGGTGTGGGAGCGCAATTCGCCATTGCGTCACATCAAGTTGCCGTGATTCAAATGTCGTTCGCCCACATGCATGCCGGCAATGCTTTGAACTTATGTCAAGAAACTGTGCAATTGGATAACAAATGCGTGAACTCTTTCGAACTCTGGAAGCGCTTCCATCTCCAAGAAGTTGTTCAATGCAAATTGATCCGATGCACAACTTATTCGCTGCGGAAAGCGGTGTTGTTTCTTGTGCAGCCTTACGCAAGCTCAATCAGCCCGCATAGAGACAATGACAAGATCCTCAAGGTACCTCTTGCTTGACAGCGAAGGCGCGGCGCAGCTTCTCAATCTCGTTTTGGAGTCCCGTTTGATGCGAATCACTTACCCTTCACTTCTTTTCCTCTCTCTGGTGCTCGCGTCCTGCGGTGGTGGAGGAGGGGGAACGACAACGCCCGCAGCGCAGAACACGAACACCACGCCGCCGACGACAACTCCGGGCGGTACCACCACCACGCCGCCGACGACAACTCCGGGCGGTACCACTACGCCGCCGCCGACGACGACACCGAACAACACGCCCCGCGTCGTCGAATACTATGGAGATTCGACGATACGCGGATGCAAAACGGATACGAATTGCCAGCAACAAGCGGCGAAACCGGCGCCGCAGGCTTTCGATGAGACGTTGCCGGCCACGCCCAATCACACCGTGAGCAACAAAGGCGTGGACAGTACGTATGCCTGTCAGCTACTTAATGGCGGCAACCGGGATCAGGACGGCGTGACCGTCCTCGGATCATGGCAGCAGAGAATGGCCGCATCGAGGGCCACGCATGTGATCGTGAATTACGGGATCAATGATCGGCTGCAGTATGACGTGAATACGTACAAGCAGTGCCTGTTCTCGATCGCGCGAGTCGCCAAGCAAAGCGGAAAGCAAATCATCTTCGAGACGCCCAATCCGATCACCGCCGGCGATGTCGGCCCCTATGCGCAGGCGATGCGGGAAGTCGCCGCGCAAACCGATATCCAGGCTCCGGTCATCGATCAATTCACCTACCTGTCGAACAAGTACCAGGGGCGCATCACGGAAATCGTGCCCGACGGACTGCATCCAACCGATGCGGTCTATGTCGAGAAAGGGCAATTCGCGGCGCAGGAGTTTCAGAAGAAGTGCGGCAACTTCACTTGCACGCTGAATTGAGTTGAAGCGGTTCGTCGCATTGCGCGGATGCGGAACATGGCCATGCCGCAGCAGGGCATGGCGTGTGCGGCGCGTGTACAGGGCGGCTCGGTGCATCTGGCGAGCCGTCTGGCATGATCACCCCTTGAGAAACTTCTTCACGCCATTCTTCTTCAATACGTCGCCCCACGATTCGATCCGGTAGACTTCGCCGAGCTTGGGCAGCACCACGCCGTACTGTTCGCGCAGCTTCTGTACTTCGTCATCGATCGATTCCTTGTCGTGGCCGGTGAGGTCTGCGATGGCGGAGGCGGTCGGGCGTTCCAGCAGGTCGATCGCCGACAGCAGGACGAATAACCGGCGCGCATCGGTGTCGGGATATTGCGGCACGCCGAACTGGTTCTTCGTGTGGGTCATGTTGTTTCTCCTTGTTCTGACAGCCTGCTGACACGCTTGTGTCATGTCGTCGGAAGAACTCCCGGTCCTAGGCGCTCCGCTTCTTCGAATCGCGCGCCTGCAGCTTGAACGCCTCCGTTTTTTCCGTTCCCGTCTTGCGGTCCATCACGCCGAGACTGACGAGCATCGCAATCGCACCTTCGGCCCGGCCGACCCCGCGTTCCTCCCCGAGTCTGTCCACGGCACTGCCAGTGCGCTCGACCAGATCGCGGCAGGCTTCATGCAGCGCGCCGTAGGCACGGTTGGTGACGCCGACGCGGCCGAGGTCGGCAATTTCCTTTGCGCTCTTTGCGTAGTACTCGATCAATTCCTCGATGCGCTTGCGCTGCTGCGATGGCAGGTTCAGATCGCCGACAAGGCTTTCGCTCAACTCCCGCGCCGCGTCGGGAAGCGATGCATCGTTCTTGGCGAGATGGGCGAGGCCGAAGCCGTGCTGCGCGAGGCGCGTGATCAGCTTCTCGATCGCGGTGAAGGTGCGCACGTCGTCAAGGGCCGCTCTGGGAAGCGCTTCGACCTCACCGCCGATGGCGCGCGCGGCGAGCCATTCGTCGAAGCCGGGCGGCAATGCGGCGCGCCCAGGGCGCGGCCATGCGATCGCCATTTTTCTGTATTCGTCCTGCAGCGCGTTGTACGCGTCGTCATTTAATGTGATGTTGATCACCGGCATGGTGTCGTCAATCCTCAATGCTGAATGGGTGCTTGTTCATTTGCCATGACCGCCAGGGGAGGCCGCATCATCGGTGCGCGGCATCGCTCTCGGCAATCGGGCGCACCAGCGCGGGCGCGTCGTTGGCGACCCGGTTGACCGCGTGCGACACACCCCACGCCTGCATTTTATCGGCTTCAAACGGCTTTACCAATGCCGCCAGGCGTTCTGTGTTGTTGAATCCAGGATCGAGCCATGTGTCCCAGTCAGCGCGTTCGAGGATGAGCGGCATGCGATGGTGGATCGGCTCGAGAATGTGGTTCGCGCCGGTTGTGATGATGGTGCAGGTGTCGAGCGGTTCGCCGTCGGCGGTGCGGCTGCTTTCCCACAGACCGGCAAAGGACATGGGCGTATCGTCCTTGAACGAGATGTAAAACGGCTGCTTCGATTTCTGTCCTGGCACGGCCTTCCATTCGTAGAACCCGGATGCCGCGATCAGGCAGCGGCGCTTGCGAAACGCCTGCCGGAACATCGGCTTGTCGGCCACGGTCTCGCCGCGCGCATTGTGCAGCAGCGGCAGCGAGGCGGCGTCCCTTGCCCACGACGGGATCAAGCCCCAGCGCATCAGAGACCCGGCGCGCCCTTGCGGCGTGTCGCGTATCACGACGATGCCGGTGGTCGGCGCGATGTTGTAACGCGCCTCGAAGTCGGGCAGGTCATCGGCCTGATACCACTCCTGCAGAGTGGCCGGTTTGTGTTTGAGTACAAAGCGTCCGCACATGGAATGGAATTGTAAGACCGAATACCGGCAGGCGCATGGTGGGCATGATGGGCATCTGTGCTGTCTTCGTGCAAAAAGGCGCATGCATCCGGTAAAAATTTCAGCGCAAGCTGCCACAGTACGCATGCTGCGGCCCGTGTTATCAAGCGGGCATGATTTTCGCTGATTGTGCAGTTCGCGAAAGGAGTTCCTTGATGAAAATCCGGCTGAAGAAACTTTCCGATCAAATCGTCGTCATCACCGGCGCGACCAGCGGCATCGGCTTGACCACTGCGCGCCGCGCCGCGCAGCGCGGCGCGAAGCTCGTGCTGGCGGCGCGCAACGAAGATGCGCTCAAGCAGCTTTCCTACGAACTGGCCAGGCGGGGAGCGCAAACAGCCTATGCGGTTGCCGATGTCGGCATCGAAGACGATGTGCGCCGCATCGCACAGGTGGCGATCGATCGCTTCGGCGGTTTCGATACCTGGATCAACAATGCAGGCATTTCGATTTTCGGCCGCAGCGAGGACGTGTCGCTGGAAGATCAGCGACGCCTGTTTCAGACCAACTTCTGGGGCGTGGTGCATGGTTCGCTGATTGCGGTGGAGCATCTGAAGAAACGCGGCGGCGCATTGATCAATCTGGGCAGCGAAGTGTCGGATCGCGCCGTGCCGCTGCAAGGCATCTATTCGGCATCCAAGCATGCGGTGAAGGGATTCACCGATTCGCTGCGGCTGGAGCTGGAAGCGGAAAACGCGCCAGTGTCGGTCACGTTGATCAAGCCGGCCGGCATCGACACCATGCTCGTCGAGCATGCCAAGAATTATCTCGACGTCGAGCCGAGGTTGCCGCCGCCGATCTATGCACCGGAAGTCGCAGCCGATGCGATTCTTCATGCGGCGGAGCATTCCCGACGCGATATCTTTGTCGGCGGTGCCGCAAAATTCATTTCATCCGGCGGACATTACGCGCCCAGATTGCTGGACGGCTACATGAAGCGTTTTGTGTTCAAACAGCAAAAGTCCGGCATGCCGGCGCGCGACCGCAGCCAGAACGGTTTGTATTCGCCGGGCAAGGCCTTGTACGAGCGTCAGGGCTATCAAGGACACGTGTTCGAGTCCAGCCTGTACACGAAGGCGGCGATGCATCCGAAGGCGGTAATGGCACTCTGGGTGGGCGTTGGCCTCGCCCTGGCTGCCTTGTGGCGTGCGCGTCAGCATCCCGTCTGAATATTGTTCCAAGGCTCTTAATTTAAGCCAAACCGCAATGCCCGCATCGCAGTAATATAAGCGGAAGGGGCTGTGTTCGACGTTCTACTTTCGGGAAGACGTGTCATGGGAAATCTGACTCAGAAGCAACTCGCGCATCTGACACAATTGCTGAACGAGCGGGAGAAGGCATTGCGTGCGGATCTGCAACGCGAGACCGAGCAGCAGGATGACTACGTGGATCTCGCCACCGAAGCGCCGGACCCCGGCGATTCCTCGTTTGCCAATCTTGCGGTCGATCTCGGCAATGCAGCGGTCACGCGCGATGTGACGGAGTTGCGCGCCATCGGTGCGGCGCGCCAACGCATCGAGAACGGCAGCTACGGGCAATGCATCAATTGTGAAACTGACATCCCCTACGGCAGGATGGAGGCGCAGCCCACTGCCGAACGTTGCGCGCCGTGTCAGGATATGTATGAGAAGACGCATATGGACGCGCTGCGAGGGTCGACGCTATAGCATCGTGCAAGCGGTTCCAGCAGGCGCGCATGTCCGTGAAGCAGGATCACCTTGTCATGCCCGCGCACGCCGGGATGACCGCTTTGCGTCTCTGCGTGATATTTCTTGCGGGTGTCGGTGCGCCAGCAATGCCTTCACTTCCTCCCTGTTTTTGCAAGATGTGGTTAAGGCCGTAAAATGGCGCGATGATCCCGCAGGCCATGGCGCATGCTCCGCATGCTCCGCGTGGTCCGGATATGCGGGACGCAAGCATGCATTTCAGCGGCTTTGCTTCCAGTTCTCTATCCGGACTCGCTGCCCGATGCACGCCAGTCTGCCGGCAATGTGAACCAGGGAGCGATTACATGACGGACAACATCCACACCATCCTGCGGCAGATGCCCAAGGCCGAGCTGCACATCCATATCGAAGGTTCGCTGGAGCCGGAACTGATTTTCGCGCTCGCCGAGCGCAATCGTGTCGAACTCAAGTACGCGTCGGTGGAGGAATTGCGGCGCGCCTATGCGTTCACCGATCTGCAATCCTTTCTCGACATTTACTATGCAGGCGCGAGCGTGCTGCTGACCGAGCAGGATTTTTACGACATGACGCGGGCATATCTGCAGCGCGCGCATGCCGACAAGGTGCGGCACGCGGAAATCTTCTTCGATCCGCAAACGCATACCGAGCGCGGTGTTGAGTTCGCCACATGCATCAACGGCATCCACCGCGCGCTGGAGGATGCGAAAGCGCAGTGGGACATGAGCGGCGCATTGATCATGTGCTTTCTGCGCCATCTGTCGGAGGAAGAGGCATTCGCGACGCTGGAGCTGGCCTTGCCGTACCGGGACAAGTTCATCGGCATCGGCCTGGATTCTTCCGAGCGCGGCCATCCGCCGGAGAAGTTTGCGCGGGTCTTCGCACAATGCCGGGAACTGGGTTTTCACCTCGTGGCGCATGCGGGCGAGGAGGGGCCGCCGGCATACATTTCGACCGCGCTGGATGTGCTGCATGTCGAGCGCATCGATCACGGCGTGCGCTGCCTCGACGATGCGGCGCTCACGCAGCGGCTGGCGCGCGAGAAGATTGCGCTGACCGTTTGTCCGCTCTCCAACATCAAGCTGCGCGTGTTCGACTGCATGCCCGAGCACAATTTCGCGAAGCTGCTCGACGCCGGCGTGACGCTGACCGTGAATTCGGACGATCCGGCGTATTTCGGCGGGTACATCAATGACAATTTCCTCGCGCTGTTCGATGCCCTGTCATTGACGCAGGAACATGCGCGGCAGCTGGCGCGCAACAGTTTTGCCGCCGCGTTCATCGACACGGCGGCAAAGCAGAAATATCTGGACGAGGTGGATGCGTTTTTTGACGGGGATCAGGCCGGACGTTGAGCGTTGCCTTGCTCATGGCAATCGCGATGCGCGATCTTGTCATTCCGAATGCAATGAGGACTCTCCACTATCGGCACGCGACAAGCGATTCCTCGCTTCATCTGCGGTCGGGACGACAACGTAACAAAGTGACAAGGTGACAAAGGGAACATGATGAAAGACGCCGCGTTGCCCATCGTGCTCATCGTCCTCGGTGCGGTCTGGCTGCTCGACAGCCTGAACTGGCTGCCGAGCGTGCAGTGGGTGTGGATACTCGGCCTGGCTGGCGCGGGCGCGGCGATCCTGATGCTGGATGGCATCACGAAGTCGTCGATCGTCGCCGGTCCGCTGCTGATCCTTGCCGGCGCGCTGTCTTTCTTCCGCCAGTTTTACGGGCTCGGATGGCGCTTCATCATCCCCGTGATGCTGATTTCCGCAGGCGTCCTGATGCTGGTTGCCCGCTCTTCCTCCATACCCGAGTCGCCCGTGTTCAACCGGCGCTTCGGGCGCAAGCCGCAAGATGGAGAATCTCATGACTGATACCTTTTCCGCCGCAGCGCTGGCCGGCGGCCTGTCCTGGGCCAGCGGGCTGCGCCTGTACATGACGCTGTTCATCGCCGGCTGGTTCGGCCGAATGGGCTGGATCGATTTGCCGCAGGCCTTGCAGGTGCTGGAGTCGCCATGGGTACTGGTGACGACGGGAACGTTGATGGTGGTGGAATTTCTGGCCGACAAGGTGCCGGGTGTCGATTCTGTCTGGGATGCGATCCAGACCTTCATCCGCATTCCCGCCGGCGCGGTGCTGGCGGTGGCCGCGCTGGGGCACATGGACCCGGCATGGACGGCGGTGGCGGGCATCCTCGGCGGCACGTTTGCCGCAGGCGCGCATGCGACCAAGGCCGGCAGTCGCGCACTGATCAATACCTCGCCGGAACCGTTCAGCAACTGGACGGCGTCGGCGTCGGAGGACGCTGCGGTGATGGCCGGATTGTGGGCGGCGTTCTATCATCCGTGGGTGCTGGTCGTATTTCTCGCAGTATTTTTCCTGATCGCCGCATGGCTCATGCCGAAGTTATGGCGCGGGCTGCGCTGGCTCTTTAGAAGGCTTTCCACCTGATGTTTTCACAGGCACTCCGTATGACCCGGCGCGACTGGCGCGCGGGCGAATTGCGTTTTCTTCTGGTTGCGCTGATCGTGGCGGTTGCCGCGCTGTCGTCGGTCGGATTCTTCGTCGACCGCATGCGCGCCGGGCTGAACCGCGATGCACACCAGCTGCTCGGCGGCGATCTTGTGATCAACGCGGACCAGCCGATCAACGGCGTGTGGCGCGCGGAAGCACAGCGGCGCGGCCTGACGCTGGCCGATACCGTCTCCTTCCCCAGCATGGCGATCGCCGGCGAGGGCGACAAGACCGTGTCGCAGCTGGCATCGGTCAAGGCGGTGTCCGCCGGCTACCCATTGCGCGGCAATCTGAAGCTCGGCTCGCCGGAGCAGGGGACCGAAGTCGTGACGCGTGACATTCCCGCCGCCGATACGGTGTGGGTCGATGCCAATCTTCTCGGCACGCTCAATGTCGCACTCGGCGACACGCTGCGGCTGGGCGACAAGACCTTCACCATCGCGAACCTGATTTCGGTCGAACCGGATCGTGGCGCGTCGTTCATGAACTTCGCGCCGCGCGTGATGCTGCCTGCATCCGATCTGGCGGCGACCAACCTGATCCAGAATGGGTCACGCGTGACCTACCGGCTGCAGATCGCCGGGCAGGACAAGGAGGTCGAGGCGTATCGCAAATGGCTAGTGGCGAAAATCGGCAGCGAAAACATCAAGGGCGTGCGCGTCGAATCGCTGGAGTCGGGCCGCCCGGAGATGCGCTCGACGCTGGATCGCGCGGAACAGTTCCTGTCGCTGGTGGGCCTGCTGTCGGCGATGCTGGCAGCGGTGGCGGTCGCGATGGCGGCGCGCCGCTTCATGCTGCGCCACATCGATGCCTGCGCCATGCTGCGTTGCCTCGGCCTCACGCAGAATCAGGTGACCTCGCTCTACCTGATCGAATTCCTGCTGGTCGGTATCGCGGGCAGTCTGCTTGGCGTGGCGGTCGGCTACGGCGCGCATTTCGTCCTGCTCGAATGGCTGGGCAGGCTGGTCGCCAACGATATCCCGCCGCCGACCTTGCTGCCGGCGGTGCAGGGCATCGCCACCGGCATGCTGCTGCTGATCGGCTTTGCCGTGCCGCCCATTCTGCAGTTGCGCAATGTGCCGCACAACCGCGTGATCCGGCGCGAGCAGGATGCGCCGCAGCCGGTGACGCTCGCGACCTACGGTCTCGGTTTGCTGATGTTCATCGCGCTGCTGCTGTGGCAGGCCGGCAATCTGAAGCTCGGTCTGCTGACGGCAGCGGGCTTCTTCGGCGGCTTCGCGGTCTTCGCCCTGGTCGGATGGTTGAGTCTGCGTTCCCTGCGCACGCTGCGCACGGCGATCAATCATCCGAGCTGGCGTTTTGCGGTGACCGCGTTGCAGCGCAGAACAGCTGCGAGCGTGGTGCAGATCGTCGCGCTGGCATTGGGCTTGATGGCCTTGCTGCTGCTGACGGTGATTCGCGGCGACCTGATGCAGGCATGGCGCGAATCGACTCCGCCCGATGCGCCGAACCGCTTCGTCATCAACATCCAGCCGGACCAGAAGGACGGCATCGAAAAACAGCTGGCGGCGAATGGCATTGTCCATCCGCTGCTGCACCCGATGATCCGGGGCCGCCTGATCCAGGTGAACGGCAAGCCGATTACCGGCACCACCTATGTGGAGGATCGCGCAAAGAGGTTGGTGGACCGCGAATTCAACCTGTCCACCATGCACGGACTTCCGCCGCAGAACCAGGTCGTCGCCGGACGCTGGTTTGAAGAGGACAAGCGCGACAGCAAGCCGGAAGCCTCGGTGGAGGAAGGGCTCGCCAAGACGCTCGGCCTCAAGCTTGGCGACACGCTGCGCTTCGACATTGCCGGTCAACCGGTGGATGCAGTCATCACCAGCCTGCGCAAGCTGGAGTGGGGCTCGATGCGGGTCAACTTCTTCGTGATCATCAATCCCGAGGCGATGAAGGACATGCCGCAGACGTGGATCACGGCCTTCCATCTGCCGCCGTCGAAACTGAAGTTCGGCAACGAACTGACGCGCGACTATCCGAACCTGACGGTGGTCGATACCGGCAGCGTGCTGCGCCAAGTGCAGGGCGTGCTCGATAAGGTGGTGACGGCGGTCGAATTCCTGTTCTTGTTTACGCTGGCATCCGGCGTACTGGTGTTGTATGCGGCGCTGGTCGGTTCGCAGGATGAGCGGATCCGCGAAGCGGGCCTGCTGCGCGCCCTCGGCGCGACGCGCGCGCAACTGGCGCAGGCGCAGCGGATCGAGTTTGCGCTGGTGGGCGGCCTGTCCGGCGTGCTTGCCGCGACCGGCGCGGCCGCCATCGGCTGGGCGCTGTCGAAGTACGTGTTCAGCTTCGAATGGACCTTCGACCCGCTGGTGTGGGTCGCCGGCCTCATCGCAGGCGCGGTCTGCGCCTTCGTCGGCGGTGCTGTCGGGCTGCGCAACGTGTTGAAGAAGCCGCCCCTGCAGACGCTGCGCGAGGCGTGAAATCCGCGTCAGGCGGAGCACGCCGCGATGCGCGCTTTCAATGTGATTTGCTGTTCCGGCTGCGTGTGAATGCAGCTTCGAGCAGGTCGAGCTCGCGCAGCAGCTTTTCGTAGTGCATGTCATCCAGTTGCCGTGCGACGCGCAGCCTGTGGAGTTCATCGCGTTCGGCATTGAGCGCCTCCAGCAGCAAGCGGCGTTCGGTGGCGGCCAGCTGCTTCAGCCGGACGGCTTCGTCGCCGTTGCTCTGGCCGTAGTCGAGCCGGCGACGGTAAATATCGAGCACGCGTACCGCGGCTTCGGCGTGGCTGTCATGATCCGCTCCCTGGTTGGCCGCATCGGCCACGATCTGTTCAATACGATGGATCGCGGCTTCTGCCGCCGCCCTGCTGGCGTGGTTTTCCGCATCGACAGTCTGCTCCTGCGGCGCGAATGTCAGGCCCCGCGTCAGCAAGGGCAGGGCTGCGCTGGCAGTCAACAGTGACAGCAGGATCACGCCCATCGCGAGGAAGATGACCAGATTGCGCGCCGGGAATACAGAGCCGTCCGGCAGCAACAAGGGGATGGTCAGGATGCCCGCCAGGGTGATCGCGCCGCGCACGCCGGCCAGCGCGGTGACCAGCATCAGACGGAAGGGCGGTTTCTGTCGCTCGACATCGCTCGGCCTGCGTGTAAACAAGGTCAGCTTGAGCGATGCCCAGACCCAGAAGAAACGGAGCAGGACGAGCGCCGCCGTGATTGCGGCCACGTACAGCGGGAGCTGCCAGTCGCTGGCGATGTGAATCTCTCGTGCAATCGCGGGCATGCTGTCCAGGGTGCGCTTCAATTGCGCGCCCAGCATCACGAAGATCGCACCATTCAATGCCATTTGCATCGTGTCCCATACCGCGTCGCGCTGTGTGCGCGTGGCCGCCAGCGGACGGCCCACGAGATCGACGTAATGCATGGACATGCCTGCGGCTGCGGCGGCCAGGATGCCGGAGCTGTGCACATGCTCGGCGGCGATGTAGGCGGCAAACGGAATGAGCAGGCTGATGAGGATTTGCAGTCCGGGTTCTTCGCCGACCCGGGTCACCAGCCATTTGTTGAGCAGGCCGATGCCCCAGGCGACGGCAAGGCCGATCAGCAAGCCGCCGGCGGCCGCCTGCAGGAAGCTCAGGGAGGCTTCGGCCAGCGAGAAGCCGCCGGTAATGACCGCCGCAACCGCCACACGAAAACAGACCAGTCCGGATGCGTCGTTGAGCAGCGATTCGCCTTCCAGGATGTGCATCAGGCGCGACGGTATCGGGTTGCTGGAGGCGATGGCGGATACGGCCACCGGATCGGTCGGCGACAGGATCGCGGCGAGCGCAAATGCCACGGCCATCGGCACGGCGGGGATCAGCCAGTGGATGAAGAATCCCATGCCGACAACGGTGAACACGACGAGTCCGATCGCCAGCGTCAGGATGGGGTGCAGATCGCGGACGAACGCACCCTTGGGTATGCGCCATCCATCGAGGAACAGCAGCGGCGGGATGAAGAGCAGGAAGAACACATCCGGATTGAGCGGAATGTTCACGTCGAACAGGCCGGACAGGACGATGCCGCCGAGGATCTGGATGAGCGGCAGCGGCAACTTGACAGGCAGCAGCCGCGCGGCGAAACCGCTGGCGACCACCGTCACGAGGAGAATCAGGACGATAGTGATGGTGTGCATGAGACTTGATGGAATGATGCACGGCATGTCGAGCGGACATGCCGCAGATCGTGGTGATCGTGGTTATTGCGAACTTCGCGAATCGACATGAACCTGGCGGTTGCAGTTGGCGCTTGCGCCTGATTGCAGTTGCGTCACTTGCGCGGCGATCTGTTCCGCGACGCGACCAACCGCACGCTGGATGCCCTGAACCAGCGCATCCGTACCCGGGCCGACCGCTTCCGACAAGGGCAACACGCAGGCGGCGCCACGGCCGCCGTCCGAGCGCGCGATGGTCCAGCTGAATGTGGCATCGACACGTGCATCGGGTATGGCATCGAACTGCCGCAACTGCACGGCAATGCGGTATGCCGTTTCCCCCGGCGGACGGCCGCCGTGCGTGACATCCACTGCGTCGCTCCGTGCGGCGATGCCGCTGGCGAGTGCGTCGCGCAATTCGCTGTTGAAGGGCGATGACCAGCGGTCGTCGTCCAGAATATCGATGCGCTCGCTGCCGCGCGCGCTCCCTTGCCGGCGGACCACCAGTTGCGGTCGCACCAGGCGCTCGGGCACGGCCACCGGTGTCAGTTCGATGAAGATCGGTTTGCCCGCGTGGCTTGTCGTCGCCGCAGGCGCAGAGGGCGTGACGGGTTCCGCAGTCGCCAGCGTGTGATAACGGATCGGTGCCGCCGCGCAACCGGCAAGCAGCAGTGCAATGGCAAGCGTGATCCGGCTGCTGTTCATGGATGTCATTGTTTGTCCTTGGCTTTGCCGCGAATCAGGGATTCCGGGTGACGTTCGAGATAATCGGTCAGGATGCGCAGCGACGCCGCCGAGCGCGTCAGTTCCTTCAAGGTCTCGCGCAAGTCTTGTTGCAAGGGCGCTTCGTCCGACAGCGTGCGTTCCGCCGCATTGAGCGTCTTGCGCACATCCTTCATGGCGGCCGTCATTTCCGGCGCGACGTCGTTATTCAGGCTTTTCGTCAAGGTTTCGGCGTTGATCAGCGTGCGATTGAGCGAACCCAGCGTCTTTTGCAGATCCGCGCCGATCTTGTCGAATGGAACCTTGTTGAGCTTGCTCGCGAGGTCGGAGAGCTGCGTCTGGATCTCGTCCAGGCTGTTCGGTACCGTGGGCAGCTCAAGCGGCGTTTTCGTCGTGTCGATGTGCATCTGCGGCGATGCCGGGAAGAAGTCGAACGCCACGTATAACTGTCCCGTCAGCAGGTTGCCGGTGCGCAGTTGCGCCCGCAATCCGCGCTGGACCATGAATTGCAGATACTGTTGCTGGGTGTAGCGCGGCTGCTGCTCTGCATTGAGGTATCGGCGCCGCAGCCGGTCCGGATAGACCTGCACCAGCACCGGCATGCGGAATTCGCGCGTCCTGGCATCGAAGTCGACGCCGATCGAGATGACTTCGCCGATGATCACGCCGCGAAAATCGACTGCCGCACCCGGCGTCAGGCCGCGCAGCGACTGATTGAAGTACAGCAGCATGGTCTGGGACGGGCCATCCTGCTCTTTCATCGCAAGGCTTTCATCGGCGGCGAGGGTGAATGAGGTGTTCTCCGGCGCGATGGGCCCCATGCTGTCGCCGGGCGCCTGAAAGGCGATGCCGCCCAGCACCACGGTCGCCAGCGATTGCGTGCGCAGCTTCACGCCGCTGGCATTGATCTCCACGTCGAAGCCGCTGGCATGCCAGAAACGGGTATTGGCGCCGACAAAGGCCTGATAAGGCGCATTCACAAAGATGCGCAGCGTGACGCCTTTTCCGTCCGGATCCAGTTCGAAGGCCGTCACTTGCCCCACCTTGATGCGGCGGAAGTAGACCGGCGAGCCGATGTCCAGCGAGCCGATGTCGCCGGCATGCAGCACATACTGCAGGCCGGATGAATCGCGCGTCACGATCGGCGGCGTCTCCAGCCCGGTGAAGGTCTTGCCCGACTCCTTTGCATTGCCGGCATCCGCGCCGATGTAGGCCCCCGACAGCAGCGTGCTCAATCCCGAAATGCCCGATGCTTCCATGCGCGGTCGCACAACCCAGAAGCGGGTGTCGGCAGCGGTGAACTTCTCCGCCTCCTTCTGCAACTGCACGGTGACCAGCACATGTGAGAGGTCCCTGGCCAGCGCAATGGTCTGCACGGTGCCGATGTCGACATCCTTGTACTTCACCTTGGTCTTGCCGGCTTCCAGTCCTTCCGCGCTGCGCAGAGTGATCGTGATGACCGGCCCGCGCTCGCTCAGGACCTTGACCACCAGCGCGATGCCCACCAGCGCGGCGACGAGCGGGATCAGCCAGATCAGCGAAGGCAGCCAGTTGCGCTGCCTGGCCACCTGCGGCGTCGGCAAGTCGGGAATCGGGGCGTCGGGTTTGACTTCATCCATGGTGTTCCTTCGTTTTTGTATTTGGAAGCGCCGGCTCGCGCTCATCCCATGTCAGGCGCGGATCGAAACTGAGCGAGGCCAGCATGGTCAGCACCACGACCCCGCCGAATGCGGCGATGCCCCATCCGGCAGTGATTTCGGCCAATCCGTGAATGCGCACCAGGCCTGCGAGCAGGGCGATCACGAAAATGTCGAGCATGGACCAGCGCCCGATCGTTTCGATGATGCGATAGAGCCGGGCGCGTTCGAGGCGGCGCCAGTTGCTGCGTCGCTGTGCCGTTGCCGTGATCAGGATCAGCGTGGCCAGCTTGAACAGCGGCACCAGGAAGCTGGCGATGAACACGATCGCGGCCAGTCCGAATGAACCGCTCACCCAGAAGTAAATGACGCCGCTGAGAATCGTGTCGTGCTGCGTGCCGAGCAAGGTCCGGGTGATCATCACCGGCAAGAGGTTGGCCGGGATGTACAGGATGCAGGCGGTGATCAGCAGGGCCCACGTCCGGTGCAGGCTGGCGGGTTTGCGCAGATGCAGGCGCGTGCCGCAGCGTTCGCAGGCGTCGTTCGCGACTGCGCCTTGCCAGAGCGTGCCGCAGTTGTGGCAGGACATCATGCCCAGCCGTGCCGCTGTCAGTGGGTGGTTCATCGCTGCGGCCCCGGTTGGGGCGCAAACGCCATTTTCCAGAAGAAGCGCGGACTGAACGACAAGAGCACGGTCAGCAGTATTGTCAGCGCGATGAAAGCCCACAAGGCGACGCCCGGCAAGACATTGGTCATGTTCGACAGCTTGACGATGGCGACCAGCACGCCGAGCAGAAAGACTTCGATCATGCCCCAGGGGCGCACACCCTGGATGGCACGCACCAGAATGTTGAAACCGGCGGGGCGGCGCGCTTGCCGTCGAGGCAGAAAGATATGCAAGAGAATGAGCAGATATAGCAAGGGAAAAAAGATGGTGGTCGCCAGCACCAGCAAGGCAATCGGCGACATGCCTTCGCTGGCAAGCGCCGCTACCGCGCCGATCAGCGTCGTCTCGCTGTGCATGCCACGCATTTCGATTCGCACGATGGGGAAGAGATTGGCAATGGCGAACAGGATCAGGCAGGCGATCGTCAATGGCAACATGCGTCCGGTCCGGCGTCCGGGGTGGCGATCCAGTTCGGTTCCGCAGCGAGCGCAGCGCGCGATCTCGCCGCTCGCCAATGGATGGCGTCGATAGATGGCGTCGCAGCCCTCGCAAGCGATGGCGTCAGCAACGGCGCGCATCGTGGTTTGAATGGGAGGTGCGCCGACGCGCGTTGGCGCCGACAGGAGAGTGGAGCCGAGTTGGGGTCGCGCTTTTTTGCTTGTCGGTATGAGGCGTTCCCTGCATGTTTGATTCAGATCAGTGTTTAGCTCAGTGCTTGATTCTTAACTCAGGCGAATGCGGGGCCGGACCAGTCCGTTGATCCGTTCCGCCAGCCACATCGCGCCCGCCCGCACCATGCCGTGCAGGCCGATCTGGTGCCGCCGGTACAGATAAGTGTGGCTCAGTTGCGCGAAATGCCCGCGTATGAAACCGCCCTTGAAGAAACCGAACTTGCCGAGCGTGCCGAAAGCGTTGTATTGACTGAGGGATACCAGTGAGCCGAGGTCCTTGAACACGAAATCCGGCAAGGTGCCTCCTTCCAGCCAGCTCTCCAGGTGACGCGCGAGGTGGTCGGCTTGCTGGTTGGCGACCTGGGCGGTGGGCGGCAAGGGACGTGCGCCTTCCTCCGGCGTCAGGCTGGCGCAATCGCCGAGCACGAAGATGTGCGGATCGGTCAGGGTTTGCATGGTCGGTTTGACCAGAACCTGATTGCTCCGGTTCACCTCCAGTCCGTCGAGCCTCGTCAGAAAATCGGCTGCCTTCACGCCTGCGGCCCAGACCATCAGGTCGGCCGCGACCAGGCTGCCGTCGGCGAGGCGGAAGCCCTCCGCTTCGGCGCCGACCACGCGCGTATCCGCGTGCAGCGCGACGCCGATCTTCCTCAGTTGCGCGGCGCTGTGCGTCGAGACTTCCTCTGGAAATGCCGCCAGGATTCGCGACCCGCTTTCCAGCAAGGTCAGGTGCAGGCGATCGCGTATGTTTGCATCGCCATAGCTGGCCGCGAGTTCCAGCAGCCGACTCAGCTCGGCCGACAGCTCCACGCCCGTGGCGCCGCCACCGACAATGGCGACGCGCAAAATTTCATCGTTCACCACGCTGCGCAGGATGCGGCCGCGCAGTGTCAGGTTGAAGGCTTCGGCCTGCGCCTGGCTGTCGATGAAATGACAGTGCGCGGTGACGCCGGGCACGCCGAAATCGTTGGCGCGGCTGCCGATGGCAAGGATCAACACGTCATACCCGAGCGTGCGCTGGCCGACGATCACTTCGCCGTCCGGCATCTCCAGCGGTGCCAGCGTGACTTCGCGAACACTGCGATCCAGCCCGCACATCTCGCCCGGCTGATAGGTGAAATGATGCTCGCTGGCATGGGCAATGTAGCTGACTTGCTGTTGCTGGACATCCCATGTGCCGGCGGCAATCGTATGCAGCATCGGCTTCCAGATATGTGTCGGGCTGCGGTCGGCCAGCGTGATTTCTGCCTTGCCGATCCGACCCAGCTGGTCGCCCAGTTTGGTCGCCAGGTTCAGGCCGGCAACCCCGCCGCCGACAATGAGGATTTTTCGAATAGGGTTCATGAAATGATCCTGTAATGCAGCCTGCATGGCTTGATGTGCGCTATTATACTCGTAATTCATCACGTGATGAATATGCCCGATCACTAACCGCTCCCTTTACTCTCTCTACTCGTCCAATGAAACCGTCATCCCCCGCCCGACGCACTGTGGTCACTGCCCCGGATGCGCATGCCGAACCTGAGAACACGACGGCGCCGGATGGTGCAATGGCGCCCACGCGCCGCGCCAAGGGGCGCCCGCGCGGCCCCGATCTGGCTGCCGCTGCCGTATTGCTGAACCATGCCCGGTCGGCGTTCGCGCGCCTTGGATTCGACGCCGCGAGTGCGCGCGCCATTGCCAAGACAGCAGGCGTCGACCCGGCACTGGTCGCCCATTACTACGGTTCCAAGGAGGCGCTGTGGCTGGCTGTCGTCGATCAACTCGCCAACCAGGTCAGCGCGATGGCGTCGTCCTTGACGCTATTGCGCAGCCGTACCGATCTGGATGCGCGGACGCGTGTGATGCACGCTCTGCAACTGCTGGTTCGGGAAAGCTGTCAGGAACCGGAGTGGGGCATGTTCTTTTCCAGAGCGGCAACCGAGCAGGGTGAGCGTCTCGAAGTGTTGATGCAGCGGTTGGTGCGTCCGTACCATGATGCGTTTTTGCCGCTGCTGACCGATGCGATAGAGTGCGGCGCAATCGCGCGCCAAGACCCGGAAATCCTGTACGCGCTTCTTGCCAACGCGGTGGTGATGACAATTTCCTATCGTCATGTCCTGAAGGATTTTTCGACGCTGTCGGAGGAGCCGGAGTTGTTTGAGGCGGCGATCCTGCACAGTGTTCTCTGCATGCTGGGGCCGGACGCCGGCGCGTTGCCACGCTGAGGATTCAGACCCCTTCGGAAGGGGGGCCATATGGTCGTGTCATTCGGACGTGTCATTCCCCGGCCGGGAAGTGTGCACGTCCATCCCTTTGCCATTCCCATTTCCCTCCCGCGATACCTTGTTTTAACAAGGATTAAATTCCGCAAAGCGATTACATGCTTTTGCGCAAGGTTCACGTCGCATTTTTCTCCTACCTTTTAACTACGTCATCGCCGCTTGAACCGGCGCAACGTGACGGAATAGAGACATCGGTCGACCCCGCAAGACATTGAGGGTGACCTGTTTTATCGCGAGAAGGACGCAGTGGTGCGCCTCGACAGAGGATGTGACAAACGGTTGCACATTGCAGAACTTATATCTTGTTTCCGGTTGATACGTGTCAAAAACGCTCAAGGCCAGCTTACGTAAAGTTGAAGAGAAGATAATTTTTTGCAATGTCATCAGGCAACGCATGTGCGAGCCATGAGCGAGCCGTCTGCCGCAGAGCGCGCATTGCATCGTTCTTTTTACGAAGTCCGGCAGGCGATTGAAACCGGGCTTGTTCAATCAGTGCACATGCCATCGATCGCGCTGGCAGTCTTGCACTCATCACGTGGGGTAATCGTATGCGGTTCTCGTCCAAAGCATTGCTTTATAAATGGAGTGCGCTTGTTGTCGTGCCGTGGCTTGCCGCTTGCGCGTCCACCGCACCCGGCATGCAGTTCAACAATTCCGGCACCAACTCCTCATCGCAGCAGTCCGGCGCGAACGCGGACATGGGCAATGCGGTCCTCAAGCAGATCACGCCGCAGCTGGTGAAGGTGGAGCGCGAAGTGCGCGAGAAGCAGGTCAGCCAGGATATCAGCAGCCTGCTCGGCAAGGCGTCGGCATACAAGATCGACAACGGCGATGTGCTGTCGATCGTCGTCTGGGATCATCCCGAATTGAGCAATAGCGCGACCATCGCCGCAGGTGGCTATGCGGGCACCGGTGCGGATGCATCGGTGGCTGCGGCGACCTCCGGCCGGTTTCATCGTCGACAACGACGGCATGATCCAGTTTCCCTATGCCGGCACGATCAAGGTCGCGGGGCTGACGCAGGACCAGGCGCGCAATCTGCTCGCCACCAAACTGGCCCGCTACCTCAAGCAGCCGAAGGTGACCTTGCGCGTACAGTCGTTCCGCAGCAAGCGCGTCTATGTCGATGGCGAAGTCAAGACGCCTGGCTTGCAGGCGATCAATGACATCACGATGACGCTGGTCGAGGCGATCAATCGCGCCGGCGGCGTGCTACCGGCGGGCGATCAAAGCCAGATCGTCGTCAATCGCGCCGGTACCAATTACCTGATCAATCTGCCGCAACTCGTGCAGCGCGGCGTCAACCCCGCCAACATCCTGCTCGCCGACGGTGACGTGGTGCGTGTGAGGTCGCGCGACGAAAGCAAGGTGTTCGTGTCCGGCGAAGTGGTCGCGCCGCGCGCGCTGCCGATGTACAACGGACGGCTGTCGCTCAACGAGGCGCTGGGCGAGGCGGGCGGCGTCAATCCCTTGAGCGGCGACGGCAGCCAGATCTACGTCGTGCGCAAGAGCGGGACCGACCAGGTCGTCTATCAGCTCGACGGCAGCAAGCCGGGTGCGCTGGCGATGGCGGAAGGGTTCGAACTGCATCCCAAGGACGTCGTCTACGTTGCAGCGACGCCGCTGGCGAACTGGCACCGCACCATCAGCATGATCCTGCCGGGCGCATTGTCGTCGGCGGTCGGTGCGGTCTCTCCGATCACGACGCCGGCACGCTGATGAGGTCGCGTCCGGCAATCGGTGTCAACAATTGCAAGATGAGGTACGTCGCATTGAAGCGCGTTCAGGCTGGTCTTTTTGCCTGCGGATGCCGCGCTGATGAGTTTGAAGACCGTTTCATGTAAGTAATAACCACGGGCAGACAATCCATGATGAATCAATCCATACCCCAGTTAACCGGCCCCGCGTCCTACCGGCAGGATGAAGGAGAGATCGAGATGGCAACCTATCTCGACATCCTTTGGGAAAGCCGCTGGCTGATCGCCGGCATTGCATTCGTGATCACGCTGATCGGCGCGGCCTATGCATTCCTGGCAAGGCCGGTGTACGAGGCGAATCTGGTGATCCATGTCGAGGAAGAAGGCCAGAAGGAGTCCAAGAACATCATCGGCGACGTGAACTCGATGTTCAACGTCAAGACGATGGCCATGTCCGAAATGGAGCTGCTGCGCTCGCGCATGGTGGTGTCGCGCGCGGTCGATAACCTGCGGCTGTATATCAATGCGCAGCCGAAGTACTTTCCGGTGATCGGTTCATGGGTCGCGGACCACAACAATCAGTTGTCGGTTCCCGGCTTGCTGGGCTATGGCGGTTACGTGTGGGGCTCGGAGAAAATCGATGTGGCGGTGTTCAATGTGCCCGAAGCATTGCAGAACCGCGAGTTCGTGCTGACGGCGGAGGGCAACGGCCAGTTCCGCATGAGCCAGAAGGAAAGCGATCTCGAACTCAAGGGCGCGATCGGTGCGCCGCTGACGTTCGAAACGCCGCAGGGCAATATCGAACTGCGCATCGATCAATTGCAAGCGAAGGCCGGCGCGCAATTTCTGCTGACACGCACGTCCCGCCTCGGCACGATCGAGAGCATCCAGAAATCAATGACGGTTTCCGAACTGGGAGGCAAGCAGTCCGGCGTGATCGGCGTCACGATGCAAGGATCCAACCCGAAGCAGATCCACAGCGTCCTCGCGGAAATCTCGAAGGAATACATGCGGCAGAACGCTTCGCGCAAGACCGAGGAAGCCGAGAAATCGCTCGCCTATCTGAACAAGCAGCTGCCTGACCTGAAGGTGCAGCTGGAGCAGGCGGAGGCCAAGTACAACGCGTTCCGCAACGCCAACGGCACCATCGATCTGGCCGAGGAATCCAAACTGAACCTGCAGCAATCGGCTGCCGCCAAGCTGAGGAAGATGGACCTGCAGCAGAAGAAGATCGAGCTGCTTGCGCGCTACACCACCGAGCATCCGCTGGTGCAAGGCATCGATAGCCAGCTCAAGGAAATCAACGGTCAGATCAACAGCATGAACGAGCACATCAAGACGCTGCCGATGATCGAGCAGAATCTGCTGCGCCTGCAACGCGAGGTGAAGGTCAACACCGAGCTGTACACCGCGATGCTCAACACCGCGCAGCAATTGCGCCTGGTGTCGATGGGCAAGGTCAGCAACGTGCGTCTGGTCGATATGCCTCTGATGCCGGAAAAACCGGTCAAGCCGAACCGTCCGATGATCCTCGCGCTATCCGTGCTGAGCGGCCTGTTCCTCGGCATGATGGTCGCGTTCTTCAGGAAATCGCTGCGCGCTGGTATCGATACGCCGGAGCAGGTCGAGAGCATCGCCGGCGTGCCGGTATTCGCCACCATCCCGCACAGCAAGAAGCAGAAGGAGCTGTACGAGGCGGTCAATACCCGCCAGCAGAAGGTGCCTTTGCTTGCCAGCGTCTCGTCCAACGACATCGCGGTGGAGAGCCTGCGCAATTTCCGCACCGCGCTGCAGTTCTCGCTGCCGCAGTTCAAGAACAACATCGTGCTGATCACGGGGGCCACGCCCGGCATGGGCAAGTCCTTCGTCTCCGCCAACCTCGCCGCGATCATGGCGGCGACCGGCAAGCGCGTGCTGCTGGTCGATGCCGATTTGCGCAACGGCCTGCTGCATCTGTACTTCGGTTTCGGCCGCCAGGACGGTTTGTCGGACGCGCTCGCCGGAGCGCGCCGCCTCGATCAGGTGGTGCATCGCGGTGTGATCGAGAACATGGATTTCATCTCGACCGGCACCTTGCCGCCGAATCCATCCGAACTGCTGTTGCGTCCGAACCTCGGCGCATATCTGCAGCAGCTCTCCGGCAGCTACGATCTCGTGCTGGTCGACGGACCGCCGATTCTCGCAGTGGCCGACACGATGATCATCGGCTCGCATGCGGGCGCGATCTACATCATGACCCGCGCCGGTGTCACGACCGCCATCGAGATCAGCGAGTCGATGAAGCGCCTCGCACAGGCAGGTCTGGCGGCCAAGGGAATTCTGTTCAACGATCTGAAACTGCGGCCGGGACGCTACGGCTATGGCTATGGATACGGCAAATACTCGCAGTCGTCCGCCGGCGACACGCCGCTCATCACGGCGTCCTGAACGATGCACTTGCCCGCGCATGCCTCGTCTTGCGCGGGAGCGGAGCAGGGGCAATGCCGCAGCAGTGTGCTGATCAATGTGTGGATGCATGCGTGCGGCCGGAGAATTTCTCAACCAGGGTAGGCAAGAACAACAATGTTCATCGATACACGACATGTTGAAGAAGGTTCCGTAGTCGAGACATCGGTCTGCATCATAGGCGGCGGCGTGGCAGGCATCACGCTGGCGATGGAGCTGGACAAGCAGGGCATCGACGTCGTCCTTCTTGAGAGTGGCGGATTCAATCCGGACGACGACACACGCGATCTGTGCCGTGGCGAGGACGTGGGTGAATGGCCCTACAATTTTTCCGACGGCAGCCGCAGCCGCTTTCTGGGTGGCAGCAGCAACTGCTGGGGCGGCTGGTGCCGTCCGCTGGACCCCTGGGATTTCGAAAAGCGCGACTGGATCGCCAACAGCGGCTGGCCGTTCGGACTGGACGAGCTGCTGCCCTACTATGCGCGCACGCACAAGCTTCTCAAGCTGGGGCCGAACAACTTCGAACCGGATTTCTGGGAGCGCTCCATCGGACGGCCGGATGTGCGCCGCATGCCGCTTGTCACCGGCAAGATCCGCGACACCATTTCGCAGTTCAGTCCGCCGGCACGCTTCGGCAAGCTCTACCGCGATGTGCTCAAACGTTCGGGCAACGTGCGCGTCTACCTGTACGCGAATGCGACCAACATCGACACCGATACCGCCGCCCGCACGGTCACGCGCATCGAGGTGGCCACCTTGAGCGGAAGGACGATGGAGGTGTCGGCGAAGCTCTATGTGCTGGCTACTGGCGGCATCGAGAATGCGCGACTGCTGCTGGCGTCCAACAAGGTGCAGCGGTCCGGCCTCGGCAACGGCAATGACCTGGTCGGGCGCTACTTCATGGATCATCCGCGCCTGTTCTCGGGAAATATCCGCTTCAGCAAGGAATGGTCGCGCAACAAGCTGTCGGACGTGAAGTACCACTATCAGAATGCTGCCGTCGCAGCGTATGGCACGTGCATCGCCCACCAGTTCGCGCTGACGCCGGAGGTGCTGGCGGAAGAGGGCTTGCTGAATGCGCGCGCGTGGTTCGCGTCGATCTTCCCCGGCGAGGGCAGCGAGGGAGCGCAGGCGCTGTTCCGCTGCAAGCAGGCGCTGTTGCAGAAGGAGCAGTCCGGCTGGAGTCTCTCCCGGGACCTGCTGACCATGATGACGCATCCGCTCGATACCATCGGCTATGGTTACACGCGTCTGTACCAGCCGCGCTGGCTGATCAAGGGCGTGCAGTTCCAGCTCATTGTCGAGCCGGAGCCGGACCCGAACAGCCGCGTGATGCTGTCGCCGACGCAGATAGACCAGCTCGGCATGCCCCGTGTGCGGGTGGACTGGCGGCTCGGATCGAAGGTGAAGCGTACCTTCGACCGCACCATGGAACTGCTGGCCGAAGACATGCGCAAGAGCGGTGTGGCCGAAGTCGATCTCGATCCGCCGTTCGAGGGTCGGAACTGGCCCTCGGATCTGGAGGGGACATGGCACCACATGGGGACCACGCGAATGCACGATTCGCCGAAGCAGGGCGTGGTCGATCGCGATTGCAAGGTGCATGACATGACGAACCTGTATGTCGCCGGCAGTTCGGTTTTCCCGACGGCGGGCGCCAACTTCCCGACGATCACGCTGGCTGCGCTGGCGTTTCGCCTGTCCGAGCGCATCGGGAGGGAATTGCTCCGGGCGGATGCGGATATCTCGGTGCGGGTCGCGTAGCCTTGCCTGCATATGCAGCGGTTTGGCTGGCAGCACATGGAATCGCTTATCATCCGATGTTTGCAGCGACGGTGCCGGACAGCGGCGCTGCCGCCGCGCGCTCCCTGCTTATGACAACATCGGCTCTTCACATGACAACAAACAAATCCATCCTCGTTACCGGAGCAGCTGGCTACATCGGTTCGCATACCTGCGTTGAACTGCTGAACGCCGGTTATGCAGTCGTCGCGCTCGACAATCTGTGCAACAGCTCGCCGCAGTCGCTCAAGCGCGTCGAACGCATCACGGGAAAAGCCATCCCCTTCATCAAGGCGGATGTGCGCGACAGGCAGGCGCTGGACGCGGTGCTCAAGGCGCACCGCATCGATGCGGCCATCCACTTCGCCGGCCTGAAAGCGGTAGGCGAATCGGTCGAGCAGCCGCTCGCGTACTTCGAGAACAACGTGTCCGGCACGGTCACGCTGCTGGAGGCGCTGGGCGCGGCGGGCGTGAAGAATTTCCTGTTCAGCTCCTCGGCAACCGTATACGGCGACCCCGAGTCGGTGCCGATTTCCGAATCGGCGCGACTGTCCGTCACCAATCCATATGGCCGCTCGAAGCTGATGGTCGAACAGATTCTGCAGGACCTCGCACGATCGGATTCGTCATGGGCCATCGGCGCACTCAGATACTTCAATCCCGTTGGTGCGCATGAAAGCGGCCTGATCGGCGAAGACCCGCGAGGCATACCGAACAACCTGATGCCCTTCATCGCGCAGGTCGCCGTGGGCCGGCGCGAGCAGCTTGCCGTTTTCGGAGACGACTATCCGACACCGGACGGCACCGGCGTGCGCGACTACATCCATGTGGTCGATCTGGCGCGAGGCCATCTGGCGGCGCTGGCGGCGCTTTTTCGCTCCGGTGAGGGGTTCACGCTCAACCTCGGCACCGGGCGCGGGTACAGCGTGCTGGAGATGGTGCGTGCATTCGAGGCGGCGAGCGGACGTCCTGTGCCTTATCGGGTCGTGGCGCGCCGACCGGGCGACATCGCGGTGTGCTATGCCGATCCGGCAGGTGCGCAGGAACGGCTCGGCTGGACTGCGCAAAAAGGCGTGACGGATATGTGCGCCGATCATTGGCGCTGGCAGAGCGCGAATCCGGACGGCTTCAACGAATAGCGCGGACGCAATGGAGAGGCAGGATGCGTGCGGTGGAGCATCCTGTCATTCCCGATGACATGGGAGATTTTACCTGTGCGTTCTCGCGTTGATGTCGGGGATTCGATGCGATGTCTTGAATGAGATTGCGATTGAAATCATTGGCAAAGGACAGAGACTTGAACAACGGCATCCCCATCCTCCTGTACCACCGCATCGACGATTCATCGGTCTCGACCGCGACGCCGCCCCTGGTATTCCGGCGGCATCTCGAAATGCTCGCGGAGCGGGGATGGAGATCCTTGTCCGCGGAGGAGTTCGCGATGGCGGCGACACGCAAAGGCAGCATGCCGCAGCGCTCCTTCGTCATCACATTCGATGATGGCTACGAGTCGGTCGCGAGTGCGGCGCTGGCGGTGTTGAAGGAATTCGATTTCAAGGCGATCTGCTTTCTCTCGACCAGGTTCCCGCGCGATCCGATGCACAATCCTGCGCAGTCCGCGAACAATGCAAACGCGCACGCCTACCTGTCATGGGAGCAGGCGCGCATGCTGCAATCGAGCGGCGTGATCGATTGTCAATCGCACAGCCATTCGCACAGGGATTTCAGGAATTGTTCCCTGGCCGAGATTCGGCACGATCTCGCGACCTCGGTCGATATTCTTTCGCATGAACTGAATCTGCCTGCCAATCATTTCCGGCATGTCGCGTGGCCATGGGGATTGTCGACTCCCGAGTGGCGCGCCATCGCGCGCGAAACGGGTTTCCATTTTCAATACACCGTGGCGCGACAGTCCTTCCTGCCGGATGGCGCGCTGGATGAAATTCCGCGTACCTGCTTCGACGCCACCGCCTTCAAGAATTTTCAGCGGCAGCTTTGGCTGCAATCCGGACAACTGGCGCCGGTATGGAATGCCGCTTATCCGTTCGGCAGAAAGTTGTGGCAGTTGAAATCCATGTTCGGGTAATTCGTCCGGCCACGCACTTATATTATAGCGGGGAATAGATAAGGAGCATCGTCATGGCGATGCTTCTGCTCGGCATGCGCCTGCATGTATTTCCTTCGCGATATTTCTCCTCTGCATCAATACGGCGTTTGTTGTTTCAATGCGCATCGATACGTCGGATTCCGATTTCGCTGAAGCACACGCAGCTCCATTTCCACGCTGCAATTTTCCCTTCCTCTCTTGCTTGAAACGCATTCCACCCCGCCATCTTTGATTGCGGCAATGACAAATTTATTGTCGTAATTTTCCCAAAAGAAGCATTTTTTCGTTTTTTTCCGGAACCATTTTCTGGATGGAAAACTCTGACTGTGCACTTGCTTATGAGAATTGTTGAGCACTGTCAATTGAGCACCATCAACTTAAAGGAAAACGGTTTGACTATTTTTTCAATTAGCCAACTTCGAATCTCTGTTATTGCTGCTGCCTGCGCAGCGACTCTGTTGACCGCCTGCGGTGGCGGCGGTGGCGGTACCGATGCGCAAGCATCCACGTCTTCTTTCACGGCAGCGCCGGAAGCGTCGGCGAGCCAATCCACAACGGGGTCCTCGTCGGGCGCAACCGGCTCCGAATCGACCGGTCAGGCATCTACCGAAACTCCGGGCCCGTTCGGTCAGAACGCAGCCAACTACAAGCTGACCTTCAGTGACGAATTCGAAGGCGGCAGCCTCGATAGCAACAAGTGGATCGACCACGAATGGTATGACCAGCAGCGTCCGATCAACTACGCGGTCGAAGGCGGTTCGTTGAAAATCTGGCCGCAGAAGGACGAGAACGGCAACTTCTTCAAGCGCGTGATCAACACCGACGGCAAGTACTACCAGACCTACGGCTACTTCGAGATGGAAGCGAAGCTGCCGCACGGCAAGGGCGTGTGGCCGGCATTCTGGCTCTACAACCATGACAAACCGGATCCGTTCCGTCCCGAGATCGACATCATGGAAGCGTATTCGGGCGGCGGTCCTGCCAGCGGCTGGTCCGATGCCAACCTGAAGCCGACGGCGTTCGCCGCCACCATCTGGAAGGGCAATCCCGGCGACATGGCCGGCCACAAGATGCTGCAAGACCTGGGTGACCTGTCGGCCGGTTATCACAAGTACGCGATGAAGTGGGAGCCGAACAAGCAGACCTTCTACTTCGACGGCAAGGAAATCTATTCCACCACCGTCGCCATGCCGGATCGCATGTACATCCTGGTCGACATCCTGTTCGGCAGCGCCAGCGGCCAGCCGGACAACACGACGCCGACCGGCAAGAGCAATTCGTTCGACGTGAAATACGTGCGCGCCTGGCAGTTCAAGTAATTGCACGCACGATAGGTAGTAAAAAAGAAGAGGCCGGCATGGCGACATGCCGGCTTTTTTCTTTCCTGTCGCCGAAAAATCATTCTTGCTCTTGTGAATTATCAATCAGCGCCGCGTGGAAAAATTATCTGATCTAGTGTCCTGAGTTTGAAATTCGTTGCAAATAAAAGTGATGAAATCGCGACGAGACAAGGAAAAAAGCGCAGCAAGGCCGAGACCTTGCGAGCATTTTTGACGCGGTATCGGTGTGATTCTCGTCATCTTTTATGCAGCGAATTTCGAATTCAGGACACTAACTACGTGATTTTTCAGTCTGGTTCCATGCCCTCATTCAACTGTTTGCGATCGATTGCGCCGCTCGCTGTTTTCTTCCTCACGACAAGCGCGAGTGCCGCCGATGCCGACACCATGGTGACAACCTCGCCAAAGTCCGCCGCGCCGCCTTCGGGGCGCGCAGCCGGCAAGACTGCAGTCGGACCCTACGGCCAGAATACGGCGAAGTACCGTCTGACGTTTTCGGAAGAATTCGACGGCGATCGGCTCGATACACGCATCTGGAACGATCGCGAATGGTATGACCCGTCGTTTCCGACGATCAATTACGCGGTCGAAGGCGGTTCACTGAAGATATGGCCGCAACGGGATGCGAATGGCAACTTCTTCAAGCGCGTCATCAACACCGACGAAAAGTTTTATCAACAGTACGGTTACTTCGAGATGGAGGCCAGGCTGCCGTACGGCAAAGGTGTGTGGCCCGCATTCTGGTTGTACAACCACGATCACAAGGAGCACTTCCGTCCCGAAATCGACATCATGGAAGCCTATCCCGGCGGCGGGCCCGGCAGTGGCTGGTCCGGTGCGAATCTGCGCCCGACCGCCTATGCGATCACCATCTGGAGCGGCGAACCCGAAGTGCAGGGCGGTTACAAGATGCTGGAAGACATGGGTGACCTGTCGGCGAAATTTCACAAATATGCAGTGAAGTGGGAGCCGCACAAGCAGACGTTTTATTTCGATGGCAAGGAAGTCTATTCCGCAAAAGTGAGCATGCCGGACCGCATGTACCTCCTGCTCGATATCCTGTTCGGCAGCGCCAGCGGCGAACCGGACGACACCACGCCGACGGGAAAAGGCAATGCGTTCGAGATCAGATATGTGAGGGCGTGGCAGTTTAGATAAGCGCTTCTCGACAGCTACTCCTCACCTTCATGAAGGCCGGCATGCATCACATGCCGGCCTTTTTTCATGTGCGTGAAGAAAAATTTCTTCTTCTTTCTTCTGTTGCGTATTCACATCACCTCACACCGCTCAATCGCCGTTTTCTGAAGGAACTGTTTTTCAATCGGCATCTTTCCTTGATGAGTGGTCAACAAATTCCCTTCAAACAGTAACAAGCAGGCAATTTTTTCGTTTGCATTCTTCCATTGCCGCTAGCACACGATCAAGCAAATTTCCAGATAAAAAGATTTGTTGCGGGAACTATTTCTCGATGGAAAAGCTCTGAGTGAGCTCTTGCTCTTGAGCATCATCAAGCGCTTCCAATTGAAAAAGGGGAATTTTTTGTCTAACTCAACATTCAATCGATTTTATGTATCGGCATTGGCAAGCGCTTGTGCAGCTGTCTTGCTGGCCGCCTGCGGCGGTGGTGGCAGTTCTTCCAGCGATTCCGTTCAGGCGGGCGAGTCGACCGTTGTGGACGGCGGCACCAACGACGGAACCAGTACTACGCCGAGCCCTACGCCGGGCAATCCTGAGTCGCCTTCGCCTTCGCCTTCGCCTTCGCCGGCACCGAGTCCGTCTCCTGCACCGTCCCCGACGCCTGCTCCGACACCGGCTCCTGCGCCTTCTCCAGCAGGAATCCCGGGCCCGTTCGGTCAGAACGAAGCCAACTACAAGCTGACCTTCAATGACGAATTCGAAGGCAACAGCCTGGATACCGGCAAGTGGATCGACCGCGAATGGTATGACCAGCAGCGTCCGATCAATTACGCAGTCGAAGGCGGTTCGTTGAAAATCTGGCCGCAAAAGGATGCCAATGGCAACTTCTTCAAGCGCGTCATCAACACCGACGGCAAGTACTACCAGACCTACGGCTATTTCGAGATGGAAGCGAAGCTGCCGCACGGCAAGGGCGTATGGCCGGCATTCTGGCTCTACAACCATGACCACGCGGATCCGTTCCGTCCCGAGATCGACATCATGGAAGCGTATTCGGGCGGCGGTCCTGCCAGCGGCTGGTCGGACGCCAACCTGAAGCCGACGGCATTCGCCGCCACCATCTGGAAGGGCAACCCCGGCGACATGGCCGGCCACAAGATGCTGGAAAATCTGGGCGACCTGTCGGCCGGTTATCACAAGTACGCGATGAAGTGGGAGCCGAACAGGCAGACCTTCTACTTCGACGGCAAGGAAATCTATTCGACCACCGTCTCCATGCCGGATCGCATGTACATCCTGGTCGACATTCTGTTCGGCAGCGCCAGCGGCCAGCCGGACAACACCACGCCGACCGGCAAGAGCAATTCGTTCGACGTGAAATACGTGCGCGCCTGGCAGTTCAAGTAATTGCGCACGCTGCAGTAATGAAAGAAGAGGCCGGCATGGCGACATGTCGGCTTTTTTCTTTTTGGCGCGCGACTATGTGCATTCGCAAAACGCCTGCGCCGGCATTCTCTACACTGGGCGCATTTGCAGCAGCATGCGTGGCCAGACAATGCCGAGAATCACACTCGTTTCAAACACGCCGCCTCCCTATCGCGTTCCCGTTTTTCAACGACTATGTCGGATGCCCGGTGTGGATTTTCACGTTATTTTCTGCTCCGAGCGGGAGCCGAACCGGCTATGGGATCTGCCGCCGTTCGACTTTCCGCATACCTTCCTGCGCGAACGTTTCGTGACGGTCCGCGGCCGCTATATTCACCACAACCCGGACGTCATTTCTCATTTGAAACGGCTTGCGCCCGATGTGGTGGTGACCGATGGATTCAATCCAACGCATCTCTATGCTTTCGCTTATGCCGTGATGAAAAATCGGGCGCACGCTGTCATGACCGACGGCACCGATGTCTCCGAACAATCACTGAGCAGGGTACACAAGGGCGTGCGCCGCATCGTGTATGCGCGATCGCACGCTTTCATCGCGGCGAGCCAGGGCGGCGTGCGGCTGTATGAAAGCTACGGCATTCCGGCGGAGCGCTGTTTCATGTCCTGCCTGTGCATCGATAACGGCGCCTATGCAGCGCCGCTGCCGACGGCGCAGCAGGATCGGCCATTCGATTTCATCTTTTCCGGACGCATCGAGGCTGTGAAGAATCCCCTGTTCGCACTGGAGGTGGCAGCGGAAACCGCGCGCCGGATCAAGCGCAAAACGAGCATCCTGTTTGCCGGATCGGGCAGCATGGAAGGCGACGTGAGGGCCGTTGCATCGCGCCAGTCGCATCTGGTCGATACGCATCTGCACGGGCACGCGGCGCAGGGGCAGCTGCCGGCACTGTACGGGTCTGCGCGGCTGTTTCTGTTCCCGACCTTGTGGGACCCGTGGGGCGTGGTCGCCAATGAAGCATGCGCAGCCGGTCTGCCGGTCATCACCACGCCGGCGGCTGGCGTCGCCGGGGAGCTGGTGCGGGACAGCGAGAACGGATTCGTCTGCACTCCCGACGTGAAGACATGGGCGCAGCGCGCAGCGATGCTATTGACGCAGGATCATGTCTGGCGCGGCTTTTCGCGGCGCAGTCTTGCCCTGGTTGACGATTACAGCTACGACAAGGCGGCAGAGGGGCTGATGGCGGCATGCCGCGCTTGTCTTTCGGACGATGTGCGGAGCGGTAAAAGGAACCTGATTTGATTCCGTGCCAATCTTCATTCGCTGTTCTTTGATGCGACTTTGATGCGATTCATGTCGCGGAACCGATTGCGCAGCCAGTCGTCTGGTAAACATGAGCACGCCGTTTGTTCTGCAAATGTTTCGCGCATGACGGACATGGTCTCTACATATAAACAAGAGCGTCTGACAAACTGATTCTGCGGGTGCTGTGCCGCCTTGCCGTGCAAGACAGTACGGGCAGGGCGAGGGCGGCGCGTCTGCCTGGAACCGCCTCGCTGCATGTTGTCAAACGTTGAAAGTGCCGGACGGAACACGACGGAGTTGGCAATGGGTCTGATGTTTACTTTCTCTACGGACGACGGTCATCCATCGGACATGAAGATGGCCGAGTTGTTGAGCAAGCACGGTTTGAACGGCACCTTCTACATTCCGATCCGGAATTGCGAGGGGCATGCCGTTCTGTCGCCCTCGCAAATCGAAGAGATCGGACGCCAGTTTGAAATCGGCTCGCACACGTACGACCATTGCTATTTGCAGCATGTCGATATCTGGGATGCATACTATCAGATCGCCGAAGGAAAAAAGCAGCTGGAAAACCTGCTGGGCAAGGAAGTGGCCGGATTCTGCTATCCGGGCGGAAAATATCGGCAACGCGATATCGACCTCGTGAAGGCTTGCGGATTCAAGTATGCAAGAACGACGATGAACCTGCGTTTCGATATCGGCGACAAGTTGTTTGAAATCCCGACGACGGTCCAGTTCTATCCACATGACCGCTCGGTGTATTTCCGCAATTTTGCCGAGGCCGGCAGCTGGCTCGGCAGGCATGACGGCCTGCGTCTTGCACTGATGCACGATGACTGGATCGAGCGGCTGTTCGCACTATTCGAGTACGCATGCGTGCACGGCGATCTGTTCCATCTGTGGGGGCATTCGAGGGAGATCGACGAGCTCGATGCATGGCGCGCGCTCGATGAATTCTTCGCGCATGTCGCGAGCAAGGTGGCGCAGCAGAATCGTGTCAACAACGCGCAGGCGGCGCACGTCATTTATTGAATACTTCCTTCCGCAACACGTCCAGCAGCTGGCGCATGAAACCCAGGATGAACAAGGTGTTGGTCACCATGTAGCGCCGGAACAGACGGCGCGGCTCGGAGCCGAGCCGGTACAGCCACTCCAGTCCGTTGTTCTGCCACCAAAGCGGCGCCCGCTTCACGGTGCCGGAGTGATAATCGAATGCCGCGCCGACGCCGATCATCACGGCATTGATGCGGCCGCGATGCTCCGCCATCCACTTTTCCTGCTTCGGGCATCCAAGGCCGACGAACACGACGTGCGCGCCGGAGTCGTTGATCGTCTTCACGATCGCTTCGTCCTCCTGCATCGACAGCGGGCGGAACGGCGGCGCATGGCGGCCTCCGACCTGCAGCCGGGGAAACTGTCTGGCAAGGACCTTGTCCAGTTTCTCCAGCGTTGCATCGGTGCTGCCATAGAAGAAAACGGTCTGTCCTGCGCGCTCTGCCTCCGCGAGATATTTCCACATCAGATCCGGGCCGTTGATTCTTTCCTGCGCCGGGAATCCCAGCCGCCGCAGGGCCCATGCGATCGGCGCGCCATCCGGTGTGGCCATGTCGGCATTGTTCACGGCGATCTTGAATTCGATATCGCTGGTCGTCGTCACCACCGAGTGCACATTGCAGATGCAGACATAGCGCGACTCGTGCGCTGCACCCCAGCGCATGATCCGGCCTATGGCATCGTCCCACGTCACGGCATCGATGAAGGCTTCCAGAATCGCCTTGCCCTTACGCGGCATGACGCTCTCGGTGTGGTGCTGCAATTGCGTCTTCATATATTTCCATCAGCATTTGATAGTTGCGTTCCGGCGTGTAGTGCGCCTCGTATTCTTCGCGCGCCGCTCGGCCCATTTTCAGCATTGCGTCGGGATGCGCTTGCGCCCATGCGATTTTTGCGGCGAGATCAGCGGCGTCGCCCGGGTTGAACAGCAGACCGGTAATGCCGTCGCGCACGATATCGATCAGTGCGCCCAGCCGGCTTGCAATCACGGGCAGTCCGCATGCATAGGCTTCGACAATCGTGCGCGGCGAATTTTCGTAGCAGATGCTCGGGACAAGCAGGAATTGCGCCTTGCGCATGCGTTGCATGATGTCGTCGAGCGCCATGTAGCCGAGATAGCGGTCGCCAAGGGTGTCTTCCATCAAGGCTTGCAGCGGGCCGCTGCCGATCACGTCGATGGCGGGCTGATCGAGCATGCGCACGGCGTTCGCCAGCACATCCAGTCCCTTTTCGGATGACAGGCGGCCGACGCACATGCCGCCGCTGCGGCCGTTCCATTCGGGCATGACGGCACTGGCGACGAAGTTGGGCTTGATGCGGAAGCGCTCTGCGGGCAATCCGCCCTCGATGTACTTGTCGCGGGCAAAACTGTTCAGCGCGATGTAGCGGGTGACCCGCTCTTCGTAGGTGCCGATCATGCGGTGCGTCGCGAGCATGCCGGTAATCACGGCCGACTGCATGGCGGACTCGCGATAGCATTTGCGCGTGACGGATCGCCATGGCAGCTTGCCGACGCAGTCTTCGCAAATCTTTCCATCACGCAAAAAGATCGCCTGCGGGCACAGCAGGCGGAAGTTGTGCAGCGTCTGCACCACCGGTATGCGGCCGCGGGAGGCGGTCCAGTAGAGCGATGGCGAGATCAGCGGGAAGGTGTTGTGAGCATGAATGACATCCGGCTGAAAGGACTTGCAGACATCCGCGACTTCGCCTGCGGCGCGGCTCGACCAGATCGTCGACACGGCGGCGACTGCGCGCGACATGTGATTCAACGCATCGTTGTGCTGCCGGTACACCATGACATCGTGACCATGCTCGCGCAGCAGTGCAATCTCGGCATCGACGACGGCGTCTTCTCCGCCCCGGTGCTGATAGGTATTGTGTGCGACGAGTATTTTCATGGCATGGCTGGCATCGATATCGTTTAACCCAAACCGGCGCTTTCGCTGGGTGTCAGATTTCTGCCGGGTTTGTCCTGCACCAACGCGCTGCGGCATGCCGCCACCACGCCGGCGGCGGCATGCTCGAAAGTGTATTGTCCGGCGATGGCGCTGCTGCGCCGCGAGAAGCGCTGATAAACGGCCGGTTGGCTCAACAGCAGTGCAGCCAGTTCGCTCCACAGGGAAACGTCCAGTTCGCACACGAATCCGTTTTCGCCATCCAGCACAAGTTCGTTCGCGACCCCGGCGTAGGGTGACACGATCACCGGCAAGCCTGCCGCGCACGCTTCGTTCGCGACCACTCCCCATACATCGGCCAGGGTGGGGAACAGGAAGATGCGTGCCGAGCGGTACAGCGCAGGCAGCTCATGCTGGGAGGCAAAGCCGTTGAACTCTGCCTCGACGAGATCGCAACGCAGCAGCGCCTCCTGCCGGATCGCTTCTTCCTGCTCGCCCGATCCGACGAAGAGGATGCGCATCCGGCGGCCAAGCCGGCGCGCTGCATCTTCGGCAACGTTCAATGCGAACAGCGGATTCTTGCCTTCCACCACGCGTCCGCAAAAGAGAAAATCGAACGGTTTCTCGTCATCCGCAGGAGCGTTCATGTACACCTCGTTGTTGATGCAAAGACAGGACTCAAAGCAGCGCCTGGATGGGATGCCGTAGCTTTCATACAGCCGCCGCCCGCCGATGCTGGCGGAGATGAAGCTCTGCGAACGCCGATACACGAAGCGCCGTATCGCCTTGTGCCAGCGGCTCAGGGATTCTTCCGATGCATCGGTGCCGTCGGTCATCGGCACATGCGCCGCGCCTTTGGCGAGTGCATAGGCGAATGCGTAGAGGTAGGTCGGGTTGAATCCCGTCGTGACGACCACGTCTGGCGCAAAGCGGTTCAGCACCGGGATGACGTCGAAGTTGTGGTGGATGAAGTTGTCGCCGCGCGCGATGAATCGTTCCTGCAGAAACACATGATCGAAGTTCAGCGGTGGCAGCTTCCATTGCCGGTTGGGCTCGCGCATGCTGCAAAAGATGAGCTGCAGATCGATGTCCGGCATTTGCGCAATCTTCTCGTAGACCGGAATCCGGAACGGAGGAGGGTGGTTCGTGATCATCGCGATTTTCAGCATCGTTTCACTCCGGGTTTGCCGCTTTTGTCTCGGGAACGCTTCAACGGATGCCGCTGCAGCCATGGAATCGTTCAGGCATTGCGGCGTTGTTGAATGGATTGTGTTCAAGCGTACAAAACAATCCTGTCGGAAGTATTTACCTGGATCAGTAAATGGTCAGATATCGCGCGCAGACGGAGGTGTTGACATGACGATGAGGCGAGAGATGATGGCGGAGCGAGTCCGCCACCATCGTCGGAACTATTTGTGTCGCCACCGCAGCAGTCCGTCGAGCCGTCCCCGCACGACCGCGTACCCGTGCGCAAGATCACCCCCGAACGATCCCTTCAGCAGCGGGCGCATGACCGGCGCGGCAAGTCCGCGCAGGATGACCCACAAGGGCAAGCGGTGCTTGGCATACAGTGCGCCGGTGCCGCGTGCACGATGCCTGATCGCCATGCGTGCGTCCGGGCCGGCATCGGGCGTGGCTGGATTGACCGCGTGATGAACTTCGGCCAGCGGCTCGTAGGTCAGGACAGCGCGGGACCGCAGGGCACGCAGCACGAAGTCGGTTTCCTCGCCGGCGCCGAACCATTGGCCGACACCGAGACGGGCATCGAAACCGCCGATTTTCCGGAACAGGCTGCGTTCGCAGAACAAGGTGATCGAGCTGACCGGGACATCTCGAAAAGCGCGCGCTCTTTCCCATGTGAGGTTGGCGGCGACCAGCGGCTGTTCGCCCTGTTCCACCCAGCGCACGACCACGCCGGCCGGGTTGTCGTCCAGCATGAAGCGCGCGGCGACCCGTTCCAGCAAATGCGGGTCATACCAGCAATCATCATCCGGGAAGCCGATCCAGCGCCCGCGCGCCGCTTCGATGCCGGCATTGCGCGCCGCAGCGAGATTGGCCGGATGGTGCTTGAGATGCTTGACGGCGATGCCGAGATAGCGCGCGCGCTCCAGATGCGGCAACAGCCGTGCGTCCATGTTCTGGTCGACGACGACCAGTTCGAAATTGCTGAAAGTCTGCGCGGCCAGCGACTCGAACAGGCGTCCCAGTTCACTGGTGCGACCGACCGTCGCCAGCACAAGGGAAATATCCGGGAAACGGATATCCGCACTGCCTTTGGCGTTGCCGGTAGCTGTCGAAGCGTGAGGATTCATGGGAGTGGTTGACATGACTCAAAATCTTTCCAGGACACGAAGACGAATTGTTCTTGGCAGGCAAGCCAGCAGAAAAATCTTCAGCCAGAAGCGGGGTGCATGGATGCTGAAGCGGTTGAACAGCAGCGACACGCCACGTCCCCAGCTGCTGGTGCGCAGAAATCTCAAGGCCAGCATGAGCTGATGCAAGCCGAGCAGGCGCGACACGCCCTTGCGATGCTGCGGCGGAATGCGATCGGCGTTGTAACGCTCCTTCAATCGCTTGATGAAGGGCGGCAGATCGGCATCCGCGCTTGCCTTGCTGAGGCTGGAAGGCAGGCCGACGCGGTATGCCACCAGGGGGCGCGAGGAGTACGCGATCGGATAACGCTCGGCGATGCGGAACCAGACGTCCTGATCTTCGCCGAGGCTCTCGTTCTCCGGAAAAAAAATCTGGTGGTCGAAGAAGATCGCGCGGCGAATCACGACCGAGCAGGTGGAAAAAATATTGTTCCGCGCCCAGGCTTCGAAGAAACGCGTGACGAGCTGCGGCGAACCGTCTGGATCGACTTCGTAGATGCGTGGCGTCTGCGTGCGTCCGTCTTCGGTGAACGTGAAATAGTGCGTGGCGTACACGGCGCATTGCGGATACAGGCGATGCAATGCAAGGATTTGGGGAATGTAATCCGGTGTCCAGTAATCGTCGGCATCGAGAAAGGCAATGAATTCGCCGCTCGCTTCGCGGATGCCGCGGTTTCTCGCCGCCGATACGCCCTGGTTCCTCTGGCGAGTCAGCTTGACCCTCGGGTCGCCCATGCGCGCGACGCGTTGCGGGCCGTCGTCGGTGGAGCCGTCGTCCACCACGATGACTTCATGAATGCCGTCGTCGGCATGCAGCGCCGATGCGATGGCCGTCTCGACGTACGGTCCCTTGTTATAGAGGGGAATGACGACCGAGATAAGCGGCGGCATGATGCGCGTCATGTTTCATCCCCAACCCAGCTGCTGCCGCGTGCGCGGAATATTCGGAAAAGCATGCATGTCATGCAAGGGATAGGGCTGATTGCTCTTCAGAAGGATCAGGCGGAACAGCAGAAGATGCATGATGAATTCGCCGCTGAAGATGCCGCTCAAGTCGAACGGCGCTTCGGTGAAGGAACGGATGAGGATGATCGTGAACAGTGCGAGCGACAGCCCCCGCGTTGCCTTGTTGGCCGCCAGCGCGTAGTTGAACATCACGGCCGCGTAGAACAGCAGCCCGGCAAGGCCGACCACGCCGGCGACGGACAGCGCTTGCAGGATCTGGTTGTGCGCGTGATACGCATATTCCATGCCGATCAGCTGCCGTACCTGGTCATCCCACATCGATGCGCCGTATCCGAACAGCGGATTCTCCGCCCAGGTTTCCAATGCAACCGTCCATATATAAGTGCGGCCGGTCAAGGTTGCAATCTCTTCGTCCCTGGTGAACAAATCCACCTGTTCGCTGTACACGTTGTACAGCGCGGCAGCGCTTACCGCCAGGATGCCGAGCGCGCAAATCAGAAGCGGTCCGGACAGCTTGCGCAGTGCGTAGTCGTGATGGAGGCTGGCAGCCCTCGGCGCATGCAGCATGCGGCCCCACCACAATATCGGGAAGCATATCGTGGCGCACAGCCAAGCCGTCTTCGATTGCGACAGCACCATCACCGCGAGGCCGGTTGCCAGCGCGAGCAATTGCAACAGGCGATTCGCGAAAGGCTTGTGCATCACGAGCAGGAGGAATACGACCGATAGCGGACCGATGCTGTTGGGCCCGGAGCCGATTCCCCACAAGCGGATGTCAAGTCCGGGTATCCAGCCGGTGTAATTGCGCTGCACCGCCATTTGCGGCACCGCCACGGCGGCGATGCAGCAGCCGAGAAAGAACAGAAACAATGAAATTTTCGTCGCGTCGATCGAATAATTCTTGTCCTTGTTGCGGCTGAAATAAATGGTCGTGAAGATCAGCAGCGGGTACCACGCGCGCTGGTCGAACATCGGCTTCGTGCCGAAGATGTTGTTCAGGACAACATTGGTCGCAAAGTACAGCAGGAAGGCGATGAAGAGGGTTTTCCCTTCCTTGACGCGCAACTCGACCTTCTGCGATACCGAGATCAGGCGCGCGAAGCACAGCGCGAGAATGAGGCCGGTTGCGAGCCGCAGGACCCAACTCAGCATCGGTGAATCGACGCCGGCTGCTGCCGCCAGCTCGAACTCGGCGGCGGTGACATTTCTGCCGGTGAGCAATGCACTGATGCACATTGCAGCGACGATGATCGGGAAGATCAGTGACAGTATCCATTTCGGCGCTTGTCTTTGCAGATCGATGAACCAGGCAAGCGCAAAGATGGCAACGAAGGCGACGACGATGGCGCCGATAAAGTACAGAGCCATGGTGGAGAGTTGAATGTCGCTCATTTACATCGACCTTTTCATCTGGCCACGATAAAGAAATCTCTGAAGCCGGTTTGCAGTGCCGGATGGAAGACGCAGTGCAATCTTTTCGAACAGTTGCGCGACATGCCGGTTTACCAGCGTCGGGAATATCCAGAGCGAGGCGACGATGCCGATCACGCCGGCGGCGACATCAGCCGCCAGCCACAGCGACGGCATGGCGGTAAGTTCGCGCGTGCCGAAATCGGTCAGCAGGATCGCGACGGTGGTATTGAACGTCGTGATCAGTCCGCCTGACATGGTGCGCATGATCCGGCGCAGGCTGATCTCCAGCGCGCGGCAGGTCATGCCGAGAATCGCCGCGGCACGGATAAAGTACATGCCGAACACCGTCCATGCCACCGCCTCGAGCGAGTAGTGTGCGCCGATTACGGCGGCGGCGGTGAATGCCACGGCGATCGGAATCTGGATGAAGAACTCCGTTTTCGTGCGGCCCGCCACCCACAGCAGCGGTGTTGCCATTCCCAGCAGCAGGTACAGCGGCATGGCAAGCGCGATCGGGCGCAGCAGTTCGGTGGCGCCAAGCCATGATGCACCGTACAGACTGTGCAGGATTGTTTCGGATGCAGCGGCAATGCCGAAGAAGACCGGGAACAGCAGGAGCGTGACTGCGCCGATCATCGTCAGCAGCGCCTTGCGCAAGCGGTTAAAGTCGTCCTGCACCCGGGCGCTGGTGGAAAACAGCGCAGATTGAATGACGCCGATGGTGGTGATGGTCGGACTCGACACGAGATTGTATGAGAGCGAATAGAAGCCGACCTGCGCAGTGGGAAACATGCGACCGATGATCACGCGATCGACGTTGCCGATGATCCAGTTGACGAGGTTCGTGCCGAATACCTTGATGCCGTAACTCATCAGTCCGCCATCGTCGTGTTGGCGCAGAACGATACCGACCGGATGGCGCGCCTTCCGGTACAGAAGGATGAAGTTGATCGCTTCGCTGCTGATGAAAGCTGCGATCAGTGCCCACACCTGGTTGCCGTTCAATGCCATCGGAATGCCGATGAAGATGTAGCCGACGATATAGCCGATGATGTGCGCCACTTGCATCGATCGGAAATCCAGCTCGCGCTTGAGAAGGTTCAGCGATGGTGAGCAGACTGCATTGATGAAGCAGATCACCGAGGCAACTTCGATCACGGGGACAAGACGCGGCTCGTTGAAGAAAGTGGATAGCGGACCAGCGAGAAAGAAGACGATCAGCGAGACGACGATGCCGAGGATCACCTGCCAGGTGAAGACGAACTTGATGTCATTGTCGGTAATCGTTTTCTTCTGAATCAGGCCGTAGGAAATGCCGATATCTGAGAAAAACTTGCTGAAGCTCAGGATGGTCGCGGCAATCGCAAAGATGCCGTACTCCACGGGGCCGAGTATCCGCGCCAGAATGATCTGCGTCCCGATCTGAAGCAGTGCGCGCAGGATCGAGCCGAATCCACCCCAAAACACGGCGGAAATTCCTTTGCTCGACAAGTTGATCACTTTTTCCATGGCGAATGCCGATGCGGCAGGGAGTGTTATTCAAAGTTGCTGGTTTCCGTGTCGGCCGCGAAACCTGGGCGATTTGCACGGCGCGCCAGCGGCACTGTGCATGTTGAACTCGTTGCGGTCGTCACATCGCACATCGGCCCCACATCGGCCCATTCCCCGATATGTTCGAGGTCTGAGGTATTGTGCCGTTCCGCTCTTTGCGTACATTGATATGGGACAACATTGGCGTCACCATTGGTGTCGCAAGACGGTGTCAAATGAAATGCCTGCGCCGTTCATGCACCATGCCTCTGTTTGTCGCGCGTGACCGTGGCTCGAACGGAACGTTTCCTTCTTCCGATCGCCAGCGTATGGATCAGCATGATCGACGCGATGCATGCCATGGCCGCGATCATGTCGACACTCCAATCACTGAAGTTCGCATGACGGTATGGCATCAATCCCTGGCTAAGCTCGTCAATCGCTCCCAGCACGCCGACCACAAGAATCGTGCCGAGTCCGCGAAGGATGCGCGTGCCGGAGAGCCCGGCGTAGATCAGTGCAGTGATGAACGCATAGGCAAGGAAATGCAGCAGTTTGTCGTAGATGGCCGATGACAGCGCCGTCGCCTTGCCCGGTACGGTGCCGATACCGACCATCAATGCAAAGAATGCGAAGGCAATCATGAGACAAGCGCGCGGAGTGAAGAGTTTTTTCTGAAGCATGTCGAATCTCATGTGTCGATCGTTCTTGCGCTTGTTTGCTGATGAGCGTGAAATGAACGGCAAGAAACGCGCCAGCGCGTTGCCGGACAGGCGGCGTGAACAGGCGAGAGCTTGCGAAGGAGAAGATTTGAATATGGCGGATGCAAACGCATCCGCGCATGTGTTGCCGTCGTGTTACGCGCGGTGAATATCCTGAATCCGCAGCAAGTCGGGCGCGTCATCCTCCGCGAACGGAGCAGATTGAAAGCCATCAATACGCATTCGCTCCCGTCCACCCCTTGAATGCGGTCCAGGCGATGATGCGGATATCCATCCACAGTGACCAGTTCTGTATGTAATGCAGGTCGAACTGCACCCGCTTGGCCATCTTGTCCACCGTATCCGTTTCGCCGCGATGGCCATGGATTTGCGCCCAGCCAGTGATGCCTGGCTTGACGCGATGCCGCAGCATGTAAAGCTCCAGCAGATCCTTGTACATCTCGTTGTGCTGCAAAGCGTGCGGCCTGGGACCGACGACCGACATCTCGCCGCGCAGCACGTTGATGAACTGCGGCAGCTCGTCGAGACTGGTGCGGCGCAGGAACCCGCCGATCGACGTCAGGCGCGAGTCGTTCTTCGCCGCCTGCGTCACGATGCCCTGTTCCCGATGCACCTTCATCGTGCGGAATTTATACACATTGAATTGTTTGCCGTTCAAACCCAGCCGCGGCTGCTTGAAGAAAACCGGACCGGGTGATGTGTATTTGATGCAGACCGCGATCACCACAAACAACGGCAGCAACAGAATGAGCGCGACAATGGAAAACACCTTGTCGAACAGCTCCTTGATCACGCCGTGAATGCCGCTGGAAATCGGCTGATTGAGATCGACCGCGGGAAAGCCGAGGAAGTCGCCAACCTTGTTGCTCAACATCTGCAGACCGAGAATATCCGGCACCCAGCGAATATCGACGAGCGCATTGCGCAAGAGGTACTGCAGTTCCTGCATTTTCGGCGAGGCAACCAGCGGCAGCGTGATCCATATCTCGTGGATCTTGTTGGCGATCACGTAGTTGTGAATTTCTTCCACCGTATTGATGCGGACGATGGCGGGGTCGCTGATTTTTCCCGCATCGGTCGGATCGGCATGCACTGCCTTGACGTCATATCCGGCCCAGTCCTGGGCAAGGGCGCGTCGATGCATTTCCTGTCCGGTACTTCCATAGCCGACGATCACCACGCGCTTGCTGTTCAATCCCTTCTTGCGCAGATGGCGCAGCGTGCCGTAGACAATGATGCGATAAGCCACGAGGAGCATCACGCCCGTCGCATACCAGTAGAACAGCCACAGCCGCGATACATGCCCGACATGGTGAATAAGGAAGCTGAAAAACAATCCGATCAGCAACACTAATCCCCATGCCATCGCGACACGCACGAACATTTCCGGCATGGAACGTCCGCGCCATGAAGTATAGAGACCGAGCTGGGCAAACAGCACGAAAGCCAGCCCGCTGCAGAAGTGCAGCAACACTGTGTGGATCGGAGCGGTTTCGCCGATCATTGCCTGGAAGTGGATGATGCTCGCCAGCATGCCGGCGGTTTCGAGTACGAGCACATCCATGACCCGCATGGAAAGTTCGAGCCGGGAGGAATTGCGGATGATCAGGTCTTGCATGGCTTCTCGATATTCAGCAATCTCAAATCATGGATGGCTGCCTCCGCTACATTGGTTGCCGCACCAACCGGTATTCCGATCAAGGCAGCGAAAAGCAATGAAATCCGGCAGTGTCAAACAATGAAAAAACTGTTTCTATGGAAATGAATTTACTTGTGGACTGGCTTGAAATCCTTGAATCATTGTTACCTTTCTAACAATATTAGGCATTTAATGGCGGCCAGAATCGCAAAGTGTTCAATGCTTGCGTCGGCTCAAATGGCAGGTTGCCCCGCATCAAATGCAGGCTTGAGAAGAATCAGATTCGTCGCTTTTTAGACACTTCATCAGCGGTACGCAGTAATCAGTCACATGCATTTGCCTGTCGTGTCGATGATGCAAACGTCATGCGGAAACAGGGTGACGCATTGACAAGTGCCATTTTCGATTGGCCGCGCGCCGTTACCCTTGCACATTCGATGCGCTATCATTGGCCTCATGAATGCAGAAGAAACTCAACAGCCATCCGCTTACGAACTCATCGGAGGGGATGCCAGATTGCGCGAGTTGGTTGACCGCTTTTACGACCTGATGGATCTGGAAGCGGAATTCGCCGGCATCCGCGCGATGCATCCGACACCGCTGGACGGTTCACGCGACAAGCTCTACTGGTTCTTGTCGGGCTGGACCGGCGGCCCCAGCATGTACATCGAACGCTTCGGCCATCCGCGTCTGCGCGCACGTCATTTACCCTATGCGATTACCTCCGTCGAACGCGACCAATGGCTGCGCTGCATGGCATTGGCCATGCAGGACGTCGGCGTCGAGGAGTCGTTGCAACACCGGCTGATGCAAGCGTTTTATCAAACCGCGGATTGGATGCGGAACAAGGCAGGCTGATTTCGGACGGGAGGACGGCGAGGGGCAACATATTGTCTCGCGTTCAGCCGTGCATCGCCGGAACGCAAGTGCAGTTTCTCTGGCTCGACGATTGCTGCATCCGGACGCGCCGCCGTGTTTCACCAAGCGGATCGAATTCCAAAGAAGTCCCCATGACACTCATCGAACTCATTATTCTGTCGCTCGTATCGGCAGTCGCCATATTGCAAGTCTTCATGCTTGTGCGTGGACGTGCGCGCGACCTGACAGCACAGCTGGACAGCATGCAGGATGAATTGCGCTTCCATCACCAGCAAGCCGGCGAGCGCATCGAGCGCGAGCTGCGCGGCGAGATGCAAACGACAGCACAGCGCACGCGGCAGGAAATGACCGGCAGCCTTGCGCAGTTTCAGCAGATGCTCACTGCGCAATTGACCAGTGTTGCCACCATACAGAACAACCAGATCGATTCCTTCGCGCAGCAACTCGCAAAGCTGAACGAAGTGAATGCGCAGCAGCTCGAATCGATGCGGCAGGCCATCGCGTTGCAAGCGCAGACCGGAAGGGAAGAGCAGGCCGCCACGCTCAAGCGTTTCGGCGATTCCTTGAGTCAGGCTATTGCTGCATTGACCGAATCGAACGCGCAACGCATGACGGAAGTGCGCGCAACCCTTGAGGCGAAGATCAGGGATCTGCAAACCGACAACGGCACACGGCTGGAAGAAATGCGCAGGACGGTTGACGAGAAACTGCATGCGACTCTCGAGCATCGTCTGGGCGAATCCTTCAAGCTCGTCTCCGACCGCCTCGAAAAGGTGCATCAGGGTCTGGGAGAAATGCAGCAGCTTGCCATCGGGGTAGGAGACCTGAAGCGTGTGTTGACCAATGTGAAGACGCGCGGCACATGGGGCGAAGTGCAGCTCGAAATGCTGCTGGAGCAGGTGCTGACACCGGACCAATACGCGAAGAATGTGGAAACCGTGCCGGCGACCGGCGAGCGCGTCGAGTTCGCCATCAAGTTGCCGGGACAGGAAGAAGGTCAGAAGCCGGTATGGTTGCCGATCGATGCCAAGTTTCCGAAAGAGCAATATGAACGCCTGATCGAGGCGGCCGAACATTCCGACGCCGATGGCGTTGCCGCAGCCGGTCGTGACCTCGAGCGCGCCGTGCGCGTGGAAGCGAAAAGCATTGCCGAGAAATATCTGTCGCCGCCGCTGACCACCGATTTTGCCATCATGTTCCTGCCTACCGAAGGCTTGTATGCGGAAGTCATGCGCCGGCCCGGTCTGGCCGACGAGTTGCAGCGCGTGTGCCGCGTCAGCATTGCCGGCCCCTCGACCTTGTCGGCATTGCTGAACAGTCTGCAGATGGGCTTCCGCACTCTTGCGCTCGAAAAGCGTTCGTCGGAAGTGTGGCAGGTACTGGGCGCGGTCAAGACCGAGTTTGGCAAGTTCGGCGATGTGCTGGCGGCAACCAAGAGCACGCTTGAGCGCGCCGCCAGAAATATCGAGCAGGCGGAAACGCGCAGCCGGCAGATGGCGCGCAAGTTGAAATCGGTGGAGGCGCTGCCTGCCGATGCGGCACAGCGTTTGCTTGGGGCGGAAACGTACACGATGGAAGACGAGAAGGAAGAGCGATAGTGCGTTTCCGGTGCAAGGGGCGGTTGGAGATTGTGTTGTCATTCCGAGCTACCGAGAGGAATCCCCCAGTTCGGCGTCACATCAACATTTAAGGAACGCATCACCCACACCATATGGAAATAGCGATACTGTTCGGCCTGATACTCCTGAATGGCGCATTTGCCATGGCGGAGATAGCACTGATCACCGCGCGCAAGATGCGGCTGCAAAAAATGGCGGAAGATGGCGATGGTTCCGCAGCTGCTGCGATACAACTTGGCGAAGATCCCAACCGTTTTCTCTCGACGGTGCAGATCGGCATCACATCGATCGGCGTGCTCAACGGTATCGTGGGCCAAGCGACGCTTGCGGAACCCTTCAGTCTCTGGCTGCAGAACATTGGCGTTCCGGAATCGGCATCCGGCTACCTCTCAACAGGCCTGGTCGTGGTGAGCATCACGTATTTTTCGATCGTGCTGGGAGAGCTTGTGCCCAAGCGTCTGGGACAGATCAGCCCGGAGCCCATTGCGCGCCTGGTTGCAAGACCAATGCTCTGGATGTCGGCAATCACGAAACCTTTCGTGAAGCTGCTGTCGGGGTCGACCCAACTGGTATTGCGCAGTTTCGGCGTGACTGCAAACAGCGCACCGGCCATGACGGAAGAGGAAATCCACCTGATGCTGGCGGAAGGATCGGAGTCAGGTGTGATCGAACACCATGAGCATCAAATGGTGCGCAATGTGTTTCGTCTCGATGACCGCCAGATCGCGACACTGATGGTGCCGCGCGGCGAGATCGAGTATCTCGACATCGACGGTTCGTTTGAAGAAAATCTGAAGCGCCTGGAACGGAGCAGTCATTCGCGCTTCCCCGTGGTGCGTGGCGGCTGGGATGAGGTAATGGGGGTGGCCACGGCGCGCCAGTTCCTTACCCAGACCCTGCGCGGAGAAACCCCCAGGCTTGCCGACCATTTGCAGCCGCCGGTATTTCTGCCGGAGTCGCTGACAGGAATGGAGCTGCTTGAGAATTTCAAGAATTCCGGCGTGCAGCTTGCATTCATCGTGGATGAGTACGGCGAGGTGCAAGGCATCGTGACCTTGCAAGACGTGCTGGAAGCCATTACCGGCGAGTTCAAGACGACGGAGGCGGACGATGCCTGGGCCGTGCAGCGCGATGACGGCTCGTGGCTGCTGGATGGCTTGATCCCGGTGCCGGAGCTGAAGGACCGACTCGGTCTGAAGCAGGTCCCGGAAGAGGACAGGGGGCGTTACAACACCCTGAGCGGAATGATGATGCTGTTGCTGGGAAAACTCCCGCAAACGGCGGACCGCTGTGAATGGGAAGGATGGACCTTCGAAATTGTCGATCTCGACGGCAAGCGGATCGACAAGGTGCTGGCAGCGCGGACCCAGGAAGCTGCGGAAGAATTCCTGCCGCCTGTGTCGGCAGAATGATGTCTAGTGTCCTGAATTCGAAATTCGCTGCATAAAAGATGACGAGAATCGCACCGATACTGCGTCAAAAATGCTCGCAAGGCCTCGGCCTTGCTGCGCTTTTTTCCTTGTCTCGTCGCGATTTCATCACTTTTATTTGCAACGAGTTTCGAACTCAGGACACTAGAGCAGTTTTGTCCTGACCTGCGTCACAAAGCTGTTGAACTACGGGATCGGTGCAGGATCGAATGGGATTGGCAGCGGCAGGAGACACGGTCATGGCGTGGCATCCAGGACAAGCCTACGGGCAAGATTTACGGGATCGCGTGCTAAACGCGAGCGGTTCCATAGCCGAGGTGGCGACCCGCTTCAGGGTAAGCAAATCGTACGTGGCAAGGGCCCGTTCGCGGCGGCACCGACTCGGGGATGATACGGCGGGTGTCCAGCACAACCATGTGCCGTTGAAACTGAGCGGACTGGAAGACGTGCTGGCCGCGCGCGTACAAGCCATCAATGATCAAACGCTGGAACAGTTGTGCCAATGGCTGCATGCCGAGCATGGCGTTCAGGTGAGCGTGACTACCATGTGGAAGACGCTGGCCCGGCTTGGGCTGAGCCTTAAAAAAAGACGCTCCATGCCGCCGAGCAGGAGCGCCCGGACGTAGCGCAGGCGCGTTGTGACTGGGCCGCCGAGCAGGGCTGCTTTGACGTGCGCCACCTGGTATTTCTGGATGAGACCTGGGCCGGCACCAGCATGACGCCGGCCCGAGGACGCTCCGTGAAAGGCACTCGCTGTCTCGGGCAAGCGCCTTGCGGCCACTGGCATACGACCACCTTCGTCTGCGCCTTGCGTACCGGCGGCCTGGTGGCGCCTTGCGTGTTCGATGGCCCGATCAATGGCAATGCCTTTCGCACCTGGGTACAACAGGTACTGGCCCCTGTGCTGCAACCGGGCGATATCGTGGTGATGGACAATCTCGGCTCGCACAAGGTCGTCGGCATTGCTGCTGCCATCGAGACCGCTGGTGCACAAGTGCGTTATCTGCCGCCTTACAGCCCCGACTACAACCCCATCGAACAAGTCTTTGCCAAGTTCAAAACGCTCCTCAGAAAAACTGCAGCTCGCACGATGGATACCCTCTGGTGTGCCTTCGGCGCCCTGCTCGATCAATTCAATGCCGCCGAATGTGAACGATACATTTGCCATTCTGGCTATGGCAAGTCAGGCTGAAACCGCTCTAGCGCAACAAGGAAATCGACAAGCCGATCAAGGCAGTGCACGCGATCAAGCTGATGGTCCCCGCCTTGAACCGGAACAAGGCGATGCCTGCTGCAACGCCAATCGCCATCGCCGTATAGTCCCATTGCGAAATCGGCTGCGCAAGGTGGAACACATGTTCCGCAAAAAACAGGGCAAGACTCACGATCACGCCGACCACCGCCGCCGAGATTGCTGTCAACGGCGCGCTCAGCCTGATGTTGTCGCGTGTCGATTCCACCATCGGGCCGCCGGCCAGGATGAAGACGAATGACGGCAGGAAGGTGAAGAACGTGGCGACGCAGGCACCCATCACGCCGGCCAGGAGCGGGCTCTCCGCGCCGAACAATTGTCCGGCCCAGCCACCGACGAACCCGACAAACGCAACGATCATGATCAGGGGCCCGGGCGTCGTTTCGCCAAGGGCCAGTCCGTCGATCATTTGCGCCGGCGTTACCCATTGGTAAGTCTCGACTGCGCCTTGATAGACGTAGGGTAGAACCGCGTATGCGCCGCCGAAGGTCAGCAGCGCCGCCTTTGTGAAGAACCATGCCATTTGCACGAAGGGATTGGCGATGCCGAATTGCGGCACGAGGGCGCTCCATATCGCCGCAGCAATCCCGATACCGGCCAGCGTCACCACAGCCAGGTATCCTCAGGAAAAGCGGGCATGCTGCGGCGTTGGCGTGTCGTCGTCAATCAAGGCGATGCCGAAGGATGCCGTGCTTGCCGCTGCATGCTTCCCGTTCACGTTGAACTTCTGCGGCAGCCAGTGTCCGCCGATCAAACCGATCAGCGCAGCAGCGACGACGATGATTGGAAAGGGAGCATGCAAGGCAGCAATGGCAATGAAGGCTGCCACCGCCACGCAGATCAAGCACGGATTTTTCAGTGTACGGGAACCGATGCGCCATGCCGCGGCCAGCACCACTGCAACGATTGCCGGTTTGATTCCATACAGTATGCCTATCACTGCCGGGACGTTGCCAAACACGATATAGATCCAGGACGCCGCGATCAGGATTACCAGGGAAGGCAGAATGAAAAGTATCCCGGCGACGATACCTCCCCAGGTGCGATGCATCAGCCAGCCGATATATACCGCCAATTGCGTGGCTTCCGGTCCGGGCAGCAGCATGCAGTAATTGAGCGCATGCAGAAAGCGCTGTTCGGAAATCCAGCGCCGTCTTTCGACCAGATCGGTATGCATCAATGCAATCTGCCCGGCGGGGCCACCGAAACTGATGAACCCGAGCTTCAGCCAATACCAGAAGGCATGTGAGAGGGATACAGGAGTTGGGCGTGGCGGCGAGGTGGTCATTGGGGCGAACTGGAATGTGGAAACGGAAATGACAAGACAACATTCACGATCAAGAGCAGCATCCAAAGAAAAAGGGAGCGAATGCTCCCTTTTGCGAACTGCCGTTGAACGCCCTGCCCGGTGGCACCGGGCAGGGCGGTGCGATCAATGCCGCGTTTCGACTTGAACCAGTGGTTCGGACGACGACGGCGGCAACGGCTTGCGCTCGCGCGGCACACGAGGAACCGGAACGATTCGTGCAGCGGCTTCTTGCGCAGCACTCAGCTTTTCCGGATCGGTGACAGCCAGAGTGAGGCCCGCGGCGGCCAGCACATCGTGCAGACTGTCCGCTGCCACAGGTACTGGCGCAGCCAGTATGGCTTCAGCCTCGGCGGATACCGGAGCTGCAGGAATTGCTTCGACTGCAACTGCCGGCATAACCGATTGCGGCTGTTCTGCGGTCGGCACAGCAATGTGCTGCGGTTCCAAAACCGCCTGCACGGGCGCGGCAGGTGCAGGCTCGACTGATCCTTCCTGTGCCACAGCTTCGGCTTCTTTCCGGGCCGGGGCTTCCGCCGCATCTGCCGCCGAGACAGCAAGCACTTCCGCCTTTTCCACGACGACAGCTGATTGCGCTACTTCGGCGATTTCGAGTTGTCCGGTTACCGTCTGAGCACCGGCAGCTTCGCTATCTTCCATGCCCTCGGCCGCTGCCACCGCTTCTCCGCCCTCGCGATCGCGGCGGTTACGGTTACGGCCGCCACGGCGACGACGACGACGACGCTCCTCGCCTTGCTCGGTTGTTTCGCCATCAGCAAGGTTGATCGCCATCTGCTCGGAGCCTTCCGGTTCTGACGTCACCAGCGGCGCAACCGGTGGCACCGGCGCGACTGCGACCGCCGCTATTGCTGCTGCAGCGGCCTCGCTGGCAGCGGTTTCTTCCACTACTGCCGGTTTCCGCTCCTCGCGCTGGCGTTGTTGCCGTTCAGTGCGATCGCGGCGACCTTCGCTGCGGGATTCATTGTCGCGATTCTCGCGGGGCGGGCGAGGCTGGCGCGGCGCTTGCTGCACTTCGGCAGCGGCAGGTTGCGCTTGTTTCGCTGCATCTCCTCGGGCTTCGGTGCGCGTGACGTCACGCTCTTCATTCCTGTCGCGCCCGCCGCGTCCGCGTCCGCGGCCACGTTGCTGGCTGCGGCCGTTACGATCGCCACGGTCACGCGGCGCTTGCGGCTTTTCTTCTGCCGTGGGGGCCGGCGCTGCGACCGGCGTTACCGCCTTCTTGCGGAAGAATCCGAACATCCGGCTGAAGAAGCCTTGCTGCTCGGGTTCGACGACCGGCATCACAACCGGAGCAGCCTCAACCGGCTTGCGCTCCACGATCGGCGCAGGCTGATCAGGCGTGATGCCTTTGACCATGGCTTCCTGGCGCGGTTTCAGCTCTTCCTTTTGACGCTTGTTGTAGCCGATGTCGGTTTCCGCTTCCTCTACCATGGCGTAGCTCGCGTGAGCATCTTCCAGGCGCGGATCGTCATGCTTGATGCGTTCCAGCTTGTAATGCGGGGTTTCGAGGTGCTTGTTCGGGATCAGGATGACAGTCACCCGATGACGCGTCTCGATCTTCAGGATCTCGCCGCGCTTCTCATTGAGCAGGAAGGCAGCAACATCCACAGGTGCCTGGACGTGGATCGCTGCGGAGTTCTCCTTCATCGCTTCTTCCTGGATGATGCGCAGGACTTGCAATGCGGAAGACTCGGTATCGCGGATATGACCTGTGCCGTTGCAGCGCGGGCAGGTGACGTGGCTGCCTTCGGACAGGGACGGGCGCAGGCGCTGGCGTGACAGTTCCATCAGGCCGAAGCGGGAAATCTTGCCCATTTGAACGCGGGCGCGGTCATAGCGCAGCGCATCCTTCAGGCGAGTTTCGACCTCGCGCTGATTCTTGGCGTTCTCCATGTCGATGAAATCGATCACGATCAGACCGCCCAAGTCACGCAGACGCAGTTGCCGTGCGACTTCATCGGCGGCTTCGAGATTCGTGTTCAGCGCGGTGGTTTCGATATCGCTGCCGCGCGTGGCGCGTGCCGAATTGACGTCGATCGATACCAGCGCTTCGGTATGGTCGATGACGATCGCGCCGCCGGAAGGCAACGGCACAGTGCGGGAATACGCGGTTTCGATCTGGTGTTCGATCTGGAAACGTGAGAACAGCGGCACGTCATCGCGGTAGCGCTTGACCCGATGCACCATGTCCGGCATCACGTGGCTCATGAATTGCTGGGCCTGTTCGTAGATGTCGTCAGTGTCGATCAGGATTTCGCCGATATCAGGCTGGAAATAATCGCGGATCGCGCGGATTACCAGCGAGGATTCCTGGTAAATCAGGAACGCGCCGGAAGAAGACTGGCCCGCGCCTTCGATGGCGCGCCACAGTTGCATCAGGTAGTTCAAGTCCCATTGCAGCTCATCGACGCTGCGGCCGATGCCGGCAGTACGGGCAATGACCGACATGCCGGAAGGCAGTTCGAGCTTGTCCATCGCCTCGCGCAATTCCTGGCGGTCTTCGCCTTCGACCCGGCGGGAAACCCCGCCGCCGCGCGGATTGTTCGGCATCAATACGAGATAGCGGCCCGCCAGCGAGACGAAGGAGGTCAGTGCCGCGCCCTTGTTGCCACGCTCTTCCTTCTCCACTTGGACCATGATTTCCTGGCCTTCACGCAACGCATCCTTGATGGTGCAATTGCGGACGTCCACACCCTCGCGGAAATAGCTGCGCGCCACCTCCTTGAAAGGCAGAAAGCCGTGACGCTCTTCGCCGTAATTGACGAAACAGGCTTCGAGCGATGGTTCGATGCGAGTAATGACCCCTTTGTAGATATTGGACTTGCGCTGTTCGCGTCCGGTTGTTTCGATATCAATGTCGATGAGCTTTTGCCCGTCAACAATCGCCACGCGCAGTTCTTCCTGCTGCGTGGCGTTGAACAACATACGTTTCATTTTTTGGCTCCGTGACCTTGCGGCCATCTAATATTGCTGTCAGCGGTGAACGACACCAGCCGATGCAGCATGGTACGGGGGATGTATGCGAGGTCGGAGTGCTTGAGGAGGGAATTGCCTTAGTGTGCGGGAAAGCGAAACAAACTCGCTTCCTCCGCAACGGGGCGCGGATGAGGTTGATCGCGATGCCGAGTACGCGCCTGAGTCGCGCCGAGCGTCTCGAATATGTCGAGCGCAAGTGGCGGCATCGCAGGCGATGAGCAGCTGGATTGAACTGCGCAATACATTGGCTTCAGCAAAATCGGCAAACGGAATTCAACCACATCAACCAGCAAGCATCCCTTCATCAAGGGCCATGCTTGCCGGACTTATCCATACAATTCAAGCAATCCTGTCCGGCATCCTTGCGCGACGATCCGATGGCAACAACGGTGCAACCCTGATCCGCACAAGGATGTGCATACACATCTTTTCCATCGAATTTGCATATTGGCGAGGCTGGTGGAGACGCCCCTGTGTAGAATGTGCTTTTTATTCTTACACCAGCAGCCAGGTTGTACCGGCTGCGAATCGATTATATATTCAAAATGAAGGACTTAGCGAGATTTTCTGGGGAACCGAAGCAGAGCACATCGCCGTCCTCGCCATCGCAAGTCAGCCCCCAGGTTCAGCTCATTACCATTTCCGAAGAAGAAGCCGAGCAGCGCATCGATAATTTTCTCTTGCGCATTTGCAAAGGGGTGCCGAAGAGCCATATTTATCGTGTGCTACGGTCAGGCGAAGTGCGTGTCAACAAAGGCCGTATCGATCAGACATATCGCCTGAAAGAAGGGGATGTGGTGCGAGTGCCGCCGGTGCGGGTCGCCGAAAAGACTGTGCAGACGGTTCCTGGGGCTGAATTCAAAATCTTGCTTGAAGATAATCATCTTTTGATCATCGACAAACCCGCCGGTGTTGCCGTGCACGGCGGGTCAGGTGTCAGCTACGGGGTGATCGAGCAATTGCGCGCGGCCCGTCCGCAAGCAAAATTTCTCGAACTGGTGCATCGGCTGGACCGGGATACGTCCGGCATTCTCATGCTTGCCAAGAAAAGGTCGGCGTTGACGAACTTGCATGAACAGATTCGTGATGGCCAACTCGACAAGCGGTATTTTGCATTGGTGCATGGTGATTGGCAGAATCCGCGGCAGCATATCAAACTGCCGTTGTTCAAATACAGCACCCCGGATGGTGAACGCCGGGTGCGTGTTCAGTCGGATGGGCAACCATCCCATACCATATTCAATCTAATTCGCAAGTACGACTCGTTCGCCTTGCTGGAAGCGGAATTGAAGACTGGGCGTACGCATCAGATCCGGGTCCATCTAGCCTCTAGCGGATTTCCGATTGTTGGTGATGACAAATATGGTGATTTCGGCTTGAACCGTGTATTGCAGAAACCGGACGGCACGCGCGTTGCCTTGAAGCGAATGTTTCTGCATGCGCATGAGATCACGTTCATCCATCCCGAAAGTGGCAAACCTGTTACGCTCAATGCGCCTCTTCCGAGCGAATGCGAGCAGTTTGTAAAGAGTCTGAACAAGGCTTCCGCTTGAATCGCATTCCCGGCGATAACGAAAACAAGGAGTTGGTAGTCAGTACTACCGGAAAACATGACAAGAAAGCAATTTGATTTAATCGTATTCGACTGGGATGGCACCTTGATGGACAGCACGGCGACCATTGTCAAGTGCATCCAGGCTGCGGCCAAGGACCTCGGGCTGCCAATTCCGGACAACAAGGCCGCGTCGCATGTCATCGGCCTCGGCTTGCAGGACGCCATGGAAGCAGCACTGCCGGGACTGGATCCCAGGCATTACCCGCGCATCGTCGAACGCTATCGCTATCATTACCTCAGCAAGGACAAGGGTCTTGCCCTTTTTGAGGGGGTGCGCGAAATGCTGACCGAACTGTCGCAGCAGGGATATTTTCTCGCGGTCGCGACCGGAAAGAGCCGGGTCGGCTTGAATCGGGCACTGGATGCGGCGAATCTGTTATCGGTCTTCGATGCCACTCGCTGCGCGGATGAAACCTTTTCGAAGCCGCATCCCGCGATGCTGCAGGAATTGACCCGTGAATTGGGACAAGACATTCAGCGTACCGTCATGATCGGCGATACCACCCACGATCTGCAGATGGCGATCAATGCCGGTGCTGCGGGAATCGCGGTGCAATATGGTGCCCATCCTGCGCATGAATTGGAAACGCTGAATCCGATCTATGCGGCCAATTCGGTCCCTGAACTCCATGCCTGGCTGAACGAGAATGCGTAATGAGCGAGACCGCGATCCAGATTTGCGTATCCGAGGCTCTTGAAGAGAGCGGCAAAGGCATTCGATTTCCCGTAACCGCTGGGGGGGAGGATGGCACCGGATTCGCGATTCGATATAGCGGTGCCGTTTATGCATATCTCAATCGATGCGCCCACGTGCCGATCGAGCTGGATTGGAACGAAGGCGAATTTTTCGAATCCAGCGGGCTTTACCTCATGTGCTCCACGCACGGAGCGATCTACGTGCCGGACAGCGGACGCTGTGCCGGCGGCCCCTGTCGCGGGGGGCGTCTGCGGCCAATTGTTGTGTTCGAAAAAGACAATCGGGTATTCTGGCAGCCGGATGAATACGTCCGGCCTGCAAGGGCATGAGTTCTCAGTACACAGAAGAGAGTGATCGACGATGAGCGACAACAGTTTTGAAGAACGCGGGCACGAGTCTCACGGCGAATCGACGCAGACGCGAACCTTCACGCCGCCGCAAAACAGAAAGGATGGCTGGGAGCGGGAGGTGCTGGAAAAGCTCGCGTTTGCCACGCTGAAAGAGCAGCGTGCGCGCCGCCGCTGGAGCAACTTTTTCAAGTTTGCGACCTTGGCGGTGATTGTCTTCGGACTCTGGCTTGCATTCGACTTGGGTGGTGCCGATGTCGAACCGGTCGGGCCGCATACCGCACTGATCAAGATTGATGGCACCATCGAGGCAGGTACGTCTGGAGCTGCAGACACGGTCATTCCCGCGTTGAACCAGGCCTACTCGGATGACAATGCTGTCGGCGTGATCTTGCAAATCAACAGTCCGGGCGGCAGTCCGGTGCAAGCAGGCATGATCAACGACGAAATCATGCGTCTGCGCAAAGCCTATCCTCGCAAGCCGCTGTTTGTCGTGGTCGATGAAATCTGCGCGTCCGGCGGCTATTACATTGCCGCTGCGGGCGACAAGATTTTCGTCAACAAGGCCAGCATCGTCGGCTCCATCGGCGTATTGATGGAGGGATTCGGGTTCACTGGATTGATGGATAAATTGGGCGTGGAGCGTCGTTTGATGACTGCAGGCGAAAACAAGGGTTTCATGGATCCGTTTAGTCCGCAAAGCGCCCAGCAGAAAGGTTTTGCGCAAGAGATGTTGAACGAGATTCACCAGCAGTTCATCGACGTCGTGCGCGAAGGCCGAGGCAAACGATTGAAGGAAACGCCCGAGACGTTCTCGGGGTTGTTCTGGAGCGGTTCAAAGGCCGTCGAGATTGGCTTGGCAGACGGGTTTGGTACGGTCGATACAGTGGCGCGCGACGAATTGAAGGCAGAAGACATCGTTGACTACACTCAACATGAAGGCTTGTCGGAGAGATTGTTGAAGAAATTTGGTGGTGCCGTAGGCACTGCCGTTATGGCTTCGATGTCGGGGATGGCGAAACCAGCGTTGAAATGACTGACGAGATTTCAGGAAGTGTCGGCGTGCTCTTGAATCTTCCGAATCCCATCTTATACTGCAAGTGTCTGATGTCAGATTCGATCCTTGTACGCATAAACAAACACGTAAAAAGGAAAAAATCCTGAGTCAGGCAACACTTGTCGCATCGGCGATGCGGCTTTGAGAAGTCTCGGACTTCTCACTAGTTGCCCCATGGGCATGCAAAACGGCGGCGCAATACCGCCGTTTTGCACGTCTGGACAGCTAGTTTGCAAGCAATAAGAACACGGTAGGCTTCTTGTGAAATTCAGGCATCTTGCCGGCCACCAGTTCCTCTTTCCATTTTGCCGCTGTCTGGGTCTTGATCGATTCCGATGCCAGCGTCAAATCGGTGGCGACGCACATCAGCGTGCTTCCATGGCAGTTTGCGATAAGTGCGTCCAGCAGGGCAGCGTTGCGATACGGTGTTTCGATGAATAGTTGAGTCTGCTTCTCCTGCCGTGATCTGTCCTCGAGCGCCTTGATGCGCTTCGCACGTTGATCGGCGTCTGTTGGCAGGTAGCCATTGAAGGCAAAACTTTGCCCGTTCAATCCGCTGGCCATCACAGCAAGCAATAAGGACGACGGACCAACCAACGGTTTTACGGGAATCCCTCGCTCATGCGCAAGTCGTACCAGATTCGCGCCCGGGTCTGCAACGGCCGGCACACCAGCTTCCGAGATCAATCCCGCATCGCATCCCGCCAGGAGTGGGGCCAGCAGAGCCGGCAGCGCTGCGGCTTCGGTATTGACATTGAGTTCGCTGATCCGGATTTCCTGAAGAGGCTTCGTCAATGGATGCGAAACCGAAACGAGCTTGAGAAAGGCCCTGGTCGTTTTCGCATTTTCCGCGATGAAGTACTCGAGCCCGGAGATCGCGCGCTGCACCTGTGATGGAATGATTTGCGCTAATGGATCTGTTTGTGCTGCGTCGACTGGGCCGAGAGTATTGGGAAGAAGGTAAAGAATGCCGGGCATGATGTGTTGATGTGAGAGAAATGGCCATCGCTATGTGCGCAATACGCATGCAAGAACGTATTCCTTGCGATGTCACGAAGTGCCGTATCGGAGCCCAAATAAAGACACTCCGGCCCGGCGCAGCATTGTAGTCAGTGCGATCAGCGGCAGGCCGGTGAGAGCCGTCGGATCGGGACTCTCGATTTTTTCGAGAATTGCTATTCCAAGTCCCTCGTTTTTTGCGCTGCCTGCGCAATCATATGGCTGCTCGGTTCTAAGATAGGCATCCAGCTGTTCGTCAGGAAGGTCGCGGAAGGTGACAAAGGTCTGCACATTCTCCACTTGCGCTGCCTGTGCTGCATTGGCGTTGCGGGCATCCCACAGACACAATGCAGTATGGAAGACAACGCGCTTGCCGCGCATCTGCTGCAATTGTTTCAAGGCCATGTCATGAGATCCGGGCTTGCCGATTTGCTCACCGTCAAGCGTTGCCACTTGATCCGATCCAATGATCAGAGCATCCGGATACTGCTTTGCGATAGCCGCGGCTTTCTGACGAGCAAGGCGTACGGCCGTTGTGTCCGGAGATTCGCCCGCCAGAGGTGATTCGTCGATATCGGGTGCGACGACATCGAATGGGATGCGCAAGCGTGAGAGCAATTCCTTTCGATATGCGGAGCCTGACGCGAGGACAAGGCGCGGCACGATGGATGAGGCAGGCATTTTTGATATTGAATGGAGTGAGTGCACAGGAAAATCAAGCTAACACTTTGACGAATAAGGAAAAAGCCTGTTATTATCGCAGGTTTTCCGGGGCAAACTTCCATGAGTGCTTTTGTAATCGACGCTTTTGAGTTTTGCCGCGTCAAGGAGCGTCGTGAGGGTCGGATTGCAGTTTGCGATCTGTCAAGGCTGGCGGAAGAGTCCGCTGACAAGTTCGGCGCAATTCACTGGTCTCTGCAAGGTGGCAGCGATAATCGTGGTCATTCGCAGTTGCTGCTTTCTGTGTCGGGCTCGGTGCGTTTGATTTGCCAGCGCTGCCTGACGCCGTTTGAGTTTGATGTTGCATCCGATTCGGTGCTTGTACTGGCCCGGAGTGATGCTGATGCGGACGAGATCGATGCATTTTTGGCAGATGATTCGGTTGAAGTCATTGTTGGGAGTCGGACTTTCAATGTTGCTGAATTGATAGAGGATGAGGCGTTACTGACCATTCCCCTGTCAGCCAAGCACGATGTTTGCCCGGATCAGTTGGCGCCAGATGTTGAGCGGGGAGCGGAAAAGGTTTCGCCGTTTGCAGTGCTGAAAAGCCTCAAGCAATAGATGGGGTCAAATTCGGGCGCATGCAATGCGTTTGAAGGAAATGCAGGAAAGATCCGGTTTGTAAAATGGTTGGCAATCCGGGTATGTTAAAATTCGAAGTCTTCAGGTTTAGGAGCTATCATGGCCGTTCAGCAAAATAAAAAGTCCCCATCCAAGCGTGGCATGCATCGTGCGCACGATTTTCTGTCCGCTCCGCCGCTGGCAGTTGAGCCGACAACTGGCGAAACGCATCTGCGTCACCACATCAGCCCCAACGGCTATTATCGTGGTCGCAAAGTGTTGAAGACCAAGAACGACGAGTAATCGTTCCGCACACTTTTTGTATGCTGAAAGCGGCGCCGAAGGTTTGACTTAGCGCCGTTTTTTCATATTTTGAAAGAACGCATTGCGTCATTTTGAATCACGCCGGATCTGGCCCGCAGGTTGGTTGGAGCGAGGTACTGAATCAAAAAAATGACAATCAAAATTTCCATTGACTGCATGGGTGGCGATCATGGCCCCGCAGTCACAATTCCCGCAGCTGTCTCTTTCGTCAATAGCGAGCCTGAGGCTGAGCTGATTCTGGTCGGTCTGGAAAGCGCAATCCGCGCGGAACTCAAGAAACATAAAGCTGCAGACCATCCTCGTCTATCAGTCCTCAATGCGACAGAAGTCGTCACGATGGATGATCCGCTCGAAGTCGCGTTGAGGCGGAAGAAGGATTCCTCCATGCGGGTCGCCATCAATCTGGTGAAAGACGGGCGCGCGCATGCGTGTGTCTCTGCCGGCAATACTGGTGCCCTGATGGCGGTGTCTCGCTATGTGTTGAAGACTATTCCAGGGGTCGATCGTCCGGCACTCTGTGCCCTTATCCCCAATCAAAAAGATGCACCCACTTACATGCTTGACTTGGGGGCCAATGTCGACTGCGAAGCCCAACATTTGCATCAGTTTGCCTTGATGGGAGCCGTGCTGGTTTCCGCCCTTGAAGGAAAGGCAAAACCCACGATCGGCTTGCTTAATGTTGGCGAAGAGGACATCAAGGGTAACGATGTTGTCAAACAAACCGCCGCATTGCTGCGTGCCGACCATGAGAAAGACCTGCTCAATTTCCACGGCAATGTGGAAGGTAACGATATCTTCGAGGGCACGACGGACATCGTTGTATGCGATGGTTTCGTGGGGAATGTGGTGCTCAAGGCTTCCGAAGGCCTTGGGCGTTTTGTAAAGAAGGTCCTGACCACCGAGTTCAAGCGCAATCCGCTTAACATGCTGGGCGCCTTGATCGCCACAGGTGCCATCAAGGCAATTTCCCGTCGCATGAATCCTTCCCGCTACAATGGCGCCAGTTTGCTGGGTCTTCGGGGACTTGTCTTCAAGAGCCATGGCGGTGAAAATGCGTACGGATATGAATGGGCGATCAAGCGCGCATTCGATGCAGCAAAATACGATGTCATTTCACGCATTTCGAAATCGATCGCAGAATTGATGTCGCAGCCGGAAACGGATCCGGCAGCAGCTGGCGGGTCCGGAGTCAATGATCTAACACAACAGAAATCGGCATGAATCTCTATAGCAAAATCATCGGTACAGGGAGTCATCTTCCCCCCAGGCGTGTAACGAATGAAGAGCTCGCCAAGCAGCTGGCGGAAAAGGGGATTGAGACCTCCGACGAGTGGATCGTGTCGCGCAGCGGGATTTCAGCTCGTCACTATGCGGAGCCTCATGTGCAATCGAGTGATCTCGCTGTTGAGGCTGCCAGACGTGCTCTTGAAATGGCGGCGCTTGATGCAAATGACATTGATCTCATCATTTTGGCGACGTCCACACCAGATCATTTCGGAGGCTTTCCCAGCACTGCCTGCGTAGTGCAACGCAAACTCGGAATCACGAATGAATGTGCCGCAGTGGACGTCCAGGCTGTATGCAGCGGTTTTGTCTACGCGGTGTCCGTTGCCGATAGCTTCATCAAATCCGGCGCTCATAAAAATGTTCTGATCATAGGCGCGGAAGTATTTTCGCGCATCCTGAATTTTGAAGACCGTACCACGTGTGTGTTGTTTGGTGATGGGGCCGGTGCGGTGGTGATGACGGCATCGCGTGAGCCTGGAGTTCTTGCGACCAAACTGCATGCGGACGGCAGCCATGCCGACATTCTCTGTATCCCCGGGAGGGTCAGTGGAGGTGTGGTTGAGGGCAGCGCTTTCCTGCATATGGATGGGCAGGCAGTATTCAAACTCGCTGTATCTGTCCTTGACAAGGTTGCAAATGAAGTGCTCAGGATTGCTGGCATGGCGGCCTCGGAGGTTAATTGGCTGATTCCGCATCAGGCAAATATCCGGATCATGCAAGGTACTGCCAAGAAGCTCGGCTTGCCGCTTGAAAAAATGGTGGTTACGGTAGACCAGCACGGCAATACCTCGGCCGCGTCGATCCCCCTTGCGCTCGACAAAGCGATGCGCGATGGCCGCATCAAGCCAGGACAAAATGTCTTGATGGAAGGTGTCGGCGGCGGATTCACATGGGGTGCGGTTCTCGCACAAATGTAACTACTCTTTAAATACCAGTATGATCAAATGTGCATTTGTTTTTCCCGGCCAGGGATCGCAGGCCGTCGGAATGTTGAGTGGCTTCGCAGATAACGCGATCGTCAAGCAGACAATCGCCGAGGCTTCGGACGCATTGCAATTCGACATGGGCAAGCTGATTGCTGAAGGGCCCAAGGAGGATCTCGACCTGACAACCAACACGCAGCCAGTCATGCTGACTGCTGCCGTGGCGATTTATCGGGCATGGATCGCGACTGGAGGGCGGGAGCCTGCGATCGTGGCCGGCCACAGCCTTGGCGAGTATTCGGCATTGGTGGCTGCTGGCGTCATTGCGTTCAAGGATGCAGTGCCGCTGGTCCGTTTTCGTGCAAAGGCGATGCAGGAAGCCGTGCCAGTAGGGCAGGGCGGTATGGCGGCAATTCTTGGCTTGTCTGACGATGATGTGCGTGCCGTTTGTGCTGAAGCAGCGCAAGGCGAAATCGTTGAAGCGGTTAATTTCAATGCCCCCGCGCAGGTCGTGATTGCAGGGCACAAAGGTGCGGTCGAGCGGGCCTGCGAAGTGGCGAAGGCAAAAGGCGCGAAGCGTGCATTGCCACTCCCGGTATCTGCGCCGTTTCACTCGTCCTTGCTGAAACCGGCATCTGATCGGTTGCGTAGTTACATGGCCGACATAAGCTTTGCTGCTCCACGAATTCCATTGATTAACAATGTCGATGTTGCCATCGAGCAGGATGCTGCTGCCATCAAGGACGCGTTGGTGCGTCAGGCTGCCAGCCCGGTACGCTGGGTCGAAACCGTGCAGAAAATGGCGGCAGGCGGCGTGACGCATGTGGTCGAATGCGGTCCTGGCAAGGTTTTGGCCGGGCTGACAAAGCGCATCAATGGTGAGTTGGCAGGCGACGCAATTGTCGATCAAGCGTCATTGGATAAAGTCTTGGAGGTTTTGAGGTGAATCTGAATAATCAAATTGCGCTGGTCACCGGCGCGTCGCGCGGAATTGGCAAGGCAATTGCGGAAGAGCTTGCCAGGAACGGGGCAAAGGTGATCGGCACGGCCACTACGGAAGCGGGTGCGGGAACGATTTCAAAGTATTTGTCTGAAATCAGGCCGGATTGCGGTAAGGGCGTTGTACTGAATGTAAACAACGCAGATGCCTGTAACGCGACAATCGAGGCAGTTCAGAAAGAGTTCGGTGGTTTGTCGATTCTTGTGAATAACGCGGGCATCACTCAAGACCAGCTTGCCATGCGGATGAAAGATGAAGAGTGGGATGCCGTTATCGCCACCAACCTGACCGCGGTAGCCCGATTATCCCGCGCAGTATTGCGTGGCATGATGAAAGCAAAACATGGACGCATTATCAACATCACGTCCGTGGTTGGATCTGCCGGCAATCCGGGGCAAATGAATTATGCGGCTGCCAAGGCGGGAGTTGCCGGCATGGCGCGCGCATTGGCTCGCGAGATCGGCAGCCGGAACATTACGGTGAATTGTGTCGCTCCCGGTTTCATCGATACCGACATGACGAAGACATTGAGCGAGCAACAAACCTCCGCTCTGTTGCAGCAGATTCCGCTGGGCCGACTGGGCTTGCCTGAGGATATCGCCGCAGCGGTGGCATTTCTTGCGTCGCCGCAAGCCGCTTACATTACCGGCACGACAGTGCATGTGAACGGCGGCATGTACATGAATTAAGCGAGAATAAGTTGCTTTTGGCCGATGATCAATCAATATTGAAGGCAAAGGCTGAAAGTGAATTTTCATTGCGCAAACCTGATAAAATGCGCGCACTTTCTGTAACCTACTGGAGGCAAAATATGTCCGATATCGAACAACGCGTTAAGAAGATCGTCGCTGAACAACTGGGTGTCGCTGAAGCCGACATCAAAAATGAATCGTCTTTTGTTGACGACCTCGGTGCCGATTCGCTTGACACGGTTGAACTCGTGATGGCGCTTGAAGACGAGTTCGAAATGGAAATCCCGGACGAACAAGCCGAAAAAATCACAACGGTGCAGCAGGCGATCGACTACGCCAAGGCACACGTCAAGGCCTGATTCTGTTTTTGATCGATCCAGGAGAGACGCTTGAGCCGCTCACGTGAACGTCGAGTTGTAGTGACCGGCCTCGGTTGTGTTTCACCTGTCGGCAATAATGTTGCCGATTCGTGGACTGCACTGACCGCAGGCAAATCGGGTATTGCGACCATCACAAAATTTGATGCCACACCTTTCTCCACGCGCTTTGGTGGTGAGGTGAAGGGCTTCAATATCGAGGATTACATTCCCGGCAAGGAAGCGCGCCATATGGATACGTTCATCCATTATGGGATGGCTGCCGGTATCCAGGCGATAGAGGATAGCGGCCTGACCGTGACCGAAGAAAACGCTGAAACAATCGGTGTTATCGTGGGATCGGGTATTGGCGGCTTGCCGATGATTGAGGAAACTCATTCGGAGTTGATCAACCGCGGGCCTCGCAGGATCAGTCCATTCTTCGTGCCAGCGTCGATCATTAACATGATCTCGGGTCATCTTTCGATCAAATACGGACTCAAGGGACCCAACCTTGCCATCGTCACTGCGTGTACCACAGGGTTGCATTGCATTGGTGCAGCGGCCCGCTTGATTGAGTATGGTGATGCCGATGTCATGATCGCGGGAGGGGCCGAATCGACAGTCTCGCCCCTTGGTCTCGGTGGTTTTGCCGCAGCTCGCGCATTGTCCTCCCGGAACGACGATCCTGCGACAGCTTCCCGCCCTTGGGACAAGGATCGCGATGGCTTTGTACTGGGTGAAGGCGCTGGTGTGATGGTGCTCGAAGAGTACGAACACGCGAAAGCCAGAGGTGCAAAGATTTATGCCGAGGTACTTGGTTTCGGCATGAGTGCCGATGCTTATCACATGACCGCACCATTGGAAGACGGTGACGGGGCGCGGCGCTGCATGGTGGCCGCGATGAAAAATGCGGAAATCAACCCGGATCAGGTGGACTATGTGAATGCGCATGGTACATCGACGCCTCTGGGGGATATTGCCGAAACAGTCGCTATCAAGCGCGCGCTGGGCGATCATGCGAAAAGCATCGTCGTCAACTCGACCAAGTCGATGACCGGGCATTTGCTGGGCGGCGCTGGCGGGCTCGAGTCGGTCTTCACGGTACTGGCGCTGCATCATCAACTGTCCCCGCCAACCATCAACATCTTTAATCAGGATCCGGCCTGCGATCTCGATTATTGCGCCAATAGCGCGCGCGATATGTCCATCAACATAGCGGTCAAAAACTCGTTCGGTTTTGGCGGTACGAACGGGACGCTTATCTTCGGCAAAGTCTGATTTCTCCGATTCCGTCCTGGTCCCAGGCGGAATCGGTTGCGAATCACCTTTTCAGCTCTTCCATCATGTCAATTGCGGTATCAGTCGTGGTAAAACCATCGCGACTATTGCTGATACTGGTCGGTGGCGTGTGCGCATCGGTGATCGCAGCCGGGAGCATGATTTCTCTCGGCGTGATTGGCAATCTTTCTGCACTGCCTCGCGGCGTCATTGCGGTTTTCAGTTTTTTCCCAGCACTTTTTGGGTTTTATCATACCGTTCAAAACCGAAAAGCCATACATATTGATATCTCGGGTATTGGGCAAGTGCGTCTCAAGGAATTGAGCGCTTCAATTGGATCTTGTCAGGAACCAAATTGGCCGCATGTAAATAGTAGTGTGCCAGTTCGGTTATTGCAGGACTCGACACTTTGGTCGCAACTGTTGTTGTTGCGCTTGCAGACCGATAACGGGACGGTGGTGGTCGTGTCGATTTTGCCGGACTGCGTTTCGCGGGACGAATTCCGGGCATTATCGGTTGCTTGCCGATGGATCGCCGCGCATAAGAGTTCGGCTGATCAAAAAAAAGCGTGAATTTATTCGGACAGCGTTGAACTTACTATATTTCTTCCAGTCAACTAACAAAGCCGCGTACATGTTGCAATGAAACAAGGGAATGGGGATTGACGACAGAACGCGACATTGACCAACTGCTTGTCGAGCGCGTCCAGCGTGGCGATAAAAAAGCGTTCGAGCTATTAGTGACCAAGTATCAACGGAAACTGATGCGGCTCGTGTCTCGGCTTGTGCGCGATCAGGCGGAAGCCGAGGACGTGGTGCAGGAAGCCTTTATCAAGGCATATCGGGCCCTGCCTCAGTTTCGCGGCGATTCTGCGTTTTATACGTGGCTGTACAGGATAGGCATTAACACTGCGAAGAATTATCTGGTGACGCAGGGGCGGCGCGCACCCACGTCAACGGAAGCTGATGCTGAAGAAGCAGAAACCTTTGATGATGGTGAACACCTGCGGGACATCAATACGCCGGAATCGATGCTGGCAACCAAGCAGATCGCCGAGACTGTGAATGTGGCGATGGATGCACTTCCGGACGAGCTGCGTGTTGCAATCACATTGCGCGAAATCGAAGGGTTGAGCTACGATGAAATTGCGGAGGCGATGGGATGTCCGATCGGGACCGTACGCAGCCGGATATTCAGGGCGCGTGAGGCTATCGCAGAAAAGCTGAGGCCATTGCTGGGTACTGCAATAGACAAACGTTGGTAGCGGCAAAAGCGCCTATAAATACGGATTTGGGAACGAAAACAGGGATCAGCCCAGCTTAAACGAGGTTGTAATGAATACGAAAGAAATGGCCAAAGAACAGATTTCTGCTTTTGCTGATGGAGAGTTAAGCGATCAGCAGACGGAGATGGTGCTTGCTTCTTTGCGCCAAACTGATCACCGAAACGACTGGGAGCTATATCACCAAATCGGCGATGTGTTGCGCTCGGACGACATTGCTGTTGAATTGAGTCCCGGATTTGCCGCCCGCATGGCGGCGCGCCTGGAAATGGAGCCGACAATCATTGCACCCGCAATGGCTATGCAGTCGTCGACATCTGACGCCATTGGAGTCGGAATGCCGGCGGCATCCGGCAAAGCGAATGCATTCCCGCGGCCCGCAAAGCGATGGGCACTGTCCGGAGTTGCGGCCGCAGCAGCGGTGGCGACGGTTGCATTTGTCACGGCACCGCAGCTAATGGTGGCCATGAAGGACATCACAGGTGGTGACGCCGGCGAGACAAGTCTTGCTTCCGCTGCGGCGACAGCTTCAAGCATCACGCACGTTGATTCCCGCATGGCCCAGCCGGCCTTGATCGCTACTCGCGCCCCGGAAGGCGTAGTACTGCGTGACGCACGCATTGACGACTACCTGCTGGCGCACCAACGATTTTCCCCATCCGTGTACAGCACTGCGCAGTATGCACGCTCGGCCACTTTTGCAACCGATTCCAATAAATGATTTGTATGCGGCAAACACTCGTTTTATTTAGGTTTGTCGTTGCGTTTTCTGTTCTCTTTGCTCTATCAGCCAAGGCTCAAAATATAGAGTCGCCCGCTGATAAACGTGAGGCGCAGTCCTGGTTGAAGAAAATCCAGTCTGCAGCGCAGAAGCTCAATTACGCTGGCACTTTCGTGTACCAACAGGGAACGCAGATTCGCACGTCGCGTATCACGCATCTGGTGGATGGCAAGAGGGAAATCGAAAAATTGGAGATTCTCGACGGCAAGCCACGTGAATATATACGCAGTAACGAAGAGGTCGTTTGTTATGTGCCTGAAGCCAAAACCTTGCTGGTAGAAAAGCGCGTCACACACGACGTGTTCCCTGCGATTCTGGCAGCCAATCCGTCCGATTTGACCGATTTTTACAATGTCAGAAAAGGCGAAGCAGGACGCGTGGCGGGACACGATTCGCAGGCAATCGTACTGGAACCGAAGGATAACCTGCGTTATGGATATCAATTGTGGGCGGAAAAGACGACTGGCTTGTTGCTTCGGGCGCAGACGTTGAACGAAAAAAGCGAGGTCGTCGAGCAAATCACTTTTACCCAGATTGCAATCGGAAATATCGACAAGAATCGCGTGAAGCCGACCTTTCAAAACACTGCCGGCTGGCGAGTTGAAAATGCAGTCATGAGTCAGGTTAGTTTGTCCGGCTGGACGGTCAAATCCGTGCCTCCGGGGTTCAAGAAAATTCGCGAAGTGAAGCGGCTGGTATCGGATACGACTCCCATGAATTCGAGCGCGTCCGGAAATGCACAGAATAATGCACATCCAGCGACACAGCCTCATCAAAGAGAAGTGTCACAGATTGTGTTTTCTGACGGGCTGGCTGCGATTTCCGTATTTATCGAGCCGGGCACGCAAAGCCGTACCGAAGGATTCATGCAGCAAGGTGCAATGAATATCGCTGGTAAACGTCAAGGCGATTTTTGGCTTACCATCGTGGGCGAGGTGCCGTCTACGGCAATCAAGCAAGTCGCCAATTCGATTGAATTCAAATCCAGGTAACTAAAGAACCATGAGGGCAATCTTGTCTGCACGGAACACAATATTGGCGGTACTCCTTGGCGCGAGCAGTGCATTCTTTGCACTCCCCTTGGCAGGCGGTGTGTCGTCGGCATCTGCAGCATCTGTCGCAGGACTTCCCGATTTCACCGATCTGGTGGAAAGAACGGGAGCGGCCGTGGTTAATATCCGGACAACTGAACGTGTAAAAAATGGCCAAGGCATTCCTGGTAGCGACGACGAAGAGATGCAGGAATTTTTTCGGCGGTTTTTTGGTGTGCCGATGCCGCCACGTCAACAGCCGGCACCGCGAAATCGCAAGCCTGGCCCGCAACAGGACGAGGAAGTTCAACGTGGCGTTGGCTCGGGATTCATCATTTCGCCTGACGGCTTCGTATTGACCAATGCGCACGTGGTGGACGGCGCGGATGATGTCTATGTCACGTTGACAGACAAGCGCGAGTTCAAGGCGAAGATTATTGGCGTGGACAAACGCACGGACGTCGCGGTTGTCAAGATTGAAGGGAGCAATCTGCCGCGCCTGACGATCGGTGATCCGGGCAAGCTTCGCGTCGGAGAATGGGTGATTGCAATCGGTTCTCCTTTCGGACTTGAGAATACAGTGACTGCGGGCATTATTTCGGCGAAGGCACGCGATACCGGTGACTATCTGCCCTTGATTCAGACCGACGTCGCGGTCAATCCCGGAAATTCAGGCGGGCCGTTGATCAATATGCGCGGCGAAGTGGTCGGCATCAATTCGCAGATCTACAGCCGTTCCGGCGGATACATGGGAATCTCATTTGCCGTTCCCATTGACGAGGCGGTACGTGTTGCGGATCAGTTACGAGCAACCGGCAAAGTAACTCGTGGCCGCATAGGTGTGCAGATCGGCGAAGTCACGAAAGATGTCGCTGAATCGCTTGGGATGCCTAGAGCGAACGGCGCTTTGGTACAGCGGGTCGAGCCGGGTGGCCCCGCAGAAAAGGGTGGATTGGAAGCCGGAGATATCATTCTCAAGCTCAATGGCATCAATATCGAAAAATCGAGCGATCTGCCGCGGCTTGTCGGTGCAATCAAACCCGGTACGCGCGCGACATTGACCGTGTGGCGCAAGGGTGCGCCGCGTGATTTCACGTTGACGATCATCGAGCTGGAACCCGAAAAAACCGCCAAGAAGGAACCGAAAAAAGCAAAACCCGAGCAGCCCGCCAATGCCTTGGGATTGGTGGTGAGCGACCTCACAGAAGCCCAGAAAAAGGAGCTTAAGGTGGATGGGGGAGTTATTGTTGATGCGGCTGAAGGTTCTGCGGCACGTGCCGGACTGCGTCCAGGGGACGTGATACTTCAACTAAATAATACGGATGTGCAGGATGCCAAGCAGTTCAATGTCGCGGTATCCAAACTTGATACGAAGAAGGCCGCTGTAGTGCTTGTACGACGCGGTGAGGCATCGCAATTCGTCCCGATCCGGCCGAATGGGCAGTAGCATTTTCTCTTCCGACAAGGGCCACCAGCTGCATGAGGCTTGTGGCCTTTTCTTTATCCACGCTTACCAAATCCACTTTGGTTCACTTCACTCTCTACTCCAGAAGCTATTGTCATCTTTGCGATGACATGATTGAGGCGCTGCAAGCATTGCGTAGCGAATATCCGTTTGCGCTTGAAATTGTCGACGTGGATGCCGATGACGGGCTGGTCGCGCAGTTCGATGAACTGGTACCCGTACTTGTTGGGTCTAAAGACAATGCGACGACGGTACAGCTATGCAACTATTTTCTGGATGAGGCAAAAGTGAGAGATTTTTTGGGCGCGCCATAATTCAGAATGCGAAATATTCTTCGCTCGGAATTGCGATGGTGTGGCTTGTCATTCTTGAATTTGAATGACGGCAGAGTGAGCGAACAAGAACATTTTCGATGCAATTTTTCGTGATTTCAAGAAAGAAAGAATGCGGGATGTGAAATGGGTTTGACTCCACATTCAAGGGTTTTCCACTCTGAAATCCGGTAAAATGCGCGTTATTGAACAACCTTCTGGAAGAGGCGCTCATTTGGGGTTGCTACCCTGTTCAGAGCGCTTTTTTTGTAATTGCACCTTAATTAATGGATAACATTCGCAATTTTTCCATCATCGCCCATATCGATCATGGCAAATCAACACTGGCTGACCGCATTATCCAATTATGCGGAGGCTTGTCCGATCGCGAGATGGAAGCCCAGGTCCTCGACTCGATGGATATTGAGCGGGAACGTGGCATTACGATCAAGGCGCAGACGGCGGCCTTGTCTTACAAGGCGCGTGATGGCGAAATCTATAATCTGAACCTGATCGATACGCCCGGCCATGTGGACTTCAGCTATGAGGTCAGCCGCTCATTGTCCGCATGTGAGGGGGCATTGCTCGTGGTGGACGCCTCTCAGGGCGTTGAGGCGCAAACGGTGGCCAATTGCTATACTGCGCTGGATCTTGGTGTTGAAGTGGTCCCCGTGTTGAACAAGATCGATCTGCCATCCGCCGATCCGGAAAATGCGATTCGTGAAATCGAGGATGTGATCGGCATCGATGCCGGCGACGCGGTACGGTGCTCCGCAAAAACAGGCATGGGCGTCGAGGATGTACTGGAGGCATTGATCAGCAAGGTGCCACCTCCCAAGGGGGCGGTCGATGCGCCGCTGCAGGCGTTGATTGTCGATTCATGGTTCGACAACTATGTGGGTGTTGTCATGCTGGTCCGGATTGTCAACGGCGCGTTGCGCCCCAAGGACAAGATATTGCTGATGGCGACCGGAGCCCAATACCTGACGGAAAGCATTGGTGTGTTCACGCCGAAATCGCAGGCGCGCGACGTGCTATCGGCAGGGCAGGTTGGATTCATCATCGCGGGCATCAAGGAACTGAAGGCGGCAAAGGTCGGAGATACGATTACGCTGGCTGCCAAGCCGGCCGCAGAGCCGCTGCCGGGATTCAAGGAAGTGCAGCCGCAAGTGTTTGCAGGCTTGTTTCCGGTCGAGGCAAATCAGTATGACGCGCTGCGCGATTCGCTCGAAAAGTTAAAGCTGAACGACGCGGCATTGCAGTACGAGCCTGAAGTGTCGCAGGCGCTTGGTTTCGGCTTCCGCTGCGGCTTCCTTGGCTTGCTGCATATGGAGATCGTGCAGGAACGACTCGAACGCGAGTTCGACATGGACTTGATCACGACGGCACCCACCGTCATTTATGAGGTCGTGCAGCGCGATGGCACCATCATCTCGGTCGATAACCCATCGAAGATGCCGGAACCATCGAAGATCGAGGAGATTCGCGAGCCGATCGCGACAGTCAACCTGTACATGCCGCAGGAGTACGTTGGTTCGGTCATTACGCTATGTACCCAGAAGCGCGGCGTACAGACCAACATGACTTACCACGGCAAGCAGGTGATGCTGACGTATGAAATGCCGATGGCGGAAATCGTGCTCGATTTCTTCGACAAGCTGAAGTCCACGTCGCGCGGTTACGCATCCATGGATTATGAATTCCTGGAGAATCGCGCCGCAGATGTCGTCAAGGTAGACATGCTGATCAATGCGGAAAAGGTGGATGCTTTGGCGATCATCGTGCACCGTTCGACCAGCCAGTATCGTGGACGGGCGGTTGCGGCCAAGATGCGTGAGTTGATTCCGCGTCAAATGTTCGACGTCGCGATCCAGGCTGCGATCGGGTCAAACATCATCGCCCGCGAGAACGTCAAAGCCATGCGCAAGAACGTGCTGGCGAAGTGCTATGGAGGTGATATCAGTCGCAAACGCAAGCTGCTCGAAAAGCAGAAGGCCGGCAAGAAGCGCATGAAGCAGGTCGGCTCGGTAGAGGTGCCGCAAGAAGCATTCCTGGCGATTTTACAAGTGGACGATAAATGAGTTTGCAAGCGATTCTTGGCAATTTTGCGTTAATCCTTTTTGTTCTAACCATTGCGACCGGGGTGATATGGTTTCTCGATGTCTTTTATCTCACCAGGCAGCGGCGCGCGCGGGCCGATGTGGCGTTGGCTGCATTTGATGCGCGCAATGCCCGGTTGATGGCGGATGGCGTCCGGCCGGACGACCGCGGTCGCAGTGCGCTGGAAACGGATCTTCTCAAACAACCCACCTGGATCGAGTATTCCGGAAGCTTTTTCCCGGTTATTGCGCTCGTTTTCTTCCTCCGATCGTTTCTGTTTGAGCCATTCAAGATCCCGTCCAGTTCAATGGTTCCCACTTTGGCAATTGGGGATCTGATTCTGGTGAATAAATTCACCTACGGAGTGCGCCTCCCGGTTATTAATAAAAAGGTCATTGAAGTCAATGCGCCACAACGTGGCGATGTCATGGTCTTCAAATATCCGAAGGACATGTCGCTTGACTACATCAAGCGTGTCATCGGTGTGCCAGGTGATAAAATTGTCTATAAAAACAAACGTTTAAGCGTCAATGGTAAAGAGCTTTCATATCAGCCTTTGCCGGACTACCTGGACGAAGAGCATTTGACTTATTCCAAACAGTTTTCCGAGAGGCTGGCGGGTGCAGGACACAAGATACTGAATGATGAGCGGGTGCCGGCCTATGTTCCGAATCCGGATGCATTTCCGTACAGGGAATCGTGCAGCTACAACCTCGAAGGATTTGCATGTACCGTCCCGGCTGGACATTACTTCGTGATGGGGGATAATCGGGATAACAGTCTGGACAGCCGATACTGGGGCTTCGTGCCGGATGAAAATATTGTCGGAAAGGCCTTTTTCGTCTGGATGAATCTCGGCAATCTGAAGCGAATCGGCAGCTTTCAATAAATAAAACGAGGGAGTGACCGCATGGAACTATTGTCAGGAATCACGGACAGACAAAGAGGCGTGTCGTTGTCGGGCTTTATTTTCGTGATCGTGATTGTTGCGATTGCTACGGTGATTGGAATGAAAATTGTGCCGACCGTAGTCGAGTACTCAGCAATCAAGAAGGCAATTGTGTCAGCCAAGAATGCCGGGACGACAGTAAGGGAAATTCAGCTTGCGTTCGACAAACAGAGTGCGGCTGGTTATATCGACTCGATCGCAGGTAAAGATCTGGAAATCACAAGAAATGCCGATGGCGGTTTGGATGTCAGCGTTGCATATGAGAAGAAAATTGCATTGTTTGGCCCGGTAAGTCTGGTCATTGACTATGTGGCGACGACGGGGCGCCAGCCGGTGGTTCAATAAGATTGCACGCAGCAGGCGGAAATGGATTCGATGGTATTGCAAACCCGGCTAGGCCACACGTTCAAGGATGCCGCATTGCTGCAGCAGGCTCTGACACATCGAAGCCATAGCAGTTTGCATAACGAACGACTGGAATTTCTGGGTGACTCGATACTCAATTGCGTTGTTGCATCGTTGCTGTTCGAGCGTTACAACAAGATTGATGAGGGCGATTTGTCCCGGCTGCGTGCCAATCTCGTCAAACAACAGTCCTTGTACGAAATTGCGCAACGACTGGAGCTTTCGCAGTTCCTTCGGCTGGGTGAAGGCGAATTGAAATCGGGCGGCTTTCGCCGTCCCTCGATTCTCGCAGATACGCTTGAGGCTTTATTCGGTGCGATTTTTCTGGATGCGGGTTTTGACGCCGCGTGCGGCGTTATCCGGGCCTTGTACATTCCGATACTGGAAACGGTCGACCCCAAAACTCTGGGCAAAGACGCCAAAACGCTCTTGCAGGAGTATTTGCAAGGAAAGAAAATCGCGCTTCCTCAATATAACGTTGTCGCAACGCACGGCGCGGCACACAACCAGGAATTCGAAATCGAGTGTCTGGTACCCAAGCTCGATATCCAGGTATTCGGTACCGGTGGCAGCCGCAGGGCTGGCGAACAAGCCGCCGCAAAGCTCGCGCTGGAGGCGGTTCAGAACGCATTTGCAAAAGGCTCGAGCACTGCACGCAAAACCAAGCCGCGTGCTTCGCAATTGAAGCTTGCCGGCATCGCGACCATTCAGCCGGATGCACCGGTTGACGAGGTGCAGAAGAAGTCGGTGAAGGCGACATCAAAGACGGAGTCGCGGCAAGAAGTCAAGCAACTGGATGCAGCGCAGGAACTGAAATCCGATGCTGCCACGGACAGTCAGCCGGACGGCAAGGCTGATACCAAGCCCGATGCCAAATCCGATATACCTGCTTCGAATCAGATTGAAACTCCCATTGTTGCTACCCAATCCAAAACAGCATGACTGAATCTGCATCATCTCCAGACTTTCGATGCGGCTATATCGCGATCGTGGGGCGTCCCAATGTCGGCAAGTCGACGTTGATGAATGCGCTGATTGGCGCCAAGGTAAGCATTACTTCGCGCAAGGCACAGACAACTCGCCACAGGATCACTGGCATTCAGACCACTGAAGACGCGCAGTTCGTGTATGTCGACACTCCGGGATTCCAGACACGCCATTCCAATGCCTTGAACAAGACGCTCAACCGCACAGTCACCAATACGCTGACGGCGGCGGATGTGATCCTGTTCATCGTCGAGGCGGGTACCTACGGACCTGCAGACAAGCAGGTTCTTGAATTGCTCCCTGCGGACGTGCCATGCATTCTGGTGCTGAACAAGTCTGACCGCGTGAAGGACAGAGCGGTGCTGATGCCTTTCGCACAGCAGGTTGCGGCAGAGAGGGATTTTGCTGCCATCGTTCCGGTGTCGGCGAAGCAACGATTTCAGCTGGATGTTCTCGAAGGCGAAATCAAGAAGCATTTGCCTGCAGAGCAGCCGATTTTCGATGAAGACGACATAACAGACCGCAGCGAAAAATTCCTCGCGTCGGAGATCGTGCGTGAAAAGGTATTCCGCTTTGTGGGGGATGAGCTGCCTTATACCAGCACCGTCGTGATTGAAAAATTCGAGCAGGAAGGCAATCTGCGCCGCATTTTTGTGGCCATCCTCGTTGAGCGCGATGGCCACAAATCGATGGTTATCGGACAGAAGGGGATGAAGCTCAAGGAGATATCGACCCAGTCCCGGCTTGACATGGAAAAGCTGTTCGGCGGCCCGGTCTATCTTGAAATCTGGGTGAAGGTGAAATCCGGCTGGGCAGATAACGAGGCCGGGCTCCGCGCATACGGCTACGAATAGGCGCAGCACTGGATGAACATCAACGTCGCGGACGTGATGCATGGGTTGGACATGCCGTCGCATGGCACAAAGATGGAACGGCAAGTGGGCCAGGCGCATGGTGCAGGAGAATCCGACGCTCGATCAAACGGCGCGATGAATGACGGCAATGCACCGGTCGAAGGCCGAGTCGGCGTCCAGGCAAAGCGCAGCAAACCCACGGAGAAGGAGAGCCGCGTCGCGCATCAACCCGCCTTCGTCTTGCACAGCCACCCCTACAAGGAAACCAGCCTGATCGTCGATATATTTTCGCGCGATTACGGCCGCATTCCGCTGATCGCCAAAGGTGCCAAGCGGCCGCATTCCAAATTGCGTGGTGCGTTGCAGACATTCCAGCCTTTGTCTGTTGGATGGAGCGGAAAATCGGAAGTGCGTACGCTCACCAGCGCGGAATGGATAGGCGGCTTGCTGCCGCTGGAGAGATCGGCATTGTTATGCGGTTTTTATTTGAACGAATTGCTGGTCAAGCTGCTGGCGCGCGATGATCCTCATCCAGCCCTGTTCGATTGCTACATCGACGCCTTGAATCAGCTGGGCCATGGTGAACCAGCGCCCATCGTATTGCGCAAATTCGAGCGGGCGCTGATGAAGGAAACCGGCGTGGCAGCCAACTTCACAGTGTGTACGCGTACCGGGCGCACCGTCGAGCCGGGCGAGACCTATATCGTCGATCCCGAACGCGGACCGCGTCCGGCATTGCCATCCGATGCCACGCCGCGCGTTTCCGGCAAGACGCTGCTCGACATGGAGCATGAAGATTACGCGGATCCTGCCACGCAAACGCAAAGCAAATTCCTGATGCGTTTTTTGCTCGCACATCATCTGGGTGGCGCGCAACTTAATACGCGGCAGATTCTGATAGATTTGATGCAGTTATAAATCACCTATTCCCATCATGAGTCTCTTGCATCCACACAAGCCGGTTATCGATTTGGGCGTCAATATTGACCATGTTGCGACCTTGCGCAACGCACGAGGAACCATCTATCCCGACCCGGTCCAGGCCGCCTTGCTGGCGGAAGAGGCCGGGGCAGATGGAATCACTCTGCACATGCGCGAAGATCGGCGTCATATCAAGGATGCCGACGTCGAAGCCATTCGTCCGCAACTGCGCACACGCATGAATCTGGAGTCGGCAGTGACGGCGGAAATGATCGATTTCGCGTGTCGGATCAAGCCGCAGGATGTCTGTCTGGTCCCGGAGCGGCGTGATGAGGTCACCACCGAAGGCGGTCTGGACGTGGTCCGTTACTTTACCCAGGTGCAGGCCGCAATCCGGCAACTGCAGGCCGAGAACATCCGCGTCAGCCTGTTTATCGATGCCGATCCCGTTCAAATCAAGGCGGCAGCCGAGGCGGGTGCGCCGGTGATAGAGATTCACACGGGCCGTTATGCCGATGCCCGGACCGAAGATGAACAGCAGCAGGAACTTGAACGCGTGCAAGCGGGCGTGCTGGAAGGCGTGAAATGGGGACTTAAAGTCAATGCCGGTCATGGCTTGCACTATGACAATGTGCATGCGATCGCGGCCATCCCGGAAATCATCGAACTCAATATCGGCCACGCCATCGTCGCGCAGGCGCTTTTCATCGGCTGGCAGAATGCGGTGCGGGAAATGAAGGCAATCATGACTGCGGCGCGCCTGGGAATTCACAAGAAATGATTTACGGCATTGGGACCGACATTATTCAAATCTCGCGTATCGAAGCGGCCTTGGCGCGTCACGGCGATCGATTCGCTGAAAAAATTCTTGGTCCCGATGAAATACTGAAATACAAGGGCCGCAAGGCAAAGGTCGAAGCGCGCGGCATCCGTTTCCTGGCAACGCGGTTTGCCGCGAAAGAGGCTTTCTCCAAGGCGGTTGGGTTGGGTATGCGCATGCCGATGACGTGGCGCGCAATGCAGACCTTGAATGCGCCGGGCGGAAAGCCGATTGCGGTAACAAGCGGAGATTTAAGGGATTTCATGGAGCAGCAAGGATTGACTGCGCAGGTATCGATAACAGATGAGGCTGATTACGCGGTCGCGTTCGTCATAGTGGAGAAAAAATGAATTCAACAACAAGAACGACCGGCCTGAAATCGGGCCCCGTCATGCTCGACGTGGCGGGAACATCGCTCGATGACGACGATATCCGTCGCATTCAACATCCGTTGACCGGCGGCGTCATTCTGTTTGCGCGTAACTACGAGAACCGCGAGCAACTGATCGCGCTGACCGAAGCGATTCATGCAGCGCGGCCGGGCGTACTGATTGCCGTGGATCATGAAGGCGGACGGGTGCAGCGATTCAAGACAGATGGATTCACGAAATTGCCGGCGATGCGCAGGCTGGGTGAGTTGTGGGATCGGGACGTGCTTGCCGCGACAAAGGCGGCGACGGATGTGGGGTTTGTGCTGGCCGCCGAGTTGCGTGCCTGCGGCGTTGATTTGTCGTTTACCCCCGTGCTCGATCTCGATTATGGCGAATCGGGTGTCATCGGCGATCGCGCGTTCCATCGCGACCCGCGCGTGGTCACGATGCTGGCAAAGAGTTTGAATCACGGTCTTGCGCTTGCCGGCATGGCCAATTGCGGCAAGCACTTTCCCGGCCATGGCTTTGTCAAGGCGGATTCGCATGTCGATATTCCGGTTGACGAGCGCGGATTGAAAGAGATTCTGGGCGAAGATGCTGCGCCATATGACTGGCTCGGTCTCGGTCTGTCCGGGGTCATGCCGGCGCACGTCATTTATCCGAAGGTGGACAAGCATCCCGCCGGATTCTCCAAAAAGTGGCTATCGATCCTACGCCGGGACATGGGCTTCCAGGGGGTGATCTTCAGTGACGATCTCAGCATGGAGGGGGCCAGTGTCGCTGGCGGCGTGGTCGATGGCGCCCATGCAGCCTTGTCTGCAGGCTGTGACATGGTGTTGATCTGCAATTCGCCGGACAAGGCCGATCAGTTGCTGGTCGGCTTGAAAGTGGAATCGGATTCTGCCGCCAGGGAATCGGCCGCCCGGATTGCATCCTTGTCACCACAGACGCCAGGTTTGGACTGGGACGCACTGCAGAACGATGTGCGTTATCAAGCGGCGAAAGCCGTTGCGCAGTCGCTTTGCACCAGCTGATATTGTTGAAGTGATGTCCGAAAACGTTGCACCCGACCCGCGCACGGCAATTCTTGAAATAGTTGCGAAACTTCCGCACCTGCCGGGCGTGTACCGTTATTTCGATGTCGATAACAATCTCTTGTATGTCGGCAAGGCACGAGACCTCAAGAAGCGTGTTTCTAGCTATTTCCAGAAAACCCTCACCAGTCCGCGGACTGCGATGATGGTGGAACGCATCATGCGGTTGGAAACGACCGTGACACGAAGCGAAGCCGAAGCATTGCTTCTTGAAAACAATCTCATCAAGACCTTGCAGCCGCGATACAACATTCTGTTTCGCGATGACAAATCTTATCCGTATCTGAAAATCACCGGGCAGGCTGTGCCGCGCATGGCCTATTACCGCGGCGCAGTTGACAAGAAGAGCCAGTATTTCGGGCCATTTCCCAGCGCGTGGGCGGTCAAGGAATCGATGCAGATTCTGCAGAAGGTCTTTCAGATCCGTACGTGCGAAGACACGGTTTTTGCCAATCGCACCCGGCCTTGTCTTCTGCATCAGATCAATCGCTGCAGTGCGCCGTGCGTAAATGCGATCGGCAAGGAAGACTATGCGATCGATGTTGAGAATGCGGCGAAGTTCCTGCGTGGACGACAGAACGAAGTGATGGAGGCGCTGGAAGCGAAGATGCACGCCTTCGCTGCCGAACTCAAGTTCGAGCAGGCGGCGGCGGTGCGCAATCAGATCACGGCGCTGTCTCGCGTGCTGCACCAGCAAAGCATGGAAGTTGCCGGCGACGCAGACATCGATGTCATCGCCGTCATTGTGCAGGGCGGCCGCGCCTGCGTGAACCTCGCGATGGTAAGGGGCGGGCGGCATCTCGGTGACCGGGCATACTTCCCGACGCACGTGGATAACGCCATCGCCACGGTAGAGGATTCGGTCGAGGTCGAAGTGCTGAAAGCATTCCTGGCCCAGCACTACATCGACAAATTCATCCCTGGCACGATCATTCTCAACGTCGAATTCGACGAGCCGGCGCTCATGATGGCGCTCGCCGAACAATGCGGTCATCGCATCAATCTGGTATTCCAGCCTCAGGGGCAGCGCCGCCAATGGCTGGATATGGCGCACAAGGGGGCGGAAATCGCATTGGCCCGTCTGCTGTCCGAGCAGGGCTCGCAGCAGTCGCGCACGCGGGCTCTGGTGGATGTGCTGGGAGTCGATATCGAAGACATCGACTTGCTCCGTATCGAGTGCTTTGACATCAGTCATACACAGGGCGAAGCGACGCAGGCGTCTTGCGTGGTATTTCATCATCACACGATGCAGAATGGCGAATATCGCCGCTTCAATATTCTGGGCATCACGCCGGGAGACGACTATGCCGCGATGCGTCAGGTGCTGACGCGACGCTACGAGAAAGTCGCAAACGGCGATGGTGTCATGCCGGACGTTGTGCTGGTCGATGGCGGCAAAGGTCAGGTCGAAGTGGCGCGCCAGGTATTCAGCGAGCTCGGCTTGGACATCAGCCTGATCGTTGGCGTGGCGAAAGGAGAGGGCAGAAAAGTCGGACTGGAAACCCTGATCTTTGCCGACGAGCGCGCGCCGCAAGAGCTTGGCAAGGAATCTGCCGCATTGATGTTGATTGCACAGATTCGCGATGAAGCCCATCGCTTTGCAATTACCGGAATGCGTGCCAAACGTGCAAAGGCGCGCCAAACCTCGCGCCTGGAAGAGATCGAGGGGATCGGAGCGAAGCGGAGGCAGAAACTGCTCGCGCGTTTCGGCGGCCTGCGCGGTGTTGCGGATGCCAGTGTCGAAGAACTTGCTTCGGTTGAAGGAATCTCGCGCCAGCTCGCGGAGGAGATTTACAAGCAGCTGCATTGACCGTCGGGACAAAAACGTCTCGGCAAGGCGCACGCGTTGCGCATGAAGCGGGCACCGACATTCGAATATCCGATGCCCGAGTCGCTAATAATTGCGCGCAATGCAAATTGCGGGCGATAATCCGGCCTGAAAATTTCTCGAAGCCATCCTATGCCTTTGAATATTCCAATTCTGCTGACCTGGTTGCGCGTGGCGCTGATTCCACTTGTTGTGGGGGTGTTCTACTTGCCCGACGCATGGTTGTCGCCATTCGGAAAAGGGGCCGCGTCCTGCGCCATTTTCATCATCGCCGCCGTCACGGACTGGTTCGATGGCTTTCTCGCGCGGCGCTGGAACGAAACATCGGCATTCGGCGCGTTCCTCGATCCGGTTGCGGACAAGCTGATGGTGGCGGGTGCGCTGCTGGTGCTGGTCGAGTTCGGCAAGGTCAATGCGGTGATTGCCTTCATCATCATCGGGCGCGAGATCACGATTTCCGCTTTGCGCGAGTGGATGGCGCAAATCGGCGCGTCCAAGTCGGTCGCCGTTAGTTCGCTAGGAAAGATCAAGACAACCGCGCAGATGATTGCGATTCCGATGCTGCTGTTCGATGGCCACCTGTTCGGTGTCATCGATACGGAATATTGGGGCAGCTGGTTCCTGGCCGTTGCCGCAGTGCTCACGGTGTGGTCGATGCTTTACTACCTTCGAAAAGCCTGGCCGCTTATCAAGGAGCGGACTGGCAATGTCCTCTGAGACCGAATGATTCGGTCTGGGACGATTGTCTGCTCACAGAAGTGAGTCGGGATGTGGTTTGCGTTCGGAGCCGGATCGCAAGGCTTCTCCAGTCGCCAATGGATCCGCATGCCGGCGCCTGCAGTGTCGCCATGTCCCATCGGGTCTGTTGTCTGCGAAACCATTAGCGCCTGAACGGCTCGCTGCGATTGCTTGATCAACGCAGTCCGATTTTTTTGCGCATCGTTTACGCCACGCGCCCATCTTTTTACGAAATCTTTATGTCCGCGCGGCTACCCTGATCATTATCAGGGCATGTGTGCAGGTGCTTCTTTGTTCCGCGATTCAGGATGTATGCCATCGGTTGGATACGATGCAGCCGCAACACGAAATGCCCTTTTTTGCATCGGTCAAGGGGCATGACAATGAAAGCATCGAATACGAGGGGGACATTACTCAAATGGCCCTCAGCGAATCCCGTTCGGAATGATGCCGGGATTGAACAGCAGGGCGCAGGGACCAATAGTTCAGCTGACCCTGCTCCTGATCAAATCGCAAGCGGCCACTCTCGCGGTAAAGACAATGGCAGCATGCGCAGGCGCTTGTACGATCTAGTGAGAATCCGGCGGGATGATCATGCTGAACCCTCTGTTCCGACGCGGGATGATCTGCAGACGGACAATCAATTCCAGCCAGACAATCAAGTAAACGCGCCCCATCTCAACCTGGATGAAAACCGCTTGCTGAACATATCCAGGGCGGACCTGAGCGACCTGCTTCCTGCGCTTTATGGCACGGCGCAGAATCTCGCCAATCTTGGCAATAATGCTCTCAGCGCCACATATCAACAACTTGCGGATCAGGCAAAGCAGCTTGCCGACGCGCCGCTTGAGTCGTTAAAGGCGCAATTTCTGCCTGCAGATGCGTTGAATCTGGGTCTGTCGAGCAGCATTTCTGCCGTAGTCTTGCCCTTGGCCTTCATTGCCTTGCGCGCCGGCATCCGCGATACGCGGAAAGCAATTGAATCCAACGAAAAACTGAACGCCCGTGAACAGTTGACGCAGAACTATGTGCGAAATCTCAAGGCGTTGGCAGATGACGCTGCGCGCGGAAATCTGCATCCTCTCCTTGGCCGGTATATCCATCTTGGCGAGCAGCAAGCCGAGTTGCTTCGTTTTGCAAAAAGCATGAACAAGCTGAGTGGCGTTATCTCAGCCTCGTCTGCCACATCGTCCGCGATTGTGATAATGCACGCCGGCGAGGAGCTCGTTGCCAAAGGCATCCTCGGCGTCGAGCACGGATTCAATGCCGCGCAATTGGGTACTACCGCCGCTGGCGCGGCGACGGGTTTGAGCATTGCGGGAACGCTCGCATTGACGCCTCTGTACGGCATTGCCAGTACTGCCATGGCGAGTACATTGACCTATAAGTCAGTCAAGAAGCAGAAGAACTTCCGAGCGGGCAAGGAGAAAGTCGATGCGTTCCTCAGGAATGAGATCAATGCGGAATCCGTCCGCGATCAAAGGTACCGGCGTTTTTTGCAGACGAAACTGAGCCAACGGGCCAAATTCTTTCGTACAAATGTCATTTCCAATTCGGGTTTTCTGGCGGGGAGCATTGTTTATACGGGCACGTCGATTGCGAAAATGGCGATCGTGGCGGCGGCAATGACTGGCGCTGGAGTGGCGGCAGCCAATCCCGTTGGGGCTTCGGCATTGTTGGCAATGGGGATTGTCGGTGGATTGGTCATGGGTGCGGGGTCACTGAAATTCCTGCATTCAAACAGCAGGCAAAACCGTTACGACCACTATCTCATTGCAGACGATCTGGAGCTGGAAAGGGAGTTTCTCCATGTCGTGGATATCATGCATCCCGATGGCAAATCCAGGGGATTCGGCATGCGCGCGCACTTTTACGCCTTGATCTCTGCGCGGGAGTATCGCAGGCAGGGTCTCCTTGCCGAGATTGCCGAAGTTAACAACAAGTCCTATAAGCCGGTTCATTACTCGACAGATGGCGTCACTTTGCCTCCAAGGCAAAAGGCGGACGGTAGTGCATGGAAAAAAAACATACAGGCTCGTCTGGATACGGAACTCGTCAGGATGAAGGGTTTTTTAAAAGGAAAGCCCCGGCAGGCGAAGGAGGATGCACGAAAAGAATGGGGGAATAAATCGGACATGCTGACGTCATGGCCGGTACAACGCTGGTTGGAGAATCCCGCTAATTTTCCTCGGCAGATCGATTTCATGAAGGCGGAAACGCGCGCACAACTTGCTTATCTTGAAGAAAAAATGGCGGCCCGCGGCGAGGTGTTCCGCCGCTTCGGCTCCAATACCGGCACGGCTGGTGAGCAATCGCGTCCGCAGGGAGCGAGTCAGGAGGAAAACGGCAATCAATTGTCAGCGCTGATCAATGATTTTTTGACGGGACAAGAGAATGCTGCGCAAAGAGATGCGCTGTTGGTCGAGCGTGGGCAGACTCTGATGGAGAGTCTCGACAGGATCAAAGAAGCTGGGGAGCAAACACCAGATGCCCAGGCATTGGAAAAACTGAAATCCGACTTTTTGCATTTGCAAACAGGAGATGTGCCCGATTCTGCCGAATCCGCCGCCGACACGCCTCAGGCGACAGATCACTTGTTTGCCAAATTCCTTCGCAGAGAGTCACCGAAGCGATACCGGGATTTAAGGGGCATCCTGATTGAAACAGAGATCTTCGCCGCAAAATTGCGAAGCAGGGCAGAGATGGAGCCCGTACTGGCAAGGGAATCATCTGAAACACCCATCACACCGGCAGTCGGGACGCATGAACCTGAGCTGCCACCTGAGCTGCCGATTCACCGGCAATTCATGGCGGGGAAAGATCGCTCGTCAGCGCCTCAGCCATCGCCGAGTCCGGAGGAAAAAGATGTTCAAAAATGGCTCGCGAATTTCATTGACGGCGATCCTGACTTGAAGAAATTTTTTCGCACCGAGTAAAACTGGCCGGGTACCCTCTGACATCAGGAGGCCAGGCTGATATTCTCTTTAACGAGTTGTGCCGGCTTTTGTCTTGAAAAGCACAAGTAAATCGTCATTACAGGAAAAATGCATGTCTTCAAAACAATCTTTTTCGGAGTTCATGGAGCAGAAAAATGTCAGGCTGACGCTGGCGGCTGTGTGTGTCTATTTCGCAATCGGCGGTCTCTTTCAGCTGCTTACCGGTGACAACGGCGCGGACTGGTTCCGTGGTGGAGGCGGATTTCTGCTGTGGGGTGGATGGGCTGTGATCAACGCGCTAAAGCCCTACGGACGGAGTGTTCCGGGTATCAATATCGCCGTCAACGCCGGTCTGGTGATGATCGTTGCCAGCTGGATCGCAAGGAATTGAAAAAAGCAATATTTGTCGGTCAAATTCATGGATGTTTCACGCATTGCCAAACAGGAAACTCTCCGGATGCAAGCAGCAATCCTTGCGTTTTCGCAAGGAATACATTGCTTGCTGGAAGTACGATGAAGTCGGTCCCTTAAGGCCTCCCAGGAAGTTTTGCCCGCAACGCGCAAGCCTTGCGGGCTTTTTCTTGCGTTTTCGTTTTTCAGGCATGCAGAAATTTCTCGTGGACGTAGGATTTTCCTGAGGCAAGTTTGAGAATTATCAAATACTTCAAAGCAAACATTTTGCATACTTTCCCATCAGAAAAATTCCCCCGTCCCCAAGCAAAATAAAGCCATGAAGAAAAAGCCAAGCACTGAAGCCATCATCGACGACCTCATTTCCGCAAGCTGCGCGGCAGATGCCAGCCCCCGTGAAAAACATGTGCTCCGCGAATCCCTGCGCGGTTTGGTGCGACTTGCAAAGGCGGAGCAGATGATGGAAATGAGGGCCGATGTGGACAAGCTTACCGGCGCAATCGCTGCGCGCGCTGCGCGGCGTCGTGCGAAGGCCTTGCTGCTCGCCCAGCGCTTGTCGTTTACGGCGGGCGACATGCAAAGGCAGCTGGAGTTCAGCCGCGGCTGACGTTCCCGCCGGCTGACATGCCGGACGGCATGCGCAGGTGCTGTGCGTGCCGTGGACGAGCCTGGCAAGCCGCAGGCCACTGTACTTCAAGCTTCGATGCGAATCGGCATAAAATCCCGGTTCCGCAGCTCTTGTCGCACAGTACAGATGGCCATGAAAGTCTATAACCTCGGTTGTGAGCATCAACATCGTTTCGAAGGCTGGTTTTCCTCTGAAGAGGATTGCAGCGCACAACTGGCGCGGCAAGAACTGGCGTGTCCCTTGTGCGGCAATCGAGGGATTGCCAGGCTTCCTTCCGCGCCGCGCCTGAACCTTGCCGGTATGCAGAAAGTAGAGTCTGACATTCAGAATCAGGTGCAGGAAAAATTGCTCGAATTCACTCGTCACATCGTCCGCAATACTGAAGACGTTGGCGATCGCTTTGCGGAAGAAGCGCGCCGCATCCACTACAACGAAATTCCGGAGCGCAGCATTCGAGGGACGGCGAGCGCCGATGAATGCGAGGCATTGGCGGACGAGGGCATCGGTGTGCTGCAATTGCCCATGCCGGCGGTGTCGAAGCAAACGCTGCAATAGACAGTACACGTTTGCGCATGCCATTGACTGACGTCAATGTGCGACGCCTTTGGCGATGATTCCGGGGGCGCGGCGAGAACAACGTTCTCTCGGCATGCCGACGTCCATTGAACATTGCTGTTTTTCATCCCGCTTCACATCTTGATTTCACATCCTGATTCCTCTTCTACGAGGATCGTTGATCCATCCTTTTTCTGCAGTCAACAACGCGCAATTCACCTGCCATAGTGGCTGCAAATTAATTGAACATACGTTCGCAAATTCCGCTATTATTTAGAACGGTCGTGCTTTTTAGCCGCAATCATGAGGAGACAGCATGGATTTGAATTACACGGCGGATGATCTGGCTTTCCGCGATAGCGTTCGCGCCTTTCTGGACGCGAGCCTGCCCAAGGACCTGCAGGACAAGGTGCTGAATCACAAGCGCCTGTCGAAGGAGGATATCGTCCGCTGGCACAAGATCGTCGCCAAACAGGGCTGGGTCGGCACCGGCTGGCCGGTCGAGCATGGCGGCACCGGCTGGTCTCCCGTGCAGCGTCACATCTGGGAAGAAGAGTGCGCGCGCGCCGGCACGCCGCCGATCCTGCCGTTCGGCGTCAACATGGTGGCGCCGGTCATCATGGCTTTCGGCAACGAAGCGCAGAAGCGGCACTATCTGCCGCGCATCCTGAGTTGCGAAGACTGGTGGTGCCAGGGTTATTCCGAACCGGGTTCCGGCTCGGATCTGGCATCACTCAAAACCCGCGCCGAGCGTCAAGGCGATCACTACATTGTCAACGGTCAGAAGACATGGACCACGCTGGCGCAACATGCCGACATGATTTTCTGCCTGGTGCGTACCGATCCGAACGCACGCAAGCAGGAAGGTATCTCGTTCCTGCTGATCGACATGAAGACGCCGGGCATCACGGTGCGGCCGATCATCATGCTCGACGAAGACCATGAAGTGAATGAAGTCTTCTTCGACAACGTGAAGGTTCCTGTACAGAACCTGATCGGCGAAGAAAACAAGGGCTGGACGTACGCGAAATACCTGCTCGGCCACGAGCGCACCAATATCGCTGCAGTGGGCCGCGCCAAGCGCGAACTGCTGTTTCTCAAGCGTGTCGCCAACGAGCAGCGCAAGAACGGCAAGCCCTTGCTGGAAGATCCGGTGTTCGCAAGCAAGGTTGCCAGCCTCGAAATCGAAATCATGGCGCTGGAAATGACGGTGTTGCGTGTGCTGTCGCTGGAGAGCGCCAAGCGCGGCCCGGGACCGGAAGCGTCGATGCTGAAGGTGAAGGGTACCGAGGTGCAGCAGATGCTGACAGAACTGATGGTGGAAGCCGTGGGACCATATGCGTTGCCGTTCGACGCGACGTATCTCGAAGGTGAGCGCGAACACAGCATCGCGCAGGACGACGATGCCGCACCACTTGCGCCGTACTACTTCAACTACCGCAAGACATCGATCTACGGCGGCTCCAACGAAATTCAGAAAAACATCATCACCCAGATGATTCTGGGACTGTGAGGCGACCATGAACTTCAATATCACGCAAGAGCAGCAACAATTCGCCGATGCCCTGCGCCGCTGGGTCGACAAGGATTATTCCTTCGAGCATCGCAACAAGATCATCCATTCGGAGCAAGGCGTGTCCGGCGAGGCTTGGGCGACGCTGGTGGAACTCGGCATGACGGCATTGCCGGTTCCTGAGGAGCAGGGCGGCTTCAATGGTTCCGCGATTGACATGATGGTAGTGATGCAGGAACTGGGTCGCGGCCTCGTCGTCGAGCCTTACTTCGCTACTGTGCTGGGCGCGCAGTTCCTGAAGCTGGCTGGTGGACAGGAAGCGTTGCTGGAACAGGTCGCCGGCGGCGAGTTGAAGCTCGCGGCCGCGCTCGGCGAAAAGCAATCCCGCTACGAAATGTTCGACATCGCAACGACGGCGAAAAAGAATGGTGACGGATATGTCCTCAATGGCACCAAGACGGTAGTGATCCACGGCGGGCAGGCAGACAAGCTGATCGTGTCGGCGCGCACCGGAAGCGGACAGCGCGACACCAGCGGCATTTCCTTGTTCGTCGTGCCGGCCGATGCTGCGGGAGTGTCGCGGCGCGATTACCGTACGATCGATGGCCAGCGCGCAGCCGATATCACGTTCTCGAACGTGCAGATGCCCGCCAGCGCATTGCTCGGCAAGGAAGGCGCGGGTTGGGACATTCTGGAAGCTGCAACGGACTATGGCGCGACGCTGTTGTGCGCAGAAGCAGTCGGTGCGATGGAGGCGCTCAACGCCGCCACGCTCGAATACCTGAAGACCCGCCAGCAGTTCGGCGTGCCGATCGGTAAATTCCAGGCATTGCAGCATCGCATGGCAGAAATGTTCATGCAGATGGAACAGGCGCGCTCGATGGCGACGCTGGCTGCGGTAAAGGTCGCGTCTTCCGATCCGGAAGAGCGCCGCCGCACCGTGTCCGCCGCCAAGGCGCGCATCGGGCAGGCTGCCAAATACGTTGGCCAGCAGGCGGTGCAACTGCATGGCGGCATGGGCGTGACCAATGAATTGCCGGCGGCGCATCACTTCAAGCGCCTGACGATGATCGATGTGACGCTGGGCGACACCGACTATCATTTGGCGCGATTCGCGGCACAGCCAGGCTTCAAAAAATCGGCTTGACGTTTTCACTTGAACGGGAGAGGGCGGCATGTCGCAACTGAAGTGGTACTTTGAAGATTTTGAAGTCGGCAAGACCATCGCGGTCGGGTCTTGCACTGTGTCGGAAGAAGAGATCATCGAGTTTGCAACCAAGTTCGATCCTCAACCCTTTCATGTCGACAAGGCCGCCGCTGCGCAGTCCATGTACGGCGGCATCATCGCCAGCGGCTGGCACACCTGCGGCATGATCATGCGCCTGATGGTGGATGGCTTTCTGAAGGAAGCCGCGAGCCTCGGTTCGCCGGGCGTGGATGAGATCCGGTGGCTGAAGCCGGTGCGCGGCGGCGACACGCTGACAGTCACCACCACTGCGCTGGAGTCGCGTCCGTCCGGCAGTCGACCGGATCGCGGCGTCATCACCACTTCGTGGGAAGCCAGGAACCAGCACGGTGAACTGGTGGCGACGGTGAAGGGCATGGGCATGTTCCAGCGCCGTCCGAAACCCGCAAACCTCGAATAAGAATTGGAGACAATATGCGCGAAATCTCGTCCCTCGCGGAATTGAAAAGCCTGGTTGGTCAGGAAGTGGCGGTATCGGATTGGGTGCAGATCACCCAGGAACGCGTGCAGCTGTTTGCGGATGCCACCGGCGATCATCAGTGGATCCATCTCGATGTCGAACGCTGCAAGAAAGAGTCGCCGTTTGGCGGCACCATCGCGCACGGATTTCTGACCTTGTCGCTGTTGCCGATGTTGATGGAGCACACCGTTCGCATGAGCGATGTGAAGATGATGGTGAACTACGGCTTGAACAAGGTCCGCTTTCCGGCGCCGGTGCCGGTCGGGAGCAAGGTGCGCGGACGGATGGCTCTGCTGAGTGTCGAGGATATTCCGGGCGGCGCGCAGGTGACATGGCAAGTCACGATCGAATGCGAAGGCGGCGACAAGCCGGTGTGCGTCGCGGAATTGATCGGACGACGATACGGCTGATGGAATGTCTTGTCAGGTGCGCTCTGCAGGCGTACCTGATAAGGCAGAGCGTCGTTGCGACGCTCTGTGTTTCCGCTCAATGCTTCTCATACTGCGTCCTGCCAAACAGGATTTCCTTCGCCTTGTCGTCGAATGGCTTGCTGCTGTTTGCCAGCACTTCCACTCCGCGCTTGACGGCGGACCGCTCGCTGATCTCATCGAACCAGCGTTTCGCATGCGGGAAGTCGCTCCAGTCGACGCCCTGATTCTTCCATGAACGCAGCCACGGAAACGTCGCGATGTCGGCGATTGTGTACTCGTCGCCTGCGAGATAGGCATTCTTCGAAAGCTGCGTGTCGATCACGCCGTATAGCCGGTGTGTCTCGTTCGTGTAGCGGTTGACCGCGTACTCGATTTTCTCCGGCGCGTAGACGCGGAAATGATGCGCCTGGCCGAGCATCGGGCCGACGCCGCCCATCTGGAACATCACCCACTGCAGCGTCGTGAATCTTTCACGGTCGGTGCGACCGAGGAATTTGCCGGTCTTGGATGCCAGATACACCAGGATCGCGCCGGATTCGAACAGCGACATCGGTTTACCGTCCGGTCCTTGCGGATCGACGATGGCGGGAATCTTGTTGTTCGGCGAGATCGCAAGGAACTCCGGCTTGAACTGGTCGCCGGCGCCGATGTTGATGTGGTGAATGCGGTAGGGCAGTCCGCATTCCTCCAGCATGATGTGGACCTTGTGGCCGTTGGGAGTCGCTGCGGAATAGACGTCGATCATGTTTCCTCTCCTGTAGATGGCATATGGCGATGGTGGAACCTCGAACTTCTGCAGGGATTATGCAGAACTTCGAGATTCCGTGCCGTGCGCCGGTCGGCAGGAGAGGACGCCTGCGGGCTACCCTGTGAAGGGCGCCTATGAGCGCGTGATCGGCAGTTCCTGCTCGGTCGCCGGGACGTGCATGTGCTTGGCCAGTTCAAGCTTGGCGATCGCGTTGCGGTGCACTTCGTCCGGGCCGTCGGCGATGCGCAGCGTGCGGTTGCCTGCCCATTGATAGGCGAGCGGGAAGTCCTCCGACACGCCGCCCGCACCGTGCGCCTGGATTGCCCAATCGAGTACCTGCTGCGTCACGTTCGGCGCCAGCACCTTGATCATGGCGATCTCGGCCTTGGCGTGCTTGTTGCCGACGGTATCCATCATGTAGGCTGCCTTGAGCGTGAGCAGGCGTGCGGTGTCGATCATGATGCGCGCCTCGGCGATGCGCTCGTGCCAGATGCTTTGCTCGGAAATTCTCTTGCCGAACGCGATGCGCTCGTTCAATCGTTTGCACATGTATTCCAGCCCGCGTTCGGCCACGCCGATGGCGCGCATGCAGTGATGGATGCGGCCCGGGCCGAGGCGGCCTTGCGCGATTTCGAATCCGCGTCCTTCGCCGAGCAGGATGTTCGATGCCGGCACGCGCACGTTTTCGAACAGGATTTCGCAATGGCCGTGCGGCGCATCGTCATAGCCGAACACCGGCAGCGGGCGCTTGATGGTCACGCCTTGGGTGTCCGTCGGCACGAGGATCATCGATTGCTGCGAATGGCGCGGCGCGTCCGGATCGGTCTTGCCCATCAGGATGAAAATTTTGCAGCGCGGATCGCCTGCGCCGGAAATCCACCACTTGCGGCCATTGATCACGTAGTCGTCGCCGTCGCGCTCGATGCGGGTCTGGATATTGGTCGCGTCAGACGATGCAACGGCAGGTTCGGTCATCGCGAATGCAGAACGGATTTCGCCGCGCAGCAAGGGCTCCAACCATTGCTTCTTGTGTTCCTCGGTGCCGTAGCGTTCGATGGTTTCCATGTTGCCGGTGTCCGGCGCGGAGCAGTTGAACACTTCCGGCGCCCAGGGCACGCGGCCCATGATTTCGCACAGCGGCGCATAGTCGAGATTCGACAAGCCTTCGGGAGCACGCGCCGATTTCGGCAGGAACAGGTTCCACAGGCCTTGCGCACGCGCCTTCGGCTTCAGGTCTTCGATGATGCGGGTGGCGAGCCAGCGATTGCCTTTCTCCAGCCCGTTGCGGTCGATCTCTTCCTTGTAGGCCTTTTCGTTCGGATAGACGTGTTCATCCATGAATTTGAGAAGCTTTTCCTGCAATTGCTTGCAACGGTCCGAGTATTCGAAATCCATGATGTCTCCTGTCGTTGTGTGATTTGGCAGTGGTTGTCTTGAACGGGCTTACTTGCTGCTCGCGTAGCTCCAGCCCATCTCTGCCATCGGCCGCGCTGCCTTGCCGGCCTTCAGCGCTTGTTCACTCGACGCCGTGCCATCCACGTAGCGCTTCATGATGCCTTGCAAGATGCCGGCCATGCGGAACATGTTGTAAGCGAGATAGAACTTGAAATCTTCCTTGCGGATCGTCTTGCCGGTGCGTTCGCAGTATTTCGAGATGTATTCTTCCTCGCTCGGAATGCCGAGCGCCTTGTGGTCGAGCCCGCCGATGCCACGGAACTGGCCGGGCGGAATATGCCAGCTCATGCAGTGGTAGGAAAAATCGGCGAGCGGATGGCCGAGCGTAGACAGCTCCCAGTCGAGCACGGCGAGTACGCGCGGCTCGGTTGGATGGAAGATCATGTTGTCGAGCCGGTAGTCGCCATGCACGATGCTGGTCTCGTCGCCTGCCGGAATGTTCTTCGGCAGCCAGTCGATCAGGGCGTCCATCGCGTCGATCTTCTCGGTTTCCGATGCCTTGTACTGTTTGGTCCAGCGGTCGATCTGGCGGGTGAAGTAATTGCCCGGCTTGCCGTAATCGGCGAGGCCGATCGCAGCGTAATCGATCGTGTGCAGCTGCGCGATCACGCGATTCATCTCGTCGTAATGTGCGGCGCGTTCGTCGTTGCTCATGCCCGGCATCGACTGGTCCCACAGCACGCGGCCATCGACGAAATCCATGATGTAGAAGGCGCGGCCGATGATCGATTCATCATTGCACAGCGCGTACTGGCGGGCGGCGGGAAAGCCGGCCTTGTGCAGCGCATCCATCACGCGGAATTCGCGGTCGATGGCATGCGCTGACGGCAGCAGCTTGGCGCTGGGTCCCGGTTTGGTACGCAGCACGTAACGCTGGCCATTCGTCGCCGTCAGCTTGAAAGTCGGGTTGGATTGGCCGCCCTTGAACTGCTCGACGTTCAATTCGCCCGAGAAGCCGTCGACATGCTGATGCATGTAGTCCTGCATGGCACCAAGATCAAATTTCTGGCGCTCCGAAACGGGTCTGGTGCCCATGAATTCTTCGAACATCTTGTCTCCTGTGGGTGGATGGCGCGTAAGTGCGGCAAATGAAATTTATCGGCTCAATGCATTCTATCTCATGAAAGAGTACGGTCGTACTATTTTTAATGTCGCACCTGGCGCAATCGTTGCACCCAGTGTCAGACCGGCCGGGATTTTCTGTATTGATCCAGCAAGACTTCCATCGTCGTGTTGCGCGACTCGCCTTGCAGAAGCGAGGGCGGCGAAAAATTGATGATACGCACCACCCAGTCGGCAGGATCGTCGCCGACATCGAGCGCATTGATGCAGCCGGCGGTTTGCGCCAGGTTGCCGAGGAAGAGGCGCTGGTTGGTCAACGCGTAGGAGAGGATCGCGCGATTGATGCCGCCGTGCAGTACCAGCAGCACCGTATCCCAGGACTTGTCGGCGCGCAGGCGGTCGATGCATGGATGGACGCGATCCATCAGTTGCCCGATCGATTCGCCACCGAGGAACTGCTTGTGCTCAGGAACCAGTCCGTCGAATGCGCCGACAAAGGCATCCTTCAATGCTTCGTCGGGGATCGCCGACAGCTTGCCGCCCTTGATCTCTTCCAGCTCCGGCCATTGCTCGAGTGCGATCGGCTGGCCGGTTTGCTCCAGCACCAGCGTGGCAGTTTCCACTGTACGCGGCAGTCCGGAAACGATCACGCGGTCGAACTGCAGCTTCTCCAGCGCGAAAATTTTGCCTGCCGCAGTGGCCTGCGCGCGGCCGAGTTCGTTCAGCGGCACCTGCTCGGGCAGGTAGGGTTTGCCGGCTGCGTCGAAGTAGGTCACGCTGCCATGGCGCATCAGGTAGATGCGCCGTCGCTTGTGCGGATTCATTTGTAGTGAGGCTTTCTTTTTTCAAGGAAGGCGGTGATGCCTTCCTGCGCATCGCGATGATGCAGGCTTTCGATAAAGCTGATCTTCTCTGCCTCGAAATGCTGCGCCAGCGAGTTGCCGCGCGCTTGCTGCATCAGCGCTTTGACGCGCTCGACCGCGTTGGGCGACTGCTCGGACAGGGTATCGCTCCAGGTCAATGCGGTATCCAGCGCCGTGCCGTCCGCCACCAGTTTGTTGACTACGCCCAGCTGATGCAGGCGCGGCGCGAGAATTGTTTCGCCGCCGATCAGCAATTCGGCTGCAAGCTGATGGGGCAAGGCCTGCGTCAGGAACCACGAGCCGCCGCCATCCGGCGTCAAGCCGACCTTGACATACGACATCAGGAACTTCGCCGATTCGCCGGCCACGATCAGGTCGCATGCCAGCGCAAGGGAAAAACCGGCACCTGCCGCTGCGCCTTCGACCGCTGCGATGACCGGCTTGGGGCAATCGCGGATCGCTTCGATCCAGCCGTTCAGGCTGTTGATCGACTCGGCCTGTTCGGCTTGATCCCTGCTGCGGTTTTCCAGCAGCCGATTCAAATTACCGCCAGCGCAAAAAAAATTGTCGGCCCCTGTCAGGATCACGGCGCGGACCGAATCGTCGCGTTCGGCAGTGGAGAGTGTTTCAATCGCGGCGGCGTAGATGTCGGGATGCAGCGCATTCCTTGCCCCCGGATTGGAAATCGTCAGGATCAGTGTCGCATCGCGGCGGGCAGCTTGGAGTTCGGCAGACATGAGAAGTGGTTTGGGGTTATCGAATTGGAAATCAGGCGTCGGCTGGATGCCGATGCTGTCGCATCGACGACGAGAGCATCGAAGCAACTTTCGCCAATATTATTGCCCAATTGTGGCAGGCCGGGGCGGATCCCTTGCGAATCCATTGCGCACCCCGTTCGCATGAATGCATGGCGCAATGAGCCCGGTCTTGCGGTAAGCTTCCCTTCCAATGCCGTCGCTCAGGCGATGCTGCAGCGACAATGTGCGCCGGCGCGCACGACATCCGATCATTCAAGAGACACATCAGGGAGACAACATGCTGAAACTCTGCGGCTTTGCCGTCAGCAATTACTACAACAAGGTCAAGTTTGCGCTGCTGGAAAAAGGCATCGCCTTTGAAGAGGAAGTGGTGTGGACCGACAAGTCGCCCGAGCTGCTTGCCCGTTCCCCGCTCGGCAAGGTGCCGTTTATCGAAACCGAACACGGCAGGATGTGCGAGTCGCAAGTCATCATGGAATACATCGAATCGACCTATCCGCAAAAGCCGCTGATGCCGGCCAATCCATTCGCGGCGGCGAAGGTGCGTGAGCTGATCACCTTCATGGAACTGCATCTCGAGTTGGTGGCGCGCGAGCTGTATCCGGAAGCGTTTTTCGGCGGCAAGGTGACGGACGAGGTCAAGGCGCGCACGCAGAAGCTGCTGGCGCGCAACGTGAAAGCGTTTGCAAAGCTGGCGAAATTTTCTCCTTACGTTGCCGGCGAAGAATTCACCATGGCCGACTGCGCGGGCCTCGTGCATCTGCCGCTGGTCAGCATGGCGTCGAAGATCATTTACGGGGAAGATGTATTGGCCGAATTGCCGGTGCGCGACTATATGAAGGTGCTCGGCGAGCGGCCATCGGTGCAGCGCGTGAATGCCGATCGCAAGATCAGTCAGGAGGCAATGAAGGCACGCGGCAAATAGCAGCGCCATCCGCCGCAATCGTCTTTCGCACTCGCATCCCTCGCGAGTGCATCAAAAAGTAACAATGATGAACCCCGGCAAACAGGCTTTATCTAAAGGCTATGCGCGGCCATATTCGCGCTGCGCCGGGGGTTCCATGAAACACTTCTTCCTCCCCTTGTTTTTGTCGGCAGGACTTGCCGGTTGTGCTGTCGTGCCGTATGACGCCTATCCAACGTACGAGTCAGGAACGATCGTGAGCGGGCCGTATTACTCGTCGCCGTATTACTACCCTTATTACGCCTGGCCGCCGAGCTATGCCACGTTCGGATTCAACTACGGCTATTGGGGAAATCGTTCCGGGAACGGCCACCATCATGGCCACAAGGGAACGACTGCTGCGCCGGCCCCCGCGCTAACCCCTGTCCCGACTCCGGGGATTGCACCCCGAGGCAGCGGGCATATGAACCCGAGTCATGGGCACGTGATCGGACGCGGCGGCATGCGACGGTAATGGTTCGTCGAGGCCGCCGCTTCAACCCTTCCTTCATTGCGGCTCGTCGGTATCGGGAGCGGGCGCTGTAAATTTCTGCATGTCTTCGCGGCTCATGCGGTGCGGCCGGTGCGGGTCAAGAAGGGGTTCGTCTTCCGGAAAAATATGCTGGTCGCCGGATTGCTTATGATGCATGCGATTGCGATCGGCGGACTGGTTTCTGTTTCGATTCGGATTGTTTGTACTCATCGCAAATTCCTTTTCATCGACTGAACGAAGGTCAAACACTGCCATGCATCGAAGAATGATCGCTATCGATACATGTTGCAGATCAATTTAGAACACGCCTGTGGCGCGGAGTTCGTCATCTCGACTATGCATGTGCGCAAGAGAAATCTTCGATGGTGTGCTTTGGCGCTTTCAATGATGTCGGATCGATGTCGATGCGCCTGATCCGTTCGATGATTTGCGTTTTCTCAATCCACCGATGCATCGTTTCTGCAGCATTTTGAAACATGCATTTGCGCAAGCAATTTCCTCTGCCGGACTCGTTGGAACTCGACGGCTTTCATCGTTGATGCATTCATCGAAAAAGTAAATGCAAATCGCTGATTCGGCGACGATGCATCGAATTTTCATGCTTATTTTTTCCTGTGCAACTGGTTACATTGACAAGACGCGACGCCGCACCGGCAGACCGCTGCGCGCCTTCGCATATCAAAACCATTTAACCAGCCAGGGTGGCGATCGCGCGCATGTCATTTGTATCAACAGTCAACGCAATGTCGGGCCGATGCACCGATGGAAGAACGTGGCGATGATTGATTACGGCGATTCCCCCGCATCTACACTCTGCACAGGTCCCGATGAATCCATCCATTCAGCAGATGCAACCGGTCTCGGAGCAGGAGGACTCGGTTGACCTCGCAAAGTACCTTGGCTTTCTTGCCGACTATAAGTGGCTGATTGTCGGTATCGCACTTGCGACCATGCTGTGCGGAATGCTTTATGTGATGGCGACGCGGCCGGTCCATGACGCGAACATCCTGATTCAGGTGGAAGATCGCGCGGCTGCACCCAAGAGCATTCTTGGCGACATGTCCAGCATCTACGATCTGAAGGTTGGCGTAGCGTCGGAGATGGAGATCCTGCAGTCGCGCCTCGTGGTGGCGCAAGCGGTTGAAAATGCGCGGCTCTACATCACGGTCGAGCCGAAATACCTTCCGCTCGTCGGCGAATGGATGGCGCGCCACAACAGGAAGCCCTCGGACCCCGCGCAGCGCGGCAGCGATGGTAGCGCAGTGGTGGGTTCGTCGAAGCTGTCGGAACCCGGACTGCTGGGTTACGGTGGCTACGTCTGGGCGGGGGAAAAGGCCGACGTCTCGACATTCAATGTGCCGGAGCCACTGGAGAGACAGCCCTTCGTCCTGACGGCCGAAGGCAATGACGGTTATCGCCTGACTCGCGACGAGCATGGCATCGACTTGCAGGGGAGGGGCGGCGAACGCTTGAAGGCGCAGACAGGCCAGGGCGAGATCGAACTCCTCGTCGATCACATGGATACGAAGCGCGGCGCGAAATTCACCGTGACGCGCATATCGCGGATCGCCGCCATCGAGGCTTTGCAGAAGGCATTGAAGATTTCGGAAAAGGGGAAGCAGTCGGGCATCATCGGCGTGTCGCTGGAGGGGCGCGACCCGAAATCGACCGGCCTTGCGTTGAATGAAATCGGACGCGACTACATCCGCCAGAACGAAGACCGAAAGTCGGACGAGGCGGAGAAATCGCTTGCTTTCCTGAACAAGCAGATGCCGGAACTGAAGGAAGAACTGCTGACGCGCTAGCGGCACATACAGGAGCCATATTCAACATCGTGCGCGGCGGCGTGAGCACGGTCGTGGAGATCGAGGAATCGGTGAAGCGCCTGAATCAGGCAGGGCATGCCGTGACCGGCGTCGTGTTCAACGATCTGAAGTCGCGCTATGCGCGTTACGGATACGGATCGAAGCATGGCAAGTATGCCTGCGTGTAATGGCCTTGCCGGCATTGATTGTCGATTGGCCGAATGTCGGTGGACTTGACGACTCCATATGCGATGGTTCCCGCGCAGGAGTGATCTGAATCCGTAGACATTTCGTACGCTTTCATTCGTCCATGCATGCTGGAATTTGTATGCAATGCATCGCCGTCGAACCCATCAATAAAGTGAATATGAGAGGGGAAATTCAACAGTCAAGCATCGAATTTTCATACTTAATGTTTGTGGCGTGCCCGGGTAGAGTAGTACGAAGTTCGGGCGCACCACGCGTTCGCATTTCAACGCTTCGCATGGGCCGGTTGAACAGAATCTAATATGGAAAAGCTTATCTATCCCCACTGCTGCCGCGGTGTTGTTGCGGCGAACCGCTTGCCTGCATGGCCTGGTGCGGGAGTGTCATTGTGATGGCATTCCAGGATATCGTCGGCATCATTGCCATCGCTGCGCTTGCCAGCTGCGTTGTCAGCCTGTTGATCGTCCTGACGCAGGCGTGGCACGGCAGCCTGTCGCTCGACAAGGATGTTGCGGGAGTTCAGAAATTCCACAAGAAACCGGTGCCGCGCATCGGCGGCGTCGCACTGGTGGCCGGTGTTGTCACAGCCATTGTTTACGGTGCATTCGATGAATCGCCGCGCATTCAGCAGGTGGGGACGGTTGCGCTGCTCAAGCTGCTTTTGGCGAGCATGCCGGCCTTTCTCGCAGGTCTGCTGGAGGATATGACGAAGCGGGTTTCGGTCATGGCGCGTCTGCTTGCCGCATTCGCCAGTGCGTTGCTGGCATGCTGGCTGCTTGGGGCATGGCTGCCTCGCCTCGATACCTGGGGATTCGACCAGTTGCTCCGCTTTACGCCATTTGCCATCGCGGTAACGATGATTGCCGTGGCCGGTGTTTCCAACTCCATCAACATCATCGACGGCTTTCATGGCGTCGCCGGCAGTGCGGCAGTGATCATTCTTGCTGCTCTCGGATTCCTGGCATGGCAGGCCGACGACATGTTGGTGACCAGGATTGCCTTGATGGGTATCGGGGCCGCGATCGGCTTTCTCATGGTGAACTATCCAACCGGACGCCTGTTCATGGGGGATGGCGGCGCTTATTTTCTCGGGTTCTGGATTGCGGAAACGGCGGTGCTGCTTGTGGCGAGAAATCCATCGATCAATGCGTGGCAGGTATTGGCGGTCTGCGCCTATCCCGTGATTGAAGTGATGTACAGCATCTACCGCAGAAAGATCATTCGCAAGATGAGTCCGGGTGACCCGGATCGCTTGCATCTGCATACCTTGATTTATCGCCGCGTGGTGTGCCAGATCATTCCTCGCAACGACGCGTATCCCTGGATTCGCAATTCGGCGGTCGCCTGCGTCGTCGCGTCGATCGTCGCGACCATGACGCTGGGTGCGGTGCATTTCGGCGATGGTGCGATTGCCGCGCCTCTGATCGTGCTGGGTGAAGTACTGCTGTACATGGCGCTCTACACGCGCCTGGTGCGCGGGCGCTGGTGCCTCGATCCGACAGTCATCCTTGGCCTGCGCCCGGCGCCGGCGGTGCGGGAGTGGCGATGAGTGACGAGGCCCTTCCAGAGCAGGCATGCTGGCATGTGGTGCGGACGAAACCCAGGCAGGAATTTCGCGCACTGGAGCAACTGCAGAATCAGCGATACCACTGCTTCTTGCCGATCATCAAAGTAGAAAAAATCCGTCGCGGCAAACTGGAGACGTGCATCGAGCCGCTCTTTTCGCGCTATCTATTCATCCATCTTGACAGGGTAACGTGCAACTGGAGTCCGATCCGCAGCACGCGCGGCGTCAGCGAGCTGGTCGCGTTCGGCGGCCGCTTCGCTACGCTGCCGCAGGCCTGTGTCGAGGTGCTGCAGAGCAGCCCGGCACCGATCTGCGAATACCGGTTTCAACATGGAGAGCGTGTTGCCATCACCTCCGGGCCATTTGTCGGCCTGGAGGGGATTTATCAATTGTCGGATGGCGAAGCGCGTGCACTGGTGTTGATCGAATTGATGAGCCAGCCGCAGCGATTGAAATTTGCCGTGGAGATGCTGCGCAAGGTTGCGTAGTGATGATGGGCGGTGAATGCAGCCGCGTCACATGTTATCGAATCAAGGGTCTTTGGAATGCGACCGGTAATCCAAGGGCGGTAGCGTGGTTGAATTCGCGAGGTCGTCGGTTGGCCCCGATTGAAGGGGAAGGCGGGGATGGGGGCACTACAAATAGCGGAAGCGTTTCCGTCATGCTGACAATGATGAGGACAAAGATGGATCAGATCGAATTCGACGAAAGGATGCAGCTGAACGGGTGGGCCGTATTCGAAGACGCCTTGCCGGACCATCTGATTCAGGAGCTGAAGCGGGACTGTCTTGCGTGGATCGAGGTCTGCCGGGAGTATCAGATCGCGAACCGGATAAACGAAAGCGGCGACGGCACGGGGCACCATTCGGTGGGACAGGGGAAAAGCATCGATGCGTTTCTCGACATGCATCTGTTCCATCCCTATCTTTCCCATTTTTTCAATGATGTGCCTTACATCATGCATGCCTGCAATCCGGTGGGCGGCTTCCCGAAGCTGGATACCTATATCCACAAGGTGCATCGGGACGTTGCGACATACATCCCCGATTTCAACATGAGAATCAATATGCTGGTGATGCTCGATGACTTCACATTGGAGAATGGTGCGACCCGGGTTCTTCCCGGATCGCACAGGCAGAAGGAAAAGCCCTCGGACGATGCGTTCAATACGGACTGCGAACCGATATTGGGGAAGGCTGGTTCGGTCGTTCTGTTCAATTCCTATCTGTGGCACAAAGGCGGCCTGAACACGACCGCGCGAAACCGCGTTGCCCTGACCTTGAGTTTTGGCCTGGCGTTTGTCAAGCCGCAAATGGACTATGCGCGATATCTGGGAGAAGAGCATGGACGGCGGCTGTCCGATTTGTCGCGACAGGTGCTGGGATACAACGCGCGTGTTCCGACCACCCTCGACGAATGGTACAAGCCGAAGTCGGAGCGGCTGTATTGGGCCAATCAGGGATGATGCGGCTTGTTCCCGGCGCATCCGGTACCGGACATGGCGTGGCGTTTCTTCCGTTCACCCGGATTGATCGGCGCTGAGTCATGGTAAAAAAAATCGGCATCATGCAGCCTTACCTGTTTCCGTATCTGGGTTACTTTCAGTTGATAGATGCAGTGGACGTTTTCGTGCTGAGCGACGATCTTCAATACATTCGCCAAGGATGGATCAATAGAAACAGGATTCTTGTTCAGGGACAAGCCAAATACATTCACATCCCGATCAAGCATGACAGCTATCTATTGAACATCAACGAAAGGGTTTTTCCGGATAACCATCGATCCACGATAAGAACGCTTCTGAAAACGATCGCCACCGCGTATGGACGAGCGCCGTTTTTCAAAGACGTTTTTCCCATGGTGGAAAGCGTCATGCGATCTCCTGAAAGGAATTTGGCCAGGTACGTGGAGAACTCGATCAGGACGGTATGCACTTATCTGCAGATAAGCACACCGATACTGATTTCATCGGAGCTGGGGTTGAAGTCAGATCTTCGAGGGCAACAGAGGGTGATCGAAACGGTGAAGTCGCTGAAAGGGGATGTCTATATCAACCCCATAGGCGGAGTCGAGTTGTACAACTTCGATGACTTCAAGGGCCAAGGTATAGCTCTGCAGTTTCACCGAATGTGCGACATGCAAAGTCGCCGGCCTGGCGATGATTTTGAACCCTATCTTTCGATCATCGACATGCTGATGTTCAACAGCATCTCAGACATGCGGAAGCGGCTATCTCATTATTCATTGGAAAGCAATGAAAGGCGAGATTGTTCCGCCACCTGACGCGGCACTGCTTTCTCGTCTGCAAGTACCTTGCGACCGGCTCTGGACAAGAGTTGACTCGTGACCGTATCGATTTCCGGAATCCAGGGACCTCCTTCCCTGCGAGGCTCCTTACGCACCCCGCACGAAAGGTGCTTGGTGTCGCATCGTGTATCAACTAACCAGCCCAGAGGAAAAGCATGAGCAATCTTCAACCTGTTCACGACGCAGCGATGCATCTTGATGGGCCGATTTATGTGACTCAGCCTTACCTCCCCCCTTTGGAGGAATTCATTCCCTACCTGGAGAAAATCTGGAACAAGAAAGTATTGACCAATGGCGGACCTTTTCATCAGCAACTTGAAAAGGCGTTGAGCGATTACCTCGGTCTGGAGCATATCGCCTTGTTTGCCAACGGCACGCTTGCGCTGGTCACTGCGTTACAGGCGTTGCGCATCACCGGCGAGGTGATTACAGCGCCTTACTCATTCGTCGCCACCGCCCATTCGCTGCTATGGAACAGCATCAAGCCGGTGTTTGTCGATATCGATCCAAAAACGCTCAACCTGGATCCGGAGAAGATTGAGGCCGCGATCACCCCACAGACGACCGCGATCATGCCGGTGCATTGCTATGGACATCCTTGCGACGTTGAGGCCATTCAGAAGATAGCCGACAACTATAACCTCAAGGTGATCTACGATGCCGCCCATGCATTTGGCGTCCAGGATCAGGGCGGAAGCATACTTCGGCATGGTGACCTGTCGGTACTCAGCTTCCACGCTACAAAAGTGTTCAATACCTTCGAGGGAGGTGCGATCGTCTGCCCGGACGCCAAAACCAAGTTGCGCATCGACCACCTGAAAAACTTTGGTTTTGTGGATGAAGTGACGGTTGTTGCAGCCGGCATCAACGGCAAGATGAGCGAAATCAATGCGGCTTTTGGCATGCTTCAACTACAGCACATCGATCATGCATTGGCCCGACGCAGGGAGATCACAGCCATTTACCGCGAATTGCTTGCGGATATAGAAGGCATACGTTGCATAGAGGACGCAGGCGAAACGGTTGCCAACTATTCCTATTTCCCGATACTGGTGGAATCCGGATATGGGACGAATCGAGATGGCCTGTACGAAAGACTCAAGGAGCAGGGGATCTTCTCACGCCGCTATTTCTACCCGCTGATCTCGGATTTCCCCATGTACCGCAGCCTGGTGTCGGCGCATCGCGACAATCTCCCGGTTGCGACAGAGACGGCGCGGAAGGTGTTGTGTCTGCCGATATATCCAGGGTTGCAACATCATGACATTCAACGGATTGTTGAATGCATCGCTCAGTGAGATGACGACGAAGAGAATTCCTTTTCTCGGGGGGGCGATCCTGTTCCGGCTATTGAACATGTGCCGAAGCCTGCTTCAATGGACCGTGGACTTCATTGCATTTGCAGGAACGCGGCGTCAAGAGATCTGTGCGGGTGAAACCTGCCGACTTGCTTGACAAGTGCATTGGCTCTTGCGACGCCTTGACACAATGATTCTCCACTTCGATAACGTGGAAGAAATGTGCGATGTGATAGACAGCAGGGAGCATGACATCACCATTGAGGGGGTGATATGAGTTTTTTTCTCCGCAATCTCTCGAAATCGGATATCGAACTGATCAACAAATGGCGGAATGACCATGATGCGCAAAGAGGGCTGGTGAGCCCGTTCCGGTTTGTGGCAGAAGAGGTTGATGAACGATGGTTCGAAGCTTACCTGGACGGGCATGCAAATAACATTCGTCTGGCAATTGGCGACTCCGATTCGCATGGAGTGATTGGCACGGTATACCTTTTGAACATCAATTGGACTGCTCGCTCTGGTGAGTTTGGAATATGGGTGGGTGACAAGGCATGGCAAGGCAAGGGGGCGGGGGAATTCGCAACGCGACACATGTTGTGTCATGCCTTTGCAGATTTGAATTTACGCCGCGTCGATCTCACTGTTCTTGCCAACAACGAACGGGCCATACGCCTCTACAGGAAAGTTGGCTTTATCGAAGAAGGATGCCAGAGACAAGCCGCCTTCAAGAATGGTGAATATGTAGACCTGATTCTGATGGCAATGCTTTCGAGCGAATATCGACATACGGAATCAAAAGCCCAGGCATGAACCTGTCTTTCAAACGCAATGTCATCGCCAATTACGTCAGCCAGCTCTACAGCACGCTGATTGCCATTGCGATGGTGCCTTTGTATGTGCGCTACATGGGGGCGGAAGCCTACGGTCTGGTTGGTTTCTTTGCCATGTTGCAGATGTGGTTCCAATTGCTGGACATGGGTATTACCGCCACCATCACGCGCGAGACGGCGCGCTTCCACGGTGGCGCGGGCGATGCGCTTTCCCTGCGTCGTCTATTGTGCGCACTCGAGATGATCTTCTTCGGGATTGCCCTGGTCGGCGCCATGGCATTGATGGCAAGTGCGGGCGTAATCGCCAGTAGCTGGTTGAAGGTGCAGCAGCTGCCGCTGACTGAAGTGCGGAACGCCATCATGCTCATGGCGACGATCGTCGCATTGCGCTGGATATGCGGCCTGTACCGCGGTGCCATCACGGGCTTCGAGCGGTTTGTCTGGCTCAGCGGGTTTAACAGTGCTGTTGCAACGACCCGCTTTGTACTGGTGATCCCGTTTTTCATTTACGTCGGCGCCAGCCCAACCGAATTTTTCAGCTTCCAGCTGGTGGTGGCGATTGCCGAGACAGCGGCCTTGATGCTGAAAACCTATCGCCTGTTACCGAGGATTGCAGACGGTCAGCGACTGCTCTGGCAATGGGCGTCCTTGCGTGGTGTACTCGGGTTCTCTCTCAGTATTGCCTTTACCAACTCGATATGGGTGATAGTGACGCAGACCGACAAGTTGTTGTTATCCAAGCTGTTGCCGCTGACAGACTATGCTTATTTCACGCTGGCCGTTCTGGTCGCCAGCGGTGTGCTCGTGATCAGCAGCCCGATCAGCGGTGCCTTGCTGCCACGCCTGACCAAGCTGTCCGCCGAGGGCGACGATGCCGGATTGATCCGCTTGTACCGCAACGCGACCCAAGTCGTCGGTGTGATCGCCATCCCGCCGGCGTTGATGCTGGCATTTTTTGCCGAACAGGTGCTATGGGCCTGGACCGGCGATGCAGACATCGCTCGCAAGGCGGCACCGGTGCTCTCGCTCTATGCCCTGGGTAATGGTGTGCTGGCTTTGGGAGCTTTTCCTTACTACCTGCAGTTCGCCAAAGGCGATTTAAAGCTGCATTTGATCGGCAATGCGCTATTTGTCGTACTGCTGATCCCGGCGATGGTCTGGGCCACTTGGCGATATGGCATCGTCGGCGCCGGTTATGCGTGGCTCTGTGCCAATGTCGTTTTCTTTCTGTTGTATGTGCCAACCGTGCATGCACGATTCGTCAAGGGGCTGCATCTGCAGTGGCTCTTGCGGGACGTGAGTGTCGTCGTGCTGTTGAGCGTGATGGGATGCGTGATGTTGCACGGTTTGATGAAATGGCCGCAAGAGCGAGAGGCGGTTGCGATAGGGATCGTTGTGGCGGGCTTGATGTTACTCAGCATCGCGGCCGCCGGATCTTCGTGGGTGAGAACGGCAATTGGGGGCAGATATCGTGCGCGATTTTTCAGCTAAGGACAAGACAATGGAAGAAATTCAGAAGAAGCCGAAAGTTTCCGTATGCGTCGTGACGTATAACCACGAAAAATACATTGAGCAATGTCTGCAAAGCATTGTTGACCAGGAAGTCGATTTTGAGTTCGAAGTGATTGTCGGAGAAGACTGTTCAACCGACGATACACGAGGGATCTTGCGTCAATTCGCAGAGCGTTATCCTTCGGTGATCAAACCCATATACAACGAAACCAATCTTGGTGCATGCAAAAACTATATAGCTATTCAAGTCGCAGCAACAGGAACATATGTCGCCCACTGCGATGGTGATGACTTCTGGTACCCGGGAAAGTTGGCGTATCAGGTTGAGTTTCTGGACAATCATCCGGAGATAGCCGCGATCTTCTCGAATGCGAACTATGGCAATGGTGTCAGAAACAAGTCCAGTGAATGCGGTGTATATCGACTTGAAGCGATTCTGGAGAAGGTCTATACGAAGAATCTCTGCATTCACTCATCAATACTGGAACGGAATGCTGCTGCAAATCTGCTGCATGAGGATGAAAACGGGCTGTTCGACTTTGTGATTTATTGGTTGAAGCACGGTAGCTCCCTGATTTATATCGATCCCGCCATAAGAGTAAATTATTCGAAAAATCCGGAGGGATTGTGCGGCAACAAAAACTTCATAGAATCGTTACGACTGTCCCTGCATAGAATGGAAAAATCCGGGATCAATGAAAAATTGCGGGAGCGGATGCATTTTGACTATGAACTATTGAAGTACTTTTCAAATCCGCTTGTCATGAATCGCCCGTCGATTGCAACGGCGATTCGCCAGCATTACGGAGCAGAGATACTAGGGCGACTTATTGTGCCAAAAAAAATGTATCGCACCGTCAAATCTCTTGGGAAATCAGTACTTGGAACATGACATCACAAGAGAGATTCCTGCGGAAAAATTACTCGCCGGATCTGCAGAAACATCTGTGGCTTCAGCCAAACAACGATACTGAATCGCCCTGCTAACGACTAAAGAACTGCGCTTATCAAGCCGGAACGCCACTGGTTCTAAAAGCCAATGCATATCGCCACCCAATTACATGAACAAGAGACGTTTCGGCGTCGCAGCAGCAGGAAGACAATCATCCATTTCCTTGCGTTTGTATCCGTGTATTTGTCGCTGTTGGCCCTCAACTACTTTCTCAAAAATGATGCATTGAAGACGCTGGCAAATGGCTTCGCATTCCTCATATTTGCCATGTTTCTGCTCAAGATACTTCAGCAGAAAACAGTTTTGCGCCTGAAAAACGGCTATGCATTGACATTTGCAGTGTTGATATTCGGGATGGTCTGCAATGTGGTTGTAAACCTTGGGGCAACGGATATTGCGGACTATCTGAAAATGCTGCTGTCTCCCTTTTTTTTCGTAATAGGGTATTTATCCTTGAACTTGAATGAGTTCAGCGGAACCGTACGAAAAAAAATGCTGTTTTTCACATGGATGCTTCTTCTTGTTCCCAGCGTGATTGCTGTCGGCGAACAAATGGTCTGGGGAAGCAGATTCCAGGAAGAAGACTTAGCCATTTCCATATTCGCGAACCGAAACAATGCAGCACTCTATGCACTTGTGCTTTCGATTTTGTTTGCGATTCTGAAGGTCAATCTGCGCTGGATTCTGTTGTATCTGGTAGCGGTATCGGTGTCGTTCGCAACGCTGGGCGTATTGGTTGCCGTGGTTCTTGGCATTGTTGTTGTCCAGATCAGAAAAGGAAATATTCTCTATTTGATGCTTTCGCTCATGCTTGTCGTAGTGGCTTTTCTAATTCTGATGAGCACCATGCCAACCCTGCCGGTATTTGAAAGACTCATGAGTCTTGGCGAAGGACTGCACTATCTCTATTCGTCGGGGCAGATCAGGAATCTATCCCGGATGAACTACGGACAGTTGAGCGAAATAATGGGAAGCTCCGATATCTCGTTCTTTTTCCGGATAACGCACTGGGCGGAATTGCTGGAGATATATTCGAACGGATCGCTAGAGAGCATGCTTTTCGGGAATGGCGTTGGCAGCAGTGTCAGGATGACTGCCGCGGGTCTGGTACCCCATAACGATTATCTGCGGTATCTGTTCGAATGCGGGCTCTTCGCATTCATGGGTTTCCTGCTTCTGAATCTTCGAATCATTAAAGATGCAGGAAGCACTTATGCGGCGATTCCGTGCACCGCAATAATGATTTATTTCTTTTCCGAGAATCTCATCAACAATTTTCTGGCAATGATGCTCTTTTACTTTCTGGCAGGTTTTGTGATTGCCCGGAATACCGCGATGCGCAAGACAAGGACAAGACATGAACATTATGCAAGTCAGCCAGAATTACTTCGTTTCGGGCGGCTCTGATACGTATTTCTTCGCAGTATCGTCATTGCTTAGTGAACGGAACCATAATGTCATTCCGTTTTCCGCCTATAACGAAAAAAATCTGCCTTCGAAGTGGGCGAGATATTTTCCGAAAACATATAAGGAAGCGCCGAATAAAGCCGTCGGACTCGTAAAGTATTTTTACTCGAACGAAAGTCGTCGATCAATTACTGAGCTGTTGCGTGCCGAGAAAATTGACATGGCACATTTGCATATATATTACGGTTCGCTCACTTCTTCGATACTGGAGCCTCTCAAACAGGCAAATATACCTGTAGTCCAGACCCTGCATGAATACAAGCTCGTGTGCCCGGTCTACACGCTGGAAAATCATGGCAACTTGTGCAATAAATGCGTCACAGGCAGTTCGCTGAACGGAATCATTCATCGATGCAAGAATGGTTCCCTCATGGATTCGACAATCCGAGTGGCTGAAAACGGTCTGTCGAGAATGCTTGGCGATGTCCGGCTCGTCGACAAATTCATATCCGTCAGCGATTTCCATAGACGGAAAATGATCGAGGGAGGAATCCAGGAGCAGAAGATCGTGACGGTGCACAACTTCATCGATGCTGACGCTATCGAATGTTCGGATGAAGACGAGGCGTATGCCCTGTACTTCGGCAGGATCGAGAAGGTGAAAGGCATCCAGACCCTTCTGAGGGCATTCAAGAATCTTCCTCTGAAGCTGGTCATGGCAGGAGAGGGAAGCGCACTTGGCTATTCGAGGGAGTTGGCGGCCGATCTCCAGTTGAATAATGTCGAATTCGTGGGTTTCAAAAATGGAAGCCAGCTGCATCGGCTCATTCGACAGGCGCGGTTCTGCATTGTCCCGTCTGAGTGGTATGAGAACTGTCCGATGGCGGTTCTCGAAGCGATGGCGCACGGGAAAGCCGTGGTGGCAAGCAATATCGGCGGCATCCCTGAACTGGTACGTAACGGAACGGATGGCTATCTGTTCGAGCCGAAGTCAGTCGAACAGCTCAGGGATTGTTGTCTGAAGTTGTCCATGAGGAGCAGGGCGCGAGAGATGGGACACAATGCCCGTAAACATGTCGAAGCTGATTTTTCGAAAAGTGCGCACTACCAAAAAATCATGGATGTCTACAAAAGCATTTCTCCTGAAATTTCAATGAATGCTTGAAAACTGGTTCGATGTGATAGGCGTTAAAGCGACGCTGATCAAGTAAACGAGTTGAAACGGCAAAGTGTTCCGCAGCCCATTGATCAGCAGATGTGCTGCAAGCTGATGAACAGCAGAGCCGGATGGCGAAAGACATGATAATGTTCTCTGCATTATTTTAGGAAGAAGGATTGACGTGATTCTTGTTACAGGTGGTGCCGGCTTTATAGGCGGAAATTTTGTCCTGGATTGGCTGAAGGAGAATGACGAAAAAATCGTCAATCTCGACAAGCTGACATATGCCGGCAATCTGGACACGCTCACACGCCTTCAGGACGATCCGCGGCACATCTTCGTGAAAGGCGACATAGGTGATCGCGGCCTTGTGAGTGACCTTCTTGGAAAATATCGGCCCCGCGCGGTGCTCAATTTTGCGGCCGAGTCACATGTGGATCGTTCCATTCATGGTCCTGGCGAATTCATTCAGACCAACGTGCTGGGGACATTTCATCTTCTGGAGGCTGTGCGCGCTTACTGGTCGGGGCTGAGTGACGTCGATCGGGCGGCATTCCGGCTTCTGCACGTGTCGACCGATGAGGTGTATGGCACGTTGAAACCCGGTGCTCCCGCCTTCAGTGAATCGCATCCCTATGAGCCGAATAGCCCATATAGCGCCAGCAAGGCGGCGAGCGATCATCTGGTGCGCGCCTGGCATCATACGTACGGACTGCCCGTTCTCACCACCAACTGCAGCAACAATTACGGACCATATCACTTCCCGGAAAAGTTGATTCCGCTTTGCATCTTGAATGCGCTTGCCGGCAAATCCCTGCCGATCTATGGCGACGGACAGCAGATTCGAGACTGGCTTTACGTAACAGACCATTGCGCCGCCATACGCCGCGTTCTGGATGCCGGTGCCGTCGGAGAGACCTACAACATCGGCGGTTGGAACGAGAAAACCAATCTCGAAGTCGTGCGTACGATATGCACAATTCTGGACGAAATCAGGCCGCGTGCGGATGGCAAGTCCCATGAGATGCAGATCACCTTCATCCAGGATCGCCCGGGCCATGATCGGCGGTATGCGATTGATGCAAGCAAGATTCAACGAGAGCTTTCCTGGAAGCCCACGGAGACGTTCGAGAGTGGCATCCGAAAAACCGTCGAATGGTACTTGGCGAATGCAGGCTGGGTAAAGAACGTTACCAGCGGAGCTTATCGCGAATGGGTTGAAAAACAATACGGAATTTAATCAGCATGCGGGGCGGTTCAATCGACTACCTTCACGGTACTGATGAATTTGAATGTTAAAACGCGTCTCGAGAAAGTCATGCGCGCTCGTTCCCTGATTATCAATTCCAGATATCGAATCTGACTGAGCGCAATGGGGCAACCCCATTGTCCCGCTATCCTGCTGTTGCTTGCCGTTTGACGAACGCACGTCGACTCTCCGCTCTTCTTTGCGTGCGCTGGCGTATTACCGGTTGGAGTTAGTTGTCCCACACACTCACTGGCAGGTCCGACTATGGCAAATCGAGACAATATCCGACGCAAAGGCATTATTCTCGCCGGCGGTTCCGGCACTCGCCTGTATCCTGTTACGCGCACCGTATCAAAGCAGTTGATGCCGGTGTATGACAAACCCATGATTTACTATCCGCTTTCGACGCTGATGCTGTCAGGGATCCGCGACATTCTCGTGATCTCCACGCCGGAAGACACGCCACGATTCGAGAATCTATTGGAGGATGGTGAGCAGTGGGGCATAAGCATTCAGTACGCAGTTCAACCCCATCCCGATGGACTGGCGCAGGCATTCATCATCGGTCGGGATTTTCTCGCCGGTCATCCGAGCGCGCTTGTCCTTGGTGACAACATCTTCTATGGACATGAGCTGTCCAACAAGCTCAAACGGATCAATGCGCAGATTGGCGGCGCGAGCATATTTGCATACCATGTGCATGATCCGGAACGTTACGGCGTGGTGACCTTCGATGCGCATTGTCGAGCTTCGTCCATTGAAGAGAAGCCTGTCGCCCCGCGTTCCAATTACGCGGTCACAGGATTGTATTTCTACGACAACCAGGTGTGTGACATCGCTGCCAGCATTCAGCCATCGGAACGTGGTGAACTGGAAATCACGACAGTCAACAAGATCTATATGGAACTCGGACAGTTGAATGTCGAAATTCTGGGGCGGGGTGTGGCATGGCTTGATACGGGAACACATGAGTCGCTGCTGGATGCGGCACAGTTCATCGCAACGCTGCAAAGTCGCCAAGGACTGATGGTGGCCTGTCCAGAGGAAATCGCTTATCGCCAGCGATGGATTACCGCGGATGAGGTGGAGCGCCTTGCCGATCCGCTGGTGAAAAATGGCTATGGCAAATACTTGTTGCAGATGTTGAAGCAGTAAGACCCTGTTTCGTCTTCTTGTTTCAAGATGGAGAGCGGATCGGCCAATCTGGATGCATGGGTGCGAGTGCCGCACCAACACCGGTCGATGCATTCGTAAATACCTCTTTGTCCCGTTGGTAAAGCCATGCACGATGGCACCACAAAATATCGGCGCCTCAACACTCATGCGCAACGATATGCAGCGGGCTGATTCTTATAGCGGCTTGATGAAGTCGTTGGTATCCGGAAAACACAACCAAGCTCACCTGGTTCATAAGGCTGGAAGACATATCCATAAAGGGGAGGTCGCTACTTTTTTCAGATCCTTCAGTGCTGTGCAATTGCAATTCGCCCTCTCCATGCCCATGGGATTGGGGAAAAAACCAAGCGCACTCTGTATTCCTCCGTGCAGAGGGCATTGATGATGCCAAACACCTTCATTTATGACCGTGAAATTGCGGCGAACCTGTATCGATCCAGTTATGGCTAAAAAGATCGCAATAATGCAGCCGTATTTTTTTCCCTATCTAGGCTATTTCCAGATGATAGCGGCTGCCGATGTCTTTGTTCTCTACGATGACATCCAGTTTATTAGTCGAGGTTGGATCAATAGAAACAAGATTCTCATTAACGGCGACGGGATGTTCATCACCTTGCCGGTAAAAAATGACAATCACACATTGAAGATTCATGAGCGATACTTTTCCGATGACTTTCCGCGTGAAATCGAGAAGATATTAAGAGGTATCTACCTTTCATATGCGCGTGCACCGTACTTCCGTGAAGTATTTCCTGTTCTTGAATCCATCATTAAATTTCCCCAACAAAACGTATCGTTGTATATCGAAAATTCGATTAGAACGATTTGCAATTATTTGGATATCTCCACAGAAATATTGGTTTCATCCAGGCTGGGTATAGGTAATGACCTGCATGGAAAACAGCGGGTGCTGAAGATCATAAAGGAGCTAGGCGGTGGAATCTCGATCAATCCGATCGGAGGGGTAGACCTGTACAGTTGCGAGGAATTTCTGCAGCACGGAGTAACGCTGAAATTCATCAAAATGCATGATATCTGTTACCGGCAATATGGAAATCGCTTTGTGCCCCGTTTATCGATCATTGATGTACTGATGTTTAACAAGATTCCGGAAGTGCATCAGAAATTGTTGCGATATTCACTGGAGGACAATTGCGGCAATCCAGTCTATGACGTTCTGAATTGAGCTGCTCCTGGTAGCCTGGGCACTGAGAAGTGGCGTCGCCAGGCGTTCAGACGCCGCAACGCTACGCTTCTTGACCCGCTGATACAAACTGTACGTCCCCCAAACCTGCTGTTCCCACGACCGGATGAATGCATTCGGTCACCTGCCTTGACCACTCCGGTCTTGAATTCCTCGCTGTGCCACTTCGGCACATAAACCGTCCCATCGCCAAACCGCAATGCTCGGACGGGTCTGCGAAATCAAGCGCGGTTCAAGTGTCAAGTATTCATGAAAGCTCGATCTTTGGAGTCGATTGACCTTTCGCATCTGATGGATTTTTCTGAATTCTTTGAAGATCTTCAATCGAACTGCCAAGCGTGCAAGAGAAACCCATATGAAAATCAAAGCGGCATTTATTGGTGCAGTTGGAGTTCCGAACAACTATGGCGGCTTTGAGATGTTTCTGGATTCCTGCTCGCCGACGTTCGTTCGGATATTCGATGAAGTCATGGTCACCTGCGACAGAACAAGATATGAAAATCGGGATCGCTACTGGCAGGGTGTTCGCCGGATTTTCATCCCGGTGCGGGCCAACGGGGTGCTGTCGATATTGCACGATCTGCTCGCTTTTCTCGCTGTATTCTGGCGATCGAATGTGGTGATCGTTCTGGGCGTTTCAGGGGGAGTATTCTTTCCCTTGTTCAGGCTGCTTTGTTCAGTGACGGGAAAAAAGCTGATTGTCAATGTTGACGGAATAGAGTGGCGGCGCGAAAAATATTCCGTGGCAAAGCGCACTTTTCTCTTTATCTCCGATCGACTCGCCCAGATCTTTGCTCACCGTGTGGTGATTGACAATGAGGCGTTGCGACAATTTTTAACAAGGTCCGCGCAAGGAAAGACATGTCATATCGCGTATCCAGGCGATCATGTGATCAGAACGGCGGATAGTCCAGACAGTAGTATTGGGGGTACTCCGCGATGCCTGACTATATGCCGCATCGAGCCCGAGAACAATTGTCATCTGCTGATAGAAGCATTCGCGAAAGCCAGGCAGGGTAACTATATCTTTGTCGGAAACTGGGAAGCGTCCCGCTATGGACGCGAACTAAGATCTCTATATCGGGATTGTCCCGGACTGGAGATGCGAGATCCTACGTACAACAAGGCAGAACTGGCATCCTTGAGAGAAAGCTGCGATCTTTATCTTCACGGCCATAGCGTAGGAGGAACCAATCCGTCTTTGGTCGAAATGCTTTTTTACGACTGCCGCATTCTCGCATTCGATTGCGCATTCAATCGGTGTACCGGTGCGGATGCATTGGATTACTTCCGCGATGAATCTGAACTTGTCGCGCATCTTCATTCGATTGAAGAGTATGCGTGTGTGAATCGAGCAGAGATTCGCAGCCGATATACGGTCGAAGGGATCTCTTCCGCGTACGCCAAAATGATCAGCGGAATGTTCCTTTCAAAAGACGTTGATATTCGGTCGCAATCACTGCCACGAAGCCGTGAGTCTGACCAAAGCGCGCAATAGAGGGCACTATTGGTCGTCTGGTATCCGCGACTGTGCATGTACGGCTCGTTGCCCCGCATGCATCGCTTTTTCGGATTTATCAGGGCAGCGAGTCCACTGCATTTGGATGACATCGTTTGAGGTCGCTGTTGCTGAATATTTTTCTTCGGCCCCATGTTGGAATGGCAAAGGATGGGACGAGCGATGCAGTATGTCGGCGACAGTGAATGCCACTTGCCAGGCGCTGCGAAATCCGGCATCAAGGCGATGCAGAACAGTCGAAACAATTCTGGAAACGGCAATCCGTCCCAAACAAGGCTTTTTCAAATTGTGCTGTCGTCTGTGGCGATAGTATTGTTTTCATGCTTCGTGCTCGTTTCTCCCTATTTGCTTCAACTTCCGGCAAGTGTGCCTGCGGAAGCCGATGCAATCGTCATTCTCGGTGGCGGGAAAGGGGACAGGGTTGCAAAATCCCTGGATTTGTACCGTGCGGGCTATGCAAGGAATCTGGTACTGACGGGCACCAAGCCCTCTCGCGTGACGAGCCATCAAGACGTTCCTGATTCCCGTACTGAATTTCTGGTCAATCGGCAAGTGCCGTCGGAAGATATCTCATATCTATTCCCGTCCGAGAATAGCTGGGAAGAAGCTCATTCCGCTCTGAGAATGATGCAGCAACTCGGTTGGGAGAAAGTGATTGTGGTCAGCGATCCGCCTCATATGCTCCGGCTGTCTTATGTCTGGGGAAAAGCATTCCGCGACTATCCAAAGCATTTCACTCTGGTTGCTACTGAACCGACGTGGTGGAGCCCATTGACATGGTGGGGAAATAGAACCAGTTTTGCCTTCGTGTTCAGTGAGATTTTGAAGTTGGGCTATTACGTCGTTGCATATTAAGAGCGTCTAACAAAATGATTCTGAGGGTGTTGCGCCGCCTTGCCGTACAGTCGTACTGTCTGCGGCGATGCCCTTGCAGGGCGCGCACTGGCTTGCATGCCAGTGCCGTTTCGCAGGCGGGCAGCAGGCTGCCCGAATTCCCTTCTCAACCCTGCTCAGAACCGCTTCGCTTCATTTTGTTAGACGCTCTAAGTTTGAAATCAACGCTTCGCGGTGCTGAATGCGGCGAGGGATTGATTGCCAGCTATAGCGGCATGTGGGTGTTCCGGTTGCCGCGTCGATTATTGTGTTCAATAGCTTCTGCCTGCCAAACCAGGCGATATGACTTTCGCAGTAGTGTGATCGCTCTCGCGGTCATGCCTGGCTTGGCGGCGTTAACGTTTATCGAGGGGTCAACGTTGATTCGTTCTCGAGGTAGTCGCTGATCTCGGCGCTGGTGGTGAGGGTATGGGACGTGAATGTCTGCCAGTCGTTGGTGGCGAACTTGAAGCGGCCGATCGCAAAGTCAACATTGGAGCCCGAGCCGTTCCATGTCTGGGTGGCGTTGCGCCAGATATCGCCACCGGAGTTGACCAGCAGCCGTGCCGAGGCGCGGTCGTCGGACTTGGCGGCATCGTCCACGATCAGGCGCGCTTCCAGTCGCGAGACGATTTCCTGGGCGCCGAACGCGACCGGGAACCGCTTGGCGGTGTAGAAGTGGAAGGAGCCGCCGGCATCGGGCAATCTGACGGAGATGCCGTCGGTGCCGTGCTTGCGCACATTGGCGGGGGCGGTGGTGTTGGTCTGGTAGTTGGTATAGAGGGTACCGACGACCTGGGAATCGGTGGTGTTGTAGGCGACGCGCGACCAGGTGCCGTTGCGCTTGATGTCGAGGATCACCTTGCGGATCTGCACGCGCACGTTGCGGGCCGGGCTGCCGGTGGTGGCGGTGGCGGCAACGCCCCACGGCACGAAGTTGGGATCAGGGTGATCAGACGGAAAATCGACGCCAAAATTCAGTTCCGGACCCGAACCCCATTTCCATGCCGGATTGACGCCGTTGGCGTACGCCTCGTGCGGCTTGGTCATGTCATCCGACAGCTGCTGTGCAGACAGTGCGTCAATTTGCGTTGATTGGGCACTGCTGACGCTCCCATAGGCTGACAGTGCCAGCGCCATGAAAAGCAAGCCAGGTGAATGCCTATTGCAAACTGCATTCTGAATATCCTTGAATGACCTCTTCGATCGCGGCTGAATACGCATTGTAAGCATGGGCGAAATTCGCTTTTCCGAAATTAACTTTATCCAGGGGTTACCGTGATGTCTTCGTATTGCGTTAGAGCGGTTGAAAGAGCGCGTCTGGCGTTGTTGCATCGACTTGCCTTGCTACGCGTACTGCCTACGCCGGCGTTGCTCTAGCCAGAGAATGCATCCTCATTCTGTCAGGAACTCTTGGACTGATAGCTGCCTCAACGTTTGACCGGCTGGCAAACCGCATCTGATTCGACGAGGCATTTCACAAAAATTACCACAATCCTTGGAGATCAAATTGAGGTATGTCATCCCATCATCCCTTGGAGGATAAGGAATGAGGGAATGCAGAGACGCTTGCTGATGTTTACCGAGGGCTCAGTGCCGACTCCCTGGCGAGGTAGTCGTTGATCTCGGCGCTGGTGGTGAGGGTATGGGAGGTGAACGTCCGCCAGTCGTTGGAGGCGAACTTGAAGCGGCCGATGGCGGATTCGACGTTGGAGCCCGAGCCGTTCCATGTCTGGGTGGCGCTGCGCCAGATGTCGCCGCCGGAGTTGACCAGCAGTCGAGCCGAGGCGCGGTCGTCGGGTTTGGCGGCATCGTCCACGATCAGGCGCGCCTCCAGCCGCGTGATGATCTCCTGGGCGCCGAACGCGACCGGGATGCGGTTGGCGGTGTAAAAGTGGAAGGAGCCGCCGGTATCGGGCAATCTGACGGAGATGCCGTCGGCGCCGTGCTTGCGCACATTGGCGGGGGCGGTGGTGTTGGTCTGGTAGTTGGTGTAGAGGGTGCCGACGACCTGGGAATCGGTGGTGTTGTAGGCGACGCGCGACCAGGTGCCGTTGCGCTTGATGTCGAGGATCACCTTGCGGATCTGCACGCGCACGTTGCGGGCCGGGCTGCCGGTGGTGGCGGTGGCGGCAACGCCCCACGGCACGAAGTGGGGAGAGGGGTAGTCGGACGGGAAGTTGACGCCGTTCGTCAGGATCGGACCGGAGCCCCATCCCCATGCCGGATTGACGCCATGGGCGTACGCCTCGTGCGACTTGGCCATGTCATCCGACAGCTGCTGTGCAGACAGCCCGGACGCTGGTGCCGGAGTCGGAGTCGGAGTCGGTGTCGGTGTCGGTGTCGGTGTCGGTGTCGGTGTCGGTGTCGGAGTCGGAGTCGGAGTCGGAGTCGGAGTCGGAGTCGGAGTCGGAGTCGGAGTCGGAGTCGGCGTCGGCGTCGGTGACGGCGTCGGCGTCGGCGTCGGTGACGGTGACGGTGACGGTGACGGTGACGGTGACGGTGACGGTGACGGTGACGGTGACGGCGCCTCAGTATCAACTTGTGTGCTTGTGTCGGTTTGTGCGTCTTGAATGCCAGCTTGTTGATCGGTTTGTGCGGTCGAATCACTACCGCCCCCACCGCAAGCGGAAAGTGTCAAAGCCAATAGCAAGGCGGGAATATAAGGTTTTTGTTTCATCATGTTTTTGCCTTCATAAGGAACAATGGAATCGCCCGAGGCGAAAAGCATCCCGCTTCCAAACACGAATATTGCAGTCAGGCTCCGTGACCAGATGCAGCTGCAAACCGCTGCTGCATCTAGACGTCAGATTGAATGACGATGGAAAGCGGGGATGTTCGCTAATGTTTACCGAGGGCTCAGTGCCGACTCCCTGGCGAGGTAGTCGTTGATCTCGGCGCTGTTGGTGAGGGTATGGGAGGTGAATGTCTGCCAGTCGTTGGAGGCGAACTTGAAGCGGCCGATGGCGGATTCGACGTTGGAGCCCGAGCCGTTCCATGTCTGGGTGGCGCTGCGCCAGATGTCGCCGCCGGAGTTGACCAGCAGTCGAGCCGAGGCGCGGTCGTCGGGTTTGGCGGCATCGTCCACGATCAGGCGCGCCTCCAGCCGCGTGATGATCTCCTGGGCGCCGAACGCGACCGGGATGCGGTTGGCGGTGTAAAAGTGGAAGGAGCCGCCGGTATCGGGCAATCTGACGGAGATGCCGTCGGCGCCGTGCTTGCGCACATTGGCGGGGGCGGTGGTGTTGGTCTGGTAGTTGGTGTAGAGGGTGCCGACGACCTGGGAATCGGTGGTGTTGTAGGCGACGCGCGACCAGGTGCCGTTGCGCTTGATGTCGAGGATCACCTTGCGGATCTGCACGCGCACGTTGCGGGCCGGGCTGCCGGTGGTGGCGGTGGCGGCAACGCCCCACGGCACGAAGTGGGGAGAGGGGTAGTCGGACGGGAAGTTGACGCCGTTCGTCAGGATCGGACCGGAGCCCCATCCCCATGCCGGATTGACGCCATGGGCGTACGCCTCGTGCGACTTGGCCATGTCATCCGACAACTGCTGTGCAGACAGGCCGGACGCCGGTGCTGGAGTCGGGGTCGGAGTCGGAGTCGGAGTCGGAGTCGGCGCCTCAGTATCAACTTGTGTGCTTGTGTCGGTTTGTGCGTCTTGAATGCCAGCTTGTTGATCGGTTTGTGCGGTCGAATCACTACCGCCCCCGCCGCAAGCGGAAAGTGTCAAAGCCAATAGCAAGGCGGGAATACAAGGTTTTTGTTTCATCATGTTTTTGCCTTCATAAGGAACAATGGAATCGCCCCGAGGCGAAAGGCATCCCGCTTCCAAACACGAAGATTGCAGTCAGGCTCCGTGTCCAGATGCAGCTGCAAACTGCTGCTGCATCTGGACGTCAGATTGAATGACGATGGAAAGCGAAGACGCTTGCTGATGTTTACCGAGGGCTCAGTGCCGACTCCCTGGCGAGGTAGTCGTTGATCTCGGCGCTGGTGGTGAGGGTATGGGAGGTGAACGTCCGCCAGTCGTTGGAGGCGAACTTGAAGCGGCCGATGGCGGATTCGACGTTGGAGCCCGAGCCGTTCCATGTCTGGGTGGCGCTGCGCCAGATGTCGCCGCCGGAGTTGACCAGCAGTCGAGCCGAGGCGCGGTCGTCGGGTTTGGCGGCATCGTCCACGATCAGGCGCGCCTCCAGCCGCGTGATGATCTCCTGGGCGCCGAACGCGACCGGGATGCGGTTGGCGGTGTAAAAGTGGAAGGAGCCGCCGGTATCGGGCAATCTGACGGAGATGCCGTCGGCGCCGTGCTTGCGCACATTGGCGGGGGCGGTGGTGTTGGTCTGGTAGTTGGTGTAGAGGGTGCCGACGACCTGGGAATCGGTGGTGTTGTAGGCGACGCGCGACCAGGTGCCGTTGCGCTTGATGTCGAGGATCACCTTGCGGATCTGCACGCGCACGTTGCGGGCCGGGCTGCCGGTGGTGGCGGTGGCGGCAACGCCCCACGGCACGAAGTGGGGAGAGGGGTAGTCGGACGGGAAGTTGACGCCGTTCGTCAGGATCGGACCGGAGCCCCATCCCCATGCCGGATTGACGCCATGGGCGTACGCCTCGTGCGACTTGGCCATGTCATCCGACAGCTGCTGTGCAGACAGCCCGGACGCTGGTGCCGGAGTCGGAGTCGGTGTCGGTGTCGGTGTCGGTGTCGGTGTCGGAGTCGGAGTCGGAGTCGGAGTCGGAGTCGGAGTCGGAGTCGGAGTCGGAGTCGGAGTCGGAGTCGGCGTCGGCGTCGGTGACGGCGTCGGCGTCGGTGACGGTGACGGTGACGGTGACGGTGACGGTGACGGTGACGGTGACGGAGAAAGCGTCTGGCTGACTTTTTCCGATACTGCGTTTGGCGACTCGGTTTGTGTGATCAGATCAATGCCAGACGGCGATCCAAGATCGGCACGGGATACGGTCAGATTGGCCACTCCGTTGGCGTAGGTATAGTTAACGCGTTTGATGAATGTCCACGTCCAATTGGTGCCACCACTGCCAGAATAGCGATATAGATATCCATTCTCGATCAAATAGCCGGCCCCGACGGTGCCGAAGCGATAGCCAGTCGTGGCATTGCGATCTGCGTCAAGGAATACGCGTATCCATTGAGGCGTGCCAGAGTAAGGAATTTTGTAGTAGACGTTCGTTGCGTCACTGGTTGCCTGCGGTGCGGCAACTGTAAACGTTTGGGTAAGCTTCGCCGACGTTTTCATTGGCGATTCAGTCTGGGTCACCAGATCAAGGCTCGACGGCGAACCGAGATCGGTACGCGCTACGCTTACATTTGCCATCCCATTCGCGGCAGAATAATCGACGCGTTTGACGAAAGTCCAAGCCCAGTTAGAGCCGCCGCTGCCAGAATAGCGATACAGATAACCATTCTCGATCAGATGGCTTGCACCGACGTTTGCCAAACGATATCCGGTTGCGGCATTGCGATCTGCGTCGATGAATACTCGAACCCATTTCACTGTGCCAGTGTAAGGAATCTTGTAGTAGGCGTTCGCAGCATCGCTGGTAGCGATAGGCGCACTCTGAGCCAGTACTAACGGTGTCAGACAGCACCCAACAGATAGCAAAAGAATCTGCGAGCGTCGTTGAGAAAATGGTGCGAGTTTTGTAAAGAACTCGTTCATGATGATGACCTTTCTAAAATTTTGCGTGTGACGATCCAGCCGCCTCGATCTACGAGGCAGAAGACATCGGGTGTTACAAGGAGCGGGATTGGCGACGTTGCTTATGCAGCGCAGTCAGAGAAGGGTGGGTGATGCAGAAGATCCACGCATCGTCTGCGATACGAAAACCGTTTCGGATTTCGCTGGATGGAAATCAGTGAGGCACCATTGCCCGCGATCCGGATTCTCCCGGGCGGTAGATTGAGGCTCGCAAGCACGTGCACTTTGTTATCGAGAGGCTTGCGATTCATACGTTGCGGCATCACGGCATGTTCCACATGGCAGCTACTGCCAATGGTCGATGCTTGTTCTGCTGGCAGGTAACGCATCGAAATCGATAATGATTTGCAGTGATTCATGGTTTCTAATTAGCCAGTAACTTATCCGGTGGATGCGAAAACGCCGACGGCAAGATCAGTGTTTTTCAGGCAAAAGCTCCCCCGCGATAGATTGAATCTATCGTTTGTCATTTCTGAAATTCAGGAATCAACTCAGGAGACAGGCATTTCAAGCAAGCCGGAAATGCAAGGGGTGGTTAATAACTTATAGGCAGTTGAAATAAACAAGATTCCAGTACATGAAAATCAAAAAGGCCATACCAAAAAGAATGGCCAAATTGACTGTTGTGTCGCGAGGAAATATTACGTACCGTCAAGTGTTTTCGCAACGAAATTTATACGAACCTGCCCCTTTATATTTTTTATTTTGGGCGGAACTTGAGGGAAAAAAAAAGTTCCCACTTTCCATTGCCTTCTCGGCATTGGAATGAAAATTATTTCGTATTGAGATGGACAATTACTCACTAAACAGGAACGAAAAGTGAGGCTTTTCAAAGTTTCGATGCCAAACCGTTTTTTGCATTTATCCAAGTTGCAGGAACGTGGCTGCGCTTCTTTATCGAGTTGCGATGTCAGCACAGCAGATTGGCGGTACTGAGTTCATTTACATCACGGGTTGAATGGAATCTAGACATCGCAAAAATGAATTTTCTAACTCAAATGGCTATTCTCATTACCGGTGGTGCCGGATTTGGAAATCGCATCTACGAACGACTGGAGTTCGTCAAAGAACGCCCAAGGCTCGATCATTGTTACGCCATCGATCCAGGCAAGCTGGAAAGAGAGCTTGCCTGGAAGGCATCTGAACCCTTTGAACTCGACATTCGTACATCAGTCAGTTCGTATCTTGATAATCAAGAATGGGTTCTTGATGTAATGACCAGAATCTGCCGCAACCGGACGAATAGGTATTGCGGCGCATGAAGATCCTTCTGCTTGGTAAAGACGGACAGGTCGGTTGGGAGCTGCAGCGTTCGTTGAGTCCGCTCGGTGAACTGCATGCCTTCGGCCATGAGGAAGCTGATCTTGAAGATTTTGAGAATCTGCGAGTACTCATCAGATCGCATAAGCCTGACATCATCGTTAATGCAGCTGCCTACACGGCAGTGGATAAAGCGGAGACCGAAGCGGACAAGGCTCGCCGAATCAACGGAGAGGTAGTTTCCTTGCTTGCGGAAGAGGCGAATCGGATTGGAGCATGGCTGATTCACTATTCGACGGACTATGTTTTCGATGGCAAGAAGGAAACCGCCTACGTCGAGCTGGATGCTACTAATCCGTTGTCAGTCTATGGCCTGACAAAACTGGAAGGGGAACAGTTTGTTCGGACATTAAACCCCAATAAGCACCTGATCTTCCGCACTAGTTGGGTCTATGCTGCCAAGGGAAGTAATTTCCCGAAAACGATCCTTCGCCTGGCAAAAGAACGGCAGACATTAAACGTTATCGCCGATCAGCACGGCGCACCGACAAGCGCAGAGCTGATTGCGGACGTTACGGCACTTGCCTTGTATCGCATATTGAATACCCCTGATGCATCCGGTCGCTTCACCGGCACTTACCATCTTGCGGCTGGAGGCCACACCACCTGGTACGCATATGCGCAGTACATATTGGAACTTGCTGCCGCACATGGAGTGCTGCTAAAAACAGGTCCGGATGCGATTGAACCCATATCAACCGAATCTTATAAAGTGTCCGCGGCCAGACCCAGGAATTCACGGCTCGATACAACGAAATTGAGTACTACTTTTAACGTCACCCCGCCTGATTGGCAGATTCTCGTCAAGCGCATGATGGATGAATTGGCTTCGCAAGGAAAGCTATGAAATGCAAGGGAATTATTCTTGTCGATGGAAGTGTGGTCTGTCTCCAGCATTGACTTCATGAGGATGTAGAGACTGTTTCTGAAAGAAGGCGGACAGCGAAAAACGATTCACCGAAATCGAATCATTGGCATCCTGCGGGAAACAGGGCCGATACACACACGGGCCGATGTTCGACGCCAGCCGATTCATGACATTACTTGCTACGGCTCGACAGCGACTCAAGATTGCACGTCCGGACGAAATCGCATGCCGGCAGAGATCGATCGATGCCATGGAACGGCGAGACCCGCACGACTCTTGGACAAGAACGGTTACGGCAAACACATGCAACGACATCTTAAGGAAGGCATATTTTCATGAATGCGACTCCTCTCGCCATACCGGATGTTCTTCTTCTGCAGTCACGGCTTTGGGAGGACGATCGTGGATTTTTCTTTGAAAGCTTCAACCAACGAGAGCTTAAGGAATTGGTTGGTCGGGAAGTGACCTTTGTTCAGGATAATCACTCAAGGTCAAGCAAAGACGTTCTGCGCGGATTGCACTATCAGGTGACTCGGCCGCAAGGAAAGCTTGTTCGCGTCGTGGCAGGTGAAGTTCTTGATGTCGTTGTCGATCTCAGGAAGTCTTCCCCGACATTCGGGCATTGGATAGGTCAAGTCCTCAGCGCCGAGAATAAAAAGCAGCTGTGGATTCCGGAAGGTTTCGCACACGGGTTTCTCGTGCTTTCCGATACCGCTGATTTTCTTTACAAAACCACCGACTATTGGGCACCTGATTGCGAGCGTTGCATTGCATGGAATGACCCGGAACTAGCGATTGACTGGCCAATCTCGTCCGGCCCAATTGTTTCTGCCAAGGATGCACAAGGCGTTCCCTTTCATTTAGCAGAGACGTTCTAAGAGTCAGGTAAATGGCCCTGCAATAACAGCGGCAGGAAGGCCGACACAACGAGTTGCAAACTCGTCTGTGAGCTTGTGCTCGTAATGCTTCCGGAGTCCACGGTATTTTTCTGGCCAGCAAAGGCACGGTCGACGGCCAAGCCCGTGGAAATCGCAGTGCACTTCCCCAATTCCCCGCGTTTTGACCTATCGAGGGACGTCCGAAGTCGTCGATTTTTCTTACAGTCCAAGCTCTTGATTGCCGATTTGTTTTGTAACTATTTGATTTAATTGTAATTTAACAACCGGTATAAAGATTGCTTAACGAAAAGTGGTTACTCCTGATCTATTTGTCAAAGGATGTCAAAATGGATTCCCTTAAAAAAGCACTCTTAGGTTTGGCGCTGGTTTGCGCATTCGGTACTGTGACTGCTGCTCCTATTACTATCGCAGACTATGTCAACCCTTCTCCGGATAGAACGGTTACGACAAACAATCCTTTTACCTTTGTCTTTGACATTACCGATGGGGCTGAGAGCTATGTTGCCGGGGTTGACACAATCGTGTCGGCAGAGTTGAAGATTCATCTTATGGACAATGCCCAAAAGGGCAATGAAACCTTCACCTTTCTTATTGGCAGTGGAGGCACCTCACAAATCTATAGTGCCCAGAATGTAAACAATGGGTCGCAAGGACAAACCTATTCGATTAATCTCCTGAATGCTTTGGCAGATCTCATCGCTGATGGACTGCTGTCTGTGAAGCTGAGCGCGACGTCCGGTAATTATGAATTCGTCGATGCCACTTTGATAGCGAAGGTGGAGAAGGGGACTGTTGGCAATGCAGTACCTGAACCGACAAGTCTTGCCTTGCTTGGCATTAGTCTGTTGGGCTTTGGCGTGGCGCGCAGACGCAGGCAGTGATCTCAATCATCCGGAAAAAAGCCCGCTTTGACGGGCTTTTTCTTTTTCAGGGTGCGGCGCAGCCGGTATTGTGGATATCAGCGCCGGGTATCATTTCGGATTCATTCTTGCCAAGCATCCAAAAACGAAAAGGCCGCACAAGGCGGCCTTTCGCAAGTCATTGATTTCATTGGTCGGGGCGAGAGGATTCGAACCTCCGACCCCTTGCACCCCATGTCATTAAATTAGCGTCCGGGGAAGCCCAATAGCATCCAATAACGTTCATAAAATCCATTTAAGATCATATGGTTAAGATAATTCGTTGTCCGAGAGACTCTAATGGTGTACGCTAAAAGCCATCGAAACTGTAGGGGTAAATGTAGGGGTAAAACTTCGGAACCCAGACCCCTTACAACTCAAAATGACCAAGATTACGCAGAAGACGCTGGAGTCATTACGCCTCGACCGAAGCGGTTCGGTAATCCGCGACGAGGGCAATTTGTTTGGCCGGATTCGCGCCAAAGCTGACGACACGGTTGCCGTCTCCTTCTATTATCGATATCGCTTCGACGGAAAATTCAAAGACATCTCCTGCGGCACTTGGCCTGCTGTCAGTCTGTCCCAGATTCGTGCCAATCGTGATGCAGCGAAACTCCGAGTCACCGAAGGCGTCGATCCGGTCGCCAAGAAGAAAGTCGAGAAGCAGGAACAGCGGGAAGCCATCGCAGTGCGGTTGGCAGAGATCGAACACGGGAAGGCCGAAGGGCTGACCGTGCAGGACATGTTCGATGCATGGATCGCCGATGGTGTCAGACGAAAGGATGGCAACGCCGAGTTGCGCCGCTCCTTCAATGCGGACGCGCTACCCAAGATCGGAAGGAAAGAGGTTAGGGCGCTCACGGAGCACGACCTGCGGGGCGTGCTTCGCGCCATGGTTGTGCGTGGCGTCAATCGCGCAGCCGTTGCGATGCGTAACAACCTGATGCAGATGTTCGCCTGGGCAGAGAAGCGCCAGCCATGGCGCAAGCTGTTCGCCGATGGTAATCCGATGGAGCTGATCGAGATCGACAAGATCGTCAGCCCCGATTACGACTTGAACAATCAACGCGACCGGACTCTGTCCACCGAAGAGATTCGGGAGCTGCGTGACATCTTCAGACGGATGCACGCGGAGTACGAGCAAGCGGACAACAAGCGAACTGCCGTGCAGCCGCTGGAGAGGGTAGTCCAATGCGCGATATGGATTATGCTCTCGACGCTTTGCCGCGTCGGTGAGTTGTCCATGGCCCGATGGGAGCATCTCAATCTTGAATCCGGCGCATGGTTTATCCCGCGCGAGAACGTCAAGGACAACGCCAGCGACCTGACGGTCTATCTATCCGACTTCACCATCGAACGCTTCCGGCAGTTGCATAAGATCACCGGCAAGTCTGAATGGTGCTTCCCGGCGCGGAACAAGGAAGGGTATGTAAACGTGAAGTCTATGAGCAAGCAGATCGGCGACCGGCAGACGATGTTCAAGAAGTCCCTCGATGGTGGACCGCGCAAACCGATGAAGAACCGGCGCAACGACAACACGCTGGTTCTGGCAAGCGGGAAGAAGGGAGCGTGGACTCCGCACGATCTGCGCCGCACTGGCGCGACGATGATGCAGAGCCTGGGCGTTTCGATGGACATGATTGACCGCTGCCAGAACCATGTGCTGGCGGGCAGCAAGGTACGCCGGCACTACCTCCATCACGATTACGCCAGCGAGAAACGCGAGGCATGGGCTCGGCTTGGAGGGCAGCTATCAGCGATTCTCGCTGCGCCAGAAAATGTGGTCCCATTTCAGCGTAAGGCGTAAGTCTCAATGACCCCGCTGGCGGCTACGACGACAGTCGCTGGCGCGGCGGCTATCGAACCGCTGATCATCCGGAGCGGTTAGTGGACCTGAGTGGACAGAATGAGCAGGTGGCGATTTGGCCCAATAACCCGCCAATACCCCCAATGCCGTTGGATAGCGCCATCGGCACAGCACCGTGTGACGCCATAGTTAATCGTCTATTTAAGGTCCTCCTCAGGGTGCGTAGGTAGTTTTGCAACCTCTGCATCCAGTCTTGTGACATCCAGTACGCTTGGTTCCTCACCAGTATGCAATGCATTTAACTGCGATATCAGGTACGGCATCATGAAGGGCATCGTGACAGTCACCAGGGCTTGTATATCCATCCCATTGGCGATTGTAGGTAACTGGTCGGCACCACGTTCGCGCACAGTTCCGTCATAAAACTGGTGTCCGCCGCCGCCCCTATATACCCCCGACTTATTGTGTCTCCACGCGACGATGGCACGCGGCCCAACGGTGCCGTCAGCGGTATTTTGATGCGCAAACAGGTTGAAGCGCGCCAAGTGATCGGCAACTACAAGTGGTGATACCCGCTTTGCGTCGCTTGCGCGGACCAGTCGCAATAAATCACGCATCCAGCGCTTATCGTGCATAAGGCACAGCGCTCCCGATCCGGTCAGCCCAAGACAGTGCGCCCGGTGTGGTCGATCTTTCGACGGGTTCACAACGTGCCGCGTATAGCGGAACACTTGGGTTTTCCTGTCGGGCGCGAGCGCCAGGCCTATTGTGTAGAGTCGCAACTCGTCGTCGACGAAGCAGGGAATGACAATGTCGTGTTCTGCGGGACAAAGATGGCTGCGTTGACCTTCAACAATTCGCGATACCCGACCTAAACAACAGGCACCTGTGTCCACAAGAAATTCTTGTTTTTCTTTAAGGTAGTTTGGTGGATATACTCCGTTGGACAATTCATAACGGAAAGAGTTTCCAATGAAACTAGATTGGTGGGCCGAGCTAGACGAACCGAATTACCGGCCGATTGAAGCAGCGATTCGTTGGGGTGGCCTAATAGCTGAAGAGGCTGAAATTTTGGCGGTGGTCGACAGCCATGGGATTCCTTGGCCAGACGCGACTGAGTTCCCGCAGTGGGCCTGTGTGCAGGCGCTTGCAGAAAGGTTGTGGGATGCCATTATTTACGATCGCTTGCCGGCATGGTGGATTGCACGGAGTGGTAGAAAGATGCAGGCTGTTGAGTCATTGCCGAGAGCGGCACCTGGCTTGAAGATTTTCCACCGTGACCTGAAAGAATGGATGATTCGTCGTTATCCAAGTCAAAGGCCAGCTTTCCTGTTCGATGAGATCGAGCGCACCGAGCATGCGCACGTAGACGCGCCTAAGCTTCAGGCGGTGCAGGCAGAGCGCGATGCCTTGCAGGCGCAGCTCAATGAGACCGACACGATGCTTCAAGTCACGCGGCAATCGCTTGCCGATGTGATGGCAGAGCGCGATGCGCTTCATGCACAGATCGTGGCCATGGCGGCAGAACGTGATGCTGCTCTAGAAAAGCCCTTCAGTACGACCGAGCGCAACTCAGTGCTAACGGTACTGGCGGCAGTGCTTGATTATTCCGATATTGACCCAACTGCCAGAGGCAGTGCTAAGCAAGTCGAAGGGTGGACGGAGCAAATGGGTGCGCGGGTGACTGATGATACGATTCGCAGAATCTTCTCGCAGATTCCTGCTGCCGTCGACAGCCGCAGAACGAAATAGGCGTAAAACCGAATTCGGATTTGATAATGCCAAATTCGGATTTGCTAGTACCGAATTCGGCCCCGAATCACATCTAAAAAATCATCCTGTAGGCGTGTTCAACAAGGTCCATGGAGGACAGACATGCCGAAAACAATCCTGCGTTTTCCCGGAGTAAAGGCGAAGAGTGGTGTAAGCCGTTCGACGCATTACAACCAAATCAAAGATGGCCTCATGACGCGCCCGGTCGCGCTCGGTCCGCGCGCACGCGGCTGGCCCGAAAACGAAATCGATGCGCTGAATGCGGCCCGCATTGCCGCCAAGTCCGATGATGAAATTCGCGTCTTGGTGAAGCAATTGGAGGCCGCCCGCAAGGCCGCGCCTTGCCTTGTTGCAGAAATGTGCAACGTGGCGGAGGAGCCTGAATCGATCAACAAGAAAACGGCGTAAGGAGGCGTGCACCGTGAATGACATCCTTTCCCAATTCCGTGACGCGATCCAGCGTGCAGGACTGATGCCGCCGGATAACATAGTGGCGGACGGTAAGCTGCACCGCTTCGCCAGCAATGGCCAGCGTGGTGACGATTCCGGCCGCTACGTGCTGCATCTGGACGGCATCCCGGCCGGCTGGATCGGCGACTACCGCACCGACGTGGACCAAACCTGGCGCGTCGACATTGGCCGTGCACTGACTCAAGCCGAGCAGGAGGAGCACAAACGCCGTGCGCCCGCTATGCGCGCGAAACGCGAAACCGATGAAAAGCTGCGCCGTGTCGAAGCCGCCACCAAGGCCATCACGCTCTGGAAAAAAGCGGCTCCGGCCTCGTCCGATCATCCTTACTTGATGCACAAGCATGTGGCCCCCGTGCCGACGTTGCGGGAGATCGACGCCCATGATGCAGCAACGCTTCTCGATTACACGCCCAAGTCGCGCGGCGAAGAACTTACCGGCCGCTTGCTGGTCGCGCCGGTCAAGATCGGCAACATGATTTCGACTTGCGAGCTTATCGATGTCCACGGGCGCAAATCGGCCATCTACGGCGGCGCAAAGGCGGCCGGTTATTGGGCCGCGCAGCCGCTGCCGGACGGCGAAGGCACTGAACTGATTCTGTCGATCGGCGAGGGGGTGGCAACGGTCCTGTCAGTTCAAGCCGCGACTGGCTACCCGGTGGTCGCCGCGCTTTCGGCGGGCAACCTGCTGCCCGTGGCTAAGGTCATGCGCGCGCGCTATCCCATGGCGCGTCTGGTGATTCTCGGCGATCTCGGCAATGGCATGGAACAGGCGGAAAACGCCGCGCGGGCTGTGGGGGCGCTGCTTGCCATCCCGGCGTTCGGCCAAGATCGCCCAGACAACGCAACCGACTTCAACGATCTCGCGGTGCTGCATGGCCAGGAAGCCGTAAAACAGGCGATAGCAGCCGCAACAGCGCCGGAACCGCTATCAGTCCAACCCGAGCAAAAAAACGTGCCGGAGGAAGAATACGCCGGTCACGTCGAGCTGATTCGAGGTAGTGACCTGACGCCCGAGCCGGTGATGTGGCTATGGCAGGGTTGGCTGGCCGCCGGCAAAATGCATATCCTCGGCGGTGCGCCCGGCACTGGCAAGACAACCATTGCGATGGCGCTGGCGGCGACGGTATCGGTCGGCAGACGCTGGCCGGATGGCATGCGTGCTCCTTTGGGCAACGTGGTGATTTGGACCGGCGAGGATGACCCGCGCGATACATTGGTTCCGCGACTCGCTTTGTCAGGGGCGGACCTATCACGCGTCTATTTCATCACTGACGTTCGCGAAGGGAACGAGCGCCGCTCGTTCGATCCCGCCCGCGACATGGACAAACTGACGCGCAAGCTGATTGAAATCGGCGACGTTCGCCTGTTGATTGTCGATCCGATCGTATCGGTGGTTGTCGGCGACTCGCACAAAAACGCCGAGGTGCGACGTGGTCTGCAACCGTTGGTCGATCTAGCGGCATCGATGCGATGCGCGCTGTTGGGTATTACGCACCTTACCAAGGGCACCGCCGGACGCGATCCGGTCGAGCGCTTGACCGGCAGCCTCGCGTTCGGCGCTCTGGCGCGCGTGGTGATGATGGCGGCCAAGTACCAGGAGGAAGATGAACATGGTCGCACCGTGCGCGTGTTCTTGCGCGCCAAAAGCAACATCGGTCCAGACGATGGCGGTTTTGAATACGATTTGCATCAAGGCGAAATGAAAAGCCATCCCGGCATCGTCGCTTCGTCCGTGCTGTGGGGTAATGCAGTCGAGGGCACGGCGCGCGAGTTGTTGGCGACGGCCGATACGGCTGCCGATGACGGCGAGGGCGGCACCTCGGCCGATGCCAAGCGCTTTCTCTCTGATTTGCTGGCCGATGGACCATTGCCGGTCAACCAGGTCAAGGCTGATGCCAACGGTGCGGGCTATTCGTGGCCCACGATCCGCCGCGCGCAAAAAGCGCTCGGCATCAAGTCTTCCAAGTCTGGACTGAAAGGCCCCTGGAAATGGGCGCTGCCCTCAAAGCGCATCCAGCAGCCCGAAGGTGCTCAACAAAATGCCGAAGGTGCCCAACAAAATATCGTGAGCACCTTCGGGAATCGTGAGCATCTTCGGGACGATTCGGATCAGAACGATCGTGGCGACTCGGACTACGCTGAGGTGGAAGTATGATGCCGGCGGCAATGGTCGAGGTCGCCAGAAAGGATGGGGTGACACTCGCCTTGTCCGACACCGACACGATCAAGCTCGCCGGTCACAAACTGGCGGTGAAGCGTTGGATGCCGCTGATCCGGCAAAACAAGCCTGCGATCCTTGCTGTGCTGTTGGAAGAGGCCGCTGTCGCAGACGAGAACGTCGGTCACATGTCGATCGCCACATTGACCACTGATGATGACCTTACGCGCGAGGCAGCGCTAGCGCACCATCAGGCAAACGACCTGTCCATCCAGGATGACTTCAAGCGCCAACGCCGCAATGAGGGGGATGTACCCGACCGTGCAGAAGAAGCACCGCGCTCGATTACTTTCGGCGACGAGCGGAGGACCTGCACGCAATGCCGGAACCTAATGCCGAGCGGTCAGTGCATGGCCGCCATACGCGGCGAGCTGAACGCCACCCAGACCTATGAACCAATCCAGGACCTGTTGCAGCGATGCGCCGGCTATCTGCCTGGACCGGACGATGCCGACCAGCGCACGGGCCATGAGCGCCGTTGGCCTGCCTAAAGTGGAAAGTGGTGTGCAATTCGCTAAACGTCGTCCCACTATGAAGATCGTTTCGGCGGACGAGAAGGCGATGGACAACTAGAGCGTGTGACGCAGCTTGACGCAGGTTTTGACGCAATGAAACGGTCGTCGTATTGTGCTTTCTCACTAACTACCTTTCATCAGGCCATGTCGGCTTATTGGTGAGGGGAACGGAACTGACCATGCTCCGAAGTCGCTCAAAATGCCGCTGCTCTGGGTGCGCGTACTCGGTATCCTGTTTGCGTTGAATCATTCCGGTGTTGGGCGGCTCGACTAACATGAGTGCCGGGTGGTGTTCCGACTGACTGGCGATGCGTCTGCGAGCACACAGCACCATGCCGCACATTGAGCTGCAACAAACCTCTCGGTCCCAAGGATTCTTCATTCATGAATGGAAGACAAATGGAACAATGCGTGGCCCTCGTTTCGTGCGTGAAGACAAAGCAAGAGCGTGCGGCAGCCGCACAGGACCTGTATCGTTCGACGCTCTTTACGGGCATGCGCCGCTATGCAGAACAATACGCCGATGCTTGGTTTATCCTGTCTGCCGAATATGGTGTACTGCGGCCTAGCCAGGTGATTGCTCCATATGAGCGCACCTTGAACACTATGCGTAAGCCGGATCGGTTAGCGTGGGCTTCACGCGTCCAACAACAACTGCTCCAAGTATTACCAACCGGCGTTACGGTCGTTTTTCTTGCGGGAGACCGTTACCGCGAGCACCTCGTCCCGTTTCTCAAGTACCATGGGTTTGTCACGCGAGTGCCCATGGAGGGACTTCCATTTGGTCGTCAGCTTAGCTGGTTGAACGAGCAGACACGTAATGCGTAATTTACTATCTGATCTCGACCAGTTTTACACGCTTCTGACCCGCCTTGAGGCAGCGGGGCAGGGTGAGCACTTAGGTTCCTATTCGGGCCGAGCGCGCTTCCCGCTTCGGGGGGTATATTTTTTTCATGAGCCAGGCGAGTACCGCCGGAGTCATCCAAATTCGCCGCGCATTGTTAGGGTCGGCACCCACGCCGTCAGCGCAAACGCAAAATCCACGTTGTGGCAGCGCTTGCGTACACACTGCGGCACGCGCGCAGGTGGCGGGAATCATCGTGGTTCAGTGTTTCGACGCCATATCGGCGCTGCCTTGATTGCCCGTGACGGTCTGTCGTTGCCGACGTGGGGTGTGGGCCAAGCTGCGCCGCCAAGGTTGCGTGAAAGTGTGACGAATCAGTTGGCCGAGGCGGCGTGCGAGCGCGAGGTATCTGCATACATCGGCGCAATGCCCATCTTATGGGTTGATGTGCCCGATGCTCCTGGACCAACCAGCGAACGCGCCTTCATTGAAAGGAATGCCATTGCGCTGCTATCTCAGGTCGGTATGTCCACCGAGTCCGCGTCAAGGTCTTGGTTGGGGCTGCATAGCCCGCGATCGGAGATTCGTAGTAGCAGGCTATGGAACGTCGACTACACCGGGCAGACCTATGATCCGCGATTCCTGAACGTGCTGGCGACGGCCGTGGAACGCACCGTGAAGCAGCATCTTTAGGCGCACTATTTCATTGATAGCTCGGCGCGCCAGCCCGCTCGTCCGAGCGCCCGCATAACCCACCAAAGCATCACGCCCTCATCCGAGTAAAGATGATGCCCTTGCGAACTAGTGACGAATTTCCACATGGTCAATGAATTTGACGAACGATATGGCTTGTAAGGGCGGTATCGTGTCGGTGAAATACTTCGCCAATATGCGTGATGGTCGGCGTGTCGCATACCGAAGGTGCTCAACATGTCCGAAGATGCCCATCCTTTTTGTTTGAGCATCTTCGGACATGTTGAGCATCTTCGCCCAAGAGCGCTCCGTAGAAGTAGCGCCGCGCTTTATCAAATTCCACAGCTCGTTGCTATCCTGCGGAGTTGCCATAAGGAAGGCTTAGACGCCTCTCTGTCTCCTTCGTTTATGTATCAGTTTCGTACCGAAATTTTCCGTCTCTTGATGACATTTTTTGCAAAGGGTTACAGCATTACTCGGGTCGAGCGCTCGTGACGGGTCTTCGGAGATCGCAACTTTATGGTGTACGTGGAGTGAGCTTTCCACGGAATTTCGTCTTCCATGGGGACGTAAAATCAACGTTACTTTGGAAGAACAGGAAATGAAGAAAATACCAAAACAGGCATATACGACGGAGTTCAAGGAGTTGGCCGTCAAACGGGTGGCGGATGGGCAGGCGATTGTGGCGGCGGCGAAGGAGTTGGGACTCAATGAACAGACGCTGCGCAATTGGGTCAAGGCTGCGGCAGCAGGCAAGCTGACAGGGGCTGGCAGCAAGGTCATCACGCCGGAAGCGATGGAACTGTCCAGGCTGCGTGCAGAGAATGCCCGCCTGAAGCGGGAGAACGAAATCATAAAAAAAGCAGCGGCGTACTTCGCGCGGGATGTTCTGTGAAGTACGCCTGGATTGACGCGCATGGCAATGTCTTTGCGCTGACGGAAATGTGCGCCGTGCTCGCGGTCAGCATCAGCGGTTATCGTGCATGGAAGCGTGGCGGCACACCTGGTCGCAAGCGGTTGACGGATGCGCAGATGCTGGCCGTGATTCGTGCCATCCATCCCGAACTGAAAGGGGCGTACGGCAGTCCGCGCATGCTCCGCGAACTGCGGCTGCGCGGCTTTACAGCCGGCAAGGAGCGTGTCGAGCGGTTGATGTGCGAGAACGGCATTCATGCCCGCCATAGACGGCGCTACAAGGTCACGACGGACTCGAAACACGGCTTGTCGGTGGCAGACAATCTGCTTGATCGCCACTTCACCCCGGCAGCCCCTGACCGCGTCTGGACGTCGGACATCACCTACCTGTGGACCGATGAAGGCTGGCTGTATCTGGCCATCGTTCTGGATCTGTTCAATCGGGAAGTGATTGGCTGGTCGCTCAAGCCGCGCATGACCGCCGATCTGGTGACTGATGCGCTGACAATGGCGTGGTTTCGCCGACGGCCGGATCCCGGCATCCTGCATCACTCGGATCGCGGCAGTCAATACGCCAGCCATGCCTTTCAGGACAGGCTCAAGGAATATGGCATGACCTGCTCGATGAGCCGCAAGGGCAACTGCCGGGATAACGCACCGACAGAGAGCTGGTTCAACAGCTTCAAGAACGAACGGGTGCATGGCGTGCGTTACGCAACCCATGCCGACATGAAGGCGGCCAGCTTCGAATACATCGAGGTGTTTTACAATCGCAAGCGGCAACACTCGACCCTCGGTTATCGATCATCAATTCAGTATTTGGATCACTGGATCAGTGAGCAGAGTCAGGAAAGACTGGCTGCATAAAGGACATCTGCTGGAAGACGAAAAACCGAGGGAACCTCATCTTTTGACGTACTGTCGCGGAAAGCTCCTGCCCGAAGGCAGCGGTAGCTGTAAAAGGTGTCGGCTATCGTCAGCAATCTGGTCAGTTCTTCTACTTTGGCCTTCGGGGAACCTCGGGCTGTAGCCGAACAGAACGTGTCGCGACTCGCTATGCCGGAAGGGCAGCTTCATATCGAACGCTTAGAGCCTATCCCAGTAGGCCTATGCTTCGCCAGGTGATAATGCCGCAGGCGAGATGAAGGAACGCGAGATGGTTCTTCGCCTTCTTGGCCCAACGAATCAGCAAGCCACGAAACCGGTTCAGCCAGCTATGCGTACGCTCCACCACCCAGCGGCGGGCTCTCGTTCCCGTCTGCCGCTGCTGCGCTTCCTCCCCGCGTGACCGGATGTGCGCCCGGTAGCCCAATTCAAGCGCCAACTGCTGGATCTGCGGATAGTCATAGCCCTTGTCCAGGCACAGTCCTTGTGGCCACACCGCAAGCAATGACGGTCGCCCCACTTCCAGCGACTCCAGTGTCGGTCGCGCCAGCTTCATGTCATGGCGGTTCGCACCATCAATGACGATGGCCAGGGGAATGCCGTGTGCGTCCGTCAGCAGGCTGCGCTTGACGCCGCCTTTGCCGCGATCCGTTGGATTGGGGCCGATTTTTTTCCCCACCCAGAGGAGCCTTGGTCATCGCGCCGTCGAGTGACAGCCAGGACCAGTCGATTTCCCGCAACGCCGCTGCCGACAACAGCCCATGCATCCAGAACTCCTCGAACACGCCGGCATCAACCCATTCCTGAAAGCGCCGATGCGCCGAACTGCTGGAACAAATGCCGGTACCGTTCAATGCATTCCACTGGCAACCGGTACGCAACACGAACAAGATCGCATCCATGGCTGCCCGGTCGCAGACACGCGGGTTATGGCAGCCCAGCGGATGTGGCTTGCGTGGCGGTAAAAGCGGCTCCATTTGCGCCCAGAGTCTGTCTGGCAAACGCCAGCCGTCGTCCTGCTTGACCATGCCCATGTCGAACCTCCTTCGCCAACATGCGCTTGGACCACCATTTACCTCGCAATTTCCCTTGCCGACGGCCTACCGGGATAGGCTCTAAGAGCCTATCCCAGTAGGCCTATGCTTCGCCAGGTGATAATGCCGCAGGCGAGATGAAGGAACGCGAGATGGTTCTTCGCCTTCTTGGCCCAACGAATCAGCAAGCCACGAAACCGGTTCAGCCAGCTATGCGTACGCTCCACCACCCAGCGGCGGGCTCTCGTTCCCGTCTGCCGCTGCTGCGCTTCCTCCCCGCGTGACCGGATGTGCGCCCGGTAGCCCAATTCAAGCGCCAACTGCTGGATCTGCGGATAGTCATAGCCCTTGTCCAGGCACAGTCCTTGTGGCCACACCGCAAGCAATGACGGTCGCCCCACTTCCAGCGACTCCAGTGTCGGTCGCGCCAGCTTCATGTCATGGCGGTTCGCACCATCAATGACGATGGCCAGGGGAATGCCGTGTGCGTCCGTCAGCAGGCTGCGCTTGACGCCGCCTTTGCCGCGATCCGTTGGATTGGGGCCGATTTTTTTCCCCACCCAGAGGAGCCTTGGTCATCGCGCCGTCGAGTGACAGCCAGGACCAGTCGATTTCCCGCAACGCCGCTGCCGACAACAGCCCATGCATCCAGAACTCCTCGAACACGCCGGCATCAACCCATTCCTGAAAGCGCCGATGCGCCGAACTGCTGGAACAAATGCCGGTACCGTTCAATGCATTCCACTGGCAACCGGTACGCAACACGAACAAGATCGCATCCATGGCTGCCCGGTCGCAGACACGCGGGTTATGGCAGCCCAGCGGATGTGGCTTGCGTGGCGGTAAAAGCGGCTCCATTTGCGCCCAGAGTCTGTCTGGCAAACGCCAGCCGTCGTCCTGCTTGACCATGCCCATGTCGAACCTCCTTCGCCAACATGCGCTTGGACCACCATTTACCTCGCAATTTCCCTTGCCGACGGCCTACCGGGATAGGCTCTAAGTGGGCTTGGGCGTGTTCGGCGATCCCTTATAGCGTGCCCGTTGGCAAGGGCAAACTGCTGCCCGACTATCGAAAGCATTGGCGAAATGAAAATGAATTAAGTCGGCGCGTGGTAACCGAAGAAATTCCCTGTCTTACGCTGGGTAAAATAAGTGATAATACGTCACTGGATTAGCCCTGAAAAAGACGAAAGAAAACGGATATGGAGCGCGTGGACGAATTCTCACTGCTTAAAAACGTACTGGAGATTTATGACCAGAAATATGTGGCGGATTATCTGAATGGTATTTCGCCAGGTACATGGTGCCGCGAAACAATTAATCGTTGGCTCAATGGAAAAGCAGCCCCGAAGTTAAGTCACGCAGAATTTCTTCATCTGGAGAATCTGCTCCCAAAATCACCGCAGAAAAAAGATTCCTCATATAAATTTGATTTTATTGATCTTTTTGCTGGCATCGGAGGAATTCGGCGCGGATTTGAAGAGATTGGTGGGCGCTGTATGTTCACAAGCGAATGGAACTCATATGCCGTTCGGACTTATAAGGCAAATTACTATTCGCACCCAGAGCATAAATTTAACGAAGATATCCGAGAGGTAACTTTCACAGACCGTTTGGACTTGTCCGAGGAGCAGGCTTATCGCGATATCAACGAGACCGTTCCCGATCATCAAGTCCTACTTGCGGGTTTCCCGTGCCAGCCATTTTCGATTGCGGGTGTGTCGAAGAAGAATGCCTTGGGACGAAAGCATGGGTTTGAATGCGAAACTCAGGGAACGCTTTTCTTCGACGTCGCCCGGATTCTTGCGGCAAAGCAGCCTGCTGCGTTCGTGCTTGAGAACGTAAAGAATCTCAAGAGCCATGATAAGGGAAAGACTTTTCGCGTCATCATGGACACATTAGACGAGCTTGGGTACTGGGTGGCGGATGCTGATCATTCCGGGCCGAATGATTCAAAAATTATCGATGGCAGCTATTTTGTGCCACAACATCGTGAGCGTATCGTGTTGGTTGGATTCCGTAAAGATTTGGGCATCCACGAAGGCTTTTCGCTTAAAAATATCGTCAAGTTATATCCGCCAAAGACACCGACACTCGGCGAAATCCTGGACAAGAAAGTGGCTGATAACTACATCCTCACGCCAAAGCTCTGGGAATACCTGTACAACTACTCGATAAAGCACAAAGCTAAAGGCAATGGCTTTGGATACGGATTGGTTAAGGATGGTGATATTGCGCGAACCTTATCCGCCCGCTATTACAAAGACGGTTCTGAAATTCTTATCGATAGGGGTTTTAATCCCAAACTGGATTTTGCACACGAACGCAACGTGAAGAACCGGCCGCGACGATTGACCCCCCGAGAGTGTGCTCGCCTGATGGGCTACGATGGTCCCGGAGAGTCGAAATTCAAGATTCCAGTCTCTGATACCCAAGCGTATAAGCAGTTCGGGAATTCAGTGGTTGTTCCTGTGTTTACCGCTGTTGCGAAGCTGATGAAGGACCGGATACTTGCGGCCAAGAAGATCGAGGATGCATTGCGAAAGCGTGCCGCCTGAATAGATGGTAGATGTGCATACGCCGGATCGTCGAAGCGCGAATATGCGCGCGATCCGGCATAAGGATACGAAGCCCGAAGTCGCAGTTCGCCAGCTATTGCACGCCCAAGGTTTCCGGTTTCGCCTGCACGTAAAAAAGCTACCGGGAACTCCTGATATCGTCTTACCGAAGTATCACGCAGCGATTTTTGTTGATGGCTGCTTCTGGCACGGTCATAACATGCTACATGTTTAAGATGCCGGCCGAGAGGCGTGATTTCTGGGCGGCGAAGATCGCGGCAAACCGTGAGCGTGACCAACGCAGCAGAGGAGTATTGAGTGCGGATGGCTGGCGGATAATGACAATCTGGGAATGTGTGTTGAAAGGACGTCTTCGGCTGTCGCCATTGGCGTTATCGAATCAAATAGCCGCTTGGTTGCGTTTGCCGCCAAACTCCGTTTCATTTAATTCTGCTGAGCTAAGTTGTCACGACTGCCTCGCAGAACAACAAATAGGCGACTTGCCGGCATAGGGCGGCAGGCAGCTCTAACCTGTTTCCCCTGCAATAACTCCACGACTTACTGCGCCGCGCACAGTGGCGCATTCTGATATTGCGCCTGCTTCTTCCATTCGCGGAGTTCTCATTCTCCGCATCCCCGGAATTCATGGGTATGTACGAGCACTTTGCAATACGCGAACCTGACGTGCGCTCCCGTTTTCCAGATATCCCTGAGGCAATAAACCGCGATTAACCCAAGCAAAATCCAAGTAAAAAATAAAAAACACAAATAAAACAATAGTTTAAAAACATTCGCGAAACTTATCTGAAATATTTCTTCTGTTCATGATATCCTGTTTGCAACATTGACAGGAGGAAATCATGAGCAGCTACCCATCTGAGTTTGAGCATAGCGCGCAGTCCGTTGGCGAGATCAGGCAGCGACTCGCAGCGCTGGGCGTTGAAGTCGCCTTGTTAAAGATGTTGCCTAAGAATGCAAATGACAAGAACCAGATTTACATCGCGTCGGATTTCTTTGTCCTGCATGACCTCTTTGATATGACACTCCTGGAGCGCGGGGAAAGCACCAGCGAAACCAAAGACAGGTCTGCACCCGGCTCGCGAATTCCTGAGGCGGTATTTAACGACTTTGAGTGGGTAAAGCGTGATGGCACGCGAATCGCCGCGAAACGTATGAAGGCGATTATTTACCCTCAATATCCAGAAGCGCGCCTTTCAGGTTTGCAGACCGTCGAGAATACGATTCCGCAATCTCTCTCTGTCACCTTTACCAAAACATACGGTGATGCAAAACGACTTCTTGTGCTGGGCAAGCTCCCGGGCGGGCGGTGCGTTGGATTGGTCTATATCCACATTTCACCGGAGCTGGAACATGAGATTTCAGCGCTTCCCGGATTTGAAAGGGCGCGCGCATGCAAGCGCTTTACTCTGGATCAGGGTAACAGTGAAAAACTGGAGCGAAGGCTCGCCGATGTCCTCAATGTGCCGTTGCCTGGATGCCGTCTGGACGTGTATGGGAACACAGTGCCTTTTTCCGGCACGCAGGTTTGCGGATATACCTTGGAGCATGCACTCGGCATTGTCCCTAATTCGGGGAGTGACGGTGATCTTTACGGCATTGAACTGAAGACGCACACGCAAGTAAAGGTAACGCTCTTTACGCCAGAGCCTGACTTTGGTCTGTATGCCGACGACTTTCCGAAGTTTATGACGACATATGGCTACACGAACAAGGACGGGGGTGGAGAGTACAGGTTGACAGGCATACATCGTGCAAATATGTGCTGCTCGAAATCCAATCTGACGTTAAAGATCAGGGAACACCGTTTCGAAGGAGAAGAGCTAAAGGCGTTTCCATACAATCCATTGACGCCACTGACGGCAAAGATGGATGCGATTGATGTTGTTCTGGAAGGGCCAAGTGGCGAAGTTGCTGCCGGATGGAGTATCGAACGCCTGATGAACTGCTGGGGCGCAAAGCACAACGAAGCGGTCTATATTTCGGCAACCAAGAAAGCCAATTCGGATGAGGATTTGCGGGCGCTTGGATACGAGCACATTGTGACCTTCGCTCCAACTGTCATGTGGTGTCGGACAACGTCGATGGAAAGGCTGCTTAACGCTATCAATGATGGTGTGATTTTTCTTGACCCGGCACCCAAGTTTCATCCGACCGATCCGTCGCAGAATAAGAGGCGGGCGCAATGGCGCGTAAACGATATTACTAAGGCCGCCCCCGCCTTATATGAGGAAGTCCGGTTTAAGACAATTGCTCCCGATCGTGCGCGTTAAATAACAGCATTTCTTTAGCCGTGCGACTGCAATGCAGATTTGGCCTGACCGAATAAAAGGGATTATGGATAAAGAAGAATTAATACTCACGCTCCTGAATGTCGTTTGGAGCAACATAAATCCGCGATTGGTGAAAACGAATCGAAATACGAAAAGCAAGCACTTCCTGAAGAACGATTTTCAGAACGCCTTCGTAAACCGGATAGTGGGTTTTTTGGGTGAACTCGCCTATGTAACGGTTACGGCTGACCGACCTGGAATTTTTCCGGGCGGCTGGTTTGTTCCCGATGAAAAAGAAGACAATCCACTTGCTGCCAAATGCTATTACACGGTCGCCGACAGTATCGGTGGCGACTTGGTGAAGGTTTACACAGTGCTCGCGAAGCACATGCCAGAAAAGCAGCTATTCGTTCTTGTCGCTCAAGACGGAATTGACGTGCGCAATCTTTCACGCGATTCCTATGCATACTACCTGTTCAGCCGGACCGAATCCGTGTTTCAGCAAGTGTCACACACGGAATTTTTTCAGTGTTGGAAGAAGAGGGGCGCGCCAAGACCGCAGCTCCCGGATATTCGCGACCAGATAAATCGTGAAACCGTCGCATACGTGAAAAGACTGTTGTCCAATAGTGCAATCAGCGCTGAGGCGCTAAGACTGAAGCTCCTCGATCGATTCGTGTTTGACGTTGAAATCGCTGGTCATCATTTAAAGGGACGCCCCTCGGATATTGACTTTATCAAGCTCCGCTCGGATGGCTGCATTGTGCCGATCGACGTCAAAGACAAATATGTCAGCAGGAAAGGAACGTTGGGAGTAAATCTCGATCACCTCCCATTCTTTTTGGATTTGGATCAGATTTTCGGGACTGAATCACAGTATGTAGTCCGGGTTTCCGAGACGGGGCCTGATCGGGCTCTGGTAGAGTGGCGTTACATCGCGATGCGCGAATTTTCACTGGCACGTACCGGCAGGGGGAATTGCGGCGCAAATGGCAAAGATGCCGAAGATACGCCGGAGCTGCCGCTGGCGGATTTCAAAGTTTGGTCACCACCCGGGACGAAAGACCCATGAGGACTCCGAATGATGCGGCGTCGCGCGCATTAGCAAAGGGCGAAATATAGCTGAATTGTCGCCCATGGGGTGCGGCCGAGAGTATCGTATTGCATGATTCGCCCCCACCTTTCCTTTGGAGGCGGGGGCATTATCAATTTTCAGAAGTCACAGCAGGATTACTTCAATTACTGAAAAATAGTCTGAACCTTTGTCTGAAGTGAAAGGGGAAGCGCAAAATCCGCTGAGGATACGTGCGTGAGCGCGGCGTATGGCTTATTTTTGTCGCCGGCCAGTATCCCGATTTCTTCCTCGATATCATTCACAAATTGTAGGGTCGAACCGACAGTGGGATCAATTGCGCCTTCAATACGAGCACTGCTTATGTCTGCTGTCGCAATATCGGCCGCCCCTTTACTGGCTTGATGGTCTTTGTCATAAACTGCCAGATAGGGAATGCGGAATTTGTTGAGTAGCTGGCAGTACAGGGGTATGTTGTTTTTTGATCCGCAGTCAACCAGAGTATAGTCGTACCTGAACACGCCTAACCGCTTCGCCAGCAATGGGATAATCGTTTTATCGGTTGGTCCTTCCACAAGAATCACGCGGCGTGCAAAGAACAGCTCGCTTCTGTCCGGGTTAATCCAGTAGGATAAATTAAAATCCTTCTTTTTGTCTCCGGTGAATAGGTCTTCACTGCATTGGCATACCTTCGTGCCGATATTTTCATCATCCTTCTTCACAATACAAATTGACTTGTATTTTTCCACGTCGATCAGAGCGCTGGAGTGGGTGCAAAGCATTACCTGATTTTTCGATTCGGAGAGGGCAACTAAGGAGTCGAATAATGCGCGTTGCGCTTGAGGATGCAGATAAAGCTCGGGTTCTTCCAGGATGAAGTAGGTCGAAGCCGATACCATTCGGCTACCGGAGGTTTCCTCTCCGCCTGAATCGGCGCTTCGCTCCCTCTTCAAAGTATCCGAAACTACTTTTATCAGAGCAAACGTAAGTGCTCTTTGCAGGCCATGACCTTTACGCTTGATATCTGTTCTGACACCGTCGTTTACCCAAACTTGGGTATTTGCTCTGAACACTTCTTCAATGTTCGGGGGAGTCACTTCAACGTCAATTTCCGCGCTCCACGATTTCAATTCATCACCTAGTGCGCGTTCAAAGTCCTCCAGTTCTTTAGGACGATTCTTATTATCCTTCCCGTCGCAATCTAGACGATTCAACGCGCCGAAAAGAGTGGAGAGTTTGTTCTTCGTTTCTTTCCATTCCGGGTTGGTCGATGATAACGAATCAATAATATTCGTGTACAGCTTTCCGAAGGCGCTCGCCTCCTTGGACGAAAAATCGTCCGAAGCGTCCCTTATGGCGGGAATGAAGTACACATCGCCAAATATTCCCTTTGCTACTGACTTTAGCCCGAGAAAGTTGGTTTCTTCCATTTGAAACCGAAGCTCCACCGCCTCCTTGTTGTCCTCGATGTACTTTTTCTGGGCATCGATGACCTCTTGTTTCGTCAAGCGCCCCTCTGGCGGGAGATAGGGGTAGAAGGGCAAAGTTTTCGCGACCTCTCGCTTTGCGTATTCCGACGCACTGGCTTCCTGAAGCCACTCTTCGACCGGGTTCTGAATATAGCCCTTGTACTCAAAACTTCCACCTGCAAAGGCAGTTTTCCGAACCTTGAGCTTGTTGTCTGAGGTAAGGTACTTTTTGAACGTCCTTTTGTCGTTTTCATCGAGATCAGAAAACGTGGTTTCTACGTAAAGTTCTTCTGAGCCGTGATTGAAATCCAGATCGTGCGGCTTTATTTCACCGAAGAAGAACAGCAGGGCTGAAAGGACGTTTGATTTCCCATGATTGTTTTGCCCGATAAAGATCATTAAATCTTGGAACTTGATTTCCAAGTTCTTAATTGATCGCCAATTGCATATGCAAAGTTCTTCTATGTTCATCGCCACTCCCTTAACGGAGCCGCGATCATATAGGGCGCATTGGGTGGCGGCTATCTCATAATCATGGGGGTTGGCGCTTACGTAGATTTTCGCAGGCCACTTATGGCGTTTCTGAGAGACCGTACCCGATGTTCACGCATAATTCCCCAGGCATTGGTGGCGAGTTAAGCCCGTTAAAACGGAGCGCCTGGAGAGCACAATAAGGATTGTCGAAAGTTGGTCCGAGGCTTGTGAATGCGGCTTAAATAGGGCGCTTGATTGCAATTCCCCTGTATGTCGGTTTGCAGCATTACACAGCAATTTCTCACGAACAAAAGTGTTTGCGACGCAATTGCGGTAAATGCGGTTTGCTACCAATGGGATGGAATCAAGTCGCTGGCACAAGATTTTGATCCCACGCATCTTGGAATATTTCTTACCAAATTTCTTACCAAACGCCGGACAACAAAAAAATCCGCGCGAGGCGGCGGTCTGTAGGGGTAAACGTAGGGGTAAATTCCGTGCAAATGAAAAAGGCCAATCCGAAGATTGGCCTAAGTCTTTGATTTCATTGGTCGGGGCGAGAGGATTCGAACCTCCGACCCCTTGCACCCCATGCAAGTACGCTACCAGGCTGCGCTACGCCCCGACGAGCTGTGCATTATAGCAGAGCGATAACCTTTTCCGCCACGCATCGCGCCTTCAAAATCGGCATCAATCCAGTCTTGCGCCGGTCTTCCTGATGATTTCCGCCCATTTTTTGGTTTCCTCTTCGATATATTTTCTGAATTTTCCGGCTGTACCTCCAACCGGTTCGAGCCCGGCATTGCGAAGGCGTGATTTGACGTCCGCCATTTTCAGGGCGGCGTCGATCTCGCGATTCAGACGTTGCACGATTTCGTCCGGCGTCCCTGCCGGGACCAGAACGCCGTTCCATGCAAGCGCCTCGAAAACCGGCAGGCCCGATTCGGCAAGCGTTGGGATATCGGGCAGAAGGGGAAAGCGGGTCGCGCTGCTGACGGCAAGGGCACGGATTCTCCCGCTGCTCAGTTGCGGCATCACGGCGGTAGGTACGGTGAACAGCATCTGCGTGTCGCCGGCTGCGATCGACAATGCGGCCGGCGGCGCGCCGTTGTATGGAACGTGAACGATGTCGGTGCCGGTGAGCATCTTGAAGTACTCCATGGCGAGGTGGGAGGAGGAACCATTGCCGACCGAGGCGTAATTGAGCTTGCCGGGATGGGATCGTGCATGGGCAATCAACTCGCGAACGTTCGTTGCCGGGATGCCGGCGTTCACGGCGAGTATGTTCGGTTGTGAGCTTGTTTGAATGACCGGGACAAGATCCTTCTGTGGATCGTAGCGCAGTCTGGTCAGGAATTGCGTGGAGGCGAGTGGTCCGTTGTACGACATCAGCATCGTGTATCCATCAGGTGCAGCTTTGGCGACCTGGGCAGTGGCGATGGTGCCTGAAGCTCCGGCGACGTTTTCGACAATCAAGGGCTGGCCGAGCCTTTCTCGCAACTTGTCGCTGACGCTGCGTGCAATGACGTCGAGCGATGAGCCGGCGGGACCGGCAACGACAAAGCGGATCGGGCGGGATGGCCATGCATCGGCGTGCGCGGCACTCGCGCTGGCGAATATCGCCATGGCGGCAAACAGCAATCGACACAACATGTTGATCTATGCGGGATGGGGCAAAACCCGCAGAATAGCATCTGGATCACGTTCACCGCGATGACTGCGCAGCCGCATCATTGTCGGCGTTATCGCTTTTTTGGAATTAAATCTTCTACCCATGCCTATCAAGATCAGTCATCAATTCGACGCCGGTGCGATTGAGGTCCTGCGCGCTGACAGCGCGGCGACAATCGACCTGCGTTTGCGCAAGGATTCGCATGCCGAATTCGCACAATGGTTTTATTTCAGGCTCCAAGGCGCACGGGACCAAGCGTGCACAGTGCGCATACTCAATGCTTGCGAGGCGACCTATCCGGATGGATGGAAGAACTATCAGGCAGTTGCAAGCTATGACCGTGAAAACTGGTTTCGCGTGCCGACGGCGTATGACGGCCAAGCGTTGACGATTGCGCATACGCCGGAAAAAGACAGCGTGTATTACGCCTATTTCGAACCGTATTCCTGGGAGCGGCACTTGCGGCTGATTGCACGCGCTGAATCGTCGCCGCTGGCACGCGTGCATGATCTTGGCAGCACGATAGACGGGCGCGATTTGAATCTGCTGACCATCGGCAATCCGTCAGCCGCGAGAAAAATCTGGGTCATCGCGCGCCAGCATCCGGGCGAAAGCATGGCGGAATGGTTTGTCGAGGGAATGGTCGAGGCGTTGCTGGATCAGGCCAATCCGATTGCGCGCCGACTGCTTGAGTGCGCAGTGTTCCATATCGTCCCGAACATGAATCCCGACGGCGCCGTGCGCGGCAATTTGCGCACGAACGCGGCGGGCGCGAACCTCAATCGTGAATGGGTATCGCCGTCGCTTGAAAGAAGCCCGGAAGTGCTGCTGGTGCGAAAGCGGATTCACGAAACCGGCTGCGATATGTTCTTCGATATTCACGGCGATGAAAGCCTGCCGTATGTATTCGTCGCCGGCTGTGAAATGCTGGAAGGATTCAGCCCCGAGCAGGCGGCGGAACAGCAGGCTTTCATCGCGCATTTCAGAAACGCCAGCCCGGATTTTCAGACTGTGCATGGCTACGAACCCGGTAAGTACCGGGAGGACATGCTGCAGCTGGCGTCCAAATACATCGGCCATACGTTCAAGTGCATATCGCTCACTCTGGAAATGCCGTTCAAGGACAACGCGGACTTGTCGGATGCGCGGACGGGATGGAGCGGCGCGCGCAGCGCGAAGCTGGGGGAAGCCATGCTGCAGCCCATCCTCCGATCCATCAAATAGGAGCGACAAGAATGGGTGTTGAAATCGAGCGGAAATTTCTTGTCCGTGATGACCGCTGGCGGACCCTGGGGCAGGGGATATTGCTGCGACAAGGTTACCTGTCGTCGCACCCGGATCGTGTCGTGCGCGTGCGCATCGAGGGTGATGAGGCGACGCTGACAATAAAAGGGCGTACGCAGGGAGCGACCAGGTCGGAATGGGAGTATCCGATCCCGATGACAGATGCCCGCGAACTTCTCGGCGACTTGTGCGAGCGGCCGATCATCGAGAAATACCGCTATCGCATTCAACACAACGGCATGACGTGGGAGCTCGATGAATTCCTCGGCGATAACGCGGGTCTGGTGGTGGCGGAGATCGAACTGGAGCGCGAGGAGCAATCCTTCTCGAAACCGGATTGGCTGGGCGTGGAAGTGACCGGCGATGCGCGCTACTACAACGCCAATCTTCTGCGTCATCCCTATACCCAATGGTGAGGGAAACGCCAGGTGACACTCAGTGGAAGTGCCCGGTCCCCGACGGCACATCCTCCGGCATTTCGGCGTGAACCAGGTCGGCGTCGGGATCCGGATACAAGGGGGAGCCGCAATCGTCGCAGAATTCCAGTGGAAAGCGTTCGCTGTGCCGCTTGATATGCACGATTCCGCTTTCCCGCAGTAGTGCAAGGATTTCTTCGCTCGGTGTGCGGGGCTGGTCGCTCAATGCATCTTCGACACTGCTCAATGCTTCTGCAATAGTTGCGCGATCGGCCTCATCCTCATCTTCTTGTCCATACAGCGGCCACACGACGCCATAGATCACTTCCGGGCTGTGGCGCAAGGTAAAGCTGATCCGATATTCGTCAATGCGGCCGCTGACCGGCTCCTCGCTGAAGCTGCCGATGATTGCACGCAGCTCTTGCGGGTCGGTAGCGAGCGTATTCGTCAGGTAATGGACCGCCGCGCGGATCGACGCCGGGCGAATAAACTTGTCCGCTTCACGACAGGCGATGTGATATGCCTCCGGCAACAGCAATTCCACGTTGCAGCCCGGCAGCAATCGCATGATGTTGGGCATTGCCTGAGCGCGCCAGTGTGACGCCGCGCGTTCGCGGTCGGCAGGATTCGCGGTTTCTTGCCAGAGAAATAATGGCTCGCCAGCGCGCACGACGACAACGGCTAGCACATAGCGCGTGTCAGCCAGGAAGGGCGCGGTTTCGGGCGGATTGGTCAACGGACGCAGAGGCGTGTCCTTGAGGGCTGCCTGTGCCATGCGTTGCGTCATTGCCAACGTTTCCGCATGGCTGTGCGGCAACTGGTCAATTGCAAACAAGGTCGGTGCCATTGCCAAACGCGCATTGGATGACAGCAAATGTGCATGCAAATGCGCGGAAAGCGCTGTCTGCACGTCGGTCGGGATCGTCCCGGATGCGATGGAAAAGCGTGTCCAGGCGAGAATCGGTGCTGCAATCAGCAAGGCATCATAGTGCCCGTCATCATGCTCGATATGACAGGATTCGCTGCCGGCTTCCGCAGCTTCCATCAAGGTTTCATAGGCGCTCAGATCGCTCTTGAACAGATGGTCGAGCGCAGCATCCACCGTTTCCTGATGGCCGGTCTTCAGCAATTTGCGAAGCAGTGCATCGAGGTTGCGTTCCCACACGCGCTCTTCCAGGCGGCTGGAGGATTGCATCAGCCCTTGGGCTGCATTGACTAGTTTCTGGCTGTCGCCGGAGAGTCTGTGGGAAGAGTTTTTGGATGGACGGCGCATGACGGGAAGAGAAAGCGGAAAAATGAAGCGGAGGAATTGTATTGTAGTAGATTCAACGCACTCCGTATGCAGGTGCGTGAATAATGAATAACGAATCGCCGGCCCGTTGCCGCTTTGGCTTGAGGCGCTGCTGTTGCCGCCCAAAAAAAAGCCGCACGGCAGATGCCGTGCGGCTTTTCAATTTCAAACCTCAAAACTTACTTTTGAGAAGCAGGAGCTGAAGAATCTGGGGCTGAGGACTCATGCGTCGTCGTTTCCGTCGGATTATGGCCTCCCGCTTCGCCCTGCATGTTGACCTTGTCGCCCCCTTTCAGGATGACGAACAGGGCGAGGGCCGCGAAAACGATGAATGCTGCAAAGATCTTCCACATGATATGTCTCCAGGTTTTCAAATCGATCAAGAAAGTGTCGGAGGGAACCGGTCTTTCTCATCGCTCCAGAATACATATCGATTCTTACACTACGCTTGCAAAGGGACATGCCGGGCCAACCGGCATGTCCCCCGCAACACCTTACGCTGCCAGTAACTGACGCAGGACAAACGGCAGAATGCCGCCGTGCTTGTAGTAGTCCACTTCGATCGGCGTATCGATGCGCAGCAGCACCTTGACGTTCTTCTTGCTGCCATCGGCGCGCGTGATCACGAGCGTCACTTCCTGTTGCGGCTTGATGTCGCTTTCGATGCCTTTCAGATCGAAGGTTTCATTGCCGGTAATGCCCAGTGACTGGATGCTGTCGTCACCGAGGAATTGCAGCGGCAACACGCCCATACCCACCAGGTTGGAACGGTGAATGCGCTCGAACGAACGTGCAATCACGGCCTTCACGCCCAGCAATTGCGTGCCCTTGGCGGCCCAGTCGCGCGACGAGCCGGTGCCGTATTCCTCGCCCGCGAATACCATTGTCGGCACGCCGTCGCCGATGTACTTCATCGCGGCGTCGTAGATCGACATCTGTTCGCCGGTCGGTTGGTGAAGCGTGACGCCGCCTTCGACGCGCGAGCCGTCCTGCTTGGCGGGGATCATCAGGTTCTTGATGCGCACGTTGGCGAAGGTGCCGCGCATCATGACTTCATGGTTGCCGCGGCGCGAGCCGTAGGAATTGAAGTCTGCCTTCAGAACACCGTTTTCGAGCAGCCATTTGCCAGCCGGGCTCGATTCCTTGATCGAACCCGCAGGCGAAATGTGGTCGGTCGTGATCGAGTCGCCGAATACGCCCAGCGCGCGCGCGCCGCTGATTCCCGTTGCTGCAGCCTTCGGCTGCATCTCGAAGCCTTCGAAGAACGGCGGCTCGGCGATATAGGTTGAGCTTGGCCAGTTGTAGACTTCGCCCTCGGCCACGCCCTTGATCTGCTCCCACAGCTTGCCCGGAGCGCCCTTGACATCAGCGTAGTTGTCCTTGAAGGTCTTGGCATTCATCGCAAACTTCATCAGCTTGCTGATTTCTTCCGAAGTCGGCCAGATGTCGCCGAGGTAGATATCCTTGCCACCCTTGCCCTTTCCAACCGGCTCGGTCATCAGGTCTCTGGTGACGTTGCCGGCGATGGCGTAGGCCACAACCAGTGGCGGGGACGCCAGGAAGTTGGAGCGGATGTTCGGATGGATGCGTGCCTCGAAGTTGCGGTTGCCGGACAGCACAGCGGATGCAACGATATCGTTTGCCACGATCGCTTCGTTCATTGCCGGTGTCAGATCACCGGCATTACCGATACAGGTGGTGCAGCCGTATGCCGTCACGCCGAACCCGAGTTTCTCGAGGTAGGGCAGCAGGCCCGCGGCTTCCAGATACTTGGTGACGACGCGCGATCCAGGGGCGAGCGATGTCTTGATGTGCGGCGCGACTTTCAATCCTGCTTCAACAGCCTTCTTCGCCAACAGACCGGCGGCCAGCAAAACGCTCGGATTGGAGGTATTGGTGCAGGAGGTGATGGCGGCGATCAGCACGTCGCCGTTCTGCACCTTGACGCCATCGGTGTTTTCATAGACGGCGTCGAGGTCTTCCACCTTCTTGTTGAAACCGTTTTCAGCAACCGGCTTGGAGAAGAGATCGGCGAAGGTCGATTTGACGTTGCCGATTTCGATACGGTCCTGCGGACGCTTCGGACCGGCCAGCGACGGTGCAACGGTGCCAAGGTCGAGCGTGACGACGCTGGTGTAGTCGATCTCGCCTGCCTTCGGGATGCCGTACAGGTTCTGTGCCTTGAAGTAACCTGCGAAGGCGTCGATCTCTGCCTTGCTGCGGCCTGTGCCCTTGAAGTATTCAATGGTCGCGTCATCGACCGGGAAGAAACCCATGGTGGCACCATATTCCGGCGCCATGTTGGCGATGGTTGCGCGGTCGGTCAGGGACAGTGATTCGGTACCTTCGCCGAAGAATTCGACGAATTTGCCGACGACCTTGTGCTTGCGCAGCAATTCGGTGATGGTCAGCACCAGGTCGGTTGCCGTCACGCCTTCGCGCAATTGGCCGGTCAGGTTCACGCCGACGACATCTGGTGTCAGGAAGTACACCGGCTGCCCGAGCATGCCGGCTTCGGCCTCGATACCGCCCACGCCCCAGCCGACGACGCCGATGCCGTTGATCATGGTGGTGTGGGAATCGGTGCCGACCAGCGTGTCGGGGTAGTACACATCAGTCTTCTTGTGAACGCCGCGTGCCAGATATTCGAGGTTGACCTGGTGCACGATGCCGAAGCCCGGAGGCACGACGCCGAAGGTGTCGAATGCCTGCATGCCCCACTTCATGAACTGGTAGCGCTCGTTGTTGCGCGAGAACTCCAGTTTCATGTTGAGGTCGAGCGCCTTCTTTTCACGGAAGTGGTCGATCTGCACGGAGTGGTCGACCACCAGATCCACCGGCACCAGCGGTTCGATGTTCTTCGGCTTCTTGCCCATCTTGGAGGCGACGCCGCGCATCGCGGCCAGGTCGGCCAGCAGCGGCACACCGGTGAAGTCCTGCAACACGACGCGCGCAACCACGAAGGGAATCTCGTCAACACGCGCTGTGGTCGGGCCCCAGTTCGCGAGCTGCTTGACGTGCTCTTCGGTGACCTTCTTGCCGTCGCAATTGCGCAGCACCGACTCCAGCACGATGCGAATCGATACAGGCAAGCGCGAGATATTCACGCCCAGCTTTTTCTCCAGAGCGGGGAGCGAGTAGAACTTGCCTTTTTTGGAATCCGAAATCTTGAATTCCTTGAGCGTGTTCAGAGTGTTGCGGGACATAGCCTCTCCTTAGATGCAATCAACTGAAAATAAAATGAACTTCAACCCTTGTTGCGACCGGCCTGTGTATCGGCCGGCCAAAATTTGTGTACTTCCTAGCTCTTGATTGTTTCTTCTGCCTTTGCCTTCAGTTGGTCCGGGTTTCTGCATTCATTCGCAAGCTGCTGCCCTTTCTTCGCGTCGAGCAACATACTTTTGGCCGGAATATCGATCCATACCCAGCCGCTTCTTCGGTTTTCGAAGCGATGTGCGCCGGTCGTCGTGTCCACGCGCTTCAAGCGAAGGAGCTGCTTCTTCCAGCGCAGGGCGATGTGCTTGTCGTCGTCGGCGTTGCGATAAATGGTGACCTTGTTGCCGAGCTCGCATGCAAATTCGGTCGCCGACGCGGATGTGACATCCGGCTCTTTGTCCTCTTCGTGATCGCCAGCTGCCGCATCTGCTTGCGGTGTCGGTTCGGTTTTCTTCTTGACTGTTTTCTTGGCTGCCGGCTTGTGCGTTTGCTTGGCGGCAGCGGCGCTGTCCTGAGCCAGCGCCGGCAGGCCGACACCCATGCCGATGGTTGCAAACAATAGTGCGGTAAGTAACTTCATATGGTGGTCCCCGGTTATGCGCGATTCGGCGAACATGCCGAAAAAGATTCGCGTGTTGTCATAGCAGGCCCGCAGCCGCTTCCGGCACGGGCAGGCCGCTTGCCTTGGCACGTTGCAGGATCGTCCAGTAGTAACGATAGCTGGCACGGTCATGCAATCTGCCATTGTGTTGTATCGGTCCCCACTGAATCCGTTGGGCTTCAGTCAGGATGGCCGATGCTTCATTAATTTCGGAGCTGCGGGGTGCGAACGCTTTCAGGATCGGTTTGATCTGATCCGGATGAATGCTCCACATGCGCGTATAACCGAGCTCCGACGATGCGCGCTGCGCGTCGCTCGCGACGATCGCCGTGTCCTTGATTTCGGTTGTTACGTTGTGCGATGGCGTCTTGCCGAAGGCATGGCAGGCTGCGGCAATTTCCAGCTTGGCGCGGACGACCAGCGGATGGGTGAACTGCCCGGGACTGCGCATGGCATTACCCGGGATGGCGCCGTAATGCGCCGACACGAAATCCATGATGCCGAACGACAGGCACTCGACTTGCGGCAAGGCGGCGATGGCGCGGACTTCGGCCAATGCTTCATGCGTTTCGATCAGCACGTGTACCGGCAAGTCGCTGCGTCCTGCCTTCTTCGCCTGACGGTTGATGAGCTGAACAGCTTGCTTGACCTCGGCAACGCTTTCCACCTTGGGGACAACAACATATGCCAGCCGTTGGGCTTGTTCGCAAATGATCGCGACATCGGTTTCAAAGCCGGGATGAGAGAGGTGGTGCAGGCGCGCGCCGATGCGATTGAAACGATTGTCGTCGCTTGCGACCAGAGAGGCGACCAGCCGGGCGTGTGCCTCTTCATTGCCGGCACTGGCGCCGTCTTCACAATCGAGGGTGATGTCGAAAACAGGGCCAAGCTCTTGTTGCAGAGCAATCGACTTACGCATGAGCTTTTCTGAACCGGCGTAATGGTCGCAAACCGGAATCGATACCGGCTGGCGTTTGCCCTGGAATAAAACCTCGGAAGGGTGCATGTGCAACGTATTCTTGGATTTGATGCTGCGAGGTTGAAACAGGTGAGTGACGCGGCATGAAACGTTGCCGCGCCACTCGTCCAGCGGGGGTTAGCCCACGAGATGTTTTACGCCCTCACGCTCTTCCAGCAATTCCTTCAGCGTGACATTGATGCGCTCTTGCGAGAACGCGTCGATATCGAGTCCTTGAACGATCTTGTATTCACCATTCTCGGTCGTGACCGGGAAACCGAACATCGTGCCTTCCGGAATACCGTAGGAGCCGTCGGAAGGAATGCCCATCGTGGTCCACTTGCCGTTGGTGCCAAGCACCCAATCACGCACGTGGTCGATGGCGGCGTTGGCGGCCGATGCGGCGGACGACAGGCCGCGCGCTTCAATGATGGCGGCACCGCGCTTGCCAACGGTGGGCAGGAACACGTCCTTGTTCCATGCATCGTCGTTGATCATGGCCTTGACCGATTGACCGTCAACCGTGGCGAAGCGGTAGTCGGCATACATTGTCGGCGAGTGGTTGCCCCATACGCACAGCTTTTCGATCTGGGAGACGGGCTTGCCGATCTTTGCCGCGACTTGCGACAGCGCGCGGTTGTGGTCGAGGCGCAGCATGGCGGTGAAATTCTTCGCAGGCAGGTTCGGTGCGGACTTCATGGCAATGTAGGCATTGGTGTTTGCCGGGTTGCCGACAACCAGGACCTTGACGTTGCGCGATGCCACGGCGTCCAGCGCCTTGCCTTGCACGGTGAAAATCTGTGCATTCGCTTCGAGCAGATCCTTGCGCTCCATGCCCGGTCCGCGCGGACGTGCGCCGACCAGCAGCGCAACATCGATATCCTTGAATGCAGTCATCGGATCGCTGTGTGCAGTCATGCCGGCCAGCAGCGGGAATGCGCAGTCGTCGATTTCCATCATCACGCCTTTGAGAGCCTTTTGCGCTTTTTCGTCGGGGATTTCCAGCAACTGCAGAATAACGGGCTGGTCTTTGCCGAGCATGTCGCCGTTTGCGATGCGGAACAGCAGGGAGTAGCCGATTTGGCCGGCGGCGCCGGTGACGGCAACGCGCATGGGGGCTTTAGCCATGATGAATCTCCAAAGTGGTAATGAAAACGGAGTGGAACGTTCAGAAAATTTCTGCAAGCCTGTAATAATACCGTTGAAAGCCTGCCAAGTCACAGCCTGCACCCTGTCGTGGGCGGGTCTTGCAGTGCTTGAATGTCATGCAAGGCTCCGCATTTTCAAGGCATGAGTACGGTCAATAATTGCTCGCGAGTGTAGGCGCACATGGCTGCTCTGTCAATGACTATCTTATGTCTTATATAAGACATATCACACGTCACTTTTTGCTAGACTGCAAAGGGTATTTTGTGGTGAAATCTGGCGCTATGAGTTCCAATCCGTCCAACTTGTCGGCCAACAGCGCATCTGGTGCGGGGGCTTCTGCTTCTGGAGCATCATCGCCCACCTTCAGTCCGCTTTATCAGCAAATCAAGGGGCTTATCACGCAGAGCCTCCAGTCCGGCGAGTGGAAGCCTGGTGAATTGATCCCAAGCGAGGTCGAATTGGCCGCGCGTTTCAAGGTAAGCCAGGGAACCGTACGCAAGGCGATCGACGAGTTGGCGGCGGAGAATCTGGTCATGCGCCGTCAAGGCAAAGGAACGTTTGTCGCGACCCATCACGAGGCGCGCGCGCAATTCCGTTTCCTCCGTCTGATGCCCGATGCGGGCGAGCCGCATAACGCAGATAACAAGATTCTTGAGGTCAAGCGTTTGCGCGCTCCGGCGGAGGTTGCACGTCTGCTTGATATCAAATCCGGTGATTCGGTTGTCTTCATCAGGCGTGTGCAGTCGTTTGACGGTGCGCCGACGATTGTCGAAGAGCTGTGGTTGCCGGGAGTGATTTTCAGAGGTCTGACCGCAGAACGTCTGGTCGAATACAAGGGGCCGATGTACGGCTTGTTTGAAACTGAATTCGGTACGCGGATGATTCGTGCGGCGGAAAAAATTCGTGCAGTGGCCGCGGATGAGGTGACTGCGGAGTTGTTGAGCATCGCGTTGAATACGCCTTTGCTCAGTGTGGAGCGCGTGTCGTATACCTATGGCGACAAGCCGGTTGAGGTTCGTCGAGGTCTGTACTTGACTGATCATCATCATTATCAAAACGAGTTGAGTTGACAAAACCGTCGGGCTGGCCAGATGGTCGGCGGATTTTCGTGCGCCAAGCGGACACAGTATGCGCAATGCATAATAACTGTTGGTGTGCCGCACAAAAATCGGCGAAAATTACGGGATTGTTATGCTCAGGGAGGTGCTGTTATGTCTGAAGCCGTGAACAAGAATCGGCGACAATTTGGTGTCATGCGGTTTGCTGATGTCATGCATTATCGATTGCCCCTTGCGGGATACATATCGATCCTGCATCGAGTCAGCGGAGCGTTGATGTTTTTTCTACTGCCTTTTGTCTTGTATCTGCTGGACAAAAGTCTCACATCCGAAATTTCTTTTGAATATCTCAAAGGCTTTACTTCCCACTGGTTTGCAAAGCTTCTCATCCTTGCATTGGTCTGGTCGTATCTCCATCATTTCTGCGCCGGCATCCGCCATCTGTTCATGGATTTTCACGTGGGCGTCGACAAGGACAGCGCACGTAAATCATCTGTAGCAGTTTTTGCAGTCAGCCTTCCGCTGACCGCATTGGTTGCATTGAAATTGTTCGGAGCGTTTTAAATGGCAAATAACAATATCGGGCCGCGGCGGCTGGTTGTCGGCGCGCATTACGGACTGAGAGATTGGATGGCGCAACGCGCCACCGCAATCGTGATGGCCCTGTACACAGTCATTCTTCTGGTTGCATTTTTGAGCGGCAACAATTTCAGCTACGAAGGCTGGGCCGGTCTGTTCTCGCACCAGTGGTTCAAGATCGCCACCTTCGTCACTCTCATGTCCCTCTTTTATCACGCATGGGTTGGATTGCGTGACATCTGGATGGACTACTGCACCAAGTCGGTCGTGCTCCGGCTGGTGTTGCAGGTTGCCACACTCCTGTGGCTGATCGGTTGTGCCGGATGGGCGGCACAGATTATCTGGAGAGTGTAATCGTGGCAGCAATTAAAACCTCTATTCCTTCCCGCCGTTTCGATGCGGTAATTATTGGCGCCGGTGGTTCCGGTATGCGCGCTTCGTTGCAACTGGCAGAAGCCGGTTTGAATGTCGCAGTACTGTCCAAAGTATTCCCGACTCGTTCGCATACCGTTGCAGCACAAGGGGGCATCGGTGCATCCCTCGGTAACATGTCCGAAGACAACTGGTATTGGCACATGTTCGATACCGTCAAAGGCTCGGATTACCTGGGCGACCAGGACGCGATCGAATTCATGTGCCGTGAGGCACCGAAGGTCGTGTACGAGCTCGAGCATTTCGGCATGCCGTTCGACCGCAATCCGGATGGCACGATCTATCAGCGCCCGTTCGGCGGCCATACCGCCAACTTCGGTGAAAAGCCTGTACAACGTGCTTGCGCTGCAGCCGACCGTACCGGTCACGCGTTGCTGCACACGCTGTATCAGCGTAACGTGCGCGCAAAAACGCATTTCTTCGTCGAGTGGATGGCGATTGATCTGATTCGCGATGCGGATGGCGACATTCTCGGTGTGGTTGCACTGGAGATGGAAACCGGCGACGTGATGATTCTCGAAGCCAAGACCACACTGTTCGCGACTGGCGGAGCAGGGCGCATTTTCGCGGCTTCGACCAATGCATTCATCAATACTGGTGACGGCATGGGCATGGCTGCGCGTGCGGGCTTGCCGTTGCAGGATATGGAATTCTGGCAGTTCCACCCGACCGGCGTATCCGGTGCAGGCGTGCTGATCACAGAAGGCGTGCGAGGCGAGGGCGGCATTCTCATCAACAGCAATGGCGAGCGTTTCATGGAACGCTATGCACCGACGCTGAAGGATCTTGCGCCGCGTGACTTCGTTTCGCGTTCAATGGATCAGGAAATCAAGGAAGGTCGCGGATGCGGCCCGAACAAGGATCACGTGCTGCTCGATCTGCGTCATATCGGTGCCGACACGATTCGCAAACGTCTGCCTTCGATCCTCGAAATCGGCCACAAATTCGCCAACGTCGACGCAACCAAGGAACCGATCCCGGTTGTGCCTACCATTCACTACCAGATGGGTGGCATTCCGACGAACATCTACGGTCAGGTCGTCGCGCCGAAGAACGGCATCCCGAATGAAGTCGTCAATGGCATGTATGCCATCGGCGAATGCGCATGCGTTTCCGTGCATGGTGCAAATCGCCTCGGCACCAACTCGCTGCTGGACCTCGTGGTCTTCGGGCGAGCCGCCGGCAATCACATCGTGGCAAGCAATCTGAAGGCGAAGAGCCACAAGCCATTGCCTGCCGATGCGGCCGATGTCGCTCTGTCGCGTTTGGCAAAACTGGAAACCAGCACAGGTTCGGAGCGGGTGCAGGATGTTGCCAATGCAATTCGCTCCGCGATGCAACAGTACTGCGGCGTATTCCGTACCGATGAATTGCTGCAAACCGGCTACAAGAAAATCATGGAGCTGGATGAACGCCGCAAGCACGTGTCTTTCAAGGACAAGTCGAAGGTCTTCAACACCGCTCGCGTCGAGGCGCTGGAGCTCGATAACCTGATCGAGACAGCGAAAGCCACCATCACGTCAGCTACTGCCCGCAAGGAGTCGCGTGGTGCCCATGCGCATCGCGACTACGAGAAGCGTGACGACGAGAACTGGATGAAGCACACGCTGTGGTTCTCCGAAGGCAACCGCCTCGACTACAAGCCTGTCAACACGAAGCCGTTGACTGTCGAAACCTTCAAGCCTAAAGCGCGTACTTTCTAACAAGGTAGGAACATGCCACGTACTCTGAAATTTCAAATCTACCGCTACGATCCGGATAAGGACGCGAAGCCGTACATGCAGGACTTGACGGTGGAACTGCAAGATACCGACAAGATGCTGCTGGATGCATTGCAGCGTATTAAATCGGATGTCGATGATTCATTGGCGCTGCGCCGCTCCTGCCGCGAAGGCGTATGCGGTTCCGATGCCATGAATATCAATGGCAAGAACGGATTGGCTTGCACCACCAATCTGAACGAATTGACCGAACCGATCGTCTTGCGTCCGCTGCCCGGCCTGCCGGTAATCCGCGACTTGATCGTGGACATGACGCAGTTTTTCAAGCAATACCATTCGATCAAGCCATTCCTGATCAACGACACGATTCCACCGGAGAAAGAACGTCTGCAAAGTCCGGAAGAGCGTGAAGAGCTGGATGGCCTGTACGAGTGCATTCTCTGTGCATGCTGCTCGACGTCCTGCCCATCATTCTGGTGGAACCCGGACAAGTTCGTCGGTCCGGCAGGCTTGCTGCAGGCATATCGCTTTATTGCCGATAGCCGCGATGAAGCTACAAACGCACGGCTGGACAATCTGGAAGATCCGTATCGCTTGTTCCGTTGCCACACGATCATGAATTGTGTCGATGTCTGCCCGAAAGGCCTGAACCCGACCAAGGCGATCGGCAAGATCAAGGAACTGATGGTGCGTCGTGCTGTTTAAGTTGTATTAGTAACACAAGGGCGGAGGCGAATCGGCTTCCGCCTTGTTTCGTGCGCCATTGCCCGACCATGGGTTTGGGATGGCGAATGAAATAGCGTAATGAGGATTTATGTCGATATCCCACCAGTCCGACCCGGCAAAACGGGCCCGACTTCGCTGGCGCGCAAGGCGCGGCTTGCTGGAAAACGATTTGATCGTGTCGCGTTTCCTTGATGCGCACGAGACTGCATTGACAGATGAAGAAGTCGACGCGTTTTCGCGTCTGATGGAGTTGGCGGACGGGGACTTGATGGATTTGCTCCTCGCACGCAAGGAGCCTGAAGCCGAAATTGATTTTCCGCATGTCCGGGCTTTGCTGGTGAGGCTCCGCGCCGCCTGATACAAGATCGTTGCAACTTGTGTTTGTGTTTTTATAACAATCGATTCACCCATCTGCATTTGAAGGAAGCGCCATGACCAACTCTGATTCTAAAGCCACGCTATCGTTTTCTGACGGTTCGCCCTCGCTTGATCTTCCGATTTACAAGGGTACTGTCGGCCCGGATGTGATCGATATCCGGAAGTTGTATGGCGCGACCGGCAAGTTCACGTACGACCCGGGTTTCATGTCGACCGCAGCGTGCAATTCCTCGATTACTTATATCGATGGCGACAAGGGTGAGCTGCTGTATCGTGGCTATCCGATCGAACAACTGGCAGTGAACTGTGATTTTCTGGAAACCTGTTATCTGCTGTTGAACGGCGAACTGCCGAATGCCGGCGAGAAAAAGAAGTTCGTCGACACGGTAACCAAACACACCATGGTTCACGAGCAGATGCAATTCTTCTTCCGCGGATTCCGTCGCGATGCGCACCCGATGTCGGTGCTGGTCGGCACGGTCGGCGCGCTGGCATCGTTCTACCACGACTCGCTCGACATCAACGATCCGCATCATCGCGAGGTGTCCGCGATACGCTTGATCGCAAAGATGCCGACGCTGGTGGCGATGTCCTACAAGTACTCCATCGGTCAACCGTTTGTCTATCCGCGCAATGACCTTTCTTACAGCGCAAATTTCATGCGCATGATGTTCTCGACGCCGTGCGAAGAGTACAAGGTCAATGATGTGCTGGTTCGCGCACTGGATCGCATCCTCATTCTGCATGCCGATCACGAGCAGAACGCTTCGACTTCAACGGTTCGTCTATCTGGTTCCAGCGGTGCCAATCCGTTTGCCTGTATCGCTGCTGGTATCGCCTGCCTGTGGGGACCGGCCCACGGTGGCGCGAATGAGGCAGCGCTCAACATGCTGCGTGAAATCGGTTCGGTGGACAAGATTAACGAATTCGTCAAACAGGTCAAGGACAAGAGCTCCGGCGTGAAGTTGATGGGCTTCGGTCATCGTGTCTACAAGAACTACGATCCGCGCGCCAAGCTGATGCGTGAAACTTGTCACGAAGTATTGAACGAACTTGGCTTGCAAAACGATCCGTTATTCAAACTGGCGATGGCGCTCGAAAAAGTGGCGTTGGAAGATGAATACTTCGTGTCTCGCAAACTGTATCCGAACGTCGATTTCTACTCCGGCATCGTTCAGTCCGCGTTGGGTATCCCGGTGTCGTTGTTCACCGGTATTTTCGCCATGGCACGTACCGTCGGTTGGATTGCACAATGGAATGAAATGATTTCCGATCCGGAGCAAAAAATCGGTCGTCCGCGTCAGTTGTTTGTCGGGTCGGCACCACGCGATGTTCTGCCGATGGACAAGCGCCGCTGATCGCGTACACGCCCCATGAAAAAGCGAGCCCGGGCGGCTCGCTTTTTTCGTTGGCAGAGGCAAATATGCTATGCTAACGCCTCAGTAATTTCAGTAACACTTCAGGTCACGTAGCCCTTCCCCACAACTTGATGTGCAATCCGCTAACCGGTCAGGCCGTGTCGCGGAAGGTTATATAAACCCGCTAATCTCGCGAAACGCGAAGAAAGGTGAGCAAGATGATGCAGCAGCACCACTCCAATTCCTATCTGTTTGGAGGCAACGCACCGTACGTAGAAGAATTGTACGAGGCTTACCTCAATAATCCTGGATCCGTTCCCGACAACTGGCGCGCCTACTTCGATGCAATGCAGCATGTGCCTGCAGTCGACGGTTCGGCGAAACCCGATGTCGCCCATGCTCCGGTCATCGCCTCCTTCGCGGAGCGTGCAAAGCAGGGGCCGATCCGCACGGTCACCGCATCGGTCGATGTCGAGATGGGCCGCAAGAGCGTCGCAGCGACCCAGCTGATAGCTGCCTACCGCTTCCTTGGCAATCGCTGGGCCAACCTTGATCCGCTGCAGCGCCAGGAACGTCCGAACATTCCGGAATTGGAACCGAGTTTCTATGGCTTCAGCGATGCAGACATGGACATCGTGTTCAATATCAGCAACACGTACTTTGGCCCGGAAACTGCCTCGCTGCGCGACTTGCTCAATGGATTGCGCGATACGTATTGCCGCTCGATCGGCGCCGAATTCATGTACGTCAGCGATCCGGCACAGAAACGCTGGTTGCAGGAACGCCTCGAATCAACGCGCTCCACACCGAATTTCTCCGCTGACAAGAAAAAGCACATTCTCGAGCGTCTGACTGCTGCTGAGGGGTTGGAGCGCTATCTGCACACCAAGTACGTGGGGCAAAAGCGATTCTCGCTGGAGGGTGGCGAAAGCTTCATCGCGTCCCTGGATGAAACCATCCAGCGCGCTGGCGAAAAAGGTGTTCAGGAAATCGTGATCGGCATGGCACACCGTGGCCGCCTCAACGTTCTCGTCAACACGCTCGGCAAGATGCCGCAGGATTTGTTTGCAGAATTCGAAGGCAAGCATGCGGACGATTTGCCTGCCGGCGATGTGAAATACCATCAAGGCTTCTCTTCCGATATCACCACTCCGGGCGGCCCGGTTCATCTTTCGCTGGCGTTCAACCCCTCGCACCTTGAAATCGTCAACCCGGTTGTCGAGGGTTCGGTCAAGGCGCGCATGGAGCGCCGCGACGACAAGGATGGTTCGCAAGTGCTGCCGATTCTTGTACACGGAGATGCGGCGTTTGCAGGGCAGGGCGTTGTGATGGAGACGCTTAATCTCGCACAAACCCGTGGTTATGGGACGGGCGGTACGGTGCATATCGTCATCAACAACCAGATCGGCTTTACAACCTCCGATCCGCGCGACTCGCGTTCGACGCTGTATTGCTCCGACGTGGTCAAGATGATCGAAGCGCCGGTATTGCACGTCAATGCAGATGATCCTGAAGCGGTCGTGCTCGCGACGCAAATCGCAATCGATTACCGCCTTGAATTCAAGAAGGATATCGTTGTCGATATCATCTGCTTCCGCAAGCTGGGCCACAATGAGCAGGATACGCCGGCGCTGACCCAGCCGTTGATGTACAAGAAGATTGGTCAGCACCCGGGAACTCGCAAGGTGTATGCGGACAAGCTGGCTGCACAAGGCACCATCCCGGCCGACGGTGCTGACGTAATGGTCAAGGCTTATCGCGACGCGATGGATGCCGGTCGTCATACGGTAGATCCGGTTATTTCGAACTTCAAGAGCAAGTATGCTGTTGACTGGATGCCGTTCCTGAATCGCAAGTGGACCGATGCTGCCGATACGGCTGTGCCGCTGGCGGAGTTGAAACGTCTTGCTGCTCGTATCACGACGGTTCCAGAAGGTTTCAAAGTGCACTCGCTGGTCGAAAAGGTATTGAGCGATCGCGCGACAATGGGGCGTGGCGAGTTGAACCTCGATTGGGGTATGGGTGAGCATCTGGCGTATGCGTCCCTCGTATCTTCCGGCTATGCGATTCGCCTCACTGGTCAGGACGCGGGCCGCGGTACGTTCGTACACCGTCACGCAGTGCTGCATGATCAAAATCGCGAACGTTGGGACGCGGGCAGCTATCTGCCGCTGCAGAATGTGTCCGACAAGCAGGCACCGTTTACCGTTATCGATTCCGTATTGTCGGAAGAAGCAGTTCTCGGCTTCGAATATGGTTACTCCACCGCGGAACCGAACACGCTCACCATCTGGGAAGCGCAGTTCGGTGATTTCGCCAACGGCGCTCAAGTTGTGATCGACCAGTTCATCAGCTCCGGTGAGGTCAAATGGGGTCGCGCATCGGGCTTGGTCATGATGCTGCCGCATGGCTACGAAGGACAAGGACCAGAGCACTCATCGGCTCGCCTGGAGCGCTATCTGCAGCTGTGCGCCGACAACAACATGCAAGTCGTTCAGCCGACGACCGCAGCGCAGATTTTCCATCTGCTGCGTCGCCAGATGATTCGACTGTTCCGCAAACCGCTCGTCATCATGACGCCGAAATCGCTCCTGCGTAACAAGGATGCAGGCTCGCCGCTGTCCGAACTGGCGAAGGGCTCGTTCCAGACCGTGATTGGCGAAGTCGACGAGAAAATCGATCCGAAGAAGGTCAAGCGCGTCATCGCATGTTCGGGCAAGGTGTATTACGACTTGGTCAACGCACGCAAGGAGCGAGGACAATCCGATACCGCGATCATCCGTGTCGAACAGTTGTATCCGTTCCCGCACAAGGCGTTTGCCGCTGAACTGAAGAAGTTCCCGAACTTGACGGAACTGGTGTGGGCGCAGGACGAGCCGCAAAATCAGGGGCCATGGTTCCAGATTCAGCACAATATCTTCGAGAATCTGGAAGATGGCCAGAAGCTGGCATATGCAGGTCGTCCCGCTAGCGCATCGCCAGCAGTCGGCTATTACGACAAGCATTATGCGCAGCAAAAGGCATTGATCGACACCGCGTTTTCCAAGCTCAAAGGCTTTGTCCTTACGAAATAATGACCCGACGGCACGTTAGAAACTGGCGTGCCGAACGAACAACCCGAAACGGAGAGTTACATGGCTATTCTTGAAGTCAAAGTTCCGCAACTGTCGGAATCCGTCGCAGAAGCGACCCTGCTGCAATGGCATAAGAAAGTGGGCGAGGCAGTCGCCCGCGATGAGAACATGATTGATATCGAGACCGACAAGGTCGTGCTCGAATTGCCTGCGCCGGACGCCGGCGTCATCACCGAAATCATCAAAGGCGACGGCAGCACTGTTGTCGCTGGTGAAGTGATCGCAAAGATTGATACAGAAGCCAAGGCGGGCGCGGTTGCTCCGGCAGCTGCGGCAGCAACACCAGCCAAGGCGGCAGAACCGGCAGCCGTTGCTGCATCGTCTGCGGCAGCTGGCATTGCCATGCCGGCGGCAGCGAAAATGCTGGCCGACAACGACATGTCGGTCACCCAAGTCGCAGGTACAGGCCGCGATGGCCGTGTCACGAAGGGTGATGTGATTGGCGCAATTGGAAGCAAGGCAGCGGCTCCTGCGCCGGCTGTTGCAGCCAAGCCCGCGTTGCAGCAGGTTGCCGCACCGGTGAGCCTGAATCTGGCAAACCGTCCGGAAGAACGCGTACCGATGAGCCGCTTGCGCGCCCGCGTTGCCGAACGTCTGCTGCAGTCGCAGGCAACCAATGCAATCCTCACCACGTTCAACGAAGTGAACATGCAACCGGTGATCGATCTGCGCAACAAGTACAAGGACAAGTTCGAGAAAGAGCATGGTGTCAAGCTCGGCTTCATGTCTTTCTTCGTCAAGGCCGCTGTTGCGGCACTGAAAAAATATCCGATCATCAATGCATCTGTGGATGGCAACGACATCGTTTATCACGGTTATTTCGACATCGGTATCGCGGTTGGATCTCCACGCGGTCTGGTGGTCCCGATTCTGCGTGATGTGGATCAGCTGTCCATCGCCGAAATCGAAAAGAAGATTGCCGAATTCGGCACCAAAGCCAAGGATGGCAAGCTGAGTCTCGAAGATTTGACCGGCGGTACGTTCTCGATCTCGAACGGCGGTGTGTTCGGCTCCATGTTGTCGACGCCAATCATCAACCCGCCGCAATCCGCGATTCTCGGCATCCATGCGACCAAGGAGCGCCCCGTTGTCGAGAATGGCCAGATCGTGATTCGTCCGATGAACTATCTCGCGATGTCCTACGACCACCGCATCATTGACGGTCGCGAAGCTGTACTCGGTTTGGTCGCCATGAAGGAAGCGCTGGAAGATCCGGCTCGCCTGCTGCTGGACCTGTAAGAAAAGAAGCTTGGGGATCACGGGGACGAGGAAAACATCCTGCTCCGTGGTCCCTTTTTATTTTCGCGGAAAACGAAATTACGTATATGTCAAAAAACTTTGATGTGGTTGTCATTGGCGGCGGTCCTGGTGGCTATATCGCAGCGATTCGCGCTGCGCAATTGGGTTTCAGCACAGCCTGTATCGACGAATGGAAGAATGAGAAAGGCGGCCCGGCGCCGGGCGGCACATGCACCAACGTGGGTTGCATTCCGTCCAAGGCGTTGTTGCAATCGTCCGAACACTACGAGCATGCAGGGCATGCATTTGCCGAGCACGGTATTGAGGTCAAGGGTCTGGGGCTGAACCTCGGTCAGATGCTGTCGCGCAAGAATACGGTCGTAAAGCAGAACAACGATGGCATCCTGTACTTGTTCAAGAAGAACAAAGTCACGTTCTTTCACGGTCGCGGCTCTTTTGCAAAGGGTGATGCGAAGGGCTATGAAATCAAGGTGGCGGGTGCAGCTGAAGAAACCATCACCGCAAAGCATGTGATTGTTGCGACCGGCTCCAATCCTCGCGCACTGCCAGGTGTTGAGTTCGACGAAAAACTGATTCTGTCGAATACCGGTGCATTGGCGATCGATTCTGTACCGAAAAAACTGGGCGTGATCGGCGCCGGCGTGATCGGTCTGGAAATGGGCAGCGTCTGGCGCCGTCTTGGTGCCGATGTCACCGTGCTGGAAGCGCTCCCCGCTTTCCTCGGTGCGGTGGACGAGCAGATCGCGAAGGAAGCTCAGAAACTTTTTGCCAAGCAGGGACTGGTTGTCAGCCTTGGCGTGAAGATTGGTGCCATCACTTCCGGCAAGAAGGACGTGACGATCGAGTACACGGACGACAAGGGTAATGCGCAGAAGGCTGTCTTCGACAAGCTGATCGTTTCGATCGGTCGCGTACCGAACACGATTGGACTCAATGCCGAAGGTGTCGGACTCAAGCTCGACGAGCGTGGCTTCATTGCCGTCGATGGCGACTGCAAAACCAATTTGCCGAACGTCTGGGCAGTGGGTGACGTGGTGCGCGGCCCGATGCTCGCGCACAAGGCCGAGGAAGAGGGCGTCGCGGTTGCCGAACGCATCGCGGGTCAACATGGCCACGTGAACTTCAATACAATTCCCTGGGTCATATACACGTCGCCGGAAATCGCATGGGTCGGCAAGACCGAGCAGCAACTGAAGGCCGAAGGCGTGGCGTACAAGGCCGGCACGTTCCCCTTCATGGCGAATGGACGTGCCCGCGCCTTGGGTGATACGTCGGGCATGGTCAAGTTTCTGGCGGATGCAAAAACCGACGAGATCCTCGGCGTGCATATCGTCGGCCCGATGGCTTCCGAGCTGATTTCGGAAGCGGTTGTTGCGATGGAATTCCGCGCGTCGTCGGAAGACATTGCTCGTATTTGCCATGCCCATCCATCCTTGTCCGAGGCGACCAAGGAAGCCGCGTTGGCGGTCGACAAGCGTTCGCTTAATTTCTAAGGAGTCGCTCATGCGCCACTTGATCCTGATGCTTCCGATTGCACTCGTCGCATGTGCAACTACAGGGTCAAGCGGTGGCAATGTCGCGATTGAGACTACGGCGAATGGACAGTCCTTGCCTGGCGTGCAATGCGTCGTGAATAACTACAACGGCAGCTGGAATGTAACGACACCGGCAACGATTAATGTGGGTAGTGCGAACGGTGATCTGCGCATAGTGTGCGACAAGGAAGGCTACCGTACCTCTGAGATGGTTTTCAGGCCATCCGGCCCGCTTGGCTCAAGCGTCGGTCTTGGCGTGGGTGGAGGTGGTGGAAATGTCGGTGTCGGTGTCGGACTGAGTGTGCCGATCGCACTGGGTAGCGGTGGATATCCATCGAGGGTGACTGTCAATTTGAATCCGCAATAGGCTGGTTCGAGGAATATGCCGCGGATGTGCCCGGATACTCGGGCGGCGGAAGCGGTGATGAAGTTTTGTTGGATGGGCGAGCAAGGTCTCGCCCATTTTTTTGTCAATGCGCGGCAAACGCGGCCGATCGGAGAATATCGACCATGTTGCGGTTGCAACCCGGGCCGTAGTTGCCTCGTGCGGAAATTGATCAAACGGCGAATGGGCCAGTGCCGAAATCCCGAGATGGCGGCAAGAACAAGTGAAGCAGAATGATATGAACGTTAGGGAGTTCTACGAGCATGCGCTCACGCAGCGCGGCTTCAAGTCCGATGAGGCGCAGCGACGTGCAGTGGATCGGCTGCAGCAGGCTTATGACGAATGGATTGCGTACAAGTCGCAACGAGCCAACAAGTTCATGCGGCTCATCAGCCGCCCGGAGGTGCCGCGTGGCGTCTACATGTGGGGCGGCGTCGGTCGAGGCAAGTCGTTTCTGATGGATAGCTTCTACTCGGTGATTCCGGTCACGCGCAAGACGCGGCTGCACTTTCACGAATTCATGCGCGGCGTGCACCGCGAACTGGATGAGTTGAAGGGGGTGGCCGATCCGCTTGATGAAGTGGCAAAACGCATCGCGAAAAAGCACCGTCTGATCTGTTTCGACGAATTTCATGTATCCGATATCGCGGATGCGATGATTCTCTACAATTTGCTCAAGGCGCTGTTCGACAACGGCGTCTCGTTCATCATGACGTCCAACTATGTGCCGGACGCGCTCTATCCGGATGGCCTGCATCGTGACCGCATGCTGCCGACGATCGCACTCATCAAGGAAAAGATGGATGTGCTGAACGTGGATGCCGGCCTTGACTATCGCAAGCGGGCATTGCAGCAGGTCGATGCTTACCACATGCCGCTGGGTGCGGCGGCGGATCATGCACTGCGTGACGCATTTGCGGGCATCGCCGACACCACGGACGAGGATCCGCGCATTCATATCGAGGCACGTGAAATCAAGGCGCTGCGCAGGGCCGGCGGCGTAGTGTGGTTCGACTTCGCGACCTTGTGCGGAGGTCCGCGCTCTCAGAATGATTACCTTGAAATCGCAAGCCGCTTTCATACGGTGATCCTGTCGGGAATCCCGCGCATGTCGGCTTCCATGTCTTCGGAGGCGCGTCGATTTACCTGGCTGATCGATGTTTTGTATGACCACAAGGTCAAGCTCCTCATGTCTGCCGAAGTCGCGCCGGAGGAGCTTTACACGGAAGGCATGCTGGCGAACGAATTCCACCGGACGGTTTCGCGTATCATTGAAATGCAGTCTTCCGAGTATATGGAGACGGAGCGGCGTGATGTCGCGGGATCAATTTCTTGACCGGTTTTTATGGGACTTGACTATATGCATTTCAAGACGCTGGCATCGGCTCCGATGAGCGGCTTTTCGTTGGCAGTGTATGTTTCTTGCGCACTGGTTGCAATTCTGACGTTGGGTACTGCTCCGGCTTTTGCGCAGGATGCCGCGGTATCGGGCAATGCGCAGGTCGCTACATCTGTATCCGTCGCTTTGCCGGCTCGCTATCCCGCCGGCTCCATCGACTCCGTCCAGATGGCGGAGCGGGCGCTGGAAGAAACGTCAAGAGAACGTTCCGCCATTGAGGCCAGGTTTGCAACAGAGGAATCTGCGTGTCATCAGAAATTCTTCACGAATGCCTGCATCGATGCGGCCAAGGAGCGTCGCCGGCTTGCGATCAAACAGGTGCGGCCCATAGAGATCGAGGCAAACACTTTCAAACGTCAGATGCGTGTCACCGAGCGGGATCAGGCTTTGGCAGAGAAGGCGGCGCAGGAAGAGCAGGAAAGGCCGCAAAGATTGAAGCAGCAGCAGGAAAATGAGGCTGCTGCAGCACAGCAGGCAGCGGCCAAGGCAAACGAGCCGCAACGTGTTGAGCCGAAAGAACCAGTATCAGACCAACGCACTGCGCAGCATGAAGCCAGGATGAGGCAACTCCAGGCCAAAGAAGCGGCCAATGCACAAAAGCGTGCCGACAACGTTGCCGAGTACGAGGCGAAAGTACGGGAAGCCGAAGAGCGGCAACGCAGTGTTGCGACAAAGAAGCTTGAGAAGGAACAGAAGCGCGCCAACAGCGGACTCCCTGCAGCGAAGCAGTAGCGTCCCGGTCTTGGGGTTGTTGGCGCTGATGGATGGGATCGAGGCTGCTGATGCGGCCTTTAAATTGCGCGGCGTATTTTTCCGACCGTATAGTTTTTTGCTTCCTTGGGCGGTGCGGCGAGTTTCACGATGGCAAGTGTGCAGTTGTCTGCGGCAGAGCCAGAAGCGCGTTCACGCGCCTTGTTGATCAACATCTCGGATGCCTGGCGTGGGGAGTTCATCGCGATTGCCGCACCCAGTTCCGCATCATTGAAGTATTGCCAAAGCCCGTCGCTGCAAAGCAGGAAGGCATCGCCGGCTTTCAAGCCATGGTGGCATCCGATCGTGATTTCAGGCGTGAGATCCTTTGATCCCAATGCGTTGACCAGCACGTTTGCAAGCCGATGGCGCTGTGCCTCTTCGCGCGACAGCTTGCCGTCCTTTACCAGCTTTTCAACATAAGAATGGTCGACTGTGCGATCGGCGATATTCGGGCCTTCGAATCGATACAGGCGAGAGTCGCCGACATGGGCCCAGATTGCGCTTCGTTCCGGCGTTACGACAAGCGCAACCATTGTGCTGTGCGGGTCCTTCTTCGACGAAATTGCAGTGAGCTGAATGATGGTGTGCGCGTCGCGTGCAATGGCGGCCAGCATTGTCTCGACATCGTCTGTTTGCGGAGAAAACAAGTCGAATGTCTGCTTGGCGGTACGAATCACTTGTTCAGCCGCGAGCGCGCCGCCACTCAGGCCTCCCATGCCATCGGCGAGCACGGCCATCATGTAGCCGGGTGCCTTGGGGGCCGCAAACAATGCAGTGCGATCCTGTTGCTCTTGCCGATCGCCAAGGTGTTGGCCCGTGCCCGCTTCGATCTTGTATTGGCTCATAAGTGTGGGTAGATTAAACTGCCGAACGGCAATCCATTATTGCATGTGAGAAAAGTCATGCTGGATGTTGATAGATTTTGTTACAGATGGTCAACATCATGCGATAGCACAAGGTGTTCCAAGCGAGTAAGCGAGTATACGCATATCACTTTCACTCTTAAAATAGTGGCTACAAGCCCTCCCGGAAAAGATCATGACGCCTTCCGAAGAAATAAAGCAACGCATCATTGAATTGGAAGTGGAGCATCGCGATCTGGATGCCGTCATCGACCTGCTGGTGTGTGACATCCGCCACGACGAGTTGCAATTGCGGCGCCTGAAAAAGCGCAAGTTGCAGCTGAAGGATCACATCACATTGCTGAAAATGCAACTCATTCCCGATATTCCCGCCTGAGCCTTTCACGGTGCAGGGAATTACCCTTTTCTGAATTGTTATTGCTTTGACCGAGAATGCCCTCACCACGCCGGCTCCGGGTGGCCACGATGCCGACATCGAGCAGTTGTTTGACGCAAATGGTTTGTTGAGTCAGGCGGTGGAGGGCTTTCGTCCGCGCCAGTCGCAGACCGAAATGGCCAAGGCGATTGCGCGCGCAATTTCGGAACAGAAAACCCTGATCGCCGAGGCTGGCACCGGCACTGGCAAGACGTTCGCCTATCTGGTTCCTGCCTTGTTGTGGGGTGGCAAGGTCATCGTTTCGACCGGTACCAAGAATTTGCAGGATCAGCTCTATCTGCGTGACATTCCCATGGTGCGCAAGGCCCTCAATGCGCCGGTTTCGATAGCGCTGCTCAAGGGACGGGCCAACTATGTTTGCCATTTCCATCTCGAACGTACGCTGCAAAACGGACGGCTGACCTCGCGCGACGATGTCGGCTATTTGCGCGAGATTTCACGCTTCATCAAATCGACCGGTTCAGGCGACAAGGCCGAGCTGTCGAAGGTGCCTGAGTCCGCGCCGGTGTGGAATCTGGTGACGTCAACGCGCGATACCTGTTTGGGAGCGGAGTGTCAGTACTATCAAGACTGTTTCGTGATGAAGGCGCGCAAGGAAGCGCAGCAGGCGGATGTCGTGGTGGTGAATCACCATCTGTTCTTTGCCGATGTCGCGCTCAAGGACACCGGTGTGGCCGAGTTGCTGCCTTCGGCGAATACCATCATTTTCGATGAGGCGCACCAACTGCCGGAGACGGCGACACTCTTTTTCGGCGAAACGGTTTCAACATCGCAGGTGCTGGAGCTTTGCCGCGACGTGCTGGCGGAAGGACTGGCGCATGCGCGAGATGGCGCGGACTGGCCGCGGGTTGTGGCGCCGGTTGAGCGTGCCGCGCGTGACTTGCGCCTCGCCTTTCCGCAGGATGTGATTCGGCTGGCTATCGGCCAAATTGCACCGTCGAGCGAGTTCTTTCCCGCGCTCGCCAAACTGAAGGACGAACTGGATGGCATGATCGCCACGCTGGAGAGTCAGGCGGAGCGCGCCGAGACGATTGAGCAATGCCGTGCAAGGGCCGTCGAGCTTGGTGCGAAGCTGGTCGCATGGAATGCGCCTGGCGAGCAGATGGAAGGGGCAGAGTTCGTGCTTTGGATTGAGGCATTCACTTCATCGCTGCAAATGCACAAGACGCCATTGTCGATTGCGCCGATTTTCAGCAAGCAGCGAGACGGGGCGTCGCGTGCCTGGATCTTTACTTCCGCAACGCTCGCAGTCAAAAACGATTTCAATCACTACATGTCGCAGATGGGCCTGTGGAACGAGCCTGCGCAGTCGTGGCCGAGTCCCTTCGACTACGGTCAGCAGGGTCTGCTGTATGTTCCGGAAAACCTGCCGCAGCCGAATTCATTCGACTATACCGATGCGGTGATCGACGCTGCGCTGCCGATGATCGAAGCGGCGGGTGGGCGGGCTTTTCTTCTTTGCACAACGATACGTGCGGTGAATCGTGTCGCCGAGCGCCTGCGCGACGAATTCGAGAAGCGGAAACTGCCGTTCCCAATGATGGTTCAGGGCGAAGCCGGCCGTACGGAGCTGCTCGATCGTTTTCGTTCGGCGGGCAATGCGGTATTGATAGGAAGCCAGAGCTTCTGGGAAGGCGTGGATGTGCGCGGTGAGGCGCTTTCGCTGGTGGTGATCGACAAGCTGCCCTTTGCGCCGCCTGATGACCCTGTCCTGGCGGCTCGAATCGAGGCCTTGGAAAAGAAAGGCTTGAACGGTTTTGTGCATCACCAGCTGCCGGCAGCGATCATCAATTTGAAGCAGGGGGCAGGAAGACTGATTCGCGATGAAAGGGACCGCGGGGTGCTGATGATCTGCGATCCGCGACTGATCTCAAAGCCTTATGGAAGGCGAATCTGGCAAAGCCTGCCGCCGTTCAAGCGTACACGGGACGGAGAAGTCGCGAAGGCATTCTTCATCCAGCAGCGAGAGGATTGATTCGTCTCGCTGCGAAGCCTGCAGCAGGAGTGCTGCAGGCTTCGCGGTTTTCATTCAGCGCTGCGGCTGAATCACGATTTTCCCTGTTACCTTGCGCGCGGCCATGTCGTTCAGCGCCTGTGGTGTTTCCGCCAGCGCGTAACGTCCGGAGATATGCGGCTTGACCTTGCCTTCGGCCATCCAGGTCATCAGTTCGCGCATTGCTGCGGCATTGGCCTTTGGCTCGCGCTTGGTGAATTCACCCCAGAACACGCCGACCAATGAGGCGCCCTTCAGCAGCGGCAAGTTCAACGGCAATTTCGGAATCTCGCCATTGGCAAACCCGATGACGAGATAACGGCCGCGCCAGGCAATCGAGCGGAACGCCGGCTCCGCGTATATTCCGCCCACCGGATCGTAAATGACGTCGGGTCCCTTGCCGTCGGTGGCGGCCTTGATTGCTTCACGCAGGTCCTGCGTGCTGTAGTTGATCGTGGCATCGGCTCCATGCGCCTTGCACACTTCCAGCTTCTCATCGGTCGATGCGGCCGCGATGACACGTGCGCCAAGCGCTTTGCCGATTTCAATGGCAGCGAGGCCGACGCCGCCCGCTGCACCGAGGACCAGCATGGTTTCCCCCGCTTTCAGTTGCGCCCGATCCGCCACTGCGTGATGCGAAGTTCCATAGGTGAGCGTCACTGCTGCTGCTGTGTCGAAGTCCATCCCCGGCGGCATCGGCATGACCATCTGAACCGGTACCGCAATCTGCTGCGCGAACGCGCCCTGAGTCGCGAAAGCCAGCACCTTGTCACCCGCCTTGAAAGTCGTCACACCGTCGCCAACGGTGCGTACCACGCCGGCGAGTTCGTTACCGGGTGTGAAAGGCAGTTCGGGTTTGAACTGATACTTGTTTTGAATGATCAGCACGTCCGGGAAGTTGACACCTGCAGCATGGATGTCGATAACAACCTGACCCGGGCCGGGAACGATATCCGGGAGCTCCTCAACAACCAGAGTATCGGGCAGGCCCCAAGCCTTGCAGAGGACAGCTTTCATGTAGTCTCCTTGTGTTTATAAAAACGAACGGTCGTTTTATTCTAGGCGTATGCCACAAAATGTCAATATCTGTAAAGCTCAAAAGATTGCTTCGGGTAAAATCGACTTATGAAAATTCTTATCAGCAATGACGATGGTTATCTTGCGCCAGGTGTGATCGCATTGGCCGAGACACTCACGCCGATTGCCGAAATTATCGTTGTCTCGCCGGACAGCAATCGCTCCGGCAGCTCCAATTCCCTGACGCTCGATCGACCGCTTTCTGTTTATCAGGCAGCCAATGGTTTTCATTTCGTGAATGGCACGCCGACCGACTGTGTCCATGTGGCGTTGACTGGCGGCCTGTCATTCAAGCCAGATCTGGTAGTGTCAGGCATCAACCAAGGGCAGAACATGGGCGACGATACACTTTACTCCGGTACTGTTGCCGCTGCGACTGAAGGATTTCTGTTCGGCATTCCTGCCATTGCTTTCTCCCAAGTGGAGAAAGGATGGGCGCACCTCGACTCTGCGGCGAAAATTGCGAGAGAGATCGTGGAACGCAACTTCGACATGTTGCAAAAACCTTATCTTCTCAATGTGAACATTCCCAATTTGCCGCACGAGCAGATCAAAGGAATTATGGCAACGCGTCTGGGCAAACGGCATGAATCGGAGCCGGTAATCAAGACACACGATCCACATGGCCGCGACATCTTCTGGATAGGGCCTTCGGGCAAGGAAAAGGATGCAGGGGAGGGTACGGATTTTCATGCCGTGGCACACGGCTTCGTCTCGATCACACCGCTGCAGGTGGACTTGACGCACACGGCACAGCTGAATGTGCTCAAGAAGGGATTGTCATGACAGAACGAGGCAAGCGCTTTCCGCTGTCATTGTCATCCGTGGTCGAAAAGCCGGCCAAGTCAGCACAGACCCCACGTGCATCGTTGAACAATGTTGCAACACCTCAAACAGCCACAAAGAATGCTGCGCAACATCTGACGCGGCCATCTCCAGTTGCGAATGCGCATACCAGATCGATGCCGCAGCCGGCAGTGCCGGTCGCATCACAACGACCGCTGGTATCGGATGCAATCCGGGCGGCGATGGTGGCGCGTGTCGCCAAGCAGGGAGTCAGGGATGGCAAGGTGCTGGCAGCGATGGAAGCGGTGCCGCGGCACATGTTTGTGGAGCCGGGCCTGTCGGGTCAGGCCTACGTTGATGCCTCCCTGCCGATCGGCCACCATCAGACGATTTCCCAGCCATATATCGTGGCCCGCATGATCGAGGTCATGCGCGATAACGGCAATGGCGGCGAACTGAGCCGCGTGCTTGAAATTGGGACGGGCTGTGGTTATCAGGCTGCCGTGCTGTCGCTTGTGGCGAAAGAAGTGTATTCAATAGAGCGCATCAAGCCGCTTCACGAATTGGCAAAATCGAACTTGCGTCCGCTGCGCATCGCCAATATCCGCTTGCATTATGGAGATGGTATGCTAGGGCTTCCGCAAGCAGGGCCTTTCGACGGCATCATTCTGGCCGCAGCCGGCCTGGAAGTGCCGCGAACGCTGCTGGAGCAGATGAGTGTCGGCGGCCGCCTGGTGGCACCTGTCGGCGAGCGTCATCAAGTGCTGCAACTGATCGAGCGCGTCAGTAAATTCGAGTGGACCAATGTCACACTGGAAGCCTGTCACTTTGTTCCGCTGCGCCCGGGCGTTGTTTGAAGCCGGTTCCATCGGTCTGCCGCCCAACCATGCCGCAGCCCCGACAATTGAATGTATGAGAATGAAAAAAGCACGTTTAGTATGCATTGCAATCCTGCCCGGCCTGATCGCCGCCTGTAGCACCACTCGTCACTCGGCTCCCGTGGTGGACCGGGCTGCCGGTGCCAAAACGGCCGAAGTGCCGAAGACCGCCCCAACCGCTCTTGGCGCGCCGAAGCAAATGGATGGCAAAGGCTTCTATACAGTCAAAAAAGGCGACACTCTGCATCAGATCGCATATGAGTTCGGTCAGAATTACCGCGATCTGGTTGCATGGAATAATCTTGCCAATCCCAATGACATCAAGGTGGATCAAGTATTGCGTGTATCCCCGCCCGACCAAGGCGCGGCAGGCGGTGTGCAAGTCGGCAGCGTCGCTGCAACATCCGGTGTCGAGGTAAGGCCGCTGTCGCAAACTGGCGTCTCGGCGAATGGCTCTGCACCAAACAAGACTGCACCTCGCGGAGAGAAACGACCATATTCCGACGGTACTCTGGCCGAAATGCAAAAACCGGAGGGGGCGGCTGGCGCGACTCCAGCGGCCACTGCGAAGGCCGAAGCGCCAAAGTTGTCGGATGCGAAGCTTGCGGAAAAACACTCGGATCCACAGAGCAATGCGGCAGTGGATGATGAGGGGATAGCATGGATCTGGCCTGCCGACGGCAAGGTCATTTCACACTTTAGCGATGGCAAGAAAGGCATCGATATTGCCGGCAAACTCGGACAGCCTGTTGTGGCAGCGGGCTCGGGCAAGGTCTTGTATGCGGGCAGTGGAATTCGCGGATACGGGAACCTGGTGATCGTAAAACACACCAATAGCTTGTTGTCCGCGTATGCGCATAACAAAACCATCTTTGTAAAAGAGGATCAAACTGTTAACAAAGGCCAAAAGATTGCAGAGATGGGGAACTCTGATACTGATGCGGTGAAACTCCACTTTGAAATTCGGCAGCAAGGCAAACCCGTTGATCCATCAAAATTTCTGCCAAACCGCTAAATGACACGAATCCCCCACGATCCACTCAATGATGAAGCGCCGTCGGACGATTTGGCCGATGATATTTCGCTGAATTCGGCTGACGACGCAGACGGTGCGCTTGTCGATGGGGGCGTTGAGGCCGATCGGATAGGTGGGGACGTTGCCGTAGCCGATCCGGTGGACGAATTGAAAACCGTATTGGCCGCAGAGCTGTCAACGGACACGACCCAGCACTACCTCAATCAGATCGGTGCACGTCCATTGCTGACAGTGGCAGAAGAAGTCCATTACGCCACACTCGCAAAGCGCGGGGAATTTGACGCAAGGCAAAAGATGATCGAGCACAACCTGCGTCTCGTGGTTTCGATTGCCAAACATTACATCAACCGCGGCGTGGTGCTGCTCGACTTGATCGAGGAAGGCAATCTTGGTCTGATGCGCGCGATCGACAAGTTCGAGCCAGAGCGCGGTTTTCGTTTTTCGACCTATGCAACCTGGTGGATACGCCAGAGCATCGAACGCGCGATCATGAACCAGGCACGCACCGTACGATTGCCGGTCCACATGGTGCGTGAGTTGAATCAGATCTTGCGCGCCAAGTATCACCTCGAGGCGCAGCACCACGATGGCAAGGATGCGACCGCAGAAGACATTGCACACCTGGTCGATCGACCTGTGGAGGATGTGCAGGATATTCTTGCATTGTCGGAGCATGCGACCTCGCTCGACGCGCCGCTGGACAACGACCCGCAGGCCAGCTTGATGGACATGCTGCCGGGCGATGCCGCAGACGGTCCCGATTCCCGTGCCGAGCACCATGAAATGACAGTGCTCGTGCGCGACTGGCTGAAGAAGCTGCCGGACAAACAGCGCATCGTCATCATTCGGCGATTCGGTCTGGACAATGACGATCCTGCGACGCTTGAAGAGCTGGCTGCAGAGATGAGCGTTACCCGTGAACGCGTACGCCAAATTCAGCAAGAGGCCTTGGTCAAACTCAAGCGCGCCTTGACTGCGCGCGGTGTCGGCAAGGACGCATTGTTGTGATTCCTGTTTTGGTGTTCGACATCGAGACGATTCCCGATGTGACGGGTTTGCGTGCGCTGAACAATCATCCTGCATCGATGACGGATGCGGATGTTGCCGCTGCTGCGTTCGCGGCCCGGCGCGAGAAGAGTGGCACTGACTTCCTCCAGCATCACCTGCACAAGATTGCCGCCATATCCTGCGCGTTCCGCGATGATGATGGTTTCAGGGTACGCTCGTTGGGAAACCTGGAGGATCAGGAAGGAAAACTCGTTCAGGATTTTTTCCGCATCATCGACAAATACTCGCCGCAGCTGGTGTCGTGGAATGGCGGCGGATTTGATTTGCCGGTCCTGCACTATCGCGCCATGATCAACGGCGTGGTCGCGTCGCGCTACTGGGAAATGGGTGATGACGATCGCGAGTTCAAATGGAATAATTATCTGAGCCGTTATCACACTCGGCACCTCGACTTGATGGATCTGCTGGCGCTTTATACCGGTCGTGCAAATGCACCCCTGGATGAACTGGCAAAATTATGCGGTTTCCCCGGCAAGCTCGGCGTCGATGGCTCTCAGGTCTGGAATCTGCACCAGGACGGACGCCTGAGCGAAATCCGTGACTATTGCGAGACGGATGTGGTCAATACGTATCTCGTCTACTGCCGTTTTCAACTGATGCGAGGCACCCTTGCGAAGGCCGCATACGACGCTGAAGTGGCTTTGGTGCGATCCGCGCTCTCATCTTTGGATGGCGCGCATTGGAAAGAATATCTGGCCGCATGGCCGGCACCGCAGTCTTGAACCACACTGATTAATTTTTCAATTCCCGGGCGATAAGCGCCCGACATGTCTACATAATCCATATGCAGCACCAACTTATCGATATCGAGTCGCTCGACATGGAAGCTCGCGGCATCGGCCATCTGAAGAACGAAGACGGCACGCAGGGCAAAGTCATTTTCGTGGAAGGAGCCTTGCCCGGCGAGAGAGTCGGCTTTCAGTCGTTCCGCCGCAAACCCAAATGGGAAGCAGCGACAATGACCGAATTGCATAACGAGTCGTCCTTGCGGGTCAAGCCGCAATGCACTTATTTCGGCACATGCGGCGGCTGCGCGATGCAGCACCTGGAGCCTTCCGCGCAGGTCGCCATCAAGCAGCGTGTTCTGGAAGATAACCTCTGGCACCTCTCCAAGGTGCGCGCCGAAACGATGATGCGACCGATCTATGGCCCGACATGGGGATATCGCTTTCGGGCGCGTCTGTCGGTTCGCAACGTACGCAAGAAAGGCGGCGTCCTCGTCGGTTTCCATGAGCGGAAATCATCCTATGTCGCCGACATGGAAACCTGTGAAATCCTGCCGCCTCACGTTTCCGCCATGCTGGTGCCACTGCGCCGCCTGGTCGAGTCGCTGACAATCTTCGAGCAAATACCACAGATGGAATTGGCTGTTGGCGAAGACGTCACTGCGCTGGTGTTGCGCATCATGGCGCCGTTGACCGGAGAGGACAAGGAGAAGCTCACCGCGTTTGCGGATCAATACCGGATTCAATGGTGGTTGCAACCCAAGGGGCTGGACACGATTTATCCGTTCTATCCGACGGATGTGCAACTGCATTATCTGCTGCCGGAGTTCGGCGTGAAGATGCCATTCAAGCCAACCGATTTCACGCAGGTCAATCATCAAATCAATCGTGTGCTGGTTGCACGTGCGCTGCGTCTGCTCGATGTGCAGCCGAACGAGCGGGTTGCAGACTTGTTTTGCGGCTTGGGGAATTTCACTTTGCCGCTTGCGACCCAGGCAAAAGAAGTTGTCGGAATCGAAGGCAGCACGACACTCACGGAACGCGCTCTCGAGAATGCCCGCACAAACGGACTTGCAGGAAAAACCATCTTTTACAGCCGTAATTTATTTGAGGCAAAGGCCGAGGATCTGGTCGCGCTAGGCAAGTTTGACCGCATGTTGATCGATCCTCCTCGCGAAGGTGCGGTCGCGGTCTGCCAGGCAATTGCCGCTCTCGATGCCGACAATGCGCATCTGAAACCCAAGCGCATCGTCTATGTATCTTGCAATCCTGCCACCCTCGCACGCGATGCGGGTTTGCTGGTGCATCAGGCTGGGTATGTATTGAAACAAGCGGGTGTGGTGAATATGTTCCCTCACACGGCGCATGTCGAGTCGATGGCGGTATTCGATTTGGCTGGTTAGTGCGAAGCCCACGAAAAAAAAGCCGACTTCGCGTCGGCTTTTTTCTGCATCTGTTTTTACTTCAGTCGCGATCGCCGCCAAAAATGCCAAGCAGGGCCAGCAAGTTGGTGAAGATGTTGTACACATCAAGATAGATCGCGAGAGTGGCCGAAATATAGTTCGTTTCGCCACCATTGATGATCTGTTGTACGTCAAACAGGATATAGGCGGAGAAGATCGCGATTGCCAGCACGGAAACGGCCAAGTACAACGCGGGGATCTGCAAAAAAATGTTGGCGGCCGCAGCGACCAGGATCACGAGAACACCCGCAAACAACCATTTTCCCAACCCGGAAAAATCGCGTTTCGACACGGTTGCGACAGTCGCCATTGTCGCGAAAATCGCCGCAGTTCCGCCAAAGGCTGTCATGATCAGCGATGCTCCGTTGGAGAAGCCGAGGATTTGGCCAATCAGACGCGACAGCATCAGCCCCATGAAGAAGGTGAAGCCCAACAGGACGGCAACACCAATGCCCGAGTTCTTGGTCTTCTCAATCGCGTAGAAAAATCCGAATGCAACCGCGAGAAAGACCATGAACCCGACGAATGGACTGCCGGCGAAGAAGGTAAATTCAAACTGAACACCAAGCCACGCGCCAAGTACAGTCGGAATCATCGACAGCGCGAGTAGCCAATAGGTATTGCGCAGCACGCGATTGCGAGTGATCAGCGATTCAGCGGATGTAGTAAAAGTATGTTGCAGGTTCTGGTCCATGTTGCCTCCGGATACGATTGTCAGATGCAGGGCATTTCAAAAAAACAAGGCACCCTATTAAAACATAAGATAGCGATATTGAAGCGAAGTTCTATATATGCAATTGCTTCCAATCTGACTCTTGGATGGGGGATTTCATGCTAAAATCAAAGGTTAGTTGAATTCCTTGTTACCAGCCTTAACCCTTTCTTTTTATTGGAGTTTTTACAGATGGCAATCGAACGTACACTGTCGATTATTAAACCTGACGCAGTCGCGAAAAACGTGATCGGTCAAATCTACGCCCGTTTTGAAAATGCTGGTTTGAAGGTCGTCGCGGCTCGCATGGTGCATTTGTCTCGTGCCGAAGCCGAAGGCTTCTACGCGGTACATCGCGAGCGCCCTTTTTTCAAGGATCTGGTGGACTTCATGATTTCCGGTCCGGTCATGGTTCAGGCGCTGGAAGGCGAAAACGCCATCGCCAAGAATCGTGAACTGATGGGCGCAACCGATCCGAAGAAGGCTGAGAAAGGCACGATTCGCGCGGATTTCGCCGATTCCATCGATGCGAACGCTGTACACGGCTCCGACGCTGCTGAAACCGCGCAAGTGGAAGTTGCCTACTTTTTTCCGGCATTGAACGTTTATTCCCGCTGATTCTGACGCCGTCCCGCTTGCTCCCACACACAGCATGGACGGCACAATGAGATTATTCGATGACGGCTCTTACCAATCTGCTGGATCTTGATCCCGCGCAACTCGTCGCCTACTGCGGGGAGTTGGGTGAGAAGCCGTTTCGCGCAAAACAATTGCAGCGCTGGATTCATCAGTTCGGTGCCAGTGATTTTGACGCGATGACCGATTTGGCGAAATCCTTGCGCGAAAAGCTCAAGGTTCGCGCCACCATCGCCGCACCCTCGATCATCAGTGACCATACTTCCGCCGACGGCACGCGAAAGTGGCTGGTGGATGTCGGGCAGGGCAATGCGGTCGAAACTGTATTCATTCCCGAAGAAAACCGCGGCACGCTATGCGTTTCAACGCAAGCGGGCTGTGCAGTCAATTGCAGGTTCTGCTCAACCGGCAAGCAAGGCTTCAGTCGGAATCTGATGGTTGGCGAAATCATCGGCCAACTCTGGATGGCGGAATTCGAGTTGCGCAAGACGAAAGGCGTTGAACCGGGGCCGAAGGGCGAGCGCCAGATCACGAATGTCGTGATGATGGGCATGGGTGAGCCATTGCTCAACTTTGAGCCGACAGTGACCGCATTGAAGCTGATGCTGGACGATAACGCTTACGGATTGTCCCGGCGTCGAGTGACACTATCGACGAGTGGCGTCGTGCCCATGATCGATAAATTGGCGCAAGAGTGTCCGGTTGCGCTGGCGGTGTCGCTGCATGCCTCGAACAATGGTTTGCGCGACGGCCTTGTACCTCTGAACAAAAAGTACCCACTTGAAGACTTGATGGCAGCATGCAAGCGTTATCTTGCATACGCGCCGCGCGATTTCATTACTTTCGAATATTGCATGCTGGATGGCGTCAACGACACTGACAAGCATGCACGCGAACTGGTAGCGCTAGTACAAAACAGCGCCAATCCGGTGCCTTGCAAATTCAATCTTATTCCCTTCAATCCCTTTCCTGAGTCTGGTCTGCTGCGCTCCAACAATGCGCGCATCAAGGCGTTTGCACAGATTTTGATCGATGCGGGAATTGTCACCACCATCAGAAAAACGCGCGGAGATGACATCGATGCGGCCTGCGGTCAGCTGGCGGGAGAGGTGCAGGACCGTACACATGTGCAGGAGCGGATGCAAAAGATGGTTGAATACCAGAAGAAGTTCGGCAAGAACTTTGGCCGCATCGTGGAGATATCTACGTGAGAATGACTTGGCAATGCTCCGCGCTCGCCGCCATGGCTGTGTTCACTCTGATGTTGAGCGGCTGCGCATTGAATCCTTCCAGTGCCTCACAAAGTGAATTACCGACCAGTTTGGAGCAGACCGACAATCAACACCGGGCGCGCATTCGGTTGCAATTGGCGGTTGGATACTACGAGCAGCGTCAAATGACGGTCGCGTTGGATGAAGTGCGGCAGGCACTTCAGGCGGATCCGAATTTTGCCGATGCTTACAGTGTGCGCGGCTTGATTTACATGGATATAGGGGAGAATCGACTGGCGGAAGAAAACTTTCTGCATGCGATCAAGTTGTCCCCGAATAATCCGGATTTCAATAACAATTACGGGTGGTTCCTTTGCCAAAACGCGCGAGAGCGTCAATCCATCTCGTACTTTGAGGGAGCGCTGAAGAGTCGCGCTTATCAATCTCCGGCCAAGGCGCTCAATAATGCAGGAGTGTGCAGTCTGAAGGTGCAGGACAAGGCGGCAGCGGAAAAGTATTTTTCGCAAGCGTTCCAGTACGAACCGGGCAATGCGTCCACGAATGTCAATCTCGCAAAGCTCTATTACGAACAGCGTGATTACGAACGCGCGCGGTTTTATGCCGACCGCGTGGTGAAAACGGATGGCGCGCAGGCAGACGCTTTGTGGCTGGCTATCAAGATCGAGCGCAAACGCGGCGATCGGACAGCTGAGTCCAGTCTCGCAACCCAATTGCGACGCCGATATCCAAATTCCGTGGAATATGCCGCTTATCAGCGTGGAGCTTTTGATGAGTGATCAGGAAGTGAATGCATCTATGGCATCGGACCTTGACGTAGGTGTTGCCAGCGAGAGCAAGACGCCCGGCGCGCAGCTTGCGGCCGTTCGGCAATCCCATGGCTGGTCGGTTGAACAGGTGGCGAGCCAGCTCAATTTGGCACCGCGTCAAATACATGCAATAGAAAGCGATGACTATGCAGCGCTGCCCGGCATGCCGATTGCGCGCGGCTTTATTCGGGCCTATGCGAAGTTGCTGAAGGTTGATGCCGTGCCGTTGCTGGCAACAATTTCGGGCGATGCGGCAGTTGCCAATGAAGGCATTACGCCGCCGAGAACATTGTCGATGCCGTTTGCTGAAACACGCTTGCCCACCATGGTGAGCCGACAGGGGTTTTCTGGAAAAAGACTCACAGGCGTGCTCGCTGTTGTTGCACTTGTTGCCGGATTGGGAATGGCGCAGCAGTCCGGAAAATTAGGTGAAATGTTGCAGTCATTGACTTCTGCATTGGGTCACAGTGATGCTCTCGAATCCGTGTCGGCGCTTGCGTCAGCGACAGCACCCGCGCAAGCAGAGGTGACGGTTCCTGTGAGCGTCGAGAGTCTGTCGACGGCTACCTCGACTGGAGGCGAGGCAGCAAATGTAGCTCCGGTGGTTGCGATGGCTGAATCTCCTGTCGAGGTTGCAACGACGGCGGACACTGTCGCTCCGACCATAGAAAAAACTGCGATGGAGCATGAAGCGCTGGTCCTGAAGGCTCATGCGGACTCCTGGATCGAAATCAAACGGCCCGATAACAGTATTGTGTTTTCGGGATTGGTAAAGGCGGGAAAGACTGAAACAATCGATTTGCCAGGGCCTGTTTCGCTGGTCATTGGCAATGCGTCAGGTGTTGATGCGAGTTTGCGCGGTACTTCACTCGAGCTAAAGGCGAATACAAGCAGCAATGTCGCTCGCCTGAATTTGAAATGAGATGAAGATGTCGTCCGTGAATTCCCCAATTGCATCCGGTCCGCTTTCCCGCCGTAAAGGGCGCATGGTGACAATTCGTCATGGCTTGCGCGAAATTGATGTTGGCGGCATTGCACCGATTGTCGTCCAGTCGATGACGAACACCGATACTGCAGATGTGATTGCGACCGCGATTCAGGTGAAGGACCTGGCGCGCGCGGGTTCAGAGCTGGTACGTATTACCGTGAACAATCCTGAAGCGGCGGCGGCGGTGCCGGCCATTCGGGAACAGTTGGACAAGATGGGCGTTGATGTTCCTTTGGTAGGGGACTTTCACTATAACGGTCATAAACTCCTCAAGGACTACCCGGAGTGCGCCCAGGCGCTGTCGAAATATCGAATCAATCCGGGCAATGTGGGGCAGGGGGCCAAGCGCGACATGCAGTTCGCGCAAATGATCGAGATCGCATGCCAGCATGACAAGCCGGTTCGCATTGGTGTGAATTGGGGCAGTCTTGACCAGGTGCTTCTTGCGCGCATCATGGACGAGAATGCGCAGCGTACCGAGCCTTGGTCCGCGCAGGCCGTCATGTACGAGGCGCTCGTTACCTCTGCCATTGAAAATGCGCAAAGAGCGGAAGAAGTCGGTTTGGCTGCCAACAAGATCATCTTGTCGTGCAAAGTCTCCGGTGTGCAGGACTTGATCGCGGTTTATCGTGAGCTTGCGCGTCGCGCCGATTATCCTTTGCACCTCGGCTTGACGGAAGCCGGCATGGGCAGCAAGGGGATCGTGGCATCGACTGCTGCGCTTGCTGTGCTGCTGCAGGAGGGCATCGGCGATACGATTCGTGTTTCATTGACGCCGGAACCGGGCGGTGACCGTACGAAAGAAGTCATTGTTGCACAGGAAATTCTGCAGACGATGGGATTGCGCAAGTTCACGCCCATGGTGATTGCGTGTCCGGGATGCGGACGAACGACCTCGACGGTTTTCCAGGAGCTTGCAGACAAGATTCAAACCTATTTGCGCGAGCAGATGCCGGCGTGGAAAGAGCAATACCGCGGCGTTGAAAGCATGAACGTCGCTGTGATGGGATGTATCGTCAACGGCCCTGGCGAATCCAAGCATGCAAACATCGGCATCAGTCTGCCGGGCACGGGTGAGTCTCCGGCCGCGCCGGTATTCATCGATGGTGAGAAAAGTGTCACGTTGCGCGGCGAGCGCATTGCTGAAGATTTCCAGGCCATCGTGCTGGACTATGTCAAAACTCGTTATGGAAAAGACGCTGCGACGTCTTGATCATGACGCCAACTGTTGTCTCAAAAGAATGTCTGAAAACAAGAAAGCAGAAAAAATCGTCGGCGTGAAAGGGATGAACGACATCCTGCCCGCGGATGCACCGCTGTGGGAGCTGTTTGAGAATACTGTGCAATCGGTATTGAAAAGCTATGGCTTCCAGCAAATCCGCACGCCCATTGTCGAGTCAACAGCGCTCTTTGCGCGCGGTTTGGGCGCGGTCACCGATATCGTCGAAAAAGAGATGTACTCGTTTGTCGATTCGATGAACGGCGACAACCTCACGCTGCGACCGGAAAGCACCGCCGGCGTGGTTCGTGCCGCGCTCGAACATAACTTGACATACGACGGGCCAAAGCGCCTGTGGTATGCCGGTCCGATGTTTCGCCATGAAAGGCCCCAGCGCGGCCGCTATCGTCAATTCCACCAGGTTGGAGCGGAAGCGCTCGGCTTCACCGGACCGGATATCGACGCGGAATTGATCATGCTGTGCCAACGGCTGTGGGATGACCTTGGTCTGCAAAACATCAAGCTGGAATTGAATTCAATTGGTAACGCGGATGAGCGGAACAGACATCGCGCCGATCTCGTCACTTACTTTGAGCAGCACAAAGACATGCTCGACAATGACGCCCAGCGCCGCCTCCATTCGAATCCGTTGCGCATCCTGGATACCAAAAACCCTGCTATGCAGGAGATGGTCAATGCGGCTCCGAAGCTGCTTGATTACCTTGGAGAGGATTCGCGTACGCATTTCGAAGGGGTGCAACGAATCCTGCGGCATAACAATATCCCCTTCACCATCAATTCACGCCTCGTGCGCGGCATGGATTACTACAACCGTACCGTATTCGAGTGGGTAACAGACCAGTTGGGCTCACAAGGTACGATATGCGGCGGAGGTCGTTATGACCCGTTGATCGAAATGTTCGGCGGCAAACCGACTCCGGCCTGCGGGTTTGCGATCGGCGTTGAGCGCTTGCTCGAACTGATGAAGGCCGCGGGTGAGCAGTTCACGCCGAATCAGTGCGACGTCTATGTGGCTCATCAGGGCGATGCCGCACAATTGCAGGCATTTCTCGTGGCAGAACGTCTGCGCGATGCCGGCCTCGATGTCGTTCTGCACTGTTCGTCGGCCGGCGCCGGCAGCAGCTTTAAATCGCAAATGAAACGCGCCGACGCAAGCGGTGCCGCCTTCGCAGTGATTCTGGGCGAAGACGAGATGGCAAAAGGCGTTGCCACCATCAAGGCAATGCGATTGGGCGAAGGCGAGAACAACCAGACTGCGGTTGCGCTCGACAATGTTGCCGATCACGTGCTTGACCAGATTGCCTGTGGCGGCGACTGCGACCATCCGGATCATAATCATCATCACCATCATTAATACGTTATCAACATGGCATACGATCTCGAAGAACAAGAACAACTAGCGTCCTTGAAGGCTTGGTGGGGCAAGTACGGCAACCTGTTGACGTGGGTGCTGATCATTGCCTTGGCGGGCTACGCGGCATGGATGGGCTGGAACTACTATCAGCGCAATCAATCGTTGCAGGCCTCGCAGTTGTATGACGAGATGCAGAAAGCGCTTGCGGCAAAAGACGTTGAGAAAGTGCAGCGTGCGGCAACTGACATGACTGACAGATTTGGCAGAACAGCCTACGCGCAAATGGGGGCCTTGGCGGCGGCCAAGGCTGCGTTCGACGCGAACGACTTGAAAACTGCCAAGGCTAGACTCCAGTGGGTCATTGATCATGGGCATGATGATGAATACAAGGCCATTGCGAAGGTTCGTCTGGCCGGGATTCTTCTTGACGAGAAAGCCTTTGATGAGGGCTTGAAGCTATTGTCACAAGAATTTCCTGCGCAGTTTGCAGGTGTGGTTGCCGATCGCAAGGGCGATATATTGGTCGGACAGAACAAACTCGAAGAAGCTCGTTCGGCATATCAGGTTGCACTGGATAAAACGGATCAAAAGAATCCAGCCCGCCAGTTGATTCAGTTGAAACTGGACGCGATCGGCGGAACACCTGCCAAAACCGTTGGTTAACCGGCAGTAAGGGGAGAAAATGCGCAGCGTACTGAAGCTCACTTGTATTGGGGCAATCGCAGTATTGGCGGGATGTTCGTCGTTGAATCCTTTCGCCAAAAAATCCGAACCACGCAATCCGCCGGCGGCATTGGTCGACTTTAAGCCGACGATGTCCGTTCGCACCGCATGGACGGCTTCCGTTGGCAATGCGGGTGCCTATTCATTTTCGCCTGTGCTGGCAAATGACAGTCTGTACGTTGCGGCTGCGGACGGTTCCGTGATGCGTGTCAGTCCGATCAACGGTCATCCCATGTGGCGCATCAACGCAGGCATGCCATTGACCGCGGGAGTGGGAAGTGACGGCGCGACTGTCGCGGTTGCGGGCGAGAAGGGCGTGCTGTTGGCATTCGATGCGGATGGCAAGCCGCGCTGGAAAGCGCAGGCCTCAAGCGAGATACTGTCCGCTCCGGCAGTAGGGCAGGGGCTTGTGGTTGTTCGCAGCTTGGACAATCGCATTGCTGCCTATGATGCCGAATCGGGGGTACGTCGGTGGGTTGCGCAACGCACGGTGCCACCGCTGACCTTGCGCACTGCGCCTGGAATCGTCATCGCGAACTCCACCGCATTTGTCGCGTTGCCAGGTGGCCGGCTTCTTGCCCTTGCCTTGTCGAATGGCGGCGCACGGTGGGAAGTGGCGGTCGGCGATCCGCGTGGAACGACTGAGCTGGAGCGTATTGCGGATATATCCGGTGCGCCGGTCGTCGCCGGACGCGATATTTGCGCCGTGGCATACCAAGGGCGGGTCGCGTGCTTCGATGTCGCTACGGGGCAGCCACGCTGGGCCAAGGAGTTATCCAGCGATGTCGGCCTGGGAATGGATGAGCGCTTCGTATTTGCCGCCGATGAGCGCGGTGCGGTGAGCGCGTTTTCGCGTGAAAGCGGCGCAGGCGTATGGCGAAACAACAAATTAGCCAATCGCGGTTTGTCGACTCCTGTCTCGTTTGGCCGCGCGATTGCGGTCGGCGATGCGCAGGGTTATGTACATTTCCTTTCACGCGAAGATGGGGCATTGCTCGCGCGTTCTGCGACGGATGGCAGTGCCATCATTGCAGCCTCGCCTCTGGTTGCCGGCTCGAACGTGATTTTTCAAACCAAAGCAGGAGCTGTGGTCGCGTTAGCGTCCGAGTAAGAATTTGATGAAGCCGGTTATTGCATTAGTAGGCCGACCGAATGTCGGTAAATCCACGTTATTCAACCGGCTTACCCGGTCGCGCGATGCACTTGTCGCCGACCTACCAGGATTGACTCGCGATCGGCATTACGGCGAAGGTCGTGTCGGCGAGCGGCCATTCCTCGTCATCGATACCGGTGGTTTCGAACCGGTTGCCAAAGACGGGATCATGCATGAGATGGCCAAGCAGACGAAACAGGCTGTGGCGGAAGCGGATGTGGTTATTTTCATCGTCGATGGCCGTCAGGGGCTGACTCCGCATGACAAGACGATCACCGATTTTCTTCGCAAATCCGGTCGTTCCGTCATGCTCGTGGTTAACAAGGCCGAGGGCATGAAATACACTTCGGTCGCATCAGACTTTTACGAGTTGGGCCTGGGCGATCCCTATGTCATTTCTGCCGCCCACGGAGATGGCGTGGCGGATTTGGTGGAAGAGTCTTTGAACCTCGCATTCGCCCAACGACCGGTCGACGATGAAATCGAAGAGTCCAGCAGCAAAGGCATCAAAATCGCCATCGTTGGTCGCCCCAATGTCGGCAAGTCCACACTGGTAAACGCGCTTCTTGGCGAAGATCGCGTTATCGCATTCGACATGCCCGGTACTACCCGCGATGCCATCGAGATTCCTTTCGAGCGAGATGAAAAACAATACACATTGATTGACACTGCAGGCATACGCAGGCGCGGCAAGGTATTTGAGGCGATCGAGAAGTTTTCCGTAGTCAAGACCTTGCAGTCGATTTCCGAAGCCAACGTTGTGCTGTTATTGCTTGATGCTCAGCAAGATATCTCTGAACAGGATGCCCATATTGCCGGCTTCGTACTTGAATCTGGTCGTGCACTGGTTGTCGGAATAAATAAATGGGATGGCTTGACCGCTGACCGCAGGGATGAAATCAAGATTGATATTGAACGCAAGCTGAATTTCCTGTTTTTTGCGAAATTCCATTTCATTTCGGCATTAAAGGTGACAGGGATCGGTCCACTGATGAAGTCAATTGACGCTGCCTATGCGGCGGCAATGGCAAAGCTTTCGACTCCAAAACTGACCCGTGCACTGATTGAAGCAATCGAACATCAACAGCCGCGGCGCAAAGGCTCGATTCGTCCCAAAATGCGCTACGCACATCAAGGCGGGCAAAATCCACCGATCGTCGTTATTCACGGTAATGCACTTGAGGCGATTGATGCCAATTACAGGCGCTATCTTGAAAAGCACTTTCGCGAAACTTTTTCTTTGGTCGGCACTCCATTACGTATTGAGCTGCGTTCAAGCAAGAATCCATTTGTCAAAGGCGAAAAATAGCCATTGCCTTGGCATTAAATGCAAAAATCGATTACAGTCGTAATTCACCATACTATTGGGCACTTGAAATTCACTCAAGTGCCTCCACCTCCTGATCACAACAACACAATGGAGCTGTCATGAGCAACAAAGGGCAACTACTACAAGACCCCTTCCTCAATGCCTTACGTAAAGAGCACGTACCTGTTTCGATTTACCTCGTGAACGGGATCAAACTCCAGGGCCATATCGAATCGTTCGATCAATATGTCGTCTTGCTGCGTAACACGGTCACGCAAATGGTTTACAAGCATGCTATTTCGACGGTTGTTCCCGCACGTGCGGTTAGCATCAGCACCGAGTCGGATACGGAATAACGAATCGTTGAACCAATCACTCATCCTATGCGCGCTGCTTTAGTCGGCGTTGATTTCGGCGAAGGCGACTTTACTGCAAGTCTGGAGGAGCTTTCTCTGCTGGCCAAATCGGCTGGGGCCGAACCAGTCATCACCATCATTGGCAAGCGTGGCAGTCCGGACGCAGCATTATTCGTTGGATCCGGAAAAGCTGACGAGATTGCGCAAGTCGCAGAAGACAAGCAACTCGATCTCGCGATTTTCAATCATGCATTGTCGCCGGCCCAGCAGCGTAACCTGGAGCGCCACCTCAAGGTGCGCGTCATTGATCGCACCAGTCTGATTCTCGATATCTTTGCGCAAAGAGCGCAAAGTCATGAGGGCAAGGTGCAGGTTGAACTGGCACAGTTGCAGCATCTGGCAACGCGTTTGATCAGAGGCTGGACGCACCTGGAGCGGCAAAAGGGCGGTATTGGCTTGCGCGGCCCGGGTGAAACCCAGCTCGAAACGGATCGACGCTTGCTGGGCGATCGGGTAAAGGCCTTGCGTGCACGGCTCGACAGATTGCAGCGTCAGCGCGAAACACAAAGACGGGCGCGCAGTCGCAACCAGACTTTTTCTGTATCTCTGGTCGGATATACAAACGCTGGCAAGTCCACCCTTTTCAATGCGCTTACCAAGGCACGCGCTTACGCAGCGGATCAACTGTTTGCGACACTCGATACCACTTCTCGTCGAATTTATCTCGGCGAGGCGGGCAATGTCGTGATTTCCGATACAGTTGGCTTTATCCGTGAATTGCCGCACCAACTGGTTGCCGCGTTCCGCGCCACGCTGGAAGAAACGATTCACGCAGACTTGCTATTGCATGTGGTCGATGCAGCAAGCCCGGTCCGAATGGAGCAGATCGATCAGGTAAATATGGTCTTGAAGGAGATCGGTGCAGACCACATTCCGCAGGTTCTGGTTTGGAACAAGATCGATATGGCAGGGCTCGAGCCGGCTTTGGAGCATGATGAATATGATAAAATCCGCCGTGTTTTCATCAGCGCGCAAACTGGGGACGGCATGGATTTGCTACGTCAAGCCATAGCCGAATTTGCGAAAATGAATGCTGTGGAGCGTCTTGATTGTCTGCCGGTTCGGGAGTCTCACGATGCACGAATCAATAATAACTAGCATTGCAACCCTCTAAATAAACCGGATAGCGACAGAATGCTCGTTCCTCTATTCAAAAAGATAGGTCTGAAGTTTTCATTGAACGATCCTCGCTGGGGGCGCGGCTCAGATGATAACAATGACCAGCAACAAAATCAGGATGGGAAAAAACCAGGTGACGGGCCTCCGGACTTGGACCAGTTATGGCGTGATTTCAACCAACGCCTGAATCGCCTGTTTGGAAACAAGAATGGCGGGCGTGGTAACGGTGGCGGCGGATTTACCCCCGACATGCGGGGAGCCAGTGTCGGAGTCGGCCTGATCGGCGCAATCATTGTCTTCTTGTGGATGGTGAGTGGGTTCTTCATTGTCCAGGAGGGGCAGACTGCTGTTGTTCTGACTTTCGGAAAATACAGCCACTCGACGCCAGCGGGCTTCAATTGGCGCTGGCCTTACCCCATTCAGAGTCATGAGATCGTCAACATATCCCAGGTGCGTACCGTGGAAGTCGGTTACCGTTCCAGCGTCAAGAACAAACAGGCACGAGAATCTCTGATGCTGACCGATGATGAAAACATCATTGATATCCAGTTTGCCGTGCAATACAAGCTGAAGAATGCCGCGGATTGGGTATTCAATAATCGCGACCAAGAGGAAATGGTTCGCCAAGTGGCCGAGACTTCCATTCGTGAAATCGTCGGCAAGAGCAAGATGGACTTCGTTCTGTATGAAGGACGCGAGAAGGTGGCACTGGACGTCAACATGTTGATGCAGCAGATACTGGATCGCTATAACTCGGGCGTTCAGATCACAAATGTCACTATGCAGGGGGTGCAACCGCCTGAGCAAGTGCAAGCGGCATTCGATGATGCAGTGAAGGCCGGTCAAGATCGTGAGCGGCAGAAAAACGAAGGACAGGCATACGCCAATGATGTGATCCCTCGGGCTCGAGGTGCTGCGTCGCGATTGATGCAGGAGTCGGAAGCCTATCGGGCCCGCGTGGTGGCAACCGCACAAGGTGATGCCTCCCGCTTCAAGCAAGTGCTTGTCGAGTATCAAAAAGCACCTGTTGTAACCCGTGATCGTATGTACTTGGAAACGATGCAACAAATTTTTGCCAACACGACGAAAGTCATGGTCGATTCCAAGAGCGCTGGCAATCTGCTCTATTTGCCTCTTGATAAATTGATTGCCCAGTCAGTCGCAAGCGATTCTGCTGCCAAAACCGGAGTGTCTCCGCAAGCAGGCGCAACATCTTCTCCCCAGGATCCTTTGCAGTCGTTGGAGCCGCAAAGGCAGAGAGATTCGCGCAGCCGCGATGGGCGTGACTCGCGTGATCGGGAGACACGATGATGAATCGCCTCATTTCACTGGCAATAATCGTTCTTATCGCCTTGTCGATTTTGCTTTCAACTTTATTTATTGTGGATCAGCGGCAATATGCAATCGTGTTTGCTCTCGGGGAAGTGAAGAAAGTCATTAGCGAACCCGGGCTACACTTCAAATTGCCGCCCCCATTTCAGAATGTGCTGTTTCTCGATAAACGGATCCTGACTCTGGATACGCCAGAGGCAGATCGTTTCATCACCGCCGAGAAAAAGAATATTCTGGTCGACGCATATGTAAAGTGGCGAATCGCCGACCCCAGATTGTATTTTGTCAGTTTTAGCGGCGATGAGCGTCGGGCAAATGATCGAATGAACCAAATCATCAAGGCGGCGCTGAACGAGGAAATCACAAAGAGGACTGTACGTGAGGTGATTTCGGGCGAGCGCGGCAAGGTGATGGATTCACTCCGGAAAAAGGTTGTTGATGAAGCCAAGCAGATTGGCGTCGAAATTATCGATGTGCGCTTGAAGCGCGTGGATTATGTCGAGCAAATCAATAACTCAGTGTACGACCGAATGAAGGCCGAGCGTATGCGCGTAGCAAACGAATTGCGCTCGACCGGTGCCGCGGAATCTGAGAAAATCCGCGCAGATGCTGATAGGCAGCGTACTGTTATTTTGGCTGAGGCCTATCGTGATGCGGAAAATATTCGGGGTGATGGTGATGCCAAGGCATCTCAGATTTATGCGCAGGCATTTGGTCAAAACCCGGAGTTTTTCAAGTTCTATCGCAGTCTTGAAGCATATCGAGGCAGCTTCAAGAATCGCCATGACATGATGGTAGTTGACCCGAGCTCGGAGTTCTTCAAATACTTCAGGGGTGCTGGAACGGGCCCGGCGCTCAACTCCAAAAAGTGATTTGGCGCGTTGACGATATTGTCGAGTAATCGCACATGGACTGAACCTGTCGAGAAGGTCAGTCCATTTGTCTTTCTCAAACAGCGGTGATTGAACTTCAACTGCACTGGTGATGAGGGTTCATATTCCGAGGTGAATGGGCGATCATCGAGCCAGATGGGCTAGATTGCGTCTGATTTTTTCATATCTCTTGAAGTAATTCTTCTTTTGTTGTTATGCCCAATTGGCTTCTCCCTGAAAATATTGCTGATGTTTTGCCATCAGAAGCGCGCAAGATAGAAGAATTGCGTCGTGCCTTGCTGGATAATTTTCGCCTGTACGGTTATGAGCTTGTCATGCCGCCGATGCTTGAGTACGTTGAATCTTTGTTGACGGGAACTGGTCAGGACATGGAATTGCGCATGTTCAAGTTGGTTGATCAGCTGTCTGGTCGGACCATGGGCATACGAGCGGATATGACGACACAAGTGGCGCGAATTGATGCTCATTTGCTTAATCGTTCCTCGATTACTCGATTGTGCTACACCGGCAGTGTGATGCATACTCGCCCATCCGGATTGCATGCGACGCGCGAACCGTTACAGATCGGCGCTGAAATTTATGGTCATGCAGGATTGGAGGCTGATGCCGAAGTGCAGGAATTGGCGCTTGCATCGCTTGCATTGGCTGGAATCTCGCATGTCCGTCTGGATTTGTGCCACGTTGGGGTGTTGCGTGCAATCATTGCCAATGATGAGAAGACAAAGCATTGCGAAGCGGCTTTGTTCGGCTTGCTGGAAGCCAAGGATATTCCGGGTTTGAAGGAAATTTCATCCAATTTTGACGACCTGACAAGGAACGCTTTGTTGGCGCTTCCAAATTTATATGGCGATGGGAAAACGATCGCGCATGCTCGTCAGGTCTTGCCTCAATTGCCTGGAATCACAAAGGCGTTGGACGATCTTGATTCTTTGATCAAGCTTGCCGGCACGACGGACGTGACAGTCGACTTGGCTGATTTGCGTGGCTACCATTATCACAGCGGTGCAATGTTCGCTGCATATGTGCCTGGGTTGCCGAATGCAGTGGCGCGTGGCGGACGGTATGATCACGTCGGAGAAGCATTCGGCCGCGCACGGCCGGCTACCGGTTTTTCAATGGATTTGCGCGAACTGGCACGTCTCATGCCGAGTGCCGGACGTACGCGCGCCATTCGCGCCCCGTGGGGTAAAGAAGCAGCATTGTGCTCGAAACTCGAAGAGTTGCGCAGGTCAGGTGAAGTCGTGATCCAAAGCCTGCCTGGGCATGAGAACGATCAAGACGAGTTCGATTGCGACCGTGCACTCGAACTCGAAAATGGAAACTGGATTTTGAGAAAATTAGGTTAAAAGTATGGCAAAGAATGTGGTTGTCATCGGCACCCAGTGGGGCGATGAAGGAAAAGGAAAGATCGTCGACTGGTTGACCGATCATGCGCAAGGCGTCGTACGCTTTCAGGGAGGGCATAACGCTGGCCATACGCTGGTGATTGGTGGGCAAAAGACCGCCTTGCAACTGATCCCGTCCGGCATTATGCGAGCCGGAGTTGCCTGCTATATCGGCAATGGCGTCGTCTTGTCGGTACCAGACTTGCTTCGCGAGATTGACAAGCTGCAGGCGAATGGTGTCGAGGTAGTGTCACGTCTGAAAATTTCGGAAGCCTGCCCGGTCATTCTTCCCTATCACGTTGCACTGGATGCCGCACGTGAGGCGGCCCGTGGCGCTGCGAAGATCGGTACGACGGGTAAGGGTATTGGCCCGGCATATGAGGATAAAGTGGCGCGTCGTGCGATTCGGGTTGCCGACTTGCTCAATGAGGAGCGTTTCGCGGAGAAGTTGCGCGATAATCTGGATTATCACAATTTCGTGCTCAAGAATTATCTCGGAGCACAGCCGATTGATTATCAGAAAACCCTGAGTGATGCGCTTGCAACAGTGCCTCGTATCGCGCCCATGGTGGCTGACGTCTCAAGTGCTCTTTACGCGTCGCACAAGGCGGGCGGAAATTTGCTGTTTGAAGGTGCGCAAGGAAGTTTGCTGGATGTGGATCATGGCACGTATCCATTCGTCACATCCAGCAATTGCGTGGCGGGCAATGCGGCTGCAGGCTCTGGCGTTGGTCCAAACATGCTGCACTATATTCTCGGTATTACAAAGGCATATACGACTCGCGTTGGCTCCGGTCCCTTCCCTTCGGAATTGCCAACCGATCAGGGGATTGGCAAACACTTGGCTAGCGTCGGTCATGAATTTGGTACCGTCACGGGGCGTGCTCGTCGATGCGGATGGTTTGATGCGGCTCTGCTGCGCCGATCAGTACAGATCAACGGCGTTTCGGGAATGTGCCTGACCAAGCTGGATGTGTTGGATGGATTGGATACATTGCAGCTATGCACCGGATACATGATTGATGGCAAAGCTGTCGATATCTTCCCGGTTGGAGCGGAAGATGCCGGAAGGTGTCAGCCAGTCTATGAAGAGATGCCGGGATGGAAAGAATCTACGGTTGGCGCGAAGTCGTTGGCTGCACTTCCCGCGAATGCTCGTGCGTACATTAATCGAATCGAACAACTTGTCGGCGTGCCGATTGATATGGTTTCAACCGGTCCGGATCGAGAAGAAACGATCGTTTTGCGGCATCCATTTGTGTAAGGGTAGAAGTGGAAATGCCCGTATCAGACGACAAGCACCTTTGGGTTTCCTGGGCGCAGTATCATCGCTCCATAGAGGAGCTTGTCAAACTCGTCCATGAATCGGGCTGGAAATTTAATCAGGTATTATGCCTTGCTCGCGGTGGCTTGAGGCCGGGCGACATTTTCTCGCGTATTTTCGATGTGCCGTTGGCCATCCTCTCTACGAATTCGTATCGTGCGGAAGCGGGGACGGTGCAAGGGGAGTTAGGCATTGCCAAGCACATTACGGTAACGAAAGGCACCGTGTCGGGAAAAGTGCTTCTGGTTGATGATTTGGCAGATTCCGGAGTGACGTTAAAGCGGGTGCAGGAGCATCTTCAATTTAATTTCCCCGGTGTAACTGAAGTGAAATCGGCAGTCATCTGGTGCAAGGCATGTTCGGTTCTGCGGCCGGATTACTATCTTGAATTCCTACCCACCAATCCCTGGATTCATCAGCCATTCGAAGAGTACGATAGCATGCGTCCGGCAGATGTCATTGCGCGCTTGAAGAGCGAACAGGAAGTCTAGCGCGCAGAACTTCATCCATGCCAGAACCATCCAAATAAAAGAAGTTCGGGTTTGAATGAAACGATATGGGTTCCGGAAAAAGGTGCCGATAAAACGAAAAACCCGTTGGCGAACCAACGGGTTTTTAGTGATTTGGTGCCCAGAAGAGGACTCGAACCTCCACAGTGTTGCCACCGCTAGGACCTGAACCTAGTGCGTCTACCAATTCCGCCATCTGGGCGATGCGAAAGACATGCATTATAGCTGAAATGATTTGGAAGTCAATCCATTCGGAAAGCAAATCGTCCACATTGTGAGTCGTTAGGTAAATGCTGTACTCCTCCGTTACACTAGACCATGTGCCAATAATAATTAACTGAAGTACCCATTTGAGCCAATATTCATACACCATCCCCAGCCGAGAGGAAATTCTCGGTATCTTACGTACCGCGACGGGCCCGCAAGATGTGAATTCCCTCGCCGCGGCTCTCGATGTTAAATCCGCAGAACTGGACGGCCTGACGCGCCGCTTGAATGCGATGGAACGTGACGGTCAGATCAAGCCGAATCGAAACGGCCACTATCAACTCGCACATCAGCCGAACTTTATCGAGGGCCGTGTCAGTGGTCATCGCGAAGGTTACGGTTTCCTGATTCCGGACGATGCCAGCGAAGATATCTTCCTACCCGAAAAGGAGATGCAGAAGGTTCTGCACGGAGATAGCGTGCAAGTGCGCATCGTCGGCACCGATCGACGCGGTCGTCCCGAGGGAACCATTGTCGAAGTGGTCGAGCGCGCAAATGCATATGTCATCGGACGCTTGCTGAATGAGAATGCTGTCTGGATCGTGGCGCCGGAAGACAAGCGAATCGGTCAAGACATACTTTTGGCGGGTTCTCCTGGCAAAGCAAAAACCGGGCAGGTGGTCAGTGTCGAGTTGACTGAGCAGCCATCACGATTTACCCAGCCGGTCGGCAAGATCGTCGAGGTGCTCGGGGATATAGACGATCCGGGAATGGAAATCGAAATCGCAGTGCGCAAGTATGGCGTGCCGCATGAGTTTTCCGAAGCGGCAAAAAAGCTTGCCGCGAAGCTGCCAAACGAAGTGTACGAAGCGGATTTGGCCAGCCGGGTTGATTTGCGCGACATTCCACTGGTGACGATCGATGGTGAAGATGCGCGGGATTTCGATGATGCGGTGTATTGCGAGCCGGTGAAGATCGGCCGCAGCAACGCATTCCGCCTGATCGTTGCCATCGCAGATGTCAGTCATTACGTCAAACCGAACGACGCGCTGGACGTCGATGCAATTGAGCGCAGTACTTCGGTGTATTTCCCCAGACGCGTGATTCCGATGCTGCCGGAAAAGCTGTCGAATGGATTGTGTTCCTTGAATCCGGACGTCGACAGACTGACACTGGTGTGCGATGCGATCATCACCTCGAAAGGCGAAATCAAGGCGTACCAGTTCTATCCTGCGGTGATTCACTCGGCGGCGCGCCTCACCTACACGGAGGTGGCAGCGATTCTTGCCAATACCAAAGGCACGGAAGCGGCAAAACGGCAAACACTGGTGCCGCATCTGTTGCACCTTTACGAAGTGTTCCAGGCATTGCTCAGGGCGCGACAAGCGCGTGGTGCGATCGACTTCGAAACCACGGAAACCTATATCGTGTGCAATGCCGCAGGCAAGATTGAACAAATCCTGCCTCGAACGCGCAATGATGCGCACCGGTTGATTGAAGAATGCATGCTGGCGGCGAATGTCTGTGCCGCCGATCTGCTGGAACGGAACAAGCAGCCCGGCGTGTTTCGCGTCCATGCGGGGCCGACCAAGGAAAAGCTGAATCAGGTCAGAACGTTTTTGAAGCAGGCCGGCTTGCATCTAGGCGGCGGCGACAGCCCTTCGGCGTCCGATTATGCTGAGCTGCTGCCGAAGATCAAGACGCGCCCGGATGCCATATTGTTGCAGACAATGCTGCTGCGTTCGATGCAGCAGGCAGTCTATAGCCCAGAAAACATCGGGCATTTCGGCTTGGCGTATGAGGCCTATGCCCACTTCACCAGTCCGATTCGCCGCTATCCGGATTTGCTGACCCATCGCGCAATCAAGGCGATCCTGCAGGGAAAACGCTACGAGCCGAAGGGCATCGATACCGCTGTGCTGAATACGATGCTGTCGCCGGCGGCGCGCAAGATGCAGGCACAGGACAAGGCTGCAGGCAAGAAAAAGGCAGAGGGTGACATCGCAATCTGGGAGGCGCTGGGTATTCACTGCTCCGCCAATGAGCGTCGTGCCGATGAAGCATCGCGCGACGTTGAGGCGTGGCTGAAGTGTTATTTCATTCGCGACAAACTTGGCGAAGAGTTTACGGGAACGATTGCCGGCGTTGCGCCGTTCGGTATTTTCGTGCAGTTGGACTCGCTCTTTATCGAGGGGTTGGTGCATGTCACCGAGCTGGGGGCCGACTATTTTCAGTACGATGAAATGAGGCATGAGCTGCGCGGAGAGCGCACGGGTATTCGCTATCAGTTGACGGATCGCGTCACTGTTCAGGTAAGCCGCGTCGATCTGGATGCACGCAAGATCGATTTGCGTCTGGTGAGCGAACCGGGCATCCGCACCGTCTTGAAGAACGAAGCAAGGCGAGCCGAAGTCGAGCAGACGCGAGAGAAGAAGGGCGACCAGAAGGCGGTGCGCACCAGAGAAGCCGCGGTAAAGAACGGAAAGCCGAAGCGTGCGAAATCGGCGACCAGCGGGACTAAAAAAGCGCGTTCGGTCAAAACGAGCACCAAAACCGGCAAGAAAAAGCGTCAACAATGAAAAGTAAAATGATTTTCGGCTTTCACGCTGTGACTGCACGCCTGCGTCATGAAGCATCTTCGGTGGAAGAGATCTATATCGACGCCAGCCGTCACGACCGTCGCATGCAGGAACTGTTACGCGCTGCTGAAGCTGCGAAGGTGCGCATCATCCACGCGGATGATCAGCGTCTCGACAGAATGGTGGGAACGCGACGGCATCAAGGCGTGGTTGCGAAAGCAGGTGAATTGTCGTTGGCGCGTAACCTCGACGAATTGCTGGATGCTATTGAAGGCCCGCCACTGTTGTTGATACTGGATGGGGTAACCGATCCGCATAATCTCGGCGCTTGTTTGCGCGTCGCTGACGGCGCTGGTGCGCATGCAGTGATCGCGCCCAAGGATCGTGCCGTAGGGCTGAATGCCACCGCTGCCAAAGTGGCAAGCGGTGCGGCCGACACGGTTCCTTACATTACGGTCACCAATCTCGCCCGCACGCTGCGCGAACTCAAGGAACGCGATATCTGGCTCTTCGGTACGACCGACGATGCGGAAAAAACCATCTATGACGTGGATTTTTCAGGTCCTGCTGCACTCGTCATGGGTTCCGAAGGAGAGGGCATGCGCCGTCTTACACGGGAGAATTGCGATGTGCTGGCCAGCATTCCGATGTCCGGTGCGGTCGAAAGCCTCAATGTGTCTGTTGCGTCCGGTGTTTGTCTTTATGAGGCGCGCCGCCAGAGGATGTCTGTGCGCTGAGAAATGCAGCGTACGGCGCAAGCGCCTGCGAATTTCCGCTTTCGCCTGCGTGGCCATGCACGCAATGCCGTTGCGTTTGTTCCCTGATGCCGCAATCAGCAAGGCTTTGCGCTACGCGTTAACATTACATTCTCGAGTAACAAAATCAATTTTCTATGTTTAGCCGCCTTCGCGAAGACATCGCCAGCATCATTGAACGTGACCCTGCCGCACGTACGGCATGGGAGGTGCTGACTTGTTATCCTGGCTTGCACGCGATTGTGATGCATCGCTGGGCGCGCTGGTGCTGGACGCGCGGGATGAAGTGGTTGGGCCGGTTTATTTCTCATATCGCTCGCGGTTTGACCGGGATCGAGATCCATCCCGGTGCGACGATTGGACGGCGTGTATTCATTGATCACGGCTTCGGCGTCGTGATCGGGGAGACTGCCGAAATTGGCGATGACTGCACAATCTACCAGGGCGTGACCTTGGGTGGGACGTCGTTGAGCAAAGGGGCGAAACGCCATCCGACCTTGGAGCGTGGCGTGATCATCGGTGCCGGTGCCAAGGTGTTGGGCGGATTCATCGTTGGTGAAGGTGCCAAAGTCGGGTCCAACGCCGTTGTTGTGAAAGCGATTCCTGCCGGTGCGACGGCAGTTGGCAATCCGGCACACATCGTCCGGAAAGAGGCAAACAAGCAGCACGAAGAAGCAGCAGCACGCATGTTCGCTGCGTACGGGGTGACGCCGAACGGCGATGATCCTTTGTCGACCGCGTTACATGGCTTGATCAATCATGCGGCAGCCCAGGAAGGCCAGATTCATAAAATCATCGCTGCGATGAAGAGTGCCGGTGTTGCATGCGAAGTATTGCCGGAGCTGGAGAAATTCGACCCGGAGCAACTTAATAAGCTGGTTGAATGAAGGTCGCAGAATGAGTGAAGAATCCACCAATCAAGAATCTTCAAATGCCGATCGCAGTACGAGCGAGTTGCTTGACGCTTTTGAGGTCAGGGTGCTTGCCGTCCTCGCGGAGAAAGAGGCGCTGATACCGGACAATTATCCGCTATCGCTGAATGCACTGGTCAACGGCTGCAATCAGCTATCCAGCCGTGATCCCGTGATGTCGATGTCCGAGGAAACCGTGCTGGAAGTGCTTCAGCGATTGATGCAGAAAAAGTTTGTGGTTGAAGTGCGGCAGGCCGGTGCTCGCGTATCGAAGTACGAGCACCGCATGCGCATAAAATGGTCGCTGGAGCAGGACAAGCTTGCGATTCTGACGATACTGATGCTTCGCGGATTTCAAACTGCGGGAGAAGTCCGGACTCGTAGCGGCCGATTGCACGAATTCTCAACCGTGCAGGAAGTGGAAAGCGGCCTGCAATTCCTGATTGATAAATTTCCACCATTGGTGGCGCGATTGGCACGCGCGCCCGGCACCAAGGAGGCGCGATATGCTCACTTGCTGGCTGGCGAAGATATGCTAGAGAGGCAGGAAATTGCGGCAAGCTTTTCTTCTGGAGTGGAGATGCATCGGCAAGACCGGGTGTCTCAGCTTGAAGACGAAGTTGCTCGTTTGCGCAGCGACGTCGCAACGCTGACGGAACAGTTCGCTCAATTCAAAAAGCAATTCGAGTGAATCACTGAGAGTGAATCACTGAGAAAGTGCAATGAGCGCGTTAGCGCTGAACGCCATCAACGTCATGCGAGCTTGCCGCGCCAGTCGCATCGATGGCAAGCCAGCCGCCGCGTGGTGACTCGCTATCACAATCCCAATCCGGCAGTACGTAACGTATCTTGTCTCTTTCATACTGATGGCATGCGGGCCGATGTGTGTGGCCATGGATGAGCATTGATGCGCCGGTTGCTGCAAACAGCGAAGCAATCGCTTCCGGATTGACATCCATGATCTCGCATGACTTCGACCGTTGCGCTTCACGGCTGCCGGCACGAAGGTTTGCAATGATCGCCTTGCGCTGCATCAGCGGCATTGCAAGGAATTCCTGCTGCCAGCCCTGCTGCCGAACTTTTGCGCGGAATGCCATGTATTCCACATCATCGGTACATTGCGCATCGCCGTGAGCCAATGCGATCTGCCTGCCGGCTATGGAAATCATGAAAGGGTCCGGCAACAACGTCACACCCGCATCTCGGGCAAATTGTGTCCCGACCAGAAAATCGCGATTGCCTGCGATCCAGTACACTGCCACGCCTGCGTCGCTCACCTGCCTGATTGCCTGCAGCACCTGCTTGTTGTAGGGATCATCGATGTCATCGTCGCCGGCCCAATATTCGAATAAGTCCCCAAGCAGATAGAGTTGTTTGGCATACCTTGCATGCTGACGCAGGAATTTGAAAAATGCCTTGGTGGTGCGTGGCAGCGATGCCTGCAAATGGACGTCCGAAACAAAAAGCGCAACCGTTTCAGGTTGCGCTTTTGAGGCCGCAGACGAACTCATGTCTGGCTCATGCATGATGGTTCTGGAGTAGATGCAGCGCTCAGACGATTTCCGCTTTTTCGATCACGACGTTTTCTACCGGAACGTCAGCATGCATGCCGGCTCTGGTGGTCTTCACCGACTTGATCTTGTCCACCACGTCAGTACCTTCAACCACTTTGCCGAATACGCAATAGCCCCAGCCATCCTGACCCGGATAGTCGAGGAAGCTGTTGTTCTTGATATTGATGAAAAACTGCGCAGACGCAGAGTGAGGCGCCGATGTGCGTGCCATTGCAATCGTGTACGGCTCATTCTTGAGACCGTTCTTGGCTTCGTTTTCGATCGGTTCGTTGGTCGGTTTTTGCTTCATGCCCGCTTCGAAGCCGCCTCCCTGAATCATGAAGCCATCGATTACGCGATGGAAAATCGTGCCGTCATAGTGGCCGCTCTTGACGTAGTTGAGGAAATTCTCAACGGTCTTTGGCGCTTTCTCTGCGTCAAGTTCGATTTTGATGTTGCCGTGATTGGTAGTGAGAATTACAGCCATGGGAATTCCTGTCTGAGTGGTTATGAATATTAATTGGTAACGGATGCGGACTCGATCACAATTGCTTTGACCGGTACATTTTGATGCATTCCGACAGTGGTGGTTTCTGCTTTTTTAATTTTGTCCACGACATCCATTCCTTTCACGACTTTGCCGAATACTGTATAGCCCCAGCCATCCTGGCCGGGATAGTTGAGAAAGTCGTTGCTCTTGACGTTGATAAAGAATTGCGCGGTGGCAGAATGCGGAGCGGATGTGCGCGCCATTGCAACCGTGTACGCATCATTTTTCAGGCCGTTCCTTGCCTCATTCTCAATCGGGCTGTTGGTCGGCTTTTGCTTCATGTCCTTGTCGAAACCGCCGCCTTGAATCATGAAATTTTCCATTACGCGATGGAAAATCGTGCCGTTGTAATGTCCGCTCTTTACGTACTGAAGAAAGTTTGCCACCGACTTAGGTGCTTTCTCCGGATAGAGTTCGATCACGATGCTGCCCATGCTGGTTTTCAAGGTGACCTGTTCCGCGTCTGCTGCGTTCGCGTTGTGTACAGCAGCGGTCAAGCTTATCGCTGTCAGCAAGTGAATAAAAGTGCGGCGTGAATATTGCATCATGAGTTCCTGAAGTCCTTTACAGACAATTATTGATTGTGTATCTTCCCTGTCCCCGTGATCATGTACTCATCCTTCAGATGGTTACATCACGCGCGAACTGATTGAATGCGATGAGCTTGCATACTCGCCTCTATCCATTTCGATTGTAGCGGCTGAGTACTGATTGCATGTTTGTTGCGACTCATCGTTCGCCAGATGATCATCGTGGTTTGTAATTGCTCATGCGTTGAATGTTTCCGGACTTGAGTCGGTCCGAACGCAAAGAGTGGAATTTTCATCGATGTTATACTGCGGCGAAGAGATGCATTTTATCAAAATCTGCATTGAAAAAGGGTTTCGGCGACCCTGTTGCAAGGCGCTGCACGCTCGCGATCGGAAAGCAGGTGCAGGCAAAACCAAGACTGTGACATCCCCCAGGCCGGAACGGATAATTGCCCCATGAGTGCCATAAAAATCTACAACACGCTCGCGCGTGAGAAGCAGACATTTGTCCCGATGCAAGCGGGCAAAGTACGCATGTATGTATGTGGCATGACAGTGTACGACTATTGTCATCTTGGTCATGCCCGCGTCATGGTGGTTTTTGATATGGTGCAGCGCTGGCTGAGAGCGTCCGGCTTCGACGTTACATATGTGCGCAATATCACAGACATTGACGACAAGATCATCAAGCGTGCAGTAGAAAATGGTGAGACAATTTCCCAATTGACGACGCGATTCATTCAGGCAATGGATGAAGATGCGGCTGCGCTCGGTGTGCAGAAACCGGATCATGAGCCGCGTGCGACACAGTACGTACCTCAGATGCTGGGCATGATCGGCAAACTCGAAACAAACGGTTTGGCATATCAGGCTGCGGATGGTGACGTTAATTTTTCCGTGCGTGACTTTCCTGGTTATGGAAAATTGTCGGGCAAGTCTCTTGATGATTTGCGCGCCGGCGAACGTGTTGATCTGAATGCCACCAAGCGCGATCCGCTGGATTTTGTGCTCTGGAAGGCGGCCAAGGAGTCAGAGCCGGATGAAGTCAAATGGGATTCTCAGTGGGGTAGGGGACGTCCGGGATGGCATATCGAATGTTCGGCAATGAGCTGCGAGCTGCTTGGCGAGCATTTTGATATCCATGGTGGCGGCCAGGATTTGCAATTCCCGCATCACGAAAACGAGATCGCGCAATCCGAAGGTGCGAGTCAGCTGACATTCGTCAACTACTGGATGCATAACGGCTTTGTGCGAGTGGACAATGAAAAGATGTCGAAATCGCTCGGCAACTTTTTCACCATTCGTGACGTGCTGAAAAAGTATGATCCCGAAGTCGTGCGGTTTTTCATTTTGCGCGCGCACTATCGCAGTCCGCTGAATTATTCCGATGCGCATCTGAATGATGCCAAGCATGCGTTGACGCGTTTGTATACTGCGCTCAAGGATGTCACTCCGGATCTGCTTCCCTTGGATGTGACGGAGCCGCATGCCGCCCGCTTTGCGGACGCGATGAACGATGACTTCAATACGCCGGTCGCCATTTCGGTGCTGTTCGACCTTGCCAATGAGGTGAATAAAACCCGGTCTCCGGCGCTAGCCCGGCAGTTGAAGCATCTGGCCGGCATCATTGCATTACTTGAACGCACACCTCGGCAATTCCTTCATGCCGAACCAGCCAGTAGCGAGGATGGTTATGCGGAACCGGACATTCTTGCGCAAATTGAGGCGAGGGCCGCTGCCAAGAAGGCGAAGAATTTTGCGGATGCCGATCGCATACGTGCGGAACTGCTCGCCAATGGCATTATTCTCGAGGATAAACCGGGTGGCCTGACTGAATGGCGAAGGGCGTGATCCGGATGGTGACGTCGAAGATGGCAGACGCCACGGTTTGCATACCGGCCTATTGGCATGATGCGAAGGAAGAGCTAATGAAGCGCGATCGCATCATGCGCAGGCTCATTCCGCAATTCGGCGATATGCATCTGATCGGACGTGGCGAAGCATTTACGACATTGGTTCGGTCGGTAATCGGGCAGCAGATCTCAGTCAAGGCGGCGGATTCGGTATGGCAGCGTGTGCTGGAGATATGTCCGAAATGCACGCCGGTGCAAATTCTCAAGGCTGGCAATGACAAGCTCTCGAGCTGCGGATTGTCAAAGCGAAAAGCTGAATACGTTCTCGATCTGGCGGATCATTTCAAGGCCAAGCGCGTTCATGTGGATAAATGGTCGGAAATGAACGATGAGGATGTCATCTCCGAACTCGTTCAGATTCGCGGGATCGGTCGCTGGACCGCGGAAATGTTTTTGATTTTTAATCTGCTGCGTCCCAATATATTGCCCTTGGATGATGTGGGACTGCTCAAGGGCATCAGTCTCAATTATTTTTCCGGCGAACCCGTGTCACGTAGCGATGCGCGCGAGGTTGCGGCGAATTGGGAGCCGTGGCGAACAGTTGCCACATGGTATCTGTGGCGCAGCCTTGATGCGGCACCTGTCCCTGTACAATACTGAACCCGTTGAATTTAATATTTACGTCGTGTCAAGCAAAATGGAGGCGCAATGAGCAAGACGACTTTTCTCGGTTTTGAACAGCCGATTGCAGAGCTGGAAGGAAAAATCGATGAGTTGCGCTTTGTGCAAGATGACTCCGCAGTCGACATCTCGGAAGAGATCGAGCGTCTTTCGAAAAAAAGTCAGCAACTGACCAAGGATATTTATGCGAAGCTGACGCCGTGGCAGGTGTCGCAAATCGCGCGCCATCCGCAGCGTCCTTACACGCTGGATTACGTGAATGAGATTTTCACGGACTTTCATGAGCTGCATGGCGACCGGTCTTACGCCGATGATCTGTCGATCGTGGGCGGTCTCGCGCGTTTCAACGGACAGCCGTGCATGGTGATTGGTCACCAGAAAGGGCGCGATACCAAAGAGCGGGCTTTACGCAATTTCGGCATGCCGAAACCAGAGGGATATCGCAAGGCGATGCGTCTGATGAAGCTGGCGGAAAAATTCGGTCTGCCCATTTTTACGTTCATCGATACGCCGGGCGCATTCCCCGGCATCGACGCGGAAGAGCGCGGGCAGTCGGAGGCCATCGGACATAATCTTTATGTCATGGCGGAATTGAAAGTGCCTCTGATCGCAACCATCATTGGCGAAGGTGGATCCGGTGGCGCGCTGGCAATCGCGGTGGGCGATGCCGTGTTGATGCTGCAGTATGCGACGTACTCCGTGATTTCGCCGGAAGGCTGTGCTTCCATTCTCTGGAAAACTTCCGAGCGTGCCGCCGATGCGGCGGACGCGTTGGGACTGACCGCGCACAGGCTCAAGGCCATCAACCTGATCGACAAGATCGTCAACGAACCGTTGGGCGGAGCGCATCGCGATCCGAAGCAAATGGCTGCAATGCTGAAACGTGCATTGGCCGACACGCTGCGTCAATTCCAGGGAATTAAAACCAAGGATTTGCTTGCTGCGCGCCATGAAAAGTTGATGAGCTACGGCAAGTTCAAGGAAATCAATCCATCCGAATGAGATAGCTTTTTGTGTCAAACAGGCAGGCAGCGTCGTTGATCGACGCATTTGAATGCGCGTTGGGGGAAATCCAAACGCGCGTTTGTGTTTCTGGCGAGAGGGCCAATGTTCGGGATGTATCGCATTCATCGGACGAGGCAAAGATCGCCGGTGTGCCGGCCATTGCAATAGCGTATAGCGGCGGACTCGATTCATCAGTGCTGCTCGCGCTGATGCAGCGTTATGCCGCCAGACGAGCAATCCGGCTATTCGCGTTCCATATTCATCACGGCATCAGTCCGAATGCGGATCTCTGGCTGGCTCATTGTCAACGTGAATGCGAGCGGCTTGGCATTGCCTTTGAGGCGCGCCGCATTGCGATCACAGGGAGAGAGCAAAGCGGTCTGGAAGAGGCGGCGCGCATCAGCCGCTATGCTGCGCTGGGGGAGCTATGCAGGGTGCACAATGTACCGCTGCTGCTGACTGCACATCATCAGGATGATCAGGCGGAAACCGTATTGCTGCAATTGTTGCGTGGCTCGGGGGTGGCTGGGTTGGCGGGGATGGAGGAGGTAAATGCTGCGCCGGACCTGCTGGGTTCTGCCGATCTGCTGATGGCGCGCCCTCTTTTGGCGGCATCACGTGCGGAGCTGGAAAGCTATGCTGCCAGTGAAGGAGTTGCCTATGTCGAGGATGAATCCAATGCGGATACGCGGTATGCACGCAACGCGTTGCGTCATCGGGTGATGCCGGCGCTCGCGGAATTCTTTCCGGGATTCCCGGGGCGTATTGCGCGGGCTGCGCAACATGCACAATCGGCGCAGCGTCTGCTGAATGAACTGGCCGCACAGGATCTTGATCGATGCGTGCATGGTGAATGCCTGGATATTCCCCGCCTCAGGCAGTTGAGCGAGGACCGGATCGACAATGTGCTGCGCCATTGGTTTGCCTTGCGCGATGTGCGCATGCCAGCAACCTCATGGCTGGCTGAGTTGCGTCTGCAATTGTTCGGCGCCCGGGCGGATGCGCAGCTGTGCGTGACGCATATGGATTGTCACGTCCGGCGCCATCGCGATCGAATCTTCCTTGTTCCCAGGCGCGATGACGACGCCCGGCAAGCCTTGCCGGCAACGTTCCGCTGGAATGGAGAAGCGTGCATTGCCTTTGCGGAGTTTCACGGCCATCTGTGCTTCGAAGAAGCAGACGAGGGCATTGATCCGAATTGGCTGCGTCAGCAGAACTTGATGCTTCGCCATCGGAGCGGAGGAGAGCGATTGAAACCCGCACTCAATCGCTCGACGAGGAGTTTGAAACAGCATTACCAAGCCTTGGACATACCCTCCTGGCAGCGCGAACAACTTCCATTGCTGACGGCCGGAGGCGACTTGCTGTTTGCTGCCGGTATCGGCATGGATTGCCTGCATTTCAGCATGGCGCCTGGGCCGAAGATACGTTTCCATTGGCAGTCTGACAAAGTGTAGTGTTGCCTTTCAGGTCATAGGTCGGCACTTGTTATTTCGCATTGTGGCAGGTATAGTAAAGGGTTGATTTTTATCGATATTTTTACAATTTTCCAAGCCCAATTTTTCAATTCTCATGGCTTTAATCGTCCACAAATATGGCGGCACATCGATGGGCTCGACCGAGCGCATCAAGAATGTCGCGAAGCGCGTCGCCAAATGGCATGACGCTGGTCACCAAATCGTCGTGGTTCCGTCCGCCATGTCCGGCGAGACAAATCGTCTGATCGGACTTGCCAAGGAAATCATGCCGCAGCCGGATCCGCGCGAACTCGACATGCTGGCCTCCACCGGTGAACAGGTGTCGGTTGCGCTGCTGTCGATGGCATTGCAATCAATCGGCAAACAGGCGGTGTCGTACGCCGGTTGGCAAGTCCCCATCAAAACCGATTCCGCATTCACCAAGGCGCGCATTCAATCGATCGATGACGTCAAGGTGCGCAAGGATCTCGATGCGGGAAAGATCGTCATCATCACCGGTTTCCAAGGCGTGGACGACGATAACAACATTACGACGCTGGGCCGCGGCGGCTCGGATACATCGGCAGTTGCGGTTGCCGCCGCATTGAAAGCGGCAGAGTGCCTGATCTATACCGACGTCGATGGTGTTTACACTACCGACCCGCGCGTCGTATCGGAAGCACGCCGTCTGAAGACGGTCACGTTTGAAGAAATGCTCGAGCTTGCATCGCTTGGTTCGAAAGTGCTGCAGATTCGCTCCGTCGAATTCGCGGGCAACTACAAGATGCCGACGCGCGTGCTGTCGTCGCTGACCGATCCGCTGATGTCGCTGGAAGAAGAAGCCAATTCGGGCACCCTGATTTCGTTTGAGGAAGATACACACATGGAACAAGCCGTCATTTCCGGTATCGCGTTCAATCGCGACGAGGCGAAAATTACCGTACTGGGCGTGCCTGATCGTCCGGGCATCGCTTATCAGATTCTTGGCCCGATCTCTGATGCCAACGTCGAAGTGGACATGATCATCCAGAATCAATCGGTCGAAGGGAAAACAGACTTCTCTTTCACTGTCGCACGAGGCGAATATGCGAAGGCAATGGACGTGCTGAACAAGAGCGTCAAGGAGCATATCGGAGCCGCCAGTATCATCGGCGATGCCAAGGTGTCGAAAGTGTCGGTGGTTGGCGTGGGCATGCGCAGCCATGTCGGTATTGCATCGCAAATGTTCCGCACTTTGTCGGAAGAGGGCATCAACATTCAATTGATTTCCACATCCGAGATCAAGATTTCTGTCTTGATCGATGAAAAGTACATGGAACTTGCTGTGCGCGCGCTGCACAAGGCGTTCGACCTCGAAAAAGCTTGATCATTTTGGATCAGATTGCAGAGTTTCATTGACCAAGTGCGCATGAGAAGTTATCATGCGGCTCTTCGCCAAAGCGGACTTGCAATACTGCTCTGGATGTGGAGACGTGGCCGAGTGGTCGAAGGCACTTCCCTGCTAAGGAAGCATATGGGCTTAAACCTGTATCGAGGGTTCGAATCCCTCCGTCTCCGCCAAAATTAATAAGCCCCGCAAGGGGCTTTTTAATTTTTCAGAGGCAGGAGCGCGCGCAGCGTGCGATCGGGACTCGAAGGAGTGGGCTTGCAAGCTCAACTGCGGACTGCGATATGCAGGCGAATCCCTCTGTCTCCGCCAAAATCTACAAGCCCCGGGAGGGGCTTTTTTCATATGCAAGGACCAGCGGCGCATTGCGCGTGATTGTGATTCAAGGGGGAGTCCACGCGTGTTCTGCGAAACGTGGATGAGCCGCCCATCTCCGCCGAACATCACTACTCTTGCCTGAGCCGCCATGGTGTGTGCACATCAATGTTTTTCATGCAGCCCACGGCAATCGCATCCTCACACCGTGACCTGGTATCTGCGTTCGCGTGCCGACAATCGGTTCAGCGCGCAACCGCAGCGATGCGGGTTCTACTTCATGAATCTAGACGCTATACAGCCTGGTGTTGCGATTGCGTAGCTCCTCGTCGCTCGATCAGACCGAAAATGCTCCACGCGAAAGCATTTGTACATGGATGCGAATGTCGTCGGGCCATTGTTCGATCTGTGCGTTGAAACGTTCGGGGGCGTTGGCGAACAATGCGCGCGTTGCTTCTTCGAAGCCGGCGTAGTTGCCTGCCATGGCGGACATGAAGCGGTATGTCGCTTCGCGCGACTGACGCATTTGGTCTTGGTCGGCATTGGCGCGGCTGGCCTGCTCCACAAGTTTGCGTAATGCCACGGACGCACCGCCTTCCTGAGTGCTTAACCAGTCCCAGTGACGCGGTAGCAACGTGACCTCACGAGCGACAACGCCAAGTTTCGGACGTCCTCTGGAGGGACGTGCTGCCGTTTCGACGGGAGTGCTGCTGTCGACTGAGGCATTGGTGGCGATGCGAGTGAGGCGGTTCAGCACATCGTCCGTTGTGCCTCGAAAATCGACCTCGATCCGGTTGCAGGTGGTGTCGTCGAAAATCATTACGGCCGCCTGCTCCTCATCACTCACGAGCGTTTTCACCTGTTTCGCCACTGCGGAGAGGTCGCCGGAAACGATCCGCCTTGTGCCGATAAAAGCGGTACATGTTCCCCGGTGGTTTTCCATGATCATGCTTCTCCTGACAGTGGGTGAGGGTCTAAATTTACCCGGATATAAAATTACCGTCAATAACACCCGGGTAAAAATAGAATTTCGTTGAGGTATGCGTGCCGAAGGAGAGCTGAAACTACTTGCGAAAAAAATTTGCAAATAAATGATTATCAAATGCAACTTTCCGAAATTTATTCAGTCATATCCCTAAATTCGATATCTGCAATGCCGTTAAGTAACCAACAGGCGGTTTCTTTGCTGGATACCCAACGATACTCAAATGGCGTTTTTTTCGGGCGGCACTAGCTTGGCTCGAAATTTCCGGACAAATACGCGTTCATTTGTTGCAGGAATTCAACGAAATTTGCCAGCCAATGCACATTGGTACAGGCAAAATCTGCTGAATTGGTTGGCATTCCCATGACGGCAGATCGAGCGGGCTGCAGACACGTGTTTGCATGCTCATCAGCCTGAATGCAAGTCTCCACGCCGTTTCTCGCGGCATTTTCTCTACCCGCCTTGAGCGCGGTTCCTTGTTTGTAGGACAAATACCTACAATGCTGTCAGCATCTCCTCCGACGAAAAATACCGACTGGTACCTATTCCCCGTGCCTTGCGGCGCAAGCAGAATTCATTTACCGGCAATCCAAAAATACAACCCGGTGCTTAATGGATAGGGGAATGAACATGAACACGAACGACATGATGGCCGAAATTCGTGACGCCAATTTGAGCTACCTGATGCTTGCTCAACAGATGATCCGTTCCGACAAGGCCACGGCGATCTTCCGTCTCGGAATCAGCGGCGAGATTGCCGACCTGATCGAAGGTCTCAATAATGCGCAGATTCTCAAACTCGCCGGTACCAACATGATGCTGGCGCGCTTCCGCTTCGACGATCGTGCAATCCTGGGCATGCTGACCAACTACAACAAGGATCGTGAACTGGCGCAGTCGCATGCGGCGATCCTGATGGCTTGCCAATCCGTTGAAGAAATCTCGTAAGACCCTCCTTTAGAACTCATTTCATAAATGACCGGGTGCGGAACGGTGTCTGGGCGGAGATGTCGCCTGACTTCGGTTCGTTCATGCGCGCAGTTTATGAAATCGGTTCTGGTTATTTTTCGACATTGAATACTCGAACGGGGTCAGGAAATGACTAAGAAGAGCGTGGTCACGGAAGTCCAGGAAATTCAGTTGGCCATCGAGCTGATCAACCTCGGCGCACGCTTGCAGCTGCTGGAATCGGAAACGTCGTTGTCGCGCGAGCGCCTGCTGAAGCTGTACAAGGAGCTCAAGGGCGTTTCGCCGCCGAAGGGCATGCTGCCGTTCTCCACCGATTGGTTCATCACCTGGCAGCCGAATATCCATTCGTCCCTGTTCATCAACATCCACAAGTATCTGGTCGAGCATGCCCGCATTTCCGGCATCGGGGCCGTGATGAAGGCGTACAAGCTCTATCTGGAGCAGGTCGGACCGGACGCCAGCGGGGAGCAGGTTCTTTCGCTGACACGGGCGTGGACGCTGGTGCGATTTTTCGAAAGCAAGATGCTCACGACAGCCTGCTGCAGCAAGTGCAAGGGCGAGTTCGTGGTGCACAAGCTGGACCTGCACAACCATTACACCTGCGGCTTGTGCCACATGCCTTCACGCGCCGGGAAGACAAAGAAGGCGAAGGAAGAGGCTGCGTCCATCGCGGCGGAAGTCGCTGCTTGAGCGATATTTCTCTCGTATCGAAACAAGGTCGGATTCATGAACGGCGTGCGCTCGGGCACGGGCGTATCGCACGATAGCTCGCTGTTGAACAAGCCTGCGGTACAGGCGGCACTGATTCAGGCTGCGTCGTTTGCGGTCGTCGTGGCGATTGCCTATGCGCTGCCTTTGCTGTCTGCGGCACCGCTGACGATCGTCGGCGCGGCTCTGCTGCAGGGGGCATTCGCAGCGCTGATCTCGCGCTTGCTCAAGTTGGCGCCGTGGTGGCTGCCGATTCAAGCCGTGTTTCCGATCGCGTTGGTCGCGATGCTGTCGGTGCGGCTTCCCCCCGAAATATTCCTCGTTGCGTTCGTCGCACTGCTTGGGTTGTACTGGACCACGTTCCGAACCCAGGTGCCGTTCTATCCATCCGGACCGAAGACCTGGGATGCCGTGCTCGACATTTTGCCGGCCGATCGGCCGATTCGATTCATTGATGTCGGCAGCGGATTGGGCGGGCTGGTGCTGCGTCTTGCGGAAGCGCGGACGGATAGCGTATTCGTCGGCATCGAGCTGGCACCGCTGCCATGGCTTGCCAGTTTGCTGCGCAAATGGATACGCCGCAGCGCGGCGCATTTCACGCGGGGCGATTACGGCCGACTCGATTTTGCGGCATACGATGTCGTGTTTGCCTATCTGTCGCCGGCAGCCATGCCGGCGCTGTGGCAGAAGGCGCACGCGGAAATGCGGACAGGCACGCTCTTGCTCAGTTACGAGTTCGACGTGCCGGCGAGCGAGCCGCATTTCGTTCACGTGCCGGTTGACGGCGGCCCGGCCCTTTACGGCTGGCATATGTAGACGACCGTGCCTTCGCCGTCATTTTCCATTCGTGGTACGGCGCGCGGACCGCAGCACATTTCCACACTCAAGTTATTTTCTTTCGGACCGTTATTCAATTGAAAGCCGGCTTTAGGGTGTCTGTTCGAACCTTTGCGCCAGCGGGCAGGTTGTTATCCTGTTGGCTGGTTGGCAAAATGGCTGGTCAATGACACTGATCCTTTCTTGAGACGGAGTATCTCCCTTGTTAGTCATCGTTGGATACATCATTGTTGTCGCTTCCGTCTTTGGCGGTTTTGCAATGTCGGGCGGACATCTGGCCGCGCTTTTCCAGCCGCTCGAACTGTTGATGATCGGCGGCGCGGCTGTAGGTGCGTTCCTGGTAGGGAACAGCGTCAAGGCGATCAAGGCGACGTTCAAGGTATTGCCGAGCCTGCTCAAGGGCTCCAAGTACACGAAGGATCTGTACATGGAGCTGATGACGCTGCTGTTCGAGATTCTCACCAAGGTGCGCAAGGAAGGACTGATGTCCATCGAGGGCGACATCGAGATGCCGGAGGAAAGCCCGATCTTCAGCAAGTATCCGAGCGTCCTGGCCGATCACCACATTGTCGAGTTCATCACCGACTACTTGCGGCTCATGGTGTCGGGGAATATGGACGCGTTCCAGATCGAAAACCTGATGGACAACGAGATCGAAACGCATCATGCCGAAGGCGAAGTGCCGGTGCATTGCATTTCCAAGGTCGGCGATGCATTACCGGCGTTCGGTATCGTGGCGGCAGTGATGGGGGTGGTCCATACGATGGAATCGGTCGGATTGCCGCCGGCGGAACTGGGGATATTGATCGCACATGCGCTGGTCGGCACCTTCCTTGGCATTCTGCTGGCGTACGGATTCGTCGGTCCGCTCGCTACTGCACTTGAGCAGAAACTGCATGAGTCATCAAAGATGTTCCAGTGCGTGAAAGTGACCTTGCTGGCGAGTCTGAACGGTTATGCACCGGCGCTTGCCGTTGAATTCGGTCGCAAGGTCCTGTTCTCGACGGAGCGCCCGTCGTTCGTCGAACTGGAAGAACACATCAAGCAGTCCAAGTCGAAGTAATCAGGCCTGGCAACCAGAACAACCACAGGGAATTCGACATGGCAGAGGAAGGGCAGCGGCCCATCGTCGTAAAGAAAATAAAGAAGGGCGGCGGCCATCACGGCGGCGCCTGGAAGATCGCCTACGCCGATTTCGTCACGGCGATGATGGCGTTCTTCCTGTTGATGTGGCTGCTGGGTTCGACGGCAAAAGGAGATCTGCAGGGGATTGCAGAGTACTTCAAGACCCCGCTCAAGGTCGCCATGGCAGGCGGCAGCGGAAGCGGTGACAGCTCAAGCGTGCTGCAGGGCGGCGGCAGGGACCTGACGCGCAAGGACGGTCAGCTCCAGAATGGGGAAGAGGCTTCGCCGAGGAGGGTCAATATGCCGACGGCGGCCAGCATGCAGGCTGCGCAAGCGGAACTGGAGCGGATGGAATTGGCCCGCCTGAAAGCCTTGAAGCAGCGCATCGAGGAGGCTATCGAAGCGCGCCCGGCGCTGAAGCAGTTCAGGAAGCAGCTCCTTCTCGACATCACCACCGAGGGACTGCGCATTCAGATCGTGGACGAACAGAACAGGCCCATGTTCGCGCTGGCCAAGGCCGAGCTTCAGCCCTATACCAGGGAAATCCTGCTTGAGATAGGCCACTTCCTGAACGATATGCCGAACAGGATCAGTCTGTCCGGCCACACCGATGCCACCCCTTACGCCAGCGGCGAAAAGTACTACAGCAACTGGGAGCTTTCGGCCGACCGCGCGAACGCATCGCGCAGGGCGCTGGTGGCGGGCGGCATGGATGAGGTCAAGTTGTTGCGGGTGGTCGGATTGTCGTCGGCGGTGCTGTTCGACAAGGAAGATCCCTTTAATCCTGTCAACCGCCGTATTAGTATTATTGTCATGAACAAGAAAGCGGAGGAATCCGCACTCAAGGACGGCGGAACCATCGAGGTTACGAGCGGAGCGCAAGTCAGACAGGAACTTGGCAGTGCGAGCGCGCGATAGCGAAGCGCATGCCGGTAGTGGTAACGAGCGCTGTTTGGGGACAGGACTTTTCATGACAGAAAATGCATTGCCAGGCTCTCAGGTGAAACGCCTGCTATCCAACTTGTCGGAGCACAGCACGCAGCATTTGACCGAGGCAGAGACCGATCTGGTACAGACTGGCATTCTGCTTGGCGAAGCCATCGAGAAGCTCGGTACAAGTTTCATGGCGATTCACGATGCCATCACGGCGCAGCAGCAGGCAGTCGACATGCTACTGTCCGGCGCAGAGCCCACCTTGGAAATCACCGAACTCATCAAGGCGAAACAGCAGGAGATCGGTCAGCATGTGAATGCGGCAGTGACCGGCTTGCAGTTTCAGGACATGACCAACCAATTGATCGGCAGGGCGGTCCGGCGTGTCACCGGCTTGCGCGATGTGCTGGAGCAGATAGGTGCCGGCAGTGCCGGCGTGTCGGCCGAGGGCGGCACGGAACAGATCAACATGACACTGAACGATATCAACAGAGCATTGGAAGAGCAAAGCCTGAAGCTCGAAAGCGAGTTGTGGAAAGCGGTTTGCCAGACTCATATGGAAAGCGGCGATATCGAACTGTTTTAACGATTGCAGATACTGGAAAAGCGGGTGTACGGCGTCATGGCAGGACGCCGGCCCTTCAACGAAAAAGCGGGAGTAACAGGAAATGGCGAAATCAATTCTGGCTGTAGACGACTCAGGTTCATTGCGGCAAATGGTGGTGTTCAGTCTGCGAGCAGCTGGCTACCAGGTCACCGAGGCGGTGGATGGACAGGACGGTCTCGACAAGGCAAAGACCCAGGTGTTCGACCTGGTATTGACGGATCAGAACATGCCACGGATGGACGGGCTGATGCTGATCCGGTCCTTGCGCCAGCTGCCGACATATCAGAAAGTGCCGATTCTCATGCTGACCACCGAGTCCAGCGATGAAATGAAGGCGAAGGGCAGGGCTGCCGGTGCTAACGGCTGGCTGGTCAAGCCGTTCGACCCGAATCGCCTCACCGAGGTGGTGAAAAAAGTCATTGGCTGACCAGGGTTAGTCGAATGCAACAAGAAAAACGCACAGCGCCAACGACGGAGTCCGACAATGACCATTGACATGAGCCAGTTCTTTCAGGTGTTCTTTGACGAGGCCGAAGAGCTCCTCGCGGAGATGGAAAAACTGCTTCTTGCCGTCGATATCGCCGCGCCGGACGAAGAGGACCTCAACGCGATCTTTCGCGCCGCGCATTCCATCAAGGGTGGCGCGGGAACGTTCGGTCTGAACGACCTGACGGAAGTCACGCATGTGCTGGAGTCGCTGCTGGACAAGATTCGCAAGGGCGAAATGGCGCTGACGGCGGAGCACGTCGATGCATTTCTCGTGGCCAAGGATATTCTCAAGATGCAGTTGGACGGGCATCGCTTGCACACGCCCGTTGACCAGGATGCGGTGGGTGATGCCCGCATGATGCTGCAATCGCTTTCGCAGGGCGACGTGTCGCACGCTCCGCCGGCTGCTTCGCTGGAGATCGCCGCCGGCCGTCCGCATGCAGCGCCAATGCCGGCACCGGGCAGCGCCCGGCAATTCCGCATCGAACTGCCCGAAGTGCAGGCGCGCGACGTCGATGCGCTCGCCGCCGAACTGGGACTGTTGGGGTCGATCACCAGAACGCCGATTGAAAACAACCGTACCGCATTCACTCTCATCACGGGAGAGAGTGAGAGCGATATCGTGGCGATCTGCTCCTTCATCCTCGACCCGGACGACTTGAAGATTACCGAAGAGGCGGTGCAGCTTCCGCAGGGAGAGGCCGCAGCAGGGATTGCCGGTCAGGAAAACGCGCAGGGCTACGGATTCTTCGAGCCTGTCGAGACGATAAGAGCGCGGTCCGATGCCGCCAGCAAGGCGGCGCAGGAGGAAAGGCAGGGCTACGGATTCTTCGAGCCGTTCGATACTCCCGCGATGAAGGAAGCGCGAGAGGCGGCGGCGAAAGCCGAGCAGGCGGCAGCCAGCGGTGCAGCAGATGCGACACATGAACATGTCGAGGCATCGGCAAGCGACAAGAAAGCGGCGGCCAGGCGTGACACAGAGCGGGCCGCAAGCACGCAGGAGTCATCATCAATTCGCGTCGGCATCGAGAAGGTGGATCAGCTGATCAATCTCGTCGGCGAACTCGTGATTACGCAGGCGATGATCGAGCAGCGTTCCAGCGGACTCGATCCGATGCTGCATGAGCGACTGTTGAACAGTGTCAACCAGCTCACGCGCAACACGCGCGATCTGCAGGAAGCGGTGATGTCCATCCGCATGATGCCGATGGACTACGTGTTTTCGCGCTTCCCGCGCATGGTGCGCGATCTGGCACACAAGCTGGGCAAGCGGATCGAGTTCGTGACCCATGGCGCGGCGACCGAACTGGACAAGGGACTGATCGAACGTATCGTCGATCCCTTGACCCACCTGGTGCGCAACAGCATCGACCATGGCATTGAAATGCCCGAGGCACGCAGGGCCGCGGGCAAGGGCGAGACGGGCAAACTGTCTCTCTCCGCCGCGCATCAGGGCGGCAATATCGTCATCGAGGTGACCGACGACGGCGGCGGCTTGAACCGCGAGAAGATTCTGGCAAAGGCGATGCAGCAAGGGCTCGCCGTGTCCGACGCGATGCCGGATGCCGATGTGTGGCCGCTGATTTTTGCGCCCGGCTTTTCCACGGCGGAAGCAGTGACCGACGTTTCCGGGCGCGGCGTCGGGATGGATGTCGTCAAGCGCAACATCACGGCGATGGGCGGCGTGGTCGATATCCGTTCGGCCAGAGGGTTCGGCACCACCATCTCGATTTCATTGCCATTGACACTGGCGATCCTGGACGGGATGTCGATCAAGGTAGGAGAGGAGATTTACATCCTGCCGCTGGGCTATGTGGTCGAATCGCTTCAACCTGCGCCTGTCGACATCAAGGACATCAGCGGACAGGGTCGGGTGGTGAAGGTGCGCGGGGAATATCTGACCCTTATTCCCTTGCATCAGATGTTTGACATCGAACCGGTTTTCACCGATCCGTCGCAAGGCATCGTGATCATTCTGGAGTCGGAAGGCAGGAAGGCCGCGCTATTCGTCGACGATCTGGTCGGGCAGCAGCAGGTCGTGGTGAAGAATCTCGAATCGAACTACCGCAAGGTGGCAGGCATTTCCGGCGCAACCATCCTCGGCGATGGCGGCGTTTCATTGATTATCGACGTCGCGGCGTTATTGCGATCGAGCCGTCAGTTGAACGATGCACCCATTTTTTCCTGAAGGACAACCGCCATGACTCTATCCATGCAAAACAACGTCACTGCACTCGCAGATCACTCCGACCGCGATATCGCGGGACGCGAGTTTCTTGCCTTCACGCTGGGCAAGGAAGAGTACGGTATCGACATTCTCAAGGTGCAGGAAATCCGCGGTTACGAAACCGTCACCCGCATCGCCAACTCGCCCGATTTCATCAAGGGCGTGGTGAACCTGCGCGGCATCATCGTGCCGATCGTGGACATGCGGATCAAGTTCAATCTCGGCGAGCCGACCTACGACCAGTTCACGGTCGTCATCATCCTCAACATCGGCGGTCGTGTCGTCGGCATGGTGGTGGACAGCGTGTCGGACGTCACGACGCTGTTGCCCGAACAGATCAAGCCGGCACCTGAAATGGGCACGGCGCTGAATACCGACTACCTGATCGGCCTGGGTACGATCGAGCAGCGCATGCTCATCCTAGTCAACATCGACCAACTGATGTCCAGCGCCGAAATGGGCCTGATCGAAGCACTCGCAGCATAAACCAGGCCTCAAAGAAGGCCGGGCATACCAAAGGCGCCTGACAAATCAGGTGCTAATAAAATCGGAGACAAGGGTGCGCGTTGCTCGACAGCGGCGTGCACTCCAAGAGCGTCTAACAAAATGAAACGCAGCGGTTCTGAGTAGACGCGCCGCCGCAGACAGTACGACTGTACGGCAAGGGCGAAGCAGGGGATTCGCAACGCATGCGTTGCGCCTGCGTAGCGGCCTTGGCTTGCCAGCCAAGGCGCGCCCTGCAAGGGACGCAACACTCTCAGAATCATTTTGTTAGACGCTCTAAAAATAAAGGTGCGCAAATGCTTGATAACCTCACGATCAAATCGCGGTTGGTTTTCGTCATTGGCTTTTTGTCATTGCTATTGGTAGGAAGCGGCGTCGTCGGCCTGACCAGCCTGGGTGCCGCCAACAATTCCCTCAAATCGATATACAAAACCGGCCTTGTTCCGATGGGTCAGCTGGACATGGTAGTCAGGCTGATCGACAAGAACAGAATGGCGGTTGCCGAATCCATGAACGGCGATCCAGCGGTCGTCACCAAGAGAATGGATGAGGTGGACAAGATGACCGGCGAAGTTGGCAGGCAGTGGAGTGCCTATGTCGCGGGTTCGCTGGCTGCCGATGACAAGACGCTGGTGACCAGCTTTGACGAGAGTTACAAGAAATTTCTCGAAGAAGGACTGAAGCCGACCGTCGCCGCATTGCGTGCCGCCAACGTGCAGCAGGCCATGGAGCTGCTGCAAGGGCCGATGAACCAGCATTACGCGCCCTTGCAACAGAGCATCGATGCGCTGATCAAACTGCAGCTCGATGATGCGGAAAAGGAATTCGAACGCACGCAGGACATGTACACATTGGTGCGCAACATGTCGATCGTGGCTGTCGTGTTTGGCGTCTTGCTGGCGGCGATTATCGGCGTGTGGCTGATACGCGCGATCTCGAGGCCGCTGGAGCAGGCGGTACGCGTGGCCAGGAGCGTCGCGTCGGGCGACCTGACACAGACGATCGATGTGCGATCCCGCGATGAAACCGGCCAGCTTCTGCAGGCCTTGAAGGACATGAACCACAGCCTGGTCACCACCGTGGGCCAGGTGCGCCTCGGCACCGAAACGATCGCCGTCGCATCGCGCGAAATCGCCTCCGGCAATGCCGATCTGTCAGCGCGCACGGAATCGCAGGCAAGTTCGCTCGAAGAAACCACATCGTCCATGGAGGAGCTCACGAGCACGGTACGGCAGAACGCAGAGAATGCGCGTCAGGCCAATCAACTGGTCGTGTCGGCATCGGAGGTTGCAACACGTGGCGGCGAAGTCGTAGGGCAGGTGGTCGACACCATGGGATCGATCAAGGACAGTTCGCGCAAGATCGTCGACATCATCGGCGTCATTGACGGCATTGCATTTCAGACCAACATTCTCGCGCTGAACGCGGCGGTGGAGGCAGCGCGTGCGGGCGAGCAGGGCAGAGGCTTCGCAGTGGTGGCGGCGGAAGTGCGCAGCCTTGCACAGCGCTCCGCCGGTGCGGCGAAGGAAATCAAGTCGCTGATCAACGACTCCGTCGAGAAGGTGGACGTCGGCAGCAAGCTGGTCGATCAGGCCGGCAGTACCATGCACGAAATCGTGACTTCGGTAAGACATGTCGCCGACATCATGAACGAAATCACGGCTGCAAGCACCGAGCAGAGCAACGGCATCGAGCAGGTGAATCAGGCAATCAGCCAGATGGACCAGATGACGCAGCAGAACGCGGCACTGGTCGAGCAGGCTGCCGCCGCGGCGCAGAGCATGCAGGATCAGGCCGGTACGCTGTCGCAGGCGGTCGCGGTATTCAAGCTTGAGGGCGGCGTCCATCACGCATTGCCGGTGCGGACGACACCACTGGTTGAACGCGTTGCGCCAAAAATGTCGCCTGCAAGGGCGGTACCGAGAGCGCGAGATGCTGCATCGAAAGCCGCGCTTGCGCCGGCAGAAAAGGGCCGGCCGCTTGCCACCGATGCGGATGACTGGGAAGAGTTCTGATTGTTCCGACACTCATGGGCCTTGGCGGCATTTTTCATCCTGCCCGGACGTCGCATGGAAGAAATGGCAACGGGTGATGCGTCGAGATCGGAATCCTTCATGGTCACCCGGCCAATGATTGAAAGGCGTGCTTGAACGGCACGCCTTTTTCACATGGGTAATTGGCGTGGTAATTAGCGTGGTAATGGCGCTCTGTTTCTTCGATCACCCTGAAAGTCGGCGCGCCATAATCGTTTTCAGATACCGTGCTTGATAAATACTGCGAAACGCAGACGCTGATACTCAAGTCCCGCGCATTCTTCGCCGATATATAGATGATGCGGCAAATGGAGTATGCGTAATTTGTCATAGAGGCAGTAACGGACTGAATTGGTGGAGTAGCTGATGAAGCGTGCGAATTACAAATCGTTTCGCCTCCTGTTGATTGCAGCGGGGGCAATCGTTGTCAGCACATTGTTGACGGCCTTGATTGACTGGGCCGGCGGAGCGACCGCGAAACCGATCCTTCTTGCGGCAATGGCGTCCGTCATCACGGCGGGTATTTGCCTGTTCGCCTTGCGATTCAATGACGAGGCTCGCAATTCGCTGGCGGAACTCATGGCGGGCGAGCTCGATCACATCGTGATCGGTGCTGCCGAGACATCCTATTTTGTCGAATCGATCAAGAAGAAAATCGATCAGGACGTAGAGGCCACCAACGATATCGTGACTCGTGCGGCGCAGAACGCCGGCACCACGGAGCAAATCGCGATCAATGCAGAGAACGCGTCAAATGTCGCCGCCGACGTACGGCGTGAAAGCGTCGCGGGTCGCGCCGAAGTCGACCGGGGTTTGCAGCAGATCAGCGACGCAAGGCAGGACGCGCAGGCGGCATCCGGGACGATGGCAACGCTGCAGCAAAAATCCCGCCGTATCCACGTGATCACGGAAGTGATCAACGAGATCGCGGCGCGCACCAACCTCCTTGCCTTGAATGCGGCGATCGAGGCGGCGCGTGCCGGCGAACACGGGCGCGGCTTCGCGGTTGTCGCAGGGGAAGTACGGCAGCTCGCACAGCGGACGAAATCGGCAACCGACGATATCGGCGTCATGGTGCGTGAGATCACCGACGAAGCCGAACGCGCAGCCCGAGACATGACTGCATTGACCGGAAAAGTGACCGATGCGGCGCAGAACGTTGAACGGGTTCACGGGTTTCTGGGCAATATCGAGCGATCCGCCGGCGTATCGCAGAGTGAAATCGAGAAGATTGCGACCGCATCGCGCGAGCATGTGGACACCACCCGCATGATCACGGACGCGCTTTCGCAAATCAGGGATCGCATGTTGTCGACCGAGGAAGAGCTGCCCCGTGCCGCGAGTTCCGCGATGGCGCTTTCCGATCGCGGCGAGGCGTTGTTCATCGCACTGGAAGGCTCCGCTGTGACGACGGTGCATGGCGAGATACGGGACGTTGCCGAAGTCGCGTCGAAGGAGATCGGGGGTATCTTCGACAAGGCGATTGCAAGCGGTGAAATCAGTGAACAGGCTTTGTTTGACCGCAATTACAAGCCGATACCGAACACGAATCCGCAAAAGCACACGACCTTGTTCGATGCATTTACCGATCGTGTGTTGCCTGACGTGCAGGAACGGATTTTGAAGGAACTGCCGCAGCTGGCTTACGCCGGTGCGGTCGATAACAACGGGTATTTTCCAACGCATAACAGGAAATTCTCCAAGGCGCTGACCGGCAATTATGAGACTGACCTGGTGAACAATCGCACCAAGCGGATCTTCAACGATCGCACTGGATCCCGCTGCGGTTCGAATACGGAGCCGTTCCTGTTGCAGACTTACAAACGCGATACGGGTGAGGTGATGCATGATTTATCCGTACCGATTTACGTCGCCGGACGCCATTGGGGCGGATTCCGCATCGGTTACCGTTCTGGTGACCCAGCGATGCGAGACGCTGATCGGCGCGCGGCACCGAAACAGGGTTGACGTGATTGATTGATGTGGTGTGGATGCGGTTAGCAAACCGCGATGTCAAGGAAAGAAGTTGGATGTGATGAATACGGTTCGGCAAAACAAGATTGATGGAGTCAAGGAGTTCGAGTTCACCGCTCGCGACTTCGAGCGAGTGCGCGCGCTGATTTACAAGCGCGCAGGCATTGCGCTCGCCGATAGCAAGCAGGAAATGGTTTACAGCCGGTTGGCGCGCCGCCTGCGCGCGACGGGCATCCGCTCGTTTCAGGTGTATCTGGACAGCCTGGAAGGCCGGCAGGACGACGATGAATGGGAGGCATTCACCAATGCGTTGACCACCAACCTGACGTCGTTCTTCCGCGAGGAGCACCACTTCCCGATCCTCGCCGACCATGTGCGCAATCGCAAGGAGCCGGTGACGGTATGGTGCTCCGCCAGTTCGACCGGTGAGGAACCGTACTCGATTGCGATGACGCTGTGCGAGGCATTCGGGACATTGACGCCGCCGGCGCAGGTGATCGCGACGGATATCGATACCAATGTGTTGGCAACCGGGGCGAACGGGGTCTATCCCTTGGAACGCGTGAACAAGCTGTCACAGGAACGCGCGAAGCGGTTTTTCCTGCGGGGCAAGGGCGCGCAGGAGGGCCTGGTGCGGGTGCGCCCGGAACTGCGTCAGATGGTGACCTTCAAGCAGCTCAATCTGCTGGCGGACAGCTGGCCGATCAAGGGACAGTTCGACGTCATCTTCTGTCGCAACGTGATGATCTATTTTGACAAGCCGACGCAGGGCAAGATCCTTTCCCGCTTCGTGCCGTTGATGAAGCCGGATGCGCTGTTGTTTGCCGGTCATTCCGAAAATTTTCTATATGTATCCGATGCGCTCAAATTGCGGGGCAAGACCGTGTACGAACTGGAAGCGAAACACGCGGCGGCCAATTCCTTGTCACGCCGGCACGAGAATCAATCATGAAATGCGGACTTGAAGAACAATTTGCGACCAACGTCTATTACGACCGGACGTTCGACTGCGATGCGGCGAAGATCCTGCCCGGCGAGTACTACTTCACGTGCAAGGACATGCTGATCGTGACCGTGCTGGGGTCGTGCGTATCCGCATGCATCCGCGACCGCGTCACCGGCATCGGCGGCATGAATCACTTCATGCTGCCGGATGGCGGCGGCGATGCCGATAGCCCGATCTCGGCATCGATGCGCTACGGCACCTACGCGATGGAAATACTGATCAACGATTTGCTCAAGGCGGGCGCGCGACGCGAGAATCTGGAGGCGAAGGTGTTCGGCGGCGGAAATGTTCTGCGCGGCTTCATCGCGATCAACGTCGGGCAGCGCAATGCGCAATTCGTGCGCGACTACCTGCGCGCAGAGAGCATCCGAATCACGGCGGAAGATCTGAACGACATTCATCCGCGCAAGGTGTATTTCTTCCCGCGCACCGGTAAGGTCCTCGTCAAGAAACTGAAGCAACTGAACAACAACACGCTCGTCAACCGCGAACAGGACTACGCGAACCGCCTGCAGACCACACCGGTGGCAGGCGCGGTCGAGTTGTTCTGACCGGCTGACGTTACGAAAGCACGCACCATGAAGATCAAGGTATTGATAGTGGACGACTCTGCGTTGATTCGCAGCGTCATGAAGGAAATCATCGGCAAGCAGCCCGACATGGAAGTCGTCGGCGTTGCACCCGATCCGATCGTCGCGCGGGAACTGATCAAGCAAACCAACCCCGATGTACTGACGCTCGACGTGGAAATGCCGCGCATGGACGGCCTCGATTTCCTTGAAAAGCTGATGCGCCTGCGGCCGATGCCGGTCGTCATGGTGTCGTCGCTGACAGAGCGCGGCTCGGAAATCACGCTGCGTGCGCTGGAGCTTGGCGCGGTGGATTTCGTGACGAAGCCGAAGCTGTCGATTCAGAGCGGCATGCTCGAATATACCGAGCTGATCACCGACAAGATCAGGGCTGCGGCAAGAGCGCGCGTCAAGGCGCGTACCGTTGCGTCCGCCGAGCATGCCAGGACTGCCACTGACGCATTGCCGTTGATTCGCAACCCGCTGACCAGTAGCGAAAAGCTGATCATCATCGGCGCGTCCACCGGCGGCACCGAAGCGATCAAGGAGTTCCTGATGCAGATGCCGTCGGACTGCCCCGGCATCCTGATCACGCAGCACATGCCGGAGGGTTTCACGCGTTCCTTCGCGAAGCGGCTCGACAGCATCTGCAAGATTTCGGTCAACGAAGCGGCCGGGGGCGAGCGGGTATTGCCGGGACATGCGTTCATCGCGCCCGGCCACTCGCACCTGCAGCTTGCTCGCAGCGGCGCGAACTACGTGACGCAGCTCGACCAGGGGCCGCCGGTCAATCGACACAGGCCTTCGGTCGATGTGCTGTTCGGCTCGGCGGCGCGTTGCGCAGGGAAGAACGCTGTCGGCGTGATCCTGACCGGCATGGGCAAGGATGGCGCGGCCGGCATGCTGGAGATGAAGAATGCCGGCGCATACAATTTTGCGCAGGATGAAGCCTCGTGCGTGGTGTTCGGCATGCCGCGCGAAGCCATCGCCGTCGGCGCGACACATGAGGTAGGGCCGCTACAGGAATTGCCGCGCATGGTGCTGGAGCATCTCGCCGCCAACAGCAGTCGTGCGCTGCGTGTTTGATGATGCAAGCGGGTTGTTAAAACATAAACGACTGTGGCGCATGCGTCTCGGCAGCATCAGGAATGCGTCGTTTTTTCTCCGCTGCGGCGCTGTGCGGCAGGCGACAGAGTGCATAATAGCGGCAAGTTTATTTATACTTGGCTGGCCGCGAGGTTGGACAATAAGCGGCCGACAGGTCGATAACGGTTGAAAGAAACATTGGAGTAATTCATGGCTGATCCGAAAACAAAATTCTTGGTTGTCGACGATTTCTCGACCATGCGTCGCATCGTCCGCAATTTGCTCAAGGAATTGGGATACACAAACGTAGACGAAGCCGAAGACGGGGCCATGGCGCTTTCCAAACTCAGGAGCGAACCGTTCGACTTCGTGATTTCGGACTGGAACATGCCGGTCATGGATGGCTTGACGATGCTGCAAACCATTCGCGCCGATGCCGCGCTGTCCAAGCTGCCGGTGCTGATGGTCACGGCAGAGGCGAAGAAGGAAAACATCATCGCGGCAGCACAGGCCGGTGCGAACGGGTATGTCGTCAAGCCGTTCACGGCCGCCACACTGGATGAAAAGCTCTCCAAGATTTTCGAAAAGATGAGCGCGGGCGCCTGACGCCGGCTGCAGCTCTTGAGAAAAACAAAAACGCACTCGAATCGTCCAGGTCTGCCTGGCTGGAGTGCCCGTGCAGTTGCGGGACGAGTGCGGCTGCATGCCGCCCGGCCTGCTGACCGACTATCAGTCATTGGGCGAAACAATGCATCAGGCGATGCTCATTGGACTTGCGCAGGGTCGGTACGTTTGCGCGATGCGTTCGATGCCTTGCAACCCGCTGATGCATTTCCTTTGCCGAAGCAGATTCTGCTCTGACTATCCATGCAACACGAGAATTTCATTGTTCGTGAACCGCTGATCACCTCGCAGGAGCACGTGCTCGGGTTCGAGCTATCCTGGCAGCGTAATGGCACGGGAAGCGGCAGGATCAATGATACGGAGGCAAATGCGCTGGCGGATTTTGTCACCGACCGGATCAACGCCAACGAATACGTCGGATCGCACGACGACCGCCTGCTGATTCTGGCGGCCTCGCCGGCGACGCTGAAGGCGGAAGCCTATTTCCGCTTGCCGCCGCAGGGCAAGGTGCTGGCGTTGTGGGCCGACGATCTCGGCGATCCGGGCGCAGTGGCCGCGATCAAGTCCTTGCGCGTGCAGGGTTACGGCGTTGCGCTGCGCGGCGCGCAGCTGGAGACGGTCGACCAGAGTCTGCTGTCGCTTTTCTCGCACATCGAGGTTCCGGTCGACGCTCCCGATCTGGCTGAGCAATTGCGCATCTATCGTGCGCTTGGCCTGCCGTCCGTGCGCATGGTCGCACGCAACGTCACGAGCTGGGAGCGGTACGAAACGGCTGCATCGCTTGGGATGGATGCCTTTGCAGGAACGCTTCATTTGTCGCGGCGTCACGGCGACGAAGCGCGCGACCTGAGTCCGACGCAGACCATGATCCTGCGCCTGATGGACATGGTCAAGCAAGAGGCCGGTATGAATCACCTTGAAGGCGTACTCAAGCGCGACGCCGCGCTCTCGTACCGGCTGCTGCGCTATATCAATTCGGCGGGGTTCGGACTCGGATGCGAAATCCAGTCGCTCAAGCACGCGGTCACGCTGATGGGGTATTCGCCTTTGTATCGCTGGCTGGCCGTGCTTCTCGCAACGTCCGGTCCGACCGGCTTTTCGCCGGTGTTGATGCAGACGGCGATCATCCGGGGCCGCTTTGCCGAGCTGCTCGGCGAGACCTTCCTGCCCAGGACCGAGGCGGAAAACCTGTTCGTCGCCGGCATGTTCTCGCTGCTCGACCAGTTGCTGGGCATTCCGATGGAAGAGGTGCTGGACAAGATTCAGCTGTCGGATGCCGTGACGGAAGCGCTCCTGTCGAGAGAAGGCATCTACGGCCCGTTTCTGGCATTGGCCGAAGCCTGCGAACTCAGTACCACCGACGTCGAGTCGATGGCGACCTCGCTTTGCATCAGCGCCATCCAGGTGAACGACGCGCACATGTCGGCGCTCGCGTGGGCGCGCAACCTCAAGCTGTAAGCCGAAGCCTGCAATATTTCCCTGCCGCAATCGAAAAGCGGGGGGTTTTCGCACTTATTCCCTCGATAGTCGACGCGGCTTCTGGCCAATAATCGCACCTGAAAACCCGCATTGTGTCGTCCTCGACGCAATGACGGCGGCGACAGGAGTCGGCGATGGCCGAAGACAGCGAACTCGAGAAAACAGAACCAGCCTCGCCCCGGCGACTGGAACAGGCACGTGAAGAAGGCGACGTTCCCCGTTCGCGGGAACTGGCTACGTGCACGGTTTTGCTCGCTGCTGGCGCCGGCCTGTGGTTCACGGGGGATGGTCTGGTGCGCCAGATCAATCGCATGCTCACGTCCGGAATGGCATTCGACCGTGCCCAGGTATTCGATTTCAATCTTCTGCTCATGCGCATCGCCGGCGATCTGGTCGATGTGCTGATTGTATTCGCGCCCCTGGCCGCCTTGCTGATGCTGGTGGCACTGGCATCGCCGCTCTTGATCGGCGGCTGGCTGTTCAGCGGCAAGGCGCTGCAGCCGAATTTCGGCCGTCTCAATCCCCTGAATGGCCTCGGCAACATGGTCTCCGCGCGCGCCGGCGTCGAACTGATCAAGGCCATCGCCAAGGCGATTCTGGTCGGCACCGTTTCGTGGATGGTCGTTTCCAGTCAGATGGAGTCGATGCTGGGCCTTGTCGTCGAGCCGTTGAAGGCGGGCAGTGCGCATCTGGCCAGCCTGCTGCTGACGGGCTTCATCACGATCGTGTGCAGCCTGGTGGTCATCGCCCTGATCGACGGGCCGTACCAGATCTGGCACTACGCCAACAAGCTGAAGATGACGCGCGAGGAACTGCGTCAGGAAGCCAAGGAATCGGACGGCGATCCGCAGATCAAGGCCAAGATGCGTCAGATGCAGCGCGAGATGGCAAGGCGCCGCATGATGACCGAAATTCCGACCGCCGACGTCGTCGTCACCAACCCGACGCACTACGCCGTGGCGCTCAAATACGCCGACGGCAAGATGCGCGCGCCGACCGTCGTCGCCAAGGGCATGGATGAAATGGCGGCCAAGATTCGCGAGATCGCCGCCGAGAACAACGTGCCGCTGCTGGAAGCGCCGCCGCTGGCGCGTGCCCTGTACAAGCACACCGAATTGGGCGACGAGATTCCGGAAGGTCTTTATACGGCGGTTGCGGAAGTCCTCGCCTATGTGTTCCAGCTGCGCGCCTACAAGACGAATGGCGGCAATCGTCCCGATGTGCCGGGCGATATCGACGTGCCGCCGCAACTGGATCCGCTCAATCCGGCTGCACAAGCCCCTGGCGCTAATGGATTGATGCAATGAATGGTTTGAAACTGCCGGCCTGGTTCCCCAGCAATTCCAGCAAGGCGCTTGCCGCGCCGATCCTGATCATCATGATGCTGGCGATGATGGTGCTGCCGCTGCCGGCATTCGTGCTCGATATCTTCTTCAGCTTCAATATCGCGCTGTCGATCATCATCCTGCTGACCAGCCTGTACACGGTCAAGCCGCTCGATTTCATGGTGTTTCCGACGGTGCTGCTGGTGTCCACCATGCTGCGCCTGTCGCTGAACGTGGCATCGACGCGCGTCGTGCTGACCGAAGGCCACACCGGACCGGATGCGGCGGGCAAGGTCGTCGAGGCATTCGGCCACTTCCTGATCGGCGGCAATTACACCGTCGGTATCGTGGTGTTCATCATCCTCACCATCATCAACTTCATGGTGGTCACCAAGGGCGCGGGACGTATCGCCGAAGTCGGTGCGCGATTTGCGCTGGACGCGATGCCCGGCAAGCAGATGGCAATCGACGCCGATCTCAACGCCGGCATGATCGGCGAGCAGGAAGCGCGTCGCCGCCGCACGGAAGTCGGCCAGGAAGCCGAGTTCTACGGCGCGATGGACGGTGCCAGCAAATACGTTCGCGGTGATGCCATCGCCGGCATCCTGGTCACGATCATCAACATCGTCGGCGGCCTGATTGTCGGCATGGTGCAGCATGATCTTGCGTTCGACGTGGCGGTGAAAAATTACACGCTGCTGGCGATCGGTGACGGCCTGGTTGCGCAGATTCCGTCTCTGATCATTTCCGTCGCCGCCGGCGTGATCGTGTCCCGCGTCGCCAGCGAACAGGATATCGGCAGCCAGCTGGTCGGTCAGTTGTTCGCCAAGCCGCAGGTGCTCTACATCACGGCCGCCATCATCGGCGGCATGGGTGTGATTCCAGGTATGCCGCACATCGCTTTCCTGATGCTGGCCGGCGTTCTCGCAGGCGGCGCATATGCGCTATCGCAGCGTGAGCAGAAGGCGGCAACCCAGGCACCCGTGCCGGAGGCCGCCACTGCCGCGCCCGAGGTGGAGGAGGCGACCTGGCAGGACATCGTGCCGGTCGATACGCTCGGCCTCGAAGTCGGCTACCGCCTGATTCCGCAAGTAGACAAGTCGCAGGGCGGCGAACTGCTGCGCCGGATCAAGGGCATCCGCAAGAAGTTTGCGCAGGAGATCGGCTTCCTGTCGCCGCCGGTGCATATTCGCGACAATCTCGAACTGAAACCCTCGGCCTATCGCATTACGCTCAAGGGCGTGGAAGTCGGCAGCGGTGAATCCTACGTCGGCCAGTTCCTCGCCATCAATCCCGGCATGGTCAGCGGCACGCTGCCGGGCGCGACCACCACCGATCCGGCATTCGGCCTGCCGGCGGTCTGGATCGATGGCAATCTGCGTGACCAGGCGCAAGTCATGGGCTACACCGTGGTCGATGCCGGCACGGTCATCGCGACGCACTTGAATCACCTGATCTCGACGCATGCGGCCGAACTGCTCGGTCGCCAGGAAGTGCAGCAATTGCTCGACCACCTCAGCAAGGAAACGCCCAAGCTGGTGGAAGACCTGGTGCCGAAACAGATTTCGCTTTCGACCCTGCAAAAGGTATTGCAAAACCTGCTATCCGAGGGCGTTCACATTCGCGACATGCGCACCATCATCGAGACGCTGGCCGAGAACGCCGGACATATGCAAGACCCGAACGACTTGACGGCGGCGGTACGGATTGCATTGGGGCGCGCCATCGTGCAGCAGATTTTCCCGGCCACCAATGAGCTGTCCGTGATGACGCTCGACGGCCGGCTCGAACGCCTGCTGATGCAGGCATTGCAGTCCAGCGGACCGGATAACGCGGGTCTCGAGCCGGGCCTTGCCGATACGCTCGCCATGCAGACCGAGCAGGCGGCGCGCCAGCAGGAGCAGATGGGGCTGACGCCGGTGTTGCTGGTGCCGGGGCCGCTGCGCGCCTCGCTTGCCCGCTTCCTGCGCCGCACGGTACCGCAGTTGAAGGTGTTGTCACACGCAGAACTTCCCGATTCCAAGACGATTAGAGTTACCACCCTGGTTGGAGCCCAAGCATGAACGTCAAAAAATTCTTCGCAAAAACATCACGCGAGGCATGGCGCATGGTTCGAGACGCACTCGGCCCGGATGCAGTGATTCTTTCCAACAGGGAGGTGAACGGCCAGGTCGAAATCCTGGCATTGCCGATCGAGGACATGGCGTCGCTGGCGGAACCGGCGGGCGACAAAAAAGTTCAGGAAGCGATTGCAAGAGCAGTCGCCGGCCACGTCGAAGGTGGCAACGGCAACCCCGCGCCGGCGCTACTTCGCCGGACCAATGCGAGTGAAGATTCGCTACCCGAGCGCACCGAGCCTTCGATGGATGCAATGTCGCCCAAGGAAGCGCGCGCCGGAAAGTGGCCGGAAGTCCAGCGGCATGCATCCACCTCAGCCAAGGCTGCTCCGGTAGCACCAGCGCAAACCACCAACCTGGCACCTCGTTCCATTCCGAAAGACGTGCCGGCAGACGTGCCGCATATCGACCTCGCCGAAGTGATGAACGAATTGCGCACCGAATTCATGACCGAGATTCGTTCGATGCGTGGGGCGCTGGAAGAGCAGCTCGCCGAAATCGCGTGGAGCGGTGAACAAAAGCGCGACCCGATGAAAACGCTGGTGCTGCGCGAAATGCTGGCGGCCGGCTTCAGCGCAACCCTCGCACGCTACCTCGCGGAAAAACTCCCTGCCGGTGACAAACCGGAAGACGCGATGAACTGGATCAAGGCGATTCTCGGACGCAACCTGTCGGTCATCAGCAACGAAAGCCAGATGCTCGAAAAAGGCGGCGTCTTCGCGCTGGTGGGCCCAACCGGTGTGGGCAAGACCACCACCACGGCGAAGCTGGCGGCGCGCTGCGTGATGCGGCACGGCGCCGGCGCGCTGGCCTTGATCACGACCGACGGCTATCGTATCGGCGCTTACGAACAATTGCGCATCTACGGCAAGATTCTCGGCGTCATGGTGCATTCGGTGAAGGATGAAACCGATTTGCGCATCGCGCTGGACGAACTCAAGACCAAGCACACGGTGCTGATCGACACGGTCGGCATGGGGCAGCGCGACAAGATGGTGGCGGAGCAGGTGGCGATGCTGCAAGGCGTCGGCACCGAGGTCAAGCGCCTGCTGTGCCTGTCCGCGACATCGACCGGCGAAACGCTGAGCGAAGTGGTGCGCTCGTATCTTGGCGACGGTCTCGCCGGCTGCATCGTCACCAAGCTGGACGAAGCCGCCACGATCGGCAACGTGCTGGACGTGATGATCCGACGCAAGCTGAACCTGTTCTATGTCGCCAACGGCCAGCGCGTGCCGGAAGACCTGCATGTCGCCAATCAGCACTATCTGGTGGATCGTGCGTTCAAGCTCAAGCGCGAAACCGGACCCTTCCAGCTGCAAGACCACGAGGTGCCGATGGTGGTCGCCAACGGCGTGCGCGGAACGAACGACAAGAGCCTGCAAGGGGTGAAACTTGGGTAACTACGCTTCGGATCAGGCGGAAGGTCTGCGGCGGATGCTCGCCGGACCGAAACCGCGTATTTACACCTTTCTGTCGGCGACGTCGGATGAAGAAAAGGGCGCGATGCTCGTCAACCTGGGGGCGTCGCTCGCGCAGTCCGGCAGCGATGTGCTGATGGTCGATGCCTGCGTCAGCGCGCAGGGGATTGCGGAACGCATGGGAGCGACGCAAGGCGCGAGTCTCCTGCAGGTCGCTCGCCAGGAGCGTGCGCTGGACGAGGTGGTGCAGCGCATGCCGCAAGGCTTTGGCATCGCGGCACTGGCGCATGGCGCACAGCGTTCGGCGACAAGGGAACCGCAGGAGATGCAGCGCCTCGCCAATGCCTTCGGCGTGCTGTCCACGCAGGCCGACATCGTGGTGGTGGATGCCGAGCTCGGCAAGGACGATGCGTTCCCGATCCCGACGCTGGCCGGTAGCGAAATCGTGGTGCAGGTATCGACCAGTCCGGAATCGATCACTACGGCCTATTCGATCATCAAGCGCATCAATGGCGAAGTGGGGCGCAGGCCGTTCAGCATCCTGATCACCGGCGCATCGGAAAAGGAGGCGAAGGTGGTGTATCAAAACATGGCGCAGGCGGCCAACCGCTATCTGGCCGTCAAGCTCAATTCCGTCGGATCCGTGCCGGCGGACGAGCACACGACGCGCGCGGCGCGGCTCGGACGCTCCGTGGTGGATGCGTTTCCGCTGGCGGGCGCGTCGGTGGCGTTCAGACGCCTGGCCGAGCGCATCAGCTTGCCCGAGTTGCCGGGAGGGGAGTTGCAGGGTGTTGCACCCGCCGCCGCCCGTCTCGGCTTGTAAGGCTGCACCCAGGACATACGGCCCGTTCGCGAGCTTCAACCAATGCAAAACAGGCTTTCAAATGTATACGGTTAGTGGAAAAACAGATAAACAGGACCTTCTCGTGGAGCATGCCTCGCTGGTCAAGCGGCTGGCGCATCAGATGCGCGCCAAGCTGCCGCCCAGCGTGGAAGTGGACGATTTGATCCAGGCCGGCATGATGGGCTTGCTGGACGCCGTCAATCGCTACGAAGAAACGCATGGCGCACAATTCGAAACTTACGCGGTGCAGCGAATTCGCGGCGCGATGCTCGACGAGCTGCGCAGCAGCGACTGGCTGCCGCGCAGCATCCGGCAAAACATGCGCAAGGTCGATGTCGCGATCAATGCCGTGCAGCAGCGGCTTGGCCGCTCGCCCAGCGAAACCGAAATTGCCGATGAGCTCAAGGTGTCGCTGCCGGATTACCAGGAAATGCTGTCCGACGGCAGCGGCCACCAGTTGATTTACTACGAAGACTTTCACGATGGCGACGGCAACGAAAACTTTCTCGACCGCTATTGCGTCGATGAGGCGAGCGATCCGCTGCGCTGCCTCGTCAACGGCGCATTCCGCGGCGCTGTCGTCGATGCGATCGAGGGACTGCCGGAACGCGAGAAGATACTGATGAGCCTGTACTACGAGCAGGAACTCAACCTGAAGGAGATTGGTGCCGTGATGGGTGTATCGGAGTCGCGCGTATGCCAGTTGCACAGCCAGGCCATTTCGCGCCTGCGCTCGAAGCTGCGAGAAGAATCATGGACTGGGCTAGCGTAGCCGGTCTTGTGCTTGCGCTGGTCGGCATTATCGCCGGCCGGGCGCTCGAAGGAGGGGCCATCGGCGCGCTGATGCAGCCGGCGGCGTTCGCCATCGTCGTCATCGGCACCTGCGGTGCCGTGCTGCTGCAAAGTGGCAAGGCGAACTTCGTCCGTGGCGTGAAGATGCTGCGCTGGGTGTTTTCGCCGCCTGTCGAAGACCTGCCTGCATTGACCGCCGAAATCAACCGCTGGAGCGCGGCGGCGCGGCGCGAAGGATTGTTGAGTCTGGAGCGGCACCTGCTTGCGGTCAGCGACCCCTTCGTCAACAAGGCGATGCGGCTGGTGGTCGACGGCATCGATCCCAACCGGATTCGCGAGATTCTCGATCGCGACATCTCGTCGTTCGAACGGCACGAGCGCCAGGCAGTGAAGATATGGGAAGCGGCTGGCGGCTATGCGCCGACGATCGGCATCCTTGGCGCGGTGCTGGGGCTCATTCACGTGATGGAAAACCTGTCCGACCCGGGCAAGCTCGGCAGCGGCATTGCGGTGGCGTTTGTCGCCACCATTTACGGCGTCGGTCTTGCCAATCTGGTCTTCCTGCCGATCGCCAACAAGCTGAAGGCGATTGTCGCTGGACAGGTCGCGCGGCAGGAGATGATGGCCGATGTGTTCTTCAGCATCGCCGCCGGCGACAATGCGCGCATCATCCAGGAACGCATCTCGGCGTATCGATAAGCGGCCCGACAACATGCCACGCAAGCGATACGAAGAAGAACCCGACAACCACGACCGCTGGATGGTGTCGTACGCCGATTTCATCACGCTGCTGTTCGCATTCTTCGTGGTGATGTACGCGATCTCCTCGGTCAATGACGGCAAGTACCGCGTACTGTCCAGTTCGCTGATCAGCGCATTCAGCAACGGCACAAAACCGCTCATCATCAACGACGACAATCGTCCGCAGCCCCCGGTGCAGATCGCACCGCCGTCGCAGAAGCGCCAGGGCGAGGCATTGCGGCGCGAGCGCGAGCACATGACCCGCATCGCGCGCGACATCCTGACCGTCCTTGCGCCGCTGATCGATCAGGGCAAGGTGCGGGTGACGCAGACCGACCGCGGCGTCAAGGTGGAAATCAATGCCAGTGTGCTGTTTGCGCCTGGCGATGCGCGACTCGCCGTCGAGAGCAGCGAGGCGCTGAAGGCGGTCGCGGCAGTGCTGAAAGACGACGTGCGCGCCATTCAGGTGGAAGGTCACACCGACAGCGTACCGATCAGAAATGCGCTGTTTGCCTCCAACTGGGAGCTGTCGGCGGTGCGCGCAAGCAGCGTGGTCAGGCTCTTCATCGACAATGGCGTTGCCGAAAGCCGCTTGACGGCGGTAGGCCGCGGATCGACGCAAGCCGTTGGCGATAACGACACTGCCGACGGCAGACAGCGCAACCGGCGTGTTGCAGTCATCATCATGTCCTCCTTGCCCGAGACGGTAACGGACGTGCAGGTGGAGGCGGGGCCGGTCAAATAGGGCTCAGGGGTCTGCAAGCAAAGCGTGCGGAATACGCCTCATGCCGATACGCGCCGGGATGACGATGATTTCAGTCATCGCCGGTGCCTTGCTTGAATGATGGATATCGCTGCCGGAAACCGGCGAGGGGAAAAGCGTCTCAGGCGCGGCGTGTCAGCCAGCCGCCAGCCGGCGTCCGCCGAGCTTCGTGGTTGATTGGCCGTCCGGGCCGTAGAAGTTGCCGCCTTGCGCGGCGGCGTGCAGCACGTTCAATGCATTCTGGTTGCGTGCCATGTGCTGGTTGATCAGCATGCCATTGACGCGATTGAGTTCCTTGGCCGACTGCGCAAGCATCAGCAATCCGTTCCAGGTTTCGCGCACGTCGGCGGGAGCGTCCGTACCGTTCGCCCAGGCATGCATGCCTGGTTCGGTCGCCTCGACGCCTGCTTCGGCCAGCGCACGATGGCGCTGCGATGACAGTGCCGACATGCGCGCCGCGATTCCCGCCTTCTCCTCGGTCAGCCTGGCGAGTCCGTCCACGTCGGCGGCAATCAGGAAAGCCTGTTCCTGCCGGAGCAGGTCCAGCAGGCTTTGCGCCGCCTTGTATTCTTCGGCGAGGCTTTCTCCCAGTCCGATTCCGAGGGATTGCATGGCGTGGTTTAACCTTTGCGGGTGGAAATCAGGTCTTTGACCGTGTCGATCAGGCCGTCGGCGATGCGCTGTGCATCGACCTGGAAAGTGCCGTTGGCGATCGCGGCCTTGATCTCGTTGACCTTGTCCGTATTGAACACGCCCTTGTCGCCGGATTGACCGGCCAGCGCGCGCGCCTGTGTGGACAGCGTGACGTTGTCGGAAGGGGTCTTTTCGACGCCCGCCTTGTCGACTGCCTTGCCGGAGCGGTTTTGCGGCGCGCCGATGCCTAGATCTGCGCTTTTCTTGATTGAGTCATTGATTTTCACGACTTCGTCCTTGTCTCGTTTGGGGCCTATCGCCGCCGTCAGATTGAATATCGGCGATATTAGCGCAAACTTTAATGCCTTATCAGCATCAATTTTAACTTCTGGTTAAATTGATAACTAATAGCTGATTTCCACTACCCCGCCCATCCGTGCGACACCGCTGACCATCTGGCCGTTGGCGGCGCGCGCCTGCGTAACCTGGCCGTCGTTGGCGTTGTTCAGCGCCCGGCCTTCGGTGGATACCTGGAAGCCGGGACCCGAGGATACCAGTCGCACCACCTGGCCCTGTTGTATTGCCTGCTGGTTGCGCAAGGCATCCTGGCGCAGCGGCGTGCCAGCCGGCAGCGACATCGACAGGGTGCGGCCCACGGCCTGGGATGGATCGGTGATGATCCCGGCGGGGAGGGCGGTGAGGTCGCCTTTTACCTGGACGAGATCGTTCTGGCTGATGCTCTGCCCCTGCGCAAGCGGTGCGGCTGTTGACACATAAGTGCCTTGTACGCGGACCGTGGCGGAGACGTAGATGGTCCAGGCCGATGGCGCGGTGCAGCGCACGCCGACCGTGGTTTTGCCCCAGACGCGGCCCGCGGGCGGCAGGAAGGCTTCCGGCGTGGCGCATGCTGGCAGGTTCAGGCGAGGGTCGATCGCGCCGACCGCGATGCTGACCTTGCCCGGCAGTCCTGCCGACTGGGTTTGCAGGAACTGTTCGACCGCTTGCCGCAATGCGGCCTGGGACTGGCGCTGACTTTGCTCTTGCGCGAGCGCGCCATGCGCGAACGACAGCGCAAACAGGGCAGCAAGTGCTTTGGCGAAGAGAGTCATCGTGGGGAAGGGGATCGAATTCAGCGCTCATGTTACTGCTCGCGCGAGGCTGCAAAGGGTGGAATAGGGTGGCTTTTTGCAGTCTTATCGCCTGATTGTGTTGCTCGGGTGCTCCGTATGATCGACGCTATGTAAAAGTCCGTCATGAGGATGAATCCGTCCCGACCGGACGACTTGCACGGCCGATAGACCCTGGGAGGTGCGATGATCGGAAAACTTGACGAAGCCTTTCGCTTCCATGAAACGGCGCTGAGTTTGCGGGCGCAGCGCCAGCAATTGCTGGCATCGAACATAGCGAATGCGGACACGCCGCATTACAAGGCGCGGGACGTGGATTTCGGCAAGGCGCTGCAAAACGCGATGTCCGGTTCAAGCGCCAACCCGGCACCGGTGGCGGTTGTCAAGACAGCGGCAAGCCATCTGTCGCCGCAAGGCGCGCCCACGATCGGCGGGCTCGAACCGCAATACCGCTCGACCATCCAGGGCAGCGTTGACGGCAATACCGTTGACATGGACATGGAGCGCAATCAGTTCACCGACAATGCGCTGCGCTACGAGGCGGGGATCACGCTGATGTCGGGCGAGATCAAGAAAATGCTGACAGCCATACAGGGACAATAATCATGTCGCTATTCAACATCTTCAACGTCGCCGGTTCGGCCATGAGCGCGCAGGGACAGCGACTCAACGTAGTGTCCAGCAATATCGCCAACGCCGACAGTACGACCAGCGCCGACGGCAAGACCTACCGCGCCAAGCAGGTGGTGTTTTCCGTCGTGCCGATGGCCAATCCTGCGGCTTCCGGCGTCAAGGTGCAGCAAGTCGTCGAGGATCAGTCGCCGCTGAAAATGGTGCACGATCCGAAGCATCCGCAAGCCGATGAAAATGGCTATGTCGCGATGCCTAATGTCAACGTGGTGGAGGAAATGGTCAACATGATCTCCGCGTCGCGTTCCTATCAGACCAACGTCGAGACGATGAACGCGGCCAAGACGATGCTGCTGAAAACCTTGACTCTCGGCCAGTAAGAAAGGACCAATTCATGGCGACCACTATCGACAACGGCGTGTCTCAAAGCCTGCTCGATTCGATGAATCCGAACAAGGCCACCTCCAAGACGACGGCGGAGGAGGCGCAGGACCGCTTCATGACGCTGCTGATCACGCAGATGAAGAACCAGGACCCGCTGAACCCGCTCGACAATGCGCAGGTCACCAGCCAGCTCGCGCAGCTGTCGACCGTGACCGGCATCGACAAGCTCAATACGACACTGGAAACCCTGAAGGGAAGTTACCAGGCCAGCCAGACCTTGCAGGCCGCCAGCATGATCGGACACGGTGTGTTGACGCCGGGTTCCGGAACCGATCTGGCCGAGGGCATGGCGCTGATGGGGGTGGAGTTGACCCAGCCGGTCGACAAGCTGGTCGTGACCATTCTGGACTCCAACGGCAAGGAAGTGCGCACGCTCGACATGGGCTCGCAGGATCCTGGCACGGTGGCCGTGCCGTGGGATGGCAAGACCAATGACGGCGCTGATGCGGAAGCCGGCCACTATACGTTCAAGATTACCGCCACGCTTGGCAGCGAAACAATGCCGGCGACCGCGCTGCAGTTTGGCATGGTTACCAGCGTCTCGACCAACGCGCAGGGCGTCAAGCTCAATGTGCCCGGTCAGGGCGAAGTCGACTTCGCCGATGTCCGGCAAATTCTTTGATCCGATAGCACACATCCAGGGAGATAGATATGGCTTTTCAACAAGGTCTTAGCGGCTTGAACGCAGCGAGCAAGAGTCTGGAAGTAATCGGCAACAACGTTTCCAATGCCGGTACCGTCGGCTTCAAGCAGGCACAGGCGCAGTTCGCCGACGTGTATGCGAATTCGCTGGCTGGCGGCGGCGGATCCCAGGTCGGTATCGGTACCAAGCTGGTTCGCGTCGCACAGCAATTCACCCAGGGCAATATCAGCGGCACCAACAATCCGCTGGATATCGCGATCAACGGCAAGGGTTTCTTCCGCATGAATAATGCCGGGGACATTACCTACAGCCGCAACGGTCAATTCATCCTCAACAAGGACGGCTTCATCGAAAATGCCAGCGGCGCGCTGCTGACCGGCTATCCGGTCGGGCCAAACGGCGTGGTTTCGGCCGGTGCGCCGATTCCGCTGGAGATCAATGCCGCCGACCTGTCTCCGACGCCGACCGGCACATACGATCTGGTGCTCAATCTGGACTCGCGCGTGACGGCAATTCCCGTCGCCACCGCCTTTGATCCGAACAATCCTGGCACCTACCATAAATCGGTCCCGGTGCCGGTCTATGACAGTCTGGGCAATTCGCATCTTCTGCAAACCTATTACGTGAATCGGGGCCCGGTACCGGGACCGGGCAATTCGTGGGATGTCTACGGACAAGTCACGCTGTCGGACGGAACAACGCAGATGCTCGGCGGTGCGGCCGTCCCCCCGTATGCCACGATCGGCACGCTCGCCTTCAGCAACGCCGGCGTGATGACCCCGGCGGCACCGCTGGTGGTGAACTTCACACCGCCTGGCGCAGCGGCGATGGCGATCAATGTCAGCCATGCCAGCACGACGCAGTTCGGCTCGGCGATGAGCGTCAACAGCCAGGCGCAGAACGGCTACACCTCGGGCAGCCTGACCGGCTTCAGCGTCGCCGCCGACGGCAAGTTCATCGGCCGCTACAGCAACGGCAAGGCCAACGTGCTGGGCCAACTGGCGTTGGTGAACTTCGCCAACCCGAACGGATTGCAGGCCATGGGCGACAACGCCTTTACCGAGACTTCGCTGTCCGGCGTGCCGCTGATCGGCACCCCCGGCAGCAGCGGCATGGGTGCGGTGCAGTCGTCCGCAGTCGAGGAGTCGAACGTCGATCTGACCGAAGAGTTGGTCAACATGATCACGGCCCAACGTATCTATCAGGCCAATGCGCAGACCATCAAGACCGAAGACCAGATCATGCAGACGCTGGTCAACCTGAGGTGATCGACTCATTGAAGCATTGATGCCGGAAGCGATGCCGGCCTGACCGGCATCGCCTGAACACGGGAGCAGCAAGATGGACCGTCTGATTTACACCGCCATGACTGGCGCCAAGCACATCGTGGAGCAGCAGGCCACGGTGTCGAACAATCTGGCCAACGCGACGACCACCGGTTTTCGCGCCCAGCTCGATACCTTCCGCGCAGTGCCTGTGCTCGGCCAAGGCTTGCCGACGCGTACCTTCGTGGTCGATTCCACGGTCGGTACCGACTTCCGAGCGGGAGCGATCCAGCAGACCGGACGCGATCTCGACGTCGCGATCCAGGGGGAAGGCTGGCTTGCGGTGGAACGAGCTGACGGCACCGAGGGCTACACCCGCCACGGCAGCCTGAAGCTGAACGAAAATGGCGTGCTGCAAACCCACAGCGGCTTGAACGTGATGGGCGACGGCGGTCCGATCAGCATTCCGCCGGATGTCGTCGTCACGATCGCCAAGGATGGCACGATTTCCACGGTGTCCACCGGCACGGTGCCGGGGGCGACCACGGTTCTTGGCCGCATCAAGCTGGTCAATCCGCCGCAGGACACACTGGTGCGCGGCGACGACGGACTGTTCAACGTGAAGAATGGCGACGTGGCCGAAGCGGATGCCGGTGTCTCGCTGCTCGGCGGCGCGCTGGAGGGCAGCAACGTCAATGTCGTCGATTCGATGGTCAACATGATCAACCTCGCGCGGCAATTCGAGATGCACATGAATTTGTTGAAGAACGCCGAGAACAATGCCGCCAAGGCGGACCAGTTCCTCGCTTTGAGCTGACGGCGGGCGCGGCACAATTTGCACTGACTCATTGCCGATGCGTGTGATGCACATGCAGCGGCGTTGGCCAAACAAGGCTTCTGGAGGAAAAAATGATTCGTTCCCTGTGGATTTCCAAAACCGGTCTGGATGCGCAACAAACGCAGATGGACGTCATTTCCAACAACCTGGCCAACGTCAGCACCACCGGATTCAAGCGTTCCCGTGCGGTGTTCGAGGACCTGCTGTACCAGACGCTGCGTCAGCCGGGGGCGCAATCTTCCCAGCAAACCCAGCTGCCTTCCGGCCTGCAGGTCGGCACCGGCGTGCGTCCGGTTGCGACCGAACGGATTTTCACGCAGGGCAACCTGCAGCAGACCGGCAACGCCAAGGATGTCGCCATCAACGGGCAGGGCTTCTTCCAGGTGCTTCTGCCGGATGGCAATACCGCCTACACCCGCGATGGTTCCTTCCAGGTCGATAGCCAGGGACAGCTGGTCACATCGAGTGGATTCGTGGTGCAGCCCGCCATCACCATTCCGGCCAATGCGCAGAGCCTCACGGTCGCGCGCGATGGTGTGGTATCGATCACGCAGGCAGGCGTGGCTGCGCCGGTCCAGATTGGTTCGCTTCAGCTCGTGACCTTCATCAATCCGGCCGGACTGGAAAGCAAGGGCGAAAACCTGTATGTGGAAACCGGCGCATCCGGTACGCCCAACGTCAACACGCCGGGCACCAATGGGGCCGGCCTGCTGATGCAGAACTACGTGGAAACCTCCAACGTCAACGTGGTCGAGGAAATGGTCAACATGATCCAGACCCAGCGCGCCTACGAAATCAACAGCAAGGCGATCACGACTTCGGACCAGATGCTGCAGAAGCTGTCGCAGTTGTAAGACGTTGCCGCCGACATGAACAGATTTTCCGCGCTCATCGTCTTCGCCGCACTGGCGGCGGGCCTTGCCGGTTGCGCGAGCGTGCCGGACACGATCATCCAGCAGCCGCTTACGGCCAGGCCACAGGCGGCTCCGGTGCCTGCGCCGGCCAACGGCACCATCTTCCAGACTTCGTCCTACCGGCCGGTGTTCGAGGATCGGCGTGCACGCCTCGTCGGCGACACGATGGTAATCACCATCGTCGAGAGGACGAGCGCAGGCAAGTCGGCCGGAAATTCCGCCAGCAAGAGCGGTTCGGTGGATTACTCGGCAGGTGCCTTGCTTGGCCTGCCGGCCTCGACGCTGGCGAAGGTTAGGGCCCAGGCGGAAGGGGCAAACACGTTTGACGAGAAGGGCGCTTCCAGCTCCAGCAATACGTTTTCCGGCACGATCGCGGTCACCGTGGTCGACGTGCTGCCGAACGGCAATCTGCTGGTGAGCGGTGAAAAGCAAGTCGCATTCGACAAGGGCGTGGAGTTCGTTCGCTTTTCCGGCGTGGTGAATCCGGCGACGGTCGCTGCGGGTAACGTGGTGCCATCAACCCAGGTCGCCGATGCGCGGATCGAATACCGCACCAACAGCCGCCTCGACAAGACGGAAATGATGTCGCAGCTCACGCGCTTCTTCTTCAGCCTGTTGCCGATCTGAGCGTGATGCAGCAGGGGACACGCACATGAATATCAGCATGCCATCAGTGAAAAGATTTCTTCCAATCCTGCTCGGAGCACTGTGCATTGCCGCTGCGGGCAGCAGCCACGCGGAACGGCTCAAGGATCTCGCCAGCATCCAGGGCGTGCGGCAGAATCAGTTGATGGGCTATGGCCTTGTCGTCGGTCTCGACGGCAGCGGCGACCAGACGACGCAGACACCGTTCACCGTGCAAAGCGTGGTGAGCATGTTGCAGAACATGGGTGTCAACCTGCCGCCGGGAGCAAGCCTCCAGCTCAAGAATGTCGCGGCGGTGGTGGTGACAAGCTCGCTGCCGGCATTCGCGCAGCCGGGCCAGACACTGGACGTGACCGTTTCCTCCATGGGGAATGCCAAGAGCCTGCGCGGCGGCACGCTGGTGATGACGCCGTTGAAGGGTGCCGATGGCCAGATTTACGCCATGGCGCAGGGCAACGTGGTGGTGGGCGGCGTCGGTGCATCGTCCGCCGGCAGCCGGACCACGATCAACCACTTGAGCGTCGGCCGCATTTCCGCAGGCGCGACGGTCGAACGCGCAGTGCCGACCGCACTCGGCCAGGACAACATGGTGCAGCTGGAGTTGAACGACAGCGACTTTTCCACTGCCAGCCGCGTGGTCGATGCCATCAACCGGCGCTTCGGACCGGACACGGCATCTGCGCAGGATGGCCGGGTGATTCGCGTGCGCACGCCGGGCAGCAGCGATGCGCGGGTGTCCTTCCTCGGCGCGCTGGAAAGCCTTCCAGTCACGCCGGCGCAGACCGCCGCCAAGGTCATTCTCAACGCACGCACCGGCTCGGTCGTGATGAATCAGGCAGTCACGCTCGACAGCTGCGCGGTATCGCACGGCAACCTGTCGGTCATCATCAATACCGAAAACACACCCAGCCAGCCAGCCCCGTTTTCGCAAGGTCAAACGGTGGTTACGCAGAATTCGCAAATCGAGATCAAGAAGGAACCGGGACAGGTCATGCTGCTGAAAGCGGGGACGTCGCTGGCCGAGGTGGTCAAGGCGCTCAACGCCATCGGCGCGACACCGCAGGACCTGCTGGCGATCCTGCAGGCGATGAAGGCGGCCGGTTCCTTGCGGGCCGAACTGGAAGTGATCTGACCTGACAGCGCCATGATCAATCTGCCCAATTCCAGCAACAGCCTTGCAATCGACACCAAGAGTGTCGAATCCCTGCGCCAATCCGCCAAGCAGAATTCGCCCGAGGCGCTGAAGGAAGCCAGCAAGCAGTTCGAATCGCTGTTCCTGAACATGGTGATGAAAAGCATGCGCGAAGCATCACCAAAGGAAGGTCTCTTCGACAACGAGCAAAGCCGCATGTACACCTCCATGCTGGACCAGCAACTCAGTCAGACCATGGCAAATCGTGGCGTGGGCCTGGCTGACATGCTGGTGCGGCAGCTGTCTTCGACGATGAGCAAGCAGGGGCTGCCGGCGGATGGCGGGCAGGACGTGCTCAACAGCATGATCGACGGCCAGGCCCGCAAATACAATCCGTGGCAGCCGTCTGCGGCACCATCCGCCGCCGCGACGGAGAGTGCGAAGGGAAGCAGCAGGCAGCCGGCCCACGTGCAGGCATTCCAGGAGCGTCTGGCGTCGCATGCGCAAGAGGCGAGCAGCACGACGGGCATTCCTGCCAAATTCATGCTCGCTCAGGCGGCGCTCGAAAGCGGCTGGGGCAAGCGGGAAATCCGCGCCGCCGACGGCAGCGCGAGCCATAACCTGTTCGGCATCAAGGCCGGCAAGGGATGGAAGGGCAAGGTAGTGGAGGCGGTGACGACCGAATATGTGAACGGCGTGCCGGAGAAACGCGTCGAGAAGTTCCGCGCATATGACTCGTATGCGGATGCGTTCCGCGACTATGCCAAGCTGCTGCGCAACAATCCGCGCTACGAAAATGTGCTGGCCAACGCCACGGACGCAACCAGCTTTGCGCAGGGGCTGCAGCGCGCCGGTTATGCAACCGATCCGAATTACGCAAACAAGCTGGCGAAGATCATCACGAAAAACTTGTCTGCCTGACAAGTAGGCTGCCACACGGATGGCGGCACCGGGCCCGGCGTTGCCATCATGTCAAACATCGGGCTCAAGTTTTCCCGCGGGCTGCCGTTCACTGGGATGTCGCGATATAACAAAAGAGTGAAACCACTATGGCCAATATCCTAAGCACCGCTCAAAGCGGTCTGCTCGCCGCGCAGGCCGGACTTGCCACGACCGGACACAACATCGCCAACCAGAAAACGCCGGGCTACAGCCGGCAACTGGTGATTCAGTCGGCGATCAGTGGCCAGTACGAATTCGGCGGCTTCATCGGCAAGGGCACATCGGTCGTGGCGGTAAGACGCCAGTACAGCGACTATCTCGGCGCGCAGCTGCAGAACATCAATACGGCCAAGGGGCAGATCGATTCCCACTTTACGGAAATCAGCCGCATCAACAATCTGCTGGCCGATCAATCGTCGGGTCTCGCGCCGGTGCTCCAGGACTTCTTCAAAAGCGTGCAGGCATTGAGCGGTGGCTCCAGCGAGGTGCCATCGCGCGGCGGCATGCTGGCGGCGGCAGAGAGTCTGGCAGGGCGCTTTCAAAGCCTGAACGGCCAGATGCAGGAGATGCGCGAGCAGGTCAACACCCAGATTTCGACCGTCGTCGGCACGATCAACTCGTACGCGCAACAGATCGCGGCGCTGAACGACGCGATCAGCAAGGCGCAGACTGGCGCCGACAACCAGGCACCGAACGATCTGCTCGACCAGCGCGATTATCTGGTGGGAGAACTGAGCAAGGAAACCCAGGTATCGGTCATCAAGGAAGGCCTTAACTACACGGTCTTTATCGGCAACGGCCAGCCGATGGTGATCGGCTCGACGGCATCGAAGCTGGCGGTGGTGCCATCGCCGACCGATCCGCGTCAGCTGCAGGTCGGCTATGTCGCGGGTAGCGGCACCACAGTCCCGCTCGCTGAAAACGGCCTGCCCGGCGGCAAGCTGGGCGGCTTGTTCGAATTCCGCTCCAAGACGCTGGATTCGGCACAGAATGCCTTGGGCCGGATCGCACTGGGATTGGCCGCAACGTTCAATGCGCAGCACAAGCTCGGGCAGGACCAGAACGGCGCGATGGGCGGAAACTTTTTCTCGGAAGCGATTCCCGTAGTCCACTCGAACAGTTTCAACAAGGGCGTCCCGGCAGGCACGCCTGCCGTGCTCGATGCCAGCATCGCCGATGTCGGCAAGCTCACCGGCAGCGACTACACGTTCGCCCGCGATGGCGTCGGCAACTATGTCATCACGCGCGTGGCAGACAATGTGCAGGTGTATTCGAATGCGGCACCGCCTGCGGCACCGATCGACGGCGTCAATTTCACCATCAGCTCCGGCACGATGGCCAGCGGCGACAACTATCTGGTGAGACCGACGATCAATGGCGCAGCATCGTTCAATGTGCTGGTCAAGGATCAGGCTCTGATCGCGGCGGCGGTTCCGATTGTCACTGCATACGACACCACCAACGCCGGCACCGGCGCGATCAGCGAAGGCACGATCGACGGCAATTTCCTGCCGGCGATGGCGGCCACGCCGATTTCGCTGGCGTTCGATGCGGCAACGGGCGAGTTCAACGATGCCGCAACGGGACCGGGCACCGGCTTCGCGTTTCCGGTCAAGGTGACCGTGAACGGCACTTCGACCATCTATGCGGCGGGCACCCCTGTGCCCTATTCGGCGGGCGCGACCATCACATTCGGCGCGTCATTGCCCGGACCGCCGCCCGATGTCGGCGGCATGAGCATCAAGATTACCGGCGTGCCCAAGGACGGCGACAAGTTCACGGTCAGCGCAAATCCCAAGTCGGACAGCGACAACCGCAACATGCTGCTGCTGGGGGCCTTGCAGACCGCGAACACGCTGGTCAACGGCACCACCACGTATCAAGGCGCTTTCGGGCAGCTGGTCAGCCAGATCGGCAACAAGACGCACGAACTGGAAGTGACCCAGAGCGCGGAGGAGAAGCTGCTTGAACAGGTGACCCAGTCCCAGCAGGCGGTATCCGGCGTCAACCTCGACGAAGAGGCGACCAACCTGATCCGCTACCAGCAGGCATACCAGGCTTCCGCGAAGGTGATGCAGGCAGTACAGGAAATGTTCGATATCCTTGCCTCGCTGGGACGCTGATTGCTGAACCGGGCGGCTGAACCAGGGCAAGGGATTCGCACAAAAAATCGCATGACCACTTCAGAGATGGGAAATCGTGCCGATAACGGTATATCAATGTAAACAAGCCGGTCGACAGGAGTAAGCAGCCATGCGCATCAGCACGAATATGATATTCGACCTGGGGGCAAACAGACTCAGCCAGCTGCAGGCAGGGCTCGTCAAAACCCAGCAGCAGCTGTCCACGCAGCGTCGTGTGCTGACCCCTGCCGATGACCCGGTCGCAGCCGCCTCCGCCCTTGGCATATCGCAATCCCTGTCGATCAACGAGCAGTTTGCCTCCAACCGGAATACCGCCAAAAGTGCGCTGGGTGAAATGGAAAGCATCCTGCAAAGCGTCACCAGCCTGTATCAGGATGTGAAGACGCTGATCGTCAATGCCGGTAACGGCTCGATAGAAGATGAGCAACGCCAGTATCTGTCTGCAGAACTGAAGGGACGCTTCGAAGAGCTGCTGGGTCTGGCGAACAGCCGCGACGGCATTGGACGATACATGTTCGGCGGCTTCAAGACCTCGTCGCAGCCGTTTTTCCAGACGGCGACCGGCGCGCAATATGCCGGCGACCAGGGCAAGCAGCTGCTGCAAGTCGATACCTCGCGCAACATTGCACTGAACGACACCGGCAATACGATCTTCGAGGCCAACAGGACTGGCAACGGTATTTTCCTTACTTCTGCGGCCGCCGGTAATACCGGTTCCGGCATCATCGGCACCGGCGCCGTCGTCAATGCCGGAGTAATGACCGGTCATGACTACAGCATCGACTTTACGGTGGTGCCGGGCCCGCTGCCCACTGTTCCCGGCACGACGACATTCACGGTCAGGGACAACGTCACCGGCAACTATATGGATCCCGCCACCGGCGTGTTCAACCTCGCGGCTCCGCCGGCGGTCGGCACAACCTATGCAGCGGGAGAGGCCATCTCCGTCGACGGCATGCAGTTTGAGATCCAGGGCAATCCTGCCAATGGCGACCAGTTCGACATCGAGCCGAGCCGCAATCAAAGCATTTTCACGACCCTGACCAATCTGCTGACGACGTTGAATACCACCGGCGCAGGTGCGGCCGGTCAGGCAAATCTGACCAATGGCCTCAACGCTGCCAACAACAACATCGATCATGCACTGGACACTCTGCTGAACGTGCGCGCAAGCGTCGGTACACGTCTGAAGGAGATCGAGACACTCGACAGCAGCGGCTCGGACCTCAACATCCAGTACACGGAAACCTTGCACAGATTGCAGGACATCAATCTTGCCGAGACGATTTCCAGCTTCACGCAGCAGCAGATCGCACTTCAGGCCGCACAGCAGTCATTCACCAAGATCACCGGACTGTCGCTGTTCAATTTCATTTGATGCGCCTTGCCGCGTACTGCCTGAGTCTTGCAGGCGCGGCATCGCATCAGCCGGAACATCGGGAATCAGTTCCCCGGACGTAAATCACCAATCACCGCAACGACACCCGCACGATTCAAGAAACCATCCGCATCCACTCGCATCCACCCACGTCCGCAGAACGGCACGGAAAATGCGAGTCGGCGCATCAGATCATCCATATCGCAACAACCGTCACACCCGAGGAACATATGAGCTTGAACGACATCAAGGTATCCCGCAAGTTATGGGCCACCATCGTGGTACTCCTGGCCGCCATGCTGGCAGTCTCTTTCTTCACCAGCCGCTACAGCCGTCACGTTCAGGAGGAGGCAATGACGCAGGTCGAGCGTCACGACAACCTGATCACGGTCGCGACAAAGTGGAAGGCCATGGCGGAAACCAATTCGCTGCGCGCGGTGGCCGCCGGCCTCAGTGCCGATCAGGTCGCCACCGATTTTTTCAATGCCGAACTGAAGAAAGGGATCGCCGAGTCCAGCGGGATCCAGAAATACCTGGTGGAGAATGCCAATACCGCCGAGGACAAGAAGGCGATGGATGAAATCGGCAAGGCTCGCACGCACATCCTCGCGGTTACCAAGAAGCTCATGGATGCGAAGGCTACAGGCGATGCCGAAGCGCTGAAGAAGGTGCTCGATTCCGAGTTGATGCCTGCCACCGACGTCTACGTCGGCGCCATGGGCAATTTCGTCAAACTCCAGGAGACGCAGCGCGACGACACCAAGGCGCGCTCCGAGGAAGCCCGCAACATGGCTTCCACGATCGGCTTGGTGAGTGCCGCACTGGTTTTTGCACTGGGCATGGGTTGTGCTGCGGTACTGGTGCGCTCCATCAACCAGCCGCTGGCGCACGCCGTACGGGTAGCCGAAGGCATCGCGGCCGGCGACCTGACGCAGCGCATCGACGATTCCCGTCGCGACGAATTCGGCCAGCTCATGCGAGCCATGCGGCGCATGAACGAATCGCTGGCCGGCGTGGTGGGCAATGTGCTCGCGTCCACTGAAAGCATCGGCACCGCCAGCTCGGAAATCGCGACTGGTAATCTCGACCTGTCCGCACGCACCGAGCAGACGGCTTCCAATTTGCAGCAGACCGCCGCTTCGATGGAGCAGATCACGGAGAGCGTGCGCCACAACGCCGATGCTGCGAATCAGGCCAACCAGCTGACGTCGGCCGCTTCCGACGCGGCCACGCGTGGCGGCAAGGTCGTCAGCGAGGTCGTGGACACGATGCAGGCGATCACGGCATCGTCGCAGAAGATCGCCGACATCATCGGCGTGATCGACGGCATTGCATTCCAGACCAATATCCTGGCGCTTAATGCGGCGGTCGAAGCAGCCCGTGCGGGCGAGCAAGGGCGCGGTTTCGCGGTGGTGGCCAGCGAGGTGCGCAATCTCGCGCAGCGTTCGGCACAGGCGGCCAAGGAGATCAAGAGCCTGATCGATACCTCGACCGAAAAGGTCGAGGCTGGTGCGGAACTGGTGCAGACGGCGGGCGCGACGATGGAAGAGATCGTGGCCTCGGTACGTCGTGTCACGGACATCATGCACGAGATCACGGCGGCAACCACCGAGCAATCAACCGGAATCAATGAAGTCAACAAGGCGGTCGGCAACCTCGATCAAATGACGCAGCAAAACGCGGCCCTCGTGGAAGAGGCCGCCGCAGCGGCGACCTCGATGCAGGAACAGGCCCGGCATCTGGCCGACACCGTCAGCACATTCAAGGTCAACGATGCCCAGCGTACAGGAATCATTCCGGCAGGCAGCGTAGCGCGGGTGGCGCAGGCGCCGCGCGCCCGGACGCCCGCAGTGGCGGTGTCCCGCAAGCCGGTGCCGGCAAAACCTGCGGCAATCAAGGCGTCATCTCCGAAGCAGCTGGCGGCGGCAACGGGATCGAATGATGATTGGGAAGAGTTCTGAGCATCGAATCCATCGCCATCCCGGCCTTCCCCTTGAAGGGGAGGGCGGCACGCTACGCGATGTTCCCCTGAAAATGCACCGGCACGCCGCAGCAATCGGTGAGGCAGTGAACTCTGACCACGCTACTTGCCGCCGCGGTCAGGTGCGGCTGGTTTGGTGCCTATTGCGCCAGGCCGCTCCAATTGGAACCAAGGTGCCTTGGTGACCAACCAGCCGACCCCAAGGCCGAGGAACATCGTGAAAACGCACATGAATGGCAGAGGGACAAACGCTACCACCGCTGTCGAGGACACGTCCCTCCCGCTATAAACGGGCTCCCACACACTCCAATGAATGGGCACCATCAACCCCAGCGCCCCAAGGAGTCCGAAGATCGAAAGCCAGGCGACACGCCGTCGGGAAAAACCGGCCGGTAGAAACAGCAGAATCGCGCTCAGGACAACGAAGGGGATCAGACTCCAGACGGCAAGCAGGAAAAGGTTGTGTCCCTCGGCGAACTGTCGGCCCAGGATATCCTTGAAAGCCGGCCCTATCGTTTGGCCTCCTACCCCAACCGCCAGGACAAAGACGACTAGGGACGGTGTCATGAAGCCAATGGCAAGAGGGCCCACGACCCAAGGCCACGATTCGCGCATTCGCTGAATTTGAGCAATTGCCATCACGTCATCCCTTGTCGTCAAACGTCCGACTTCAGCGGCGACATCCCGCAGATCAGATCACGTCGCCTTGCAGGAATAGGTCTTCCCAAACCATTTCATCATCGCCTCGCCGTGATGCTCCCAGAACTCAGCGTTCTTGGTGGTGTACTTCGTCCCGCTGCCCGCCTGCGTCTCGAATGCGACTACCTGGCGATTGCCCACAGTCAAGACGGCTGACGGCGGTTCTGTTTTCTCGTAAAAGGCGGCGGTGACCGGCTTGTCCTCGAGGCCCTTGCAACGGTATTCGACCGGCGTCGGGGCCATGAGGTCGCCGTTCCTGATCTGCAGGACAGCGAGCCGGCGCTGGTAGGCCGACGTGGCACAGTCCTTTACGTCCTTCTGCTTCGCGCACGCATTGCGCTCGGCGATCCATGCCCGCTGGTTTGCGCGTTCCGAGGTCTTGTCGCTGTCCGCCCATTCCGATTTGGGCGACATGCCCTTGGCGTACGCATTGGCCACAGCGCGGTCGAGGGCGGCAAGGCTGGTATCGCCGCACACCCGCTTCTCGACCGCTGTCGCCGCTTTCGCGCAATCGAAGGATGGCCCGGACCCAGCCGACGCGGCAGCCGACACCGGCGCGCTGCCGGCCGCGAGGACCTTGCCGTCGGCCATCGACTTGTATTCGTTGATCAGCATCTGCGAGCCTGTCGCCGTGGCCCGCTTCACCCGAGGACCGGGCACGGTCGGATTGCCCGGATAGGACTTGCCGTCGAATGCCAGCGTGACATCCCCGCTCTTGCCGCCACCACCACCCACGCGCACGACCAGATCGCGCCAGCCCGAAGATCTGTTGGACGATGCTCGGATCGGCGGCTGCGTGACGCTGATGTTGGAGACGAGCCGATAACCGGTGCCTTCGGACGTGAAGACGAGCAGGTTGCAACCTCCGGTGCCGCACACCGTCGGGCCGACCACGTACACGAGGACCTCGGGCTTGCCATCGCCGTTCAGGTCGACCGAGCTGTCGAAATACCGCAGTTCGTCGTCAGCGAAGGTCTTGCGGATCGAGTTCGCGATGTCAGCAGGAAGCGCGGATTGGGCCATGCTGTGCGAGACGCCGCTCGCGACGCAGGCGACGGCCGCCATGCGCATGATGGCGCGGAGGGAATGTATCGTAACGATCATGAGAAACTCCTGAGAGATGTCCGGGGTGTTCGACGACTCGGACACGAACCCTCGCGTCACAGCATTATCGCTGGCTCAACTCCAAGGCTTAGAGCCTATCCCAGTAGGCCTATGCTTCGCCAGGTGATAATGCCGCAGGCGAGATGAAGGAACGCGAGATGGTTCTTCGCCTTCTTGGCCCAACGAATCAGCAAGCCACGAAACCGGTTCAGCCAGCTATGCGTACGCTCCACCACCCAGCGGCGGGCTCTCGTTCCCGTCTGCCGCTGCTGCGCTTCCTCCCCGCGTGACCGGATGTGCGCCCGGTAGCCCAATTCAAGCGCCAACTGCTGGATCTGCGGATAGTCATAGCCCTTGTCCAGGCACAGTCCTTGTGGCCACACCGCAAGCAATGACGGTCGCCCCACTTCCAGCGACTCCAGTGTCGGTCGCGCCAGCTTCATGTCATGGCGGTTCGCACCATCAATGACGATGGCCAGGGGAATGCCGTGTGCGTCCGTCAGCAGGCTGCGCTTGACGCCGCCTTTGCCGCGATCCGTTGGATTGGGGCCGATTTTTTTCCCCACCCAGAGGAGCCTTGGTCATCGCGCCGTCGAGTGACAGCCAGGACCAGTCGATTTCCCGCAACGCCGCTGCCGACAACAGCCCATGCATCCAGAACTCCTCGAACACGCCGGCATCAACCCATTCCTGAAAGCGCCGATGCGCCGAACTGCTGGAACAAATGCCGGTACCGTTCAATGCATTCCACTGGCAACCGGTACGCAACACGAACAAGATCGCATCCATGGCTGCCCGGTCGCAGACACGCGGGTTATGGCAGCCCAGCGGATGTGGCTTGCGTGGCGGTAAAAGCGGCTCCATTTGCGCCCAGAGTCTGTCTGGCAAACGCCAGCCGTCGTCCTGCTTGACCATGCCCATGTCGAACCTCCTTCGCCAACATGCGCTTGGACCACCATTTACCTCGCAATTTCCCTTGCCGACGGCCTACCGGGATAGGCTCTTAACCGAAACGGCTTTCGTTTTTGATATTGGTCTATCAGGACGGTACAGGTAGGGGGCAGCAGCAACCGGGTCGACTACTCACGGCGTTAAGGCTGCGCTGAACAAGCCGCCGAATCTCGGATTCGGATCGATTTGACCGATGCAGATCCGTGAATTGGCGTGTTCGGCCCGTTTCTCATTGCCCTTGCGGGCAGTCGGCTGTTTCCACCCGTTTTCAGCCCACTACGGGCACAGCTGCGCCATCAACCGGCGACGCGCCAGGGTGTCAGTCAACCGCTCGCAGCCGAGCGCCAAGCGGCGAAGGCAGTGCCAGGACTATTCGTTCCGAAGCTGCTGCGCCGACACCGGATAGTGCTCCCCGAACAGTTCGATGGTGGAGGTATCGGATCGCTTCTCTTTCAACATCACGATCGCCCGCAGCCCGTCCGTGTAATACGGGTCGTTCTCCGCGTTGCGGCGCGGGGCCGTCCGCGCGGCGGCGCCGACGCCTTTGGTATAGGAGAGCCGCTGCGCCAGTTGCGAGGTCATGAGATCTTGCAGCAGGTAAAACCGGGCCTCGTCGAGCGCAGGATCGATTTCGTGCGTGGTGGGCGGCCACAAGCGGCCCGACAGTTTCACTCCGACGTCGCGACTGATCTGTGCGGCCCAGACCGCCTGCCCGCGCCACGTCACGGGTGTCAGCCACAGCCGGAGATGGTTGCGCTCCGCGACGAGCTCGCGGCTCTTTTGATAGGCGATGTCTTGCGTGCGCCCGAGGAAGCGCAGGTCGGACACGGCGCCATACGGCAGGCGGCTGCCGGACAGGAAGGCGAACGCCATCTTCAGTGATGCCGAGCCGGACACGACTTCCGCCAAGGTCCAGCCGCGCGAGGCGAGCGCATGCCTGACCAGTTCAAGCGAACCGACGAGAACGAAATTGATCGGGTCGGCCTCCTGTCCCTCGGGGCCGATGGTGCAGCACGGCAATGTGGCCACGTAATCGATCAAGCCGGCGTCATCCAGATCCGGCAAGGTCTGGCCCGGATAAATCCGCTCTTGCGAAGGGATAGGCGGCCTGTGCAAACCGGGGACAAGCAACACGAACGGGAAATCGCGGCGATGCCCCGGCGTCATGAGCTGCACCGTGACAGCCTTGAGTCCCTCTTCGGCGCGCACGAAGATCATGCCGGAGGTCACGCTCTTCGGCGGGATGAGTACGGGCAATGCGTTGTTTTCGACGCGCGTGACCAGTTCTTGCGGGGGATGCCGGCCAGCGACGCGTCGCAGCACTTCGGAGGGAATGAAGTAGTCGTGGTCGATGGCGATTGGAAACAGCCAGTAGGAGGCCGTATCGTCGTTCCGGATGCGCAGCCAGATCGGCTGGATACCGACATCGTGCAGCGATACGCCAAGCGCATCCGTGCTTTCCTGTGCGCCGAGAGCCGCCGCCGCGACGCTCACCGGGCCGTCCTGGCGGATCACGGCGCGCAATTCGGGTGGCGCCGGGTCGGTTTCGAACGGCCGTTCCACGGCGCAGCCCGCCAGACTCATGAAGATGAACAACACGATGTACAAGCGTGGTTTCATGGCCGCTCCACAGCGATTGTCAACATTGAATTGCAGGCGTATCCGGCTCCGCTTCAATTCATCGACCGCGGACCCTTGTGCAGCATCGTATCCGCGCTATCGATGCGGATAAAGACCAGTCCCGGAAATTCGAATTAGACAATGATGTGCAGGGGCATGTTCAGCACGCTCGAACTCGAACGTGTCATCCGTGATTGCATTGCCGTTTATAACCAGAACCCGACTCAATAATGACTCAGGACACTGGTGTCCTGAATTCGAAATTCGCTGCATAAAAGATGACGAGAATCGCACCGATACCGCGTCAAAAATGCTCGCAAGGCCTCGGCCTTGCTGCGCTTTTTTCCTTGTCTCGTCGCGATTTCATCACTTTTATTTGCAACGAATTTCAAACTCAGGACACTAGCGCGGCTTCGGCACCATCGCCGCAGTGATCTGCTGGATTGCATCGATGCCGTCCTGAAGCAGTCGCGTCATCGGGGTGGCGAGATACGGCAGCGACAGCGCCAGCATCAGGAAGCCGACACCGATGGTGATCGGAAATCCGATGCCGAACAGGTTGAGTGCAGGCGCGGCACGCGTGAGAATGCCGAGCGCGATATTGGTGATCAGCAATGCCGCGACGATGGGCAGCGACAGCTGAATGCCAGCGCTGAAAATCTTTGCCCCCCAGCCAGCCAGATGCCGGAATCCCTCGCCCGACAGCGTCGCCGCCGAGATCGGCAAGGATGTGAAGCTGTGCGCCAGCGTCGACAGCAGCACCAGATGCATGTTCGTTGCGAGATACACCATCATGGTCAGCAGCGCCAGGAACTGGCTGATCGCCGATGAGCGTCCGCGCGATTGCGGATCGTAGAAGACCGCAAACCCCAGGCCCATCGTCATGCTGCTGACTTCCCCCGCCAGTTCGATGCTGGCGAACACGATGCGCATCGCGAACCCCATCGCAAGGCCGATCACCAGCTGTTGCAGGAGGATGAGCAGCCCTGGCAGGGACATCGGATCCATGGCGGGGAGGGTGGGGACGGTCGGCGCGATGACGATCGCCAGCATGACACCGAGGCCGAGCTTGAGCCGAGCCGGCACACTGACGTTGCCGAACAGCGGCGCGACCGAGATCAAACCCAGGATGCGGGTGAGCGGCCAAAGAAAGGATGCGACCCAGGTGTAGAGTTCGGCGCTGGTAATGGTGATCATGTCAGGGTGATCATGTCGGTCGCAATGCGATGTCGGCCTGGCCGGTTCGCGCCGCGTCCATGGATGCGGGCAAGTTGCGGCGCAATCGGCGTCCTAACCGACCAGGCTGGGAATGTTGGTGAAGATATCGCGCATGTAGTCCAGCATGGTGGTCAGCATCCACGGGCCGGCGATCACGAGTGCGACGAACACGCCGATCAGTTTGGGAATGAACGACAGCGTGGTTTCGTTGATCTGGGTCGCCGCCTGAAAGATGCTGACGATCAGGCCGATGCCCAGCGCGACGAGCAGCATCGGTGCGGACACCATCAAGGTGACTTCCATCGCGTGGCGGCCGAGCGTCATGACGCTTTCAGGAGTCATCGGTCTGTCCTTAGTAGAAGCTTTGGGCGAGAGAGCCGATCAGCAACTGCCAGCCATCGACCAGCACAAACAGCATCAGCTTGAACGGCAGCGAGACGATTGCGGGCGACATCATCATCATCCCCATCGACATCAGCACGCTGGCGACCACCATGTCGATGATCAGGAACGGGATGAAGATCGCGAAGCTGATCTGGAACGCGGTTTTCAGCTCGCTGGTGACGAAGGCGGGGATCAACACGCGCAGCGGCACGTCATCGGGGGTTTGCAGGGCGGGGCCGTTCGACATCTTCACGTACAGCGCAAGGTCGGCCTCGCGCGTCTGTTTCATCATGAATGTCTTCAGCGGCACAACGCCTTTTTCGAGCGCCTGCTGCATGGTGATCTTGTTTTCGGATAGCGGCTGATAGGCCTCGACGTAAATCTTGTCGAGCACCGGTCCCATCACGAACAGGGTCAGGAACAGCGCCAGCCCGACCATTACCTGATTCGGCGGGGCGGTTTGCGTGCCAAGTGCCTGGCGCAACAGGGACAGCACGATGATGATGCGGGTGAAGCTGGTCATCATCATCAGCGCCGCCGGCAGGAAGGACAGGCTGGTCAGCAGCAGCAGCGTCTGCAGGCTGAGGGAGTAGGTCTGGCCGCCGCCTGCGGCGGGCGTGCTGGTGATGGCCGGCAAACCGGCAGTTTGCGCGGCAGCCAGCATCGGCAGGCTCAACAGCGCGAGCGGCAATGCGGCCCTCAATCCTGTCTGCAATTTCCTGGTCATCGCTGGAACCGCTGACTGCAACATCGAATCCTTACCGCCCATTGCGCTTTTCAATCGTTTGCTTCAGCCAGGCTGAAAAATTCTGCGGGCCGGCGTCGGCCGTCGTCGGCATGGCGGCGACTTCGCGGCGGGGCATGGTGGAAAGTGCATTGACGCGGCCCGGGGCCACGCCGACCACGATCCATTGGTCCGCGACCTCGACCACCAGGATGCGTTCGCGATTGCCGACATTGACGCCGCCGACGACCTTGACCGTGCTGGCGGGCATGTTCTTCATGAGGCCGAGGCGGCGCACCGTCCAGGCTGCGGCTGCCATCAGACCCAGCACGACGACCAGACCCAGCAAGACTTGAAACAGGCCGCTGGCGGTGGCGGGAGACGCCGTCTCGGCGCGCGCGGCAACTGCGGCAGACAGCAACAGCGGCACCAGCGTGAATCGCAAAGCAGACGAAAGGGAGGGCAAGACGCGCATCATCGGTTGAGCTTCCTGATCCGTTCCGACGGGCTGATGATGTCGGTCAGGCGAATACCGAACTTGTCGTTGACCACCACCACCTCGCCCTGCGCGATCAGGCAGCCGTTGACCAGCACGTCCATCGGTTCGCCCGCCAGGCCGTCGAGTTCGACCACCGAGCCTTGCGCCAGTTGCAGCAGGCTCTTGATCGCGATCTTCGTGCGTCCGAGTTCGACGGTCAGCTGCACGGGGATATCGAGAATGAACTCGATATCGTTGTGGGTGCCGCTCTTGACACTGGAAGATGAAAAATCCTGAAACGGTGCGGCGGCGGCCGGCTGCTTCTCGGGTGCTGCAGCACTTTCAGTCTTGGCCTGTTCGGCGAGGGCGGCGCCCCAATCGTCTTCTGCCGCGGTTTGCGGGTCCAAGTCGTCACTCATCGTCTTCTCCTGGCTGTGTTTGGTTTTCCTGCGGTGAGTTGGGGTCGTCCAGCGATCCGGCTTCCCGCAGCTTGCGCAGTGATTCGTATCCACGCAGCGAGTCGTTGACGCTGTAGATCAACTGTTCGATGCGCAATGCGTATTGCCCGTTCATCTGTCCGTAGGAGCATTCGAGGACCGGCACACCATCCACCGTTGCCGATACCGGGTTCGGCACGGTGATCGGTATCACGTCGCCAGCCTTCATCGCCAGGATGTCCTCGAACTTCAATTTGGCATAGCCGAGGTTGGCGACGAGCTCGACTTCGGCGGTCTTGATCTGCTGCTTGAGCAGGCGGATCCAGCGCTTGTCCATCTCCAGCGTTTCGCCCTGCAGGCTGCTGGTCAGGATGTCGCGGATCGGCTCGATGGTCGAGTAGGGGATGCAGAAGTGCATTTCGCCGCTGACCTGGCCGAGTTCGATGGTGAAGGTGGTTGTCACCACGACTTCGTTTGGCGTCGCGATGTTGGCGAACTGCGTGTTCATTTCCGAACGGATGTATTCGAACTGGATCGGGTAGGCCGGCTCCCACGACTTGGCGTAGGTTTCGAACACGATATTCAGAATGCGCTGGATGATGCGCTGCTCGGTCAGCGTGAAGTCGCGGCCCTCGACCCGGGTGTGGAACCGGCCGTCGCCACCGAACATGTTGTCGACCAGCAGGAACACGAGGTTCGGGTCGAATACCATCAGCGATGTGCCGCGCAAGGGCTTCATGTGGACCAGGTTCAGGTTGGTCGGCACCACCAGGTTGCGGATGAATTCGCTGTACTTGGACACGCGCACCGGGCCGATCGATACTTCGGCGGTGCGATGCAGGAAATTGAACAGGCTGATGCGGAACAGGCGCGCAAAACGCTCGTTGATGATTTCGAGCGTCGGCATCCGGCCGCGCACGATGCGCTCTTGCGTCGCAAGGTTGTACGGGCGAATGCCGGACGGATCTTCCTGGACCTGCAGATCGTCCTGGTCGCCGGTCACGCCCTTCAAGAGGGCATCGACTTCTTCCTGTGAGAGAAAATTCTCTGCCATGGCTGTTACTGAACGACGAACGAGGTGAAGAACACGTCGGTGACTTCCGGCTTCGCTCCCTGCGGCGAGAAAGGCTGCTTCGCTTGCTCGATGATGTCGGCGGCGAGTTTTTTCTTGCCGTCAATGGTGAGAATCTCCGAAGCCTTCTTGCTGGACAGCAGGAGCAGCAGGCGATTGCGCACCTGCGGCATGTTCAGTTTGATCAGGTCGGCGGTCGCCTGGTCCGCCACCTGCATGGTCATGCCGATCTGCAGGAATTGCGCCATGTCTTCCGTCTGCAGGTTGACGGTGAACGTTTCCATCGTCATGAACACCGGCGGCTTGTTGTCCACCGCGCGCGGCGCAGTGGAGGGCGATCCGGGTGCATTGTTCTGGTTCGCGCCGAGGAAGAACCACGCGCCGCCGGCAGCAGCGAGCGTCAGCAGGATTGCGCCCACTACGATCAGGATCATTTTCATGGAGTTCGCCGGTTGGGCAGCAGACGCATCCGCCGCAGGAACCGCTTTCAGATTTTTGTTTGCTGCTTTGGGTGCGGTTGCCATGATTGTCCTCGGGTTGTTCTCGTATACGGCTGTATTGCATGAGCTTCCAGCCATTATGAAAAAAAAGCCTCGCTCGGGATGCGCCGAAAAGAAGGGATAAGACAGTGCATATCCGCGCATCCTGAGGCCGCGCTGCACGCCGCATGCGTTGTCTCGATGCGGAGCGTTCGTGCGCGTAGTCGGCGCGTATTCAATTATTACCGAAAGGCAATATTACGGATAGGGGAAAAGGCGTCGGACCAGAGGGAAAGGCCGAACGTGCAACAGAAAAATGGAAGACGAGTGCGGTCAGGCGAACGTATCGACCAGCCCTTGTCCGCCCTTGATGGTCTGGCCGCGGACGACACGTGCCGGTGTGTCGGTGTCGTCGTTCGTTTGCGCGGAATGACGCGACGACGGCTGCTGCTGCGAACCGAATGCCTGCTGCTGGTGGTCCGGCATGCCTGCGCTGACGCTGGCCTGGCCGAGCTGGATGCCGGCGTCGCCCAGCATTTCGCGCAGCTTCGGCATGGCTGATTCAAGCGCTTGCCGTACTTCCGGCTGCGCGGCGGTGAAGCTGGCGGTGGCCTGGTTGTTGGAGACGTTCAGCACGACTTGCAAGGGGCCGAGGTCGGGCGGATTGAGCGTCAGCGATGCGCTTTGCTGTGCGCCTGCAACCATCCAGACGACCTTTTGCCCCAAGGCCTGATCCCAGCCTGGTGTGCCGACGCGCGGCGCGAGGGTTTCCGGCAGTTGGCCGCTCGCGGCTTGCACCTGATCGAGCGCTGCGGGGGATTGTGCGACGAGGGATTGCGCGGTGCCATTGACGGCTGCAGCCACGGCTTGCAGGTCCGGTGTCGTCGTCCTGGGGATGTGAAATTCCGGTGCGTTCTGTGCTGCCTGTGACGTCTGAGCCGACGGCGTCATTTCCACAAGGCCCGCTTGCGTCTGTCCTGCGTTCATTTCCGGCGCGGCCTTGGCCTCCTTGCCTTGCGCAAGTGCTGCGTCGAATCCCGCTTGCGTCTGTGCCGCAGCTCTTGCCGAGGCATCCGGTCGCTGTTGCTTGCCGGAGGATTTCAGCTCCGTCACGGCGGCTGGATTCGTTTTGGCTGATTTCGTGCCGAGCGCGCGCGGCGCATTGGCAAGGGCGGCGGCAAGCTGTTTGGCATCGGCCGGTGCGGTATCGATCACCGCTCCCTGCGCGGCCACGGCAGCCTGTGCAGCCTGCGCGTCGGCGGAAACGGGCATCTCATCGGCGGCCTGAATGACGGTCGTTGCTGCAGCCGCAGCGGCAGCGGCAGCCGCAGTCGCAGCCGCAGCGGCATCGTCGGATGCCGGTGTTTGCGTGCTTGTCTCGGCCGCAGCGGCGCGTGGCTGATTCAGGTTGGCAACCAGGGCGAGCAGTTCCTCGGATGCGGCTGCCAATGCGGCCTCCTCGGTTTCCTCTGCGTCGTCGGTGGCAGGCTTGGTCTTGCCTTGTGCTGCCACAGCGGCGTCCTCGCTTGCTGCGGTAGCGCCGGATTCGGCGACGGCGGCGGTGTCCGTGTCGGCGGAATCGGCTTTGTCCGACTTTGCTGCGGGCCGGGCAGATTGCGGCGTGGCCGCGGCGGGGCGGCTTTCGCGGGTGGCCGGCATGGCTGCTTCGTTGACCGCGCCGCGATCGGCGACTTCACGCGACAGGAGCTCGCTGAACGGCAGGCCGGACGCATCGCCGGATTGCTTCGCACTGGAAGCGGTGGCGGAATTGACGTTGGCCGGGTTCGAGATTGCTGCTGTTTTCATGATGTGTGCCGCTTTTACGGTTAGCGTTTATAGAGCAATTGCCGGGCGGCGAACTCGTCCGTCTGCTTCTGATCCCGCCGGGATTCCTTCAACTGTTGCACCTTGAGCGTGCGCTCGGCGAGGATGTCGTAGGACATGCGCTTGCGCTCGCAGCCTTGCCATGCCGTGCGCTCGTTGCCCACGCGGCGAGTTGCGTCCTGCACCACGCGCTGCTGCCCCTTGATCGCTTCATCGAGCTTGTCCAGGAACTGTTGAAAGTTGCGATAGCCGGAGGCGCTGACACCCGCCGACAGCTTGACCTGAAAGCGCAATACGTAGTCTTCACGATACTGCATGAGCATCGCCAGCTTCTGCTCCGCATCTTCGGTGGCGCGGACTGCCCGCCCGAGCCGCTTTGCGGCTTCGTCGGTCGCTTGCGTCGCCAATTCAATCAGCGTATCGAGGGCAGAGGAGGTGGCCATGGTGACGATTCTAGTGTCGCGCTCGCCAGGTCAATCACTCGAATAGCGAGGAAAGTTGCCCCAAGCTCTCGGTCAAACCCGCTTGTTCGGAGATATCTTGTTGCAGGAACGACTCGATCTTTGTGTATTTGGCAATTGCTTCGTCCAATACCGGATCGGATCCGGCGCTGTACGCGCCGACGCTGATCAGGTCGCGGCTGCGCTGATAGCTGGCAGTGAGCTTCTTCAGGTGACGCGACAGTTTCTGGTGTTCCGCTGTGGTGATGCTGTGCATGGCGCGGCTGATCGATTGCTCGATGTCGATTGCGGGGTAATGTCCCGCTTCCGCCAGTTGGCGGTTCAGCACGATATGGCCGTCGAGAATCGCGCGCGCGGCATCCGCGATCGGATCCTGCTGGTCGTCGCCTTCGGTCAGCACGGTGTAAAACGCGGTGATCGAACCACCGCCTTCCTTGCCGTTGCCGGCGCGCTCGACCAATGCAGGCAGCTTGGCGAAGACCGAAGGCGGGTAGCCCTTGGTCGCCGGCGGCTCGCCGATCGCCAAGGCGATTTCGCGTTGCGCCATCGCGTAGCGTGTCAGCGAATCCATGATCAACAGCACGTTCTTGCCCTCGTCGCGGAAGTGCTCGGCGATCGCGGTGGCGTACGCCGTGCCCTGCAGGCGCATCAGCGGCGAGGTGTCGGCGGGAGCTGCGACCACGACCGAGCGGGCCAGTCCTTCGGGGCCGAGAATCTGTTCGATGAATTCCTTGACTTCGCGGCCCCGTTCGCCGATCAGCCCGACCACGATGACGTCGGCGCTGGTGTAGCGCGCCATCATGCCGAGCAGCACGCTCTTGCCGACGCCGGAGCCGGCGAACAAGCCCATGCGCTGGCCGCGCCCGACCGTCAGCATGCTGTTGATGGCGCGCACCCCGACGTCGAGGATGTCCACGATCGGCGCGCGCGACAACGGGTTGGCTGCGCGCACGTTCAGCGGAGCGGAATGCGCTACATGCAGCGGGCCGAGATTGTCGAGCGGACGCCCGGCGGCATCGAGCACGCGTCCCAGCAGTTCGTCGCCGACCGGCAAGTGGCGGGCGCGGTCGCTCGGGCGGCGGCGCGGATGACTGACCGCGCCCGGGCGGGGCAGGGTTTGCGCAATTTCCATCGGGAACACCCGCGTGCCGGGCAGGACGCCCTCGACATCGCCTTGGGGCATCAAAAAGAGCCTGTCGTCGTTGAATCCGACGACTTCCGCTTCGATCTTTGCGCCATTTGACAGCGGGATGGTGCAGCCGCTGCCGACCGCAAGCTTCAGGCCGACGGCCTCCATGACGAGTCCGGTCACGCGCGTGATACGCCCAGACACCTGCATCGGCTCGGCAATTGCGAGCAGGGCGCTGCAATCGTGCAGATAGGTTTGCCAGCGGCTGCTGTGCGGCGTCGACGAATTCATGGCGCGAGCCAGTCCGATTCCTTGCCGAGTGCGGCGGCGATACGCTGCCAACGGGTTGTCATGGTCGCATCGATCTGGTTGCTGGACGTTTCGACACGGCAGCCGCCGCGCGCCATGTGCGCGTCGTCAACGATGCGCCACGCGGCTTTCTCCAACTCGTCGCCCATCAGTTCCCTGACCAGTCTTGCATCGTCCGGATGCAGGAACAGCAGTGCGGGCTGCTGCACCGACGGCAGGTAGCGGATGGCGTCGCCGACGATCGGGATGACCAGTTCGGGGCGCACGTTCAATGCGTTCTTCAGCATCGCCTTGGCAAGGTCCAGCGCCAGATCGAGCACGTCGTGCGCGATTCGTTCGCTGGCGTGCGCGATCTCGTTGCCGAAAGTCGCGGCGACTTCTTGCAGCTGCTGCCGTTCTGCCTCGGCCTGGGCACGGCCTTGCGCCAATCCTTCGGCATGTCCCTGCTCGATGCCCGCGGCGCGACCTTGCTCGAAGCCCTCGGCACGGCCCTGCTCGATGCCTGCAGCGCGTCCTTCTTCGAGTCCGGTGGCATAGGCGGCGAGGCGGGTTGCGCGGTTTCCCTGTTCCAGCCGGGCGGTCACTTCCTCCGGCGTCGGCGGAGGCGGTTCGTCGAACGATGCCAGCTCCCAGCGCTGGTACGCCGACAGTTGTTCTTTCGGAATGACATTAGACATAGACGTCCTCGCCCTTTGGACCGATCGCTACCTGGCCCTCGTCCGCCATGCGGCGGACGATCTGCAGGATTTCCTTCTGTTTCTCCTCGACTTCGGACAGGCGTACCGGTCCTTTCGATTCGAGGTCTTCCTTCATCATTTCGGCGGCGCGCTGCGACATGTTCTTGAAGACCTTCGCGCGCAAGGCTTCGCTGGCGCCCTTGAGCGCAATGATGAGCGATTCGGATTGCACCTCGCGCAGAATGCTCTGGACGCCGCGATCGTCGATATCGAGGATGTTTTCGAACACGAACATCTCGTCCATGATCGCCTGCGCCATTTCGGGATCGTGGCCCTTGAGCGTGTCCATCGCCGATGACTCGTTCTCGCCGCTGAAGAAATTGAGGATTTCGGCGGCCGTGCGGATGCCGCCCATCGGCTTCTTCTTCAGGTTCTCGTTGCCGGTCAACAGCTTGGTCAAGACGTCGTTCAGCTCGCGCAGGGCCGCCGGCTGCACGCCGTCGAGCGTGGCGATGCGCAGCACGACATCGTTGCGCAGTCGCTCGGTGAAATGATCGAGCACCTCGCAGGCGTGGTAGCGCTCGAGGTGAACCAGGATCGTGGCGATGATCTGCGGGTGCTCGTTGCGGATGAGTTCCGACACCGACTGCGCATCCATCCACTTCAGGCTTTCGATGCCGCGCGCTTCGCGTGCACCGAGGATGCGGTTGAGCAGCGACGTCGCCTTGTCGTCGCCCAGCGCCTTGGTCAGCACGTTGCGGATATAGTCGTCGGAGTCGATCCCGAACGACGTGTTGGTCTTGGTGCGCAGACGGAACTCATGCAGCACGCTGTCCAGCTCGTCCGCCGTCACCGCCTTCATCGCCGACATCGCCGAGCCCAGCTTCTGCACCTCGCGCGGGCCGAGAAACTTCATCACTTCGACCGCTTCATCCTCGCCCAGCGCGAGCATCAGGACCGCTGCCTTGTGAATTCCGAGATCGCTCATTCGGCTATCCATTCCTTGATCACGTTGGCCACCACTTTCGGATTCTCCTTGGCCAGTTTCTTGGCTGCTTCCAGACGCTTCGCATAGGTCATCATCTGCGGCTTGGTAGGATCGTCATCGTCATCGTCTTCCAGCAGCAATGCATCCTCGCCTTCACCCAGTTCCTTGACGATCGGGTTGCCGTTTTCGTCAAGCTCCGGCGCTTCGAGCAGTTCGGGATCCTTTTCCTCATCCTTTTTCTCATCCTTGTAGATGAGCGGCTTGAGAACCTTGAAGTAGAGGAGCAGCACCACCAGCGCCAGCAGCAGATAGCGGCCGACTTCCTTCGCGAGGCTGTGCATTTCCGGCTGCTTCCAGAGAGGCACTTCCGGCAGTTCTTCCTTTTCCATGCCGGCAAACGGGCTGTTGACCACGTTCAGGCTGTCGCCGCGGTCCTTGTTGAAACCCATCGCTTCCTTGACCAGATCGGTGATCTCGGTCTTTTCCGCGTCGGTCAGGGGGCGAGTGGTGACCTTGCCGTCCTTGCCGGTGACGCGCTTGTAGTTGACCACGACCGCGACTGTCAGGCGCTTGATGCCGCCCATCGGCTGCTGCACGTAGCGGATCGTCTTGTCGACTTCGTAGTTAACGGTGGAGTCGCGCTGCGAGCTGCCGGCGGCTCCCGTGCCGGGCGGATTCATGGCCGTGCCGGCCGCGCCTTGCGGATTGACAACCGGAGCGGTAGAGGGAGCGGGCGGTTGGTTGGTGAGCGCGCCCGGGACGCCGGCGTTGTTGTTGCCGCCATTCTGCGCTTCGCTGTTGTGCTGGCTGCGGACCGTGGCCGAGTTCGGCGTCTGGTTCGGCTTGTACATTTCCGCCGCCTGCTCGCTGGTGGAGAAGTCGACGTCGGCGGTCGCCTCGGCGCGCACGTTGTTCTGGCCGACGATCGGTGTGATGATCGATTCGACGCGGCGGACGATGCTTTGCTGCAGCTCCTGCACATACTTGAGCTGGGTCGGATCGAGGCCGTTCGAGGCCGGCGTCTTGCCGTTCTCCGACAGCAGGTTGCCGCTTTGATCGACCACGGTCACATTCTTGATCGGCAGATCGGGCACGCTGCTGGCGACGAGGTGGACGATTGCGCTGACCTGTTGCGCGTCCAGCATGCGGCCGGGATGCAGATTCAGCAGCACCGAAACGGTCGGCTTCTGCTGATCGCGCACGAAGACGGAGGATTTGGGCAGGGCGAGATGCACGCGGGCGGTTTGCACCGCTGCGACCGACTGGATCGAACGCGCCAGTTCGCCTTCCAGTGCGCGCTGGAAGTTCACTTGTTCGTGAAACTGCGAGACGCCCAGTTTCTGGTTTTCCATCAGCTCGAAGCCGACGCTTCCGCCCTTGGGCAAGCCTTGCGACGCGAGCTTCAGGCGCACGTCGTGTACCTTGTCATCCGGGACGAGGATCGCGCCGCCGCCTTCGGCGTACTTGTACGGCACGTTCATCTGTTGCAGCGCGGCGACGATCGCGCCGCCGTCGCGATCGGAGAAGTTGGAAAACAGGACGCGGTATTCGGGCTTCTGACCCCACATCCAGACGCCGGCGATCAGCGCGGCGATTGCGGCGACGGCTCCCATCAGGAGCGCGTTGCGGCCGCCCGGCGTCTGCGGCGCGAAACGCATCAGACCGGTCGCGGGCGGGCTTGGTTGCTCTTCCACGGCTGCCGTCACGATGCGTCTCCGGATATGCGACTGTTCTGCATGATTGTGTTGATCACTTGCGGTCCGTTCGGGGAAAAATGTTACTTGTTGTTACTTGTTGCCTCAGTATGCATTGTCGGACCCATGCGGGAATTCAATCGGAGGAAAAGAGCGTACTTTCGACTGCTTATCAGCCCGTCCAATCGAACTGCCGGTGATAAGGTGTCGTTGTAGAAAGGCGAAATGGCGCCTGCGGTGTCATCCGGGGATGATCCCGGAGAGCAAGGAGAACTGCATGAAATCAGGAATCGATACGAGCCGCATAGAGTCGATGCTGGCTCACTTGAAGGCTGCCGCAGCCAATGCGAAGGGCGGCGTCAATCCGGTTCAAACCGAGAAAACGGTCGAGAAGGCGGATTTCTCCGTCGCTCTGAAAACCATGCTCGACCAGGTCAACGGCGCGCAGCACAAGTCAAAGGTGATCGGCGAGCGTTTTGCACTCGGCGACGACAGCGTGAATCTGTCGGAGGTGATGATTGCATCGCAAAAGGCAAGCATCGCATTTCAGGCCACGGTACAGGTGCGCAACAAGCTGGTGTCGGCGTATCAGGACATCATGAACATGCAGGTGTGACTGCATGTCAGGCTTGCAGCTGCACTTCGTTTTTTACTCTCTTCGGGGTTGCGATCGTCAGCTGTTGATCTGTTGATCAGCCCATTCCCGTCGCGCGGGCGTTCTGCTCGCGCTCCAGTTTCGTGATGTAGCGCTGAATCGCCGCGACGGCAGCATTGGTCGGCTCGATGAACATGAAGCCCAGACGCTGGATCTGCTTGCCGTTGCTCAGGGCAATCTCGCGTGAATTCATCAATTGCATTGCGACAGTGACCTCCCCGCCGGGCAACTCAAGCCGCGCATTCTCGTAAATGGTGCCGATTGCGACCGGTACCTGTTTTTTCTCGTCGACCAGGGAAATCCCGCCGCCGCTGACATTGTAGAGCGGCAGCATCACCGAGGCGGGATTGTTTCCGCTATCGTCGGGAATCGCGATGGTGCATCGCACCGGCGTGGTAACCGGCGTCATAACGCGGTAATGCTCGCGTCTTTGCAAGCGGATCACGCTTTGCGGAATGGCGATGCACAAGGCCGGTCGTCCGTCATGTTCGCACTCCGCGATCTGCGAGGCGGAAAATTGGATGCGGATGTTTTCCAGCATGGTTTCGAAGCGGACATTCGCGCTTTCCAGCAGGCGCTGGTTGGTTGCCGCACTGGATGCGCAGTCGATGATGACGATCCCTTCCGCGTCGTCCACCTCCAGGATGGCGGTCACTGCTGAATCGGCACCCTTGTTTGCCTCCATCCGAACGAACTGATTGCGCCGCCCGACGTGGCGCAGCAGGTTGACGATTTCCCTGCGGGAAGTAACCTGGTAGCGGTTCAGGTCAAGTGTGTCGTCGTCGGCATTCAAAGTCATTGGAGTCTTCAGGAAAAACAGGATATGCGGTACCCGCCAATGGCCCTATGATACCTTGTCGTTTGCCGGCCCTCCAGCCTCAATGTGGTGTATCCACGCCAATAATTCGGCCACCGCGCGGTACAGCGCCGGCGGGATGCGGTCATCCAGCTCAACCTGCATCAGCAGCGCGACCAGTTCCTTCGATTCATGCACGAAAACCCCGTGCTCTTTCGCGCGCGCGATGATCTCATCGGCGATCATGCCGCGACCCTTGGCGACGACCTTCGGCGCGGCATCGCCGCTCTGGTAGGCGAGGGCGATCGCGTTTTTCGATGAGGGCAGGGAGTTCATGGTCGCGATTGCCGCGTTCTGCGATGCCGGAGTCGGCGTGGAGCGTCAGGCCGCTTCATCTTGCTTTACCGTCAGTAAATCCAGCGGCGAGCCTGCGGCATCCAGTGCCGATACGAGGTCGTCGCCATGCGCGCGCAGCAGTGCCGCCGTGGCCTCGCTGGCGGCCCGAACCTGTACTTGCACCCGTTCGCCGGTCAGGCGGATCGTGGCCGACACGGTGCCGAGCACCGGCAATTCGACGCGCAGCACGCTTTGCCATGTGCTTTGTGCAGCGCCGGCAGACTGGCTGTCCGGCGCATCCTCGGTTACTTCCCATTCCATCGGCTGGCCGGGCCACACTTCGCCGCGCCACATCACGCGCTGATGCTCCAGCGTGTCGAGCTGAAGGCTGACCATCCGTGCCGATTCATTGATCGCCGTTTCCCGCCGCGTGTCGGGAAGGAGCGCAGCCGAGGCGTCGGTGCCGGCTGCAGTTGGAGGTGGCGGGGCGTCCGGCGAATCCGCATTTGCCAGTGCGGCCGATGCCGGCGGGATGTCCGCATGCGCGTCATCGACCAGGGCTCCCGTCGAGGCAGCCGCTGCCGTCGCAACGGCGTTCGGGGCATGGCCGTTCTGGGCCGGTGCATCGGCTTCGTGCGCGTTCAATGCGCCATGCGTTGATGCAGGCGTTTCGGACGGATTGGCGGCATGCATGACATGTGTCTGCAACAGTGTGCCATCGGCATCCTGCGGGATGGCCGGGTTGTGCGCTGCGATGAGGGCATGATGTGCAATTGCGTCGGCTGCATCCACTTGCGCCGGGGCCGTGGCGGCTGCAGCGGTTTGCAGCGCGGCGGCGACAAGCTGCGGATTGCTGCCTTTGGCCTGCGGTTCTCGCATCAGATCGGTAAGAGAACGCGAACCGCTGGCCCATTGACTTACGTGTGATTCGTAAAACAGACCGCTGAATGCCAGCGTATCCTTGAGCGCCGTGGCAACCTGCGTGGCGCTGGCCGCAGCCGAGGGAACAAGGGCGGCTTTGCCGACCAGGGTGGTTGGTGCGCCTTGTTCCTGCGCGGTCCGCAGCAAGTTATCGATCAGGCGTCCGGTGTTGCTGAACTTCGCGTCGGATTCGGCGGCCGGCGCATTCATCAAAAAGGTCGGTCGCGGCTGATTGGCGACGAGTGTGAGATCCAGCTTGTCGCCGACCTGCGTACCTGCCGGCAGATTCATCCGTACGGCGACATCGGCAATCTTTACCGTGAACGAGCCATCCGTCAGGTGCGATAACACTTCCGCCTTGAAGAACTTGCCGAGCGAAAGCTGGCTGAAGCGGTCGAACGATTCTTGCCGCGCATCGGCAATCGACGCGATGCGCTGCGTTGCTTCAGTCGCGGCAACGGGCCTGATTGCATTGTTGTCGGCCCGAGTGAGCATCGGTCACTCCTACTGGTTCTTGCCGTAGGTCCGGGACAGCTTGCGCTGGGTGCCGGTGTTGTTGATCAGCGCCGACAACTCGTTCATCCACGGCTCCGTGAGACTGCGTATTTCGCGGTCGTCGGCAAGTATTTTCTGGATGATCCGGGCCTTGCGTTCGCGGCTGACCGGGGGTAGCGGTGCTGTCGCTTCGCCTTCCTTGAGTGTTGCCACGTGACTGGCGCAGCGCGTCTCCAGTTCGGCGAGTCTTTCCCAGTTGCCTTCGCGCGCGGCGGTGACCATCTGGTCGGTGATCACGGCAACCGTTTCATACAGGGTGATGACTTCTTCGCTATTCATGATTCGTCACGCCTTCACTAAACGGGGCATGCTTGGCGCGAGCGGATCGTATGCCTGTGTCGGCATCGGCATCTCGGTCAGGGTTTCGGGCGGCAACGCGCCAGCTGCGGGGTCGATCGCCTCCCATGCCCCTTTCAGCTCATTCAGCAGGCGTTGGACTTCTTCGATGATTGTCGTGTCATTGTGCAGGTTGGCCATCAGCAGGCGGCCGCTCATGTACTCGTACAGGGCATCGAGATTCTGGGCGATTTCGCCGCCAACATTCTTGTCGAGGCTGGCGCGCAAACCGCTGTCGATGATCGTGATCGCCTTGGAAATGGCTTGCCCCTTGGCGGTGATGGCGTTTCCGGCCTTCATGTGCTGCAGGGCCGAAGCCAGCGCCGCGAGTGCGCCATCGAACAGCATGACGATCAGCTTGTGCGGACTGGCGGCAACCACTCCGGTTTCGATGCCGACCTTGGCGTAAGCGTTTGCGCCGCTGCGCGCGGATCCAAACATTGGCGTTTCCTTTGCTATGTTCCGGGCCCTGTTCAGGACTGGGAAAGATTGCTGATCTGTTCCAGTTGCTGTGTCAGGTATGAACTGGTGGAGTTCAACTTGCTGATCATCACATCCAGCGCGGTGAACTGCTTGCGATATCGTGCCTCGATCTCGGTCAGCCGGGCATCGAGTTTTTCCCGTTCCTTGCTGACGTTGGTGATGCCGTCCTGAAGACTCTTCGTGCGCCCGGAAATCATGCCGTCTTTACTGTTGACGAATTCGTCGAGCAGGTTGGTGAGGTGGAAGGCATAACCTTGCGAAAAATTCACCGTGCCGCGCGATCCGGTGGCGCCACCGGTGATCTGCAGTTTCAATCCGGCCGCCGTGGAACCCGCCGCCCCGGTCAGGAACTGGCCCGACCCGCCCGCAGCAATGCCACCGATGGTGCCGGCGACATCCACGCCATCGGTCGCGGCAGGCGATGCGCCTACCAGCACGCTGGCGGCATTGCCGCTCAGACTGACCTTTGAAGTGGAGCCAAAGGTGTTCGACGTCAGACTGAGCTTGCCGCTGGCGTCGATCGTTGCACTGACTGCAATACCCTTGGACGAGAATGCCGAGATGCCGTTGATGGCCGACTGCAGCTGTGCTGCAAGTTGTGCCGGCGTGTAAGTGCCTTCGACCAGCGACACCGAGGATGTGACGCCGTTTACCGTGACTGTCATGTCCTTGTTGCCGGCGTTGATCGCGGTAGAACCGCCGATCACGAGCGAACCGATCAACTTGCCCTGGGTTGCCAACTGGCTGACGACAACCTCGTTGGTGCCTGGCGATGTGGCGGAAGTAGAGCTGACATAGCTGACCAGGCTGTCCGTGGTCTTGCCGATGGAGGAGAACAACGCCGTGACGTCGTCCATGTTCTTGCTCATCGCGGTGGACAGCTTTGTCGCGTCGAGCGACATCACACCTTTCTGGTCGATCGAAATGCCGGCCTGGGACAGCGTTGTCAGGCTGCCGCTCGATCCGGTGAGCGGGGAGGACATCATCTTGCGCAATTGTGCCTCAATGTTGCGCACCGACGAATCGCCGATCAACGGACCGGACAGCGTCCTATCTTCGTTGTAGGCGGTCAGTTTCTTGATCGTCGAGTTGACGTCGTTGTACGCCTTGACGAACGCAGTCACGCTCGACTGCACCGCCGAGGTGTTGCGCGCGATGGAGAGGCTTGAGGAGCCGACCTTGGCAGCCGTCAAGGTCACACCTTCGATTGCGCCGTTGATGATGTTGCTCTGGCTGGTCACGGCAATGCCGTTGACGGTGAGTACCGCGCTTTGTCCCGCGGCACTCTGCGTCATGTTCTGCGTGCCGGCGGGATCGTAGGCCAGCAGGTCCGACAGCGCCGTCTCCGAACCAGCCACGGAGATTTTCATGTTCGACGTCGCGCCGGTTTCGTTCGACTTGATCACGAGATGATGCGGTGTCGCGCTGCCGTCGGAAACGATGGTCGCGGTCACACCCAGGTTGGCCTTGTTGATCGCGTCGCGAATGCCTTGCAGTGAATTGTTCGTGCTGTCGATCGTGACCGTGCCGCTGGTCTTGTTCGGGTCCTGGGTGAATGCCGGATCCGGCGGCGTGGCAGTCGGATCGTTGACATATTGTCCATTTTGCAGCTTGCCGCCGGTGACGGTGCCGAACTGGAATGTCAGCGTCGTGGTAGAGCCGCCGCCGATGGTCGCCGTGGTGCTTGCCTGTCCGGCGGATGCGATCGTCTGTGCTTGCGCCAGTTGCGTGATGTTGACGTTGTAGCTGCCGGCGGTTGCCTTTGCCGTCGCCGTTGCGGTAAAGATCGACGCATCGGACGGCGTTGCATTCACCGACTGGAAGGTGGATTGGGTGTTCAGGCTGCTCAAGGCAGTCTGGAATGCGCCGAGTGCGCTGGAGAGATTGCCGAATGCGGAGAGTTTTGCCTGATAGCTCGCTTCCTTGCGCGTGAGCGCAAGGGATGGCGCGCTGGCTTCGGCTTGCATCAACTTCGTGATGATGCTGTTGATATCCAAATTGGAACCGATGCCGGGGGATGAAATACCAGCCATCTTGCCTCTCCTAAGAAAACATGTTCAATGTATCTTAATAACGGCGGGGCCAATCCGAACTTTAGACGGTGATTTACCCGCCTTTTTTAAAAAGTCATGCCTTTTGTTTAACAAGCAAACCTTGCAGGCGATCCAGCGCCTTGGCGACTTCCAAGGCTTCCTCTGTCGGCATTTGCCGGATCACTTCCTTCGTCTGCTGATCGACGACTTTCACGATTGTGCGATGCGCGTCCGAATCGACCGAGAATTCCAGGCCGCTCTTCAGTGCATCGTTGATCTGCTTTACCGCGTCGTGCACCTGATTCATGTCCGGCACTTTGCCCGGTTGCTGCACCGCATTGACGGTCTGTACCGGCGAAGCCGCTTCACGGGCCGCAATGGATGGCACGTCGGCCGTGAAATTGCCTGTATCCGAAACACGCTGTCCCGATGGGTTGTTGCTACCGACTGGTCGAATTTCCATGATCGTTCCTTTTGTGAAAATACCCCGGCTGGAAAACTCCAGCCGGGGTATCGGTCTGCATCAAACTGCGGAGGTGATTAGCCGCGCAGCAGGGCCAACACGCCGTTGGGCAGCGAGTTCGCCTGCGACAGCATGGCGGTACCGGCCTGCTGCAGGATCTGGCCGCGCGTCAGCGCCGCCGTTTCCGACGCGAAGTCGGCATCCTGGATGCGGCTGCGCGCAGCGGACAGGTTTTCCGAGGTGGTCTGCAAGCTGGTCACGGTGGAGGCGAAGCGGTTCTGCAACGCACCCAGCGCCGCACGCGAATTGCTGATGCTGGAGAGCGCCGCATCGATGGTGGACAGGGCATTGTTCGCGCCGGAGACGGTGCTGATGTCCAGCGAAGCCACCTGCGTCAGGGTCGACGCCTGCTGCGCGGCTGCCGCGCCGGCAAACAGGCCGCCGGAGGAGCTGGTGCTGGAGCTGATGGTGTAGCCGGAGCTGGAGCCGAACTGCAGCGAGCCGCCCACGGTCGCGCTGTTGGTGGCGCCGCCCGAGGTCAGGGTCTGCTGCGTGCCCATGTTCGCGCCGGAGAAGGCGTCCTGGCCGTCCAGCTTGACCGTGCCGCCGGCGGAGTTGGTGAAGCTGGTGATCTTGACGTCGGTGCCGTCGGACGACTTGAGCGTCACGGTGCCGCCGTTGACGGAGGCGCTGATGCCGGTGGAGGAGGTCTGCGCATTGATCGCCGAGCCCAGTGCCGACAGGTCGTTGGTGGCGTTGATGGTGGCGCCGATGGCCACGCCGTTCAGCGAGAAGGTGACGTTGCCGACCGACTGCAGGCCGCTCAGTGCCGCCTGGGTCTGCGCGGTGGCGGTCACGCCGGTGGTCGCGGTCGACGAGTTGATCGTGGCGGCGATGGTCTTGGCAGAGTCGCCTGCGTTGACGGCGGTCGTTGTGGTCTTGCCGTTGCCGGCGATGGTCAGGGTCTGGGCCTTGACGTTGTTCACTGCAGCGATGTTGGATGCGCCGGTGGTGGACGCGCCGCTGATGGTGGTGCCGGCACCGGCCGCGATGTTGTTGGCCAGCGTGAAGTTGCCGATGTCGGAAGCCTTGGCGCTGTTGATGCCGACGTTGATGACCTGGTTGGCGTTGGCGCCGACCTGGAACTGGGTGGACGACAGCGAGCCGTCGAGCACGTTCTGGCCGTTGAACTGGGTGGTGGTGGCGACGCGGTTCAATTCCTGGGTCAGCTGCGAGACTTCCTGTTGCAGCGAGGCGCGGTCGGAGGCGGAGTTGGTGCCGTTGGCCGATTGCACTGCCAGTTCGCGCATGCGCTGCAGCAGGTCGCCGGTGGTGCCGAGGCCGCCTTCAGCGGTCTGCGCCAGCGAGATGCCGTCGTTGGCGTTGCGCTGGGCCTGGTTCAGGCCGCGGATCTGGGCGGTGAAGCGTTGCGAAATGGCGAGGCCGGCGGCGTCGTCCTTGGCGCTGTTGATGCGCAGGCCGGAAGACAGGCGTTGCAGGGAAGTGGCAAGGGATGACTCGGATGCCGAGAGGTTGCGTTGCGCATTCAACGACGCGGTATTGGTATTGATGATTGCTGGCATTTGGATTCTCCTGTTAAGGCCATCATGTTTTCCGGCTCAAGCGCTGCCAACTTTGGTCTGCCCCCATGCTGCGCGGGGAAAAGGGCCGCTGTCACCAGACATATCGGACGAGACTGGAAAAACTTTAGGCCCGGAAGCTTTATTTTTTCCAATCGTGTCCAAACCCGAACCGGGCAACTCTACTTCGGACGGTTTAGGAAAATCTTTAGTGCCAAAAAGCAACTTGATAAGTATTTTTTGCAATTCTTTTTTTTGATGTGTTTGTCAAAATGGCATGCAAAAGCGCTCGCAGAGCGGCGCAGGCGTGCAAAGGCGGGATTCTCCGTTGCGACGTCTCTCGGAATGGCAGGAAGGTGTCTGCATCGATTCACGGCGCGAGATTCATGATGCGAAAGAGAGAAGTCAAGAATGGTGACCCATTGTCGCTCGGAGTGAAGCGAGGAACCTCAAGCCCAACCATGCTGTACATGCGTATTCAGCAGGGGAACTTTGTGCATGCCACCAATGAAAAAAGCCGCCTTGCGGCGGCTCTGGCGAACAAAGTCCCGGCTGGAAACACCAGCCGGGACAATGGTTTGTATCAGCGTTGCAGCAAGGAGAGGACGCCGTTGGGCAGCGAGTTCGCCTGCGACAGCATGGCGGTACCGGCCTGCTGCAGGATCTGGCCGCGCGTCAGCGCCGCCGTTTCCGATGCGAAGTCGGCATCCTGGATGCGGCTGCGCGCAGCGGACAGGTTTTCCGAGGTGGTCTGCAAGCTGGTCACCGTGGAGGCGAAGCGGTTCTGCAACGCACCCAGCGCCGCGCGCGAGTTGCTGATGCTGGAGAGCGCCGCATCGATGGTGGACAGGGCATTGTTCGCGCCGGAGACGGTGCTGATGTCCAGCGAAGCCACCTGCGTCAGGGTCGACGCCTGCTGCGCGGCTGCCGCGCCGGCAAACAGGCCGCCGGAGGAGCTGGTGCTGGAGCTGATGGTGTAGCCGGAGCTGGAGCCGAACTGCAGCGAGCCGCCGACGGTCGCGCTGTTGGTGGCGCCGCCCGAGGTCAGGGTCTGCTGCGTGCCCATGTTCGCGCCGGAGAAGGCATCCTGGCCGTCCAGCTTGACCGTGCCGCCGGCGGAGTTGGTGAAGCTGGTGATCTTGACGTCGGTGCCGTCGGCCGACTTGAGCGTCACGGTGCCGCCGTTGACGGTGGCGCTGATGCCGGTGGAGGAGGTCTGCGCATTGATCGCCGAGCCCAGTGTCGACAGGTCGTTGGTGGCGTTGATGGTGGCGCCGATGGCCACGCCGTTCAGCGAGAAGGTGACGTTGCCGACCGACTGCAGGCCGCTCAGTGCCGCCTGGGTCTGCGCGGTGGCGGTCACGCCGGTGGTCGCGGTCGACGAGTTGATCGTGGCGGCGATGGTCTTGGCAGAGTCGCCTGCGTTGACGGCGGTCGTTGTGGTCTTGCCGTTGCCGGCGATGGTCAGGGTCTGGGCCTTGACGTTGTTCACTGCGGCGATGTTGGAGCCGCCGGTGGTGGAGGCGCCGCTGATGGTGGTGCCGGCACCGGCCGCGATGTTGTTGGCCAGCGTGAAGTTGCCGATGTCGGAAGCCTTGGCGCTGTTGATGCCGACGTTGATGACCTGGTTGGCGTTGGCGCCGACCTGGAACTGGGTGGACGACAGCGAGCCGTCGAGCACGTTCTGGCCGTTGAACTGGGTGGTGGTGGCGACGCGGTTCAATTCCTGGGTCAGCTGCGAGACTTCCTGTTGCAGCGAGGCGCGGTCGGAGGCGGAGTTGGTGCCGTTGGCCGATTGCACTGCCAGTTCGCGCATGCGCTGCAGCAGGTCGCCGGTGGTGCCGAGGCCGCCTTCAGCGGTCTGCGCCAGCGAGATGCCGTCGTTGGCGTTGCGCTGGGCCTGGTTCAGGCCGCGGATCTGGGCGGTGAAGCGTTGCGAAATGGCGAGGCCGGCGGCGTCGTCCTTGGCGCTGTTGATGCGCAGGCCGGAAGACAGGCGTTGCAGGGAAGTGGCAAGGGATGACTCGGATGCCGAGAGGTTGCGTTGCGCATTCAACGACGCGGTATTGGTATTGATGATGGATGGCATGTCTGTTCTCCTGTCGATCTGTCGGGGGCGAGCGGGGGATTCCGTCTCGAGCCTTGTTGCACCTTTTATCGGGCGATACTGGAAAAAATTTAATCGAAATATCTATATTTTTTTTCCGGTCTTGCCTGAATTTGCAGCAGGCAACTCATCTTCGGAAGGTGCCGAAAAATCTTTAGGAAAAAGAGCGATTTCGCAATTATTTTGCGAATATTCCAGCCGACTGCCCGAATGGGCTAAAGAAAGAAGGGAAGTTGCCGTCAATAGCTCCCTCCAGTGAATTGGATGGGGTATTTGGCGGGGCGGCCCGCTTCTCCGGCATGACGGAGAAGCGATGGCTGAAGAGATTGACTACTGAGATTAACTACTGCCTGCGTCCCGTTTGCAAGTGCAGGGGAGTCGAAGCAGAGTGCAGATACGGCGCGCTTGCGCCGATGCGCTTATCGATAGGTGTATGTTGCCGTGGGTGGACGCGATATCAACTGGGAAATCGCGCGGTGTAAGCGATCCCTGGTTCGTTTTTCCCTGTGCTCGTTCCCGGAAGTGGTCAATTCCAGATCCGGGAAATACAGCCGCACGGACTTTGTCGCAGTGACGAGATCGAGCCGGTGAGCATGCTCAAGCCGGAAGTCTTGTCCAAGGTCCCAGACGCATTCGGAGAGCAATATGCCATGTTCCATGGCAATTGCTCTTGCACTCTCGGAAATGGCGTCGGCACCTGTCTTGCGATCAATCTTCATGTCGACTCCTTTATTGACGCGTCCGTACCGCCTTAGCGACGGCGCTGCGTGCGCGGGCCTACCGGTCCGCGTTTCTCGATATGGCGGAAGGTAATGCGCCCTTTGCTGAGATCGTACGGAGACAGTTCCAACGTCACCTTGTCGCCTGCGAGGATTCGAATGTGGTGCTGCCGCATCTTGCCGGAAGTGTAGGCAATCAGCTGATGGCCATTGTCGAGGTTCACACGGAAGCGTGAATCCGGGAGTACTTCTTCAACAAGACCGTCCATTTCAAGAAGTTCTTCTTTCGCCATTCTTCATTTCCTTGTCTGGGCTGCTTTGCCAAGGCCGGCAGCCATGAGTTGCACGTTGCAAAGACAACGTGTGTTGCGGCTCGTGAGAGTGGGCCAGTGAGCCGACCTGCGAGCAGGCTTCTAATTACGATTTCGCTCTCGTTGCATGCCTTTGTTCGTCCAGCACAAACAAGGAGCGCTTTGAAGGGGCGCATTGGTGTGCGCCTTCATGACACGGAGAAACATTGGGAATGATCAACACGCTTGAAACTCGAACCTGCGTGCGACCAAGGATAGGTAAAGGACTGGAGGACTGGCTGCCAATCCGAAAAGGGCAATCTGCCCAGCGAACGCGCATTATAACGCATCGCCTGAATACGCATTTTCAATGGAGGCAGCACATCGTTATTGCTCATCGGAAATCCACGTTGCCACGTCGCCGATCAACGCATGCGCGGCGTGCAAATCAGCTTCCTGCGACAGTATTGCGTTGATTTGCGGAACCGCGCGTGCAAGTGCCACGCATATCATCCCAGCCGGAAAATATCCTCCAGCACGGCGCGTTTGGCCGGCTTGAATGTCGGTACGCCGTTGTCTCCATTAAAGGCCATGCAATCGCCCGGCGTATCGTGATTGATGATGCTGGTTCCCTGCGCCAGGACGGTGCCGCTGGCGACGTGGCAGCGGCCGATGATGGCCGTGTTCGGATACATCACCACGCCGTCGCCGATCACCGGGGCGATGCCGTGATTCTTGCCGACCGTGGAGTTTTGATACAGCACGAGATGGTTTCCATAGGTCGCCTTGGCCAGCACGATGCCGACGGAGTGGCCGATGAAAAAGACCTCCGGCATCTCGATCTCGTAAAACAGATCGATCGCGTTCAATGCCTTGTTGAGGCAGAACAGGCGAGTCGGCACGGCCGGGTCGCGCTCGTTGCACCAGATGGTGTTGGCGAGGTAATACAGGTAGATGCAGTACTGGCTGGAGTTCAGATAGTTGAAGCGCTCGGGCGTCCACATCCGCACGGCATTGATGCAGCGTTCCAATCGTGTCAGCGCCTCGTCGATGTGGCGGCTCACCTGCGTTCGCACCATGTCGCCTTTCCCGTCCGGGAAGAACGTGGCGACCTGGGCGCAGGTGTAGTCGATCAGGCTTTGGCGCGTGTGTTCAAGCAGTTCCATCGCAATCACATTCCTTTCAAACGGGATTCGATCACGGCGCGCACCGGGCGCGGCACCAGGCCAAGTGCAGACAGCCGCTGCACGTCGCACAGCGGGGCTTGCTGGCACGCAATGTCGCGGCTCAGGCTGACGGACCAGCCGCAGCGGTTGAAGACTTCCGTCAGCTCCGCATTGGACACGTTTTCGCCGCTGGCGAGATTGACGATGCCGTTGGCAGCGTGATCGGACATGGCGCGCAACGCCGCCACCACGTCGTCGAGGTGGATATAGTCGCGCACGTAGCCTGTACCCGAGTCGAGCGTAAATTGCTTCTCACGCGCGGCGCGTTGCAGCCACTCCGACAGGTAGCCGGGAGCGCCGGGGCTCCAGTCATAGACGCAGGACAGGCGGGCGACCGCGGTGCGTTCGGCGGCGACGGTCAGGCACAGGTTTTCGCCCAGGGCCTTGGAGAGGTCATACAGATGGCGCGGATTGGTCGGGTTCAGCGCCAGCGCCTGCGTTTCCTGGCCGCTGTCACTGTCGCTGCCGAGGCTGTCGTACAGGCGCGTCGAGGACAGATAGATCAGGTGCGAGAAGCGGGCCTCGCGTAATACGCGCGCCAGCAGGCTGACATGCGCTTCCACGGTGTCGAAGGGACGCGCTGCGTAGTCTGCGGTCAGCCCGATGCAATAGAACACCTGCCCGAGGTCGAGCGAGAGCAGCCCGACGTCATCGCGTGGCGGGGCGTACACCTCGTGTCCCGCCGCCCGCAATGCGGCCACGAGGCGGGTGCCGACGAAGCCCGATGCGCCGAGTACGGTATAGCGGGGCATGAGGTTTACAGGCCGCCGATCGGATGGTGCAGCGCCGGGTCCTTGTGGCGCAGCAGCTTCGGGCTGACGCCTTTGCAAATTCGGTAGCGCGGCGAATCGAATAGCGCGCCGTCCTTGACTGCCACCATGTTGAAGCCGTGCGGCGGGCCTTCGAGATAGACCGCGTCGGCCGGGATCAGCTCGATGGGCTGGCTGGACAGGTCATAGTTCGAATTGAAATCGCGCACGGCAAAGACGTGATAGCCGACATTGGTCAGAAGCTTGACGATGTCGGTGTTTTCCAGACCGCGGCTCCAATCGACGTAGTGGCGATGCACTTCGAAGACGATATTGGGGGCTTCACCTGCAGGGCGCTCCAGATACGCCTGGGCGCCTTGCAGGGCGCGCAGTTCTGCGCCTTCGATATCGAGCATGATCAGGTCGAGCTGGGCAACGCCTGCTGCCTTCAGGTAATCCTGGATGGTGACGGTCTGGAAGCCGTCGCTGCTGCCGGCGTGCGCCACTTCCGGGTGTGCGAACGAGTCGAAGCCGACCAGCTTCAGCGTCGTCGAGCTGTTGTCCCACAGTCCCTCGGAACGCGGCACGATGTTGGTGAGGCCGTTCAGTTCGGCGTTATGCATCAGCACGCGCCGCTGGTCGTTGTTGGGTTCGAAGGCGTGAACCGTGCCGTGATTCTTCGCGGCTTGCCTGGCGATCAGAATCGCCTGGTCGCCGAAATACGCGCCGCCGATCACGACCTGTTTGGCGCGGCTGGCGAGATCGACCAAAAGGCGTGAAGTCTGCGGTTCCCACGCGTGGTCGGGCTGTGCCGGTTCGGACATGACGAAATCGCGCGCAATCTTCGAGCGGTAGAGGAAATCGAGTTGCGTGCCGTCGGCCAGCACTTTTCTCACCATCTGGTCGTCGTCATGCAGCGCGTCGATCAGCGGGCCGGTGACGTCTTCGCGAATGTCGATGTCGCGGGTCGCGATCTTCTTCTCGAAGGCTTGCATCTGGCGAATGAACTCGGCGCGCCATTCCGGCTTCTGCGCGATCATGCCCAGTGCCGCCAGCAGTTTTTCTTGATCCATGTTGTCGTCCAATCTCTCAATGAGTCTTCGTGGTTTCAAAACATTCGGAGAACAGCGGTAGCGCACGGTCCTTGTCCGATATCGTGCGATTGTTGCAGTCCGGCCAGGCGATGTCCAGGGCTGCATCGTCCCAGCGCAAACCACGCGCTGCTGTCGGGTGAAACACTTCCGCCATGGCGTAAAACACTTCCGTGTCGGCTTGCAGCGTCTGAAAGCCATGTGCCACGCCGCGCGGAATGTAGAGCTGGCGGTGGTTGTCCGCTGACAGCTCGACGCCAAACCAGCGACCGAAGGCAGGCGAGTCGCGACGCAGGTCCACGATCACGTCGAATACCGCGCCGCGTGTGACGCGCACCAGTTTTTCCTCTTCGTGCGGTGCTGCCTGATAGTGCATGCCGCGCAGCGTTCCCTGGCGCGGATTCCACGACACACTGTGCTGCAGAAAATTCGGATTCAAGCCGTGGTGCGCGAACTCCTCGGTGCACACGGTGCGCGCAAAGAAGCCGCGTTCGTCTTCGTGCCGTTCGATGTCGATCACGAATGCGCCGGGCAAGGGGGCAGGGGTGAACTTCACGCAATGACCTCGACTGAAGGGATGGGCACGACGAATTTGCCTCCCCATGTGCGGATGTCAGCCATCTGCTGCATCACTTCCTCCTTGATGTTCCATGGCAGGATCAGCAGATAGTCGGGGTGCGTTTCGAACACCGTTTCGGGCGCGCGGACCGGAATGCGCGTGCCCGGCAGCAGACGGCCCTGCTTGACCGGATTCTTGTCCACCGCGTAGTCGATGAAGTCCGTGCCGACGCCGCAATAATTGAGCAGCGTATTGCCCTTGGCGGCAGCCCCATACGCGGCAATGCGGCGGCCTTCGCGCTTGGCCGCAAGCAGGAAGTCGAGCAGCGCGCGTTTCGTGCCGCGTACTTTTTCACCGAACGCGGCATAGGTCGCAAGCTGCGTCAGGCCGGCGGCTGCTTCCTGCTTCAGGCAGTCGGCGACGGCGGCGTTTTCGGCATGTGCGGCTGCGTGATGGCAGGCATACACGCGCAGGCTGCCACCGTGCGTAGGCAGATGTTCGACGTCGAAGAAGCGCAATCCGGCGCGCTGGAAAATCGGCACGAGCGCCGTCAGCGACAGGTAGGAATAATGTTCGTGGTACAGCGTGTCGAACTGGTTCTGTGCCATCAGGTTGAGCAGGTGCGGGAACTCCAGCGTGATCACGCCTTGCGGCTTGAGCAGGAGCGGCATGCCACCCACGAAATCGTTGATGTCCGGCACATGGGCCAGCACGTTATTGCCGAGCAGCAGATCGACTTGTCCGCCTTCCGCGGCGAGCTGCGCCGCCGTGTCGCGGCCGAAGAACATTTCACGGCTCTCGACGCCGACCTTGCGCGCTGCTGCGGCCGTGTTGGCGGTCGGTTCCACGCCGAGGCTGGGAATGCCGGCCTGCACGAAATACTGCAGCAGATAGCCGTCGTTGCTGGCAATTTCCACGACGCGGCTGGCGGCATCGAGGCCGAAGCGCGGGATCATCATGTCCACATAGCGTCGCGCATGTGCCAGCCATGAGCTGGAGAACGAGGAGAAGTACACGTAGTCATCGTGGAAGTGCGCTTCGGCACGCGATACGTCGGACAATTGCACCAGCCAGCAGCGCTCGCATACCAGCGCATGTAGCGGATAGAACATCTCGCCGCGCGCGGCATTTTCCGGCTTGACGAAGGCGTTGGAAACGGGCGACAGGCCGAGGTCGGCAAACGTGTGCCTGACGGGATCGAGCGGCGCGCCGCAAGAGCGGCAGGTGGACGAGTGAGTCATGAGCAGAATTGATCCAGCTGTTGTTCGGTGATGGCGCGGGCGGCGGACGGTTGTTGCGCGACGGTGTAATACCACTGTGCCGTTTTCTCCAGTCCTGTTGCCAGTTGCCATGTCGGCGTCCAGTCCAGCAGACGCCGCGCCTTGCTTGAATCAAGGTACAGAAAGCGCGCTTCGTGCGGCGCCTGTTCGGCATTTTCTTCCAGTTGCCAATTCAGCGCCGGCCAGTGCGCCTGCAAGCGCGTCAGCACATCGGCCACAGAAAGATTATCGGCAGCATCCGGCCCAAAGTTGAATGCGTCGGCCATCGCGGCTTCGCCGCCCGACAAGCGCGCGCCGAGCAGCAGATAGCCATGCAGGGATTCCAGCACATGCTGCCAGGGGCGGGTGGCCGCCGGATTGCGGATCAGCAGCGGCTGGCGGCTCGCCACCGCGCGCGCCGCATCCGGAATCAGCCGGTCGTCGCTCCAGTCGCCGCCGCCGATGACATTGCCGGCGCGGGCCGAAGCCAGCAACGGGCCGCTGTTCGAGAAGAAGCTTTTGCGATAGCTTTGCACGACCAGTTCCGTCGCTGCCTTGCTGGCGCTGTACGGGTCGCTGCCGCCCAGCGGATCACTTTCACGATAGCCCCAGATCCATTCGCGGTTGTCGTAGCATTTGTCGGTGGTGATGACCACGATGGCCTTGACGCTGGGGCAGGCGCGCGCCGCTTCCAGCAGGTTGACCGTGCCCATCACGTTGGTGGACCAGGTTGCCGCCGGTTCGCGGTAGGACAACCGCACGAGAGGCTGCGCGGCGAGGTGGAAGATGACTTCGGGCGCGGCTTCGCGCATGGCCGTCGTCAAGGCGACCTGGTCGCGGACATCGCCCGTGACATGCCGCGTCAAGGCTTCGCCGACGCGCGCCAGTTCGAACACGCTGGGCGTTGTGCAGGGCGGCAGCGCGTATCCGGTCACGTGAGCGCCGAGACGTGCCAGCCACAAGGACAGCCACGAACCCTTGAAGCCGGTATGGCCGGTCACGAAGACCCGGCGGCCCGCGTAGGCGGCTTGCAGAGAGTGCGCTCCGCTCATCGCCACACCTTCCACGGCGCGTGATCGGTCTGCCACAACTCCTCCAGCATGTTCTTCTCGCGCAGTGTGTCCATCGGTTGCCAGAAGCCACTGTGCTCGAATGCCATCAACTGTTTCTCGGTCGAGAGATTGGCCATCGGTTCGAGTTCCCAGCTGGTCGCGTCGCCATCAACCAGGCTGATGACTTCCGGTTGCAGGATGAAAAAGCCGCCGTTGATCCAGCCGCCGTCGCCTTGCGGTTTTTCCTGAAAACCGGTCACCGCATCGCCGTCGCGCATCAGCGCGCCGTAGCGGCCCGGAGGCTGCACAGCCGCCACCGTCGCCAGCTTGCCGTGCGATTTGTGGAACGCGATTTCCGCTGTGATGTCGATATCCGCCACGCCGTCGCCATAGGTGAAGCAGAAGGGCTGGCCCGGCGTCAGGTACTGCTTCACGCGCCGCAGGCGGCCGCCAGTCATGGTGTTCGGCCCGGTATCGACCAGCGTCACGCGCCATGGCTCGGCATTCTGCTGATGCACTTCCATCCGGTTTTTCTCCATGTCGAAGGTGACGTCGGACATGTGCAGAAAATAATTGGCGAAGTATTCCTTGATCACATAACCCTTGTAGCCGAGGCAGATGATGAAGTCGTTGACGCCGTGATGCGCGTAGATCTTCATGATGTGCCACAGGATCGGCTTGCCGCCGATTTCGATCATCGGCTTGGGACGCAGGTGGCTTTCTTCCAGAATGCGCGTGCCGAGGCCGCCGGCGAGAATAACCGCTTTCATGCATTGCTCCCTTCGTTTTGTTTGCCGTCGTTATGCTTGTCGTCGTTATGCTTATCGTTGCACCAGTTGAGCCACATGCCGCGATAGGCGTGTTCGAGATGGCGGGTGAAGCGCGGCGCGTTCATCAGGGGGCTTGCCTGCACGCGCTGGCGCAGCCCGGCGCGGGTGCGCGCGAGGCGCGCGGGGTCGAGCGCCAGCGCGGCGGCGATCTCGAGGTAGGCGTCCTCGCTGTGCGCGACCAGCTCCGGCAGGCCGGCATTGGTCAGGATCGTCACCCCCATGCGCGCGGTGAAGTGGCCGCCGGCCAGCGTCACCAGCGGCACCCCCATCCACAGCGTGTCGAGGCTGGTGGTGCCGCCGTTGCAGGGGAAGGGGTCGAGCGCGATGTCGATCCGGTTGTACAGCGCATACTGGTTGGCGGGCGCGCGCGGCACGAGGATCTGGCGCTCGGACGGAATGCCGAGCCGCGCCAGACGCTGCTCGACCTCGGCGCGCCGGGCCGGCTCGTCGATGCCGTGGATCTCCAGCATCAGGCGCGCGTGCGGCACCCGCTGCAGCAGGCGGGCCCACAGCGCCAGCACCGGATCGGTCACCTTGGCGAAGTTGTTGAAGCAGCCGAAGGTGACGAAACCGTTGTCCAGCGCCGGCGGATGATCGATCACGGCCGGGCTGTCGTCGTGGGCGCGGTAGCAGCAGAAGATCTCGGGCAGCCGCCACAGTTGCTCGGTGTTCAGGTGCTCGGTCATGCCGGCCGGTTCCGCATGGACGTCGGTGAGGCGGTAGTCGATGGCGGACAGGCCGGTGGTGGCGGGATAGCCGAGCCAGGTGGCCTGCACCGGCGCCGGCTTCCTGGCGAAGGCCAGCAGGCGGTTGCCGCCGGTGTGGCCGGCGAGGTCGATCAGGACGTCGATGCCGTCGGCGCGGATGCGCGCCGCCAGCCGTTCGTCGGACAGGTGGCGGCAGGGGATCCAGTGCTCGGCCAGCGCCTGCAGGCGCTGCGTGACCGGATCCTGGCGGGTGCCGTTGTAGTAGCAGAACACCTCGACCTGCGCCTTGTCGTGCAGCGCCAGCACCGGCTCGATGAAGTAGGACACGGCATGGCGGTTGAAGTCGGGCGAGACGTAGCCGATCCGCAGGCGGCGCTGCGGATCGCGCACATTGCCGTGCGGCATCCATGCGGTCTTGAGCGGCGTCTCGAACTGCGCGCCGAAGCGCGCGTGCTCGGCATGCATCTGCTCGGGGCTGTACGACGAGGAATACTGCATGTCCAATAACATGTTGCCGTAGGCATCGGGATAGTCCGGCTTATAGGCAAGCGCTTGCCGGTAGCAGGCGATTGCCTCGTCGGGTTCGCTCTGCTGGTGGTATGTGCGGCCGAGGTTGCAGTGGGCTTCGGCAAAGTCCGGTCTGATTCGCAGCGCCGATTGAAAACATTCCCTTGCTTCGGCAATCCGGTTTTGCTCCGTGAACGCATTGCCAAGATTGTTGTAGGCATCGGCAAAGTCCGGCTGGAGCGCAGTCGCGGTTTCATAGCAGGAAACCGCTTCGCCAAATTGCCCTTTGAGCGCGAATGCGATGCCTAGGCTGTTGTACGCCTGAACGTAATCCAGTTTGAGCGCGATCGCTTGCAGGTAGGACGATATCGCTTCGTTCAGATTTCCCTGCTCCGCATAGGCATTGCCGAGGTTGTAATGGCTGCCTGCATCGTTTGGATCGAGCGCGATCGATTGCCGATAGCAGGTTATCGCATCGTCAAAAAGACCCTGGTCGTAGAAGGCCGTGCCCAGATTGTTGTACGCGCCGTGGCAATTCGGATCCTGAGCCAGTGCCGCCAGGTAGCTGTCAACCGCCTCGGCGATTCGACCCTGAATATGATATGCCGCACCAAGACTGTTATGGGCATCGGCGAAGCCGGGCTCGATATCGATTGCGGCTTTGTAACTGTGCGTGGCTTCGTCCAGCTTTCCTTGCAGCCGCAATGCATTGCCGAGGTTGTTGTAAGCGATGGCAAAACGAGGGGCAAGGGCGATCGCTTTCCGGTAATGGTCAATAGCTTCCTCCAGCTTGCCCTCATCCGCGAATGCGAGGGCAATGCCATGATGCGCCGCAGCCAAATCAGGATTCAAGGCAAGCGCTCGCTGATATGACAGGATCGCCTCATCCAATTTCCCTTGATCGAGAAGGACAGTGCCCAGGTTGTAGTGGGCTTCGAACCGCATTGGATCGGCGGTGATAGCCTGCAGGTAACTCGTTGCCGCTTCGTCCAGCCTGCCTTGCTCCTTGAGCGCATTCCCCGAATTGTTGAGGGCAGCAGCATCCGCTGCGGTGACGGAAATTTCTGCTGGCACCGTATCGTTCTCGCAGCTTTCGCACCAGTTGTGCCACATGCCGCGATAGGCCTGTTCCAGATGGCGGGTGAAGCGCGGCGCATCCATCAGGGGGCTTGCCTGCACGCGCTGGCGCAGCCCGGTGCGGGTGCGCGCGAGGCGCGCGGGGTCGAGCGCCAGCGCGGCGGCGATGTCGAGGTAGGCGTCTTCGCTGTGCGCGACCAGTTCCGGCAGACCGGCATTGGTCAGGATCGTCACCCCCATGCGCGCGGTGAAGTGGCCGCCGGCCAGCGTCACCAGCGGCACCCCCATCCACAGCGTGTCGAGGCTGGTGGTGCCGCCGTTGCAGGGGAAGGGGTCGAGCGCGATGTCGATCCGGTTGTACAGCGCATACTGGTTGGCGGGCGCGCGCGGCACGAGGATCTGGCGCTCGGACGGAATGCCGAGCCGCGCCAGACGCTGCTCGACCTCGGCGCGCCGGGCCGGCTCGTCGATGCCGTGGATCTCCAGCATCAGGCGCGCGTGCGGCACCCGCTGCAGCAGGCGGGCCCACAGCGCCAGCACCGGATCGGTCACCTTGGCGAAGTTGTTGAAGCAGCCGAAGGTGACGAAGCCGTTGTCCAGCGCCGGCGGATGATCGATCACGGCCGGGCTGTCGTCGTGGGCGCGGTAGCAGCAGAAGATCTCGGGCAGCCACCACAATTGCTCGGTGTTCAGGTGCTCGGTCATGCCGGCCGGTTCCGCATGGACGTCGGTGAGGCGGTAGTCGATGGCGGACAGGCCGGTGGTGGCCGGATAGCCGAGCCAGGTGGCCTGCACCGGCGCCGGCTTCCTGGCGAAGGCCAGCAGGCGGTTGCCGCCGGTGTGGCCGGCCAGATCGATCAGGATGTCGATGCCGTCGGCGCGAATGCGCGCCGCCAGCCGCTCGTCGGACAGGTGGCGGCAGGGGATCCAGTGCTCGGCCAGCGCCTGCAGGCGCTGCGTGACCGGATCCTGGCGGGTGCCGTTGTAGTAGCAGAACACCTCGACCTGCGCCTTGTCGTGCAGCGCCAGCACCGGCTCGATGAAGTAGGACACGGCATGGCGGTTGAAGTCGGGCGAGACGTAGCCGATCCGCAGGCGGCGCTGCGGATCGCGCACATTGCCGTGCGGCATCCATGAGGATTTCAGCGGCGTCTCGAACTGCGCGCCGAAGCGCACGTGCTCGGCATGCATCTGCTCGGGGCTGTATGACGAGGAATACTGCAGTTCGAGCAGCAAGGCATTGTGGGCAGGCGCGAATCCGGGGTTCCGGGCGAGCGCCTGGCGGTAATAGGCGATGGCTTCGTCGGGCTTGCCCTTGCCATGCAATGCGGTTCCCAGATTGTTGTATGCGGCCTCGAAATTCGGGTTCAGACCAAGTGCGGTCTGGTAGCAGGCGATGGCTTCGTCCAGGTTGCCCAGCAGGGTGTGCGTGATTCCCAGGTCGTTGTGGGCATCCACAAAATCCGGTCGCAGTACCAGCGCTCTTTTATAGCTCGCCATCGCCTCATCCAATCTGCCTTGATTGCGCAGCGCACATCCCAGATTGTGATGCGCAGCGAAGAATCCCGGATCGAGGGTTACGGCATTCTGGAAACTGGCTAGAGCATGCTCTAGCTGTCCAGCGTTCGAAAGCGCGATTCCGATGTCATTGTGCGCCCCGGCAAATTTCGGTTTGAGCGTGATGGCGTTTTGAAAGCAGGCTATCGCCTGATCGGTGTCGCCTCGCGATGTGTAAAGCACACCCAGATTGGCATATGCCTCGGCAAAGCGGGGATCGATCGCAATGGCTTGCTGATAGCAGGCTTCCGCATCCTGCATGCGGCCGCAGTCCTTGAATGCATTGCCCAGATTGTTTTGCGCGAGTGCATTTCCCGGTGAATGGGACAGCAGCTCCTGATAGGCAGAGATGACGTCATTGACCCGATTCAACTCGCGATAAACCGGCTCGAGCGCGAAATAATAATTGGCATTGGATGGTTTGAACTTGATCGCCTGCCGGATCAGTTCAATCGCCTCGTCATGCTTCCTCAATTGATGCGCGATGACGCCGCGCAGATGCAGCGCATCGGGATTGCGCGGCATTTTCCTGTAGAGCGCTTCCGCCTGCTGCAGACGGCCAGCCCGATGGTGCTGCAGAGCAGTTTCGATATCCGATGACGTGTGGCTTCGCTGGTGTTTCATAAGCAGATGGCAGGCGCTGTGGTTTTCATTGGAATGCCGGGGATCCTTCAATTGCCGCTGTTTGTTTGCTTTCGCACCAGTTGTGCCACATGCCGCGATAGGCCTGTTCCAGATGGCGGGTGAAGCGCGGCGCATCCATCAGGGGGCTTGCCTGCACGCGCTGGCGCAGCCCGGCGCGGGTGCGCGCGAGGCGCGCGGGGTCGAGCGCCAGCGCGGCGGCGATGTCGAGGTAGGCGTCTTCGCTGTGCGCGACCAGTTCCGGCAGGCCGGCATTGGCCAGGATCGTCACCCCCATGCGCGCGGTGAAGTGGCCGCCGGCCAGCGTCACCAGCGGCACCCCCATCCACAGCGTGTCGAGGCTGGTGGTGCCGCCGTTGCAGGGGAAGGGGTCGAGCGCGATGTCGATCCGGTTGTACAGCGCATACTGGTTGGCGGGCGCGCGCGGCACGAGGATCTGGCGCTCGGACGGAATGCCGAGCCGCGCCAGACGCTGCTCGACCTCGGCGCGCCGGGCCGGCTCGTCGATGCCGTGGATCTCCAGCATCAGGCGCGCGTGCGGCACCCGCTGCAGCAGGCGGGCCCACAGCGCCAGCACCGGATCGGTCACCTTGGCGAAGTTGTTGAAGCAGCCGAAGGTGACGAAGCCGTTGTCCAGCGCCGGCGGATGATCGATCACGGCCGGGCTGTCGTCGTGGGCGCGGTAGCAGCAGAAGATCTCGGGCAGCCACCACAATTGCTCGGTGTTCAGGTGCTCGGTCATGCCGGCCGGTTCCGCATGGACGTCGGTGAGGCGGTAGTCGATGGCGGACAGGCCGGTGGTGGCCGGATAGCCGAGCCAGGTGGCCTGCACCGGCGCCGGCTTCCTGGCGAAGGCCAGCAGGCGGTTGCCGCCGGTGTGGCCGGCCAGATCGATCAGGATGTCGATGCCGTCGGCGCGAATGCGCGCCGCCAGCCGCTCGTCGGACAGGTGCCGGCAGGGGATCCAGTGCTCGGCCAGCGCCTGCAGGCGCTGCGTGACCGGATCCTGTCTGGTGCCGTTGTAGTAGCAGAACACCTCGACCTGCGCCTTGTCGTGCAGCGCCAGCACCGGCTCGATGAAGTAGGACACGGCATGGCGGTTGAAGTCGGGCGAGACGTAGCCGATCCGCAGGCGGCGCTGCGGATCGCGCACATTGCCGTGCGGCATCCATGAGGATTTCAGCGGCGTCTCGAACTGCGCGCCGAAGCGCGCGTGCTCGGCATGCACATCTTCCGGGGCGTAGTCAGCCGAGTACTGCATCGCAAACAGGATGTTGCTGTGCGCCGTAGTGAACTCGGCGTCGAGGCCCAAGGCTTGCCGATACCATTCGATCGCCTCGTCAGGCTTGCCGCGTCCGTGCAGGGCGAGGCCGAGATTGCTATAGGCGCTCACCAGTGCCGGGTTTGCCGCAATCGCCTTTTCGTAGCAATCGATTGCTCGGTCGAGCTTGCCCTCGTTGCTGAAGCAGCCGCCCAGGTTGTTATGTGCGTCGGCAAAGTCCGGCTTGAGAATGATCGCGGTTTCGTGGCAGGTGATGGCCTCCGCCAGATTGCCGGCATCCGCGAATGCAAGCCCCAGCCCGTTGTGGGCTTCGGCAAAATCGGGCTTGTATCCGAGCGCCGTCAGGTAGCGGTTGACCGCGTCGCTTATCCGGCCTTCGCCGCGGAATACGTTCCCCATGTTGTAATGCCCCTCGACGGAATCAGGCATCAGTTCGAGACATTTCGTAAAACAGTACGCCGCCTCTTCCAGCATGCCTTCGTCGGTGAACAGCATCCCGAGATTATTGTGTGCTTCCGCGAGATCGGGTTGCAATGCGAGTGCGGATTGATAGAAGTGGATCGCCTCGACTTTCCTGCCCAGGTTCTGCAGCACGACGCCGAGGTTGTAGTGCGCCTCGAAGAAATCCGGATTGACGGCGAGGGCGTTCTGGTAGCACGTCACTGCCTCGTTCAGTCGATTCTGGTCCTTGAGCACGTTGCCGAGATTGCTATGCGCTTCGGCATAGTCAGGAACGATGGTCAGTGCTTGCCGGTAGCAGGCGGCAGCCTCGTCCAGGCTGTCTTGCTGCTTGAAGATCGCGCCCAGATTGTTGTGCACCTGAGCGAAATCCGGCTTGAGCGCCAGCGCCGCAGAGTAGCTCGCGATGGCATCGTCGAGTCTGCCTTGCTCCTGTCGCACGCTTCCCAGGCTGGTGTGCGCGACGACGAAATCGGGCTTGAGTTCGATGGCTTTTCCATAGGCGGCCGCAGCATCGTCCATATTGCCCAGTTTTCTCAGCGAGATTCCCGTGTTCGCATACGCCGCGGCATACGCCGGATCGCATGCAAGCGCTTGGCGGTAGGAAATGATGGCGTCGTCATGCCGGCCTTGATCCGCGTACACGACGCCCAGGTTGTTGTGCGCTTCGGCGAAATCGGCGTTGAGCGCAATGGCCTGGCGATAGCAGACTGCCGCTTCATCCAGATTGCCCTGATCCTTGAGCGCATTGCCCAGCCTGTTGTGGGCCAGTGCGTTGCCCGGTGCGCGTATCAGCAACGTCCGATAGCAGGCCGTAACCTCGTCAAGTCTGTTCAACGCACGCAAAGCCATGTCGAGCGAAAAATAGTAGGCCGCATTGGACGGATGCGCCTGCAGGGCCTTGCCGATCAGTTCGACCGCTTCTTCGTTCCGGTTCAACTGATGTGCGATCACGCCGCGCAGATGCAGCGCATCCGCGTTGTGCGGCATTTTTCTGTAGAGCGCTTCCGCTTCCTGCAGTCTGCCCGCACGATGGAGGTGCAGGGCGCTTTCAAGGTCGGCGAGCTTGTTGCTGCGTTGCTGTTTCATCGATGATCTTTCGGTTCTTGCGGCACGCCGCTCAGTCCGCATTGACGACGCGGTTCTTGCCGGCCTTCTTGGCCTTGTACAGCGCCTCGTCCGCGCGCTTGATCAATTCCACCTGTTCTTCCCCGCTCCGGTACATTGCCGCGCCGGCGCTGAAGGTGATCAGCAGCCGCTCGTGGTTGTGCATGAAGATGCGCTTGGTCAGCTCGCGCTGCACGCGCGTCACCGTCTGCGAGGCTGCCTCCAGCGACGTGTCGGGCAGCACGATCATGAATTCCTCGCCGCCGAACCGCGCGATCACATCCATGGAGCGCAGCGTATCCTTGACCACGCGCACGAGGTGGATCAGGGCCTCGTCGCCGGTACTGTGGCCATATGTGTCGTTGAGTTTCTTGAAATCGTCGACGTCAAGCATCGCGATGCACAGCGACGAATTGCGCCGCTGTGCGCGCGCCATTTCGCGCTCCAGCACTTCGTCGAGTCCGCGTCGGTTCAGGCTGCCGGTCAGCTGGTCTTCGCGCACCAGCTCGCTCATTTGCACCAGTTGCGACTCCAGTTCCTGGATGCGCGTCTCCGCGCCGTGCACCTCGTTGCGCGCCGCCAGCACGTCGTCGTGTGAGCGCAGCGCCTCGATATGCGCCGTGCGCGTGTCGCGCGTGATGTCTTCGAGCAACTGGTTCAGTTCGGGAACGCCTTTCGCCGCGCTGATCTTCTGCGAATACGCCTCGATCTTCCGGTGATAGTCGCCGGTACTAGTCGCGACCGCACCAAGGCGGTCGATCGCGGTCAGCATCATGTCCCTGACGCGCGTTTTCGCCTCCGCAAGGCTGTGCTTGAGCATGCTTTGCTTGTAGATAACTTCCTTCAGGCTGCGCGTGGCGTCCATCAGTGTCGCGTAGTTGATCGGGCCCGACAGCACCTCCTGCACGTTGGTGATCTGCCCGCTCAACCACGAATCGTCTTCCAGCAGCTCGCCGATGTTCTCGATCAGCAGCCTGAACAGGCGCAGCAGCAGTTCGCGCTCTTCGGCGATGTCGCCGCTTCTCATCTCGACCCGGAAGCAGAACTGCTTGAGGCGCGGCTCGATTTCCGACAAGGCCTGGCGCGTACGCGCCATGTTGATGTCCGTGGCCAGCGATTCCGATTCCTTCGTGAGTTCCGGAGAACCCTGCAGCAGCGAAGTCACGGCAAAGTTGAGGGTGCGCGCCAGCATCTCGCGCAGCATCCGCGCAACGTTGCCGTCGATGACGGGCGCGGTGCCCGCATCGACCAGGCTTGCCGGTTCGCGCTCTTCTGCCGGCGCGATGTCATCGACCAGCGGTATCGGCATTCTTTGGACCGGTGCGGGCGTGACGTCATCGACCAGCGGTATTGAATTTGTCCGTGCCGGCTGCTCCTTGGCGGCCGGGGCAGGCTTCAGGTGTTTGTCGGCCAGTTGCTGCAAATGCCTGCCGTAGCCATGCCAGTCACGTGTCTGCGCATTCTCGGCCATCCGCGTGGCATATCCCGCGATGTCGCCGCTTGCGCCGGCCAGATTGGCGGCAAACTCGGTCAATACCCGCTCGGCCGGGGATGGTTCGCGGATACCTGCGACCTCGTCGTAAACGTCCCGGTACGCTTCGGGCGTCGGCGCGATGCGGCGAACGGCAAGACGGCGAAACGCTTCGCGCGCAATGTCGGCGGGACTTTGCTGCGCGGCGGAGTCTGACGATCCTGGTCTTGTCGGTTTTTCTTGCATGGCGGGCGTTTGCGGCCTGTGATGTGCGGCCCGTGAATCGGGCATGTTGCCGGCCATGATAAGGCTTCGGCTGCGCCGCCAACCGAGGGATTAGCAGCAGAAAGCGTCGCTACTTCGGGGTTTTAGGGGGCCAGCCTGTGCGGGCATGCGTGGGCATACGACACCCGCCGGCTGCCGTCGCAACGGGTGCAACAGGGGGCTCACCGGCATCTCGTCGAATTTCGCTTGTCAGGAAAGCATGTCAAGCAGCGCGTTCTGGGCGGAGTACGCATGCTGATGGCCGTGTCTGCGGTGGTAATAGCCATCCGGCGTCATCTCCCAGGCGCCGATGTTGTCCTTCAAATAGGGCTTCAGCCCCTCGGCGATGATGCGCTTTTTGATCTGCGGATCGAGCACGGGAAAGCAGATTTCCACCCGGCGGAAGAAATTGCGATGCATCCAGTCGGCGCTGGAGAGGTACACATCCTTCGCCTTGTTGTTGTGAAAATAGAACACCCGCGTATGCTCCAGGAAGCGGCCGATGATGGAGCGCACCTCGATATTCTCGGACAGTCCGGGAATTCCCGGACGCAGTGCGCAGGCCCCGCGCACGATGAGCCTGATCCTGACCCCGGCCTTCGATGCCTCGTACAGCGCCTCGATGATTCTGGTTTCCAGCAGCGCATTCACCTTGGCGACGATGCGGGCTTTCCGTCCGCCCCTGGCATGTTCCGTTTCACGCCGGATCGCCTTCATCAGCGCGGGATGCAATGTGAACGGCGATTGCCACAGATGGGCCAGCTTGTCGGGGTGGCCCAGTCCGGTCAGTTGATTGAAGATGCTGGCGACATCGCTCGTCATCTTCTCGTCGCAAGTGAAGAGGCCGAAATCGGTATAGAGCCTGGCCGTCTGCGCATGGTAATTGCCGGTCCCCAGATGCGCATAGCGCCTGATGCGCCCGTTTTCGCGCCGCATCACCATGGCCATCTTGGCATGCACCTTGTAGCCGGACACGCCGTACACCACATGCGCGCCGACTTCCTCCAGCTGCGTCGCCCAGTTGATGTTGGTCTCCTCGTCGAAGCGCGCCAGCAATTCGACAATGACCGTGACCTCCTTGCCGCTGCGCGCCGCATTGATCAATGCCTGCAGCAGCGCCGAGTCGTGCCCGGCGCGATACACGGTCTGCTTGATCGCCACCACGTCGGGGTCTTGCGCCGCCTGCTCGATGAAGCGCACGACCGGGGCAAACGATTGGTACGGATGGTGCAGCAGGATGTCGCCCTCGCGAATCGCGTAGAACATGTCTTGCTGCGCGAAGAGCGCGTTCGGCAGGCCGGGGCGGAATACCGGATATTTGAGATCGGCCCGCTCCACGCTATCGGGCACCTGCAGCAGGCGCACCAGATTGACGGGGCCATTCACCGGGAACACATCCGCATCGGCGAGCGAGAATTGCTGCTGGAGGAAGGTCTTCATCGCGTCGGGGCAATTGGCGGCCACCTCGAGCCGCACCGCATCGCCAAAACTCCGGTGCGGCAATTCACCCTGCAGGATTTCGCGCAATGTCTTTTTTTCTTCCTCGTCGATGAACAGTTCGCTGTTGCGCGTCACCCGGAACTGATAGCTGCCGCGCACCTTCATGCCGGGAAACAGCTCTCCCATATGGGCATGCAGAATGGACGACAGGAAGACGAAGCCATAGTCGCAACCGGCAATCTCCGCCGGAAGAAGGATCACGCGCGGCAAGGCGCGCGGCGGCTGCACAATCGCTGCGGTCGAGCTGCGGTCGAAGGCATCGCTGCCTTCCAACTCGACCGCGAAGTTCAGGGTCTTGTTCAGCACCCGGGGGAAGGGATGCATCGGGCTCAATCCGATCGGCGTCAGCAAGGGCAAGAGTTCGCGGAAGAAGTATGCCTTGATCCACTGCGCCTGCGACCGCGTCCATGAGGGCCGCCGCAGAAAGCGGATTCCCTGCGCGGCAAGGGCGGGAGTCAGCACGTCATTGAACACGTGGTACTGATGCGCCACCAGTTCGTGTGCGCGCTTGCTGATCAGCGCATGCACCTGGCCGGCGGTCAGCCCATCGTAATCGGCGACGAATCCATCCCCGCGAATCTGCTCCAGCAGTCCGGCAATGCGGATTTCATAGAATTCATCCATGTTGCTGCTGAAGATGCACAGAAAACGAAGCCGCTCCAGCAATGGCGTGTCCGGATCCTCGGCTTGCGCAAGCACGCGCCGGTTGAATTCCAGCTGGCTCAACTCGCGATTGACAACATTCTCCTGCACAACCGGCAGATCGGCATTGCCTGCCGGCTTGAATGCACGCGCAGCATTATTCGTCAAGGAAACAGCGTTTTCAGCAAAGGGGGACATTGTTGATCACCTCCGGCGCATGGCACGCCTATCATTGTGGCGCTGACATTCTTCCTGACGATGCGCTTGACCAAACCTCAGTCGAATTCCGGGCAGCGTCATGCCAGCACGAGCAGCATGGGTTGATGATCGGAAGCATCTGTTTCGGAATCGACCACGACGTCCTTGACGCACCCGCACAGGTCTTCGCTGACCAGGATGTAATCGAAGACGAAGGGATCGCCCGGCCACTGCATCTTGTCGTACACGCCGACGGTCGGCGTACGCGGGGCCGATCCGTGCACGCGTTCCCAGGCATCGTGATAACGAGGCGTTGCTGCATCGATCGGAGCGAGCAGGCGTTTCCTTTCATCGGCATCCGGCAGGCAATTCAGATCGCCGGTCAGAATGGCCGGTCCGCCGCGCGGCGGGTTGAAGAAAGGCGCGTCCGACAGATTGCGCGGCGGATCGCTGCGCGCATGCGAGGCGGCTTCCCTGTGCAGTTCCCGCAGTCGTTCGATCTGGGCAAACCGCTGCTCGACCGAGTAGTACTCAAGGTGTGTCGTCGTGACGCGCACATATCCCGCCGGCGTGTCGAGGGTCGCTTCGACCGCGACGCGCTGCATGCTGAACACGCCGGGCTCGGCCGGCCACGGCAGCAGGTGCCGGAAGATCTGCAGCATCGGATAGCGCGACAGCATCATGTTGCCGAACGCGCGGCGCACCGGATGTCCCGGCACATCGCTGGCGATGCCTACAATGGCGTGGAAACCCGGCAGCCGCTGCGCGAGTTCGTCGAACTGGTTGCGTTCATTGTTGCCCGGCAGTTCCGGATAGCCGCTGGCAACTTCTTGCAGGCAGAAGACATCGATGTCTGCAAACCGTTTTGCATGCGCAACGACACGACCCAGATCGACGCGGCCATCGGCACCGCGTCCCCATTGGATATTCCATGTGAGCAGTTTCATGAATGAGGCAGGGTGCAGGCGTTGAAGTTTGCTCGCGTACCGTGTTTAATGACTGCTGTTTCCATTCACGGGCGTATCCATGAAAGTGCACCACGATGCAAGTCGCGATCACGTCGAAATCGAGTTGAAGCTGCTGTTCGATCCCGCCGACGAAGATGCGTTGTGCAAGCATTCTCTGCTTGAAAAATACGCGATCGAGAAACCGCACCTTCAGGAACTCGAAAGCATTTATTTCGACACGCCCGATTTCCATCTTAGGCGACAAAAAGCATCGCTGCGAGTGCGCAAGACGGGCAGCGGATGGCGGCAGACGCTCAAGGGCGGCGGCAAGGTGGAAGCCGGATTGCATCAGCACAACGAGTGGGAAAGCGACGTGAACGGTCCGGCGCTCGACCTTGCTGTACTGCGGGAAATGGCAGGGCCGGCAAGCGAGTGGGGCAAGCTGCTGGATGCGCCCGCACTGACGGAACGTCTTGCTCCCGTTTTCGCCACCCGCGTCACCAGGGCTGTCTGGAACTTGCGCCTGCCCGAGGGCGACGACATCGAATTCGCCGTGGATCGCGGCACGATCGAATGCGGGACAGTCAGCGAGCCGATCAGTGAAATCGAGCTGGAGCTGAAGTCCGGCGAACCGAGTCGTCTCTTCCGATATGCCTTGCAGCTGCTCGACACGGTTCCGCTGCGCATCGGCAACCTCAATAAAGCCGTGCGCGGTTATGCGCTCCGCGTCCCGCAAGAGCTTCCCATCGTCAAGGCTGCCGCGTTGGCGTTGTCCGGCGACATGAGCATCGAGCACGCCTTCCAGATCATCGCGGCCAATTGCAACGCGCAGATTCAAGGTAACGAGATCGGCGTGCTCCATGGGAACGACCCGGAAAGCGTGCATCAGATGCGCGTCGGCGTGCGACGTTTGCGCTCGGCATTGCGTCTTTTCGGCGGCGTCATCCAGGTACCGGCGCAGATCCGGGAAGAACTCGGCTGGCTGGCGGCAGAGCTGGGTGCGGTGCGCGACTGGGAAGTATTGGCGGATTTCACCCTGACTTCGATAGTGACCGCAAGCGACGAGGCATCCGGGATCGATAGGCTAAAGAGCACCGCAGCCGCCGTCGCGCACGACAAGCGCGAACAGGCAGCGGTCGCCTTGCGGTCGCCGCGCTATACGCGGCTCATGCTGACGCTGTCGCACTGGCTGCTCGGTGCCGGCTGGCGTGACGGCATAGATGCATCGAAGCACAAGGAGCTCGACGCGCCGGTGCAGGCGTTCGCCGGCAATATGTTGAAGCATGATCATCGCCGCTTGCGAAAGCGCGGCAGAAAACTGCGTGGCGCGGACGCAGCGAAACGTCACAGGATGCGCATTGCCGCGAAGAAATTGCGCTATGCGACTGAGTTTTTTCAATCCCTGTACCCGCCCAGGCGCGTAAAACGATATGTCAAGTCGCTCGCCCGCATGCAGGATGAACTTGGTCGCCTGAACGATGCCGCCGTCGCGCAAGGCCTGCTGCCTGAACTGAAGGAACTGCATCCGGAACTGGCGTCGGACATCGAGTTTGCGCGCGGATATCTCGCTTGCGTATCGGACAGCGAAGCGCGCTCGCTTTACGTACGCTGGAAGCGCTTCAAACTGATCAAGGCACCGTATCAGGCGTAGCCGGTGCCGGATGCCGCTGAAGAAAGGCAGCCAGCGACATGCTTGCAATGGAAACCATCACATGAACCTGATCTTGTGGCGTCATGCGGAAGCCGAACCAGGCACGCCCGATCTGGCGCGGAACCTGACTGGAAAGGGCAAGCGGCAAGCGTCGGCAATGGCTGCCTGGCTGACCCCCTTTCTGCCAAAGGGGGCGAGAATCCTGGTCAGCCCGGCGAACCGTACGCGGCAGACGGCCGATGCGCTCGGCCTGTCCTATGAATTGTGCAAGGAAGTGGCGCCTGACGCCGATGCGCAAGGGATTCTGCATGCGTGCGGGTGGCCGGGTGCGGATGAGAGCGACGATACCGTTGTCGTGGTCGGGCATCAGCCGGCGTTGGGCCAGACGGCGGCCTTGCTCATGACGCAATCCGCCGCCGAATGGAGCATGAAAAAGGGCGCGGTCTGGTGGCTGTCGAACCGGGTGAAGGAAGGCGCATTCGAAGTCATCATCAAGGCCGCGATGTCACCGGACCTGCTCCGCGTGAAATGACGCGCCGTCATATTGCTGTAACAGTGATGGTTTAGGGTGGCGGGTTTTTTCGATGCGATGTGTTTGTTGATAATGCAACGTTGCTGACGCCGTGACTGAATCCATCAGGAACATGATGGCGCAAGATATCCCTCTCGATCTGACACATCCAATAACCGAACCTCCTGAAATCGGAGCACACAAATGACCGCACCACTGTTTGCTGCCGTTGATCTGGGATCCAACAGCTTTCGCATGCACATCGGGACGCATGACGGCAGTGCGATCCAGGTGTTGAAAAGCATGCGCGACCCGATACGGCTCGGTGCCGGTCTGGACAGCGACGGCAATCTGACCGAACAGGCCATGAAAACCGCGCTGGAATCACTGGCGCGATTTCAGGAAGTGTTGAGCGCCTATCAGCTGGACGCCGTGCGCGTGGTCGCAACCAACACGTTGCGCATCGCGAAAAACAGCGCCGCATTCCTGCCTGCCGCCGAGAAGGCGATCGGCTATCCGATCGAAGTCCTGTCCGGCGAAGAAGAGGGGCGCCTGATCTATCTGGGCGTCGCAAGCACGCTGCCGGCATCGCACGAGGGCCGGCTTGTCATCGATATCGGCGGCGGCTCCACCGAGTTGATTCTTGGCCGCGGCCGGGCCATCGAGCAGGTGGAATCATTCAGCATCGGCACGGTGCCGCAAACCAGATCCTTCTTCCCTGACGGCAGGATCGACGCCGCGGCATTCGAGGCCGCCATCCTTTCGGCACGTTCCTATTTCGAAGATGGCGGCCCGCCGTTCTATGCAAGCCACTGGAGCAGGGCGTACGGCTCCTCGGGCACCATCCGCGCCATCTCGGAAGTGATCGCGAAGAATGCGATTGGCGACGGCAAGCTGAGCTATGCCAACCTCGAAACGCTCACGCAACGGCTGATTGCATGCGGTCATGTCGACAAGGTGAGCCTTGCGGGCATCAAGCCGGAACGGGTTCCAGTTCTGACCGGCGGCTTGGCGCTGCTGATGGGCCTGATGCAGGAGCTCGGCATCAAGTCCATGACCGCCGTGGAAGCCGGCTTGCGCATGGGCGTGCTGTGGGACTTGCACTTGCGGGCGACGCAGCACGACCGGCGCGAGCTTTCGGTGCGCGACTTCATGCAACGTTTTCATGTGGACATGAATCGCGCGAACCAGGTGGCGCACACTGCCGGCGTCCTGTTCACGCAGCTCAAGCCGACGACGGATGCGTACGGGAAATACGTGTACTGGAGCGGCCTGCTGCACGAGATCGGCCTGGCGGTGTCGCACACCGGCTACCACAAGCATGGCGCGTATGTCGTGCAAAACGCCGACTTGCCCGGCTTCACGGGACGCGACCAGCGCCTCGTGAGCACGCTCATTCTTGCGCAGAAAGGCAATCTGCGAAAAGTGGACGAGGCGCTGTCCGATTCGGACTTCGCCAAGTCGGTGCTGGCGCTGCGTCTTGCCGTCATGTTCATGCATTCGCGCATCCCGGTGGACCTGAGCGAGTTGCAACTCAAGATGAAGAACAAGATTGAAATCGACATCAGGCAAGACTGGATATCCGATCATCCCACCGTCTCCTACTGGATCGGCAAGGAGCGCGGATTCTGGGACGAGGTAGGGGTGAATTTCGCCGTCCGGACAGGTGAATGAAGCAGGTGCGCACGGCGCGCTTGCGTGCCATGCGATTCAGACGTGATTGAGCGCATTCCGCCACGCGATGGGATGTCCGCATTTGCGCATCGTTCGATCCGCCCGCATGACGTCATCCCGGCCGGCGAAGTCGGGGAAGTTGTGCAGCGAAAATAAATGGTTTATATTATTTATACTATTATTTTCGAGCGGAGGTCGTATGGGCAAGAGTAGTGTCAGCAAAAAACACGCTGGTCAAAAGAGTGGAAATGCTGCAGACAAGGCAGAAGTCGCGTCGGAGCAGGCGGCGGCTGGGGATGGCATTGTCGTCATGCCGGTTGCCGCGGACGGCGACGATGAGGCAGCCAATGGCAAGAAATCGGCGAAGGCCAAAAATGACGATGCCCCAACGAGCGACGCCAAAGTCAAGAAAGCGAAACTGGTGCGCGACAGTTTCACCATGCCAGAGGCGGAATACAAACTGCTTGGCGAAGTGAAACGGGACTGCCTGAAAGCGGGCATCGAAGTGAAGAAGAGCGAGCTGCTCAGAGCCGGCGTTGCGCTGATCCGGCAAATGGACATCGAACAGTTGAAGGCGGTACTGGCTGCCTTGCCGGCCCTGAAGGCGGGGCGTCCCAAGAAAGAGAAATGATTCTTCTCAAAGCGGTTTGTGCATGCAAGGAACCGCGGCCTGCCTCGCAGTGATCCCGATTTGCAAGCCAGTGCCGTTACGCAGACGGGCAGGGGGCTGCCCGAAGTCATTGCTCAACCCTGCTCAGAACCGCTTCACTTCATTTTGTTGGACGCTCCAGGAAGGACTGGCAAGGCGAACCGCGCCGTCATCCATTACGCCGACCTTGTCGGAGGCGATTGATCCAATGGACTGCGCCAGATGCTGTTGCGCACCGAAGGCGAGGGTGTTGCTTCGAGACTTGCGCTTGTGGTAGCGGCCTTCCGGGTCCAGCTCCCAGGCATTCACGTTGTCCTTGAGATAGGGACGCAATCCCTCGTCGATCACGCGTTTCTTCAAAGCCTTGTCGTGGATCGGAAACGCGACTTCGATGCGGCGAAACAGGTTGCGGTTCATCCAGTCGGCGCTGGACAGATAGACGTCATGCGCAAGATCGTTGCGGAAATAATAGATGCGCGTGTGTTCGAGAAAGCGGCCGACGATGGAGCGCACCCGAATGTTTTCGGACAGGTTTTTCGCTCCGGGGCGCAGGGCGCAAGCGCCGCGCACGATCAAGTCGATCTTGACGCCGGCTGCCGAGGCCGCATACAAGGCGCGAATCACGGATTCGTCCTGCAGCGCGTTCATTTTGGCGATGATGCGGCCCGGGCGGCCCTGCCGCGCGATGGCCGTTTCCCTGCGGATCGCCTTGATGAATTCCTTGTGCAGGGAGAACGGCGCCAGCCAGAGGTGTTGCAGCCGCTTCGGCTTGGTCAGGCTGGTCAGATGAATGAATATCTCATTGACCTCGGTCGTGATCGGCGTGCTCGCCGTCAGCAGGCCGAAGTCCGTGTAGTGCTTGGTCGTGGTCGGATGATAGTTGCCGGTGCCGAGATGCGCGTAATAGCGCAGGCTGCCTTCCTCACGGCGCAGCACCAGCGCCAGCTTGGCATGCGTCTTCAGGCCGACCACGCCGTAGACCACTTGCGCGCCCACGCTTTCAAGCCGCTCCGCCCAGTTGATGTTCGCTTCCTCGTCAAAGCGCGCCATCAACTCCACAATGACCGTCACTTCCTTGCCCCGACGCGCCGCGATGATCAGCGATTCCATCAGGTCGGAATTCATGCCCGTTCGATAGATGGTTTGCTTGATCGCAACGACATTCGGATCATGCGCTGCGGCCCGGACAAAATTGACGACCGATTGAAACGACTCGAACGGATGGTGCAGCAATACATCCTGTCTCTTGATATGCGCAAAAATGTCGTCGGCCGCAAGCGCCTGCGGTATGCGAGGCGTGAATGCAGGAAAGTGCAGCGGTACCTGTTTCACATGGCCGATCAGCTCCAGCAGGCGCACCATGTTCACCGGGCCGTCCACCGCGTAAAGATGGTGCTTGTCGACCGAAAATTGATCCAGCAAAAAATCGGCAAGATGGGCAGGGCAGTTGCGCGCGACTTCCAGCCGCACGGCAGCGCCGAAATGGCGGCTGTGGAGTTCGCTTTGCAGAGCCTGCCGCAGATTCTTGACTTCTTCTTCGTCCAGCCAAAGATCGCTGTTTCTGGTGACGCGGAACTGTGAATAGGCCACGACTTCCCGGTCCGGGAAAAGGTCGGCGATATGCGCGTGAATCACCGAGGACAGCAGACAGAAAGACGTGGTGTTGTCTGAAATGTCCGCCGGCAACTGGATCACCCGCGGTAAAACGCGCGGCGCTTTCATGATTGCAATGCCGGTACCGCGACCGAAAGCGTCCTTGCCGGACAGTTCGATGATGAAATTCAGGCTCTTGTTGACCACTTGTGGAAACGGATGGGCCGGGTCGAGCCCGATGGGCGTCAGAATCGGTCGCACCTCGCGTTCGAAGTAGTTCTTGACCCATGCGCGCTGCGCCGCGTTGCGCGCTTCATGCCGCAGGAGATGAATGCCGTTCTCGGCCAGACTCGGCAGGATTTCCTGATTCAGCACGGCATACTGGCGCTCCACCATGTCATGGCATTCGGCGCTCATGCGTTCGATTGCCTGCATGTTCGGCGGTGTTCCGTCGATGCGATGCTGCGCCAGCAGACTGGCGATGCGGATTTCGAAAAATTCGTCGAGATTGCTGCTGACGATGCACAGGAAACGCAGCCGCTCCAGCAGCGGAATGGCACGGTCCTCCGCCTGCGCCAGCACGCGGCGGTTGAATGCGAGTTGCGACAACTCGCGATTGAGAAATAGGTCAGCGCGGGATGGATTCGCCCCGGCCTTGTTTCCAGAGTCCACAAGCTTCATCTTTTCGCATGCAACGACGGGCAAAGTTGCAAAGCATAACGATGCTTGATGACACCTTCATGACAGGGGCGCGCCGCGTGACGCTTCCGTCATTCGACCAGTTGGTTCTTGATTGCGTAATGCGTCAACTCCGCATTGTGGCGAAGTTTCATCTTCTGCAGGAGCCGCGAGCGATACATGCTGATTGTCTTCACCGACAGCGACAGCTCGTACGCGATGTCGCCGACCGTCTTGCCGGAGGCGATCATGATGAGCGTTTGGTATTCCCGGTCCGACAGGGTTTCATGCGGCGGCACGTTGCGGTCGTCGCCGAGCTGGTTGGCCAGTTCCTGCGCCAGCGCGGAACTGATGTACTTGCGCCCCGACGCCACTTGGCGGATCGCATCGACGAGCTGATCCGGCGCGCTCTGTTTGTTCAGATAACCGGCGGCACCGGCCTTGAGCGAACGGATCGCGTACTGGTCTTCGCGGTGCATCGACAGCATCAACACGGCTAGCCGTGGGGACTCCTTCTTGATCTGCTTCAACACCTCGATCCCGCTGCGGTCGGGCATCGAGATATCGAGCAGGAGAACATCGCAGTCGCTGTTGCGCACCAGCTTGATCGCATCCGAGCCATTGTCTGCATGGCCCGCAACCACGATATCCCTGGTATCGGCAAGAATCTGCTTCAGCCCTTCACGCACGATGGCATGGTCGTCGGCGATCAGGATTTGAATTTTTTCTTTTGCGTTCATGGCACTGCTTTCAAAATTTCACCGCGGACGCCGCCAGCGGAATCCGCAGCGCCACCACGCTGCCGCCGCCGGGCACATTGCTGACCGTCAGATTGCCGCCGAGCGCATTTGCCCGCTCGACCATGCCGCGAATGCCGAAGGATTTCGGCTTGAGGCGGTCGGTCGTGGCAATGCCCTTGCCGTTGTCGACAATCTCCAGACGCACGTGCCGGTTGGTCCGCACCAGGCGCACAATCACCTTGGTGGCGCCGGCGTGCTTGCCGATGTTGGTCAGGGATTCCTGAAATATGCGGAAGAGGGCGGTGGCCTGGTCCGGATGCAGGTCGATCTCCTTCTTGTTCGACGAAACGACACACGGTATTCCGACGTGCTTTTCGAATTCCCTGGCTTGCCACTCGATGGCGGCCATGATGCCGAAATCGAGAATGCTCGGCCGCAGATCGACCGAAATGCGGTGGATCGCCTCGATCGTGCGATCCACCAGCGCATCCACATAGCCGGCTTTTTCCACGAGCGCGCCTTCCTCCTGCGGCAGGCGCCGCGTCAAGAGCGCCAGCGCCATCTTGATCGCGGTCAGATTGCCGCCAAGGTCGTCATGGATTTCGCGCGCGACGCGCATGCGCTCCTTTTCCTTCGCCGTTTCGACGTGCGCCGACAGCTCCGCCAGTTGCGCGCGGGAGCGTTTGAGTTCTGCTTCTTCCCGCTTGCTGTCGGTGATGTTGGTCATGATGCCTTCCCACCGCACGCCTTCCCACAGCACCGCGCGCGGCGTGGAGCGCAGATTGATCCACTTGATGTCTTTCCACTTCTCGATCCAGATGCGTCCCTCCCAGTTCCATGCCTTCAGGGTATCGGCGGAGGCGATCATGGATTCGAGGTAGGACTGGCGGTCCTCGGGCAGGATCAGATTGAGAAAAAGCGACGAATCGGCGCGCAGCCTTGCCGCCGGAACGCCGAGCAAGGCCTGGCAGCCTTCGCTGAGATAGGGGAAGGAAACGCTGCCGTCGACTTTCAGCATGAACTGGTAGACAAGCCCCGGCATGTTGGACACGATCGCGCGCAAGCGCGCTTCGCTCACATGCAGCGCCTTGGCTGATTCGTGGCGCGCGCTGATGTCGTTGCCGATGGCAATGAAAGCCGGCGTCGTTTTCGACGGACAGTAAAACAGCCGGAACTCGATCGGATAGGTGCTGCCGTCCTTGCGTACGTGGGTGGCGTTCAGGAATGCCTTGGGACAGCGGCCGTCGCGCATTGACTGGAGAATATCCTGCAATGCTTCGGCGTCAGGATTCCGCGCGATGCACAACGGAGTCATCTCCGTCAGTTCGCGTGCGTTGTACTGCAGATTCTTGCGCGCCGCCTGGTTGGCGTGCATGAAGCGCAACGTGTTGCATTCAATGACATATATCTCGCTGAATGAACCCTGCATCACAATGGGTAGCCATTCCGCTTGCATCATGTTGTTCCGTCTTCCTCTTCGTTCTGTATTTCTATTTTTTGCGTACGTTGGCTGATTGGAACAATTCTGCCGTCATGCCAGTGCGATACCTCGCCCGGGAAGAAGCATCGCCGGAGAAAGTAGCCATGGAGAAACTACTGTGGCGACTTTATCACAAGCCTTTTTGGAAAAGAATCGGCGCGCAACAAGTCCGCGAATCTGATCGTGCTTGTTGGATGGAAGAAACAACGTCGAATTGATGTTGCGCCAAAGCGATTTTTGCGTTCATGAAAGAGGGGAAAGATAAACTGGAAATCCCTCTTCCAAAATTTGTTGAGCCCGTGCTATACTTTTGTTCTTCGCGGCTGTAGCTCAGCTGGATAGAGTACTTGGCTACGAACCAAGGGGTCGTGGGTTCGATTCCTGCCAGCCGCACCAGTAAAATCAAGGGGTTAGATCGCAAGGTCTAACCCCTTTCTGGTTTACGGGTCAATCCGTGACACTTTCCGTGACACTTTTGAATCTGTTTGTTATCGCATACTCCGTCGATAAAAATCCCGCCCTATAAATCCTGCGGATTGCGATGACCTTCAGCGCGGCATTCCATGCCTATCCGTCTGTCACTTATCAATCGCGCCCATTTTTTACTTTCTAGTTGGTGCTTAATTCCTCATTAAGGCAACGCTGAACAAGTAAACGAGATTGGCTGTCGAGCGTTATGGATGCATTGACGACCGATCTGACGAACGACGATGAAACTGCGGGCCCTGGTAATGGCGCAAGACCAAGGCTTCGATCAATGCCGCAAGCCGACGCGGCGCGACCAGTTCCTGGAAACAATGGACCGAATCGTGCCGTGGACGGCGCTGTGCGCAGTGGTCGAGCCGCATTATCCGAATGCGGGCAACGGGCCGGCCGCCAATCGGTCTGGAACGCATGCTGCGCATTCACTTTCTGCTGCACTGGTTCAACTTGGCCGGATCCTGCAAGACAGCGGCATGACGCTCAAGACGGGAACGATCGTCGATGCGACGATCATCGCTGCGCCGAGTTCGACGAAGAATGCCGACAAGGAGCGCGATCCGGAGATGCATCAGACCAGGAAAGGCCAGCAGTGGTACTTCGGTATGAAGCTGCATATCGGGGTGGATAGTCAAAGCGGCCTGGCACACAGTGCGGTGGTGACGGCGGCGAACGTGCACGACAAGCACCCGCTGCGCAGTTGCTGCATGGACGGGAGAAGCGTGTGTATGGCGACAATGCCTATGCGCGCCAGAAGGTGCTGATCCAGAGCCGTGCGCCGCAGGCGAGGGACTTCACCAACGAGCGGGCAAGGAAGCGCAAGGATGGCGAGGTGGACGAAGCCAAACGCGCGAAGAACCGGACCAAGTCGAAGGTGCGGGCGAAAGTCGAGCATATGTTCGCAGTGGTCAAGCAGCTGTGGGGGCTTTGCGAAGGTGCGCTACCGCGGCTTGGCCAAGAATGCGTGCCGCGCCTTCACGGCGCTGGCGTTGGCGAATATTTACCTGGCGCGCCGTCGGTTGATGGCACAGGTGCGCCCGTAACGGGCGAAAGCGGGCGGAAACGCCCGCCAACGAGCCCGCAAGGGCAATAGAAAACTAGCTGAACATGCCATTTGATGCATTCGGGGCGATCAAGTTGATCCGAGTTCAAAAAACGGTGGCTTGTTCAGCGTAGCCTTGAGTCGAATTGCTCCGATAGTCCCAAAATTACTCCATCCGATTCAGAAGATTTCATAAGGAGGAGCAAAACCATGCCAGCAGCAAAATTTCTTCGCCTACCTATGGTCTCAACACGGACAGGATTATCGCGTTCTGCAATTTATCGTGGCGTGATTGCAAAGACATTCCCAACGCCAAAGATGCTAGGCAAACGATCGATTGGATGGCTTGAAACCGACATTGATGCGTGGATTCAATCAAGGCCGGAGGTGTCCGGTGTTAATATGGAAGAGACTCAGCTTTAAGTGCGCTCAGAACCAGATCGACCGAACGCCCCAACTCCCCAGCGCCCGAACGCCCGAACGCCCCAGCGCCCGAACGCCCGAACGCCCGAACGCCCGAACGCCCGAACGCCCGAACGCCCGAACGCCCGAACGCCCGAACGCCCGAACGCCCGAACGCCCGAACGCCCGAACGCCCGAACGCCCGAACGCCCCAACGCCCCAACGCCCCAACGCCCCAGCGACCGAACGACCGAACGCATTCCCTCCAAGGTAAGGAATGGAACAGGCCAAATCGGCGCGGCTCGTTTTGCGGAAAAGGCAGGCCAAATAGCTTGCTGCTTTCACCTACCAACCATTAATTCGACTTTGCGCCGCTTGCTTATCTATCAAGGATAATAAAGTGAAAGCTAGTGATGCACTCGTAACAAATCCCAGCTCCCCCTTTGCACGCAACGCGCAACGCTACATCGACAACGGCCTGCCGGTGATCCCGATTGCGCCCGGCACCAAGCGCCCCGGCGAATATGCCGGCGGCAAGTGGCGCGGCATGAGCGAGTGGCAGAAATACAGCACGCACCTGCCGACCGAGCTGGAACTTGACTTCTGGCACGCCTGGCCGGACGCCGGCATGGGCCTGCTGACCGGCGCACTGGCGGGGGTGGTGGCGATCGACATCGACACCGAGGACAAGGCGATCCTGGCGAAGATTCATGCCATCCTGCCGCCGTCGCCGGTGCGCAAGATGGGCCGGAAGGGCTATACCGCGTTCTATCGTTTTCGCGGCGAGGTCAACAAGTCGTGGCGCGTCAACAGCCAGCCGGTGATGGACCTGCTGGCCGAGGGGCGGCAGACCCTGATGCCGGGCACGCTGCACCCGGACGGCATGACCTACGTCTGGCTGACCGAGGACACGCTCGACAATTTCGAGCTGGACCGCCTGCCGCAGCTGCCGGGCAACTTCATCGAGCTGATGAACCGGCTGGTCGAACCGCTGATGACGACGGATGACAAGAAGTATCTGCGCAATGCCGTCATGCCGGCCGACCCGGCCGGGGAAATCCAGACCGGCAACGGCTTTGTCGCCGCCTTCTTCCGCAGGATCAATACCGAAGCCCTGAATCGACTCGACGAATGGGTGCCCAGGTTCATCCCCGGAGCCAAGCCCAATGCGATCGGCTATCGCTGCCGCGCCTTTTGGCGCAACGCGCAGAACATGAATGTCGGCATCGCCCGCTCCGGCATCCGCGACTTCGGCGGGGAATACGGCATGACCGCGATCGACCTGGTGATGCATGCGCAGAACGTGACGTTCGCGCAGGCGGTGGAAGCCTTGCGCCTGGCCCTGAACATCCCGACCGGCGACGAGTTGACGATGACCGTCAATGGCAAGGCCATGACGCCCGACCCCGATCCCGCGCCCGCGCAGGTGGTGGCAAGACCCAGGGCGGACCGGGATCCGTTGCTGGTGGAGCGCGAACGGCAGCTGGCGAAGGTGGAGCAGCAGGAGGCCGCCGTCGAGGACGCCAAGGGGCCGCCCGACTTCATCCTGCAACCGCCCGGCATGCTGGGCCGCATTGTCGGCTGGATGGCGCAGACCGCGCCGAAGTACCAGCCGGAACTGTTCGTCGCGGCGGCCATTGCGGTGGGGGCAGCGGCGATGGGGCGGCTGTATCGTTCCGATCACGGAAATTTCACAAGTTTGTTTATCGTGATGGTGGCGTTATCCGGTGAAGGCAAGGAACATCCGCAACAATGCGTAACAAGGCTGCTGTCGGCGGCCGGATTGGATAAGGTAATTGCTGGTGCCGGATATACATCCTCAAGTGCGGTAATAAGTGCGCTGATGCGTACGCCGTCACATGTCGCCATTATTGATGAGGTTGGAAAGCTGCTCAAATTTTCCCGCGCGCTCGGGCAGAGCAATAGCGAAGCTGCCATTGACAAGCTGGTGGAGGTGTTCGGCAAGTGTGATGGAGTCATGAAGCCGCAAAACTATTCCATGACGGGGTTGACTCCGCAACAAGCCGCTAACCTGTCAGATCGTGTTGTGCATAACCCGGTAGTTTCGCTGCTGGGAGCTACAACCCCAGCAACCTTTTACCAGGCGCTGACCGACGATCTTGTTCGGGAGGGTTTTCTTGGTCGGGTCATTACTGTGCAGTCGAAGATGCCACGGCAAATGGCACGCATGGTCAAGGCAGCTCCTCCACCGGAGGATGCGGTGGTATGGTGCAAGTCGCTAGTAAGTGATGCGGCGGAGCACGGCGACTTGGTCACGCAAATGAATCCACTGATGCCAGCCACGCCGGTAACAATGGCTTTTACCCCGGAATCTGTGGCGTTGCTGGAAGCATTCGAAAAAGAATTGACCTTCCATTTGAAGCCGCGGTATGAGTCCACTGGATTAGACAATTTGCTAGTGCGCACCCGCGAAAAGGCAATGCGGTTGTCGATGATTGTCGCGAAGGCTATGAATGCGCCAAAGGACAATCAGATTCGTGCGGAAGCGGCGGACTGGGCGATTAAGTATGTGCGGCATTACGACTTGCAGGTGATTGAATCTGTACAGGTAGAACGCTCAGAAACGATCATTGAAGCGCAAATCAAGAAGTTGGTTGGGTTCATTGGTCGCGCGCGCAATCTTGAAGATAAGGAAAGTGATAGGCGTGTGCTGCAAAAGGGAGGCATGCCCCGTTCCAAGCTGATGCGGGCGATGAAAATGGACAAGCGCACGTTCGATAACGTCGTCGACACGGCGATCGAGCAAGGATTAATCTCCAAGACCGAAGGTATTCCGGCATTGGACTATGCAGGAGTGGTGTATTGGCTGCGGGCGTGAACTCCAATGCCGCTCTGGAGTATGGGGCGGCCCTTCCGCACGCCCCACCGTTCTCCATCGAAGGTGTGCATGGACATGGGGCTAATTTCCTATCAATCGGACGATTCCTGCGCCGGCATCATCCAATCCGTGAAGAGGGGTTTAAATGCAAAACGAAATCGATTCTGTTTTTTGGCTGCCGCCAGGCGACGCGGTAATCACCCGCCTGGGTATTGTTGAAGTAACGCCGGGAGAAATCCTGACACCGAACGACCATGAGGAAAAGCTGGGTTATCGGATGCAGATCTTGGTGGACAACGCGAAGATGAGTTTGAGGAGTCTCGATAGTTTGTTCTACAAGAAATTGACGGAACGTGGGATCGATGTGGCATATCGCGCATTGGAATGCGCAGGAGTGGACCTGGTTGCGGATCTGGCGAGTCGCCTTCGTGCTGCCGGCGCCCTCATTTCCGAGCCAGTGCAGATTCCGATGGAATCGCGGCCGGGTGTGCAAGCATGGCACGACGAAACGACACTCGTAGCATGGATTCAAAGGGCATCGATGTGGTTGCGGTAGTCAGGCTGTTGGCAGGGGCATGCGCGCCGGCGGCGATAATGTAGATGGCGTGATGGTTCACATGTGCGTGTTCTGTTCTTTGGCATGGCGGCGGCAACTTACAACTTGCCGTCGTCGCTTTGAATCCGTGTCCGCGCACAATCCTTCGCGCCTTCGCACTCTCTCCCTTTAAGTCCCACGCCAAGTTAGAAAACGGCGGGAGTAACAGGGTGTGCGAAGGTGCGAAGGAAAGTGAAAAACAAATGAAATAATCAATATGAGTAATAGCGCAAGTTAGAAGCAACGTGCCATTCAGGATCGTTAGATCGAATATTTATTGTGTGTGCCTTCGCAACCAATATGCGAACGACGGATAAAGAAGCGAATGCGCGTAAATGCGAATTATTCACGTTTTAAGAGGGAAGTCACGATATCCGCCCCACAACCATTATCGTACGCGCGCGGCGTTCGGTCGGTATAGCGTCGAATAGCTGCGCCGAGCGCAGCATGATGCAACGACAAAGCTGATTGTCATACATTCATGGCTGCTACTCGCCTTCGCCAGACCTATCGACAAGGTATCGTGAATTATCTGAACAGCACGGATAGATACAGCTCGGCGCGCGACATTGCCACGGCCCTCGATATTCCGTACAAAGCCACCATTGATGCCCTCAACATGTTGCGTAGCATGGGGCGTGTGGCGCGGATTGGACGCAAGTACTCGGCCACCTGGGGATCGGTTCGGCTGGCGCATCAGGAACAGGGAGCGAACGGCTGGCCAATGCTGGCGGCTGCGTGGTTTGGTCCGACGGTGCGGTTTCGATGACGGGGGGAGGGCAGAAACGGGGGAGTAGGGGCCCCGTACCTCTTTCATATTCGGGCCGTCAAAATTTTTTCGCGGCAGTCCGGCGCTTTCACTTTTCTTGCCGGAACAATAGTGGTCGAATTTTCGACGTGCCCTTTTTCTACTGTTACAGTCGATCCAACAAGTCCTTTTTTTTTCGCTCGAACTCATCATCGGTTATAACGCCGCGGTCGCGCATCACCTTCAATCGTTCGATCTTCCCAAACGCATCTTCCTTGGCTGCTGTTGTACTTGCAGGGTAAGAGTTGCTTGCTCCTATCTGTCCCTGTTTCCACGCTATCCCGCTGTAAGCGACGGTTGCCACTTCAAAGACTGCAATTCCTTTGCCTGTGGCCTTGGCCGCTGTCGCAACTCGATCAAATAATTCAGCGTTCTTTGCCGCCCCTTGAACGATCGACGAGCCACGGCCTGAAACGTCAAAATAATAGCCATTAACGGGGCGGCCATTGGCATCCTTCCCGGCCGCCGGGATGACCATTACTTGTTGTGTGTACGTGTCCAGCAAAAATCGGAACAACGCGCTATACCCTTTAACAGGACCGTCGATATCCGTTATCTCGTATCCGGGCAGAGTATTTGCCAATGAGGAAAAAGCAATTTGAAACGCTTGTTCTTCCGGGATGGCATAAATCATCTGGCCCGTGCTGCCTTCGGTCTTCAGCGTTGAATAGTGGCTCCCGCAGGCTGGCAAAACAGCCGCGAGAATCGCGGTAAAGAAGAGTCTTCGTATGAGCATACATGTCCCATTTTGTGTTGGATTGATGGCACAACCGGCAGGTGCAGGTCTTTCAATTTGAATTGCGAAGATTGACTGATCGTTTGGGGAAAATTGTTTTGTGTCTAATGGTTGGAGCGCCTGGAATCCAAACAGGTCTATCTGCTTGCGTTCGACCCTTACAGCGGCGGCATCGACGCCCGGTTCAGCCAGCTTTCCAGCGTCATTTCCTCGAACAGTTCCCGCAGGTCCGGGTCGTCCTCCAGCGGCACCGTCACCCCTTCCAGGGTCAGCGCGCCGTCCGCCCGCAGCTTGCCCGCGATCCCCGCCACGATGTCCATCCCCGCCGACTCCAGGCTGCTGATGCTGACCGTCCAGCCCTCCGCGATCAGGGTGTCCCGCACCATCTGTTCCAGTCCGCGTTTCGTCACCTGCTCCTGTTCGATCAGTTCCTGGAGCCGCCACCCCACCAGTGCCTCGTGGTCCCACAGCGTCACTTCCCGTCCCGGCTTCACTTCCACCAGTCCCAGCCTCGTCACGCTCGGATTGCCCTCCGGCATCCACAGAATGGTTGTCATGTCATTTTCAGTTGGTTAAAAAGCGTCCGTATTGATGCATGCGTACGATTGCGTAGAGGAATCTTGCATCTTTGCTATTAGAAAATGGCCTGCATCATCATGTGTTGAGCATGATCAACGCTATACCGCAATGGCGCGATATGCATGCCAAAGCGACGCCGCCTACGTAAATGAATTTCGTTTAGGCAATGAGAAGCGATGCGCTAAGATTGCTGCTTTCCAGTCAATATGCCGCACCGCTCTCGATGATCGACGACATCAAAAAAACCCTGTGGGCCACGGCCGACAAAATGCGCGCCAACATGGACGCCGCCGAATACAAGCACATCGTCCTCGGCCTCATCTTCCTCAAGTACATTTCCGATACCTTCCAGACGCGCCAAAACGAACTGCAAGCGCGTTTTGCCGACTCGGATGACGACTACCACCTGGACGGTGCAGACGCGGCTGCAATCGCTGCCGAACTCGAAGACCGCGACTACTACAAGGAAGCGAACGTATTCTGGGTGCCGGAAGCGGCGCGGTGGGAATCGCTGCGCGCGCAAGCCAAGCAGGCCGACATCGGCAAGCGCATCGACGACGCGCTGGCGCTGATCGAAGGCGAGAACCCGAAACTGAAGGGCATCCTCGACAAACGCTATGCGCGGGCGCAGCTCCCCGACGGCAAGCTCGGCGAGCTGGTCGATCTGATCTCGACCATCGGCTTTGGCGAGGGCGGCCAGAGCGCACGCGACTTGCTCGGGCAAGTGTACGAATACTTCCTCGGCCAGTTCGCCAGCGCAGAAGGCAAGAAGGGCGGCCAGTTCTACACGCCGGCCTCGATCGTCAAAACCCTGGTCGCGATCCTCGCGCCGCACCACGGCAAGGTCTATGACCCCTGCTGCGGTTCGGGCGGCATGTTCGTGCAGTCGGAAAAGTTCATCGAAGCGCACGGCGGCAAGCTCGGCGACGTCTCGATCTACGGGCAGGAATCCAACCCCACCACCTGGCGGCTGGCGGCGATGAACCTCGCGATTCGCGGCATCGATTTCAACCTCGGCAAGGAACCGGCCGATACCTTCATCCGCAACCAGCACCCCGACCTGCGCGCCGACTTCGTGCTGGCCAATCCGCCGTTCAACGTGTCCGACTGGTGGCACGGCAGCCTGGAAGGCGACCCGCGCTGGGTGTACGGCACGCCGCCGCAGGGCAACGCCAACTATGCGTGGTTGCAGCACATGCTGCACCACCTGAAGCCGAGCGGGCGCGCCGGCATCGTGCTGGCCAACGGCTCGATGTCCTCCAGCCAGAACAGTGAAGGCGACATCCGCCGCGCGATGGTGGACGCCGACAAGGTCGAGGTGATGGTGGCGCTGCCGGGGCAACTGTTCTTCAATACGCAGATTCCGGCCTGCCTGTGGTTCCTGGCGAAGCAGAAAACCACGCGGCAAGGCGAAGTGCTGTTCGTCGATGCGCGCAAGCTCGGCAAGGCGATCAGCCGGGTGCAGGTGGAACTGACGGACGACGACATCCAGAAGATCGCCGATACCGTGCATGCGTGGCGCGGCGATGGCGAAACCGACGCCGTCTATGCTGACGTGCCGGGCTTCTGTCGTAGCGTTGCGCTGGCCGAAATCGCCGAGCATGGGCATGTGCTGACACCCGGTCGGTATGTCGGCGCGGAAGAGGTCGAGGATGACGACGAAGCGTTTGCCGAGAAGATGCAGAAGCTTACCGAACTGCTGGGCGAACAGATGGTGAAGGGGGCGGAACTAGATGCGTCGATTCGGCAGAAGTTAGGAGGGCTGGGGTATGAGTTCTGATCCAACGTGGGAAAAAATGACGCTCAATGAAGCGGGGGTCACCCTTATCGATTGTGACCATCGTACTCCTCCAGCTACAGAAGTCGGCTACCCCTACATTGCCATACCGCAGCTTAAGGATGGCCATATTAGCCTTGAAGGGGTGCGTAGGATTTCACAGGAACACTACCAAGAATGGACGCGAAAGCTGAAGCCACAGGCGAATGACGTTATTGTTGTTCGACGCTGCAATTCAGGCCTAAGTGCAGTTGTTCCACCGAACTTCGACTGTGCTATCGGACAGAACTTGATCATCCTTAGGTCGGATAGTAAAAAGGTCGCGCCGGAATTTCTCAGGTGGCTTGTTCGAGGCCCGGAATGGTGGGAACAGGTCGGAAAATTTATTAATGTCGGCGCTGTGTTCGACAGTCTAAGGTGTCGCGATATTCCCAATTTCGAGTTGTCGATTCCACCAATTGAATCGCAGCGAGAAATTTCGCTTCTTCTCGGCGCTCTGGATGATCGCATTGCCCTCCTGCGCGATACCAACGCCACCCTCGAAGCTATCGTCCAAACCCTGTTCAAGTCCTGGTTCGTGGACTTCGACCCGGTGCGCGCCAAACAGGAAGGCCGCGCACCGGAAGGCATGGATGAAGAGACGGCTGCGTTGTTCCCGGATGAGTTCGAACTATCTACGCGTGGATCGATCCCGAGGGGGTGGCGTGTCGGTCCAATACTCGATGGTGCCCGCCTTCTTAGTGGAGGGACTCCAAAAACCGATCGCTCGGAATATTGGGAAGGAGAAATTCCTTGGGCTAGCGCGAAGGATGTGTCGCAGTCTGCTGACTCCATACTGATTGAAACTGAACGCACTATCACGAAGCGTGGCCTTGAAGAAAGTTCGACCAAGATGATTCCCGCATTTGCGTCTGTCGTCGTTGCGCGAGGTGCAACGACGGGGCGCATGGTTCTATTTGGCGAATCAATGGCAATGAATCAAACTTGCTACGCATTGGACTCAAAAACCGGCACTCCCATTGCGCTGTACTGTCAACTTCGACGCGAAGTAATAGGTTTGGTCAACGCTGCGCATGGGTCGGTATTTGACACGATTACCACTAGCACCTTTGCCCAATCGGCCGTAGTGCATCCTCCCGAGTCACCGTTAAAGGCATTTGAGGAAGTCACTGCCCCTCTGTATCAAAAAATCTTGGCCGGAACGAAAACACTACGTTTTCTCAGCAGCCTTCGCGACACGTTGCTACCTCGCTTGATCTCGGGTCAGCTACGTCTGCCGGACGCCGAAGCCTTGATCGACGAGGCCGCCTGATGCCCTTCAACCGCACTCAACCCCACAACGATTTGCCGCTGCTGCCGCCTGCGGCCGAGCTGGAGAGCAAGGCCATTCTGAAACAGGCGATCGCCGCCAACCGGGCGCTGGCCAATCTGCGCGGTCTGGCGGGGCAGATTCCGAACCAAGGCATGCTCATCAACAGCATCACCTTGCAGGAAGCGCGGCTGTCGTCCGAAATCGAGAATATCGTCACGACCAATGACGAGCTGTATCGCGCAGATGCCGATGCCGACGGCAAGACGGACCCGCATACGAAGGAAGTGCTGCGCTACCGGCAAGCGCTGCATCATGGCTTTGCGGCGCTCAGGGAGCGGCCGCTGACGACCAATCTGTTCATCGAGATCGCGCAGTTGATCAAGCAGACCGGCATCGGCATTCGCGCGATTCCCGGCACGGCACTGAAGAACGAGCGCGGCGAGGTGGTGTATACCCCGCCCGTTGGCGAGGCCGTGATCCGCGACAAGCTGTCCAATCTGGAGCAGTTCATCCATGCGGAGGACGACATCGACCCGCTCATCAAGATGGCGGTGCTGCATTACCAGTTCGAGGCCATCCATCCCTTCCCGGACGGGAATGGCCGGACTGGCCGCATCCTGAACCTGCTGTATCTGGTGCAGCAGGGGCTGATGGATATTCCGGTGCTGTTCCTGTCGCGCTACATCATCGCCCACAAACGCGATTACTACCTCGGCTTGCAGAAAGTGACCGAGGAGCAGGATTGGGAAGGCTGGGTGCTGTTCATGCTGCGCGCGGTGGAAAGCACGTCGCAGCAGACCTTCGATCAGGTACAGCGGATTCTGGCGCTCATGGAAGAGGTGCGCTCGCGGGTGCAGGCCGAGGCAGCGACTATTTACAGCAAGGATTTGGTCGAGGTGATTTTTCGTCATCCGTACACGAAAATCCAGTTCTTGGTCGATGCTAATATTGCCAAACGGCAAACTGCTTCGACGTATCTGCAAACGCTCGCAGGGATCGGGGTATTGCGTGAATACAAGGCCGGGCGCGAAAAATACTATATCAACGATGCTTTGCTGCAAGAACTGACACGGTAGTGACAGCTTGATAATAGGTTGATGCGTTCGACGCATTCGCAAAACGTGTCGATTTTTTCGCATTTTTTAAACATATTGTTTAAAAACGTCGATGGAATCGACATGTTTTATTTTGGGCGACAGAATCATGACAGAAGATCAACTCGAACAAGAAACTCTCGTCTGGCTGGCCGATGTTGGCTACCGCACTCTTTACGGCCCGGATATCGCACCCGATGGCGATGCGCCGGAGCGCGCTGACTACCGGCAGGTCGTGCTGGTTGATCGTCTGCGTGATGCGGTTGCCCGCCTGAATCCGACTATCCCGCTGGCCGCACGCGAGGATGCGGTGCGGCGCGTGCTGAATCTGGACGTGCCGGTGCTGCTGTCGGCCAACCGCGCCTTCCATCAATGGCTGGTCAACGGCGTGCCGGTCGAATACCAGAAGGACGGCGAGACGCGCGGCGACTTCGTGCGGCTGATCGACTTCGCCAACATCACGGCGAACGAATGGCTGGCAGTCAACCAGTTTTCGATCAAGGGGCCGCAGCATACGCGCCGCCCCGACATCATCCTGTTCGTCAACGGCTTGCCGCTGGTGCTGCTGGAACTGAAGAACCCCGCCGACGAAGACGCCGACATCTGGAAAGCCTACGACCAGATTCAGACCTACAAGGAACAGATTCCCGACGTGTTCCAGTACAACGAGGTGCTGGTCATCTCGGATGGCACCGAAGCCCGCCTGGGATCGTTGTCGGCCAATGCCGAACGCTTCCTCGCGTGGCGCACGATCGATGGCGTGACGCTCGACCCGCTCGGTCAGTTCAACGAGCTGGAAACACTGGTGCGTGGTGTGCTGGCTCCGGCCTACCTGCTCGACTATCTGCGTTTTTTCGTGCTGTTCGAGGATGACGGCACGCTGGTCAAGAAGATCGCCGGCTATCACCAGTTCCACGCGGTGCGCGCCGCCATCGCGCAGGTGGTCGCGGCGTCACGCCCCGGAGGCAGTCAGAAGGGCGGCGTGGTCTGGCATACGCAAGGGTCGGGCAAGAGCATCACCATGACCTGCTTTGCCGCGCGCGTGATGCGCGAAGCGGCGATGGAAAATCCGACCATCGTCGTCATCACCGATCGCAACGACCTCGACGGCCAATTGTTCGGCGTCTTTTCGCTGTCGCAGGATTTGCTGCGCGAACAGCCGGTGCAAGGGCAAACGCGGCAGGATTTGCGCGCCATCCTCGGGAATCGGCCGTCCGGCGGCATCGTGTTCGCGACGATCCAGAAGTTCATGCCGGGCGAGGATGAGGACACGTTCCCGGTGCTGTCCGAGCGCCACAACATCGTCGTCATTGCCGACGAGGCACATCGCACGCAATACGGCTTCGAGGCCAGGTTCAAGGGCGACGCCAAGGGCTACCAGGTCGGCTATGCGCAGCACCTGCGCGACGCGCTGCCGAATGCGACCTTCGTCGCCTTCACCGGCACGCCGGTGTCCAGCGAAGACCGCGACACCCGCGCCGTGTTCGGCGATTACATCCATGTCTATGACATGCAGCAGGCGCGTGACGACGGCGCGACGGTGGCGATCTACTATGAATCGCGGCTGGCCAGGCTCGGCTTGAAGGCCGAAGACCTGCCGGCGATCGATGCCGAAGTGGACGAGCTGGCGGAAGACGAGGAAGGCGACGAACAGGCCAAGCTGAAAAGCCGCTGGGCGGCACTGGAAAAGGTGGTCGGCGCGGAACCACGCATCAAACAAGTCGCCGCCGACCTGGTCGCGCATTTCGAGGAACGCAGCCAGGCGCAGTCCGGCAAGGCGATGGTGGTCGCGATGAGTCGGGACATCTGCGTCCACCTGTACGATGCCATCGTGGCCCTGCGGCCCGACTGGCACGACCCCGACCCGGAAAAGGGCGCGCTCAAGATCGTGATGACCGGCTCCGCCAGCGACAAGGCGCTGCTGCGGCCGCATATCTACGCCAGGCAGGTCAAGAAACGGCTGGAGAAGCGCTTCAAGGATCCCGCCGACCCGTTGCGGCTGGTGATCGTGCGCGACATGTGGCTGACCGGCTTCGACGCGCCTTGCGTGCATACGCTGTACGTGGACAAGCCGATGAAGGGCCACAACCTGATGCAGGCCATTGCGCGCGTGAACCGCGTGTTCCGCGACAAGCAGGGCGGGCTGGTGGTGGACTACATCGGCATCGCCAACGACCTGAAGCAGGCGCTGAAGGAGTACACGGCCAGCAACGGGCGCGGCCGGCCGACGGTCGATGCGCATGAAGCGTATGCGGTGCTGGAAGAAAAGCTCGACGTGCTGCGCGCGATGCTGCACGGCTTTGACTACAGCGGCTTCATCACCGGCGGACACAAACTGCTGGCACAGACGGCGAACCATGTGCTGGGCATCAAGGAGGGCAAGAAACGCTTTGCCGATGTCGCGCTGGCGATGTCCAAGGCGTTCACGCTGTGCTGCACGCTGGAGGAAGCCAAGGCGGTGCGGGAGGAAGTCGCCTTCTTCCAGGCGGTCAAGGTACTGCTGACCAAGAAGGACATCACCGCGAAAAAGAAGACCGACGAAGAACGGGAGCTGGCGATCCGGCAGATCATCGGCTCGGCGGTGGTATCCAATGACGTGGTTGATATATTCGGCGCGGCGGGCCTGGACAAGCCGAACATCGGCATCCTCGACGACGAGTTCCTGGCCGAGGTGCGCAACCTGCCGGAGCGCAATCTGGCGGTGGAATTGCTGGAGCGCCTGCTGGAAGGCGAGATCAAGAGCCGCTTCGCCGGCAACGTCATCCAGAACCAGAAATTTTCCGAACTACTGACCAACGTCATCAAACGCTACCAGAACCGCTCGATCGAAACCGCGCAGGTGATCGAGGAATTGATCGAGATGGCGAAGAAGTTCAAGGAAGCGGCTGACCGGGGCGCGGAGCTTGGCTTGAACGCCGACGAGCTGGCGTTCTATGACGCGCTGGCGAACAACGAGGAATCGGTGCGCGAGCTGGGCGATGAAACGCTGAGGAAGATCGCGCATGAACTGGCGGAAAACCTGCGGCAGAACGTCAGTGTCGACTGGTCCGTGCGGGAGAGTGTGCGGGCGAAGTTGCGGCTGATGGTCAAGCGAATTTTGCGCAAGTACAAGTATCCGCCGGTCAAGCAGGAAGAGGCGGTGCAACTGGTGCTGGCGCAAGCAGAGACCTTGAGTGCCGATTGGGCGTAAATCGACTAAATCCGCTGGCGATGTACGGTCGTACGGCGGCCATGACTGCTATCAGTAGCCCGAATGGTGATTTGTAATGTTATGCCGCACGGGGCTGCGTGACGACGGTCGCCCCAGCATTAACCAGTAAATCCAGGCGTGCACCCAACAAGAGCCATGCTTGGCACTGCTCTTCTTTCAATTCTTGTCGTTGATAAATACGAATCAGCTTTTTTTGTTCGACATGATTCAGGCATTTTTCAATGATATCTGGCCGTACTCCAAGCGATCCCATCATAGTAGCGCCTGTTCGCCGTAGGTCATGCGGGCTCCATTTTCCACTCGTCATCATTAGCGTTCCCACCGCCTTGCTACGATTTTTCATGGGCTGCTGTCGTTGACGGTCGCCCACTTGCTTCGAGATGCTCTTTTTGTCAATCGGCATATCCTTTTTGTTCTCTGCAGGATAGCACCAGCGATTTTCTCCACTAATTTCAAGCAACGCTTCAAATTGCTTAATTGCAAAAGGAGATAAAAAAACCGTATGCGCCTTTTTATTTTTGGCGTTGGCAACAGGAATGTGCCATCTTCCTTCTTTGAGATCGATATCGCACCATTCCGCTTGCAGTAACTCGCCAACACGGCAACAGGTGGCTAACAAGATCCACAATGCCAGCTCGGTCGATTTTTGAAGTTTCGCGGCAGGCAGCTTGTTCAACAGTTCGCCAATTTCAACTTCACTTAGAGCCTATCCCGGTAGGCCTATGCTTCGCCAGGTGATAATGCCGCAGGCGAGATGAAGGAACGCGAGATGGTTCTTCGCCTTCTTGGCCCAACGAATCAGCAAGCCACGAAACCGGTTCAGCCAGCTATGCGTACGCTCCACCACCCAGCGGCGGGCTCTCGTTCCCGTCTGCCGCTGCTGCGCTTCCTCCCCGCGTGACCGGATGTGCGCCCGGTAGCCCAATTCAAGCGCCAACTGCTGGATCTGCGGATAGTCATAGCCCTTGTCCAGGCACAGTCCTTGTGGCCACACCGCAAGCAATGACGGTCGCCCCACTTCCAGCGACTCCAGTGTCGGTCGCGCCAGCTTCATGTCATGGCGGTTCGCACCATCAATGACGATGGCCAGGGGAATGCCGTGTGCGTCCGTCAGCAGGCTGCGCTTGACGCCGCCTTTGCCGCGATCCGTTGGATTGGGGCCGATTTTTTTCCCCACCCAGAGGAGCCTTGGTCATCGCGCCGTCGAGTGACAGCCAGGACCAGTCGATTTCCCGCAACGCCGCTGCCGACAACAGCCCATGCATCCAGAACTCCTCGAACACGCCGGCATCAACCCATTCCTGAAAGCGCCGATGCGCCGAACTGCTGGAACAAATGCCGGTACCGTTCAATGCATTCCACTGGCAACCGGTACGCAACACGAACAAGATCGCATCCATGGCTGCCCGGTCGCAGACACGCGGGTTATGGCAGCCCAGCGGATGTGGCTTGCGTGGCGGTAAAAGCGGCTCCATTTGCGCCCAGAGTCTGTCTGGCAAACGCCAGCCGTCGTCCTGCTTGACCATGCCCATGTCGAACCTCCTTCGCCAACATGCGCTTGGACCACCATTTACCTCGCAATTTCCCTTGCCGACGGCCTACCGGGATAGGCTCTTAATACTCGGTCGCGTTCTACCTTTTTGCCGAAATTGTTCCGTTTCAGAAAAGAAGTGGGGTCATGCGGAAGTATTTCTCGCGTGATCCCATAACCGAACATCTGGCGCAGGTCGCCAAGTAGATTGCGTGCAATGATAGGCGCGCCGCGTTCAACAGCTCCGTCCAAAATACCCGTAATCATTGCGCGGGTTACGTCTTCGGCAGCAACATCACCGATCTTGGGGAAAACATCCTTTTCAAAACTGCGGTGCACTTCAGCACCGCCATCCTTGCGCCGACCTAATTCACGGCGCTTCCATTGATCGAACAAGGTTTTTACCGTCAGTCGGGCGGCCGCCTTTGCTTGCTCCTGCCGTGCGGCTTTTTCTGCGGCCTGCTTGGCTACTTCCTGTTGCGCTTTTTGTTGGACAGGATCAATGCCTTGCTTGCGCATAAGCTTCATGTTCAATGCCGATGCGCGGGCATGGGAAAGCGATATCCTGGGGTAGGGGCCGATATCGACCCAGTTGGCCTTATTGCCTACCTTATAGCGATACAGCCATGTCTTTGCGTTCGTATTCATGAACACACGCAGAGGCCTCCGCCATCATTTAAAAATGCATCCTTGCGGTCCATCGCCTTGGCATGTTTGACATCGTAGTCAGTCAGGATTGCCATGAAACCTCCCATGTAAGTGGCATCGCCGTTCCCGCTGTTTCGGCTTAGTCCGTGACACTTTCCGTGACACCTTTATGCACGCAACAATCTGGAATCTGTTGCAACCTTCTGGGATTATATAATATTTAAGCTATTGAATATAAAGAGAAAAAATTCTAATTTTGTCTAAGAATACTTTAGCGTTTTTTGCGAAATAGTGCTTTTTACCTAACTACGAACCAAGGGGTCGTGGGTTCGATTCCTGCCAGCCGCACCAAATATGAGGGGTTAGATCGCAAGATCTAACCCCTTTTTGGTTTATGGCCTGCGCATAGCTGCAAGTTCGTTTGCGCACAGGCACTTCATTTTTCTTCCTTTTCAGTCACGGCCTTCAGGCCAGTCATTCGCCCGTTGCCTGTGGGCGCATCGTCTCGGATTTTGAGTTTCAGACTCTGCTACGCATGTCCGGAGCAGGTCAGGGTGTTTGCATGAGAACGGCGCAGGAGGCGATGCGATGCTTCGCAGTCGGATAAATGGAACGTCCGATCAGAGCACTTCGATATCGACGCAGAAGCTGTAGCCTTGGCCGTGTTCGGTGCGGAGGGGGAGCTTTTCCCCGGTGCGGTTTTGCCAGCGGCGACGCAGCCTGCTGACCAGTTGGTCGAGATGGCGGTCGTCGTAATCCAGCCAATCGGTGCCGAATGCCCTGGCAATGTCGGGTCTGGATACCACTTTGCCTGCATTGCGCGCCAGCAGTTCCAGCAGTGTCATTTCCAGGGCGCTCATGGTTTCCTCATGGCCGCCCGGTGCGCACAGGCTGCGTTCAAGCATGTTGAGGCGCCATGTGTCGCTGACGATGCGCCGTGCGATGGCTGACACGTACGCCGACAGTTCGTTGAGCCGGATCGGCTTGATCAGATAGTGATCGGCACCTTTCCTGAGTCCATTGATCTTGTCGTTGATGCTGCCGCGTGCGGTGAGCATGATCGCGCCGATGTGTGGATGTGTTTTGCTCAGGCTTTCCGCGACTGCGAAGCCGTCGCCGTCGGGCAGGCCGACATCGATGATGGCGATTTCGGCGTGGTCGATCAAGGGAGTGAATTCCGCAACGCTGCCTGCTTCCTGCACTTGATGCCCTTCGCTGCGAAGAAAATCCGCAACCTCTTCGCGAAGAGCCACTTCATCTTCCAGCAGCAATACCTTGGCCATATCGATTTGATTTCAATAATTTCCTGCGGGAAAATTGTAGCACCTGTTTCATATCTGGCAGAACTGTCAGAAGTTGTCAGGAATGGCTCGGATATTTCCTACAAAATGCGACCGCTTGTAAAAAGTGCATTCAAGCAAGAACGGCCGCCATGCTCTGATTGATTCTCTCCATAGGACGGGATCGGCGGTCGATTTGTTAAAAATCCATCCATTCCGCCATGCGTCGCTTCTCTCTCTTGCGCCGGATTTTTCGCGTCGCTTCTGATCGTCGGTCTTTCCGTTCCCTGCTGCTCGTTTTTGCTGCAATGGCTTGTTCCGGCCAGGCGCTCGCCGCGCTCGATGTGTCGATGAGTGTCACGCCGGGCTACGCGAATCCGATCTATCCCGGCGACATCACTTCGTTTCGGATCAGCCTGAGCAATAGCAACGCGGTATCGGCGGTCACCGGCGTCGGCTTCACCAACTCCATGCCGGCACAGATCACGGTTGCCGGTGTTGGTGTCAAGTCTTATTCCTGCGTGGACGGCGACGGGACGAGCGCTGCAACGAGCGGCACTGTGACTGCCAGCGGCAGCACGATCAGTCTGTCCGGTGGTTCGGTGCCGAAAGCGAAGGCGGGCGGGGCCAGCGGCAAGTGCGATATCGACGTCGAAGTGACGTCGCTGGTGCGCAACAACGCTTTCATCAATACGATAGCGGCGGGCGCCGTCACAGGTACCGACAACACCGGTGCGGTCGCCAACGGCACGCAGGCGCAGCAATCTATCAACGTCAATAATTTCGCGCTGCCCACCATCAGCAAGAGTTTTTCCTCCTCCATCATCGTCAAGGGCGACGAGACGGTTCGCCTGAGCATGGTGATCAGCAACGCCAGCGGCGCGACCACGCTGCCGCTGAACGGCGCAAGCGATTCTCCGGCATTTGCGTTGCGCGACACATTGCCGGCAGGTTTGCAGGTGGCGACGACGCCGAATGCGACGGCAACGTGTAGCGGGGCGGGCGTTGCTCCCGCATTTTCTCCTGCGGCGGGAAATACGGTTCTCACCGCAGTCGGCGGAACTGTGGCGGCAGGCGGCACTTGCACGCTGGCGGTCGATCTGGTGGGCACGACCACCGGTGGCGCTTACAACAAGGATGTCGTCAACACGATCAGCCGCACCGCCGATTTCGGCAACAAGCGCGGCCTGGTGCCGGCCAGCGATGCGACTGCCAGCCTGTCGATCCATTCCCTGCTGCGGGTTGCGAAGCAATTCACTCTCGGCACGATCAGTGCGGGACAGCAGTCGACGCTGGTGATCACGCTGAACAACGATAGCCCGGTCAGCCCGATCACGCTGACTACCTTTGCCGATAGTCCGATCGACGGCATCGGCAATCCGTCATACGGTCTGAAGGTGTCGGGCACACCGACCACCACCTGCGGCGGCACGGCCACTGCGACAGGCGGCAATATCGGCATCACGATGACAGGCGGTGCCATTCCGGCCAAGGGCAGTTGCACCATCACCGTTCCCTATAAAGGTACCCTGCAGGCCGCCGGCACGCCGCAAGCCTTCACCAACACGATTGCCGAAGGCGCGGTCGGCACGTCCGATCCCGACATCGTCAGCAAGTCCGCGACCCATAGCGTCACGGTGGTGGATCAACTGCTGATCAACAAGAGCTCGAATCCGGCGAAGATCGCTGCCGGCAATCCGATCCAGTACACGATCACGATCAACAATTATTCGTCTTCACCATTGAGCAATGTGGTGTTGACCGATCCCTTGCCCTCAGGTGTGCTGGCGCTCCCCGCCATGCCGGCAGCACCGTCCTTGTCGGGCACCGGATGTTCGGGCTTGTCGCACAACATCCCGTCTTTGCCGGCATCGATGGCGACACCGCGATTCACGATCGGCACGGTGCCCGCCGGCACAGGCGCTGCGCCGGGCGCCTGTTCCGTGACGTTCTGGGCCATGGCGCCCAAGAGTTCGGGCGTCAGCACCGTTTTGACGAACACCATCCCCGCCGGCAATGTCGGGGTGGGCGGAATCTACAACACGAACGTCTCCAGCGCGGCTGCGACTGTCGATTCCACCATCACGATCAGCAAGGTATTCAATCCGAGCAGCACGTCGGAAGGGACCGTGTCGCTGCTGACGCTGACGCTGACCAACATCTCGTCCCAGGCGGTAACGAATGCCGGCTTCACCGACAATCTGCCACTCGGCTCGACCGGCCTGCAACTGGTCGTCGCCAATCCGGCCAGCGCCTCGACGACATGCGGCGGCGCGCTCACCGCTGTCCCGGGCAGCAACAGCATTTCGCTGAGCGGCGCGAACATACCGGCGCGCGCCAACAACGGCACCGGTGCGTTCGGCACCTGCCAGGTGCAGGTCAAGGTGATCGGCCCCGCGGGCACGTACGTCAACACGCTGCCGGCGGGCGCGCTGACCGGAACGCAGCTGTATGCCGACGGTACCACCGACACCATCAGCAGTCCCGGTCCGGTGTCGGCCAGCCTGACCTATACCTCTGCATTGGCGGCATCGAAAGTCTTCTCGCCGGCCACGGTCAGTTCCGGCGGCAAGGCGACGGTGCGCATCAATCTGACGAACAAGGACACCGGTACGCTGAATAACGTCAGCGTCATCGACCCGCTGCCCGCCGGCATGACGATCGCGTCGCCATCGAATGCCTACAGCACCTGCGGCGGCAGTCCGGTGATTACCGCAACGCCAGGCGCGGCCTCGGCATCGGTGAGCGGTGTCGTGCTGCCGCCGAACGGCAAGTGCGATTTCTTGTTTGATGTTATCGCCACTGGTGCGTCGAACTGGGTCAATACCATCCCGGTTGGCAATGTGACGGCAACGGGCGGAGTGCAGAACGTGTTGCCGGTGACGGCCACCCTGCAAAACAGCACTGCCGGGGCGGTGATTGTCACCAACAACACCAATCCCAACAGCTTGTCGGCACCGGGCGCATCGAGCGTGCTGACCGTAAACATCAGCAATACCGGATCGGTGGCGCTGAGCGGCCTCGGCCTGGTCAACCACTTCACCGTCAATGGCTTGGCCAACGGCACGCCGACCGGCATGCGCGTCGCTTCCACGGCGAACCTCGGCACGACCTGCCCGGGCGGCATCGTCAGCACCAGCGCCGACGGCACCAGCGTGACGCTGTCGAATGCGACGCTGGCAGCAGGTGCTTCGTGCACGATCACGGCCAATGTCACGCTGAACACGACCGGCACGGTGCAGGACACGATTCCGGTCGGCGCGATCACCAGCAGCCAGGGCATCAGCAATACCTTGCTGACCGTGACCAGTTTGTCCGCAGGGGCGAACATTGGCGTCATCAAGCAATTCACACCGGCGGTCATCAAGCCGGGCGATCGTTCCCGGCTGCGCCTGACATTCATCAATCCGGTCACGCTTGCGCTGAACGATTTGACTGCGGTCGACAACCTGCCGGCCGGCCTCGTCGTTCCCGCGGGAGCGAACCCGATGACGACCTGTTCTGGCGCGACTGTTTCGGCGCCGACTGCAAACCAGGTAAAGGTCACGGGCGGATCGCTGCCTGCGGCAACTACCGGCACATCCACGACCTGTTACGCGGAAATCGACGTGCAGGCCGCGAGCGTCGGTTCCTACACGAACATCATCGTGGTCGGTGATGTCACCGGCACGATCGGAGGCGGCTCGGCCAGCAATCCGTCGCCGGGCACATCCACTCTGGAAGTACGCAATCCGGTCACCATCGGCAAGGCGATCGCGCCTGCGTCGGTCACGCCGGGCACGCCCGCGACTGTCACCCTCACGCTGACCAACAGCAACGCTATCGCGCTGACCAATGCGGTGCTGACCGACAATCTGCCGGCCAACGTGGTTGTCGCACAGGCTCCGAATGCATCGACCACTTGCGCAGGTGGCGTGATATCCGCACCGATCTCGGCGACCTCGGTCGCCCTGACCGGCGCGACATTGCCGGCCAACGGTTCCTGCACGGTGAAGTTCGACGTCGTCAGCAATATCGCCGGCGTGTACGTCAACACCATCCCGGCCGGCAACCTGGTCACGGCGCAAGGCGTCACGAATGAAACGCCGGCCAGCGCGACACTGAGCCTGCTCGATCCACCGACCGTCAACAAGCAGTTCAGCCCGATTGCGATTTCCGCAAACGGAAAATCGACGCTCACCATCGTGCTGGGCAATACCAACAGCACGGACGCGACCCTGAGCGCGGCGCTGGTCGATACCTTGCCGACTTTGCCGGGCAATATCGTCGTCGCCACGCCCAACAACCTGAGCGGCACCTGCACGCTGGCTAGCGTCAGCGCACCGGCCGGCGGCGCGACGGTGACTTACGCGAGCGGGGCGAAGATTCCTGCTGGCGGCTGCACGATCAGTGTCGATGTCACCGGCACGGTCGAAGGCACGTACAACAACTTCATTCCTGCTGGCGCGCTGGTCACGAACATTGGCAAAAATGTGCAGCCTGCCAGCGCCAATCTGGAAATCAGCCCGCTCGGCTTCGTTTCCGGCAAGGTGTTCAAGGACAACAACGTGGTGCCGAACGGGACGTTCGAGCTCGGCACCGATGTCGCCATCGCGAATGTGGCGCTCACGCTGACCGGCACCAGCTACGGCCCTGATGGCGTCGCCGGCGGTGGCGACGATACGGCGGTGAGCCTGAACACGGTCACCGACGCATTGGGCAACTATGCATTCACCGGCCTCAATCCCGGCAGCTATTCGGTAACGGAAACGGTACAGCCGGCCGGCACGATGAACGGCATCACGACTGCCGGCACGATCGCAGGCGCGGGCGGCGGCATTGCCGGCACTGCGACCGGCATCGCCGTCACGCCGAGCCGCATCTCGAATATCGTCCTGAACAAGGATGGCAGCGGCAAGGTCTCCGTATCGGCGAACAACAATTTTGCCGAAGTGGTGCCGTCGTCCATTGGCGGCAAGGTCTTTCTCGATCAGAACAACAACGGCGTGCAGGATCTCGCCGATACGGCGCTGCCCGGTGTGACGGTCGAGCTGCTGAACGCATCGTCCGTCGTGGTTGCGACGACGGTGACGGACGCCAACGGCGCATACAGCTTCAACAATCTCGTGCCCGGCAAGTACTCGGTGCGCGAGCCGACCCAACCGGAGAATACCGTCAACGGCAAGACCGTTGCCGGCACGGTCGGCAATGGCGGCACCGCAGGCACGCCGACGGCGAACACCGTGCTGCCGAGCGTGATTGCCAATATCACGCTGCCGCCGGGAACCGCAACCACTGGCAATAATTTCGCGGAAGCGCCAAGTGGACGCCAGATTTCCGGCCGCGTGTTCACCGACCCGAACAATGACGGCGTGTTCAACGCGGGCGATATCGGCCTCGCGGGCGTGACCATCAATCTGAGCGGAACCGACGTCAATGGCACGGCGGTCACGCGGACCACGACTACCGGCCCCGACGGACGCTACACCTTCATCGGCCTGGCGGAAGGGACGTATACCGTCACCGAACCAACGCAGCCGCTGCGCACCGACAACGGCATTACTACTGCCGGTTCGACCGGTGGCACGGCAACCGTCGTGGCGGTGAAGCCGTCCGCGATTTCGGCGATCAATCTGACCGGCACCAATTCGATTTCGGTCGATAACAATTTCGCCGAAATTCCGATTCTGGTCGGCGTTGTGTCGGGCAAGGTGTATGCCGATGCCAACGACAATGGCGTGGCTGAAGCGGGTGAGAAGGGCATTGGTGGCGTCAAGCTGAGCCTGACCGGCACCGATGTCAACGGCAGTACCGTGAACCTGAGCACGACCACGGCGGCCGACGGCAGTTACAGCTTCAACAACCTGCCGCCGAGCAATGCCGCCGGTTACACGATTACAGAGCTTCAGCCGGCGCTGTACAAGGATGGCAAGACCACCGTCGCTGCCGGCAATCCCGGCACGGCGGCATCCAGCAAGCCGGTTCTGTCGAACAACAGCGATGTCATCCGCAATGTGAGCGTGATCGCGGGCGATGTCCTGACCGGCTACAACTTCGGCGAGATCGGCGGATTGTCGCTGAAGCCGCCGATCGTCAATGGTTACGTGTATCTGGATCGCGACCATACCCGCGTGCGTCCGACCGATGGCAGCGCCGCAGGTCTGGAAGGATGGACCGCGCAACTGACGCAGAACGGCACGGCGGTCTGCACCACCACGACCGATGTCAATGGCTTCTACCAGTTCGACAACCTGCATTGCCCCGGCTATGAGGCTTCCGGGCTGCCGGTCGGCACCGGTTTTGAAATCGGCTTCAACAAGGATGGCAACAAGTATCCGGCATTGCCGACCTCGGGCGACAATCGCGGTTCAACGACAGCAGCCGGCGGTAGTGTCATTACCAATATCACGCTGCTGGCGAGCGACGAAGTCGTCGAACAGAATCTGCCGCTCGATCCGTCCGGCGTCGTGTACGACTCCGTTACGCGCAATCCGATTGCCGGCGCGGTCGTCCGTATCGATGGTCCGGCGGGCTTCAATCCGACGACGCATCTGGTCGGCGGCAACGCGGCGCAATCGCAGACGGTCGGCAGCGATGGTTACTACCAGTACCTGCTGCAAAACGGCTTCCCGAGCGGCACCTACACCTTGTCGGTCACTGCGCCGGGCGGCTATCTGCCGGCGCCATCGAGCAACCTGCCCGCATGTAACGGCGCGGCGGTGGTAGGGGCCTTGCCGAATCCGGCGCTGGTCCAGGCCAGCGATACCGCGCCGGGATTGTCGGTGACGCAGCAAACCGATCCGAGCGCCTGCGTCGGCATGGTGCCGGGTGGCGCGACGACGACGCAGTACTACTTCAGCTTCGTGATCACGAACGGTGTATCCGCGCCGATTCTGAACAACCACATCCCGCTCGATCCGGTGCAAGTCGGTTCGATCCTGGTCACCAAGACCACGCCGCTGGTGAATGTGGCGCGCGGCGATCTGGTGCCGTACACGATCACGGCATCGAATACGCTGACGACGCCGATTCCCGGCGTGAACGTGGTCGATCAGATTCCGCCCGGCTTCAAGTATCGCCTGGGCAGCGCAACGCTCAACGGCGTGGCGGTGGAGCCGGTCGTCAAGGGGCGCGTGCTGACCTGGCCGAACCAGAGGTTCGTGGCGAAAGAGAAGAAGACGTATCGCCTGATCCTGACGGTGGGCGCGGGCGTCGGCGACGGCAACTATGTCAACCAGGCATGGGCCGCCAACAACGCGACCAATCTGATGCTGTCGAACCTCGCGACCGCCACCGTGCGCATCGTGCCCGATCCGACCTTCGATTGCCCGGACATCATCGGCAAGGTCTTCGACGACCGCAATGCCAACGGCTATCAGGATCAGGACGAACCGGGCATTCCTGCGGTGCGTGTCGTCACGCCGCGCGGCTTGCTGGTCAATTCCGATAGCGAAGGCCGCTTTCACGTGCCGTGCGCGGATATCCCGAACGCGGATCGCGGTTCCAACTTCGTGATGAAGCTGGACGAACGTTCGCTGCCGAGCGGTTATCGCGTCACGACCGAAAACCCGCGCGATGTCCGCATCACCCGCGGCAAGGTGGTCAAGCTGAACTTCGGCGCCACCATCCATCGCGTGATTCGCATTGAACTCAGCGATGCGGCCTTCGTCTCCGGCGAGGTGAGCTTGCTGCCGCAATGGCAGAAGCAGTTCGACGCCGTGCCGTCGCAGTTGAAGCAGAGGCCGTCCGTGGTGCGACTTGCCTATCAGCCCGGCAAGGATGACGCCGCGCTGGTGCAGAAACGTGTGGATGCAATCCGAATGCAGATACGGGAACGCTGGAAAGCGCAGAAAGGGGAGTACACGCTCAACATCGAAACCGAGGACGCACAATGAACGCAACACGTCATATGAATATCCGTGCGCGGATTCGTGGGAATTTCCAGGCCAAGAGATTGGCAGTTCTGCTGAGTGCAGTGGGAATGACATGCCTGCCCCTCAGGGCGCAGGAAACCGGTAACACGCATGAGGATGCCGTCAACCTGCGCGGCAAGATGGTGGACCGCAGCCGCGTCGATGACGCGCATGTGTCGCCGAACAGCGAAAGGCAAGCGACCGAGTTTGCCAAGCTGACGCCGTCGGCGTTGACGCTCGCCGAACGCAAGACCATGCTGGAAGCGGTCGCGCCGGAAGGTGCCGCGCAACGCAGCGTCGTCATCGAGGATGAAATCAAGGGCAGTCATTTCGAGTCGGGCAAGGCAGTGCTGCTGCCGCGCACGATGGAAGTGCTGAACGGCTTGCTGAACAATCTGAAGGGCAAGCGCGATATCCGCATCCAGATCGTCGGTCATACCGACAGCCAGCGCATCGCGGCGAGCTTGCGTCCTGTCTATCCTGACAATCAGGCCTTGTCCGAGGCACGGGCACTGGCGGTCGCGGCGTTTCTGAAGCAGGGCTTGCAGATTCCGGCGGACGCCTTTTCCGTGAGCGGCAAGGGCGAGACGCAGCCGGTAGCCAGCAACGCGAATCCGGAGGGAATGGCAAAGAACCGGCGCGTCGAAATCCGTGTCTGGTTCAGCGAGGCGCCGGCCCAAGTCACGGTCACACGAGAAAAAGTCATCGACAACAATGCCTGCGTGACGAACCCGTCGGCAGCCGAGTTGCCGTTCTCCATCAGCATCGACGGCCAGCCGGTGCAACTCGATGCCAAGGCGCAGGAAGCCGACTTCCAGCGTTGCGTCGATGTCGCGCTGGAAAAGGCCGACATCCAGATCAAGTTCGATCCGTTGAATGTATCGCCGGCGTTGAACGTGTGGGTGGTGCCGAGCACCGCCGTGCGCGGCAAGCAAACCTATTTCGGTACTTATACCAATTACGCCTGGTGGCTGCGTCGCGCCGAGCTGCGCGTCTTTGCCAAGGGACAGAATGCACAGGAAACACCGTTCGCCGTCGTGCCGCTCGCGCCGGGCGCAGCGCTGCAATGGCAGGTGCCGGACGATGCGCCGACCGAACTGGTTTACCTGTTGCGTGTCTATGACGCCGATGGCCGTTTCGACGAGACGTTGCAGAAGCCGATGCGCTTGCTGGAACGCGCCGATGTACTGGTCGATGCGCAACGCGTGCAACGCGAAAAATTGTCCGGTTGGGGCGAATCCAGTCTGCACCTGAGGAACATTCCGGCACGCGGCGGTTCGGTCAGCATCAGCGGCGAAAAGATTCAACCGGGCCAGACCGTGACGGCGATGGGCATTGCAGTGCCGGTCGATGACAAGGGCAAGTTTGCCTTGCGCCAGATTCTTCCGCCGGGGCCGCATCAAGTGGATGTCGCGGTCAAGGATGCCAACGGCAAGGGCGCGAGCTTCCGCCGCAATCTGTCGATTGCCGATCAGGACTGGTTCTACGTCGCCGTCGCCGATCTGACGGTTGGCCGCGACAGCACGACCGGGCCGGCCCAACTGGTGACCAACGATACGCAGCACTACGACAACAAGACCTAGATCGATGGTCGGGGTGCGTTTTATCTCAAGGGAAAGATCAAGGGCGACGTCCTGCTGACCGCCAGCGCGGACACGCGCGAGCAGCCGTTCAAGGACTTGTTCAGCAACTTCAGCAGCAAGGACCCGAACTATCTGCTGCGGCGCATTGACCCGGACCGCTATTACCCCGTGTATGGCGACGACAGCACCATCGTCGATGACGCGCCGACGCAGGGCAAGTTCTACGTCAAGCTGGAAAAAGATAATTCCTACGTCATGTGGGGGAATTTCCAGACCGCATGGACCGGCACCGAACTGACGCAATACAGTCGCGGCCTGTATGGTGCCAACGTGCTGTGGAATGGCAAGGACGCGACGCGCTACGGCGAGAAGAGCAGCACCGTCAATGTGTTCGCGGCAGATCCGGGCACCTTGCAGTCGCGCGAGGAATTCCGCGGCACCGGCGGTTCGCTGTATTACCTGCATCACATGGACGTGACGGAAGGCTCCGAGCGCCTGTGGGTGGAAATCCGCGACAAGGATTCCGGCCTGGTGATTCAGCGCACACCGCTGACGCCGGCGCAGGATTACGACATCAATTATCTGCAAGGACGCGTGACCTTGCGCGCGCCGCTGCCTTCGGTGGCGGACGGCAGCACGCTGGTGCAGACGTCGAGCGCCAACGGCAATCCTGTCTACCTGATCACGACCTATGAATACGTGCCGGGTCTGACCGAAATCAGCGGGAACGCCATCGGTCTGCGCGCCAGCCACTGGTTCAACGACAACCTGCGTGTCGGCCTGAGCCTGTACCGGCAGGGAGAGAACGGACAGGACCAGAACCTGAAGGGCATCGACACCACCTTGCGCTACAAGCCGGGCACCTGGCTGAAAGCGGAAGTGGCGCGCTCCAGTGGCATTGGCACCACGACCTTGACCTCGCTCACCGGCGGCTACGATTTCACGCAGAGCCTGTTGAGCAACCAGACCGCCAATGCCAAGCGCGTCGATGCGACGGTCGATCTGGCCGATGTCAGCGACATGAAGGGCCGCATGTCTGCCTACTGGCAGCAGCGCGACGCAGGATTCTCGGGGCCGGGACTGGCATTGCCGAACGGCGAGGCGATGGAGCAAAAGGGATTGGCAGCGACTGTTCCGGTCAATGACAAGACCGATGTCACCGCCAAGCTCGATTATCGTGACGCCACCAGCCAGAGTGCGAACGCGGTGGAAGCGGCAGTACGCCGCAAGATCGATGCCGAATGGGGTGCATCAGTCGGTGTCCGGCGCGATGACCGTTCCAATGCGAATGTCAATGCGGCGGCCGGCGTGATCACCAATGCCAGCCCGATCCTGAGTCAGAACGGCACACGCAGCGATGTCATTGTCCGCGTCGATTATCGTCCGCTGGAAGAAGGCGAGGCCGAGAAGCTGGCGGCGATGCAAAAGACTGAGGGGGGCGAACCGGCTGCCGCTGCCGCCACCGCTTCGGTTGCAGCCGGCTTGCCAGGTAACGGACAGAACAATCCGACGTCCTCCTTGCTGCCATCGGCGAACTCGACCGACAGTATCGCGTCGCGCACCGTCAGCGATGCCACCTCGGCCGCTGGCGTCGCGGCGGCGCGCGTGCCCGGTTTGCAATACAAGTCCTGGGACACTTACGGCTTCGTGCAGGCAACCGTCGCGCGCTCCGGCGATCGCGGCGAAAACGACCGCGCCGGGGTCGGCGGAAGCTGGCAAGCCACCGAGCGCCTGCGTTTCGGCGCGGAAGGATCGGGCGGCAGCGGCGGCGTCGGCGGCCGCTTGAGTGGAAACTATCGGGTGGACGATCGCAGCACGGTCTATCTGACCTATGCGATGGAAACCGAAAGCCAGGACAGCAACTATGCCGGTCGCCAGGCCACTCTGGCCTCGGGGACGCATTATCGCTACAGCGATCAGATCGGCATGTTCGGCGAAACGCGCTGGTCCAACGGCGCCGGGCCCAAGAGCCTGACGCACGCATTCGGCGTCGATCTGGCGCCGGACAAGAACTGGACCTATGGCGTGAAGTATGAGACGGGCACCTTGTCCGATCCGGTCTCCGGCGACTTGAAGCGCGATGCGATCGGCCTGACCGCCGCATACCGCGACAAGGATTTCAAATACACGAGCGCGCTGGAGTTCCGCAATGACCGGACCAGTACGCTGGGCAATGTGGCCGGTACTTGCGTCACTTCGGACATCAACGGCAATTGCGCAGGTGTCGCCAGCGACAACAATCGCCGCACATGGCTGCTGAAGAATTCCGCGCAATACCAGCTTGACCCCGCATGGCGTTTGCTCGGCAAACTGAATCTTTCGCGCAGCAGCAACAGCCAGGGGGCGTTCTACGACGGCGACTATACGGAAACCGTGCTCGGCGCGGCCTATCGCCCGGTGAACAACGACCGCTGGAATACGCTGTTCAAATACACGTATTTCTACAACCTGCCGTCGCCCGGCCAGGTGGACAGCGTCACTGGCGGTGCGCTCGACTTCACGCAGAAGAGCCATGTGTTCAATATCGACACGACCTACGATGTCGTGCCGTGGCTGTCGGTGGGCGTCAAGTACGGTCTGCGCATGGGGCAGTTGCGCATGTCCAAGACCGAGGGTGAATGGTTCTCCAGCCGCGCAGACCTGTGGATCCTGCGCGCCGACCTGCACCTGGTGAAGGAGTGGGATGCCCTGATCGAAGCACGTCGACTGCGTGCGCAGGAAGCGAGCGATGTGCGTTCCGGCTATCTGGCCGGGATTTACCGGCACGTCAACAAGAACGTTAAAATCGGCGTCGGTTACAACTTCACCGATTTCTCCGACGACTTGACAGATTTGTCCTATCGCAGCCGAGGCTGGTTCCTCAATGCGCTGGCGACTTTCTGACGTCATGCAGGAGCGGCCGGTTTGTGCCACGGGCGACGGGAATAAGGATCCCGTCGCCATCCCGGTTGATCTTCCAATACCATCGTCATGAGCCTTGTTTCCCGTTATCTGTTGATGCTGTTGTTGTTCGTGTGCTGCGCCTGGGCGAGAGCGGAGCCGCTGGCATTGGATCATGAGAGGGAAGAATTGGCCGGGTACATGTCGGTGTTCATCGACAAGTCGGGCAAGATGGACTTCGAGGACGTCGCCGCTCCTTACAACAGCGAACGTTTTCGGCCCTTGAAGGGCGAGCTGAATGAAGGTATTACCGATGCCGCCATCTGGCTCAAATTCACCGTCCAACGGTCATCGCAGTATCCCGCCGAATGGTGGCTGGAAGTTCAGCCGGCACTGATCGAGCAGCTCAATCTGTATGTGCCGAATGCCGACGGCAGCTACACCATGCGACAGGCGGGCACGCACCTTCCATTCGCGAAGCGCGAAGTGGAATACCGGAACCCCGTTTTCAAGCTGCAGTTGCCGACCTCCGTCCCGCAAACGTATTACCTTCGGATCAAGACGGTTGCCCGGAGCTCCATGCACCTGACCTTCTGGCAACCGGAGGCATTTCTGTCCAAACTTGGCAGCGAGCAGCTTGTGTTGGGACTGTTTCTCGGGGTGTACGCCATGCTGGCGCTGGCCAGTTTCTGGTTCGAGCGTGCCTCGCGCGACGGAGTGTATAAATTCCTCGGTTTGTACGCACTCGGTTGTCTGTGGATGGTGCTGGCCGAAAGCGGCCTGATGTTTCAGTATTTGTTTCCCGGACATCCGCAATGGGCTCAACCGACATGGACTTTGTCGTTTCTTGTCGGCGGGCCGATGGCTATCGAATTTCTGTTCCGGTTCGTCGACATGCCGGAACGTTATCCTCGGCTGACCCGCTACTATTTGTGGGCAATCCGGATCTACGTGCTCGGGCTGATAAGCATGATCGGATTGGGCTTCCATGCCGAGGCGGCGGCCCAACGATGGATAGTGGGTGCAACGGTGATCGCGCCGCTGACCTTTGCGATCCTGTTCGTGCCGATTCTGAAAAGCCGCAATGAGATACGTTACGCACTTTTCGCGAGTAGCGCCGCGCTTTTCGCCGAGGTCGCGATTCGCGCCCTGTTGGAGATCGGTCATGTCGAGCGCAACATTCTCACCGAGAATGTCGGTTTTCTGGGCTCCATGACGTTCTGCCTGATCAGCTATTACGCGACCAGTCGCCGTTACTACACGATACGGCAAGCCAAGGAGCGGGCGCAAAGCGATTTGCTGGAGATGGCGCAGCGCACCGAGCAGGAGCTGGAACAGCAGGTGAGGGCAAGGACGGACGATCTGCTGGAGGCCATGAAAACAGTGGAGACGGCATTGTCGCGGGAACGCGCTGCGCATGAGGAGCAGCGCCAGTTCATCTCTACCGTGTCGCACGAGTTGCGCACGCCGCTGGCGGTGATTGATGCGACCACGCAGAACCTGACCCGCGATGCGCTGCAGGAAAACGGTCCGGCGAGGATGCTCGGCCGGCTGGAGAAAATCCAGCAGGCGACCGAGCGCCTATCCTCCTTGTTCGACAATTATCTCAGCAGCAATCGTCTGGACATCATGTCGCAGGGTGTCCATCCGCGGCAAACGCCCTTGCTTCCCTTGCTGGAGGATGCGATTCGCTCCGCACGTCCGCTGGCGAACAGACATCTATTCCTGCTCAAGAAAAAGCATTTGCCCGAAACAATCCATGCCGATCCGGATTTGATGCGCCTGGTCTTGCGCACGCTTGCCGACAACGCGGTCAAATATACGCCCGCAGGCTCGCTGATCACGCTTGAGGCGAAGACGACGGAAGACGGATGGGAGATCGAGGTAAGGGATAACGGTCCTGGCATTGCGCCACAGGAGCGCGGCATGATTTTCGATCGCTATTTTCGCGGCCGCGCATCGTCGGGCCATACAGGTACGGGCCTTGGATTGCCGCTTGCAAGACGATTGATACGAATGCATGGCGGCTCGCTGACGCTGGTCGATACCAATGGGGCGGGGGCCGTCTTCAGAATCTGGCTGCCTCGGAATCCTGCCATGGCTGCCGAACCGGCAGGCAGTGGCAATGGTCTTGTCGAAGCGGGAAGCTGATTCTCCTGCATGGATGTGAAATCCGGGAAGTCGCTTGCAGCATCATCACAGCCGGCGAGACAGATCATGTACCGAATTTTTCGGGAGTGGACATGACAGCAGCCTGGCTGCTATCGATGTTCTTCGTGATCATCAAAAAGAAATGGGCCTTGATTCCCCAGACGCGCTTGTGCCCGACATCATGCTGCGGCGCTCCAGGCAGTCTTGCGGCAAGGCGGTAAAGCTCGCCGGAGCCGAGCAGTCTTGGCATGCGTCTGACTAGCCAGCGGTTCTGCCATGCATGTGGCAGCCAATGGATGAGGGGCAACCCGGTGTGGAATTCCAGCGGGTGCCAGCGATTGGGCGTGGTGACGAATACGCCTTTGCGTGCGACGCGATGCAAGTCCTTGAGCAATGCATATTGCTGCGCTGCATTCTCCATCTTCTCGATGCTCCCATCGCAGCGAACCCAATCAAAGGTGTCGTCCGCAAAGGGCAGACGACCATCTGCGCTCAACTCCGCTGCACGAATGATGGGTGTGTCGAAAACGGAAGCGTGCATGTTATTGACGTCGAGAACGGTGTCCGACGCGACTTCGCCCTTGAAGGCGGCGAAGGCTGCCAGCAGCTTCTCGCGCTGTGCACTTGACAGGCGCTGACGAAACTCTTTGGTAACGGATGCGCGGGAATTGCCGGAATCGGTGTTTACGGTGTTTTTCACGGCATTGTTCCCATCGATGTTGACGTACGGCGAATCTTCCGCCTGAATGCACCAGCACATTTTGTCGAAAGACAAATCGCGATAGCGTTGTCTGCCATCACAAATGACCATGTTGCCGCACCTCAAACCGATTGAGCTTGCGCAATGAAGATCCTCCTGTATCGGCCTATTCTTGATTGCCAGCCGCCCCGGCCAATTTTCATAGGGAAATCGAAACACATGAAGGCAATGATTCTTGCAGCAGGCAAGGGCACGCGGGTTCGACCGCTCACGTATGATCTGCCCAAGCCCATGATCCCCATCCTCGGCAAGCCTGTGATGGCATATATCGTCGAGCACCTTGCGAAACACGGCGTGCGCGACATCATGGTCAATGTCAGTTACCTGCACGAGCGGATCGAGGACTATTTCGGAGAGGGCAGCCGGTTCGGCGTCAATATCGGTTACTCATTCGAAGGACATGTCGATGACGATGGCGAAGTGGTGCCAGAGGCGCTCGGTTCCGCCGGAGGCATGAAACGGATACAGGAATTCGGCAATTTCTTTGACGAGACGACCATCGTAGTGTGCGGCGATGCGCTGATCGATCTCGATCTCGATGCCGCTCTGCGGGAGCACAAGCGCAAGGGCGCATTGGCAAGCGTCGTCACGAAGGAGGTGCCGTGGGACAAGGTGTCCGATTACGGCGTCGTGGTGATGGGCGATGACGGTCGCGTACAACGCTTTCAGGAAAAACCGAGGCAAGAGGATGCCAAATCGAATTTCGCCAGCACCGGCATCTATATCTTCGAGCCGGCGGCAATCGATCTGATCCCCTCAGGACGGATATTCGACATCGGTTCGGAGCTGTTTCCGCTGATGGCCGAAAGAGGCTTGCCCTTCTATGCGCAAACGCGCCCCTTCAACTGGCTCGATATCGGTAGTGTGACCGACTACTGGAGCGTGTTGCAGAACATGCTGATGGGCGAAGTCGCGCAAATGGAAGTGCCGGGAACGCAGGCAAAGGAGGGTGTATGGGTCGGGCTGAACACGCGCATCGACTGGGAGGGAACGACGATCGAGGGGCCGGTGTACATCGGATCCGGCAGCCACATCGAGGCCGGCAGCAAAATCGTCGGACCCGCCTGGATCGGTCATGGCAGCCATATCTGTGCGGGAGCGGAGATAACGCGAAGCATCCTCTTCGAGTACACGCGCGTGCTGCGCAATGCCCGGCTCGATGAAACGATCGTCTGCAAGAATTATTTCGTGAATCGAGCGGGCGAAATGCGCCGTCTTGCCGAGGCTGACGATGCCGGGCTCATCGACGCGCGTGATCGGCGACATGAACGACGCGACAAGGAGGGCCGCCAGACGGCATAGGCGGTTTGCGCGAGAGCGTCATGTCGGCGCTCCCGGCTTCCGGTTATGCGTCGGGTCAGTTGGCTTGCTCTTTTCCCGTCGCTTCGGCATCGGATTCCGCACGATGAATCAGCAGGCGGTCGATCCGGTTCCGATCCATATCGACGACTTCGATGCGATAGCCTTCCCATTCAAAATATTCGGCGACGACGGGAATATGACCCAATGTCGCCATCACGAATCCGGCGAGCGTGTGGTAGCTGCCGGTGGCTTCCTCGGGAAAGCGTACATTGGTGTCAAGCAATTCACGGAAGCGGTCGAGGGAAATGCCGGCGTCGATCAGCCACGATCCGTCTTCGCGTTGTACCGCATCTTCTTCATGATGCTCGTCGATGACGGCGACATCGCCCACCAGCGCGCCGAGGACATCGCTCAGGGTGACGATGCCTTCAATCTCGCCGTACTCATCGATGATGAGGGCCAGTTCGGCGCGGTTTTTCTTCAGTGTTTCCAGCAATTGCATGGCGCTGATTGTTTCCGGCACAAACAGCGGCGGCCTGATGGCACTGGCGATATTGACCTGCTGGCCGCGAATCATCTGTTCGAACAGGCTGCCGGCATGAACCACGCCGATAACATGCGATACATCACCGGCATAGACCGGGAAACGGTTATAGGAGCTGTCCGCGATCTTCAGCAGGTTGACGTCCAGCGGATCGTCCAGGTTGATGAAGTGCACGTCCATGCGCGGCGTCATCAACGCCACAACCGGCTGATCATCCAGGCGCAGGGCGCGTGACACGATGTCATGCTCGGTCTTTTCGAACAGGCCCGCATCCGTTCCTTCTCGCAGCAGGCCGGTAATGTCGTCTTCGGTGACGGTGTCTTCCTTCTTGCTTTCGAGGCCGAGCAACTTGAGCACGAAGTCGGTGGCGTAAGTCAGGATCCTGACGAAGGGGCCCATCATGCGCGACAGCCATTGCATCGGCGCGGCAATCAGGGACGCGATCGATTCGGGATACTGCATCGCGATGCGCTTGGGGACCAGTTCACCGAATATCAGGGAAGCGAAGGTGATGCCGAGCACGACCACAGCCAGCGCGACTTCGCGCGCGTAGTCACCGATCACGGGCAGGGTTTCCATTTGCGGGGCCAGCTTGGCGACCAGCGATGCCTCACCGAATGCACCGTTGAAAATGCCGATGACTGTGATGCCGACCTGGATTGTGGAGAGAAATCGGCTCGGGCTTTCTGCAAGCTCGATTGCGGCCTTGGCGCCGCGGCTGCCGTTTTCGGATAACTTTTGCAGCCGAATCCGTTTGGCTGAAACGACAGCGATTTCGGACATGGCAAAAATGCCATTAATGAGAATCAACCCGAGAATTATTAATATGTCTACCATTGCAGAACCGTGCGATTGCCCGCCGATCCCAGTTGTTGAGGAAACAGCATTGTACGCGCAACAGAGCGGCGTTCAGAAGATCGCGCTTGCATCGATATCGAGACCGACTTCGTCGCGGCATCCATGGACTTATTGCTGTGCCAACAAGGGCAAGCTGCACCGCCACACATTGGGGACGCATCCATGATTGACCTCAATGATCGTGTGGATGCGCGTGGTAGGATTTTTTCGGACACTTGCCTTCTGGAGTGGTAAAAATGACACCAGCTTTCGCCCACAAGGCCCCGGACCCCGCGCCGGACGACCGGCCGCCGCCGGTTCCGAATCCCGAGCCGGAGGATGAGCCTGTGCCGGATCGCGATCCGGTATAAATCGATCTGCGGCAGTTGTCATTTTGCATGTCGGACCGATTGGAGGCCGTGATGCGATCCGAATACATCGGCGAATACGAAATTGAATATGCCGGTATCCAATTGCCGGAAAGCGAACATTGGGGCGCATTTGTGGCGATCTACGGACCGTCGCCCAATCCGATGCACAGAAACAGCGTCTTCCCGGAACAGCGAGTCAACGTCGATGTCGTGTTTTCGTCGGAGGTAGAAGCCGAAGCCGAGGCGCACAGGATCGCGATTTCCATGGTGGAGCAAAGCCACTACCATCCGGACGGAGGGTTGGGGACACACGGCTAATCGTCCGGCGCAACCTTGTGTTGGCTGACCATGCGCTGCTGCACAGCGGGCGGTACCAGATCGTAGTGACTGAATTCCAGCGTGTAACTTCCCCGGCCGCCGGTGGCCGAATGCAGGCGCGATTGATAGCCGTTCAATTCCGATAGCGGCACCTGGCCGGCGATGACGACGTTGGCGTCCTGCACCGTGTTCATGCCGCTGACCTGGCCGCGCTTGCCGGACAGATCACCGATGATGTCCCCCATGCTTTCTTCCGGCGTCACAACCTCGATGTTGACGATCGGCTCCAGCACGATCGGGCGCGCCTTCATGATGGCGTCGATGAAGGCCTTGCGACCTGCGGTCGAGAACGCAATTTCCTTGGAATCGACCGGATGGCTCTTGCCGTCGTAGACGGTGACGCGCACGTCCTGCATCGGGAAGCCCGCCAGCGGTCCGGCTTCCAGCACCTGACGTACGCCTTTTTCCACTGCAGGAATGAACTGGTAGGGGATTGCGCCGCCTTTCACTGCGTCGATGAATTCGAAGCCTTCACCGCGCGGCAATGCCTCGATGCGCAGGAACACTTCACCGAACTGGCCCGCGCCGCCGGTCTGCTTCTTGTGCCGATAGTGGCCTTCCGCCTTGCCCGCGATGGTTTCGCGATAGGCGATCTTCGGCGGATGGGTGCCGATATCCATCTTGTACATCTCGGTCATGCGCTCGATGGCGCAGCGCAGGTGCAATTCGCCGAGTCCGAGCAGGACGGTCTGGTTGGTGTCGATCAGATGCTCGACCTTGAGGCAGGGATCTTCGGCAGTCAGCTTTTGCAGGATTTCCCACATGCGCTGTTCGTCGCCGCGCCGTTTGGCTTCGATCGCGAGACCGTAGATCGGCGCGGGGAAGGGCAGCGGCTTCAGATGGATATGGTCGTCCTCGGCCGCATCATGCAGCACCGCATCGAATTCGATATCTTCCACTTTTGCCACCGCGCAGATGTCGCCCGGACCGGCTTGCTGGATTTCAACCTGTTCCTTGCCTTGCAGCAGAAAGAGATGCGCGACCTTGAATGGTTTTCGGCCATCGCCGATGTACAGCAGGCTGTCACGCATGACCGTGCCTTGATGAATGCGGAATACACCCAGTTTCCCGACATATGGGTCCACCGTCACCTTGAACACGTGCGCCAATACGTGCTTCGCCGGATCGGGCAGCGCGCGGATTTCGGCGTGGCCGTCTGGAGCATTAGCGTCATCGCGGTAGAACATAGGCGGATTGCCTTCCGTCGGATTCGGCATCAGCTTGACGAACACATCGAGCAATTCCTGGATGCCGATGCCATTGCGAGCCGATACAAAGCAGATCGGCACCAAATGGTTTTCGCGCAAGGCTTGTTCAAACGGTGCGTGCAACTGCTCCGGCGCGATTTCTCCCTGTTCCAAATACAGCGCCATTAGTTCGGGATCCACTTCCACCACCTGATCGACCAGTGCGCGATGTGCCGCCTCGACCGAGGAAAAATCCGATTCTCCGCCCGGATTGAAAAAGCAATCGACGACCTTCGTGCCGCCTGCCGCCGGCAGGTTGATCGGCAGGCATTCCTTGCCGAAGGCTTCCTGAATGCGTGCGACAAGTCCCGGCAGGTCGATGTTGTCCGCATCGATCTTGTTCACGATGATCATGCGGCACAACTGACGTTGCTGTGCAAGCTGCATCATGCGCGTGGTGATCATCTCGATGCCGGTCTGCGCATTGATCACGATGGCCGCGCTCTCCACGGCTGGCAAGGCACCGATCGCCTGGCCCATGAAGTCGGGATAGCCGGGCGTGTCGATCAGGTGAACCCGCGTGTCGCGGTGGTCGAGATGGAGGACGGCGGAGTAGAGAGAGTGCTGATATTTTCGTTCCAGCGGATCGTAGTCGGAAACGGTCGAGCCGCGTTCGAGACTGCCGGAGTTGCCAATCATTCCCGCGCCATGCAGGAGCGCCTCGGCAAGCGCCGTCTTGCCGCTGTTGGTATGTCCCAGCATGGCAATGGTACGGATGGCTTCGGTACTGTAGGACATCGGCCGCTCCTCCCGATAGCGATTGCATCGCATTCAATCGTCTGACTGATTATCGTACAGCGATGGCGCGCTTACAAACTGACATGAAACAAAATTGCGGATCGGATGCCCTAATACTCTGCAGACATCAGAATGCATTGCAGACAGGCTGTCGGATCGCGGCACTGTTGACTGCTTTCAACTGATGGGGCGCATTGACTTGATGCAATATTGCGTCGTCGCCAATGCCTCGGAACTGTTTCAAGGAGGGAAGTGTGGGTTTCATGAGTACCTTGTTAGGCAGACGCAAAGCCGTCGTCGAGCACCGGACCGTCGATGGAGGCCATCCGGCGCCTTATCCCGATATGACCGACGAACAGCTGTACAACTATGAAATGACATTCAACGTTCCAAAGCGGACGTTCGATCAACCGCCCGTTTCCGCGCATCATGCTCGCGAGGAGCCGACTTGGCAGGCCGAATTCGATGCGAACCTGGAGTCTTTCGACATCGCGTCAATCACCGCGCAGGCGGGAAGGAAGCGGACGATGCAGCGACAACCCGAAGTGCGGCCTGTCGAACGAGAAGCGAGCGGCACGCCGCTCGATCTGACAAAACCTGTGCGCACGATCACCACCAGGCATCCGGTCGATATCATCACGACGCGCGCTCGGCATCCGATATACAAGGTCCACGGCTACATCGGCGACGACGATGTGGTAACCGTGTTTACGCTGGATGGACGGCTGTCGGAAAACAGCGAAGTGTTTCTGGAAAACGTGCCCGAGCCGCTTCAGCTGCATCTGAACATCTATCCCAATCGGGATCCGCATCAGGCGCAGCGGTACGTGCTGACCCAGCACGATACGCGCGAGGAAGCCGATGCCAGCGCGACGCCGGGGCGCATCGCCTGCGTCTGTGTGCAACTGGACGCATGACGCGAGATTCTGGCGGCAGCCTGGATGGATCCGGCAAGTCATCGCGTGCGGCGGCGCAGGTAAATGCGCTCGCCGAGCTCAAACACGAATTGCGTTGCGAGCGCCAGTGCGGCGGCGGGAATCGCACCGGCCAGCAGCATGTCGTTGTCGTTCAGCGCCAGCCCTATGGCGATGCGTTCGCCATAGCCGCCGGCACCGATGAAGGCGGCGATGGTGGCGGTGCCGACGCTCATCACGGCGGCGGTCTTTACGCCCGCCAGGATGACAGGCAATGCCAATGGAAGGTCGATATGCAGCAGCCGGTCTTTCCGCTCGAGCCCGAGTGCCAGCGCGGCCAGTCGCAATCCCTGCGGCACCTGCTCAAGTCCGGTGCAGGTATTGCGCACCACCGGCAGCAAGGCGTATAGAAACAGTGCAAGCATCGCGGGAACCGTGCCGATCATTCCGAGAACGGGGATCAGCATCGCCAGTAGCGCGAGCGAAGGAACGGTCTGCAGCACGCCGACAACCGCCATCACGATATGCCTTGCCTTCGGCGCAAATGCAGCGACGATTCCCATCGGGACGCCGGCCAGCACGGCTAGCGATACCGACAGCAGCACGAGCCAGACGTGCTGCCGCGTCAATCTCCACATATCGCCGTCATGCAGCTTGTCACGCAGTCCGGATCGTTTCGCTGCCCTCGATTCGCCGCGCGTCAGGAATGCATGCGCAATTGCAGTAAAGCTCTGGCCATCAAGCTCCGCAGCGGCGTTCATTGCAATCATGTCGTTTGCCGAGATGCGTCCCTGCAATTGCTGCAATGCCTGCCATGCCTGCGGAAAGCGGGTCTCGACATCGAGGCGATACAGAAGCACGGCATCGTAGCGAGGGAAATAATTCAAATCGTCCGTCAGCACACGCAAACCGAGTTTGTTGATCTTCGCGTCCGTTGAATAGATGTCGATGATGTCCACCTGGCCGCTGGTCAGTGCCTCGTAGGCAAGACCATGATCCAATGCGAGCGGCTTCTGTGCGAGCGCATAGCGCTGCGCCAGTCCCGGCCAGCCGTCGAGGCGACCGATGAATTCGTGCGACAGACCGAGTCGCAGCGAAGGATGATGTGCAAGGTCGCCGAGCGTGCGGATCGATTGCCGCTCGCCATCGGCGGCGCGCATGGCGAGCGCGTAGGTGTTATTGAAGCCGAGCGGCACGGCAACGCCGAGCCCGATACCGGCCAGTTTCCGCTTGAGATCGTCGATTGACAGCGGTTCGGAGTGCTTCAGTATTTCGCGCGCGATTGTTCCCGTGTATTCGGGATACACATCGATGCTGCCGGCCTTGAGCGCTTCGAAGACGATGGCGGTATTGCCCAAACCCTGCTTGTGCACTGCGTTCGCATGCGGCGTTGCTGCCTGTGCCACGATCTCGCCCAGGATATAGGACTCCGTGAAGCGCTTCGACCCTACCCGCAAGGTATCGGCTGCCTGTGCGCTGCCGAAATCCGGCATGACGATCAATGCCAGGAGCGCACAGCCCAGTGAGGTGATGAAGAGCGGAATCCGGTTGAGTGTCATGTCAGGAATCCGGCAACGCGCCGTGGAATGCAATTGTCATTTACTCATCGTACATCCGATGCAACGGGATTCGAAAGCGGCTGCAAGCGGGTGCACTTTTGCCGATTTCCCTATGTTAAGATTTTCAGCGTGTTTTTCTCTCGCCTGCAATAAACAGAACATACGATCATGCGCAGGCGTCGGCATTGCCGACTTTCCGGCAATCAAGAAATGAGAAAGTCGCGCAATATCCGGCTCCACAACAGAGAAACACTTCATCGCAAATGCAGAATTCCGGCTTTCATCGTGCCAATCTCCGCGTGATACTTGCGTGGACGATGCTCAGTGTTTTTCTCGCAGGCGTGCTGTGGGCCTTGACACTCTCCAAATTGAGCCGCGACAGAGCGGCCCTGACAGACAATGCAATCCGGCAAGCATCGTCATTGTCAAAAACCTATGCCGAACAGTTGACGAGATCGCTCGAGCAAATCGATCAGGTCACGCTTCATCTCAAGCACTATTGGAGAGTCACGCACGGGTTGGTGAATCTCGAGAAGCAGATGCAGGAGGGACTGTTCCCTGTCAGCGCGCATCTTTATGTAACGATTGTCGATCGCAATGGCTGGGTAGCGACAAGTACACTCGACAGCAGCGGCAGCCAGAATATTTCCGGGCGCGATTATTTCCAGTTCCACAAATCCGGACTTGCCGGCGGTTTGCTGATCAGTGAGCCTGCTCTCGGCCGCCGATACGGCAAGACGGTAATTCGCTTCTCGCGCCGCCTCGATACCGCCGACGGATCGTTCGATGGCATTGTTCTGGTGGCGGTCGAACCAATCTACCTGGCCTCGTTCACTGATGAGTCAGGCCTTGGGAAAAGCGATTTTCTTTCGGTTGGAAGGAGCGACGGCTCCTTTCTTGCATCCAAGATGGGCGCGGGCATCCGCTCCATGGAAAACGTGTTTCGCACGCCTCCCGTGTTCGGCAGCGACAAGGATGTCGTCGCGATGAAGAGGGAGAACTTCATCGATGATCAAGCCCGTATCGTCGCTTGGCAGAAACTGAAAAACTACCCGCTCGTGTCTACCGTAGGAATATCCGAGGAGGGCATTCAGGCTTCCTACAAGGAAAGAGCGAAATACTATTGGAGCCTTGCCATCGCAGGCAGTGTGCTGCTTCTCCTGCTGGCTGCGAGCGGTATCGTGGTGACGACCCGGCTGGCATGGCGAAAGCGCCAGACCGAAAAAATCGAACGTACATACCGCCTTGCCACCGACGGCGCGCGTGAAGGTTTCTATATTGTGCGGACGCTCTACGATGAGGAAGAACGTGTAGTCGATTTCCTTGTGGAAGATTGCAATGAGCGCGGCGCGACGTATTACGGCATGCTCAGGACGCAGCTCATCGGGAAGAAATTCTCGGAGATGCCGTTCGGTTCCTACCTGTCCGAAGTCGTGAGAATTTTTTCCGGTGCAATGCAAACCGGCTTTTATGAAGACGAGTTGAAGGTGCCGGCCGAGAGTCCTCTGCAGGTCGCCTGGGTCCACCGCCGCCTGGTGCGTTCCGGCGACGGCCTTGCTGTCACGCTGCGTGACATTTCCGACATGAAGGCACATGAGGAAGCCTTGTCGCGTCTGGCAAACATGGACGCCGTCACCGCGCTGCCCAATCGTCACTGGCTGATGAACCACCTTCCGACCGCCGTCATGCGTGCACGCGAAAGCGGTGCAACGCTGGCAATGCTTTTCGTGGACCTCGACGACTTCAAGAACATCAACGACACGATGGGCCATGCGGCCGGCGACGAGTTGCTGCGCGCAGCGGCAGCGCGCCTGCGCTCCGTGATCCGTCCGCAGGACAACGTGGTGCGTCTCGGCGGGGACGAGTTCACTGTCATCCTGGAACGCGTGGAGAGCAGCAGCGACGCGGCGCGCGTGGCCGAGCGCATCATCTCGTCGCTGGATACGCCGTTCGTGCTGGCGGATGCCAGCCTGCACGCCGTGAAGGCATCGATAGGCATCAGCATGTTTCCGCATGACGGCGGCGACGGTGAAACATTGCTCAAGCATGCCGACATCGCGATGTATGCGGCAAAAGCGAACGGCAAGGGGCAATACGAGTTCTACCGCCCGCAGCTCTCCGAGCGACTCGTGGTCCGGCTGGACAGGGAGCAGGCGCTGCGCAAGGCGATCGAACTCGACGAATTCGTGCTGTTTTATCAGCCGCGTGTCGATACCTTTACCGGCGAGTTGCGCAGCCTTGAAGCGTTGGTGCGCTGGATGCATCCGGAGCGCGGACTGGTGCCGCCGCAGGAGTTCATCCCGATGGCGGAAGAGACCGGGCTGATTGTGCAGCTCGGCGAACTGGTCATCAGAAAGGCCTGCGCGCAATTGGCACAATGGCGCAGGCAGCATCTGCCGGTGGTTCCGGTGTCGATCAATGTGTCGCCGAGGCAGTTCAATGAAGGCAACCTGAGCGCATTGTTCTCCGCCTGCATGAGCGAGCAGGATATCGCGCCGTCGCTGATCGAAATCGAGATCACCGAATCGTGCATGATCGGGGAGGGCAATGCCGTCAACGAGGAACTTTCAGCGATCGAGGCGCTTGGCATCAAACTGCTGGTCGACGATTTCGGCACCGGTTATTCTTCGCTCTCGCATCTGCAACGGCTCGACTTTGACATCCTGAAGGTCGATCGCGCCTTCACCGCGCAGCTGTGCAACGGCAAGGAAGGCGAGGCGTTCTTCATGGCGATCCTGTCGATGGCGCACGTGCTCGGCATGGGGGTGGTCGCCGAAGGCGTGGAAACGGCGGAGCAACTGCACGTGCTGCAAGCGTTGTCGTGCAATGAAGTGCAGGGCTATTTCATTTCGCGTCCGGTGCCGGCAAGCGAAGTACCGGACTTCTTTGCCAGACGCTATCTGTTCCATGCCGAGCATCGCTCGCCGCTGCATGCCGTTTGACGCCCATGGCGGATGCGATCCGGTTTGATGAACGGAGCGCGTCAGTCGAGATGAAACAGGGTTGCCTGGTCCCCATCACATCTTTCGGATTCGTCGTGCTCCGACTGCGGTAAAGGGATGAGGATGGACAGCGTCGTGCCGCGCCCTGGCGCGCTGTCGATCGAGAATTCCCCGTCCAGGGCGAGCACGCGCTCCTCGATGCCTACCAATCCGAAAGCATTTGCCGCCCTTGGCGACTTGCGGCGCATGCCTATGCCGTTGTCTTCGATGCGCATCACGAGCCGGTCGCACTCCCTGCGCAGCTCGATGGCAACACGCGTGGCGTTGGCGTGCCGGATGACGTTGGTGAGCGACTCCTGCAGGATGCGGAAAAGGGTGGTGGCGATCGCATTGTCCACGTTGAAATCACCATGGTCCATCGTCAGGCTGCATGCGATGCCGGTACGGCGGCCGAAATCCGCCACCTGCCACTCGATCGCTGCGGCAAGTCCGAGATCCAGCACGGCAGGACGCAGATTGTTGATGATGGTCCGGATGGTCTTGACCGTGGCATCGATGTGCAGCAGTGCCTCGCGCACCCTGGTGTTGAGCCTGGGATGCGACTTCCCGGTACGGGCGTCGAGCATGGAGACATCGATGCGCAGCGCCAGCAGGGTTTGCCCGAGTTCGTCGTGGATTTCACGCGCGATGCGCTTGCGCTCGTCCTCCTTGATCCTGTCCTGATAGGAGGTCAAGTCGCGAAGAAGTTCGTGCGAGCGCTTCAGTTCCTCGACCATGTGCTTGTGCTCGGTGATGTCCATGATCGTGCCGCGCAGCAGTGTGGTGTGATCGTCATGACCGGCTCGGCAAATCGTTCGCACCCAGCGCAGCGTGCCGTCGCGTTGCACAATCCGATGTTCGGCGCTGAATTCATCCGCAGTGGCAATTGCATTCTCCATCCCCCGTTGAATGCGCTGCCTGTCGTTGTCATGGATACGGTAAAGGAAGTTTGCATACTCCGGGCCTGCGCTCACATTCAGACCGAAGATATGGTACGTCTCGACCGACCAGTTCATTCTTCCGGATCCGGGCTCCAGAATCCAGCTGCCCAAGTGCGCCATGTGCTGCGCCTCCGCAAGCCTTGCCTCGCTGGCGCGCAAGCCTTTCGTCATTTCATTGGCGAGCTCGTTGGCGCGCCGGTGCGTGGCCATGAAAAAGTAATAGATCGAGTACAGCAGAAGCGATGACAGCAGGCAGCCGATCAGCACGAGCCACGGAACGTATGAGTTGAAGCCATTCAGCAAGGCCGCCTTGCGGGTGACGAATTCGATCTCCCAGAATCGGGGACCGAACGTCATCGAAATTCGCTTCGTGAACACCGCTTCGGATGTCTCCTCGGCCGGTTCGGTATCGCTGTCGAATAACAAGCGGTCGGGGTCTGTTGTTCCCGATGCGCGTCGGTTGCCGACGTCGCCGATGTCATAAATTCTCAGCCGCATTTGCCCAAGCGCGTCCTTGTCAATGGCGCCCAGCATCAGGCTGGGAATGTCGATTCTCGCGCCGACCGTTCCGTAATATGCCGCTCGTCTTTCTTCCGTCGCGTCGAGCGACATTCCGCGTCGGTAGAGCGGCATTCGAATCGATACTCCGATATGTTCTCCGGGCCCCGGAATTGTCGTCAACCTGCCGGAAAAAGACATTTGCCCGCTGTCACGCGAAACGGCGAGCGCATTGGCTGCCAAAGTGTTCGATCCAATGTTGAAACCCAGAAAGACGCGATTGCCGTCGAACGGTTCAATAAATGTCAGTACATGATAGTCGGGCCGCACATCGCCCGGATGGATCGCGAATTCGGGATGGCCGGCAGGTGCAATGCCGGTATCCGCTTGTACGGCGGCTTCAAATGTCTTTTTCTCGCTCGCCGTGACATGAGTCGCGAAGTTCAGGTTTCTGATTCCCGGGAAGCTCTGCGCGAGGTCGAGCTTGCTGACATAGGCGTGAAACTGGGCGCGTGAAATGCTGTCGCTGGTGTCGAAGAGGGCCGATGTCCCGCGCAAGACATCGATATAAGCCTGCACGCGAGACTGGATGGTGGTTTGAATGTTCCGGCTGCGGTAGTCGAACTCCGCTTCGGTCATTTCACTGACCGTCTCGGCCGCAATCAGATAAAGAATGATGGATGTCGCAACGCCCGCCCACCATCCGGCCGAGGTAAGCAGGGATTTGACAAATCTACTTGAAATCCGCATGTGGCCGCCACCATCAACAATGTTTGTTGTTTTTGGCGATGCCGCCGTCGAACATTGCGGCAGGCCAAATCGGGATTTGAATCAGGCAAGTCTTGCGGCCATTGTATTGCTTACTTGGAACGATTAGTAAGGGGAGTCAATGAATATCTGTCGGACGCCACGGCATGGCGGTGTTTTATTTATAAAAAGATAATGCCGATCGCCGGGATGGCACGCGAAGGGGCGTTGCCAACTACATGGCTGCTGCCTTTGCGGGCATGCCGGCTGGTATTGAACGCTGTGAAAACGATGCAGCAAAAGACTGCTTGCTGGCAGTCATTGCTGCATTTGCCCGGATTTACTTCGGTGCATCAGGAGATGTGCTTCCGCTTGCGCCACCAGCCGGACCGCTCATGCTGCCGGATGTGCCGCCGGCGGCACCAGGCGTGGTTTCAGACGTACCCGGTGCAGCGCTGCTCGGGCTTGCGGGAGCGGGAGGTGTTGGCGTAGCACTTTCAGTACCGGCACTTCCTGTGCTGCCAGGAGCCGACATGCTGCCGCCCGTCGTGCCTGATGGTGCAGAGGGGGCCGTTGTGCCGGAGGGAGCGGAGGTGGGCGCTTCAGCATCCTTCTTGCCACATGCACTCAATGCAAGAGAGGCGACCAATGCCGCAAGCAATATCGAATATTTCATGTCGATTTCCTTTCAAGCAAATCAAAACTACGTGTTCTGCCGATAAACCAGAATCACTCGCGCAAACCTTCAATTCGGTTGGCGATGCACATCGCGCTCATGAATCGGAAATTTGATTCGGCTTGTATGCATCGCCGGAGACTTGAAGCTTTGTCGCAGCCATGCCGTGTTGCTGCAGAACACGGTTGTCACCCGGAGTTACTTGTTTTTCGCAGTCAGGAAAACGAGCAGTAGGGACAAGAATTAGAAAGAAGGCATCAATGAGAAGTTTCCGAGAACGGGCGAAATAATATTGCAACCGGAAAAATCATGATCGCCAAAAGGCCGTGACGCGATGTTCTTTGCACTATTGCCATGTGCAGAATGCATGTTTTCCCAATGCAGAAGGGAAAGATTCATCAAATATCGGAAAAATCAATCAGAAAAAGGGATCAAATTCCACTTGCCGACAGTCTTATGAAGTATAATTTGCGACCGTTGAAGTTTTAGCTAGCAGGTGCAGTATTTGTCTGTCATTCCTATCTTGCTTCAAGGGATCCACCGGGCAACGTCCCAATTTAACTGAAATAGGAAATGCAATGGCAACAGGTACCGTAAAGTGGTTTAACGATTCCAAGGGTTTTGGTTTTATTACTCCGGATGAAGGCGGCGAAGATTTGTTCGCACACTTCTCCGCAATCCAAAGCAGCGGCTTCAAGACCTTGAAGGAAAATCAGCGCGTTACTTTCGAAGTGACGACTGGCCCGAAAGGCAAGCAGGCTTCCAACATTCAGCCCGCGTAAGCTGAATCGTTGAATTAAAAATCCTCGGTGCGCCGAGGATTTTTTTTGCCTGTCGTCTGACGCAGTGACCTCGATAGCGTCACGTCCTGCGCCAGTATTCTGGCTGCGCATAAGCGTGCCGCAGAAAATCAACGAATGCCCGGATGCGCAGTGGCAGATGGCGGCGCTGGGCAAACACCGCGTACACATCATTGCCGGGGGCGGCGAATTCATCCAGCACCGTTACCAGTGCGCCGGACTCGATCGCATTCCCGACTTCCCACATCGAGCGCCATGCCAGTCCCTTGCCCGCGAGCGACCAGTCGTGCAGCACCGCACCGTCATTGCAGACCATGTTGCCGGTCACCTTCAATGTGACATTTCTGCCGCTCTGCCTGAAGGTCCAGCCGCGCTGGCTGCCTTCACTGCTGATGGCAAGGCAGTTGTGCTTTGCAAGTTCGTCCAGTGAAACCGGCGCGCCATACCGTTTGATGTAAGCGGGCGAGGCGACCACCACGCGCTTGTTATCCGCCAGCTTCACGCCAATCAGATTCGAGTCCGACAGGGCCGCGATGCGGATCGCGACGTCGATCCCCTCGCCGATCAAATCCACCACGCGGTCATTGAGGTTGAGCGTAACCGTGACATCGCGATGTTCGGCCAGGAAGGAGGGCAGCAGGGGGGCAACGTGTTGCCGTCCGAACCCGGCGGGTGCCGAAATCAGCAAATGCCCGCTGGCTTTTGCGCTGCGTTCCGACACCGCCGCCTCGGCATTCTCAAGGTCCGTCAGGATGCGCTGACAGTCCTCCAGGAACGCCACGCCTTCCGTGGTCAGTGCGACCTTTCGGGTCGTCCGCTGCAACAGTTTCACACCCAGGCGTTCTTCCAGCGCATCCAGCCGGCGGCCGATCATGGCCGGTGCGATGCCTTCCGCGCGAGCTGCCGCAGACAGGCTGCCCTTGGCTGCGACGTCAACGAATGTGGAGATTTGCTTGAAATGATCCATCGCAAAACACTATTTCACATGATACTAAAACGCAAGAATAAAGTGATAATTCATTTTGCTTGTGCGTATTTATATTTAATATACTTTGCTCAGCATTATGAGCAGCACGACACTTCCATTCATCTACAGGACTGCACGCGCTCCATGACCATTCAAGCCATTGTCTTCGACGCTTACGGGACACTGTTCGACATGTACTCGATCGGTGTGCTGGCAGAAAAGCTGTTTCCAGGGCATGGTACGGCGCTGGCCGAAGTGTGGCGCGCGACATGACGGCATTATTGAACTATCTTCAAGAAAACAGGAAAGAAAAAGCATGATGAGCAGCTGGCAAATTGTCTTGGTTGGTTTCGCCGCGTTTTGCGCCGGCGCGATGAATTCCGTCGCCGGCGGCGGCACATTCTTTTCCTTCCCCGCCTTGCTGGCGGCCGGCGTGCCGCCGATCACGGCCAACGCCAGCAATTCGGTGGCGCTATGGCCGGCAAGCCTGTCCGGGGCATGGGCGTATCGCAAGGAACTGGCGCGTTACAAGAGGTATCTCATTCCGATGGGGATCGTGTCCCTGATCGGCGGCGTCGGCGGCGGCTTGCTGCTGCTGGCGACACAGGACGCAACCTTTTCGAAACTGATCCCGTGGCTGTTGCTGTTCGCGACGGTGCTGTTCGCCTTCTCCGGCAAGATTTCGACATGGCTGCGTGGTGCAGCGCCCGGTGCTCCCAGTAGTGGCCCGACGGCCCTTGCGGGGCAGGCTGTTGTTTCGGTGTATGGCGGATTTTTCGGCGCGGGCATGGGCATCATGATGCTCGCGAGCCTGGCGATGGCAGGTCACGATGATGTCCACGAAATCAACGCCATCAAGAATCTCTTGTCGGCCATCATCTACAGCGTGACGGTCACGACATTCATCATTGCCGGCGCGGTCGATTGGCCGTACACGATAATCATGCTCGCCACGGCGACCCTGGGCGGCTATTGGGGAGCAAGCATTGCGCGCAAGATCCCTGCGCTCTGGCTGCGCCGATTCATCATCGCGGTAGGCCTTGTGCTGACCGTGTTTTATTTCTATAAAACCGTATAAAAACACACTCACACTCCAAGGATCTCTCTCCATGACCACACGCACCACTTGCCACGGACTCCAAGTCGCGACGAACCTGTACCGCTTCATCGAGGACAAGGTACTGCCGGGTACCGGCATTGACAGCGCCAGCTTCTGGAAAAATTTCGATGCCATCGCTCATGACCTCGCACCGAAAAATGCGGCCTTGCTGGCAGAACGCGACCGCCTGCAGACGGAATTGGACAAGTGGCATCGCGCTAACCCGGGCCCGATCGGCGACGTCGTCACTTACCGTGAATTCCTGCAGTCCATCGGCTACCTGGCACCGCGCCCGGACGACGTGAAAGTCACTACCACCAATGTCGATGCCGAACTCGCATTGCAGGCCGGCCCGCAACTGGTCGTGCCTATCCTGAACGCACGCTACGCGCTGAACGCGGCGAATGCCCGTTGGGGGTCGCTGTACGATGCACTGTACGGCACCGATGCGATTCCTGAAACCGACGGCGCCACGAAGACCGGCGCCAATGGTGAAGGCTACAACCCGGTACGCGGCGCGAAGGTCATCGCTTTCGCTCGCAATTTCCTCGACCAGGCGACGCCGCTGGCGAAAGGTTCGCATCGCGACGCGACCGCCTACCGCGTGGCGGGCGGCAAACTGGCCGTGACTCTGCAAGACGGCAGCACCACCACCCTGGCGGAGGAAACCAAATTCGTCGGTTACCAAGGGAAGGCGGAAGCGCCATCGTCGGTGCTGTTGAAGAATAACGGCCTGCATATCGACATCCAGATCGACCGCAGCACGTCCATCGGCAAGAGCGATGCAGCCGGCGTCGCTGATGTGGTGGTTGAATCCGCGCTATCGACCATCCTCGACCTGGAGGACTCGGTCGCCGTGGTCGATGCGGATGACAAGGTCGTTGCGTACAGCAACTGGCTCGGCATCCTGCAAGGCACGCTGTCTGAAAGCCTGACCAAGGGTGGCAAGACCTTCACCCGCACCCTGAACAAGGACCGCAAGTACATCGCCGGTATCGGCGCGACGGATGCGAACGGCGGTGAGGTCACGCTGCATGGCCGTTCGCTGCTGTTCGTGCGCAACGTCGGCCACCTGATGACCAATCCCGCGATCCTTCTGAAGGACGGCAAGGAAATTCCCGAAGGTATTCTCGATGCGGTCGTCACCGTGGCGATTTCCTTGCATGACCTCAAGCGCAGCAAGGATCAGGAAATCGGCAACTCGCGTACCGGCTCGGTCTACATCGTCAAGCCGAAGATGCACGGCCCGGCCGAAGTTGCTTTTGCCAATGAATTGTTCAGCCGTATCGAAGCTGCCTACGGATTGGCGGCCAATACGGTCAAGCTCGGCATCATGGACGAGGAGCGCCGCACCAGCGTCAACCTCAAGGCTTGCCTGAAGGAGGCTCCCGCGCGCGTGGCCTTCATCAACACCGGCTTCCTCGATCGCACCGGCGATGAAATGCACACCGCAATGCATGCCGGCCCGATGATGCGCAAGGGCGACATGAAGACCAGCACATGGCTGACTTCCTACGAGCGCAGCAACGTGCTGGTTGGCCTGTCGTCCGGCCTGCGCGGACGCGCACAGATCGGCAAGGGCATGTGGGCGATGCCCGACCTGATGGCTGCGATGATGGAACAGAAAATCGGACACCCGAAGGCCGGCGCCAACACCGCCTGGGTGCCGTCGCCGACCGCCGCGACCCTGCACGCATTGCACTACCATCAGGTGAGCGTGGTGGACGTTCAGAAAGAGCTGGAAAAGATCGACGCGAAGACCGAAATCGAACGCCTGCTCGACGGCTTGCTGCAAATTCCGGTGGCTGCGGAAGCGAAATGGTCTGCCGCCGAGATCCAGCAGGAACTCGACAACAATGCGCAGGGCATCCTCGGCTATGTCGTGCGCTGGGTCGACCAGGGAGTCGGCTGCTCCAAGGTGCCGGACATCCATAACGTCGGGCTGATGGAAGACCGCGCCACGCTGCGTATCTCCAGCCAGCACATCGCCAACTGGCTGTTGCACGGCATCGTGACCGAAGCGCAAGTCACCGAAACCCTGCAGCGCATGGCCAAGGTGGTCGATGGCCAGAACGCCGGCGATCCGCTCTACAAGCCGATGGCTCCGGACTTCGAAGCCTCGTATGCATTCCGCGCGGCGCGCGACTTGGTGATGAAGGGATTGGAGCAGCCGAGCGGCTACACCGAGCCCTTGCTGCACGCTTGGCGTTTGAAGGTGAAGGTGCAGGCCTGAGCCGTTCCGATGCGGGAAGGATGCGCGTCAGCCATTCGCGCATCAACGGCAAATCCAGTTGGGGACGGGTTCTTCGCCCCGATGTGCTGGCAATGTCATTCATAACAGCAAGAAGAAACCTGCTTCGGCCGGTTTTTTCTTGCTTTGCTTTTTTCACGCATTCAGTAACATGAGATGATCGAAATGCGGGAGGCGGGCATGCATGTACTCAAATTGACAAGAATCGGTGATTCCCTCGGCATCATCATCCCGCCCGAAACACTGGCCCGGCTCGGGCTGGAATCCGGCGAAACCTTGTTTCTGGACGACACGCCGGATGGCTTGCTGCTGAGTCCCTACGACGCGGACACGCGGGAACAGATCAATGTGGGGCGCGAGCTGCTGCGGGAACACGGCGCAACCTTGCGGGCCTTGAGCAAATGAATCTCCAATCCATCGATCGGGAAGCCTTGCTGGCGCTCCATCGCGAATGCGTCATCGAATATGGCGGCAATGAGGGCGAACATCGTCCGGCCGCACTCGACGCAGCGCTGGCTTATCCAATGGAGCGGGCGCTGTCGGGCGAAGCCGATATCGCGAGCCTGGCGGCGGCGCATGCATTTGGTGTGCTGAACCATCGTCCGTTTGCCGACGGCAACACGCGGGCAGCCTTTCTTGCGCTTGGATTGTTTTTATACGTCAACGGCTGGCGCTTGTCCGCGTCGCAAACGGATGCGGCGAACATCATGCTGAAGGTCGTAACGGGGGAGATTGATGAATCGATGCTGACGGACTGGATACGCGCACGGTTGTAATCGGGGCAATGACTTCATCCAATTTCTCTGAAGTGTTGCGCTGGATTTTCAGGGTAAGCGATTGATTTTAATCGGCTTCCTTGAGTCGGATCTGGAGATTGCATTCCGTTTGCCAGCGCCGGCGCTCGGCGTTGGCGACGGACTCTGCCTGAATCTCGTCATCACTTTTTTCTGTCTGAGCTTGAACCAGACGATCAGCCAATTGAAGGTCCGGCAACACAGTGCCGAAGAAGCTCACTTTGTCGTGTCGCTGGATCAGCAGGGTCGGAAAATTATCGACATCGACGTCGCCCACCACATCGGCCTGATCCTCGATATCGATCCACACAAAACGCTTGTCCGGATGACGCAAGGCGAGCGCATCGAAGCTGTTGCGATACTGCTTGCAGGTATCGCACCACGCTGCGCACAGGCAAGCAACGACCCAAGCGTCGCTGCCCAGCCAATCGCTGACCTGGGCGCGGTTGTGAGATTCAAGGGTGATGCTGGACATGGGTGATGTAGGCGGTCGCAAGTCATGAACACTGCCGGCGGGAGTGCGACGCTATTGTAAGTCAAGGCATGCCCGACTTGCCTGGGGCATGCCAAACCTGCATCAAGCCTTGGTGTTGATATTCTGTCCCAGGTGGGGAGGCAGATTGGACTGCACTGGCGGAAGTGCCTGAATCAATGCCGCGGCACTCGCTGCCTCCGCATGCAGCGCTTTTTTCAGCACGGCAATGCCGATCTCCTGTTCTGTGCGCGTTGTCTTCATCGTTGTTGCCAGGTTGGCAATGCTGCTGATTTCCATGCTTATTCCGATTCTGTTGATGTGCTACCGCTGTTATCGGCGGGTGCGTGAATATCTTGAGGGTTCCCGTCCGCGCAGTGTTGTGAATGTCGGAAGCGAACGAGTGCGGGCATGAAGGTGCGCGGTAAAATACGCGCATGTCTACCATCCTTGCCATAGAAACTTCTACTGAAACCGCATCTGCATCCCTGCTGCATGACGACATCATCATCGCCGGGGAAACCACAGGGGTGCATACCCATTCGCAAACCATCCTGCCGATGGTGCAGGATCTGCTGAAGCAAGCCGGCATGACACTTGAACAATGCGATGCGATCGCTTTCGGCTCCGGACCCGGTTCCTTCACGGGCGTACGTACGGCCTGCGGCGTGGCGCAGGGCTTGGCCTTCGGCAGCGACCTGCCTGTCGTTCCCGTTGTCACCCTGCTGGCAATGGCACAGGCATGCCGGGAAGAATGCGGTGCAGACAACATACTGGTGATTCTCGATGCGAGGATGGGCGAGGTCTACTGGGCGCAGTATCGCCATGAGCATGGCTGGCATACCGTGCTCGAGCCGCGATTGTCGGCACCTTCCGCCGTGGCCGCGAAGGGCCGTGTCGTTGCCTGCGGCAATGGCTTGGCGGCCTATCCGGGCAAATTCGAGAATCTTGCAGCGGAAGACGGAATGCAGCCTCACATCATGCCGCATGCGCGTCAGGTCGCGCGGCTGGCGCGCATCGCGTTTGAGAATGGTAATGCGGTGGCTGCGCGCGACGCGCAACCGCTGTATGTGCGCGACAAGGTGGCCATGACCACGGTCGAGCGGCTGGCAACAAGGGCAGCTTCGTGAGCGCAGTGCAGCAATCCGCGTCGGATGCACCTTCATCCCTGTATTTTGCACGGATGAAGCTGGACGATTTGCCGGGTGTGATGACGATCGAGGCCGATGTTTATCCCCATCCATGGACGCGCGGGAATTTCCTCGACTCGCTCTACAGCGGCTACGAAACATGGACATTGCGCGATGCGTCGGGAGAGCTTGTCGGATATTTCCTCATGATGCTGGCGGTGGACGAGGTGCATCTGCTGAACATTACGGTCCGCCGCGGCTTGCATGGCAAGGGGTATGGGCGCATGCAGCTCGACAAGGCCGCTCAACTCGCAAGGGAAAAGGACATGACGTCCATTCTGCTTGAAGTGCGTCCGTCCAACGAGAGGGCGCTCGCGGTGTATCAGCGATACGGTTATGTACAGATCGGTCGGCGCAAGGGCTACTATCCGGCCGCCGACAACACGCGGGAAGATGCAATCGTCATGAGATTTGCGTTATGACATCGGCAGCACAGCGACGCGCCGTTTTTTTGAATGAGATCGGCGTCGGCCCATTGTGGACGCTGCGTGATCGTCCTGTGGATGCGCTTGTCTCTGCGGCTGCCGAACCGGCGGCGATGGATCTTGCTGCGGAGTTGCCGACAAACTTGGTTCCCGGTGCAATCGAGCGCATGGACTGGGTATCGCTCAAGGAGACCGTGGTCGGCTGCGCAAGTTGCAATCTCTGTCATGGGCGCACTCGAACCGTATTCGGCGTGGGCGACGAAAAGGCGAAATGGCTTTTCATCGGCGAAGGCCCCGGCTACAACGAGGATTTGCGCGGAGAGCCGTTTGTCGGCCAGGCCGGCAAGCTGCTGGACAACATGCTGCTCGCGATGGGCCTGAAGCGCGGTGAGAATGCCTACATCGCCAACATCGTCAAATGCCGACCCACCGATGCCAACGGACACGATCGGCCGCCGACGGCGGAAGAGGTTGCGGCGTGCATGCCTTATCTGCAACGGCAAATTGCGCTGATCGAACCGTCCGTCATTGTCGCGCTGGGCAAAACGGCTGCGTTGTCGCTGCTGCAGCTGGACCCTGAAACGCCGGTGTCCAGGCTGCGGGGAACGGTGCATCGCTATGCGGATTTGCCGCTTGTCGTCACCTACCACCCGGCATACCTGCTGCGCAATCTCGCCGACAAGAAGAAAACCTGGGCCGATCTCTGTCTGGCGATGAGCACCTATGCCGCCTGACCCGGCAAACTTTCAAGCCGAATTTCATCGTCGCTGGCTGCACCTCAATAACCCGCACGTGCGTTCGCTCGCATGGCTACTGGACGCACCGGACCTGCTCGATCCGAATGCGCCACAATGGCAGGGCAAGATCGCATCGCTCGGGCCGATCGAGCCGCAGACTGAAGATTGGCTGAATGCGCTGGACAAGTCCCCTGGCATGCTGCACACGTATCTCGGCATCCAGCCATTTACCCGGCTGGGGCGCTATGCGGAAAAGCTGATGGCATTCTATTTCGCGCATCAGGGAATGCTGGTCGCACATGGCTTGCAAGTGCAGGCAGGAAAAAACGAAACCATCGGCGAGTTCGATTTTCTGCTGCGTCAAGGCGGTGCCTTGGTGCATTGGGAATTCGCCAGCAAGTTTTATCTGCTCGAGTCATGCGGTGCGGCGCTGGCGGCAGATCATTTCGTCGGCCCCAATCTGGCCGATTCGCTCGGCGCAAAAGTGCGCAAGATCATGGATCGCCAGTTGACGCTGTCGCAGCATCCGGCCGCGCAACTGCACTTGCCGCAGCCGGTCACTCAGGCGCAGGCGTTGGTGAAGGGCTGGTTGTTCTACTACGGACAGACTCCTCAACCTGCGGTCATGACCGGATTGTCGAAGCCGCATTGCCGCGGCTTCTGGTGCCCGCTTGCGGAACTGGATGCGATTGCCGGACAGCGCTACATGATCCTGCCGCGATTGAGTTGGCTCGCGCCGGCAAAGGCGGGTGCGGGGCAATGCCTGCACAGACACCAGGTTCAGGAGAGCTTGAGCGAGCATTTCAGCAGCGACTCGATGCCGGTGTTGATTGCGATACTCGATCAGGTCGGCGATGACTTGATCGAGATCGACAGGGGATTCATTGTCCCGGATGACTGGAAAGGCCGGGCAGGGGAGAAGGTCAGCCGGATGGTGCTTGCTGCCTGAGAGCGCCCGTCAAGAACGCTCACTTGCGGGCAGCTCAGTGCTTGCGTTCGCCGATCAGCGCCAATGAATCATGTTCACGCTGATTGGCCGCATGTTTTTTCATCGTGAGCAGCATCGTGCCGGCGACGAACAAGCCGAACAGAATGATGACAATATTGATGTCCATGTTCAGTTTCACCATCACCGCGTACAGCACCAGCATCGTCAGGACCGACATGTTTTCGTTGAAATTCTGCACGGCGATCGAGTGACCTGCGCTCATCAGCACATGCCCGCGATGCTGCAGCAGGGCATTCATCGGCACCACGAAATAACCCGACAGTGCACCCACGAGGACCAGCAACGGATAGGCGAGCCAGACGGTATGCACCATCGTCATCAGCATGACGATCAGGCCCATGGCAACCCCCAGTGGCAGGACGGTCAGTGATTTTTTTAGCGGAACAAAGCGCGCGGCGGCAGTGGCGCCGAAGGCCACGCCGAGAGCGAACACGCCTTGCAGCACGGCAGCCTTGTCCAAAGGCATGTTCAGGGACTTCTCGGCCCATTTCAATACGATGAATTGGAGCGTCGCACCGGCACCCCAGAACAGGGTGGTGACGGTCAGAGAAATTTGCCCGAGCTTGTCCTTCCACAAGGTCGTGAAGCAACCCGAAAAGTCCGCAATGAGCTTCATCGGATTGCGCTCTTGATGCGGGTAGCGCGCGCCGGTATCGGGAATCTTCAAATTGAATATCGCGGCAATCACATATGTTGTCATGATGACCGACAGTGCCGCCTCGGCGGTGGTGTCAATACCGAAAGCAAGGACGGGAAAATCGAATCGGAGAAGTGCCGCGGCAATGGCAGGATTGACGAGCGCACCGCCCACGACCGTGCCGAGGATGATCGATACCACGGTAAGTCCCTCGATCCAGCCGTTCGCTGCAACGAGTTTCTCGGGCGGCAGCAGCTCGGTGAGAATGCCGTACTTTGCAGGGGAATATGCCGCCGCGCCGAAGCCGACGACGGCGTAGGCAATCAATGGATGCACATGAAAGAACATCATCGTGCAGCCGGCGATCTTGATCAGGTTGGTGATGAACATCACCCGTCCCTTGGGCAGCGAATCGGCAAATGCGCCGACAAATGCAGCCAGCAGCACGTAGGACAGCACGAAGAAGAGTTTGAGGAGCGGCGTCATCCACGCCGGAGAGTCCATCGATGCCAGTAAGGCAATTGCTGCAATAAGCAGTGCATTGTCGGCGAGCGACGAAAAAAACTGCGCCGCCATGATGGTATAAAAACCGCGATTCATCCGCATATAGGTTGTAACAACATGTCTCTGGCTTGCTTTATACCATGAAAAGTTGCGTCGACAGCGCATTTCGACGCTCGCTGGAAGGGGGCTCCGGTAGAATGGATGCTCATGCTTTTCCTTCATTGCTGATCCATCAAGAGTGCCTCCATGCCACGTCCAATCACTGCCGCCATCGATCTTGCGGCCATGCGCCATAACCTTGCCGTCGCGAAGAACCGCGCCCCTGGTGCGCGGGTTTGGGCGGTGGTCAAGGCAAACGCATATGGTCACGGCCTCGAGCGCGGCATGCGCGGCTTTTCCGAGGCGGATGGTCTCGCGTTGATCGAAGTCGAGGGTGCGGTCAGCCTGCGCGAGATGGGCTGGAAGAAGCCGATCCTGTTGCTGGAAGGTTTTTTCGAGTTCGCTGACTTGAACGTGGTTGCAGAGCATGATGTGCAGGTTGCGGTTCACTGCGATGAGCAGATCGCCATGATCGAGCGCGCCCGGCTTGCAATGCCGATCGATGTGCATTTGAAAATGAACAGCGGCATGAACCGGCTTGGCTTCAAGCCGGACGTCTATCGCGATGCATACGCGCGACTCAGGAATATCCCGGCGGTGCGCAGCCTCACGCTGATGACGCACTTCGCGAATGCCGACGACACAGATAATCCCGGCTTGCCGCTGGCAGAGCAAATCAGACGCTTCCAGGCTGGCGCGGCAGGGCTGACCGACGAGCGCAGCCTGTTCAATTCCGCCGCAGACCTGATGCCGCCGGACGTGCATACCGATTGGGTGCGGCCAGGCATCATGCTCTATGGCGGCACGCCGGGGGGCAAGTCGGCAGAGGAATTCGGCTTGCGTCCCGCGATGACGCTGACCAGCGAAATCATCGGCGTGCAATCGGTCGAATCCGGTGATGCGCTCGGGTACGGCAGCCGTTTCATTGCCGGCAAACCGATGAAAATCGGCGTGGTCGCCTGCGGATACGCCGATGGCTATCCGCGTCATGCGCCGAACGGAACGCCGGTCATTGTCGAAGGACGCAGGACGCAGATCGTCGGACGCGTTTCGATGGATATGATCACGGTCGATCTGAGCGACATTCCCGGCGCAGCAATCGGCAGCAAGGTCATATTGTGGGGCGAGGGTTTGCCCATCGACGAAGTGGCGAATGCCGCCGGGACCATCGGCTACGAGCTCATGTGCGCGCTCGCGCCGCGTGTCAGGACCGTCGAACGGAATGACGCGCGACAGTAGCGCGGTTCGCTGTCGGCGCGTCCGGCGGTCCGTGTCAATCATTTACTGAACTTTCATGGCGAAACAGAAAACCAACTACACCTGCACCGAATGCGGCGGTATCGCGAGCAAATGGGCGGGACAATGCCCGGCGTGCGGGCAGTGGAACACCCTGGTTGAAACCGTGGTCGAGGCATCGGGCAATCGCTTTTCGGCGCAGCCCCAGGGCCTTGCGCAAACCGCCCCGGTAATGAGTCTTGCGGATATCGAGGCCATCGACGTGCCGCGTTTCGGCACGGGCATCGAGGAGTTCGACCGTGTATTGGGCGGCGGACTGGTCGCCGGCGGCGTGGTCTTGATCGGCGGCGATCCCGGCATCGGCAAATCGACCCTGTTGCTGCAGGCCCTGGCCAACATGGCGCGCGTGAAGAAGGTGCTGTATGTCAGCGGCGAGGAATCGGGTTCGCAAATCGCGCTGCGCGCCAAGCGCCTCGCCGTCGACGCGAAAGAATTGAAGCTGCAGGCGGAAATTCAGCTCGAAAAGATTCTCAACACGCTGGCGGAGCACAAGCCGCAGGTCGCGGTGATCGACTCGATCCAGACGATTTACTCGGATGCGTTGACTTCCGCGCCGGGTTCCGTCGCCCAGGTGCGCGAATGCGCAGCGCAATTGACGCGCGTCGCCAAGCAGTCCGACATCACCATCATCATGGTCGGCCATGTCACCAAGGAGGGCGCGCTGGCCGGACCGCGCGTGCTCGAGCACATCGTCGATACTGTGCTGTATTTCGAGGGCGACACGCATTCGAGTTTCCGGCTGGTGCGGGCCTTCAAGAATCGCTTCGGCGCGGTCAACGAACTGGGCGTGTTTGCCATGACGGAAAAGGGTTTGAAGGGCGTCTCGAATCCGTCGGCGCTGTTTCTGTCGCAGCATGACAATCAGGTGCCCGGCTCCTGTGTGATGGTGACGCAGGAGGGAACGCGTCCATTGCTGGTCGAAATCCAGGCACTGGTCGATACCTCGCATGTGCCGAATGCACGGCGCCTGTCGGTTGGTCTCGAACAGAACCGTCTTGCCATGCTGCTGGCCGTGCTGCATCGGCATGCCTCGATTGCCGCCTTTGACCAGGACGTCTTCATCAACGCCGTGGGCGGCGTCAAGATCACCGAACCGGCTGCCGATCTCGCGGTGCTGCTCGCGATTCATTCTTCTATGCGCAACAAGCCGCTGCCGCGCGGGCTGGTGGTGTTCGGCGAAGTCGGGCTGGCCGGTGAAATCAGGCCGGCACCCCGTGGACAGGAGCGTTTGCGCGAAGCGGCCAAGCTCGGCTTCTCGATTGCACTCATCCCGAAGGCGAATGCGCCGAAACAGAAAATCGAAGGCTTGACCATCATCGGCGTCGAACGCATCGATGAAGCACTGTCCCGCATGCGCGAACACGAGTAGTTGTCATTCGTGCATTGGCGGGGCGCACACACGGGTTTCCCCGTCCATGATCCGACCGCCGAATGTGTTTGTTTTCCTACACGAATCTGAGCGTTTCTGACATTTTCTGACCGTGCGTTGCCACGCGTTAATCCTGTCGCTAAGATGGCGGGGATATCTGCAATCCCATACTTCAAGAAACGGCCGCCGCGTCTGGCCTTGTCGTTTCCTTGTTTTTTTCCTATCGATTCCCCCTGAAGCTGCATGCCCCTTTCAGAGTCGTTGTCCGTTGCGTTCGCACGTGTGTGCTTGTCAGGAATGCTCGTTTGCTCAGGCACGCAAGCCGCGGTGTCTTCGTCCGAGTATGAAGCGGCCATTCAGTCTGCGCATGCGGGCAACGAAACAGCCGCGATCGAGAAGTTGACGGCTTGGCTGCACGCCGATCCCGACAACCGGCGCATCATGCATGACCTGGCTGCGGTTCTCGTCATGGTGGGGCGTGATGATGCTGCCTTGCAGTATTACGAGCGCATTGCGCGTGTCGATTCGCCTCCGTATGCCATCAAGTCGGTTGCGTTGGCGGCGCGGCGCGCCGGGCGCCTGGCGGATGCCGAAGCTGCATATCGCTTGCTGTTGAAAAAAACGCCGGAGGATGCGGAAGCGCACGCAGGCCTTGCCTACGTCTGGATGGCGCTGGGCCGGACCGATGATGCACTGGCCTATGTGAGCGGTCATCTGCCGCGCCCGCCAATTGCCTATACCCGCCGTGATGTGGCGCTAGTCGTGGCATTGGCTGAATTGCACGAACATCACAAAGACTGGCTGCTCGCTGCGAGTGCGTATCAGGATGTGCTGACACTCGACCCCGGGTTCAGGTATGCCTTGCGAGGCAGAGTATTCGCCGTCAACAAGGCGGGCCTTCCGCATCTCGCGAAACGTCTGGCGGACAGGCAGCCGGATGCTTTCAGCGAGGATGAGCGTCGGCAGCTTGCGCACGATGCGGCAGGACGCACCGTCATCTTCGGCCAGGCGCAGCTGGAAGCGGATGCTCGAGCGGCGCGCTTTGCGACGACCGATGTCGGGTTGCAGGCCAATCATGAGACAGGCGATCGTTTTGGCGAGCGGCCGGCGACACTGTTCGATCGGCTGGTGGCCTTGCGTGACCGGGTGCGCATGCGCGATGCCGTGGAGCTGTATCAGCACCTGTGCGCAGCTGGCGTGACCGTTCCCGCGTATGCCAAGGCCGCCGCGGCCGATGCCTACCTGTATCTGGAACAGCCGGAAATCGCGCGCGACTTGTACCGCGAGGCGATAGACGAGGTTCGTCAGGGTGGTGGCGAAAACGTCAGGGCATGGCAAATCGCGCTCTTTTATGCGTATGGCGAAGCCGAGCAGCATGACGAGGCGCAAGCCGTCGCGGATGGACTGCATCGCGACACGTCACCGATGATGAACAAGGGGATGCGGGGCATTGAGGAGCCGAACCCCGCATATTCGCAGACGGCATTGCTGAGTGCGCAGGCGCGACTTTATGCCGGGCGCCTGGATCAGGCGGAACAGCGACTCGCGGAACTACGCGCGCTGGCTCCGCACAATTCGAGCATCCGCTCGTCGTGGGCCTCCCTGCAATCCTCGCGTGAAAAACCTCGCGCCGCCCTGGAGGAGTTCACCTTGCTGCGGATCGATGATCCGAAATCGGTCGATGTGGCGGTAGGTCAGGGCGAATCCCTGCTCACCCTGAACCAGTTTGCAGAGGCGCGCGCGGTGCTTGCGCCATTGCTGGAGAGTTCCCCGGAGAGCAAGGCCGTACAGAATTTTGCCGACCGGGTCGATCGTCACGACCGTCTTTTACTGCAAATCGACACGACGTTGGGGCGGGGTGGCTCGGTAGCGGGAGCGGAGTCGGTGTTCGATAGCCGGCTGTATTCCGCTCCATTAAAGGATTCGCTGGGCGAGCCCTACCGTGTTTTTGCGCACGTGTCACGCTCGCAGGGGCATACCGATGGATCCTCGCTTGCGCGCACCCGTATTGGTGCAGGCATCGATTATCGGGCGCGCGACATTAGCGTCGAGGCCGAGGTCAATCAGGCAATCACGGCGCCCGATGCCAACGGAATTGCGCTGGCGCTGTCCTGGAGCCTGTCGGACGCATGGCGTACCAGCGTATTCGTCGATACCAATCTCAATGACCTGGCCGCAGCGGCGTTTCGCAATGGCGTGACGGGAAAGGCGATTGGGGCCAGCGTGACGTGGATCGACAACGAGTCGCGCAGCGCCGGCGCTTCCGTGTCGCGCACGCAGTTTTCCGACGAGAACGTGCGCGAAGGTGTGCGGATATGGTGGAACGAACGCTGGGTGTCCGGGCCGGTGTTCAAGCTGGACAGCAGCGTCGGCTTGTACACGTCGACCAACAGCCTGTCCGACCGGGTGTATTTCAGCCCGAAGCGAGACAAGGAAGCGAGCGTCGCTGTCACCGGTGAATGGCTCACCTGGCGGCGCTATCAACGCTCCTTCACCCAGCGGCTGACCTATACGTTCGGACGGTATTGGCAAGAAGGCTTTGAGAATGACGCCGTCGGCGACCTGCGTTACGAACACGCCTGGCGCGACGATCACGGCATCGCGCTTCGATATGGCATGGGTTACGGCTTTCATCCGTACGACGGCAATCGCGAAAATCGCCGTTATGGCTATCTGAATCTGGAATGGCAAATCAAATGAAGCGCGACATGAGACTTGGCCTGGCGCATCGTCTGCGCTCGATTCGGGCCCAGGATGCGTTCTGGCTGTTGCTCGCAGTGGCTTTGTGGTGCAGTGCACTGCTGTGGACAGGCAGGGCGTCGGCCCAATCCATGGGGCCACAGACACCGCTTCCATCCGCCATCGCCGTGCCGGACCCGGAGCAGAGTTTCCGCGTGTTGTGCTACCACGATATTCGCGACAACCTCCGTGAGTCCTTCCGTACCTGGCCGGAGCCTACCGCTGTCGACACCGACGAATTTATCCGGCAGCTGTCATGGCTGAATGAAAACGGCTACCACCCGGTCAGCCTGCAGCAGATCATCGATGCCAGGGCGGGGCGGGGCAAGCTGCCGGAGAAAGCGATCCTGCTCACTTTCGACGATGGCTACAAGAGCGCCTATACGAAGGTGTTCCCGTTGCTCAAGCAATTCAATTTCCCGGCAGTGATCGCCATCGTTGGTGAGTGGATAGAGACGCCGGCCGGCACGCCGGTCAGATTTGGCGACAGTCAAGTGCCGCGCGCCGAGTTTCTCAGCTGGAACGAGATCCGTGAAATGACGGCATCCGGACTGATCGAGGTCGCATCCCATTCGCACGGCATGCACAAGGGGATTCTCGCCAACCCTCAAGGGAATTCGATCCCCGCTGCGGTGGCGCGCCATTTTCACGCCGACAAGGCCGCTTACGAATCCGATGACGACTATGCATCGCGCATCAAAGGCGATCTGATCCGCAACGCGGACCTGCTCCAGCGTGAGCTGGGCAGCCGTCCACGGGCCATGGTCTGGCCGTATGGCGCCTACAACATGGCTGCTGCGCGCTGGGCGGCCGAAGCGGGCATGCCGGTCACGATGAATCTCGAACCGGGGCCGAACACGCCGCAGGACACGCTGCTGCGGATGCGGCGCACGCTGATCTTGCACAATCATCGGCTGGCCGACTTGATCGAGGCGCTGCAGGAACCGGCCAGCTACGGTGGTCGGCACGATCCGCTGGAGCGCGTCATTCATGTCGATCTCGACTATGTCTACGATGCCGATCCGCAAAGGCAGGAAGCGAATCTGTCTGCATTGCTCGACCGGATTGTGCGCTTGCGTCCCACGACGGTGTATCTGCAGGCCTATGCCGATCCCGACGGCGACGGGGTCGCGGATAAGCTGTATTTCCCGAACCGTCACTTGCCGATGCGTGCCGATCTGCTGTCACGCGTTGCCTGGCAACTCAAGACACGGGCGGGCGTCAAGGTCTATGCATGGATGCCGGTCATGGCATTCAAGCTGCCGGCGGAGCATCCGGCAGCTACCCATGTGGTTACTGTCATGCCGGGCGCACCGCCTGCGGCAAGCCAGGGCCGCTATCACAGATTGTCCCTGTTCGATCCGCTGGCGCGAAAGACGATCAAGGAAATCTACGAGGACCTAGGCAAGCACGTGGTGTTTGCGGGCATCCTGTTTCACGACGATGCGACCTTGTCGGACTACGAGGATGCCAGTCCGATGGCGCTCGCGCACTACCGCGACAAGTGGCAGTTGCCGGCCTCGGTCGAGACGATCCGCGCTGATGCCGCGTTGCGGCGGCGCTGGACCGAGGGAAAGACCGCGTATATCAATGCGTTCACGGTCGAGTTGATCAAGACCCTGCGCGAATATCAGCCCGCGTTGCTGACGGCGCGCAACATCTACGCGCAGCCTGTGCTCGATCCGGCATCCGAGGAATGGTTTGCACAGACGCTGCCGAGTTTTCTTGCGACCTACGATTTCACCGCGATCATGGCCATGCCCTACATGGAGGGGGCCGCCGATCCGGAGCAATGGCTCGGCCAGCTGCTGGCAAAGGTCAAGGCCCAGCCTGGCGCATTGCAGAAGACGATATTCGAGTTGCAAAGCCGGGACTGGCGCAACGACCAGCCGGTGCGTGCCGAAACGCTCGTTGCTCACTGGCGCCTGCTGCATCTGGGCGGCGCGCGGCATTGGGGGTATTACCCGGATGACTTCCACCAGAATCAGCCGGACGAAAACGTGATCAAGGCGGCAATTTCCGTCGAAACCTTTCCGATAAGGCGATAGAGATGGCGCTGGACATACTGCTATTCGACTTCACGTTCTACTATCCCTTGTTCATGTCGTACCTGTGGATGACGGGCGCCATCGCCTATTACTTTCATTACGAGCGCGACAGCCTGAAGTGCAAGGATCCCTTGAGCCTGTTGCGCGACAAGCCGCTGGTGTCGATCATCGTCCCTTGCTACAACGAGGAAGACAACGTCCGTGAAGTCGTGGATGCCTTGTCGCGGATGAATTATCCCGACTACGAGATCATCTGCGTCAACGACGGCAGCAAGGACAACACGGGCGCGATCCTGAACGAATTGCTGGATCAGTATCCCCGACTGCGCGTCATTCACCAGGAAAAGAACCAGGGCAAGGCAGTTGGCTTGAACACCGCCGCGCTGCTGGCGAAAGGCGAATACCTGCTGTGCATCGACGGCGATTCGATACTCGATCCCGACGCCATTCCCTGGATGTTGCGCCATTTCGAGTCGGGGCCGCGCGTCGGAGCGGTGACCGGCAACCCGCGCATCCGCACGCGTTCGACCTTGCTGGGTCGCTTGCAGGTCGGCGAGTTCTCGTCCATCGTCGGTATCATCAAGCGCGCCCAGCGTACCTACGGCCGTCTGTTCACGGTATCGGGCGTGGTCACGATGTTCCGCCGCCGCGCGGTGCTGCAGGCGGGCTTCTGGAGCCCGGACATGCTGACCGAGGATATCGACATCAGCTGGAAGCTGCAGGTCAATCACTGGGATGCACGCTTCGAACCGCATGCCTTGTGCTGGATATTGATGCCGGAAACCCTTGCCGGCTTGTGGAAGCAGCGATTGCGCTGGGCCATGGGCGGCAGCCAGGCGATACGCAAGTACGCCTTCATTTTCACGAAATGGCGCTTCCGCCGCATGTGGCCGATTTATCTGGAATATGTCGGATCCGTGTTCTGGGCCTATGCGATGGGGCTGGTCGTCGCGCTGTGGCTGCTCGGCTTGGTGATCAACATGCCGTTGCGTTGGCAGATCACGATTGTGCCGGGGTGGCATGGCGCGCTGATCGGTACGACCTGTCTCTTCCAGGTAATGCTTGCGATGTGGCTTGACCGCCGTTATGACCAGCGCGTGTTCCGCCACTTCTTCTGGATGATCTGGTACCCCCTGGCCTACTGGATGCTGAATATGTGCGTCACGATATGGTCGGTGCCAAAGGTCTTTGCCCGGCGCAAAGGCCGGCGGGCAGTCTGGATCAGCCCGGATCGCGGCGTGCGCATGCCAGTGCCGGAAACGCAAGCGGCTCCGGCGTCCGCCACAGGCCTGGTTCGCACACAGTCCGGAACCCATCCGCCAGCAGCCGCACCGGCCACGGTGCGGGAAGCGGTTCTTGACGAATGAGAAGAACATGATTGAGTGCAAAACATGTCATTGATTATTGATCAGCCATCGCTGACATCGATCCCGAAACGCATAGGGTGGGGCGGCGTCACCTTCCTGTTCTGGACGGTGTGGATCTATCTTTGGATGCCGTTTATCACGCTCGCCGCATGGATGTTCGGCTATTACCAGGCCTACAGTCAGTTTCGGTGGGAGCAGGAGGTGGAGGAACTGAAACGGCTGGTCATCCTGTACACCACCATCGTGGCATGGCTCGGCGGCTCATTGCTGTTATGGGCGCGGGTGGAATACATGCGATTCCGCAATGTGCATCGCCGCGCCTGGCCTGTCCCTGCGACGACGGAGGATCTTGCCCGGTACGCGGAATTGCCGGCTGCGGAGGTCAACGCATGGCAGCATGCGCGATGCGTCATCGCTCGTCACGATGAGCACGGCAAGCTGGTCGGCGCGGACGTCAGGGAGTGAGGCAGGCGGCTGCCTGCACGCCGCTTCTTATCGCAGATTCCAGCGTTGCTGGATAGTCGCTGGCGGTGTAGTCGCCTGCAAGGATCAAGCCGTTCATGGCTGTGCGGTTGTCCGGCCGCTTGAGTCCCGGCGCGCACGAGAAGGTGGCGCGCTTTTCCGAGATGACTTTCGTCCATGCCGGATTGCGTAATTCCGGTCGCTGGAACGACGTCGCCAATTGCACGGCGACGCCTTCTGCCAATGCCTGATGCCCCAGTTCGATCGCTTCGCTTGATGCACTGATGACGACCGCCAGCAGACCTTGCTGGTCCGCCGATATCTGTCCGCGATCGAAAACGAACTGGCCGAATTCGCTGGCGGCTGCATCTTCGAGCAGTGCGAAAAAAGGCTGCTCCAGCCTGACTTCCGCTGCATACTGCAGATAGCAGGTAGTGATCGGCTCGTACCGGAATGACGACAGGTTGTCGGTTTCAGCCAATCCATTCAGCAGGATTGCTGCCTGTGCGGGTTGCGTGGCGATGATGACTGCATCGAATCGGCCTTCGTCGTCCAGGGCAAACTCCTGAGCATTGACCTCGACTCGCCAGTGCCCATCCTGGCTGGAAACACGCTTGACGGTTGACGCACATCGGACCGTGCCGCCATGACCTTGAATGAATGCCGCCGCTTGTTGCGGAAACAGTTCGCTTAGATCCACACGCGGGATCAGCATGTCCGAAGCGGCGCGGCGCGCTCCCAGGCTGTCGCGCAGCACGTTCAGGAATACCTGCGCAGAAGCACGCTCCGGTGGCGTATTCAGCGCGGCAATGCACAGCGGACGCCACATCAGGCTGACAAGGCGATCTGTTTGGTCGAAGCGATCGAGCAGTTCGGCGACGCTGCAATCTGTGTGCATTCGCCAATCCATCCAGCGCGCGGTGGTCGAAAAACGGGCCAGCGACAATTTGTCGTCACGTCCCAATCCCTTTGCGCGCAACAATCCGACCAGCATATGGAAAGGGGCAGGCAGGCGCGGCGTCACGAAATCCATGCCGCCGCATGCTTGCGGATACCGCATCTGCAGCGGCAGGCGCAGCAAGGCGTCGTCGGGATTGATGCCAACTGTCCGCATCAGCTTCAGTGATTCGGCATATGCGCCCAGCAGGATGTGCTGGCCGTTATCGAGGACTTTTCCTTCAATCTCGACGCGCCTGGCTCGGCCGCCGAGCGTGCGCGCCGCCTCGAACAGCGTGACGCGATGCCCCTTACGCGACAGTTCTACTGCTGCGGCGCAACCGGCCCAACCGCCGCCGACCACTGCCACCGCCACCGAGCTCACAGCTCAACCCCGCACATAGGTTTTCCACGCCAGCCACAACTTGCGGATGGGCGTCAGGGAAATGCGTTGATTGAGCACATGGAAGCCATCGCGTTGAATCTCATCCAGGAGTGCGCGATAAATCGCCGCCATGATCAGCCCCGGCCGTTGCGCACGCCGGTCTTCGGAGGGCAGCAGCGCAAAGGCCTCGTCGTACGCTGCCTGCGCGCGTTCGGCCTGGAAACGCATCAGCTTTTCGAAGTTCTCGGTGTGGCGCGCATTCAGAATGTCGGCCGCAGTGACATCGAATTGCTGCAGTTCGCTCACGGGAAGGTAGATTCGTCCCTTGCGGGCATCGTCTCCGACGTCGCGGATGATGTTGGTCAGCTGGAAGGCCAGACCCAGCTTTTCGGCGTATTGCAGGGTTTCCGGACGTGTCGCGCCGAAAATTGCGGCCGACAAGATGCCGACCACACTCGCCACATGCCAGCAGTAGCGTTTCAAGCCCGCGTAGTCAAGATAACGCGTTTGATCCAGATCCATCTCCATGCCATCGACGATGGCGAGCAGATGCTTGCTGTCGAGTGAATAGGTGGTCATGTGCGGCTGCAATGCCTGTGTCACCGGGTGGGATGGCGCGCCGGCGAGCATGGCTGCGATTTCCTTGCGCCACCAGGCGAGCTTGGTACGGGCGACCGATACGTCGGTGCATTCGTCCACGGTGTCATCGACTTCGCGGCAAAATGCATAGAGCGCAGTGATCGCGCGACGGCGCTCGGGCGGAAGAAACAGGAAGCTGTAGTAGAAACTGGAGCCGCTCTCGACGGCTTTTTGCTGGCAATAATCGTCTGGCGACATGAAAAATGGGGAGGAAACTGAGAGGAAGCCGCTATGCTAGCCGACTTGCCGCATGCGCGACAAACTGATTTTCATTCGGAGCGCGCGCCAGGCGATCAGCAGCCAGTCGCGCGGACCAAGTTGGGGGCGCCGGTGAAATACATCACCGTCCGTCGCCTCGATCCGCTCCAGGATACGCAGCCCGCCTTGAACCACCAGGCGCAGCTCCCAGCCGATGCGTCCGGGCAGGCGCAAGGCCAGCGGCGAGCCGGACAGCATCATTGCGCGCGCGCGCTCGATTTCGAAGCGCATCAATGCCCGCCATTCGGCATTGAGGTGCGCCGCGGCGATCTGGTGTTCGGTGACGCCGAAATGCGCGAGGTCTTCCTGCGGTATATATATGCGGTCCTTTTTCCAGTCGATGGCCACGTCCTGCAAGAAATTAATCAGCTGCAAGGCCGAGCAGATCGCATCGGAGTCACGCAAATTTCCCTCGTCCGCCGCATCATATAAATGCAGCATCAGAATGCCGACCGGATTTGCCGAGCGGCAGCAATAGTCCTGCAGGTCCAGGAATGTCGCATACCTTGTCGTTGTCACATCCTGTTTGAAGGCCGACAGTAAATCGTGAAACGGCTGGAGAGGCAGCCGGTAGTTATCGATGACTTGTGCGAGCCGGCTGAAAAGAGCTGATTGCGACGCTTGATGCCGCGCAATGCCGGCGAGGGCATCTTCATAAGCATTGAGTGCCGCGATGCGGGCCTCCGGGCGGGCATCGCCCTCGTCCGCCAGATCGTCCGCGCTGCGGGCAAAGGCATAGATTGCTTCGACCGCAGGACGCAGGCGCGACGGTAGCAGAATCGACGCGACAGGGAAGTTTTCGTAGTGATCAACCGGCATTGTTAGGTAAATGACTAAAAAGTCATATGAAAACTGGACAGCCCTGCTTATAATTACTAACCAGTCAGTCAGTAACTTGTCTTGGGTGCCGAAACAGATAGCAGCGCTGTCATCAAGTCGTTGCTTCGGCAGAAATTTTTCAGGTCGAATAGTAAAGGAAAATTCGTGGATGCTCTGATCAATCCCCATCAGCCTGTGCAGGAAGGACGTGTTGTCAATCGCACTGCGCTACTGGCTATCGCCGCCATGATTGTGCTGGGCGGCTGCTCCAAAGAGATCGCGAAAACCGAAGACATCCGGCCTGTACGCGCCATCCAGTTGAGCGCCGAAAACGCGAACATCGCGGCCGAATTCTCCGGCGAGGTGCGTGCCCGCATCGAATCGCGGCTCGGGTTCCGTGTTGGAGGAAAGATCGTGGAGCGCAAGGTCGATGTCGGTGCCGTGGTCAAGCGCGGCCAGCCGTTGATGCAGCTCGATCCGCAGGATTTGCGACTAGCGCAGGCACAGGCCAATGCCGGATTGAAAGCGGCAGAAAGCAACCGCGATCTGGCCAAGGCGGAGTTAAAACGCTATCAGGATCTGCGCGAAAAGAATTTCGTCAGTCAGGCGGTACTTGAAGCCAAGGAGACTTCGTATCAAGCGGCGCAGGCAAGCTACGACCAGGCGCTTGCCGGGTACCGCAATCAGTCCAACCAGGCTGGCTACTCCACGCTGCTGTCCGACGTGGATGGTGTTGTCACCTCCGTCGATGCCGAAGCCGGGCAGGTGGTCGCGGCCGGAACTCCGGTGGTGCGCGTGGCCCAGGCGGGCGAAAAGGAAATCGTCATCGGCCTGCCGGAAGACAAGGTCGATGCATTGCGCCGCGTCACGGATGTTCGCGTCCGGACATGGGCCAGACCGGACGCGATCCTGGTGGGCAAGCTCCGCGAAGTGTCGCCTGTCGCGGACCCCGTGACCCGGACCTACACCGCAAAGGTGTCGATTCCGGACGCATCGAACGACGTCAAGCTCGGCATGACGGCCTATGTCAGTTTCGCGACGAGGACGCCGAACGCCAGCATCAAGGTGCCGCTTACTGCACTGTTCCAGGACAAGGCGAACACAGCCGTATGGATTGTTGAAAACGGCGCAGTCAGACTCGTGCCGGTACAGGTTGCAGGCTCGTCAGGCAATGACATCCTGCTCGCCGGCGGTGTTTCGCCGGGCCAGACCGTTGTGACCGGCGGCGTCAACCTGCTCAAGCCTGGTCAGAAAGTGACGATCCTCGGCGACGACGCCATCGCCAAACCAGACAACAAACTGGCGGGAAAAGAAGACGCCGGAAATGGCGTCAAGACCAATGGCGCAGGAACAGGAGCCGGTAAATGAAGGGCGGCTTCAACCTGTCGCGCTGGGCGCTGGAACATATCCCGCTCACGCGTTACCTGATTGTCGTACTGTTGCTCGGCGGCATTTTGAGTTATGGGCGTCTGGGTCAGGATGAGGATCCGCCGTTTACGTTTCGCGCGATGGTGGTGCGGGCGATGTGGCCGGGCGCGACCGCACTGCAAATGGCGGACCAGGTAACGGACAAGCTGGAAAAAAAGCTGCAGGAAACCCCTTATATCGACAAGATCCGCAGCTATTCGAAGCCAGGCGAGACGCTCATCATTCTGCAATTGCGTGAATCCACGCCGCCGAAGGAAACCGCGGGCGCGTGGTATCAGGTCCGCAAGAAGATCGGCGACATCCGCGGCACGCTGCCTGCCGGGGTTGTCGGGCCGTTTTTCAACGATGAGTTCGGCGACACCTACGGTTCGATTTTCGCGCTTTCCGGTGACGGCTTCAGCTATGCCGAGGTCAAGGATTACGCCGACTTCATCCGCCAGCAGTTCCTGCGCGTGCCATCGGTCGCGAAGGTCGAACTGCTCGGCGTGCAGGACGAAAAGATCAACATCGAGTTTTCGCACAAGAAGTTCGCGCAACTCGGCATTCCGATCGAGACGATCATCGCGCAGATCAACGCACAAAACATCGTGGAAGCGACGGGCGTCCTCGTGACCGCCACCGACAATCTGCAGGTGCGCGTGACAGGCGCAATGAAAACAGTCAAGGATCTGGAAGAGCTGGAGCTGCGTGCCAGCGGGACCACGTTCCGCCTGGGCGATTTTGCCACCATCAAGCGCGAATACAAGGACCCGCCGCAGGACAAGATGCGCTTCAACGGCAAGGAAGTCATCGGTCTCGGCATCTCGATGGAAAAGGGTGGCGACATCATCGCTCTGGGACATGATCTGCAAAAGACCGTGACCGATCTCAAGCGCAGTCTGCCGGTCGGCGTCGAGCTGGAGCAGGTCTCGGATCAGCCGCAGGCCGTGACATCGTCCGTCAACGAGTTCCTGAAGGTGCTGACCGAGGCAGTACTGATCGTGCTGGCAGTGAGCTTCATCGCACTCGGTCTGCACACCAAACCATTCCGCCTCGACGTGCGGCCCGGACTCGTGGTGGCATTGACGATCCCGCTGGTGCTGGCGGTTACATTCCTGTTCATGCGCATCTTCAACATCGACTTGCACAAGATCTCGCTCGGTGCGCTGATCATCGCGCTTGGGCTTCTCGTGGACGACGCGATCATCGCGGTCGAGATGATGGTGCGGAAGATGGAGGAGGGGCTTTCCCGCTTCGATGCGGCCACCTTCGCCTACACCTCGACGGCGATGCCGATGCTGACGGGTACGTTGATCACGGCGGCGGGCTTCCTGCCGATCGGATTGGCGAAGTCGGCGGCGGGCGAATATACCTTCTCGATGTTTTCGGTCAACGCCCTGGCACTGCTGATCTCGTGGTTCGCGGCCGTCTTGTTCACGCCCTACATCGGCTACGTGCTGTTGAAAGTCAAGCCCGCCGCCAATGCGGACGGTCATCATGAGCTGTTTGACACCCCGTTCTATACGCGTTTCCGCGCACTGGTGAACTGGTGCGTCGAATGGCGCAAGACCACCATCGTGGCCACGCTGGCGATCTTCGGCTTGGGCGTGTTCGGTTTCAAATTCATCGAGCAGCAGTTCTTCCCTGATTCCAGCAGGCCGGAATTGATGGTGGAACTGTGGATGCCGGAAGGTACGGCTTTCGCCGCGACCGAAGCGCAGGCGAAGAAGTTCGAAGCCTTCATTCGCAAGCAAGATGGCGTGGAAAGCGTGACCAGCTACGTCGGTACCGGCAGCCCGCGATTCTATCTGCCGCTTGACCAGATATTCCCGCAGACCAACGTGTCGCAAATCGTGGTCCTGCCGAAGGACTTGGAGGCACGCGAGGCATTGCGCCTCAAGATTGTCGATGTCTTCAAGACCGATTTCCCTGAAGTGCGAGGACGCGTCAAGCTCTTGCCGAACGGGCCGCCCGTGCCTTATCCGGTGCAGTTCCGCGTCACCGGCACGGAAGTCGGCAAGGTGCGCGCCATTGCCGATCAGGTGAAAGAAATCATGCGCGCCAATCCCAATGCGATCGGCGTCAACGACAACTGGAACGAGTCGGTCAAGGTCCTGCGTCTTGAACTTGATCAGGACAAATTGCGCGCGCTAGGCATCAGTTCGCAGACCGTGATGCGTGCCGCCAATACGGTTCTGACCGGGACCACCATTGGTCAGTATCGTGATGAAAACAAGCTGATCGACATCGTCCTCAGGCAGCCGGTCGAGGAGCGCGCCACCATCACTGCGTTGAGTGAAGCGAATATCCCGACCGCGAGCGGCAAATCGGTTCCGTTGGCGCAAGTGGCGCGTCCCGTATTCGTCTGGGAGCCGGGAGTTGTGTGGCGTGAAGGGCGCGAATGGGCGATCACGGTGCAGTCGGATGTGATCGATGGCATTCAGGGGCCGACCGTATCGAGCCAGATCGATCCGGATCTCAACAGACTGCGCGCCCAGCTGCCCGCCGGTTACAAGATCGAACTGGCAGGTGCCGCAGCGGATAGCGGCAAGGCGCAGGAATCGATTGCCGCCAATGTGCCGCTCGTGATCTTCATCATCTTCACGCTGCTGATGCTGCAATTGCACAGTTTCTCGCGCTCCGTACTGGTATTCCTGACCGGACCACTGGGGGTCGCCGGCGCGGCACTTGCCTTGCTGTTGCTGCAAAGGCCGTTCGGCTTCGTGGCGCAGCTCGGAGTGATTGCACTGTTCGGCATGATCATCCGCAATTCGGTGATTCTCATTGACCAGATCGAGCACGACATTGCAGAAGGCGTCCCGCCATGGAACGCGGTGGTGGAATCAGCCGTACGCCGCTTCAGGCCGATCATCCTGACTGCGGCAGCCGCAGTGCTGGCGATGATTCCTCTGTCGCGCTCAGTGTTCTGGGGACCGATGGCGGTTGCCATCATGGGCGGTCTGATCATCGCCACCGCGTTAACCTTGCTGTTCCTGCCTGCACTGTACGCAGCCTGGTTCCGCGTGAAGAAGCCGGTGCCGAAAACTGCCACCATTCCGTAAACCCGAGGATGCGATTCCGAGGAGTCGCGCAGCATCCGGACGCCGGCATGCTGCGCGATTCAATGTACGCAATCGATCCTTGGCGCGCGTGGCGATGACAGGGCGTGGCATGTCATGCCGAATGGAAAATACTGTATTTCAGTGTGCAAATGATTTCGCTGCCGCGCAAAACGCAGACATCCCCGTGTGCTTCAGGTAAAATGCCCGGTTGAAGTGAATAGGCAGGCAAAGGGGCGGCCAGTTTCTGTTTGATGGTCGCTTTTCTTTTTATTCGCAAATTGTTTAAAACCATCCCGCGAGGATGGCGAAATTGGTAGACGCACCAGGTTTAGGTCCTGACGCCAGCAATGGTGTGGGGGTTCGAGTCCCCCTCCTCGCACCACGAAATATTTAATTTTTTGGACGATTCACATGGCAACTGCAGTCGAAACTTTGGATAAACTCGAACGCCGTATCACAATCACCTTGCCGCTGGCCGACGTGCAGGCAGAGGTTGAAAAGCGCCTGAAAATTCGTGCGCGTACCGCGAAAGCGCCTGGCTTCCGTCCGGGCAAGGTCCCGATGAAAATGGTTGCGCAGCAATACGGTTACCAAGTCGAAACCGAAGTGCTGAACGACAAAGTTGGCCGTGCGTTCAATGATGCTGCAACCGAAAACAATCTGCGTGTTGCCGGCTTCCCCAAGATCGAACCGAAAACCGGTGAAGGCGTTGCCGAAGGCTCCGTCGCGTTCGATGCGACCTTCGAAGTGTATCCAGAGGTCAAGGTCGGCGAGTTGTCAGCAGCAGAAGTGGAGAAGACAACGTCGGCTGTGGCTGAGTCCGAGATCGACAAGACCATCGATATTTTGCGCAAGCAACGCGTGCATTATCACGTCAAGGGCGAACACGGTGCACATGGCGATGGCGGCCCAGACCAAACTGCGCAAAACGGTGATCGCGTGACAGTGGATTTTGTTGGCAAGATCGACGGCGTCGAATTCCAGGGCGGGAAGGCGGAAGATTATCCGTTCGTGCTCGGAGAAGGGCGGATGTTGCCGGAATTCGAATCGGCCGCCATCGGACTCAAGGTTGGCGAATCAAAAACGTTCCCGCTGCCGTTCCCGGCTGACTATCATGGCAAGGATGTCGCGGGCAAGACTGCCGAATTCACCATCACGATGAAAAAGGTGGAATGGGCACACATGCCCGAGGTCGATGCCGACTTTGCGAAGTCGCTTGGAATTCCGGACGGTGATCTCGCAAAAATGCGCGAAGACATCAAGCTCAACCTCGAACGCGAGGTAAAGAACCGCGTCAAAGCAAAGACGAAAGATAGCGTGATGGACGCTCTGATCAAGGTCTCTGAATTGGACGTTCCGAAATCCCTGGTGGAGCAAGATATCCAGCGCTTGGTCGAGATGGCTCGCCAAGACATGGCGCAACGCGGCATGAATGTGAAGGACATGCCATTCCCGCCGGAGTTGTTCTCGACGCAAGCTGAGCGTCGTGTACGATTGGGATTGATCTTGGCTGAAGTTGTGAAGGCAAACAAGTTGGAAGCGACGCCCGAGCAAGTAAAGGCGCAAGTGGAGGAATTTGCGCAAAGCTATGAAGATCCGCAGCAGGTTCTCAAATACTATTACAGTGACCGCCGTCGCTTGGGTGAAGTCGAAGCCCTTGTTTTGGAAGAGAATGTCGTTAACTACGTGTTGGGCAAGGCGAAAGTGAATGAGAAATCAGTCGCTTTCGATGAGTTGATGGGCAACACAGCACAAGCGTAAATTGTTTGTGCGCTCTGCAAAAGGAAAGCACATGTCAGGAATGATACGAAACTCCGCATTGGACACCGAAATGATCGGCATGGTGCCGATGGTGATTGAGCAGAGCGGTCGGGGCGAGCGCGCGTACGATATTTATTCGCGTTTGCTGAAGGAGCGCATAGTCTTTCTGGTCGGTCCGGTGAATGACCATGCGGCCAACTTGATTGTGGCTCAGTTGCTGTTCTTGGAAAGCGAAAACCCGGACAAGGATATTTCCTTGTATATCAATTCGCCGGGAGGCTCGGTTTCTGCTGGGATGGCAATTTACGACACCATGCAATTCATCAAGCCGGATGTGTCAACTCTTTGCACGGGTTTGGCCGCTTCGATGGGGGCCTTTCTGTTGGCAGCAGGTGCAAAAGGCAAGCGCTTCTCGTTGCCGAATTCTCGAATCATGATTCACCAGCCCTTGGGTGGAGCGCAAGGTCAAGCTGCCGATATCGAAATCCAGGCACGGGAAATTCTGTATCTGCGAGATCGGCTGAATCACATCCTCGCTGAGAAAACCGGTCGTACGGTGGAACAAATCAGCAAGGACACTGACAGAGATAATTTCATGTCTGCCAGCGAAGCAGCTGAATATGGCATGATTGACAAGGTGCTGACCACGCGCGCTTGAGGAAGTCGTCCACGCGAAAAACGCCCGGACGCTGGCTGGTTCGGGCGTTTTTCTTTACTGCGACGGAATCGTGTTAATGGGTTGCCCTGTTTTCTTGAGCTGAGTCGTGACGAATCCGGAATTCGCAGGTAATATCGAATCACTCCCTACATATAGATTGCTCTATGTCTGACAAAAAATCCTCCAGCGGCGAAAAATTGCTTTACTGCTCCTTCTGCGGCAAGAGCCAACACGAGGTGAAAAAACTCATTGCAGGCCCGTCCGTGTTCATCTGCGATGAATGTATCGACTTGTGTAATGACATCATCCGTGACGAGGCATCGAGCATCGAGTCGGTCGCCGGACCGAAATCCGATTTGCCGACGCCTCAGGAAATTTTTGAGTTGCTTGGACAATATGTAATCGGGCAGGAAACCGCGAAGCGCATTCTGTCGGTGGCTGTTTACAATCATTACAAGCGCCTGAAACACCTTGGCAAGAAAGACGATGTCGAGCTGGCGAAAAGCAATATCCTGCTGGTTGGTCCGACTGGCTCCGGCAAGACCTTGCTTGCACAAACGCTGGCACGCATGCTCAACGTGCCATTTGTCATTGCAGATGCAACGACATTGACGGAAGCCGGCTACGTGGGTGAGGACGTGGAGAACATCATCCAGAAGCTGCTGCAGAATTGCAATTATGAAGTCGAGAAAGCGCAGAAGGGCATTGTCTACATCGATGAGATCGACAAGATTTCGCGCAAATCTGATAACCCTTCGATAACGCGCGATGTATCCGGTGAAGGCGTTCAGCAAGCTTTGTTGAAGTTGATTGAAGGTACGATGGCTTCAGTGCCGCCTCAAGGTGGCCGCAAGCATCCAAATCAGGATTTTGTGCAAATTGACACGACTAACATCATGTTTATTTGCGGCGGCGCGTTTGATGGCCTTGCCAAGATCATTTCGAATCGCTCGGAGAAAAGCGGTATCGGCTTTGGCGCAACCGTAAAGAGTCAGCAGGAGCGAAATGCAAGCGAGGTCTTGCTGGATGCAGAGCCTGAGGATCTGATCAAGTTTGGATTGATCCCCGAACTGGTTGGACGCTTGCCAGTGGTAGCGACTTTGAGTGAACTAAACGAAGAGGCGTTAATCCAAATTTTGCTTGAGCCCAAGAATGCACTGATCAAGCAGTATGCGAAACTGCTGCAGATGGAAGGTGCTGAACTGGAGGTGCGTCCGGCTGCATTGCACGCAATTGCCAGAAAGGCGCTTGAACGTAAAACCGGAGCGCGCGGCTTGCGTTCCATTCTTGAACATGCGTTGCTGGATGTCATGTTCGAATTGCCGAACCAACAAAATGTTGCGAAAGTGGTCATTGATGAGAGCACCATCACCAATGGTGGAAAGCCGCTCTTGATTTACCATGAGCAACCAAAGGTCTCAGGCGCAAAATAAGTATCGAATTTATTTGTGGCAAATCCATTTATTGCCTGAAAGCAGTACAATTTGACTTACAAGAATCACTTTCGGATTCCATCGCAAAGCCACCCCGAGGGCGACTTCGTGTGTGGCTTTTTTATTGCAATGTCAACCACCTTTTATGGGAGCAATTTTTGTTGCCGCTTGGACTTGAGTTTCGGCTGCTCGTGCCTACATCATTAACAAGCTCTTAGATAAGGTTCGCCATGACGACTTCTACAACATTTACTGAACATACCCAACTGCCATTGTTGCCGTTGCGGGACGTTGTTGTCTTCCCGCATATGGTGATACCGCTATTTGTTGGCCGTCCCAAGTCAATCAAGGCGCTCGAAGCAGCAATGGAGCAGGGCAAGAGCATTATGCTCGCAGCTCAGAAAGCGGCTGCGAAGGATGAGCCGTCGGCTGACGATATCTATGAAATTGGATGCGTTGCCAATATTCTGCAAATGTTGAAACTGCCCGACGGCACGGTAAAGGTGCTGGTCGAAGGTGCGCAGCGTGCGCGCATCCACAAGATCATTGAGCTGGATTCGCATTTTGTCGCGGACTTGACGCCAGTCGAGTCGGAGCCGGGCGACGAGTCCGAAGTTGAAGCGATGCGTCGCGCAATTGTTCAGCAGTTCGACCAATACGTGAAACTCAACAAGAAGATTCCGCCGGAGATACTGACATCGTTGGCGGGGATTGATGATGCCGGCAGGCTCGCCGATACGATCGCGGCCCACCTTCCGCTCAAGCTGGAACAGAAGCAAGTCATCCTTGAGATATTCAACGTCGCCAAGCGGCATGAACATTTGCTCGGCCAGCTAGAAGGCGAGCTCGATATTCTTCAGGTTGAAAAACGCATCCGCGGCCGAGTGAAGCGGCAGATGGAAAAGTCGCAGCGTGAGTATTACCTGAATGAGCAGGTAAAGGCGATTCAGAAAGAACTCGGTGAGGGCGAAGAAGGTGCCGATCTTGAAGAGCTGGAAAAGAAGATCGTCGCCGCAAAGATGCCCAAGGAGGCACGCGACAAGGCTCAGTCGGAGTTGAAGAAACTGAAGTTGATGTCGCCGATGTCGGCCGAGGCAACGGTTGTGCGCAACTATATCGATACCTTGGTCGCTTTGCCGTGGAAGAAAAAATCGAAGGTAAATAACGACCTTGCCAATGCGGAAAAGGTACTTGAGGGCGACCACTATGGACTGGAAAAGGTCAAGGAACGAATCCTTGAATATCTCGCAGTCCAACAGCGTGTGGACAAGGTGAAAGCGCCGATTCTCTGCTTGGTCGGACCTCCCGGGGTTGGCAAGACCTCGCTGGGCCAATCGATCGCCCGTGCGACCAACCGCAAGTTTGTTCGCATGGCGTTGGGCGGTGTGCGCGACGAGGCGGAAATTCGCGGCCATCGCCGTACCTATATCGGCTCCATGCCAGGCAAGATTCTGCAGAGTCTGTCGAAGGTCGGCGTGCGCAATCCTCTGTTCTTGCTCGATGAGGTCGACAAGTTAGGCATGGATTTTCGCGGCGATCCTGCTTCGGCACTCCTCGAAGTTCTCGATCCGGAACAGAATCACACCTTCTCCGATCATTACGTCGAAGTCGATTTCGACTTGTCCGATGTGATGTTCGTGGCGACATCGAATTCGCTCAACATTCCCCCCGCATTGCTGGATCGGATGGAAGTCATTCGCCTGTCTGGATATACGGAAGATGAAAAGACCAATATCTCGCTGCGTTACCTCCTGCCCAAGCAGATAACCAACAATGGCTTGAAGGAAGACGAAATCAACGTTTCGGAATCCGCTATTCGCGACATCATCCGCTATTACACACGTGAAGCCGGTGTGCGGTCTCTCGAGCGTGAGATTTCCAAGATTTGCCGCAAGGTCGTGAAGATGCTGCTGTTGAAGAAGCAGGAGCGCAAGATCACAGTCACTTCAAAGAACCTTGACAAGTTCCTTGGTGTCCAGCGTTTCGACTTCGGTGTGGCAGAAAAGGCAAATCAGATCGGTCAGGTCGTTGGTCTTGCGTGGACGGAAGTCGGTGGCGATTTGCTCACCATCGAGGCGATGACAATGCCGGGAAAGGGCGACATCATTCGAACCGGAACACTGGGTGATGTGATGAAGGAATCGATCGAGGCAGCGCGTACGGTCGTGCGCAGCCGTGCAAAGCGACTCGGTATCAAAAGCGAACTGTTCAGCAAGAGCGATATCCACATTCACGTTCCCGAAGGTGCTACGCCGAAAGATGGTCCATCCGCAGGCATTGCGATGACGACGGCGCTTGTCTCGGTGCTGACTGGTATTCCAGTGCGTGCCGATGTTGCGATGACCGGTGAAATCACGTTGCGCGGCGAGGTGTTGCCGATCGGTGGATTGAAGGAAAAACTGCTTGCTGCACATCGCGGCGATATCAAGACGGTACTGATTCCTGAGCAAAACGTGAAGGACTTGGCAGACATTCCGGATAACGTGAAGAACAAGCTTGAAATCGTGCCGGTACGCTGGATTGAAAAGGTGTTGGAGGTCGCTCTTGAGCGGCAGCCTGTGCCATTGACCGATGAGCAAGCCGCGGTTGATACCGCTGTCACGCAGCCTGCGGGTCAAACGGACTCAAGCGTCATCAAGCATTGAGTTATCCTGGCGCAAACAGGAGGCGATCTTCGGCTCGCTTCCTGTTTTTTACCCGAAGCGGTCATGCTCAATGGAATATGGTTTGGTTTTATTAAAAGATGACAATGAATGCACATTCCGAATGTCGGTAACCAGCGTGCCGCAAGGCTGTGCGACTTGATAAAGGCATCTCGCAGTTTTTTCAGCCTGCGTGAACGGATGTGATCCGGGAACAAGCGATGCAATCTGAATCAAGGCGGTCAAGACATCGAAATTCCGCGCCAGCAAGAGACTGAAGTGTGCAGTAAATTAGTGCGTCACTGCTAAAGATGATGTAGAATAATGTTTTTAACGACGTGGTGACAAACGTCGGATGTTGGCTGACTAAGTGTGGATCCGGGTGCTTAGCTCAGTTGGTAGAGCGGCGCCCTTACAAGGCGTAGGTCGGGAGTTCGAGCCTCTCAGCACCCACCAGGCAGTCCACCATCATGCAGTAGCAAGCAGTTTCAGGAGTGGTAGTTCAGTCGGTTAGAATACCGGCCTGTCACGCCGGGGGTCGCGGGTTCGAGTCCCGTCCACTCCGCCAAAACAAGAAAAGGCGAACTTATGTTCGCCTTTTTTCATATGCGAAGAAATTTTCGCGGTCTGTTCTGTGATTGGCTGATCATGTTTGAATTTATCCGTACGCATCGACGCTTGATGCACATCGTGCTGTTGCTCTTCATCGTTCCTTCGTTCGCATTTTTCGGATTGGAGGGTTATTCACGGTTCAGCGACAGCGGCGATGTCGTGGCAAAAGTCGCGGGGCAAAGCATCACGCAGCAAGAGTGGGATGCCGCGCAACGCGAGCAAATGGAGCGCTTCCGTCAGATGTTCGGTCCGCAGTTTGACGCGAAGATGTTCGATACCCCGGAAGCAAAGCAGAATATTCTTGAAAACCTGATTGCAAAGCGTGTCATGGCGGCAGAAGCAGCGCGCAATCATCTGACGATTTCCGATCAGGCTCTTCAACAGACCATCCTTGCCATCCCCGGACTTACTGATGCTGATGGCAAGTTCGATGTCGAGCGTTACAAGGCTCTGCTGGCAATGCAAGGGATGACGCCGGTGATGTACCAGGAGCGTTTGCGGCAAGACCTCGCCTTGCAGCAAGTCAACGCCGCGGTTCAGTCGAGCGCTTTTGCACCGAAGTCCATTTCCGCGCGATTGTCCGATCTCAACGATCAGGAGCGCGAGGTCCAGGAGTTGCTGTTCAAGGCGTCGGATTTTGCATCGCAGGTCAAAGTGACTGATGAGATGCTGAAAGAGTATTACGACAAGAATGGCAGACAATTCGAGATTCCGGAGCAAGCCAAGGTCGAGTATGTGGTGCTCGACAATGCAGCGCTTGCGACGCAGGTGTCGGTGAGCGACGATGACGTCAAATCGTATTACGAGCAAAATGCGAAGCGCTATACGATCGACGAGCAACGGCGCGCGAGTCACATCCTGATTACTGTTAAAAAGGATGCGTCGGAGGCTGACAAGACCGCCGCGAAGGCCAAGGCGGATCAATTGCTGGCGCATTTGCGCAAGACGCCCGCTGATTTCGCGAAGCTGGCGAAGGAAAACTCAATGGATCCTGGCTCGGCAGAGCGTGGTGGCGATCTGGATTTCTTCGGCAAGGAAATGATGGTCAAGCCGTTTGAAGATGCTGCCTACAAGCTGAAAAAGGGGGAAATCAGCGAGGTTGTGCAATCCGATTTTGGCTACCACATCATTCAGCTTACCGACATCAAGCCTGCAACTGCGCGGAGCCTGGATGATGTAAAAGCGGAAATTGTCGCCGAGATCAAGAAGCAGCAAATTGCAAAGAAACATTCGGAATTGGCCGAGGTGTTTACGAATACCGTGTATGAGCAATCGGACAGTCTGAAACCGGTGGCTGACAAGCTCAAACTCAAGATCGAAACGATCTCGAATGTCACGCGTGTACCGAATCCGAGCGTGGCACCAAATGCGCCGTCTAACAATCCGAAGTTCCTGCAGGCCTTGTTCTCGGACGATACGATCAAGAACAAGCGCAATACCGAGGCTGTCGAAGTCGCTCCCAGCACCTTGATTGCCGGGCGCGTGGTGGAATACCAGCCTGTGACAAAGCGACCTTTTGACGAGGTCAAGGCAGTTGTGCGTGAACGCGTCATTCAAGCCGAGGCTGAGAAACTTGCAAGCAAGGCAGGGGAAGCAAAGGCTGCGGAGCTCAAGGCGAAGCCTGCGGCTGTGGCTGGTTTTGCAGACGTCAAAACGATCTCTCGCACCAAGAATCAGGGAATCAACGGTTTGGCATTGTCTGCGCTAATGAAGGCCGACATCACCAGGTTGCCGGCGTTTGTCGGTGTTGAGTTACCGGGACAAGGATATGCTGTGTACCGCATCAACAAGGTCGGACAACCGGCGACTGTTGATACAGCAAGGCGACAGGCTGAACAGCAGCAGATCGCAAATGCGTTGGCCCAACAAGAGATGCTTGCTTACATTGAGGCATTGAAGAAAAAGGCAAAAGTGAAAATGCTGAATTCGGGTGCCGTCAAAGCAGAGGGCACAGAGAGCAAGTAAAGGGACAGGTAACTTGCAATCCAGTGTAAAAGGCCGCTCGAATGAGCGGCCTTTTTATTATGGAAAGCATTGCCGAAAGAGTCGGGACTTGCGCCATGGCGGGTAATCAAGCCAGTGATGCACCAGTTGAACCTGTCAGCATTTTTTGCGGCATTCCTTTGGGGACTCGTTTGCTGCTTATATCGGTGGCCGCATCCGCATCCGTGCATATGGCGAGTTCAATGAGTCTCTGTCCGTCATGGTGAAGACCTGTTCAATACAGCCTGGTCATGTATGTATTTGAATGGACACGATGGCTGTCGTGGATGTCTGTTATTTTGCCAATAGTGCCTTCAGACGTGGCCAGACGTTGTCCAGCATGATCGGCTGTGCAGCAGAGGTTGGGTGAATTCGATCGGCCTGGAACAGTCGCTCCTGGTCAGCAACGCCGTCTAGCAGAAACGGCACCAGCGCTGTCTTGTTGTCCTGAGCCACCTTGGCGTAAATTGCGGCAAATTTGTCTGCATAATCGCGGCCATAGTTCGGCGGAATTTGCATGCCGACCAGGAGGACTTTTGCCTTGGCCATTTGCGACGCCGTGACCATCGCGCGAAGATTGGTTTCGGTGGCTGTCAGCGAAAGGCCGCGCAAGGCATCGTTGCCGCCCAATTCGATGATCACGACAGCGGGCCGGTGCTGGTCCAGCAATGCTTGCAGGCGTGTCTTGCCGCCACTGGTGGTTTCGCCGCTGATGCTTGCGTTGACCAGGCTGGCATCGATTTTTTCGGCGTGCAGACGTTTCTCCAGCAGCGATACCCAACCGGCACCGCGTGCGAGACCGTATTCCGCAGAGAGGCTGTCGCCCAGCACAAGCACGGTTTTTGATGCAGAATAGGCGCACGTCGTTATCAGGAAGAACGCCAGTGTCATCAGCGTCTTCAGTCCGAAGTTCATCCTTCCCAATTTCTTGCCATCATTCTGCATGCCAGATCCTTCCGCTGCCATTGAGGCCATTCGATTGAGCAAGCGCGTCGCAGATGCGACCGGCGAGCTCACCATCTTGCAAAACGTCGATTTTACCGTGCAGCGTGGGGAGACGCTGGCGATCGTGGGAGCATCCGGATCGGGCAAGTCAACCTTGCTCGGCCTGCTTGCAGGATTGGATACGCCTTCGGATGGGACGGTCAAGCTGGGAGGCGTTGATATCTTTGCGCTGAATGAGGATGGACGAGCGGGTTTGCGCCAAGGCAAACTTGGTTTCGTTTTCCAGTCGTTCCAACTGCTTGCGCATTTGAATGCGCTGGAAAATGTCATGCTGCCTCTGGAATTGCGCCGGGAAGAAAATGCGCGGGAAAAGGCCGAAAAAATGCTGGGGCGTGTCGGATTGTCCAGTCGCCTGAAACACTATCCGAAATATCTGTCGGGCGGTGAGCAGCAGCGTGTTGCGCTGGCACGCGCATTTGTGACAGAACCGCCGCTGTTGCTGGCGGACGAGCCGACCGGAAGTCTGGATGCGGCAACCGGCGATTCGGTGATTCAGCTGATGTTCGAGTTGAACCGGGAGCGCGGCTCCACTCTGGTTCTCGTTACCCATGATCCATCGATTGCTGCTCGATGCCAGAGGACGATCACGATCGCGGCGGGGCGTTTGATTTAGCCTGCCGCACAGGGAGAGGCGAATCGATTCCGGGAAGATGCGCCTTGCAGACAGCACAGCCCGCAAGGCGGCAAAAAGCCCTCGGTATCATGTTGTCAGATGCTTTCAGTCCCCTTTTAACGCACCATGTGCCGGCCCGACGGCGGGCAGCGGATGCATCCTGCGGTGCTCGACATAGGCGATGCCTATGCCGCTGGCGCAGATGATCGCAATGCCAAGTGCCGTCAACTTGTCCGGTAGCTGGTTGAACACCAGCCAGCCCATTGTGGTGGCGGATATGATTTGCAAGTACGAGAATGGTGTCAGCAGTGATGCCTCGGCATGTTTGTATGCGCTGTTGACGAAGTAATGGCCGACGGTGCTGGTGATGCCAGTGGACGCGAGAATCAACCATTCCTTGCTGCTCGGCATATGCGAAGACCAGTAAAAGGGCACGATGAGGCTGCTGGCAATCATGCCGATCAAGCCGCCGTAAAACAATGTGACCATCGGATCGTCGGTGCGGTTGGTTTTTCGCGTGAGGATGACGATGATCGCGAATGTTGCCGCCGACGTGAAGCCGAGAGCCACGCCTTCCGGCACGATACTCCCACCGGGTCTTACCACGATCAGCATGCCGACAAATCCTACGGCCACCGCAACCCAGCGGGACGGATAGCTTTTTTCCCCGAGCAGCCAGGGCGAGATCGCGAGCACCAATAGCGGTGCACAAAAATTCATCGCTGTTCCTTCGGATAGCGGCACGATCTTGAGCACGGAAAAGAAAACGAGCGTCGACAGCAGCAGCAAGAGTGCACGGACGATCTGGAGCCGCAGTTGCGATGTCTGCAGGATGCTCTTGCCGGTACGCCGCCGGTAAAGTGGTGCGAGCGTGATCGCCATGAATGCCGTGTTGATGGTGTAGCGCATCCACGCGATCATCACCACGTGATAACCGGCTGCGGCAAGCAGTTTCCCCGCAGTATCGAGCAGGGAAAGAGTCCATTGTCCAAGAACGAGGTAGGCGATGCCTAGCCAGAGATTAGAGCGTGCGGCCGTGTTGTGCATTTTTATTGATGAGTTGGTTCAGGGATGCTCGTATTGCGGGAATCAATTCGCTGGCGGTCAATCCTGTCGGCCCGATTCCTTGTTCAACCAGCACGTCCGCGGCATGACCATGCAGCCATGCCGCGCCGACAGCCGCTTCACGCTCCGGCCAGCCCTGCGCCAGGAGTGCGCCGCACATGCCGGCCAGTACGTCGCCGGTACCTGCCGTTGCCAGTGCAGGGTTGCCTGTTGTGTTGATTACGGCGTTGTCGCCAGGTGTCGCGATGACGGTGCCCGAGCCTTTCAATACGATAGTGGCATTGAAAAGCCGCGCCAGCTGTCTTGCGGCAGCCAGTCGGTCGTCTTGAATCGTTGCACTGCTCACGCCGAGCAGGCGCGCGGCTTCCAGCGGGTGCGGTGTCAGTATCAGCGGGCTCGCGTGTCGTGCTGCCAGCGTTTGCAGCTTGGTGTCTGCGGCAATCAGATTGAGAGCATCGGCATCGAGCACGAGCGGGACTTGTGCATTCAATGCTCGTTCAAGGATGTTGCGGGCAGTGCTCGATATGCCCAGACCGGGGCCTGCGACGAAGGTACCTGATGCAAAGTCATGGTCCACGGCATTTCTGCACATCAGCTCGGGCTGGAGGCTGTCGTGGGTCGGCGCATCGTCGATGAATGCTGCGTACACCCGACCGGCCCCGGATTTTGCCGCTGCGCGTGCCGCAAGGATCGCTGCGCCGCCCATGCCGCGTGCACCGCCAATCACCGTGACATCGCCGTAGCTGCCTTTGTGCGAATTGTGCATGCGCAGGCGCAGATGGCTGGAAAACAGCCGCACATCGTTCAGTTCGGCGTGAAAGGGGATGAAGCATGCCTCATCGATATCCAGCGACGCTACCCGCACCGCTCCGGCGTAATCCTTGCCGTGCGCGGTATGCAGGCCCGGCTTGTTGCCGATGAAGGTGATCGTGTGACTGGCCCGTATCGCAATACCGTTTTCACCAACGATATTGCCCGTATCCGCATCAAGACCGCTGGGCACGTCAAGCGACAGCACCGGGCACGCAAGCACGTTGACCGCTTGCACCAGCGGTCGAACCGTACTGTCGATCGCACGTGTCAAGCCGATGCCGAACAAGCCGTCAATGACTAGATCCCATTTCTCAGCGAAGAGATCGTCCCGGAGATCGGTGTCGACAAAGCATGCAGCGGAGCTTTGCGCTCGCAGCAACGCTTGCCGGGCATTGAGCGGTTGCCGGGCGGGATCGGCGCATAACACGATGGTGACTTCGAGGCTGCCTTGCGCCAGGCGGTAGGCTGCTTCCAGAGCATCGCCGCCGTTGTTGCCCGGGCCGGCGAGGATGAGAACGTTCGCAGTATCGCCGGCGGATTGAATCAGTTCCAGCGCCAACTCGGCTGCCGCTTCGCCGGCGCGCTGCATCAATGTACCGGCAGGCAAGGTGGTCTGCGCTGCGCGTTCAATGTCGCGGATTTCACTGGCGGAAAATAGCGCAGTCGGAGAGGGCATCGGGTGGAATTGTCTAACGGCTCTGGCGAGGCCGGCAGCGAACATGGAACCCTGTGATTTTATGCCAAGTCACTTCAACCTGCGGGAAGGCGCTTTGGTTCGATGTCTCAGGACTCATGCTGCGGACGAGTTTGACTCGAGCAGAGCAACAACGTGGTCGGCAATCGCCAGCGCGGCAGTCAGTCCGGGCGATTCGATTCCATACAGACCGAGGTAATGCAAATTGCCATGCGACGCGAACAAAAAATCCGCTGCGGCTGCGTCCGACGGAGCAATCTTCGGCCGCACGCCGGCATAGGCGGGCTGGAGCGCCGCGTCCGGCAAGTCCGGCCAGTAGGCGCGGATTTCGCGATAAAACCTGTCGGCTCGGCGTGGATCAACGGTGTAATCGATATGGCCATTCTCAAGCCATTCCACGTCCGGCCCGAATCGCGCCTGCCCGCCAAGGTCGAGGGTCAGATGGACGCCCAGGCCGCCCGCCTCGGGGACGGGATAGATCAGGTGCGAGAACGGCGCAGGGGCGGCAAGCGAATAGTAATTGCCCTTGGCGAAATAGGGGACAGGAATGGAGTCGCGCTCCAGTCCGGCAATCTGCGCAGCAAGCTGCGGTGCCTGCAATCCGGCGCAATTGACGACTGTTTGTGCGCGCAGCGCGATCTCAGCACCATCGCCGGAGCGCACCGTCAATTCGACCCCGTCGGCATTCGCGCTACCCGCAATGACGCGGCTGTCGAGCGCAAAAAGCGCGCCGGCATTTTCTGCGTCGCCTTGGAGCGCAAGCATGTACGCATGGCTGTCGATGATGCCGGTATTCGGCGAGAAGAGGGCGGCCACGCACGACAATGCCGGTTCCATGATGCATGCTTCTTCGGCGCTCAGTGCGACGACTTCGGAGCAGCCGTTCGCATGTGCCTGCGCATGAATCGCGGCGAGCTTGCTGCGCTGCTCGTCCGAGGTGGCCACGACCAGTTTGCCGCAGCGGCGGTAGGGAATGCCGCGCTCCTCGCAATACGCATAGAGCGCGTCGCGGCCCGCGACGCAGAGTCTGGCTTTCAAGCTGCCGGTCGGATAGTAGATGCCGGCGTGAATGACTTCGCTGTTGCGTGAACTGGTTTCCATGCCGATTGCCGGATGCGACTCGACCACGACCACTTCGCGTCCGGCGCGTGCGAGTACCCGTGCAACGGCGAGACCCACGACGCCGGCCCCGATGACAATGCAATCGACCTTATCCATAGCGTGACAACGTCAGGCCATCCATATCGACTTCGGGCGTGAAACCCGAAACGATGTCGGCAACGATTTTTCCTGAACCCGCCGCCATCGCCCAGCCGTTCGAGCCGTGACCGATGTTGACATAGACGTTTCTGACGGGCGTCGCACCGAGCAGTGGCGGCCCATCCGGCAACATCGGTCGCGCACCGCACCAGAAGGTCGACGTGTTGTAGTTCGCGGCATTGGGGAACCAGTCGCTGCCTACCTTGATGAGGGTGCGCAAGGCGCTCTTGTGCAGTTCGGACGTGCGGGTCCCGAGTTCCGCGATGCCTGCCACGCGGACGCGTCCGCCCATGCGGGTGATTGCCACTTTGTAGGTTTCGTCCTGGAGCGCTGCGCGCGGCGCTTCGTCAAAATTCTTGATCGACGCGGTCGCCGAGTAACCTCTGACCGGATAGAGCGGGACCTCGATGCCGAGAGGCTTCAGCAGCTGCGCGCTATCGCTCCCCGCCGCCAGCACGACCGCATCCGCGGAAAAGGTGCGGTCATCGATGCGCAGGGAAACGCGACCGCCATCCGGTTCAATCGCGCGGACGGTGCTTGTGAATTGGAATTGGACGCCCATCGATTGGACGATTTGCCGCATTTGCTTGGCGAACAGAGGGCAGTTGCCCGCCTCGTCATTCGGCATGTAGAGCGCGCCCGCCAATTCGGCACGATATCCAAGCGCGGGTTCAATCTCCCGCGCGGCATCCGCATCCAGCATCTGGTGCGGCACTTCATTGTCGTTAAGCAATTCGCGCGCGGGTTCTGCAGCCTTGATATCCCGCTCGCTGCGCAGCAAATGCAGCACGCCCCGCGTGTGTTCGTAATCGAGCTGGAAGTGCTCTCGCAACTGTTGCAGAATCTCCCGGCTGTAGTAGGCGACGCGTTGCATGCGCGTGCTGTTGATGCGGTAGCGTTCCAGCTCGTTCTCGCTCATCCACCGTTTGACCCAGCGGCGCAACGCGCGGTCCATGCCGGGTTTGATCAGAACCGGGGCGGCGGTTTGGGAAATGCAGGATAGAAGTTTCTTCGGCAGGCTGGGGACAAGCCATGGTGTCGCGTAGCCGGAAGAAACGATACCGGCATTGGCAAAACTGCTTTCCTCCGCGACATTGTGGTGGCGCTCAACGACCACGACATCATGTCCTGCCTCGGCGAGAAAAAATGCAGTGCAAACGCCAACGACGCCACCACCCACTACCGCAATCTGTTTTGTCACTTGATTAACCTGTAATACTGAAGCCCGACTTGCCGGACAGCGGCATCATTACCTTCTGAACATGATGCGCGCCATTGCCGATACGATGCCGAAATCATAGTCGATCGGCGATGTTTCAGGTTTGAAAGAAGGCGCTAAATGCAAAAGCTTGCGACAGCTTTTTGTTTCTTGCCAACTCCATCTTGCGACTGGTGGCAGCTCGCCGATGCATCCCTACGAGTTAGTTTTGACAAGCACCGGCGTTCTTGCTATGCGGATTTCAGCGCAGCCTCAATCGCGCGGGCAGCGGCAAGAACTCTGCTGTCCGTCATGGCCGGTCCCGCGATCATCAGACCCACCGGCAATGTACCCGCCGCATGGCATGGCAGGGAAATGGCGCAGCCATCAAGCAGGTTGATGATGGAAGGATTGCGCAAGAGCAGACCATTGGTTTTGAAGAAGGCATCCTCCGATTCCTCGAGCTCCGCAATCGGTGGCGCGACCATCGGCACGGTCGGCATGATGATGGCATCGAAGGGGGCGAGCGATTGGTCCATGCGGGCGATCCAGTTGCGCCGTTTCGCGTGCAAGTCGATATAGTCGGCGGCGCTCATCGTCGCCCCGAGCTTGATGCGTTTGGCGACCCGGAAATCGTATTCCGCTTCGCGCGTTGCAAGGATTTCGCGATGCCATGCGAAAGCCTCCACGCCGGAAAACCTGTTCATGTCCGCGGCTTCCGCCAGCAATGACAGCGGCGCGTTGACGATGCTCGCGCCTGCATTGGAAAGCCGAGACAGGGTCGCCGAAAAGGATGCTGCGACGTGCGGCTCGAGCGCGTCCAGCACAACGGTTTGGGGCACGGCGAGGCGCAGCGCCGACAGCGGCAGATTCGGAATCGATAGAGGAGCATCTGCAATGATGCTATCGATGAGAATACAGTCGTCCACAGAGCGCGTCATTGCACACACCGTGTCCAGCGTGGATGACAAGGGCAGTGCGCCGGCTGTCGGTACACGACGGGCCGTCGGCTTGAATCCGACCAGTCCGCAAAGCGCCGCCGGAATCCGGATCGAGCCGCCCGTGTCCGAGCCGAGGCCGGCCACGCACATGCCGCTTGCCACCGAGACTGCCGCGCCGGACGACGAGCCGCCGGGAATCCGCGCAACTTGTCTGTCAGCCGGATTGGCCGGCGTGCCGTAATGCGGATTCAGGCCGACGCCCGAAAAGGCGAATTCCGTCATGTTGGTTTTGCCGATGATCGCCGCACCGGCCTGGCGCAAGCGTTTCACCGCCGGCGCATCGGCCGTTGCCGGCGGCGCGTCCTTGCGCACCACGGATCCAGCCAGCGTCGTTTCTCCTGCAACATCAAACAAGTCCTTGATTGATACGGGCAGCCCGGCCAGGGGCGAAAGGTCGATTGATTTTGCGCGGATGGCATCGGCCCAGGTCGCGGTTGCGAGGGCTGTTTCGGGGTATAGCCGAGTGAAGACGGCAGGGCTGCTTTCAGCCGCTGCCAGGCACGCCTCCATCAATGTCCTGCGCGGCGTGTGCACGAGGCCGGAGATGGCGGTAGTGATGGGATTGCTCATGGATGGATGCGCTCGAAATGATCGAAAAAGGAACGATAGCATAGGGATTTCCACTGGAAAAACCAGTCGAGCCAGCCATGATTGACATCCAGCCAAGAAGCGTCGGCGCGGTATAATCACGGATTCCGATTCAACCCGCAGTCAAGCTGCCAATCGGTAGCCCTCCTGCATCAACTTTCTTGCCGCCATGCTGATTCTGCCGGGCTCCAACGCCCTGTCTGCCTTCCGTACTCAACGTCTTTTGTCACAATTGCAAGCAGTCGAGCCCGCCATCGTTGGGGTGACAGGGCGCTTCCTGCATTTCATTGATGCCGCGACGACGCCAAGCCAGGATGATGTCGGCCGCCTGAATGCGATGCTGACCTATGGCGAACCGTTCTCGGGCGCTGCGGACGGCGAGGAATTTGTTGTCATTCCGCGCTTCGGCACCATTTCGCCGTGGGCCAGCAAGGCGACCGACATCGCGCACAACTGCGGCATGACGCACATCAAGCGCATCGAGCGCGGCGTGTCGTACCACGTGCAGATGAAATCGGGCTTGCTGGGCGGGACGAAGAAGCTGCCGGAAGGCGCGATTGAAGCCGTCGCCGGCCTTCTGCATGATCGCATGACCGAGAGCGTGCTGCGCGATGCCAACAATGCCGCAGGCCTGTTCCGCGAACTGGAGGCGAAACCGCTCGAATTCGTCGATGTGCTCGCCGGCGGCAAGGCGGCTCTGGTGAAGGCGAACAGTGAACTCGGCCTGGCCTTGTCGGAAGATGAAATCGACTATCTGATCAACGCATTCACACAAGCGAAGCGCAATCCGACTGACGTTGAATTGATGATGTTCGCGCAGGCCAACAGCGAACATTGCCGGCACAAGATTTTCAATGCCGACTGGACGATCGATGGCGTCAAGCAGGACAAATCCCTGTTCGGCATGATCAAGAATACGCACCAGCTGCAACCGAAGGGTACTGTTGTGGCGTATAGCGACAACTCCTCGATCATCGAAGGCGCGACGGTGTCGCGCTTCTATCCGCGCGGCGCGGCGCAAGGCAATGTGTATGAGGCGTCCGATGAGTTGACGCACATCCTGATGAAGGTCGAAACGCACAACCACCCGACCGCGATCTCGCCGTTCCCCGGCGCATCCACTGGCGCGGGCGGCGAGATTCGCGACGAGGGCGCGACCGGTCGTGGCGCGAAGCCGAAGGCGGGCCTGACCGGCTTCACCGTTTCCAACCTGATGATCACGCACGCGGTGCAGCCGTGGGAAAACGTGCGCGATGTCGCGCAGCCACCGGCGCAACGCGAGGCACATGCCCAGGCCGGCATCTACGGCAAGCCGGATCGCATCGCATCGGCCTTGCAGATCATGATCGACGGGCCGATCGGCGGCGCGGCGTTCAACAATGAGTTCGGACGTCCCAATCTGGGCGGCTACTTCCGCACCTACGAACAAAATGTCGGTGGCTCCGTCAAGGGATATCACAAGCCCATCATGATCGCCGGCGGCCTCGGCAACATCTCCGCAAAACACACGAAAAAGCATGACCTCCCGGTGGGCAGCCTGCTGATCCAGCTGGGCGGCCCGGGCATGCGCATCGGCATGGGCGGCAGCGCCGCATCGTCGATGGCGACCGGCACCAACACGGCGGACCTGGATTTCGATTCGGTACAGCGCGGCAATCCGGAAATGGAACGCCGGGCGCAGGAGGTCATCAATGCGTGCTGGGCGATGGGCGACACCAATCCCATCCTGTCGATTCACGATGTCGGCGCGGGCGGCCTGTCCAACGCCTTCCCTGAAATCACCAATGACGCCAGGCGCGGCGCGCTGTTCGATTTGCGCAAGGTCCCGCTCGAAGAGAGCGGCATGGCACCGAAGGAAATCTGGAGCAATGAATCACAGGAACGCTATGTGCTCGCCATCGCACCGGAAAGCCTGCCGCTGTTTCAATACCTGTGCGAACGCGAGCGTTGCCTGTTCGCAGTCGTTGGCACCGCTACCGAAGAGCGCCAGTTGAAGGTCATCGACCCCGAGCATGACAACAATCCGGTCGACATGCCGATGGAAGTCCTGCTGGGCAAGCCGCCGAAAATGCACCGCGATGTGGTGCGTGTCGAGAATGATTTTCCGCCCGTTGACCTGACCGGCATGGAGTTGGCGGAAGTGGCGCAACGCGTGCTGCGCCTGCCGACTGTCGCGGATAAATCCTTCCTGATCACGATCGGCGACCGTACTGTAGGAGCCATGTCGGTGCGCGACCAGATGGTCGGCCCCTGGCAGGTGCCGGTGGCGGATTGCGCAGTGACGGCGATGAGCCTTGAAGGCTATCGCGGTGAAGCGATGGCGATGGGTGAACGCACACCGCTGGCGGTGATCGATGCGCCTGCATCGGGCCGCATGGCGGTGGGTGAGGCGCTGACCAATATCGCGGCCGCGCCGATTGCCGACATGTCGGACATCAAGCTGTCGGCCAATTGGATGGCGGCATGCGGCCAGCCTGGACAGGATGCTGCTTTGTTCGACACCGTCAAGGCGGTCGGCATGGAGCTTTGCCCGGCGCTTGGCATCAGCATCCCGGTCGGCAAGGACTCCTTGTCGATGCGCACGACATGGAAGGATGAGGAGGGCGACAAATCGGTCACGGCACCAGTGTCGCTGATCGTCTCGGCGTTTGCACCGGCAACCGATGTGCGCCAATCGCTGACGCCGCAGATCGTCAAGGACGCCGGCGATACGGCGCTGATTGCCATCGACCTCGGTCGCGGAAAGAACCGCATGGGAGCTTCTGCATTGACGCAAGTCATGCAGCAGATCGGCAACGAGACGCCTGACGTCGATAGCGCGGACGACCTGAAGGGATTTTTCGCCGCGATCCAGCAACTCAACAAGGAGCGCAAGCTGCTGGCCTACCATGACCGCTCCGATGGAGGCTTGTTCGTCACGCTGTGCGAAATGGCGTTTGCAGGCCGCAGCGGCCTGTCGCTCAACCTCGACATCCTGACGATGGAAGGCGAACATGCCTCGGATTGGGGCGACTCCAAGAACTGGGCATCGCAAGTTGGCGAGCGCCGCAACGAGATGACTCTGCGCGCCTTGTTCAACGAGGAACTGGGTGCGGTCATCCAGGTGCGCGATGGGGAAAAATCCGACGTGATGACCGTGTTGCGCAGCTATAACCTCGGCGCATGCAGCCATATCATCGGCAAGCCGAATGATCGCGACGTGATCGAATTCATGCGCGACGCAAAGGTGATCTACAGCCAGCCGCGCATCGAGTTACAACGACTGTGGAGTGAAACCAGCTGGCGCATTGCGAGGTTGCGCGACAACCCGGCCTGCGCCGATGCGGAATACGATCGCATCCTCGATGCATCCGATCCCGGCATCACGCCCAGGCTGACCTTCGATCCGCAACTGGATGTCGCAGCGCCTTTCATCGCGACAGGCGTGAAGCCGAAAGTCGCCATCCTGCGTGAGCAGGGTGTGAACTCCCATGTCGAGACTGCCTATGTCATGCACCAGTCCGGTTTCGTCGCGGTCGATGTGCACATGAGCGACCTCATTGCGGGCCGCGCCCGTCTCGATGATTTCAAGGGCGTGATCGCGGTCGGCGGCTTCTCCTACGGCGACGTGCTGGGCGCAGGCGAAGGCTGGGCCAAGACGATCCTGTTCAATGCGAAGCTGGCGGAACAGTTTTCGATCTTCTTCAACCGCGCGGATACCTTTGCACTCGGCATCTGCAACGGCTGCCAGATGATGAGCAACCTGAAATCGATCATCCCCGGTGCGCACGACTGGCCGAAGTTCACGCGCAACAAGTCGGAGCAATTCGAGGCGCGCTTTTCCATGGTGGAGATCGCCGAGTCGCCGTCGATCTTCTTCGATGGCATGGCGGGCACGCAAACGGCAATCGCGATTGCGCATGGAGAAGGCCATGCCGACTTCACGCAAACCGGTGATATTCGCAGTGCGATCGCAGCGATGCGCTACGTGGACAACAAGGGGCAGGTGACGGAAGGCTACCCGTACAACCCGAACGGTTCGCCGCAAGGCATCGCGTCGGTGACGACGCCGGACGGCCGCTTTACGGTGCTGATGCCGCACGCGGAGCGGGTCTTCCGCTCTGTGCAGCAATCCTGGCATCCATCTTCGTGGGGCGAGTATTCACCGTGGATGCGCATGTTCCGCAATGCGCGCAAATGGGTCGGCTGACCTTTTGACCGACCATGAAAAAGGCGCTCCGAGGAGCGCCTTTTTTGTTGACCTGAAAGGTCGTGATGCTTACTGGATTTTCGCTTTCTTGCGCAGTTCTTCCTGGTAAGCCTGCAGCTTCTTCTGTTGCAGAGACTCTGTGATTTGCGGCTTCACTTCTTCCAGCGACGGCAGCTTTGCTGCGCGCACGTCTTCCAGCTTGATCACGTGATAGCCGAACTGGGTCTTGACCGGCGTTTCAGTGAACTGGCCTTTTTGCAGGGCAATCATCGCGTCGGAGAACGGCTTCACGAACGAAGCGGGGGAGGCCCAATCCAGGTCACCGCCGTTGGCTGCCGAACCCGGATCCTTCGATTGCTTGGCGAGGTCTTCGAACTTCGCACCGCCCTTGAGCTTGGTGATGATTGCCTTGGCATCGTCTTCCTTCTCGACCAGGATGTGGCGCGCACGGTATTCCTTGTCGCCGGCTTGCGCCTTGAACTTGTCATACTCGGCCTTGATGTCGGCATCGCTGACCGGATTCTTCTTCAGAAAATCGGCAACAAGAGCACGGATCACGATCGACTGGCGTGCGATCTCGACCTGGCTCTTGACGTCGGCGTTGTTGCTGAGACCGAGCTTGTCCGCTTCCTGGATCAGGATTTCACGGTTGATCAATTCCTGCTTCACCATGTCGCGCAATTGCGGAGAATCCGGCTGGCCTTGCGCTGCAAGCTGTTTGACCATTGCATCGGCACGTGAGGAAGGTACCGGCTTGCCGTTGACGACGGCGAGATTTTGCGCCATTGCCGGGAATGCGGCGGCTGCAACGAGAATCATCAGCAAGCGAGCAGGTTTTAAATTCATTGTTGTTCCTAATGGGAAGTGAATAAAAAATTTGAAGTTAAATCGGAAGGCGTCTATCTGGAAACTTCTGACGGCGCCATGGCAATGATGGCGAGAGCGTGTATGTCGGTATGCATCATGTCATGCAGGCAATCATACACCAGGCGATGCCGACCGATGCGATTCAGCCCTTCAAATCGCGTGGAAACGATGTGAAGACGATAGTGACCGGCACCGGATTCTGCACCGGCATGACCGACGTGCAAATGCGATTCGTCCTCAAGTTGACATTCCAGCGGTGCGAAAGTTGCAATCAATCGGGCACGGATTCGTTCAAGCCGATCTGTCATTGCGAATCCTTGATGTATCGGGAAAGGAAAAGGCTTTGCCCAATAACGAATGCGAGCATGAGGCCCGTGAAGCCGAACAGCTTGAAATTGACCCATGTCGCGGTGGCGAAATTGTAGGCGACATATAGATTGATCAGGCCCATCGCGACGAAGAAGAGCGCCCATGCCACGCTCAGGCGTTGCCAGACCACGTATGGCAGCGATATCTGCTTTTCCATCATCATGCGAATGAGATTCTTGCCGAATAGTGTCTGGCTGAGGAGCAATGCGGCACCAAAGACCCAGTAGAGCACAGTGGGTTTCCATTTGATGAACGTCTCGTTATGGAAATAAATGGTCGCTCCGCCAAACATCGTGATGATGGCCAGCGACACCCACAGCATCGTATCCACCTTTTTTCCGCGCAGCAGCAGGTAGGCGATCTGGCCGATCGTTGCAACTATCGCAACTGCAGTGGCAAGCATGATCGGCGCTTGAGCAGCCGTGCCGGCGCCGCCGCCGGACACGATCCCCGACAGGTATTGCTCGACCAGCGATTGTGCGGCATCGGTATTGTTTTCACCCCATTTGAACATCGCAAAAAACAGAATGACCGGGAAGATATCGAACAGGAACTTCATGGCGATTGTTTTTCTTTCACTGGTTGTGGATCGAAACGCAGAGATGCTGAGTTGATGCAGTAACGCAGGCCGGTCGGCGGCGGTCCATCCGGGAACACATGACCCAAATGTGCATCGCAGACCTGGCACATAATTTCGGTGCGTATCATGCCATGACTGCGATCGACGCGTTCACTGACATTGTCCGGATTGAGCGGTCTGAAATAGCTGGGCCAGCCGCAACCGGAATCGAACTTGGCATCCGATTCGAACAGCGGCGTGTCGCAGCAGACGCAGGTGTAGATCCCGTGTTCGTGATGGTCCCAGTAACGTCCGGTGAAGGCACGTTCCGTTGCCGCATGGCGGGTTACCTGATATTCGAGCGGATCGAGCTGACTGCGCCACTCGGCGTCGGTCTTGATGATCTTGTCTGTCATGATGAACAACTCACTTCCAGTTGACTGGCCCAGTCGGGCGGGAGGTTTGCATATTTTTCGTTCTCCGGTTGCTCGTCGAATGGTTTTTCCAGCACATCGAGCAATCTTGCAATTTCAGAAAAGTCCTTGTTTTGCGCTTTTTCAATCGCGACTTGCGCGAGGTAGTTGCGCAGCACGTATTTCGGATTGACCGCATGCATCGCAGCCTTGCGTTCTGCGTCGCGCCGGTTTTCCTGCCGCAGACGCGTTCGGTATTGTACTGCCCACGCATCGAAGGCAGGACGGTCGAGGAAGAGGTCGCGCAGCGCTTCGTCCTGCGACGGATCGTCTATCCGCAAATCACCCAGGCGACGGAAGAACAGAGTGAAATCGACGTGATTGTTTTGCATCAGAATGAACATCGCGTCGATCAATCCGTCATCGTCGACATCCACGGACTGCAACCCGAGTTTGGCATGCAACAGCTGACTGAGCGTCCTTTCGTACTCGGGTTGATAAACCTGTAGCGCGTCTTTCGTGGTTTCGACATCGCCCACAAGCGGCAGCAATGCCTGTCCGAGCGCATAGCAATTCCATTCGCCGATCCGCGGCTGCATCTGATACGAGTAGCGTCCCTGCGGATCGCTGTGATTGCAGATGTGGCGAATGTCGAAAGCTTCCATGAAGCCGAACGGGCCATAGTCGATTGTCTGTCCGAGTATCGACATGTTGTCCGTATTCATGACGCCATGCATGAATCCGACTGCCTGCCATTGTGCGATGAGGTGCGCAGTGCGGCGCGTCACTTCGGAAAGCAGTGCATGGTATGGATTCGCCGCGTCGCACAACTCCGGATAGAAGCGATCGATCACGTAGTCGGCGAGTATCTTCAGTTCCTCTTTCCTGCCGTTATAGAACCAGTGCTCGAACGAGCCGAAGCGCACAAATGTGGGGGCCATGCGGGTTGCAATCGCGCTGGTTTCCGGAGTCTCCCGCATCACGCGCATGTCTGAGCCGGTGACGCATAGTGCGCGCGAAGTCGGGATGCCCAACGCGGCCATCGCTTCCGAACAGAGAAATTCACGAATGGAGGAACGCAAGACGGCGCGGCCATCGCCCATACGGGAATAGGGCGTCAGGCCCGAGCCTTTGAGCTGCAACTCCATCGTGCCTGGCGAGGACGTTCCGGGCGCGGGAACGTCGCCGAGAAGAATGGCGCGGCCATCGCCCAACTGACCGGCCCATACCCCGAATTGATGGCCGGAATATACAGCGGCCAGTGGGTCGGAGCCAGCAGGCGTGCGGTTGCCGGCGAGTGTCTGGACGAAGTTATCGGTACTGAATTGTTCTGTATCCAGATTGATCAGCGCCGCCGCCGACTTGCTCGCGCATACGAGATACGGAGAAGGGACCGGCGTCGGCATCAATCGTGTGTAGAACGCTGGCGGCAATGAAGCGAACGAGTTTTCAAAGGGCAGTGTGTCTATGCAATGACGGACCGGTGGAAGTCCAGGTGTATTCATGAGTGTCCTTGATTGCTCTTGCGTTGCTGCACCAGACAGGGGCGGGAAAAGGCGTTGATCAACATCGATACGCTTAAAGATTGACAGTCTTGTCTGTTCATAGATACAAATACTGCTGCTGCCTCACGAAAGGATTCAGCCGTTACAGACATAGTTCACATTTTGACAGAGAAGAAGGGGTCCCATATGAATGCTCCAGCAACACCACTCATCCCCTCCATGAAGGATCGCGTTTCTCCGGAGGAGTGGCAGACACGCGTGGATCTTGCGGCGTGTTACCGCCTCGTTGCAGACTTTGGATGGAGCGATCTGATTTTCACCCATATCACGGCGCGCGTACCCGGTACGGAAGACCAGTTCCTGATCAATCCGTACGGAATGATGTTTGATGAGATCACGGCGTCCTCGCTCGTCAAAATCGATACGCACGGCAACAAGCTGGAGGATTCGCCATTCCCGGTCAATCCGGCCGGATTCATCATTCATTCCGCGATTCATGCTGTGAGGCACGACGCACAATGCGTACTGCATGTGCATAGCGTCAATGGCGTCGCTGTTTCTGCGCAAAAAGGCGGCGTATTGCCAATATCCCAACAATCCATTTTTGTGCTGTCCAGTCTTGCCTATCACGGTTATGAAGGCGTCGCGTTGAATGAAGAAGAGAAGCCGCGCCTGGTGGCCGACCTTGGCGATAAAAATTACTTGATGCTGCGCAATCATGGGTTGCTGACGCTTGGAAAAACGATTGCCGATGCCTTCGTCAACATGTACATTTTCGAAGCAGCATGCATGATTCAGGTTCGCGCGCAGGCGGGCGGCGAACTGGTGCAGATTCCGTCACAGATCATCAGCGGCGCGCAGGAACAGGTGAAGACGGTGACGAAATCGCAAGGCGGCATGCTGGCATGGCCGGGCTTGCTGCGGCGATTGGATCGCATCGATCCTTCCTATCGCACATGATGATTCAGCACAATTCAATACAACCAAAAAACGGAGACAAGATGAATGCACGCGCCAAATTTCACGACATGCAGCACAGCACTGCGGAAGACTGGCAGATCATCGCCGGCGAGTTCAAGCCGTATGCACAAGCGCTGCCTGATCGCGTACTGGCGCATTTGCGCTTGCTGGAAGGGGACTGCGGCGGCTTTGCGGTGGACCGCTTGACACACAGCCTGCAGACGGCGACGCGCGCGCATCGTGACGGGCGCGATGACGAGTATGTGATTTGCGCCTTGCTGCATGACATCGGCGACACGCTGGGCAGCTATAACCATCCCGATATCGCGGCGGCGATTCTCAAGCCGTTTGTGAGTGAGGAAAATTACGTGATGGTCGAGAAGCACGGCATTTTCCAGGGCTATTACTTCTTCCATTACCTTGGCATGGATCGCAATTTGCGCGACCAGTTTTCCGGTCAGAAACTCTACGATACGACACTGGAGTTCTGCGAAAAATATGACGCGCCTGCATTCGATCCGGCATACGACACCTTGCCGCTGGAGTTCTTCGAACCCATGCTGCGTCGCGTGATGGCACAGCCAAAAAACACGATTTACAAAAGTATCGCCGAATGAAAAGTCTCGACGGCGACATTGACGCGTCGCACAATCGAAAGTCATTGACGGATTAGAACGGTCGTTCAAAAATCGGGCTTGAAAACGAGAGCATGTGCAACGGCCTGCACCAGCCAAAAAACGAAGGAGACAAGATGTCCGAGTACCCCAAGAGCCCATTGATGGGCCAAATGATGAGCCAGCCCCTGCTCATCTCCAGCATCATCCAGCACGCGGACCGCTATTTCGGCAGCAATGAAATCGTGTCGCGCCGCGTTGAAGGTGACATTCATCGATACACGTACCGGGACTGTCACAAGCGCGCCCGGCAGATGGCGAACGCGCTGGACGCACTGGGAGTCAGGATTGGTGATCGCGTTGCCACGCTCGCATGGAACGGCTATCGGCATCTGGAACTGTATTACGCCATCTCCGGTTCCGGCGCGGTGATGCACACCATCAATCCTCGCCTGCACCCGGAACAGATTGCCTACATCGTCAATCATGCGGAAGACCAGTTCCTGTTCTTCGACATGAGCTTCCTGCCGCTGGTCGAAGCGTTCGCGGCACATTGCAAGACGACCAAGGGTTTCATCATGATGTGCGATCGCGATCGCATGCCGGCGGAGACAAGGATTCCGAATCTGATGTGCTATGAGGATCTGATCGCGAAGAGCTCCGATGACTACGCATGGCCGCTGTTCGACGAGAACTGCGCATCGAGCCTTTGCTACACCTCCGGCACGACCGGCAACCCGAAGGGTGCACTGTATTCGCATCGTTCGACGGTGCTGCATTCCTACGCATCGGCGATGCCGGACGCCTTGAATGTTTCGGCGCGCGACTCGGTGCTGCCCGTCGTGCCGATGTTTCATGTCAATGCGTGGGGGCTGCCGTATTCCGTGCCGCTGACCGGCGCGAAAATGGTATTTCCGGGCCCGGCGCTGGACGGCAAGTCGCTGCATGAATTGTTCGAGCAGGAACAGGTGACATTCTCCGCCGGCGTGCCCACGGTATGGCTGGGCTTGCTGACTTACGTGGGACAGAACAATCTCAAGTTCTCCTCCTTCAAGCGCACGGTGATCGGCGGTTCGGCTTGTCCGCCGGCGATGATGAAGACCTTCCGCAACCAGTACGTCATCGACGTTGTGCATGCATGGGGCATGACGGAGATGTCGCCGCTTGGCACCGCATGCACTTTGCAAAGCCATCACATGTCCCTCTCGGATGATGCACAGCAGTCGATCCTGGAGAAGCAGGGGCATGCGATCTTCGGCGTGGACATGAAGATCGTCGACGACATGGGCGAGGAGCTGCCATGGGACGGCAAGACCTACGGCAATCTGCTGGTCAAAGGTCCGTGGATCGTCAGCGGCTATTTCAAGAACGAGGGCGGCGATGTGCTTCAGGATGGCTGGTTCCCGACCGGCGACGTGGCGACCATCAGCCCGGACGGCTACATGCAGATTACCGACCGCAGCAAGGATGTGATCAAGTCCGGTGGCGAGTGGATCGGCTCGATCGATCTGGAGAACATCGCGATGGGCCATCCCGCCGTGCAGCAGGCTGCATGCATCGGCGTGTTCCATCCGAAATGGGACGAACGTCCGTTGCTGGTCGTCGTGAAAAAGCCGGGAGCCGAAGTATCGAGAGAAGAGCTGATCACGTTCTACGAGGGGAAGATCGCGAAGTGGTGGACGCCGGACGACGTCACGTTCGTTGAAGCGCTGCCGATCGGTGCCACGGGCAAGATTTTGAAGAACAGGATTCGAGACCAATTCAAGGAGTACAAACTGCCGACTGCGTAACCGAACTTTGCAAGTGCCGATCTGACGGGTTTCATTGTTGTAAGAATGCAGGGCCTCGTGCCCTGTTCACAATAGCCATAAGGAAGAGACAAATGACACTACGAATCCGCCCGCTGCTTTTAGCCTGTTCCGTCGCCGCTGTCTTTGCCACACCGGCTGCAATGGCTGAAAAAGTGAAAATTGCATTGATCGAAACGCTGTCCGGCCCGTTCGCTCCGATCGGACAGAACCAGCTCAACAGCTATCAGATGTTCGCCGAAGCGGCGAATCAGCAGAAGCTCGCCGGCGACAATACGTTCGAGATCGTCGGCTTCGACAACAAGGGCAGCCCGCAGGAATCGCTGACCCAGCTCAAGACGGTTATCGATCAGGGCTTTCGCTATATTGCGCAGGGCAATGGTTCCGGCGTTGCGCTGGCATTGATCGATGCGGTCAACAAGCACAACGAGCGCAATCCTGGCAAGGAAATTCTCTTCATCAACCATTCCGCGATCGATCCGGATCTCACCAACAGCAAATGCAGCTTCTGGCATTTCCGCTTCGACTCCAATTCCGACATGAAGATGGAAGCGCTGACCACCTTCATGGCGAAGGATCAGGGCATCAAGAAGGTCTACATCATCGGTCAGAACTACGCGCACGGCCACCAGGTCACGCGTGCGGCGAAGGAATATCTGAAGCGCAAGCGTCCTGACGTGCAGATCGTCGGCGACGACCTGCATCCGATCGGCCAGGTGAAGGATTTCTCGCCCTATGTCGCGAAGATCAAGGCATCCGGCGCGGACACCGTCATCACCGGCAACTGGGGCGCCGACCTTGCCTTGCTGATCAAGGCCGCCAAGGATGCGGGCCTGACCGCCAATTTCTACACCTACTACGCCAGCACCACCGGTGTGCCGACCGCGATGGGTGCGGCCGGTGCGGAACGCGTGAAGTATGTCGGCTACTGGAACGTCAATAACGAAACCTATTCCGGCAAGGACATCGTCGAATCGTTCAAGAAGAAGTACAACGACGACTTCTACGTGCTGGCGACCTACACCGCAATCAACATGCTGTCGAAGGCGATGAAGGAGGCGAAATCGGCCGATCCGGTCAAGGTGGCCTTTGCGCTGGAAGGCATGAAGTACAAGAGCCTGAACGGCGAAGTCGAGATGCGCAAGGGCGATCACCAATTGCAGCAGCCGCTCTACATCGCGACCTGGACCAAGGTCAACGGCAAGGACGTGAAGTTCGACCAGGAAAACACCGGTTATGGATGGAAGACGGATCAGAAGATCGAGACGTATGTCGCATCCCAGCCGACTTCCTGCCAGATGAAGCGTCCATCCAACCATTGACAGACGAATGCGGCATGACGGTTGCCGACGTCATGCCGCGCTTTCAGGTGGTGCCGTCGTCATCGCACATGCATGATCTTCGGAGGGCAATTCTCCGAATGCGCGCGGCGCTGTTTTTCAATCATCAGCATTCCGCCTGACAGGAAAAATTATCGCCCCCTGTGTTGCATGAGCACGGTGTTTGGTCACGTGTGTGGTGAACGTGAGCGGCGGTGAAACTGCATTCGATATCTTCGCTTTACACAGGGTGGAACCGTCGATATTCTATGAGTCACTATAACTAAACAGGATGAGACAAATGACACTTCAATTGCGTCCAATCGTATTGGCCTTGTCTGCTGCAGCCGCGTTCGCGTCCGCAGGAGCCGGTGCAGAGAATGTAAAAATCGCATTCATCGATCCGCTGTCCGGGCCGTTTGCGCCAGTCGGGCAGAACATGCTCAAGAGCTGGCAGGCGATGGCCGATCTTGCCAATCAGAGCAAATGGGCAGGAGACAACATCATTGAAGTCGTCGGCTTCGACAACAAGAGCAGCCCGCAGGAATCGCTGACGCAGCTCAAGACCGTCATCGATCAGGGCTATCGCTACATCCTTCAAGGCAACGGCTCCGGTGTCGCGCTTGCACTGGTCGATGCGATCAACAAGCACAACGAGCGCAATCCAGGGAAGGAAATCGTGTTCCTGAATTACGCGGCCGTTGATCCTGACCTGACGAACAGCAAATGCAGCTTCTGGCATTTCCGTTTCGACGCCAACTCGGACATGAAGATGGAAGCGATGACCACCTTGATGGCCAAGGATCAGAATGTCAAGAAAGCCTACATCATCGGTCAGAACTATGCGTTCGGCCATCAGGTCACGCGCGCGGCGAAGGACTACCTCAAGCGCAAGCGTCCGGATGTGCAGATCGTCGGCGACGACCTGCACCCGATCGGCCAGGTCAAGGACTTCGCGCCGTATGTGGCGAAGATCAAGGCTTCCGGTGCGGACACCGTCATCACCGGCAACTGGGGCACCGACCTTGCCCTGCTGATCAAGGCCGCCAAGGATGCCGGACTGACCGCCAACTTCTATACCTACTACGGCGGCACGACAGGTGTGCCAACCGCGATGGGGGCGGCCGGAGCAGAACGCGTGAAGCAGGTCTCCTACTGGCATCCGAACAACGAGAAATTCTCCGGCAAGGAAATCGTCGAAGCCTTCAAGAAAAAATACAACGACGACTACTATGTGATGGCGAGCTACAGCGGCATGGCGATGCTGTCAAAGGCGATCAAGGAGGCGAAGTCGGCGGATGCGCTGAAGGTGGCGCTCGCGATGGAAGGCATGAAGGTGCAGAGCCTGAATGGCGAAGTCGAGATGCGCAAAGCCGACCACCAGTTGCAGCAACCGCTGTACATCTCGACATGGACCAAGGTCAACGGCAAGGACGTGAAGTACGACCAGGAAAACACCGGCTACGGCTGGAAGACGGATCAGAAGGTCGATACCTATGTTGCCGCCCAGCCGACGTCGTGCCAGATGAAGCGTCCGGCACATTAAGCATCTCTTGCAGCGTGCGCCGCCAAGGTGGCACGCTGCTTTTTTATCGCCGCAAAATAGTACGGTCGTACACGAAATTTCTGAATAAGGGCATCTTGTGGAGTTCACACTAATCACCTTGCTGAACGGCATGAGCTACGGGCTCCTGTTGTTCATGCTCTCGTCGGGCCTGACGCTGATTTTCAGCATGATGGGCGTTCTCAATTTCGCGCATGCGAGTTTCTACATGCTCGGCGCGTACTTCGCGTACACGATCAGCACGAAGCTCGGTTTCTGGCCGGCGCTGGTCATTGCGCCTCTGCTGGTCGGCGTCATCGGTGCGATGGTCGAGCGCTACGGCCTGCGCTCGGTCCACAAGTACGGACATATTCCCGAACTGCTGTTCACCTTCGGCCTTTCCTACGTCATGGTCGAACTGGTGCAACTGATCTGGGGCAGGGCGGCCGTGCCGTATCCGATTCCCGCGGAACTGGATGGCCCCTTGTTCACGATCTTCACGACCACCTTCCCGATCTATCGCGGCTTCATGATGCTGATTGCATTGCTGATGCTGCTCTCTGTCTATCTGGTGCTGACCCGTACCCGCATCGGTCTCGTGATCCAGGCTGCGCTGACGCATCCCGACATGGTGGAGGCGCTCGGCCACAACGTGCCGCGGGTCTTCATGCTGGTGTTCGGCGGCGGCTGCGCATTGGCTGGACTGGCTGGCGTCATCGGCGGCAATGCCTTCGTGACCGAGCCTGGCATGGCGGCAACGGTCGGCAGCATCATCTTCGTCGTGGTGGTGGTGGGCGGCATGGGCTCGCTGGTCGGCGCATTGCTGGCATCGCTGCTGATCGGCGTGCTGCAGACCTTCGCGGTGGCGCTCGACTATTCCTTCCTCAGTGTGCTGTCGAGTTTCGGTGCGAACATCGGTGCTGAAACTTTCGGCTATCCGGTTCTGAAACTGACGATTTCGCAGGTGGCTCCGATCCTGCCGTATTTGTTGCTGGTGCTGATCCTGATCTTCAGGCCGCGCGGCTTGATGGGCACACGGGAGGGTTGAGATGAATACATTAACAATGAACAAGACGATTACTTACAAGCCCTTGAATCTGGCGCGCTGGCTGATCTGGTGCACGTTTGCGATCGCCCTGATCGTCGCGCCGCTGATTTTCAGCAAGGGCGCGTCGTTATCCCTGCTGTCGCAGATCGGCACCGTGATGATCTTCGGCCTGTCGTACAACATGCTGCTCGGGCAGGGCGGCATGCTGTCCTTCGGCCACGCGGTGTATTCCGGCCTCGGGGCATTCTTCGCGATCCATGCGATGAACCTCGCGACCAAGGGCGCGATCTGGATGCCGGTGTCGATGATCCCGCTGGTGGGTGGCGTGGCCGGGATGTTCTTCGGCATGCTGTTCGGTTACGTGACGACCAAGAAATCGGGCACCACGTTTTCGATGATCACGCTCGGCATCGTCGAACTGGTATTCGCATGCTCGCTGATGTTCCCGGAGTTCTTCGGCGGCGAGGGCGGCATTTCGACGAACCGCGTGTATGGCGACAAGTTCCTCGGCATTTCCTACGGTCCGCAGATCCAGGTGTATTACCTGATCGCGTTCTGGCTGTTCGTCAGCACGGTCGGCATGTACGCCTTCACGCAGACGCCGCTGGGCCGCATCATCAATGCGGTGCGCGACAACCCGGAGCGCGTCGAGTTCATCGGTTATGACACGCAATGGGCGCGTTATCTCACGCTGATCCTGTCCGGTTTCTTCGCCGGCATCTCGGGTGGCTTGTCGGCCATCAACTTCGAGATCGTGACAGCGGAAAACGTCAGCGCGATCCGTTCCGGCGCGGTGCTGCTGTTCACCTTCATCGGAGGCGTGGGCTTTTTCTTCGGCCCGATGATCGGCGCGGTGGTCGGCATTTTCCTGACGGTGATGCTGTCGGATTTCACCAAGGCATGGCAACTGTATCTCGGCGTGTTCTTCATCGTCATCGTGATGTTTGCGCCAGGCGGCATCGCCAGCATCATCATGTTGAACCTACGACTGGTGAAGTTCGACAAGTTCAAGCGCATCTGGCCCGCGCTGTGTGCCGTGTGTGCGGCGGCGCTGGTGGCGCTGATTGGTGTCGTGATGGTGATCGAGATGCTGTATCACCTGACGCTGGAATCGGTGCATGGCACCACGATGAAGCTGTTCGGCTTCACGGTGGATACCGCAACAACCCTGCCGTGGGCGATCGCGGTCGCGCTGCTGATTGCCGGCGGATTCGCGTCCTGGCGTACGGGACGGACATATCAACAAGTGTGGGGCGAAGTGAATACCGAAATTGAAGAAACGATTCGGAGGGCCGCAGCATGAGCGCGTATTCCCTTGAACTGAAAGACGTGCGCAAGAGTTTCGGCAAATCGGAAATCATCCGTGGCGCCAACCTCCAGGTGCCGAAAGGCGAACGCTTCGCGATCATCGGGCCCAACGGTGCCGGAAAATCGACGCTGTTCAACCTGATGTCGGGACGCTTCCCGGTGACATCCGGCGACATCCTCCTGAACGGCGAAAGCACGATCGGGCTCAAGCCGTTTGAAATCAATCGTCGCGGCCTGTCGCGCAGTTTCCAGATCACGAACATCTTCCATCGCCTGTCCGTGTACGAAAACCTGCGCTGCGCGGTGCTGTGGTCGCTGGGTTACAAGTATTCGTTCTGGCATCGCTTGAACGGCCTGAAGGATGCACACGAACGTGCCGAATCGGTGCTGGAATTGATCGGCCTGAAACGCCGCCGCGACACCTCAGCCGGTCTGCTGACCTATGCGGAGCAGCGCGCGCTGGAAATCGGCATCACGATCGCGGGCGGCGCAGAGGTGATTCTGCTGGACGAGCCGACCGCAGGCATGAGCCGTTCGGAATCCGATGCGGCAGTCGAACTGATCCGCAAGGTGACCGTCGGCAAGACCCTGTTGATGGTGGAGCACGACATGAGTGTGGTATTCGGCCTGGCCGACAAGATTGCGGTGGTCGTCTACGGCGAGGTGATCGCCTGCGACACACCGATCAACATCCGTGGCAACCAGAAGGTGCAGGAAGCATACCTTGGCGGCCATGCACCGGCGGAGGCGGCATAAATGACAACGATGCTTGAAATCAAGGACCTGCATGCCTTCTATGGCAAGAGTCACGTGCTGCACGGCGTCGACATGAACGTGAGAGAGGGTGAAATCGTCAGCCTGCTCGGACGCAATGGCGTCGGACGCTCCACCACCGTGAAGGCGACCATGGGTCAGGTCAGCGTGACCGGATCGATCCGCTTCAAAGGCGAGGAGCTGGTCGGCCTGAAGGCGTTTGAAGTCGCGCACAAGGGGCTTGGCTACGTGCCAGAGAACCGCGACATCTTCCCCGCGCTGACAGTTGAGCAGAATCTGATCCTCGGCGAAAAAAAGGGCAAGAAGTCTCGCTGGTCGATCAACGACATGTACAAGATGTTCCCCCGCCTGAAGGAACGTCAGCACACGCAGGCCGGCGTCCTGTCCGGCGGCGAGCAGCAGATGCTGACGCTATGCCGCACCCTGATGGGCGATCCCGACCTCATCATGATCGACGAGCCGACCGAAGGGCTGGCACCGAAGATCGTCGATCTGGTGGCGGAATACCTGAAGGAACTGAAGAACCGCGGCATCTCGGTGCTGCTGGTGGAGCAGAAGCTGGCGATCGCGCTGGAGATTTCGCAACGCGTTTATGTCATGGGACATGGCTCGATCGTGTTCGAAGGCACGCCGCAGGATCTGCGCACCAATACCGCCATCCGCAAGGAATGGCTGGAGGTGTAATGGCTGTCATCGGCCCCGATGTGGTTCTGCGTAATCCTGCGTATGTGCACGAAACCGCGCACTTGTACGGCAAGGTGACAGTGGAGGAGCATGCGTCGATCTGGATCAACGTGGTGGCGCGCGCCGAGCACAAGGAAATCGTGATCGGCCGCTATACCAACATCCAGGATTTCGTGATGCTGCACATCGGGGACGCGAGCGACACCATCATCGGCAATCATTGTTCGATCACGCATCACTGCACCATTCACGGCTGCACCATCGGCGACAATTGCCTGATCGGCATCAACTCGACGATCATGGATGGCTGCGTGATCGGCGATAACAGTATCGTCGCCGGTCACACCTTCCTGAAGGAAGGCACCATCATCCCGCCGAATTCGATTGTCATGGGTTCGCCGGGTAAAGTGACGCGCACGCAAAACAACTTCGTGCGCAACCGGCTGAATGCGTTTTTGTACTTCAAGAATGCGCTGGCTTATGCGTCAAGCGACTATCGTGCCTGGAGCAGCGCTTCCTTTCCCGCCGATGTGATGAAGGAAATGCAGCGGTTGAACGCCCTGATTGCCGGCGATGAAAGCGCTGGCTAATTTTCCTGCTCCTGTTTTGTGATCAAGATTTCTACGCGGTGTTGCGAAAAACACCCATGCAGTCCCGCTTCAGTTCGTTCATGATGCGTGTTGCAAACAGCATGGATATACTTGTCTTCCAGGCAACTGAAGCACGGCATCTCCACTCGGAGGATGGTCGTTGCCGCATTCATTTCACTGAGGGAGGAGCCAACAAATGTGGACTACATGTGGCCGCGCGCTGCTTTTCTGTGCGCTATCCGTGACTCACACGTTCAATTTCGCACAGACCGATCAAACACTGAAAATCGGCGTCTCCGGACCATTTTCTGGCGGCTCTGCCCCGATGGGCGACAGCATGCGCAATGGCATCCGCCTGGCGGTCGAAGAAATCAATAGTGTCGGCGGCATCAACGGCAGAAAAATCGAATTGATCGAGCGCGATGACGCGGCCAAGCCGGATGTCGGCGCAAAAATCGCGGACGAATTAACGCAAAAGAAAGTTGTTGCCACGATCGGCATCGTCAATACGGGCGTTGGACTGGCATCGATCGACGCGTATCAGAAGGCGAAAATTCCGCTGCTCGTGGCGGTATCTACCGGCACGATGCTTACGCGCAAATACGCGCCGCCAGCAGCACCGGAAAACTATATTTTCCGCATTTCGCCGACGCTCGATCTGGAAGCAAAGGTCGTTGTTGCTGACCTAAAGCGCAAAGGCATCAGCCGTGCCGCGATTCTCGCCGACGCTACCGCATTCGGCCAGGACGGTCTGAAGGCGTTTCATACGCAAGCCAGAACTGCCGGTATTGCGGTCGCCTTCGAGGAACGTTTCGAGATCGGCGATCAGGACATGAGCGGACAGATCAAGCGCGCCAGGGCCAGCGGCGCACAAGCGCTTGTCGTGTGGGGCATCGGCCCCGAGCTGGCGGCGATCGCCCGCAACAAAGAGGCGCTCGGCTGGAAAGTGCCGCTGCTGGGTAGCTGGACGCTGTCGATGCGCAGCTTTATCGACTTGTCGGGCAAGGCGGGGCAGGGGGCGTTGATGCCGCAAACCTTTATCCAGGATTTCGGCTCCGCGAGCAAGAACAGCTTCCTGCTCGCCTACGAAAGGATATTCAAGACGGACATGATTCCCTCACCCATGAGCGCGGCTCAAGGATACGATGGCATGCATTTGCTGTGTCTGGCCATTATTCAGGCGAATTCGACGGACGGCAGCAAGATCAAGGATGCGCTGGAAAATCTGAAAAGCCGCTATCAGGGCGTCATTACCAGCTATAACAAACCGTTTTCCGGAGAGGATCATGATGCGATCACGCACAACATGCTGCTGATGGGCGTTGTCGCTTCGGGGCGAGTTGATTATGCGTACACAGAGGATGAAAAACGGGGCGCGCTGCTGCGAATGAAAGCTCGGTAGAAGAGCGCTGCAACTCCGGAATACCGGCAGAGTCTATTTGTCTGCCGGATTTTTTTTATCTTAAAATAATACGATCGTTCTATTTTTGGGTATAGTTAAGCGTCACAAGAAAAAGCATGTTTTCAGGCTCCTACAGATAACTAATTGAAAAGGAAGAGATATGACTGCCGAATACAAGGTCAACGGCGCGGTTGCCATCATTACGCTCAACAATCCTCCGGTAAACGGCCTGGGTCATTCGACCCGCAGCGCGATTGTCGAAGGCATGAAGAAGGCTCTGGACGACAAGGCCGTCAAGGCGATCGTGATCACCGGCGCGGGCAAGGCATTTTCGGGCGGAGCGGACATCAAGGAATTCAATTCGCCCAAGGCATTGGCCGAACCGACGCTGCATACCGTGATCAGCGTGGTCGAAAATTCCGACAAGCCGGTGGTCGCAGCGATTCATACCGTGTGCATGGGCGGCGGACTGGAACTGGCACTGGGCTGTAACTATCGCGTGGCATCGCCGGGTGCGCAAATCGCGCTGCCGGAAGTCAAACTAGGCATTCTGCCGGGTGCCGGCGGCACACAGCGCCTGCCGCGCGTGCTGGGACTGGAGATGGCGCTCAACATGATCGTGTCCGGTACGGCAGTCCCCTCCGAAAAACTTGCAAAGAGTGCGCTCTTCAATGAATTGATCGAAGGCGATCTGATGCAAGGCGCGCTGGCATTCGCCAACAAGATTGCCGATGTGCGTCCGCTGCCGAAGGTGCGCGACATCAAGATCGACTATCCGAACCACGAAGCATTCCTGCAATTCTCCCGCAATACCGTCAAGGCAATGTCTGGCCCGTTCCCGGCACCGTTGAAGTGCGTCGAAGCCGTTGCTGCGGCCGTGACGAAGAAGTTTGACGACGGCATGAAGTTCGAACGCGAGTTGTTTGTGGAGCTGGTGCAGACCACCGAGTCCAAGGCCTTGCGCCACGCATTCTTCGGTGAGCGCGCAGCCAGCAAGGTGCCGGATGTGCCGGAAGATACGCCGACCCGCGCAATCAAGTCCGCAGCCGTGATCGGCGCGGGCACCATGGGCGGCGGCATTGCGATGAATTTCGCCAACGCCGGCATCCCGGTCAAGATCCTCGAAATGAAGCAGGAAGCGCTGGACAAGGGGCTGGCGACGATCCGCAAGAATTACGAAAACACGATGAAGAAAGGCAAGCTCTCGCCCGAGAAGTTCGAGCAGCGCGTCGGCCTGATTACCGGCACGCTGTCGTATGAAGAGATCGGCCAGGCGGACATCGTTGTTGAAGCCGTGTTCGAGGATATCGGCGTCAAGGAGCAGGTATTCAAGAAGCTCGACGAGGTGATGAAGCCGGGCGCGATCCTCGCGTCCAACACCTCGACGCTCGACGTCAACAAGATCGCCAGCTTCACCACGCGTCCGCAGGACGTGATCGGCTTGCACTTCTTCAGCCCGGCCAACGTGATGAAACTGCTGGAAATCGTGCGCGGTGCGAAGACCGGCAAGGACGTGCTGGCGACGTCGCTGCAACTGGCGAAGAAGATCAAGAAGACCGGTGTCGTGTCCGGCGTGTGCGACGGCTTCATCGGCAATCGCATGATCGAGCAGTACAGCCGTCAGGCAGGTTTCCTGCTGGAAGAGGGCGCGCTGCCGGAACAGGTGGACAAGGCGGTCGAGAAGTTCGGCTTCGCGATGGGACCGTTCCGCATGGGCGACCTGGCAGGCAACGACATCGGCTGGTATATCCGCAAACGCCGGTATGTCGAGAAGCCCGAAGTCACCTATTCGAAGACGGCCGACCTGCTGTGCGAAATGGGACGCTACGGCCAGAAGACCAGCGCCGGCTGGTACGACTACAAGCCGGGCGACCGCAAGCCGTATCCGTCGCAAGTCGTCAATGACATGATCATCAAGCACTCCGCCGATTGCGGCATCCAGCGCCGCAAGATCAGCGATCAGGAGATCGTCGAGCGCCTCGTGTACGCCCTCGTCAATGAAGCGGCATACATCCTCGAAGAAGGCATCGCGATGCGCGCATCCGACATCGACATGGTGTACCTGACCGGTTACGGCTTCCCGCTGTTCCGCGGCGGCCCGATGTGCTACGCGGATACGGTCGGTCTGCCGAATGTCTTGATGGCGATGGCGAAATACGCGAAGGGCCATGAAGGAGAGGCCTGGAAGCCTGCGCCATTACTGGCAAAACTGGCGGCGGAAGGCAAGACCTTCAACTGACCGAGGCTGTCCTTGCACAAGCCCGATGATCGGTGTCGCACGTCATGAAAACGCGCTGACCGGTGACAGCAGGGCTGATGAACCATTGATCAAGAAAGCGAGCTTCGGCTCGCTTTCTTTTTGTCCATCCGAAGCAAGCGGCAAGCACTGGAAACCGCTCTGGGTGCTGACGCACAGCAGGGGCAGCCAGCCCAGGTACTTCTCCTTCCATTACTCCTCTCATATGCTCCGCTCGTCGGTTGGGGTTGGAATCGGGCCGTATTTTCTGATCGACAAACCACGCAAGCCGAACGGCGAGGAATTCTCTTCCGTGTCTGCAATGGTTTCAGTCACCGCCGCGTATGCCATTTCGCCAACCTGGAACGCGCGGCTCCTGTGAAATCGGGTTGCGACCTCGTACGACCGGGACAGCGACGTGATCCTGTTCGCCTTGGGGTATCGGTTCTAACGGCATTACCAATAATTCTCCGTGACGAACTGGCCCGGCAGTGCGCGGCGAACGGGCCGCATGCCGCGCTGATGGAGTATGTGGCGCGTGTCTTCGATCATGACGGGATTGCCGCACAGCATGATGCGCGACGCTGATACGGAAAGAGCGATGCCAGCCTTTTTCTCCAGTTCGCCGTTATTGATCAGCGTTGTGATCCTGCCGTGCAGCCGCGCCGCCGGTTCGAGCAAGGCGGCTTCGCGCGTGGTGGAGCGGATGATCTGCAGCCGCGCCGGGGTGGCGATGGTCGCTGGCGGGCGGCGTTGCATGGCATCAAGCTCATTCTGGTAGGCGAGTTCGTTGGCGTGCCGTACGCAATGCACGAGGATGAGATTGCGAAATTTTTCCCAGACGAAAGCATCGCGCAAGATGGAAATATACGGCCCGATACCGGTACCTGTGGCCAGCATCCACAGGTCTTCGCCATCGACAAAGCGGTCCACGGTCATGAAGCCGTAGGTCTGTTTCTCTATCCAGATCGAATCGCCCGGCTCCAGCTTTCGCAACCTGGAAGTGAACAATCCGCCTTCAACGACGATCCCGTAAAACTCCAGTTGCTCTTCATGCGGCGCGGAGGTCATCGAATAGGCGCGCCAGACCTCGCCGCGTTCGTCGCTGAGCCCCATGCGCGCATATTGGCCCGCGGTAAAGGAATATCCGTCAGGTTTTGTGGTCGTAAACGTAAACAGGCTGTCGGTCCAGCGATGCAGGCTGGTGATGGTTTCCTGCGTGGCCTTTTGACTGGCATGCGGATCGGCATTCATCGGATACTCACATGAAATGTTGGCGGGCTCGTCGAACAAACAACCAGAGACTGCGATGGCAAAAATCGTTCTGCTCGAAAAAATTCACGCGAGTGCGGTCGAGCATCTGAAGAATGAAGGTTTTGACGACATTCTCCAGATTCCGTCCGCGCTGACCGGCAATGATCTGCTGGATGCGCTGGCCGATGCCGACGTGGTCGGCATTCGCTCGGGGACCCAGGTATCCGCCGACGTGCTGAACACCGTATCGCATCTGCGGGCCATCGGCTGCTTTTGCATCGGCACCAATCAGGTGAATTTGACTGCGGCCACTGCGCTTGGTATCCCGGTTTTCAATGCACCATTCTCGAACACACGCTCCGTGGCGGAGCTTGTCATTGCGCAAGCCATATTGCTGTTGCGTCGCATCCCGGAAAAAAATGCCCTCACACATCGCGGGAAATGGGACAAGACGGCGCAAGGCGCATATGAAGTACGCAACAAGGTGCTCGGCATTGTGGGATACGGCAATATCGGCGCGCAGGTTGGCATCCTTGCGGAAAGCGTCGGCATGCGTGTCCATTATTACGATGTCGAAAGCAAGCTTCCGCTCGGCAATGCGAAACCCGTGACAAGTCTCGAAGAATTGCTGGCACTGGCCGACGTCGTCACGCTGCACGTCCCTGGCGGCAGCGCCACCGAGAATCTGATCAATCGCGATCGACTGGCCGTCATGAAACCGTCCACGGTATTGATCAATGCGTCGCGCGGCGGCGTGGTGGAGATCGATGCATTGCATGATGCGCTGATCGAGAAGCGATTGGCTGGGGCTGCGCTGGATGTCTTTCCGGTCGAACCGCGCAACGAGACGGAAGAATTCACATCGCCATTGCGTGAACTCGATAATGTGATTCTGACGCCGCACATCGGTGGCAGCACGGAGGAAGCGCAAGAGAACATCGGCCGCGAGGTGGCAGACAAGCTGGTGCGTTTCCTCAAGGCAGGCACGACGCGCTGGGCCGTCAATTTCCCGGAAATCCGGCATGTGGAAAAAGACGCCCAAAGCCGCATCCTGCACGTGCATCGCAATGAGCCGGGTGTCATTGCCAGGATGAATGCGGATTTCGCCGAAGCGGGTCTGAATATCGTGGCACAGCATTTGCAGACAAAAGGGTCGATTGGTTATGTCATCACCGATGTGGATGCAGCAATTTCAGATGCCTTGTTGCAAAAACTGCGAAGTGAACCGGCAACCATCCGATGCGATCTGATTTGAGCAAGCGCGTAACTGTCAGTGATGCCGGAGAAAACTCTTTACTTATGGATAAACCGTTCTACTCTTTAATTGAGGCGCATGCCATTGCGGTGATGAGATGTGGCATCTCCTCGATAATCCGAAGCGAGCGCAACAGGACCATTCCGCCGAGTGCGTGATGGCAGTGACAATGAAAAAATCTTCTTTCTGGGTAATGCTTCTGCTGGATGCTTATGCGCTGGTCTGCATGGCAGCGCTATTGCTTCTGTTTGCGGAAGTCCGGATGCCCGCATTCAGTCTGACGCATAACTGAGATTGAGTAGTGCAGAAACACCCGGATGTCCGGCATGCTCAACATGCTCGGTGTGCAATGCGATATCCGGAAAAGGAATGCCGCCGCGGAAGGGCAGTCACAGCCTTCTGCTGGTAACCACGCGCGCTTCGCCGCGTTCGCCCACCGTATGCAGCGTCACTGGCCGTCTCCACACACGGCCGATATATTCCAGTACGCGTTCCGCGCGCGCGAGGTCGAGTCCGCGTCCATCGCTTTGATGGTCATGCAAAAGTTGCAAGCTGCCGTCCACATGAAGATGATTGGCAGCGATGCGCGGTGCGCCATAGTTGAACTTCGGCGCGAGAATCGCCTCATGCACCGCATGAATATCGCGCTCGACGATCCTGATATCTCCGTCGTCGCGCGCCTCATAGACAAACAGGTCAAGCTTGTCGATCAGCTCCGCGCTCAGATAATTGCGGACGAATCCGAAGTCATCTTCTTCCTTGCAGATCTGCCGTGCGGCTTCGAGTCCTTTCTTCTCGATGATGTCTTCCCAGATCGAGAACCCGAGGTGATAGGGATTGACTGCCAGTGCGAGCTGACGCTCGGACGCGTAAGGACGCACGACATCGGAATGCGCTTTGATCGCTGAAAGATAAAGATCGTGCGGCAAAAAATCCGCCTCGCGCAGCAAGCGTGCATGCCAGTACGATGCCCATCCTTCATTCATGATCTGGCATGCGAATACCGGATAGAAATAGAACGACTCTTCACGTACGGCAAGGAAGATGTCGCGTTCCCAATCCTCCATGTCCGGCGCATAGTGCGCGATGAACCACAGCAAGTCGTATTCCGGCTGCGGCGGGACTGATGCGCGCGGCGGAGGCGATCGCATCCCTTGCACCGGCTTCTCTCCAGGCAGATTGTGATAACGCTTCTGGAATACATCCGGTTCCGGCAAGAGCTCCGCTTTCGGCGTCTGCACAGGGTACAGAGAGCGGTGCAGCTCCCTGTTGGTATCGATGTGCGGTTCGAGCGCAAGCGCGGCATCGAGCACCTCTTCCACCTGTTCCTGTCCATGGACGTTGATTGCGTTTTCGATCCGATGCGCGCGCGCTGCAGCTTCCTCGAGAATGTGGCCGCCCGCCATTTGCATGAACTGCGCGAACAGGTGATTGTTTTTTGCAAAGTCCGCGTGGCCCAGCACATGGGCGGTGACCAGTGTGTTTTCCGGGAGCGTGTTGTTGTTGACCAGGAAGGCGCGGCATGGATCGCCAGGGAACATCACTTCGAAGATGCGCGAATGCCCCATGCCTTGCCGGATCAGTTGATGGATATAACGCACCCCGAACGACCAGTGATGCATGCGCACAGGCAAGCCGTAGACCGCAATTTCCATCATGAAATTGTTGGTCACGAGTTCGAAATCGACCGGGAAGTAATCCAGTCCTTGTTCGCGCGCGAGCTTTTCGATCCGCGCCGAATAGTCCTTCAGGGAATCAACATCGGTGCACATGGAGTCGTCTTTCCTTATTCAGCCTGCTGCCGCACAAAGAATTTGCGTATCGCCTTCCACACATCATCGTGGCGGGTGAGCGCGCAGTTGCCGATCGGTGCGCCGGTGCGTTCAAGGTCGGAGCACAGCATTTTCATCTCGGTTTCGCTGGTGCGCGGCGAACCGGGAACGGTTTCGACGTAACCGATATAGTTCAGCAAGCCGCTCAGTTTCGTCAGACTCTCGATCGCTGCGGGACGGTCTTCGGTAAAGTTTTCACCATCGGATGCATAGAACAGATAGCCGTTGTATTGCGCCGGATCGTATTCGTTCTCGATGATGTCGAGCGCGAGCCTGAATGCCGTCGATGCGCCGGTACCGCCGGTGCCGCTGACATTAAAGAATTCGCCTTCGGAGAATTCCCATGCCTGCGTCGTGTGGGCGATGAAGCGCGTTTCCACTTTTGCGTATTTGCGTCGTATGCCTTGCAGGACGAAGAAGAAGAAGCTCTTCGCCAGCTTGCGTTCGGCATCGGTCATGCTGGCGGAAACATCCAGCGCGAACAGGACGACCGCATTCGTCGCCGGTTTGCGCCGCTGCACCAGCTGCCGGAACCGCAGATCGTCATTCGTGAACGGTACCGGGTCTTCCTGAATGGCGCGCCGCTTGACGGCTTCCTTCACGGTGCGGCGGCGATCCAGTCGCGCACGCGCGCCGCGCTTGTCCCAGCCTTCGCGCACCATCTCATCGTCATCGACGCTTGTGTTGCGCTTGGGTTGGAGGTCGGGCAACTGCAGCTCTTCCCACAGCCAGTCGATGATGTCATCGATCTTGAACTCCAGAAGCAGCTTGATTTCGCCCTCATCATTGCCGCCTTCGCCATCTTCTTCCGCCGAATCCGGCTGCGCCTGGCGCAGGATGTCGCCGGGGCTGCCTTTGCCCTGACCGGCGCTGGATTGAGAATGCGGATCGGCCAACCTGAAGCGCGCATGCTCCAGCAACCGTACCGGAATCTGTACGGTACGGTCTTGCGAGCCGGTAATGACGTCGGGGCCGGTGACGAGATTGGGCAGGTTCCGCTGCACCGCTTCACGCACCTTCTCGTTGTGGCGCAACCAGTCGCGCGCACCGCGGGAAAACAAGTCATACCACGGCGTTTCAACAGACATCGTAATGTGGTCAGCCATATCGAGATTCCAATACACCACGTTCGCGCGTGATGCGGCACCATGAGCGTGCCGTCATTCCTGCGCCATCAGCGTGGTGACATAGTTCAGCGCCTCACGGGCACTGTGGCTGTCGTAGCCGTATTCATCGACCAAACGTTTTTCGACGACAGAAATCTTTTGCTTCACTTCCTCATCCGGGCGCGTGCTGGAACTCACCAGCCGCAGCACATCGCGCCGTTGCTCGAACAGGTATTGCTGCACCGCGTTGTGCAATTGCGCATGGCTGTCGAGCGTGAATTTTTCCCCGCGCTTGTATGCACCCATCGCCTTGCGCACGACTTCCTGGCGGAAGGACTGCTTGCCGGAGTCGGAGATGTGAATCTTTTCCTCCACCGCGCGCAGGAAACGTTCGTCCGGCTTGCGTTCCTCGTTGGTGATCGGATCCTTGATCTGCCGGTTGTCGAGCATGGCTTCCACTTCATCCAGATACTTGTCGAGCAAGTCCTGCGCCTCCTGTTCGAACGAAACAAACAGCGCCTTGTGCACGTCTTCCTTGACCCAACGGTTGTAGAAATCCTTGCGCGCCAACACCAGATAATCGACCCACTTGCGTTTCTTCTTTGGGTCGATGCGGGCGTCGTTTTCGATCGCATCCTTGATGGCGAGCAGCACATCCATGGTGGTCAGGCTTTTGACATTGGATTGGATGATGGCGTTCGACAGCGCGTTGATGACGAAGCGCGGCGAGATGCCGGCCAATCCTTCGTCCGGCGTTTTCTGTTTCATGCGTTCCACATCGGCATGCGCGTAACCTTCCACCTCCTCGTTGCCGTAGAGACGGACTTTCTTGCTCAGCTCAAATTCCTTTTCCTCGCTTTCGTGCAGGCGGGTGAGGATGGCGAACACCGCCGCCGCATGCAGCGTATGCGGATCGAGGTGCACTTCGCGGAACGCCGGCGCGGCGGACGAAATGAGCTTCTTGTAAATTCGTGCCTCATCCTTGTAATTCAGCGTGTACGGCACCTGGATGATGACCATGCGGTCCAGCAGCGCTTCGTTCTCGCTCTCCTGCAGGAAGCGGCGGAACTCGGCAAGATTGGTATGCGCCAGAATCGTTTCGTCGAGATAGATCAGCGGGAAGCGCGACACCTTCACATTCTTTTCCTGCGTCAGCGTCAGCAACAGGTACAGGAACTCGCGCTTGACCTTCAGGATTTCGATCATTTCCAGCAAGCCGCGGCTGGCCGCATAGACCGCACCGGACCACGACCAGGCACGCGGATCGCCTTCGTCGCCGTATTCCGCAACCTTGGACAAATCCACGGAGCCCACCAGATCGGCGAGATCCGCCGTGGTGGGGTCGTGCGGTGCGTACGTGCCGATCCCGACCCGTCCCGCTTCCGAGATGAAGAGCCGTTCCACCGGCATTTTCATGAAATCGCCGCTGTACTCGCTTTCGAGCCGTGAACGGCAATGCGGACAGACTTCGCCCTTGATCTCGACTCCGTAGGTTTCACGGAACGAGGCACGCAGGGAATGCGGGATCAGATGCAGCGGCGATTCATGCACCGGGCAGCCCTTGACCGCGTAGATCGCGCCCGCGTCGGTGAAGCTGTACTCTTCCAGCCCGCGCTTCAGGAGAATCACGAGTGTTGATTTGCCGCCGGAGGGCGGGCCGAGAAGCAACAGCAGCCGGCGGCCGACTTCAGATCCTGCCGACGCGGCCTTGAAGTAGTCGACCACGCGGGCGATCGATTCGTCGATCCCGAACAGCTCCTCGTCAAACAGGCGGCAACGAAAAGCGCCGTTCTCATCCTCGGAACTCATCCACCGAATCATGTCCCACATGTACTGATGCGAGCTGCGCGCGACGCCCTGCGGGTCGCTCGGGAGAATCTCCTCCAGAAAACTGGAGAGACCACCCGACCAGTACACGGCGTGGTGGTTCTTTGTGAAGTCCACCAGGCTTTTGAGAAAACTCTCTTTCCGGTCGCTTTGGTGGAGGTTTGCTTGATTCGTCATCGTGTGTTCCCCGTCAGGTGATTGGGATGTAACTGATGGACATTCGAAAGCGGGTAATGTTTCTCCAGTTCTTGGTTTAAGTATAGGGCGCTGCCGAAAAATCGAATGCTGATCACAGTCAATGAATTCATCGTCACGTGGGTCGAAACCTGTCGCCGTCAACAGACCACTCATGAGCAAGTGTTAGCAAGATGCGTGCAAGCGGTGATGCGAAGAACGCTTTCGTCAATAACGCAAATTTCGTCTCGTCGGCGGCACGGCAAGTTTCAATGGTTTGAACTGGTCTTGCATGTACTTGAAGCATGCCTGTTGAACCCGGTACATAGATGTATACGCTCGAACCCATTTCAAGAGAAGAGATGTTTCAAGCTGTGTCAAGCAAGTGAGTCCGCTTTCGCGGAAAAGATTCCATCCCGGAAGTTGATGTACGTCACTTCAATGCCGGTTGACAGGATCAAACTGAATTGCCGGACATGAAGGAGGCGGCTCTTCCAGAAAGCGTGCTGGGCAAACTGTCCGACATGTCGCCGGGGGAAATGCGCAAGGCCTTGCTCGACGGCATGAGCTTTGCCGTGACGGCAGGCCGGAATACGCTGATCGTGGACGACGTGCGTTTTAAATCCGATGGATGCAAGCGCAAGATAGGTTTCCGAGACCATCAGTTCCCGCCGCATCACTTCCTGCGCATTATTTCCTGCGCATTATTTCCTGCGCATTATTTCCTGACATCTCACTTCAGGCTTCCCCGTTGCCGTCATGACCGCTCGCATTCCATCATAAAATGACTGCGGCGCAATCAAACATCTCAACTTCAGAAAGCCGGACTATCTTGAACAAGAAAAATTCATTGCCTGAAGCAATTTCGCGCGCGCAGGATGTAGCGACGCCGCATCGCATCGTCATCGTCGGCGGCGGGGCAGGGGGGCTGGAACTTGCGACGCAACTCGGCGACAAGCTGGCCAGACGCGGAGAACTGGAGGTCGTGCTGGTCGATCGATCGCCGACGCATCTATGGAAACCCCTGCTGCATGAAGTCGCAGCCGGCAGTCTCGACATCCATACTCACCAGGTCGAATACATTGCCCAGGCGCGCTGGCATCACTTCGAATTTCAGCAGGGCGAGCTGGTCGCGCTGAACCGGGAAGCGAAACGGATCACGGTCGGTGCGAGCTTCGACATCGATGGCGTCGAGATCCTGCCGCAGCGCGATATTACCTACGACACGCTGGTGCTCGCGATCGGCAGCGTGACCAGCTTCTTCGGCGTGCCCGGCGCGGAAGAGAATGCGATTGCGCTGGACACCATGGCCCAGGCAGAACGCTTCCGCCGCCATTTGATCGCGGCCTGCATGCGCGCGCAAAACAAGCTGGGCGAGCAGGCAGCGCATGAGCGGCCGCAAGTCAACATCGCGATCATCGGCGGCGGCGCAACCGGGGTCGAACTTTCCGCCGAACTGCGCAACACCGCGCAGGTGCTGCGGGCGTATGGCCTGCACCAGCTCGACCCGGTGCGCGACGTGCGCATTTCCGTCATCGAGGCCAGCCCGCGCATCCTCGCTGCATTGCCGGAGCGGGTATCCGTCGAGACCACCAAGCTCCTGCGCAAGCTCAACATCGATGTGCTGACGGCGGAGCGCGTCACCGAAATCCAGAAGCGCGCGGTACTGACCGCAAGCGGAAAGAATCTTCCGGCCGATCTGATCGTCTGGGCAGCGGGCATCCGCGCGCCGGACGTGCTGGCGACACTGGGTCTGCCGGTCAACAGACAGGGGCAGGTCATCGTGTCACAAACCCTGCAAACGGAAGTCGATCCGAGCATCTTCGCCTTCGGCGACTGCGCCAGCTGCCCATCGCGTGAAACCGGCAAGCCGGTGCCGCCGCGCGCGCAAGTCGCGCATCAGCAGGCGACCTTCCTGTTCAAGGCATTGCGCCACCATCTGGCCGGAAAATCCTTGCCCGAATTCGAATTTCGCGATCTCGGTTCGCTGGTCTCGCTGGGGCGTTTCAGCGCAGTCGGCAATCTGATGGGAAACCTGATCAGCGGTTCCCTGTTTGTGGAAGGCATTCTGGCGCGCCTGCTGTACACCTCGCTGTATCGCATGCACGTGATGGCGCTGTCGGGATTCTGGCGCATGACGCTCGATACGCTCACGCACTGGCTGCGACGCAAGACGGCACCACGCATCAAGCTGCATTGAGGCGCACGTCCGGATTGCACGAACATGCTGTCATGCAAGCATGTTCGTGCAATCCACGCGATCCGCCGTGATTTTCGGCGATCAAAGAAACTGAAGTACGCGCGCGCAGTCATATTTCATGTCTGACACTCTGTATTCCCTTCGGTAAACTTTTGGAGATCAGCATGAAAAAAACGCTACTCATCGCGTTGATATCCCTTTTTTCGGCGGCTGCAAGTGCAGCGACGCCAGCCCCGACCAGCACTCTCACCGAGAGCACCGATCCAGCAAAGATTGCCGACGTCGAGCGCAGGGCGGAGGAAATGCGTTCGCGTCAGCTTGAAACCTCGGGCGACTCGGGGACGAAGTCCGGCAAGCAGGGAAAGCATGACGGCGCCAAGAAGCCTGCGGCAAAGCCGGGCAAGGACGCCGGCAGTACATCAGGTGCCGCCGACACGGGTACGAAGCAATAGCCTTGAAAATAGCCTTGAATAGCGCGGGTTAGCGACACTGCAGCCGGGTGGCATGCCGCCAACCCGGCGCGCCACGCCGCTCAGGCCGTGGACGGGAAAAACCATTTCGGCAGAATCGGCTGCGTTTCCGACGGCGGCAGCGGCTTCGAAATGTAGAACCCCTGTATCTCGTCGCAGCGCAGCGACTTCAGAATCCTGATCTGCCGCTCGTTCTCGACACCTTCCGCGACGACGCGCATTCCCAGTGCATGCGCCATGGTGATGATGGCGGCGAACAGCACGTTGCCTTGCTCCGATTTTTCCAGCCCGGCAGTAAACGCACGATCAACCTTCAGCACGTCGAAATCCAGACTTTGCAGCTGCGACAGCGACGAATAACCGGTTCCGAAATCGTCCACCAGCAGCTTGATGCCCATGCCCTGAATCGCCGCCAGCACCTCGGACACCTCGCCGCCGTGGCTCATCATCGACGATTCGGTCACTTCGATCTCCACCAGGCGCGCCGCAACGCCATGATGCGCAAGCGATTCCGCGAGCAGTTTCGGCACATCGGTCTTGTCGAACTGACGCGGCGAGACGTTGATCGAGACAGGCACAAGCTCCTGGCCGGTCTTTGCCCATCGCGCCAGCTGCGCGCACACTTTCTCTATCGCCAATGCGCCGAGGCCCGCGATCAATCCGGTTTCCTCGGCCAGCGGGATGAAATCAAGCGGCTCCAGCAAGCCTTTGGACGGATGCTGCCAGCGCACCAGTGCTTCCATGCTGGATGTCGTCCCGGTCGAGATGTCCACGCGCGGCTGGTAATACATGAGGAATTCGTCGTTCTCGATGGCGCGGCGCAAGTCATCCTCCTTGTCGTGCCGGGCGCGCAGCTTTTCGTAGTACTTCTGATCATAGAAGCGGTAGTTCGACTTGCCGCCGGTCTTGACGGAATACATCGCGATATCGGCATTCTTCAGCAGCGTGTCGGCGTCCGATCCGTCGGAAGGAAAGATGCTGATACCGATTGACGTACCCACCGAACGCACGCCCTGGGTCAATCGAAAACCCTCCTGAAAGGCATGCAGCACGCGCCGCGCAACGTGCGCTGCATCGCTGCGCTGTGCGATGTCTTCGATGATGACGACAAACTCGTCGCCGCCGATCCTGACCACCTTGTCGTGCGGCCGCACCGCGACCTTCAGACGGCGCGCCGCAATCTTCAACAGTTCATCGCCCGCCGCATGCCCCATCGTGTCATTGACCGCCTTGAAGCCGTCCAGATCGATGAAGAGCAGGGCGTGCATGTCGCCATCGGGCGCGGAGCGTTCGATCATCGCCGGAAGATAACTCTGCGCCCAGTGCCGGTTCGGCAGTCCGGTCAATGCATCTTCGTTGCCGCGCCGCTCCAGTTCTTCGACATGCTCTCTGGCATCGCTGATGTCGCGCAAGGTCATCGCCAGATCACCGCCCGAGCGCACGATCTTCAAATGGATCCAGCGCAAGACAACCGGGCTTCCCGCGGACACCTTGATGTCGTTTTCGAATGCGCCCGTTTCCAGCGCCTGCCGCATGCCGATCAACAGACGGGGTGGGCCGGCATTCTGGTAAATGGCGGAAATGCGTTTGCCGATCAATTCTTCGCGCCGATGCCGCAGAAACTCCGCTCCCCTCTGGTTGCAATCGATGATCTCGAAATCGCTGACCTCCGCACCGCCGCTGCGGATCGGCCGCGCGATATAAAACCCTTCGTTGCCGCCTTCGGTCGCCATGCGATAGGTTGCCTGGGTCAGCACCAGCTGGTGCTTGCGCCAGGCCAGCCGCATCGACAGCACCAGCCCCGTCAGCATGAATGCGAGCAGGCCCGCCGTGGCCCACAAGGCATCCCGGATCGACGACGCGTGATGGTTCCAGTACGAGGCGAATGCCGTTTTTTCGTCGATACCTGCGATCGCGATCAAGGGATATCCGTCAACCGGATGCCAGCCGATGTAACGGTTGCGCTCGTCGCGGAACCAGTCGCGCCCGTTGAACAATGCGCTTCCGCTTTCCGAAAGGAAGCGCGGCATCCGGAGCAGCGCCGGCGTCTGCACCGGATAAGGGCTACTGCCGATGCGGGTCGCGCGGATCAGCTTGTCGAAACCGACGAGCGCAAGCAAGCCGGAATCCCCCAATGTGGCTGTGTCGTAGCCGGCGGTCAGATAAGCCGGTATGACCGACACCATGACCACGCCATCGAAAGCGTTGTTCTTGTCCCTCAGCTGACGCGAGAAGTGAATGACATTCTTTCGCTCCGACTCGCTGTAGAGCGCTTGTCCGATGTAGAACGAATCCGAGAGTGCGCTCTTCTGGAGCGCGAAGTACGGGCGATCCGTCGCATCAACGTCCAGCGCGTCGGGAATGGTCGTCGTCAGCACTTTCCCATTGCGGTCAAGAATATAGACGTTGAACAGATAGGAAGGCGGAAAGAGGCCGCGCTTGCTGATGTCCTCAAGGCGGAGCTTTCCACCGGACAATTCCCATTCGTATTTCACGTGCAAAAGAATCTGATCGACTGCCTCGAGCGTGCGGACGAGTTGATCCGCATAGGTGCGTGACAATATTTCCGCCTCATGCAGGACAACGGTTTCGCGCTCGATCCGCTGCTCGTCCAGGCTGGACAGCAATAGTTGCCAACCGATCAAGCCAACGAGGAGTGCGCCGAGCGGCCATGCGAACAGCAGCCGTGAACTGCCGCGAAGAAAATGCAGCTTTCGAAACGGAGCCGTCAGCCTGGTGACGATGCCAAAAGATGTCAGCGCATTCATGGAAAGATCAGGTGATGGCGGGGCCCGGCGGTGGTTTTTCCCTCATGTCAATCATGCCGCTCAACAACTCGATCGGCAGCGGGAAAACGATCGTCGAAGACTTGTCGCCGGCGATCGTGCTCAAGGTCTGCATGTACCGCAACTGCATCGCCCCCGGCTGCTGCGCCAGCACGTGTGCGGCCTGCATCAGTTTTTCCGATGCCTGCAATTCGCCCTCTGCATGGATCACCTTGGCGCGCCGTTCGCGTTCCGCTTCGGCCTGGCGGGCAATTGCGCGCACCATCGATTCGTTCAGATCGACATGCTTGATTTCCACGGTCGTCACCTTGATTCCCCACGCATCGGTTTGCGAATCCAGCACCTGCTGGATATCGATATTGAGCCGTTCGCGCTCGGCCAGCATGTCGTCCAGCTCATGCTTGCCGAGTACCGAGCGCAAGGTCGTTTGTGCAAGCTGGCTGGTGGCTTCGAAAAAATTGGCGACCTGAATGATCGCCTTTTCCGGGTCGACCACGCGGAAATAGAGAACGGCATTGACCTTCACCGACACGTTGTCGCGCGAAATCACATCCTGCGTCGGCACGTCGAGCACCACCGTGCGCAGGTCTACGCGCACCATCTGCTGGATGCCCGGAATCAGCAGCACCAATCCCGGCCCCTTGACTTTCCAGAATCGTCCGAGCTGGAACACGACGCCGCGCTCGTACTCGCGCAGGATGCGGATCGAGGTAACGATGAACGCGATGACAAGCGCCGCAAGGGCGCCGAATCCGAACTCGAAGAACATGCTCACTCTCCTTTGTCATGATTGCCGAGGGGCGCGACTTCCAGCACCAGTCCGTTGCGCGACAGTACTTTTACCTTTTGCGCGCTTTGCAGCGGTGTCTTGCTGACGACCCGCCAAATCTCGCCGCGCACGCGCGCCCATGCCGTGTCGTCCAGCACTTCCGCAACCATGCCGATCATTTCGCGTTCGCCGATGACGACCTTGCGCCTGTGCGTCTTTGCCGCGACGGTGACGATGGCCGCAATCAGCAAGGCATTCAATGCAGCGATGCTGACAATCAGTGCAAACGGAATGCCGAACCCCGGCAACTCGGTGTCGATCAGAATCACCGCGCCGAACACAAAGGCAATGATGCCGCCCAGTCCGAGCGTGCCGAAACTCGGAAAGAATGCTTCTCCGATCATGAATGCGAGTCCCAATACGATCAGCGCCAGCCCCGCGTAATTGACGGGCAACAACTGCAACGCATACAGCGCAAGCAGCAGGCAGATGCCTCCCAGCACGCCGGGCAGCACCATGCCGGGCGTCATGAATTCGAACAGCAAACCGTAGACACCGATCGCCAGCAGGATGAGCGCGATGCCGGGATCGGTAATCACGGCAAGAAAACGCACCCGCCAGTCAGGCGCGTAGCGTATTTGCGGCGCAGCGGATGTCTGCAGTGTTCTATCCTGTCCCTGCACATTGACCTTCTTGCCGTCGAGCTGCTGGAGGAGATTCGCCAGATCGGTCGCAACATAATCCACCACATGCTGCTGCAAGGCATCTTCGGACGAGAGGCTCACCGCTTCGCGCACCGCCTTCTCCGCCCATTCCATGTTCCGCCCGCGCATTTGCGCAAGCCCGCGGATGTAGGCGGCGGCATCGTTGACCTGTTTGCGCGTCATGGGCTGGCCGGTCAGCGTTTCAGGCGGTTTTCCCTCGTCCGGCTTCTTGCTCTTGTCGTTCTTGTCATTCTTTTCGTCCTTTTTTCCCGTTGCCGGCTTGTCGGGCGCGGCCGGTTCGGGGCTGCCGCCGATTTGCACCGGAGTCGCTGCTCCGAGATTCGTGCCCGGTGCCATGGCGGCAATATGGCTCGCGTACAGGATGTACGTGCCGGCGCTGGCGGCGCGCGCGCCGCTCGGCGCGACAAAGGCCGCGACCGGCACCGGCGATGCCAGGATGGTTTTGATGATGGAGCGCATTGACGTGTCGAGCCCGCCAGGCGTATCGACCATGAGTACCACGAGCTGCGCGCCATCACGTGCAGCTCGCGTGATTCCGCGATTGATATAGTCCGCGGAGGCGGGCGCGACTGCGCCGTCGAGCGTCAATATGACCACCGGCGCGGGGGCCGCATGGACACTGCAACACAGCGCGGCGAAGCCCAGAATCACCGCAATCCGACGAATGAAGGAGCCGTTCATCATTTCAAGCCAGGTTTGGCGCAGCGATGTCGCAATCGGTTGGCGCGCCCATACTCACCATACTCATCTTAGGTAAATTTTGCCCACGGCAGGCAATCTTTGGATGTGACGGCACGCGAGTCCGGCATGGCCGTTGCAACCGGAAATACTCACTTTTTAGCGCGCCGGCGCGCCTTGCGTATTGTGTTGCGCCAAATGATGCGGTGACGCGAACCAGAAGTATGGCTTTGCGGAAACCCGGCAGGCTGTCGTGCCGGAATATGCGGAACGCAATGAAAGCGCATTCCCATGGTGGGCAATAACATCGATCCGGTAAGATACGCGTTTTACAACATGTCCGATTCAAGGCTCCCTTTGGTCTCCGATACATCCAAAAACAAACTAGCGGCATTCACTCTGGCTGCCATCGGCGTGGTCTACGGCGACATCGGTACAAGTCCCTTGTACACGATGAAGGAAATATTCTCGAAATCGCACGGCCTTGCGCTCACCACGGCCAATGTGTTGGGTGCGGTATCACTGATCTTCTGGGGCCTGACAATCATTGTCTCGCTGAAATACGTGACCCTCGTCCTGCGCGCCAACAATCGCGGCGAGGGCGGCATCATGGCCTTGCTGGCGCTGGCGCTGTCCGCCGTGACGGACAAATCGCGCTGGTATTACCCGGTGATGCTGATGGGCCTGATCGGCGCTGCCATGTTTTTCGGTGACGGCGTCATCACGCCTGCCATCTCGGTGCTGTCCGCGGTCGAAGGGCTGGAAGTCGCCACCCCGGCATTCAAGCCTTACGTCGTGCCGCTGACGGTGACGGTGCTGGTGGCGCTGTACCTGGTCCAGAAAGCGGGCACGGCCGGCATCGGAAAATGGTTCGGTCCGATCATGCTGATCTGGTTTGTCGCGCTGGCGGGCATGGGCATCGTCAATATCGTGGAAAACCCGGCCATTCTCGCCGCGCTCAATCCGCTCAATGCGCTCCATTTTCTGCTGCAAAACGGCTGGCTGGCGTTTGTCGCACTCGGTGCCGTCGTGCTGGCGTTCACGGGAGCAGAAGCCCTGTACGCGGACATGGGGCATTTCGGCAAGAAACCGATCCGCGCCGCATGGTTCTTCGTGGTCTTTCCCGGACTCTCGCTCAACTATCTGGGGCAGGGCGCGCTGCTGTTGTCGAATCCGGAAGCGGCTTCCAACCCGTTCTATCAGCAACTGGGGCCATGGAGCATCTACCCGCTGGTGATCCTTGCCACCATGGCGACCGTCATCGCGTCGCAGGCAACCATCTCCGGAACCTTTTCAATGACGCATCAGGCGATATCGCTCGGCTTCCTGCCGCGCATGAAAGTCATCTATACCTCCAAGCACGAGATCGGACAGATCTACATTCCGCTGGCGAACTGGCTGCAGTGCTTCGTGGTCATCCTCGCCGTGATCGGTTTTGGCTCGTCATCCAATCTCGCCGCCGCGTACGGCATCGCCGTCACCGTCACCATGCTGATCACGACGATTCTGACCTTCTTCGTGATCCGCTACCGCTGGGGCTATCCGCTGATGCTGTGCTGGGCGGCGACCGGTTTCTTCTTTGTCATCGATATCGCCCTTTTTTCCTCGACCACGCTCAAGATCATTCATGGCGGCTGGTTTCCGCTGGTGCTGGGTGCCGCGATCGTGCTGCTCATGATGACGTGGCGGACCGGACGCGAGCTGGTGTTCGAAAACCTGAAGAAGCATTCGATCGGCCTCGGCGACTTCCTGCAGTCGCTCTTCATGGGACCGCCGGTGCGCGTGGGCGGCACGGCCGTGTTCTTCCGTGCCGAAGGCGACGGCGTGCCGCACGCCATGCTGCACAACCTGCTGCACAACAAGGTGCTGCATGAACGCACCATCTTCCTGACGGTATTCAATGCCGACATCCCGACAATCCCGCCCGCCGAACGTGTCAAGGTCGAACCGCTCGGGCACGAGTGCTACCAGGTCAATGTGTACTACGGCTTCACCGACGAGCGCGACATTCCGCTGGCGCTCGACCAGTGCAAGAGCGCGGGGCTGGACTTCGACATGATGGAAACCTCCTTCTTCATCGCCCGCCAGACCGTGATTTCAAGCGTCGGCGGCGGCATGGCGTTGTGGCGCGAACAGCTGTTCGCCGCGCTGTCGCGCAATGCCCGCGATGCAGCGGATTACTACCGCGTTCCGCGCAATCGCGTCATCGAACTGGGGACGCAGGTCGAGATCTAAGCGCTCCGGCCCGTCATGACGTCAGCGCCGGCACCAGACGTACCCGCGTGATTTCCGAGGGAGCGCCGAATCGCTTTGGCGGCCCCCAATAGCCGGTGCCGCGGCTGGTGTAGACCCACAGCGCGCGCAACTTCTTCAGACCTGCGACATAGGGCTGCTGCATCGGCACAAACAGGTTCCAGGGAAAGAATTGTCCGCCATGCGTGTGGCCGGATAATTGCAGGTCGAATCCGGCATCGGCCGCCGCAGATGCCGTGCGGGGCTGGTGCGCCAGCAATACCTTCGCCCCGACACCATGCGGTGCACCGGCGAGCGCCGCATGCGGATCGCTGCGGTGCGATTCGTCAAAATGATGTGCCGTAAAGTCGGTGACGCCCGCCACCAGCAGCGATGCGCCTCCGTGGTTCAGCACGACATGCTCGTTCAGCAGGACAGTCAGGCCCAGCCGCCGCACTTCGGCGATCCAGGCGTGCGCATTCGAGTAATACTCATGGTTGCCGGTCACGAAATAGGTCCCGTGCCGTGCCGACAATCTCGCCAGCGGCGCGGTATGCGGCCTCAACTGGCTGACGCTGCCATCCACCAGGTCGCCGGTAATCGCGATGACATCCGCCTGCAGCGCATTGACTCTGTTGACGATCGCCTCCAGATAGCCGTGCTTGATGGTCGGACCGACGTGGATATCGCTGATCTGCGCGATGGTAAATCCGTGCAATGCCGCAGGCAGTCCGGCGATTGGCACGTCGACATCGACCACCCGCGCAACCCGGCGCGCATTGAGAAAGCCAATGAGGGAGGCAAGCCCGGCAAGGGCCGGCACCGCGATCGCCGTGCCGTGTACATATGCCGGCCCATGCAGTCCGATCAGCATTGCTATCAGCAAGGATGCATCGCGCAGCAATGTCAGCACGAACAGGGAAGAAAACACCCCCAGCGCGAACAGGCCGGCCCACGCAATGCGATCCGACAATGAGTGGCGTGCAAACCTTGACGCCAGCAAGCCGAGTGGTATCAGCGTCGCCGAGGCGAGCAGCCACAGCACACCAGACGCCTGAACAGCGCGCGCAAGCGGCAAGTCCGGCAGGATGCGCAGACCGATATATGCGTGCAGCAATGCCAGCAAGGCAATAATGACAAATCCGTAGCGGCGTCGCCTCATATGAGTGCAAAGGAAAAGGGAAGGGGGCCCGGTATCCGATTACCGAGACATGAGCTTTGCAGGTAGGGGCGACATGCCTGGATTCAATAGCGCAGGCAGGAGTAAAACTGGCAGCGGCTTGATCCGTGACCGGATCGGGCCGAGCCTGGCTGCGCATCGCTAGAGAGAGAAACTACTGAGGACGTGGAACTGCGCCCGGCGGGCCGGACGGGACAGGATAATCGGGGATGCGCAATTCGGTCATGCTGCGTCCATACGACTGGATCCGGTGTCCCTTCGCATACATGCATTGCTGATAACCGATGTCATATCGCCGTTGCACGGAGTAGGCTGCCCCTTGCGCCGTTCCGGTTCCTGCGAGGCCACCCAATGCCAGCCCCGTGCCGGCTCCGACGCCGGCCCCACTGCTGCCATTGATTGCTGCGCCTGCAGCAGCGCCAAGAATGGTACCGACAATGGCAGTCGCCACACCGCTGCTTGCACCTGCCTGGTTCGCTGTTGCGCCGTTGACTTGTTGTTCTGCAAACTGTCGGCACACAAGATCGTCGCCGCGGAACTGATCGAAATTCTTCCCGGTCCCCGGCAACACAAGGACGCTCGGCCCTGTCGGTACCGACGTGCATGCGGCAAGGAAAAGGGCTGTGAATGACATGCCGATATGGAGAATTCGACGCATGTCCATTGCTCCGTCAACGGCGTTGCAGCGACTGCGCCGGAACGGTCAGCCAGGCTTGCGAACAGGATTTAACGTTGGGGTAGTATCCCTTCGGGTTATTGCAGTAGAACCAGAAGGATACGGGCGGAGCTTGTGTCTGCGGTGCAGCGTTGCCATCCTGTTCCACGCTCGCTTGATCGACATATCCTTGCTCGATAAACAGGGGCGGCGAACTCTGGATCACAACCGCCTGCGGATACGGATAAGCGTAGTACGGCAAGGGCATCGCGGGCCGGTAATCGGGTCGGTAGTAGTAGCTCCAGCCGCCGGCGACCGGCGTGCCGACAATGATCGCAACCCGGCCATGCTGCTGAAAATGACCTCGGTGTGCATGCCCCTTGAACGCCACCACGCCGCTGCCATCATTCGGCCGAGCCCATGCAGTGGTACTTGCCAGCAAACCGAGCAGCAGGATCGCAATCGCAAGCTCCTTGCTCCGCTTCATCACAGTCTCCTTGCCGCGTCATACCGGCGTTGCGCCGGAATGCACAATCACGCATGAAATTAGACTGCGTGATGTTGGCCGAGTTTCAATCGGCCGAGGCAGACAGATTCAGCAGGGGGTAGGGGCCTACGACTTCCCGGGACGCAAGCGCAGACGTGACAGCCAGCCACCCGCCGCAGCCTGGGCATCACCAAGCACGCGCGGCGGTATCCGCTTGAGAATTGCCGGGATGGCCAATGCCAGCAGCGTCACATCGTCCGCCCATCCAATGACGGGAATCCAGTCGGGAAGCATGTCGATGGGGAAGATGGCATACAAGACCAGCAGGATCGCCCCCGCCTTGAGAAAGGTCGGCGTCGCCGGGTTGCGACAGGCATACCAGAGCACGACCGCATCGCGGCCAACGAACCGCAGCAAACGAAGCAGGCGAAGAAACATGATGACCTCCAGATCAATTACCGATTACGCACGCCGCACCGGTTCTGCGTAACAGCGCAGCCATTCATATTTGGGCAATCGCCGCAATTAAAAGTGCCATGAAGAGTGAATTGCGTATGGGTCGCCACAGCTTTCACTTCATGCAATCGGCTTGCCTGCCGCCTTCAGACGCGCATTGGCTACCGCTGCCTCGAATTGCGGCCCGTGCCATCCTGTCGCGCGGCCAAGCTTCTTTCCATTCTGAAAGAACATGAAAACCGGAATGCCGTGCAAGCCGAACCGCTGGCCAAGTTCAGGGTGCGCATAGACATTCGCGTGCAGCCACACGAGATCAAACGCCTGGATAGGATCGGGCCGCGCCAGCATCGCCTTCTTCGCCATGTCGCAATTGAAACAATCGATACCCCAGAAGAACACGCACACCAGCTTTTCGTCGGCATCGGCAATCGCATCGTCAATCGATTGTCCGTCCACTTCCCGCACGGCAAACGCGGCGAAGACAGTGCGGTCGATCCATGCTCGCCGCAGCATTTGCATTGAAGTCGAAGACACTCGTTGATGCCATCCGCGATTCCGGCCAACTCGCCGAAGTCGACTTGAATGCCGCGCTGACCGCTGCGTCACTGATGGGTATGAACAATGTGTGGTGCCCGTACGTCGAAATGGCCGACGACAACGATCTCAAGACCCATCGTCCGGAGCTGCGCATGAATGCGTATGCCACGCACGGTGGTGAGGATCGCCGCCGTTTCGAACTGTACGCGTTGGCTGCAAGCATCGTCGGCAAATGCCATTTCTGCATCCAGTCGCATTACAAACTGCTGAAGGAAGTCGGTATGACGGCAACGCAATTACGCGACGTCGGCCGCATCGCAGCGGTAGTCGTGGCGGCAGCGCAGGTTCTTGCCGCCGAAGGAAAATGAATGTCGGCGGACGCGATAGCGTCCGCACGTTGAGAATCGTCTCGACGATCCATTGATTCAAGCCGATAGCGACCGGTTCAAAGTCGCTGCCGACATGCGTCCCGCGTCGCGATATGAGAGGGCGCGGGACGGTACCAATACTTCAGCGGCATTCCCCCGCGGCCGTCCGCAAAGTCATCCTCTTGTTTTCCGGCTCTGCGCTCGCGCATGATCACACCCGGAATTCGCGCAACTCCCATCCTCTGAACGCAATCATCGGCAAATGCATTGCCATGCATGCCGGAACATTGCGTGAGCCAGCTCTTGCGTCAACGCACAAAGTGACGACGCCCACGGCAACATTGCGCTCGATCACCGTCAAGTTCCGATTAAAAGCTGCGAATCCTCAAATAACCTGCTCACGGCAGAGAATCGTCAGAATTATTGCGCCTGTATCCTGTCTGGATTTATCACAGAACCTTCGATGGCAAAAATGTGCTCAAAGAAAAATCCCGAAGACAGGCAACATCTCCGTTACGCATCGTTCAAATGTTGAGTGGAAATACCGACGTCGATGATCCGGCGAAGGACAGGCAGGTTTCTGCTCAATTACGCGAAGAGCTGGAGCGGTGTGCGGCTGCACACAACGACATATCGCTGAAACTCGAGCAGGCCAAAGATGCAGGGTGTAGTTCGGAAGGCCGCTTCGAAAAAGTGTTTCGCTTGTGTTCCGATGCGATGCTGATCTGCCGCTGCCGTGACGCGCGTACTCTGGCCGTGAACCATGGCTGGGAAACCCTGTTCGGATACAGCCGTGCGGAGGCTGCGGGGCGCAGCCTGCGCGAGTTGCGCATATTCGCGAATGACGAGGAGTGCATTGCCGTCTGCAAAGGAATCCAGTCACAGGTCTGCATTCGCCAACGCGATCTGAAAATGCTCGACCGGGCCGGCAAGGTGCGGAATGTTCTGCTGTCCGGCGAAGCGTTCGACAATGCCGGCGACGTGTCCTTCATCATCGTGATGCGCGACGTTACCGAACAACGCCGCATCGAATTGCGTGTGCAGAAGCAGCGCAAACAGTTGACGCACCTGGCGCGGGTGGCAGTACTGGGTCAGCTTTCCGCCGCGCTCGCGCATGAACTCAATCAGCCGCTGACCGCGATCCTGAGCAATGCGCATGCCGCCCAACGGTTTCTCGCGAGGGAGGATGTCGACCTGAATGAAATCCGCGACATCCTGCAGGATATCGTCGATGCGGACAGGCGCGCGGGCGACGTCATACACAGGCTGCGCGCATTGTTCCTGAAAGGCGAAATCAAGCTGCTGCCGCTGAATCTCAACGATGTGGTGACGGAAGTGCTTTCCCTCGCCCGCAGCGATCTGATCGCACGCAAGATTGATGTCGCGCTTCGGATGGAGCCGAATCTCCTCAACGTGCGTGGCGACCGCGTGCAGTTGCAGCAAGTACTACTCAACCTCATCACAAATGCCTGCGAGGCGATGATGGACGGCGCGAACGCGGTGCGCAGACTGGCCGTCGTCACATCAAACAGTGACGACGGCATGGTGCGGATGGAAATCTCCGACACGGGACAAGGTATCGAGCCGCATGCAATCGACAGGCTGTTCGATTCGTTCTTCACCACCAAGGCGCATGGACTTGGATTCGGCCTTTCCATCTCGCGTTCCATCATCACCGATCATGATGGCCGCATCGAGGCGATGAACAACAAGGAAGGCGGGGCGACATTTCGCGTCAACCTGCCTGCACATGCGGGAGAGCATGGATGAACAATGCGCCGACCGTCTTCATCGTTGATGACGATCCCGCCATACTCAAGGCGTTGGAGCGGCTTCTGCGTGCGGAAGGCTACGAAACGCGTGACTTCCAGTCTGCCGAAGAGTTTCTCGCGGGACACGATCCTTCCATCCCCGGCTGCATTGTTCTCGACATGATCATGCCGAATGTAAGCGGCCTCGCATTGCAGCAGGCATTGCGCGCATCGGGCTGCGATCGCTTCATCGTCTTCATGACCGGACTAAGCGATATCGCGGCCAGCGTACGGGCAATGAAAGATGGTGCAGTGGATTTTCTCAGCAAACCTTTTTCCGACAACATGTTTCTGGCGGCCGTCCGCGATGCGATCGCAAAGGATTGCATCGCACGGGAAATTTTCGCGGAACGGAAATCCATCCGGGATCGCATCGCAATGCTGACGCCGCGCGAGTATGAAGTATTGCAGCACATCATCTCCGGCCAGCTCAACAAGCAGATTGCCGCCGATCTCGGCACCGTGGAGAAAACCATCAAGGTGCACCGTGCGCGCGTCATGGAAAAAATGCAGGTGGCGTCCCTGGCCGAACTCGTTTGCGTGACCATGCGCATCGGATTGCCACATTCGGGCACCCGTACTCACCACGCCGGGATAGATACCACCGATTCTGCGATGGCATCCGTCAAGTTCGATTCCGGCATTCCTGGCACATATCCTTCCCTTGCACGGCGATTCGGCGACCGCATGCACCTTCGCGGCGATGCGAAATAGCGGTATATAGAACGTTTTGAAATCGAAACCTAATGAGGTCAATCGGGAGATTGGCCTCATTTCTAATCCGAGCTCTCTATCTGGCGCGGAGCTCCGGCGATGGTAGTTACCTTGCCGTCATGCGTTACTCGCCGAATTGTGCCGTTTGCAGTATCCACCACGTATACGTTTCCATCCACACTGGCGGTGATCCCTCTGGGAAGGAAAAAATCTGCCTCTTGGCCGATTCCATCTGCACTTCCTTCATGATTCAAATCGTAAGGTTTGCCGGCAATCGTTTTCACCGTGCCGTCTGTAGTGATCCTTCTGACGACGCTGTGTGTGCCGCCTGATCTTCCCCCATTCACTGTGCTCTCGATAGCGAATATCGTCCCATCATTCGCAACGGTTATGTTAAGAAGAGGGATGAATGAGGCATTGCTACCTATTCCATCGACACTAATAAGTGCGCCATCTTTTCTGATTCCTCCGGCTATTAAAGTAGGTATTCCTGATCTTGAAAGCCTATGTATCCCATAAAAATCCCCTACGATGAGATCGCCTGCACTGTCTATTGCTAGACCACCGGATGAGGAGAGCCCGTTGGGTTCATTTACAAGTCCTTTTTCTTGATAAAAGATGCTGACATTTCCATTTCTATCGATTCTTTTTATAGCGCTGTTTCCGCGGTCTGCGACATAGAGGCTCCCATCGGAATCTATCGCAATATTTGCAATTTCCCTAAATCTGGCATTTGATCCCGGTCCGCTTGTATTGCCTTCCTCGTTCACGTCTCCCGCAACTGTCGTCACTAATCCTTCGGTAGACAATTTTCGGATCGCATTGCCATCGACGAAATAGAGGGTGCCATCCGCCGTCGCCGTGATGCTCTGCAGATTCGTAAAGCGTGCGCTTTCTATCGGACCGTCTGTCGTGCCGGCGACACCAACCGCTCCAGCAATCGTGGAGACTTTCATGTCGGGAGCGATTTTTCGTATCGTGTAGTTACCGGTGTCGGTAACGTAGAGATTGCCTTTGCTATCGGAAGTGATTCCCGTAGGCGAAGAGAAACGCGCCGTTGCGGCACGCGTCGGCGTGGATGTGTCCGGGTTTGTTGTACCAGTTGAAGTCGAGCCTCCAGTACCCGGAGAGTCCGGCGATGTGCCCCCTGTTTCGCCGGAGGTACTTGCCGTGGACGAGCTAGACGAGGGCTGGCCGGATGCACTGCTGCTTCCTCCGCCTCCACCGCATGCCGCCAACAGCAAGCCGAGTAACACCGGCACGAATGCGCGCATTCCCCACCCGTGGGTGAAGTGTTTGACCATATCGATCCCCAATAGAAAGTTGTCGTCCTGAAGCGGTATGTAGAAAGACTACGGCGGGGACGTTCTCTCTTCGTGAGAATGGTCAATCTCCAACTTGCGTTTTGCCAAAAGTCAGCACAGAGGGTAATCGGCGCTGCCGCAAAACGGCTTCGAGCGCGTTGTTATCGCCGTAAAAGCAATCGGCCACGATCGCCTTGAACGCAATGCCGGCCGCCTGTGCGCGCTCGACCAGGGACAAGGCGATTTGCGGCTTGGTCTGGAACGCAGGGTCTTGCGCGTGGTAACGGCGACGATGCCGTTATCGATCTTGCCGACCGAACCGAGGTACTGGCGCGCGACATGGTCGGTGGCGCAGCCATCCTTGCGGTCGCCGGTGTCGTCGATGACGAGCACGCCATCGGCGGTGGAGGCGGTCAGCGGATCGGCCCCGCGCAATTGCAACGTGCGTGCCGTGATCGCGTCGACCTCCCAGGTCGATTCGGGCAGAAAGAATTGCAATGCTGCACAGGCGCGGCTTGTGCTTGGACCAGCGGTTCGGCGCCAGCAAGCGCGGTGAGCGTCTTGTGCCACCAGCAAAAGGCGAAGGCACAGCACACCAGCGCCCAGTGGCGGCGAATGGCGCGGTCGTTTGCTTACGATTATTTACTATGGGCATGACAATATTCTGCTCGGCATGCCGTCGAACCCTGCTAATGGGGCAATCGGAAATAAATTCCAGTGTATGTATGATGGGGTTGCGTGTCCGAAGCTCGACACATCTCCCCCTGACACTAAAAGGCGCCTGTTAAGTAGACGCCTTTTATGTACATAGAGAAAAAATTAACGTTAGTTAGTCAGAGCTTCCTTGTTCGCGGGCTTTCCCGGCAATGGTCGTTACCATTCCATCTGGCGTAACCCGCCGAATCAATTCGTTGCTGTTGTCTGCAACATAGAGGTTGCCATCGATATTGGCGGTGATCCCCTCCGGATAAAAGAAGTTCGCAGTTCGCCCTTGTCCATCACTGCTCCCCGGAGAATTGAAGCAGTCATAAGGTTTTCCCGCAATTGTGGTAACAACACCGTTTTGATCGATCTTACGGACGACACTGTGAGTGCCACTGCACATAGGACCTTCCACTTGACTCTCGGTAATATAAAGAACCCCTACTTTATCTATCGTCATATTTCGTATATCGACGAGTACGGCATCAGATCCGGTTCCATCGCGACTCATCGAGTTACCATCCTTTTTACCTCCAGCAAACAAACTCAGCTCTCCCCTCGGGCTCAACTTCCAAATGCCATACCAATCCCCTACGTACAAGTTGTCATGGCCATCAATTGTTAATCCGCTGAGCCCCCACATCGGCAATCGAGCATTAAGCACAGTGCTCACTGCGCCATCGGGAGTCAGCTTGCGGACCGCATCGTTGGCGGTAACATAAATCGTTCCATCTTTGCCGACCGCTAGATTGCCCAGAGTATTAAACCGGGCTGCACTGCCCACTGCATCGTCATACCCATATTCATTGACATTGCCTGCCAAGGTAGTAACCACGCCATCTGTGGATAGCGCCCGAATGGCGTACTGATCAACGACGTATAGCGTGCCGCTCGGCGAAACCGTAATGCTGCGCAAATCCGTGAACTGGGCGCTTGCGGCAGGACCATCAACATTGCCTTTCACTCCGACTGTTCCCGCAATCGTGCTGACCTTGAGATTGGGTGTGATTTTGCGGATGACATAGTTTCCGCCATCGGCGACATATAAATTTCCTTGGCTATCGGAGGTGATGCCTCGAGGGGCGTAGAAGCGGGCAGTGGGGCTGGGCGTTGGCGTTGATGAACTCGGATCGGTTGTAGTTGTGCCAGGCGTAGTCGTTCCTCCTGTTCCAGTGCCGGGGGAGTCTGTCGATGTGCCGCCTGTTCCGCCGGAGGTGTTTGCGGTCGACGAGCTAGGCGATGGGTTGCCGGATGCACCGCCGCTTCCTCCACCGCCGCCGCACGCCGCCAACAGCAAACCGAATAAGGCCGGTACGAATGCGCGCATTCCCCACGCGCGGGTGAAGTGTTTGACCATATCCATCCCCAATAGAAAGTTGTCGTCCTGAAGCGGTATGTAGAAAGACTACGGCGGGGACGTTCTCTCTCCGTGAGAATGGTCAATCTCCAACTTGCGTTTTGCCAAAAGTCAGCACATAGGGTAATCGGCGCTGCCGCAAAGCGGCTTAACAAATTACCGATAGTCTGGCGACAAGCTGTTAGACCAAGGTCCAATTACGCATTGCGCGCCTGGCTTGTATAAGGTGGTATGACATCCATACGCTCCACCGTGATTGCCGTCGTGGACGACGAGGTTTCTGTGCGCAAGGCGCTGCTGCGGCTGGTTCGCGCCGCGGGCCGCGATGCACGGATGTTCGCCACTGCGCGGGAGTTCCTGGACACCTTGCCGTACTGCAGTTACGACTGCGTCGTTCTCGACCTGCACATGCCGGGCATGAGCGGATTCGACGTGCTGCGCGACCCGGCTTTCGTTGGCGTGCATATTCCTACCGTGATCATTTCCGCCGATGACGATTCGGATATTCGCGAGGAGTGCATCGATGCCGGTGTCTCCGACTTTCTTTGCAAACCGTTTGGCGACCAAGAGTTGCTCGATGCGATAGACACCGCAATGAGGAAGACTTTTCCGCTCTGATCGCATCATCAAAAGCAGGACGGCCGCAAGGCAGCGATCAATGCTGCGTTGCGGCCGTTTGTCTCGGCAGAGGGGCGTCTCGAAAGGAGGGCGTCAGGCTGCCTTGGCGTAGTCTTGCGGCTCCGTCAAGTCAGCCAGCAAGGCAAACACTTCGTCCTTCGATAACACATAACGATCGAGCAATGTGCCTTTCAGCGCCACCATGATGTCCTTGTAACCCTTGATGGCGTCCAGCGTGCGGGTATACAGCTCGTCCGCCTTGCCCTCGACCTGCTTGACTGCCTCGTCGCGCGAACCATCGCCTTGCAGTTGCGTGTAATCGAGCTTGGAGCGCGAATACATCGACAGGCGGTTGACCATGAGGTCGAGCTTGGCCGTGACCTTCTGGATGTCGTTCTGGCTGCCGACCGAGATACCGCGTGCGCCGTAGAACAGTTCTTCCGCCGCAACGCCGCCGTACAGCTGCATGATGTCCTGCTCCATCTCTTCCAGCGTCTGCAGCGACACGTCTTCACCCGAAGAAAGAACATAGCCCAGCGCGCCGATCTTGGAGACCGATTCGGTGCTGATCTTGAGCAGATGCGATTTTTCCTTCACTTCCTCCCAGCTCATGCCTTGGCGCAGGTACGGATCGATCTGCATGAAGAAGTGGCCGAGTTCGTGCAATGCCACGCGTTCGCGCTGCTTGTCTTTTTCCGCAGTCGTGGCGCGGTCGGTCATGCCGATCGATGCGCGTTCGAATGCGCGGAACAGCACGTCCGTCGTGATCACGGTCTTTTCCTGAATCGCGATCATGCTGGCGCGATCGACCACGGTTTCCACCAGCGCCGGGCTGAGGTTGGCCGTAATGTCCGCCACATAGTCGAGGTTCATGTCCGACCAGTTCACGCAGCCTTGATCCTTCTTCGACAGGAACACGTTCAGCAATTCGTGACGCTCCGATCGGTTCGGCAGACGGAAGTTGATCTTCACCGAGAAGCGGCGCAGCATCGCCTCGTCCATTTGCATGTTGACATCATCGAAGTTGGACGCCACCACCCAGATGATGCCCGCACCTTCATCGCTCTTGATGCCGTCGAGCAGGCCGAGCAGCGTGTTGGCGGTGTCGTCATCCCACTTCTTGTCGCCGCGTCCGCGCGGCATGAAGAGGCTCTGCGCTTCGTCGAGGAAGATGATGCAGCGGCCTTCCTTGCATGCCTTTTTGTAAATCGCATTGAGCGCCTTGGAACCGCCGCCGACAAAGCCCGACTCCAGACCCGAGCCGGATGCCTGGATCAGGGGAATGTCCAGCTTCTTGGCCAGATAGCCTGCCAGCTTGGTCTTGCCGGTGCCCGCCGGCCCGGTCAGCATGACATTGAACGGCTTGTCGATGTTGTGCGAACGATAAAGGCTGCGGTTGCGGATCATCTCTTCCAGGTGCGCGACTTCCTGCTTGATGTCCTCCATGCCGACCAGGTCGTCCATGCTGCCCTTCAGGCTGTCAGGCTTGATCACCGATGCGCTGGCGCCCGTCATGCCGGGAATGCCTTTGCGCAAGGCAAAGAAGAGGAAAACCAGCAGCGCGATACCAATGGCGTTGCGCAGGAAGAAAGTGCCGGCCTCGGCAGCGAAGCCGGTTTTCGATTGTTCGTCTTCGAGGATCGCCGTGTTCGACGCCAGGAATTCTTCCTTGGCGATGGAGTAGGGGATCGCGTTCTTCAGCAGCACTTCACGCTCGAGATTGGCATGCGATGTGCTGGGCACTTTCACGACGTGAATCGTTTCATCGCTCCGGTACTTGTACACGTAACGCGGGAAATCCGACAAGGGATTGGCGAGCAGCAGGTATTCAAGCCGGCTCTTGTTGGCAGCCAGTGCGGTGATTTGCGAAATGTCCTGCGAGTGCACCACAGGCGCGGCCTTCGGCAATACCGTCGGCTTGTAGACGACCGCAGCAACCGCGCCGATCGCGATCAGCAGCAGGAACGCGACGCGCACGTAGATGTTCTTCGACGATTGATACACTTTTGAAAAGCTTGGCATTGATCAGTCCTGTCAGAGAGGCTTGTCCGGATCGCACAATGCTGGAATCTGTGCTGCGGACAACGTTTCCGGTATTCATTCCTAGGACAGACTGCCTCGCTATTGGTTGCTTCGATTAAAGATTAAATTTCGCTTTTACGACGATATTTTTGGCGTTTCCTGACCAACTGGTAACGAAGATTGGTGCTTGAACATGCTTTGTTCCGCACTGCGGATCAAGCGAGCAGATTCAGGACCGCCCGTAAGGCTTCGTTCGATTCCAGCACGTGATAATCCGCTATCGCCCACGATATTCGATTGCCAATTGCAGACCGTCGAATACGGTCATTGCAATCGCGACTGCGGTCCGCTCTTACTCCGCTTACTTCAGGCGCTCATATTCTGTTCGCGCCCGATCCAGATCCAGTTCCGACAAATCGATCTCTTGCTGCAAGTCGCGAATGCGTTCCCAGTACGCCTCGTTCAAGCGGTTGAAGCGTCCCACAGTGCCTTGCCTTTCACCCGGACCGGGAACCAGACCGTGCATGTATGCATACCGCGCCGTTTGCATTCGCTGCGATGCTCTGCAGACATCGTTGTACGCCGCAGCAAGACTGATGCTGCGCAGTACGGCAAGCCGATCCGCACGCGCCATGTCCTGCTCCAGCTTGCGTTTGGCAACACCTTGGGCCTCGGTTTCGGCGCGGCTCATGGGGGGCACGCGGACAATGCCCGCCTGCTTTCCGCCTCTCGGCGCGGTCTGCGAATACAAGGTCGAACCGTCGGGCATCTTGTATCGGTAGATGGTTGTCGCATCGACGTGTGCCGAGATGCAGACCAGCAGTATGGAGAGAAGAAGGCGGGGAGTGCGGTCAGTCATGGCAAGTCCTTCGCGGCACACGCGGTGCGGCAGCATGGATTCCCCTTTTCCATTGCCGCAAGGCTTTGAATTTTTACAATGTTGTGCTTTCAGCTCGATAGCTTACTCGCGGCCGCGCATTGCGTTTTCGCCTTGTGCTGCGTCATTGATCCATGTCTAATTCCGCCGGAAAGCTTGTCTGCAGACTATGTTTACAGCACTATGCGAGGAGCATATTTTCGTGAGTGCAACAGATCACGAATAATTGCTACGATTGCCGTAGAAAATTATCATTCAGCGCGGCGATCGCATACCCGGTTCAGACACATGACATATCACCATCCACCCTATCCACGATTGATCATTCTTTCCTTGTTGTTCAGCGGTTCCGCTTTCGCCGCGGATCAATCAGCTGCGTTCGCGGATTGCGCGCGCGTCGCCGAGAACAAGCTGCGGCTGGAATGCTATGACCGCCTTGCCGAGCGCGCAAGCGATGCACCGGCGGATGCCGCGAACGCAGCAGCGCCGGCTGCGGAAACTGCGATCGCGGAAGAGAAAAGACTGCAGGAAGAACCCTTCAGCCTCGTCAAGCATTGGGAATTGGACGACGCACACAAGCGCGGAACCTTCGCATTCCGTCCACACACGCCAAACTACGTGCTGTTGGCTAACACCAGCCGCGATCCGAACGTCGCGCCTTTCGAGCCGCTCATCGCGCTTGATCCCGACAACCCGAAGGTTTCAAACACGGAACTTTCGTTCCAGCTCGGCTTCAAGGTCAAGGCACTGGAAAACGTGATCAACAAGAGCGATCTGTGGTTCGGGTACACACAGCGCAGTTTCTGGCAGGCATACAACAGCGATGCGTCCAGCCCGTTCAGGGAAACCAACTATCAGCCCGAGGTGATGTTCGTCACGCCGCTCAATTTCGACTTGCTCGGGCTGCACACCCGCTTCGTCAATGTGGGACTGGTGCACCAATCCAATGGCCAGTCTGGGAGCCTGTCGCGCAGCTGGAACCGCGTCTATGTACAAGCCGGCTTCGAGCGCGGCGACTTCAATGTGCTGGCGCGCGTCTGGCACCGCTTCCATGAAAATCAGAGCGAGGATGACAACCCGGATATCGTCGATTACATGGGACGCGGCGACCTCATCGCCAACTACCGCTGGCGCGGCCATGATTTTTCGGTTCTTGCCCGGCGCAACTTCGACACCGGCAAAGGCGCCGTGCAGCTGGGCTGGGGCTTCCCGCTGTCAGAGCAGCTGAAGGGCTATATCCAGTTCTTTTCAGGCTATGGCCAGTCGCTCATCGACTACAACAGTTATCAACAAAGCATCGGCCTTGGTTTCCTGATCGACTTTTGATGCGAATGGCAGTCAATGGAGTGAATGATTTTCGCTGTTTCTTTGGTCTATAAATTCTGCTATTTCAGAATTTAATAGTGAGATCACCCTTGGTTTTCAAATAATTCTGCCATAGTAGAATTTACCTTGCGACCAAACTGGATTCGCCATAAAATTCTGCTATTGCAGAATTAAAGGCGGAATCCATGAAAACGATACGGCCAACGTCTTTCCCCAAAGACCCCTTCATTGACACCACCGCAGTGGTCGCGCAAGCGATCAAAGCCGCGCGGACGCAAGCCGGACTTCGACTCGCCGATGCCGCGCTCCTCGCCAGGGTGTCGCTGCAGACGCTTGTGGATGTCGAGGCTGGAAAGCCGGGAGTCAGCCTCGGCAAGGTGCTGCAGATCGCGGATGCCATCGGTGTCAGTTTTTTTGCAATTCCATCCTCCCGCCGCGAGCAGATTCGCCATCAGCTTGCCCATCTCAATGAGGGCACCGAATGAAGCTGGCTGTCTGGACTCAGGAACACAGGATCGGTGATTTGTCCTATGACGGTGCCACCGGGCGATTCGCGTTTGAGTATGCCCCGGCGTGGCTGGAATGGGACCAGCGATTTGCCCTGTGCCCCTCCTTGCCGCTGACGCAAACCCCGCAGGAAACGCCGGAGCAGCACAGCGCGGCGGTTCGCCAGTTTTTTCAGAACCTGTTGCCCGAAGGCCAGGCGCTGGATGACGCGGCACGCGTGAGCAATGTCTCCAAGGCAAACGTGCTCGGCCTTCTCCATGCGCTCGGGCGGGAAACCGCCGGCGCATTGGTGATCTCGCTCCCTGACGAACGTCCTGATCGAATCGAAGTATCGCCGCGCCTGTTGTCCGACGCGGAATTGTCCGAGCGGATTCGGCACCGCCCCTCGGAGCCATTCACGGTCTGGGATGGCAAGGTACGCCTGTCCATCGCCGGCTATCAGGACAAGCTCGCGGTATACGAGCATGAAGGGCAATGGTTTCTTGTGGAAGATCCGACGCTGGCGTCAACCCTCATCCTGAAGCCGGAACCGGTTCGACAGCAGATGGCCGGCATGACAACCAATGAGCTGATGTGCCTGCGACTGGCGCACGCGCTCAAGCTGCCCGCCGCGAAGGCCAGCCTCAGGCACGTGCCGGAACCGGTGCTGGTGATTGAACGTTTTGACCGCAAGCTGAAGGAGGGAAGGGCAGGCCGGATGGAGGTCCAACGCCTTCACTGCATCGACGGCTGTCAGGCGCTGGGGTTGCCCGTCGACTTCAAGTACGAACGTCCCTACGGCGATGGGGAGCATGTCAAAAATATTCGAGACGGCGCATCCCTCAGGCGTTTTTTCAGTCTCCTGAGCGACAAAACGAAAATTCCTGCGCCCGGTGTCGCGCAACTGGAATTCCTGCGCTGGGTGATCTTTCAGGTGCTCATCGGAAACACGGATGCGCACGCGAAGAATCTCAGCTTCTTCAGCAGCGTGCGCGGGTTGCAGCTTGCGCCGACCTACGATCTCGTCAGCGGACTGGTCTTTGCCGGCGACGGCGTGCTCGATTCATTGGCCATGGCGATTGGCGACAATTTCGACCCCGTCGCGATTTCCGCCTACGACTGGGCCCAACTCGCGCATGAAAACAATCTGCATCCGCGCCTGGTGGCGGGCGAGGTAAAGCGCCTCGCGCAAGCGTGCAAGCAGGCGCTGCCGACGCTGATGAGCGAGTTGGCGGAGGAGGGTGCGGAAGCCTCGATGATGACGCGCGTTGCCGCTGTCATCGAGCGACAATGCGAAGAGGCCTTGCGTGTCGCGCCTCACATCACGAAGATCGACGCAGTCCTTTTCTAAGCAGGTCCGCAAAAGTTTTTTGACATGCCGTAGGGTGCGTTCCACGCACCGTTCGCCTCTCGCAACTGGACGACATTGGCCCGTGCCAGGTGAGACGGTGCGTGGAACGCACCCTACGAATTGGCCAGCTAGCGGAGATGAATTCGATGTCAAAAAACTTTTGCATACCTGTTTAGACCGACGGATCACAATGGCCGCCCCTTGTCCACCCAGGTCTTCTTTGATCCTTCCAGCGCCCATCGTATGAGCGACCATGCGCCGCCGCCAGTGACCATGCCGAGCAAATAGATGACAGCGACAAGAATCGCGAGCGGGGCGCTGATGCTGAGGCCGAGGAAAGACACTGTGACGACCTGAAAATTCTGCAACGCGAAAATCAGCGTCGCTACGATGAGCAGGGTAACCACCGACATGTAGAACCAACGCATATTCGATCCTTCCGATTTTGCGACGATCAAAGCTTGTTCTTGCAGATCCGACCGTCCTTCATGATCAGCGCAAGATATCGCTTCCTTTCGCGAGCATGCCGGCGGGCCGGGAGACCACTGCCTCGTCGGCCAGGGGCAGATATATCTGAACGATCACGCCACGCATGCCCCCGCTGCGGACCTCGCAAGTCACCGTCGCCAGATTTGCGCTGCGCTTGACGCCTTGACGCGCGAGAACGAGAAATCCAGGGCTTCCCGATAAAACCGCTGAACAGAATGGTGCGCGACGGTGCATCTGATGGGTTGATGGATGCCATGCGCCATTACAGAAAATCATAGCCAACCGGACTCGTGCTCACTATTGGACTTTGGTCTCATCACAGCCAGCACTGCGTCCGCCAAGGTTTGTTTTTTATGGAGAAGTTTGCAATTTCCGCCAGCATTTCGCGCCGGTTACTAATTTCCATGCAGATCACCTGACGCCGCAGGCCTTGCGACAGATCAGATTTGCTGGATCTTGTCGCAGTCTCGTTCCTTGGCTGTCGATACACCGCCCGCTAGAGTGAGACATGCTTCGAAAATAATTCGTCCGGGCTTACGGCCGTTGATCGCCTCATTCATTCTCGGAAGAAAATCAACACACGCTCAGAGGTCGTCTATGTATAACGCCATGCGTACTGCCGTATTGCTCGCACTGTTTGGCGTATTGCTGACGGCTTGTGGCGGGGGAGGAATGGCACCGGTAGCGGCTGTTTCCAGCAATGCATCCCCATCCAGCACAACCGATACATCGGATTCCGAGTCACCGGGCCAAGGCTCGGGCGTGCCCATTCCTGCGGGACAGATCGATCGCGCCGTCAGCCAACTTGACGCGATGGCGGCCGACATCATGGCCCGAACGGGCATTCCGGGAATGGCGGTCGCCGTGGTGCATGGCGGACAGACCGTGTATGCCAAGGGCTTCGGCGTGCGCGCGGCAGGCAATCCCGCACTCGTGGATGCGGATACCGTGTTTCAGCTTGCATCGATGTCGAAGTCGATTGGCGCCACCGTGGTGGCACAGCAGGTTGGCGCAGGGCGGGTGAAATGGGACACGCCGGTTCAAGCGAACCTGCCTTCGTTCTCGCTGGCCGATCCCTACATCAGCGAAAAGATGACCATCGGCGACCTGTATTCCCACCGGTCGGGCCTGCCTTCCCATGCCGGAGACAAGCTGGAAGATCTCGGCTATGACCGTACGCAGGTACTCAATCGCCTGCGGTACTCGCCGCTGACGCCGTTTCGCGTGACGTATGCCTACACGAATTTCGGCCTGACGGCCGCCGCAGAATCCGTCGCTATCGCAGCGGGAGTGGACTGGGCAACACTCTCGGAACAATCGATCTACCACCCTCTGGGAATGAATTCGACCAGCTCCCGTTTCGCCGACTATCAAGCGCGCCCCAATCGCGCCGTGGGGCACGTCAAGGTGAACGGCAGCTTTGTCGTCGGAGTAGCGCGCGAGCCCGATGCGCAATCGCCTGCCGGTGGCGTGACCTCATCGGTCAACGACGTGGCGAAATGGCTGGCGTTCCTGTTGGCCAATGGTTCCGTCGGCGGCCGCCAGCTGGTGGATGCGAGTGCATTGCAACCGGCGACCTCACCGCAGATCGTTTCCATTCCATCCTCCAGCATGGATGAACGTTCCGGCTTCTATGGCTATGGATTCAACGTCAGCACTTCTGCGGCGGGAAGGATGATGATCAGCCATTCCGGCGCATTCGCACTGGGTGCAGCCACCGCGTTCACGGCCATCCCGTCAGCGGATGTGGCGATCGTCGTCCTGACGAATGCCGCCCCCTACGGCATACCCGAGACATTGACCGCACAGTTCGCGGACCTGGTCCAGTTCGGTCGCATGGAACGCGACTGGGAAGCGTTTTTCACGAAAGCATTCGCGCCCTTTTTAACGCCGGAAGGATCGCTGGTCGGCGTTGCGAAACCAGTGAGTCCGGCGCCGGCCAAGGTGCTTTCGTCTTACGTCGGCATCTATCAAAACGACTACTACGGCCCGCTGCAAGTCGTCAACAACCAGGGCTCGCTGGAGCTGCGTCTTGGACCAAAGCCGATGACGTATCCGCTTTCGCATTGGGATGGAGATGTCTTCACGTTCACGCTCAATAACGAGAACGCGCCACCCGGCACGATATCCAAGGCGAGTTTCTCATCCGGGAAGGTGGTGCTCGAGTACTTTGACGACGGCGGACTGGGCACGTTCGTGCGTTGATTTCGATGGTGATGTCTGCGCGCGAAGTCGAGTTGCTTGACCGCGTTGAATGTGGTGTCGATGCTTGTGCAGGCCCGATCGTGTTTTGGTGTTTTTCTCGGCTTGCCGCTAAAGGCTGGCTGGAAGAAGGCACAGAAGATCACATGCGGATTCGGCCAGACGCGGCAATCCATCGAGCTATCGGACACGATTACTTCAACAAACGAAATTGTGGGCGGGATTGCTTCTTGCGGTTTCTTGCGATATGTTATTTTACATAATGCAAATTATGCGGAACTTTATGCGGAAGTCATTTGAGCATCTCCAATCCAGCCAAGCCCATCACTGCCACCTTTGCTCATGGGCATAAATATCATCCTCAATCGATTCCAGACCGCCAAAAGCCAGTTCGAGACAGTTGACGGTGGCGTCCAGCGAGATTTCCCATGGGGCTACGCTGGCGGTTGCGGCATTGTATTCGCGCAGCGCTTCCTGCAGTTTGGCGGTCCTGACCGATACGAAAAAGCGCGCCGCGTGCGGGTTGTCACGCCGCTGAAGCGCCGTCACAAGCGCATCGATCTTTCTGCTGATACCGCGAAGTCCGAACGCGATCGCGCTGCAATGGACATCGACGTTGTAAGAATCGGTGTGCCGTTGTTTGAGCCGCAATTGCTGTTCGTTCACTGTTTTCGCAAAATCAAGCGCGTCTTCGACCTCTTTGTATTTTGCCAACAATGTGCCATGCAGGATTTCCATATATCCCTCCGTACATGCTTGCCGTCGCAATCCTTCGCCGACCCTCCGTCTCACAATTTCATTCTATTCACTTGACGGAAGACGAATGTCTTTTGAAGATCAATCCGTACAAGTCCGCTCTACATAAACTATTCTCATCACAATCCGCATGCGTGCAAACTGCTCTTGCACGGATACGCTGCCCGAAGGAAATGCCGAGATGAATACATTGAATGTCGATGTCGCGGTGATCGGTGCCGGCACTGCCGGTCTTGCAGCGTACAAGGCGGCGAAATCGCACGGCAGGAATGTCGTGCTGATCGAAGGCGGCCCCAATGGCACCACCTGCGCGCGCGTCGGTTGCATGCCGAGCAAGTTGCTGATCGCCGCGGCCGACGCGGCTCATGCGATTGGCGCCGCACCCGCGTTCGGCATTCATGCCGGGCCGCTGCGTATCGACGGCAAGGCGATCATGGCACGTGTGCGCTCGGAACGCGACCGTTTTGTCCGTTTCGTGCTCGAAGGCGTCCAGCGGATTCCGCCGGAACATCGCTTGCGCGGATATGCGCGCTTCATCAGCGAAAAAAGCCTGCAGGTGGATGACCATACTGTCGTCAACGCAGCCAGCATCGTGATCGCGACGGGGTCAAGTCCCATGCTTCCGCCGGAACTTGCCGACGCCGCCGACCGCTTGCTGGTGAGCGATCAGGTGTTCGAATGGGATGATTTGCCGGAATCGATCGCGGTTATCGGTGCCGGAGTGATCGGTTGCGAACTCGGGCAAGCCTTGCATCGGCTCGGCGTGCGGGTGACGATATACGGACGCAACGACAGGATTGCGCCCTTGACCGATCCGGCCGTGCGCAACGCCGCGGCGCGGATATTCGGTGACGAGCTCGACCTGCGGCTGCACACGGAGGTATTGGGTGCGCAACGGGACGGCGATGGCGTCGCACTGCGCACGCGCGATGCGGATGGCAAGGAGCGGATCGAGCATCACGGTCATGTATTGGCCGCTTCGGGCCGTGTGCCGAATCTGCGCGATCTGGACCTTGCAAATTTATCGATAGCGCTTGATGAACGCGGTGTGCCGCTGTCCGACCCGCATACGATGCAGTGCGGCGATAGCGGAATTTTCATTGCGGGCGATGTCAGTGGCGAGCGTCCGCTGTTGCATGAAGCCGCCGATGAGGGACGCATCGCCGGCGACAATGCGGGTCGCTATCCCGACGTGCGGCGCGGGTTGCGGCGTACGCCGCTCAATATCGTATTCTGCGATCCGCAGATTGCCGCTGTCGGCGAGAGTTACCGCGACCTGCAGCCTGGCTCCTTCGCCGTCGGTGAAGTGTCGTTTGAAGATCAGGGGCGCAGCCGCGTCATGCTGCAGAATCGCGGCTTGTTGCGCGTGTATGCAGAACACGGATCGGGGCGTTTTCTCGGTGCCGAAATGACCGGACCGCGCGCGGAGCATCTGGCGCATTTGCTGGCGTGGGCCTGTCAGAACCGCATGAGCATCGACCAGATGCTGCAAATGCCGTTCTACCATCCGGTGATCGAGGAAGGATTGCGCACGGCCCTGCGCGATGCGGATGACAAGCTGCTGCACGGGCTGCCGGAGATCGAGCATTGCACCGATTGCACGCCGGGAATGTGAGCATCGATATCCGGCAATGCCGATTTCCGGATACGATCCGTCTCGGCATGGAACGGCGCGCGCATTTCACGAATACCAACTGGAGATTGTCATGTTCAAGTGTTTCATCCTGCTTGTTGCCCTGTCCCTCGGCATGATCAACTCGTCATGGACGCAGTCGCCGCCCTCGCCTGCATCCGCTTCATGTCCGTCGCTACTCGACCATCGCTTCAACCGGCTGCAGGACGAGGCACCGCAGAATCTCTGCCAGTTTGCCGGGAAGGTGATGCTGGTGGTGAATACGGCAAGCTATTGCGGCTTCACCGGGCAATACGAGGGGCTCGAAGCCTTGTATGCGAAGTACCGCACCAAGGGACTGGTCGTGCTCGGTTTCCCGTCAAACGACTTTTCGCAGGAGCCGGGCAGCAGCAAGGAGATTGCCGACTTCTGCTACAACACCTATGGCGTGAAATTCCCGATGTTTGCGAAGTCCTCGGTCACGGGTCCGCGCGCCAATCCGCTATACGCCACGCTGGCGCGCACCACGGGAACCGCGCCGAAGTGGAATTTTCACAAATACCTGATCGACCGCACAGGCAAGGTCGTGGCCGATTATTCGAGCCGCGTCGCACCGGACGATCGGAAGCTCGTCGGGGATATAGAGAAGGCGCTGTCGCAAGGGACGTGAAGCAGGTTCAGGCAGGCTTGACCAGGGCATATTGTCCGGCGTTGTCCTCCAGCCAGCGTTGCAAGAGATCGCTCTGCTGATCCGGATGAAAATCGCGGCGGAAATACTCGCGCCACACCTTGCAGGTCTGCCGCAGCAAGCCGCGCCGGCCAGGCAGAAAGCCTGTCGCACGCTTCCATGTCCGCTTGCCATGAATGATCGTGACATGCCGCAGCTGATTCCACGCGGTTCAAAAATTCGCATCACGGCAATATCCCGGCGACCATTTGAGGGATAATTTACGCCCGGCAAGTCACGAACGGCATATGGAACGGAAGAAGCGGAACAAGCAGGCGAACGCGCTGACTTGGCAGCGCGGATATCGGTGTCACACACTGTGGAATGGAACCCAACGCATCGGGCGCATCAGCCTCGGCGAAAGCGGCAAATGGGATGGCGTGTATCGCTGCGAAGTCGGCACGCTGCGCGGCGAAACAGCTTCGCTCCCCGAGGCCAAACGCTGGCTCAAAGAGCAAGCACGGCTCGATCTGACACAGTTGCGTCTGTTCTGATTTGCCCTCACCCTGCCTGACCGCCCTCTCCGCCCGGCTCTTTCTTCTGCCCCAACTCCTGCCATTCCTTTTCGATGCGGCTTCGCGCTTCGGCCGGCGGCGTACCGATCGTCCTCCCGTTTTCCATCGCCCAGAAGGAGCCGTCGCGGATCCCGATCCTGATGCACGCATCGATTTGCTCCCTGCCGAATGCCTCGCGCAGCGAATCGATCCACGCGGCGACCTCCGGCATGGCTTCCCGTGCTTTCCTGGTGGAAGGTTCATCGGCGAAATCGGATTCCATCCCTCCTCCATCTCCTTTCGATTCTCGCAATCAGCTGCTGCGGGAACTGCGCCGACGCACATTGTCTAAATGGCGGCACGTTCAAATGAACGTTCAATTTACATCAACGTAATCGCGGCCAGCCATGGCACCTGCATCGTCGCGGGTCGCGCCTCCTTTTGCAACATATGGCACTTGTCTCAATTACCGAGGCGGCGAAGCTCGTACACAGAAACCGCACCACGATCTATCGGGATATCGAGCGCGGCCGCCTCAGCAAGACCGTTTCTCCGGAGGGTGACACCAGGATCGACACCTCGGAACTGCTGCGTACATACGGACGGCTCTATCCCGATGTCGCGAATGGATCGGATGATGAATCGGCGCGCGACAAGGTGAAGGTCGCCATTCTCGAAGAGAAGAACCGCTCGCTTGAGCGCGCCTTGGCGCTGGAAGGCGAACTGCGCCGGATCAAGGATCAGGTCACGAGCGAACTGCGTGCGCGGCTCACCGACAAGGATAGTGTCATCAAGGTGCTGGAAAGCAAGGTACTTCTGCTGGAATACGACAAGCAAGTCGCTTCCGGGCCGACCGCAAAAAAGAAGGACAATGGACCGGTCGAGTCGAAAAAATCGTGGTGGAATCGACTGTTGAATCGATAGGCATCCATCCACTCTCGATGATATGTTGATGCACGACAAACCGAGGAACATTCTCCAGGTGATCGCATCTTCCCAACAGTAATATGTTTCATCCAGCATGCATCCGCTCATGCACCGCAATCCAATAACAAGGAGTGTTGCGATGAAAGAAACGACGATCGATAGTCAACCGGCGGAGGATTTCGGCAAGCTGCTGCTGCGCCTGGTACTCGGTGTGCTGATCCTCTTGCACGGGATTGCCAAGGTGATCGGCGGTCCCGCCTTCATTCTCAAGGTGGCAACGGATGCCGGATTGCCGGCGGCTTTCGGCTACATGGTGTACATCGGTGAAGTGCTGGCACCCTTGCTGCTCATCTTCGGCGCATGGACGCGACTGGCTGCGCTGATCATTGCGGTCAACATGGTGTTCGCCATCTGGCTGGTACATGCCGCGGAGGTTTTCACGCTGAATAAGCAAGGGGGCTGGTCGCTGGAACTGCAGGGCATGTTCCTGGTGACCGCGATTGCGCTTGTATTCCTCGGCGCAGGACGATACAGCGTCGCGGGCCGAAGCGGGAAGCTGAACTGAACGTGCGTATCAGTCGCTGCGCCGCATCCGGCAGCTGGTCGGCAAGGCGGTGGCTGCCGCCGGGATGTAGCGCTCAGTCTTGAATCCGTAACCGCTGCCTTCATTGTCGAAGCGTATCGCGCCGTCCGCTATTTTCTGCATGACCGATACGTAGAGCGGCTGGATCAGCTGATGATCGGTAGCGCGCATGCTCGCTTCGTGGAACGCGTTCTGGTAGCGCGCACCTTCCATCGCCTTCGCCACCTTCGCCGCCTCGGTGCTCTGCGCCTTCTCGATGGCCGTAGCCAGCATCTCGATCATTAGATGCATGCGCATGTGGACGTAGTCGTCTTCCGGCGACGGATAGCGCTGGCGGAACGCCTTGTAAAACGCATCGCTCGCCGAATTCTTCACGCCCTGCCCGGCATTCGGATGCCATTCGGCCACCGCACGTACGCGGCCGACGCCGGCATCGCCGATTGCCGCGGGCGCACCCAGGCCATTGCCGTAGAAGGTGTAGAACTTCACGTTGAGCCCGCCTTCCCTTGCCGCCTTCACCAGCAGCGTCAGGTCGTTTCCCCAGTTGCCTGTGATGACCGTGTCCGCGCCGCTGGCCTTGATCTTCGTGATGTAGGGCGTGAAGTCCTTGATCTTGCCGATCGGATGCAGCTCATCGCCCGCGATGACGACGTCGGGGCGCTTGGCCGCCAGCTGGGAGCGCGCCACCTTTGCAACCTGCTGCCCGAAGCTGTAGTCCTGTCCGATTAGATAGACGCGCTTGGCGCTGGCGTCGGTCTTGATGACCTCGGTCAAGGCGTGCATGCGCATGTCGGCATTCGCATCGAAGCGGAAATGCCAGAAGCTGCATTTTTCATTCGTCAGCGTCGGATCGACGGCGGAATAATTCAGGAACAGGACGCGCTGATCCGGCACGCGCGCATTGTGCTTCTCGACCGCATCGATCAGGGCCGCCGCGACCGCCGAGCTGTTTCCCTGCACCACAACACCGATGCGCTGGTCGGTCATTTGACGCAGGCCGATCAAGGCTTCCTCCACCCCTTGCTTGCTGTCGTAGGTGACCAAAGCCAGCGGATGCGCGCCGTCGGGCAGCTTGACGCCGCCGCGCGCGTTGACGTTTTCGATCGCAAGCTGCAGGTTGCGGATGACGGCCTGGCCGGCATTGGCGAAAGGGCCGGAGAATCCTTCGATCATGCCGATGCGGATCGGCTCCGCGCTGTATGCGATACTGCATGCCAAGAAAGAGAGGGCGAGGAATAGACGTTTCATGTGTTTTTTATATTGAGGAGTGCGTGCTGCCGATCAGTCCGACAATGCGTAGCGGCCAATCAGAGGTGCGTCATTCCGGCACAGACCGAAATGACTGTTTTGTCGGTAGTCCACGAAAATTCTGCCGTGGAATTCTGTTGCAGATTTTTACCTTTCAGGCCATGTAATCGGCCTGAAACCGAAGTCACTCGAAATCCAGCATGTGCCCGAGTTTTTCCTGCTTGGTGCGCAGGTAGGCCGTGTTATGCGGCGTGCGCTCGATCAGGACGGGAATCCGTTCGGCAACGCGCAAGCCGCTTTCCTCCAGCTTCGCCATTTTCGCCGGGTTGTTCGTGATCAGGCAGATGGAGGTGACGCCCATGTGATGCAGAATCTGCGCCGCCGCCTGATAGTCGCGCGTGTCCACGGGCAGCCCGAGATCGACATTCGCTTCCACCGTGTCGCGCCCCTGATCCTGCAATTGATAGGCGCGGATCTTGTTCGCCAAGCCGATGCCCCTGCCTTCGTGGCCGCGCAGATAGACAATGGCGCCCGCGCCAGCTTCGTTGATCATGGCCATGGCCGCATCGAGCTGTTCGCCGCAGTCGCAGCGCATCGAGCCGAACACATCGCCGGTCAGGCACTCGGAATGCACGCGCACCAGCACATTTTCCCGTCCGTTCAGATCGCCCTTGACCAGCACGGTGTGCTCCACCGTTTCGCCAACGGCGCGATAGACGTGGATGCGGAAATCGCCATGCCGGGTCGGAAGGAGCGACGATGCGACGTATTCGATCAATTCCCCGCCGGCGCGCGCCGGAACTTCTGCCTTGCTTTCACTCATTTTTTCAATCCAATGTATCTGACTGCTGCCTGCGCCCGCGCAACGGTTGCGGCGATCAATGTTCGGGCGGCAACGGAATCCACTCGGTTTCGTCGGGAACGTTACCGAAGCGCTGCTCGCGCCATCTTCCCTTGGCTTCGTCGATGGCGTCGCGCTTGCTGGCGACGAAGTTCCACTAGATGAAGCGGTCGCCGTCGAGCGGACTGCCGCCGAGAAGCATGACGCGGGATGTGGTCCTGGCCATTATTGTAATCGCTTGCCCCCGCGGGAGTACGGCCATGTGCTGCGCAGCGAGTGGCTCGCCATCGACGAGAATCTCGCTATCGACCGCGTAGATCGCGCGCTCCTGGTGTTGCGCAGGCAGCACGAAGCCGGCTCCGGCGTCCATTTCCGCCGCCACGTAGAACAGATCGGAAAATGTCGTCGTCGGCGCGGTCTTGCCGAACGCGGTGCCGGCAATGACGCGCAAGGTGACGCCCGGCGACACAATCGTTGGAAGATTGGCAACAGGATGATGCTCGAATGCGGGCAACGTCTGTTCGTGTTCCTGCGGCAGCGCAACCCATATTTGTATGCCGTGCAGCTTGCTCCCCGTCGTGCGCAGATCATCCGGCGTGCGTTCGGAATGTGCGATGCCCTGCCCTGCGGTCATCCAGTTCACGTCGCCGGGGTTGATCGGTTGCACCGAACCCAGCGTGTCGCGGTGCAGGATCGTGCCTTCGAACAGGTAAGTGACGGTCGCGAGGCCGATGTGCGGATGCGGCCGTACATCGAGTCCCTGGCCCGGGGCGAAGCTGGCCGGCCCCATGTGGTCGAAGAAGATGAATGGGCCGACCATCTTGTGCGGATACCCGGGCAGCACGCGCGACACCGTGAATCCGCCGAGGTCCTTGACGTGCGGCTTGAGAAGAGAGAAACGGGGAGAAAGGGAATCAGTCATCGTCAAGGCATCCTGAGATTGGTATGTGCGCGAATGCGGTGGTTCATTCAAGCCGAAAAAACCGGCGTCCGCGAGGAACGCCAGTCTCATGTTCGGACCATGCTTCAGTATCGATCAGGCAGTCGCCTGTGCGAACTTGCCATTCTGATAGTCGATTATCGCCTGTTCGATTTCTTCGTGGGTGTTCATCACGAACGGCCCGTACTGCGCGACCGGTTCGCGCAGCGGCTTGCCGGCCAGGACGAGAAAACGCGCCCCGTCCGCTTCCGCCGCCACCTCGATCAGATCGCCTTCCGACAGCACGCCGACGCTGTGCGTCTTCAGCAGTCGTGGCGCATCGCCGCCGATCCTGGCGCTGCCCTCAAATACATACACCAAGGCCTGATAGCCACTATTGACCGTCTGCGCAAATCGGGTGCCTGCCGGCAGCGTGACATCCAGATACAGCGGATCCGTCGTCAAGCCCTGAATCGCCCCCGCTACGGACTTGCCATCCGTATGCAGGGTTCCGGCAATCACCTTGGCCTGCCCACCGCCCGGCAAGGCCACCGCCGGGATTTCATCCGGCTGGATGTCGCGATAACCCGCTGCTTTCATTTTTTCCCGCGCCGGCAGGTTGATCCAGAGCTGGAACCCGCGCAGGCGGCCCCGCTCCTGTTGCGGCATTTCGGAATGGATGATGCCGCGCCCGGCTGTCATCCATTGCACGCCGCCGCTCTTCAAATCGCCGCGATTGCCGAGATGATCCTCGTGCAGCATGTGGCCGTCGAGGATGTAGGTCACCGTCTCGAACCCGCGGTGCGGATGCGCCGGAAAACCAGCGATGTAATCGTCCGGATTGTCCGAGGAAAACTCGTCGAGCATCAGGAAGGGATCGAGCCGCGTGCTCTGGCCGCGCCCCAGACTGCGCCGCAGCTTGACGCCGGCGCCGTCAGACGCCGGAACCGCTTCGATAGTGCGTTGCAAAGACCGTGAGCTCATGTTGACAAACACCTTTCTGTTTTCTGAAGTGAGTTCTTCGGACAATCTCTTTCACGCCGCCGCGCGCAAGGGCTCCACCAGCTGCACGATCTCTGCCTTGGCCTGGCCCAAGGCCTTTTCCTTGCTCGCCTCGCCCATGCTCAATCCTTCGGCATACACGAATTCCACATCATCCATGCCGATGAAGCGCAGGAAGTCGCGGACATACGAGGTCTGCGTATCCAGCGGGGTGCCGGCATACAAGCCGCCGCGCGCCGCAAACACATAGACCTTTTTCCCGGTCAGCAAGCCTTGCGGGCCCTTTTCCGTGTAGCGGAAAGTGATGCCGGCGCGTGCCAGGTGGTCGAAATACGCCTTCAGCGTCGACGGAATGCCAAAGTTATACATTGGCAAGCCCAGCACGATGACATCAGCCTTGCGCACTTCCTCGATCAATGCATCCGAAAAATCGACCACGACCTGCTGTTCCGCATTGCGTTCCTCCGGTTTGGCAATGAACGCGCCAAAACGTTGCGCGGTCAGGTGCGGCACGGGATTCTGGCCGAGGTCGCGGACGACCAGCTTGGCGTCCGGGTTGGCGGCGCGCCATCCTTCGACGAACTGATCGGCGAGACGGCTGGACTGGCCTTGGCCGGAAAAGATGCTGGCGTTGATCTGAAGCAGTGTTGTCATGGTGTTTCTCCTTTTGTTTGGTGAACACCTGTATTTAACTATTCATTGAATAGATAAAAAAGTAGAATAATTAGCGTATATATATTCATTGGATAGATAAATGACGGACGTGCAGCTGCAATACATCACGCTGGAGCAATGGCGCACGCTGATTACGGTGGTGGATACGGGCGGCTATGCGCAAGCCGCAACGGTGCTGCACAAAAGCCAATCCTCCGTGACCTACGCGGTGCAGAAGATCGAATCGCTGCTCGGCTTGAAGGTATTTGAAATACAGGGCCGCAAGGCGGTGCTGACACCGACCGGGCAGTTCCTGTATCGCCGCGCAAAAGCGCTGCTGGATGAGTCGTCCGCCCTGGAACGCGCGGCCAGACGCTTGTCGGCCGGATGGGAAGCGGAAATCCGTCTCGCTGCCGAGATCATTTTCCCGACATGGTTGTTGCTCGATTGCATGAATCGCTTTGGCAAGGAAAGTCCGCACACGCGCATCGAGTTGATCGAATCGGTCCTCGGCGGCACGAGCGAGGCCTTGTTGAGCGGGCAGGTGGATTTCGCAATCGCCGGACAGGTGCCGCCCGGCTTCCTCGGCTCGCCCTTGATGCGGCTGCGCTTTCTTCCCATCGCCAGTCCTGATCACCCCTTGCATCAGCTGGGGCGCAAGCTGACCATCCAGGACCTGCGGGCGCACCGCCACATCGTGGTACGCGAATCAGGCACGCGACAGACCCGGAAGACGCTGGTCGATGCCACGCAGCGCTGGACCGTCACCGATGCCGCCACGTCGATCGAGGCAGTGCGCAGCGGCTATGGCTTTTCATGGTTTTCCGAGGAAAAAATCCGGAACGAACTTCGGTCCGGCGTGCTGAAACCGCTGCCGATGCGCGAAGGCGGAGAAATGTTCGTCGAGCTTTACCTGATCCTGGCCGACCCAGACAGTGCCGGGCCCGGCGTGCAGCGACTGGCGCAGATCATTCGCGAATCGACTGCCAGCGAGTGCGCGCTGCGATATGAAGAGGCGGAAGAAGCGGAAGAGGCGGGAGCGGACGAGTTCACTGGAAATGCGGCAGCGCCATCCGATGCCGCGCCATAGTCGCGATCACAATACGGACTTCAGGCCAGCAGGCGGTCGACCATCGCATAACCCTTGACGAATCCCGCCTGGACGGCCTCTTCCTCGCTCGGATAGTCCGCATCGTCGCCGGATTGCGCCGACAGTTCGCTCTCGCTGCCGGCATCGTCGCCGGGCTGGCTGATGCGCACTGAATAATCCCATACCGAATTCGCATCGTCGCGCGGCAAGGCGGTGACATGCACTTCCATGCCCTTGTACAACTCGGTACGCCAGTCCTGCTCGAATGCCATGTTGATCGCTCACCGTTTGACGCCTGCCTGAAATCCTACCCGCGGCAGCCGTGCCGGCATTGATACCGGTCAGCCGCGTGATGCACAGCATTGTTCATGCGCGGGAATATGCGTCTCTCCTCCGCCCTCATTGAGCAGGCTCAAGGTGACTGACGGATGAAGCGCCAGGATGAAACAAGACAGAATCGTGTGATGCTGCAGCGAGGTGCCCATGTTCGAAACCATTCTTGTGCCGACGGACGGCTCGCCATGGTCGGACAAAGCGGCCGATGCCGCGATCGGCGTTGCAAAGGCAATCGGCGGAAGAATCGTTGTACTTGCGGTCGCAGAGCCTTATCCCATCATGCCTGCAGCCGAAGGTGCATTCCTCGGCGATTGGACAGAGTATGAAGCGGAGTCGCGCCGCATCGCACAGGAACATGTGCACAAGGTGACGACCGCCGCGGGCGATGTTCACGTGCCGTGCGAGAGCGTCGTGGTTGCATCCTTCAATACCAGCGACGAAATCATCGATGCGGCGAATCGCTTTCATTGCGGCGTGATTTTCATGGGTTCGCACGGGCGCAAAGGATTGAGCAAGTTGTTTCTCGGCAGCCAAACGCAAAAGGTACTGGCGCATTCGACCATTCCGGTCATGGTGTTTCGCTGATCTTGTCGCATTGATTCATCTTGGTGCATCGCATATGGCTTGCCGTACTTGCATCAGGGCATGACTGCAAGCCGATTTGACACCGGACAATAAGGCGTTCGCTTGTGCAGACGCGGCATGAACTTTGCCCGATCCTGATATCCAATCAGAAGATTCAATTGCCGTATCAGCAAGCAAGAATTCTTCTGCACATTTTTCAGACAGACCGTGCATGCGGACCGTCCCATCACCGCACATGCACGATCGGATCAAGGAACCTGACCAATGCTTAGAGTTGCAATTGTCGCGAACAAGGTCACCCCGTATCGGGTGCCGGTCTTTCAACGTTTGAGTCGAATGCCTGATGTCATTCTGCATGCGATCTTTTGCGCGGAGCGGGAGCCGAACCGGCTGTGGGATTTGCCCAGCCTCGGCTTCAACCACACCTTCCTGCGCGAGCATTTCATCTCGGTGCGTGGGCGCTACATCCACTACAACCTTGACGTCATTTCCAGCCTGAAAAAATTCGCGCCGGACGTCGTCGTGACGGCCGGCTTCAATCCGACTCACCTGTATGCGTTCGGCTATGCGCAGATGCGGGGATGGGGCCATGTACCGATGACGGACGGCACCGATGCGTCCGAACTGTCCTTGAGCAAGGTGCACCGGAGCGTGCGCCGCTTTGTCTATGCAAGGTCGGGAGCCTTCGTCTCCGCCAGCGAAGGCGGCCAGCGCCTCTACCGCAGCTACGGCATACCGGAGGACCATTGCTTCAAGTCCTGCCTGTGCATCGACAACGATGCATTCTCTCCGCGCTTGCAGAAAAAGGAGAAACCCTTTGATTTCCTCTTTTGCGGACGCATCGAGTCGGTCAAGAACCCGCTGTTCGCGCTGCAGGTGGCGGCGGAGGTCGCAAAAAGACTGGGCCGCAAGACGAGCATGCTGTTCGTCGGGTCGGGCAGCGAGGAAGATCGCGTGAAGCAGGCCGCGGCCGAACTTTCCAGTCTGGTGTCGGTGGAGTTCAAGGGCTTTGCCGCACAGCGGGAGCTGCCATCTCTTTACGGGGCGGCACGGATATTCCTGTTTCCGACACAGTGGGACCCCTGGGGCGTGGTCGTGAACGAGGCGTGCGCGTCGGGCCTGCCCGTCATCAGCTCGCCGCACGCGGGTGTGACAGGCGAACTCGTGCGGGATTGCGAAAACGGCTTCATCTGCGACCTCGATGTGAATGTCTGGGCAGACCGTGCGGTCATCCTCCTGACGCAGGAGCATGTGTGGAATGATTTTTCACGGCGCAGCCTGGCGCTGGTCGGCGGATACACATACGACAGTGCGGCGCGCGGATTGGTGGAAGCGTGCCGCTACTCGGTGTCGGATCACCGCCAGAACGCCACGCGCAAGGCAGCCTGAGCGGTTCGCGCGGGTCAGCGCACGCCGGTCAGCGTTTTGTCGTCCCGCCAGCGATCGAACTCTGCAATTCCGCTTCGAGGTCTTGAATCCGCCGCAGCAGCATGAGCGCCACCGCGACGCCATGGCGGTCGAGTTCGAAATCGTCTCGCAATCGTCGCGCCTTCTTCGCCGTCACGACGTACCGCAGGTGGAACGACTGCGACTCGTCCATATCGTCCGTCGGCCCCTGCGCCGGCAGGATCGCGCCGATATCGACCAGATCCCGTATATCCGTCACCGACAGGCCCGATACTTCGGCGAGATACTCGATCGAACAGAGCTCCGTCTCGTTCAGCCAGACCGCACTGGCAACCTGCATCATCATTTACCCGTTCCTCCGGTCAAATGCTTGCGCGGATGAAAATCCGACGCAGCGGCAAGCTGTTCATACAATTCGCGTTCCCTTGCACTGACGGTATGCGGCACGTCGACCCGCACCACCGCATACTGGTCGCCGGCGCTTCCGTCGGACGATGGCAGGCCGCGTTTGCCAAGACGCATTTTCTGTCCCGTTTTCGTACCCGGCTTGATGGCGAGTTCGACCTGCCCGCCCAGCGTCGGTATTGTCACCGTTGCGCCGAGCACCGCCTCCCACGGCGCCAGCGGCAGATCGATGTAGAGGTCGCGCCCGCTGATGCGGTATAAGGGATGTGGGGTGATAGACAACGCGATATAGAGATCGCCCGGCTTGCCGCCGTTCAATCCCTGGCCGCCCTTGCCCGTCAGGCGCAGCCGCTGTCCTTCCGTCGCGCCCTTCGGCACCGTGACGCGGAAGGTGCGGGGAACGCGATGTATCAGGCCTTGCGCATCGTATTCGGGCAGCTCCAGGCGGACATCGATCTCGCCGCCCGTGTACACCGTTTCCAGCGGCACCTGCGCCGCGACTTCGTAGTCTTGTCCCGGCATCGCGAATGGTTCCGCCCTCTGATGACCGCGCGCGCCACGCTGACGCGAGCTGGTAAAGGCCGACAGGATGTCCGCGAGATCGACGTCGTCGAAATAGGATTCACCCCTGCCCTGGCTGAACTGCTGCTCCCATTCCGGCGGCGGATGGAATTCCTCTCCCGGCCGGCGCGTGCCCAGCTTGTCGTACTCCTCGCGCTTTTGCGGATCCTTCAGCGTGGCGTACGCTTCCGCGATGTCCTTGAATTTTTCCTCTCCCCTGGGATCTTTCGAAACGTCCGGATGGTATTCATGCGCGAGCTTGCGGTAGGCCTTTTTTATTTCCGCTGCGGTCGCAGTCCGTTCGACACCCAGCGTCTTGTAATAGTCCTTGAATTTCATGCAGAGATTTTCCGGATGATATGAACGCCCTTGCCGCCCGATGAATGCAGCCGGCAAGGCTGGCCTTGCCGACTATGGTTCGCACTGCACCGCGCGATGCTCAGTGACGCGTATCCGACGATGGCAGCAGCAGCGGGTCGTGCAGCCTGACGATCTGCCGCACATCCTCGTCGTCGATGACTTCAAGGCTGGTCATCCCGGCCGCATCATGATCGACATACACCTCCCTGGGGTGGTGAATCATGTGGTCGAGCCCCTCCATCACGAGTTCAACGATATCGCTCTTGGGGTCGTACGTGATTCCCAGCAGCGGCACCCATTCGGCCTCGATCTGGCTGCCGAGCTGCAGCGAATCAACCTCGATTTCCGCGCGCGCGCCTTCAAGCGCTTTCGACATCTTGTCGAAGTACGGACCCCATGCAGTTTTTTCGACTTTCGATATCATTTCCCGCCTCCGCAAAGTGAATGCCTGAACAGCCAACCAAATGCTGAATAATTCTAGGTATGAGCAGGCCGGCCAGCCGTCATGCGCCGGTCAGGCGTCATGCGACGTTCCATCACGCCTCCGGTCTCTGCACGAGTCCCTGCCCGCATTCGAAAGGCGAGTCCGAGCAGCAGCGCGCCTGTCAGGATGGCGTACAGGCTGATCAGCCAGATCAATGCCATCGCGCCCGCGCCGGGATAAAGGAATACCAGCACGCCGAATGCGATGGAAACCGCACCGCTCAGTATCAGCATCCATTCATTCCTGATCGCCTTGCGCAAGCGTATCGCAGCAGCAATGTCGAGCACGCCGGAAATCATTGCATTGGCCGCCATCACCAATACGAGTACCAAGGCCGTCAGTCCCGGATGAATGAGCGCGATCACGCCCGCGCCAATGGCAGTCAGGCCCAGCAAGAGAGACAGCCACCATTCGTCATCGGTCTTTCGATTCTGAAACGCGCCGGCGACCGACACCACGCCGCTGACAAGCGCATACGCTGCAAACAGCGCAATCAGGCCAAGCAAGGTCAGTCCGGGCCATGAGATCGCAAGAATGCCGAACAGTATCGCCACCACGCCACGCACGGCGGGAACCCACCAGGATTTGGATAACATGGAATTCATTGCGGACACCTCCATTGAAAAGTTGCGTTCTTGTTGCAGAGTTAGTCCGCGATTTTTGAAGAACGTTCGCTGGCGCAACCGCGCATGTGGGCGTGTTGAACACTGAAATCCGCGCGAGATTCGCGATAGATCAAAGGCTGTGGCGCGACGCAACTATTGCAGCTTGCCGGCATGAATCGGTTCCTTGACGAAACGATTTTTCGATTCGCCCGCGTTGCCTGTCTGATGCATGTCCGGTGCATGTCCTGTCCATGCATTTGCGTATATGCTGATTGAAATGAACCGGAGGACAGGATGCAGAACAATGCAAGCGTGAAGGCGGACTACCTCATCATTGGCGCGGGGATTGCGGGCGCATCAATCGGTTACTGGCTTGCGCCGCATGCAAAGGTATTGGTGCTGGAACGCGAATCCCAGCCCGGCTATCACAGCACCGGCCGTTCCGCCGCGCTGTTCATGGAGAGTTACGGACCGCCGCAGGTGCGCGCATTGACGTGCGCGAGCCGGGCATTTTTCGAACAGCCGCCGCCGGGGTTCACCGAACATCCGATCTTGTCGCCGCGCGGCGCGATGATGGTGGCCGACCACGGCCAGCAGGATTTGCTGGATGAACAGGACGCGATAGTGCGCTCCGTCTCCGGCATGGCGCGGCGGCTCGATGCGGACGGCGCATGCGAACTGGTGCCGGTACTGCGCCGCGAGTGCGTACTGGGCGCGGTGCATGAGCCGGATGCCGCCGATATCGATGTGCATGCGCTGCATCAGGCTTATCTGAAAGGGCTGCGTGCCCGAGGTGGCTCGATCGCCGTGGACGCCGGCGTGAGCGCCATGGAATACAGCGGCGGCATCTGGCGCGTCACCGCCGGCGAAAAGCTGTACGAAGCGCCCATCGTCGTCAACGCCGCCGGTGCATGGTGCGACGTCATCGCCGCACTGGCGGGCGCGGCACCGATCGGACTGGTTCCGATGCGGCGCTCCGCCTTCACGTTCGCGCCGCCGGATGGCATCGACGTGTCGCGCTGGCCGATGTTCATCGGTGTGGACGAATCGTATTACGTGAAGCCCGACGCCGGTCTGCTGCTCGGCTCGCCTGCCAATGCCGATCCGGTCGCGCCACACGATGTGCAGGCGGAGGAACTGGATATCGCATTGGCAATCGACCGCATCGAAACCATGACAACCTTGACGATACGCCGCCCGAAGCACGTGTGGGCGGGGCTGCGTTCCTTCGTCGGGGACGGCAGCTTCGTGGGCGGATTCGATGCGGCGCTGCCGGGATTTTTCTGGGCTGCCGGCCAGGGCGGCTATGGCATTCAGTCGTCTGCCGCAGCCGGCGAACTGTATGCGGCGCTGCTGCGCGGGATACCTGCGCCACAAAGAATCATGGATTTTGGCGTGCGGCTGGAGGAATTGAGTCCGGCGCGCATGCGCTGAAAAGCCAGGAATAACCAGGGCCGCAAATGAAAAAGGGCCGCATTTCCATGCAGCCCTTGCAGCCCTTACGGCAGTCCGTGCCACTATCCGGCGAGATTCACGTCTGCGCAATCATCCCTTGTACCTGCCGCAAACGGGGCCTCGTCTCGGTCACCATCTGCGGCATGCCACCAGCGGCGCTCAGGTCAAACGCCGCGACCGCCTGCCCCAGACTTGCGGCGCGGTCCTGCATTGCCGCCGAGGCGGCAGCGGCTTCCTCGACCAGTGCGGCATTGTGCTGGGTCATTTCATCCATCGTCGCAATCGCGCGGTTGATCTCTTCGATGCCGGCGCTTTGCTCCTCGCTTGCGTCGGAAATATCGTTCATGATGCCCGCCACGCGCTGCACGGCGGCGACGATTTCCTCCATCTGCGTGCCGGCGCTGTCGACCAGGGTATTGCCGGTTTCCACCTTGTTGACCGAGTCGCCGATCAATTCCTTGATTTCCTTCGCGGCCTGGGCCGAGCGCTGGGCGAGCGTTCTGACCTCGGCGGCGACCACGGCGAAGCCCCTGCCCTGTTCACCGGCGCGGGCTGCCTCGACCGCCGCGTTCAACGCGAGGATATTGGTCTGGAAGGCGATGCCGTCGATGACGCCGATGATGTCGACGATCTTGCGGGCGCTTTCCTTGATCGAGCCCATGGTGGCGACAACCTGTCCCACCACTTCCCCGCCCTTCACGGCAGAATCGGATGCGGAGCGCACCAGCCGGTTTGCTTCCTGCGCGTGGCTGGCGTTCTGCTTGACAGTCGAGGTCAGTTCTTCCATCGACGATGCGGTTTCCTCCAGCGCGCTGGCCTGCGATTCGGTGCGCTGCGACAGGTCGGCATTGCCGGCCGATATCTCGTTGGAAGCGATGCCGATCTGATCGGTACCCGTGCGCACCTGGCTGACGATGCTCGACAGGCTTTGGTCCATGTCCTTGAGAGCCCGCAGCAGCTCGCTGGTTTCATCCCTGCCCGCGACGTCGATGCGTGCGCCGAGCTTGCCGGCGGCCACCCGCTTGGCGACGGCCACCGCATCCTGCAGCGGACGCGTGATGCTGCGCGTGGTCAGCCACGACACGATGCCGCCCATCAGCACGGTGACGATGCCGGTGATGCTCAACACGAGGGTGATGGCCTTCCCCATGTCTTCCGAACTGGCAATGAGCTCGCGGATGACGCCCTGCTGTATCTCCACCAGCTTGTCGATCTCGACGATCGTCTGTTGATTGAGCGGGTCGATGCGGGAGGAAATCAGCTTGCCCGCCGCCTCGTTGCTGTACGCCTTCACCATTTCCATGGCTTCCAGGAACGGCGCGTCGGTTCCTTTATCGAGATCGGCGATCTGCGCGACGATTTTCTTTTCCGTATCGTTCAATCCCAGCGCGATCAGTTTCTGCTGCGCCTCCTGGAAGCGCTTGCGCTGCGCCCGCAGTTTCGCTTCCTCCCGCTGCATTTCGGGCGTGCTGTACTGCAAGCCGACATTGCGCATCGCGATGCCGCCTTCAAGGATCGCGCTGCGCATGATATTGGCCGTCGCGGATTTGGCATTGGCATGCTCGGTGGCATCGTTGTGGCTGCGGCGGGCATTGTCGCTGATCACGATGCCGGCAACCAGCACGACCACCACCCACGTCAGAAGGACGCCGAACCCCAAGCCGAGGCGGGCGCCAATTTTCACATTGCGCAGATTCATGGTGTCTCCCATTCTCTTGTTATCAAATTGCGGAAATCTGCCTGCCGGACTTGCGTACGTCCGATCTTCTGTAGCCGCCAGGCAACGCTGCCCAGCCTGATCCTCCGCTTCGGACAAACAAATGTTTATCCAATGCAACGGGAAGTGTAACCAAAATGTAACCATCCCCACAAATATTTTCCATATCGCAACATGGCAATTTGATCCCAAGCAACAGCTTTTTCGCCATGGCAACGGCAACCTGAGGATTTCCTCTAAATCACTTGATGCATGGCAATCAATCAGCCGTTAATCGCACCTTAATTCATTAACACGGGGAACGCTGGTCCGGTCAGCACTTCTAAGAGTGATCATTAAGGTGCATGCATTGCGCTGCGGAAACACGGATTCTGAAAATTGCTTAAGCCCAAGGTTTTACTCGTCAACGACCATCCCGCGAGTCTGCTCGCGCTCAAGACGCTGCTGTTGAGCGGCCCCGAGTCTGGTGAATATGAACTGATCACCGCCACTTCCGGCGCGGAAGCGCTGCGCGAAGTGCTGCGGCATCGGTTCGCGGTCATTCTGCTGGATATCAGCATGCCGGGCATGGACGGCTTCGAAACTGCCGAGATCATCCATTCGCATTTCCGGCTGGCATCCATTCCGATCATTTTCATTACCGCGCATTACGCGGATGAATTGAATCGGCTGAAGGGCTATGAGCAAGGCGCGGTCGATTATTTGATCACGCCCGTCATCCCCCAGGTGCTGCGCAGCAAAATTTCGGTATTCATCGAACTCGCGAAAAAGAACATCCAGCTGCAAAGCCAGAAGGAAGCGTTGGCGATGAGGAACCGCGATCTGCAGATTCAGCAGATGGAAGATCTCAAACGCATCAATGCCACGCTCGAAGAGGAAATCATCGAGCGCCGCCAAGCCGAAGAGCGCGCGCATGAACTGGCGATCCGCGATCCGCTGACGGGCCTGATGAACCGGCGCTCGCTGGCGGAGCATCTAGAACATGCGACGGTGCGCGCCGCGCGCCGGGGCGAATTGCTGGCGCTGCTCTTTCTCGACATGGACCGCTTCAAGGCCATCAACGACACACTGGGCCACGATGCCGGCGACGAGTTGCTGTGCCAGGTGGCAAGGCGCATCAGCGCCGCAGTGCGCGAATCCGACGTGGTGGCGCGGCTGGGCGGTGACGAGTTCGTCGTGCTGATGGAAGACCTGCCCTCCTACGCCGCCGCCTCCGAGGTCGCAAGAAAGATCGTGAAGACCTATGAGGAACCGTTCAGCGTCGCATCGCAGAACGTCAACACGTCGGTGAGCATCGGCATCAGCCTGTTCCCGCAGGACGGCACGTCCGTCAACGAACTGATGCGCAGCGCCGATCTTGCGATGTACCACGCGAAGCAGGAGCGGCGCGGCAGCGTCCAGTTTTTTCACGAAGAACTCAATGCGCGCATGGTCGAGCGTTCGCAGCTGGAACAGGAACTGCAGCATGCGCTGGAAAACGACGAATTTGAGCTGTATTACCAGCCCAAGGTCGATGCCGCGACCGGCCGCGTCGCGGGCGTCGAGGCGCTGCTGCGCTGGCACCATCCGCGCCTCGGCTTGTTGAGCGGCGGGCAATTCATTCCCGCCGCGCTCGATACCGGCAAGGTGGTGCCGATCGGCGAATGGGTGATCTCCGCCGCCTGCGCGCAGGCGAAACTCTGGCAGGAATCCGGCGCGGGGCTGCCGTCCATTCCGATCGCGGTCAACATCGCCATTCCGCAGATCTACGCCAATCTGCCAGAGGTGATCGATCGTGCGCTGCGCGAATACGGCGTGCCGCCTTCCAGCCTGCAGCTCGAAATCACGGAATCGCTTCTGATCGAGGATATCGAGCGCGCGACTTCCGTGCTGCGCGAAATCAGCGAAAGCGGCATCACCATCGCCATCGACGATTTCGGCACCGGCTACTCGTCCTTGTCGGTGCTGAAGACGCTGCCGATCGACGTATTGAAGATCGACCAGTCCTTCGTGCGCGATCTCGGCAAGGACCTCGGCGACAACGCCATTGTCGCTGCCATCGTCAACATGGCGCGCGCACTCGCGCTGCGCGTGGTCGCGGAAGGCGTGGAAACCCAGGAGCAGCTCAACATCCTGCGGCAACTGGGCTGCGACGAACATCAGGGCTACTTTTACAGCAAGCCATTGCCTGCGGCGCTTGTCGCGGAGCAGCTTGGCCGCACAAACAGCACAAGCAGCACAAGCCACGCGTAGAAACGCTTGATCGGGAGCAGCGGCATTACCGCCCGCCCTTGCTTCCTCCATTGAATCGCACAGGGAATAACAGCATGGACGTGACAACGGACGCCAATGAAGAACTCGATATCAAGGTCTTGCTCGCGACGCTGATCGCGCTAAAGAAAGGCGACTTTTCGGCGCGCATGCCGTCCGACTGGACCGGCATGGCCGGCAAGGTCGCGGATACCTTGAACGACATCATCGAAACCAATGCCCAGATGGCCGAGGGCATTACCAGTGTCAGCCGCGTCGTGGGCCGCGAAGGCCGCCTGAGCCAGCGCGCCGTGGTGCCGAATGTTTCCGGCGGCTGGTCCACCATGGTGCGCTCGGTCAACACCTTGATCGACGATCTCGTCTATCCGACCACCGAGATGGCGCGCGTGATCGGCGCGGTTGCCAAGGGCGACCTGTCGCAGACCATGTCGCTCGATGTCGATGGCCGCCTGCTGAAGGGGCAGTTCCTGCGCGCGGCGACCCATGCCAACACCATGGTCGAGCAGCTGAGTTCGTTCGCATCGGAGGTGACGCGGGTGGCGCGCGAGGTCGGCACCGAAGGCAAGCTGGGCGGCCAGGCCAACGTGCCTGGCGTGGCGGGAACCTGGAAGGACCTGACCGATTCCGTGAACTCGATGGCGGGCAACCTGACTTTGCAGGTCCGAAGCATCGCCGACGTGACCACGGCGGTCGCCAACGGCGACTTGTCCAAGAAGATCACGATGGACATGCGCGGCGAGATTCTGCAGCTCAAGGGCACGATCAACACAATGGTGGACCAGCTGCGCTCCTTCGCATCCGAAGTGACACGGGTGGCGCGCGAGGTCGGCACCGAGGGCCGCCTCGGCGGCCAGGCGAACGTGCCTGGCGTCGCAGGGACATGGAAGGATTTGACCGACAACGTGAACTTCATGGCGTGGAACCTGACGGACCAGGTGCGCAACATCGCCGAGGTGACGACGGCGGTGGCGCGCGGCGACCTCTCCAAGAAGATCACGGTGGACGTCAAGGGCGAAATTCTTGAACTGAAGGACACCATCAACGTGATGGTGGATCAACTCAGTTCCTTCGCCTCGGAAGTCACCCGCGTGGCGCGCGAAGTCGGCACCGAAGGCAAGCTGGGCGGCCAGGCGCAGGTCGAAGGCGCGGCCGGCACGTGGAAGGACCTGACCGACAACGTGAACTTCATGGCGGCCAACCTGACGGAGCAGGTGCGCGGTATCGTCGGTGTGGTGACCGCGGTGGCGAACGGCGACCTGACGAAGAAACTGACGGTCGCTGCACGCGGCGAAATCGCGGCGCTCGCCAATACCATCAATGAAATGACCGACACGCTGGCCGTGTTCGCCGACCAGGCGACGACGGTGGCGCGCGAGGTCGGCGTGGAAGGCAAGCTGGGCGGCCAGGCAAGCGTACCGGGCGCGGCGGGCACGTGGAAGGACTTGACCGAGAACGTGAACCAGCTGGCGGCCAACCTCACCACGCAGGTGCGTGCGATCGCGGAAGTGGCAACGGCCGTGGCGCGCGGCGACTTGTCGCGCTCGATCCAGGTGGATGCGCGCGGCGAGGTGTCCTACCTGAAGGACAACATCAACGAGATGATCCGCAACCTGAAGGACACCACGCAGAAGAACGCACAGCAGGATTGGCTGAAAACCAACCTGGCGCGCATCACGCGTCTGCTGCAGGGCCAGCGCGACCTGGGGGCCGTGACGTCGCTCATTCTGTCGGAGCTGGCGCCGCTGGTATCCGCGCATCACGGCGTGTTCTACATGATGGATTCGCAGGACAGCGAGGCGCGGCTGCGCATGGGGTCGAGCTATGGCTACCGCGCGCGGAACGACCTGCCGACTTCCTTCATGCCTGGCGAAGGCCTGGTCGGGCAATGCGCGATCGAGAAGCAGCGCATCTGGCTGACCAACGTGCCGCGCGACTACATCATGGTGTCGTCCGGACTCGGCGTCGCGCCACCGACCAACATCGTGGTGCTGCCGATCCTGTTCGAACAGCAGGTCAAGGCGGTGATCGAAATCGCCTCGCTCGACCGTTTCACCGAAACCCACCTCTCCTTCCTCGACCAGCTGACCGATTCGATCGGCGTCGTGTTGAATACCATCGAAGCGAACAGCCGCACCGAAAGCCTGCTGACGCAATCGCAGTCGCTGGCGCAGGAGCTGCAGCAAACCAATCTGGAGCTGGCGGAAAAGGCGCGGCTGCTGTCCGAACAGAACATCGAGGTCGAACGCAAGAACCGTGAAGTGGAGCAGGCCAAGTTCGCGCTCGAGGAAAAGGCAACCCAGCTCACGCTATCGTCCAAGTACAAGTCCGAGTTCCTCGCCAACATGTCGCATGAACTGCGCACGCCCTTGAACAGCCTGCTGATTCTCGCGCAGCAGTTGAGCAACAATCCGGACAGGAACCTGACCGACACACAAGTCGAGTTCGCCAAGACCATCTACGGCTCGGGCAGCGACCTGCTGACGCTGATCAACGACATCCTCGACCTGTCGAAGATCGAATCCGGCACGGTGACGCTGGAGATCAGCGACTATCGCTTCGAGACGCTGCGCGCCTACGTCGAGCGCACTTTCCGCCACATGGCAAAGGCGAAGACGATCGACTTTGCGATCGAGCTGGACAATCGTCTGCCGCCATCCATGCAGATCGACACGACCCGGCTGCAGCAGATTCTGCGCAACCTGTTGTCGAACGCCTTCAAGTTCACGGCCAACGGCAAGGTGTCGCTGCGCATCGGCATGGCCGACCACGGCTGGTCGACGGACAATCCCAGCCTCGCGCGCGCCGACGCGGTGCTTGCATTCACGGTCACGGATACCGGTATCGGCATTCCGACGGACAAGTTGCAGCTCATTTTCGAAGCCTTCCAGCAGGCCGACGGCAGCACGGCGCGCAAGTACGGCGGCACCGGCCTCGGCCTGTCCATCAGCCGTGAACTGGCGCGCCTCTTGAACGGCGAAATCCGCGTCATGAGCGAAATCGGTGTCGGCAGCACGTTCACCCTGTACCTTCCATATCAAAAGGACGGCTTCACCGACTACGGTTATCCGCGTCACGTCGGGCGGCAGCGGCACAGGGTCAAGCCCAAGGTCGTGTTCGCACAGGACGGCAACGCGGAGGCAGCGCACTCGGTGAACACCGTCGAGGCATCCGGACCGGGTCAGGACGTTCCGTTTGACGATCGCGCGCTGGTGGCTCCGGGGGATCCCGCCGTGCTGATCGTCGAAGATGACCAGCATATCGCCAAGTCGCTGCTCGACCATGCGCGCGACAAGAACTTCAAGGGCATCGTCGCGTCACATGCCGACTCGGCGCTGGCCCTGACGCGCGACTATCAGCCAGCGGCGATCCTGCTCGACATCGATCAGCCGGAACTAGACGGGCTGGCGGTGCTGGACCGCCTCAAGCGCGATCCGGCGACGCGCCACATTCCGGTGCACGTCCTGTCGGACCAGCATGAACGAGAACGGGCGCTGCGCCACGGTGCGATTTCCTACCTCAGCAAGCCGGTCAGCGCAACGCGGCTGGAGGAGGAATTCGCCCGCATCGAGCATTTCGCCACCAACGAAACGCGCCATCTGCTGCTGGTGGACGACGACCCGGCACAGCGCAACAGCATTGTCAGGCTGATCGAACACGAGGATGTGTCGGTCAAGACCGCCCTCACCGGCAAGGAAGCGCTCGAGCAGCTCTCCGCAGCGAGATTCGATTGCATGGTGCTCGATCTGACGCTGCCCGACATGGACGGCGTCGAGCTGCTCGAAACAATAGGAAACGATGCCAGCCTGGTCGATCTACCCATCGTCGTCTACACAGCGGAGGAACTGAGCCGCGAAAAGACGCGCGAGCTGCAACGTCTCGCCAAGCGCATCGTGATCAAGGACGCGCATTCGCCGGAAAAGCTGCTGGCGGAAACGGCCCTCTTCCTCCATCGCGCACATGCGAACCTGCCGGAACCGCAGCGCCGCATGCTGGATGAGGTGCATGCTGCCGACATGGGGCTTGCCGGGCGCAAGGTGCTCGTGATTGATGACGACCTGCGCAACATCTTTGCATTGAGTTCGGTGCTCGAGCGGCAGGACATGAAAGTGCTGTACGCGGAAAACGGACGCGACGGGATCGAGATGCTGCAATCCGATCCATCGATCGAGATCGTGCTGATGGACATCATGATGCCCGGCATGGACGGCTACGACACCACACGCGCGATACGCCGGATTCCGCAATTCAAGACCCTGCCCATCATCACGCTGACCGCAAAGGCGATGAAGGGCGACCGCGACAAGTGCATCGCGGCCGGTGCCTCCGACTACATCACCAAGCCGGTCGATGCCGCGCGGCTGCTGTCGATGATGCGGGTGTGGCTGCCTGCGCACCAATCCACGCAGACTAATTGAACCGGGAACGCCGCCGCATCACATGCGGCGGCACACTCTGTCATCAGCCCGCCTGCGCGGCATTTCTGCGCTTTGCCAACGCGACGAAATAATCCAGGCTGCCGGGATTGGCCATCGCGTCGCGATTGGCCACCTCTTCCACCGCCATGCCGAGCAAGAGCTTCTTGACCGGCAGCTCCATCTTCTTGCCGGTCAGGGTGCGCGGGATTTCGGCGACGGCGAAAATGTCGTTCGGCACATGGCGCGCGGACAAGTCGCTGCGGATGCTGTCCGATATGCGGCGCACGAGGCCGTCGTCGAGCGCGATGCCCGGACGCAGCACCACGAACAGCGGCATGTACGATTCGCGTCCGAGATACTCGAGATCGACGACGAGGCTGTCGACGACTTCGGGCAGGCTTTCCACCACGCGATAAATCTCGCTGGTCCCCATGCGGATGCCGTGGCGGTTGATCGTCGTGTCGGATCGCCCGTAAATCACCGCACCGCCATGCGGCGTGATGCGCAGCCAGTCGCCATGCCGCCACCAGCCGGGGTAAGTGTCGAAATAGCTGTCGTGATAGCGCTTGCCGCCCGCATCGTTCCAGAAATACAGCGGCATCGAGGGCATCGGCTTGGTCACCACCAGTTCGCCCACTTCGTCGTTCAGGGCCCTGCCCTCTTCATCCATCGCATAGACAGCGATGCCGAGATAGCGGCACTGCATTTCGCCTGCATGGACGGGAAGAATCGGACAGCAGCCGACAAAGCACGCAGCGATGTCCGTGCCGCCGCTGATGGGCGCGACCAGCACATCCGTCCCGAGCTGCGCCTGTATCCAGTCAAATGCATCGGCGGGCAATGGCGACCCCGTGGCGCCGACCGACCGGATGGCGCTCACATCGGCGATGCTGCGCGGCGCGATGCCTGCCTTCATGCAATTGGCGAAATAGGCGGATCCCGCGCCGAAGAAGCTGACGCGCGCTTCCTCGGCAAATTTCCAGAGCGTGCCGAGATCGGGGTGGCCCGGATTGCCATCGTAGAGGCAGATCGCCGACCCGAGCAGCAGGCCGCACACCTGTGAATTCCACATGATCCAGCCGGTGGTGGAGTACCACAGGAAGCGGTCGTCTTCCCCAAGGTCCATGTGCAAGCCATGCCCCTTCAGGTTTTCGAGCAGCACGCCGCCCTGGCCGTGGACGATGGGCTTGGGCATGCCGGTCGTGCCGGATGAATACACCACCCACAGCGGATGGTCGAACGGCAGCTGCTCAAACACCATGGGGCTGTCATGCGCCAGCAGCTCCTGCCAGTGGCGCGTATCGGGCATTGCCGCCTGCGGATCGAGATACGGCAGCAACACCACGTGTTCAAGCGTCGGCAGCGATTGCGCCAGTTGCGCCACCACGTCGCGACGGTCGAAATCCTTGCCGCCATAACGGTAGCCATCGACCGCGATCAATACCTTCGGCGCAATCTGACCGAAGCGGTCCAGCACGCTCGGCGTGCCCATGTCGGGCGAGCAACTGGACCAGATCGCGCCGATGCTGGCGCAAGCATAGAAGGCGACGACGGTTTCCGGCAGGTTCGGCAGGTAGGCCACCACGCGGTCTCCCGGCTGGACGCCCATGCCGCGCAAGGCATGCGCAACCGAAGCGATCTGGCGGCGCATCTCGCGCCACGACATTTGCGTCAGAGGGCGCAGTTCGGATTTCGACACGATGGCGGGACGCTCGCTGTCCGCCTCGGACAGATGAAATCGGAACAGTTGTTCGGCGAGGTTCAGGCGCGCACCGTCGAACCATTTCGCGCCCGGCATTTTTTCGCTGTCGAGCACGCGCGCATATCCTGCCGAACTCTGCACATCGAAATATTCCCAGATCGATCCCCAGAACTCGTCAATCCGATCGACCGACCATTGCCACAACGTATCGTAATCGCGGAACGTCAGCTTCCTTTCCCGCTGCAGCCAGCTCATGTAATCGTGGATGCGGCTGCTCTCGATACGCTGCGGTGACGGTGTCCATAGCGGCATCCGGTCTTCGACGTTCATTTCCTGTCTCCTGGCAAGTTGTTTTCTGGTGGCCTCAGTTTTTCGGCTTGTCGCGCAAGCGTCTGTGGAAATTGACTGCAACGGCAAGCAGTCCGACGGCACCGGCGATCAGCACGGCGGGCGTGCCCGTGCGTTCAACGATCACGCCGGCGACGCCGACTCCCACCGATTGTCCTATGAAAAACGACGATGCGAACGCCGATACCGCCGCCCCGCGCCGCTCCGGCGCCATCTGCGTGGCATTGATCTGCAAGGTGTTATGCAGCATGTAAAAGCCCAGTCCTGCAAGAAAGCATGCCGGGATCGCCCACCACCACACCGGCGCGACCCCGATCGCAAGAAAGGATACCGCGATCAATATCCCGCCCCATAGCGACAAGCCGCTCTCGCCCAGCCGGCGCACCAGCGTGGCGGAAGCGATGGCAAACAGCAGGCCGCCGAATCCGAACAGCATGATCAGCGAGCCGGCCTTGGTCAGCGACAAACCGTACGCATGATGCAGATGCGATGCGATGAAGGCGAATGCGCCGAAGATGCACAGGCCTTCCAGAAAGACGGTCAGGAGCACGGTGCGCGCCCATGGCCGCAGCAGGACCTGATGAAATTCGGTGATCATGCGGCGCGCCGTCGATCCTTCCGACTGCTGCAGGATGCGCGCATGCGCGGGCAGCCGCCGGTTCAAGGACAGCAGTGCGAAACTGATCACGATGAACAAGAGTGCAATGCCGAAAAACGGCATGCGCCAGTGATTGGCATCGGCCGCAAGTCCGCCGATCAGCACGCCCGCCGACAGCCCGAGAATCTGGCCGATCAGAAAGCGCGCCAGCACGGGTTGCCGCTCGTGATATGGAATGACGTCGCCGATCCATGCCATGGCGAGCGGAATGATGGCGGCCGCGGTCGCTCCGGCCAGCAGCCGTGCAAGCAGCAGCAGCGTAAAGGTTGGTGCCAGCGCGCACAGCGCCGCGCTCACCGCGCAGGCAACACAGGCGCAGGCGATGACGAAATACTTTCCGTAGCGGTCGCCGAGCGGTCCGAAAAAGAGTTGCGAGATGCCGTAGGCGATCGAGAACACCGTGATGACAAGCGATGCTTCGCCGAGCGTGACGCCGAATCCTGCGGCGAGATTGGGAAGCAGCGGGTCGCTTACGCGCAGCGACATCCCGCTTGCAAACGCGGCAAGCGACAGCAGCGGGATGGCAAGGACAGGGACTGACTGGGAGATGGGTGTTGCGGCCTGACTTTGAGACATCGACTTTCCTGAGGCTGATTGCTCTCGCGACATTTTACTGAGCATTCAGGAAACGAGTCCGCTGCGGCCAAAGAGTTGCCGTTTCGATCACGATGCATCCGCTGCTGCTTGATCTCCAAGGTGACCCGTCTTGATGTCGAAAAGTTTCGTCCGCGCGACGGTGCTTGTGCTGTGGAAAGCACTCCGCGCATCGCCGAGGAGACTGCGCACGATCAAACCGTGTGCAGGCGCATCGTGAACCAACAGTCCATGGCCGGTTCAACTTTCATAGCGATCGACGATGGTCGTCCGTTCAGTAATGGGAGTGTCCAACGGGAGAGCCATTGCGCATGAAGGATGAAACTCAGCTGTCCTTGTCACGGGAGTTGGAGCGATGAGTCTTGCCTTGACCTCGCCGGCTTTTGATGCCGGCAACAGCATTCCTGCCATCCATACCTGCGATGGGAGCGATGTGTCGCCGCCGCTTGCATGGTCCGGCATCCCGCCAGGCACGAAGAGTCTGGTGCTGATCGTCGACGACCCCGATGCGCCCGACCCTGCCGCACCGCAACGGACATGGGTGCATTGGGTGCTCTACAACATTCCGCCCGAGAGCGCAGACCTGGCCCAGGGCATCAAGGCCGCCGATCTGCCGCCGGGTACGCGCGAAGGCATCAACGACTGGAAGCGCAGCGGCTACGGCGGCCCCTGCCCGCCCATTGGACGGCATCGCTATTTTCACAAGCTGTATGCGCTCGATGTGACACTCCCCGATCTCGGCAAGGTCGACAAGGGCGCACTCGAAAGGACCATGAAAGGCCACGTCATCGGTACGGCGGAGCTGATCGGCACATACCAGCGTCCCTGAGTCGCGTTGCGACTGTACACAGGCAAGTCATGGACGCCACGCCGCAACCGCCCGTCAGCCGCTACAGCGGTTTCGAGGAACAATTCATCAATGGCGCGTGGCGGCCCGGGCGTTCCACCAACACGCTGGACGACACCAATCCATACAACAATGACTTGCTGGCGCACATCATCCTCGCCAACCGCAGCGACCTCGACAACGCCTACGACAGTGCCGCCATGGCGCAGGCATCGTGGGCAAGCGCGCCTCCCGCCGAACGCGCCGACGTCCTGCTGCGCGCCCTTGCCATCATGGAGGCACGCCATGACGAAATCGTGGATTGGCTGGTGGGCGAAACCGGCAGCACGCGGATCACGGCCCGATGGCAATGCCGGCTGCTGAATGCCGTGACACGGGAAGCCGCCTCCTTTCCGTATCGCGACGCGGGCCGGATCCTGTCGTCCGACATTGCCGGCAAGGACAGCCGCGCGTACCGCCAGCCGCTCGGCGTGATCGGCGTGATCAGTCCGTGGACCTTGCCGATCTATCTGTCCAATCGCGCCGTCGCACCCGCCATCGCGCTCGGCAATGCGGTCGTGCTCAAGCCGGCGCAAGACACTCCCGTCACCGGCGGCCTGCTGCTCGCGAAGATCTATGAGGAAGCCGGTCTGCCGCCCGGAATACTGAACGTGGTGGTCGCGTCGCGCAGCGAACTGGGCGATGCATTCGTCACGCATCCCGTCCCGCGCCTGATCGTCTTTACCGGTTCCGCAAGTTCCGGCAGGCACATCGCCCAGGCCGTCGCGGCCGCCTCCACGATCAAGCGGCTCCTCCTCGAACTCGGCGGCAATTCGCCTTTCATCGTGCTGGACGATGCGCACATCGACCGCGCGCTGCCTGCCGCCGTGTGGAGCAGATTCCTGCACCAGGGACAGATCAGCACGAGCGCCAATCGCTTCATCGTCGATACGCGGTTGTATGACGAATTCGTCTACCGCTTCAAGGAGCACGCCGGCGGACTCAAGCACGGCGACCCGGCGGACGAGGACACGGTCATCGGGCCGCTGATCAACGCACGGCAACTGGACCGCATGAAGGCATGCATCCAGAGCGCGCACGACGCAGGAGCGCGCCAGGTGCTGGGCGGCGAGCCGGACGGGCTGGTTCTGCCGCCACAGGTGTTTGCCGATGTGACCGGCGACATGCCGATCGCCAGGATGGATGCGTTCGGCCCGGTTGCGGCGATCATCAAGGTGACCAGCGAAGAAGAGGCGCTGCGCATCGCGAACGACACGGAGCACGGCCTGTCCAGCGCGGTGTTCACGCGCGACGAAGGGCGCGGCGCGCGCTTCGCACTCGCGCTCCATGCGGGCATGACGCATATCAACGACGGCACCGTGGACGACCATCCGGACGCGCCCTTCGGCGGCGAGAAAAACAGCGGCATCGGCCGTTACGGCGGCGAATGGGCGATACGCGAATTCACCACCGACCACTGGCTGACGGCGCAGCGTATACGGCGGCAATATGCGTTCTAGACGAACCCTGCGATGAGGCACCATGTCGCAAGGAATGTTCCCTGCGATCGATTTACTTTGAAAAAAGGATGGTTACACTGGAACCAGACATGGAAGTGAAAAGGTGTTGTTCCCCCGTTTTCCCAACATCAAGAGGAGACGCATCATGTTGGCACGCAGTCACTTCATTCCCTTGCTGGTGCTCGTTCCGGCCATTGCATTCGCGCAAGACGTTCAGGTCGTCAAGATCGGTTTCAGCAGTCCGCTGTCGGGTCCGCAGTCTGCGGCGGGAAAGGACAATCAGGGCGGCGTGCAGATGGCCGTGGACCGGCTCAACGCACAAGGCATGGTCGTCGGCGGCAAGAAACTGAAGTTCGAGCTGCAGATCGAGGATGACCAGGCCGATCCGCGCGCCGGTGTGAGCGTCGCGCAGAAGCTGGTCGATAGTGGCGTCAAGGCCGTCATCGGCCCGTACAACTCCGGCGTCACCATCCCCGCATCGAAGGTCTACAACGATGCCGGCATCGTGATCGCGACTGTCTCGTCCAATCCGAAGATCACGCAGCAAGGCTTCTTCAACGTGTTCCGCGTTGCTGCCAATGACATCCAGCTGGGTGGCAAGATCGCGCAATACGCGGCGAAAGAACTGAAGGTGAAGCGGGTGGCGCTGGTGGATGACCGCACCGCCTACGGGCAGGGGCTGGCCAACGAATTCGAAAAGGTGGCCAAGGCCAACGGGATCGAGATCACGGGAAGAGACTTCACGACCGACAAGTCGACCGACTTCATGTCCATCCTGACCTCGATCAAGGCCAAGAAACCGGACGCCATTTTCTACGGCGGCTATGCGCCGCAAGGCGGGCCCATGACGCGTCAGATGAAGCAGATCGGACTGCAAGCCTTGATGCTCGGCGGCGATGGCATCTGCTCCGCCGAAATGGCGCGCCTTGGCGGCGACAGTGTCGGCTCCAACGTCTACTGCACGCAGGGCGGCGCGATGCTGGACAAACTGGCCGAGGGAAAAACCTTTGCGGCGGATTACAGGAAGCAATTCAACCGTCCGCCGGAAGTCTATGCCGTGTCGTTCTATGACGGCATGATGCTGGTCGCGCAGGCAATGAAAGCGGCCAACTCGATCGATCCCGCCAAGTACGGCCCGGCTCTCGCCAAGATCCAATACAAGGGCGTGGCGGGCTCCTACGAGTTCGATGACAAGCACGATCTCAAGCAGTCGCCGGTGACGGTGTTCCAGTTCAAGGGCGGCGAACCGGTACCGATCGCCAGCTATTGATGCATGCGGCAAGCGCGGGACGTGTCATGCAGCGTTCCCCGCTTGCCGATGAGTCAAGAGTCAAGGCCCCCCCATCATTTCGTCACCCGAGATCATGAATCGCTTGGTGGCACATTCGGAGAAACTCATGGCAGAAGTGATCCGCTTCCTCCTGCAGAATTTCACGCTGACCCTGCTGGCTCTTGGGTTTGTCGCCTCGGCAGGCTCGTTGTTGCGAAGGCCTCGCCCGTTGACGTTACCGGTGCTTCTCGAGGCGCTCTTCTCGTATTTCATACTCTTCCCGATCGCGCTCGGTTTTCTCTACAGCTTCGTGTTGCATGTGTTCTTCGGTGAGATGACGGCACGCTTCATCGGATGGGCGGACAGCCCGTTCCAGAGGGAGGTCGGTTTTGCGAGCCTGGGCTTCGCGGTCGTCGGCTTTCTCGCATTCCGGGGGAGCTTCGACATGCGCGTCGCCGCGGTTGTGGGTCCCGCCTGCTTACTGCTTGGCGCCGCGGGCGGTCACATCCTGGAGATCCTCAGAACCGGCAACCTTGCGCCGGGCAACGCGGGTGTGATCCTCTACACCGACATCCTGCTTCCCCTAATCGGCTTTGCCCTCCTCTGGCTCACACATCGCTATTCGCGAGAGAGAGTCGCCGCGCGAACCGCATTGCAACACCCCGCGGCCATATGACTCTACGCCCAACCATCAGTTGCACCGGACCCTTCGCAAGCGGGCTTTGCCCGCTCGTTCGGGCCGGTGAACTGAGGCGTCAGGCGTAACAATCGTGACCTGGCTAACTTCACGACACACTTGGAGGTCTATCACCATGCTGCGAGGAAGTTGCTTGTGCGGGGCCGTAGCGTATGAAATCAGCGGCCCCTTCGTTCACATAGGAAACTGTCACTGCACGATGTGCAGGAAACTCCATGGCGCAGCATTTGTGACATGGGGAATCCTCGGTCAACAGCACTTTCGATGGACCAGAGGTGAGTCGCAGGTTCGCTCGTACGAATCGTCGGCGGGTCGGCAGCGTCTGTTCTGCAGCAACTGCGGCACCTCACTCGCAAGCGCCCATGATGGCCGCATTGGAGAAGTCGTCATCGGCACACTCGACGACGACCCTGGCGCAAGACCCTCTGAGCACATCTTCGTCGCCTCCAAGGCCTCTTGGTATGACATTTCCGATGATCTTCCGCAGCACCCTCAGTGGCCTCCCCACATCGAGTCGTGAAAGTGCAACTCTTGACACGGACGCCTGACAATCCATATATGGACTCCCTCCAGAATTCAAGAAACTGATCAATAGGTGTGGCATGAAGGAGAAGCCTGCAATCCGGCATCGTTGGTGGGCTCATTGGCGGCCCGTGCCGACATGGAATCTGCGTCACCATTGCGCCAATCGTTACGAGCGGCAAGGGTGCGGCTGCCGGAAGAGTTATCGGCGTCAAACGGTGTGGGGGTTTACCAAGGTGCGCCATCGCGGCCTGGCTTGGAATGCATGCCGCGCCTTCACGGCACTGGCATTGGCGAACCTGTACCTGGCGCGCCATCGATTGATGGCACAGATGCGCCCGTAGTGGGCGAAAGCGGGTGGAAACACCCGGCAACCTGCCCGCAAGGGCAATGAAAAACGCGATGAACGGGCCGCGTTGCGGACTCGCATCGATCAAATCAATGCAAGTCCGAAAATCGATGGCTTGTTCAGCGCAGCCTTGAAGAAGGACAGCAACCATGTTGAGCTACCTCCGCACGATCCACACCATCGACGCGCACACCGGCGGCGAGCCATTGCGGATCATGATGTCCGGCATGCCGCCGGTACCCGGCAAGACGATTCTGGAAAAGCGCGCGTGGCTCAAGGCTAACCGCGACGACTTGCGCCAGTTCCTGATGAACGAACCGCGCGGCCATGCGGACATGTATGGCGCTTACCTTTTCCCGCCCGTCACGCCGGATGCGGATTTCGGCGTCATCTTCATCCACAACGAGGGCTACAGCGACATGTGCGGCCACGGCATCATCGCGTTGGGCAAGGTGCTGGTCGAGATGGGTTATGTCGAGCGCAAGACGCCTGCCACGCGAATCGCCTTCGACGCCCCGGCGGGTTTCATCGAAGCGCATGTCGAATGGGACGGCACGCGTGCCGGCAAGGTGACGTTCAAGAACGTGCCGTCCTTCATCTACCTGCGCGACCTGGAGGTGGAGACGCCGTCATTTGGAAAGATCATCGGCGACATCGTCTTCGGCGGCGCGTTCTATTACTACATCAATGCCGATCAGGCCCATCTGGAGATCAAACCGGAACAGGTGCGTGCATTGATTCAACTCGGCGCGGAAACCAAGGCCGCGGTGAAGGCAAAAGTGTCGATCCGGCATCCGCTGGAACCGGGACTGGACCAGCTGTATGGCACCATCATCGACGGTGCGCCCAACCGTCCGGGCGTGGACCAGTCCAACGTCTGCATCTTCGCCGATCGCGAAGTGGACCGTTCGCCGACCGGCACGGGCACCTCCGGACGCGCAGCGCAATTGTTCTTGAGAGGCAAGCTGGCGCTGAATCAGCCATACGTGAACGGCAGCATCGTCGGCAGCGCCTTCGAGGTCAGGGTCACCGGCACGCTGAAGGCAGGCGATCTCGATGCCGTTACCACGGAAGTCAGCGGCAACGCGCACATCATGGGAACAAACCAATGGGTGCTGGAGGAATCCGATCCCTTCCCCACCGGATTCTTCCTGCGATGAAGGCGCGCTCACCGCAACCTGTCTGATACGGCGGCATCGACGGTGCGCAAAAAGGCTTCCACACTGTTCGTGTAGTCGCCCGGCTGGCCCAGATGCTGATTGATATCCTTGTGCGATAACGGCTGCTTCAATACGCTTGCGCGCATTCCCGACGACACAGCCTTTGCCGCGAAACGATCCGCCTGCGGACAGGGATCGTCGCGCAGGCTCGAACACACCGCGAGAATCGGCACAGTCCCGCCGTTCAATGCATGGAAGGGTGAAGCCGCCTTCCAGTACTCCGGATCGCGTCCGAAGACCCGATCATAAAGACGCGGATGCCTTTGCTCCATGCGCTGCACCACATCGAGCGCGGCACTGTCGAGCAATACCGATGCCAGCCACGGCGCAGTAGCGACCCCGGCGCAATCGTTCCCGTCACACGTTGCCGACCACGCGGTTAGCAAAGCGACCAGATGCGCTCCGGCGGAATGCCCCATCAGAATGAATCGGGTGCGATCTCCGCCCCAGGTTGCCGCCTTTTTCTGCGCCGTCGCCAGTGCTTTTCCGACATCCCTTGCCTGCTCCACCGGCATGGCGCGCGGCAGCATCCGGTAATTTGCCGAGATCACGATAAAACCCTTCGGCACCCACCGCGCCACCTTGTTCTCCACCACCGCGCGTGCCGACTTGTCACCCAGCATCCATGCGCCGCCATGCACCATGAAAATCACCGGAGCGTCTTGCACGCCAATGGCCGCATAGACGTCGAAGCGCTGCGCCGGGTCGCTGCCGTAGGGCACGTCGCGCACGACGCGCACGCCGGCAGGGAGCGACGTACCGGAGGACGCATCATCGTCCGCCTGCGCAACCTTGCACAGTATACCCAGCAGCATTCCGGCAATCATCATCCGAAGTGCAATGTATTTCTGCGAAGTCATACCTGACCCTTCAATTCTTCCGTTCCCGACTTCGCATATTTACCACCGTTACATGCGCGCCGACAAGCAGTCGAACCTCACGGCCTTGCAGGCCTCAATCGAACTTTGCCGCGCCAATCAATCCGCCGCACCGCATTCATTGCGGCGTCGCCGTCGGTGCCGGCCCGATCGGCACGCCGCCCGCCCCGCCCGAGAATGTCATGGACGACGCCGGCGCCTGCTGACCGACGCCCGGCTTGAGCCAGTCGCAAACACCATCCGGAAACACCGCCTGCAATCGCGCAAGGTGAATCCCCGAGATGATCTGCGGCGCATAATCCGCGGCATTCAAGGGCCTGAGCTGGCACTTCAGGATGTCTTCCGAACGCGGTCCGCCGGCAGTCTGTCGCGGCGATGCATGCGGCCGCAGGAACGGGTCGGCATCGCAGATTGCCTTGTCGGTCACCTTGGTCGCCTGCGCGGCGTCGCCGCTCAGATAGCAGAAGTCGAAGGCCTCGACCGGTTTCGCCCGCACCACTTTTTGCGCGATTGATGCAGTGCTGGTATCGGCCTTCAGATTGGTCAGCCACATGTCCATCGTCTGGAATGCGTCCAGCGTCATGGAGGGCGCCGGCACAAAACCGTTGCGAGCATAGCGCCACATCACATGCCCGGCGTGGCTGCCATTGGCCTTGTCCAGGCGGTCGCGCAACGCGAAGCTGCGCCAGACATGATGGATGCCGGTGATGTTTGGCGGTCCCGAGATGCCGCTCGGCAGGACGGCGATGAGTGAATCGTCCCAGCCGCGCATGTCGATGATCGGTGTTTGCGCCAGCAGCTTGCCGCTGGCAACGATGCCGGCGCGATACGCGGTCGCCAGCGCATCGGGATTCGCTTGACTGCGATTGACGGACAGGATGGAGTCGGCATTGACGCCGCCGATGATCTCGTTGAGCGTGACGAACTCCTCGGCAGTGATTGCGCCTTCGATGAAGGCCTTCAGGCCATATTGGACGCCGACATTGTCCCGCGTATCGCGTGCGAAGACCGTGTTCGGCACCTTGCCCCACACGGCCACCGCGCTATCGGCACCACCACAGCGCGGGCCATTCGGGTTCGTCACCGGGTCATAGACGGTATTGGCCGGCAGCTGGCAATTGTTCGCCGACACCGGCAACGTCGTGATGACGCCGGTTGCATTGTCGGCTGGCAAAACCACGCGTGCAAAGAAGTTTCCCGGCTTGGAATTGGTGCCGAACAGGTTGTTCCATGCGTGGCAGGCGGTCTGGTCGAGGTGGCCGTTGATCGCCGCCTTCTTGGCGTTGACCTGTGCCAGCGAATAGCCGCCGTTCGCCATCAGGTTGAGCCAGTCCGGCTTTTGATAGGCCTCGACCAGCAGCACGCAATCCTGCACTTCCATCGTCGTCGTTTCCGAGTCGGGATAGGTGCAGGTCGGCTGGATGCCGTCCAGCAGACCCGGCATGATCGATGCGGCAGTGTTCTGATTGATCGAGCCGCCGGAGCATCCCGCGCCCATCGTGAACCGGATCTCGCCGTAGGTGTCGGTGACATGCTCCTTCATCATCATCACGGTTTCCGACATCAGGACGCGGTTGGCGTTGTATTGCGAATCCGTGAGGCTGTTCTGCACCACCATGTATCCACGCGCCAGCGACTTGTCGTCCGCCCAGGATCCCTGCGGACGAAACTGCTTGCGCGGCTGGCCCGTACTCCCGCCGAACTGATACAGCAGCTTGCCGTTCCACGCGGATTGCGGCGCGGTGGCTGTCCATGGCTTCGCCGGATCGAACAGGACGGCAATGTCGTAGATGCCGCGATTGATCGTGCCGCGCTCGCGCCGGACGATGTAGGGAACGGTGAGCCCGGTATCGGTGGTGGTGGTCGCAAGGTCCGCCGGCAGCACCGCATTCGGATCGTAGGGCTTGAAGCAGTTGTTCGGATTCGCGGTCGCGGGCGGCGTCGGGTCGGGCAAGGCATTGACGCAAGCCGCTGTCGTTGTCTTGTAGAAGAATCGCGTCTCGGTCGCGATATTGCATTGCGCGTCCGTGGCACTGGTGGCGAGGCCGCTGCCATTGGTCGATGGCGTGCTGCCGGCTTCCGGTTGCGCGGTTGGCGTCGCGCAGACCCACGGCTGAATCTGCTGACCGGAGAGGATGGGGCCGCCAATCGGATGGTTGGTGATTTTCAGGCTGGCGCTGCGCACGCCGGGGGCGGAGACGACGAGCGTGTTGACGCCATTCGCCAGACCGCTCACAACACCGGTCACGCGTCCATTGGCGCGCAGCGCGAACGCGCTGCTGACGTCGCGGCCGCCGACTTCCACCCTCAAGCCGCTTACTGCGGTGCCGGTGGGCAGGATCACTTCCACCAATCCGTCGCCGCCGCTCACGAAATCGGCGCGGCTGGAAAGAAATTTGACGTCGAGCGCAGGAGTGTCGTCATCATCGCCGCCGCCACTGCCGCATGCGGCAAGCGCCACGCAGACTACCGGCAGCAGAAAAAAGTGCGAAAAGCGCTTTCCTGAACGCATGTGCCCTCTCCTGTTTGTTGTTGTCATGGCCATGGAGTCCGATTTCGTGCAGCAGCAAAAGACCGCGCCGTTGTTGGCATCGGTCTGCGGATGAAATTCGGGAATGCGATCCTGCGGCGCTGAATGCGGTGTTGTTACAGGAAAAGCTTACTGCGCGTTAGCGCATCGATGTATTTGCCGTGGACAAGGATTGACGCGGCTCAACGCGCAAGGAAGGCCGACACAAGAAGGCCGGATATGGTTTTCATCTTTATGAAGGAAGGGGATAGCGCCCGTGCTGTCATTCCGAGCGCAAGCGAGGAATCTCGTGCATGGCATGGTTCCAGCATTGGAGATTCCTCACCTTCGTTCGGAATGACAATCTGGCGCGAAGATCGGCGCGGTCAGGCCAGCTTCAAGCCGACATGGAATGCGCCGGAATATCCCTGGCCGCTCTCGGCAACCGCAAGCATCAGTTGCCGTCCGCCGCGCCGGAAAATGCCGTCGCGCTCGTTCCTGACGCGGCGCAATCCGCGCGCGGCATAAGGCGGGCGGGACAGCACCTTGTCGTTGAGCGCATCGTCGAAGTACAGCTGCGAAGTGAATTCATGTGCCCGCGCGGATGCGGCATCGGTTCTGATCTTGAAGTGGATATGCACGGTCCTGCCTTCGTACCAGCCGGGATAGATGGTGGTGAAGCGGACACGCCCCTCGGCATCGGTGATCTGATAGCCGCGCAGGAATTTTTTCCCGCCTGTGGTGAAGCCTGGATCGCTGACGTCCGAATAGACGCCTTTCGCATCGCAATGCCACACATCGACGATGGCACCGGCAAGCGGCTTGCATCCGTTCGCGCCGACCGTCGACACGACAAGCTGCAACGTCAGCGGCACGCCTTCCTTGATCGAGCCGTCCGACGGATCGCGCCGGATGTCCGAGCGCTGCAAACGCTCGTCAACGAAGTATGGCCCTTCGGTCTGTTCCGGTGTGGCGACGCATGTCGGCTCAACCGCGTTTGCCGCAAGGGCGTTGCGCAGCGGGAACCCCGTCAACAGACTGGTACCGGTCGCACCCATGATTGCGAGAAGCTTTCTCCGTCTGGCAAACCAGTCCGATGCTGCATTCGTGTTCATGCCGCCCTCCTTCGTCAATTGCGCGCACCCTGCCGCGATTCAGCATCGAAATGCTTCGCGCTCATGAACTTCTACTCCAGCGGCACGGAACGCAGCCGCGTCACCTGCGCCGGATACACCATCGCCGCGTGATTGCCCCATGAATTGCGGATGTAGGACACGACCGCCGCGACTTCCTGATCGTTCAGGATCGCACCGAACGGCGGCATGCCGTACGGACGCGGGTTGCCCTCGGTGCTAGGCGGATAGCCGCCGTGCAGCACGGCACGCACGGGATTGACGAAGGTATCGAGCTGGATGGCACGATTGCCCGCCAGTGCGGGGAAGCCGGGCGGCTCTCCTGCGCCGGACGGCTTGTGGCATTCAACGCAGTGTTTCTGATAGATGGCCGCCCCCAGCTTCAAGGCATACTGGTTCTCCGGTTTGGCGGCGACCATGGTGTGGGTGTCGTCCTCTTCCGGCGTTTGCGGCAGCGAGCGCAGGTACGTGCTCATCGCGCGGATATCGCTTTCCGTCAGATGCTGCAGGCTTTCGCGCACCACCTCCGCCATGGGCCCCGATGCGACTCCGCGCGCCGATACGCCGGTCCTGAGCAGGTCGGCGATGTGCTGCAGCTCCCAGCTGCCGAGTCCGGCTTCGGACTCCGACGTCAAGGACGGCGCGTACCAGTTCGATATCGGAATCACCGCGCCGCCCAGATCGTTTTTCGTCTCCGTCGCGCCGAGTATGTTGCGCGCGGTATGGCAGGCATTGCAATGGCCGAGGCCCTGCACCAGATAGGCGCCGCGATTCCATTCGACGCTGCGGCTTTGCTCCGGCTTGAACTCGCCCGGGCGGAAATAGAGCGCGCGCCATGCCACCAGCAAGTTGCGCTGGTTGAAGGGGAAGCGCAGTTCCGGCTCCCTGTCTTGCTGGACCACCGGCGCAAGCGTTCTGAAATACGCGAACATCGCATCCGCATCGGCCCGCGTCACCATGGTGTAGTTCGGATACGGAAAGGCCGGATACAGCAGCTTGCCGTCCCTGCCCTTGCCGTTATGGATGGCGCGCCAGAAATCATCCGCCGTCCAGCTGCCGATGCCGGTCGCGGTGTCAGGTGTGATGTTGGAAGAATAGATGGTGCCGAACGGCGTCTCGATGCCGCGTCCACCCGCAAACGGCGCGCCGCCTCGCACGGTGTGGCACGCGAGGCAATCGCCTGCCCGCACCAGATAGCTGCCGCGCTCGATCATTTGCGCCGCATTGGTGGCTGGCTGCGATGCGCTTCCCTTGTCTTCCGCGAGACCGAGATAAAGGCCCGCGCCCAGCACGGCGACGAGGATGATGGCAATCACCAGAAAAATGCGTTTCATTTGTCGTCTCCCTTACTTCTGCGAAAAGCTTCCGCAGGCGATCGGAAGGTGGACGCCGGTCGCTTGCGACGGCGCATAGTCGGGCGGAACCGGCTGCGACGCCAGCCATGCCGATACCGCGCTGATGTCTTCCACCGTCAGGCGCTGCGTGATCTCACCCATGCAATCGGGTGCAGCAGCGCGCCGTGCGCCGCTTCGCCATGCGCCGAACTGGCCGTTGATGTAATCGCGCGGAAGCCCGAGCAGACCGGGGATCGACGGCGCGATGCCGGTCAGCTTTTCACCGTGGCACGCCGCGCATGACGGAATGTTCTTCGTTGCGTCGCCGACCATCGCGAGGGTGCGTCCGCGATCCACCACTGCTTGCGGCTGGTTCGAGATTTGCGGTGCGGGATATGGCGGATGCTGTTCCGCAAAGTAAACCGCGAGCTCCTTCAGGTAGTCGTCGGACAGATGCTGCACCATGTAGATCATCATCGGATACTGCTTGCGCCGCCCTTCCTTGAAATTCAGCAACTGGTTGTAGAGATAACCGGCCGGCTTGCCCGCGATGCGCGGATAGTAGCCATCGCTCGCCGCCCGTCCTTCCTTGCCGTGACACGCCATGCAGGGTACGGCGCGCTTTGTCATCGTGTCGGTGTCGAGGGGTCTGGATGGTTCTGCTGCAAGTGCTTGCGCGGTGAATGCACTCGCAAGCGCACAGACGGCAGTGCATAAGGAAACGAAGGATGGCAGGAATCGCGGCATGGGAAAGGACATGTTCTCTCAGCAATCGAGTGGTGCGGTATTGTATTGTCTTTCACATTCATTGACAGACGGCACCGGTGCGTTGCCCTGTTGCTGCGCATCGGCACGTGCGTCCTGCAACAATCAGTATCAATCACTTCGGCACGAACGCAAGCTGCCTTCTATCCATCGATATGCGCGACCAGCGGCAGATGATCGGATGCAATGCGCGCCAGCGGCGTGTCGTGCCGTTCGACATGTACCAGCCGGTGACGCGGTCGGATCCAGATTCGGTCGAGCGCGAAGATCGGCCAGCGCGCGGGAAACGTGGCCGGCGCGGGCACCGCCTCGAAGTGTGACACCAGCCAGCGCAGCGGCCTGCCCCACATGAACCATTCATTGACGTCGCCCAGAAGAATGACCGCCATCTGATCAGTGTCGAATACCTGCAGCAGGCGACGAATCTGATCGCGCCGCTCGGCTGGACGCAAACCCAGATGCGTGGCGATCACCCGCAGGGGATGGCCATGGCAATCGACATCCGCATCCACCGCGCCGCGCGGTTCGCGGCTGCCGAAGGACAAGTCGATCGCGCGCGTGTCGCGAATTGCATAGCGGCTCAACACCGCATTGCCATAGCGCCGCTCCATTCCCTGTCCGGTCGGGCCCTCCGTGGAATGAAAACCGGTCACATCCTGCAGCATCGCCAGCACATTGGGAGATCCATTTCCGCCGAGCGGCACTTCCTGCAAGGCAATGATGTCCGCGTTCATCTCATGCAGCACATCGCCTACGCGCATCGGCGCAAACTCGCCATCCCACCCCACCGCCCCATGAATGTTGTAGGTGGCGACCGTGAGCGGCCACGGGTTCAGGTCGGGCACTGCTTCCGAAAAATCCGGCGTGATGACAGTAGTCAAGCTCATTTCGCCTCGACGCTCCGCCTTCCGGCAAAGAGGCGCTGCAGCAGCATTGCGAACCCCACCAGCAGCAGCACCACCGCACCAAGCACCGCAATCGATCCCATGCTCGGCGTGCGCACTGCCTCGGCCAGATAGTGGACGAACGTGACCATGACAACGATACCCGGCAGCATGCCCAACAGCGTCCCTATCATGAAATCGCGAAAACTGATATGCGACGCTCCAGCCACCAGGTTAACGAGCGTAAACGGCGCGATCGGCAGCATGCGCACGATGATCATCGCGACGATGCCGCGACGCGCGATTCGTTGACTCAGGCGATTGACGCGCGCGCCGACCAGACGGCGCACCGTTTCACGCCCCAGCCGCCAGCCGATCCCATATGTCGCGGCCGCACTCAACAGGCTGCCGGCAATCGCATAACTTGCACCAGCCACCGGTCCGAACACGACGCCGGTGACGGCAATCATCAGCGATACCGGCATCATCACCAAGCCGGCGATCACGTAACTCGCCACCACCGCAAGCGGCGTGAACGGCAAATCATCAAGCCCGCGCGCAAAGCCGACGAGGGAATCGAGGTTCGCGTATTCGCGCAGCGGTGTCCAGCGCCACGCCACAGCCAGCAAGACGAGCACGACCGCAAGCGCACCCAGCCCGAGCAGGCGGCGCGGCGCAGGCTTTGCCTCCTCCGGCACGAATTGCGAGACAAGTTCGTCCGCATCGATCGGCTGCTCGGGATCAAATATGGCTTGCTCCGGAATGAGCGCGTCGAGTTCCGGCGTGATCTGCGGGTCCATCGCATGCAGCGAGCGTGCCGGTCCCTGCAATGCCGCGATCGTCTGATGCAGGCCGCCATGTTGCCGCGCACAGTCCATCACGATGTCGGGCGTGGTATCGAGATGCTCCGCCAGCAGGCGGCTGCGCAAACGAGCAATCGCGTGGCGAATGCGCTCCTTCTCCGCATCGCTGCCGTACGCCTCGAACGCGAGATTGCATTCCGTATCGAACACCATCGAACGGTTGCTGAGGTTGGCCGAGCCGACGCAAAACACATCGTCGTCCATTGCGAACACCTTGCTGTGGACGTTGAGGCAGCCTTGATCCAGATCCGGAATGTGCGGACAGTACAGCCGGTAACGGCCGTGCGCGTCGGCTTCCTGCAAGCGCCGATGCAGGCGGGCGCGCAAGACGCCCATCGTCGCCTCCTCCAGCCAGCCGCTCTGTGTGCGGGGCGAAATGACCGCCACTTCAGGCCCCTCGGTCTCGGCCAGGCGCGCGGCGAGCGCGTTGCTGATCACAGCGGAAGTGAAATACTGGTTCTCGAAGAACAGGTCGCGGCGCGCTGCTGCGATCGCATCGAGATACAGTTGCCGCACTTCAAAAACTCCCGGACGTCCCTCATAGGCCGGCTCGGTTCGTGCAATCGCGATATCGATGTTCGTCAGATCAGGCGTCACATCGTGCGGCCATGGATCGCATTCCGAGTGCGGTGCGGTCGCAGGCCAGTGTCCGGTCGCATGTTGCCAGCGTACGCGGCAAAGGTCTGCCAGCGCACGTGCGGCATTGCCATCCACCATCGACTGCACATCATGGAACGGGCCATATGTCCTGCCGTCGATACCGCGGCGCAGCGGCAGATGACAGGCATGTTCCGGCGTATCCCATCGGCTGCGCGTCAGATCGAGTCCGCCGACGAACGCCAGCTTGTCGTCGATCACGACGATCTTCTGATGATGCGACGCACCGATCGGATGATGTCCGTCCATGAAGAATGCAAGCCGCCGGTCCGTGCGCCAGCCCATCTTGTACACCGGCAGCCACTCGCGCTCCAGCGCGTACAGCATCGCGAAATCCCAGTTGAGGACATAGGCATGCAAGCCGGGATTGGCCGCGACCACCTCATGCAGGAAATCGCCCAGCGGCTCCGGAAAGCCGTCGTTCGCGCCTTCCGGCAACAGCAGCGTGCGGCTGTCGATATCCCAGCTGAGGATGAAGATACTGTGCCGCGCTTCCCGCAATGCCGCGCGCACCGCCTTGAAATACGCCGCGGCGTCCACCAGCATACTGAAGCGATGCGCATGTTCGACACGCCAGCAGTTGCGCCCGGGTTGCAACAGACGCGGCGCGCTTGATGAAACTGCCGTCGAGGTAGCTGCGAGAGATTCTTCTTGTGATCGCATAGGCGCCGTGTTGAAAGGAAACGATGAGGGTTTCCTTGTTCGACGGTGGAATGCGAAGGAGGTTTCTGGACGTTGCGTGTCAGACGAGGTTTGTTGATTCAGTCCGGCCGTTTTTTCATCGACAAGCAAGAGTTGGCGTTGTCATTCCGAACGAAGGTGAGGAATTTCATGCCTGGCATGACGTCAACACCGAAGATTTCTCACTACGTTCGAAATGACAGAGGACCCGCATATCATTTATTGCGTTATTTCGAATACTGCTCCAGAGCTGCAATCTGTACGGAAATATGATGTGGAGCAATCATCCCTTGTCGCGCAAACCAGATCGCGCCCTGTCATTTTTCCCGCAAGCGGATCAACCCCTCCTGCGTCAAGGTCGCCACCAGCACGCCTTCGATGTCGTAGACATGCGCGAAGGACAGTCCGCGTCCGCCCGATGCGTTCGGGCTTTCCATCGAGAAGAGCAGCCACTCGTCCATGCGGAACGGTCGGTGAAACCAGATCGTGTGGTCGAGACTGGCGATCTGCAGGCGCGGATCGCCCAGCTTCACGCCGTGCGGCTGCAAGGAGGTCCACAGCAATCCGTAATCGGAGACATACGCAAACAGCGTTTCATGCGTCAACGGATCGTCCGGCAGGCGGATCGGCGATTTCACCCATACCTGCTTGTGCGTGGCGGTCGCGTTGTGGCTGTAGAGGTCGCCGCCGTGCGCGGCACGGAAATCGACCGGAACCGGCAGGAACGGACGCCCGTATTTGGCGGCGCTGTCTTTCCATGTCTGGATGCTGGAGGCCAGTTCCTCCGGTTTCGCTGTGGCCGGTGCCGGCTTCTGATGCGACAGACCTTCCTCTTCCGTCTGGAAGGAGATCGATGTCACGAAAATGCGCCGTCCTTCCTGCACCGCCACCACGCGGCGCGTGCTGAACGAGCCGCCGTCGCGCACGCGCTCCACCTCGTACTCGATCGGCAGCCGGTGATTGCCGGGCAGGATGAACAGGGAATGCAGCGAATGCGGGCGGCGATTTTCCACCGTCACTGTGGCGGCATGGAGCGCCTGCCCCAGTACCTGACCGCCAAACACATTGGGGCTGCCCATGAAGTGGCTCTGCCCGCGATAGCGATCGGGGCCGATCTGTTCCAGCTTCAGCAGGTCCAGTATTTCTTCGGTGTTGTAGAGCGCGTCGTCCGGCATGGGTTGTTGTCCGATAAGCAAGTGGCGGGAATGAGCAGGAGGAAGCCATGACAGAAAAGACCGGTCATGCTTTTTTCAGATCATAACGGATTTGCCGGATTGAAGGTGTCGCGTCATTGCCGTTTGAGTTGCCTTTTCGCGACGCTCTGCCTTGCTATGAATGGAATGCCTGCCACGGCGCGCTCTTGCGCCATTCCGCAATCCAGGCAGGCGGCATCGCGAGGCTGAACGCGCCGATGTCGGCGACGAAATTGGCCAGTCCCGCCGGCACGATGGAAACGCCTTTCGTCAGCGCCTGCAGCCGCGATTCGACCTCCTGCATGACGATGGGCCCGAGCCAGTCGCCATGATGCAGCCATACGCTGCCGCCGACGACGAAGACGCTGGTGTCGAGTGTGATGGTGAGGTTGTAGAGCGCGCGGCCCAGCCACCGTGCCGCCTCGACCACGATGGCGCGCGCTGCCGGTTCGCCGTCGCGGGCCGACTGGAACAGCTCCGGTGCCGGAATGCCGTGCGCATTGCTCAGGTTGCGGCCGGATATGAGGGATTCGAGGTCGCCGCGATTGCCGCAGCCGCATTCGGCGGCGGACTCCGGGTTCAACAGCATGTGCCCCGCATGTCCGGCGTTGCCGTGTTTTCCGCGCAGCACATTGCCATCGACACACAGGCCGAAGCCGATGCCCGTGCTCCAGGTAACGTAGACGCAATTGGCCGCATCCTGCACTGCGCCGAAGGTCCGTTCGGCCATCAGCGCAGTGACACAATCGTTCTCGATGACGACGTGCTGGAAGCGTTCGCGCAGCACCCGTTCCAGCGGAATGACGGTCCAGTCGTTGGGCAGATCCGTGCGATGTCCCAGCCCGCCGCAGATGTTGGGCGTGGCGAGTTCTATCATGCCGACATTCGCCACGAACGGGCCGCAGGAACCGACGCCGACCGTTTGCAATCTGTTGAAATCGATTCCCGCCTTGTCGCAGGCCTGCTTCAACAGTGCAATGGCCTGCTCCGGCACCGCACGCGGCGTCCCGGTCTTGATGGTCGCTTGCGAAACCCGTGCAAGCGGCCCTGTGACATCGGCCACGCTGGCGGCAATCTTGGTACCGCCGATGTCGAGCGCGCCGACAAGAAGTGATTCCATCTTTTCTGCCTTGTCTGATCTGTCGGATGATCTTGCGGACGCATCAATAGGCATCTTCCCACGGTATGCTCAGGCGCGCCGCGCACTGGATCAAGCCGACCATGCTGTAGGTCTGCGGGAAGTTACCCCACAGTTCGCCCGTGTCGGGAACGACATCTTCCGACAGCAAGCCGAGATGGTTCCTTTTTTTCAGCAGATGTTCGAACAGTTCTCGCGCACGCTCCTTCTCGCCCATCTGCGCCAGCGCGAGTATCCACCATTGCGTGCATACCAGGAACGCCGTCTCCGGGCGGCCGAAATCGTCCTCCTCGTCGTAGCGCAGCAGGAAGTCGCCGCGCCGCAAATGCCTTTCCACCGCATGCACTGTCGCGACAAAGCGCGAATCGTCCGGTGCAAGAAACTGGAATTCCGCCATCAGCAGCAGACTGGCATCGAGCCGGTCGCCGCCGAAGGTCGAGACGAAACTGTTGAGCTCCACATTCCATGCCGATTCGCAAATGATCTGGTGGATGTCGCGCGCATGCGTGCTCCAGAATTCCTCGCGATCCGGCAAGCCGAGCCGGCGCGCGATCTTGGCGAGCCGGTCACATGCGGCCCAGCACATGATGCTGGAAAACGTGTGTACCCGTTTTGTGCCGCGCAGTTCCCACAGCCCGGCGTCGGGCACGTTGTAGTTGCGCACCGCCTCTTCCCCGAGACGCTCCAGGTCCTTGAACATGAGGCGTCCTGCGGGCCGCTCCAGACGTGTGTCGAAGAAGGCGTGGGTGCTGGCCAGAATTGCCGCGCCGAACACATCATTCTGTACCTGGTTGTATGCCAGATTGCCGACACGCACCGGGCCCATGCCGCGATAACCGCTCAGTTCCGGCACGATGCGCTCATCCAGCGCATCTTCGCGGCGCACGCCATAGACCGGTTGCAGCGGCGTGTCGCGGGTATCGGCGATGATGTTGAGGATGTATTCCAGATACCGTTCCATCGTGCCGGTCGCGCCCAGACTATTGAGCGCGTTCACCACGAAGTACGCATCGCGCAGCCAGCAATAGCGATAGTCCCAGTTGCGGCCGCTATGCGGCGCCTCGGGAATCGACGTCGTCACCGCCGCGATGATCGCGCCGGTATCGTCGAATGCGTTGAGCTTGAGCGTCACGGCGGCGCGGATCACATCGTCCTGCCATTCGAACGGGATGGCCAGCGTACGCACCCAGCGGTGCCAGTAGCATTGCGTCTTTTCGTAGAACGAGCGCCCGATATCGGTCGCGGAGCCATCGACCGTTTCGTCCAGACCCATCAACAGCGTGACCCTGTCCTGCAGGAAGAACGGCCGCTCATGCGTGATCGCGGAAATGGAGAGGTCGGTAGTCAGCCGCATCGACTGCGCCGCACCGACATAGGAGACATGATGTGCGCCGACGCGCATCTCGGCGCGGTTGCCACCGTAATCGACGGTCGGACGCACCCGCAGCGCAATGCGCGGACGGCCGGCAACGCGCTGGATGATGCGGATCAGCGTCGATGGATTGAACATGCGTCCGTGCAGATAGAAACGGGGCGCAAAATCGATCACTTCGATCGCATTGCCGGCCTCGTCCTTGAGACGTGTCACCAGAATCGCCGAGTTACGCTCATAGAATTGCTCGCTCTCGGTCATGCCGTCCATCTGGACGTCGATCATGCCGATCGGCGATTCCTCCTTGCCGCCGGATTTCAGCAGTGAACAGCACAGCGGCGGGCTGTCGAAAAACGGATAGCACCACCAGACGATACTGGCGTTCTGGTCGACCAATGCGCTGGTGCGTGAGTTTCCAATCAGTCCGAGATCGAGTGTGTTCATGCTCCGCATCCTGTTGTGGCCGGGTGGCAACCATCCCGGGGTCCGACGGCATTTGTCTTCACTCAATGTGAGATAGGCGCAGGCAAGGTCCAGTTCCTTGCACCCAGCGTGTGCAGGCGGTTGATCAGTTCATCCAGCAGTTGTGCCATGTCCTGCCGGCGGCGGAGGAAGAATTCCGCCTCGGTCTCGGTCGTGCATTCGATGCGCACGGTCAGAAGATTGCCGCGCCGCAAGCGAAACACATCTTCGTCGGTGATGTCATCGCCGATGTAGATCGCGCTTTGGGCGCGGCTGATCTGCATCAACTGCTCCAGCGCACTTCCCTTGTCGCCCGCTTCCTCCGGCAGAAGGTTGAAAACGCATTTGCCGGAGATGACACGGGGCAGCGGCTCAAGATGCATCAACACATTGCGCAGCCTGCTTTCCGCTTCAATCGGATCGCGCGCGTGCCGGTAATGGACCGACAGCGAGTAACGCTTGTTCTCGATCACGATGCCCGGATCGAACATCGCAGGCTCATGCAGGATGCTCGACAAGCGCTCGTGCCAGAGACGGCAGACCGCACGGTGTCTGGCCGCCGGCTCTTCCCAGCCGGGCAATCCTTCGATGCCATGATTGCCGACGACGAAATCCGGCACGAATCCGAGCCGCTCGCGCACATCGTCCAGCGCCCTGCCTGTGATGATGGCGACCGGCGCATAGGCCGACAGCTCGACCAGTCGGTACATCAATTCCGTCGGCAGACAGGCATGCTCCGGCAACGCGACGATCGGCGACAGCGTACCGTCGAAATCGAACGCACACAGCAATCCCGGCCTGACAATCGCGTCAAGCCGAGCGAAGCCCTCCGTTGAAAACAATGCTCCCATGCTGGCTCATGCTTACACGACGCGCCGCAGGGATTTGCGGCTGTGCGAATGGATTTTCGTCATGATGCGTTCACGCTGGCGCAGACGCGATGCATCGAGCAGCATGCGCCCCGCCCAGCGATAGATGTTGAAGTCCTTGACCAGCGAACGCATGCTGCGCATCCGTTCGCGCTGCTCGATCTCGGGCATGGTCAGTGCGCGATAGATCGCCTCTGCCCCTTGCTCGATGTGATACGGATTGACGATGAGCGCCTCATGGAGTTCCCGCGCGGCACCGGTGAACTGGCTCAGAATGAGGACGCCGTGCTCATCGTCGCGCGCCGCGATGAATTCCTTCGCCACCAGGTTCATGCCGTCATGCAAGCTCGTCACCAGACACACGTCGGCGGCGCGATAGTAGCGGTTCACCTGGTCGGAATCGTGATGCTCCACCTTCAGCAGGATCGGCTCGTAGTTGCTGTTGCCGAAACGCCGGTTGATGCGCTGCACGAGGCTGCGCACGCGCGCTTCGAAGTTCTGGTATTCGTCCAGCGACGAGCGGCTGGGCGCAGCGATCTGCACCATCGAGAATCTGCCGACCATTTCCGGATGCTGCTCCAGCATTTTTTCGATTGCTTGGAAGCGCTCGATGATGCCCTTGGTGTAATCGAGCCGATCGACGCCAATGCCGAGCAACTGATTGGCGGGCAGGCCCAGCTCCTGCCGGATGCTGGTGCGGGATTCGGCGACACCGGGGCCGTCTTCCGCTTCGGGCCATGCGATCGAAATCGGATAATCCTCCACCTTCGTCAACTTGCCGCCGTAGGAAATCGTCGAGACTTCATGCTCGATGCGCGCCTCCAGATAACGGTCCACGGTTTCGAGGAAGTTCTTGCAATGGAATTCCGTATGGAAGCCGAGGGTGGTGCTGCCCAGCAATCCTTCCAGGATCTCTTCGCGCCACGGACAGATGCCGAACGATTCCGGGTTGGGCCAGGGGATGTGCCAGAAGGTGATGATGGTCGCCTTCGGCAAGACCTCGCGCACCATGCGCGGCAGCAAGGCGAAATGGTAATCCTGCGCCAGCACGACCGGATCGTCGGTGCGCGCTTCCTTGATGACGGCATCGGCGAAGCGCTGATTGACCTGCACATACTGGTCCCAGTCGCCGGAGCGGAACACGGGCCGCACATGGGCGATGTGGCAGAGCGGCCACAAGCCCTCGTTGGCAAAGCCGTAGTAGTAGCCCTCCTCCTCCTCCTTCGTCAGCCACACGCGACGCAGGGTATAGCTGGGATTGGCCGGCGGCACCGGCACGCGGTCGTTGCGGTCCACCGCGTCGCGGTCGGCCGAGCCGCTGCCATGCGCGATCCACGTGCCGGAACAGGCGCGCATCACCGGCTCGACCGCGGTCACGAGGCCGCTGGCCGGGCGCCGCACTTCGACGCCATTGCGGGTATGCATATGCAGATACGGTTCTCGGTTCGACACCACCAGCACTTCGTCGCCGGCCAGTTCCTCGTGCAGCAGCGTCCGCAGTTTTTCCGGGGTCCAGATGTGGGAGGAATCGTCGCGCGTGCGCCGTTCCAGATTGATTTCATTCAACAATGCGCGCAGATCGCCTTCCAGCGGCTGCACTTCCGGCGGCGTCGGCGGCGGCACCGTCGCGGAATGGTTCGAGGCGGCGGGAGATTGCTCGCGGTGCAGCAGTCCGCCGCGAAGCAGGCTTTTCACCGACGTGATCCAGCCGCGCCAGCTCAAATGCGCGACCACCACCGTGATGAGAGAAATGATGACCGCCAGCAATGCAAACAGCGTGATGACATATTTCCTGGTATCGGCATTGCGGCGCTCGATGAAGCTCATGTCATGCACGAGGACGAGTTTTCCCAGATGCTCTGCTTCGGTATTCAAGGGGCTTTCGGTGATATGCAACGCGCCCTGCGGGGTGTGGATGACCGCTTGTCGCACGCCCAGTTTCGGACTCACGCTGCGGCAGCCGAGCGAGTCCGGATAGGTGACGGTCTTGTAGGCGAGTTGATTGTCGGCATCGCAGAATGCCAGCGCATACAGACGCTCGTCGAGAATCGCGCGGTCGAACAGCTGATTGATCTTCTTCGCGGATTTTTGCGGTACGTATTCCGTCAGCGGATCCTGCATCGCGTTGGCCAGCATGTTCGAGCGCGCATCCAGCTCGCGCATGAACCAGCGCATCGTGAGATTGTCCACCAGCGGCACGATGGCAAAGGCAAACAGGCCCAGCACGATGGCGAGCGGCAAGATGAGCCGCAGCGAAAACTTGAATGATCGAAGCTGCATCTCTCTCCTCTTCGTTCATCGAACAAATGCGTACGCGCATGGATACATGCTGGCGTTGGCGGGAAGACGATGAATGACAGGATCGGGATCGTATTGCCCGCGACAAACAACGGAGCGAATGAACAGCCGCAACTAGCGTGCCACCATGCTTGCAAGGGCAAGAAATGCCATTGCGAAACAATCATTCGCTGTCGTTTTTATATGAGGTCGATGGCAGAAAAGACAATGCCGCTCACTTCAAGGGAAGGAGATTTGCCGGCATTGCGATGCCATGAATGGAAAGCAGCAAGGCATGCAACGGATCATTGTAGATTTTGCATACCTAGGGATATGCAAAATCTGCAATGGCGCGCAGTGTGGCTTCGTTTGTTATCTGGAAATCATGCCTGTTGCAAATATCAATACGCGCGTTCGCGCAGCCACTTGTTCGCGACGAATTTTATTCCGCTGACCACGGGTGCACCCGCATGCAAGGTCTGGCGATCCGGCGATCCGTAATCATCGGTGTTGCGGAAGAAGACGGCATTCCCCTTTCGCGGCTGCACTTCCAATCCGAGATTGGGGAAGGACGTACCGCCACCTTCGTCCACGTCGCACAAATAAAGAACAAAGGTCCCCACGCGCTGACCGCCGTGCTCCAGATGCTTGCGCGGTCCGGGCTGGTCCGGGTCGAACCAGTCGTAGTGCGCGCGGTACTCGTTGCCCTTTTCATAGCGCAACACTTGCAATCCCTCGCCGTTCTGCACTGGCCAGCGCGCGATCGCGGCAAGGCGCGCATCGATGCGCGCGATCAATTCTGTTTCTCCCCGACCGAGCATCGCTCCCTTGCTGGTGCGATGCGCATGCAATTGCGTTCCGCCATCCGTGTCGCCGACGACCGGCGAACGCGTCAGACGCTGCTCGGTGTAGGCACAGAGCGCATCACACTCGTCATCACTCAATACATTTCCCAGCACGACGATGCGCGGGGAGCTGAACGTCGTCAGCACATGGACCAGTCGATCGGGTGTCTGCAGCGTGTTCGCCGACGTGTCGATGTCCGGTACCGGCTTGACGATGCGCGATTCGGAAGAAGAGCCGCGCCGCGCTTCCTTGATCGCGGCATCGGCCAGCATCCTGCTGAAGCGCCCATCGCGCACCATGACTTCGGCCATGCTGCCCGCCTCGCAGCCGCGCGCGAGATTGTCGGCAACCCAGAGTTGCCATTCCTGAGGCAATGAAGAATATGCAGTATTTAACATGGTGAATTTACAGTCGATGCACAGAAGGAAACGAACGGTGGCGCGAATCACGACGCTGCGTGATGGCGCGTTTCATGGAAATGCAAACGCATGCCGTCAGAGTGTATTTCTATGATGCAATTGCCTCGAAAAGGTTCCGATAGGAAATGAGGCAATATGGAAATATGGAAATGTCATCGCACGTGCGCCAACGCGACTCTCGTGCAATGTTGTGCACTATTGTGCAAAAAGCTAGTCGTAGGAAATGTTATAGAACAACAACAACGCGCTGCGCGTACCCGCTTCCGCTTCGAGCGAGAGCTTTTTGCTCAAGGTGTAACGCAGACGCAGGACGCTGGTCGCGCTTTCGATTCCCTGCCTGAAACCGACGTATAGCCTGGAATTTACCTGCTTGCCCAGCGTGACGATACGCTCCTGCAGCGTGGAATCCGGATCGGTTGTCACGCTCAATTCATCGAGGCCGAAGATACCCGCGATTTGCGACTGCACGCCAGCCGCCGCGCCTTTCGTCAACATTGCGCTTGCCGCCGCCTGCAAGGCAGCAGCATCCGACTCGCCCGATTGATCGATGCCGCGTCCGAGCACCAGCCACGAGAGCTTCTCCACATCCGGCACCGTCGGATCCGATACGAGGTCTATGCGCGGCGACAACACGGTGCCGCGCACCGCGACACCCGCAGCCACTTCCTGACCGCGCCGCATCGCGACGATATCGAGCGCCGGATTGCCGATCGGACCATTGAAACGCAACAGGCCCTGCTCGATCTCCAGCTTGCGTCCGTATGCGGTGTAGGTTCCTTTCGCGACATGCAGCGTACCGCGCGCGCGCAACGGCTCGCCGGGTTCGCTCGCAAACCGGATGTCACCCGCCAGCACCGCATCGACGCCCCGCCCCACCAGCTTGATGCCGTCGCCGAGCGCGATGCCGATGTCGATGCTGGCCGGCAGGCCGCGCTGTTCCACCGCCTTGTCTTTCTGTCCGACGATGACCACATCATCGGACAGCGTGGGCATGCCGGTGTTGCGGACATCGAAGAAACCGGAATTCACGTTGAATGTGCCGGTGATTTTCGCCACACTCTCGCGCCAGCCCAGCCGGCCCTCGCCGCTCATGCGCAGACGCCGGTCCGAACGATCGAGCAAGGCGAACCGGTCTGCCTTGACGGCGATATCCGCCGACGGCTCCCGCTCGGCGAAATCGATCTGGCCCGTCGCGATCAAGTCGGCATCCTGCTTGCCGAAACGCAGACTTTTGATGATCAGCCGCGAATCCTGAAACTCGCTGTCGAGCACGCCGTTCTGCAGGTCGACTCCTGTATCCGCAAGCAGCATGCGCAAGCCGCTGCCACTGATGCGTCCGGCAAGACGCGGTTGTGACAAGCTGCCTCCGACGGTGATCGCACTCTGGAGCTTGCCGTCAGCCACCAGGCTGCGCGACACCAGTGCCGAGGCCCAGCTCAGCGATGGAATATCAACCTTGATATCGCCGCTCAACGGCGCATCCTGTGCAATGGCAAAACCGCCGCGTCCGCCGGCCGCGACAGCTCGCCCTGTGGCTTCGATCCGCCCCGCCCGCAGGCCTTCCGCCAGCAGCTGCATGGAAATCTGCCCGTTTGCCGCAGTCGCGCTGGCGTTCAATTCGCGCAGACCGAGCGCCACCGAGGAATTGCCTTTCATCACGACATCGCCCTTGTCGCGACGAAACTTCAGCGTGCCCGCCAGCGTATCGCCAAGCGTCACATCCCATTCCCCGCTCATCTGCAAATCGGTGCTGAAGGCCTGCTCGCCCCCGGATGCACCGGCGAACCTGATCAACTGCGCCAACTGCATCCGCTCGATGCGGCCGCGCGTGACAATGCCATTCTGATCGCGCATGAACTGCTCAACGGCGATGAACGCCGCCGTCGAATCGAGCCGGAATCGATCGAGTTGCACGCGCTGCCGTGACACCAGCAGCGGTGCAGGCGCCGCGATATGCGCCACGAAGCGGCCGGCGCCATCGACCTGTTGAATCGTCCCTTGCCATTGCGGTGCGGCGTTCAGCTTCGACAAGCCGCCATCGGCCTTGAGCGTCCACTGCTGGCCGGGCTCGGACAGTGCCGCATCGATCACATGCGCCGAGGTGGTGCCGTTGGCCGTGACGGTCAGGCTGTCGGCGCGCATTGTTCCTGCCGCCAGATCCTGGACCCGGACATCGAGCTGGAGCGGCGCGTCTGCGTGGGGCGAAAACTGCAATCGAGCCGACAGCGCCGCTGCCTGTCGCCCCTCGCCACGCAGACCGCGCAAGGATGCGTCCAGCGTCGCTGCGTTCAGCCACAGCGGTTTGCGCCTGTCGATGTGCACGTCGGCCTTGCCTTGTGTGCTGTCGATCTGCAGCAAATCGCGGATGCGCACCTTGCTGCCGTCCCAGCTCGCATTGACGTGCGGTGCCGAGAATGTGCCGCTGACGGTGCCGTTTGCGTCGAACGCACCGCCAAAGCCTGCGTCGATCTGTTCCAGCTTGGGCGCGGTCAGGGCAAACGTCATCTTTCCATTGTCGTGCGCCAGTTTCCCCTGCACGTTGAGGCGATTGTCCCCGGCCATCAGCGACAGTCCTGCGATATCGACACTGTCAGCCCGCAATTGTCCCTTTCCCTCTCCCCGCAATGCATGTCCCGCAATCCTGCTGTCGTCGATGGTGAAGCTGAAATCGGCGGCCAGCGCCGGCTGCCGCGCACCGCGCAGCGAAAACTGGCCGTTCAGGAACAAATCCGGCAAGCGCGAAAATTCCCCAAGGTCCTTGAGCCGGAACTTGCCGAGCTTGCCGGACGCGCTGAAGCTTTGCGCTCCCGCCAGATCAAAATGTCCGCTCGCATCAAGACGGCCTTCGCCGACCTGCAAGGTCGCGCGCTCCAGCGTCATGCTGGCATTGGCAAGCACCGCATGGGCGGATACGACGAGCTTCTGTTTCTTCAGCGGTTCGCTCAGGTCGATCGTGAAATCCTGCTGCCCTGAAACATGCCGGATGCCCAGCTTGCCGGTCAATTGCGTCGAACGGATGCGCTGGTCGAGTTTTTTCAGATCGAGCGATGCCGTTGTCAGATCGAGGCTCAGGCCGCCATCGGCGTAATGGCCCGCCCCCTCGACCGTGCCCGCAATGCGCTTGGCAGAACCCAGCGTTGCAGCGATTCGATCAAGGAAAAACCTGCCATCCGCCTGCCGGAACGCGACGCGCAACTCCGTCAGCGGCAGCCGTTCTTCGTCATAGAGTCCGGCTTCGGCATTGGTCAGCGCAAACTGCCCGCCGCCATCCTCACGTGCCGACAAGCTGAAATCGAGGCGGGTACGCGGCAAATCGTCCCGCAGCATGGCAAGATCGACGGCCTGCGCCGTCAGATCCGCAACGCCCAGTGGCTGCGCGGAAAACGGACGCAGCACCGCGCGCCCATTGAGCATTGCCTCGCCCACCGCAAGATCACTGGCGACATGCATTTCCGCGAGCGATCCGTCGATCCGTATCTGGCCGCTCGCGTCCAGAGTCTGAGCGCCGAACGCCGCATCGGCGCCGCTCGACAAGGCGGCCTGCAGTGCATACGGCGCGCTCGCGTCGAGCGTGGCTTCCCCCTTGACGCTGGCCGCGAGCGAAGCCTGCTCCGACTTCGACCTTACAGCCAGCTGCTGCAAGCCCAGCCGGTAGCGCGCGCCGTCGAAATCCAGGTTCAGTGCGAGCGCGCCGAGGCTGAACAAGTCGACAGGCCCCAGCCGGACCGTCCCGCCGTCTATTGCTATCTTGTCGGCACGCAGCTTGATCGGCAGCGCGAGCCGCTCCGGCAGCTGCATGGGTTCCTTCTGCTCCTGCTGCTTGATGACGATGTCGAGGTCAGCCGCGGTCAGCGAAAGGATATGCAACTCGCGCCGCAGCAAGTCCTGCGGCCGCCAGTCGAGCCGCAGCGTCTGCAGGGTGACAAGCTGGCCCTCGGTATCGATCGTCACGCGATTCAGCGTCAACGGCCCGACGATGCGCCCCTCGACGCCTTCCACCCGCACCGGGTTGCCGGGCAGATCGGACAGCATCTCAAAGACCTTGCGCGCACCGCTTTCCGTCGCCAGAAGCCAGCCGCCAAACCCGAACAACAACGCCAGCAGCGCGGCGAATACCGCAATGGCGATCCGGACGCCGCGGCCGGGACGCTTGCTTCGGGCTTGCGCGTCAGAAGCCATATCCCACCGTGAAATGCAGTCGTACTTCGCGAGTCGCCTCGCCATAGGCAAGGTCGAGATTGACCGGCCCGATCGGACTGCGCCAGCGCGCACCCACGCCCGTCCCGCGCCTGAGATCGAAACCGCGCCAAGAGTCCGACGCATTGCCGGCATCAACGAACACGGCCGCGCCCCATTGCTGCGTGATGTTATACACGAGCTCCGCGCTCATCACCGCCATCACCGTCCCGCCGACGACCGCGCCGTTCTGCGCAACGCCGAGACTCTCGAATGCATAGCCGCGCACCGTCTGGTCGCCGCCGGTGCGAAACAGCAAATCGCCCGGCAGATCGAAACGGCTCGCGCCGAACACCTGCCCCACCTGGCCGCGCAATACGGCCTGCCAGCGCTTGTAATACGGCGACAGCCAGGTCGCCTTGCCGGTCACGCGGCCGAAGTTCACCTCGTTGCCGATGCCGGCCGGCCCGCCGCCGAGCGTGACGGTCGCGACATACCCGCGCCGCGGCGAAATGAGGTTATCCACCCGCCGCCGCGTATAGGCAAAGGAACCCATGAGCGCCTGACGGTTGTTGACGGTGCTGCCGACATGCTGGCGGTCGGCGAGATACGCCACGCCCCATGACTTTTCATCGGTCCTGCTCGGACTCGTCACGCGCGCGCCGAAGCGGATTTCGTCGGTCAATTCGCCGGAAATATCCTTTCGTTCATAGCGCGCGTCATAGCTCGGCCGCCAGCCATTGCGCAACGCGGGAAGAAACAGCCCGATACCCGCGCGTCTGGTCTTCCCGTCCCACAGCAACTCCGAATCGAGCCGCCACTGGCGATCGAGAAAATTGCGATGCAGCCAGCGCGCCTCCAGCCGCAGTCCCGCATCGGTGGAGAAGCCGATACCGAAGGACAGCCGCTTCAGCGGGTTTTCGTTGAGATCGACCTGAATCGGAACATTGTCGGGATGCTCCCGATCCGCATTGACGGAAATGAACACGGAGCGGAAGTATCCCGTGTCCTGCAAGCGAGCCTGCAATTCATTGAGTTTTTCCTGCGAATAGCGTTCGCCGGAACGGATCGGATTGAGCTCATCGATCATCTGGCGCGAATACCGGCTCAAGCCCTCAACCTGCAGCTCGCCGAACGTGACCGCCGGTCCCGAATCGATCTCCACGCTCAGATCGGCCATGCGCCGCTCCGGATCGACGCGCGCTTCGCTCGCAGTGATTGTCGCCGTCGGATAATCCCGCACCAGCATGTTCTTGAGCAGCGCGTTCTTCGCGTCGGACCAGTCGGATTGCTTGAATACCTCGCCGCTGTCGAGGCTCCATTGCCGCCGCAGCCGGTTGACCCGCTGCGTATGCGCCTCGTTCGCGATATTGCCGGAAAAGCGGATCTCGACGCTGCCGACCCGCGTGGGCTCGCCTTGCTGGACGCGAAAGCGCGCGACCGGACGGCTCCCCGTCATGTCGAGTTCTTCTTCCACGACAGGTGAAAAATAACCTTCGGTCGCGAGCAGTTCGCGAATCTGCTGCGGCGTGATATCGACAAGCCGCCGCAATTCCTGCTCGCTGAGGTCGGCATCGTCGCGGTGGCGCCTTATTTCGAGATGCTCGTCGAGCAGTTCGGACAAGGATTCAGCGCCGACGATCTCAACCGTGTAGCCATGCACGGTCTGAGCCGACACGGGAACGGACAATACGAACAAGGCCAGCCAGCAGGCCAGCCAGGTGCACTGCATCAGACTTTTGCACAATGAGGAATTGGGTGTGGACGACTGCATCCGCCGTTCTGACATGTTCTGTGAATGTGAGCCGTTCTTTATCGGCTGCTATTAGAACACATCGGATTGATGCCGCCATGACCTGGCTACCACCCCTGCATCGCCGGATAGTCGCCCCGGCCGGATCATTGAGGAAACGCAAACTCGGAACCGGCACAAGCCCTTCGGCAAGCACATGCCGAAGGGCTTGCTTCATGCTTCATGCTTGATACGGATGTGCGGAGTTATTTGGGCGTCGAATCTGAGCCGGCACGTCCGCCGGCACCGCCATCGGAAGCGCCGCTGCTTGGCCCCATCGGGCGCGTCGTATCCGTCGTGCCGCCCGTGGCGGAGCTGCCGCCCGTGCCGGATGTGCCGCTGCTGCCGGTACCGGTGCCGTCCTTCATGTCACTGCCTGCGCCCATGCCGCCCGAGCCTCTGGTCCCGCTCGCGCCCGAGCTATCCATCGATCCGGATGTTCCCGGTGCTGCGCCTGCATTGCCGGTGGTACTGGAGCTGCCTGTGGAACCGGTCGAACCGGACATGCCGCTGCTTTCGCTGCCCGAGCGTCCTGTTGCGCCGGTCGTCCCGCTGCTTCCGCTCGTTGTCGAGTCGGGGCTCGCGCCTTTCATCCGTTCGGATTCCGCACTGCTGCCCGATGTTCCGCTGGTGCCGCTGCTGCCACTGCTGCCACTGCTTGCGCCGCTGGCTGTCGTGCCGCTCGTGGCACTGCCTGTGCCATATGTCTGCGCAACTGTTGCTCCCGTTATGCCCAATAGGGCAACAAGAACTGCCAAAGTCAGTTTCTTCATGATGCCTCCAGATATGTCAAATCAAAACGCTTTGCCTCGACAAAGCAGCATCGTCAATATTTAGACTTCGATTTCCCCGCCGGTTCGCCTGTCATGGAAATTAGTTTGCCTCGCATTTTCGGAAGGCAAACCTGTTTCCTGTCAGCTCTCTTTTTCACTGTCTTGCTCGTTCATTCCGGTATTCAATGCCGGCAGTCATTCCCCTGTCGAACTATCCTTGCGTGGCGATTTCCAATTCCATGAATGCAGAACATTTGCATTGAGGAGATGCACATGACCACCAGCAAGGCAGCCATCGTCGTACACGGCGGCGCGGGCTCATCGGACAAATACCAGGATGGCTGCGACCACGCGGCGCAAGTGGCGGCGGCCATACTGCAAGGCGAAGGCAAGGCGCTGGATGCGGCGATTCGCGCGGTGGCGGCAATGGAGGATGATGGCCGTTTCAACGCCGGATGCGGATCGGTGTTCTGCCTCGACGGCGAAACGGTCGAAATGGATGCCGGCGTCATGGACAGCAATGGCCTGCTTGGCGCAGTCGCCTGCCTGCAGCGCGTCAAAAATCCGGTGCTGGTCGCACGCGAAGTCGCCAATACGCCGCATTGGCTCCTCGCAGGAGAAGGCGCGCAGCGGTTTGCACGCAGCGCCGGTTTTGCGGACTACCACTCACCCAGCCGCAAGGCGCGCGACAGCTACATCGAACTGATGAAAAAATTGACTATCGATGCGGACAAGGACGCGTATGCGCCCGTCCTCGCACACTGGAACTATGCCATCTCGCCGTCCGAGGCGATCAAGCGCCATGGCAGCGGCACGGTCGGCGCAGTCGTCCGCGGCAGTCGCGGGGATTTTGCGGTCGCCACTTCCACGGGCGGTTGCACACCTGCACTGCTGGGACGCGTCGGCGACACGCCGATCATCGGCTGCGGATTCTATGCAGGGGCGCTCGGCGCAGTTGCCGCGACCGGCATCGGCGAATACATCGCCCGCCAGATGCTTGCCAGAACGGTATACGGATGGATCGAACAGGGCATGCCCTTGCAGGCCGCACTGAACCGCGGCATCGCGCTTTTCCAGGAAGGCATCAGCGTCGGACTGATCGCCATCACCGAACACGAGACTGCGGCGAGCAGCTCCGGCGAGATGGCGACGGCGACCCGTCACGCTGTCATCGATTGAGCGATTCCGCACCTGCCAGCAAGGACTCCACCGCCCTGTCAAAGACGGGCGCATACTCGACCGGTCGCAGGCGCCCGTCGAGCAGCGTCTGCAACAGCGCTGCCGCCGTGTAGACGATAGGCCCGGCATCGCGGCTGGCGGTAAACAGGTACAGCGAGCGAGCGCGGCTGATCCACACCAGCCGGGTCATCGCATCACCATCTTCCGCCGCATACTTCATGCATGCACCGGGATGCAGTTCCGCGAGAAATTGCGCCCCCTCCTGAATCGGCATGAGTTTCTCGGCCTGCAGGTGCAAGCTTGCCGTGATGCCGCGTTCCGCCAGCGCCGCCTCGATTGCCGCTGCCGGCACTTCGACAGCCTGGCCTTCCATCCCCGACAACTCCGCGCCATCGATGGTCAGCAGGGAAAAGCGCTGGCGCAGCTCATCGAAGGTCGGCGGCGATGCCGGCTTGACGGCGGGAGTGCTGCGCAATACTTCCGTATGCAATTCGACAAGCTGATCCAGCGCCTGCCTCGACTCCTCCTCCGACAATCGAAGCAGTGCCATCCCCGCCTTCAGTTTCCTGACCAGCACAGGCAGCAGTCGCATCAACGCGCTGCGTTCCTGCGGATTCGATTTGTCCTGAACGCTCCATACAAGCTCGGGCAGCAGGTCGCGATATTCCGGATACACGCCTGTGGCATCGCGCAGCTGCGCCTGCGTCAGCACACGCGCCCAGACCGTCGTGATGAAAGCGGATATGCGCGGATCGGCATTCAAGGGTGCCAGCAGGTTCGCGAGCGATGCGCCGATATGCGCAAGCAGCATGCTCGATCGCTCGGCATCGCTCAAGGCGTCGGCGCAGCGCACGATGGCGTCGTCGCCTTGATGCAGATGCGTTGCGAGGAACTGCTCGAAACCGGCGAGCGCGTCGGCGAAGATTGCCGCATCGGTATCGAACTCCTCCACGATCCGCTTGCTGACGCGCGTGATCTCATCCGCAATGACCTTGCCGAGCGACGTGGACATGTCGCAGCCGATCGCGGCCGATGTCATGCGGTTCAGCAATTGCCGCGCCGGGTGAGCGGCGTGCTGCAGCAGCGCCGGATCCAGCATGGCCGCCTTCAGAAACGGTACCTGAAGCCGGCTCAGCTGATTGCGCAATGCAAGTGGAATCCTGTCGTCGCCGAGCAGGAATTCGAACAGCATGGCGATCACGTCGATCATCACACGCTCCGGATCGCCCGCCTTGTCCGGTCCGATCTGCTCGCGCAATGCGAACAGCTGATTTTCTTCGGGTGTCAGTTTCTCGTCGATCGCCTTTCCCTCGGCGGCCAGCGCCTGATACCGGCTCAACTGCGCGATCAGGCTCTTCGAGGCGGGCGTGAATACGCCATCGTGCGCCGTCTCTCCCGTGCCAGCGGCGGCCTGCGCCATATGCGCGGCAAGCCGGCTCGGGGCGGCGGGGGTGAATATCGTGCGGACGCGATCCTGCAATGTCACCGCCGGCCGGTCATGCGCAGGGAACCACGCGCTGCCGGGTGCCGCAACGGGCACGCTGCGCAGCAGCTCCAGCATGTGCTGCAAACCGGACATCGCCTGCGCGTTGAGTGCTTCCGGCATGCCTTGCGGCAACGACGTCAGACCACCGAAATAATGCTGATTCCGGACCGCCTTCGACGGTTGCGCAATGAACCTCGCCTTGATGCCGCTTGACTCGAATGCACCGCGAACACCTGTGTAATAGTCCGAGAGGTTGTTGATCATCGCGTTCGACAGGTGTTCGAACAGCAGCTTGTTCTGCGCCTCGTCTGCCGCGATTTCGGCCAGGACTTCATGCAGGGTGCGCGCCAGCAGATAAGGGCGAAACGGATTCTCGCGTTCGCGCGCCTCGCGATTGCCGTGCATCTGCGCCACCATGATGTTCAGGCGGCCGATGTTGTCGGGGTCGGCGTCGCGCATGCGGATGAGAAGGCGATCCACTTCGATCTGCCGGCTCACCGTTTCGTCGTCGATCAAGGAAAGCTCATTGATTGATACGGTCGCCAGGTCGGGACGCAAATCGGTGTACATGGTCTGCATCGCGCGGTCGAGATGGGTGCGAAACACCGCATCCATCCGCCGCACAAAGAGACTGCCCTGTTCGAGCAGCACCTGCCGCACCGATGACAGCGCCTTCTGGTCCAGCATCGAGCGCGTCTGCGGAAGCGCCAGCAACACGCTCTCGTCCGCATCCTTGATCATGCGCTGCGCGAGCGGCGAAAACCCGTATAGCGCGCGCTCCTTGGCTAATTGGAAAATGCGTTTGTATTCAGTGTCGGACATACCGGCGTAAGGCGTGAGGGGCGAGTCTGAGATGGTCAGCAGGATGTCCAGATCATAGCGCAACAAATTCCGTGCGGAAACAACACTGTCGTTTTGTTTCGGACCGTTGCCTTTGCACGCCACAGATGCCGGGCCGCGTATTTATTGACAGCCGTATCACGCGCCGGCGAGCAAGGCCATCTGCGCGTCATCCAGATAACACCATTCGCCCTCCTCCAGCCCGAGGTCGTCCAGCGTCAGCCCGCCGATGGCGGTGCGGCGCAGCGCGCTGCAATGGTTGCCGGCGGCAGCCAGCATGCGCTTGACCTGATGGTATTTGCCCTGCTCCAGCACGATCTCGAGCCGGTGCTCGTCGATTCTGCGGCACAGTTGCGCGGCAAGCGGCCCCGGCTCATCGTGCAGCTTCACGCCGCTCAAAAGCTGCGCCGTCAACTCGTCGGTGACAGGATCGTGCGTGGTCGCCACATACAGCTTGGGCACGTGGCGCTTGGGCGATGACTGCGCATGGATGAACGCGCCGTCGTCCGACATCAGCAGCAGACCTGTCGTGTCATGGTCGAGCCGTCCGACCGGCTGCACGTCGCGCCATGTGAACTGCTCCGGCAGCAGCGTCAGGACGCCCGGATGATGGCTGGGCTTGCGCGAACATTCAAAGTCGGAGGGCTTGTTCAGTGCAATATAGACATGCTCGCGGTAGAGCCATTCCTCGTCGAAGATGGTGAATTCCAGTCCCGCAGTTTCCATCGCGGTCCGGTAATCGGTAACGGGTTGCCCGCCTATCCTTACTTCGCCATCGGCAATCAGTTCGCGGCACCACTTGCGCGTGCCGAAACCCTGGGATTGCAGGATGCGATCCAATGTCAGTTTACTCATGGGCGAGACTGTACCAGAAGCAGTGTTTGATCTCATCGGTGACTGCCGCCCGGCATCGCAGGTATCATTTGCCGGAATAACGAAATTGCAACCTTGCAATTTCCTGCCCCTTCTTCCCAACCGAAGCACCGTTGCCGATGCACACAAACGTCCGATCTGTCATAGACGCCGAGCATGCCGCCTTCATGGAGAGCGGCGTATCCATCAGCGTCGCCGCCTGCAATCCGGATCGTCTGCCAAGCCAGGTGCGCGCGACCGGCTGCCGCGTTGCGGCCGATCGCACCCGCGTCACCGTCTTCGTTTCCGCGACCCAGGCCTCCGCGCTGCTGGCCGATGTCCGCAGCAACGGCGTGATCGCCGTCGTCTTCAGCAAGCCCACCACGCACCGCACCGTGCAGATCAAGGGCACGGACGCGCAAGTGACGGGACTGATCGACGGCGACCTGCAATGCGTCGACCGGTATCGCATCGACTTCGCCACCGAAGTCGCACCGCTCGGGTTCGGCGGCCCGCTGATCCGCACGCTGCTCGCATGTCCTGCGGCAGACATCGTCGCGCTGCGCTTCACGCCGTCCGAAGCGTATTCCCAAACGCCCGGCCCGCGGGCCGGCGAACCATTGAAGGCAGCCACATGACGCTCAAGGTCGATGCCATCCGCGAATGCCTGGAGGGAGTCATTCCCGGCATCATGGCAACCGCATCGCCGGACGGCACACCGAATATTTCCTACCTGTCACAGGTCCAGTTCATCGACGGCGAACACATCGCGCTGTCATATCAGTTTTTCAACAAGACACGGCAGAATATCCTCGCCAATCCGCGCGCGATGCTGACCGTGACCAATCCCGTCACTGCCGCCCAGTACCGGCTGACTCTGCAATTCCTGCGTACCGAGACATCAGGACCTCTGTTCGAAAGCATGAAGGCGCGGCTGGCCGGCATCGCCTCGCATACCGGCATGAGTGGCGTGTTCCGCCTGCTTGGCGCGGATGTATTCCGTGTTGTCGCAATCGAGCGCGTGCCGGGCGAATCGCTGCCGCCGCCGACGCCCGCGCGCAACCTGCTCGCCGCGCTGCGCGCAGCCACGGAAAGGCTTTCCGCCTGCAGCGATCTGGATCGGCTGCTGACGGAAACACTGGCCTGCCTCGATGAGCAATTCGGGATTGGGCACACGATGGTGTTGATGCTCGATGCGCCGAGCGCGCGTCTGTATACCGTTGCCAGCCGCGGCTACGAGCAATCCGGCGTCGGTTCGGAGATTGCGATGGGACAAGGCGTGATCGGCGTCGCGGCACGCGAACGCACGCCGATCCGCATCGGCCACATGAATTCCGAGTACGCCTACAGCATGGCCATCCGCCAGAACACGGAGCACAGCAACCTGGCCGGCGCGCTGGAAACCGCGATTCCTCTGCCCGGCCTCGCGGAGTCGCGCAGCCAGCTCGCGGTGCCGATTTGCGTCGTCAATCGCCTGCTCGGCGTGCTGTATGTCGAAAGCCCGCAGGACCTGCGCTTCACCTACGACGACGAGGACGCGTTGGTCACCCTGGCCGCTCAGATCGGCACGGCGATGCACCTTCTGCAAAACAGCGCCGATGCGGGCGACGACGCGCCGCCGGCCGAAGCCGTGCCGCCGCCAATGAAAGGCGCGCCACTGCTGGTCCGGTATTTCCCCGAAAACGACAGCGTTTTCCTCGGCGACGATTACCTGATCAAGGGCGTCGCCGGTTCGATCTTCTGGAACCTGGCGCGCGACCATGTCGAAAGAAAGCGCACCGAGTTCACCAACCGCGAGTTGCGCCTCGATCCGCGCATCCGCCTTCCCGACATCAGCGACAACCTCGAAGCGCGACTGATTCTCCTGAGTCGCCGCCTTGCCGAGCGCGATGCCTGTGTGCGCATCGAAAAGACCGGGCGAGGACGCTTCCGCCTGTGCGTGAAGCGTCCTATTCAATTGATGGAAGAAGCCGGCTGACATTCCGCAGTCATGCCGCCAGCCGCTCCGGCAATGCAAGCGCCAGGGCCAGCTTGTTCCAATCCCGCTCGGACAGATAGGTATGCGCGATGCCCAGCACAGCGTCGAATACCGGTGCCGGCGCTCCGGCCCGCATGCCGCCGAGCGCCGCAGCCCGCTCGTTCGCCGTCATCGCCGGGATCATCCAGCGCATCGACGCGGCCATCTCGTCCGGCGGGATCGAGGCCACGATGGCGTGCTCGATACCCATCAATTCCTCATCGCTGCAGGCAGCCCATAACACCGCATTGTTGTCCGTTTCCTCGATGTTCATATGGGTGAAATTTTCCGCCACGAACACGGCGAGATAGCGATACAGCTGGCCGAGGGCCGCAGCACGCACCTCTGTGGAAGCGGCATCAACAGCATCGGCAAGTGTGCCCACCTGGCGCAATGCCCACTCGTGGTGCAGATGGTCGCCCGCAGTCTGCGCGGCTGCGCCGGGTTGCGCCGCCTCCATTGCCGGGTGGACAAAATCGTTTTCATGCTTCAGATGGCTGGCGCAGAAGGCGGCCAGTTCGCGCACCTGGGCCAGCACGGCGGCGACTTCTTTCGCATCGTCCGCATCTGCATTTCCCACCGAGACCAGCGTGTCACACATGAATGCGCGCAAGGCCTTGTGGATGATGGCGTAAATGTCGTAGCGCGGCGCAGCGGCTTGTTGGCGGGAAAGGTTCCTATCGTTCATCGCATCTCCAATTTTCAGGTTTCACGGATTTCGGCGGCGGCATGTGATCGCTGCACCATGGCCTGTAATTTAAGGGAATGCGGAAATCGATATTCTTAAAACTTCATTCAATAAACCCTAAAAAAATCTTAAGAGCACGCAGCAGAATCCAGCCAGGCGGCAACACGCCAGCAAATGCTATTGAGCGCGCGCCTGCAGATCGAGCCGCAACAGCGTGATATCGCCATCCGGCGACAGCCGTGTCTCGAATCCGAATTGCCGCGCAAGGTGCAGCAGCCCCTTGTTGTAGGTCAGGGTCTCGCCGACCAGTTCCTTCATGCCCTTGCTGCGGCAATAGTCCACCAGCCTGGCCAGCAGAATCCGCCCCAATCCCTTTTCCTTCATGTCGGAGCGCACGATGATTGCGAACTCCGCGCTGACATTGTCCGGATCGGCGATGGCGCGCGACACGCCCAGCGTCTCCGGTTGGCCGTCCGCTCCGCTTCTGGTCGCGATGAAGGCCATCGAGCGGTCGTAGTCGATCTGCGTGAGACGTGCCAGTTGCGACGGCTGCAGTTCGCGCATGCGCGAGAAAACGCGGTACTGGATATCCTCGGGATCAAGCGCATTGAAAAATGTCAGATGCTGCGGCCCGTCTTCCGGCTTGATCGGCCGCAGCAGCAGCTTCTCCCCCTGCCACGTGATCCACTCTTCCAGCTCCGCCGGATAGGGGCGGATCGCCAGCCGGTTCATGCCTTTGGCAGTCGTCTTCGCCACGCGAATCCGCGCATCCAGTGCAATCACGCCCGACGCATCGGCCACCAGCGGATTGATGTCCATTTCGGCGATTTCCGGAATGTCGATGATGAGATGGCACACCTGAATCAGCGTGCGACAGATCGCATCCATGTCTGCCGCCTTGAGGTTGCGGTACGCGGCCAGCAGCTTCGACACGCGTGTGCGCGAAACGAGGTCGCGCGCCAGCACCATGTTCAAGGGCGGCAGCCCGATTGCATGATCCGCCATGACTTCCACCGCGATGCCGCCCTGCCCGAACAGCACCACCGGACCGAACACCGGATCCGTGGTCATGCCGACGATCAGCTCGCGCCCTTCGGGACGGCGCGCCATCGTCTGCACCGAGAAGCGCGGCGTCCTCGCATCCGGGCGCAGCTCGCGCACCCGCCGCAGCATCGCCGCTGCCGCCTCGGCCACCGCCGGCGCACTCTCGATGTCCAGCACGACGCCACCGACCTCGGACTTGTGCGTGATATCGGGCGACAGAATCTTGAGTGCGACGGGAAAGCCGATCTCCTGCGCCACGCGCGCCGCTTCCTCGATCGTGTCCGCCGTTTTCGTCTGCACCACCGGTATGCCGTAGGCGGCCAGCACCTCCTTCGCCTCCGGTTCGTACAGCAGATCCCGGCCATGCGCCAGCGCATTGTCGATGACCTCTCTTGCCCTGGCGCGGTCTGCCACGATCATGCCATTGACCGACGGCGGCACCTCCATCAGCAATTGCTGATTGCGATGATATTGCACGATCTGCATGAAGCCGCCCACGGCCTTTTCCGGCGTGTCGTAGGTCGGGATGCCGGCATCCGAAAACGTGCTGCGCGCCTGCGCCACCGACTCCGCGCCGAGCCAGCACGCAAGCACATTGCGCGACGCATTCTTGATGACCGGCGCGACCGCCATGGCGATCTCCGCGCTGGGCACTATGGCAGTCGGCGCGTGGATGAACAGAATCGCATCCGCGTCGGGATCGCGCAGCAGCAATTCCGTCGATCGCACATACCGCGCAGCCGGGGCGTCGCCAATGATGTCCACCGGATTGCCGTGCGACCAGGTCGCAGGCAATGCATCGTTCAACTGCCGAATCGTCGCTTCCGACAGCTCCGCCAGGCGGCCTTGCTCGCCGATCAGCGCGTCGGTTGCCATCACGCCGGGACCGCCGCCGTTGGTCAGGATCGCGAGCCGATCGCCGTACAGCGGGCGCGCTCGCGCGAGCGTTTCGACCGCGTCGAACAAGTCTTCAGTGGAATACACACGCAGCATGCCGGCCCGCCGGATCGCCGCATCGTAGACGTCATCGGCGCCCGCCATGGCACCGGTATGCGAGGCCGCGGCCTTCGCTCCTTCCGGCGCCCTGCCCGCCTTGATCACCAGCGTCGGCTTGCTGCGGGCGGCCGCGCGGGCGGCGGACATGAACTTGCGTGCAGCGGTGACCGCCTCGACGTACAGCAGAATGGCCTGGGTTTCCCCATCGACCGCCAGATAATCGAGCACGTCGCCGAAATCGACATCGGCGCTGTCGCCAAGTGAAATGAATTTCGAAAAGCCGATGCCGCGCGACTTCGCCCAATCGAGGACGCCCGTAACCATCGCGCCGGATTGCGACACGAAGGCGATCTTGCCCGGCAACGCATCAGTATGGGTGAAGCTCGCATTGAGCCCGATGCCGGGAATCAGCAAGCCGACGCAATTCGGCCCGAGAATGCGCAACAGATTCCGCTTCGCTTCCGCGAGCATCAGTTCCTTGATCGTTTTTCCGCTGGCGTCCGTTGCGGTACCCAATCCTGCGGTAAGCACAATGGCGGCTCTGGTGCCGCTCGCGCCCAGTTCGCGAATCAAGCCCGGCACCGTGGCCGGCGGCGTGCAGATCACCGCCAGATCCGGCACGGAAGGAAGCTCCGCAATGCCGGGATACACCGGCAGTCCGTCAAGCATGTCGTATTTCGGATTGACCGGCATGATGGGGCCGGAAAAGCCGCCGATCACCAGATTGTGAAGCACCGTGGCACCGACGCTGTGCGGTTTGTTCGATGCGCCGATGACGGCAATCGACTTCGGTTCGAAAAGGTGGTTCAGATTGCGTATGCTCATGAAGCTCCTTCCTGCATCGTTTCGAACAATCTAGTGTCCTGAGTTACAAATTCGCTGCATAAAAGATGACGAGAATCGCATCGATACCGCGTCAAAAATGCTCGCAAGGCCTCGGCCTTGCTGCGCTTTTTTCCTTGTCTCGTCGCGATTTCATCACTTTTATTTGCAACGAATTTCCAACTCAGGACACTAGCGCACGATCAAGACCGGCACGCTTGCGGTCGCAAGCACCTTGGTCGCGGTCGATCCCATGACGAGACTCCGGAACGCGCCGCGTCCGTGAGACCCCATCACGATCAAGTCGATACCATGCTTTTTCACGTACGCATGAATCTCTTCCGCAACTTCGCCGACCTTGTAGCCTGCCTGAAAGGGAATCTTGCCGGCTTCGCATTGCCTTTCGGCCGCTGCCAGTGCCGCATGCGACTCTTCCCGATAGTACGTTTCCAGCGCTGCGCTGCCGGCCGCCGCGCGCGCATAGCCGGTCGGGATCGGCGTTCTTACGTGCAGCAGATGCAGTTCAGGCTCGCCACGGAACCAGTCGAGATGCGAAATCACATATTGCACCGCCTTGTCCGTATAGGCGGAACCATCTACTGCGACAAGAATTTTCATAAGAGCCCCCGGGGCCGAACGGTGAATGGAGCAAGAAACCGGGTGGATGTATTGATGCGCGCGGAATGCGCGACTCTCCCGCGCAGACCGGAGATCAACGTCGCTCTGGCGGAATGAGAATCGGCGCGACAATGCTGCAGCCGGATGCTGTCCACGCCAATGAAAGGCGACCCGCCTTCATCCATCTTGCGAACGAATGTAGCAAAGCGGGCCGGAAATTCGCTTGATGTGAATCAAGCGGTGCGGAATCGACGCATGCAGGCAGGCGCAAAAGGCTCCTGCATGCGTCATCGCTCAACGAATGTTGCCAAGGATTTGCAGCGGAGATTCAATGATGCATGCCGCGATGATTGCGCGGACCGCCCTTGGCAAATTCATCATTGAAAGTCTTCTGTTGCTCCGGCGTAAGGACGGCGTAGAACTCCTTCGTCGCGACGACACGTTCCGCCATCTTCCCTTCGGCTTCCTTCATGTGAGCCAGCATTGCTTCCATGCGCTCGGGCGCGGACATGGCGGCCAGCTGCGCGCGATCCTGGCGTGCCTGCGGCGTGCCTGGTTTCATGCGCTCGTTGAACTTCGTCCATGCGCCTTCCTGCTCCGGAGACAGCTTGAGCTTGTCGTGCAGCGCGGCCTGGCGTTTCGTGAAGCGCTCCTTCATGCGCGCCTCGAATTTGGCATGATCCTCGGCAGACATCGGTCTGCCGTCCCTGTGCTCGCCCCCGGGTTTCTGCGCGTAAGCCGCGAACGATCCCGCGCCGAGAGCCAGCACCGTCACGCCGATCAACAGATGTTTGCGAAAATTAGTCATCATTACTCCTTGCTTGTGTTTGTTCAACATTGATGTGTGCCTGCATGCTCTGCACGCTTCGCATCTTGCCGCCACGATGTATCGCACAGGTGTCGGGTACAGTATCTGTTGTAGCAGCGGGTATCAACCCACGCCAGTTTTGTATCGCCCTGTATCAACGCGGCCCCGGGTAACAGCGTGATACAAATTCATCCCCATCGGGCAATTCGCCTTGCCATAATCGAAGCCATGGACAATCCCGTACATATCCTTATCGTCGACGACGACCCCGAGATCAGCACGCTGCTGGCTGAATATCTGGAGAAGAACGGCTATCGCGCCACCACCGCCGGCGACGGCAAGGCGATGTGGAAGGCGCTCGACGAAACCCGAATCGACCTGATCGTGCTCGACCTCAACCTGCCGGGTGAAGACGGCTTGACGCTGTGCCGCAACCTGCGCGTGCATTCAAGCATCCCCGTGGTCATGCTGACCGCACGCGGCGAACCGGTCGATCGCATCCTCGGTCTGGAAATGGGGGCGGATGATTACCTGCCCAAACCTTTCGAGCCGCGCGAACTGTTTGCCCGCATCCGCAGCGTCCTGCGCCGCACGCACGCCCTGCCGCCCAACCTGCAGTCGCCGGATGCGCAGCAGATGCTCTTCGCCGGCTGGACCATGGACTTCACTGCGCGCCATCTGATCAACCCCGACGGCGTGGTCGTCGCCCTGTCGGGAGCGGAATTCCGTCTGTTGAAAGTCTTTCTCGACCATGCGAACCGCGTCTTGAGCCGCGATCAGCTGCTCAACTTCACACAGGGCCGCGATGCCGATCCGTTCGACCGCTCGATCGACCTCCAGATCAGCCGCCTGCGCCAGAAACTCGGCGAAGACGCACGCTCGCCGCAGATCATCAAGACCGTGCGCAACGAGGGTTATGTGCTCGCCACTGTCGTCGCCAAGGAAAAATGAAATCGATCTTTCAATCCATGACGAGCCGCGTCTTTTTCATCCTGTTTGGCGGCATCCTCGTCGCAATGCTGCTGACAATCGGCCTCGCCCTCGGCGAACGGCAACGGATGATCGGCGAATTCAGGGATTACCACGCGGTGGAACGGGTGGCGCAATTCATCGAGTCACTGGAAACAGTGCAGCCCGAATTGCGCGCCCCGTTTCTGGCAGCTGCCTCCGGCATCGGCATGCATGCGGAACTTGCCGGCACAGAGGACTCCGCCATGGAGCAACGATCGAGCCTGGCGGCCATGCTGGGTCGGCGGATGGGAGAAGCGCATCGGGTGGTGTCAACTCCCACTCGCGCATCCGATTGTCCGGCATTCCGACCCCGCCCTCAAAGCCGGAAGGCGGCCGAACGGCGCACGACCTGCGAGGCATTGTTGATCACACTTGGCGACGGCGAGCGACTACGCCTGTCCCTTCTGCCGCCACGTCCGCCGCCATCGCCACTCCGCCCGGAATACTGGACCTATGCCGCCATTTTCCTGCTGAGTATCGCCGCACTTGCGGCCATCATCGCGCGCATGACGATGCGTCCGCTCAAGCAACTGGCGCAAGCCGCGACCGCGCTCGGCAACAACATCGAAAGGCCCCCCTTGCCGGAGCGCGGCGCGATCGAGATTCGCCAGGCCGCCGCCGCATTCAATGCCATGCAATCACGCATCCGGCATCACATCCAGCAGCGTGCCCATATCCTCGCCGCCATCACGCACGATTTGCAGACACCGATGACGCGCCTGCGCCTGCGACTTGAAAAGGTGGACGACCTCGAACTGAAAGACAAACTGGTAGGCGACCTCTCGGCAATGCAAGGGATGGTGAAGGAAGGACTGGATCTGGCCCGCAGCATGGATTCCGCCGAACCGATGCAGCCGCTGGACCTTGACTCGTTGATCGACAGCGTTTGCACCGATGCGATCGACGCCGGTCAATCCGTCACGACTTCGGGACAGATCCATGCATCCCTGCGCGCACGGCCGCTGGCATTGCGTCGCTGCCTGACCAACCTGATCGACAATGCGGTCAAGTACGGGCAATCGGCGCACGTGAGCGCAGCACGCGACGGCGCGTTTGCCGTCATTCGCATCCGCGATGACGGCCCGGGAATTCCTGAAGATGAATTGGACAAGGTATTCGAGCCGTTCTACCGGCTCGAGAACTCAAGGTCGCGACAGACCGGCGGCACCGGACTGGGACTGACGATTGCAAGCAACATCGCCGAACAGCACGGCGGCAGAATCAGGCTGGCAAATCCGCGTGGAGGCGGCTTGGAGGTGACACTCGAGCTGCCCTTGCCTGCTCTGAAAAGCTGACGTATCGGGCGCGCATCGCGTCAGTTGCTGCTTGTCTGGCTGCTCGAAGGACAGGCAGGATCCGTACCCCAAATGCCGGAGCATACGCGCATGCGGCAGAGTTCACCCTCGAAGAATCCCATCGCGCGGCAGCGCTTTACCTGCGCTTCGACGGACTCGCCGGAAGCACGCACCATGACATCACTATTCGGCTCGCCCCGTTTTTCTCGTTTCACTGTTGCAGGGTCGACGTCCGCATGTGCCCCCGGCTGCGCAGCAGCGGATTTCTGATTCGCGGTCTTGCCCACCTCGCCCGGCCGCGGCGAGTACGCAAGCAATGCGGCAATCAGTTCCACGTCGCGGTCCTTGCTCGTCGGCACCTTCGCAGCGCTTGCCGCTGCGGCGCGCTGCGCGGATTTTTCAGCCGGCTTGTTCTCGTTTTTTCGAGCCACGCCATTTTGCTTCGCCTGCGACTTGCCCTCACCCCTTGTTTTGCCTTTCTCCTTGGGAGTCGTTCGTGATCCGGACGCAGCCGCCTGTGACACCTCCATTGCCGGCTTTGCATCAAGCTCGCCACTCGATTTCATCTGTGCGCCCTGCATAACCGATTCGTCGACCGGAACGACTGCCTGTGCCTGCAACGCATCTGATGAGGCCGCTTCGGTAATGATCGTTGCAACGCTCGGTTCTTCCGGAACCGGTGCAGCGGCAGTCGGTGCAGGCTCCGATGGCGAAGACACGGTGACTACCTCCTTTCGATTGAAGACGGAATCCTGCAGCGCCACAAGCGATGCACGTTCGCGCAAGGCCGGACTGGTTATCAGCAGGTAGGCAACCGACATGGCAAGAAGCAGAAGCATCGCTGCTCCAACCAGCCATTTATGCTTTTTCCCCTTTATGCGCGCCGGCTCCAGCGCATCAAGAATGCTGACGACATCCCGCGAAGCATGCCCTGCTCCCTCGGCATATAGCGAGGGCTGACGCCCGGCATATCCGACGCGCTTTTCCATTTGAACTCCAACCATGAAATAGATTGCCACGAGTAAATTGGCAATTAATTAATTAATTGTATTTATAATAACATTCGATATTGTTTTTCAGTAATTTCCAACTGCACAAACTGCACACCGTGTTTGATATCGTTTTCTTCCTCCTCCTGTCCATCCTCTACCTCCTTGTGCTTGGTGTCGGGGGCTGGATGGTCTTGCATGCAGGCCGACGGCAGCAGTGGCGCGATCGCATGCTTTCTTCATCGCAGAAGGCGAGAATCCGGCTTCAACGCTATGTGAAATTCATGGTCATGCCCTTGCAAGTCTTGTCGCCATCACGCCTTCATGCCGTACTGGCGACAGTTTCCGACTTCCTGCGCCGCCGCAAAATCGCAACGCTGATCACAAGCACGCTGCTCGTATTCCCCTTCCTGCTGACGATGGCCTTTCTCGGCGAGAGTCGGTTGGAAGGCTTTGACGACACCCCGCGGGCAAGCGATCCGGTGATTACCACCTTGCTCCACGGCGAACAATTGGTACCGCCGCCACCTCTTCCACCCGAGTATTTCGTGTCCAGGGAAGTCGAAGCCCACCGGCAGGAACTTGGCAGTGCCAGCCGGGAATGGCTGAAGCTGGATGCCGATTTCCGCCAAAGATTGCTCACTGCGTACGAGTTGATGGTCAGACGTGGCTACCAGATGACGCTGCTCGAAGGCTACCGCAGCCCCGAGCGGCAAGCCTTGCTGGCAAAACTGGGAGCGCACGTCACCAATGCCGGCGCATATCAGAGCTATCACCAGTATGGTCTGGCGGCCGACAGTGCCTTCTTGCGCGATGGAAAGATCATCATCTCCGAGAAAGATCCATGGGCCATGGAAGCGTATCGCCAGTTCGGAGAATGTGCGGAATTGGCGGGATTGGTCTGGGGAGGACGTTGGCGAATGATGGATCTCGGTCACGTTGAACTGAGAAAGTCGAACATACTTGGGCGGCGTTAAGAGTCAATATTGTCATTTTTGCACGTTTAATGTTATCATTATTACAATATTGATCCGCAGCATACAGACAACATGACGCAAGCATTCATTGTCATCGGCGATTCCACAAGCCATGGCGGCACAGTCGTTTCCGGCGCAGCAACCACAGACACCCAGGGAAAGCGGATTGCCCGCGTCGGCGACAAGGTCACCTGCCCCATCAAGGGACATGGAGGCACTACCGTCATTGCGAGCGGCGACCCGACGGTAATCATCGATGGCAGTCCTGCGGCCCGCCATGGCGACAAGACTGCATGCGGCGCGACCCTGATCTCATCCCAGTCATCGACAGGCAGCGCGTAACGGGCTTCAGAAAATCCATTCCAATCCAGCCACGCAATCGCATTCGACGCATGTGCGTGTCAAACAAGGCTCCTTAGTCCGGATCGCTCCACTCCGTGCCACTGCTTAGCAAATGAGTAAATTTCGTCAGTATCTGAAATGGTCTTTCGCCTCGCTCGCCATCGTTGCCATGACATGGGCGCTGGTGATTTTCTGGTGGCAGACAACCCGCCGCGTCGCCACCAACGACGATACGCTGCTGTATCTGGTGATACTGCCAGCAACTGCAGTGACGGCTTTCACTTTGGCGCTATGGCTGCGCAACAGGGCAAGGGCCTCCGACACGCAATCGAATCCGCAGGCGACACCGGCGGACAGCTTCAACCTCCAGGAACCCGGCTCGGCAGACGACCACGCCCTGACCACCTCCATCATGGCCGCATGGGCCATTACAAACGTGGCATCCAATGCCGATGAATTTCCAGGCTCCCTTGCAGAGCGCAAGATTCGTCCCGCCCCCGATGAAGTGTTGACCGATGCAGATGGATATCCGCTGCTCACAGGCCGAATCGCAACGCTCGATACCGCAACTGTCGACGCGTACCTGAAAACGGCAGTCAACAGCGGCAAGTGCGACGATGTGCCTCCGCAGGACGAATGGCGGGAGGCTTTCGTGCGCACCCTTGCGCTGCTTGCCGAACTCATGGAGGCGATTCAGGACGAATGGCCATTTCCGACTGAAACCTTTTCCCGCGCAAACGCCGAGCGGACCGCCAATCAAATCACCTTGAGGGGCGCTCCAGCGAGCGCCTCCGAAGAAGAACCGGCGTTGATGCTGCAGATCAAATTGCTGGTTCCCGACCATTTCCAGCCATGGGAAAAACGGCTTGTCCTGTCGTATTTATCCGAAAAGGCAAGCATTCTGCAGCCATCCAGACAGCCTCTTCAAATCGAACTGGTTCCGGCACAGAACGATACTGTCGCTCTGCTTTTGTCGGATCAATTCAACATCAACACCAGTCGTGATTCCGTGGCCCATGCCATGCTCGTACTGGCCTGCGATTCGACGCTGTGCGATTCGGTATCCGAATCCTGGCAAGCTGATGGACGGCTTTTCAGCGCCGGCAACCCGAGCGGCTTCATGCTGGGAGAAGCGGCGTTCGGCGTCTTGTACGCAAATGAGCGCGCGCAGGATGCGATCGCCGGTACGCCGCTGTGCAAGCTGGCGCGTATCGCCACAGCCACGCGCGACTTCTCCGCGGATATGCACGGCAAGCCTTCCAGCACATCCCTGATCACGACGGTGCACGACGCGCTGATCAAAGCCGGCATTGCGGCAGAATCGATCGGCGCAGTCGCCACCGATGCCGACCATCGGACCAGTCGTGCGCTGGAATGCATGGGCGCGATGTTGAGCGCCACCCCGCACCTTGACGCCGTTGAAAACCGATTCGCAGTGAACGAAGCCTGTGGTCACCTGGGTGCCGCATCCGTCCTTGGCGCAATCGTCGCGGGAGCAATGCACGCAACCGCGGCAGCCTGCCCTGTGCTTCTGTTCAACGTCAGTCACGCCACCGAACGTGCAGCCGCCATTCTTCTTCCGCTGGAAGACACCACCACTTGACTACACCACCGCCGCCTCGCCAGGCAGCTTATGGATATTCCAATGAATCGAATCCTCGACGTCCTCAAAGATGCACGCGTCATTTCCCCGTTAGGCTTGTTGCTCACGCTTGTCGCAACGTACCTGCTTGGAACCGCTTTCCAAGTGTCTTCAACATGGATTTACCTCGCCTTCATCCTCATTCTGCTCGCCTGGACCGGTTATTGGCTGCTCAAATGGAAGAGGCAGCGTCGCGCTGTTGGCGCAATGGAAAAAATGTTCCACAGCCAGACCGATGAAGCCGTCATAACAGCGGCACCGGACAAGAAACAGGACGTCGAAATATTGCGCAAACGTCTGCTGGATGCAGTCAGCAAGATCAAGAATTCCAAGCTCGGGCAAACGACCGGCAGCGCTGCACTGTATGAAATGCCGTGGTACATCGTCATCGGCAATCCGGCTGCGGGAAAAAGCACGGCCGTGATCAATTCCGGGTTGAACTTTCCGTTTTCAGACAAGAGCGGGCAAGCTGTGCAAGGCATCGGCGGCACGCGCAACTGCGACTGGTTTTTCACCACCGAAGGAATCCTGCTGGATACCGCAGGACGATATGCCGTCCACGAAGAAGACCGCAGCGAGTGGTTCGGCTTCCTGAGCCTGCTGAAGAAATACCGGCCCAAAGCGCCCATCAACGGCATTGTCATCGTTGCCAGCATCGCCGAACTTGCCGGCAATCGCCCCGACATCACGATCAATCTGGCAAAGCAGCTGCGCCAACGCGTACAGGAATTGACCGAGCGCCTCGAACTGTTCGTGCCGGTTTACGTCATGTTCACCAAGGTCGACTTGATCGCAGGCTTTGTCGACTTCTTCGAAGATTCGGATAGCGAGGAACGCAGCCGCGTGTGGGGTGCAACCTTGCCATACGACATGGACGGCAAGGCGAATGCAGTCACCCTGTTCGATCAGCATTTCGACACGCTTGCGGATGGCATAAAAGAACTCGGCACCACTCGCATGTCGCTCAATCGCGGCGAAGCAATGAGTCCCGGTATCCTGACATTTCCCATGGAATTTGTCGGCATCAAGCATCATTTGCGCAGCTTCATCGCCACACTGTTCGAAGACAATCCTTTCCAGTTCAAGCCGATTTTTCGCGGCTTCTATTTCACGAGCGCCATTCAGGAGGGCGTCGCCTCGCACGCCACGGGGCAACGCATCGTGCAGCAGTTCGGACTTTCGGCAGGCAGAAAAATGACCGCCAGCGTCAGTTCCAACGCCGGATTCTTTCTGAAGAACCTTTTTTCATCCGTCATCTTCGCGGATCGCGATCTGGTTCGCCAATATGCCAGCCGCAGCAAATTACTATGGCGGCAAGCCATCTTCTACTGCGCAGTATTGGTTCTGGGAGTGACTCTGGCGGGATGGAGCTGGTCCTACGTGACCAATCGTCAATATGCAGCAAACATACAGGCCGATCTGGACAAGGCCGTTCAAGTCCAGGAAAGCAAGTTCGACCTGATCTCGCGACTCGAAGCACTGGGCATCCTTCAGGACCGCCTCGAGCAATTGCAGCGCTATCGCAGCGACAAACCTCTGGCACTGAGTCTGGGACTCTATCAAGGCGAGCGTATTGAAAACAAGCTTCGTTCCGAATACTTCAAAGGCATTCAGCAAGTCATGCTGTCGCCGATGACCCTCAATCTCGAAACCTTTCTTGCAGAAGTCAACAACAGTTCGGAAAAATTACTCGCAGCTGCCGCCTCGCCACAAAAGACAGGTGCGATGGCAACGGCCTCAAGCGACAGTCCTTCCGTACCAAAGTCTAACGGTACGCCATACAAGGATCTCTCCCCGGCCAATCCTGAAGATGCCTACAACGCCCTCAAGACCTACCTGATGCTGGCGAACCGCGACCGCATCGATACCAGCCATCTGAGCGACCAAATCACACGATTCTGGCGCGGATGGCTGGAAGCGAATCGCGGCAATGCAACTCGGGAACAAGTGATCCGCAGCGCAGAAAAACTGATCACGTACTATCTTGCGCAAGCGGAAGAACCCGATTTTCCCTTGATCGAGAACAAATTCACTCTGATCGATCAAACCCGTGAAACCTTGCGTGTTGTCGTCAAAGGCACGCCCGCCCGAGAGCGCGTGTATAGCGAAATCAAGATGAGGGCATCAACACGCTTTCCTGCAGTTTCGGTTGCCAGCGTGGTCGGCGACCAGAACAGGGAAATCATTGCAGGCAGCCATGCAGTCGCCGGGACATTCACCCGTGAAGCGTGGGAGCAATTCGTCGAAGGTGCGATCAAGGATGCCGGCACCAAGGAACTGCAATCCGCTGACTGGGTGCTCAAGACGACTGCGCATGATGACCTTTCACTTGAAGGCAGTCCGGAACAGATCCAGAAGGAACTTACCCGCATGTACAAGGCGGAGTACGTGAACGAGTGGAAGAAGTTCGCCCAAGGCATCACGATCGGCGATTTCGGCACCTTCGAAAATGCGGCAGCAAGCATGAACCGATTGGGCGACCCCGTCTCGTCCCCGCTGAAGAGCGTGTTGCAGACCTTGTACAACCAGACTTCCTGGGACAATCCATCGCTGGTCAATCAGGGCTTGCAAAATGCCCGCCGCGGCGTCATCGACTGGTTCAAGGAAACCATCCTCCGCCAAGCCCCTTCCCGCGTGAATGTGAACCTGAACATGAACGCGCGACAACCTGGCATGCAAATGGGCGCTGTCGGCAAGGAGTTTGCGGCCATCGCGAAGTTGACTGTGGCACACGGTGAGAACAAGGATACCTCGCTCATGAATGGCTACTTGAGTCAGCTGTCCAGGGTACGCGCCCGCTTCAATCAGATCAAGAATGCCGGTGACATCGGCCCAGCCAGCAAGCAACTGATGCAGGCAACGCTGGACGGCAGCAATTCGGAACTGGCAGAAGCACTCAAGTACGTCGACGAGAGCATGCTGACAGGCATGTCGGATTCGGAACGAACAACCATCCGTCCGCTTCTGGTCCGACCGCTGATGCAGGCATTTGCGGTCATCATTGCTCCCGCAGAACAGGAACTGAACCGTACATGGGCCGCCCAGGTTCTCGAACCTTTCGATAAATCCCTTGGCACCAAATACCCGTTCTCCCCCGATTCGCGGATCGAGGCCACCGCCCCGGAAATCGCGCAGATATTCGGCCCCGACGGCGCCATCTCGAAGTTCGTCCAGACCGGCATGGGGCCGCTGGTCATCCGACGCGGCGATACCTTGTCGACGCGGACATGGGCGGATATGGGGCTGCGTCTGAATTCGGCATTCGCAGGCAACCTCGCTCGCTACGTTACCGCGCATGGAGGCACCGCTGCCACCACTGCCGCCGTGGCAGATCAACCGCAAACCAGCTTTCAGTTACAGCCGATTCCAACAGCCGGTTTGACCGAGTACACCATCGAGATCGACGGACAAATCCTGCGGTACCGCAATGGCTTGCAGGACTGGACGAATTTCACCTGGCCAAACGCGAACGGGCAACCCGGCGCAAAAATCGTGGCAGTGACGTCGGATGGTCGCGCAGTCGAGATTGCGAATTTTCCGGGGCAGTTCGGCCTTGAAAAACTGGTGAACTCAGCCCAGCGCAAAAAACTGGACAACGGCTCCTTCACCATGACATGGATCGGCGCCGGCCATCAAGTGAGTGCAAATTTCAGACTGATCAGCGATTCGCGCGCCGGCAGCAACGCCCCAGGCGGCAACTCGAGCGCAGGCCTTCGCGACTTGAAGCTGCCGGCTACAGTGGCGGGCGTGGCAAGCGAAAATGCACAATAAGAACAAGATTCGAAAATCATCATGAGCGCACACAAGACAATAAAGCTACGCAATCCCGGCTCCGTCTATTTCGGCAAGATTTCATCGCGCGGGGATTTTGTCAAAAGCACGAGCGGCACAAAGCTGATTTCCCTCATTGACAGCTGGGCAGCGCAAGGCATGGAACTGCTCATCGCCGATCCCGATTGGAAAGCAAGGTACGACGATGGCGCAGCAATCGATTTTCTGTTTGCAGGAACGCGAAAGCACCATGCCGTCTGCGGCTCAATGATTCCGAGCTGTGACAGTTCGTCGCGACGTTTTCCGTTCATCGCCGCAACGATGTTCGAAATCGATGACGCGATGGACTTTCTGCCCCTCAGTCCGCTTTTTCTGGAAAGGCACATCAATCACCAGCGCGCCTTGATTCATCACATTGCCAAGACGCACGATGCTGCCGACGCGTTGAGCGCACTGAACGAGATTTCGCTGGAATCGGAGGTCGACGGCAACAAGCACGTCGGCAGCTATGAACATTTCCTCGCCAATACCACATTGACCAATTTGACCAACTCCCTGGCCTTCGATCGCGAGCAGGCGACGGTGCGTCAAATGATTCTGGCGATCGGATACCTGCTGCAACCGGTGTTGACGAATTATGCAATTCCTCCACAGAAGGGCCTTGCCCTGCCGATGACGCGCGATCCATCGCAAGCCGCCTTCATCAAGGCACTGTGGATCGACCTGATCAGTACATTCCTGCCACGCGCCGAATTCGAACTCAGTATCTTTTCGTGCATGCGCAGGGGAAATCCAAAGCTCATCGTGACATTGAACGGCGCAACGCCTTCCGTTTTTCAAGTCCTCTTCTCCGAACGATGCGAGGAGGATTATCTGATCAATGTCGAACATTCTGCGGCGTGGATCGAAGAATGCGCCTCACAGGAGCCCGCCACGTTCAAGCTGTCCAGTTATCTGGAGCACGACGCACTTTCCTTGCGTCAGCTCGTTGACACGTTTCGCCAAAGCTTTTCAGGTTAGCCAGACGTTTGGCAACGCCAATCACCAAGCAATCACGCCATCGACATGAATACACCGAGTCTCTTCTCTTCCATTGTCCTCTGCGGCGCGCTGACTGCCGCCACATCGACGGTCACGCACGCAGCATCCACACAGGTGTCAATACCGCCCGACCGCGTTGTCATTTCGGGAGCGGTTCCGGACGAATCGACCAAGGCAGCACTTCTTGCAAGGCTGCAGGAGGTGTACGGCACCGGCCAGGTCATCGATCAAATGACGGTCGGCGGGGTCATTGCGCCACCGAACTGGTCAACGCATGTACCGAAGCTGATAGGTCAAAATCTGAAGTCCATTGGCAAGGGACAGCTCGTGATCGAAGGGACCACCATTACCATGCGCGGAGAAGTAGGTAACGAGGCCACGCGGCAATCCATTGCGAGCGAGTTTTCCAACGTGCTGTCTCCCGGCTATGTCATCAAGAATGCATTGCGCGTCACCGCGGCCAGCCAGGCGCTGCTCGATCAAACACTTGCAAACCGTGTCATTGAGTTCGAACATGGCAGCGCCTTGCTCACAGAACCAGGAAAGCGGATTCTCGACGAAATGTCGGAAGCGCTGAGGAATATGAACGCAAAGAAGATCGAAGTCATTGGTCACACTGACAATCGGGGTGACCCGGCACTCAATCACGCCCTGTCGCGTTCCCGTGCCGACTCCGTCAAGACTTACCTCGTCGCCAAAGGCATCCCTTCAGCTCTTGTCGCAACAAGCGGCATGGGTTCCGATCAACCAGTCGTGCCGAACACTACGGATGAAGGGCGAAAACGCAACAGACGTATTGAGTTTCGCGTCGGCCAGTAAGGGGACTCCTTCAGCGCGGATCACTGAACCCGCACTTTCTCGCCGCTGCAGCAAGCCGCTCGAAAGCATGGCGGCTTGGCCCGCCTCCCAAGTTCACAGGCATACTTGTGGTGAATGCAATGATTTGAAAGTCTTTGCCGTTTCGCAGGCACTGGTAACACCCTTCAAAACGCCTGTCTTGTCGGCTGAAATTACGAGACGCATTGCAGGAAACCGACATCGGCAGTAAACGATCTCCAGCCGTCAACTCTTCTCGCCGGAGGTATCCATGTCCAATCCGAGCATTTCCTCGATATTGGAAAGCGTACCCTGATCCTTTACCACACTACGCAGCCAGGAATGCAGAGGCATGCTTCCCCAATGCGCAGCCTTGTCCGCAAGATAGGCAACCGGACTATGTGGCTCGGTATTACGAAAAAAGATAGCGACTTCCCGCAAAAGAGCAAGGGCCTGCGCCCGATTCCTGACGCCCCCGGAGATCGCATTCTGTACTGGAAAAACAGGTCCGGCATCCGTCTCGCCCCCTGAAGCGCCTCGCTCGAGAACCGTAACCGGTGCCAAGATCCCCACTTCCTTGCCAATCGTCTGCAGACGAAAACGTACCGCGTCAAGACTTTCGCTCAAGGACGTAAACGATGGCCCCTCCATACCGAAGAGTGCGTCGGACGATTGCGTCAATTGCTTCAATGCTGCGATGCATCGCTCAACATCAGCGTTCCACTGAACATAGCGGGTCTTCCCTGTCTTTTGCACTGCGCTGGAGAATTTCTCGAGTGTGATCCTGCTCTCGATATCGGAGATCGCTTCGGGATCGCGTTGCAACTGTGTCTGTAAAAGTCGCGCCGATTCATAGTCGTTCAGACTGAAGGATCCCGGCTTTGCATCCGTTATCGGCGTCTGGCGCACCAGTGCCGCCATGCGCGTCACGAACCATGAAAGATTTCCAATGCGTCGCTCCTGGTCGCCGGCTTCCGCCTGTGGATGCATGTCGTTGCCAAACGTCGCAAGCAATTGCGACATGATCTCCATGCCCAGAGCAAGACCAGACAAGCCGGAAGTCTTGATCATGCCTTCAGCAAGCCAGGCAGACAGTCGCAAATCCTTGCTGCGTTTTTTCAGCAATTCGGCGCAGCATTCGACAACCATCGGCCAGTCCGCTTGCTTCAAGGTTGTTTGCCATTCGCCATAATCAACCGTTGGATCATCTTCGCGCCGCGCTTCCTGGATTCGATCGAATTCAGGAGAAAAAGACATGTCCTCGCCGCAAGGCTGTTCAGGGGAAAGCGGCATCAGAATGCCATCAGGAATTTTTTCCATTTTCATTTATCGGCTAGCTGACCTTGTAGCTCAATTGACCGCCTTTCGTGACGGACACCTTCACTCTCTTGAGGGGTGTTCCTTCAGAAATACGCATCAGCACGCTTTCCGCAATTTCAGGAAGCACTGTTCCATTGAGAATATGGTCCACATTGCGGGCTCCGGAATCGACCTCCGTGCAACGGGCGAGGATGAGTTCCACAACATCGTCGCTGCAGATGAATTCGGCCTTGTGATTCGCTTCGACTCGCCGTTTGATACGGTTCAACTTGAGTCGGATGATGTCGGCCAGTACCGCATCCGGCAACGGGTAGTAAGGAATGACTTTCATGCGGCCGAGGAAGGCCGGCTTGAACGCCTTGTAAAGTTGCGGCCGTATGCTTTCACTCAAACTTTCGGCATCGGGCAATTCATTCGCATTCTTGTTCAGGCATGCCTGCATGATGGTTTGCGATGCGACGTTGGAAGTCAGGATGATGATCGTATTCCTGAAATCAACTTCGCGCCCTTCCGCGTCATCCAAGACCCCCTTGTCGAACACCTGGAAGAAGAGTTCCAGCACATCCGGATGCGCTTTCTCCACTTCATCAAGCAGCACGACGCTATAAGGCTTTCTCCGCACCGCTTCGGTCAGCACTCCGCCCTCGCCATATCCTACATAGCCAGGCGGCGAGCCTTTCAGGCCGGAAACCGTATGCGCCTCCTGATATTCGGACATGTTTATCGTGATCATATTGCGCTCACCGCCGTACAAGGCTTCGGCAAGCGCAAGCGCGGTTTCCGTTTTTCCCACGCCGGATGGTCCGACAAACAGGAAAACCCCCTTCGGTTTGTTCGGGTCTTCGATATTTGCCCGCGCCGTACGTACACGCCGCGCGACTTCCTCGATTGCATGCGGTTGGCCAATCACACGCTCCTCAAGCAGCGGCTTCAAGTTGAGCACGGTCGTAATCTCATCCTTGACCATTCTTCCAAGCGGAATCCCCGTCCATGCAGACACGATTTCACCAACCACCTGGGCATCAACGCAGACAGGCACAAGCGGTATTTCCTTTTGCAGTTGTTTCAGCTCGTCGCGCAATGCGGCCAATTCCTTGACTTGCAGTGTGTGTTTTCCGCTTTTCCTTGTTTTCGCGCTTGCTGAAACAGCAATGTCGCCGTCATTCGGCGTTGCCATGACCGAGGAAAGACCTCCGGTGTCACCTTCGGCGGCCCCTCCCGTTTCCAGCTGTGCGATCAATCCCTGTATCTTCTCGACCAGTATCTTTTCCCGTGCCCAGCGCTCTTCATGACCTTCGAGACAATCTCGATTTGCCGTGCGTTGTGTGCGCAACTCGGCAAGACGCTCGCCATGCGCCGCTCCCGTGGAAGCCTCCCTCTCAAGCACGGCGATTTCCTGTGCAAGCGCGGCATCCAGCCGTCTTGCATCATCAATCGTGGCCGGCGTGGATGATTGTCCCAACGCCACGCGCGCGCAGGCAGTATCGAGCACGCTGATTGCCTTGTCCGGAAGCTGGCGGCCGCTGATATAACGTGCCGATAACCGTACCGCATCAATGACAGCCTCATCCAGGATACGCACATTGAAATGGTTTTCCATTTTCGCGGCCACAGCACGCAGCATGGTGCAGGCTGCCGACTCAGACGGCTCTTCCACCTTGACGACTTGAAAGCGCCGAGCCAGCGCGGCATCCTTTTCAAAGTATTTCTTGTATTCACTCCATGTAGTCGCGGCAATCGTGCGCAACTCGCCACGCGCCAAGGCCGGCTTCAACAGATTCGCGGCATCGTTCTGCCCAGCCTGTCCGCCTGCGCCGATCATCGTGTGAGCCTCATCGACAAAGAGAATGATCGGGTGAGGATTGCGTTTCACCTCCTCGATAACGTTACGCAAGCGGTTTTCAAACTCGCCCTTTACGCTCGCTCCGGCCTGCAGTAAACCAAGATCCAGAACATGAAGCGCAACACCTTGCAACGATGCCGGAACATCATTGTCCGCAATACGTAGTGCGAGACCTTCAACAACTGCGGTCTTCCCGACTCCGGCCTCACCAGTCAATATCGGATTGTTTTGACGGCGGCGCGCAAGAATGTCAATGACCTGCCGTATCTCTTCGTCGCGACCGATCACTGGGTCTATCTTTCCTTGTCGCGCCCGCAACGTCAGATTGTCAGTGAATTGGTCCAGTGCCGGAGTTTTCTGGCGCGTAGCATCAACTTCTGCACCTGTATCTGTATGATCAGCGTGTGCAAATCCCGATTGAGCGGATGCAGCATGCGCCCTGTCCATATTCCCGATTGACTCCAGCGCCTCCGGAAAGCCCCCGATGATCTCAGCAAGATTGTGCTTCAATTCATCGACCGAAAATTTCGCAAATTGCCTGGATCCCCGGTAGGCAAGTTGCGAAAGCTCAGGTTCCGTGAGCAGCGCCAGTAACAGATGGGCACTGCGAATCCTGGTGACCTGAGCATCAAGAGAAGCCAGTAGCCACGCATGTTCAAACAGCTTTGGCAAATGCACTGAAAAGACCGGTGTGCGCGAATTGCCTTTCTTGAACTTCTCCATCTCGTCAAAAAAATCCCTTTCGAGCGCACTCGAACTGATGTCAAAACGTCGTGCAAGCAGCGCAAAATCGCTCTCGGTATTTTCCAGCAACGCAAGGAAAAGGTGCTCCAGATCGACTTCGTAATGCCCGCGCGAGACGCAGTAATTAATTGCACGCTCCACCGCCGTTTTGCTTGTGGCGTTCAACTTTCCAATAAGGACTTTCAAGTTCGCAGTCATGGTCGTCAATGAGATAAAAGAAAATCAGTTGGCATCTTCGGCCTTTATCAGATAGGCCGTATCGTGTGCATCGTGTTCGATGGGGCGAGAGGAAAGCCAGCTATTCCATCCCAGGTGCACCCCTTCATCTCCATGCAGGGATGCAATCACCACATCGCGCTTATCGAGCAGTAGTCGGACTTCGCAATCAAAGGTCGCCCCCACCATCAAGCGAAAGAGATTGCCAAGCTTCGCGCCTGCCGTGCCGGCCGGCAGGAACTCTCCGAACTGAGCCTTCGACATCGGGCCAATCGTCAGTCGGACACATGTTTGCCGATCCCACACTCTGCAACCGCAGAACGTAGTCTGCCCGAGTGTGCAATTAGCTCCCCCCAGGCGGGTTAAATCATGCGATGGAATTTCAATCCATTGCCCGACAAACTGCTTCGCCGAGCATTTGACATGGAAATAATCGGTAACCACGCGCGCGAACCATTGCACCGACTGCGGTCTTTCTCGCAGAGGGCCCGCATAGTACGCAAGCGATTCGCTTGAAAATGCACCCGGCGAGTCTATTGGTTGTTGCGCCTTGTCGGTTCCCAATCCGGCAAGACTGAGAAGCATGGGTAGGAAACGTTGCGTCCTGTCCGCTTCATACTGCAAATGCAATCGACACTTGAGCCATGCCTGATAAAAGAGCGCCACGGCACGGCTGGTAAAAATATCGAGAAACGCACGCGTGGCATGATCGCGCTGATAGGTCTCGCGTTCCGCCACTTGCTGCGTGTAGTACCTTGGCATCACCCCCATCGGCCCGATCAAGCCGATGAATGAAGGCGTTAGCGTTACGCTTTTGAAACTCAAATGCGCATTGCCAATCGTCCCGACTTCGGTTTCCTCGGTGTCATCGCTATCCCATTCGAATTCAAGCGATTCGATCTCGCTCGGGGGAAAAGCAAGAGAAACCGAATTTCGAAATCGGATCACCTGCCCCAGTATGTCCAGGTCATGGACGGTTGAATCCTTCCGATACTTGGCCAGCAATAAGCGAACCGCCTGAAAAAATTCAAAGCGGTACGGCTCATCCTTCAGGCGCTGGATCAAGCCAGTATCGATTCGCCGCTTCGTGGCTGGCATCTGACCAACTCCTGCCCGGATTGACTGGAAACAATCACGAGCTGTGTAAAACTGTTCGTGTGAACATAAAGACCAAAGAAATGATCAAGAACCTGCGCGAACATGAAAAGTCCGATACCGGCGTAATGCGCCTCATCGAGGCCGATGCGTATTTCCAGTCCACGCACGAAGGTCGGATACGGATTGCCCTTCATGCGTGCCGTCACCGGCCGGTTTTCAATCGATACGATCCCGTGAATCTGCTTGCTATTGGACGGAGACCTCGTGATGTCGTATAGCGCAAGCATTTCCTTGATGACGTCAACACCTTCGCTTGTCAGGGAGAGATGATTCAGTGAAAGACTGGAAATCAAGCGCCATTGCGCCCCCCTCCCCCGCATGAAACGAAAAGTCGGGGTGGGCTTGCGAAGAAAGCGGACAGTCTTCGCAATCGATCCTCCCTCGATAAACAAATCCCCCTCGACCAAGCCGAACGGCAACTGCGACGGCAAATCGCGATTGGTACAGGTCAGTCCCAGACTCAAGGTACTGGTCTCCGGTCGCTGCGGATTCAGTGTCTCGTCAACCAGCGATATTTCCATCAGGCAGTCGTTCGATGATTCGCCCTCTGCATAATTGACATGCCAATAACGCGCCGGATCTTCTTGCTGCGCACCGTGACGAACCGAATAGAAGGGCCGAAATTCATTCACCTCCTCGCCGTCTGTCGTCTTCTGAACCTTGAATACCCGATCGATGCTGTAGATATCGAATGCCTGAGATCTTCGGCTATCAACGATGATGGGATAGCTTGATGAGGTTTCGGTAACGCGAATCGGTTCAGGCATCTGACTGAACAAATTGACGACGGGTGTGCATCCCAATACAAAATTGTCCTTGCTGATTCGATCCAGAAGGCCGCTGGCGGGATTGTTCTGCGCCACATCGCCCTTGATCCCGATACGAATTTCAAGTTCACGCACCTGCAACGGTAAACGCGTGTACAAGCCGTCGAAGTCAATATCAATGAAATTGAATTTTTCGGGAAAGGCAAAGTATTCGAGCAGGAGTTGATACGCGTGATGCGTACGGACATCCTGATCAAGCAGAGTGTCCTCTGCCGAGAATCCGACTGGTCGAATTGCCGTCAGTGGCAGCTCGATCTTTTCCGAACTGAATGGAGTTGACACCCACAGTCCGACAGCCTTGGAAAAAATGGCTTCGCGAATCAGTGAAACGACCGAGGCATCGCCATTCAAGAAGAGTCTCAGCCTTTCCATTCCAATCCCGCCGAAGCCGACGCTCTCGGATTGACAGGCAAGATCGAGGCGAATGACCGAACTGGTCGACTTGATCAATTCGTTACGCAGTCCGGCTGAATCAATGATGGTTTCATGGCTTGCCCGAACGATACGCACCGGCAGGATATCGACGTCATAAGTCGTTCGAAAACGGCAGGAAATGCCTCGCACTGGTTGCGTATGCAGCATCGTCCCTCGCGGAATATGCGCCGACTTTGTCAGCTGTGCTGATGCGCTGCCGGCGTCGAAATGCGCGATCGATGTCGATGGAAACGGTCGTAAGTATTGAGGATATATAACGCTCAACAACGAATCCGTTATCTCCGGAAAATCATCATCAAGCTTCTTGTGAATACGGCTCGTCAGGAAAGCGAATGATTCGATCAACCGTTCCACATGCGGGTCGTCGCAGGTTTCCCCGGACAATGACAAGCGATTGGCTACCTTTGGATATCGTCTGGAAAAATCATGCGAAAGTCTTCTCAGATAGGAGAGCTCGCGCTCATAGTACGGCAGCAGGGATTCCATGGGCGTCAAGACAGCACGGTGCGTCTGGATTTACTGACCGAATACTGGAGAGTTGAGGGCTGCAGCAACGCATCAAATAATACCGGTTCGGTGGAAGGATGGACGATGAGCAGCGCATTGATCACGAACCTGAGCCGGTTCGTGCTGCCCTCGTCCAGTTCGAGCGAGGCACGAACTTCGGTCAGGCGTCGCTCGTGAATTGCGATGGTTCTCTCAAGTGAACGACAAATGAAATTCCTGTCGGCAGGACTCGCCAGGCTCAGTCCGACAAAATCACCCATGCCATAGCTGAAAATGGAATGCAGGGACTCAGGATATTTCTTGAAGGTTTCCTCGCTGAAGGCACATCTGCTGTTAAGCAGCGACTCAAGGTCTCGCGCAACAGATTCCTTCACTTCTTCAGCCGTGATCTGCCGTAATGCCTGCTTGTCGGCAGAATCGCCGAACGCATCGTCCGCCAGTCTTTCAAACAGCGTCTGAGGAAATTTGGATTTGGCAGACAGAACGGTAGGCATCAGGTAGTTTCAGAAGTGCATTAAAGCGGATTGCGGCGCATGGGGACGCCGCATTCACGTGAAGGAGGATAAAACGAAAATCAGACGGCTTCGGTCGCCTTGTTCTTCGCCAGGCTCCACATTTGAGGATTGCTGCCGCCCTTCTTGCCATCGATGCCCTGGACCGTGTATGTCCACTTCACCGACGCATACTTCAGCGCGACGGTTTCCGTCGGCAGTCCTTCTTCCCTGACGCTAGGCGTCACGGAAGAAACGATGACGTGATTGAGAACGATTTCAAGGTATTTGACCTTGTCCTTGCCGCTGGCTCGCATGAACTCGATGGTGACTTTGTTAAAGGTATCGCCCTGGCTGCAAGCCAGCCAGAGAGACGGGCTGGTCGAGTCAATGTCTTTGGTAAAGATCATGTCGCCATGTTCGCAACGCTCTGCAGTATGACCACCGGAAGTACTGGCCGTCGCGGATTTCGGCTGACGGATCAAGTGGCTCCACGACAAGGCTTCGAGCCATTTTGCATGACTTTCATCACGCGACTCGCCTTCGATTTTCGTATCACCACCCTCAAACTTCAGGTAAATATCTTTCATGCTTTAAAGCTCCTTAAAAATGAGACACGCAATGCGTGTTATGGGGGATTACAACTACTACAGCTAAAACTACGCTTTCGCCGACTGCGGAAGCTCGGCTACCAGACGCAACGACACACTTAGTTCATCCAGCTGGAAATGCGGTCTGAGGAAGGTGACCGCGCGGTACACTCCGGGCCGCCCCGGCACTTCGGAAACCTGCACCGATGCTTCGCGCAGCGGATACTGAGCCTTGACTTCCTGCGAGGCAGAGTCATCCATCACCACATACTGCGCCAACCAGTTATTGAGAAACTGTTCGACATTCGACGCCGCAGCGAAACTGCCTATCTTGTCGCGCATCATCGATTTCAAGTAATGCGCTATGCGGCATGATGCAAAGATGTATTGCAGCTGGGTCGACAGCACCGCATTCGCATTGGCGGCATCCGTGTTGTATTTCTTTGCCCGTTGAGTCGATTGCGCACCGAAGAAAGCTGCATAGTCGGTGTTCTTGCAATGAACCAGTGGAATGAAGCCGAGATCGCTGAGTTCCTTTTCGCGGCGGTCGGTGATCGCAATCTCTGTCGGGCACTTCAACGCGATTTCACCATCATCGGTTTTGAATGTATGGGTAGGCAGGTCTTCGACAAGCCCGCCGCCTTCGACACCGCGAATCGCTGCACACCAGCCGAAATGCTCGAATGCGCCTGTCAATCTTGCAGCAAATGCATATGCGGCATTCACCCAGAGATACTTGCCGTGATCCGTGCCATCGACGTCTTCGATGAAGTTGAATCCCTCGACCACCGTGCCTTCTTTCGGATGGTATGGCATGCGCCCCAGGAAGCGTGGCACGGTTAAGCCCACGTAACGGGAATCTTCGCCTTCCCGGAATGACTTCCATTTTGCATACTCGAGCGTGTCAAACACTTTGGCCATGTCACGCGGCTTGCCGAGATCGGAAAACGTCTCCAGCCCCAGAAGTTCGGACGAGGCGGACGAAATGAACGGGGCATGCGATGCCGCCGCAACATGCGACATCTGTTCGACAAAGTACATGTCTTCCGGCTGCCGCGTAACCTCATAGTCACCGATCAGCGTTCCAAACGGTGCGCCGCCGAAAGTCCCGAATTCTTCCTCATACACCTTCTTGAACAATGCGCTCTGATCAAAGTCGATCGCATTGTTGAAGTCTTTCACCAGATCTTTTTTCGATGCGTTAAGCATCTTGATTTTCATCATTTCACCGGTGGAGGTCTGCTTGCACAGATAGTGCAAGCCACGCCATGTGCTCTCCATTTTCTGGAACTCGGCAGCATGCAGAACCTCGTTGAGCTGATCGGAGATGAGCGCATCGAGTTCGGCAACGCGGGCATCGAGCGTCGCCGACAGATTCTTCGACAGGATGACCGTGCCATCGAGCACTTGCGTTGCCAACTCACCGATCAAGTCCCTGGCGCGCGCGCGTTCGCTATCCGAACGCGCAACCTTGCTTTCACTGATGACCTGGTCCAGCAACGATTCTGACGCTGGCGCATCGGCAAATGCGCTCAAGGCTTGTGCCTGTGCTCCCATATCAGTCCTCCTTGTGTTTGGTTGCAGCGCCTAACTGCTGCAAATTCTCGGTGTTGGTCAACACCTCACTCAATATGTCTTCCAGCTTGTCGTTGCCCGCAAGCTTGTTACGCAAGTCCGACAGCTTTGTTCGTGCCTCCAGCAACTTGCGTAGCGGTTCAACTTGTTGCACCACCGACTCCGGCCGGAAGTCGTCTATCGACTTGAACTTCAGGTCAACCGCGAATTCACCACCTTGTTCGCTCAACGTATTGTTCACACGGAAGACAGCTCGAGGCTCGACACCTTTCATGACGTCATCGAAGTTATCCATATCGATATTGACGAACTTGCGGTCCTTCAATTTCGGCAGCGGATTCTCGGAGTTTCCCGAGAAGTTGCCCATCACGCCAACGACGAACGGGATTTCCTTTTGTTCGATAGCATCGCCAATCTCGACGTCATAAGTCAGTTGTACGCGCGGTGGCCGGATTCGTTGGAGCTTTTTTTGTACGCTTTCTCTCTTTGACATAAGCGACTTTCTTCAATTGTCTGAAATCTGAAACGGTGCAGAACGGGGTGAGTGATACTGAATTACTTCAGAGACTTGAAGGGATCTGCGGAGCCCTTACTCGAGTTGACATTCGTCGCCGCGGCATTCGGGACCGGGGCAATGGATGCTTTTGCGCGTAGCGGCCTGGAGCGGACTGGTGGAGCCGGCTGTTTTGTTTCCGGCACGACAGCAGGGACCAAGGCTTTCTCGCCAAGGACATTGCGCAGCGAATTCGTCAAGTTTTCGGCTTCGAGGCGTGCACTTGGGTTGACCGCATTTGGCGATCGCAAACCACCTACCGCCCCCGCCGCGACCCGCAGTCCGGCAACGACAAGAAGGCTTTTCGCTTCCTGATTGGCGGGTTCGCGTTGCAGCACTTCATTCGCTGCCAATATCGATGACGGATAGTTGGCCGCATCGAACCAGATATTGGCGATCTTGAGCCACGGCACCATGCTGGTCGGATTTTCCTTCGCACTTTGGGTCAGGACTGCAACCGCCTTTTCGCGCTGACCTTTCGCCAACTCGGCTTCTGCCTCCTTGATTGCGACTTCGGGACTGTTCGGCGTCTGTCCGGTTCCGCCATTTGTCGTGGCGCAACCCACCAAGACAAACATCGCCGTCAGCAATGTAGCAGTGCTGCGTTTGCCAACAAAAAACCCTTTGATGAAATTTGCTCTACGGAAAATCATTCTTCGTTCCTGATTGTTAAAAGAGATGTTTGTGCATGCGTTTTGGCTGTTGAGATGAACAATTTCGGGCAGTCCTGCAGTCTGTTCACAAAGCCGAAATTCCCATTAGCACAGTTATCATATTTGCAACAAGTGCGTTATACTAACCGAACAATTGCTTAAACGACAATTGTTTTTTTAATATCAAAATTATCCAATGATTTTTTCAAAGCAACTTGTTCTATTCTGGAGTGGGAGGCGTCGCCAACAAGCTGGTGCGAACTTTGTCAGCCACGGACAGCTTTTTTTCAGAACATTCGCCATCAGCAGACCATGGGGCGCCCTTCCTGAACTTTCCGTATTTACGCTCTTGCTGCTTGCTCTCGCCGGTTGCGGCGTCGCCCCGATCGCTACGGGAAAGGTTGCGGAAATCGCTTTGCAGGCAGTCGGCATTGCCTTGTCCGACAGCGCCAAGGCACCACGCGGACCCAAGTACGTGCAAATTCGCCTGAAGGGTGCCGATGACATGAATGCCGGCGAAGACGGCAAAGGCCTTTCAGCCATCGTGCGGCTATACAAGCTGAAGGACCAAAACAGTTTTCAGGCAATGCCGTACACCACGTTCGGCCGTGCGGAAAAAGAAAGACTGGCGCTGGGCGATGATCTGGTCGAAGTAAAGGAGTTGATCCTTTCTCCCGGCCAGACCTTGGAATTAAAGGAAAAAGTGGAAAACGATACCGCGTATCTGGGTGTCGTCACACTCTTTCGCTCCCCGAATGCACGTCGCTGGCGCTTCTCCTTTGCCGCATCTGAAGAAACGCAAAAGACGGGCATCACTCTCGGCATCCATGCCTGCGCAATGTCGGCAACCAGCAGCGCTCCCATTGGGATGGCGCTGACGGAAAGCTCCTTGCTTTCCCCTGTCAAATGCAGCCAGGCCTGACACATCAACCAGACACTCTCGACAATAAAATGAACCGTTCATCAAAAATCCTGTGGGGCGAAGGACTTTTTCTGCGCCCCCAGCACTTCCAGCGGCAGGACCTCTATCACGAATCACGCCTTGTTGAACTTGGACGCGCCGTGCATCCATACCTTTGGGGCGTTCGCAGCCTGAAGTTCGACGTGGAAGCGCTTGCGGCAGGCATTCTGCGAGTCACACAACTCCACGCGCTGATGCCCGATGGTGAGTCGGTCAGCGCTCCGGATAGCGATGAGGCACCGGATGCGTTCAATCTTGCATCGATCGAGAATTTCGGGAACGGCGTGACTTTCCACATCGCCCTCCCCCATCTGAAGGATTTCGGGCCCAACTTTTCAACGCAACGCATGACTTCCGGCCAACTCTATCGCTACTACCAGCACGATGAAAACGCCCCGGACATGTACACCAACGCGATCGAATCAGACTTGTCGACATTGAAGAAGTCGCTGCGTCTGCTATCGGAGCGGGACAACCATGAACAGTTCGTATCGATACCGATTGCACGCGTGCGCGCCACAAGTTCGGGCGGCTACGAGCTGGACCCCGCCTTTGTGCCGCCCGCATTGACCATACGGTCGTCCGCCTGGTTGTGCTTGATGGTTCGCCGGTTGATGGAAATCCTGCAGGCCAAGGCGCAGGCGTTATACGGACATCATCGCGAACCGTCTGCCAACATCATCGAGTTCCGCTCAGGCGACATCGCGTCCTTCTGGCTTCTGCACACGGTCAATGCAGCATATGCATCTCTGCAACATCTGTTCCATCATCCTGCTTTGCACCCGGAGCGGCTCTTCCACGCCATGCTCGCTCTCGCCGGTCAGTTGCTGACCTTTTCCAAAGCATATTCGCTGTCCGATCTACCGGTTTACAACCATGCAAATCCGGGTCCGGAGTTCGCGCGGCTCGACCTGATCATTCGCGAGCTGATCGAAACAGTCATTTCTTCGCATTACTTCCTGATCGCACTGACCGAGGTCAAGTCCGCGTTTCATTTGGGCAGACTGGATTCGGAAAAGGTCACCAGCAATGCGTCGCTGTATCTTTCCGTCGCCGCCGATATGCCGCCAGCCGACCTCGTAGAAAAAATCCCTCAACGCATCAAGATCGGAGCGCCGGACGATGTGGAAAAAATGGTGTCCTCGGCACTGCCCGGCGTACGCCTGATGTCAGCACCGCAAGTGCCACCATCGATTCCGGTCCGCCCGGGCTGCTATTACTTCTCGATCGAACCTTACGGCTCCCTGTATGAACGCATGATTCAGTCGAACTCGGTCATGATCTATGCGCCCGCCGGCTTCCAGAACCTCAAACTCGAATTGTTTGCCGTAACCCAATGAACAAGAACCCACTTTTTCAGAACACCATCTCGATGGCCCCCTCCCTCTACGCAGAGGGCACACCGCTTAGGCAAGAGCAAAACCATTCGCCGCGCAACCTGATCGAGATGATGCATGACGGATTCTATTTGCTCCTGTTGCTCAAGAATCGCTATGTCCCCAGCGATGCCGATCTATTTTCCTCGCAAGTTCGCCGTTATCTCGATACTTTCGAAAAAAGTGCGCGACTTGCACACGTATCGCCCGACGATATCCATGCCGCGAAATATGCGTTCTGCGCCGCCGTCGACGAATCGATTCTTTCATCCGCCATGCCGATCAGGGAAGTGTGGGAACGCGCGCCGCTACAGCTGATGCTCTTCGGCGATCAACTCGCCGGCGAGAATTTTTTCGTGAAGCTGGAAGAAGTGCGTCATCGTGGTGCGGCCAGCGTGCAGGCGCTCGAAGTGTTTTACATGTGCCTGCTAATCGGTTTTCAAGGCAAGTACATGCTCGAAAGCAAGGAGAAGCTGAACTATCTGATCGCGACACTGGACAAGGAAATCGCGCATCTGAAAGGCAAGCGCGCACAATTCGCACCGCACTGGAAGTCTCCCGACAGCATCAAGCACTTGATGAAGACCGAGATCCCGATGTGGATCGTCTGCGCCGCATTGCTTTTGCTAGGCATCGCGACCTATTCCGGCCTTGGCTGGATGCTGGCACGCCATACCAACACGACGCTGGGCGCGTACTTTGACGTCATCAAGCTTGCGCCGAAAGTAGCCAACATCACGATCAGCCTGCCCTGATATCCGGTCAGCCATTTACTATCCATTCCAGTAAAAGATGCACAACGTACCGAGTCCGGCCTCCACGGCGGATGCCCGTCTTGCCGGCCTCATCGGCGAAGGGCGTCGCGCCTTTTCACGCAGCCTGTCGCAGCATGCCCGGCTGATTTCGATTGAAACCCCGTTAGAAACCGACGCGCTGGTCGTCGAGCGCTTCACCGGACACGAAGCGATGTCCGAGTTGTTCCGCTTCGAAGTCGACTGCCTGGCCACCACGGCGCATTACCCTATCAAGGACCTGATCGGAGAGGAAGTCTCGCTTCGGCTGCTGCTCGCCGACGGCAGTACCCGCGCGTTCCATGGCATGGCAGTGGAAATCCGACAAAAAGGCAGCGACGGAGGTCTGGCGCGCTACCGTCTGACACTCGCGCCATGGCTGCATGCGCTGACCCTGAGACGCGACAGCTACGTGTTTCAAGACAAGAGCGTGCCGGAAATCCTGAAGGATATCTTCAGCGACTATGCGCTCGCCAGCTATCGCTTCGAACTCAGTACCACCCTGCCAAGGCGATCACTGACCATCCAGTACCGCGAAACCGACTACGACTTCATCCATCGCTTGCTGGCCGAGGAAGGCCTCAATTTCTACCTCGAGCATTCCGAAGATCATGATCGTGACAAGCCCGCATCCGCGGAATGCGACGCCGCGTCGTCCGAGTCTGCCAGAGTGCAGCATGCCAGACATACGCTGGTAGTATTCGACGACAACGCCTCACTTATGCCCGGCCGGCAACCCTCTATCCGCTTTCACCGTGCTGCAGCCACCGAGGCAAGCGATACCGTCACCCTGTTTGCGCAACGGCTGCAGGTGCAGGCCAACCGGGTTGCGCTGGCCAGCTGGGACTACAAGGCGCTGACCGCCGTCGCAATCGAAGAAAGCATGGATGCCGGCACACCAGATGTGCCCATTCTGGAAACCTTCGACGGCACACGGGCGTATCGCTACACCGATACCGCCGAGAGCACCCGCATCGCCCGCGCCCGCTCGCAATCACTTGCGATGGCGCACCAGACGATGTATGGCGAGAGTTCGGTGCGCGCGCTCACCGTCGGTAGCTGGTTCGGTCTGACCGGCCATGTACATACCTCCGGCCTCGGCAACGGACCGGCAGACGCCGAATATGCCGTGCTCTCCATCGAACACAACGCCGCCAGCAATGTCACAGCCGCCATCGGCGGCACCGACGATGCCGGCATCGAGGCCGGCACTTACCGCAATCATTTCACCTGCGTGCCACGCACAATCCCGATCCGCCCCGTCTGCCGACCACCCAAGCCCGTCGCGCCCGGCGCACAGGTGGCGCTGGTGATTGGGGTGGCCGGTGCGGAAGTCACCACCGATCGCGATCACCGCATCAAGGTCCAGTTCCCGTGGCAGCGCGGCGACCGCGCCGCACCCGGCCAGCTAAACCATCCCGCCACCTCGAATGCACCGGGCAACGAGACGGCCGGCACCTGGGTACGCGTGGCCGAGCCGGCTGCCGGCGCGAACTGGGGCGGCAGTTTCATTCCGCGCATCGGCCAGGAAGTGATGGTGGGGTTTGTCGCCGGCGACATCGACCGCCCGATCATCACCGGCCAGTTGTACAACGGGTCGGATGCACCGCCGCTGCATGGCGCGGACAACCATCCCGGCGCGCTGGCCGGCATCCGCTCGCAGGAGTTCGCCGGCGGCGGCTTCAACCAATGGCTGATGGACGACACGCCCGCACAGCTGCGCACTGGCGTGGCATCGAGTCATGCCTCGAGCCAGTTGAACGCGGGTTATCTGATTCGCCAGAATGGCAACCTGCGCGGCACCTACCGCGGCACCGGCTTCGAACTTGCGACTGACGCCTGGAGTACGGTGCGCGCGCGGCGCGGCATCTTCGTCACCACCGCGCAGCGCCACGTCGCAGCCTCGACGCAGCTCGACACGAACGAAGCGCAACGCAGACTCGACACCGCCGCCGACATGGCGGGCGCGCTGTCGGACGCGGCCACCCGGCACCGGGCCCCGCCGCTGGCAACGCCACAGGGAACGCAGCAGCTGCGCGCCACGATCGACGGCGGCGAAAGCGTCGACGGACAACAGGCCGCCGCCTTCACCCAGCCGGTGACGCTGTTCGACAGCGAGGGCTCCGCCAGCCTCGCCACTCCCGCGTCCGCTGTGCTGTTTTCCGGTACAGACCTGACGCTGACCGCAGCCTCGGTCATGCGGTTCTGCGGCGGGCAGGCGGCTTCCATCGTGGCAGCGAAGGAAGCTTCGCTCTTCACGCACGCCGGTGGCGCAAAGGCGATCGCCGCCAACGCCCCGATGTCGCTGCGGGCGCACACCGGACCGATGGACGTGACGGCGGACCAAGCGCTGACGCTCACGTCCGTCAACGGCAATATCACGCTGCAAGCCAGACAGGACATCCTGCTGGCCGCCGGCGGCGGCTTTGTGCGGCTGGGCGGCGGCAACATCGACATCCACTGCCCTTCCTCCGTCTCCGTCAAGGGCGCCGCACATGACTTCCTCGGCGCGGAAAGCATTGCCGCCACGCTGGAGAAGATGCCGGATACGCGAATCAAGGCATTCGACGAACAATTCCTCGCACTTGACAAGGCGACCGGCAAACCGATTGCCGGACTGCCGTACCAGATCAAGATGCCGGACGGCAGGGTCTTGGCCGGAACAACGGATGATCAGGGCCGCACGATGCGCGTGGCTTCCGCTGATCAGGAAGCATTGCAACTATTCTTCGGGCCGATCGCCGATGAAGATTTCCTGCTGGACGAGGACAACTGAGATGGCACAACAAAAACCGGCCGCGACTGCGCAGACAAATTCCCTCGAGGGCTCGGTCGTCCAAGTGCAGGTCAGCGCCAAGCGCAAAGTCACTTACGTCTTCAACACGGCAGCCACCAAGAAGGACCTGACGCTCCCCTATGCTGTCGCCGTGAATGGAAAGGTGCTCAAAGAATTCGACGACAAACCCCGTCAATTGAAATGCAGCGGCGGCAAGATCGAACTCATGGTGAATCCGGGATCGAAGGTCGCGCTGCTGCTCAACAGCGATGCCCATCCCTCGTACCGCAAGCATCCGGTCTACGAGGTCACCCCGGATGCGCACGATGTGCTTGTCACCATTATCGAAAAACTCGGCAAGCATGGCGATCCCGATACGCCGGTGCTGTCGCCGCCGAAGGACGGAAGCAACAAGGCGATCGAATACTATGTCGCGCCGCTGACCGGCGGCATCTGGATGAAGGTGTCGCACAAATACACTACGGCTGAAGCGGCCTCTCTGATTCCGCCCGGAACCGATGCAGTCGTTCGCGACGCCGTGCTGTCCATCTACAAGGGCTTGCCGTCCAGGCAGCTTGCGGTCACGATAGCGGCCGCAGACCCGGCGCCGAAGGAGGCTTTCATGCCGGCTCCCTTCAGCATCGCGATCAACTTTGAGGACGCCGACAATCCGAAGAGCAATATCACCGGTTACACCCTGCTCGGCGAGGGCCTGCCGCGCGTGCATCCGCTGGGCTATGTCGCGCTGCTGAACGCCGCGCGGGATGCGAACGTGACGAAACTGCGGATGAATTCGGGCTGGCGGCCGTTGCTCGGGTCGATTGCGCATCGGGCTGGTCTAGGGCTGGACGTCGATTACCTGGAGGGCAAGGACGGGAAAGTGCAGGTCAACCGCCAGCAGTTGCGCGACAAAGGGCCGCAGACGGATAACGTCAGCCAGGAGGAAAAGAAGTTGTTCAGGGAGTATGAGGCGGCGAAGGTTGAGGTCGATCGCAGCAAGGCTGAGCACGTTACTGCGCAGAGCGACTACAGGAAGGGGAAAAATGATCCTGTGAAAGTTGTCGAATTAAAGCAGCAGCTAGATGCTGCAGAAAAGCGTGCGGATAATGCGTCGGCAACGAGAGACAAAGCCAAACGTGAATGGAACAAAGAACTCGACAAGAACGAGCCTGTCGCGATGCGCACCCTGCGCACAAGACTGGAACGAGCCGATGGCGTATCCCAGCTTTTTGATCCTTGGTATATGGATGCCAATACCAAGGATGACGTTCCCGCTAAACCCAATGAGCAACGCAAAGAGGGGAAAAGCGAATCCAACGAGACTTTACACGCGCATCATCTCCATATCACCGTCAACGAACCGAAAATTCTATGAGATCGAGAAACCCAATCGTCACTTTTGTCTTCTTGCTGTTCTTACCCATGCTGGTATTGGGACAAGAATCTGATCGTCAAAACATCGAATTGGACGCATCCCTTGATTGGATAGAGCGCCCTTGGAATATTCGTTATTTCCTTTCCGTCAGAAGTGAAAATAGTTTGCGAATAGCAACCGAAGCGGCGAACGAGCGACGTTTTCTATCCAAAAATAAAGAATTCCCGCCATATCGAGAGTATGAAGAAATTTTTAATGCGACATCGATCATTCCGATAAAGGGGGATGACGATCCATTTGCCGTCATCGCAATGAAATTCGACCACAACGGCGAGACGCTTACCTCGCACAAGGAACAGCAACCCTTGGTGGGAAAACGGAATCGCCTGAGAGAAATCGTCCTGACACCAAAAACTGCTACTGAAGGGCCCCTGTATCTCATCGGCTATTGGTTCATGGGCTTGCCTGGCGATGAACAGCTATTCTCACCGGCATTGTGCTCTTCATCGGACGATGACCGCTACCTCAAAAACTTCAGCCGCAAATTCGTATCGAAGCACAGCCTTGACGGAAACTTCGGTTGCCGCGAATGGACCTATCAACTCTACGACCGCGACCGCCCCTTTATCGACGTCACGTCGTATCAAAAAGACGGTACCTATATCAAGGAATTCATCGGCTGGTCGCGCTTCGAAGATCCACCCAAACCCGTCATCGGCAGGCACGAGAAAACCTGGTACTGCCTGCATGAATGCCCGAACTCCGAGGCGCCCGGCACCATCCCGGATATCGCTGCATGGACCAGAAAGCATGGCTTCCCGGTGCCCAAACGCCCGAGGAAGCAACCAATGTTTCCGAACGCGGATTTCGCCGATTATGTGAACGATTAAGGAACGAGGCAGCGGCAAGATCGAATTCATGGTGAATCCGGGATCGAAGGTCGCGCTGATGCCTGTCGCTTGCGCTTCATAAATGTGCCGACACAGCCCACGTGTTGAAGGTCATGAGCGAGCAGAAAATCCCTGAAAGCATCTCCAGCGACAATTTGTCCTTGCGCCCCTGGCAAGAAGGACGGCAGCGGAATCCTGAGCACCCCTTTCTGGAACGCGTCGAAGGCACACGGAGATACACCAGCCGCGCCCCCATTGCCAGCGCTCAGTCCTCGTTCACAACTTCCCGGCCTTCTTCAAGCGATACGTCAAGCCCTCTGCGATATCCGTATGGTTATGCATCGCAGCGATGTCGATAGCGCTCAGGCCGAGTTCGTTTCGCAACGTGGCGTCGGCACCTTCATCGAGCAGCAGCTTGACCGTGAGGATATGGCCGCCAAGCGCAGCCATCATGATGGGGGTGGTTTTATTGGGAGACGCGGCGTCGATGTAGGCGTGGTTCTCGATCAGCAGCCGGACGATGTCGTTGTTGCCGATCAAGGAAGCATAGTGCAAGGGTGTCCAGCCTGGGCGGTTGACCTGCGCGCCTTTTGCCAACAGCGCTTCGACTACCGGCTTGTTGCCTGTGAATGATGCAATCATCAAGGCGTTGTCACCGTTCCGAGCCTTGATCTCCAGGTCGATGTCTCGCGCATTGAGCAGCACGTCGAAGACCTTCATCGAATTTTCGCGAATCGCCAGGATCATTCCGGTCTCACCGCGCTGGGGCTCGATGATGTTAGGGTCCAATCCGCGTGCGAGCAATGCCTTGATTTCGCTGGCGTTGTCGACTTTCGCCGCTCGAAAAAAATCGTCGTAGGCACCGGCATGGCTCGTGACCGGGATCATCAGCATGCCAAGCACTGTCGCAATTCGCATGTACTTGCGGCGGCTTGGCAGGTGGAATTCAAATCGAGTGGTTTGCGGATTCATCACCGGAATGAAAATCTATCGTTCTATTTTGAACAGCTTGAAAAAATTATCCGTGGTCTGCTCGGCCACTTGCTCCAGGGGGATGCCTTTCAGTTCCGCCAGGAATTCCGCCACATGGCGAACCAGTCCGGGCTCATTCATTTTCCCGCGATGCGGCACTGGAGCGAGATATGGCGAGTCCGTTTCAATCAGCATTCGCTCCAGAGGAACGGCGTGCGCAACCGCTTGCAACTCTTTGGCGCTCTTGAAGGTGACGATGCCAGAGAACGATATGTAGAAGCCCAGTTCCATGGCGGCATTGGCGACTTCTAGCGACTCGGTGAAGCAATGCATGACCCCGCCCGCTCCACCGGCGTCGGTCCCCGCACCTTCATCCTGCATGATGCGGATGGTGTCTTCGGATGCCGAGCGGGTATGAATAATCAGCGGCTTGCCGGTCGCCCTCGATGCGCGGATATGGGTGCGGAAGCGTTCGCGCTGCCATTCCAGATCGCCTTCCAGCCGGTAGTAGTCCAGTCCCGTTTCGCCGATCGCGACAATCTTCGGATGTTTGGAAAGGGCAACCAGTTCATCCACGCTGGGTTCCGGCGTGTCCTCGTAGTCGGGATGTACGCCCACCGATGCATAGATGTGCGGATACTTTTCTGCCAGGGCAAGCACTTCGGGAAAATCGGGCAAATCGACGGAAACGCATAGCGCATGGCTGACGCGGTTGTCCGCCATCTTGTCGAAAATTTCAGGAAGACGGGCTGCAAGCTCGGGGAAATTGATGTGGCAATGGGAGTCGATGAACATCGGCATATTGTACGCCGACGGGCATTCTCAGGCTTCAGCCAACGCGTTTCCCGAGGATGATCAAATCGCGTTCAACGCCGTCAAGCGTGGCCACGCGCGGCAGATGCGCCCATCGCTCAAAACCGAATGCATCAAACAATTTCAGGCTCGGCAAGTTGTGCCCGAAAATGAATCCAAGCAAGGTATGGACCTTGATTCGCGGGGCGAAATCGATCGCATGTGTCAGGAAATAGCGCCCAAGGCCTTTTCCCCGCGCATCTTCGTGGATATAGATCGACAGTTCCGCCGTACCGGCATACGCTGGACGTCCGTAGAAATTCGAATAAGACAGCCAGCCGATGATGCGTCCTTGCTCTTCAGCGACCCAGAGCGGCCGCTTGTCAGCAGTATGTTCGGCAAACCAAGCGTGACGCGATTCAACCGTGACAGGTTCGGTATCGGCAGTCACTTCGCGCGAGGCAACGGTGTTGTTGTAAATGGCAACGATCGCGGGCAGATCGTCCATCGTGGCGATGCGATGGGTATACGGCATGATTGACACGAAAATCCGCTTACAAGGTATGGGTCGCACGCGTCGAGCGCAGCGCAGCGCCAAGCAATTCCTCGATCCTCAGTTTCACGCGCTGCCCGCCTTCGTCAGCGGAAAAATGGACGCCGATACCCTGTGCCTTGCCGTTGTTGGCGCCGGCGGGTGTCACCCATGCGATCTTGCCGGCGATGGGATATTTGGTCGGGTCGTCCATCAAGGTCAGGATCAGATAAATTTCATCACCGACCTTGTATGGCTTGTTGGTCGGCACGAAAATGCCGCCGTTCGTCAGGAAGGGCATGTATGCCGCGTACAGCGCCGCCTTTTCCTTGATCGGGAGAGACAATACTGAAGGACGTGCTACCGTTGCGCCGCTGTTCGATCCTTGTGCTGCCGGAGCTAGTGGTGTTTCGGCCATGACTATCCTTTGTTGGTTGCAATCGTCACGAGGAAAAAAGCGTTGAATATTCCAGCAGCATGTCTTCGATGAAAAGCCGTGCCGACAATGGGTGCTCCGCGATGGCGCGTCGCTCATTGAGCGCTTTCAAGGCCCGCAGCAGCTGTCCGGGATCCGCCTGTTCTGCCAGCGCCTCAAGCTCTTTCCGGTAACGGGGATAATACCGGATTCTGCCCGAAAATTTGAGCGAGAACACGTCATATAACCAGCGCTGCATCCATGCGACGAGATCGACGACGGGTGTTTTCTGCAGGCGCTCCGCGGTCTTCAGCGCACCCTCCGCACTCGGTCGCGCTAGCTGGCGCAGGAAATCGTCCATGATGTCGCGCGCATCGGTTTGTGCCAGGGAAAAGGCTGCAAGCGGCGCTCCGCCCTGCTCTGCCAGCCAGGCGTCCGCATCCTTGATGCCCTGCTGCTGAAGCCAGGACAAGGCTTCGTCCTGTCCTGGCATCGCAAGGGCGAATTTGCGGCAGCGCGAAAGGATCGTCGGCAGCAGGCGGTCGAGTCCGTTGGATACCAGCAGAAAGAGCGTATCGGGTGGCGGCTCTTCCAGTGTCTTCAGCAGCGCATTGGCGGCGGCGGTGTTCAATGCCTCGGCGGGATACAGCACGATGACGCGCATGCCTTGCCGATGCGTGGAGATATTCATGAAATCGGCCAATGCGCGAATCTGGTCGATCTTGATTTCCTTTGACGGCGCCTTGGCCGACTTGCCGGCCTTCTTTCCATCGCCTTCCTCGCCCCCCTCTTCTCCGCCGCCGTCTTCTTCCAGAATCTCCGGCCGCACACGGCGATAGTCGGGATGGTTGTATTGAGAAAACCAATTGCACGATTCGCACAGGCCGCATGCGTGACCGTCTGCGACCGGGGCCTGACACAGGGCTGATTGCGCAACTTGTTCCGCGAATGCCGTCTTGCCGATTCCCTCCGGGCCGTGAAACAGGATTGCGTGCGGCAAGCGTTCGCGCAATTGCTGCAGCTGTTGCCATGCCGTGTTTTGCCAGGGATAGAGAGGGCTAGTCATTCAAGTCCGCAATGTCAACGACGAAAAATCTCAAGTCGAGTCGCTCGAAGCGATCAGATACACGCAATGATCTGTCCAAGTTCGGCGTGCACGTCCGCAAATGTCCCGGTCGAATCGATGACGCGAAACCGTTCGGGAAACTGCTCTGCGCGCCGCAAATATTCGGTTCGCGTGGCGGCGAAAAAATCGGCCTTTTCGCGCTCGAATTTATCAAGTTCACGGCTTGCGTCAAGACGCGCTCTGGCGACTTCCAGCGGCACATCGAACAGCAGCGTCAAATCGGGCTGAAAGCCGGGATGCACCCATTCCTCCAGGGCTGAGAGTTTGATCAGATCGAGCTTCCGCCCGCCGCCCTGGTAGGCGAAGGTGGCATCGGTGAAGCGGTCTGAAATCACCCACTCGCCTCGCGCCAGCGCAGGTTCGATGACATGCGCAAGATGCTCGCGGCGTGCGGCAAACATCAGCAGCGCCTCGGTTTCAAGATGCATTTTTTCGTGCAGCAGCAGTTCACGCAATTTTTCGCCGAGCGGTGTGCCGCCGGGCTCGCGCGTCACGATGACCGTCTTGCCGCTCGATCTGAGCAGATCGGCAACATAGGCGAGATGTGTCGATTTGCCCGCGCCGTCAATGCCTTCAAAGGTGATGAATTTGCCTCGTGCCATGAATGCGTATTTCCGAATGGATACCTGAGCATTATCGCTGGTATTTATTCACTGCGCGATTATGGTCGCCGAGGTTGCTTGAAAACTCGCTCGTGCCATTGCCGCGCGAGACGAAATACAAGGCATCGGTTTTGGCCGGATTGACCGCCGCCGCCAGCGACTCCTTCCCCGGCAGGGCGATCGGCGTCGGCGGCAAGCCGGTACGCGTGTATGTGTTGTAGGGTGTATCGGTTTCCAGATCGCGCTTGCGGATATTGCCCTGATAGTTATCACCCATGCCATAGATCACGGTCGGATCGGTCTGCAGCAGCATCCCGCGCTTCAAGCGGTTCACGAACACGCCGGCGATCATGGTGCGCTCGGACCTCTGTCCCGTTTCCTTCTCCACGATCGATGCCATCACGAGCACCTCGTATGGCGACTTGTACGGCATCGACGGGTCCCTGCTGGCCCAGGCATCGTCCAGTTTCCTCAGCAGGAGCGCATGCGCCTGCCGGTAGATTTGCAAGTCGCTCGCGCCTTTGGCGAACAGGTAGGTATCGGGGAAAAACAGGCCTTCCGGCATCGAATAATTCGGTGCAATCTTCGCGATCAATTCCTTGTCCGACAAGTGTGCAGTATCGTGCTTCAACGCGGGATGCTCCGCAATCGCCTGGCGCATCTGCTTGAACGTCCAGCCCTCGATGATGGAAAGCGACTCCTGCGCGAATTCGCCGCGTACCAGCTGGTCGATCAGACTCAGCGGCGTGGTGCCCGGCTTCAATTCATAGTTGCCGGCTTTCAAGCGACCGCCCTTGCCTCCGAATCGCGCCAGCAGACTGAACATCACCGGGTTCAGCGGCACGCCGGCGTCAGCGATCTGCTCCGCGCTGCTTTTCACGCTGCTGCCCGATTTGATGGAGAATTCAATCGATGGTGCACCCTGCGCGATGATTGGATTGTGCGCCCAGAAATAAACGCCGCCTGCGCAAACCAGGGCAAGAGTGACAATGATGGAAAGAAATTTTTTAATCAAAACGATGTCCGGATGGTGGGTTGCAAGAGCGGACGCGCTTTCCGCGACGTCACTATAATCAAGCCGTGATGATACTGGCTAAACAAATAATTACCTGAAGATTACCTGAACTTTTATGACCGAATTCACGAGTACATGGTTGCAATTTCTGGCCCGGAATGGGGCTCTGCTCCAAGGCGAGGACGGCTCCGGAATTGTCGGATTTGCAGCCGGCGATGCATCGGACGCAGCCCTGACATCCTTTGTCGCGCCATTGCCTGATCTTGGCTTGATCGCTGCGACCGGCGAAGATGCCGCATCATTCTTGCACACGCAACTGACCAACGACGTCGAGCACCTCGGCTCCGGCGAAGCACGCCTCGCGGGATATTGTTCGCCCAAGGGACGGCTGCTGGCCACTTTCCTGATGTGGAAGACTGCAGACGCGATCATGCTCCAACTGCCGCGCGAGATTCAGCCTGCGGTGCAAAAGCGCCTGCAAATGTTCGTGCTGCGTGCGAAAGCCAAACTGAATGACGTTTCGGACAACCGTGTCATCCTCGGTCTCGTCGGCCATGCGGCGAGCGCGGCGCTGCCGGCATGGTTTCCGTCCATGCCGGCAGCGCCCTATGCGAAGATCGATTCGGCAGCCGGCACGCTGATCCGCGTGGCGGATGCATTCGCCGCGCCCCGTTATCTTTGGATCACCGATGTGGAAACGGCGCAGCAAGTCTGGCCCGTGTTGACGAAGTCACTACCGCCCGCAGGATCGCATGCATGGCAGCGCAGCGAGATTCACGCCGGGGTTCCGGCGGTGATGCAAAAAACGCAGGAACAGTTTGTGCCGCAGATGGTGAATTTCGACATCATTGGCGGCGTCAATTTCAAAAAAGGCTGCTACCCGGGCCAGGAGATCGTGGCGCGCACGCATTATCTCGGCAAGGTCAAGCGCAGGATGATGCTGGCGTCGGTCGATGCTGGTGATGTGAAACCGGGCACCGAAGTGTTCCTGAGCGCAGAGCCGGATCAGCCGAGCGGAATGGTGGTCAATGCGGCACCCAACGCGCATGGCGGGATGGATTGCCTTGTCGAGATCAAGACAGCCGCTGTGAGCGAGGGTACGGTTCATGCGGGATCGCCGGACGGAGCCGTGCTTCGTTTCGGCGCGTTGCCGTACTCTCTGCCGGATGCAGCACAAGTCGAATCGCAGATCCGATGACAACAGATTTATACATTTACTACCGCGTGCGCTGCGAGGATGCCGAGTTGCTGAAAGCAAAAGTGGGCGCCATGCAGCGATGCATATTTCAGGAATATGGTATCGTCACCGGACTCAAGCGACGTCCCGAAGAAAAGGGCGGAAGGCATACGTGGATGGAGATTTATCTTGCGGTGCCGGACGACTTCGAAGCGATACTTGAGCGTGCCGCGACCCAGGAAAAACTGGATGCCTTGATCGACGGCCAACGCAACATCGAATATTTTTTGGATTACTCCACATGTGCTTGATCGTTTTTGCCTGGCAGGTTGTTCCGGGCGCGCCGCTGGTGGCGGCAAGTAATCGTGACGAATATTACGATCGGGCCGCAATCCCCGCGCATTGGTGGAGCGAGCATCCGGATGTCTATGCCGGCCGCGATCTGCAAGGCGGTGGCACATGGATGGGGATCACGCGCAACGGCCGCTTTGCCGCGGTCACCAATATCCGTTCTCCTTTGGAAAAACGTCTCGACGCGCCATCGCGCGGTGTACTGGTTGCCGACTATCTGAAGGGACAGGCAAGCGCGGCGGAATATGTCGCTGACCTGTCCGTGCGCGCACACGAATTCAATGGATTCAACCTCGTCGTCGGCGATTCGACCCAGCTGATCTGGTACTCCAACGCGCAGATCGACGACGAGCGCAACGGAAAGCCGCTTGCTCCTGGCATCTACGGTCTGTCCAACGCGTCTCTCGATGCACCATGGCCCAAGGTGGTGCGCACCAAGGCGCAGTTTGCCAGCCTGCTGTGCCAGGGCGCACCGGAGGATGCCTATTTCGAAATGCTGACCGACACCACGCGCGCATCCGATTGCCGCCTGCCGAAGACCGGTGTCAGCATCGAATGGGAAAGAATCCTGTCGGCTGTGTGTATCGAATCGCCGGAGTACGGCACGCGCGCCTCAACCGTTGCGCAGCTCTATGCGGACAATACCGCCGCGCTGCATGAACGCGCGATACGCTGATCTTGTTCAACCGGCCCGCAGCGGTTTCCGCTAACGGCTATTCGAAGTCGTGCCGCATTTGCACATGCGGAATACCGGCTTCCATGAACTCTTCCCCCTCCTGCACGAAACCGTAACGCCGGTAAAACGGCGCGGCGTGCGTTTGCGCATTGAGCATGACGGCACGATCACCACGATCCCTGGCCTGCTGCATCAGCGCGTCAAGAATCGCACCGCCTATGCCGCTGCCGCGCGCCTGACTCCTGACCGCCATGCGCCCGATATGGCCGTCAGGCAGCAGGCGGCCCGTACCGACCGCCGCGCCCTGATCATCGTACGCAAGCGCATGCACGCATGCAGCGTCCATATCGTCCCACTCCAACTCGACCGGGACGTGCTGTTCGATCACGAATACGTCGTAGCGAATCGCCTGGGCGTCTTTCTTCTGGCTCGCCCAATCGCCAAGTGTCAGGCGGTATTTCATGCTGCGAGCGGCGCAAATTTCTCGAATCGCGTCATCACCTCACGCCAGGCTTCCGGCAGCGGCACGCTCTTGCGAACGGCGGTATCGGCGTAGACGTACACCAGTTCGCCGGAAATCAAGTGCTGCTCGCCGAGATGAATCTCGAGAATGAAGCGCACGGAAGACTTTCCGAATCCGGCGCAACGCACACCGATATCGACTACATCGTCGAAGCGGGCCGGGCTCTGATATTCGATCGTCGCCTTGCGGGCAAACATTTCGCGCCCTTCCCTGGCCTGCTCGACGACACCGGGCAATCCCGTCGCCCGCCAATACTCGGTGAAGGCAACGTCGAAATACGTCAGATAGTGCCCGTTGAACACGATGCCCTGCATGTCCACTTCAGCCCAGCGAACGCGCAATGAATGAAAAAAGTTGAAGTCTTCGCGTGCCATGAGTATCAAAAAATTTGTGATGCACAATGATGACCGGTATCCCGCGCCCCCGGTCAAAAACCTATTCGGACAGAAATCCGCGTATCAAGCGATTGATCCGTTCGGGCTGTTCATGCACAACCCAGTGACTGCCTTCCGGAATGCGTTCGACCCTGAGATCATCAACGAAATTGCCGAGGCCGTCGAGCAAGGACTTCGGCAATGCCACGTCGTTTTCACCCCAGATGACGCGGGTAGGCACCTCGACGCGGAAATCGTCCGGATTCAATTCCAGCTTGAGCGGGCCTGCATGAGCATCGGTCGGCGGATGCAGGGGTGACGCGCGGTAGTAGTTGACGCCGCCGGTCAGGCCGCGCGCCCAGCATTCATGGTACTTCTGCCGCACTTCGGATGTGAACCACGAGGTCGAGGTCTGTCCGTATCCCGTCAGGAATCTTTCCATCAGGGCAAAATTGTCCTTCGCCAGCGCCGCTTCCGAACCCGGTGCGCGCAACCAGTTCATGTACGCGCTTGCCTCTCTTTGCTTCGGGTCTGAGGTCAATGACTGTGCGAATAAATACGGATGCGGCGAATTGACGATGATGAGTTTGTCCAGCAAGCGCGGCAACGCAATCGCGAAGTTCCATGCAATCGCCCCGCCCCAGTCATGCGCCACCAGCACGAAGCGGTCGTAGCCGAGATGCTCCGCCAGCAGGCGGATATCCTCGACGATATGTCTGGCCTTGTAGGCGGACGGATCGCTCGGCATGTCGGACAGGTTGAAGCCGCGCAAATCCGGTGCAACTGCAAAACAGTCGCTGCCGAATTCCGACAGTTGCGCCTCCCATTCGTACCAAAACTCCGGGAAGCCGTGCACGAACAGGACCAGCGGCATGCCCTTCTCACCCGCGCTGGCGTAGTGCAGGCGCGTGCCGTTGGGCAGTGTGGCGAATTGATTGCTTTGGATCGTGGCTTTCATATTGTTGTCCGCTCCTCTCAAGATCAATCAAGACCGTCGACGCAACCGCTGTTCACGCCACGTTCAGCTTCGCGCGCAACATCTCGCGGATGTGCGGCGCTGCTTCGAACGGATCGCTCGGATTGCGTTGCTGCACGATGTCTTCCATGCGCGTCTGCACATTGCCCAGCGCATGCGGGTGCGAGAAGATGTAGAACTTGTTATCGCGGATTGCATCGAATGTGCGCTGCGCGACTTCCGCGGCCGAGACCTTGCCGGATGACACGGCCTTGTCGGAAATTGCCTGCGCGGCGCGCTGGCTGGCCGTCATCGTCGCATCGCCCTTCACATCATCGGGACGGCTGCGCTCCGAATTATTGATGCCGGTCGGCACGAAATACGGACACAGCACCGATGCCCCGACAGGCGCATTGATCAGCTGCAAATCCTGATACAGCGTTTCTGACAACGACACCACCGCGTGCTTCGAGACGTTATAGACCCCCATGTTGGGCGCATTCAGAATGCCGGCCATCGACGCCGTATTGACGATGTGCCCCTCGTAGCCCGCTTCCTTCTTTGCGCATTCCAGCATCAAGGGCGTAAAGGTGCGCACGCCGTGTATGACACCCCACACATTGACGCCCAGTACCCATTCCCAATCGGCGAGCGAATTCTCCCAGATCAAGCCGCCGGAACCCACGCCTGCATTGTTGAAAACCAGATGCACCGAACCGAACCGGTTCATCGTCGCATCGGCCAGCGCCTGTACCGCATCGGCCTTGCGGACGTCGCAACGCATGGCCAGGACCTGCGCGCCCTCCGCTTCGAGTTCCGCCTTCGCCTTGTCGAGTCCTTCCTGTTGCACGTCGGCCAGCACCAGCTTCATGCCCAGCTTCGCGCCGATGTTGGCGAACTCGCGTCCGAACCCGCTCGCGCCGCCGGTGATGACCGCCACCTTGTTCTTGAAATCCTTCATGTCCTGCCTCCTTTTATTTTGAATCGTCAAATCTTCTTGAGCTGAAAACCGATGCGCGGGAAATGCACGACGACGGTGCCGGCCTGCGGATCGGTGCGGCGTACTGCAAATTCATCCAGCGTCGACTGCACCAGCTCGCCCGCCACGGGGTCGAGCGCATAGTCGGTCGGCATGATCTCGACGCGGTCGCCCAAGACCGCGCCCTGCGCATCGAAAAACGGCCGATCGTCAACCGCGGCCGCGTGGCTGTTGCGCGCAATCTCCAGAGCCTGCTCCGCGCTCATTCGTTCATGATCGTGATGGCCGAACTCCGCCATGCGGCCGGACCACGTCTTCACATTCGGTGCGATGTCCAGAATTCCTGCCACCGGTTTCGCCAATTGCAGAAACCAGATGCAGTGATACACAGAGAAGTCGGCAATGCACGGCTGGCTCCCGAGCAGGAACGGCTCGTCCCGAGACAGCATGTTTTCCAGTCGATGCAGGTATTCGGTCAGCGCGCCGGTCGCTTCCGGCAATGTCATGCGAGGCGCGTTGCCGCGCATGGCGGCACGATCACTGGCAAACGCCTTGACCTGCTCCTGCGTCAATCCGTTCAGCAGATACGGCATTGACGCAGGCTGGAATACATACGCGATCACAGTCCAGAACAGCGTCGCATCGGCCCACTGCGCGAGCGTCCTGGAAAGTCCTGCCAGCGGTTCGGGATAAAGCGCGGGGGTCGGCGCAATGCGCTCCAGTACGTCGGCCATCAGCGTGGTATCGCAATAGATATCGGCACCGATCTGCATCACCGGCGTGCGGCGGTAACCGCCTGTCAGCGCCACGACATTCGGCTTCGGCATGATGGCCGGAATGATGACCGACTGCCATGCCAGTTTCTTGAAACCGAAGATCAGGCGAATCTTTTCCGAAAAAGGCGAATTCGGATAGTGGTGAAAAATGATTTCCGGCATCTCGGCTCCCGGTGAGAGTGCGTTGCAATGTCATGCAATGACAGGAAGAACATCAAGCCGAATCACCTCGCATCGTCATGCCTGGCGCAGCGGGGAGTCTGAGCCCCCCGCTGCGCCAGGCATGACAAGCAGAATGTTCTGCGAAGTCGGCGTACCGCTTGCCTAAACCAGCTTCACCAGCTGCTTGCCGAAGTTCCTGCCTTTCAGCATGCCGATAAAGGCATCGGGTGCAGCCTCCAACCCCTGCGCGACCGACTCGCGGAACTTCAGCTTGCCTGTCGCCACCAGCGTGCCGAGTTCGGTCAAGGCTTGCGGCCACAAGTCCATATGCTCGGAAACGATGAAGCCGCGCATCGTCAGCCGCATCTTGAGGAAAGCGCTGACGTTGTTGATCGGCGTCGGATTGCCTTCATAGCCTGCGATCATGCCGCATAGCGCAATCCGGCCGAAGGGATTCATGCGTGCCAGACAGGCATCGAATATCTCGCCGCCGACGTTTTCGAACACGCCGTCGATGCCGTTCGGCGTTGCCTTCGCCAGATCGGCAACCAGATTTCCCGCCTTGTAGTCGATGCAGACATCGAAGCCGAGTTCGTTGACCACGTAGGCGCACTTCTCCGCACCGCCGGCGATGCCGACCGCACGCAAGCCGCGCTGCCTGGCGAGCTGGCCGACCACACTGCCGACCGCGCCGCTGGCCGCCGAGACGACTACGGTCTCGCCCTCTTTCGGCTGGATGATCTGGGTGAGGCCGTACCACGCCGTGACGCCGGGCATGCCGACTGCCCCGAGATAGGCGGACAAGGGCAGGTTCCTGGTGTCGAGTTTGCGCAGCAGAGCACCGTCCGACACGCCCATTTCGGCCCAGCCGAGCATGCCGATGACCTTGTCGCCTGTTGCAAATTTCGGATTCTTCGACTCGACGATTTCACCGACGGTGCCGCCGATCATGGTCTCGCCGATCGCCTGCGGCGCGGCATAGCTCTTGACGTCCTCCATGCGCATGCGCATGTAGGGGTCGAGCGACAAGAAATGATTGCGGATCAGGACTTCGCCGTCTTTCAACGCCGGGACCGGTATTTCCTCCAGGCGGAAATTGGCGGGAACGACCTCGCCTTGCGGACGAGAGGCCAAAACCATGCGCTTGTAGCTTGTCATATTCTCCTCACTATTCTCTTTTGATACGACGTTCAACGACTTGTGCGATGGGTATCTACCGCCACATCTGCGAGCATCTGCCTTCTCCGTACCCTATCGGGATATCCGGAATGCTCGGGCGCTGCCGCGGCTTACTCATGCTCCATTTTCTTCATGACATCAAGACGCTTCAGATACTTGAAGGTGCCCATCGCCTTTGCCACCAGCTTGTCGCCGTTCCACACTTCGCCTTCGCAAAAACACATCGTCGTGGAACGGTGAAACGCCTTGCCCTTGGCAATCATGCGCCCGCCAGGCATGCCGCCTGGCTGCAGAAAACTGGTTTTCATTTCGACGGTCACGCCGCCGCGCGCATCCGGATCCAGCGAGCGTCCGGCCATCGACATGACGACATCCAGCAAGGTCATCGTGACGCCGCCATGCGTCACATGCCAGCTGTTCATGTGACGTGCCTGCAGATCAAGCGCCACCGCGGCTTCCCCGTTTGCCATGCCGAGAAATTCCACGCCGAGATCATGCAGAAACGGAATCTCGGCCGGAAACGGTTGCGGTTTCAAATCATTCATCAATGCACCGCCGAGACGCCGCCATCAACCGCCAGAATCTGGCCGGTCACGTGCTTGCCGGCATCGGACGCAAACAGCAGCGCCGCGCCTTTCAGATCTTCGTCGTCGCCGATGCGCTGCAAGGGCGCATGACTGGCGAGGTCGTCTTCGCCCAGCCTTTCAAGAAGTCCCTTCGTCATCCTGGAAGGGAAGAATCCCGGTGCGAGTGCATTGACGGTGATGCCGTAGCGTCCCCACTCGCCGGCCAGCGTGCGCGTGAAGTTGACGACCGCGCCCTTGGAGGTGTTATACGCGATGGTCTGCATGGAGTTCGGGCCGTTGCCGGCGAGTCCCGCGATGGATGCCACGTTGACGATGCGGCCGTACTTGCGGGGAATCATCGACTGTTTGGCGACCGCTTGCGAGAGCAGGAAGATGCTGCGGACGTTCAGGTTCATCACCTTGTCCCACGCTTCGAGCGGATGATCCTCGGCAGGAGCGCCCCAGGTCGCGCCGGCATTGTTGATCAGGATATCGATATGACCGAGCCGCTTCATCGCCTCTGCGACCAGCGGCGCGATTGCCGCTTCCTGCGATACGTCCGCCGCGATGGCGCTCGCTTCGATGCCGCGTTCTTTCAGATGGGCGACGGCTTCGTCAAGGTCGGCTTGCTTGCGCGAGGACAGCACGACCTTCGCGCCCTGCTCGCCGAGTGCTTCCGCGATTTGCAGACCGAGGCCGCGCGATCCGCCGGTCACCAGCGCGGTCTTGCCGCTCAGGTCGAACAGTTGTTGAATGGTGCGCATGTTGTCTCCTTATGGTTGGTAGGGTGCGCCACGCGCACCATGACTGGACAAATTTGCGCCGGGTACGCACAGCGCACCCGGCTGCCTCTCAGATTTCGTAATCCATGCATTGCCGCGCTTCGCGTATCGCGCCGATGAAGGGTTTCAGCGCGACATGCTGCGGGTGTTCCTGATAGGCATCGAGTGCTGCCATGGAGGCGAATTCGGAATACAGGACGACATCGTAAGTCGCCTCCAGCCCCGGCTGGGCAATGGCCGTTTCAAACTTCAGGATGCCCGGCACGATATTGGCGCAGGCGTCCAGCAGTTCTTTCATTCTTGCGGCATTGGCGGCCTTGTCCGCGCCTTCGGCATGATCCTTCAATTTCCACATGACGATGTGCTTGAGCATTTGCATTCCTCGATACTGGCTGTTCCCGCGCGGATTGCGCCGGCGAGAACAGCGGATTAAAACCACGTATCTTGCATGTCCAGCGTCGTCGTGTCGATGCTTTCCAACAAATCCAGTTGCGCCTGCACCTTCGGCAATTCCCACTTGAAGAAGAACGCGCAAGCCTGCAATTTTCCCTTGTAGAAATCCTCGTCGTGTCCGCTCTTGCCGACCGCCCGCAACGCCTGTTCCAGCCAGATCCACGCCACGACCGCATGACCGAATGCTTCGAGATACACCGATGCATTTGCCAGCGTCTTGTTCAAGTCTCCCGCGCCGTACAAGGTGCGCGTGACACTATCGATCCGCTGCAGCGCCGCGCCGAGCGCCTTGGCATGGGCTGCCAGTTCCGGCACTTCCAGCGCTTTCGCCATCGTGCGCTGCACCTCGGTGCCGAGCGCCTTGAACGCGGCGCCGTTTTGCATCGTCACCTTGCGGCCCAGCAGGTCAAGCCCCTGGATGCCGTGCGTGCCTTCGTGAATCGGGTTCAGTCGATTGTCGCGATAGAACTGCTCGACGTTGTACTCGCGCGTGTAGCCATAACCGCCATGCACCTGGATGGCGAGGTTGTTTGCCTCCAGACACCATTGCGACGGCCACGATTTGGCGATCGGAGTCAGGATGTCGAGCAGCAGCGATGCATGCGCACGCGCCTCGTCCGACTCCGCCGTCCTTTCTTCGTCGACCAGCCGTGCGCAATACAGATTGAGCGCCAGGCCACCTTCGACGTACGTCTTCTGTGCCAGCAGCATGCGTTTGACATCGGTGTGCTGAATGATCGGTATCTGCGGCTGCGCCGGGTCCTTTGCCAATGGCTGGCGACCTTGCGGCCGCTCGCGCGCATACTCCAGCGCATGCAGGTAGCCGGTATAGCCCAGCATGACCGCGCCGAGGCCGACGCCGATGCGCGCCTCGTTCATCATGTGGAACATGTAGCTCAAGCCCTTGTGCGGCTCGCCAACCAGATAACCGATCGCGCCTGCCCTGCCCTGCGGCTTGAACTTGCCTTCGCCGAAATTCAGCAGGCAGTTGGTTGTGCCGCGATAGCCCATCTTGTGGTTCAGGCCCGCCAGCACGACGTCGTTGCGTTCGCCGAGCGTGCCATCGGCATGGACCAGTTTTTTGGGCACGATGAACAGCGAAATGCCTTTCACACCCGGAATCAGCTTGCCGTTTTCATCCGGAATTTTTGCCAGCACCAGATGCACGATGTTCTCCGACAGCTCATGCTCGCCGGCGGAAATCCACATCTTGTTGCCTTTCAGCCGATAGCTGCCGTCGTCCTGCCGTTCCGCACGGGTCGTGATGTCGGACAGCGAAGAACCCGCCTGCGGCTCCGACAGGCACATGGTGCCGAAGAAGCGGCCGCTCATCATCGGCTTGACGAAGGTGTCGATCTGTTCCGGCGTGCCGCATTTGAGCAACGTATTGGCATTGCCGATCGTGAGGAAGGGATAGGAAGCGGTGCCGACGTTTGCGCCCTTGAAGTAGGCAAAACCCGCCTTTTCGAGCAGACACGGCAGTTGCATGCCACCCAGTTCAAAGTCCTGTCCGGCGGCGATCAATCCTGCTTCACAGAACGCTTCAAGCGCGATTTTCACTTCCGGAATGATGTGGACACGCTCGCCGTCGAAGTATGGCTCTTCCTGATCGTTTTTCTTGTTATGCGGTGCAAACAAATCGGTTGCGATCTGCTCGCAGGTGTCCATTGCGGCATTGAAGGTTTCGCGCGAATGGTCGATGTAGCGCTGGCGTTGCGTCAGCGCTTCTGCATCCAGCCATTCATACAACATGAACTCGAGATCGCGGCGTGACAGGATCCTGGATTGCATAGTAGCCCTCCGTTCGTGGTGAACCGCAGGTGCATCACCACGAACGAAAAAAGTGATTGACGATGTGGAAGTGGCAGCCCGGGATCAAACGACTTCGAACAAGCCGGCAGCCCCCTGGCCGCCGCCGATGCACATGGTGACCACGACATACTTGGCGCCACGACGCTTGCCTTCGATCAGCGCATGGCCTGTCAAGCGCGCGCCGGATACGCCGTAGGGATGGCCGACGGCGATTGCACCGCCGTTGACGTTCAGACGATCCATCGGAATGCCGAGTTTGTCGGCACAGTACAAAACCTGTACCGCGAAGGCTTCGTTCAATTCCCACAGGCCGATGTCTTCCACTTTCAAGCCGGCTTTCTTCAGCAGCTTGGGAATCGCGAAGACCGGACCGATCCCCATTTCATCGGGCTCGCAGCCGGCGATCGCGAAGCCGCGGAAGATCCCCAGCGGCTTCAGCCCTTTCGCTTCCGCAAGCTTGCTGCTCATAACGATGGCGACCGATGCGCCGTCGGAGAACTGGCTCGCGTTGCCGGCGGTGATCACGCCACCCGGTACGGCGGTACGGATTTTCGACACGCCTTCGAGCGTGGTGTCGCCGCGGATGCCTTCGTCGGCGGAAATCGTGACTTCCTTCGAGATCAGCATGCCGGTTTCCTTGTCGGCCACACCCATGATGGTGGTCATCGGCACGATTTCATCATTGAACTTGCCAGCGGCCTGCGCGGCGGCGGCGCGCTGCTGGCTTTGCACGCCATATTCATCCTGGCGATCCTTGCCGATGTTGTAGCGCTTGGCGACATTCTCTGCGGTTTGCAGCATCGGCCAGTAGATTTCCGGCTTGTTCTGAGTCAGCCAGACTTCCTTCATCATGTGCATGTTCATCTCCTGCTGCACGCAGGAGATCGACTCGACACCACCCGCCGCGTAGATATCGCCTTCGCCGGCGATGACGCGCTGGGCCGCGGTGGCAATGGTCTGCAGGCCGGAGGAACAGAAACGGTTGATCGTCATGCCGGCCGTCGTCACCGGGCAGCCGGCGCGCAGTGCGATCTGGCGCGCGATATTGCTGCCGGTCGCGCCTTCCGGATTGGCACAACCGATGATCACATCTTCCACCTCGCCGGACTCGATCCCGCCGCGCTCGATCGCCGCCTTGAGAGCATGACCGCCCAAGGTCGCGCCGTGGGTCATGTTGAAAGCGCCTTTCCAGGATTTCGCAAGGCCGGTGCGGGCAGTGGATACGATGACGGCGTCAGTCATTTGATGCTCCTTGAGTTGGATGATGTTGATATTGGAATGATGTTTCCTGCCGATGACCGGGCTGAATTTTCACGACACGATGAAGCAGTTGAAATACCAGAATATCATAGTTTTAGCACGATCGTTCGTAAATATTTGTGCTTCAGAAAGGCAGGCGAAACAACCTGTTTCGGTCGCAAAAAACCGGTTCCAACCATGCAAAATTTGTAAGGTTCTGTAAGTTTCAAGCAAGCGTCCCGTAAGGTTCGGGTCGCACACTCAGCCTGTGCAACAAATGGGCAAGTCACTTGCACATCAATTTAAATGAGACGAGGAGATAAGCATGGCCACAGTACAAACAACTGCTCCCAGAGCCGTTGACCGCGGCATGACAGCAGAGGAGAAGAAAGTCATTTTCGCGTCCTCTCTGGGCACCGTATTCGAATGGTATGACTTTTACCTGTATGGTTCGCTGGCGGCAATTATCGCGAAGCAGTTCTTTGCCGGCACCGATCCCAACACGGCGTTCATTTTTGCGCTGCTGGCATTTGCGGCCGGTTTCATCGTCCGCCCGTTTGGCGCACTCGTGTTCGGCCGTCTCGGCGACATGATCGGACGCAAGTACACGTTCCTGGTCACGATCCTGATCATGGGCCTGTCGACATTCCTCGTTGGTCTGTTGCCCAACTATGCCTCGATCGGTATTGCCGCGCCGATCATCCTGATCACGCTGCGTATTCTGCAAGGTCTGGCGCTCGGCGGTGAGTACGGCGGTGCCGCAACCTACGTGGCGGAGCATGCTCCTCACGGCAAGCGCGGCGCATTCACTTCCTGGATTCAAACCACCGCGACGCTGGGCCTGTTCCTGTCGCTGCTGGTGATTCTGGGCACGCGTACCGCCATGGGCGAGGAGGCATTTGGCGCGTGGGGCTGGCGCATTCCCTTCCTGGTCTCCGTTTTCCTGCTCGCCATCTCGGTCTGGATCCGCCTGTCGATGAATGAATCGCCGGCATTCGCCAAGATGAAAGCGGAAGGCAAGACCTCCAAGGCACCGCTGACCGAAGCCTTCGGCCAGTGGAAGAACCTGAAGATCGTCATCCTTGCGCTGGTTGGTCTGACTGCCGGCCAGGCCGTCGTCTGGTACACCGGCCAGTTCTACGCGCTGTTCTTCCTGCAGCAAACGCTGAAAGTCGATGGCAGCACGGCCAACCTGCTGATCGCGGCATCGCTCGTGATCGGTACGCCGTTCTTCATCGTATTCGGCACGCTGTCCGACAAGATCGGCCGCAAGCCGATCATCATGGCAGGCTGCCTGATCGCCGCGGTGACCTACTTTCCGATCTTCAACGCGCTGACGCACTATGCGAACCCGGCCCTGGAAACCGCCATCAAGACTTCCCCTGTCGTGGTCACGGCTGATCCGGCCAAGTGCCAATTCCTGTTCAATCCGACAGGCACGAAGAAATTCACCTCGTCCTGCGACATCGCTCGCACGGTGCTGGCGAATTCTTCCGTCAGCTACTCGACCGTGGAAGCCCCGGCCGGCACGCTCGCATCGATCAAGATCGGCGACAAGGTCATCCAGGGTTACGATGCAGCCGGTCTGTCCGCTGCAGACGCCGCAGCAAAAGACAAGGCATTCAAGAAGGATCTGGGTGATGCCATCAAGGCGGCCGGTTACCCGACCAAGGCTGATCCGGCCCAGATGAACAAGGGCATGGTGCTGTTGTTGCTGGTGATCCTGGTGATCTATGTGACCATGGTGTACGGTCCGATTGCGGCAATGCTGGTCGAAATGTTCCCGACACGCATCCGTTACAGCTCCATGTCGCTGCCGTATCACATCGGCAACGGCTGGTTCGGCGGCCTGCTGCCGACGACGGCATTTGCGCTGGTTGCTTACAAGGGCGACATTTACTACGGCCTCTGGTATCCGATCATCATCGCCTTGGCGACCTTCGTGATCGGCATGCTGTTCGTCAAGGAAACCAAGGACATCGACATTTACGCTGCAGATTGATGCCGCGCAAGGACCTGCCCAAGGCAGGTCCGAACTGAAGCCGCCGGACTCTTCCGGCGGCTTTTTTTGCACCTCGATGTTGCAAAATCAATAATGACTGATGCCGCACACCGCTACATGGAAATCTGACGCCGGAATCGTCCAATTTACGCTGTCCAAATGTGTCAGTATTTGCTATTGTCCCCCTGCCAATATTTTTTCCAGTTGCGACGAAACCGCACACGCAACCTGCCCTCCGGCGGATCGCCCGGCAGTCAAGCAAATGATTCAATCCCGCACTCAACACACCATGAAAACGCCTGCCCGTCTCGGCACCCCGCTGTCCCCCTCCGCAACCAAGGTCATGCTGCTCGGCTCCGGCGAGCTGGGCAAGGAAGTCATCATTTCGCTGCAACGTCTCGGCGTTGAAGTCATCGCGGTGGATCGCTACGAGAATGCGCCCGGCCACCAGGTCGCGCACCGCGCGCATGTGATCGACATGACGGATGGCGCGGCGCTGGCGGCGCTGATCGCTCAGGAAAAACCCGACCTTGTGGTTCCCGAAATCGAGGCAATCGCCACGCCCACGCTGGTCGAACTGGAAAAAGCCGGCAAGGTCACGGTGATCCCAACCGCGCGCGCAGCATGGCTGACGATGAACCGCGAAGGCATCCGCCGTCTCGCAGCCGAGGAATTGGGACTGCCGACTTCGCCCTACCGCTTTGCCGACAGCCTCGACGAGCTGAAAGCGGCCTGCGATGCGATCGGATATCCCTGCGTGATCAAGCCCGTGATGTCATCGTCCGGCAAGGGACAGTCCAGGATCGACCGGCCGGAAGAAGTCGAAGCGGCGTGGAATTACGCGGCCACAGGCGGACGCGTCGATGCCGGCCGTGTCATCGTCGAAGGCTTCATCGATTTCGACTATGAAATCACGCAACTGACCGTGCGAGCGCTGGACCGGGAAGGCAAGATCGCCACGCATTTCTGCGATCCCATCGGGCATGTCCAGGTCAAGGGCGATTACGTGGAATCATGGCAGCCTCATCCGATGCATCCCGCTGCGCTCGAAAAAACCCGCGACATCGCCGTGAAAGTCACCGGCAACCTGGGAGGTCTCGGGCTGTTTGGCGTCGAACTGTTTGTCAAGGACGACATGGTCTGGTTCTCCGAAGTCAGCCCGCGCCCGCACGACACCGGCATGGTGACGATGGCAAGCCAGGTGCAGAGCGAGTTCGAGCTGCACGCCAAGGCGATTCTCGGCCTGCCTGTCAACGTCGCATTGAAGACGCCTGCCGCGTCGGCCGTGATCTACGGCGGCCACGAAGCAAAGGGGATTGCATTCGAGGGCGTGGCCGACGCACTTGCCGTGCCGGGCACTGACATCCGCCTGTTCGGCAAGCCGGAGTCGTATGAACGCCGCCGCATGGGTGTTGCGCTGGCCGCCGCAGACGATGTGGAAACCGCGCGCAATCGCGCCAAGGAAGCTGCCGCAAAAGTCATTCCCGTGCAGGCACAATGAGACTTCCGCTGCTGCGCTTTACCGGGGTCATTACCGGCGGCGAAATATTTCGCATCGCCTCGCTGTGCCTGTATGTCACGCTGCTGTTGCATGTCGTGCTCGCAACGGACACGTTTCCTGCCGCCGGATCGGCCGCCGGCCTCGCCACCTCGCTGCCGATCATCCTGTTCCTCGCTTCGCTGGCGCGCTACCTGTGGCCCGGCATTGTCAAACATGACCGTCCGCTCCTGCTGGCGGAAGTGCTCGCCGCCGTATTCGTCGTCAGCAGCCTGACGCTGCAACAATCGGCACCGGGCCTTGCCCTGCCATGGCTGGTCGGCCTTGCCGGCATCTTTCCGCTGGCCCTTGGAACGGCAATCGGACTGATCGTCGTCCTTGCCATTGCCGTCATCGGATTTGCGCTCAACATCGCGCTGGGCGCGCCGATGCTCAACTGGCTGCCGCATTTGTTCGCGACACTCTTTACCGGATTGTCCACGATCGTGCTGTCAAATACCTTGCGCAGCAATCATGCCGCGCTGCGCCGCGCTGAAAGGGACGAACGGCGCTTTGACGCCATTGCCCGCGCCACGCGGCATGTGTTCATGATCACGGACTCCGGGTTCCGGATCAAATTCTCCAATCCGGCCCTTCACGACGTCATCGGCTACACGCAGGACGAAGTCGTCACACAGGAACTTCGCGCCATTCTGCACCCGGATGACGCGGCAGAACATCAGGAGAAGCTCCGCTACCTGCGAGACACGCCGCACAGCACCATCTTTTCCCGGCATCGCGCCATGCACCGGAGCGGTCATTGGGTATGGCTCGATACACGCGGCTACAACATGCTGCACGACGGCGCAATCGAAGGCCTGGTGTTCAGCATCGAGGATATTTCCGCCCGCAAGGATGCCGAACTGAAGCTGGAAGAAGAGCATGCACTGCTGCGCGCGGTCCTCGACCTGAATCCATCCATGATCTACGCGAAGGATGCCGATGGACGCTTCACGATCAGCAACCGGAGCTTCCAGCGTCAGTTCGGCTATGAATCGGAGGATGAAGTGCGCGGCATGACTGTGCATGAAGTGTTCATGAAGCAGGCCGAGGGCGACGGTCATGCCTTGCAGGCCATGGCCGAGCAACTGCATCAGCAGGATCTGGAGATCATCAAGAGCGGGATTCCGCTGGAGGATCTGGAGCTTCAGGGCCTCTGGGGCACGGATCCGCATAGCTGGTATCGGACGAACAAATTCCCGTTGCACGACGCGCATGGTGAAACGATGGGCATGCTCGGCATTGCGCGCGACATCACCGAACGCAAGGAATATGAAATGCGGCTCGAGTATCTGGCCCTGCACGACTCGCTGACCGGCCTGCCCAACCGCCGTTATCTGCTCAAGACCATTGCCGAGGCGATCGCACGGCCGCAGCCGGCGCGGCCGCGGATGACGATGCTGTTTTGCGATCTCGATTTCTTCAAGAGCGTCAATGACACGCATGGACATGACTTCGGCGACAAATGCCTGATGGAGCTTACACGCCGCATCCTGGCCGAGCTGCCTGCCGGGGATTTTGTCGCCCGCTTCGGCGGCAATGAATTCGCGATCCTCTCGAACGCCCCGCTGGACGAGGCAAAATCGAAGGCCGAACGGCTGCTGGCCGCAGTGGCAAAACAACTGGTGGTGGACGATGCCATCGTCAAGATCCAGACAAGTATCGGCATCGCGCTGCTGGAGCCGGAGCACAAGACTCCTTCCGAGCTGATCCGTGCCGCCGATGCCGCCATGTACCAGGCCAAGGAACGCGGCCGCAACCGCGTCGAAATCTACGACGCGTCCTTGCAGAACAACAGCATCAAGCGCGCGCAAATGGACGTTGCCCTGCGTTTCGCTCTGGAACGCAACGAACTGTCCGTCATGTATCAGCCCAAGGTGTCGGTCATCGACGGCTCGATCAAGGGCTTCGAGCTGTTGTTGCGTTGGAACAATCCCAAATATGGCCACATTCCGCCGGTCGAGTTCATCCCGGTTGCCGAAAGCTCGGGCCTGGTCGTGCCGATCGGACTATGGGTGCTGGAGGAAGCCTGCAAGCAGTACAGCCTGTGGCAGCAGCGCTGCCCGGATGCCAGCAAGGTCACCATTTCGGTCAATGTATCAATGCGGCAGTTACTGCACTCCACCTTCCTTGACGAGGTAGCCGCGATTCTTGAACGGACCGGTGTGCCACCGCAGGCGATCGAGCTGGAATTGACGGAGACTTCCGCGATGGCCAGCCCGGTGCAGACCATCGACAATCTGACGCGCCTGAAACGTCTCGGATTGCGGCTGGCGCTCGACGACTTCGGCACCGGCTATTCCTCGCTCGCCTACCTGCAAAAACTGCCGGTGGATGTGCTGAAGATCGACAAGGCCTTCGTGCAGGGACTGGACAAGAATTCCAGCGATCTCGAAATCGTGCGCATGATCCTCGCGCTGGCGCAGACACTCAATATCGAAACCGTCGCGGAAGGTGTCGAGACAAGGGAAAACGTGGTTCAGCTCAAGAAGATGGGATGCTATCTGGCACAAGGTTTCGTCTTCTCGCAAGCCGTCAACGCGGATACTGCCGAAGACATGCTGCGCTCGCCCCGGAGATTTGCGGTCGCATAAGGAAGGCCCGGCAAACGGTCAGGGCGGCGCAAAATCGGCAGCCGCCACCGGACCGACGGCATCCCGCTTCGACCTCACGGACTCAAGGTCAACGTTCCCAACCGCCCTTTCTCCACTTCCGTGCGCGCCGTTTTCATCGGCAGATAAGTGACATCGGCCCAGCGCTGCGCGTAATTCCCATATAGCGGCGACAGCACGTTTCCTGACTGTCCGGTCGAATGAATGAAACGGGAGTTTTCCGGATTCGACAAGTCATAAAGCGCCCGCAAGCTGGCCGCGTGGCGGCTGGTAAACGGCTCTTTCTCATCGCGCAGATTGTGCCGTCCCACGTTGACGGTAAATGTATCGCCCGGCGTCGGCACACGGATATCGAACAGCTTCGCCAGCGGTTCGATCTTGCCGAACGGCCGATGCTCGGATCGTGCCTGATGCGCGTCGCCCCAACGCCATTTCGACAGCTCCTTGCCGTAACGCTGCTCCAGATCTGCCAAGGCCGCCTCCAGCGATGACGACAATACGTCATCGCAGCTCTGCGATTTCCCATTCTCCGAGTTCGTCGCGTTGGCACACCATCTGCCCTGCCCATCCTTGTTCTTCAAGACGTTGACCATCGATAAATGGACATTGCGCTGCTCCCAGTAATCCTTCATCAGCGCATCGCCGAGTTCATCCGCAAAAATCTGCCGCGACGCTGCCCGCATCCACGCACTGAAAATCAGCGGCTCTGACCGGTCAACATCCATCGCGCCGTTCCATGCTGCCAATGCGCTCAACGCCCCCCTGGCTCGCTCGGAATGCGGAGCCGTCTTGCGCAAGATCGGCAGCAATTCCTGCGCGGCCAGCGACACGTGGTCCTTCTGTATCTCAGCAAAACTGTCCATGCTGTGCTTCGGCTTCGCATCGAGCAGTTCCTTGATGCGAATGGCGCGATACGGCAAGGCCCACTCGCTGGTGAGGAAATGCGGATAGGCGGCGTCGATGACTTTCTCGTTCGCGGTTGCCACACGCTGCGACGGGGGATTGAACTGGCGTGGCAATTCCTCGAAGGGGATGAATCCCGCCCAGTCATAGCGCGCATCCCAACCAGGAGCCGGCGCGAGTCCCTTCAAGTCGTTGTCCGGCTTGCGAACCGGAACCCTGCCGGGCGCGACGAAGCCGATGTTGCCATCGATATCCGCATACACGATGTTCTGCTGCGGAGAGTTGAAGTCCCTCGCTCCTTCGATAAACTCCTGCCAGTTCTTCGCGCGATTGAATTTCATGCCGGCCTGCAAGGTCAGGTCATCCGGACGCAGCGCCGTCCACGCAAACGAGACGACGTATTTCCGTGCGTCGATCGGCGCCTTGTCGATGACGGGCAGCGCACCCGTGATCACAGGACCGTGCCGCGTTTGCCGCACTTCCAGCGTGACATCGGGCTGCCCCTTGACCTTGATCGTTTCCATGTGCGCGGTGAAATCCGCCCAGCCATCCGGCGTCTGATATTGCTTCCCGTTATCCGGATTGATGCGCTCGATATACAGATCCTGCACGTCCGGCGCGGTATTCGTGAGTCCCCACGCAATGCGGTCGTTGCGGCCCAGAACGACGGTAGGCATCCCCGGCAGAGTCGCGCCGATCACGTTCAGCCCGGGTGCCGACAGATGCGCGAAGTACCATAGCGCCGGCGCGGACAGGCCGAGATGCGGATCGTTTGCCAGCAGCGGCTTTCCGCTTTCCGACAGCGCGCCCGATACCACCCAGTTGTTGGAACCCATGCCATCGACATACGAAGGCGGCGCGATGCCCGCCACCTTCTGCAACTGACGCGTCGTGCCGGACAATTCGCGATACAGCCTGGTGTAATCCTGCGTCTGCAACACCGGATCGCCCGGATACGGGGGAAGGAATTCATTGATCTGCGCCAACGACAAATGCTGCGCGAGACGCATGCGCAGCAACTCCTGCGACCAGTTCGCCCCCAGATCCCAAGCCATCATGGTTTGCCAGGCGACCGAATCGACCGGCTGCCACGGCGCGGGCGCAGGCGCGCCGGTGAGGATGAATTCCGGCGGCAGCGGCCCCTTCCGATTGGCGAGGTAGGCATTCACGCCTTTCGCGTAGGCATCCAGTGCGGCGCGCGTATCCGGCGACAGGTTGGCCAGAATCTTTTCCGCATTGCGCCGCACGCCGAGCGTGCGCAGGAAGCGATCCGTGTCCAAGGCACTCGGGCCAAGGATTTCGGCCATCCTGCCGGCAGGAATGCGGCGATTGAGCTCGAGCTGCCACAAGCGATCCTGCGCATGCACGAAACCGAGCGCAAAATAGGCGTCATCGGCGGACGCGGCGTAAATATGAGGAATGCCCTCGGCATCGCGCACGATATCGACCGCTGCGCTCAGGCCGGCGATTTTCATGTTGCCGTCAATCTGCGGCTGGCTCGCGCTGCGATACCAGAGGAAGGCAACAATCGCAGCCACCAGCAGCAGGGCCAGCAGGCCGGCAAGTTTTCTGAGTATTTTTGTCATGCTGATTTGCTCCTCCTGCCCTCTTTTCGCTATCGTCTCGATTGACCGCTAGAGCGTATCACAGCACCTAATCAGCGAATTGCTGAATGGTAAGATTCGATCTGCATTGCAACCCTCACAACTTTTGCATTGAACCAAACATGATGAAATTTGATGTCGCGATTGTCGGAAGCGGACTGGCGGGATTGTCGGTCGCTCTGCATCTCGCCGATACCCGCAAGGTTGTCGTCATTTCCAAGCGCAGCCTGCTCGACGGAGCCAGTAACTGGGCACAAGGCGGCATCGCCGCCGTGCTCGACTCGGGCGACAGCCACGAGCAGCATATTTCGGACACCTTGATTGCCGGTGCCGGCTTGTGCGACGAGGGAGCGACCCGCCACATCGTCGAACACGGCCGCGAAGCGATCGAATGGCTGATCGAACAAGGCGTTCCATTCACACGCGATGCCACGGCGGAACTTGGCTATCACCTGACACGCGAAGGTGGTCACAGCCAGCGCCGCATCATTCATGCCGCCGACGCGACGGGACACGCGGTACAGGTGACGCTGGAACAGAAAGTGCGTTCCCACCCCAATATCACCATCCTCGAAGACCATTGCGCAATCGACGTCATCCGATCCGACAAACTCGATGCCAATGCCGTGCCAAGCTGTCTCGGCCTGTATGTGCAAGAGATTGCCAGCGGCAAGGTGAAAACGCTGGCGGCGGACCAGACCGTGCTGGCCACGGGCGGTGCGGGGAAGGTCTATCTGTACACCACGAATCCCGATACCGCGACAGGCGACGGCATCGCGATGGCATGGCGCGCCGGATGCCGCGTTGCGAACATGGAATTCATCCAGTTCCATCCCACGTGCCTCTACCACCCTTACGCGAAATCCTTCCTGATCAGCGAAGCGGTACGCGGCGAAGGTGGCATACTCAAGCTGCCGGCCGCAGCCGGTAGCGCGGCAGGAAAACGCTTCATGCTCGAGCATGACCCGCGCGCGGAGCTTGCGCCGCGCGACGTGGTGGCGCGCGCAATCGATTTCGAGATGAAGAAACGCGGCCTCGATTACGTCGAACTCGACATCACGCACCAGCCGCCGGAATTCCTGAAGACGCATTTCCCGACAATTTACGCACGCTGTCTCGAGCTCGGCATCGACATCACCACCCAACCCATCCCCGTCGTTCCCGCCGCGCATTACACCTGCGGCGGTGTCGTGACCGACATGCACGGCCGCACCGATTTGCCGAGCCTGTATGCGATCGGCGAAACCGCCTATACTGGCTTGCACGGCGCCAATCGGCTGGCGAGCAATTCTCTGCTCGAATGCCTGGTCCTGGGACGTTCAGCAGCCCGGCACATCGAGCAGCAGCCGAAGCCGAAGACGCTCGATCTTCCCGCATGGGACGAGAGCCGCGTCACCGACGCCGATGAGGAAGTGGTGATCACTCAAAACTGGGACGAGCTGCGTCGCTTCATGTGGAATTACGTCAGCATCGTGCGCACCACCAAGAGGCTGGAACGGGCACAGCATCGCATCGGCCTGTTACGAGAGGAAATCTACGAGTACTACTCGCACTTCCGCATCACGCGCGACTTGCTGGAGTTGCGCAACCTGGTCGATGTGGCATCGATGATTGTCGACAGCGCATTGTCGCGCCGCGAGAGCCGCGGCTTGCACTACAGTCAGGATTTTCCGGAAACGCTGCCGAAGGCGCTGCCGACCGTATTGTCACCACCGGCCCGGAAATAGAAGTTCTGTCTTGAACGTGCTGCCAGATTCACCTGGCAGCACGGCTGGCGGAAAAGCACGCCCTTGGCGGGCGCGGCGCTAGCCGACGATCCGCAACGAATAGTCCGTCGCCTGCACGTCCTTCGTCAGGCTGCCGATCGAAATGCGGTCAACGCCGGTCTCGGCAAAGGCCCGCACCGACTCCATGTTGATGCCGCCGGACGCCTCCAGCACGGCCCTGCCGTCGGTAATCTTCACGGCTTCGCGCATCGCATCCAGCGTAAAGTTGTCGAGCAGGATGGACACGGCTCCGGCTTGCAATGCCTCCTCCAGTTCCGTCAGCGATTCGACTTCGATCTGAATCGACACGCCGGCGTTCAGCCTTTGCGCCGCCTGCATCGCAGCCGTAATACCACCGGCGGCAGCGATATGGTTTTCCTTGATCAGAATGCCGTCGTACAACGCAAGACGCTGGTTCTGCCCGCCGCCGACACGCACTGCATACTTCTGCGCGAGGCGCAGCCCCGGCAGCGTCTTGCGCGTATCGAGAATCGCCGCACGCGTACCCTGGATCACATCAACGTACTTTCGCGTCGCACTTGCCACGCCGGACATCAACTGCAGGAAATTCAGCGCGCCGCGTTCGGCGGTCAGCAAAGCCCGCGCCGGCGCTTCGATCGCACATACTTCGCTATCGGCGGCCATCATTGCACCTTCCGCGAACCGCCATTCGATGCGAATGTGAGGATCGAGCTGCTTCATCACGCCTTCAAACCACGGTGCGCCGCACAACACCGCAGGCTCGCGCACGATCACGCGCGCCTTCACCCATTCACTCGCCGGCACCAGCTTCCCGGTCACATCGCCGGTTCCGACGTCTTCCGCGAGTGCCGCATTGATGTTGTTCTCAAACGCTGTTGCAAGCGCCGCGTCGAACGGCGCAAAAGGATTCTGCAAAGTACTCATGCCGGGCCGATTCCTGCAAACAGTTTTTGTTCTTTGGCGAGATCGCTGCCTGGACGGACATTGGCTTTTTGCCTGGCGGCGAAATCGAGCATGCGGTCGATGCACTTGTACGCCTGACGGCCGGTCTCGGGATCAACATGAACTTCATTCCGGCCCGACTCAAGCACATCGGCCAGATTCTGCAAACCGTTCATCGCCATCCACGGGCAATGCGCGCAGCTCTTGCACGTCGCGCTGTTGCCGGCGGTCGGCGCATCGATGAATGTCTTGCCGGGTGCCGCCATCCTCATCTTGTGCAGAATGCCGTTGTCGGTCGCCACGATGAACTCGGTCGCATCCAGGCTGCGCGCCGCCGCGATCAGCTGCGAGGTCGAGCCGACGACATCCGCCTGCGCAACCACCGCTTCCGGCGATTCCGGATGCACCAGTACCTTCGCACGCGGATGCTCTTTCCTCATCAATTCGAGTTCAACGCCCTTGAACTCGTCGTGCACGAGACACGAGCCCTGCCACAACAGCATGTCGGCGCCGGTCTTTTTTTGAATGTAGCTGCCCAGATGCTTGTCGGGCGCCCACAGGATCTTTTTGCCTTGCGCATGCAGATGTTCCACGATCTGCAATCCGATAGACGATGTCACCATCCAGTCCGCGCGCGCTTTCACGGCTGCACTGGTATTGGCATACACCACCACGGTACGGTCGGGATGCGCATCGCAAAACGCCGCGAATTCATCCGCAGGGCAACCCAGATCGAGCGAACAGGTCGCATCAAGATCAGGCATCAGCACGCGTTTTTCCGGACTCAGTATCTTTGCGGTCTCGCCCATGAAGCGAACACCCGCCACCACCAATGTCTTCGCAGGATGATCGCGGCCGAAACGGGCCATCTCCAGCGAGTCTGACACGCAGCCGCCGGTCTCTTCGGCCAGATCCTGCAAATCGGCATCGACGTAATAGTGTGCGACCAGTACCGCCTGCTTTTCCTTGAGGAGCCGCTTGATGCGCTCCTTGAGCGCCTTTCTTTCCGCCTGCGACTGCTCCTGAGGCACACGCGCCCACGCGTCGGCTGTACAACTCGTACCCGCGCTCATTTGAGGCCGCTCGAACTCGACGATTTTGATAGATTGAGTCTGCATAGATTCTTAAAACATCATTCAGGGCACATCGCACTACCGCGCCCGCAACAATCAGGATACTCAATCCCTCTTTCGAGCGGTTGAGTCCTATTTACAGCTTATATTGGATTCACTTTTCGTGCCGACGAAACGGAAGGGATGGGATTGTCAGTGGTCTGCCACAGCTTGTCAGGTATATGGGAATGCGTCTTTGAATATGAAATGCCTTTTTTTGCAACACGCATAAATATTTACGTGCGGCAAAATCGGTAGCATACTGGGCTCCATAATAATCATAACCATGGAGACACCCCTCATTTCAAATGGTCAATTCTATACGTTGCGCCTTGGAATTGACAAACCGTGGGTGTCGCTTTCTCGCGCTGTATTTTTCTAATGAAAAAGCATGCCTATGACGAATTCCGTTTTCGACAAGACCGAGAAAGGCCGTGAAGAAATCGCGACACGGAAACATCACCTCGCGCACCGGCTGCGGACATTACTGCTGTTATTCGACGGCAAACATGCGACCGAAGACATACTGGAAAAAGTATCCGGAATCGGGCTGAATCACGCGAACATCGGTGAGCTTCTGGCCGAGGGTTTCATCCACATCACACAGACCGGCGCACAGGAATCCGCCGAAACGCCAACGCCGCAGCCACCCGCGCAACAGCAACCGGAACCGCATGCCGGGCGCACCCTTGCGAACGGCGAGAGCCAGTTCGAGGCGATCTATCATTTTTACACCGAAACCATCAAGAGCACGATCGGCCTGCGCGGTTACGCGTTGCAGCTCAAGGTAGAACGCGCGGGTTCGCTTGACGAATTTCGCGCCCTGCGGCAGCAGTATCTGGAGGCAGTCTTGAAAGCCAAGGGCAGCGAAACCGCGAAAGCATTGAAGATGCGGCTCGATGAAGTGCTGTACCTCGGCGAGAGCGCACCGCCATTGACCACGATCGCCGGCCTCTGATCGAACCGAACCGGCAACTGCAGCCGATAAAAAACGGCAACGGTTTATGTCCGTTGCCGTTTTTGATCACGCAGAAAGACCGGATTATTCGATGCCCTGGCTGCTCAGATAATCTTCATAACTGCCCTGGAAGTCGATGATCTCGCCATCCTTCACTTCCAGCACGCGCGTGGCAAGCGAAGACACGAATTCGCGGTCGTGCGACACGAAGATCAACGTGCCTGCATATTTTTCCAGCGCGATGTTGAGCGACTCGATCGACTCCATATCCATGTGATTGGTCGGCTCGTCCAGCAGCATCACGTTATGGCGGCCCAGCATGAGTTTGCCGTACATCATGCGTCCCTTTTCGCCGCCCGATAAGACTTTCACGGTTTTTTTCACATCGTCGCCGCTGAACAGCAGCCGTCCGAGAATGGAGCGGACCGCTTGGTCATCGTCGCCCTCCTTGGTCCACTGCCCCATCCAGTCGGTCAGGTTCTTGTCAGTCGCAAAATCCTGCGTCGGATCCTGCGGCATGTAGCCGACGTTGGCATTCTCGGCCCATTTCACCGTGCCGTGATCGACTTGCATATCACCGATTTCACCAGCGATAGAGCGCAGGAGCGTCGTCTTGCCGGCGCCGTTGGCGCCGATGATGGCAATCTTCTCGCCGGCTTCCACCAGGATGTTGAAATTCTTGAAAATGCTGCGATCGTACGCCTTCGACAAGCTCTCCGCCTCGACCGCCTGACGATGCAATTTCTTCTCGCCTTCAAAGCGGACAAAGGGATTCTGGCGGCTGGACGGCTTGACGTCTTCCATCTTGATCTTGTCAATCTGCTTTGCGCGGGAAGTCGCCTGCCGCGCCTTCGACTTGTTCGCAGAGAAGCGGCGCACGAAATCCTGCAATTCAGCGACGCGCTCCTTCGCCTTGGCGTTTGCCGCGAGTTGCTGCGCACGCGCCTGTGACGAGGCCAGCATGTAGTCGTCGTAGTTGCCCGGATAAACCTTCAACGTGCCATAGTCCATGTCCGCCATGTGCGTGCAGACCTGGTTCAGGAAGTGACGATCGTGCGAGATGATGATCATCGTGGAATTGCGCTCGTTCAGCACATTTTCCAGCCAGCGAATGGTATTGATGTCGAGGTTGTTGGTCGGCTCGTCGAGCAGCAGAATATCGGGATTCGAAAACAGCGCCTGCGCAAGCAATACCCGCAGCTTCCAGCCAGGGGCGACGTTGCTCATCGGCCCTTGATGTTGCTCGATCGGCACACCCACGCCCAACAGCAACTCCCCGGCGCGCGCTTCAGCGGTGTAACCATCGTACTCGGCGAATTTCGCTTCGAGGTCAGCCGCGCGCATGTAGTCATCATCGGTTGCATCGGGATTGGCATAAATGGCATCGCGCTCGCTCATCGCCGCCCACATTTCTGTGTGGCCCATCATCACAACATCCAGCACGCGCATTTCTTCGAATGCGAACTGATCCTGACGCAGCTTACCCAGACGCTCATTCGGGTCGAGCATGACAGTGCCTGAAGTCTGCTCCAGATCGCCGCCAAGGATTTTCATGAACGTGGATTTGCCGCAACCGTTCGCGCCGATCAGGCCATAGCGATTGCCGTCGCCGAATTTGACGGAGATATTTTCAAACAACGGCTTGGGGCCGAACTGCATCGTAATGTTGGCGGTGGAAAGCACTGAAAAAGCCTTTACTGTAAAGAATTCGAATAACCGTACATTTTACCATTGCGCAGGGCTGCCTCTGCTGCAGCAGCAAGCATGCGCAAGCGCAAAAATTAACAGACTACCAATTGGTCAATGACAAGAAAGGATACCCACTCATCGTCAAACGGATGCTCTCTCCATTCGACACAAGATGCGCGGTGCAACCAACCGGCAATGTCACCTTGTCGCGAATGTGCCCGAAAGGCAGACCAGTCAGTACCGGCACATTCAACTGCGCCCTGAGGTAGGCAAGCATTGCCGCGAAGTCATAACCATTGTCGTAGTCGCTCAAGCGGTAGTTCGAAAAATCCCCGAACACGATCGCTTTCTGGCGCGACAAGACGCCTGCATGAAACAGCTGGAGCAACATGCGCTCGACACGGTACGGATGCTCGTTGATGTCTTCCACAAACAGGATACCGTTATCGATTTGCGGCAGATAAGGCGTACCCGCCAAATGCGCCAGCATGGCCAGATTACCGCCCCACAGCACGCCGCTGACGTCAACGACGGGATTCTCCCGCACCTCAAATCGGACTGTGCATTCAGGATTGCGCAAGCATTGCCAGAAATGATGCAACGTGAAGTCACTCGGTTCCGGACGCGAAAAATCATCGCAGATCATCGGTCCGGAAAAGCTGACGGCGCCGGTCCGCACCAGCAATCCCATTTGAAATGCGGTGAAATCGCTATGCCCGACGAACAGTTTTCCGCTGGCCGCCAGCATGCTGAAGTCGATGGCGTGCAGCAAGCGCGACATGCCGTAACCGCCGCGCAACGACAAGACGACTTGTATGTCAGGATCATTTGCTGCGGCATGAATCTGCCCAATGCGGGCATCGTCCGTACCTCCGAAGCGCTGATGCTTCGCCGCAGGCTCGTAATAGCTCTTCACATGGCAACCATACGATGCCAGCAACGCCTCGGCGCGCGATAGCGCCATCTCATCAGGCGCATAGCCGCCCGGTGCAACAATCGCCACGCCGACACCGGCGCAAACGCCATCGTTCACGAACATCGATCCAGCCAGGTGCATCGCATTGGGAGCGTACTATGTTTCCGCTGCGATGTTCTTCCGTTGCGACTCACTGCGGCGCTCCACAAAAAATTCCTTCAGCAACGCGCTGCATTCATCGGCCAACGTGCCACCGGTCACCTCAGTGTGATGATTGAGCTTCTCTTGCTCAAACAGGTTGAGCACAGATCCGCAGGCACCTGTCTTGGGATCCGCTGCGCCAAACACGACGCGCGCCAGTCGCGCATGCATCATCGCGCCGGCGCACATCGCGCATGGTTCCAGCGTCACGTAAAGTTCGCAGCCGGGCAGCCGGTAATTGCCAAGGATATCGGCCGCGGCACGCAAGGCCATGATTTCCGCGTGTGCAGTCGGATCATGCGTGCCGATCGGTTGATTGAAGCCGGTCGCGATGACCTGGCCATCCTTGACCAGCACGGCCCCAACCGGGACTTCGCCCAATGCCCAAGCGTTATGCGCCTGGGAAATGGCTTGCTGCATGTATATCGAATCCTGCATCGTGTGAAGTCAGTCTGCGGTGATCTCGGCCCAGCAATTGGGCGTTTCGTGCAGCACCAGTTTTTGCAGTCGCAGCCCGGTACCGTAGCGGTCCTGATAAGCAGCCTTCAATAGGTTGAACGCGGTCCGCGCGAGATTTTCGACTGTGGGGATGCTGTCGATGATGACAGTCTTGTGTCCGGGAATGCTTTCAAGAAATTCGCGAACGGCACTGTCCTTTTTATAGACGAGAAAAGCATGATCCCAGACATCGACCAGATGCTGCTTCGCCAATGCCTTCACATCGGAGAAATCCATGATCATGCCATTGTCGGAACTGCCTTCCTCCTCGATCACTGCCCCCGCGAGCGTGATCTCCACGGTATAGCGATGTCCATGGAGATTGCGGCATTGGCTCTTGTGATCGGGAATTCGATGTCCTGCATCGAATTCAAGCTTGCGGGTAATAGTAAGCATGGCAAGACTCAAGGTATTTGTAGAAGCTTGTGCGTTTGCAGACTCAGCTTCCACTTCGGGTTTTTCTTGCAGATTTCGATGGCAAGGCGCGTATTGCTTTCGACTCGCGGACCGTCCATCGGCTGGATGTAGAAATTGTCGAATTCCAGCTGTTCATAGGCCTCAAGTGTTTGATTGTCCTGTGGAATGACGACCTTCAGCTCATTTCCTTTGCGAACCCGAAGCTCGGAGCCGACTTTGGGACTCACGCAAACCCAATCCACGCCGTGCGGGACCGTCAGGGTGCCATTGGTTTCTATCGCGACTTCAAAACCGTATTCATGCATGCTCTTGATCAACGCATCATCGAGTTGCAGCAGCGGCTCTCCACCGGTGAAGACAACAAATTTGCTCGAAGGATACATCGCGGGCCAAAGTTCGTTGATCGTCCGCGCGAGATTGTCACTATCGGCATATTTGCCGCCCAGCTCGCCGTCTGTTCCCACAAAATCCGTATCGCAAAACCTGCATACTGCGGTCGCGCGGTCACTCTCCCTCCCCGACCACAGATTGCAGCCAGAGAATCGGCAAAATACCGCCGGGCGACCGGCATGCGTGCCTTCGCCCTGCAAGGTGTAGAAAATTTCTTTAACGCTGTAAGTCAAGGTTTGTCTCTGCCGCAATTCGAATACGGTGACGCTCCGATTTTGAAACAGGAGAAAAAATCATCCTGTTCCAATCCCGGCATGCGATGGCATACGACCACGAGACGACTTGCGCCGCCCCGCAACCGATTATTGCATCAGGTCTGGCGGAAAATCAGGCGGATCATTCCCACTCGATCGTGGCGGGCGGTTTTCCGGAAATGTCGTACACCACGCGATTGATGCCCCGCACTTCGTTGATGATGCGATTCGACACCTTGCCCAGCAAGTCGTGCGGCAAATGCGCCCAATGCGCAGTCATGAAATCCTGCGTCTGCACGGCGCGCAGCGCAACGACGTACTCATACGTCCGTCCATCTCCCATGACGCCGACCGACTTCACCGGCAGGAAAACGGCGAAGGCCTGACTGGTCTTGTCATACCAGGACTTGCCCTCCTCATCCTTGGTAGCGCGCAGTTCATCAATGAAGATGGCGTCCGCACGGCGCAGCAAGTCCGCGTAGTCCTTTTTCACTTCACCCAGAATCCGTACGCCAAGGCCAGGGCCGGGGAACGGATGGCGATACACCATGTCGTGCGGCAGGCCGAGCGCCACACCGAGTTCTCGCACTTCATCCTTGAAGAGCTCGCGCAGCGGCTCCAGCAGCTTCAGATTCAAGGTTTCAGGCAATCCACCGACGTTGTGGTGGCTCTTGATCGTGTGCGCGGTTTTCTTTCCCTTGCCTGCGCTTTCGATCACATCCGGGTAAATCGTGCCTTGAGCCAGCCACTTCGCATTTTTCAGTTTGCCCGCTTCAGCCTGGAACACCTCGACGAATTCGCGTCCGATGATTTTCCGTTTGGCTTCGGGGTCGCTCACGCCGGCAAGCTGTCCCATGAACTGCTCGGTGGCATCGACATGAACCACCTTCACGCCGAGATTTTTTCCGAACATGTTCATCACCATCGTGCCTTCATCCAGCCGCAACAGGCCGTGATCGACAAACACACAGGTGAGCTGATCGCCAATGGCCCTGTGGATCAACGCAGCAGCAACGCTGCTGTCGACGCCACCGGACAGGCCGAGAATGACCTCATCATTACCGACCTGCTTGCGAATTGCTTCGACCGCCTCGGCAATATAGTCGGGCATGTTCCAATCCGATTTGCAGCCGCAGATTTCATGCACAAAACGGCCGAGAATCGCCTTGCCTTGCAGCGTGTGTGTCACTTCCGGATGGAACTGAACCGCATACAGCTTGCGCGTCTCGTCAGCCATGGCGGCAACGGGGCAATTGTCTGTCGACGCCATCAGCTTGAATCCAGGCGGCATCTCGTTGATCTTGTCGCCATGGCTCATCCAGACTTTCAGCATGCCGTGTCCCTCGGAAGTCACGAAGTCGCTGATTCCATTGAGCAATGTCGTATGGCCACGCGCGCGCACTTCAGCGTAACCGAATTCACGCACCTTGCCCATTTCCACCTTGCCTCCAAGCTGCTCTGCCATCGTCTGCATGCCATAGCAGATTCCCAGCACGGGCACGCCGGCATCAAACACGGCCTGCGGCGCGCGTGGCGTATCCCCTTCGGTAACGGAGTTGGGCCCGCCGGACAAAATGATGCCGGCCGCGCCGTAATTGCGCACGAATTCGTCGCTCACATCATATGGATAGACTTCCGAAAAGACGCCTGCCTCACGCACGCGCCGGGCGATCAACTGGGTAACCTGGGAACCGAAATCGAGGATGAGAATTTTGGAGTGCATGAATAATTCTTGATAAGAAAATCAGGATAAATCCGGTTGGGCCCGCATGACGCAGTTGCGGCCCGCATCTTTTGCAGCATACAGAGCCACATCGGCGCGGCTGATCAGCTCTTCCGTGGTGGCTGACGGAAACAGGTCCGTCGACGCGATGCCTGCACTGATGGTCAGATTGAGCGTCGTGTCGCCAATGGCCTCCGGTTGCGAGGCAATTGCGCGCCGCATCCGTTCCGCGACTGCCATCGCGGTATTGATCGACGAACCGGGCAAGACGACCAGGAATTCTTCACCGCCATAACGTCCGAGTGCTTCCTGCGGCCGAATGCAGGAACGCAACCGGCTCGCTACTTTCACCAGCACCGCATCGCCGGCCGGGTGACCATAGGTATCGTTGATCTTCTTGAAGTAATCCAGATCAGCCACGATCAACGATAGCGGCGCGCCGGCCTTGTCGCAACGAATGGCTTCGATGGTCAATATCCGCATGATTGCGCCGCGATTCCAGGTTCCAATCAGCGGGTCGATCAGCGACTTCCGTCGCAGGCTCTTGTTCTTTCTTTGCAGGTCAAGCTGCAGCGCACTCATCGAGCGCACCTGCATTTCACGCTCGACCAACGCCGCAAGATCAGCCAGCATTTGCCGGTCACTATCGCGGAAGATTCGCGGCGCATAGTCGATCAAATTCACCGCTCCGATCAACACCCTGTCCTGGTTATAGATCGGATGTGCCGCGTAGAACCGGACATACGGCGCGCCAACCACCAAACGATGCCGGGCAAGCATTTGATCATTCCGCGTATCGGTCACGACGACCGGCTCACCGGATAAAGGAACGCTGTAGCAAAACGCAGTTTCAATCGATGCACTCAAAGCACCCGCGCTGGAAGAATCCGGCGCGGTGCTGCCGAGAGTGACAATGCAGTTCGCCACATCGAACAAGCGCTTGCCGATACGCCGAATGCGAACAATCTCCGGATCGACCTCACCGAGCGGCACGTCGGCCTGCTCGGACATCAGCATGGGTATTTCAGCCTGCCTGAGGCGACCGGAACTTGTCATTTTCGTGTGGCTTCTCGCGGAGTGCGATGAACGATCAGTCCGCGCGATAGTTCGGGGCCTCTTTCGTGATCTGCACATCATGGACGTGCGACTCGCGCATGCCGGCGGCCGTGATCTCCACAAACTCCGCCTTCTCGCGCAACTCGTCAATCGTCGCACAACCGCAGTACCCCATCGAGGAGCGCACGCCGCCGACGAGTTGATAAAGGATGGCCAAAACACTTCCCTTGTAAGGCACACGACCTTCGATCCCCTCCGGCACAAGCTTGTCGGCATTGTTCGACGCGTCCTGGAAATAGCGGTCAGCGGACCCCTCCGCCATCGCGCCCAGACTGCCCATGCCGCGATACGACTTGTAGCTACGCCCCTGGAACAGGATCACTTCGCCCGGTGCCTCTTCGGTACCGGCAAACATGCTGCCCATCATCACGCTCGATGCACCGGCCGCCAGCGCCTTCGATACATCGCCTGAAAAGCGGATGCCGCCATCGGCAATGCAGGGAACACCCGTCCCCTTGAGCGCCTGAGCGACATTGGAGATCGCCGTGATCTGCGGCACGCCTACGCCGGCCACAATGCGTGTTGTGCAAATCGAGCCGGGGCCGATACCGACTTTTACGCCGTCGGCGCCATGTTCGACCAACGCGAGCGCAGCCGCAGCCGTCGCGATGTTGCCGCCGATGACCTCAACTTGCGGGTAACGCGTCTTGACCCATTTAACCCGGTCCAGAACGCCCTTGGAATGTCCATGTGCCGTATCGACCACGATGACATCCACTCCGGCTGCAACCAGCAGATCGATGCGCTCGTCGTTGTCGGAACCGACCCCGACTGCGGCACCCACGCGGAGTTTGCCGTGCTCGTCCTTTGATGCATTGGGGTGCTCGGTGGCCTTCTGGATGTCCTTGACCGTAATCAGTCCGCGCAGCTCGAAAGTTTCATTGACAACGATGACACGCTCCAGCCGATGCTTGTTCATCAGTCGCTTGGCTTCCGAGAGATCAGCGCCTTCCCGGACGTAGACCAGTTTTTCGCGCGGCGTCATCTTGGCGCGGACTTCCGCATCAAGCTCTTCCTCGAAGCGAAGGTCGCGATTCGTGATAATACCCACGACCTGCTTGCCCTCCACCACCGGAAAGCCGCTGATACCGTGCAGTTGCGACAGCGCCATGACATCACGAATCTTCATGGTCGGCGGGATCGTGATCGGATCGCGCACCACGCCCGATTCAAATCGCTTTACCTTGGCGACTTCGCGAGCCTGATCCTTGGGCTTGAGATTCTTGTGGATAATGCCGATGCCACCTTCCTGCGCCATCGCAATGGCAAGCCGCGCTTCCGTCACGGTATCCATCGCAGCCGAAAGCAGCGGGATATTCAGCGTGATATTGCGCGTGAGGCGCGTTTTTAGGGAGGTATCTTTGGGGAGGATGTCCGAATGTGCCGGCACGAGCAGCACATCATCGAATGTGAGTGCTTTTTGGAGGAGACGCATAGTGATTCCTATTGGCGCAAAGCCGCATTATACAGAAAACCGCAACAACCGTCGTACTTCAGCGCAAATTTGGGGTGAAAATGGTGTGAAATGCGGCGCTTGATTGACAGCCCGAATAAAGCATGGCGAAATCGAAATTCTGTTTACCCACAGGAATTCCAATGACTCGCCTGCACCTGAAAAATGTCATGATCGCCCTTGCCACCCTTTGCGTTACCAGCTCGGCTCTGGGGCAGTACGTATGGCTCAATGAAAAAGGCGTCAAGCAATATTCCGACATGCCTCCACCTGCTTCTGTACCCGAAAGTCGCATCTTGAAGGTGCCTGGCAAAACGCTTGGCAGCAGCAAGCCAAATCCGGCACCAGATGCCGACCGCTCTGTTGATGCTGCGACTGCGACCAAAGCGCCGCTTACCACTGCGGAAAAGAATGCGGATTTTCAAAAGCGCAGAAGCGAACAGGAACAAAAGGAAAAGAAGGCTGCCGAGGACGAGAAAGTTGCCGCGGCCAAAGCCAGAAATTGCGAGAATGCTCGCGACTATCAGCGCAGCCTAGAATCCGGTGTCCGCATCACAAAATCGGACAAGAATGGCGAACGCACGTTCCTGTCGGATGAACAACGTACGCGCGAATTACAGGATTCCAGGCGCATACTGGAAGACTGCAAATAACAAAGACATACGTGAAAAAGCCCGCAATTTCAGCGGGCTTTTTTCTGCTCCTTCTTTTCTGCTCTTTTTCGTCTGGACTCTTTGGGGTCGGCGATCAATCGTCGATAAATTTCGATCCGGTCACGATCTCGCAACCTTGTATCCGGCTCCCGCAGCTTGCCGTAGATGCCGACTGCGCAGACCGAAAGGTCCAGCTCCGGTTCGTCTCTCAAAACCCCGCTGCGATGGATCGCCTCGAAAAGAGTGGTTCCCTCAGGAACAAGCAAATCACGCAAGACCTGCATATCACGCTTCGCGAAGCACACCTGGACACGAATGTTTCCGATTTGATCAGCCATAAACGGTTTCCGCGCGTTTGCAGAAGGAATCAACAAAGCTGTTTGCGATCATGTTGAATACCGGCCCGATCACCTGCTCCAACATCCTGCTCGAAAATTCGTAATGCAACTCGAAATCGATCTTGCAGGCATCTGCACGCAAAGACTTGAAATTCCAGGTCCCGTCCAGATGTTTGAATGGCCCTTCCAGCAGCGTCATTTTCATCGAGACAGGCGGGACATTTGTGTTCTCGGTCGTGAACGTCTGCTTGATTCCGTGGTAATTGATCAACAGGGATGCGACCAGTTTGTTGTCGCTGCGCTGCTTGACTTCGACGCCGCCACACCATGGCAGGAACCTGGGATAGTCCTCGACACGATCCACGAGGGCGAACATTTGTTCGGCGCTATATCCCAGTAGTACGGATTTGTGTACGACTGCCATTGAATTAAAACCGTTTGATAGAATGCGAAGTTGAAATTTTAACCGACCCGGCCTCCTTCTCGTATCCATGAGTATTGTCGACAATAAAAAAGCATTCCACGATTATTTCATCGAGGAGCGCTACGAAGCAGGCATGGTTCTGGATGGCTGGGAAGTGAAGGCCATCCGTGCGGGCCGGGTACAGCTGAAGGAAGCCTACGTGATTGTCCGCCAAGGCGAGGTATTTCTGTTCGGCTCCCACATCAGTCCGTTGTCGACTGCGTCCACCCATGTCAACCCGGATCCGGTTCGTACCCGCAAGCTGTTGCTGAATGGGGAAGAAATCAAGAGATTGATCGGCAAGGTTGAGCGCGCTGGTTATACGCTTGTCCCGCTCGATTTGCATTACGCCAAGGGCCGCATCAAATGTGAAATCGGTTTGGCCAAAGGCAAAAAGCAGCACGACAAGCGCGAGAGCGAAAAGCAGCGTGATTGGCAGCGCGAGCAGCAATCCATCCTCAAGCAGAACCGGCGTTGATCGAGTTCCTGCAACAAAACGATACATCGTCGTTTGTACCAACCGGTCCACGACTGAATGCGTTCTTATCAGCCCAACGCATTGTCGAAAAGAAAAGCCCCCGCGACCTGAAAGGTAGCGGGGGCATTTAATACCACCAAGTACAGCTGTTTTTGTTGGTTGTTACCGAACCAAAATGCGGGAAACCAAAACCGGATTCAGTCTAATCGAAAATTACCCGGCTTCACATTCTTTTCTGCCTCTGTTTTGTGCTTCTACAACACATCAGCCCAATAGAAAACGTAGATAACACGAGCGCAAGGCCCGCGATATTCAAGCAGTGACAGCGCTTATTTCACTTCTGCCAGTTTTTGCCACGTGTCGATGACGGTATCCGGATTCAAGGAAATCGAGGCAATTCCCTCCTTCATCAGCCACTCCGCAAAGTCCGGATGATCCGATGGCCCTTGGCCACAGATACCGATGTACTTACCTTGCGCACGACATGCCGATATCGCCTTCGACAACAATGCCTTCACCGCCTCGTCACGCTCGTCGAAGTCGGCAGCGAGCAATTCCATTCCGGAGTCGCGATCCAAGCCAAGCGTAAGCTGTGTCAGATCGTTGGAACCGATCGAGAATCCGTCAAAGTGTTGCAGGAATTTTTCTGCAAGAATGGCGTTGGATGGCACCTCGCACATCATGATCAGACGCAGGCCGTTTTCACCGCGCTTCAGACCATTTGTGGCCAGCAGATTCACGACCTTTTCAGCCTGCCCCAGCGTACGCACAAATGGCACCATGATTTCCACATTGGTCAAGCCCATGTCGTTACGGACCCGCTTCATTGCCAGGCATTCCATCTCGAATGACTCTGCAAAATCGGCAGCAAGGTAGCGCGCTGCGCCACGGAAACCGAGCATCGGATTCTCTTCATCGGGCTCATAGCGAGAACCGCCAATCAGCTTCTTGTATTCGTTCGATTTGAAGTCCGACAGACGAACGATAACGGGTTTCGGCCAAAACGCGGCTGCAATCGTGGCAACGCCTTCCGCCAGCTTGTCGACGTAAAACGCCTTCGGCGACGCATGCCCGCGCGCCACCGACTCAACCGCCTTTTTCAGGTCCGCATCGATATTCGGGTATTCCAGAATTGCTTTCGGATGCACGCCGATGTTGTTATTGATGATGAACTCCAGACGAGCCAAGCCGACGCCACCGTTCGGGATGGACTGGAAGTCGAAAGCCAGCTGAGGATTGCCGACATTCAACATGATCTTGAGTGGAATCGACGGCAGTTCACCGCGCGAGATTTCGGTAACTTCAGTTTCCAGCAAGCCGTCATAAATCCTGCCTTCATCGCCTTCCGCGCACGACACCGTGACCAGCGTACCGTCCTTCAACATGTCGCTCGCATTGCCGCAGCCCACAACCGCTGGCACGCCCAGTTCACGTGCGATGATCGCTGCGTGGCAGGTACGCCCGCCCCGGTTGGTGACGATGGCCGCAGCGCGCTTCATCACCGGTTCCCAGTTGGGGTCGGTCATGTCAGCCACCAGAACATCGCCCGGCTGCACACGTTCCATTTCAGCCGGATCGCGAATGACGCGCACCGGACCTGCGCCGATTTTCTGACCGATCGCGCGGCCGGAGGCAAGAACGGTGCCGCTGCCTTTCAGTTTGAAGCGCTGTTGCGCATCGGTGGACTTCTGCTGAGACTTCACCGTCTCGGGGCGTGCCTGCAGAATATACAGCTTGCCATCGCGACCATCCTTGCCCCATTCGATATCCATCGGGCGGTCGTAATGCTTTTCGATGATGACCGCGTACTTCGCCAGTTCGACGATTTCCTGATCGTTCAGCGAATAACGATTGCGCAATTCGACCGGCACATCGACCGTCTTGACCGAACGGCCGGCCTTGGCTTCGCCGGTGAACTCCATCTTGATCAGCTTGGAGCCGATATTGCGACGAATGATCGGTAATTTGCCTTGCTCAAGCATCGGCTTGTGAACATAGAACTCGTCCGGGTTGACCGCGCCCTGGACGACGGTTTCCCCCAAGCCATAGCTGGAGGTGATGAACACCACGTCGCGGAAACCGGATTCGGTATCGAGTGTAAACATCACTCCTGCCGCGCCAACGTCGGAGCGCACCATACGTTGCACGCCTGCCGACAATGCCACTTCGGCGTGTGTAAAGCCTTTGTGTACGCGATAGGAAATTGCGCGGTCGTTGTACAAGGATGCAAACACATGCTTGATTGCTTCCAGCACATTGTCGATGCCGACCACGTTGAGGAACGTCTCTTGCTGTCCGGCGAACGACGCATCCGGCAGGTCTTCTGCCGTAGCCGACGAGCGGACGGCGAACGACATTTCGCTGGACGAATCGGCGGCAAGCTTTTGATAGAACTCGTGGATTTCTGTTTCGAGGCGAGGCTGGAACGGCGTCTCGACAATCCACTTGCGGATTTCTGCACCGGCCTCCGCCAGCTTGCGAACATCGTTGATGTCCAGTGGCGCAAGGCGGTCGGCGATGCGCTGCGCGAGCGTCGGCCCGCCATTGATGCTGTGTTCAAGAAAATCGCGGAAGGCATCCGCTGTTGTGGCGAAACCTCCCGGCACACGCACGCCAGCACCCGCCAACTGGCTGATCATTTCACCCAGCGATGCATTCTTGCCGCCGACGGACTCGACATCCGTCATCCGCAATTGCTCAAAGGAAGCGACGTAAGTAGCTCCCGGGGTACCCCCTGTAGATACTGCATTGGACATAACAACCTCTAGTTTGATGATGAGAAATCTTCACGTTTGCCATCGCCGTCCTGTTGTTTTTGTTATTCTTCTTTCCAAGGTGCGAGATCAGTAATCTGTTGATCAGCATTTTACAGTGCGCAAGTTCATTTGCCTTACCGACCGCGACTTTTCCTGCTTTATATTTAGCCAAGATTATGCCAGAGCTTCCCTCTCCTCTCATGTCGCCCGCCGACCGCACCGTCTTTTTCGTTTCCGACGGCACAGGTATCACCGCCGAAACATTCGGCCATTCCGTGTTGACGCAATTCGAGTTGCGATTCAAGCAAGTTCGCATTCCGTTTATCGATACGCTCGACAAGGCGCATGACGCGGTACGCGAGATCAATGAAGCATTTGAAATCGATGGCAAGCGTCCCATCGTTTTTTCGACGCTGGTGAAGGCCGAATTGTCCACGGTAATCAGGCAATCCAAAGGCATGCACATGGATCTGATCCAGACGTTTGTCGAACCGCTCGAGCAAGAGCTTGGTGTGAAATCCACGCATACCATCGGCCGCAGCCACAATATCGCCGATTCGGACGACTACAAGAATCGGATCGAAGCCATCAACTTCTCTCTTGCCCACGATGATGGTCAGTCAAACCAGAATCTGGAAGCGGCTGACGTGATCCTGGTCGGGGTATCACGCTCAGGAAAAACGCCAACAAGTCTCTATCTCGCCATGCAGTACGGCATCAAGGCGGCAAATTACCCGTTGATTCCGGAGGACTTCGAGCGCGGGAAATTGCCGAGCGGCCTTGTCCCGTTCAAGCAAAAGATCTTTGGCCTGACGATTGCCGCTGACCGCTTGTCGGAAGTGCGCAATGAAAGGCGGCCCGGCAGCAAATATGCCGCACTGGAAAACTGCCGCTATGAGATCAATGAAGCAGAAAAGATGATGCGCCGCGAAGGTATTCGCTGGATGTCGTCCACTGTGAAGTCGATCGAAGAAATTGCCACAATGATCTTGCAAGAAATCAAGTCAAATCGGCGAGCTTACTGACGACTTGAACCAAAGCATCGCTTCGCAGTTCTAAACGCCGTCGCACACAAGTTGCGGCGGCGTTTTCATTTGCCGATACTCTGCTCCTCCTGCCTTGCCACAATTTTTTCCAGAAGACTTACAAAATCCGATGAATTGGCTATAACAAAAGCAGGGACACGAAGGATATGCAATGGACATCCTGTTAATTGAACTGATTTTATGGGGGGGCTTGCTGCTTCTGTTTTGGTGCTTGAAGGATGGCTTGGGCAAAGTCGAGTCCGAAATCGAATCCTTGGGAATTTTGAAGAATCAACATCACCCCACCGAATCCATGCATCGCATGCGGTTTTCCGTTCCCGATGAAGTGACAGACGTGATCGGCACCTACCGTGACGAAGCGATTTATCGCCATGTCCTTGTCGACGGTAACCGGTATGTGTTTGATCGTGTTCAGATTGCAGAGCAAAGCATGGCATTGGGTGAAAACGAGCGTTGCATTGCGCCTGGACTGGTGTACGTCCGCTGCGACGGTTAGCCTTCTCGCTGCCGCACCTGCTCAAAAAAACACACTGCCGCGCTGGCGGCGACATTCAGCGACTCAATCGCTCCATAGTGTGGAATCGCAACTTGCTGGGTGGCGAGAGCAAGCAGTTCATCAGAAACTCCCTGTCCTTCATGGCCCAGCAACCATCCAACGGGCTGCGTCAAGTCTGCATCGTAAATACGCGTTGTCGCGTGCGAACTGGTGGCAAGAATCGGGATTCTTGCCGATTCCAGCAAGAACGCCAAGTCGGCATTCTCAAAGATATTCAGCAAAAAGTGCGCCCCCATTCCGGCTCGCAACACTTTGGGCGACCAGGCAAATACGGTTCCTTTGCTGCAAAAGACATTCTTGATTCCGGCCGCCGCCGCGCTGCGGAGGATCGATCCTAGATTTCCCGGATCCTGAAGATTGTCCAGCAGAACGGACGATTCGGTGATCTTGTAGGGAATTGCGACCTGCGGTGTGTCGATGACGAATAACAGACCAATGCCATTCTCGACCTGACTCAAATGCTGGTAGAGCGCATCGGGCAAGACGATGCAACGGCCATGCTGCTGCTCGCACTTTTCCAGAATGGGCTCGACCTCCGGATGGTGCTGCGAACCTTCACTCACCAGGCACAGAGATGGTTTACCGGCATGCTGCAGATATGCCTGGCACAAATGCACGCCATCCAGCAAGGTGCGCCCGGCCTTGCGGCGCGCCTGAGAGCTTGACGCCAAATGCTTCAGTTCCTTGTAGAGCGGATTGTCGCGAGAGGTGATGAGTTTCATTGCCAGATATAGTCGTGACGGACCTTAGCTCACCTTGTCTTGGCCGGCCGCCCCATGCAACGCAAGCAATGCGCGCACCGGCGCATAGGATTTGCGATGAACCGGCGATACGCCATGCTGGCGCAAGCGCTCAAGATGAAGTTCGGTCGGATATCCCTTGTGCCGGTCGAACGCATAGTGCGGATATTGTGCATGCAGTACCAGCAATGCGGAATCGCGTGCGGTCTTGGCCAGAATCGATGCAGCGGAAATGGCCGGCACTTTATCGTCGCCCTTGACGATCGCTTCAGAACGGATCGGCATCACGGGACAACGGTTTCCGTCGATCAATGCCAACGTCGGCGTGATCTGCAAGAATTCTACTGCTCGGCGCATGGCGAGCATCGATGCCTGCAGTATGTTCAATTCGTCGATTTCTTCTTCTGAACATTGTGCAATCGACCATGCCAAGGCATCCGCTTTGATCTGCACTGCCAACGTGTCGCGTCGCACTTCACTCAGCTTCTTTGAATCCTTTAAACCGGCAATGGGTTTGGCCGGATCGAGAATCACGGCCGCGGCAAACACCGGCCCCGCAAGCGGTCCTCGACCGGCCTCATCAACACCGCAGATGACTTCACCAGCGGAATCAAAAAGTGACAGGCTCGCTGCGTTCATGCGAGCCTCCCGGCAACCGGATTGCCAATCAATTCCAATACTGCGCGAGCACTTTCCTGCGCGGTATCCCTTGACAGTGCATGGTGCATGTCGGTAAAGCGCTGCTTTAGCCTTGCACGCAAAGCATCATTGTTGAGTTGCTCCAACAATGCGTCCGCCATTGCCTGCGGTGTCGCGGCGTCCTGCAACAATTCCGGCACCAAAAATTCACGAGCGAGGATATTCGGCAGGCCGATCCATGGCTGGTATCCCATATGCCGTAGCACCTCCCACGATGCGCGCATCATTTTGTATGCGATGACCATCGGTTTTTTGTACAAGGCTACTTCCAGCGTCGCTGTACCCGATGCAACCAGCACAGCGTCGGCTGCCGCAATCGCCACATGCGAACGGCCATCGATCAATTGCAGCGGCACATCGGCCAAGCCTGCCTTGCCGATCAATTCATTGAAATAGGCGCGTTGCCTGGCCCCCGCCATCGGCACCACGATCCGAATTGCCGGATCACGCTGCACCAGCAATCTGGCAGCCTCGATGAAGGCAACGGCGTTGTACTTGAGTTCGGACATTCGGCTGCCGGGCAAAATTGCAATCACGGCGGCATCGACAGGCAACCCAAGTGCATCACGGGCTTCAGCAACATCCGGCTCCATCGGTATCACCTCCGCCAATGGGTAGCCGACGTAGGTAACCGGGATGCCGGCCTTGCGGTAAATTTCCTCCTCAAAAGGAAATACCACGAGCATGTGCGATACCGCGCGTGCAATCTTTTTGATTCGTCCGCCACGCCATGCCCAGATCGACGGGCTGATGAAATGCATGGTTGGAATGCCGGCTTGCTTCAGCTGCGCTTCCAGACCAAAGTTGAAGTCCGGAGCATCGACTCCTATGAACGCAGCAGGCCTTTCAACGAGCAGCTTGTCTCGCAGGGAATTCTGGATTCCCTTGATCTCTCGATAATGCACGAGCACTTCGAACAGGCCGCGAACAGAGAGCTTCTCCATCGGCCAGTCGCTCTGAAATCCATACTCGGCCATCTTCGGGCCGCCGATGCCATGAATCCGGGCATCGGGAAGTTGCGGACGCAGGCCACAGAGCAGGCGATTTGCAAGCAGGTCACCGGAAGACTCTCCGGCAACCATTGCAATGGAAAGCTTATCGGACGATGCCACGAGTCGTCGTATCGAGGAATTCGCGCATGAGGCGCAATTCGGCAGCTGCATCCGGCGTATCGGCTTCTGCTGCAGCAAGTGCCGCTTTTGCCTCATCCAGGGTATGACCGGATTTGTAGATCAACTTATACGCATTGCGAATCGCATTGATTTGTTCGCGCGAGAAGCCGCGACGCTTGAGACCTTCGACGTTGATGCCATGCGGCGCGGCCGGATTGCCCGACAACAGCACATAAGGCGGCACGTCCTGCGTCAAACTGGTATTCATGCCGACAAAGGCGTGATCACCGATCTTGCAAAACTGATGGACCGCCGCAAAACCGCTGACAATGACCCAATCGCCGACATGCACATGACCTCCCAATGATGCATTGTTGGAGAAGATCGTGTTGCTACCCACTTGGCAGTCATGCGCCAAATGCACATAGGCCAGAATCCAGTTGTCGTTCCCGAGCCGCGTGACGCCGGCATCCTGGGCAGTACCCAGATTGAAGGTGCAGAACTCCCGGATCAAATTGCGGTCGCCAATCTCCAATCGCGTCGCTTCGCCACCGTATTTTTTATCCTGCGGCATGCCGCCGATCGACGAAAACTGGAAGAATGTGTTGTCACATCCAATCGTGGTGTGCCCTTCAACAACGACGTGTGGGCCGATCCTGGTACGCGCGCCGATTTTCACATTCGGCCCGATGATCGAGTAAGGTCCGACCTCTACCGAATCGTCGAGGTCGGCCTTGGAATCCACTATGGCGGTTGGGTGAATCCTTGCCATTACTGCCCCGCTGGCTGGCTCGCGTCATTGGCGCTACGCATGGTACACATCAGTTCCGCCTCGACTGCCACCTGCCCATCCACCGTGCCCTGTGCCTTGTATTTCCAGATGCCGCGTGCGGTACGCAAAATCTCCACCTGCATCTTGAGCTGATCACCCGGCTCGACCGGCCTCTTGAAACGCGCACCATCGATGCCGACAAAATAGACCACGCTGTTGTCATCAGGTTTTTGCCCCATCGTCAAAAAGGACAATAGCGCGGCAGTTTGCGCCAGCGCTTCGATCATCAATACGCCCGGCATCACCGGTTTGTGCGGAAAATGTCCGTTGAAAAACTCTTCGTTGATGGTAACGTTCTTGATCGCGGTAATCGACTTGCCAGACTCCCATTCCAGCACCCGATCAACCAGCAAGAGCGGATAACGGTGCGGAAGGTATTGTTTTATTTGATTGATATCGAGACTATTCATTGCTATTTCCGGTAAGCGATTTGAGCGTTTTTTCCAGCTCGCGGATTTTCTCACGCATTGATGAGAGGTTGCGCACAATTGCGGCAGATTTTTCCCATTCGGCATTTTTAGCGAGTGGATAGAACCCCGTATATTGCCCCGGCTCGAGTAACGAACGAGACACCATACTGCCTGAAGAAACATGCACGTTATCGACAATGGTCAAATGCCCCAGCACCATTGCCGCGCCGCCGAAGGTACAGAACTTCCCGATCTTCGCGCTTCCCGCGACACCAACACAGCCCGCCATCGCCGTATGCGCACCGATATGACAGTTGTGGCCGATCTGAATCTGATTATCAAGCTTGACGCCGTCCTCGATGACGGTATCTTCCAGCGCCCCTCGGTCGATGGTCGTGTTGGCACCGACCTCGACGTCATTGCCAATGACTACCTTCCCCGTTTGTGGAATCTTGATCCAGACGCCACGCTCATTGGCAAAGCCAAAGCCATCCGCTCCAATTACCGCGCCGGAATGAATGATTCCCCGCTCGCCGATTTCGCAAGCGCCGTGAAACACCACATGTGCATAAAAGTGCGTCAATGCCCCGATTCTTGCTGCACGGCCGACAAAGCACCCCGCATCAATGACTGCATGGTCTGCGATGACAACATCTGCTTCGATAACGGCGTGCGGCCCGATGCAGGCAGTTGATGCCACCTGAGCAGACGGATGCACAGCGGCGGTTGGATGGATCCCCGGAACGACTGGAGTCGCGCGCTGTTCGACAAACAATTGCGCGGCTTTCGCAAAATACGCGTATGGATTCTCGGTGATGATGCGCGCACCTTGATAGTCCGCACCGATGGCTGCATCATCCGCAGATGAAATGATCAGCGCAGCTGCTTTGGTCTGCGCGGCCTGCGTACGCAGTTTTGGATTGGAGAGGAATGTGATATGTGACGCATCAGCGTCACTCAGGGATGCGATGCCGGATATCTCAATGTCCGCATCGCCGATCAGTTGGCCTCCCAAGCGTTCGACCAATTTTCCCAGCCGACTGCTCATGTTGGCCTCTTCCTTGGTTACTTGCCGTTAAGCGCCTTGAGCACCTTGTCGGTGATGTCAATCCGCGGGCTGGCATATACCGCTTCCTGGAATACGATGTCGTACTTTTCCGCTTCGGCAATCTGCTTGATGACCTTATTGGTGCGTTCCAATACGATCGCCAACTCTTCGTTACGGCGCTGATTCAAATCCTCGCGGAACTCGCGTTGCTTGCGCTGAAAATCCTTGTCCAGATCAGCCAGCTCACGCTGGCGCTTGATGCGATCCGATTCGGACAGAACAGCCGCATCCTTATCCAGTTTATCGGACATGCCCTTGAGTCGCGCCGCCATTTCCTGCAAATCCTTGTCTCGGCGTGAAAACTCTTGTTCGATTTTCGCTTGTGCCGTTTTTGCAGGAGCTGCTTCACGGAAGATGCGCTCAGTGCTGACAAATCCGATCCTGGTATCTTGAGCCTGAGCATTCAACAGCGGGAGCAGAAACGCCCCGAGCAACACCGCGTGTTTAGGCATCATCAATGCTTTGGAAAGAAACTTCAAGGTCATTCTCCGCAATTCAAAATACTATTATGCCATTTGGCGATCAGAAGCCTGTGCCAAGCTGAAACTGGAACTGCTGCTGCTTGTCTTCAGGTTTTGCATTCAACGGCTTGCCGTAACTCAGCTTCAAAGGGCCAATTGGTGAAACCCACGTGATACCGATGCCGGCAGAATACCTCAATTCCGATAGTTGAATCCTTTGCCCCTCCCCAAATACATTACCCGCATCTGCGAAGGTAAACCAGCGCAATGTACGATCATTGCCGGAACCCGGGAACGGAAACTGAAGCTCGACATTGGCAATAAGTCGGGATGATCCACCCAGCGGATCGCCATTGTCGGAAGAACGCGGGCCAAGCGACGAGCCTTCATAGCCCCGCACAGACCCGATACCACCGGCAAACCAGTTCTTGAAAATCGGATATGGCTTACCGCCAAAGCCACGACCATAGTCAACTTCACCGTTCAGCGCCAAAGTCATTGTCCGGAACAGCGGCTTGAAATACTGATCCGAGTAGATCGCACGGTAATACTGCAAGCTGCCGCCCGGTGCCACTTCCAGGTTCGCTCGCTGGAGGCGGCCGGTGGTCGGGACCAAGGCGCTGTCGCGACTATCGCGCTGCCAAGCCACCGTCAGAGGAAAACTCGTCGTCTTCGCGGTATGTGTGCCAGGCACACTGGCATCGTCGCCGAATTGCGACACATAATCCCGATAGACCACCGGACTGTCATTGTGGCCGGGCACGCCAAGGAAAGTGGTCACCTTCGTCTGCTCGACTCCCGCGCCAAAATACACGGTGTCCACTTCAGAAAACGGCACACCGAACTTGATGTCCGCCCCATTGGTTTTGATCTCGTAATCGCCCGTATTGACTTCAGGCGGCCGGGTGGTCCGCGTGAACAGGTTATAGCTGCGGCTGATACCGTCATCGGTGAAATACGGATTGGTCTGGGAAAGTGCAATCGTCCGATTTCGCTTGCTGGTATTGACGTCAAGCCCGATCGTGTTGCCACTGCCAAATGCATTCGCCTGCTGGATCGAGCCCGTGAGCGTAAGCTTGTCGCTGCTCGAAAAACCAGCTCCCAGCAAAATATTGCCAGTGGGTTTCTCGGAAACGGTCATGTTGACATCCACCTGATCCGTATTGCCCGGCACTTCGGGAGTCTCGATGTTGACTTCCTTGAAGTAGCCCAACCGGTCAACACGGTCGCGTGACAAGCGGATTTTTTCGCCGTCATACCACGAATCTTCAAACTGCCTGAATTCCCGCCGGATGACTTCATCGCGCGTCTTGTTGTTGCCGACAATATTGATATTCCGCACATAGACACGCTTGCCTGGATCAATCAGCACCGTGAAGCTGACTTCTTTCTTCTCGCGGTTGATATCCGGATTCGCATTCACGTTGGCAAACGCGTAGCCGAAATTGCCCATCCGTTCGGAAATCTTCTTGACGCTCTCCGCCAGCTTTTCACCAGAATAGACATCGCCCGCTTTAAGCTGCAGCAGAGATTTCAGTTCGTCTTCACGACCGAACATCTCGCCTTCCAGTTTCACACCCGAGACAGTGTATTTCTCGCCTTCATTGATATTGACCGTAATGTAGATATCTTTTTTGTCCGGCGTGATCGACACTTGGGTCGATTCGACCTGCATCTCGATGTAGCCGCGGTTCAGATAATACGATTTCAGCGCTTCGATATCTCCGGTCAGTTTCTGCTTCGAATATTGATCCGCCTTGGTGTACCACGTGAACCAACCCGGCGTCCTCAGATTCAGAAGCCCTCGCAACTCGCTATCGCTGAAGGCCTTGTTGCCGACGATATTAATCTGCCTGATGCGCGCCACTTCCCCTTCATCTACGGCAAAAGTGATGTTCACGCGATTGCGCTCGATAGGAGTGACCGTCGTCGTGATCTGCACGCCGTACAAACCGCGCGACAAGTACTGACGCTTGAGTTCCTGCTCGGCACGATCGACCAGCGCCTTGTCGAAAATCCGCGACTCGCCCAACCCGATGTCTTTCAATGCCTTGGTCAGTTGCTCCTTGTCGAATTCCTTTGTTCCCGAGAAGTCAACGCCTGCGATCGATGGACGCTCCTCCACCATCACAACCAGAACATCGCCTTCGACTTCTATGCGCACATCCTTGAAGAAACCGGTGGCGTACAAGGCCTTGATGGCGGCTGCGCCTTTCTCATCGGTGTAGGTTTCACCAACGCGAACCGGCAGATAACTGAACACGGTACCCGCTTCGGTGCGTTGAATACCTTCGACACGAATGTCTTTCACAGTGAAGGGATTGACCGCTAATGCCTGACCTGCACAGATGGAAAATGCAGCGATGGCAATGAGACGACGCGGGAATAAAGGCAGGAAGGAACGCTCTGAATATAATTTCATTGGTTATATTGTTATCAATGCTTTTATCAGTCGCGCCCGTTGGGCATCGCCGACAGAAGCTTACGACATGAGCCGAACTATGTCATTGAAGACAGCGATTGCCATCAAGGTCATCAGGATGCCCACACCGGCTCGCTGGGCAATTTCTCCGAACCGCTCGGGAATCGGCCGCCCGGTCAAAATTTCCAGCGAATAATACAGTAAAAGCCCCCCATCTAAAACCGGGATGGGAAGCAGGTTCATGACGCCCAGACTGATACTGATAAAGGCGATAAACGTCAGGTAGCTGATGAGGCCGATACGCGCAGTCTGACCAGCGTAATCCGCTATGGTGATCGGCCCGGTAATATTCTTCCAGGAAACTTCACCGATGAGCATTCTACCAAGCATCTTGAGCGTAAGCACACTGGTATCCCACGTCCTTTTGACGCCTTTACCCAAGGCGGCGAGCGGAGGATCGCTGGCAATTGTCATTTCCGGCACGAGTGGAACCTCGACCATTACGCGTCCGAAGCTCTTTCCATTTTTGGTAACCAAATCCGGAATCACCATCGTGGCAAACTCCTGCTGGTCGCGCCTACCAACAATGTTGAGCGTCTTGCCGGCCGATACCCTCACAAGCTCAACAAATGCCAGGCCATCATCTATCCGCGAGCCATTTACTTCAAGGACGAGATCCCCTTCCTGCAATCCCGCCCGCATCGCAGGTCCGTCAGGAAGAATCTTGCCAAGGACTGGTTTCGGTCGCGCCAGATCCACGCCAAGCTTCTGGAGAAAATCACTCTCAAGGTCTGACGTAGAGAGCCCATCGAGTTCGAGAGTAATCACACCCACCTGACTACGATCCGATACGCCATTGGTGGATCGCTGAATGTCCAGCCGAGCCGGCACCTTGTCAATTGCCAACTGCAGCAACTTCCAGCGCATATCGGACCAGATCGTCACTGGCTCGCCATTGACTGCAGTAATAAGTTCACCACCGCGCAAACCAGCCTGGTAGGCAGCGGTGTTCTCTGGCACAGCCCGCAGGCGCGGTGTCGGCTCAGGAATGCCGTAGCTGTACAGGCAAGCAAATACCGCGATTGCAAGAATGAAGTTCGCAAGCGGCCCGGCGGCAACAATCGCAATTCGCTTCCAGACCGACTGTCGTGTGAATTCCCGTTTGAGATCTTCGGCAGACAGCGCGTTCACGTCCTGTTCACGCGCGTCCAGCATTTTCACGTATCCACCGAGCGGCAATGCGGAGATTGCCCACTCTGTCTGGTCCGGACCGAAACGGCGGGAATAAACGATCTTTCCCATCCCCACAGAGAAGCGCAACACCTTGACGCCGCACCAGCGCGCAACCCAATAATGTCCCAGCTCGTGCACCACAATCAGCACACCAAGAGCTACGACGAAAGCAATCAAGGTCTGCAGCAGAGTCATGATCAGTAGACCTTACTGAATAAAAGAGTATGCGGCCTCGCGCGCACAGCGGTCCTGCTCCAAGAGTCCGACTATATCTGTAATTTCGCCATGGGGTACTCGGTCCATCACTTGCGCTATCAACCGATCGATCATTCTGAATCCGATGCGGCGGTCGAGGAAAGCCTGGACCGCAACCTCATTAGCGGCATTCAGTATGGCAGGAGCGGTTCCGCCAGCCAACAGGGCGTCATATGCGAGCTTCAGGCACGGGAAGCGATTGAAATCGGGGCGCTCGAATGCCAACGGCCCTGCCCTCACCAAATCGACGGCATCCACACCGGACGCAACCCGATCAGGATAGGCCAAGGCATGCGCGATCGGCGTGCGCATGTCGGGATTTCCGAGTTGCGCAAGTATCGAGCCATCCACATAAGACACCATGGAATGGATCACGCTTTGCGGATGAATGACGACTTCAATCTTGTCCGGAGCCGCGCCGAAGAGCCAATGCGCCTCGATCACTTCCAACCCCTTGTTCATCATGGTGGCGGAGTCCACCGAAATCTTGCGGCCCATCACCCAGTTCGGATGCGCGATTGCCTCCTCCGGTGTTACGGTATCGAGCGTTTCAACAGCACGCGCACGGAACGGTCCGCCCGATGCCGTGAGCAGGATTTTTGCGACACCGCATTCCGATAACGACCTCTGATGAAGCGTCGGCAAACATTGGAAAATGGCATTGTGTTCGCTGTCGATCGGCAGCAGCATTGCGCGGTTTTCAGCAACTGCATCCATGAACAGGCGCCCCGACATGACCAGTGCTTCCTTGTTCGCCAGCAATACTTTTTTACCTGAACGTGCCGCTGCCAAGGTCGGGGCCAAACCTGCTGCACCGACGATTGCTGCCATCACGGCATCGCATTCCCCCGCACTTGCAACAGCGCATAAAGCAGTCTCGCCATATTCGACCACCGTCATCACACCCTTTTGCTTCAAGGAATGTGCCAGTTGGCCGGCTGCATCCGCAGATCCAACCACTGCAACTTGTGGCCGAAACCGTTCGCATTGCAAGGCAAGCTCCTCCACCCGGGAATGTGCCGTCAATGCGTAAACACGATAACGATCCGGGTGACGCGCCAAAACATCCAGTGTCGAGACACCGATCGAACCGGTCGATCCAAGAATCGTAATTTGTTGCATCCTGCCGACACCTATCCTAGAGCCACGAATCAAACAGGACCGCGAGCGGCAGCACTGGTATCAATGCATCGCTGCGGTCGAGAATGCCGCCGTGCCCGGGCAACAGATTGCTGCTGTCTTTCATCCCGGCGCGGCGCTTGAGCTGGGATTCGAACAAGTCTCCCACAATACTGGCCATGACGAGCAAGGTCATCACGATCAAAAATCCGAGCGTGCCCCATTTCGCGTGAACTTTCGGCGCAAAGCTGTCGCCTAGTTGGGGAACCGCCATGCTACCAGCCGCGACAACCAGGACCGCAATCCAGCCTCCGATGGCGCCCTCCCAGGACTTCCCGGGCGAAATGGAAGGAGCGAGCTTATGTTTGCCAAACGCCTTGCCCGCAAAATACGCTCCGATATCGGCGACCCATACGATGGCCATCACGGAAAGCAGATACGCTGGAGAATGTTGAAACAAAACGGCAATCGCGATGAAACAGCCGAGAATTGCAATGCCGTACAAGCCATTCAGCAAGCGATTGCGAAAACCTTCCATTGGCGGTAAGCCAAGCGCCAACGACGGTGCAAGGCGGATCGCCCAGATTGCGGCGCACAGAGCAAAGAGCAACGTTGTTCTGGACAAATCGCCCTTGACCAGCACAAAAACAAATGCTGCGGTCCAAATCAGTGCACCGATTACCGGCTGCTTGTTACCGAACAGGCGAAAGCTTTCCCATGCCGCGGCGGCAAAAAAGGCTGCGGTTACCAGTGTGACGAAAAGAAACGATCGGGAGAATAGAACAGAAAGCAATACCGCTAATAACACCAACGCAGTGGCAACACGCGTTCTCAGCATTATGATGCCTTTTTCTGTTCGATCAGCTGCTCGCTGGTACGCCCGAATCGTCGCTCGCGTTCGCGGTACGAGATGATGGCCGCATCAAGTGCCACAGCATCAAAATCAGGCCAGTATGTATCGGTGAAATACAGTTCCGTATAGGCGAGCTGCCACAGGAGAAAATTGGAAATCCGTTCCTCGCCACCGGTGCGTATGAACAGGTCGGGCTCGGGGGCATAGGCCATTGCCAGATAAGGCGCCAGTTGATCCTCCGAAAAACCGGTTGCGCCGGGGTTCGCCGCAAGCATTTTTTCGACCGCCTGCATGATATCCCAGCGCCCCCCGTAATTTGCACAAATCGTAACCGTCAGTCGTCGATTGTTGGCCGTTCGACGTTCCGCGCCTGCAATAAGAGTTTGCAAATTCGCGTCAAACCGGCTCAAGTCTCCAATGACTTTGAGACGGATATCATTGGCATGCATCTTCGCGACTTCGCGCTCCAGTGCGGTAACAAACAGGCGCATCAGAAGCGACACCTCATCCGCCGGACGACGCCAGTTCTCCGAACTGAATGCAAACAGTGTCAAATATTCGACACCGCGCACGATGCAGGCCTCGACCACGCTGCGTACGGCTTCCACACCTTTTCCATGCCCAGCCACGCGTGGAAGGAAACGCTTGGTTGCCCAGCGTCCGTTGCCATCCATGATGATGGCGATGTGACGCGGCACCGAAGAAATTTCCGGTACCGCTTGCGTTGAGCTCAAATGCGTCATGAGAAATACAAAGCCGAAAAAGAAGGAGAAATCACGCCTGTAATCAAACCGTTAGAAGCTCTTTTTCTTTATCTGTGATCAGCTTGTCGACTTCTGCGACAAACTTGTCCGTGAGCTTCTGCACATCTTCCTGCGCACGACGCTCGTCGTCCTCGGAACAGGCCTTGTCCTTCAACAGCTTTTTGAGCGCCTCGTTCGCGTCCCGACGGATATTGCGAATCGCCACCTTGGCGTCTTCGCCCTCGCCTTTCACAAGCTTGACGATTTCTTTGCGCCGCTCTTCCGTAAGCGGAGGCGTTGGTACGCGAATCAGATCGCCTTGGGTTGACGGATTCAAGCCGAGATCGGATTCGCGAATGGCCTTCTCGACCACCGCGACCATCTTCTTCTCCCACGGCTGAACGCCTATCGTGCGCGCGTCGATCAGGGTAACGTTGGCCACCTGCGTGATTTGCGTCGGTGTGCCGTAATAATCCACCTGAATATGATCAAGAATGCCGGTATGGGCACGGCCGGTCCGAACCTTTGCCAGATCGGCCTTCAAGGTCTCGATCGATTTGTGCATTTTCTGATCGGCGTTTTTTTTAACGTCAACGACTGTCATGTTGTTCTCCTCAATTGCAAGAGTATGGCTGAAGCTTAAACGTGAACGAGTGTGCCTTCGTCCTCCCCCATGATCAAGCGCTTCAGTGCTCCGGGCTTGACGATGGAGAAGACCTTGATCGGCAGTTTCTGATCACGGCACAGTGCGAACGCTGTCGCGTCCATCACTTGCAGGTGCTTGGCAATCGCTTCATCGAACGTAATTGTCGAGTAGCGCGTTGCATTGCGATCCTTGTTGGGGTCGGCGCTATAAACACCATCGACCTTGGTCGCTTTCAATACGATTTCGGCACCGATTTCCGAACCGCGCAATGCGGCAGCAGTATCTGTGGTGAAAAAGGGATTGCCTGTACCGGCAGCAAACACAACAATCTTGCCCTCTTCCAGATATTGCAGCGCCTTGGGCCGAACGTAAGGTTCCACAACTTGTTCAATGGCAATCGCGGACATGACGCGTGCCGTGATGCCAACCTGGCGCATTGCGTCAGCAAGCGCCAGCGAATTCATCACGGTTGCCAGCATGCCCATGTAGTCGGCCGTTGCGCGGTCCATGCCCTGCGCTCCGGGTGCCACACCGCGAAAAATATTACCTCCGCCAATGACGATAGCCAGCTCAACGCCGAGATTCGCCACTTCGGCCACGTCTGCCACCATGCGCTCGATGGTGGAACGATTGATGCCATATGCATCATCGCCCATTAAAGCTTCACCGGAGAGTTTGAGGAGGACGCGCTTGTAAGCTGGTTTTGTCATGAGACTAGACTCCTTTGATGTCCGGTTCAATTTGGTAATCGGTATTACCCGATCTCATCATCTGTCAGCCATTGTGAGGCTGAAGGATGGATGAAATCCAGTGTGGATATTGCACACCGCTATCGATACAACTGCAAATCTGCCAACTGCAAATCCGCTTCACCAGCAATGATCAATCAACTTGGCCATCGCACGCAATCGCTGCTGCCTGGATTGCCCTGTGACGCGAAGTTTCATGAATTGCAATATCAACAACGCGCATTTCCAAGTGATCCGGCAGATTGAATCACCTAGAAAAACGGGCCTTTCGGCCCGCTTTGTCCTGCTTACATCTGCTTGGCTGCGGCAACTTGCGCGGCCACTTCGGCAGCAAAGTCATCCTGTTTCTTCTCGATGCCCTCGCCGACAACATACATCGTGAATGCTTTCACGGTTGTATTGACGGCCTTGAGCATTTGCTCAACCGTTTGCTTGTCGTTCTTGACGAACGGCTGATTGAACAGGGAAACTTCCTTCAGATACTTCTGCACAGTGCCTTCGACCATCTTGGCAACAATGTCAGCCGGCTTCCCGGATTCGGCCGCCTTCTGCGACGCGATCGAACGCTCTTTTTCAATCAGATCCGCCGGCACGTCGTTGGCGGACAGTGCGACCGGCTTCATTGCTGCCACATGCATTGCCACGTCCTTGCCAACCTGCTCGTCCGCACCGTCGTATTCGACCAGCACGCCAATGCGAGTACCATGCAGGTACGAAGTCAGTTTGGCACCGGTTTCATAACGCTTGAAGCGACGAATCGACATGTTTTCGCCGATCTTGCCAACCAAGGCTGCACGCACTTCGTCGACGGTCTTGCCATCCAGCGGCAAAGCTGACAGTGCTGCAACGTCAGCCGGATTCTTTTCCGCGACCAGCTTTGCAACGGCATTGGCGAGACCGATGAATTCTTCGTTCTTGGTCACAAAGTCGGTTTCGCAGTTGACTTCAACAATCGCACCCACGCCCCCCGAAATAAATGTTGTGATCACGCCTTCCGCCGTGATGCGCGAAGCAGCCTTGGACGCCTTGCTGCCCAGCTTGACGCGCAGGATCTCTTCCGCCCGAGCCAGATCGCCGTCCGCTTCTGTCAGAGCCTTTTTGCATTCCATCATGGGCGCGTCAGTCTTTGCGCGCAGTTCACCTACCATCGCTGCAGTAATTGCCGCCATGTCATTCTCCTAATTCAATGAGCGCCATCAGACGCCTTCAATCAACATACCCTCACGCCTGTTCGAAAAAAAGGGGCGAACAGCTGTTGCCCCTTTTTTGCCGCCTGTGGCGCATCAGCCGCGGGCTTACGCCTGTTCGTTGACTTCAACGAACTCGTCTGCACCGCCCTTTACCGCTTCGACCAAATCATTGGTGGCGTTTGCACGACCCTCAAGGATCGCGTCTGCCACGCCACGCGCATACAGCGTGATCGCCTTGGACGAGTCGTCGTTGCCAGGGATGACATAGGCCACACCGTCCGGCGAGTGGTTGGTATCCACCACACCAATGACCGGGATGCCCAGCTTGGCAGCTTCGGTGATCGCGCCCTTGTGGTAGCCGACATCGACCACGAAAATCGCATCGGGAATGCCGCCCATGTCCTTGATGCCGCCGATGGATTTCTGCAGCTTTTCGAGTTCGCGGCGGAACATCAGCGCTTCTTTCTTGCTCAACTTCTCGACGGAACCGTCTTCAATCGAAGCTTCCATGTCTTTCAGGCGCTTGATCGAGGTCTTGATCGTCTTGAAGTTGGTCAGCATGCCGCCCAGCCAGCGCTGATCGACATACGGCATGCCGGCGCGTTGCGCTTCGCCGGCGATGAGTTCGCGCGCCTGGCGCTTGGTGCCGACAAACAGGATCGTGCCGCGGTTGGATGCCAATTGGCGAATGTACTTCATTGCCTCTTGATACATACCCAGCGTTTTTTCCAGGTTGACGATATGAATCTTGTTGCGGTGGCCGAAGATGAACGGGGCCATCTTGGGGTTCCAGAAGCGGGTTTGGTGGCCGAAATGAACACCGGCTTCCAGCATTTCGCGCATAGTAACGGACATGATATCTCCAGGGTTGGGTCTGGAATCCACTCAGTTACCCGAGGTCAATGAATTGACTGCGGGCACCCTTTGAGAGCGGATTCGCGATTTACAAAAAATCAACTTGAATGTCATTCAAGCTAACCCGCAATTCTACTCCAGGAATCTCCCTGTTTTCAAGCTCGGCGAAGCCCACCTTGAGCATCGGCCGGTCGGCTCGTCTATAATTTGATCTTGATCGATTCTCAAGCTGCTTCCGCGACGCTTTTCTCCATGGCTTCCATTTCCATCAAAACCGAAGACGATATCAAGGGCATGCGGGTTGCCGGCAGATTGGCTGCCGAAGTGCTTGATTTCATCCAGCCGCATATCAAATCGGGGATTACCACCGCCGAAATCGACCGGCTTTGCCACGACTACATGGCAAACGTGCAAGGCACGATCCCGGCACCGTTGAATTATTGTCCCCCAGGCTACACGCCCTATCCGAAGGCGATCTGCACTTCCGTCAACGATGTGATTTGCCATGGCATCCCGAGCGACAAGGTGCTCAAGAACGGCGATGTGATCAATATCGATATCACCGTCATCAAAGACGGTTACCACGGCGATACCAGCCGGATGTTTTTTGTCGGTGAGCCGTCCATACTGGCCAGGCGATTGACCGATATCACCTACGAATGCATGTGGCTGGGCATTTCCAAAATCAAGCCCGGCGCGCATCTGGGCGATATCGGCCACGTCATTCAGCAGCATGCCGAAAAGGCAGGCTACAGCGTAGTGCGCGAATTTTGCGGTCATGGAATCGGCAAGGTATTCCATGAGGAGCCGCAAGTGCTCCATTACGGCCGTCCCGGCACGCTGGATCGACTGGAAGCGGGCATGATCTTCACTGTTGAACCGATGATCAATGCCGGACGCCGCGAAATCCGCGAGATGGGCGACGGCTGGACCATCAAGACCAAGGATCGCAGCCTGTCGGCGCAATGGGAGCATACGGTGCTGGTCACCGAAACCGGTTTCGAGATACTGACAGTCTCGCCGGGCATGCCGGCACCGCCCGCGTTCATCCAGCAAGCGATCGCTCCACAATCCATCTCTGCCTGAACGATATGGCGTCTCTTGCGCTGGCGCTCAAGGAACAACTCAGATCAGGGCACCAGGATGTCATTGCTGCATTCAAGGTGGATGGCAAACCCGAAAAATTGCTCATCAAGCTGCGTCAGAACGTTGACGCAGCACTGACGCACGCCTGGCGATCCTTCCACCTTCCGGCAAACGCAGCCTTGGTGGCCGTGGGCGGCTATGGTCGCGGCGAGTTGTTTCCGCATTCCGACGTGGATGTGCTGATCCTGCTCGGCTCGGCACCGGATGCCGCCCTGCAGGGCAAACTCGAGGAGCTCGTTCAGCTCTTCTGGGATATTGGTTTGGAGATCGGGCATAGCATCCGGACCATCGATGAATGTCTTTCCGAGTCCGCTGCGGACATCACCGTGCAGACCAGTTTGCTGGAGGCGCGACTGGTAACCGGCAACCGCAAGCTGTTTCGCTTTCTGCAAGACCGCTTCAAGGCGGCCATGGACCCGCAAGCGTTTTTTCAAGCGAAAACGCTGGAAATGCGCCAGCGTCATGCGAAATACGAAGACACTCCTTACAGCCTCGAGCCGAACTGCAAGGAAAGTCCCGGTGGCTTGCGCGATTTGCAGGTGATTTTATGGGTGGCCAAGGCGGCGGGTTTGGGTGAATCCTGGCGCAAGCTGGCGGAGCGAGGATTGATCACGCCGACCGAGGCACGCCAGTTGACGCAAAAGGAACGCGCCTTCAAGGACATCCGCATCCGGTTGCACATTCACGCCGGGCGGCGCGAGGACCGGCTGGTATTCGACGTGCAGACATCGATCGCCGAAACCTTTGGCTTCAAAACGACCGAAACGCGCCGTGCCAGCGAATACCTGATGCAGCATTACTACTGGGCAGCCAAGGCCGTCACACAGCTGAACACGATCCTGCTGCAGAACATCGAAGCGCGCCTGTTTCCGCAGCCCGGATCGCCGCAACCGATCAATGCTCGCTTCAATGAAATCAATAGCCGAATCGATATCGCAAGCGACGATACCTTCGAAACGACACCGTCGGCGATGCTGGAAGTCTTTCTGCTCCTGGCGCAGCATTCGGAACTGAAAGGCATGACCGCACGCACTTTGCGCGCACTGTGGCATGCCCGCTTCAAGATCGACGGCAATTTCCGCCGCGATCCGGCGAACCGCGCGCTCTTTCTCAAGATTCTCCAAGCACCGCAAGGCATCACACACGCGCTGCGCGGCATGAACCAGACCAGCGTGCTGGGCCGTTATCTGCCGAATTTCCGGCGCATCATCGGGCAGATGCAACATGACCTGTTTCACGTCTACACGGTCGATCAACACATCCTGATGGTGGTGCGCAACGTGCGGCGTTTCACGATGACGGAGCATGCGCACGAATACCCGTTCTGCAGCCAGCTCATGGCGAATTTTGCGCAGCCATGGCTGCTTTACATCGCGGCGCTGTTTCATGACATCGCCAAGGGGCGCGGCGGCGATCACTCGAAACTCGGCATGGAAGATGCCCGCAGGTTCTGCAAGGATCACGGGCTGTCGAAGGAAGATACCGCGCTCGTCGTCTTTCTGGTCGAGCATCATCTGACCATGTCGCAAGTCGCGCAGAAACAGGATTTGTCCGATCCGGATGTGATCCGCAGTTTCGCCAACCTGATGAAGGACGAACGGCATCTGACGGCCTTGTATCTGCTGACCGTCGCCGACATTCGCGGCACCAGCCCGAAAGTCTGGAACGCATGGAAGGGCAAGCTGCTGGAGGATCTGTACTGGATGGCCTTGCGCGTCCTCGGTGGCGAGGATCCTTCAACCGAGCATGAGTTGAAGAATCGGCAGGAGCAGGCGCGTACGACCTTGCGCCTGTACGGCTTGCCGGATGATGCGCACGAACGGCTCTGGCAACAGCTCGACGTCGCGTACTTTCTGCGCCACGATGCCGGAGATATCGCATGGCAAACAAGATCCTTCTACAACAAGACGGACAGCAACGCCGCGGTAGTCAAATGCCGGGTTTCCCCGATCGGCGAAGGCGTGCAGGTCGCAGTCTATGTGAAGGATCAGCCGGATTTGTTCGCGCGCATTTGCAGCTACTTCGACAAGAAGAATTTCAGTATCCTGGACGCGAAAATCCACACGACCAGGAACGGTTACGCGCTCGACACGTTTCTCGTGACCGAACCAGCGTTCGCCAACAGTTATCGTGACATCATCAGCCTGATCGAACATGAACTGGCGGAATTGCTTGAGGCGCATGCTGCATTGCCACCGCCCAGCAAGGGGCGCCTGTCGAGACTGTCGCGGACATTCCCGATGACACCAACGGTCGACTTGAGGCCGGATGAACGCGGCCAGTACTATCTGTTGTCCGTGTCGGCCAACGACCGCAACGGCCTCCTGTATTCGATCGCCAACGTGCTCGCCAAATACCGGGTCAATCTGCATACCGCGAAAATCATGACCCTGGGCGAACGCGTGGAAGATGTTTTCCTTGTCGATGGACCGGTCCTGAACAATCCTCGCAGCCAGATCCAGCTCGAAACCGACTTGCTGGAAGCGCTGCGTGTGTGAGCACGCAGCACGGCCCTTTCTTCAACTTGCAATCACACCTCTACCATGACTGAACCTGTTCGCCTTTCCAAACGCATGTCGGAACTCGGCCTATGCTCGCGCCGCGAAGCAGACGAATGGATCGAGCGTGGCTGGGTGCGCGTCGATGGCATCATCGTCTCCGAACTCGGCAGCAAGGTCTTGCCGCATCAACGCATCACGGTTGAACGCCAGGCTGCCGCGCAGCAGGCCAAGCGCGTCACGGTTCTGATCAACAAGCCGGTCGGTTATGTGAGCGGCCAGGCCGAGGATGGCTACAAACCGGCGGTGACGCTGATCACTGCCGACACCAGATGGAAGGAAGACCGCGCGCCCACGGAATTTCACCCAAGCCAGCTGCGCAGCCTGGTGCCGGCAGGACGGCTGGATATCGACTCCGTCGGCCTGCTCGTTCTGACGCAGGATGGAAGAATCGCCAAGCAGTTGATCGGCGATGATACGTCGATCGAGAAGGAATACCTGGTACGCGTTCAATACAGCAAGCCGGGACGCCTGCCGGATGCGGATCTCAAGCGTCTGAATCATGGTTTATCGCTGGACGGCAAGAAACTGTTGCCGGCGAAGGTGCGCTGGCTGAACGACGATCAGTTGAGTTTCGTTCTGCGTGAAGGGAAAAAAAGGCAGATCCGACGCATGTGCGAAGCGGTCGGCCTCAAGGTTCTGGGATTGAAGCGGGTGCGAATCGGGCGAGTGATGCTGGGAGACTTGCCGCCCGGCCAGTGGCGCTATCTTCGCCCCGACGAACAATTCTGAAGTCAGTTCCAGCCGCCATGCCTGTCATTCTTCGCCGCCTCGGCATCACGCGCGAACATTGCTTCAAGCTCCTCACGCGCCTGTGCGGCAAGCGAGATCATTTGCTGCTGATCCTTGTAATACGGATAGACGGCATGCAAGGTCTTGATGTTATGCGAGCGAAATTTCATTGCGGCCTGACGCGCCTCGAACGCGCCGAATCCGAGTTCGTGCAGCACGTCTCGCCCTAGTTGCAGCGCCGATTCGAACGTTTCCCTTTCGATGACGGTCACGCCGCGATCCATCAGGTCGTAGTAATGGGTGACGTTGCGCGCACGCGCGACGATTGCCAGATGCGGAAACTCCCTTCTCACCGCGTCCACCAATGCCATGCTGTCCTCGACATCGTCAACGGCCACCACCATCACCCTCGCCTCACGCGCGCCCGCCGCGTGCAACAGATCGACGCGAGTCGCATTGCCGTAAAAGACATTGAAGCCGAACCGGCGCAGCAGATCCACCTGATCCGGATCGTGATCCAGCACGGTAACGCCGATGCGATTGGCGCGAAGCAGGCGGCCCACGATCTGTCCGAAACGGCCAAAACCCGCCATGATGACCGGATTGTGCTGCGGCGCGATCGTGTCGTCCGGCCGCGCTTTCGCGGATTGAAAACGCGGTGCGATCAGCTTGTCGTGCAGTATCAGCAAGAGCGGCGTGATCATCATCGATAGCGCGACAACAGCAACCAGCAGCGACGCCGTTTCCTTCGAAAAGACTTGCGCTCTTTCCGCCGCGCCGAATACCACGAAGGCGAATTCCCCGCCCTGCGACAGGATGAACGCAAAAAACGCCTGCTGTCCCCGCGGGATGTTGAACAGCTTGCTCAAACCGTACAGCACGCCGATCTTGAGCGCGAGGAACGCAGCCAACATGCCCGCCACCAGCCAGGGCCGCGTCAGAAACACGCCAAAGTCGATCGACATGCCGACCGCGATGAAGAACAGTCCGAGCAACAAACCCTTGAATGGTTCGAGATCGGTTTCCAGCGCATGCCGGTATTCGGAATCCGCCAGCAACACGCCCGCGAGAAAGGTTCCAAGCGCCATCGACATGCCGACAGACTCCATCAGCAGACCGATCGCGATCACCAGCAGCAGCGCGAACGCGGTAAAGATTTCGCGCATGTCGGTCTTGGCGATGATGCGCAGCACGGGACGCAAAAAGTAGCGGCCGCCGATGATCAGCGCAGCGATGACGGCCAATACCTTGAGCGCATTGAGCCACCCGAAACCATCGCTGCCACCTCCCGCGGTCCCGAGCATCGGAACGATGGCAATCATCGGAATTGCCGCAATGTCCTGAAACAACAGGATGGCAAACCCGGCTGCGCCAGCGGACGTTGCCATCAGGTTGCGTTCCTCCAGCGTTGCCAACGCAACTGCGGTGGATGAAAGCGACAGGCCGAGCGCGGCGATCAATGCCGTTTTCAGTTCGATGCCGAATGCGAGTCCTGCCGCGAACAAGACTGCTGTGACGGCAAGCACTTGCAGCACGCCCCATCCGAAAATGGAACGCCGCAATGACCACAGGCGCTTCGGCTCAAGTTCAAGCCCGATCAGGAACAACAGCAGGACCACACCAAATTCGGAAAAGTGCAGGATGTGTTCTACCTCGCTGATCAAGCGCAGGCCCCACGGACCGATGGCAATGCCGGCAAGCAGATAACCCAATACGGCACCGACGCCAAACCGTTTGGCGATGGGAACCGCGATCACGGCAGCGGTCAGATACACCAGCGCATTCAACAGCAAGTTGTTTTCCATGTCAGTCCCTGGTGCGGTTAATTGCCGACCGCCGCGCTGCCATTCGCATCGTTCACCGCAGTCGACTCTGGATAGCTCGCAAGATATTGTCGATAGGTTTCCGCATGCGCCTCAACCGTGTCGTCATTGACATCACGTGCGCCATACAGCACAAACGGTGTCAGCCAACGCATTCCGCAAAGCGTCGCCATTTGCTGGAACGATGGAAGAAATGCCGAAAACGGATAACCGTGATAGCCGCTTGCCTGATACGATCCGATGTCGCCGCCGGCAGTCGCCACCAGCCGGAAATCCTTTCCTTGCAAGGCGGTGCCGTCATTGCCATAGGCCCAGCCTTCCTCAAGCACGACATCGATCCATTCCTTGAGCAGTGACGGCATGCTGTACCACTGAACCGGATACTGGAAGACAATCAAATCGGCATCCCGCAACAAGGCCTGCTCGTGTTCGATGTCGATATGAAAATCGGGATAGGACTCGTAGAGATCGTGCACCCGCACATTGGGCACGCTCCGGGCAGCATCGCTCAACCGGCGGTTGACCCGCGAATGGTTGTGCATCGGATGGGCATACACGACAAGGATGCGCGGCGCTGTAGTCATGAAGATCCGTCGTTCAAATTGTCGCCATTCCGATAACAGACAGCATCGCGAACGTTACCGCCTGAATGGAGCCGCCAGCGGCCATCGCAAGACGCAGTCGAGTCAAATCCGGACGATCAACTGACACGATCGGTGCAGCCGATTCTAGCGGTTGCCGCGCACCGGGCCTTAAGCCAGATCAGTCGTCCGCGCTCGCGTCGAGTCCGGGAAACAGGATATCCACAAATCCGAATCGTGAGAAATCCTTGATCCGCATCGGATACAGGATGCCGGCAAGATGGTCGCATTCATGCTGCACGACGCGGGCATGGAAACCATCGACGTCGCGGCTGATCCGGTTGCCATATTGATCGGCCCCCTCGTAGTGGAGCTTGCTCCAGCGAGGAACCACGCCGCGCAGCCCCGGCACGGACAGGCAGCCTTCCCAATCTTCCACCATGTCGGTGTCGAGCGGATCGAGTACCGGATTGATAAGCACGGTTTCCGGCACTTGCGGCGCATTCGGATAACGGGGATTTTGCTTGAAGCCGAAAATGACAACCTGCAGATTCACCCCGATCTGGGGAGCGGCGAGCCCTGCACCGCTGGCTGCCCGCATGGTATCGAACATGTCCGCGACCAAGGCATGCAGTTCGGGAGTATCGAACTGGACTACGGGTTCGGCCTGCCGCAGCAGGCGCGAATCGCCCATTCTCAGAATTTCCCTGACGCTCATTTGATCTGCTCGAGATAATCGGAAAATGCCTGACCCGTTTCTGGATGTTTTTTACCCATCGCAACGGTCGCCTTCAGGTAACCCAGCTTCGACCCGCAGTCATAGCGCGTACCTGTGTAGCGATAAGCCAGAACCTGTTCAGCCCGCATCAATGCAGCAATGCCATCGGTGAGTTGAATTTCGCCGCCGGCTCCCGTGCCCAGACCTTCGAGGTAATCGAAAATCCTGCCGCTTAATACGTATCGGCCGACGACTGCCAATGTAGACGGCGCCACATCCGGCATGGGCTTCTCGACGATGCTGTTGATGCGTTCAAGATCGGGCTTGTAAGGAGTAACGCTGACGATGCCATATTGTTTGGTTTCACTGCGCGGCACATCTTGCACCGCCAGCAAACTATGACCTTCACGCGCATACACTTCCGTCATCTGCGCCAGGACTGGTGTTTGCCCCTGTTCGACGTCCATGAAATCGTCCGCCAGCAGCACCGCAAACGGCTCATCGCCGATGACCGGCCGCGCGCACAGCACGGCATGCCCCAAGCCCAAGGGTGCCGACTGGCGAATGTAGATGCAATTGACGTGACTCGGAACGGCATTGCGCGTGACCTCCAGCAATGCCGTCTTGCCTGCGGCCTCCAGCTCCGACTCCAGTTCGTACGCGGTGTCGAAGTGGTCTTCGATTGCGCGTTTGTTGCGTCCGGTAATGAAAACGATATCGGTGATACCGGCTGCCACAGCCTCTTCCACCGCATATTGAATCAATGGCTTGTCCACGATCGGCAGCATTTCTTTCGGTTGCGCCTTGGTGGCCGGCAGGAATCGCGTACCCATTCCCGCCACGGGAAAAACGGCCTTTTTTACTTTGTTCATTTTCGGTCCAATAGTTGAAACAATCCGGCTTCATCAAGAATCGTCACTCCCAGCTCCTGTGCTTTCGCAAGTTTGCTGCCGGCCTCTTCGCCCGCGACGACATAACTGGTTTTTTTGGATACCGAACCTGCCACCTTGCCGCCGGCGGTTTCGATCAATTCAGCCGCAGCATCCCGCGTGAGCGTAGGCAATGTTCCAGTCAGAACAAACGTCTTGTCTTGCAGCGGTTTCGGCTGATTCTCGACAGGTGCGCTTTCGGGCCAGTTCACGCCGGCAGCGCGCAATTGTGCGATCAACTCCACGTTCATCGGGTCCGAGAGGAATACGCGGATGGAATGCGCCACCACCGGGCCGATGTCCGCGACTTCGAGCAACTGCTCCTCCGATGCGTCCAGCACTGCATCGAGGCTGCCGAAATGGCTGGCGAGCTCCTTCGCCGTTGCTTCACCGACATGACGAATGCCAAGCGCGTAGATAAAGCGCGCCAGCGTGGTGGATTTCGATTTCTCCAGTGCGTTCAAGACATTCTGCGCGGATTTGGTCGCCATGCGGTCCAGTTCAGACAGCGCGCTCAAGCCCAGTTTGTAGAGGTCTGCGGCAGTCGTGATGACATGCTTGTCCACCAGCTGATCAACAAGCTGCTCTCCCAATCCCTCGATATCCATCGCGCGGCGAGATACGAAGTGCAGCAAACCGCCCTTGCGTTGCGCCGGGCATTTGATCCATCCGCCCGAGCAGCGGGCAATGGCCTCGTCTTCCAGTCTGACAATGGGGGAATCGCAGATCGGACAGGCGTCCGGCATGAGGAATTTCCGCGCGGTCGCAGGGCGCAGTTCGGGCACATAGGCGACCACCTCGGGAATCACGTCGCCGGCGCGACGCACAATCACTGTATCGCCAATCTGAATGTCCTTGCGATTGACTTCATCTTCGTTGTGAAGCGTCGCATTGGTCACGGTCACGCCACCCACGAAAATCGGAGCAAGACGAGCAACGGGTGTAATCGCGCCTGTGCGCCCCACCTGTACCGCAATGCCCTGCACAACCGTCATCGCTTCTTCGGCAGGAAACTTGTGCGCAACCGCGAAACGCGGCGCACGCGAGACGAACCCCAGTTTTTGCTGCAGCTCCAGACGATTGACTTTATAAACGACGCCATCGATGTCATACGGCAAGGCCTTGCGCTTCTCGCCGATCCCCTGGTAGAAATCCAGCAGACCCTGCGCACCTTTCACAACCAATCTTTCCTGACATACGGGCAGGCCGAGCGAGGCATACCATTCAAGCAGCGCTTCGTGCGAAGGCGGCATCTCCGCGCCCTCCAGCACACCAATTCCATAGGCAAAAAATCGTAAAGTCCGTTGTGCCGTGATGCGGGGATCGAGTTGGCGCAGGCTGCCTGCGGCTGCATTGCGCGGATTGGCAAATTCCTTTTGGTCGGCATCACGCTGGCGCGCATTCAGCTTGGCGAAGTCGGACTTGTACATCAATATTTCACCGCGCACTTCGAGTACCTTGGGCGCATGTTGCACATGCAGCCGCAACGGAATGGCCCTGACCGTGCGTACATTCGCGGTCACGTTTTCCCCGGTTGTACCGTCGCCACGCGTCGCTGCCTGGACGAGAACTCCCTCTTCGTAACGCAAGCTGATCGCCAAGCCGTCGAACTTCAGCTCGGTCGAATATTCAATGTCTGCAGCCGCTTGCAGGACTTCCCTTGCGCGCCGGTCGAAGCCCGCAATGTCGGTCTCATCAAATGCATTGTTGAGCGACAACATCGGCATGGAATGCCGAACCTGTTCGAATTGCGGCAGCGGCTTGCCACCGACACGCTGAGTGGGGGAATCCGAGGTGAGCAAATCGGGATGCAGCTGCTCGATCTCGACCAGTTCGCGAAACAACCTATCGTATTCCGCATCGGGAATGGTGGGATTGTCGAGGACGTAGTAGGCGTGGCTATGCCGGTTCAACTCGCTCTTGAGCCACGCGGCACGCGCGGCCCAGTTCTTTGCCTCGGGAATTGCAGAAGTATCCACTGCCTCGGTCCGGCCTGAAAAAAAATCCGGCTGCATCTTAGCTGAACAAGCGCAAGGCTCGGCTCGATCCCGCCGGGATGCCTGAATTTTCCATATGACTGTAGAACGCCTTCACCTGCCCGGCAATCTCTTCCAATGCCGCATCCTGCAAGGGTTGACCACCATCATCAACCACGGTTCCGCCAAGTCGCCCGGCAAGCACGCGCGCGCAGGCCGTTGTCGCACCGAAACCGTCATGCGATGGCGCAACACGCGGCACGTCGAGCAACAAGGTCAGGCGCGATGTCGTTTCGGCAGCCAGCGTCACATTGGTGGAAAGCGAAAACAGCACACCGCCATCGCCATCCGGCATCACCAGCCTGCCATCGGGTCGCAAATCAAAACCTTGCCGTTCAAGCGCTGCCAACAAGGTGTTGATTTCCCATGGCGCTCCATTGGATTGAACATTGACGCTGAGTTGCGCATCGTATTCGCTGACAAATTGATGCAGCGAACGCGCCGTCGACATCACTTCGGACATATCGGGAACATCCGGCTCCGCCTCGATCTCGTCGGCAATCTGCCGCAAGCGCATGATCAATTCGGAATACTCGATTTCGTTCAGCGCACTCATGCGGTTCGCCAATTGCACGCCCGCCTTCAGCGAAAAATAGATACCGCCATGTGCAATCGACTCCCACATGCCATCGTCCCGCTGACCAATGAAATGCACGGGTTTGTTGCCGACATGGCGCAGCGATTGCAGGCGCGGCAGAATCTTGTCGCCACGCACGGGCGCATCGACTGCGAGCGGAATGAGGCAATCGATCAACTCATCAACCGGAAGGTCTTTTTGGAGCGGCGCAGGCGCAACGCCGTGGTTCGGCATCAATGGCGCGCTATCCATCGGCGACGGACCGTTCTCCTCTTCACTTGCAACTGCAGTCGCATTTGCAGGCAGGCCATCCGGCTCGGTCAAGGTCGGCTCATGGCGTTCCACGTTGATCGGTGGCTCACTTGGCGAAGGGCTGTTCATCAGCACATCGTCGTGCTCTGACGAAAATGCCTTCTCTACACTTTTTCTCGCCTTGTATTCCTGCCATTTGTTGTAGGTGATCACACCCACGACTATCGTGCCGCCGATTGCCATCAAGCTGGTTTGAAGGTCTGTCATGCCGCTGAAATCCTGGAAAAGAAATTCAAAAATGATTGCCGTGCCATTGCGCAAAACTCAGCGCCGGACTGGATGGGAAATGCGGATGAAAGCATTGACGAAATCCAAAGAATTGATGCGACCATGAAGTTTATCGCAGAGAAAATCAGCGAGAATATTTCGATACAGAAAACACAAGACATGTAACGGCGAACTATCTCGACAAATTTATGCCATCTGCAGGAAAATAGAATCGAAATCACCCTGAAAGCCGCTTGGGGTCTGTTTGCAACAGATCCCTGCACGTCTCACTCATCAAGCGACCGAGGGTAGTGACGCTCTATAAAGTTGTCAAGCAAGATAGTATTTTCGGCCTCTCCGTACATTCGCAATCATGTCTGTGAGCAATATTTTCTCAGAACTTGATACAGATGGCACAAGGAAAGTTCGACGGTTGACATGAGTCAATGCAGGAAACAGAGCGTCCAAAATAAAATGGCAACTATTCCAGCGCGACACTTGCGCTCGAAGAAGTCTTCCTCGCTACAGCACCGCATTGTTGTTCATTCGATTTCGGAGTTCAGTTTGTCCGCCGCGATGCTCCGAAACCTACTTGATGATACGGAGAAGTACATGCAACCCAGCTATAGAGAACGCATGGCCACGTCCCATTCGGCCAGCATGTCGAAAGAAGAGCTCATCCACCACTCCCGTGACTCGAAAACAAGCGTATCGAGCCAGAAGGAATTCAAGCTCCACGAGCTTGCAATGCTCTCCTTCAGCCCGATCATTCGCGTCGTTCAACATTGGTGGCTGCAGCGTGCCGAACGGCACTATCTGATCTGTGCCGACGTTGAACAGCAACGGGCACGTGAAGCACAAATGAATGTTGCCTATTATCAAAAACGCGCTGCCTTGGCGCGTTCGGCACGCAACTGATCGAATCTCACTTTTTGCCGTCGCCGGGACACCACGCAAATCAAGGGCCCGGCGCCGAGCAACATCATTTCGGCGAAGTCATGAACCTAGTGTCCTGAATTCGAAAATCGCTGCATAAAAGATGACGAGAATCGCACCGATACCGCGTCAAAAATGCTCGCAAGGCCTCGGCCTTGCTGCGCTTTTTTTCCTTGTCTCGTCGCGATTTCATCACTTTTATTTGCAACGAATTTCAAACTCAGGACATTAGTGCCTGAGCTACGCCGCCTGCGCCTCCGACGCGAAGTTCGCCGCCGACTCCATATCCACTGCCACGATACGGGACACACCCTGCTCCTGCATCGTCACACCGATCAGTTGCTGCGCCATCTCCATCGCAATCTTGTTGTGCGAGATGAAGAGGAATTGCGTCTGCGATGACATGCGCTTGACCATGTTGCAGAAGCGTTCGGTGTTGGCGTCATCCAACGGCGCGTCCACCTCGTCGAGCAAGCAAAACGGCGCGGGATTCAACTGGAACATGGAGAACACCAGCGCAGTCGCGGTCAGCGCTTTTTCGCCACCCGACAGCAGATGAATCGTCGCATTCTTCTTGCCGGGCGGCTGCGCCATCACCTGCACGCCGGAATCGAGAATTTCTTCGCCGGTCATGGTGAGCTTGGCGTTGCCGCCGCCGAACAGGATCGGGAACAGTTCGCCGAATTCCTTGTTGACCCTATCGAAGGTATCCTGCAACAGCTCGCGGGTTTCCTTGTCGATCTTGTGGATCGCATCTTCGAGCGTCGTGATTGCTTCGGTCAGATCGGCATTTTGCGCATCGAGGAAATTCTTGCGCTCGGATGCCTGTACGAGTTCGTCGAGCGCAGCGAGGTTGACCGCGCCCAAGGCAGCGATGGCATTGTTCAGGCGCGTGACTTCACCTTGCAGATATGAGGCCTTCATGTCCGGACTGAGCTTTTCGGCCAGCGCGGCTTCGTCGGCCTGCGCTTCGGCGAGCTGCTGCGTGTACTGTTCCTGATTCAGACGCGCCGCCTGCTCCTTCAGTTGCAATTCCATGATGCGATCGCGCTGTGGCTGCAAGCTGCGTTCGCCTTGCATGCGCGCCTCTTCCTGATGGCGCAATTTCTGCGTCAATTGATCCAGTTCGTGGCGAGCATCCGCTAACGCCCGCTCCTGGTCGGTCCGCTTTTCCAGCAGCGATTGCAGGCCGGCCTGTGCCGCCTGATCATCCAGGCTTTCCAGCTCCAGATGCCCCTGCTGCATGTTCGCGAACAATTGCGCCGCCTGCTCCTGCGCGGTGGCAATGCTGCGCCTCAATTCCTCGATCTTGTTGCGATGCGATTTTTCGGCGAACTCGGCTTCCTGCGCCGCACGCTCAAGTTCACGCAGACGCTGCCGCGCATCATTCAACTGCTGCTCTTTGGAGAGATAGTCGGTCTGCCCTTCTTCGTGCTTTTCCTGCAGCTCAGCCAGTTCGATATCCAGTTGCTCGAATTTCGCTTCCGATTCGACCTTGATCTGCTGCTGCTCGGCTTCCTGCGCGGCGATTTCGGCGAGATCGGTTTCGATCTGCGAGCTGCGCTGGTTGAAGCGTTCCTGCACTTCCGACAGTTTCATCACGTCGATCTGCAAACCGTGCACGGTCTGCGTCAGCGTATTGACGCGCTGGCGCATTTCCTGCAGCCGCTGTGTCGCCTGCGATACGGCAGCTTCCGCGCGGACGGCGCGCGATTTCGCCTCGTCGGCCAGCATCTGCTGCGCGCGCAGCTGTTTGGTGATGTTGTCGATTTCCTGCTGGCGCGCGAGCATGCCGTCCTGCTCGGAATCGGACGCATAGAAACGCACGCTCGACTTGCCGATCACATGCCCCTGCTTCGTCACGAAACAGCCGCCGACCGGTAACTTGGCGCGATCGACGAACGCGGCATTGACATCATCTGCAACAAAGACGTTGCACAGCCAGTCCTGCATCAATGCACGCAGCCCCGGATCGTTCAATTGCAACAGATTCAGGAACGGCTTCAGTCCCGCCGGGGCTTCGGTGTTGGCAGCTGCACTGCTGCCGTTTGGCGTAAACAAGGCCAGCTTCGCGGGAGGAGCGTCGCTGAAAAACGCCTTCGCCCAATCCAGATTCGACACTTCCAGCGCCGAGGTTCGTTCGCGCAGCACCGACTCCAGCGCGGTTTCCCATCCCTGATCGATATGCAGCTTTTGCCACAGGCGCGGCAGCTCGCCGAGCTCGTGCTTCTTCAGCCAAGGCTGCACCTTGCCTTGCGTCTGCACGTTCTCCTGCAATTGCTTCAAGGCAGCCAGACGCGCCTCCAATTGCGCATTGTTCGCGGTTTCGGTATTGACCTGCTGCTGCGCGGCACGACGCTCTTCCTCCAGCTTTGGCTGCTGTTCCTGCGCAATCTCCAGATGCTGCCTTGCCTCTTCCATGGCTGCCTGCTTTTCTTCCAGCTGCATCTTCATGTTGGAAAGATGCGCCGTATCCGGCAGGCTCAAGCCGCTTTTCTCCTGCGACAGGCGCTCGCGACGCGTCGTCAGATTGGCGAGAATATTGGAGGCATTGCGTTGATGCGCGGACTCCAGTTCGATCTGTTGCTGAATCTGCATGATCCTGCCGCGCGACTCGGTGGTTTTCAATTGCGATTCGCGCCAGGCTTGCTCCAGTTCCGGCAGGCTGTCATGACGCTGCTGCGCCGCCTGCTGCGCCTGCTCGACGCGGGCGGCAGTTTCTTCCAGATGCATTTCGGCTTCGGCCAAGTCTTCCTGATGCTGCTGACCCTGACGTTGCCACTGATCGCGCTGTGCGGTCAGGGAATTGAGTTGCGATTGCAGCCGGTTGCGCGATTCGATGACGAACTTGATCTGTGCTTCGAGACTGCCAATCTCTGAATTGGTCTGATACAGGTGACCTTGCGCCTGATGCATGCGGTCGCCGGCGCCGTAATGTGCCTGACGCATGTGCTCGAGTTCGGTCTCGACATGACGCAGTTTCGCGGTCTGTTCTTCGAGATCGATCTGCGCCCTTTCGATATCGCGAAAATGCTTTTCCTGCTCCGCCTTGGCTTCATTCTTGCGCAACAGCCACAGCAATTTCTGCTTCTCGTCCTGATCGGCTTGCAGCTCGCGGAATTTTTGCGCCACTGCGGCTTGGGCTTCCAGCTTTTCCAGGTTGGCGTTCAATTCGCGCAGGATGTCTTCCACGCGGGTCAGATTCTCGCGCGTATCGTGCAACCGGTTTTCCGTTTCCCGACGACGCTCCTTGTATTTGGACACGCCGGCGGCTTCTTCCAGGAAGATGCGCAATTCTTCCGGGCGCGCTTCGATGATGCGCGAAATCATGCCCTGCCCGATGATCGCGTAGGCGCGCGGGCCAAGACCCGTGCCGAGGAAGATGTCCTGAATGTCGCGGCGGCGTACCGACTGGTTATTGATGTAGTAGGTAGAGGTGCCATCGCGAGTCAACGTCCGCTTGACCGCAATTTCCGCATATTGGCTCCATTGTCCCGCCGCGCGGCCATCGCTGTTGTCGAACACCAGCTCGACCGAGGCGCGCCCCGCCGGTTTGCGGTTGGTCGAACCGTTGAAAATCACGTCTTGCATCGATTCGCCGCGCAACTCGGACGCCTTGGATTCGCCCAATACCCAGCGCACTGCGTCGATGATGTTGGACTTGCCACAACCGTTGGGACCGACGACGCCGACCAGCTGGCCCGGCACCTGGAAATTGGTTGGATCGACGAAGGACTTGAATCCCGATAATTTGATGGAAGTTAGACGCACGTTATCGACTGTTCCGAAAATAAGCTGGCAAAAACCTCAATGCCACGCTTGTATTTGAAAATGACGGGAAACCCGAAACGAAGGGCTGAAGAAGCGGCTAATCATATCATTTCAGAGTTGCCGTCCATCACGTCCCGCATGATTGCCGCAGGCGCTGCAAGGGGGTGAACGGTATAATTCTGCCTTTGGCCTTTTGACACCCATTCGCCCCCAAATTCCAAGTGAATCCGCTACTCGACAAGCTTCAACCCTACCCTTTCGAAAAGCTGAAACAGCTCTTTTCCGACATCAAGCCGAATGATGCCTACAAGGCAATCAGCTTGGGTATCGGCGAACCAAAACATCCGACTCCGGCATTCATCCAGAAAGCCTTGGCCGACAATCTGAACGGTCTGGCGAACTACCCCACAACGGCCGGCTCCGATGCCTTGCGTTCCGCGATTGCCGGCTGGCTGGAACGGCGCTATGGTTTGCCAAAATTCAATGCCGCCACGCAAATCCTGCCGGTAAACGGATCGCGGGAAGCGTTGTTCTCTCTCGCGCAAACCATCGTGAATCCGGTGCCGGGTGCATTGGTGATGTGCCCCAATCCGTTCTACCAGATCTATGAGGGCGCAACTTACCTGGCCGGCGCGCAACCGTATTTCGTCAACTCCGATCCGGCCCGCAATTTCGCCCCCGATTTCAAGACCGTCCCGGCCGACGTATGGCCAAATGTGCAACTGCTTTACATCTGTTCGCCCGGCAATCCGACCGGCGCGGTGCTGACGCTGGAGGACTGGAAAGAGCTGTTTGACTTGTCAGACCGTTACGGGTTCGTCATCGCAGCGGACGAGTGCTATTCAGAAATCTATTTCAAGTCCGAAGCGCCGCTGGGTGGACTTGAGGCGGCGCACAAACTCGGGCGAACCGGCTATCCGCGTCTGATCGCCTTTTCCAGCCTGTCGAAGCGCTCGAATGTACCGGGCATGCGCTCAGGCTTTGTCGCGGGTGATGCCGACATCCTGAAAAAATTCCTGCTTTACCGCACCTACCATGGCAGCGCCATGAGTCCTTCCGTGCAGGCCGCTTCAGTCGCCGCATGGCGTGACGAAGAACATGTGGCGGAAAACCGCGCGAAATACGTCGCAAAATTCACGCAAATCACGCCGATGCTGCAGGAAGTGCTTGATGTCCAGCTGCCGGATGCCGGTTTTTATCTGTGGGCAAAGGTCGACAGGAACGCCGTTATCTCCGATACCGAGTACGCCAGACGCCTGTACGCTGAATATAATGTCACGGTATTGCCGGGCAGCTACCTTGCGCGTGAAGCGCACGGCCTTAATCCCGGGCAAAACCGCATCCGCATGGCACTGGTGGCCGAGGTAGACGAGTGCCTTGAAGCCGCGCGCCGCATTGTCGAATTCACAAAGAAACTTTCCTGATCATTTCACTTAACGAGTCTCAAATGACCCAACAACTTCAACAGATCATCGACCAGGCATGGGAAGACCGCGCCAACTATTCCCCCAAGTCTGCTCCGGCAGAGGTCCGCGATGCAGTTGCGCATGTGCTTGAGCAGCTCAATCAGGGCACGCTGCGCGTGGCGCAGAAGGACAGCGGCAACTGGGTCGTCAACCAGTGGATCAAGAAGGCAGTGCTGCTGTCCTTCCGTCTGGAAGACAACGTGCCGATGCCGGCCGATGGCAGCATGCAGTTCTACGACAAGGTTCCCACCAAGTTCGCCAACTACACGGCGGAAGACTTTGCCAAGGGCGGCTTCCGCGTCGTGCCGCCCGCCGTGGCGCGCCGCGGCAGCTTCATCGGCAAGAACGTCGTATTGATGCCTTCCTACGTCAACATAGGCGCCTATGTCGATGAAGGCACGATGGTTGATACCTGGGCCACCGTTGGTTCCTGCGCACAGATCGGCAAGAACGTTCACCTGTCCGGCGGCGTCGGCATCGGCGGCGTGCTGGAACCGATGCAGGCCAACCCGACCATCATCGAGGACAACTGCTTCATCGGCGCCCGTTCCGAAATCGTCGAAGGCGTGATCGTCGAGGAAAATTCCGTGATTTCGATGGGCGTCTACATCGGCCAATCGACCAAGATCTACGACCGTGCAACCGGCGAAGTCAGCTATGGTCGCATTCCGGCCGGCTCGGTCGTGGTCTCCGGCAGCCTGCCCTCGGCGGATGGCAAATACAGCTTGTACTGTGCCGTGATCGTCAAGCGTGTCGATGCCAAGACCCGCGCCAAGACCGGCATCAATGAATTGCTGCGCGACGCCTGATCGTCCCACGCATTGTATGCATTGAGTTGTTTCGTTCCTCTTTCCTTGGGAGTGCGTAATGGCAATGGATCGCTTGTTCCAGCTGATGAAGGACAAAAAGGCGTCGGACATGTTTCTGACGGCGAACTCCCCGATCCATATCAAGATGAACGGTCATGTTTTGCCGATCAACCAGCAGAAGATGGACGATGCGACCATCAAGGCGCTACTGGCCGAAGTTGTGACGGCGGCGCAGCTTGAGCAATTGCAACGGGACAACGAGCTCAATCTTGGCATCCCGGTGAAAGGGGTCGGCAGCTTCCGGCTGTCGGCCTTTCGCCAGCGCGGCAGCGTGTCGGCAGTGTTCCGCTACATCCCGGGCGACATTCCGCGCCTCGCCGACCTGCATGTGCCGCCTGTGCTGGCCGACATCATCATGGAAAAGCGCGGACTGGTGCTTGTCGTCGGCGCAACAGGTTCCGGCAAATCGACCACGATTGCCGCAATGCTGGATCACCGCAACGCGATGAAGTCGGGACACATCTTGACGCTGGAAGACCCGATCGAATTCCTGTTCACTAACAAGAAGTCGCTCGTGAATCAGCGCGAAATCGGCACCGATGCGGAAAGCCTGAAAGTCGCGCTGAAGAATGCGTTGCGGCAAGCGCCGGACTGCATTCTGATTGGCGAGATTCGCGACAAGGAAACGATGTCGAATGCGCTGGCCTATGCGCAGTCAGGCCATCTCGTCGTCGCGACACTGCATGCGAACAACAGCTATCAGGCGTTGACCCGCATCATTAATTTCTATCCGCTGGAAACCCGCCCGTCGCTGCTGTCTGACCTGGCAGTCACGATCAAGGCAATCGTGTCGCAACGCCTGGTGCTCGCCAAGGATCAGGGACGCCGGGCTGCGGTGGAGGTACTGCTGAATACGCGCCATATCGCGGAATTGATGGAGCAAGGTGAAATCAGCCAGATCAAGGAAGCGATCGAAAAAAGCATGTCGCCGGGCTCGCAGACTTTCGAACAGGCCTTGATGCAGTTGATCCAGGCTGGCGTGGTTACGCAGGAAGAAGCCCTGGCCAACGCGGATTCCGCCACCAATCTCTACTGGCTCCTCAACAATGCCGAGGCGAGCAAGAAAACCCAGGCGGAGCCCGAGGACAACAAGGATGACGGCCCGACATTTACCGAATTCACACTCAACGTATGACACGATGACAATGACTCTTTACGGCATCCCGAATTGCGACACGGTGAAGAAGGCGCGCACATGGCTGGATGCAAATGGTGTCGACTACGCTTTTCACGATTTCAAGAAAGCCGGGCTCGACAGCGATACCATCAAAGGCTGGCTTGCCGATGTCGCGTGGGATGTGTTGGTGAACCGCAAAGGCACGACCTGGCGCGCGCTTTCCGATGATCGCAAGGCATCCGTCGTCGATGCACGAAGCGCGACCGAGCTGATGCTCGAATCGCCATCCGTCATCAAGCGCCCCGTCCTCTCGCATGACAGCGGCACGCATGTCGGATTCTCCGCCGACACCTACCAACAGATTTTCAAGAAGTAATCCATGAGCAAAACCCTCGCGCTCACCGAAGAATTGATTTCCCTGTCCTCAGTGACCCCGGAAGACAAAGGTTGCCAGCAACGGCTGATCGAACTGCTGTCGCCGCTCGGCTTCCAATGCGAAACCGTGCAGTCCGGCGACGTCACGAACCTGTGGGCGCGCAAAGGCACTGCGCAGCCGCTGATCGTCTTTGCCGGCCATACGGACGTCGTGCCGACCGGTCCGCGCGAGCAGTGGCAATCCGATCCGTTCAAGCCGACGCATCGTGATGGCAAGCTCTATGGCCGCGGCGCTGCCGACATGAAGACCTCGATTGCGGCAATGGTTGTTGCGGTCGAGGAATTCACCGCCGCGCATCCGGATCACAAGGGCTCTATCGGCTTTCTCGTTACAAGCGACGAAGAGGGACCCGCCGTCGATGGCACGGTCATCGTGTGCGACAAGTTGAAGGAGCGCGGTGAACAACTCGATTACTGCATCGTCGGCGAGCCGACCTCGGCGGAGCAACTGGGCGACATGATCAAGAATGGCCGCCGCGGCACGATGTCGGGTCGGCTGACCGTCAAGGGCATTCAAGGCCACATCGCCTATCCGCAGCTGGCAAGGAACCCGATCCATCTGGCAGCGCCGGCACTGGCGGAGCTGGTTGCGGAAAAATGGGACGAGGGCAACGAATACTATCTGCCGACCTCATGGCAAATGTCGAACATTCATGGCGGCACCGGTGCATCGAACGTCATCCCAGGTGAAGTCGTGATCGACTTCAACTTCCGTTTTTCCACCGCCAGCACGGTGGAGGACTTGCAAAAGCGGGTCCATGCGATTCTGGACAAACACGGCTTCGAGTACGGACTGAAGTGGACGGTAGGCGGATTGCCTTTCCTTACCCCACGCGGCAATCTCAGTGAAGCACTCAGCGCGGCGATCAAGGCGGAAACCGGGATCGATACCGAGCTGTCAACCACGGGCGGTACCTCCGATGGTCGTTTCATCGCACAAATTTGTCCGCAAGTCATCGAGTTCGGCCCGCCGAACGGCAGCATCCACAAGATCGACGAGCATATCGAAATCCGCTTCATCGATCCGTTGAAAAACATCTACCGTCGTACGCTGGAAAACCTGTTGACGTAAGCTCCTTGCCGACACATTGAACCACCCGCTTATTGTCATTCCGAGTGCAGCGAGAAATCCCGGCGCTCGGAATGACACATTCTGAATGCACCTCATGAGCACAGCCAATTTCTCCACCCTGCGCGACCTGCTTCGCTACGCAGTCAGCCGATTCAATCAAGCCAAGCTGTTTTTCGGCCATGGCAGCAGCAATGCCTTCGATGAAGCCGCGTATCTTCTGCTGCACACGCTCGCATTGCCACTCGACAAACTCGAGCCGTTTCTCGATGCCAGATTGCTGCCGGAAGAAATCGATGCCGTTTTGAAGGTGATCGAGCGCCGCGCGACCGAACGCGTGCCAGCCGCCTATCTCACCAACGAAGCCTGGCTGGGCGATTATCGCTTCTACGTGGATGAACGCGTGATCGTGCCGCGGTCTTTCATTGCCGAACTGATCCCTGAACAATTCGCACCATGGGTCGACCTCCCGGAAACGGTAACGAACATTCTCGAACTCTGCACCGGTTCCGGCTGCCTGCCAATCATGCTGGCCGACGCATTTCCCAATGCGCAGGTCGATGCAGTCGATATTTCCGCCGACGCGCTGGCCGTGGCCCGGCGCAATGTCGAGGACTATCACCTCGCGGGGCGCATCAACCTGATCGAATCGGACCTGTATGCGAAGGTGCCGGACAAGAAGTACGACCTGATCATCAGCAATCCGCCGTACGTCAACGCCGGCTCGATGGGCAAGCTGCCGCAGGAATATCTGCACGAGCCGCAAATTGCGCTGGCAGGCGGCACTGACGGCATGGATCTGGTGCGCAAGATCATCGCGGGCGCGGCTCAGCGTTTGACCAGACAAGGCGTGCTGATTGTCGAAATCGGCAACGAACGGGAATTCGCGGAAGCGGCATTTCCAGACCTTGACCTGACTTGGCTGTCGACCAGCGCCGGCGACGACATGGTCTTCCTGCTGACGGCCGACAAGTTGAAACAGCCATGATTCGTTTTCAGCAAGTCAGCCTGATGCGCGGTGTGAAGCCGTTGTTCGACAGCGCGGACCTCACGCTCAATCCCGGCGACAAGATCGGGCTGATCGGCGCGAACGGCGCAGGCAAGTCAAGTCTGTTCGCGGTGTTGCGCGGCGAGTTGCACGCGGATCAGGGCGAGATCGATTTCCCCGCGAAATGGCGCATGGCCTACGTGGCGCAGGAAACGCCTGCACTCGATCGTCCTGCGCTCGAATATGCCATCGATGGCGACGCCAACTTGCGCAAGCTGGAAGCGGAACTGGCGCAATTGGAAAGTCATCCCGAGAGCGATGCCAACGGCACCCGCATCGCGGAACTGCACGTTGCATTGGGCGATGCGGACGCCTACACCGTGCGCTCGCGCGCCGAGCAGTTGCTGACCGGTCTGGGATTTTCGCTGGAGCAGATGCAGCAGCCGGTGGCGAGCTTTTCCGGCGGCTGGCGCATGCGCCTCAACCTGGCGCAAGCCTTGATGTGCCCGTCCGATCTGCTCCTGCTTGACGAGCCGACCAATCACCTCGACCTCGACGCGATCATCTGGCTTGAAGACTGGCTCAAACGTTATCCGGGCACACTCATCATCATTTCGCACGATCGCGATTTTCTCGATGGCGTGGTCAACGTGATCGTCCATATCGACGACCGCAAGCTGAAGCGTTACACGGGCAACTACACCTCGTTCGAGCAGCAGCGCGCGACCCAGATGGCATTGAGCCAGGCAGCATTTGAAAAGCAGTCGCGCCAGCGCGCGCATCTGCAATCCTTCATCGACCGCTTCAAGGCCAAGGCATCCAAGGCAAAGCAGGCGCAAAGCCGCATGAAGATGCTGGCGAAGATGGAAGAACTGGCACCGCTACGCGCCGCTGCGGAATTTTCGTTCGAGTTCCGCGAGCCCTTGAGCGCGCCGAATCCCCTGCTCGTGATGGAAGACGTCAACGCAGGTTATTTGATTGCGGAGAACGGCGGCGCGCAAGAGATGCAAAAGACGATCGTCTCGGGCATCAATTTTTCGCTCCAGACAGGGCAGCGTATCGGCCTGCTGGGCGTGAACGGCGCGGGCAAATCGACCTTGATCAAAACCGTTGCGGGCGAGCTCAAGCCGCTGGCCGGCGACGCCCGCCTGGGCAAGGGCCTGTCGATCGGTTACTTCGCCCAGCATCAGGTGGAAATGCTGCGCCACGACGAATCGCCGCTCTGGCATCTCGCGCGCATTGCGCCGAATGTGCGCGAGCAGGAACTGCGCAATTTCCTGGGTGGCTTCAATTTCGGCGGCGAGATGGTGACGAGCAAGATCGCACCGTTTTCCGGCGGCGAGAAAGCGCGTCTCGCGCTGGCCCTGATTGTCTGGCAGCGGCCCAATCTCCTGCTGCTGGACGAACCGACCAACCATCTGGACCTCGAAACGCGGGAGGCGCTGACGATGGCCCTGGCGCAATTCGAGGGAACGCTGGTTCTCGTCTCGCACGACAGGCACTTGCTGCGCGCAACCACGGATCAATTCATCATCGTTGCCGACGGCAGGCTGCAGCCTTTCGACGGCGACCTGGACGACTATCGCGACTGGCTGTTCAAGACCAAGCTGAACAAGACCGACGCGCCACTTCCTGCGAAAGAAGGCAACGACAAAACGCCGACAAATCCCGCTTCACGGGAGGACAAGCAGGAACGCCGCCGTCTCGAAGCAGAGGAACGGCAGCGCCTGTCGAGCCGCAGGAAACCGATCGAGTCCCGCATCAAGCGGCTGGACGAGCAAATGGCAAAGCTGAATGCGCGCAAGGAAACGGTGGATGCCAGGCTGGCCGATCCGGCGATTTACGATGATGCAAACAAGGAAGAACTCAAGGCCTTGATTCTGGATCAGGCGTATATCGCAAGGGAGCTTGAGCAGATGGAGAGCGAATGGCTGGAGCAACATGAGGCGCTGGAACAACTGACTGCATGAAGTTCGTCGAAGTCGGGAGGGCCGCTGCACCTGGTCCGCAAGACTTCACTCAGCGCTGAATGGTCGCGTTCGACGGAGCGACGCTCGTGGTGGCACATGCTTGGAGGATTGCATATGGCAAATGTTCAGGACATTCACGGCAATGAGGAAAGCGCCTATTCCGGAGCCGTACAGCCAGCCGGAAAACCCCTCGCCGGCATTCGCGTTCTTGATCTGACCCGCCTGCTTCCAGGTCCTGTCGCCACGATGCATCTGGCGGATATGGGTGCCAAAGTCATCAAGATCGAGGATCCCGGCGTCGGCGACTACGCGCGTACGATGGGACATGTGCGGCATGAAGTGTCGCAATTCTTCATCGCCGTCAATCGCGGCAAGCAATGCATCCGGCTCGACCTCAAGGACTCTGCGCAACGCGAGGAATTCCTGCGCATGACCGAAACGGCCGATGTCGTGGTCGAAAGCTTCCGCCCCGGCGTGATGGACAAGTTCGGAGTCGGCTGGAATATCCTGAAGCAACGCAATCCGAAACTCGTCATGTGTGCCATTTCCGGCTATGGCCGCAACGGTCCGTTCGCGCATCTGGCCGGCCACGATATCAACTACATCGGCTATGCCGGCATGCTGGAGCAGAACGTCGGCCCGGACGGCGTGCCGGCATTGCCCAACCTGCAGATCGGCGATTTGCTCGGCGGCGCGCAAACCGCGGTGCAAGGCATTCTTGCCGCGCTGATTGGAGCAAGAAGCAGCGGCCTCGGACGCTTCGTTGATGTGTCGATGACGGATGCCGTGTTTGCGCACAACATCATGCCTCTGGTGGCGGTCAACAATTTCGGCCGTCCGGCTGCGCCGGGACGCGACCTGCTGACCGGCGGCGTGCCCTGCTACAACGTGTACCGCACGAGCGATGACCGCTTCATGGCAGTCGGCGCGCTCGAACTGAAATTTTGGCAGGCATGCTGCGATGTATTGGGTCGTCCGGATCTGAAGGACAGGCATTGGAGCCTTGGCCAGGAAATCGGCGGCGACGATGCGATGACCGTGAAAACGGAACTCGACCGGATGTTTGCGGAAAAATCCCTGTTCGAATGGACGAAAATCTTTGCTTCCGCTGACTGCTGCGTCACGCCGATCCTGCGCGCGGACGAGGCGCTTGCGCATCCGCTGTTCCAGTCCCGCGGCATGGCGAGCCGCAAGACGCATCCGACCGAGGGCGAATACTGGGAAACCGGCCCGGCGGTAAAGTTCGAGAATTGATTTACACTGACGTCATCGCCGTTACGCCCAGGTCAGTGGGCTGAAATGATGAGTCAACCTTTCCCCCTGCTCCTCACCGAACGCCTGCGCTTGCGGCAAATCGTGAACTCCGACGTCGATGAGCTGTTCAGGCTCAATTCTGACGCGGACTGGATGCGCTGGTCCGGCAACGACCCGCTCACCGAGCGATCGCAAGTCGACCATATCCTGGAATGGTACGCAGCGCTAATGACTACCGGCACAGGGCTGCGATGGGGGCTTGAGCGAAAGCATGACGGACGACTGATCGGCACGTGCGGATTTTTCGCCTGGAACAAATTTTGGCAGAGCTGCCTGACCGGCTATGAAATCGCACAGGATTGCTGTGCGCAAGGCTATATGCGCGAAGCGCTGACCGCGATCTTCGACTATGGATTTGAGGATTTGCAATTGCATCGCGTGCAGGCGGAACCGCATCCCGACAATACCGCTTCGATCGGACTGGCGACCCGCCTCGGTTTTCGCTTCGAAGGCGTGCATCGCGAGCAGGCATTCTGGTCCGGCCGCTTCCATGACTTGCACTGCTACTCGCTGCTCAAACAGGAATGGCACGCAGTCCGATCAAACCATGTCGGGTAAAACACAAGCACCGGACATCTTGTCACCCCCTGGCGGGGAAAGGGCTGCGTCGTGCGCAAGACACTAAGTATTGTCGGTTGCGGCAATGTCGGCAAGACGCTCGGCCGCTTATGGCATTTGAACGAAACCTTTATCGTTCAGGATGTGCTGAACCGTTCGTTCGAGAGCGCGCAGCGCGCCGTTTCCTTCATCGGCAACGGCCGCCCGGTTGCGGAGTATGCCGACCTGCGGCGATCCGACATCTACATGATTGCAGCGACTGACGATCAGATTGCGGCTTGCTGCGAAGCGCTGGCCGACGCGGGATGGCTGACGCCTGGTACGGTCGTGTTCCATTGCAGCGGCGCACTGCGCTCGACGGAATTGAAAGCCGCGATCAGATGCGGCGCGTCCGTCGCCAGCATCCATCCGATTCGCAGCTTCGCTTCGCCAAATCAGGTAGTACAAACATTTGCAGGGACCTGGTGCGGCGCAGAAGGCGATGCGAATGCAATCAACCAGTTAACGGAAGCCTTTTCGGCCATCGGGGGGCAGTTGGTAGCGCTTGATGCGGACTTCAAGATCATTTATCACTCCGCCGCGGTGTTTGCCAGCAATTACCTGGTGACCCTGCTTGATGTCGCACAGCAAGCCTACGAAAAGTCCGGCATCCCCCGGGACGTCGCACTCAAATTGATGGAGCCGCTGGTCAAGGAAACGGTGGAGAATGTTTTCCGCCTGGGCCCGCCGGAAGCATTGACTGGCCCGATCGCGCGCGGCGATGTGGCGACCGCCATGAAGCAATATCGCGCGGTAGGCGACTGGAACAAGCGCTTCGGTGCGCTCTACAGGCAGTTGGGAAAGTTGACGGTGAATCTTGCTGCCCGGCGTTCGCGCAAGCGTGGCAAGGATTGATTCGCGAAGGCAGCGAGGCCTTGCAAAGAGTTAGCGCCTCGGCGCGTAAATATCGTGCCCCGCTTCGTCGATCTGGCGGCGCAGCGCGCGGCGTTCCTCCGGCGACATCTTGCCTTGCTTGCGCTGTGAATCATAGGCGTTATTCTGATTCGAAAAATTATCGCCAAGTGAGCCGAACCCGCTGTTTTCAGGATTGCCGGATTCTCTCCCGCGGCGGTCGTTGGCGCGTTGCGCTTGCTGCTCGCCGCCATGCGCCCCCTTGTCGGTGAGCAGCTGAACAGAATACATCCGCCCCGCATCGCGGTCGTGACGGCCGACCTCTACAGCCTGCTTCGTTTGCGCGAACACACCGCCCATGCCTAAAATCATCAGCAAGGAGATGGCGATTGGCTTGAATCCCATTTTCATAACTGCATTTCCGCGAAGCATGAAATTACTTCCTGCATTGATGCCGCGCCGGATTTCATCTATATACATCTCAGGTTCGAAGGGTGATAACAAAGTGTATGTCGCATTGTGCGATGCGATAACCTGATTAAGGTAAAGTTTGTAACACTTTGTAATGCTTTTCATCATGGTCATTGCCGCCGGTTTTTCTGACGTTACCATAGCGCTATGAATACGACAAATCTGACAAGCAATCCTCCCCCATCCCAAACCGCCAGCGGTCATCAGGCGCGCATTCTGGTGGTCGATGACGACTTGCGTCTGCGCGATCTGCTCAGGCGCTATCTGGCCGAACAGGGATTCAACGTCGTGACTGCGGAGAATGCGCAGGCGATGAACAAGCTCTGGATCCGCGAGCGCTATGACCTGCTGGTGCTGGACCTGATGCTGCCCGGCGAGGATGGCCTGTCGATTTGCCGGCGGCTGCGCGGTGCCGGCGATCAGACGCCAATCATCATGCTGACCGCCAAGGCCGAGGACGTGGACCGCATCGTTGGACTCGAAATGGGCGCGGACGACTACCTGCCCAAACCGTTCAATCCACGCGAACTGGTTGCCCGCATCAACGCCGTGCTGCGCCGCAAGGGGCCGGACGAGATTCCCGGTGCGCCGTCGGAAACGCCGCAAACTTTCCAGTTTGGCGATTTTCTTTTGGACCTGGGTACCCGCACGCTGAAAAAGCATGGCGACACGATTTCCCTGACAACGGGTGAGTTTTCGGTGCTGAAAGTGTTTGCGCGTCATGCGCGACAACCGCTTTCGCGCGAGAAACTGATGGAACTTGCGCGCGGACGAGAGTACGAAGTATTCGACCGCAGTCTCGATGTGCAGATTTCCCGTCTGCGAAAACTGATCGAGCCAGATCCGTCCAACCCGATCTACATTCAGACCGTGTGGGGACTGGGCTACGTGTTCATCCCTGAAGGGCAACCGCGCTGAATTGCATGAACCGCCTGCGCCTTGCGCACCTGCGATACCCTGTGCCGCAAGATCGTTGCAATAGAATGTGACGAACTCGCGCTGACTTGCGCGCATCCTTGACGCCGTATCGGCGTGGCGTTCATCGCTTCTTATGCAATAAATCTGCGGAACAAATCACGAGATGCCCATCCACCGAAATCGCCTCAACTGGCTGCGCAGCGGCCTCTTCTGGCGCACCTTCTTCCTGTTGGCGTTTCTCATCACCGCCAGCATGGCTGCATGGGTGGCGAGCATCAGCATCGTGGAACGCACGCCGCGCGCGCAGCAACTGGCGGCGCAGGTCATTTCCATCGTCACCGTTACCCGCGCCGCGCTGACCCATTCCGCGCCTGACCTGCGGCGCGAATTGCTGTTCGATCTCGCCAGCAACGAGGGCATCCGCATCTATCCCCTGGAAAAGACCGACGTCGTCGAGCCATTACCAGACAGCACCCTGCTGCCCGTGCTGAAAGACAGCGTGAAGGCGCGCCTCGGCAGCGACACCAAGTTCGCGGGCAGCGTCAACGATGTGGCCGGTTTCTGGGTCAGCTTCATGATCGAAGACGACGAATACTGGCTGAGGCTGGACCGCGAGCGCATCGAACGCGTCTCGGGCATCCAATGGCTCGGATGGGGCACGATCACGCTGATCCTGGCACTGCTGGGTGCCGTGTTCATTTCGCGCCTCATCAACCAACCGCTCGCGCGCCTGACCAGCGCCACGCGCGCCATCGCGAAAGGGCAGCAGCCGGATCCGTTGCCGGAAAGAGGTCCTACCGAAATCCGCGAAGCCAACCACAGCTTCAATCAAATGGTCCGCGATCTCAATCAGGTCGAGTCCGACCGCGCCATCATCCTGGCCGGTATCTCGCATGACTTGCGCACACCACTGGCGCGCATGCAGCTGGAAGTCGAAATGGCGAAACTGCCTGACGAAGCCCGTACCGGCATGCAATCCGACCTCGGCCAGATGGATGCGATCATCGCGCAATTCCTGGATTACGCACGGCCGACAGATACCGCGAATTTCACCCTGATCGATGTCAGCGGCCTGCTCGCCGACAGTGCGCGGGAAGCGTCGCGTCTGCCGGATACTCAGGTCAACACCGTCATCACCGCCAATGCGGAGGTCTTCGGCAACCCCACCGATTTGCAGCGCGTGATCAACAATCTCGTCGAGAACGCACGCCGCTACGGCAAGATGCCGGACAAGGAAACAATCGAAATCGACATCACGTGCCGTGTCGATGCGGATCAGGTACATATCCAGATCGCCGATCGCGGTCCCGGCATACCGGATTCAGATATGGAACGGCTGGTCCGTCCTTTCACCCGCATGGACGTCGCTCGCAGCCAGGCCAACGGTGCCGGTCTGGGTCTGGCGATTGTCGATCGCGTCGTAAAGCGCCACGGCGGACAGCTTCGCCTTTCCAATCGCAAACCACATGGCTTGATGATCGAAATCATCATCCCCGGTGGCAAACGACGCATTGCAGCCGCAGAAAGAGCCTGAATCTTCTGCGCAGGGCTTTCCCCACCCTTCAGCATGGCGAACGATCAACAAGCGAACCGCCCTGCTGCACCGACATGCCATTTGGGCTACAGTCACCATTTGCAACGAACAGCGCTTCGTTTCACTTCCCAAGAATACGATGACGAAAGGTATGCCATGCTGAATTTCGATTTCTATAATCCGACGCAAATTCTTTTCGGCAAAGGCAGAATTGCCGACTTGAACAAAGTCGTCCCGGCAGATGCCCGCGTGCTGGTGTTGTACGGTGGCGGAAGTATCAAGAGCAACGGCGTATTTGCCGAAGTCATGGCCGCGCTGGCTGGCCGTACCGTCAAGGAATTTCCCGGCATCGAGCCCAACCCCAGTTACGAAACCTTGATGCGGGCGGTTGAAATCGTGCGCGAGGAAAAACTGGATTTCCTTCTGGCGGTAGGCGGCGGTTCCGTGATCGACGGTACCAAGTTTGTCGCCGCAGCGGCGAATTTCGAAGGCGAGCCTTGGGCAATTCTTGAAACGCGCGGCAGGAACATCAAGCAGGCGCTGCCCTTCGGCACAATTCTCACCTTGCCGGCCACCGGCTCGGAAATGAACAACGGCTCGGTGATCACGCGCAAATCGCTCAAGGCCAAGATGGCGTTTTCGAGCCAGCTGGTATTTCCGAAGTTTTCCATCCTCGACCCGGCCAAAACCTTCACGTTGCCCGTGCGGCAAATCGGCAACGGCGTGGTCGATGCCTACGCGCACATCATGGAACAGTACCTGACCTATCCGGTCAATGCGCCGGTGCAGGATCGCTTCGCCGAAGGCTTGCTGCTGACCCTGATCGAGGAAGGTCCGAAGGCGCTGGCCAACCCGGAGGATTACGATGTGCGCGCCAACATCATGTGGTGCGCCACGCTGGCACTGAACGGCCTGATCGGCGCCGGTGTGCCGCAGGATTGGGCAACGCACATGGTCGGGCATGAACTCACCGCACTGTACGGACTGGATCACGCGCAAACGCTGGCAATCGTGCTGCCCGGCATGCTGCGTGTGCGCAAGGAAAGCAAGCGCGCGAAGCTGCTTCAATACGCCGAACGCATCTGGAACATCACCGCTGGTACCGAGGATGCACGCATCGACGAAGCCATCAAGCGCACGCAGGATTTCTTCGAGCAGATGGGCGTGAAAACCCGCCTGTCCGACTACAAGCTTGGCTCGGGAAACATCGACGAGGTCCTCCAGCAACTCGAAAGCCATCGCATGGTGGCACTTGGGGAGCAGCGCGATGTCACGCTCGACGTCAGCAGAAAAGTACTGGAATTGAGCGTGTAAAAGACAGTGACCAGCTTGAACGCCACCGGCAACAGTGGCGAACTTCGCGGCGATTCATCAATCTACCTGGTTGAATGGATTGGTCATCGGCATGGACGGTCATGCCATGCCGAATGTTTCCTCAGGAGGTCACATGAATTTGCCAGCGTCAGGTGCGTCAAACGATCCGCCGAACCATCTCAAGCCTGGAGATGAAGCGCTGCCGGGCACGCCCGGCACCGGCGAAGACATCTGTCCGACATGCAGCGGCAGCGGGAAAATCGAGGGTGGCAAGGAGTGCCCGACCTGCGAAGGCACCGGCGTCATCATTCAAGGCATTGGCGGCGGCTGACGTCACGCCGCACTATGCGCGATAAAGCAGCGCAATCGCCTCCGTCGCAATACCCTCCTCGCGCCCAAGAAAGCCGAGTTTCTCGTTCGTCTTGGCCTTGATGTTGATCTGCGCTTGCGCCACATCCAGATCGACAGCGATGTTTGCCGCCATCAGCGGAATGTGCGGCGCCATTTTCGGCGCCTGCGCGATGATGGTCGCATCCACATTGCCGATCAGGTAACCGGCTTCGCGCACCCGCTTGCACGCTTCGCGCAACAGCACGCGCGAATCCGCGCCCGCAAAGCGCGGATCGGTGTCGGGAAAATGTCGTCCGATATCGCCCAGGCCCGCCGCACCGAGAATCGCATCGGTCACCGCATGCAGCAACACGTCGGCATCGGAATGCCCCAGCAGCCCCGTTGCATGCGGGATGCTCACACCGCCAATGATGAGTTTTCTGCCCGGAACAAGGGTGTGGCAGTCGTAGCCTTGCCCGATTCGAAATGGTGGAGTGGACGTGACGTTCATGCGATTCCTTTCAGATACAGTTCCGCCAGCGCGATATCGTGCGGCAGGGTTACCTTGAAGTTGCGCGGGCTGCCTTCGACCAGCTTCGGTTGCAAGCCCATGGCCTCGACCGCGCTGGCCTCGTCGGTCACTTCGGCCGGCTGCTCCAGTGCGCGTCGCAACAATGCATAGCGAAACATCTGCGGTGTCTGCGCAGCCCACAATCCTTCACGCGACACGGTGTTTTCAATGCGGACATCTCGGGCCGCACGCTTGAGCGTATCGACCACGGGCAGCGCCAGGATGCCGCCAACCGGATCATCCCGCAGTGCATCCACAAGGCGGTCGATCAACTCAACTGTCAAACCGGGACGAGCCGCATCATGCACCAGCACCCAATCGTCATCGCCCGCCTGTTCTCGTATTGCGTGAAGGCCATTCAGCACCGACTGCTGCCGGGTCGCGCCGCCGTTGTAGATCACCGTGACGCGCCCGGCGAGGTGCGGCACCGCCGCCAGCGCATCGCGGATATAGCCATCCTCCGCGCTCACCACCAGAAACACATGCGCAATCGCCGACGACGAGGCGAACGTTTCCAGCACGTGCAGCACCATCGGCTTGCCCGCAATCGGCAGATACTGTTTCGGATACCCGGCCCCAAGGCGCGCACCGACGCCGGCAGCGGGGATAAGAGCGAAATGACGGGGCAAACTCATTGTTTTTTTGCAATTCGAGATGGACGTGCGACGAATACGCAATGATACGCGAAGGTTCCCCCTTCAACGGCTGGCCGGGAGGGCATCGTTTATAATCGCATCTTGATTTCCATCGCCAATCGGGGTGCAAACGCGGCGCTCCGACCGCCCTCCCCCGATGTCATTTGACCTGAAAAAATCCCTTCCCAAACCAGGCAATCGCTTCGCCCTGCCCGCTGTGCACGGTTCGGCCGACGCCTTTGCGCTGGCACAGGCAGCCATCGAATTGAAATCGCAGCATCGCATGCTGGCCGTCGTCGTCGCCAACGCGACCGACGCGCAGCGACTGCTGGCGGAAATTCCGTGGTTCGCCAACAAGGATGGCGCAGAGCTGCGCTGCAACCTGTTGCCGGACTGGGAAACATTGCCTTACGACGCGTTTTCCCCGCACCATGACCTGGTGTCCGAGCGGCTCGCGACCCTGCATGAAATCCGCAACGGCCAGTGCGACGTGCTGATCGTGCCGGCGACCACGGCACTCCTGCGCATGGCTCCGCCATCGTTCCTCGCCGCGTACACCTTCTTTTTCAAACAAGGCGAAACACTGGACGAGGCACGCCTCAAGTCGCAGCTGACGCTGGCGGGCTATACCCACGTGACGCAGGTCATGTCACCCGGCGAATATTCGGTGCGCGGCGGATTGATCGACCTGTTTCCGATGGGCTCTGCGCTGCCTTACCGCATCGACCTGTTCGGCAATACGATCGAAACCATCCGCACCTTCGATGCGGATACGCAGCGTTCCCTGTATCCGGTCAGGGAAGTGCGGATGTTGCCGGGCCGCGAATTCCCGATGGACGAAGCCGCGCGCACCGCATTTCGCGGCCGCTGGCGCGAAGTGTTCGAAGGCGATCCGACCAAGTCCTCCATCTACAAGGACATTGGCAACGGCATTGCGTCCGCGGGGATCGAATACTATCTGCCGCTGTTTTTCGAAGAGACGGCGACGCTGTTCCAGTACCTGCCGGAGGAAACCACGTTCGCCCTGGTCGGCGATATCGACAGCACGATCAAGCGCTTCTGGAGCGATACGCAGTCGCGCTACAAGTTCTTGAAGGCGGACCGCGAGCGCCCCCTGCTGGCGCCGGAAGAATTGTTTCTGAAGGACGAGGATTTTTTCACGCTTGCCAAGCCTTATGGACGCTGGGTGATTCAGCAAGGCGAGCTTGCGTCTGAAATATCCGCACCGATTCCGAACATCGCCGTCAACCGACGTGTAGACGATCCGCTCGTCAATCTGCGTTCCTACCTGCTGCAAACCGGCAAGCGCGTGCTGATCTGCGCAGAATCCAACGGACGGCGCGAGACACTGCAGCAGTATTTCAATGATTTCGACCTGCCGCTCGCCGTGTGCGACGGCTATGCCGATTTCGTGACCGCCTCGGCAAAGCTGATGCTGGGCGTCGCGCCACTGCATGCCGGCTTCGAACTGAGCGCCGATCTCGGCAATCTGGCATTCATCACCGAAACCGAACTGTACGCAGGCTCGGGCCGCCGCGCGGGACGACGCAAGCAAGAATCGGTCACGCAGGTCGAGTCGATGGTGCGCGACCTGTCGGAACTCAAGATCGGCGACCCGGTGGTGCACGTCAATCACGGCATCGGCCGCTACGTCGGCCTGCTCAGCATGGACCTCGGGGAAGGCGAGACGGAATTCCTGCACCTGGAATACGCCAAGGAAACCAAGCTGTATGTGCCGGTGTCGCAGCTGCACGTCATCTCGCGCTATTCCGGCGCATCGCCCGAAGACGCCCCCTTGCATGCGCTCGGATCCGGCCAGTGGGACAAGGCCAAGCGCCGTGCCGCGCAACAGATTCGCGACACGGCGGCCGAATTGCTCAATCTCTATGCGCGCCGCGCGCTGCGCCAGGGGCATGCATTCCAGTATTCGGCTCGCGACTATGAGGCATTTGCGGAGAGTTTCGGCTTCGAGGAAACCGCCGATCAAAGCGCCGCGATCAATGCCGTGATCAAGGACATGACCGGCGGTAAACCGATGGACCGCCTGATCTGCGGCGACGTCGGCTTCGGCAAGACCGAAGTCGCGCTGCGCGCCGCATTCGTGGCGGTCATGGGCGGCAAACAAGTAGCGATCCTCGCGCCGACCACGCTGCTGGCTGAACAGCACGCGCAAACCTTCGCCGACCGCTTCGCGGACTGGCCGGTCAGGATCGCGGAACTGTCGCGCTTTCGTACCGGCAAGGAAGTCACGCAAGCGATCAAGGGCATGGGTGACGGCACGATCGATATCGTGATCGGCACGCACAAGCTGCTGTCGGACGACGTGAAATTTTCCCGCCTCGGACTGGTCATCATCGACGAGGAACACCGCTTCGGTGTGCGGCAGAAGGAAACATTGAAGGCGCTGCGCGCCGAAGTCGATGTGCTCACGCTGACCGCGACGCCGATCCCGCGCACGCTCGGCATGGCGCTGGAAGGATTGCGCGACTTCTCGATCATCGCCACCGCACCGCAGAAGCGCCTTGCCATCAAGACATTCGTGCGCAGCGAAGGCGAATCGATCATCCGCGAAGCCTGTCTGCGTGAATTGAAACGCGGCGGCCAGGTGTACTTCCTCCACAACGAAGTGGAAACCATCCTGAACCGCAAGGCAATGCTGGAAGAGCTGCTGCCCGAAGCACGCATCGCGGTCGCGCACGGCCAGATGCACGAGCGCGATCTGGAAAAAGTCATGCGCGATTTCGTCGCGCAACGTTTCAACATCCTGTTATGCACGACGATCATCGAAACCGGCATCGACGTCCCTACCGCCAACACCATCATCATGCACCGCGCCGACAAGTTCGGTCTTGCACAATTGCACCAGTTGCGCGGCCGCGTCGGCCGTTCGCATCACCAGGCGTATGCCTACCTGCTGGTGCACGACGTACAGGGACTGACGAAGCAGGCGCAACGCCGGCTGGACGCAATCCAGCAGATGGAAGAGCTGGGCAGCGGCTTCTACCTCGCCATGCACGACCTGGAAATCCGCGGTGCGGGCGAAGTGCTGGGCGAGAACCAGTCGGGCGAAATGCTGGAGATCGGTTTCCAGCTGTATTCCGACATGCTCAACGAAGCCGTGCGCTCGCTCAAGAACGGCAAGGAACCCGATCTGGCCGCGCCCCTTTCCACCACGACCGAAATCAATCTGCATGTGCCGGCGCTGCTCCCCAACGATTTCTGCGGCGACGTACACGAGCGCCTTTCGCTCTACAAGCGCATGGCCAACTGCGAAACGCAGGACAGCATCGACGATATGCAGGAAGAATTGATCGACCGATTCGGCAAGATGCCGGAGCCGGTCAAGGCGCTGATCGAAACGCATCGCTTGCGCGTCGCCGCCAAGCCGATCGGAATTGTTAAAATCGACGCCCACACCGAATCGGCAGTGCTGCAGTTCCAGCCGAATCCACCGATCGACGCGATGCGCATCATCGACCTGGTCCAGAAGAACCGCCACATCAAGCTTCATGGGCAGGACAAGCTGCGCATCGCAGTCAGCATGCCGGACCTTGCTGCCCGCGTCTCGCAGGTGAAGGCGACGATCCGCTCGCTGGTGGCATAGAAACCGTTTTTGATAATTGAATAAACTGCATCGAGCAGCCTGATAATGAATCTGATTTTGCAAGGACTGGCAACCGACCGGTCCACCATTGAACGCATTGCCGGCATGGCGGATGCAAAGCGCCTCATCCCTCTTCACTCCAACGCGTATCGCTGCGAAGACGTCGCATGGTCGCCGGTGCTGAAGGAAAAAATCGATGCGGAATGTTTCGCCGCCAAACTGGATGGCACTTTCATCGAGAGCGGCCGCAAGCTGTCCGACTTCAAGCTGGTTGCAATGGACATGGACTCCACGCTGATCACCATCGAATGCATCGATGAGATCGCCGACATGCAGGGATTGAAGCCGCAAGTCGCGGAGATTACCGAAGCGGCCATGCGCGGCGAAATCGAGTTTCGCGAAAGCCTGACGCGGCGCGTCTCGCTACTGAAGGGTCTGGATGCATCGGCATTGCAGCGCGTCTACGACGAGCGGTTGCATCTTTCGCCAGGCGCGGAAAACATGTTGAATGCCATCAAGGCGGCCGGTTTGAAGACGCTGCTGGTGTCAGGCGGCTTCACCTTCTTTACCGATCGGATGAAGACGCGGCTTGGACTGGATTTCACGCATTCGAACGTGCTTGAAATCGTTGACGGCAAGCTCACCGGCAAAGTGCTTGGTGGCATCGTTGATGCCGACGAAAAGAAAAGCACGGTCGAACGCGTCTGTTCCGAGCTTGGCATTACCCCAGAACAAGCGATCGTCATGGGCGACGGCGCCAATGATCTGAAGATGATGGACATTTCCGGCATGTCGGTGGCATTCCGAGCAAAGCCGGTTGTGCGCGCGCAAGCCGACGTGGCCTTGAACTTTGTCGGGCTCGACGGCATCTTGCCATTGTTCGAATAATCCCGACCGCGAACCACCAATCAATTGGAGGCATTGCATGGCCCAGGAACTGGTACTCGACATGAAGTTGCAATCTGTCAAAAACCTTGCATGGTGGTTGTACATAGCGCACGGGATCAGCTTCATATTTTCGCTGGGCGCCTTTTCCTGGATTCCGCTGATCCTCAACTACGTCAAGCGCGACGACGCGGCCGGCACGTTCGTCTACAGCCATCACGGCTGGCAGATACGATCCTTCTGGTGGTATTTCTTCTGGATGGTGGCGGGCGGCATCCTGTTCATCACCATCGTCGGCATTCCGCTCGCCTATCTGGTATGGGCGGGAGCATGGATCTGGAAAGCCTATCGACTTATCAAGGGCATGGTTGATCTGAACGACAACAAACCCATGCCGACATAGCGGCAGGCTGCTTTCTATAAAGCCGAAAAAACCTGCTCGATATCTGCAATCAGATCGGCCGGATCCTCCAGGCCGATATTGAAGCGCAGCAGTTGCCCTTGATCTGTCCAGTTTTTCCGCATGCTCTGGATGCGGTAAGGCACGCACAAGCTGCCCGGCCCGCCCCAGCTGTAACCGATCTTGAACAGCTTCAGGCTATCGATGAAGCGATCCGTCTGCTCCTCCGTGTAACGCGCGTCGAAGATGACGGAAAACAATCCACCCGCACCGCTGAAATCGCGTTTCCAGTTTTCGTGTCCCGGACAATCGTCGAATGCCGGATGCAGCACCCAGGCAATCTCGGGCCGCGCTTTCAACCATGCAGCAACCTTGCGCGCCCCCGCATCATGCGCATCGAAGCGCAATTTCATCGTCGGCAAACCGCGCAGCACGAGATACGCATCGTCCGCACTGACACCGAATCCAAGCCGCATGTGCGCCAGTGCAATGCGCTGAATCAGTTCCTTGTCCTGCGTAATGACGGCGCCCATCAGTACATCCGAGCCGCCGGACTGGTACTTCGTCAACGCCTGCATCACGATATCGATGCCATGCTCGAATGCGTTGAAGGCGATTCCCGCCGACCAGGTGTTGTCGAGCGCGACATGAACCTTCTGTCCGCCTGCGCTCTTTTCGGCGGCCGCCTTGCAAATGGCAGGAATGTCCGGCACTTCCATCGTGACCGATCCCGGTGCCTCGGTCCAAATCAGGCGGGTATTCGGCTGAATCAGGCCGGCAATACCCGCTCCGATCATGGGATCGTAGAAACGCGCGGTCACGCCGAAGTCCTGCGTCAGCCAACGTGCAATGTCGCGGTTCGGGTTGTACACGTTATCGGGGAGCAGCACGTCATCGCCGCTTTTGAGCAGCGCGAAATCGACCATTGCAATCGCCGCCAAGCCGCTGGGCGCCAACAGGCAATGCTTGCCATTCTCGATTTCCGCCAGCCGCGCCTCCAGCGTGAAGGTCGTCGGCGTGCCATGCAAGCCGTAGGTATAGCCCGTCTTTTCCTGCCAGTTGCGTGAACGCAAGGCGGCGACATTCTTGAACAGTACCGTCGAAGCGTGGTGTATCGCGACGGGAAACGCGCCGAATCCGGCGGGCGGTGTGTAATCGCTATGGACGAGTTCTGTTTGCAGGGATTTCCGATCCGTCACACCGCCTCCGTATCTGCATCTGTATGTATTTATGGTTGTGTGCGAGCCGTCGGCTTGATGCCGCGCACCTGCTGCTGTCCCGCCTTCGACTTGTCGTCGATTCGCACGATCTTCAATGCGAACGGCTTCGACACAGATCCATCGGCAGACTGCCAGTCGCCGCGGAACGTGCCGGCGTCGACCGTGCCGATCCATTGACCCGACACATCGGTGCCGTTTTCCGACTCTTCCATCAACACTTCATTGCCGTCGACTTCCCCGGCCAGCAGAATTCTCTGCGACTTGCCGAAGACAAAATAATCACCCTCGATGCCATCCTCGGCCGGGACTTTCGGACGCAGGTTGATTTGAATCTGTTCGCTACCCAGCGTGCCGCGAAGTGAAACCGGGTTGGCAAATGTCTGTGCAAGCATCGCGCCGGATGCCGTGTGCGAATGCGCCGACACATTGCCTTGCGCACCTTCACCTGCGGCAAATGACGCGCCGCTGATACACAGGACCGCAACGACTGCCGCGCAAATCGGTGCTACACAACGCATCTCAGGCTTCCGCCCACAAATCGTGCGCATCCGCAGCCGTCACCCTGACCTCGACGAACTCGCCGACATGAAGCTTTTTATGCGGCTCGTACGGTGGCTTCACATACACCACGCCATCGATCTCGGGGGCGTCAGCCACCGACCGAGCGACTCCACCCTGGCGGGTCACTTCATCGATCAAGACGCGCATGGTCGCGCCGACCTTCGCTTGCATGCGTTTTTTCGAAATCTCTTCCTGCAGTTCCATCACGCGGCCGCGGCGTTCCTCACGCACTTCTTCCGGCACCGGATCAGGCAATGCATTTGCTGTCGCGCCTTCCACGGGAGAATACGCAAAGCAGCCGAGGCGGTCGATTTCCGCCTCCTTCAGGAAGTCGAGCAGATACTGGAACTCCGCTTCCGTCTCGCCGGGAAAGCCGGCAATGAAGGTCGAGCGGATCGTCAAGTCGGGACACATCTTGCGCCACGCCTGAATCCGTTCGATATTCTTTTCGCCATTTGCGGGGCGCTTCATGCGCTTCAGCACATCGGGGTGCGCGTGCTGCAATGGCACGTCCAGATACGGCAGGATTTTTCCTTCTGCCATCAACGGAATCACGTCATCGACATGCGGATACGGATAGACATAGTGCAACCGTACCCACGCGCCGTATTGCGCGGCCAGTTCGCCCAGCGCCGTGACCAGCTGCGTCATGTGGGTCTTGACCGGCTTGCCGTTCCAGAAGCCGGTACGGAATTTCACATCCACGCCATACGCGCTGGTGTCTTGCGAAATCACCAGCAATTCCTTGACGCCGGCCTTGAACAAATTCTCCGCCTCCAGCATCACGTCGGCGATCGGGCGCGACACAAGGTCGCCGCGCATTGATGGAATGATGCAGAAGCTGCAACGGTGATTGCAGCCTTCGGAAATTTTCAAATACGCATAGTGCTTCGGCGTCAGCTTGATGCCTTGCGCCGGCACCAGATCGATGAACGGATCGTGCGGCTTGGGCAAATGCTTGTGCACCGCTGCCATCACCTCGCCCACCGCATGCGGACCGGTGACTTCCAGCACCTTGGGATGGACGCTCTGGATGATGTCGTTACCGGCCGCATCCTTCTTGGCACCCAGACAACCGGTGACAATCACCTTGCCGTTTTCATTGAGCGCTTCGCCGATGGCATCCAGCGACTCCTGGACCGCAGCATCAATGAAGCCGCAGGTATTGACGATGACAAGATCGGCGCCGTCGTACGACTTGGCGGTTTCATAACCTTCCGCGCGGAGCTGCGTCAGTATCTGTTCGGAATCGACCAATGCCTTTGGACAGCCGAGAGATACCATACCTATACTTTTGCGTTCCCCTATGGGAAACTTCTTGATTGTCATAAATATTGCCAAAATTCGGATGGAAAACACCAAAGTATACAGCTACTTACGATTCTCCGATCCAAAACAAGCTGCGGGAAGCAGCGCAGAACGCCAGTTGAAATACGCCGAAAAGTGGGCGACCGATCGCGGCCTTCCGCTCGACAGCGCCCTATCGCTGCGTGATGAGGGCCTATCCGCCTATCATCAAAAGCACGTCAAGCAAGGCGCTCTCGGCACGTTCCTTGCCGCGATCAGCGACGGGCGAATCCCGCCCGGTTCGGTCCTGGTCGTCGAAGGACTGGACCGCCTGTCCCGCGCCGAGCCGATTCAGGCACAGGCCCAGCTCGCGCAGATCATCAATGCCGGAATCACGGTCGTGACGGCAAGCGACGGTCGCGAGTACAACCGCGAGCGTCTCAAGGCCCAGCCGATGGACCTTGTTTACAGCCTGCTGGTCATGATCCGCGCCCACGAGGAGTCCGACACCAAGAGCAAGCGCGTCAAAGCGGCCATCCGGCGCCTATGCGAGGCGTGGATTGCAGGCACCTATCGCGGCATCATCCGCAATGGCAGGGATCCGCATTGGGCCCGATGGAACGGCAAGGCGTTCGAGCTGGTGCTCGAGCGGGCTGAAGCGGTCAAGGTTGCCCTGCAGCTGTTCAAGACAGGATATGGCGGCACGCGTCTGGTAAAGGCATTGGACGAGCGCGGACTCCGTGTGTTCGATACCGGCAATTACTCGGCGTCACTCTACAAATTGTTCAAGCGGCCGGACCTCGCCGGCATCAAGGTGCTTGAACTCGATGGCGAGGAATACCGTCTGCACAACTATTACCCGCGGCTGATCGACGACACCGAGTTAGCCGAGCTTCAATCAATGAATGCGACCCGGAAGCGTCGCAAAGGCAAGGGAGAAATTCCCGGCATCATCACCGGCTTGTCGACTCTTTACTGCGGCTACTGCGGATCAGCCGTCGTCGGTCAAAACCTGATGGGGCGTGCGAAAAAGCCGGACGGAACCCTGCAGGACGGTCACCGTCGGCTAATCTGCTGCGGGCACTCGATAGGCGGCCGTTGCTCCATACCCGGCAGCTGCAGCGTGGTCCCAGTTGAGAAGGCAATCCTGAGCTACTGCTCGGATCAGTTCAATCTGTCGCGGTTGATGGGCAACGACGACCGGGCGCAGACTCTCCACGTCGAATTGATCGCAGCTCGCGGGCGGATCGTGGATCTCGAGCGCCAACTCGCCCGCGTCACCGAAGCACTGCTCGCAGATGAAGGAGGCGCTACGCCGCTTGTCTTCGTGCGCAAGGCACGCGAACTTGAGGGCGCGATCGCGCAGACCCGTTCCGAAGAAAACCGCATCGAGGTTGAAGTCCGTCGCGCAAGTCAGCGCCACATGCCAGACGTGGCGCAAGCGTGGGCGGAGCTGGTCGATGGCACCCTTGCGCTCGATTACGACAGCCGCATGCGCGCGCGGCAGCTCGTCGAGGACACGTTCGAGCGAATCGTAATCTACCAGCGAGGCATGACACCGGGCGATACGGACGTGAGGCCGATTGATCTGCTGCTAATTGCCAAGGGCGGCCGTCCACGCGCGCTGCGGATCAACCGCAGGACGGGAGCATGGATTGCCGGCGAGGAGGGAGGGATATAGCTGGCGACGATTGTCGCCAGCCTCCTTTGCTGGTCGCGCTCAGGATCTCGCATGAGGCAGCTCATCCCAATGCGTTGTATATCTCGGCGTTCGGCTCTCGAACCGCGCTGCCCATCGCTGTTGAATGCCGGCTGATCCCAAAGAAACGGTGTTGCGTCCGTATTCCCGGTTGAGCAAGTCCATGGTCTGCATCAGCTTATCTGACCGCGGATTCTCTTCCCGGAAAAGCAATTGCTGCCGAACCGCCGCCGGCGTCAAATCCAGCAGCATCACGCCGGCCTTCTTGTACAGATATCCGGGCCGGTAAATACTCTTGAGACCATGCAACACCGCAGCCACCAGCCGGCGGGAATCGCTGCTGGCTTCGGTCAGCGGCACGGTCACCCCATTGCTGTATTGCGCATCCTGCTCCCGAAAGCGATTGGTGTGGATGAAGACGTGCACCGCGCTGCACATCGAATGCTGCCGGCGCAATTTCTCGGCGGCGCGCAGCATGTACGACGTGACGGATTCCCTCAGCTCGTCATAGGTCACCACTGGTGCGCCGAAGGAACGGGATGCAATGATCTGCTGATTGGCTGGCGCGACCTCGTCCAGCTCCAGGCAGGACATGCCCTGCAGCTCGTTGACGGTCCTTTCCATCACCACGCCGAAGTGCAGCCGGATCTGCTTCGGGCAGGCTTGCCGAAGTTGCTGGACGTTTTCGATGCCCATGCTCCGCAACCGCGCCGAAATCTGGCGGCCGACGCCCCACACTTCGCCGATGTCCAACGATGCGAAATACTCCGCCTGCTGCATTTCGGTCAATGACGTCAAATCGCACACACCGTCAAATTCCGGCCGCTTTTTCGCCAGATGGTTCGCCAGCTTGGCCAAGGTCTTCGAGCCGGCACCGGTACCAACACACACAGGCAGGCCCGTCCATATCCTGATCTTCTGACGGATCGCCTGCCCCATCTCGCCATACGACTTCCAGACCCCGATCAGGCCGTCGATCTGCAGGAAGCTCTCGTCGATCGAATAGACCTCAATGTTCGGCGAAAAGTCACGCAGGATCGTCATCACGCGGTTCGACATATCGCCGTAAAGGCAATAATTGGACGACAGCGCGATGATGCCGTGTTGGCGCGCAAGGTCTTTCAACTGGAACCATGGTGCGCCCATCTGGACACCGAGTGCCTTGACCTCGTTCGAGCGGGCGACGCAGCAGCCGTCGTTATTGCTTAAAACCACAACCGGCTTTCCTTCCAGCTTTGGATTGAATACCCGCTCGCAGGACACGTAAAAATTGTTGCAATCGACCAGCGCGAACACGCTACACCTCGAACCGGCGAACCGTACCGATAGCCACACCCCACACCACCAACTCCTGCCCTTCACAGAGACGAATCGGCTCGTAGTCGGGGTTTTCCGGCCGGAGCTCGATGACACCGGCACGGCGATACAGGCGCTTGACCGTGAAATCGCCGTCGATGGACGCCACGACGATATGATGATGCTTCGGTTTGATGGATCGGTCGGCCGCCAGAATGTCGTTGTCGAGGATGCCGGCGTTTCTCATCGAATGGCCACGCACGCGAAAGAAGAATGTCGCGGTCCGATTGCGGACCAGGTACTCATTGAGATCGAGGGCCGCTTCCAGATATTCTTCCGCCGGAGACGGGAAGCCTGCCTGGATACGCTGCGCGAAAAACGGCAGTGCGCAAGGTGGCGGCATGTCGGCGACCGTAATGAACGGATGCGGCAAGGATTCGTCTTTTGTTTGATGTTTGCTCATGGATATATACTGTATATAAATACAGTATATTTGGCAAGCCATGATGGTCAAGATCAATTCATCGTGTTCAAACTACCGTACATCGATCACCAATTCTTTTCCGAGCGCACGAAGCGCCTGCTCGATCGTATCGATCTTGGTCGCGTGATCAAGGTTAAGCAATCGGTTCACGTCCTGCGGGCTCGTATCGAGCATGCGTGCCAGTTCTGTCGGCTTTACCTTCTGCGACAGCATTTCATTGAGCAGCAAGACCTTTGCCGACATGCTGGCCGGCAAATCGACCGCTTGCTGGCCGCGCTTGATTTTGCTCGGCAATGGTACCGGCCGCCCGTCTTCGAAGTAAAACTCCATCGCGGTAGCAAGCGCATCCTTTGCCATCTCCAGCGCCTCCTCTTCGGTAGCGCCGGAGGTCAACGCCTCCGGAATATCTGGAAAGGCTGCCATAAAACCATCGCCGTCTGGCGTCAAAACTACCGGGTAACGCATCGTGTATCTCCCATGTGGTGAACAAAGATGCCGTGAACAATCGCGAGTTTGGAAGCCCCTTGCGGGGCTCCCTTCATTTCAATCCTAGCTGCCTCAAGATTGCCTGCCTCAGTCCTTCACCGATTTCATGGCTCGGGTGCCGTGGCAGTGTGGTTTGCTTCCCGTTCAGGTAGACCTTCAAGTGTCTGCTTCCATCCTTGAATGTCGCCCCTTGGTCAGCGAGCCACCTTTTGAACTCGCTTTGTTTCACCGCACCTCCCTTATTCGTTGAACATGGAGAAACTATAAACATTTTTGTTTATATACGCAAGAGATTTTTTAAACATTTTTGTTTATTTTTATAAGGTGCCTTTTACCGCGTTGTATTTGTCGATACAGGCGTTGAGGTCGCGCACCGCGTCGTCAGCCTCTCCGATGATGCCGACAATTCGGTCAGCAGCCGCTGGCAAAAGTTCGGCGCGCGCTTCTGAATTCCCAGCTCCGGAAGTTCCGGTCTGACAGGCAGCGACGGCGAGGGACAGCCGCTCAGTGCCATTGCGCATATCAGCGCGCAAACTAGCGATCGTAGCGTTTGCATTTTCCTTTTCCTTTTGACTGTTGACCGTGATGGCATCGAACGCGCGACGCGTCTCGCGTGCCAGGTCTGCCGCCGCTTCGACTCGTTCGCGATCCGCCGCCGCCCATTGCGCTCGCACGCTGTCGCCACCCATCTTGAAAATGAACAGCGCGGCGGCGATGAAGGCAGCGGCGCGGATGAATCCGATGTACGGCGCAAGCGCGTTCATCCCTCCTCCATCATCTTCGCCAGCCGTTCGGCACGTGCACCGACCTGATTGGCCCACGACGAATCCCGCATGCCGCGTGCTGCGACCTTGTAGTCGCCGCGCTGCATTGCTGCCAGCGTGTTCCTGAAGCTCAACAGGCCGCGCTTCGAATTGCCGATGCCCATGTTGAAGCACATGTTGGAGAGTACCTGTTGCCGCACATCGCTCATGCCACGCCACCACGGCAAGCAACGATCAAGATCGGCTTCCACCCGATCGATGTCCGCGCCAAGCAGCATCATGGCTTCGGACTTCGTGATACCGACATCATCGAGATTGCGCCCGACACCGATGGTGAGCCGTCCTGCGGTGCAGCGATAGGGCTTCAACCGGATGTCTTCATCGATCACCAATTGGTTTGCCAGTGCGTCACGATTCATATTGACTCCTTTGCTTCACGAACAATCTCGACGATGTCCTTGTCCTCTCGCTTGCGCAACGAGAGGGCCACGGCGCGCGTGATCCACCAGAATGGCGCGCCGACCAGCAGGTACACGGCGCTCGTATGCTGATCGGCATGCAAGCTTGGCAGGTACAGCATGATCTGCTGCACGGCGACATCGCCGAAAAAGCACGACCCGATTCCGGCCGCTGCCAGCCGCACTACGAATTCCTGTTGACTGAAGCGACCGTCGGACCTGAGCGGCGGCAGCACGAAGTACAGTAGCGCGGCACCGACCATGCCGAACACGGCTTTCAGTCCATAAAGTTTGATGATGGCGAATCCGGCCACGCTGGATGTTGGTTCAGTCATGTGAGGTTCTATAGTGAGCGGAAGAAAAAACCCGCCGGAGCGGGTTCAATGCGTTACTGCTGAAATTACGGTCTAACGTGCAGGCCGCGAGGGTCGAACGGGTCGAGCATGACACGGGCGAACCATTCTGTAAGCGTGCGCCGCCAATCAGTTCTCGGTTCTGCGTGAGCGACGACCACATAACAAATCCGCAGCCTGCCGTCCTCGCGCACGATGCGCAGGCCTTTGACTGCGCCGCCATACTTGTATCGCTCCATGCGCGCCGTCAGCAACGGTTCTCGCGGCAGGTCGAGGTATATCAGTGTCGCCCATGTCCAGTTAAACGCGAGATCGAGGAACAGGCCGGGATACAGCACCAGGTTCCCCAATACTGTTTCCACTTCTTTCGGCAGCCGCCCGTCGTCGCGAATATGCTGCAAGTGCATCACGGCGAGGTAATGCACCCACAGCAAATAGGTGTGCGCGAACACAGCGGCGGGGATCCACGCAATCGCGGCGATCATGCCAGCACCTCGATGAATGCGCTTTTGACGCTCGCCGGCGCGTCGTCGGCAATGGCGCGGTACTCATCCATAATGGCAGCGTACATTTCATCGTAGACAGTCGCCGCGAGAAATGCCGGTAATACTGTGATGTTGAGCAGCTTTTGCGCAGCGGCGTCGGATGCTTCGGCCGTCGCTGCGTCACCAGCGCGAGCAGCGCGGCTGGCGATTCCATTCAGCGCATCGAGAAGCGGGGCGCGATTGCGGCGAATCCCAACCAGCGCACGAGCGCGGGTTTGTTCGACGGTTTCCGGCGGGGGGAACACTGCGACCGGGTGGCCGCTCTCACTCGGTTGTATCGTCGCGCTAGGCTGACCGTCCGGTTGCACCCCCTGTGCCGCCATCAGGGCGCGATAGTTTTCGTCCTCCACTTCACGGGCATCGGACGGAATTTTGCATTCGGGATTCGGAACTTCAATCGTGCGCGGCACTGCGTCAGGATCATCGATCATGTAACGGTCGAGGGTGAATCCCGTGTCGGGGTCGGTATCGACCTGCTCAATCTGCGGGCAAACCCACGAAGGATCGATGATGCGCAATGTGCGCGTACCGTGAATGTCGTCATCATAGAAACCGCGCGTCGTCGGCGAGTAGTATTTCATCTTGAATCCCTCTCAGTAGCCTATAGCCATCCAGTCGATATTTGACGACGACGGAACACCGTTGTAGTCGTACACGTACACCGTTATTCCGACATTCGTCGGTCGATGCGCGGACACGATGTAGCCCGCGCTATGCGCGGAGCACGTCGCCGCTACACTGAATGTCGGAAATGCGATTGGAAAACCAACCGACTGGCCGCCCCCGCTAGTGATCGTTGCCGAACCGCATTGCAGGATCAGACCGCCCGGCAGCTTTTGATATCCGGGCGTGCTGAGAAGCGATGCGAATCCCGCGTCATATGGAAATGCGGCGCTACCCTCTGCATACCATGTGCTGCTACCGTTGCTCGTCAAGGTCAGGTTCTGGCCGGGCCTCACCAAGAGAGACGTCAGTGGCGAGTTAGCCGGGAATATGCTGTCTGTCCCGCCACGTTGAATGGTGTGCGTGCCAGAGTTGATACTCTTGAAGCTGAACGTCGTGCCTGACGGAAGCGAGTTTGCGGCGGGCAACGTAAGCGTAAATGCGGAGCTGTTGTCGAGATAGATCAGCGCGCCCGCATCGGCGGCAGTCAGACTCCCGGTCGCATTCCTTGAACGCACAGATGCATATTGAAAACCTGCCGCCTTCAAAAATTCAGTCGTCGCCGGTCTCGTCGAGCTGTTGAACTGCGCAGGCGATTGGAAGACACCTGCAGACCGAAGCGCGGCAAGTAGCTGCGTCCGGTTCGCCGGGTCCAATGCGATACCTGCCGCTTCGACGACACCTGCAATTTCTTCCTGCACGTGGTCGAACCACCCAGCTTCTAAATCAGTGGGCCAAATACCGCCAGCCGCATTTCCATCCGTAAATCCATGCCTCCCCGCGCCAAACTTGTCGACCACCTTTGTAGCCGTTGAAATTCGCCTCATGCGTCACGCTCCATAAGAAATGAAAAGAATCGTATGCGCTGGCTTGTACTTCGCCAGCAGGCACATCAGCCCCGGGTCACCCCACGATGCCAACGGCTCATTACAGCGCCCAGTCACTGTCAGCACCTTTACCGTCACCGCTTGCGGCACATTCACGCGCCACGCATACCGCCAGCCGCCCTGGTTAATTGCGGCATTGCACTTGCTATTGGCCCGCATCGGCCGGAACTCGGTGATCGTGCAGCCGGGATAGCCGAGCGCGTCGAGCAGGGAAATAAAAAAGGCGGCCGACTGGCCGCCTCTCCATGAGACACGCTGATGCAGCCGCCGCCTTCGCTCATCGACGCCGGCCGCCGGTGTCAGGCAGTCATCCGGCAGACCAAAGCTCTTCTCCCAGTCCGGCAGCATCTCGCTGGTCGAGCGCGGATCGTTTTCCTTGACCAGGTCATCGACGCGCGCATCGATCCGGGCCAGTTCCTCCGCCGAAGCCGCAATCAGCCGCTGAACCCATGAGGCGTCGATCCTCGGCCAGGCAGGACCGTGCGGCAGGAGTGACGCCAGATGGTCCTTGTAATCAGCAGCCGTCATACCCATGCGATGACTCCTAGCACCGGGATTTCACCAACCGCCGGAACGATGTCCGCGGTCGGCGACGCCAGGACATGATCCGCTTCGCCAGCCGCGACACTGATTGCCTCGCGGCTGTGCGACAGATAAAGCCTGCCGCCCGGCTGCGCCTCCCTGTCATACAGCCCTGCCAACTCGGCCTGCACCGCAGCCCGCACCTCCAGCGTGTCCGGCGTGATGTCGATGGTGTAATCCACCGGCAGCGGCAGCGGCGCAACGACATGGACTTCCGCCGTTACCGGCTTGCGCGCATCGATATAGGCCTGCACCGCAGCGACTTCGCCGGCATCCGGAATGATCGAAGCATCGTTATCCCGCACGAAGCGCACCGTCACCGTGCCCGGCCCCAGTTCGCCGGGATAGACCCAGGCACGCGTTACGCCGGGCACTTCCAGCGCCCAGGCGACATAGTCGTCGCGCGACCCGCCGTTCGGCGGTTGCCGCAGCCGTGACAGCAAGCGGGCGCGCAAGTCATCGATCTCTTCGATGTCGGAGCCGTTGACGATTCCGCTAGCCGCTACCGCGGCGTCTGACTGGACGCCGACCACCGGCGACAGGAACGCGAGACGCGTTCCTGAAACAAGGTTGCCTGCGGCGCCTGCGGCAATTGCGACGACCGACACCGTCTGCGACGATGTGGTCAGCACCTGTTCGCCCTCGACTGCATACTCGCGGCCGTCCGCGTGCTTGATGAGCGCGCCGTCCGCAATCACCGATCCGACGATCCCGGAAACCGACACCAAACCCGAGGCCACCTGCGGATCCTTGCGCTGCAGGCCGAAGATCGACGCCCATCGGATCAGGAATTCATCCTCGGAGGAATCCGGCAGGATCTGCCTGGCGATGAAATCGAGATAGCCGTGCAGCTCGTGCGATGCGCCGGCCAGCACGCGCGCGAGGATCTCCGCATCGGAGAACCGCAGCAGCTCGTCCTGACTCAGGCGAGAGAAAGTGTCCGCGCGCGTGCGCGTGACGATCTCGGAAAGAGATGGCCTATTAAACATTGATCAAGCTCCATGCATTGTCAAAACGAAGGTCACGCACGGATCCATCCTCCCGGTAGATCCGCACCAGGATCGCGAGGCCATCGACGCCCATGCGCTCGACCGTGACGTCGTAGCGGCTGGCGACGTCATCTTTCACGAGCCAGGCAAGCGCCTCGATGCCATAGTCACGCGCGCGGTTGATGACCTGCGTCGTCAGCTTTTGCCTGGCCAGCAGCCACAGCCGCGAGCCGATCTGATCTGAAGTGAACTGCGAAACGTTGTCACCCCACCAGCCCCAGCGTTCGCCGTCGTGCTGATCGTCCGGTGCAGCGCGCCGCCATGTGAACAGCGATACAAAGACAGCGCGCACCAGCGGATCCTCCGCGGCGAGTGCAGACGTCTGCATTCCATCGGTCACGATGGAGAGGTCTTGCGAGTAGCTGGCCATTACATCCCCTGAGTCGGTGTTCCGGTGGTGCCGCCGCTGTCGCCCGGATGCTTGTGCTGGTCAAAGGAGGTCCGCATGCCTGCCATCGACTTGGTGCCACCCTGGTCCTTGACGTCGCGTCCGGCCACGATGTCGCGCACGACACGCAGATCCTGCGGCACATGCACGACGGGAGCGTTCTGGATCGTCACGTCCATCCCGGCGCCGTCGATGATGATGCCGTTGCGCGTCAGATGGATCTTCTGTCCGAGGTCGTCATACATCGCGACCTCGCCATCCTTAAGCCCCTTGAGACGGTAACGGCGATCGGCCGCAACAATGACGACGCCATGCGAGCGGTCGCCGTCGAAGAACATGGCCAGCACTTCCGCGCCCTGCTTCGGCCTGGAGGTGTAGCCGTACGGCTCGAAGTGTTCAAGGTCGTCGGCCGTCTCGCCGTCGAGCAGCTTGGCCTGAAGTCTCTGCATCTTTTGCGACGGTTTGACGGTAATCACAGTTCCGCGCACAAGCATGTTCGACAGCCGCCGATTCGTCGGCCCGAGCATTTTCCGGATTGTTCTTTCGTTCATCACTTCCCCGCCTTTGCATCCGCCCAGCCGCCCGACTTGACGCCGGCGGTCTTGACCGGCCTGCCGACCTGACTGTCAGCCGGCTGCACGTCCGTCCACTGACCGCTGTCGGATTTGCCCTTTGTCCGCGTCGCGGTGTTCATGACGAACGCCTCCGGCGGGCAGACCTTGAGGTGGCAGAGCGTGCCCTGCTCGCCCTTCTCGTACGTCACTTCCGAGATCAGCAGGTCATTGTCAAAGCCGATGATCGGATCGATGACGCGCACCAGCTGGTTGTGCCGCCAGAGCGATCCATCCTCCTGCCGCCATCCCTGCACGCTGTAGCTGGTCGCAAAGGCCTTGCCGCGCCTGTGCGCCTTTTCCCACTTGACGCGATCGGCGGCGCTGCCGCCGTCGGTCTGTCCGCTGGACTTGATCAGCATGACGCGCCGGCGCGCGATCGTGTCATCCTTGAGCGAGGCCGTCACGCCAGCGACGGCGTCACCGAAGTCGAGGTCATCGCCGGCGCGCTGTCCCTTGCAGATGTACTCGCTGTAGACATCCTTGAAGTCCAGTTCGGCCGCGCCGCCCAGGACGTTGTGTCCGACCCTCAGCGCCGTCCCTGCACGCCCGCCGCTGCCGACGGCGATGAACACCAGCCGTCCGCGCGCGTCATCCGTTGCCAGCAGCTGTCGCAGCTTCAGCATGCGTTCGATCGACTCGAACACCGTCTCGCCCTGGTCGATGGCATGCGTCAAGGCAGCGCCGACCGCGACCTCGGCGATGACATCGACCCCGTACGGCCGCGCGAGATCCGCCGCGATACGGTCGATGGTCGCGCCACGCCACTGACCCGGCGAATTGACGGCGGAGCAGTCAACCAGGTCGCAGGTCTTGCTGCGCCCCTTGACGCCGACGGAGATACTGCGCGCGTCATAGCGGATCGGTGTGCCATCGACATAGCCGGTCAGCAGCTTGTCATTGTCGATGTAGACTTCGCAGCGATCGCCAGGACGAATCCGCCGCGGCAGATCCTGCTGACCCGGCCATTTATCGGTTACGGACAGCGTGAAGTCGCGCACCTGCCGCTCGATGCCGGCCGTGATCTCGACCGCCTTCCAGCCGCCGTATTCCCGGCCGCTGATGATCAATCGGACATTGTTCATGCGGAAAGCACCTTCAAGGGTTCGGCCGGCACGAAGCCGGGCCGTGCGAGCCGGTTCGTCTCGACCAGCTGCTGCTCGCGTCCGACATCCTCGTAACGGTCGTAGGCGAGCACCAGACCCGGCATCACCGACACCGGCCGGATCGTCTGCAGCCGGGCCGACGACCCGAGCCGGTTGGTGACATCCGCATGCACTTTTGCGCGCAGATCCTGCAGCGCCACATAGACGGCATCATTCGCCGTCATCGCATCGCCGTCGAGCGCGCCGGTCAATTGCTGGCGGAGCTGGATCGCGTCGTCATGGACCGGCAGATCCATCGTCGCTGTCATGCCCGAGGCCTGCACCAACGCCGCGCGACTCATGAGCGCATTGATCGCCTGCCTGTTCTCGACGATACGTTGCCGGCTGGGCGAGGCGGTTGCCGATGGCAGCGGCGCTGCCTGAAATTGCCTGCTGACCGACGTCAGCGCACGCACGGCATCCCGGTTCATAGAGTAGGAGCCACCGCCGCCAAACAATCCCTGCGCCGACGCGAGAACCGCTTCGCCGCGCCGGAACATGCCGAACACCGACGTGCCCAGCGCGACCGGATCTCCCAGCAGATCCGGGAGCTGCTTTTGCAGAAAGCCGAGCGGATTGGCAAACAAGCCACGTGCGCCCCCAAGCGCTCCCTCGATGCCCGTCAAGCCATCGCCGAGCGCGCCCAGCGCGTCGGCCGTCACGAATGACGGCATCTGCCGCAGGGAAAAGGAGCCCGCAAAGTCGGAGATCGCGACCTCCTGCGCCTTGTCGGCCGCAAGCAGCGTCTGCGCGCCATGCGAGTCTCTGGCGCTCGGGAAGGCGAGCTCGCCCGCCTCGACGAACGACAGCGTGATCGTGCACATGCCGCCGTTCTTGCTGATGTGCGAGACACGCGCCGGCTCTTTCAACGCGACCTTGCGCTCCCCATACCAGGGATGAATCAAGGTGCCCGGACCGGCCTCCTCGATCGCCGCCAGCAGCCGGTCCCGCTTGTCCATGTAATCGGCGCCGATCAGGAACGCCGCGATGTTCATCTCCCTGGTCGCGCGGCCCAGATCCTCGACATATGGCTCGTTGCGATCCGGATATTCATGGACCTGCACCCGGCGGCCGAAGCTGCCGTCATCCGACTCGACCTCGAACGGCACGCCGCGAAACGACGCCGGCTGCAATTTGTCTTTCCAAGCCATGGCGTTGCACCATAAAAAAGGCCCGCGACATGCGGGCCGGAATCAATATGCCAGCCGATACCCGACGTCCGGATTGAACGCGACCGACCGCTGGTTCGTCGTGCCCTGCTCGACACGCATGCCGGGCGGCGCATTCTCGAAACGCACACGCATCTCGCCCTTCAGATTGGCGGAAGGGCTCATCGCACCGGCGCTCGCAAGCGGCGTCCGGTTCGCGCCAGCCTGCAGCCCTGACAATGGGCCGCCTGCGCCCACGCCAGACCGGGATGCGGCCATACCTTGTTGACCAGCCGGCAAACTCTCGTCGCCGCCAACCCAGCCGGAAACCGCTTTCCCTGCCTGCAGGATGGGATCGACGAAGCCGCTGATCCGGTCCCACAGGCTGGAGAACCAGCCCACGATCGGCTCCCAGTTGTTGATGATCAGGCCGAGCGGCGACCAGCCGAAAACGGTCTTGAGCAGCTCCCAGCCGGCGGAGAAATAGCCGCCCAATTGCTCCCATAACGCAGCCGCCCATGGGCCGATCTTGTCCCAGTTGGCGTAGATCAGGTACGCCGCACCGGCTATCGCGGCCGCGATGATGCCGATGGGTGTCGTCAGCATCGCTCGCCCCATGAGCAGCATGCCTTTTCCAACCATCAGAAACGCCTTGAGCAGCAGCGGCGCCACATAGGTCGCCATACGACCGAATACCATCAGCAGCTGCCCCATCGAGGCCACCGGCCCGATCAGGATCAACGCGCCAAGCCCGAGCAGCAGGTTCTTGACGCCGCCGATGGCGCTGATGAATGTCCCGATGCCGGAGACCACATCGCCGATCCCTTCCTTCAGTCTGGTCAGGCCGCCGCCGGCGACCCATGCCTTGACCGATTCAGCGACATCCCTGACCCATGCGCCAACTTCGGAGCGGATCAGATCCTTGTTCGCCGCGATCCATTCCTTGACGTCCGTAATGATCGGCGTCAGGAAGGGCGCCATCTCGCCGAACAGCTCCGCCGTCTGCGAGCGGACCTGCTTCATAACGAGACCGATCTCGTCGCCCATCTCGTCGAGCGCGCCGATGGAATCCTTCGTCACCACCGTGCCGAGCCGGGCCGCCTCTTCCTGCATCTTGCGGATGCCGTCGCGGCCTTGCGCCAGGATCGGGATCATCTTCGCGCCCGACTTGCCGAACAGCTCCATCGCCATCCGGGTGCGCAGCGCCGGGTTCTCATTCCTGGCGAAGGCGTCGGCCAGCGCCGGCAGCGCCTCTTCGACGCTGGTGATCTCGCCCCTGGCATTGCGCAGAGGTATCCCCAGCCGCTGGAACAGTTCGGCAAAGCCCTTGTCCTTGCCGGCCGCGCCGTCGGCCATGCCCTTGTTCAGCTTGGTCATGGCCTCGTTGACGCCGTCGGCTTCGACGCCGGCGGCAGAGAATACGGTCTGCAACGACTGCAACTGCTCGACCTGCATGCCCGTGACCTCGGCCGCGTCCTGGATCGCGCCGGCATAGTCGAGCGAGGCCTGCGCGGCGCGTTGCGCGCCGAAGGCGACCGCGGCGAAGGAAAGCGACGCCGGGACGCCAAGGCTGCCGAGCAGGCCGCGGCTGGCGCCGCCGAGATCACGGAAGGTCTTGTGCGTCGCATTGATGCCCTGCCGGATGCCCTTCAAGGCCGGCGAGATCTTGTCGACCGCGCTGATGATTGCTTGCAGGTGAAATTTATTCGACATCGTCTTCCCTCATTTGCCGCTGCTTCTCGATGATGCCGACGGCCTGTCGTTCGTACTGGAGGAATCTGGAGAGAGGTTTTCGCGCGAGCAAATCGGGATCGATCCGCCAGAAGTGCGCTAGTTCGAAGACGCGCTCTTCGAACTGATCTTCCCTTCCTCCGAGACGCCGAAAAAACCCATGACCACTCCCTGCATCTGCTGCAGGTCGGCAATCGCCATCTGCTTGACCGACGACATCGGGATCTTCGCCAGCCGCGAGACGTAGCGGCCGACCACCTTCGGCCGCAACTCGATGCCGGTGTCATCGGTATCGCTCGGCACCACCAGGTACGGATAGCCCAGCTCCATGACGTCTTCCGACGTCGGGTCCGCCAGATCCAGTTCGGAGACTTCCGCGCCGTGCGCAATGATCGGTTTTGACAATCGGATTTTCATTGCCAGATCCCCTTGTTGCCCTCGAAATGGAGCTCGACTTCGCCCTCGTCGCCCTTGACGTCGGATTCGCCGACCAGGTAGCCGCCGGACAGCGTGTAGACCTTGCCGTTCGCGAGCTCTGCCGTGACGGTCAAGTCGGTGTTTTCCGCCACGACGTCCGTCGGAAAGTCATCGCGGAAGATGGCGGTGAGCTTGACGAACGGCGTGCGAACTTCCTCTTTGTAGCCGGCCGGTCCGGCCGGGCCGGAAACTGTCTCGCGCTTCTTGTCGGTCAGCGGCACCTCGATGCTGCCCTTGACTTCCAGCTGCGCGCCGTTGACCTTGATGTAGCAGATGCCTGCAACTCTCTTACCCATGATTGCCTTTCAGTTTTTGAAAACGGGATGACGTCAGTTGCTTGCCGGGTACTGCTGCCGGAACTGCGCCAGCACGGCAAACACGCGCAGCTGGTCGACCAGATCAGGCGGCAGCAGCACGTTCAATCGCTTCGGATCGTTGCTCGGTCGCTCGACGATCAAATGTTCCTTGAAGGCCTTCGCATTCTCGACAATGCCCGCCTCCTCCAGCTCCGCATATTTCGCGATCAGTTCGCCGCGAATCACCGACGGTGTAACTATCGCCTGCCCTGCACCGTAGCGCGTGCCGTCGTCGGCCAGCTTGTGGCGCGGGTACTTGCTTGTGATCGCACTGCGAAGACTGCGCAGGATGTATGCCAGCTGGTGCATCGTCTCGCTGTCCAAGTAGGACGGGTCCGCCTGGTTGAAGGCGTTTTTCTGGTACGTCGTCACCGCACGTTCGACGCGCACCGCGCCGCCGCCGACATAGCTGGTCGCGATACCGGAGTTCAGCAGCGTCTGTCGCTCGGTCTGGATGAAACGGTTCGGCCCCGGCGCCGGCAGGATGCCGACCAGCTCACCGGTCTGGGTTGGTCGCGCAGGATCGGCAGCGATGAACACCGCATTGCGGGCACCGTAGGCTGCCGCATATTCCCACGCAGGATTCGGCACGCCGGTCTCGAAGCCTGCGACCGTCACATGCTGGTCATTGCGTGCGACCCCGAAGGTCTGCAGCGCGGCGAACGTGCCGCGCTTGGCCGCATAGACGTGACCGTAGATCTGCCGGTTCCATGCCCAGCGGCCGGTCGTGTCGTTCATCAAGGCCATGAGCGCGTCCAGAGTTGCGCTGTCGGTGTACGGGCAGATGATGAAGTCGAACTCCTCGTCGCCCATTGCCGCGATCCCGGCTGTCAGCGACGGAGTCGTCGTGCCACCCGCCATCGCAGTGATCACGACCGTCAGCCCGGCCGGCGTCGTTTCGCCGCCGGCCGCACCGCGGTAATTCATCTGCAGCAGGATGTCATTGCCCAGCTCGCCCTTGTGCTTTGCCGTGACCGTGACGGCGCCGGCTGCGGCTGCGGCCGTGACAGGCAGGTCCGAGTTCGCATTGATGGCAGCAGCCAGCGCGGTCGCTGCTGCAGCTGCAGTATCGGCTGCGGCGACCGCAACCTGCACCCGATCCCCGCCGATGTAGGCACTCAGCGTCCCGGCCTTGGAAGCCGAGCCGGTGAGCCCGATGGTGCCAGTCGCCACGGCACCGGCGCCATCGGCCAGCGGCAGGCACCACACCTCGCCGAACGCATCGTTCGCGCGGTATTTGGCGTGCATGGCCGCCAACATGGACCCGACGCCGAACTGCTCTTTTGCTGCATCGGTGCGGGACACCAGCTGCGGCATGTTGGTAGCCGCGACGCCGGAAGGGAGCATCTGCCCGATGATCAGCGTGCGCAGGGTCTGCGAGAAGTAGCCGGCCTGAGAGTTGTCGACCTCCGCGTAAAACAGCGGAACACGCAGATTCTGCGGCGTATTGTTAAAACTGATCATTGCTTCGCTCCTTTCTTCGGTTGAACTTCGATGACGTCGCCGTCAACGATGCGACGCAGCCAGTACTGCGACGCTTCGACGGTGCGGCCGTCTTCGGACAAATAGCCGCCCCGATCCGGATCGGGCACTTGCCGACCGGGCACAGGTTTTACAAACATGGAATTGCTCCTACGGTGGAGGGAAATTGATGGATGTCTTTGCTTCGATCTGGCCGTCCGGTTCAGCGACATCGACCTCGATGTCGAGGCCTTGCCAGTCCGGCAGCTCGCTGTCACGCACAGCGAGCCACGTGTCGTCTTCACCGATCTCGTAATCGACGACGAACTCGAACTGAAAATAGAGACGCGCGCGATCCATGTGCAGCAGGTTGCCGCCGTCGTATTCGATCGCGTCATACTCTTCTGCAGGTCGGAATCCGAGAAGCGCCCTGAACAGCAGCGCGCGCATGTCATGCACCGACAGCAAGGCGCTCTGCCCCCGCTCGTCCGCAACATTGCTGACAACGACGATGACCCCAAAGCCTTCCTGCACTCTTTGCCGATATCCGTTTCCGCTTTGATTGCGCTCGGGGCTCTCATCCATCGGGATGACATACGCAGCAGGGGCGTGGAAGTTGGCGGCCTCCGGAAGAATCTTGAAGTTTGCCGCACCGCCGACACGGTTCCCGAATTCCGGCACGCGAGCGCGCAGCTGCGCAATGATGAGACTGAGATTCATCGTGGTTTAAGCGCATCTTTCAGCGCTTCCCTTATCCCGGTTTGTGCAGCCTCACGCCGCGCATCAAGTGCGGCAGTCATGTAGTTCTTTCGCGGAGCCACGACATAATTGCCTTTTTCCGCTCGTGCTGCGACCAGCGCCGCTCTTTCACCACGGCGCCGACGATTGCTTCTGCCGACTCCCTCGCCAGGGGCAAGCCGCTCAATGCGTCCAAGGCCTCGCGTGCCATACCAGAGATAGGCCGGATAAAAATCCTTTCCCATTTCTGCTGTTTTGTAAGGCGCCACACGCACAGCAAAACCATGTCGTGAAAGAATCTTGAACTTGATCGACCGCTGCAGCGCACCCGAGTCTTTACCCGGAAACTCGCCCGGCTCTGATATTGCGCGCCTTGCGACAAGCCGTCGGGCAATTTTTCGAACGGCTTGCGCTTCGGTACGCAAAGCCTTGCGCACCCGCTTGCGATCGAAGTCAATCCTGCTGTGCCCGGCAAGCGTGACATTTACTTCAGCAATGCTCATGGAATCGCCCCCAGCAGCTCGCACTCAACATGCAGGAACCTGCCATTGCCTTTCGCATCCATCGATCGCTTGACCCGATATCGCAAGCCTGCGGTAACGTCGTCAATCACATGGTTCGGCGTGACGGTCGCCTCCCGCACACTGGATGAGATCCTCATTGCGATGAGATGCGTAACGTCATTGCCGGTTTGCTTCGCGCCGTAATAAACGGATCCTTTTGTCGGCTCAATCGACGCCCAAGCGTCGATGCCCGCATCGAAGGTTTGCTCGATGCCGAAGGCCGCTGCCGGCATGTCCTGCCATGCGCGAATTTTCACCTGCTTGTTTAACTTGCCAGCTGACATGTCACCTCCAGACCTTGTAGCGATCGAGGAGGCCATCGATATGCGGCAGCTCCTGGATTGACGCACCGACAATGACGCTCTCGCGGTTTTCGTACAGCGTGCCGATCAGCAGCAACATCCATTGCCTGATTGCCTGCGGCACCTCAGCCGCATTCTCATAACCCGCCGTGAACTGGATCCGGACCGCGTTGATTTGTCCGAGCGTAGCGGGCCAGCTGCGCCCGGTAGCCGGCAACAGACGGCCAGGCTCTGAGAAGTCGTCGAGCACATAGGCGCTCGGATCCAGTGTCTGCAGAGCGCCATTTCCATCCAGGTATTTGACGCTACCAATCGACTGGACGGGCGACTTGTCGAGCTCGATGACCGGCGCAAAGCGGTCAAGCGCAAGCTCCCATGTTTGCGTCATGAGCGCGCGGCCGGTCAAGTGCTCGGCACGCTGACCTGCCGCAGCGATCAAGGACTTGATCAGGCTGTCATCCGGATGCGCCGACGTGTCTGCAGGATCCACGATGAGACGCACATGCAGCCTCGCCTCGTTAAGCGAGATCGGGTCTTCTGTCGCAGGAGCAATGAGGCGGAGGTTCATGGTCATTCGCGGCTTGTCCGGCATGATGGTCTGGGTGTTATTGCTGGTTCACTACCGGGTCGGCGGGATCGGTTGGCTTGGATGAGTCGGTTGGCGCGGATGAATCGGCCGGATCGACGGGGTCGGTCAGCTTGGACGGACCGCCAGTCTTTTTGGGCTCTCTGTACTCGACCGCCTTTTTCTCGGCGATCAGCTTTTCGGCGACTTCCGGATCAAAGCCCGCGATCTCGCCGGACTGATATGGACTCACCGTCTTCAAGAATTTGACGACAACTTTTTTCATGGACACCTCGAAAAGAAGGATTCACTTTGTGCAGACGTCTGCACAAATAAAGAGGCGGACCGCTCGGCCCGCCCTCTGCTATTGCGCGTTCGTCAGCTGGCGATTACGGCGCCCACTTGACGCCCGTGAGCACCGCAACTGCCACGTCATGGCGTGGCTGGATATCGTGCTCGGTGATCGCCCGAATCAGCGTGAGATCCTGAGAGAAAGCCGACACCATGGTCGCGCCGCTCTTGAACGATGCCTCGGTCGATACGTCGATGATCAACCCGGTCGCCTCGCCGATGATGACTTCATTGAAGTCAACCAGATAAATCTCAGACTCATTGCTGCCGGCACCCAGGTTTTCCGGGATCTGCGTCGTCAGTCGGAACGGCTTGCCGCGCAGCTGCCCTGCGTCGATCTCGGGGAATGCCTTGTTGCCATTACCGTCGACCAGGTTCTGCAGATAGACCATGGTGCGCGGGGAGAATACCCATCCCGGCTTGATCATGCGGACCTTGCCGGTCAGCAGTGCCAGCTCCAGCTTGCCCAGATCGTTCTTGACATTCTGCAGGTTGACTGTCGCATTGGCGGCGATCACATTTCCGGCAGGCGCCCAATAGCGAAGACCCTTCGGCAGATTGCCGGTGCCGTTGTCGCGCAAGAATCCGATATCCTCGCGCAGCGCGATCGCTTGCAGCATGTCGTCGCGGACCATCGTGTTTGCTTGCGGATTGGAGAAGCGGATCAGGTCGTTGGAAACCGGAACCAACGCGGTCAACTTCTTTTTCGACAGCGTCATCTGGCCGAAGGTTTGCTCGGAGGCCGCAATGTCGTCGTTCTCGCCCTGATAGTTCGCCGAGGCGCCACCGACGATCTTTGGCATGGTCAGCGAGCCATTCGGCATCGGGATGGTTCGCGCGCCGGAGGCTCGCACGACCGACATCGGCTGCAGCAGTTCGACGAACTCCGGAACATAACCCGGTGGAACGATGAAGCCGCCGGCGGCGCCGGTGCCGGTGTTGAGGACGGCGGCAATCTCGGGGAACCCATTGGTGTCCGCATAATGCGCAGCCCCGCGGGGGTCGCCCTTCGACGCGCACAGCGCACGGACGATCATGCCGATGTCTTCGCCTTTTTGCTTGGCAGCCTTCGGTACTGCCGACATGGATGCCAGTGGCGTCGCGGTCACGGCTGCCATTTTTTCGGCTGCCTGGATACGATCAATTCTGGCGGTCAGGTCATTGAACTCGGCTTGCAGCTGATTGAACTCGGCGAGCTGCTCGGCAGTGAGGTCGGTTCCGTCGGCTTCAATCGCCGCCAATTCCGCGACACGTGCTTGCACCCCCGCGCGGCGCTGCAGAAGACTGGTGATGTCTTTCATTGCTTTCCTTTCGCAAATAAAAAAGCCGCCCGAAGGCGGCGCTATACCCCTCGCGGGGATCCTGATGGATTCTGTTGCGCGCCGATTATCTGCATCGCCTGCGCGGCGCGCTGGACACGCCCGCCGGCTTTGCCTTGCGGCTGAGTGTTCACGTTGCGCGCAATGATGTCGCGTAGCGCATCCTTGGCCGTCATGACCTTGTCCGCGAGTCCGATCCTGATCGCGTCGTCACCGCGGTAAGTGTCTGCCTCGGTCGCCCTGACTGCGGCAGCGGTCATTCCGCGATTCTTCGCGACCGTCTCGACAAAGAGCTCGTAAGCTCGATCGACTTCGGCCTGCAGTCGGGACAGCGCCTCATCGGTCAACGGTGAGTCGGGCAGACCGTCGGCCTTGCGCGCGCCGGCATAGATCGGCGTGACCTTGATTCCGGAGTTGGCCAGCATGGCGCTGCGATCTACGTGCGCGGCAATGACGCCAATCGAGCCGACACCGCCCATGCGCGGCACGATGATCTCGTCAGCCGCAGAGGCAATCGCATAGCCTGCGCTATAGGCGGACTCATCGACGATCGCGGATATCGGTTTGATGCCGCGTGCGCTGCTGATCTCATCGGCCAGGTCGAACAGACCGTTGACCGAGCCACCCGGTGTGTTGAGGTCCAGCACGATATGCCGCACAGAGCCGTCGTTGACCATTGCATGGAAGTCTGCGGAGAGTTGTTTATAGCTCTGGATGCCGGACATCGCATCGAGGCCGCGCGTGCGATGCGTCAGCGAACCATAGATCGGCAACACCGCGACGCCATGACCGACGTCCTGGAATGCCGGACCGGACTTTGCCGCATTCAGCGACGCCGGCAGTTCGTCATCCTCCATGGCACCGATCTCGGCGATGTTGAGATGCGCTTGCAGGACGTTGAGGATGATCTCCAACTTGCTGCCGTGAATGGCCAATGGCGTATTGAAGATCAATTCGGCCAGATATGCTTTTTTCATGCTTGCCCTTCCCGCGGCGCTCCTGCGCGCTGCATGTTGAGAGGTTCCAGATAAATGTCGCCACCCTCGTAAGGATCGCGGTCCTCCAGATCGCGGATCTCGTTCGCGTTGTAGACGCCGATCTCTCGGCCGGTGCGATATGCCTCAAAGCGGGACTTCATGTCTGCCCGCATCAAGGCGTCGACATTGAACTTGAAGAAATACCCCTCGCTACGCTCGTCCTCTGACAGCAGCGACAGGTTGAGGCGCTGCTCCCAGCGCGCGATCCATGGAATCAATGTGTATTTCAGGAACTGCAGATCCTGATGTTCGATATTGCTGAACGTTGCTTTTTCCAGGTCCGCCAGCATGTGAGGCGGGATCCGGAACATCCGCGCGATCTCCGTCACCTGAAATTTTCGCGATTCCATGAACTGCATGTCCTTCATGTTGATGCGCAGATCGTGCAGCTTCATGCCAGCGCCGAGAACAGCGATGTCGTTGCGGTTGCCGGCATGGATATCCCGCCACGACTGGCGGATATCGTCTCGCTGTTTTTTGTCGGGATTGCCGACAACTTCGATTGCCGCCGGCGGAACGATGCCGCGTCCGACCGTCTCTGCGCCGGCCCGCTCGCCAGCGATCGCCAGTCCGACCGTCTCGCGCGCGAGCTCAATCGGATTCAGGCCGATCAAGCCATCGAGCGAGAAGCCCCGAAGATGCAGCATCCGTCGTGCCGGGATACCGTTCTCGCCCCCCGAGATGTCGTAGTAGATCGAGCCGTCGTCCGGATTGCGCCTTACCGTCACCTTGTCTGGCGCCTGCGGATACAGCGCGCCGACTTCGCCCTTTCCATCGCGCTCGATGAGCGAGTAGGCATTGCCACGCAGGCCCATGTGCGCCTGCTTCATTTCCTTGAAGTCGAACGCTGTCATCTGCGGGTTCGGCGCATCGTGCAGCAGCGCATGAAGCGGATGATCATCTGCATCGACGCGCTTGCCGCCCTTCTCCTTCATTTTCAGCGATAGCGGAAGTGAGGCGATCGACTCCGCCAGGATCCGCACGCTGGCATAGACCGCCATCACGTGCATCGCGGAGTCCGGCGTTACGTACTCGCCGGAGATCGACTTGCCGCCGCCGAACAGACCGACAATCCATCCGGCCGGCTTGCTCGGCGTGCCGCCGCTTGCGTCTGCGCGCAGGCTTCCGCCTCGGTTGAAAAAATTGAACATCACTAGACTCCGTCCGGTATGGTTTGCGCCTGGTCGGCGATCGCGCGATTGAGGCACATCAGGAGGGCGACAACGCCGTCGATCTTGTTCTCCTCGCGCTCCTTGCGCGGGAATATGTTGTCCTTCGCGTCGCGATGGCAGACCACATTGCTGACCATCCACGTCAAGACCGGATCCCCGTCATGATGGAACCGCCCTTCGAGGACCAACGCCTCCAACCATTTCATCGGCTCGCTGAAGTTCTTGACCGTCTGCCCGACTTCTACCATCGGCAGGTTCGCCGCGACCATGCGCTGCGAGAACTGCGTTGCCTGGAATGGATCGTAAGGTGCCTCCTGAACGCGGAACCGCGCCGCATCGATGAGTAGATCGTCCTCGATAACGCCGAAGTCGGTCACGTTGCCCGGCGTGACCGTGATCAAACCGCGGCGCGCCCAGCCGCTGTATTGCGAATTGCGGCCATCTTCGATGGCTTGCTCATTGAGGTAGTGCTGCGCAAAGGCGTAGTAATGCCGTCGCCCCTCAATGTCCCTCCAGAACAGGCGGACCTTGTCGGCGATATCGACCTTGGATGCCAGATCGTGCGCGATCAGGCACTCCGCGCCCTCGAACTGCTCCAGCGTCAAGACTGGATCGCCGCATGCGTCCCACGCGCGCATGTCCATCCACGCGCTGTCGGCATTGACCCATACATTGAGCCGCTTGGTCAGGAAGCCATTGACCGCGCTCGGCATGGACATCGCCTTGCGGCAAGCCGCTTCCATGTCGTCCGGCAGGACCGAGACCCCATAGTTCGGATTCGCCTTCGCCCAGACGGCGGGATCGGCCCAATCGTCCTCATCGTCGATCGTGTAGATGATCCCGAAGAACGACTCATCCTCGAATACGCGCTCCAGCACCTTGATCACGTGCGCGCGCTGCTCGTAGCAGATGCCGCTGCGATCGCTGCCGGCGGTCGTGATCATCCACAGCAGCGGCTGCGATCGGGAGCCAGTGCCGGAATCCAGTACGTCGTACAACTCGCGTCGTTTGTGCGCATGCAACTCATCGACAATGGCACAGTGAATGTTCAAGCCGTCGAGCGTCGATCCTTCTGCGTTCAATGCGCGAAACGTGCTGGCGGTTTCGGCGATCGTGATGTCGTAGGTCGCCACACCGACACCGAACCGCTCCAGGAGCGCGGGCGAGCGCAGCGCCATGCGCTTCGCGTCATCGAACACGATGCGCGCCTGCTCGCCGGTCGTCGCCGCGCTGTAGACTTCCGCACCCGGCTCGCCATCCGCTGTCAGCATGTAGAGCGCAATGCCGGACGACATGGTGGACTTCGCGTTCTTGCGCGGAACCTCGACATAGACTCGCTTGAAGCGCCGCTTGCCGCGCTGGTCGATCCATCCGAAGACGACGCAGATAATGAAGCACTGCCAGTCTTCGAGATTGATGGTCGGATAGACCATCACGCCATCGACATTCACCGGCCTCGCCCAATCGCCCTTGATGTGCGGCAGAAGTTCGACGTACCGGCAGACCCGATTCGCCCGCGCAGCGTCAAAGCGATATTTCCAACCCTCGCGCTGCAGGTCGTCCAGATGCCGCTGGCATGCCAGCTTGACCCACTTGCAGGCGATGATCTCGCCCGAGGTCACGCCAGCCGCATAGCGGAGCGTGCGATCGACGTAGTCCATTCAAAACTCCGCGAAGCTCTGCGGTCCGTCTTTCTTTTCCTTGCCGTCGCCATCGGCCTTGCCGCCCTCGAACAGTGTGAGCTGCTTCGCGCCGGGCTGGCCGAGAACGACACGCGCACGCATCGCCGGCGACAGGCCGAACTCGCCGAGCAGTTTCATGAGAATTTCGCGCTCTTTGTTCAGCAGCTGATACTCGATGCACTGCATCTCATAGCCTTGCGAGGTTCGCGCGATGTAAGCTTGTGCCGGATCCTGTTCCTGATCTGACGGCCGCTCCTTGTTTTCCGTGAGGATGCGAAGCATGCGCCGCTGCAGCGCGGTCTCGAACAGCGCAACCCGCTCGACCGCCTGGCACAGCATGCCGAGCATCTGCTGGTCGAGTCTGGAGATGATGTTGTAGCGAACCAGCTCGACCGTGATGCGCTTCCACTCCTTGCGTGCCTCCTTGCCCAGATGCTTCGGCGGGTCCGGCGTCTCGACCATCGGCCGCAGTTGACCGTCCGCAATCATCGGCCGATGGCCGCGATTTCCTTCCAAGACCTTGAGCTCGGTTGGTTTTGATTTTGGTCCTCGAAGACCCATGTCAGACTCCTGTCAATACCCCCCCGTCCGAAACTTGCGCGGCCAAAAAAAAGACTAGGCAGACGGTCTTCAATGGGAGGCTGTAGAGATTGGACCGCCCCCCCTATCGACCGAAGCCGCCATCCTCGCGGGCTGTCTTGCGGTCATGGCACGGCTTCGACATCGCCTTCCAGTTCTTCCGATCCCAGAAGAGCGCGAAGGCTTTCTTGATCCGCACCGGATCGCCGCTGTCTTTCGCTTCCTTCAATCGATGCGGAATTGTGTGATCCACGACGGTCGCAGCAATCAAGCGACCACGATCGCTGCACTCATCACACTCGCATAACGAATGCTCACGCAGGAATGCATCGCGCGCCTTGCGCCATTTGCCGTCATAGCCGCGCTCATGTGCAGAGCCGCGATCGGCATCGGCTTTCTGCTGCACCAGCTTCGCGTGCTTCTCGCAGCGTCCCGGTTCATCGATCAGCTTTCCGCATCCCGGATGCCTGCAGATCGACTTTGCGCGAGTAGCCATGACAGACCAAAATGAAAAAGCCGCCGCATCGAAGGAGATGCGACGGCGAATCCGATGCAGGAAGGAGACATCGGAGGAGACACAAAGATGGTGGCCACGTATTGCGGCGCGCGAAGCCGGAAAACAAAAAGCCCCGATCAACGTGATCGGGGCTTTTGACGTACTGGCTTCGAGGTTGGTGAAATTTTGAGGCAACTGTAACAACCTTGTCAAACACTTTTTGATTTTTCTCAATTCGTCGACTGGCAAGCGACAATGCCCTGCTCCTCGAAGTGTGGCTGCAGGCGCGCAATCGCCATCGCTTCCAGCGGCTTGAGCAGCGCCTTCACCTTCGGGAACGCGCGCGCATACGACATATGGTTGCCGCCGAACTCAATTGCCAATTGCCGAAAGCTGATCTCGGTCTTTTTGTGATTGGCGTAGAACTTGGCCACCATGCAATCCAGTGCCAGCCGCGGCACACATTCGAGCGCCCTTCTCTCTGCAAGCCAGCGCGCCACATTGCGAATCGCCGCCGCCTTCTCCTTCGAGAATGCGTAACGTCTGCTTTCAATCGGACCTTCGTAATCCGTGCGGCTGTACTTGGCCTGCAGCGCCCAGATCTCCGCTTGCGGCAAAAGAGCATGGATGGCCGACATGATCAACGCGCACTGCGCGCGAATGTCATTCGACGACAATCCCTCGAAGTCCACCGTCGAATCGGCCCGCGTCCCGCGCAACTGTGCCAGCCATTCGCTCTGCTCGTCGGACTGGAGGTTGATCGACTCCATGACGCGGATGAGCGCCTTGCGCATGGTGCTGTCCTGCTGCTCGCTGCCATGGATCTGGAAGGCCACGTAAATGGCTTGCCCCGTCGTCTCAAAAATCGGCTTCATCATCCCCTGCCCTTTTTCTTCGCTTGTTCAATCAAATCCCGCAGTTCCCGCGCCTCGCGCTCCAGATCGCCCGGCATCAATGGATCAGCCTCACGCACATCAGCGCCGCACTTCTTCGCAAAGGCCCGCGCCTCGATGATCCATTCGGCGGTCACCGAGCACGACAGGCCGCGCTCGTCGTACCGGATCGCAGACGTATGCACGGTGCATCGCGTGCCGAGCCGATGCCCGTTTTCACGCGCCCAGAATGTCGGCTCACCCTTCAGCCCCCTCCGTATCTGTGCATCGATCGCCTCCTTCCCGAACGCCGCTCTGAGGTCGTCGAGGAATGCTGCTGTCAGAGGCATTTCTTGCCGAAGGTCCTTTGTCATCTGTCCAACCCCCTTTTTGGTTGGACGTGGGGTTGGACGACGCAAAGCCGCTTCAGACCTTGATCCGCCAACCTCCCAACCTGTCCAACCTGTTTTTGAGTTTTATCAATAGCGTTTTGTCGAAAATGATCCGTCGCGTATACGCGTGCGTGTGTGCGCATGTGTGAGCGGAAACGGTTGGCGAGGTCGGGAGGTTGGCGAGGCCAATAACCACGCGGGTTTGCGCCGTCCAACCTGCTGAAAGCGAGGTTGGACGAGGTTGGGAATCTGCCTGTCATTCCGAACGCAATGGCCTTTTCCGCCCGCCGCGATGCGGCGCACGATCTCTGGCGCAAAGATGCCCGTTTGAAAGCAAAATCCTTAAATCGGGAGCGGATCATCACCCTCCCCTTGTGCCGCTTGCGCCGACGGCGCTGGCCTCGTATAGAAGCGTTCGCGCGCCCCGCTCGTCTCGCGATCCTTGATCCACCCCAGCTTGCGCATGCAATTCGCGATGCGCATCTGCTCCTGCTTGGCCGGTCCCAACTTGCCGATCTCGATATGCAGCGCCTTCGTCAGCAGCTCGCGCATCGTGGCGCGATCCAGCCGGTTATGCACCGAAGGCTTGCCATCCGGCCCGATCGCTTCGACATAGTCATAGATGCGGCCGACCCAGATGTCCGCGATTTCGCGCGTCTCCTGCTGCGGATCGATGAGCGTGCGCTGCTCCTGCGGCGTCGGATACCAGAGCTCGCCACTGCGCATCAAATGGACCGCCTCACCCAGCAGCTGCTCGCGATCACGCCGCAATGCCTCCAGGTCGATGCGGCCGGTTTCAACCGGCCAGAAGCGCCGGTTTCCGGTCGGATCCTTGAAGTACTCAGCCTCATTGGTCGTGGCAGCAAAGACCGTCCGGCGTGCGACGTTCTTCATCCGTCGTCCATACGGCTCCCGGTAGCGGTCCGTCTGGCTCGACATGAACGCCTTGATGGCCGTGACCTCGGATCGGTTGAATTGCTCCAGCTCGGCAATCTCGTACAGCAGCACGCCCTGAATGGCGAGAAAGCCGTCCTTGTCCCCCATCTTGAACGGCGTGTCCGCAAACCACACGCCGCCCAGCACCGCCAGCGCCGTCGATTTGCCCTGCCCCTGCCCGCCCTCGAACACGGGCGCATAGTCATGCTTGACGCCCGGGCAGAATGCACGCTTGGCGAGGCCCACGAAGAACATCAGCGAGATCAACCGCATGTAATCCGAATCCGGCGCACCCCAATACGTGCTGAAGGCCGTCACGACGCGCAGCTGCCTGTCCCACTTGTCCGCGCACTGGTTCAGGAAGTCGGTGACCGGATTGAACGCATTTTCCCGAGCCGCCTGAGAGACCGCCTTCTCGATCTCGCTAACCGAAGCCACCACAAGCCGGTAAGTGTTCGCAAGGTACATCCCGAGGTGAAAGTCATCCGCCTCGGTCCATTCGCCTTTTTCCGATTGCCACGGAGTGGCCTTGCGCTTCATCTGCAACTGTGAGAACTGATCCAGCGCCACAAGGCCCGCGAGTCGACGGTCATGCTTCAACGCCATGTAGACATTCTCGCGGCACCCCTTCACTCCGCCATTCGCCGTCTCGATCATCATCGCGCGCAGCTCTTCCCAGCTCAAGCCGCCCGCGCAAGCGGGATCAGGGGTGGAAGAGCCTTCTAGCCCCTCCGTCACCCAGGGCGGAACATCCGGCCCATCCGAAGCCGATGCAGCCACCTGCTCCGACGCAGAGAGATTCTCGACCGGCACGGGCCGCAGTCTTTTCAGCCAGGCCGCGACATAATCCTCCGATACCCCCTCCTCAATCAGATCGTAGATATCCCACCCATCCGGCTTCACGCCCGGTGCGGGAATGTCGATCAGCCGGACCTCGCAGCCGAGACCGATCAGGATCTCGCGGATCTTCAGCGCCGTGCCCATGCCCGGCTGCTCGTGCTCCGGCCGGAGCTCGCCTGCGCGTGGATGCCCATCCTTGTAGACCTTCGCGTCGGCATCCGCCCAGATGAGCACCCTGCGCCCGGCCAGCGGGCTCCAATCGGCCTTGCCGGCCGCCTTGCCTCCGCCCGGCCACGACACCGTATCGATGAGATCGGCAAGCATCTCGAACGCCGCATCGGCGCACTTCTCCCCCTCCACCACCAAGACAGGAAAGCCGTCACGCAGCGGCCCCGGCAGATACAGCGGGCGCGGCTCAGGGAACGACATCCAGCGCCACTCGCACTTTCCGCTGTCGGGATGGCGTGCATAGACGCACGGAATGATCTCCTTACCGCCGTCGGATGTCTTGAATCGATAGATGCCGCCGAGGAGGCGGCGCTCCTGGTCGCGATACTCCCAGACCCGCTCCGGCCGGCCGCGAACGACATGCGCCACTGGATACGGACCTGCATCGTCAGGCACCGGCAAGACCGGCATCCACTCCGTTTTCGCCTTCCTCGGCGGAGCCCCTACCCCCTGTCCCGCTTGCGCATGCGGCGATTTCTGTTGTGCCTTGGCAGGCGGCAGATGCGCACGCCCTTTTTCATCTTGATGAGCGCGAGGAGCAAGCTCGATGCCAAGTTCCTGTGCGAGTTCCGCGCAGGCCTTGCCCTGCGTGATGCCATGGATATAGGCATAGAGCGAGATCAGATCACGGCCGGCGTCGCCGCCTGCGCTTCCGTCGTAATACGTAAAGTCAGACCAGTATCCGGCCTTATGGCCGGATAGACGAATACGCATCGACTTGCCGGCTTCGCCGGACTTGGAACCGATACAGAACTCCTGCCCATCGATGACACCCAGCGGAAACCACTTGCTCAGCAACGACTCGATGGAAACGAGCGCAGCGTCTGCGACGCGGCCAAAATCGTCGAGATTCACTTGTCGCTCACCCCGCTGTACGACCCTGTATAGGGCACACGCTCATCACCCATAACGGATGGATAGGTTCGATAATCCATCGACCCCGCACGCTTCGCATCGACCGAATAGTGCTTCGCCAAGTCAAGCGGCTTGGTATTGACGGACACGACGCGCGGCGTCGGCATGGAACGGCGATACGCCTCGACCAGCACGCGCCCTTCAGCCGTGATCATCATCGTGTCGCGCTTGCCTAGCTTGACGAGACCGCGCATCGTGAGGGGCACCATCGCGACCTGCTCGAATTGCTTCGGTGATCGGAAGCCGCCGAACAGGATATTTCTCAGCTGCAAAATGGGCGCGACGCCATTCAGGTCATACAGACGTGAAAGCACCTTGAAGCCGGCACTGTCCGGCGCCATCGGAGTCATCTTTGCCATCTAGCCCTCCCAGGCTTTTTTCTTGTTGATCGCAGGCTTGCGCCCGAGCGTCGCTTTGTATTTGGAATGCGTTTGTGCAATCAGGGTTGAGCCCGGCTATGGATGCGATATCGCAGCTCCTCAATCGCTGCGAGCGCCTCCTGCGCCTCCTTTTCGATGGCTTCCATCTCCGCGTGAGTGATGTTCCGGTGCGAGACCGTTTCCGATGCGGCGGACGAGAGATCGGAAAACTCCTTGACCGCCTTGCACAGGGCCTTGGTCAAATCGTCGTCTGATAGAACGTCAACAGGTGGGCGCGGGAAAGCAATCAATCCGTGCCGCCAGTTCTTTGCGACGAGCGGCTGCAGCGCATCCGCGACCTTGGCCTCCTCGCAAAACTCGATGATCAGCGACTCTTCCTCGCTGTTGATATGGTGCGTATTGATTGACGGCCGCAGCTTGTTGCGCAGGACATTGACCGACATGCCCATACGCAAAGCCAATGCCTCCAACCCACCCGGATATGCACGCGCCACTGTGTAGAGCGCGTCAGCCTGATTCATCGACGAATAACGAAGCGTCACGGTAAACCTTTCCTTTTTTTGCCGATGCACACTTGTTGGCATCGGGATATCTTTCGTTCAAACATCAACTTGCAATAAGGCGGGAGATTCCAACGTGATAAATTGCCATTCCCCAACAACAAAATCTCAACAAAGGAACTCCCATGAAACCAGGCATCACCTACGAACTATTATTTACAAACGAAGCGAAAGCCCGCATCAAGAATCCCGCATCGATCAAAGCCAACATTCCACATATCGAAGAATCGGCATTCCCGATAACCGGCGAATTCATTCAAATCCTCTGCGACGGGCAGCTAACCCGCTTCCAGGTTGTGTCCAGAGACTTCATTTTTTTGGAAGGGGAAAATGTGGTGATTCAAGCCGTACTCGCATTTCCCCTCTAAGCGCCCCTGTCAGCTCCGTCTGCATACTGTCGAGGGACGCTGCATCGAATTTGGTAACCGCGACGCGATGCTTTTTGTCGTCCACATTCATGGCGATCCTTCCGGCATTGAGCGCCAGCGCCGGCCGGATCAGCCAGAGCATGAACCGTGCGTAAAGAGCCTTCATGAAACCTCCTTCAAAGAAAATGACAAAGCGGGAGCGCCGGCTGGCGCAAAGGGACGGCCTGCCCGCCAAGGGCAAGCTGAATCGGCGGACGTTCGCACGACTGGCAGGCCGCACTGGAATGGGGCTGCGCGCATGGCGGGAATTGCGATCAATCCTGAGTGCAAGCGATGAAACGTCATGCAACCGCCTGTTCTGATTGATCGGGAACAGGTGCTGCCGGCAGTTGGAGCAACTGACTCCGCGTTATTTGTCCCTGCGTTTCGCGCTCAATAACCAGCGAGTATTGCGTTTCGCCGGTCCACTCGGTGCGAGGAAGCCGTCCGGCTCGCTCCCACTTTCTGATTGCCGGATACGTAACGTTGCAGGCTTGTGCGAGCTTGCCCAACCCGACAATTCGCACGGCTTCACTTATGAGGTTTATTGTTTCCATCACAAAATAATACCTAATGTATTACTTTGCGTCAAATACCGAATGTATTTTCTTAATAGATAAAGTACAGGGATGACAGAAGAGAAAATGCAATTCGTAGCGCGGCTCGTTGATGTGACCAGCATGCTTGGATACCCCGAGCATGGACGCCAAACCCAGTTGGCGTCGCACTACAAAGTGACCCAAGGCGCAGCTCGTAAATGGTTTGCTGGCGAAACCATGCCGAGCTATGAGATTTGCGCGGATATGTGCAAACGCGCACAAGTCCACTACGAATGGTTAATGACGGGGCGAGGCACAAAATCCATTCATGCAGCGCAGCCATTGCTTGCGCTGGTATACCTCGACCCCGAGGAGTTGAGCATCATTACTGCATTTAGAGAAGCGACCCCCATAGGGAAGGCCTCTATTTCAACGGCCGCGGAAACCGCACCCCGCGCAGAATCACTAAATATTGCTCCAGTTCGAAACCAAGCGTAGCACCACCTCCTGCGGTGCCGGATACTTTGCAGCCAACGCCTGCGCATAACGCAGCAGAATCACCCTTGCTTCCGGCGACATTTGCCGCACAGCATCCAGCACTTCCAACTCCAACTTTTGCATAATCCCTTTCCTTATTCCACATTATGGAACGAGGATACTCAGCGATGCCCGGCGCATCGAGAATCCCATGAATATGGGATATAAAAATTGATCAACAGAATTGATCACCCCACAGAAACTTAAGCCGCGCCAAATTATACAAAATTAATACAATTGGTATTTACACCAAATAATACCTTATGTATTATTTGCTCCGTCGAAACCTTATTGACGGAGCGAACGATGAAGAAGCCCAAAAGCACCGCCCCTAACACCTTCCTCGAAAGGGTGGTCGAGCGAGAAGAAAGCCGGCATGCCGGCCGCCGCAAGGAAATCAAGCAGATGCGCTCCGCTTTAGTGATGGCGGAACCGACCATCCGTTCACTGGAAGCACAAGGGCTGCGCATCGCCACAGAGAGCAACTGGCTGTCAACGTGCGATCGTGTTCTGATAATAGAGCTCGTGGCAGCAGCCGGCTTCAACAATCCCAAGCTGTATAACGCCCTGGTCGACCTTGGCTTCAAGGAAGTCAAACGCTACGAACACGCATCCTTCGCCACCGCTCACCTTAAGAAGAGCCGCCTGACGCTCTCGGTTTCCATTCCTCCGAACTACCAATACGCACCGCAACAGGGGGCAGCATGAACGCCTTCTCCGTCACGGTTCGCACAAGTGATTGCCGCCTTGCCTATACCGCCATCGGGCAAAGCAGCGGCGCCATTCACGAAGTTGCACTGGACCATTTTGGCGGCCTGTGCAGCGTCACAGTCATTCCTCTCAAGGAGGGCGCATGCCAGTGATCCAGCCCGACGCTTTCTCTGCCGCCGGCGCGGTCAAGGTGCGCGCCAAGGCCGTCGATCCGCTCGAAGGCTTGAGCGGCCATGCCTATGTCGCCGCGCGCAAGCTCAACCAACCGGTGCCCCGCCTGGATGCGGCCGATCCCGCCAAGGAGGCAGCGGCGCGAGACATCATCGCCACAGTCAAGCGGCATCCGCCGTCCAATGCCGTCTTTCTGTCCGGTGACAGCGACTATCTGCCGAATCCGGACCGCCGATTCTTTGCCGTCAGCCTTCGGAGGTCGAAATGAGCTCTCTCTACGGCAAGCTGGCCAGCCAACTCACGCGCCAGCACGAAGTGCAGACGTCTGCATTCCATGCGAACGCCGCCACCATCAATCGCTTCGGCGATGCAGTTCAGCCGCTTGACCTCGTGCCGCATGTGCAGGCGCTGGACGCGGGCAAGGTTCGGCTGTCCGCCAACTGCACCCGAGGCCGCGACCATCAGCCGGTGTTCACCGCGCTGGCCGGGCATGGATACACCATCGGCGAGCCGGAGCTGCTGCCGCAGCAATTCAATGACGGCTACCTGATGTGGACCGTTTCCGTCACCGGCAGCACGCTCCAGTTCAAGCTCCTTTTCTACACGCGCACCGATGTGCGCCACGCGCCCCACGCGCATCAACCTTCGCTCGTCTGATCTATCCATGACTACCCACAACAACATCCAGCGCAATACGCCGGTCGAATTCGACTGCGATGACGGCCGGCTCACCGGCACCGTCATCGACATCCAGCGCAGCGTCGAGAATGCGCGCGCATTCGCCATCATCGAGATCGATCACGAACTGCCCGGCGTCGTGCGCAGCGTCCCGCTCGACCAGCTACGGAGGGCGGCATGAAGCACCTCAGACGCCGCAACAAGGCATACCGCCCGAAGCACGTCCACGTGCCCGTCATGCCGGAGCTGCAGCAGGAGTTCGCCTACTCCGGCCATGGCGCGCTGGCCGCGCTGCGCCTGGCACCGAATCCCGACGCCTTCGAGCAACTGGCGGCCATCTTCAACGTGGTCTACCTCGGACTCGCAGCGAAGGGCGACAAGAGCCTCATCCTCGAATCCGGCATGCGCGCCATGCAGGACATCTCGGTCCGCGCGGACCGGACCGGCACGGTCGGACTGGCGCGCCACGAACTGCCGCCGATCCGGAACGCCGTGCTCGAGTGCGAGAAGCTGATCCGCGCACTCGACATCGTCACGCTGCACAACGCCCGCGTGAAGTCGCTTGCGCTGGCGCAGCAAAGCCGCGCACAGAACCGGCAGGGAGCGTCGGCATGAAGGCCGCGATCAGGCATGACCACGTGCATCGGTGCGTGATGGTCTATCCGGACGGCATGCGCCTGACCGAGCCGCGCCGCACCGCCAACCTTCGTATCTGGATTCTCAGCAACCGAACTTTTCACCCGACCGCCGCCCTCTTCGTCGACGGCAAGTGTCGTTACCGTGGCCATCTATCCGACGAAGCCATCCATCAACTCGAAGGAGAATTCAAATGACAGCTGTCGCCTCAAATTTCAGCAATCCGCATTTCGGCAACATACCTCTGGCCTGCGTCATCCCGTCGAAGACCAACCCGCGGAAGCACTTCAACGAGGCAGATCTGGCTGAGCTCGCAGAGAGCATCAAGAACCACGGCCTCGCACAACCGATCCTCGTCCGCCCGCTGCCGACCAGCGAAGACATGATCGATTGCGTCGAGATCGTCGCCGGCGAGCGCCGTTACCGCGCCTCGAAGCTGGCCGGACTGGAATCCATTCCGGCCATTGTGCGCGAGCTCACCGACGTGCAGGCGCTGGAGCTCCAGATCATCGAGAACCTGCAGCGCAAGGACGTGCACGAGATCGAGGAGGCCGAGGGCTACGACCAGCTGATGAAGCAGCACGGGTACACCGCCGACAAGCTGGCAGACAAGGTCGGCAAGAGCCGGTCATATATCTATGGCCGCTTGAAGTTCTGCGCGCTTTCGCCGAGCGTGCGCGAGGCATTCTTCGACGGCAAGCTGTCTGCATCGACGGCCCTGCTCATCGCCCGCATCCCGGTCGAAAGTCTGCAGGACCAGGCGACGGAAGAGATCGTCAATGACGGCGATCCCATGTCCTATCGCAGCGCCTTCGAACACATCCAGCTGCGCTACATGCTCACACTGGACCGCGCACGCTTCCCGATCAAGGACGCCAGGCTGGTCGCAGACGCCGGCTCGTGCGACGCCTGCCCGAAACGCACCGGCAATCAGCCGATGGTGTTCAAAGACGTCGCTGCAGACGTGTGCACGGATCCGAATTGCTTTGCCTCCAAGTGCCGCGCGCACGACAACAAGGTGCTGGCAGTCGCGGAGAAGAAAGGCACGCCGGTCTACGAGGGCGAAGAAGCGAAGCAGTTCAAGAAAGATACCGAGCTGGTTCCTGCCGACATCCCCGTGTGGCGCTTCGACCGCATCGCCGATCACACCATCGAATACAAGAAGGCCGAGGATGTGTTGACACAGGAGCAGCTACCAAAGCCAGCGGCCTTCGTGCGCATCGACGGCAAGGTGCAGGCCATGTACGAGGAAACCGCAATGCAAGCTGCCTTGGAGAAAGCCTGCATCTGCGAATCCCAAGAGGCCCATGATGCGCGCCTGGAGGCGGAGCGCGATCAGGTTGCAGAGGCCGAGGAAGAAGCCAAACAGCAAGCGAGCAAAGCTGCTCGCGAACGGCGTGAAAGGCTGGCCGAAGACGAAACCGCCGCGCGCATCGCCGCCTATCGCAAGGTCCGCGAGACGATGCAGCACGGATTGTCGCTCGAGGCTTGGAGGCTCATCGCCAAGGAGCTGCTTCTGGGCGATTACTACGTCTCTGTACCTGCCAACGAACTCCCGGAAATCTATACATGGACGGGGGCCGATGAGGATGCGCTAATCGCTTACGTGGAGAGCGCCACGGTTGGACAGCTCCAGCTAATGCTCATGGACATGGTTTTCGGTGAATCGCTGGCCATCAAGGCATGGGCGCTCGACGAGGATGACAAGGTCAACCTGCAAGACGAGAAACATCAATCGTTCGCCGCACTCTGCGACGCCGCGACGGTCGATATCGACGCTGTCCGATCATCCCTGCAACAAGCCTCTGAAGACAAGGTGTCGAAACCGAAGAAGGCCAAATCGAAGGACAGCGCGAAAGCCGCCGGCATCGTGCCCGCTCCCAATGTCGCTTGGCCATTTCCAACTGGAACGCGAGGAGAATGATCTTGATCAAGGAGTTCAACTTCCTGACGTCACGCACGCAGCTCGTGCAAGCTGCTGACACCCTGCGACGTCAGAACCCCGCTCGCTCCGAGGCATGGATACAGCTCAACGCCAGGCGCATCGCTTTGGATCAGGACATCACCAAAGAGCTGCGCGCGCCGGAACGCACGGCAGCCGCCAAGATGGAGGAAAAGCAAAGATGATAGGCTCGTCTCCGACAAACACTCTCGAACATGCCATCGTCAGCGGGGTGAGCCATGAGGGCCTGACAATCAAGCTCAAGGATGGACGCTCTGCACGCCTCGCCATTATTGACGACCGTGACAACATCATCGAAGTCGGCGAAGCGGTCGCGAAGGAGGCATGGAATGTCACACTTGCCGTTTATAAAAATTTCCTCATCGGCCAAGGACATCTCCGAGTGTTCAGCAGCCCACCGGGCTTGCCGATACCGCATGCGAAGATAGCCAAATAGCCCGCTGCAGCAAACAAAAAAGCCCAAGAAGACACGTGCTTCTTGGGCTTTTTTGCATCCGTCGGCTCGGTTTATTTTAAGACTCCTTCAGGCAACCAAGGGAAACGAAGCCGACTTTGGGTGCAATTTGAGAGTCTTGAGACATAAAAAAAGGGTACAAAGCGAATCCGCTATTGTACCCTCTTCATTCGTCGCCTCCTGTTCAAGCGGGCGAACCTGGCAACCGTGTATCGTCGCCTTATTTCTTGTTTATATCGTTCGTATTGAACGGGAATGTTCCAAACATGTTTTTAGTCTGGCTTTGCATCTGATCCTGCATTTGCATGAACAGATTCTTGCTCTGTTCGATGTAGTTGCTCATCATGCCTTGCATCATCGGGCCCTGCACATTCATGAATTGCGTCCACATCTCGGGGCTGAAGGGTTTGCCTTCGTAGAAACCTTTTGAATTCTCGGCCAGCTTGTTCTGGATGTCGATAAAGGCCTGGATATTCTTCTCAAGGTAGGAACCCATCATGCCCTGCATCGCATGACCGTAGTAGCGGATGATCTGCGACAAAGCGCCGCTCGAGAACATCGGCGTACCGTTCGACTCTTCTTCAAGAATGATCTGCAACAGGATGCTGCGCGTCAGATCCTCTTCGCTCTTGGCGTCAACAACGGTGAACTCTTCATTGTCGAGTACCAACTGTTTGACGTCGGAGAGCGTAATGTAGGAACTTGTCTGCGTATCGTAGAGACGGCGATTCGGATACTTCTTGATCAAGCGCTCGGAAATCTTTTTTGCACTATTCATCGAAAATCCCTGTTTATTGCGTCGCAACGCGTTCTACCTGTTTAGAAAAAAAGCGAACATCCGTTCGCCTCCCTGCATTTATTATAGTGCGAAAAATCAAAGATTTAGCACTATTCGCGCGTCCGTTCGCGTTATTGCAAGGCAGCATTGATGAGCGCTCCAATCGCCGCACACAGCGTCTTCCACAAATCATTCAGCCCTGACTTTGACATATCGCCCCGGTGCCGGCTCGATTGCCTCGTATCGTTTGTTTCCGAAAGTGCGAGGCGCCTTGATCTGCCTGCCGCCATTTTCTGCCAGAAATGCTGCCCACTCCGGCCACCAGCTGCCGGGATTCTCGGTCGCGCCCTGCATCCATTCTTCGGCACTGGAAGCGGACTCGTCGTTCACCCAGTAGCTGCGCTTCTTCTTCGTCGCCGGATTGATGACTCCCGCGATATGACCCGACGCGCCGAGAACGAACTTGTTGCGATTGCGTTTTTTGGGATTGAGCAGAGTTGTCGATTCGAAGGCAGCCCTCCATGGAACGATATGATCCTCGCGCGATCCATAAATGAACGCTGGCGCATTGATCTTCGACAGATCGATTTTTTGTCCAAGCACAGTCAGCTTGTTTCGTTTCACCAGGTGGTTTTCCAGATACAGATTGCGCAGATACCAGCAGAACATCGGACCAGGCAGATTGGTGGCATCCGCATTCCAGTACAACAGATCAAACGGCGGCGGGTCCTCGCCTTTCAGGTAATTCGACTTGACGTAATTCCAGACCAGATCATTGGGTCGCAAGCTGGAAAACGCCGCCGTGAAGTCCCGCCCCGGCATCAGGCCGCCCTTGCCGATGCTTTGCTCGCGCAGTGCGATCTGCGCTTCATCGATGAAGACCTCAATCACGCCGGCGTCGGAAAAATCCAGAAAAGTGGTCAGCAAGGTCAGGCTGGAGAGCGGTGTCTCGTCTCGCCCATAGAGCACCGCCAGCGCGGCAGCGAGCAGCGTGCCGCCGACACAAAAGCCGAGTGCATTGATCTGCTCCTGCCCGGAGATGTCCTGCACGACATCGATCGCCTTCATCACGCCATGCTCGATATAGTCGTCCCAGGTGGCATGCGCCATGGACTCATCCGGGTTGCGCCACGAAACGAGGAACACGGTATTGCCCTGCTCCACCGCGTAACGCACCAGCGAATTCTCCGGTTGCAAGTCCAGAATGTAGTATTTGTTGATGCATGGCGGCACCACGAGCAAGGGTATCTCGAAGACCGTTTTCGTCAGCGGCTTGTATTGCAATAACTGGAAGAACTCGTTTTCGAACACCACCGCGCCTTCGGTGGCGGCCACATTTCTGCCGACCTCGAACGCTTTTTCATCGCTCTGGGAAATATGGCCCTTCTGCATGTCCGCCAGCATGTTGGCGATACCCTTGGCGAGGCTTTCCCCTTTGGTTTCGACAATCTTTTGCTGCGCTTCCGGATTGGTGACCAGGAAATTGGCCGGCGACATGGCATCGACAAGCTGCTGGACCGCGAAGCGGATTTTTTGTTTTGCTTTCGGCGCAGCTTGCGTTGCATCGGCCATCGCCATCAGGAAACGCGCGTTGAGCAAATATGATGCTGCGCTGAAGGAGTGCAGGATATGCGCTTGCCATTCCGGCGCGGCGAAACGACGATCAGCCACAGCAGGCGCCTTCGACATCCAGACGTTTTGCCAAAGCTCTCCGAGTTGCTGCATGTAATCGTTCTGCAGCTGTGCGAGTGCTGCCGGATCGATGCTTGCGCCAAGCTCATTGATCGTCGCGACGACCGGTGCCGCATCGACCGGCTGCTGCTTGAGCCAAGCCTGCCAAACTGTGGCATCGGCTAACTGCAGCATCCATGGCGGCGGCGAGGCTTGGGGAGTGAACATGTTCATCCTGAGAACTCCTTTTTGGCGTATCGTTACGGTTCGTCTTGCGGATCCAATCCTATGTACATCGTCGCCATCGCATGGATATATGTCGTACTCATGATGTCCATCACCGAGCATTCCGCCGTTGCCGGCATTGTGACCTTCCTGCTCTATGGCGTATTGCCGTTGACAATCATTCTATACTTGATGGATACACCGCGGCGCAAACGCAACCGCGCAGCACGCGAGAAATCGCAAGAGAAACAAGCGGCGCCATCGGATGCCACCGATACGCCGTCCGATACGAATACGTGAAGGCCTTTGACGACACCATCCGGCGCACGGCATGTTCGCCGGATGGATGCGTGAACTACTTGAGCCAGATCAATGAGGCCATTCGTCCGGTGACCCGGTCACGCCGATAGGAATAGAAACGATCCTTGTCGTTGACCGTACAAAAACCACCGCCGTCTACCTTGCTCACCCCAACCTTGCCCAACACCATGCGAGCGAGTCTGTAGATATCCGCAAGATATTTTCCGGGCCGGGAGGGGATTGCGACAAAAGCGGAGCGCATGGCCATATCGCGCTGCGTGAATGCGGTCACCACATCCTCGCCCACTTCGAATGTCTGCGGCCCGATGGCCGGGCCGAGCCATGCAACGATATCATCGGCGCCGGCGTTGCGCATGCGGGCCACCGTGTTTTCAAGCACGCCGCCAACCAAGCCTCGCCAACCGGCATGCGCTGCGCCGACTACCCGGCCCGAGCTGTCACAAAGGAGGACCGGCAGGCAATCTGCAGTTTGAATCACGCACACCACACCGGGTTCCGTAGCGATGCTGGCATCAGCATCCGGCGAGCCGGCCGCCGTCGCGGCATCCACCACGGTAATACCATGTACTTGATTCAGCCATGCCGGCTCCGCCGGCAGCAATGTGCGCAGCAAGGCGCGGTTCAGCCGTACATCATCGGGATTGTCGCCGACGTGCGTTCCGAGGTTCATCCCGCCACTACCGGCGACGTCGTCATAAGGCGCATGACTGACGCCGCCGCGTCGAAGCGTCGAGAACGCAGCCACGTTGGCTGGGACATCAACCCAATCCGGAACAATCACATCCATGGCATCGCAGCTTGAAAAGGTTAATCCACATTGTCGGCGTCAATGCCGGCACTGACCAGCAGCGCCGACAAGTCGTCCGGCAGCGGCGCGCTCCATGCACATTCGTCGCCCGATGCTGGATGAATCAATCCCAGCCGGTACGCATGCAATGCCTGACGTCCGAACGTCGAAGCCAGATGCGGCTTGCCATACAGGGGATCACCCACCAGCGGAAAGCCCATTGACTGCATATGCACCCGGATCTGATGCGTGCGGCCCGTCTCAAGCTGGCAACGCACCAGACTGACGGCACGTCCATCGATCGATCCTGTCGCAAGGCGTTGATAGTGCGTGATTGCCGGTTTGGCACTGGGGCTTGTTGATACCGCCATCTTGATGCGGTCGCGCGGATGCCGTCCGATCGCCGCCTCGATCCTGCCCGTCACTTGCGGCAAGCCCCAGACAAGCGCCAGGTATTCGCGCTTGACGCTGCGCGCCTGCAGTTGGCGCACGAGGTCGGTCTGCGCCTCCAGCGTCCTGGCAACAACCATCAAGCCGCTGGTTTCCTTGTCGAGCCGGTGCACAATGCCTGCGCGCGGCACGCCGCCATTCGCTGGAAAACGATGCAGCAAGCCGTTGAGCAAGGTGCCGGACCAATTGCCTGCAGCCGGATGCACCACCAGGCCGGCAGGCTTGTTGATGACAATCAGCGCGGAATCTTCATGCACAATGGACAAGTCCATCGGCTCGGGCTTGTAGGCCTGTTCGTCGGGTGCGGACTGCGGCTGGATGATCAGGGTTTCGTCACCCAGCACCAGCGTCTTGGCGCGTGCCGTATCACCATCCATGGTGACATGACCGGCATCGATCCATTGCTGGATGCGGCTGCGCGAATACTGCGGGATGAGCTGCGAAAGTGCCTTGTCGAGGCGTACACCGCACATCTCCGAAGTCAGTTTCAGTACAATGGGAGCCGCTTCCAGCGAGACGGAGACGTCTTCATCCCCATCCTCAAGCTCGGTTTCAGGTAAGGTTTTGGTCAAAATCGGCGTTTCGGTTGATATCGCTGCAAGTTCCCATCGGCTATAATCGTTCTCTTGTCCAGATGCAATCTTGCAACGTCATGCAAAATAAATCGTTGAAATTCGCTGCCCTTGTTTTCGCATTGTCCCTGTCGGGATGCGGTTTGCTTCCCGATAAGGTTGATGAGACAGCAGGATGGTCAGCCTCCAAATTATACTCGGAGGCCCGCGACGAATTATCGAGCGGTAACTATGAAAAAGCAGTCCAGCACTTCGAAAAGCTGGAATCGCGCTATCCGTTCGGCACATATGCACAACAGGCGCAGATGGAAGTCGCCTATGCATACTATCGTCAAGGCGATCAGCCCCAAGCATTGGCCGCTGTCGAGCGTTTCATCAAGCTGCATCCGAATCACCCGAATGTGGATTACATGTACTACCTGCGCGGCCTCATCAACTTCAATGATCAGGCCGGTTTTCTCAGCTTTATCACCAAGCAGGATCCGAGCGAGCGGGACTCCAAGGCTGCGCGCGAAGCCTTCGATTCGTTCAAACAACTTGCCGAGCGTTTCCCGGACAGCATCTACACCAAGGATGCGATTGCGCGCATGAAGTATCTGGTCAATGCGCTGGCCAAATATGAGGTGCACGTCGCCAATTACTACTACCGGCGCGGAGCATATGTGGCTGCCGCCAATCGTGCGCAACAAGCGGTTACCGATTACCGTGAAGCACCTGCAGTCGAAGAGGCATTGTTCGTCATGATGCGTTCATACGACGCCCTTGGAATGAAGGACTTGCGCGACGACGCAGAGCGTGTGCTGAGACAGAATTTTCCGCAAAGCGTGTTCTTCAGCGGCGGCCGCGCCAGTGATAAGCCATGGTGGAAGATCTGGTGATTGCTGAGCTGCGCAAATGAACTGAAATGAAAAAGCCTCGCATTGCGAGGCTTTTTCATTATTTGCACCGGCCAAAGTTGTATCAACTTGCCAATCGCCGGCGGAATAACCAGCGTGTTTCTGTCGAACCTTGTGGTTCGAACGCATATCCGTCAATGCCGAACGCTTTCAGCTTCTCCGGCTTCGTGATGCCCTTCACCGCCGCATAACGCGCCATCAAGCCGCGCGCACGTTTTGCGTAAAACGAAATAATCTTGTATTTGCCATCCTTCCAGTCTTCGAATACCGGCGTGATGACCGGCGCATTCAACAACTTCGGTTTGACGACCTTGAAATACTCTTCTGATGCGAGATTGACCAAGGCAGTCAATTCGCGTTCCGCCATAGCATCGTTCAATGTCCTTGTGACAATTTCACCCCAAAAGGCGTACAAATCCTTGCCTCGCGGATTCGCAAGCCGTGTGCCCATTTCCAGGCGATACGGCTGCATCAGATCGAGAGGCCGCAAGACACCGTACAAGCCGGATAAAATGCGCAGATGCGACTGGGCATAGTCCAGTTGATTCTTGCTCAACGATGGTGCATCAAGTCCCTCATAGACGTCGCCATTGAAGGCCAGTACCGCCTGCTTGGCATTTTCGGTCGTGAATTGAGGCGACCAGGATGCATAACGACCAACGTTCAGTGCCGCCAATGCATCCGACACTCCCATCAGGCCGGACACTTGCACAGGCGACAGCCGTCTGAGCGTATCGATCAGCTCGGCCGAGTGCTTGATGAAATCAGGCTGGGTATGGGTATCGGTAATGGGAGGCGTGTCGTAGTCGAGCGACTTGGCAGGCGATAAAACAATCAACATGAATGAATTCACCGAGAAAAGAATTTCCGCAATGATACCCAAGCGCGTCGTATTGGACACCAATGTCTGTCTGGATTTATTCGTCTTTCGAGACCCTCGCTGGAATGCGCTGCTGGCGACGCTCAGGGCGCGCAAGATAGAGGCTGTCACACGAAGCGATTGCCGCATGGAATGGCTCGCCGTTCTCGAGTATCCGCATTTGCCGCTGGACGTCGATTCGCGCCCGCGCGTGATGCTGGAATTCGATGATCTGATCACCTGCATCGATGCGCCGGATATGCGTCCGCGCATGGATGTCCGACTTCCCCTCTGCAGTGACCCGGATGATCAAAAATTTCTTGAACTGGCACGCGATTCGGCCGCGCACGTCCTGATCACAAAAGACAAGGCATTGCTCAAGCTTGCAAGGAAGACCGCCCGTGCCGGTCTGTTCGATATCATCCGTCCCGAGGCGTGGCAACCGGACCCGTAGCAAGACGCTACAATGCAATTTTGCATTCCCTTCCTCGATCGATCCAGCATGAACAAGCCCCTCACTATTGCTTCCGACGCGCACTTGGCCACGCTCGAATCAAAGCTGCCGCATGTCGGCACCACGATTTTCACCGTCATGTCAGCGCTCGCCGTGGAAAAGGGGGCAGTCAATCTTGGCCAGGGATTCCCGGATTTCGACTGCGATCCCAAACTGATCGACGCGGTAACGGCAGCCATGAAGAGCGGCTTGAATCAATATCCGCCGATGGCGGGTGTGCCCGCATTGCGCGAGGCGATTGCCGCCAAGCTTGAAAAAATTTACGGTCACAAGTACGACGCCGCGACTGAAATCACCGTCACAGCTGGTGCGACGCAAGCACTCCTGACGGCGATTCTGTGCATTGTGCATGCCGGCGACGAAGTCATCATCATCGAGCCGGTCTACGACAGCTATGTACCGGCGATCGAACTGGCTGGCGGAAAACCTGTGCCGGTACAAATGACGATGGGAGCTGAAGGCTATTCCGTGCCTTGGGACCGGGTGGCCGCGGCAGTCACCCCCAGAACGCGACTGATCATGATCAACTCGCCGCACAATCCCACCGGCTCGGTGCTGCACGAAGCCGACATGCGCGCCCTGGAAGACATCGTGCGCGGCACCAACATCCTGATCGTGTCCGATGAGGTCTACGAGCACATGGTGTATGACGGTGCACGCCATGAGTCGGTGTGTCGCTATCCGGAGCTCGCGGGACGCTCGTTTGTCGTGTCCAGCTTCGGCAAAACATACCATGTCACCGGCTGGAAAATCGGTTACGTGGCCGCGCCTGCGCCGCTCGCGGCCGAATTCCGCAAAGTCCACCAGTTCAACGTCTTCACCGTCAACACGCCGGTACAACATGGCATCGCGACATACATGGCAGATCCAGTCCCCTACCTTGATCTGCCGCTGTTCTACCAGCGCAAACGCGACCTGTTCCGTGATGGATTGAAGAATACGCGTTTCCGCCTGCTTCCTTCGGACGGAACCTACTTCCAATGCGTCGACTACTCCGCGATTTCCGACATGCCGGAAACGGAGTTCGCAAAATGGCTGACAACGGAAATCGGCGTCGCTGCAATACCGGTGTCAGCGTTTTATAACGAGCCCAAGGAATCCGGCATTGTCCGTTTCTGCTATGCGAAGAAGGATGACACCTTGCGTCTTGCGCTGGAAAGATTGACGAAGGTCTAAGGGCGTGAAGCAATGAATACGATGCCCACTGCTTGACAAGAAATATCATTGCTCTATAATGCGTTCCTGTCGTTGATGCGGGAGTAGCTCAGTTGGTAGAGCGCAACCTTGCCAAGGTTGAGGTCGAGAGTTCGAGACTCTTCTCCCGCTCCAGATTTGCAAAAGGAAGCTGACCAAGCTTCCTTTTTTATTAAGAGACGACTGCTTCAAATGACCAGTGGCGCACTGGAGTAGTAAATACATGCGGGAGTAGCTCAGTTGGTAGAGCGCAACCTTGCCAAGGTTGAGGTCGAGAGTTCGAGACTCTTCTCCCGCTCCAGGTTCACGAAGGGAAGCTTACCCAGCTTCCTTTTTTATTGTTGAACGATTGTTTGAAAAGGTATTCGGCAGATCGGCAAGCCAGCAGCATGCTTTCGATTTTGTCGGTACAATACCGACCCATGGCGGGGTAGCAAAGTGGTTATGCAGCGGCCTGCAAAGCCGTAGACGCCGGTTCGATCCCGACCCCCGCCTCCAGATCCCGAAAAAAGCGCCGTGTGCGCTTTTTTCGCTTGTGCAGTGTTATCAAACCTGCTTCAGGCCCGAGTGGTGAAATTGGTAGACACAGCGGACTTAAAATCCGCCGCTTACCCGAGAGGGGGCGTACCGGTTCGATTCCGGTCTCGGGCACCAGTCACTTTCAATCCCGCCTCATGCCATTGCGAAGCCGCATGCTTTTCAGCACTGCGGATTCCTTGTTGTCTCCATATCGCTCGAGTGCAAGAGCTGTGAACAGCAAAGGAAAAGCGGACAGCATGTGGATGGGAGACGAATCGCCGAAGGGTCATCGGACTACAGAACAAATACGGAAAAGCCGATGCAAGCCTGCATATCCGATCCCGTTCATCCCTGACTGCCCTTTCCTACAAAAGAAAAAACACGACAGCCACCACGGTCGGCAGCAATGCCCCGAGCAGCATGCCGCCGATGCCGATCGCCCCATCGTTGAAGCCTTTCCTGAGTAACGCCACCCCGGCTGGATTCGGTGCGTTGGCAATCACGGTGAGCCCTCCTCCCGCCACTGCGCCGGCAACCAGCATGTATTTCGCCTCATCCGTCATGCCTTCGATCAGTGAGCCGAGATACGTCAGGGCGGCATTGTCGGTAATCGCGGTAAGGCCGAGAGCGCCGAAAAACAACGCGGTCGGCTCAAGGCTGGAGACAATGGGCTGCAGCCACCATTGCTGCATGCCGCCCAACACGACGAGACCTGCCAGAAAAAAACCGACCAGCAGCCCCTCTTTCAGAATCAGCGGACTCTGGTATTGCGCATAGGCCGTGGTGAATCCAAGGAAGAACAGGAACACGCCGATGAAGATCACCGGGTGATGCGCGAAGACGACCACGACAAGCAAAAACAGGAAATGTATCGCGCTGACCAGCAGCGGGACTTTCAATTCGCCACGCACGTCATGCTCCTTCTCATCATTGAGGTGCGGGCGCAGCAGGAACGTGATCACCGTAGCATTGATCAGCACGGCGATGCTTGCTCTCCAGCCGAAATTGGCCACCATGAAAGCACTGTCCCAGTTCCATGCCGCAGCGACCATCAATACCGGCGGCGCGGCAAATGAGGTCAATGTGCCGCCGATCGATACATTAACAAGCAGCGTGCCCAATGCCCCGTATTTCAACCACTCCGGCGGCCCCTGTCGAAACACCAGCGGCGCCAGCATCAGCGCAACCAGCGTCATGGCGGCGGGTTCCGTGATCAGCGAACCGATGAGTGGCACTAACGCGAAACAAAGCCACGTCCGCGCAACCACGGTCCTTGCCGGCACCAATCTGGCCAATGCAGCAACCATGCTCTTGACTGCCTCCAGCACCGGCCGCGAAGCCGCCACCACCATGACGACAAACACGAATAAAGGTTCGGTGTACTGCCTCGACTCCACATACGCGAGCGCCTCTTTACCGCCCTGCATCAGCGCCATGACGGCAATGAGAACGAACGCCCATAATCCGAACACGACTTCAATCTCACCAAGGAGATGGAACAGGCCCGCATGTTTTTCACTGCGCTCGGCGAGACGCTCGAACGATTTCGCGGCAAACGTGTGAATGAGCGCAAACGCAAAAAGAATTGCGGCAATGATGTCGATGTTGTTCATTTGTTGTTCGAGTTGTGAGACCGCGAATGTTGATTCTTGGCCGACCGCTTCATGTGAAGGCTCGTGCCGATGACACGCGTGTGCAATGGGCATCATAACCGCTTGCAGAAATTCCATTCTTGGAAAAGCGTAAGACGCCTGGCAGTCATTCGATCGGTCAAGGCACGGCACTTGCCGCATCAAAAGCCGAAACAGTGATTGCGCGGAACGACGTGTACTCGCCAAGCTTGCCGACAATTTCAGACATGCGCGAAATCCAGCACAAGCCGGAATCCGGCAGTGTGCAACGTCTGTGATGCGCGTTACGAGAGCGCCGAATCAAGAGCGTGGCTGGAACCTGGGCGGTGCACGAAGCCTGCCAACCGCTCCTTCCCCTCCTTCGCGCGCTTCGTTCGAATACCCGAAGCGGCCATGCCGACCAACACACCTTCTTGAATGAACAGCCGAATGCGCCATCAGCCACTACGCGCCGAACGGCGCGTAGCTGCCGTCTCCCGCAGCATCCTGACGAATTCCCGCGCCAGCGTTGTCAGAGTGCCTTCGCTCCGAAGCAGCAACCCCACGGGCTCTTCCGTTCCTTCTGTCGGCACTGCAAGCTGGACCAATGTGCGATCGGCGAGATCTTCCCGTGCCGCACCGGCCGGCGTGAACCACACGGCATCCGAATGTCTGGTGATCTGCCGTGCGACCGATACGGACAGGGTTTCGGTGGAATTGGCCGGGATCGCGAGGCCGCGCGACTGCAGATAGCTTTCCGCGTTATGTCTCGGAATCGTGCCCTTGGGAGAAATGACGAAGGAGTGCGCCACAATGTCGCTCAGTGAAACCGAAGGCCGCGCAGCGAGCGGATGTCCATTCCTGACCGCAAACACCAGCGGTTCGACATAGAGCAGTTCAAAAGACAGACCGGCCATCATCTGCGGGTCTGCCATCCGTCCCAGTACAAAATCCACTTCGCCCGCCGTCAGCATTTGCAGCAGGGGTGCATTCGCAGCCGTTTGTATCAGCACTTTCGCCTGCGGATGGCGTTGCCGGAATAGCGGCAGGACGGCCGGGATCAAATCGGGGGCGACGGTAGGCAGCGCGCCGATATAGATGGATTCATGTGCCGGCTTTTGCTCCTGACCGACCGCATTCGTCACGGCATCCAGCGCCTCGAGAACAGACACCGCATGGGGCAGAAATGCCTCCCCATCCCGCGTCAAGCGCGCACCGAGACGGTTCCTCTCCAGCAGTTTCACACCGACGATTTCCTCCAGTTCGGAGAGTGTTTTCGAGATGGCGGGCTGGGTCAGATGCAGCTTGTCGGCAGCCTTGCGCAAATTGCGCTCCTGGGCAGCCGCCAGAAAACAATGCAGGTGGCGCAAACGAATCCTGCTTCGGAAGAGATCTTTTTCCATAATTAAAAGTTATTGCAAAACGCATTTTATTTCAATTTACATGAATATTTTTCACATATAAAGTCCGCTCACTGACGATTCAGTACCACGACGCCATCGAGGAGAGCCCCATGTCAAATGCCATCCAACAGTTCGGCGAGTTCCTGCAGCGCGACAAAACTGTCCACCCGCCTGCCTACACGCCCAACTACAAAACCAGTGTGCTGCGTTCACCGAAGAACGCGCTGATTTCCCTGCAAAACTCGCTGTCCGAAATCACCGGTCCGATATTTCGCCCGGACGAACTCGGCCCGCTCGACAATGATCTGATCCTGAACTACGCGAAGGAAGGCTTGCCCATCGGCGAGCGCATCGTCGTGCATGGCTATGTGGTGGACGAATTCGGCCAGCCGGTGCGCAATGCGCTGGTCGAGGTTTGGCAGGCCAATGCCGGCGGCCGTTACCGTCACAAGAAAGACCAGTACATTGTGCCGATCGACCCGAACTTCGGCGGCTGCGGCCGCATGCTGACCGACGACAACGGCTACTACTATTACCGCACCATCAAGCCCGGCCCCTACCCTTGGCGCAACCAGGTCAATGACTGGCGACCGGCGCACATCCATTACGCGATCTCCGGTTCCGGCTGGGCGCAGCGCCTTATCACGCAAATGTATTTCGAAGCCGACCCGATGATTGCGGATTGCCCGATCGTGAAATCGATCAACAATGAAGAAGCCGTGCGCGGCCTGATTGCGACGCTCGACCGCGGCGCCTTCATTCAGCTCGACAGCCTCGCGTACCGCTTCGACATCGTGTTGCGCGGCGCACGCGCCACACTGTTTGAAAACAAGATTCAGGGAGGTAAGTAATGTTCAAAGGACTGAACCAGGTGACCCGCCTGAAGGAAACGGCATCGCAAACCGCCGGCCCATACGTGCACATCGGCCTCGCGCCCAAGCAGGCTGGCTTCGACATTTTTGAAAAGAATTTCACCAACGTCCTCACCACCCCGAACACGAAGGGCGAACGCATCCGCGTCGAAGGGCGCGTGATCGACGGCTCGGGCACACCATTGCGCGACGTGCTGATCGAAATCTGGCAGACCAATTCCGCCGGCCGCTACAACCATCCCGCCGACCGCCAAGACAAGCCGCTGGAGGAAGATTTTCGCGGCTGGGGCCGCGGCTCCTCCGATTTCGAAACGGGCCTGTACACCTTCGAGACAGTCAAGCCAGGACAGGTCGAGGGGCGCAGCGGCCGTGTGATGGCGCCGCACATCAACTTCTGGATCGTCGCTCGCGGCATCAACATCGGACTCAATACGCGCATGTATTTTTCCGACGAAGAGGATGCCAACGCAAAGGATCCGGTGCTGAATCTGATTGAATGGGAAGTGCGCCGCAAGACCCTGATCGCGCAGCGCTCGGAGAAGAATGGCGAGGTGGTGTACCGCTTCGACATCCGCATCCAGGGCGAGGATGAGACCGTGTTCTTCGATATCTGATTTGCCAGGCAGGAACGTGTCGGCTGTGCGATGTTCCGGCATGAAAGAAAAACGGCCCCGCAATGGGGCCGTTTTCATTTGGCGGAGACTGTGAGAAACAGCAACACATCTCTCAACGCACGTATTTATGCGGGTTTGCGGCCAATCCACCCTGAAAATGTATGCGCTTTTGTATGCGGTTCATACATCGTCATCGCGATGATTATTGCACGGTGACGCCCCACCATCAATGAGTCCTGTGGTATCACTGAAGATCATCCAACGCCCCTCCTCACCTCAACACATGACCACTCCCAAGAATCTCCCTTGCCCCTCCTGCCGACAATCCGAAGGCATTCCCTTGGCTTGGGGTGAGCCGGACGAAACGGAATGGAAGGAGTGGTCTGCTGCTGAAGAGCGCGGGGAGTTAATCGTGGCGGGATGCTGCATTGAGCATGGTGAGGATGGGAGACTGCTGACCCACCAATGTAAGTCGTGCGGGAATCGGTGGGTGGTCTGAAGGACCCGAAAATGTTTTAGTCACTACACAACCTGCGACTAGAGCGGTTTCAGCCTGACTTGCCATAGCCAGAATGGCAAATGTATCGTTCACATTCGGCGGCATTGAATTGATCGAGCAGGGCGCCGAAGGCACACCAGAGGGTATCCATCGTGCGAGCTGCAGTTTTTCTGAGGAGCGTTTTGAACTTGGCAAAGACTTGTTCGATGGGGTTGTAGTCGGGGCTGTAAGGCGGCAGATAACGCACTTGTGCACCAGCGGTCTCGATGGCAGCAGCAATGCCGACGACCTTGTGCGAGCCGAGATTGTCCATCACCACGATATCGCCCGGTTGCAGCACAGGGGCCAGTACCTGTTGTACCCAGGTGCGAAAGGCATTGCCATTGATCGGGCCATCGAACACGCAAGGCGCCACCAGGCCGCCGGTACGCAAGGCGCAGACGAAGGTGGTCGTATGCCAGTGGCCGCAAGGCGCTTGCCCGAGACAGCGAGTGCCTTTCACGGAGCGTCCTCGGGCCGGCGTCATGCTGGTGCCGGCCCAGGTCTCATCCAGAAATACCAGGTGGCGCACGTCAAAGCAGCCCTGCTCGGCGGCCCAGTCACAACGCGCCTGCGCTACGTCCGGGCGCTCCTGCTCGGCGGCATGGAGCGTCTTTTTTTAAGGCTCAGCCCAAGCCGGGCCAGCGTCTTCCACATGGTAGTCACGCTCACCTGAACGCCATGCTCGGCATGCAGCCATTGGCACAACTGTTCCAGCGTTTGATCATTGATGGCTTGTACGCGCGCGGCCAGCACGTCTTCCAGTCCGCTCAGTTTCAACGGCACATGGTTGTGCTGGACACCCGCCGTATCATCCCCGAGTCGGTGCCGCCGCGAACGGGCCCTTGCCACGTACGATTTGCTTACCCTGAAGCGGGTCGCCACCTCGGCTATGGAACCGCTCGCGTTTAGCACGCGATCCCGTAAATCTTGCCCGTAGGCTTGTCCTGGATGCCACGCCATGACCGTGTCTCCTGCCGCTGCCAATCCCATTCGATCCTGCACCGATCCCGTAGTTCAACAGCTTTGTGACGCAGGTCAGGACAAAATTGCTCTAAAGGCTCAAACGCTAGGCGAGATGGAAGTGGAGTTAGGGAGCCGATTGAAGACGCTCCGCGTGCATCGCAATCTGGACCAAGCAACGCTTTCAGCGCGCGCGGGCATCAGCGTGCGTGCCTTGCGCAATCTCGAGAGTGGCAGTGGCTCGTCATTGCGTACTCTTATCCAGGTAATTCGGGCTCTTGGGCGCGAACAATGGCTGGGAACCATTGCTCCTGTCCCGACCATCAATCCGCTCGCTGATGCTGACCAGGGCGGCCAAACCACGCCAGCGCGCGAGCAAGCCAAGACTCAAGACGTCGGGCTGAGTCAACTTTGACTCTCTGCTCGCAACATTTCGCAAGACCAGAAAATGATGGATTTCTGAACACACGCACGATTCCATCGCCGCCAAGCCGTCCCACATCAGGTGCATGCGAGAATAATATCCATCCATGGCTGCCATTGCCTGAACGAGAAATCTCCAAAGTCAGCATCATGTCTCAGTCATGCGTGAAGTGTGCGCTATACATCGATGCAAGGAGGGAGAGAACAACTTCCATCCTGCCGCTCCGTTGGACGCGCCGCAGGCACCAGCAACGGAGGGATAGCCGGACTGGGGGAAAGTTTTGAGAACCGGCAGAGGGTGGCGAAGCTAGCGCCCTCAAACGAACGGCTGGCGGGCGACGCGGCTCCGGCGGGCAGTATTGCTGATGGGCGAGTCCGAAGGCTTATCCTGAGTTATTCAGGAGGGCTGGGCTCAGCCCCACCAGCAGGCAGCCAAGCTAGTTTGGAAACGCAAACCAGCTTGGCTGAGCCTAGATGCAACGGGATAGGCATCCCAACTCCTCCAATATTGAAGCAAGGCAGTCGGCGCTCGTCTGTCAAGACATCCGAATCGAAATCCATCGACCAGCTTCGATTGGGGGCTGGGCCGCTAAGTGCTGAGACGCAACCCGCGCAGTCAAGCACGGTCTCGTAGGATATGCCGCTGCCGCGACAATGCGATGGATTTGGGAAATCGCTGCAAGATACACTACGCTGCTATCGGTTCCCTTACACTGGTCGCCATTTCCTGCGTTAACACAAGTGCTTGTTCGCGGTATTGCCGCCCTTTTTCCCATTGCGGGTGACTGGTTCTGTACGCCGGAATACCATTGGCCTTGAACGACCACAATGCCCTAGGCACAAGCCGTCGGCTGTCGGTAACACAAAAAAAACTCCTTGATTTCTTCGAAGCTGTCTGTACATCTGGTCGGGCTGCCTGACCATATGATTCAAACGGGGAATATTTGCGATTTGGCAGGGATTTATTGCTGTCATCGGCAATTCGGGACCGCCCAGCTTGAAAACCCCTCCACCATTGCCTACGGCATAGAGGCACGCCGGTGCAACGCCGGCACGTAGCACCACGATGAACCTTTATTCGTCTTGCTCGGTCGTGCCCCTATTTATGAGAGGTACGAACGCGGGAGCTGGCGATGAAAGAGGTCTGGCGTTTGCGTTGTAATACCATTTCGAATGGCGATTTCGTCTAATGGGGGAAGTATCCCCTTAAGGGAGTCAAGACTTACTGAAGTCCGAACCGCGGAACGCCCTGACTACTGAACGAGGATATGAAGAACCTCGTTTTCCATCGTCGATAGCTCGCCAGTTATCTCTTAAGTCTTGCGACGCAATCGGCCTCCCGATGTCCAGTAGTTACGATGCAATGAAAGGCGGACGTTTTCAGGCAGAAATGACGATATTATCGCTCCATTGCTTACAAGCAATCAAAATTAAGCATGATGTTGCTCATTCTTTAGCATCTTGCAATTTACATTGAAAAATAGATAATCTTTTCAAGCCGACTGGCTTCAAATTTGACACAGCAAGCTTACCTATCCTGCTTTCACGAAGGCAGGTGAGTTCTCCATTTAGTGAAGGGGTACGAATGGGGAAATCATGGATAAGCATGCACAAATTGAGCTGCGTCAACTTTCCTCTGCCAATGCAGAGCCGAGTCATTTATCTTTTTCAGTCCATCTAGTTCGTGCAGATAGGAAGAGCCGCGGTCCCCATAGCCTGAAAACAGGCCAGCATAAATGCGGCAGAGAAGCGCTTGCGATTGACCTTCCTGTTCAGCCTGTCCGGACTCTCGAAAATCCCCATTGCATCAAGTCGGCGCGAAAGCTCCTTGTAGCCGATTTTCCGCTGCTTCATTTCCTGTACCAACGCGTCCCTAGCCGCCTCTTCCCAGACGGTCCAAATCGCGGACTGCGGCCGGCCATCTACTTGTGTCGTTTTTTCTGTCATCGAGATGGTTCTAATGGCTTAAGCCTTGTCGCGACCAACAATTTCGGTCATATACGACTGAAATGGCATATTAGCGCAAATGCGCTTCCTATACGCCAGCTCAGGAATCTTTTGGAAATCGCTGATGCTGGATAAAACTCAACTCGTCGATTTGTTCGACCGTCTCGGAATGCCACGGGCTGGCCGCGACCTCGTTTTGAGAGCGCGGACCCATGCCCCGGTTCGAGACGTGAAATCGCGATGCGGCAATGTCATTACCTTATTGGCAAGCCGAAAAATGGGATGTGAAATCCGGACTGAAAGCCGCCACATCGAATTTGCTGCCGCGGTCGACAAGGAATATGACCCGAGCGTGCTCGAGTATTACGCGCAGCCCTGCGAGCTAAAGCTCGAACTGGTCGACTATGCGACTGGCGAGATTCGAAACATTCGCCATTTCCCCGACTTTTTGGATATCCGTGAGGACGGATTCACGCTGGAGGAGTGGAAAAGCAGCGATAAGCTGACCCGGCTCGCCGAAAAATACCCATACCGTTACGTGAAAGGAAACGACGGCTGCTGGCGTTCGCCGCAAATTGAGAAGCAACTGGCCGACATCGGCATCCGCTATCGCATCTGCACTGACGACGATATTCCCCGTCGCCGCGTCGAAAACCTCCTGCACCTGGCAGATTATTTTCATCCGGGTGCAGACCCCTGCCCCGAACATTTTCTAGCCCGCCTCAACGCTGCACTGCAAGAGCATGGCGCGATTTATTTTGCCGAGCTATGCGCTCGTCCTTATGACTTTTCAGCAGATGCGCTGTACAAGGCGGTTGCAGACAATCTGGTCGTTGCCGACCTGGACCGCGAGGCACTCACCAATCAACATCACGCTCGACTTTATCGAGATGTGACCCTGCGTGAATTCCTGGCCGGAGAAGTCCGACACGACGTAGTCCCCGGCCAAGAGAGGTTCGTGCAAAACATTGCGGTAGGAGCGCGATTTCAGTATGAATCGCAGGAACTGACCATCTCGCTGGTCGGGGAAAAAGAAGTCATCTGTACACAGCGCGGCGGCACAATCGTTACCTTAAGTCGTACCTGGCTGGAAGAAGCGTTTACAGCGGGACAAATCACGCCATTGACGGGACCTACTGCCCAGCAGCTCGATTTGACGCGTTACACAAAGGAAGAGCTCGATATAGCCTTGCGCCGGCATGCAATTCTGCAATCGCAGTCCACCCACGCTACTGTCAGCGAGCGTACGCAGCGACGGTGGCTCGCCAAACAGAACGCAGCCTTAGCCAATGGCGGCAATGAGGTCATCGCGCTCGTCCCTCGCACCAACGGACGAGGAAATCGCTCCGACCGCCTGAGCGACCAGCAAGAGCACCCTCTCAGCCACATCATTCAAACAAAATGGCGCAGCCATGAAGCGATTAATTACAAGGCTTGCTATCGTGAACTTCAGGCAGCCTGTACCACCGCAAACATCAAAGCGCCATCCTACCCAACGTTGATTGCGCGTATTAAGGCGGAAGAGACATCCCACGATTTGCGCATTCGACACGGCAAGCGCATGGCGTATCAGATGAGCGAGTTTGTCGATGTGCTGTATGTCGATACCCCTGTCCATGGCAGTCGCCCATTCCAGTATGTACACATCGACCATACACAGTTCGACATTGAACTGATTTCGAGCCGTACCGACAAGCCGCTGGGCCGCCCCTGGCTATCGTTCGCAGTAGACGCCTGGTCGCGCCGCATCGTCGCCTTTTACCTTACCTTCGACCCGCCGTCGTATCACTCGGTCATGATGGTCATGCGAGACATGGTCCGACGTTTCAAGCGGTTGCCGGAATTCGTTGTTGTCGACAATGGTCGTGACTTCATGTCGGCAACCTTTGAAACTTTTTTGCAGGTCATGGGCGTTCATCTTCGGTTTCGCCCCGCCGGCCAGCCACGGCACGGCGCCGTGCTGGAGAGGCTCTTCGGCCGCGTCCATACGGAATACATCCACAACCTTGCCGGCAACACCAAGGCAACAAAGAACGTTCGCATGGTCACAGGCAAGCATCTTCCGGTCAACTTCGCTGAATGGACGTTGGAGGCGCTTTACTTCGGCATCGAGCACTGGGCAACCGATTACTACGACCAAGAACGTCATCCTGCGCTCGACTGCAGTCCGCGAGACGCCTTTCTCCGCGGCCAGCGGGAGAGCGGCACCCGCGCGCACAAACAGGTTCTCTTTAACCAGGATTTTCTGATTGCGACCTGTCCTCCTGTTGACCGCGAAGGCGTCCGCCTCGTAAACAGGCAGCGCGGCGTCAAAGTGAACGGGTTGTTGTATTGGAGTCCCGAGTTTCGTGACCCGCGCGTTGCGGGACAACGCCTTCCAGTGCGCTATGACCCATGGGACGCATCTACTGTGTATGTGCGACTGAACAATAACTGGACGCATGCGCTTTGTCGGAACCTACTCGGCCTCGGGCAGCTGACCGAGCTTGAGCGTCGCGCACTGACCGAAGAATACACGCATCAAAGTGGTTTGCCGGTCGAAGACGAGCGTTCTTCTCAACGCTTGCGCGAGTTCATGCAGGTGTTTACGCCCGAGGGCGCTCTCGCCGCTGCCTTTGAACGTCAGCAGGAAAACAAGTCGCTGTACAACACATTGCAATTGGGCGCCATCTCGCAACCGGTCGCGCCATTCACCAAGTTTAGCCTCACCGAGGACACATCGAGAACCGTCAAATCGGCGGAAATCAGGCCATTGATATCGCAGTCAACCGGAACGCCATCAGAGGCAATGGCTCCGAACGCTTTACCCGATTTTGACGTCTTCTAAGGATTAATCCATGACCACAACGAACAGCCAATCGGCTGCACCACTTTCCGCACTGCCTGACTCGCCGGAAAAACTCAACCGCATGCGCATCAAGCACACGCGCATCGGCCAGATGATGGGAGAACTGGGAACGCTTATATACCCAGAGAGCCAAGATAGCATCCTGCTGGTCTGCGGGCCCTCGGGCGTCGGCAAAAGCACTCTTGCCCGGCACATGGTTGATAGCGCCCTGCAGGAGGCTGTCGCGCAAATGGACAAAAATGCGGGTCTGATTCCAGCCGTGTACGTGGAAGCGCCGGCATCAGGTGAAAGCGACTTCTCGTGGCGCCTTTTCTATCAGCGTATCTTGCACCAGCTTGAGGGAGACCTCAGCATGCCGAAGACGGCATATGGCATTGATGCTGAAACCGGGCGTTTGGTACGGCCGCGAGGCGCGACGGGAAACAGCTTGGCGGCATTGCGAACCGCCGTCGAGCGTGCTTTACGCACACGAGAAACACGATTTCTCGTCATCGATGAAGCTGCACACATCATCCGTCAGACACGGCGCAACCGCCTTGAAATCCAACTCGACACGTTGAAATCGTTGGCAAACGAGTGTGGCACCCAGATGGTTTTGGTCGGCTCGTATGACTTGTACCAATTGGTCTCGCTGTCAGGACAACTCGCTCGACGCACCCACGTCCTGCATTTCGAGCGCTACCGGCAGGACCGTGACGAGGACCTGCGAGCATTTCGCGCATGTGTTCAAAAATTTCAGGACGCACTGCCGAACTTGTGGGGACAGCAGTTGATGCAACATGCCGACGCTTTACTGGAAAACACCCTGGGCTGCATCGGCACCTTGAGCGCCGTACTGACACGTGCTGCAGTGCTTGCACAAAAGGATGGCGTCTGGTCGGTCGATGCCCTGCGCCGCGCTCTGTTGACCGAAGCGCAGCGTCATCAAATTCTTGAAGAAATTCTGGAGGGTGAAGCTGCCATCAATCCAGGACTTACTCGTACCATGCCGCACGTCTCAGGACATGGCAGCCGCCGTCAAGACCGGAGCGTCGCATGAATCAGCTGTCCGCCAATCCTCGCTCGCAGCTCCACGCGTTAACGCCGTATGGGCAAGGCACTCCTGAAATTGAAAGTCTAGTGAGCTACTTCTGCCGTCTGGCAGCTTCGCACAGCGTGTCAACTTTTACCTTGTCGAGAACGATTGCGAAGCATTTCCAGCATGAAGTGATTCCGAGTTTCGATTGGCACCATCGGCAAATTTCCGGCATTCGGGAATCAGCGCTGACCTGGTCAGCGGCATTGTCTGCGCTGACATCAGTTCAGGACTTGGATGGTTTGACCTTCCTGCCCTGGCGCGACGTGATTTCGCAGAATGGTTTGTCGATTGTCACACGCGGGCAGTTTTGCCCCGCATGCTTTGCCGAGGACGTGGCATCTGGGCGGTCCCCTTATTTCCGATTGGCGTGGGAATCCGCAGAAGTCTCTGTCTGCGCCAGACATGGTCAACCGCTGAGCCAACATTGCCCGGGATGCGGCAAGGACAATATTCGGCATGCTGCAGCATTTGTCGTACCGGGGTGGTGCACCCATTGTGGCGAGTTTCTCGGCAAGAAAGCGGAGGTGCCTTCACAGACCGTCATCGAGCCGGGTGCATTGTGGAGGGCACGGCAAGTGGGTGACTTGCTGGCAGCGCAAGCTTCGCTTTCCTCAGCGCCGAACCAAGAGGCACTGACAACGACTATCACGCAGCTTATTGCCGAGATGGACAATGGCCAAAGCGCCGCATTCGCCCGGCGTATCGGCATTGGCAAGAGCACTATCCATCACTGGCTCAAGACCGGCGGAACGCCAACACTTGAAATCAGTTTGAAGATTGCAGCGCAATGCGGGCTTAGCTTGAGGCATCTGCTTACCGGAGAGCTGAGCGGATGGCGGCCTCCTGCGAATAACGACCAGCTCGTGCTGACGCTTCCAAATCTAACTTCCGAGGTGCGACGTTCGCCTCGGACACTGGATTGGCAGCACGTTGAAGCGCAGCTCCACGCTTTCTTGGAGATGCCGACGCCGATTAGTGTTCTCGAGGCTGCGCGCCGACTCGATGTCGAGGCTCGTCAGCTTTATTTGCGGGCCAATCGGGTAACGCGGCAATTGGGAGAACGGTGGAAAGACTATGTCCGGCGGCGTCAGCAAGCATCTGTGGCCAACGCGTCGCCCTACCTCGAGGCAGCCTGTCTTGAAATTTGGGCTGAGGGAAAAGCAGTGACCCGTCGAGAGATTGCGGCACGAGTACCAGCGGAAATTCTGTCGCCAGTGGCGAACTTGCTCAATGTGCTCAAGGATGTCCACGCGTACTTGAGAAGCTCAGGAGAGGTCGCTGAAAGTACGGCTTCCGACTCCGACTAACCACTACTCTTTTTACTCCTGGAAACCGGCCCATCGTGGCCGGTTTTTTTCGCGCGGAATTTCTTTGTTACGTTGAAATAACGGGGTCTCGTAGCACAATTTCCCGATAAAGCAAAATGTGGCCTATCGAAAAATAAAGCATAAGCTGTCCAAGTGGCCACTTTATGCTTAACGGCACACTTAAGAAAATCAACAACTTATGTATTTATGGCGGAGACTGTGAGATTCGAACTCACGGACGGTTGCCCGTCGGCAGTTTTCAAGACTGCTGGTTTAAACCGCTCACCCAAGTCTCCATGATCTTTCGCGGAAGCTGTTGAAACAGCGGGAATGCATGCCCGATCTTCATTGCCCGACTTCCGGAGAGCGAATTATACCTAACTCGCCCTCTCTTGCTGCATGACCTTAGGCAAATCGGAAGCTATTCCGCCAAAAATATTTGCTGAAGGTCGTTCAGAAAGCGCGTTCCCAACTCCGTCGGCTTGATGATCTTGTGGTCCCGGTACAGCAGCCCTCTGCTTTCGGCCTCGATGAGTGGTTTTTCGATCGCATTGAGCGTCAGCCCGGTACGCTCGGCAAACTGGTTTACGTCAAAGCCCTCGTTCAGACGCAAGGCGTTGAGCATGAATTCGAAGCCAAGCTCGTCGCGCCCGATCTCGAATTCCTCCTGAATCGGATTTCCGCTTCTGGTATTTTCAAGATAAGCCTTCGGCTGCTTGTAGCGCATTTGTCGGACGATCCGATGCGGGAACGAGATCTTGGAATGCGCACCGGCACCAATCCCGAGATAGTCGCCGAACTGCCAGTAATTCAGGTTGTGCCGCGCCTGGCGTCCCGGCTGCGCATAAGCGGATACCTCGTAGTGCATGTAACCAGCAGCGGCAGCCTGCTGCTGGATCATGTCCTGCATTTCCGCGCTTGCATCATCGTCCGGCACGATCGGCGGATATTTTGCGAAGTAGGTATTCGGCTCGAGCGTCAAGTGGTACAGCGACAAGTGCGGCGGGGCAAAACCGATGGCGGTTGCGACATCCTGTTGCGCCTCCTCCAAGGTTTGCGAAGGCAGGGCATACATCAGATCGAGATTGAAGTTGTCGAAATTTGCCTGCGCAATCTCGACTGCGCGCCGCGCCTCGTCGCCATCGTGAATGCGGCCCAAGGCCTGCAAATGGCGCGGGCTGAAGCTCTGGATGCCGATCGACAGGCGATTGATGCCGCTGGCCCGATACGACTTGAATTTCTCCGCTTCGAAGGTGCCGGGATTGGCTTCCATCGTGATTTCTGCCGCGCCATCGAGCGGAAGCAAGGTGCGCACATCGGACAACAGCCTGTCGAGGCCTGCCGCCGACATCAGGCTGGGTGTACCGCCGCCGATGAAGATCGTGTAAATCTTCCGTCCCCAGATCAACGGCAGCGCATTTTCCAGATCGCTGCGCAAGGCATCCAGGTATTCCGCCTCCGGGAAGCCGTCCTTTACCTCATGCGAATTGAAATCGCAGTAAGGGCATTTGCGCACACACCATGGGAAATGGATGTACAGCGAAAGTGGCGGCAAGGCCGCAAGCTGGAGCGCTCCCGGCCGCAGGAATGCGGCGGCAGCCTGCGCCGGCGACGTCGCCTCGGCGATCTTGCTGCCCGCTGTCACGGGCTTGATGGGAATCATCGTAATTTCTCAACCAACACACGCAACGCCTGCCCGCGATGCGACAGGCGGTTCTTCTCTTCCGCAGACAATTCCGCCGCCGTCTTGCCGAGCGATGGCAGCCAGAAATAAGGATCGTAGCCAAAGCCACCCTGCCCGCGTGCTTCGGCGATGATTTCACCATCCCAGCGGCCGTCCGCGATCACCGGCTGCGGGTCGTCCGCATGCCGGACGAAGACGAGCACACAGTAATAGTAGGCCGATTTGTCCGCCTGCGCGGCGAGATCGGCGATCAGTTTCTGGTTATTGCGCGCATCCGATTTCGGCTCGCCCGCATAGCGCGCGGACAAGACACCGGGCGCGCCGCCCAGCGCGTTGGCACACACGCCGGAGTCGTCCGCCAGCGCGGGCAAGCCTGTCAATCGGGCCGCATGGCGGGCTTTTTCGAGCGCATTTTCAACGAATGTGAGATGCGGCTCTTCGGCCTCGCTCACGTTGAAGTCGCCCTGCGGACGCAGGTCGAAGCCGATAGGTGCCAGCAACTGGCTGAATTCCTTCAGCTTGCCGACATTGTTTGAAGCAAGAACGATGGTACGGGTCATGACAATTTACCGGGTGCAGTGAATGCATCGGCCTGGAACGGGGGTAAATCTACCGAGTCAGGCCGAGGGCCTTTTTCTGCAGCGTGACGATTTCGAAGATGCCTTGCTGCGCAAGGTCCAGCAGCCGGTCCATCGTGGCACGATCGAAAGCCTCGCCTTCGGCGGTTCCCTGCACTTCGACGAAATGTCCGGCATCGGTCATCACGACATTCATGTCGGTGTCGCAGTCGGAATCTTCCAGATAATCGAGGTCAAGCACCGGCGTGCCGCGATAGACGCCGACGGATATTGCCGCAACGAAGTGCTTCGCCGGAACCGCAGCAATCACCTTGCTCTCGACCAGCTCGGAAAATGCATCATAAGCAGCCACCATCGCGCCGGTAATGGCCGCAGTGCGCGTACCGCCATCGGCCTGGATCACGTCGCAATCCAGATGCAGCGTGCGCTCGCCGAATGCCTCCAGATCGAACGCTGCGCGCAGCGAACGCCCGATCAGGCGTTGAATCTCCTGCGTACGTCCGGACTGCTTTCCCTTGGCCGCTTCGCGATCCATGCGTGTGTGTGTCGAGCGCGGCAGCATGCCGTACTCGGCAGTCAGCCAGCCCTGGCCCATACCTTTCAGGAAGCCGGGTACTTTTTCTTCGATGCTTGCGGTGCAAATGACCCGCGTATCGCCAAACTCGACCAGCACCGAGCCTTCGGCATGTTTGGTGTAGTTGCGTGTCAGGCGAATGGAACGCAATGCGTCAGCGGCACGTCCGCTGGGACGGTTTTGATTTGACATGAATGGATCTGCTATTTGGAAGTCAGGCGGGACGATTTCTCGATCGCGCCGCGAATTTCTTCGATCGCTTTCTCGATCTCGGAGTCGTTGAATGCATCGGCCTGCTCAAGATCGGCATGGCGTGGCGCCTGAATCGTCGTCGTTACGCTGCCCAAGGGCAAGGTATGCGTCGTGATCGTGCTGTTGGCGTCCTGCACACTGTGGGCGTTGTCCCACATCAGTGCAAGTGCAGTGACATTGTCGCTGTTTTTTCCGGCAATGCCGGTTGCGGTTGCAAGCAATTCCGGCACGGCACGCACCACCGTGTTGTTCTGCAGTTGTTGCGCAAGTACATGATCGGGCAGGACCGCCCACAAGCCATCGGAACACAGCAGAATCACATCACCCGCCTGCAAGCTGGCACGGCGCGACAGCTCCACGATCGGCATGTTCGGCGCGCCGAGGCAATTGAACAACTTGTTGCGATCGGGATGCGTATCGCGTTCGGAAGGGTCCACCTTGCCTTGCGCAATCAGTGTCTCGATTCGCGAGTGGTCGCGAGTACGCGCAAGAATCTGGCCTTGGCGCATCCAGTACAGACGCGAATCGCCACAATGCGCCCAGTACGCACTGTTATGCTGAATCAGGCAGGCAACGATGGTAGTACGCGGTGTCTCGGGCAGGTTATTGATCGCGCGATAGCGGTGGATTTCGCGATGAGCGGCAAAGAAACTGTCTTCGAGAAACCGCTCCGGTTTCTTCACATACGGATTGGCATTCTGTTGAAACAAGGATCCGATTGTCTGCATGGCAATCGTTGCTGCCATCTCGCCTTGAATATGGCCACCCATGCCGTCAGCCAAGAGCAGCAACAGCGCATCGCGGGTAAAGCTGTACCCCATGCGGTCCTGATTGGTCTTGCGGCCACCGATATGACTTTCTTGATAAACAGAGAATCGCATGAGCAGTAATGAGTTAGCGTGTATTGTCCTGGATGGTGGTACGTACGTTTGCCGAGTCTTTTCCGATATTGCTGAACAAATTCTTCAATTTGGCAGAGACTTTTTCCAGCAGATTCGCTTCCTTCTTTGGCGGTACAGGTTCGCGCAACGCCTTCTGCAATGCAAACACGCTCTGCGGGCGCTCCAGCGGATCAATCCGCAGCGCCCAGCGAATCACCTGGATCAGCTCGCGCGAATACATGCTTTCCAGCTTGCGGTAGTGCTCCTCCATCTTGTCGTTGACCTTGCGCTGATCCGCCGGTTGCGGCGGCGCGCCGACCATGCAGGCGAACATCGATGCGCCGATGCTGTAGATATCGGTCCACGGCCCGAGATTGCCATTCTTGACATACAACTCGGGCGGCGCGAATCCCGGTGTATACATCGGATACAGCTTCGGCATATCGCTCTTGAGCGTCTGTCGCGCCGCGCCAAAATCCAGCAGGATCGGCGTGCCGTCCATGCGCAGGTAGATATTGGCGGGCTTGAGATCGAGATGCAGCAGCTTGTTGGTATGCACCTCGCGCAGACCGTTCATCACCTGATTGAACATTTTCCGGATGAAGCGTTCCGACACGAGAGGACGCTCGCCTTTGTCGCGGCGGCGCAAAATATGGTCCTGCAACGAACGTCCCGATTCGTACGCCATCACCATGTACACGGTGTCATTGGCGCGGAAGAAGTTGACGACGCTGACCACGTTCGGATGAGAGATGCGCGCCAGCGCGCGCCCCTCTTCAAAGAAACATTTCAGGCCGATGCGGAATACCGGGAGGTTGTCGGCTGAAATCGCCGGCATCAATTCGCCGGGCTGCCGCAAGGCCAGTGAACTGGGAAGATATTCCTTGATCGCGACGGCGTTGCCATCTTCATCGTATGCCAGATAGACAATACTGAACCCGCCGGACGCAATCTTCTTTACAATGCGGTATCCGGCAATTTCGAGTCCATCAGGCAACGGAGCGTTGTTTTGCGCGGCCATAGTTTCCTAAGTGAGTTCACTTGCGATTGTGTTGATAATTCCCTGCTTTGTAAAGAAGAAACCTGAGGCATATCTTGACTATAGCCAGCATGACCGGATACTCGGTCACCTCACGCGAAACCACTGCCGGAACGTTGACAATCGAGCTCAAGAGCGTCAATTCCCGCTTTCTGGATTTGCAATTTCGCATCAATGACGAACTGCGCGCCGCCGAACCTGCATTGCGCGAAGCAATCATGGGACGGGCATCGCGCGGCAAGGTCGAATGCCGCCTGAGCTTCGGGCGCAAGGCGGCCAGCGGCAGCACGCAAGCATTGAATATGACACTGCTTGCCACTTTGACCCGGCTTCAGGAAGACGTCCGCAGGCAGTTCAAGGATGCAGCAGCGATGTCGGTCAATGAATTGTTGCGGTGGCCGGGGATGCTCGAAGAAACCGAGATCACGCAGGAGACCCTGCAAGCCGACATTCTGGCGCTTGCTGCGACTGCGCTCGATGCCTTTGTCGAATCGCGCACGCGCGAAGGCGCAGCGTTGCAGGCGATGCTACTGGCTCGGGTCGATGATATGGAAGCGATTGTCACGCGCATCACACCGCTCGTGCCACAAGCCATTTCCCAGTTCCAGCAAAAAGCGATCGAGCGCTTGCAGGAAGCGCTGGGGCTGGTGTTGCAGAATGGCGCATCCGCCTCGCCTGTCGTTTCCCGCGAAGAAGCACTGGAGCGCATCCGCCAGGAAGTGACCATGTACGGCATCCGGATCGATGTCGCCGAGGAACTCTCGCGCCTATCGGCCCATTTGTCGGAAACACGCCATATCCTGAAGAAAGGCGGACAAGTCGGCAAACGCCTCGATTTCATGATGCAGGAATTGAATCGCGAAGCCAACACGATTGGCTCCAAGGCTGCGGTAAAGGAATTGGCGGATGCCTCGATGACGATGAAGCTCCTGATTGAGCAGATGCGCGAACAAGTCCAGAATCTGGAATAGATTCGTATCCCGATTGTCACGTTTCATCATTGAGAATATCTATGTCCGACGCCAAATCCTCCTCCGGCAGCCTGTTCATGGTCGTTGCGCCGTCAGGTGCCGGAAAATCCACGCTGGTCAACGCGCTGCTGGCGCAGGAACCCGCCATCAAGCTGTCGATCTCCTATACGACGCGGACGCCTCGGCCGAAGGAGCAGCACGGCTGCGAATACTATTTCACCTCGGTTGAGGATTTTCTTGTCCGACGCGAATCCGGGGAATTTTTGGAATCCGCCGAAGTCCACGGTAATTACTACGGCACATCCCGGTTGCTGATTGCGGAGCAGATGAACGCCGGTACCGACGTGCTGCTCGAAATCGATTGGCAAGGCGCGCAGCAAGTCAAAAAGCAGTTTCCGCACGCGGTCGGCATCTTCATCCTGCCGCCGTCGATCGATGCGCTGGAAGAGCGGCTGAACAAGCGCGGACAGGATGAACCGCATGTCATTACGCGCCGGATTCTGGCTGCCGGCAGCGAGATTGCGCACGCCTCCGAGTTCGAATATGTTATTATTAATCAAGAGTTTGCAACCGCTTTGTCCGAATTGACGGCAATCGTCAAAGCAACCCGTTGCCGGTTTGTGCAACAGGCTGCGCGCAACACATCCCTTTTTGCCCAACTGGGCATTCATGCCAATTTAAGCTGATACCGCATTTACAGGAGCAAACATGGCCCGCATTACCATCGAAGATTGCCTGAAGCAAATCCCGAACCGTTTTCAACTCACATTGGCAGCGACCTATCGCGCCCGCCAATTGTTGCAAGGACACACACCGAAAGTTGAAGCAAAGGACAAGCCGACGGTTGTTGCCTTGCGTGAAATCGCGGCGGGCAAGGTCGGTATGGAAATGTTGAAGAAGGTACCAAGCTAACCTCCTCAAATGCAATGCGGCTGATATCCTTTACGTATGAACCTGACACCCGCAGATTCAACATTATCAGTTGCTTCAAATAACCGGGCGGCCTTTGACCGCCCGGCGTCCAGGAACACGCCCCATCCCTCGAAAACCGATACGAATGCCGCCCAGGCCGGCGTTGCATCGGTCTCGCAACTCAACGCAAAGCTCGCAGAATACCTGACACCTTCCGAACTGAAGAAGGTCAAGGAAGCCTATCGCTTTTCTGACGAAATGCATCTGGGCCAGATGCGCAAGTCGGGGGAGCCGTACATTTCCCATCCGATCGCGGTCGCCGAGATTTGCGCTGACTGGAAGCTGGATGCGCAAGCCATCATGGCGGCGCTGCTGCACGATGTGATGGAGGATCAGGACGTCAAGAAGGAAGAGCTGATCGAGCGTTTCGGCGCGCCCGTTGCCTCCCTCGTGGACGGCCTCTCCAAGCTGGAAAAGATTGAATTCCAGAGCCAGATCGAAGCGCAGGCCGAGAACTTCCGCAAAATGCTGCTGGCGATGGCGCGCGACGTCCGCGTCATCCTGATCAAGCTGGCCGACCGGCTGCACAACATGCGCACGCTCGGTTTCATGTCGCCGGAAAAGAAGCGCCGAATTGCGCGCGAGACGATGGAAGTCTACGTGCCGATCGCGCACCGGCTCGGCCTGAACAACATCTACCGAGAACTGCAGGATCTCGCTTTTTCCCATCTGTATCCGATGCGCTATCGCACCTTGTCCAAGGCGATCAAGGCGGCACGCGGCAACCGGCGCGAGGTGGTGAGCAAGATTCTCGATTCGGTCAACAACACGTTGTCAGCGAGCGGCATTGGCGCACAGATCTACGGACGAGAGAAGACCCTGTTCGGCGTCTATCGCAAGATGCGCAACAAGCACCTGTCGTTTTCTCAGGTTCTGGACGTCTACGGCTTTCGGGTCGTGGTCGACAGTTTTGCGAGCTGCTATGTTGCGCTTGGCACCTTGCATGCGCTGTACAAGCCGATGCCGGGCAAGTTCAAGGATTACATCGCTATTCCGAAGCTGAATGGCTATCAATCACTGCACACCACGCTGATCGGACCGTACGGCACGCCGGTCGAATTCCAGATTCGCACGCAGGAAATGAACCGCGTCGCCGAATCCGGCGTTGCCGCGCATTGGCTGTACAAGAACGAAGACGCAAGTCTGTCCGATCTGCAGCAGCGCACCCATGCGTGGCTGCAATCCCTGCTCGATATTCAGAAGCAGACCGGCGATTCCGCTGAATTCCTTGAACACGTGAAGGTGGACCTGTTCCCGGATTCGGTTTACGTATTCACGCCGAAATCGAAGATCATCGCGCTGCCTCGCGGAGCGACCGTGCTCGACTTCGCCTACACGATTCACACCGACATCGGCGACCAGACGATTGCCGCCAAGATCAACCACGAGCAGGCGGCATTGCGCACAGAATTGCGCAATGGCGATATCGTTGAGATCGTCACCTCGCCCGCCTCTCGCCCCAGCCCGAACTGGCTGACATTTGTCCGCACCGGCAAGGCGCGCTCGGCGATACGCCATCATCTGCGTACGGTCAACCTTTCCGAGTCCACCGAATTGGGAAAACGCCTGCTGACGCAGGCGCTGGCAACGCTGAACATTGATCCGCTTTTGCCTGGCCCACTGACCGAAAAACTGTTGAATGAGTCCAGCGCCAAATCACTCGACGAACTCTACGCCGACATCGGTGTAGGCAAGCGCATGGCGACGCTGGTGGCGCGTCATATCCGCGGCTTGATGGTGGACGAGGAGGAAGCGGGACTGGTGCCGGCGGCCGAGAACGATGCGGGCCCAGGCAAGCTGGAACCGGTTGCCATCTACGGCACCGAAGGGGCGTCCGTACAACTCGCACCCTGCTGCCAGCCGATTCCCGGTGATGACATCATGGGTCAGCTGCGGCGCGACCAGGGCCTTATGGTGCATTCGACCGACTGCTACGTCGCAAAACGCCAGCGAGCAAAGGAACCGGAACGCTGGATCGAGGTTGTGTGGGGTTCGGAATTGAGCCGCCGCTTCGACTGCCGCATCAAGATACTGGTGCAGAATGAAAAAGGCGTGCTGGCGAGAGTTGCCGCGGAAATCGGCGAATCGGATGCCAACATCACCTATGTCGGCATGGATGACGACAAGGACCATTTGATGACGCAACTGCGATTCACGGTCCAGGTCGATGGTCGCATTCACCTGGCCCGTCTGATGCGCAACATCAGAAGAGTGCCGCGCGTGGCCCGGATACTGCGCGAACGCTCTTGATGAGCCCGGCCGCATTCTGCGGCCATGGCGGCTTGCACCACTCACTCCGCAAATCACCTCCGTCGACGCATTTCCTGATAGCGCTCAACGTGTATCCGCTTGTGCATGCGCCGCAGCCCCAGCCATACGCCAACCGCAACCACGGGTACCAACAGGCCGGTCGCGATATCGGTATTGATCGGCCAGCCTGCTGCTTTCGCCGCCTTGCCGGCATATCCGAGCAATCCCACCAGATAATAGGAAATGGCCACGACCGAGAGGCCTTCCACTGCCTGCTGCAGGCGTAGCTGCTGCGCCGCGCGCGCATTCATCGACTGCAGTATCCGCCGGTTCTGATGCTCCTGCACGATGCCAACGCGCGTGCGCAGCAAATCGTTTGTATTGGCAATGCGTCGTGCCAACGCTTCCTGGCGGCGCGCAACCGACTCGCAGGTATTCATCGCGGGAGTCAGTCTCCTGTCCATGAATTCCTCGATGGTTGGAATGCCATCGATGCGGACTTCGCGCAGTTCCTCGATGCGCGCATGGACGAGACGAAAATACGCCTGCGATGCGGAAAAACGGTAACTGTTGTCGAGCGAGAGCTTTTCAAGCCGCGCGGCCAAGGCCGTGATATTGCGCAGCAAGGCTTGTTCATCGTCTTCGTTGCGTGCCTGCTCGAGAGCGACGGTCTGATCCATCTCGACCATCGCCGTCGACAGTGCCGCGAGATCGCCTTCAATGGTGTTCATGATCGGCGTGGCCTTCTGCGCGTGAGGCAGTCCGAGCAATGCCATCATGCGGTAGGTCTCGATTTCAAGCATGCGCTGAACGAGTCGTCCTGCCTGCTGTTCGCGCAGATCAACATCGCGCACGACGAATCGGCTGAACCCATCCGACTGAATCTGGAAATCGGTCCAGATTTCACCGCCTTGCAATACGTTGCTGCCCGCCAGCAGATTGCCTTCAAAGACGCGGCGCAGTCCTTGCGCATATCTGTCAGGCGCCCCCCGCGTCTTGTCGAGCACAACGTGCGCGGCGACAATCAGCTTGCCCTGCAAACCGGCGAGCCACTCTTGCGGGAGGTGCGTGAGTGGTGCATGTGCGAACGCATCCTCGATGCTCAGGCTTTCTTCATGGCGTTCCGCGAACGTATACGTCGCGAATTCGGTATGGCATTCCCACTTCAAGCGAAAGCGACCGAAGTCATGAAAAAAATACTTCGCTTCGGTACCCGGTGCCGCCACGCCGAAATGCGTGCACAAGGCTGTCAGCAGCACATGCTGCGCCAGCGGATTGAAACAGTCGGCGGCGATGCCGTCACATGCGTACACGGCCAGATGGCTGATGCTCTCAGGGGCCTCAAGGCGCAGGAAGGGGCGCGAATGCACTTCGGCAGCCAGAGGAATGCGCAAGGCGTGGTTCAGGCTGGAATAGACGATCGACATGAATTTTTCAATGAATATCCGGAATTGGATCGTTGCAACTTTAGCAAAGTTTATGTGGCGAATGTGACTACACTTTGACACCCTGCCGACAGCCGGATTTGACTGCCCGAGTGCGGCCCTTGTCTCAAGCGAAGAGATCAGGGAATGCTGCAGGCGTATTCAAGGCGCGGGGTATTGGACCTCGAGGATGACCAATTCATCGACACCGGAAGGCGTATGAAGCACCACGGAATCTCCCTCCCGCGCCTTTGTCAGTGCCCGGGCGACGGGGGAAATCCAGCTGATCCTGCCGTTCAAGGGATCGAATTCGTCAATGCCGACGATGGTGATCGTGTGCTCTTCGCCGGCCTGGTTTTCATACAGCACCGTCGCGCCGAAGTAGACTTGATTGCTGCCGTGATGCACGCTTGGATCCACCACTTCGGCGATGTCCAGCCGTTTAGTCAGGAAGCGGATGCGGCGGTCGATTTCGCGCAACCGCCGCTTGCCGTAGATGTAGTCGCCATTCTCGGAGCGGTCGCCGTTGGAAGCGGCCCATGAGACGATGCGCACCACCTCGGGACGCTCGGTATCGATCAGGTGCAGCAACTCGTCCTTCAAGCGCTTGTGGCCTTCAGGCGTGATGTAGTTTTTGGTGCCGGCGGGAATGGCGGGGAGCGCGAGATCGGAATCGTCCTCGTCATCCGTTTCTTTGACAAATGCCTTGTTCATGGAATGTATTTTAGCAGCGCGTTTTTTCGCTGCAGATGCGCCGGCAAGGAGTTGCATTCAGCCAGTGCTGCGAGACACGCTTTCGCTCCATTGGAATGCGGTCAGCTCCAGTGCGTTGAACTCATCGCTGGACAGATGCAGTTTCTCGAGCAATTCGGCCACTTGCGAACAGTTGCTTCTTTCGACATGTTCCGTGCATTCCGCCAACTTCAACATGTCGCCGTAGATTCCGCTGCGCGACAACAACGCCTCCCTGACCTCATCCGCCACGCTGATCTGTTCGAGAAGTTCGTTCATGGATTGTCCAAGCAAAGCATCCATCAGGGACATGATGCCGATGGTAAATGCGATGTCGACGGTATTGCGGTTGCCCGGCTTGATCCGCTCGGCCATCAATTCGAGCAGTTTGCCGCGCGTCGTGGCCAAATGCAGGAGCGGCGACGCGGCGGCATTGCATCGTTTTCCAGGTTCCGCATACAAGAGGATTTGCAGCCATCGCTGAAGCTGACGGCGGCCCAGCACGATCAGCGCCTGGCCGATCGTGTCGATGCGTTGTGTCAGACCAATGCCGGCCGAGTTGACCAGCCGCAGCAAACTCAGGCCAAGCGATGCATCTCGCTTGATGGTGCGTTCAATATCGGCGGTCGCCGCATCGGACAGCAACAGCCCCATCAAATGCATGATGGTCAATTGGGAGGGGGACAGTTTCCTGCCCGTAAGGACGAGCGGCTTCGCAAAGTAATAGCCTTGAAAGTAGTCGAATCCGAGATCGAGGCAAGTCTGGAATTGCGCAACATTTTCGACCTTCTCCGCAAGCAGCTTCTTGTTTTGCGTCTTGAAATGCGCACACAACGCGCCCAGATCGCCGTGTTTCATGCCGGAGATATCGACTTTGATGATATCGACCAGCGACAACAGCTTCTGGACATTCTCGGAGTTGGCCACAACATCATCAAGCGCAAACACATATCCGGCTTGTGCCAGCTCGGCGACGCGCGCGACAAGATCATCGGTCACCTGCACGGTTTCGAGAATCTCGAGAACGACTTTTTCCTTCGGCAGGAACGGCACGATGTCGTTCATCAGCACAGCGGCATCGACATTGAGAAAACCCGGCGACGCACCGATGACATTCTCCATGCCGAGTTCGGCAGCATGCGCAATCACGGACGCAGTCGCGGCCAGATTATCGGTGACATTCGCCGGGCCGGCTGCGGCGCTGCGGAACAACAGTTCATACGCCACGATTCCCTGATCTCGATCGAGAATCGGCTGCCGCGCCAGGAAAAAGTCTCTGGCTCGTTGCGTCCGCAACACGTCATCAAGAGCAGAAGGTGCCATCAAGCAATCATCGTTGTCATTTATTGGGGCCGGGATGGCTTGCTTGCCATTGTTGAAGCGGTTGGTTCCGGTTTTTCGCTGAAATCCGGACTGATTCTACGTTCTAATTGCTCCGCCCGCCGGTGAGCTGTGCGAGCGACTCATGAGTGCGATAACAATGCCGGGCGCTCAATACGGCATTTGAGCGTCGCAGCATGCCCTCGTCACGTGCGGCGCTTCGGTGCGCCGGACGTCGTGACTGTCTCGCCGGTCTCCAGCGTGAAGCCGGCCTCGGCATCGGTTCCGAGAGCGGAAACGAGATACGGCATGACTTCCCGCAGCATCGGCTCCAGTGTCCACGGAGGATTGAGCACAAACATGCCGCTGCTGTGCAGGCCGAATCCGTCCGGTGCCGGCCCGCTGATCGAAAGGGTGACATTGAGCCAGCCGTTGGCGGGCAGGCGCTTCAATTTGCCCGCCAACTCGCGCGACTCCATACGCTGCAATACCGGATACCACACGGCATACGTGCCGGTCGCGAAACGTGTCAATGCATCGGACAGCGTGTCCTTGACGCGCCGGTAGTCCTCCTTGACTTCATACGGCGGATCGATCAGGACCAGGCCGCGGCGCGACGGCGGCGGCAGCAAGGCTTTGAGTCCGGCAAATCCGTCCCCCTTCTGAATCATCACGCGCTTGCCGCGCACGTTCGAGCGCTGGCCGTTCGCAGCGGCGTGCGCTTCCAGCTTGCGGAAATTATCCTCCAGCAGCTTGCTGTCGCTCGGATGCAGTTCGAACAATCGCATCCGGTCCTGCGATCGCAGCACTTTCTCGCCGCAATACGGCGATCCCGGGTAATAACGCATTTTTCCGTCCGGGTTCATGGCCTTGACGAGCCCTACGTATTCGGCCACCGGACCCGGCAAATCCTTGCGGTCCCACAGGCGGCTGATACCGGTCAGGTACTCGGTGCTCTTGGCCGCATAACCGGTGTCGAGCGCGTACACGCCCGCGCCGGAATGCGTGTCGATGTACATGTAAGGCGCTTCCTTTTGCCCGAGATACCGCAGCAACTGGATGAGCACGAGGTGCTTGAGCACATCGGCGTGATTGCCGGCATGGAAGGCGTGGCGATAACTCAGCATAAGAAACTTTTACCTTTGCAGCAAACGATGAAGGAACGCATTTTAATGACAATCGACGGCAAACGTGACAAACATCAATGCTCGGGATGGCAGACGCAATCATGGCTGCTGGCGGCGCTCTGCAGGTTTTGCAGGATGCCGCACTGCTGCGCGGTCAAATGCGTGTGACAGGCATCGCGCAGGATCTGTAGCTGCTTTTGCAGGCGCTCCAGCGCGGCGATCTGCGCTTCCGTCTGGCGCAGATGACGATCCAGCATCGCGTCGATCTCCTCGCAAGCCAGTTCCGGCCTGGCTTGAAAATGCTGCAAGGTGCGAATGTCTTCCAGTGACATGCCAAGCGAGCGGCAGTGCCGGATGAACATCAGCCGCTCCGCATCCTGCTCGCTGTATTGCCGATAGTTGCCATCCGTGCGCGGCGGCACCGGCAGCAAGCCTTCCCGTTCGTAATAGCGAATGGTTTCCACTTCGCAATCCGTGCGTTTGGCCAGTTCTCCGATTTTCATCGCGACCTCCATTAAAGACCCTTGACCCTATAGTAGCTACAGGGTCTTTAATAGGCAATACGCCCCTGTCAATAAGGAGAATCAAATGTCAGCTCAATGTTGCGCAAGCAATTCCTCAGCCAATGCTGCTCGGGATCCGCGTTACCGTCGCGCGTTGTGGATCGCGCTCATCGTCAATGCCGCAATGTTTCTCATCGAAATATTCGGCGGCATGCGCTCCGGTTCGACATCGCTTTTGGCGGATGCGGTGGACTTCTTTGGGGACGCCGCGAACTATGCCGTGGCGCTGGCCGTGCTGTCGATGGCAGTCGTGTGGCGCAGCCGCGCCGCGCTGGCAAAGGGGCTGTGCATGGGGGCGTTCGGCCTGTTCGTGATTGGCAAGACCGCGTGGAGCATGGCTGCGGGCGTCGTGCCGGAAGCGACGACAATGGGCACGATCGGATTTTTCGCCTTGCTCGCCAACGTCGGCGTTGCAATCCTCTTGTACACCTATCGCGCCGGTGACGCGAACATGCGCTCGGTCTGGCTATGCACGCGCAACGATGCGATCGGCAATGTGGCGGTCATGCTGGCGGCGCTGGGCGTGTTCGGCACAGGCAGCGCGTGGCCCGACTGGCTGGTCGCAAGCTTGATGGGCGTGCTGGCATTGAGCGCATCGATCAGCGTGGTGCGGGATGCAAGGCGCGAGTTGGCGGGGGCCGTGCCTGTGGGGCACGTGCATGACCATGCCGGGCACTCGCATTGACATGGTTGTCGGGGGCCGTCCTTGACTGTAGTGACAAGCCCATGCCATCGACTTGTCATGCCGAACGCAGTGAGGAATCCGTTAGCTGAAACCCGCAGCGCGCTGCGGCCCTCCCCAACGAATTCCTCACGTCCGTTTGGCAAGGCAGTTGTTCAGTGTACGAGCGTCAGATTGCTGCGCGCATAAAAAAAGCGCCAACGTTGCCGCCGGCGCTGTGAGGTTGGGAGTAGTTAACTTGCCAGTTCTGTCTTACGCGACCTTCTTGCCGTCGAAGAATTGCTCGTCTTCGGTCGAACCATGCAATGCCGTCGTCGACGACTGGCCTTGCTGAATCGTCTGCGTCACGGCGTCGAAGTAGCCAGTGCCGACTTCACGCTGGTGCTTGACGGCGGTGAAGCCCTTTTCTGCCGCCGCGAATTCGGCTTCCTGCAGTTCGACGAACGCGGACATCTGGTTGCGTGCGTAGCCGTGCGCCAGGTTGAACATCGAGTAGTTCAGCGAGTGGAAGCCGGCCAGCGTGATGAACTGGAACTTGTAGCCCATTGCGCCGAGTTCCTTCTGGAATTTGGCGATGGTGGCATCGTCCAGGTTCTTTTTCCAGTTGAAGGATGGCGAGCAGTTGTAGGACAGCAGCTTGCCCGGGAACTTCGCGTGGATCGCTTCGGCGAATTTCTTCGCGAAGGCAAGGTCCGGCTTGCCGGTTTCGCACCAAATCATGTCAGCGTACTCGGCATAGGCCAAGCCACGGGAAATCGCCTGCTCGATACCCGGCCGGGTCTTGTAGAAACCCTCGACGGTGCGCTCGCCGGTGCAGAACGGCTTGTCGTTGTCGTCCACGTCGGAAGTCAGGAGGTCGGCGGCTTCTGCATCGGTACGTGCGATCACCAGCGTCGTGGTGCCGGAAACGTCGGCAGCCAGGCGAGCGGCGTTCAGTTTTTCAACAGCTTCGCGCGTCGGGACCAGCACCTTGCCGCCCATGTGACCGCACTTCTTCACGGAGGCGAGCTGATCTTCGAAGTGCACGCCGGCAGCGCCTGCATCGATCATGGACTTCATCAGTTCGAATGCATTCAGCACACCGCCGAAACCGGCTTCCGCGTCAGCGACGATCGGAGCGAAGTAGTCGATGTCGTTCTTGCCTTCCGACCATTGGATCTGGTCAGCGCGCTGGAACGTGTTGTTGATGCGCTTGACGACCATCGGCACGGAGTTGGCCGGATACAGGGATTGGTCAGGATACATTTCGCCAGCCAGGTTGGCGTCGCCTGCGACTTGCCAGCCGGACAGATAGATCGCCTTCAAGCCGGCCTTGACTTGTTGCATGGCCTGATTGCCGGTCAATGCGCCCAGCGCGTTGACGAACGGCTCGGTATGCACGAGATTCCACAGTTTTTCGGCGCCGCGCTTGGACAGCGTGTGCTCGATCTGGACGGAGCCACGCAGACGCACCACGTCTTCCGGCGTGTAGTTGCGCTTGATACCTTTCCAGCGGGGATTTTCTGCCCAGTCTTTGGCCAATGCCTGGATTTGCTGTTCGCGAGATGTCATGGTCGTTCTCCTGTGATGAAAAGCAATGAAAGAAAAAGAAAACTCGATGACTAAATAGTAGGAGCTATTTTGCGGAGCAACAATGTCTTATATAAGACATATAAGTAAATTTTATTCGTTATTTTTCAAATAGTTATACTTAATTTTTCGCGATATGAAATAAAATTCCTTTCTGTGAAAAAATCCCGTGATGCCCCGCATCGATGAATTTCATAATGCGGAACGTACATTTCGGGTTGTGAAAAGAGCGTGCAGCCCCGATCGCAGCGGCAATAGCCGACAACGGCTTCCGCTGTGAGATGAGCCGTCATGAAAATTGGCTGAAAAGAATCACCCGCGGCAATGGTAAGCAAGGGAATCGGAAGTTCGCGCAAGGCTGGCCGCACCCGGCGTTGCATCGATGGAGACAATCAAGGAAACCAGCGGCATGGAATTCCTGCAGCGCATGTGGAATGGAGAAATTCCCGCCGCGCCGATCGGGCATACGCTGGATTTCATACCGATCGAGGGCGAGCCGGGGCGTGTTGTATTTCAAGGGACGCCCGGCCGGCAGCACTACAACCCGATTGGCAGCGTGCATGGCGGCTATTTCTGCACCCTGCTCGACTCGGCAGTCGGCTGCGCAGTGCAGTCGATGCTGCCGAAAGGGATGGGCTATACGACGCTGGAGCTGAAAGTGAATCTGATCCGCGCACTGACCGACAAGACCGGGCCGGTGCGCGCCGAAGGCAAGGTGATTCAAGTCGGCAATCGTGTCGGGATTGCCGAGGGACGCTTGTTTGATGTCGATGGAAAAATTTACGCGCACGCGACCACGACTTGCCTGGTGTTTCCAATACCGTAAACGAGACAGGGCGGGTTACCCCCGCCCTGCTACGCGCTATGCGATCGTTTGTTGTTCACTCTCCACCGCTTGCCGCAGCAGGCGTGCCGCCAGCACCATGTTGGCCAACGCTTCGCTGGTTTCAGGCCAGCCGCGCGTCTTCAGGCCGCAATCCGGGTTGACCCACAAGCGTGCATCCGGGATCACGCCGCGCGCCTTTTGCAGCAGCCGCTCCATTTCCGCCACGCGCGGCACACGCGGAGAGTGGATGTCGTAGACGCCGGGGCCGATATCGTTCGGGTAGGCAAACTCGCCGAAGCCGTCGAGCAGCTCCATGTCCGAGCGCGAGGTTTCGATCGTGATGACGTCCGCGTCCATCGCCGCAATCCACGGCAGGATGTCGTTGAACTCCGAGTAACACATGTGCGTATGGATCTGCGTCTCGTCGCCGACACCCGCCGCGCTGATCTTGAATGCGCGCACTGCCCAGTCGAGATAGTGCGGCCAGTTGCGCGCCTTCAGCGGCAGCCCTTCGCGGAATGCCGGCTCGTCGATCTGGATCATGCCGATGCCGGCCTTCTCCAGGTCGCACACTTCATCGCGCAGCGCCAGTGCGATCTGCAAGGCGGTGGTGTCGCGCGGCTGGTCATCGCGCACGAATGACCATTGCAGCATTGTGACGGGACCGGTCAGCATGCCTTTCATCGGCTTTTCGGTGAGGCTTTGCGCGAATGTGCTCCATCCGGTCGTCATCGGTTCGGGCCGGTACACGTCGCCGTAGATGAATGGCGGCTTGACGCAACGCGAGCCGTAGCTCTGCACCCAGCCGTTGACGGTAAAGCCATAACCCCACAGCTGTTCGCCGAAATATTCGACCATGTCGTTGCGCTCCGGCTCGCCGTGCACCAGCACGTCGAGGCCGAGTTCTTCCTGCCTTTCCACCGCCAGCCGAACTTCGTCGCGCATCTTGTTGAGGTAGTCGAGATGACCGATGTCACCGCGTTTATAGGCGGCGCGCGCCTGCCGGATTTCCGCGGTCTGCGGGAAGGAGCCGATCGTCGTGGTGGGGAACAGCGGCAGCTTCCAGCGCGCCTGCTGTTTGGCGATGCGCTCGCTGAAGCCGGAAGCGCGCTGCGCGTCGGCATCGGCGACCTTGGCCAGACGTTTCTGCACCAGCGCATTGTGAATCCGGGGCGAGCTTTTCCTTGCGGCCACGGCGGCGCGGGAGGCGGCAAACGCAGCATTCACCGCATCGGCGTCGCCATTGACCGCACGTTTCAACGCCACGATTTCATCGAGCTTTTGCGCGGCGAAGGCGAGCCAGCCCTTGAGTTCGTCATCGAGCTTGTTTTCGTGCGCCAGATCGACCGGCACATGCAGCAGCGAGCAGCTCGGCGCAATCCACAGACGGTCGCCCAGCACTCCGTGCAGCGTCTGCACCTTTGCCAGCGCCGCGTCGAGATCGGCGCGCCAGATATTGCGGCCATCGACGATCCCGGCCGACAGCACGCGCTCCTGCGGCCAATCGGCGATCACTTCGCCCAGTTGCCCCGCGCCGCGCACCAGGTCCAGATGCACGCCGGCCACGGGCAGTTCGCGCAGCAGCGCCGCATGTTCCCGCACTTCGTCGAAGTAGGTCGCCAGCAGCAGATGCGGCGTGGCTTTCGCCAATGCCGCATAGGTCGGTTGGAAAGCATCCCTCCATGCCGCGTCGAGTTCCAGTGCGAGGATCGGCTCGTCGATCTGCACCCACTCCACGCCAGCCTCCTGCAAGCGCTGCAAAACCCTTTGATAGCCCGCCACCACGCGCGGCAGCAAATCCAGCTTGTGCGTCAGACCCGATTTGATCTTGCCGAGATAGAGCAGCGTCAGCGGCCCGACCAGCACCGGCTTGACGCGGTGGCCGGTATTGCGCGCTTCGGCGATCTCGTCGAACAGCCAGTCGACGCCGCCGTCGAAGCCCACGTCCGCCGTCCATTCCGGCACGAGGTAGTGGTAATTGGTGTCGAACCACTTCGTCATTTCCATCGCGAAGTGCTCGCGGCTGCCGCGCGCCAGCGTGGAGTACTCGGTCAGGCTCAAGCGCTTCGGATCGAACTTGAAGCGCGACGGAATCGCGCCCAGCAATGCCAGCGTATTGAGCACCTGGTCGTACCAGGCGAAATCACCCGCCGTGACGAAGTCCATGCCGGCATCTGCCTGCATCGCCCAGTGGCGCGCGCGCAGCGCCCTGCCCGTTTCCTGCAATGCCGCCTCGCTCGACTCGCCGCGCCAGAACGATTCCAGCGCGAATTTCAATTCTCGATGTGCGCCGATGCGGGGGAATCCCAGGGTGTGCGCATGTGCCATGACTTTCTCCGATGCTGGTTTCAAGGCTTGCCATGGTGAGGCTGCGCACATTATTATTCAAACGATATATTTTAAGAATAAACTTGAATTTCATTCATAATGCAATCCATTCTCGAACTGCGGCATCTCAAGACCCTTCTCGCCCTGCGCGAAGCCGGCAACCTGCTGCGCGCCGCAACTCTGCTGAACGTCACGCAATCCGCGTTATCGCACCAGATCAAGCAGCTGGAAGACCATCACGGCACGCCCTTGTTCGAGCGCAAAACGACACCGGTGCGCTTCACGCCGGCCGGAGAGCGGCTGCTGAAACTGGCCGACGCGATCCTGCCGCAGATACAAGGCGCGGAACGCGATCTGGCGCGCATGGCGCAGGGTGCTGCCGGACAGTTGCGGATTGCAGTGGAATGCCACACCTGCTTCGATTGGCTGATGCCGGCGATGGACGTGTTCCGCAACCGCTGGCCGGAGGTGGAACTCGACATCGTCTCGGGCTTTCAGGCCGATCCGGTCGGCTTGCTGTACGGCCATCGCGCCGACGTCGCGATCGTGTCCGAAATCGATCCGGACGAAAGCGTGGACTACCACGCGCTGTTCCGCTTTGAAATCGTGGCACTGGTGGCGAAGGACCATGCACTGGCCGGGCGCGATTATCTGGTGGCGGAGGATTTTGCGACGGACACCCTGATCACCTATCCGGTGCCGGACGACATGCTGGATGTGGTGCGCCAAGTGCTGAAGCCGGCCGGCGTGCAAACGGCGCGCCGCACCACGGAACTGACGGTCGCGATGCTGCAACTGGTTGCCAGCAAGCGCGGCATCGCCACGCTGCCGGTATGGGCAGCGCAGAATTACGTTGACCGCGATTACGTCCTGGCCAAGCGGATCACCGTCGACGGCCTGACCGGACGCTTGTATGCGGCATGCCTGCCGGAACTGTCGGGCAAGCCGTTTCTTGCGGATTTCGTCAACACGACGAGAGAGAGTTGCTATCTGAATTTGCGCAGCGTCGAGCTGCTGTAACACCGCGCATCATCTTCACCCGAGTTTTTTCCGCCGCGACCGACACGGCAACATCACGGCCGCCGTGGTCTTTGCGCACGCATCGTTGCGGCGTTGCGTTGTCTTCGAATATTTTCCAGGTCCTTGCAGGCTCGGAAAACGCGTGCAAGCGAGTCCGCAAAACAAGAAAGCCACCGCAATCCGTCATGACTGCGATGGCTTTTTGGCTGATGCGATATTGCCTACACAGGCTGCGCCTTCGTCGCGTTTCTGGCGTTGTTGCTTCCCACGCCCAGCGCGGTGAAGATCGCTGCCATCTGCGCCAGTCCGATGCAGATGAACACCCATGAAGGATGGCTTGCATCCATCAATGCGCCGAACAGCAGCGGCGCGAAGGACATGCCGATATCGAGCCCGGAATAGACCACGCCATACACACGTCCGGTCGCATTCTTCGGCGCAGCCGCGCGAATCAGCAAATCGCGCGACGGGCCGGCGATGCCGGAGCCGAAGCCGATCAAGCCCATCAACACGATAGCCGCCGGCATCGATACGCTGCCCGTGGCCAGCACCAGGGCCATCAAGCCCGCGCCGGTGAATGCCAGGGCGATCGTGCGATCGTGCCGCGTGGTCTTGGCGGCCACGAAACCGCCCCAGATCATGCCGGCTGCCGAAGCCAGCATGTAAGTGGTGAAGCCGGCGGTGGCCCATGTCAAGGACATGTCATACAAGGCACGCAAGCCGGACACCGAGAAACTCTGGATGCCGCCGAGCGCAATCGCAGTGATGAAGAAGAATGCGAAGCACATCCATACGGCAGGCACGCGCATGAAGTCGAGCAGATGGCCGCGCGGCGGCTGCGCCGCTTCCTTGCGCGACGACGCCACCGCCGCCTTCACCTCATCCGTGCGAAGCAGCTGACGGTTCGCGAACAGCAGCAGCAACACGACAAACGGAATGCATGCCGCTGCCAGCAAGGCGATGCGCCAGTCATACAGTCCCGCCAGCGTCGTCAGAAAGATGGGAGCCAGCGCCCAGCCGAGATTGCCCGAAACACCGTGCACCGAGAATGCATGGCCAAGCCGGGGCGCGGACACGCGCTTGTTCAGCAGGGTGAAGTCGGCCGGATGGAACACGCTATTGCCCAGGCCCGCAAGCATCGAACCGGCCAGCAGCATTGGATAGTTTTGCGCCTGCGACAGGACCAGCGCCGAGGTGCCCAGCAATCCAAGGCCGGAAAACAGGACGATGCGCGCACCAACGCGATCCACCACAAAGCCGGCCAGCGCCTGCCCGATGCCGGAGACTACGAAGAACATCGTCATCAGGAGCCCGAGTTCCGCATAGGACAGGCTGAAAGCCTCCTTCAGCCACGGGAACAACGGCGCGAGAATCAGGTGAAAGAAATGGGACACGCCGTGGGCGATGCCGACCAGGCTGATGACCTGGGCATCCTGGCGGAAAGAAGGGACTGCAACAGACGACATGGTGCGCTCTCGAAATGAACAATGAATGCAGTGTAAGCAAAAATCGATCGTCTGCTTTAAGATAGAACGACAATTTTTATCGCACTTTTGACATACCATACCGATGCAGCCAATTACGCATACCCGCCTGAACCTGCCGGGCGTCGCGCCGACGCCCGAACGCCGGGTGCGCATGGTCGCCCGTGACCTTGAAGCATCTGAATTGCTGAGTGCGCACAAGCATGCGTGGGGCCAGGTCACCTACGCACTGGATGGCGTGGTGCGCGTGACCGTCGGCAACAGCACATGGATCGTGCCGCCAATGCGCGCAATCTGGATTCCACCGGACCAGATGCATGAAGTCGCCACACTAGAGAAGGTTCGGCTGCGCGCGCTGTACGTTCATGCGGACGCCGCGCCTTTTCACGGGAATCAATGTGAAGTGCTCGACGTTTCCGCCCTGCTGCGCGAGCTGATCGTGGCGCTGTCGCAGGTCTCGGCTGACGAGCCGCGCGAAGCGATGCTGACCGCGCTCATCCTCGATGAGGTGGCGCGTTCGGCCACGATGCCTATCCGCGTTGCCCTGCCCGACGACAAGCGACTGAAAACCCTGTGCGAAACGCTGATCGCCGATCCGGCATCGCCGCTCACGCTGGAAGAATGGGCGCAACGCGCCGGTGCATCCGGGCGCACGCTGGCGCGGCTGTTCGAGCGCGACCTGGGCATGAGCTTCAGCCAGTGGCGGCAGCAGGTGCGGCTGGCGCACGCCGCGCCGCTCATCGCGAGCGGCATGCCGATGTCGCGCGTCGCGGCAGAACTGGGCTATGCGAGCCAGTCGGCATTTTCAGCGATGTTCAAGAAGACCTTCGGGCAATCGCCGTCCTCGTTTTTCAGTCACCGGGAAGGTTCGTGATGGTGCGTTGATCCGGGGATGTGTGCAGCCATTCGCGATTCCTCCCTTGCTGGGCGCACTTGCGCTTGCTACCCGAATTCCCTGCGTCACCATTCGCCCGGAATGACATGCCACGTCGAGATGGCGTCCGGGGAAACCGTCAGGCCGTCTTGCGGTCCCGCTTCGACTCGAACATGCGCAGGTCGGCAACCCGGAACAGGGTTTCGATATCTTCGCCATCGGCCGGATAGTGCGCCGATCCGATCGATGCTCCGACATTTGCCGGTATGCCGTCGTACACGGTGATCGGCTCTTCCACCACTGCGCGAATCTTGTCGCTGATTCCCTGCACCAGCGCATCGGCATTCACGCCATGCAGATAGACGACGAATTCGTCGCCGCCGAAACGCGCGACCGCATCCTCCTTGCGCAACGCGCTCTGCAGGCGCGCGCCGATTTCGACCAGCGCGCGGTCGCCGCAGTCATGGCCGTATTCGTCATTGATCGTCTTGAAGTTATCAAGATCAATGAACAGCAGCGAAAAGTGCAGCGGATTCGCCAGCGATGCGTTCTGCCGGCGGAACTCGATCTGCGAGATGAAGGATTCGCGATTGAGCACGTGCGTCAGCCGGTCCGTGCGCAGGTTGCGCTCCATTTCCTCGAAGCTTTGCGCGAGCTGGCCGATCTCGTCGTTGCGATCGATATTGAGCGGAGCGAAGGGTTGCCCGCTGCTGATGCTCCTGGCGGCCAGCGTCAGCTTGCGAATGTCGCGCAGCGCCCATCGCAGAATCACGAAACCCAGCACCAATGCAAGGCACATCGCGATCATGCCGAGGCTCAGGCTGCGATAGAGATTTCGGGTGACGTTGCTCATGAAATCCGAACGCGGCACTGCCACCACGATGATCCAGTCAAGCCCTTTTTCATTCGGCAGCGTCATCGCGGCCAGCTGAATCTTCCCGAGTTCGCTCTTGAACGAGCGCATCATGAATGGGGCGGAACCCGGACTGACGCGCAGGGTTTCGGTGACATCGCGGTACGCCTCCCGAATCAGCGGGAAGGCACTTTCGCGCGCCATCAGGCGTGTCGGGACAGCCTTTTCGATCTTGTACGGCAACTCGAGCGCCGAGGTCGCAACCAGCCCACCCTCGCGTTCGGCGATGAATGCAATGCCATTCGGACTGATGATGAGCGATTGCAGGAACATGGTGAGCCGTTGCAGCGGCAAGTCGGTAGCCGCCACGCCGATCAGCGAGCGATCTGCGCGATACACCGGTTTTGCCAGTGTCAGCACCAGCTCGTGAGAGGAAAAGTCGTTATAGACCGGCGACCATGCCACGCCGCCGCGGACGACGGCGCTCCGGTACCACGGCCGCTCGCGCGGCTCGTATCGATCGGTACGGCTCAGGGACAAGCGGCTTCCCGGCCCGGCCATGTGGTACAGATTGCGCCATGCGCTGTTGGCCTCCTTGAGGCGCAATTCCGTCGTGTCCGGGTCGCTGCGGTTGACTCCCACGAAACGGCCGTCCGCACCGCCGAAATAGACGTGTCGATTCATATCCGGAAAAAGGTCCGACGCAACCCAGAGTCGTTCCTCGATCTTGCTCGTTTCTTCCGGAAAGGAAATGGCCCCCACGACCGGATTATTGCCGACGGAAGCCAGATCGGGCGCAACCGATTTCAGCGTGGAATGCGCACTCAGCAAATGCTGCTCGGTTCCCTGGTGAATGCGGCTGATCATGTCGACCAGCGCCTTTTGCGAGATCGCGTCGGTGGCATCCTCCCCCGCCTGGTACAAGACGCCGGTAATCGTCAAGCCCACGCATACCATCAGAAGTACGAACGGAATGATGAAAACCCGCTGTAAAGAAGACTGTTTCAGAGTCACTCTGGATCCATGCCTGAAGCCGATTGAACCATTACAAGAACCTTGCAAGGCTGCCGAATAGAGAACCGCAAATGTACGCCGGGATGAAAAACGGGCCACTTTACGCGGCCCGTTTTTCATCCCGGCAAAATGCATGGAAATCTTACAATAATTTATATGTTTCCATGCGGAAATTTATTCGAGGCTCTTCTCGAATGCCAATTTACCGTTGTTGACGCCCACCAGGATGCGGTCCTTCGGCCCGAATTTCCCTTCCAGGATCAGCCTCGACAAGGGATTCTCGATTTCCTGCTGGATCGCGCGCTTCAGCGGCCGGGCGCCATACACCGGATCGAAACCGGCTTCCGCGATCTTCTGCAAGGCTTCCTGAGAGACATCCATGCCGATGTCCATCTTCGCCAGACGCTGCTCCAGCACGTGCAGCTGGATCTTGGCAATCGCGCCGATATTCTTCTCGTCCAGCGCATGGAACACGACGATCTCGTCGATGCGGTTGATGAACTCGGGCCGGAAATGCGTTTTGACTTCTGCCATCACGGCCAGCTTCACCAGCGCCGGATCGCTGTCATCCATCGACTGGATCTTGTGCGAGCCGAGGTTGGAGGTCATCACGATCACCGTGTTCTTGAAATCGACCGTGCGCCCCTGCCCGTCCGTCATGCGGCCATCGTCCAGCACCTGCAGCAGAACATTGAAAACGTCGTGGTGCGCCTTCTCGATCTCGTCGAGCAGAATCACGCAATACGGTTTGCGCCGCACCGCTTCCGTCAGATAGCCGCCTTCCTCGTAACCCACGTATCCGGGCGGCGCACCGATCAGACGCGCCACCGAATGCTTCTCCATGAATTCGCTCATGTCGATGCGGATCAGCGATTCCTCGGTATCGAACAGGAATGAGGCGAGCGCCTTGCACAACTCGGTTTTGCCCACCCCCGTCGGCCCGAGGAACATGAACGAGCCGTAAGGCCGATTGGGGTCGGACAGACCGGCGCGCGAACGCCGGATCGCATCCGACACCGCGACGATCGCTTCATGCTGCCCGATCACGCGCTTGTGCAAGGCTTCTTCCATGTGCAGCAGCTTGTCGCGCTCACCCTGCATCATCTTCGACACCGGGATGCCGGTGGCGCGCGACACGACTTCCGCGATTTCCTCTGCGCCGACCTGCGTGCGCAGCAACTTCGGCATTACGGCTTCTTCTGTATCGGCCTGCTTGAGTTGCGCTTCCAGCTCAGGCAATTTGCCGTACTGCAGTTCCGACATCCTCTGCCAGTCGCCCTTGCGCTTAGCTTCATCCATCTGCAGCCGGACTTGCTCGATTTCCTCCTTGATATGCTGCGCGCCCTGCACGGTCGCCTTCTCCGCCTTCCACACTTCTTCAAGGTCGGCGTATTCGCGCGCGAGTTTGGCGATCTCTTCCTCGATCAGGCCGAGACGCTTTTGCGAGGCTTCATCGGTTTCCTTGCGCACCGCTTCGCGCTCGATCTTCAACTGGATCAGACGGCGGTCGAGCCTGTCCATCACTTCCGGCTTGGAATCGATTTCGATCTTGATCTTCGATGCGGCCTCGTCGATCAGGTCGATGGCCTTGTCCGGCAGGAAGCGGTCGGTGATATAGCGATGCGACAATTCGGCCGCAGCGACAATCGCCGGATCGGTGATATCCACGCCGTGGTGCAGCTCGTATTTCTCCTGCAGTCCGCGCAGGATCGCGATGGTGGCTTCGACACTTGGCTCGTCGACCAGAATCTTCTGGAAGCGACGCTCCAGCGCGGCATCCTTCTCGATGTACTTGCGATATTCATCCAGCGTGGTCGCGCCGACGCAATGCAGCTCGCCGCGCGCCAGCGCAGGTTTCAGCATGTTGCCGGCATCGATCGCGCCCTCGGCCTTGCCCGCGCCCACCATCGTATGGAGTTCATCGATGAAGACGATGGTCTGCCCTTCATCCTGCGCGATTTCCTTCAGCACTGCCTTCAGGCGCTCCTCGAATTCGCCGCGATACTTGGCACCGGCCAGCAAAGCCGCCATGTCGAGCGACAGCACGCGCTTGGATTTCAGGCTGTCCGGCACTTCGCCGTTCACGATTCGCTGCGCCAACCCTTCCACGATCGCGGTCTTGCCGACACCCGGTTCGCCGATGAGGACAGGATTGTTCTTGGTCCGGCGCTGCAATACCTGGATCGCACGGCGGATTTCATCGTCGCGGCCGATCACCGGATCGAGCTTGCCCAGACGGGCGCGTTCGGTCAGGTCGAGCGTGTATTTCTTCAATGCCTCGCGCTGCCCTTCGGCGTCCTGCGACGACACATTGCCGCCGCCGCGCACGGCCGTGATGGCCGCTTCCAGCGCTTTGCGCGTCAGGCCGCTATCGCGCGCGAGACGCCCCGCATCGGACTTGTCCTCGGTCAGCGCGAGCAACACCATTTCGCTGGCGATGAACTGGTCACCGCGCTTTTGCGCTTCCTTGTCGGCGAGATTCAGCAAGGCTGCGGATTCGCGTCCGAGCTGCACTTCGCCGCCGGTGCCCGATACTTCAGGCAATCTTTCCAGCGCGCCTTCCAGCTGTTTCTGCAAGCCGCCGACGTTCACGCCGGCACGTTGCAGCAAGGAGCGCGCACCGCCATCGTCCTGATTCAGCAAGGCGATGAGGATATGTACGGGCTCGATGTATTGATTGTCGTTACCGACCGCCAGACTTTGGGCGTCAGCCAAGGCTTCCTGCAATTTTGTTGTCAATTTGTCGAGACGCATGGTCCACTCTCCTGAAAACAATTTGACAAGGAAGTTGGGCCGTTTGACCGCATTTCAAGAATGGAATTTGATTCCGCTCATCTGCAGGGATGCGACGAGTCGACGAACAGATGCGGCGAAAGCGGAAGGTCTTAACCGGAAATCGCGCGATAAACAGCAAATCCGGCGATGCAGAATGCAATCGAGCCGAGCAGATGCAGTGCCGAATGTCCAAGCGCCCATGCATAATCGCCACGCTGCAACAAGGACATCGCTTCAGCCGAAAAAGTGGAAAAAGTGGTGAGCCCACCAAGGAAACCTGTGACCGCGAACAAGCGCCACTCCGGTGTCAGATGCGGGTTTCCGGAAAAGAATGCAACGGCAATACCGATCAGAAATCCGCCAACCCAGTTTGCCGCCAGCGTGCCGAATGCGATGCCGTGATGCAAGGCGTTGAACCAGAGTCCCAGCCCCCATCGCAACCATGCGCCGATCGCCGCGCCTGTGCCGACCGCGAGCCAGCTCATGCATCCTTCTCCGCCTTGCCCGATGCGGCATTCCATTTCGCCAATGCATGATCATCGGCGGTACGCGCATCCACCCAGCGCGCGCCCTGCGGCGTCTGTTCCTTCTTCCAGAACGGCGCCTGCGTCTTCAGATAATCCATGATGAATTCGCATGCGGCAAACGCCTCGCCCCGATGCGCTGACGTCACTGCCGCCAGCACGATCTGGTCCTGCGGCTTCAACGGTCCGACGCGATGAATCACGAGAGCATCGAAGATATCCCACCGTGCCTTGGCCTGCACGACGATATCTTCCAGCGCCTTCTCGGTCATTTCCGGATAATGCTCCAGCTCCATTTCCGCAACGCTCGCGCCGTCGTTGATGTCGCGCACCGTGCCGATGAAAGAAACGACCGCTCCCACTCGCGCATCACCGGCGCGCAAGCGGGCGACTTCGGCACTCAGGTCAAAATCCTCGGTTTGAACGCGGATGGGCATGGGCTGCTCCGGCAGTGGGGATCATTAACCGCCGGTGACCGGCGGGAAAAAAGCGACTTCGCAACCTTCGGTAATCGGCGTTGCCGGTTCGGTCATCTGATGGTTGTACGCCATGCGCAATGCTCGCCCTTCCGCCAGCGTCTCGGCCCACATACCACCGCGCTCGCGCAGGAAATCACGGACATCTCCTACGGTTCGCACATGCGCAGGCAGCATCACGGACTCATTGCTGGAACCAAGCGCCTCACGCACGCTGGCAAAGAAACGGAGTTGAATATTCATCGATGCAATCCGGCTATTCGGGTTAATGAAGCAACTGGTTGAACGGCACGAACCTCACCATATCGCCTGGAACAATCGTGCATCCCGGCGGATTGTCGATCAGGCCGTCACCCCATACTGTCGATGTCAAGACAGCCGAGCTCTGATTCGCAAACAAGTCGAGCCCGCCATCGGCATTGATCTTCGCGCGCAGGAACTCGTTGCGGCGATCCGCCTTCGGCCAGGAAAAATCGGCGCGCATCGCGAACGCTGTCGGCGCAACATCGTTCACACCCTGCAGGCGCAAAATGAATGGTCGCACGAACAGCAGGAAGGTGACGAAGCTGGAGACCGGATTGCCCGGCAGGCCGAGGAAAAAGGCCGCTCCATCGCCACCGCTGCGATTGATCTCGCCGAATGCCAGCGGCTTGCCGGGCTTGACCGCGATCTGCCACATGTTCAAGCGGCCCTCGGCTTCGACTGCCGGCTTGATGTGATCTTCCTCGCCGACCGACACACCGCCTGAAGTGATGATGAGATCGTTGTCCGCAGCAGCCCTGCGCAAGGTATCGCGCGTCGCTGCAAGCGAGTCCGGCACGATGCCGAAATCGCTGATGACACAGCCGAGATTCTCGAGCAGGCCGCGCAGCAGAAAGCGGTTGGAGTTGTAGATCGCGCCCGGCTTCAATGGCTCGCCCGGCATGGCAAGTTCATCGCCCGTGAAGAACACGGCAACACGCGGCCTGCGCACCACCGGAAGAGCGGCAAGGCCAACGGATGCGGCAAGCCCCAGCTCCTGCGCCCGCAGGCGCGTGCCCGCTGCAAGGATCACGCTGTCGGTTTGAATATCTTCGCCGGTGCGTCTGATCCATTCGCCGACCTGAGGCACATGCCTGATCGTGACACTGTCGCCATCGGCTTCGCACATTTCCTGCATCACCACCGCATCAGCGCCGTGCGGAATCATTGCACCAGTAAAGATGCGCGCCGCTGTCCCCGGCTCCAAAGCATCGGGAACATACCCGGCCGGAATGCGCTGAGAGACCTTCAACTGCGCCGCACCGTTCGTGCAATCTGCGGCACGCACCGCATAGCCGTCCATCTGCGTGTTGTCCATCGGCGGGACATTCAGCCTTGAGGTTTGCGCCGCGACGAGCACGCGGCCATTGCTCTCAAGCGTTGATACCGTTTCGACATCCTTGATCGGACGAATCGCGTCAAGCAAGAAGTCGAGAGCATCCGCAACGCTCAACATGGGTTTCTTTTCGGTCATGTCTTGCTCGATTCTGTCGTTATCGTCAGGAGGACTGTCATGCAGGAAAAGGCTCGCAGCCTGTTCAGCATGACAGAAACACCTTGCAGTCCCGTATTACAGCCCCGTATGCCTGGCAATGAATGCCTTCACCTGCACCACATCTGCCGGCATCACATCGAACCGTTGCGGCAATGCCTCGATGTTCTCGAACCCTGCCGGGCGCTCGGCATCATGTCCCAGCGCTTCCTTGATCGTTTCGTTGAATTTCGCGGGCAATGCGGTTTCCAGCACGATCATCGGTACGCCCGGCTTCACATGCTGACGTGCCACTTTCACGCCATCGGCGGTGTGCGTATCGATCGTGACACCATATTTCGCATGCACGTCACGAATGGTTTGTACGCGGTCGGCATGGGTCGATTTGCCGGACAGAAAACCGTATTGCGCGACCTTCTTGAATTCATCGCCGTCGCTGCCCGGATTGCCCGACAAGTCGAAGCCGCCATGCGTCTCGACCTTCTTGAACAAGGCGCGCACGCGCTCCGCATCGCGATCCAGCAAGTCATACACGAAGCGTTCGAAATTCGACGCCTTGCTGATATCCATGCTCGGGCTGGTGGTGTGATATGTCTCCGCCGACTTGCGCACGCGATAGATGCCGGTGCGGAAAAACTCGTCCAGCACGTCGTTCTCGTTGGTCGCCACGACGAGCCTGTCGATCGGCACGCCCATCATGCGCGCGATATGACCAGCGCAGATGTTGCCGAAGTTGCCGGACGGCACGGTGAAGGAAACCTTCTGCTCGTTGCCGGTGGTCGCGCTCAGATAGCCGCGAATGTAGTACACCACTTGCGCCACGACGCGCGCCCAGTTGATGGAATTGACCGTGCCGATCTTTTGCCGCGCCTTGAATTCGAGATCGTTGGACACCGCCTTCACCATGTCCTGGCAATCGTCGAACACGCCTTCCACCGCGATATTGAAAATGTTGGGATCCTGCAGGCTGAACATTTGCGCGGTCTGGAATGCGCTCATCTTCTTGTGCGGCGACAGCATGAAGACGCGTATGCCCTTCTTGCCGCGCATGGCGTATTCCGCCGCGCTGCCGGTATCGCCGGAGGTCGCGCCGAAAATGTTCAATTCGGCATGCTGTTTGGCCAGCGCGTACTCGAACAGATTGCCGAGCAATTGCATCGCCATGTCCTTGAACGCCAGCGTCGGGCCGTTGGACAGTGCCTGCAATATCAGCTTGCCGCCATCCTTTTCCTCGAGAACGCGCAACGGTGTGATTTGCGCGGTATCCTCGCCAGTGCGCGCATTGCGATAGACATCAGCCGTGTACGTCTTGTGCACGATAGCTTTCAAGTCCTCCTCGGGAATGTCGGTCGCGAATTTCTTCAGCACTTCCAGCGCCAGATCCGCATACGACAGCGTGCGCCAGTCGTCGAGTTCCGCACCGCTGATGCGCGGATATTCAACGGGCAGATACAGGCCTCCGTCCGGCGCCAGACCGCCTAACAGAATCTGCGAAAAAGATTGCGGCGCGGCCTGACCGCGTGTGGAAACATATTGCATAAATTGAATGGATGGGTGGCAACGGAGAGCCTCACATTATAACTGTGGAGGTCAATGCGCATCGCCGTTTCATCCCCTGAACATCCTGCGGAAATTCTCTTCGAAACAGCCGGATCAGCTGCCGGCAACACTCGCCCGAGTCATTCGGTGTCGCCCTCAGGCGACTTGAAAGAGCGGCGTGGAGCGACTTTTGGTGTTGGCCAGCATGTCCTCCACCAACTGATCCAGCCCGATGCGCGCACGCCATCCCCAATCCGCACGCGCAAAGCTGTCATCCAGACTGTGCGGCCAGGTATCCGCAATCGCCTGTCGATGATCCGGCTGATAACGGATTTCAAAATGCGGTACATGCTTTTTGATGGCTTGCGCCAATTCCCGTGGATTGAAGCTCAGGCCGGCGACGTTATAGGACGAGCGAACGCGAATCTGCCCTGCCGGCGCTTCCATCAATTCCGTGGTGGCGCGAATGGCATCGGGCATGTAGATCATGGGCAGCGTCGTGTCCGGCCCGAGATAGCAGACATAGGGCGCACCGCTGGCGGCCGCGTGGAAAATCGCAATCGCGTAATCCGTCGTTCCGCCGCCGGGCGGCGATTTGTGACTGATGATGCCGGGGTAGCGGATGCTGCGCACATCGACGCCGAAGCGCGCGAAATAGTATTCGCACAGGCGTTCGCCGGCCTGCTTGCTGATGCCGTAGATCGTGGTCGGATCCATCACCGCCAGTTGCGGCGTTTCCACCGCCGGCGTGTGCGGCCCGAAGGCGGCGATAGAGGATGGCCAGAAAACGCGCAGCGGCTTGCCGGCTTCGCCTCGCTCGCGCGCGACTTCAAGAATGTTCAGCAAGCCGTTCATGTTCAGCGTCCACGCCTTGAGCGGCGCCTGTTCGCCGGTGACCGACAGCAGCGCCGCCAGCTGGTACACCTGGGTGACGGCATAGCGGTCAATGACTTCCGCCATTCGTGCGCTGTCGAGCACATCGACGACTTCGTAACAGCTTGCACCATGCAGGCTGCGCGGACCGATGTCGGCGGCAATGACATTGCCGGCACCATGCTTTGCACTGAGCGCCTCCACCAGTTCGCTGCCGATCTGGCCGTTGGCGCCGATTACCAGTATTCGTTCCATCGTCATCTCCCTAACTCTTCAAGAGCCCGAGTTCAAGTCCCGCCTGCTTGAAGGCGGCAAGCGCATGATCAAGCTGCTCGCTCGTATGCGCCGCCGACAATTGCACCCGCACGCGCGCCTCGCCCATCGGCACCACTGGATAAAAGAACCCGGTGACAAGTACGTCAAGCTCGTACAGCCGCTGCGCGAACTGCTGCGCCACCGGCGCATCGAACAGCATCACCGGCACGATCGGATGCGCGCCGGGCTTGATCGTGAATCCGAGATCGGCAATCGCGCGACGGAAATGGACGGTGTTGGCATGCAAGCGGTCGCGCAAGTCCGTGGAAGCCGATAAACGCTCGAGTACATGGAGCGACGCGCCAGCGATGGCCGGGGCCAGGGAATTCGAGAACAGGTAGGGCCGCGATTTCTGCCGCAGCGTCTCGACCACCTCGCGGCGCGCCGCCGTGAAACCGCCCATCGCTCCGCCCAGCGCCTTGCCGAGCGTGCCAGTAATGATGTCGATGCGCCCCATGACATCGCGATATTCGTGCGTACCGCGTCCGGTCCGGCCCATGAAACCCGTCGCATGACATTCATCGATCATTACCAGCGCGCCATGGCGGTCAGCCAGATCGCAAATCATGTCCAGCTGCGCAACCGTGCCGTCCATCGAGAATACGCCGTCGGTAACGATCAGCTTGTGGCGCTTCCCTTCAGCAGCATGCAGCTGCACTTCAAGGTCGCTCATGTCGTTGTGCCGATAGCGATACCGTGCCGCCTTGCATAGACGGATGCCATCGATGATGGAAGCGTGATTCAACGCGTCCGAGATGATTGCGTCCTGCTCGTCGAACAAGGGCTCGAACACACCGCCATTCGCATCGAACGCCGCGGCGTACAGGATGGTGTCTTCCATGCCGAGAAATTCCGACAAGGCGCGTTCCAGCTTTTTGTGCACCGTTTGGGTGCCGCAGATGAAACGCACCGATGACAAGCCATAGCCGTATTCTTCCGTCGCCTCGACGGCCGCGCGCACCATCGTCTCGTCTCCCGACAAGCCCAGGTAGTTGTTCGCGCACAGGTTGATGCGCGTTTGGCCATCGTCGCAGACTACTTCGGCACCCTGTCGCGATGCGATCACACGCTCCTGCTTGTAAAGACCATCGCGGCGCAACGTGGCGAGATTTTCATCCAGTTGTGCGTAGAAGCCCTGCCTTGCTTTTGGTGTATTCATGGCACTCCCGTTTCGTTGTCCGGTTGACGCGGCTATGTGGAAGCATGTTGACGAATTACAAAATTGCCAATCCATCTGATACCATCAGATTTCAATGAATTTTTCAAATTCCATTATTTAGAACTCAAGTTCAATATAATGAATACTAGCGACGCCTGTCAAATTTTGCAAGCACCCATATGAAGCCACTTAATCCAAATGCGCCCCCCGAAGTCGGCGCGACCCTTCAGAAAATCAGACTGAAACGAGGTTTGACACTGGAAGATCTGTCGCGTGCGGCGGGGGTGTCGAAATCCATGCTGTCGCAGATTGAACGGGAGAAAGCAAACCCGACGATCGCTGTCGCCTGGCGGTTGGCCAATGCACTGGGCCTCGGCATTGATGAACTGCTTGCCAGCGGGCCAAAAGAATCCGATGCCATACGGATACTTGAGCCGTATGAAACGCCGACCTTGCCGGGCACGCATGCAGGCTATGTGCTGCGGATACTCGGTCCGATGGAACTGGCAGGGAAATACGAATGGTATGAACTCACGCTGGCACCGGAAGGTGGCTTGGTGTCCAGCTCACATGACCCGGGAACGACCGAGCATTTGACGGTGCTGCACGGTGCGGTCGAGGTGGAAGTCGACGGCGTGAAGAAGAAACTGAAGAATGGCGGAACGGCGCGTTATCAGGCAGACAAAAACCACGCCATCCGCAATGCAGGAAAAACCGAGGCGAAGGCGTTACTTGTGGTCATCCATCGATAACGCCTTCGTATTGCGGAACGTGCGAAATCAGCTCAGGTGCTCCAGGCGGATCTTGCTGACCTTGCCGACCACGGTAGGCAAGGCTTCGATCTTCGCAATCGCCGCTTCGACGTTCTTTTCCTGCGTCTGGTGCGTCAGCATGATGATGTCGGTGCAGCTCTCACCTTCCGCCGGTTCTTTCTGCAGCATTGCGTCGATGGAAATCGTCGAATCCGCCAGGATGCGCGTCACATCAGCCAGCACGCCGGTCTGGTCCTCGACCTGCATACGCAGGTAGTAGCTGGTGGTGATTTCCGACATCGGCAGAATCGGCGTGTCGGTCATGGCATCCGGCTGGAATGCGAGATGCGGTACCCGATGCTCGGGATCGGCAGTGGCCAGACGCGTAATGTCCACCAGGTCGGCAATGACCGCCGACGCGGTCGGCTCGGAACCCGCGCCCTTGCCGTAATACAACGTCGCGCCCACTGCATCGCCCTGCACCAGCACCGCGTTCATCGCGCCCTCGACATTCGCGATCAGGCGTTTTGCCGGAATCAGCGTCGGATGCACGCGCAATTCGATGCCCTTCGGGGTGCGCTTGGCGATGCCCAGCAGCTTGATGCGATAGCCCAATTGCTCTGCGTAGCGGATATCGGTCGCCTGCAGCTTGGTGATGCCTTCCACATGCGCCTTGTCGAATTGCACCGGAATGCCGAATGCAATCGCCGACATGATGGTCGCCTTGTGCGCCGCATCGACGCCTTCGATATCGAAGGTCGGATCGGCTTCGGCATAACCCAGCCGTTGTGCCTCTTTCAGCACCACGTCAAAGTCCAGCCCCTTGTCGCGCATTTCGGACAGGATGAAATTGGTCGTGCCGTTGATGATGCCGGCGATCCACTCGATGCGGTTCGCCGTCAGCCCTTCGCGCAGCGCCTTGATGATCGGGATGCCGCCGGCCACCGCCGCCTCGAACGCGACCATCACACCCTTTTCCTGCGCCGCCTTGAAAATCTCGTTGCCGTGCATTGCCAGCAAAGCCTTGTTCGCGGTAACGACGTGCTTGCCGTTCGCAATCGCCTTCAACACCAGATCCTTTGCGATCCCGTAGCCGCCGATCAGTTCGATCACGATATCGATATCGGGATGGTTCACCACCAGGTTGGCATCGTTGACAATCTCGCACTCACCATTGGTCAATTCCTTGGCGCGCGCGGTATTCAAGTCGGCAACCATCGCAATCTGAATGTCGCGCCCTGCGCGACGGGTAATTTCTTCCCGATTGCGCTTGAGTACGTTGAACGTGCCGGACCCGACGGTGCCGATGCCTAGTAAGCCTACTTTGATGGGTTTCATAAGTTAAAGAGTGGTAAATGCCGCAGGACCGCAATCCCGTCTGAAAAAATCCGTCTATCTGAGAACTATGCTGCCTGTGCGTACCGTCTGCGGTAGCCATCGAGAAAGCGCGCAATCCGGCCGACCGCCTCGGTCAAGTCATCCGAGTTGGGCAGAAACACGACACGGAAATGATCTGGAGCAATCCAGTTGAAACCTGTGCCTTGCACGATCAGCACCTTCTCTTCCGCCAGCAGCTCGTAGGCGAATTGCTGATCGTTACTGATCGGATACAGCTTGGGATCCAGCTTCGGAAACATGTACAACGCCGATCTCGGTTTCACGCAGGTGACCCCCGGAATATCCGTCAACAGCTTGTGCGCCAGATCACGCTGCTTGAGCAGCCTGCCGCCCGGGCCGACCAGGTCATCGATGCTCTGATAGCCGCCCAGCGCGGTCTGAATCGCGTACTGCCCAGGCGCATTCGCACACAGGCGCATCGAGGCCAGCATATTGAGGCCTTCTATGTAATCCTTTGCATGCTTCTTTTCGCCCGACACCACCATCCACCCTGCACGATAGCCGCAGGACCGATAGTTTTTCGACAGACCATTCAAGGTCAGGAACAGCACATCGTCGGCCAAGGCCGCAATCGATGTGTGTGTATTGCCGTCATACAGTGTCTTGTCGTAAATCTCGTCGGCAAACACGATCAGTTGATGCTGGCGCGCGAGTTCGACAATCTGCTCCAGCAGTTCGACCGGATACAGTGCTCCCGTCGGATTGTTCGGATTGATGACAACAATCGCCTTGGTATTCGGCGTGATTTTCTTCTTGATATCTTCAATATCGGGAAACCAATCAGCTGCTTCGTCGCAGATGTAATGCACCGGCTTGCCGCCCGACAGGCTCACCGCCGCAGTCCACAAGGGATAGTCCGGTGCCGGCACCAATACTTCGTCGCCGGTATTGAGCAATGCATTCATGCCCATCACGATCAGCTCGGATGCGCCATTGCCGATGTAAATATCATCGATGGTCACGCCGGAAATGCGCTTTTCCTGCGTGTAATGCATGATCGCCTTGCGCGGCGCGAACATGCCCTTGGAATCGGTATAACCCGATGCGTTGGGCATATTGATGATCATGTCGTGCACGATTTCATCCGGCGCATCAAAGCCGAACACAGCGAGATTACCGATATTCAGTTTGATGATCCTGTGGCCCTCATCTTCCATCTGCCTGGCCTTTTCCAGGACCGGGCCACGGATGTCGTAACAGACATCTGCCAGTTTTTTCGATTTCTGAATCGGTCGCATTCGAGCCATCCCCTCAGTTAATGCAAAGATATGGGATGCAATGCTGCACCGCCAAAAGGTTCATTTTGCCGAAAGCAACCCGTTTTATCAATCGGTAAGAGCCTGATTGAAACGGAAACCGGTACAATGCGCGGTGTTTTGCCGGCGATAGCTGGAATTCCACACCATAACGGCAGCCGGAAAGAGAATTCGTCGCAGCGACCGCAGCAAAAAGACGGCCCGCCGAATGATGATGACGAATGAATAACACGCCATTATTCCGCCGTTTCGTTCAACTCACTTCGTTTTCAATCCGGTAATACCATGAAGCTCCACTCCACTCCGACACAGCATTATCAGACTGTCACGGCGTACGACGAGACCGGCGTGGAGCTCAACGCCGTGCATTTCAGTCACAGCCTGATCGTCTTGCCGGAAGTTGCTCCCGTTCCGTGGTCACCCGTGTCATTCGACATGTTATCGAGCGAACATTTTGCCCAGATCGAAGCCACCGATCCCGACGTCGTGATCCTCGGAACCGGCGAACACCAACACTTCGTTCATCCGAAACTGACCGCCGCACTCGCCGCCAGACGCATCGGCGTCGAATGCATGAGCAACCAGGCCGCATGCCGCACCTACAACATCCTGATGGCGGAAGGTCGCAAGGTCGTGCTGGCCTTGATCTTTGAAAAAAACAGATAAAAACAAGCACACATAATGCGCGAACTGCATAAATCAAGATCCCTGGTCTGGAGCCTTTTCCTCCTCTTTTGCATTGTCTGGTTCTATGGGTTGGGCGCACGCACACTGATCCCCTCCGATGAAGGCCGCTACGCGGAAATGGGACGCGAAATGGCTGCAACCGGTGATTGGATCACGCTGCGTCTCAACGGCATCAAGTACTTCGAAAAGCCCCCTCTGCAAACATGGATGAATGCATTGACGTTCAAGGTCTTCGGCTTGGGTGAATGGCAGGCGCGTCTGTGGACCGGCTTGTGCGGCTTGCTCGGCATCGTGCTGGTGGCGCATACCGGCAGACGCCTGTTCGGCGAGCGTATCGGCTTCTTCGCCGGCACGGTGCTCGCGACCTGCTTCATGTGGGCCGGACTCGGCCATTTCAATTCGCTGGACATGGGATTGGCCGGCATGATGACGATCGCGCTGTGTTCCCTGCTGATTGCGCAACGCGATGACGCGACCGCCAGAGAGCGGCGCAACTGGATGCTGCTCTGCTGGGCCGGCATGGCACTGTCGGCGTTGTCCAAGGGATTGATCGGCATCGTGCTGCCCGGCGCGGCACTGGTTTTGTATACGCTCATTTCGCGGGATTGGGCAATCTGGAAACGATTGCATTTCGGAGCGGGTCTGCTCGTCTTCTTCGCTATCACGACGCCCTGGTTCGTGCTGATCTCGCTGAAAAATCCGGAGTTCCCGCATTTCTTCTTTATCCACGAACACTTCCAGCGCTTCACGAGCAAGGTGCATCATCGCGAAGGGCCGTGGCACTACTTCATTCCGTTTCTGCTCCTCGGCATTTTTCCATGGCTGGGCGTGCTCGCACAGAGTCTGTGGCATGGCCGGCGCGATTCATCGCAAACGTTCCAGCCGAAGACAATGCTGCTTGTCTGGTCCGTGTTCATTTTCTTTTTCTTCAGCATTTCCGGCTCCAAGCTGCCTGCCTACATCCTGCCGATTTTCCCCGCGCTTGCGCTACTGGTTGCATGCTATCTGGACAAAGCTTCGTTCAAGAACATCGCAGCCACGGCAGGCCTGCTTGCACTTGCCGGCGCAATCGGTCTGGCTCTCGCATCGAAGGTTCCGGCCCTCGCAAAGAACCCGTTCGAGATACCGTTGTTCCAGTCTTACATACCCTGGGTCTTCGCAGCGGCAGCGATTGGACTGATAGGAGGCCTGACTGGCATCTGGCTGGCGCGCAGGCAAAAGGAATGGGCCATCGTTGTCATCGGCGCAGCAGGCTTCGCATACAGCCAGATGCTGATGTTCGGTCACGAGCAGTTCGGCCGTTATTCCGCCGGCGTGAATTACGTGCCGGCGATTGCGGCTGAATTGACGCCGGATACCCCGATATACGCGGTAGGCCGCTATCAGCAGGCGCTGCCATTCTATTTGAGCCGTACCATGATCCTTGTCGAACACCCGGATGAGATGCTTTTCGGCGTAACGCAGGAGCCGCATTTGTGGTTGCCGACACGCGACGCATTCCTGTCCAAATGGAAGACAGATCATGCCAACGGCAAGAAGGCCATCGCCATTATTCGCCCCGACATCTTCAAGTCGTTTCAAGAGCAAGGCGTGCCGATGCGTGTCATCGCGCAAGACCCGCGGCGCGTTGTTGTCACCAACGAAGCCGGAAAATGAGTAGGGAACAATGAATTTGGCGACCTTCGGATTCATCATGACCGGCATCCTTCTGAATGCCATTGCACAATTGCTGCTCAAAGCCGGGACCAACGCTGTCGGTGCGATCCATCTCACCGCAGATAACTGGTTTGCGACCGGCATCAAGCTTGCGACGCAATTGCCGATCATTGGCGGACTGACGTGTTACGTAGTGTCCGTCGTGGTATGGATCATTGGCCTGTCCAGAGTCGACGTGACGATTGCCTATCCGATGCTTTCGCTCGGCTATATTGTCAATGCCATTGGTGCATGGTATTTCCTCGGCGAGGTTGTTTCCGCCCAAAAACTGCTCGCCATTGGCATCATCGTCGTCGGCGTCGCATTGCTGGCCCGCTCTTGACACCCCATTTCATTTCCTGCCATGACCGAACCATTTCTGCCCTTTTCCAAGCCCACCATCGATGAAGCGACCATTGCAGCTGTCTCCGACGTGCTGCGGTCCGGCTGGATCACCAGCGGTCCAAAAGTCCAGGCCTTCGAAGCGCAACTGTCCGAATACTTCGGCGGACGCCCGGTACGCACGTTCAATTCCGGCACGTGCACAATGGAAATCGCCCTGCGCGTTGCGGGCATCGGTCCGGGCGATGAAGTGATTACGACACCGATTTCGTGGGTCGCCACTGCCAACGTGATCATTGAAGTCGGCGCCACGCCGGTTTTTGCCGATATCGATCCCGTCACGCGCAACATCGATCTCGACAAGGTCGAGGCAGCAATCACCGCGCGCACCAAAGCGATCATTCCGGTCTATCTTGCGGGCCTTCCGGTGGATATGGATCGCTTGTACGCGATCGCAAGGAAACATGGTCTGCGCGTGATCGAAGATGCTGCGCAGGCGCTCGGTTCCAGCTGGAACGGCCAACGCATCGGCGCAATCGGCGATTTCGTTTCGTTCAGTTTTCAGGCCAACAAGAACATCACCACGTCCGAAGGCGGTTGCCTCGTATTGAATGATGCGGACGAAGCGCGACTTGCGGAAAAATATCGTTTGCAAGGCGTGACCCGCAGCGGATTCGACGGCATCGATGTCGATGTACTGGGCGGCAAATTCAACATGACAGATATTGCAGCCACGATTGGACTGGGGCAATTTGCACATCTTGAAGCGATTACCGCGAAGCGTCGCAACTTGGCGAAGCACTATTTCGCGACCTTTGGTACGGAATTTGAAGCACAGTATGGTGCCCAACTGCCTGTGCCGGATTTTGCAAACTCCAACTGGCACATGTTCCAGATAGTGCTTCCGGAGCGCATCACACGCGCCGAATTCATGGAGAAAATGCTGCAACGAAACATCGGCATCGGCTATCATTACCCGCCGATTCATTTGTTCAAGCTATACCTCGAGCGCGGCTTCAAGAAAGGCATGTTCCCGATCTCTGAACATGTGGGCCGACAAATTGTGACATTGCCGATGTTCTCGGTGATGACCGAGCAGGATGTCGAACGAGCCGTCGCCGCAGTAAAGGCAGTACTCCAACAATAAGCCTACCGACTGATGAAACCTGAACTATCCGTTGTCATCCCTATTTACAACGAAGAAGCGGGCCTCGCCAAGCTGTTCGCACGTCTGTATCCATCGCTGGATGCACTCGGCATCGCGTATGAAATCATCTTCATCAATGACGGCAGCCGCGACAAATCTGCCGCAATTCTCGCCGAGCAGTTCCGCGAACGGCCGGATGTCACACGGGTGGTACTGCTGAACGGCAACTACGGACAGCACATGGCCATCCTTGCCGGCTTCAAGGCAACGCGCGGCGACATCACCATCACACTCGATGCGGATCTGCAAAACCCGCCCGAAGAAATCGGCAACCTGGTTGCCAAGATTCGGGAAGGCCATGACTATGTCGGTTCGATCCGGCGCGAGCGACGCGATACCGCCTGGCGGACCTATGCCTCCCGCGCGATGAACCGACTGCGCGAAAGAATCACGCACATCAAGATGACCGATCAGGGCAACATGCTGCGCGCATACGGCCGCAACGTGATCGATCTCATCAACCAGTGCAACGAAGTCAACACCTTCATTCCCGCTCTCGCCTACACCTTCGCACGCACGCCAACCGAGATTGTTGTCGAGCATGAGGAGCGTGCAGCCGGGGAATCAAAGTACTCGCTGTACAGCCTGATTCGCCTGAATTTCGATCTTGTGACCGGCTTTTCGCTGATGCCGCTGCAGATTTTTTCCCTGCTCGGCATCGTACTGTCACTTGTCTCCGCCGCTCTGTTCGTGTTGCTGCTCGTGCGGCGGTTCGTACTCGGCGCGGAAGTTCAGGGTGTGTTCACCCTGTTCGCATTCCAGTTCTTCCTGATGGGCGTGCTGCTGTTTGGCGTGGGCCTGGTCGGCGAATATATCGGACGCATCTACCAGCAAGTCAGGGGCCGTCCGCGCTATGTTGTGCATGCGATCCTGGAGCAGACGTCTGATCAATCCGTTGAACCGGTACCCTCCAGATTGAAGGGATAGCCTGAAATGCGCGCTGTTGTATTTGCCTACCACAACGTCGGCGTTCGCTGCCTGAAAGTCTTGCTGGCGCGCGGCGTCGATGTGTCGCTGGTCGTGACTCACGAAGACAATCCTGCGGAAACAATCTGGTTCGATTCGGTGGCGACATTGTGCCGCGAAAAGGGCATCCCATTCATCACGCCACATGTGCCGACGGCGCCGGAACTGATCTCGCAGGTCAAGCAGGAACAGCCGGATTTCATCTTCAGCTTTTACTATCGCCACATGCTGCCGGTCGAACTGCTGTCCCTGGCGAGTAGAGGTGCATACAACATGCACGGCTCCCTGCTGCCGAAATATCGTGGCCGCGTGCCGGTCAACTGGGCGGTGCTGCACGGCGAGAACGAAACCGGCGCAACGCTGCATGAAATGACCATCAAACCCGACGCCGGCGCAATCGTGGCGCAAACGTCGGTGCCGATTCTGCCGGATGACACCGCCTATGAAGTATTCGGCAAAATCACTGTGGCGGCGGAACAAACGCTGTGGCGAGCATTGCCGGAAATGCTGGCAGGAAAAACACCCAGACTGCCGAACGATTTGTCCCGAGGCAGTTATTTCGGCGGGCGCAAGCCGGAAGACGGCCGCATCGACTGGTCACAATCGGCGCAGGCCATCTACAATCTGCATCGCGCGGTGGCCCCGCCCTACCCCGGCGCATGGACGACGATTGGCGAAACAACCGTCATCATCGGCAAGGCGCGCCTGTCGAACCGGGTCTTGCCGCATTCAACTCCCGGTCTGACAGTGGCGGACAATCGCATATTCGGCGTTGGTGGCGATGGCCGCGCACTTGAAATTCACGAACTGCTGTGTGATGGAAAGCCGCTGTCGCCGACCGATTTACAACGAGCGTTATCGTCGCGCATATAACGCTTCGGATATCCCAACATCAAAGAAACACAAATGAAAAAAGTCCTTATTCTCGGCGTCAACGGCTTCATCGGACACCACCTGTCCCAACGCATCCTGGAGACAACCGACTGGCATGTCTACGGCATGGATATGATGACCAACCGCATCGACGACTTGCTGACCAATGAAGCGTACAAAGACCGCATGCATTTCTTCGAGGGTGACATCACCATCAACAAGGAATGGGTCGAATACCATGTGAAGAAATGCGATGTGATTCTGCCGCTGGTCGCGATTGCAACGCCCTCCACCTACGTCAAGCAGCCGCTGCGCGTTTTCGAACTCGACTTCGAGGCGAACCTGCCGATCGTGCGCTCGGCGGCGAAGTACAAGAAGCATCTGGTGTTTCCTTCGACGTCCGAAGTGTATGGCATGTGCCACGACGAAGAATTCGATCCGGAAGAATCCGAACTGATTTGCGGCCCGATCAACAAGCCGCGCTGGATTTACTCCTGCGCAAAGCAGTTGATGGATCGCGTGATCTGGGGCTATGGCATGGAAGACGGATTGAATTTCACGCTGTTCCGCCCTTTCAACTGGATCGGGCCGGGCCTCGATTCCATCCACACGCCGAAGGAAGGCAGCTCGCGCGTGGTCACGCAGTTTTTCGGGCACATCGTGCGCGGAGAAAATATCTCGCTGGTCGATGGCGGCCATCAAAAGCGCGCCTTCACATGCATTGACGACGGCATCGATGCCCTGATGCGCATCATCGCCAACGACAACGGCATAGCCAGCGGCAAGATCTACAATATCGGCAACCCGATCAATAATTATTCCGTGCGCGACCTCGCCGGCATGATGTTGAAACTGGCCGCCGAATACCCTGAGTATGCAGAGTCCGCCAGGAAGGTGCAGCTGGTCGAAACCAATTCTGCCGCCTACTACGGCAAGGGCTATCAAGACGTGCAGAACCGCGTGCCGAAAATCACCAACACCTGCGAAGAGTTGGACTGGAAGCCGCGCACTTCGATGGACGATACGCTGCGCCTCATCTTCGATGCGTACCGCGGCCAGGTGGCGGAAGCCAAGGCTTTGATGGATTGAGCCTGTGCCGCTGCTCACCCTGAAAATCGACGTCGATACTTTTCGAGGTACGCGCGAAGGCGCATTGAATCTGGTGCGCATGCTGCAAAAGCATCGCGCCAATGCCACCTTCCTGTATTCACTCGGCCCCGACCATACCGGTTGGGCACTCAAGCGTGCATTCCGTCCCGGCTTTCTGCAAAAAGTCTCGCGGACCTCCGTGACCGAGCATTACGGACTGAAGACGCTGATGTACGGCGTTCTTCTGCCTGGTCCGGACATCGGCAGGAAGTGCTCCGCAGAGATGCGCGTCGCACGGGATGCCGGCTTTGAATGTGGCATTCATACTTGGGACCACGTCGTGTGGCAAGACAACGTCCGCACGTGCGATGACGCGTGGACCGACCGCCAGATGCGCCAGGCGTTCGATCGTTTCACCGATATTTTCGGATACGCGCCCAGGACGCATGGTGCGGCCGGCTGGCAAATGAATGCGCATGCATTTGAGCGGTTGGATGCATTCGGCATTGCCTACGCTTCAGATGGACGATCCAGGCTTACCGAGGAAGGCGCCTTGATGATGCAAACCGCCGGTCCGCACCGCATATCCGTGCCTGGCAAGACATTGTCGTGCATCCAGCTGCCGACAACCCTGCCGACGCTCGACGAACTGCTTGGAAGAACCATCACGGGCGCCGTCATCGATCACACCAACATCGCAAAGACCATTCTGCGTCTGACGGAGCAGCCGCGCGATCATGTGTTTACTTTGCATGCAGAACTTGAAGGGCAAAAACTTGCCCCCATCTTCGAGCAGTTGTTGGCTGGTTGGCGTGCGCAAGGGTATGATTTTGCGTCGATGGAAAATTACTACCAAAAAGTAAAAAGTGACACGCTGCCGACCCGCATGGTTTGTTGGGGCGAATTGCCGGGACGCTCAGGCGAGCTGATTGTCGAGTCAAATCAAGAAAATCTGACAACATGAAGTAAAGCGGTTCGGAGTCAACGCGCCGCAGCCAGTAGCGTGGTTTTGTACTGCAAGGAGGCGCAACATTCTCGGAACCATTTTGTCAGCACTCCATGTTTCAAGAGCAGCTTCGGCTTCAAACCAAACCATGGCGGCCATCCCGAACCGCCTATCGAAAATCTGATCATCGCCACAAGCGATGACGCCTATGGACCAGGAGGCCACAGTGGCAGAACGCCCATCCGCAATAGGACAAACCGTTCCCGAATTTTCCGCCGTCATGACGGGCGATCAGACATTCCGGTTGTCTGATTACAAGAACCAAACGGTGGTATTGTATTTTTATCCGAAGGACAATACTCCAGGCTGCACGACAGAGAGCCTGCAGTTTCGTGATTTGCATCCGCAATTCACGGCAGCCAACAGCGAAATTGTCGGCATCAGCCGCGACAGCCTGCGCTCGCATGACGGTTTCAAGTCAAAGCTGGAGCTGCCGTTTGAATTGATTTCCGATCCGGACGAAATCATGTGCAACATGTTTGACGTGATGAAAATGAAAAACATGTACGGGAAAAAAGTTCGCGGCGTTGAACGCAGCACCTTTGTGATTGACGGAACCGGCAAATTGGTGAAAGAATGGCGTGGAGTGAAAGTGCCCGGCCATGTTGACGATGTGCTGGAATATGTGAAGGGTCTGGTTTAATTTCTCTGAACCCATTGAATCCAAAAAAATTTTCGCTGCAAAAAAGCCGTTTGTGGAAAAGGCCTCCAGCCTTCCCAAACGGCTTTTTTGCTTTTCATTTCGCATGATTCTTGCATTTTCTTTTTTGACTTTACCCGCAGTACCGCGACCCGGCCGGTCGTGACTTGTATGAGATGTAAATCCTGTCATCTTTTAGATTGAGGTCCTGATGCCACTGCCCAAATTACCGAACAAACCCGCTGCAATACTTTCCCCGAGCGACTACCCCAAGGCAGAAAAAGGCAAGGCTGTGAAACCGGTGATGACACTGGTCGAATCAGCACCACAAGAAATCGAATCCGCGCCCAAGGCACGCGCCAGAACTGCGGAAAAGGCACCCGCAGCAAAGGAGCGCGTCTCCAAGCCAAAAGAAATAGAAAGCCTGATCAAATCCAAGGCAAGCCGCGTTGCCGACAAACTCGGCGTCACCAAGCTGTTCGTTCTCGATACCAACGTGCTGATGCATGACCCGACATCGTTGTTCCGCTTCGAGGAGCACGACGTCTATCTGCCGATGATGACGCTGGAGGAACTGGACGACCACAAGAAGGGAATGTCCGAAGTCGCGCGCAACGCCCGTCAGGTATCCCGCTCGCTGGACGCGCTGGTGGCCGGCGTGGAGGAAAACGAGATCGAGGACGGCATTGCCTTGTCCAAGCTCGGCAACAAGGATGCAAAGGGCCGCCTGTTCTTCCAGACCAGGCTGCAAGACGTTGTGCTGCCCGAAGGCCTGCCGGTCGGCAAGGCGGACAACCAGATTCTTGGCGTTGTGCGCGCGCTGGAGCAGCAACATCCGGGCCGCCCTGTCGTGCTGGTGTCCAAGGACATCAACATGCGCATCAAGGCGCGTGCGATGGGACTGCCGGCCGAAGAATACTTCAACGATCATGTACTCGAAGATACCGATCTGCTGTATTCGGGAATCATGCAATTGCCGGACGATTTCTGGAACAAGCATGGCAAGGGCATGGAGTCGTGGCAGGAGAACAAACACGGAACAGGCTACACGTTCTATCGCCTTACGGGTCCGCTCGTGCCGTCGTTCCTGGTCAATCAATTCGTCTTCCTCGAACCCCGCAACGGCGAAGCGCCCTTCTATGGTCAGGTCAAGCAGATCAACGGCAGGACGGCAGTGATCCAGACCTTGCGCGATTATGCGCATGGGAAGAACAGCGTATGGGGCGTCACGGCGCGCAACCGCGAACAGAATTTCGCGCTGAATCTGCTGATGAATCCGGAATGCGATTTCGTCACTCTGCTGGGTCAGGCCGGCACCGGGAAAACGCTGCTGGCGCTAGCCGCAGGTTTGGCGCAAGTGCTGGAGACCAAGCTGTATAACGAGATCATCGTCACACGCGTCACCGTGCCGGTGGGAGAAGACATCGGCTTCCTGCCGGGTACCGAGGAAGAAAAAATGTCGCCGTGGATGGGTGCATTCGACGACAACCTGGAAGTGCTCAACAAGTCCGACGGCGATGGCGGCGAATGGGGCCGCGCGGCGACGCAGGACCTGATCCGCTCGCGCATCAAGATCAAATCGCTCAACTTCATGCGCGGCCGCACCTTCGTGAACAAGTTCCTCATCATCGATGAGGCGCAGAATCTGACGCCCAAGCAAATCAAGACGCTCGTCACGCGCGCCGGTCCGGGAACCAAGATCATCTGCCTGGGCAATATCGCGCAGATCGATACGCCTTACCTCACCGAGGGTTCGAGCGGCCTGACCTATGTCGTCGATCGCTTCAAAGGCTGGACGCACAGCGGGCATGTCACGCTGGCGCGCGGCGAACGGTCGCGCCTGGCAGATCACGCGAGCGATGTGTTGTAACGCACTCGAAAGCCGCAAGACAAGAAGCCTGCATTCCGATGCAGGCTTTTTTTACGCCCCAGGAATGAGAAAACCGTACGAGAACGATGCGCGAGACGGGAATGCGAACGAGAGCGCCGATACAACCGCAATCAGTGCAGCGCCGGGATCAGCTGCTGCATCGCCAGATGCTGCATGTCTTCCGGCAGAAATTCGCCGATATCGCGCGGCTTGCGACGCCGTGGATGCCGGATTTCATCGATGCGCAAGGCCTTGCATGCCCGCCACAGGGAAACATCTTCCGCATATGGGCGCAATTGCGCAGTCTTTTCCCACATCACCCGCTGGTGCGTCACAAAGTCCCAGCACACGGGTGTGAGGCCGTCCAGAATGCCCTGCTCCCGCAGCTTCAAAGCCATTCCCATCACGTCGCCCGGATGGGGATTGTCAGTAGGAAAGTAAATGGAATTGGCCCATGCCCGGACATCGCAGAAATCAATGACCTGCCCCGCGATCGGCTTTTGCCAAAGATCGGGATGCGCCGTTTGACTTGGCCAGCGGCCTGCTCCTACCAATGTACCTGTCTTCAACATGCTTATCTCCCGAAGAGAAAACCTGTTCTTGCGATGACTAGCGAACACTGCATGCATCAATGGCGCAACGCATCGATGAAACCATGGCCTGCGCCAATAGAGCGAAGAATCCAATCCTCGGTAAGCCAGTGGATACTGCTCTTTTGACTTCGTGATGAGGAAGAATTCAATTACTGTGTTTTTATACAGTAACTCGATTCTAACCAATATCCATGCGGGTTACAAGCCCATCCTGATTTACCCATGCATGTATTGCCGGGCCAACGGATCATTTTTTCCCTCACTCAAGATTGTTGGCGCGATCAGCCTCAACTCTCAACTTCGTCCGACACGGATAAGCGAACATGCTTGCATGCCCCGGCCTTGCGTATCATCTGGAATCGGAACCGTTCAAAAAAGGAGTCAATATGGCGCGCCACCATTTCCGCATCGTGAACGTCTTCGCTGAAACGACCTTCGGCGGCAATCCCTTATGCGTTTTCGAAGATGCCACGGGCATGAGTGACGAGACCATGCAATCGCTGGCACGACAATTCAATCTTTCCGAAACCACCTTCGTTCTGCCGTCCGCACAGGCCGATGCGCGTATCCGCATTTTCACCACGAGTCATGAGATGCGCTTTGCCGGTCATCCGGCGCTGGGTTCGGCGCACGTCGTGCGCGATCTTCTGGGGGCTGGCGACAAGCTGACGCTGGAGTTCAAGGCCGGCATCGTTCCCGTCGCTGCATCGGGCGATGCATGGACCTTCAGCGCCCCCGTTTCCGGCGCGCCCGCAACGCGAAGCCCCGGCCTGCCGCGCGACTTCATTGCCCGGCTCGTCGGCTTGAGTGAAGGCGATTTGGCGGGCGAACCGTTGTGGGTGGATGCGGGTGCGGATCAATTGCTGATCCCGGTTGCGACAGCTGCAGCGGTGCGGCGCGCTGCACCAGCCAGCGATCTGCTGGCGCAGTGGCCGGTCAGCAGCCTGGGACGCAAGACGGCGTATGTCTTCGCATTCGACGGAGAGCAAAACGGAAAAATGCAGGTGCTGGCGCGCTACTTCTTCACAACGCAGGGTGGCGGGTTCGGCGAGGATCCGGGTACCGGTTCGGCATGCGCCAATCTCGGTGGCTGGCTGATCGCAAACCGCCTTGCGCTACCGGCGCAGCTCGAGATCCGGCAAGGCGAAGCCGTCAACCGTCCATGCCGCCTGTTGCTCGATGTGACCAACAAGTACGAAATCCGCGTCGGCGGGCGCGTCATTGAATTGGGGCGCGGCCATGTCGATATCTGACAGTTGCGGGCAAGGGAGTTCAATGCACGCTTCCAATGATTGGCGCACATGCATTTTGCTGTAGCGAAATCGCACAGGAATTGAACTGTTTGCTCCGCTTGAGCGCATAATAAAAATCATTATTCATCACACAAGATATGAATCCATGGAATATGCAGTAGTTGACGCACAAATTTCGCCGGAAGGCCGCCTCGAAGTCCTGTCCAAATCAGAAGTCAGCAAGTTGCTCGACACCACGCAAGGGGGGCTCTACAACATTTTCCGCAACTGTTCCCTCGCCGTCCTCAACTGCGGGAACGCCATGGACGACGGCAAGGAATTGCTGGAGCGCTACAAGAATTTCGACATCACCATCATCCAGCGCGAACGCGGCATCAAGCTGGATGTCAAGGGCGCACCTGCAAGCGCCTTCGTTGACGGCAAGATGATCAAGGGGATTCACGAACACATGTTCGCGGTCTTGCGCGACGTCATCTACGTCAACGACGAAATCAACGGCAACCCGAAATTCGACCTGGCAACCTCGGAAGGCCTGACCGATTCGGTGTTCCATATTCTGCGCAATGCCAATGTGCTGGAACCGATGACCAACCCCAATCTGGTGGTGTGCTGGGGCGGGCATTCGATCTCGCGCGGCGAATACGATTACTCGAAGGCCATCGGCTACGAACTCGGATTGCGCGGGCTGGACATCTGCACCGGCTGCGGTCCGGGCGCGATGAAGGGGCCGATGAAGGGCGCCACGATTGCGCATTCGAAGCAGCGCATCAGCAACGGCCGGTATCTCGGCTTTTCTGAACCGGGCATCATCGCGGCCGAATCGCCGAACCCGATCGTGAACAATCTGGTGATCCTGCCCGATATCGAAAAGCGGCTCGAGGCATTCGTCCGTGCCGGGCACGGCATCGTGGTGTTCCCGGGCGGTGCAGGCACGGCCGAAGAGATTCTGTACATCCTCGGCATCCTGCTCCATCCCGCCAATGCCGACCTGCCCTTCCCGCTGGTGTTTACCGGCCCAAAGAGCTCGGCGGATTACTTCCTGCAGATCGATCGCTTCATCGGCGAAACCCTGGGTGTCGAGGCGCAGCGTCGCTACAAGATCATCATCGACGATCCGGCGCGCGTGGCACAGGAAATGCAAACCGGAATCAAGCAGGTGCGCGAATTCCGCAAGGAGAAAACGGATGCGTACTACTTCAACTGGCTCCTGAAGATCGATCACGAATTCCAGAAACCTTTCGCGCCGACGCATGAAAACATGCGCGCATTGAAGCTGCAGAAGAATCAGCCGACGCATATGCTGGCGGCCAACCTGCGCCGCGCGTTCTCAGGCGTGGTGGCGGGCAACGTCAAGGACCAAGGAATTCGCGCGATCGAGCAGCATGGCCGCTTTGAAATTCACGGCGACGCCAGCATCATGGGACCGATGGACGAACTGCTCACCTCCTTCGTCGTGCAGCATCGGATGAAGCTGCCGGGCAAGGCGTACAACCCGTGCTATCGGATTGTGAAGTAGCGGGGATACTTGCGCGCTTCATGGAAGGGTTGCGTTATTGCAGCCCTTTTTTGTTTTCGCCGATGGTCGCACGGTAGCCGCTTCAGCATGAATTTTCCGTTGCGCTGAATGTTGCGGATCGTGGCCGAACTCCATCTCGCTGCGAATATCTGTCTCGCGCTCTGTCATTCCGAATCCGCCATGTAAACTTCAAGCGTCACATCCTGCAGTCCCTGCCCTGCCCGCATTCTTCGCGCCGATAGCGGGCATACCACGTGATGAGATCAGCGATGTGCATGAATCACCCCGGATGTTTGAAATTGAAGAAGCGGATCGGCCGGTACGGCAAGGCCGCGCAACAACGCCAGAATCATTCTGAAACGGTCTCTTAGCGCAGCAGCCTGCCGTCCCTGCCGATGACAGTCACTTCGACGAAACGCGAACCGACCCGATTGTCGGGAGAAAAGCGCAAGGTGAAGCCGCCGACGTCGTATTCGGAAAGCGTCTCCAGCGCGTGGATCACACCCTGGCGTGTCACGTTCTTCCCCGTGCGCTTCAAGCCTTCGACCAGCACCTTGGCGCCGATGAATTCTTCAAAGCTGGTGTAGGAATACTCCGCGCCAGGCGCATATTTCTTCATCGCCTGCTGATATTCCTTGACGATCGGGATGATCGGCAGGAATGGATAAGGCATGACTTGCGCGATGCCGACGCCGCGCGCATTCTCCGCGCCGATCAGGCGCACGATCTCCTTGGGATTGACGACCGAAATATTCACCAACTGCGCAACGGTCGAGACTTCGCGAATACGCTTGCTGAACGCGGCCGTGCTCTTGCCGACGGAAATCATCACAACGGCCTGCGGATTGGCTTTTGCAATTGCCTGCACCGCGTCGCTCACGTTGTCGGTGTTCTTCTCGTATGCGCCGGTTGCGGCCAACTCGAGATGGCGTTTTTTGAGTGCAGCTTCCACGCCGGCCAGACCCGCCTTGCCGAAGGGATCATCCTGATACATCACCGCGATCCGCTTCATGTTCAGCGAGATCAGCTGATTGACGATGCCTTCTGCCTCATCGGCATAACCGGCACGGATGTGGAAGATGTTCGGATTGAAAGGCGTGCGCAGCACTTCGCCGCCGGTATAGGGAGCAACCAGCGCGATGCCGGCGCCTTGCAGCACGTTCTGCTTCAGTAATTCGGCAATATTGCCCGTGCCGGCAAAGCCGATCAGCGCGACCGCACCATCCTTGCCGATGGCTTCCTTCGTCAGGCGAACGGTTTCATCGACCTTGTAGCCATCGTCCTTGACGACGTGTCGTATCTTGCGGCCGTGAACGCCGCCGTTGTCGTTGATGTAATCGAAATACACCTTCGCGCCCAGCACCATTTCCTTGCCGGTTTCTGCCAGCACACCGCTCAACGGCGCCACTTGCCCGACGACGATGTCGTCCGCTGCCGAGACACCGATCGCAAAAGACATCGCCAGACATCCCGTTACCATCTGCAGCCAGGCAAGTGCACGCATGATGCTAGCCCTCCGTTGTTTGTGCCGTCGCTGAATGTGTTGAGTGAAGTGCGGATGCAGCCGGTTTTGTCTCTTTCGGCTTCCTTGCGGATGCAAACAGCGCCCCGATCTCGCCGACGATGCCCCTGCGGAAGGCCAGCACGCAGACGATGAAGATGGCGCCGGTGACGATGGTGACGGATTCGCCGATGGTGCGGAACCATTCGACATTGGTCGTCACCGCCAGCCAGTTGCCGAGGTCGCCCAGCTTGTTCTCCAGCGCGATGATCACGATCGCGCCGACGATCGGCCCGGTCAGGGTGCCGAGGCCGCCCACCAGCGTCATCAAGACCACCAGCCCCGACATGCTCCAGTGCACGTCGGTCAGCGTCTCGAAGCCCAGCACCACCGTCTTGGTGGCCCCCGCCAGCCCCGCCAGCGCCGCCGACAGCACGAACGCCAGCAGCTTGAAGCGGTCGACGTCGTACCCCAGGGAAACGGCGCGCGGCTCGTTCTCCTTGACCGCCTTCAGCACCTGGCCGAACGGCGAATGCACGGTGCGCACGATCAGCGCGAAGCCGGCCGCCGCGATCGCCAGCACCACGTAGTACAGCGTCAGGTCGTGCCCCAGATCGATGATCCCCAGCAATTTGCCGCGTGGCACGCCCTGCAGGCCGTCCTCGCCGCCGGTGGCCGGCAGCTGCAGGCACACGAAGTACAGCATCTGCGCCAAGGCCAGCGTGATCATGGTGAAGTAGATCCCCTGGCGGCGGATCGCCAGCGCCCCCATCACGAGGCCGATGGCGGCGGCCGCCGCCGTGCCGGCCAGCAGGCCCAGCTCGAACGGCACACCCCACACCTTCAGCGCATGGCCGGCGACGTAGCCGGCGCCGCCGAAGAAGGCGGCATGGCCGAACGACAGCAGGCCGGTGAAGCCGATCAGCAGGTTGAAGGCGCACGCGAACAGCGCAAAGCACAGCACCTTCATCAGGAACACCGGGTACAGGAAGAATGGCGCCGCCACGGCGGCCGCCACTGCGATTGCATATCCGACTCTCTTGTCCATCACCAACTCCCCTTGTTTCTCTCTTTGCTCATTTCTCTTTGCCGAACAGCCCGGCCGGCCGGATCATCAGCACGATCGCCATGATGATGAACACCACCGTGGCCGACAGTTCCGGGTAGAACACCCGCGTCAGGCCCTCGATCACGCCCAGCCCGAGCCCGGTCACGATCGAGCCGAGGATCGAGCCCATGCCGCCGATCACCACCACCGCGAACACCACGATGATCAGGTTGCTGCCCATCAAGGGCGAGACCTGGATCACCGGTGCCGCCAGCACCCCGGCGAAGGCCGCCAGCGCCACCCCGAAGCCGTAGGTCAGGGTCACCATCAGCGGCACGTTGATGCCGAACGCCTCCACCAGCCGCGGGTTCTCGGTGCCGGCGCGCAGGTAGGCGCCCAGTTTCGTCTTCTCGATCACGAACCAGGTGGCGAGGCACACCGCCAGCGAGGCGACCACCACCCAGGCGCGGTACTTCGGCAGGATCATGAAGCCGAGGTTGAAGGCGCCCGAGAGCGCCTCCGGCACCGAATACGGCTGGCCGGAGACGCCGTAGAAGGAGCGGAACAGGCCTTCCACCATGAGCGTGATGCCGAACGTCAGCAGCAGGCCGTACAGGTGGTCCAGCTTGTACAGCCAGCGCAGCATGGTCTTCTCGATCACGATGCCGAAGGCCGCCACCACCAGCGGCGCCAGCAGCAGCATCGGCCAGTAGCCGATGCCGAGGTAGTTCAGCCCCATCCAGGCGAGGAACGCGCCCATCATGTACAGCGCGCCATGCGCGAAATTGATCACGTTGAGCAGGCCGAAGATCACCGCCAGCCCCAGCGACAGCATGGCGTAGAACGAGCCGTTGACCAGTCCCAGCAAGAGCTGGCTCAACATCGCTTGCAGCGGGATGCCGAAAATTTCCATAGATATCTTGAAATACGGGTGGAGACCGACGCACCTCCGCCTTGCAGCGCGAACGCTGCCCGGATCCATGCGGCACAAGGCAACTTTGCTTGATGCCGCATGAATCCCGCTGCAAGGGGAGGAACCGTCCTTGAGTTAACTTACAAAACGCGTTGCGTCAGGCGCTTATTTCCAGAGCGAGCACTTGGTCTCGGCTTTCGTCATGTAAGCCTGATCGCCGGGAATCGTCTGCACCACCTTGTAGTAATCCCATGGATACTTCGACTCCGACTGCTTCTTCACTTCCATCAGGTACATGTCGTGCACCATGCGTCCATCCGGGCGGATCACGCCGTTCTTGGCGAAGACGTCGTTGATCTTCGTCTTCTTCAACTGCGCCATCACCTTGTCGCCGTCATCCGAGCCGGTCGCCTTCACTGCGCCCAGATACTGCATCGCAGCCGAATAGTCCGCTGCCTGCAGCATCGACGGCATCTTCTTCATCTTCTCGAAGTAGCGCTTCGACCATTTGCGGCTCTCGTCGCTCTGATCCCAGTACCAGCCGTCGGTCAGGTACATGCCCTGCGTCAGGTTCAGGCCGAGCGAGTGAATGTCGTTGATGAATACCAGCAGACCGGCCATCTTCATCGACTTGTTGATGCCGAATTCATTGGCGGCCTTGATCGCATTGATGGTATCGCCGCCGGCGTTGGCCAGACCAAGGATCTTTGCCTTCGATGATTGCGCCTGCAGCAGGAAGGACGAGAAGTCCGATGCCGACAGCGGATGCTTGACTGCGCCGAGCACCTTGCCGCCGTTGCTCTTGACGACGTCGGCCGTGTCCTTCTCCAGCGATGCGCCGAACGCATAGTCAGCGGTCATGAAGTACCAGTCCTTGCCACCCTGCTTCACGATCGCGCCGCCGGTGCCGCGTGCCAGCGCAACGGTGTCATAGGCGTAGTGCACGGTGTACGGCGTGCAGTCTTCATTGGTCAGACGCGAGCTGCCTGCGCCGATCGAGATGAACGGCTTCTTCTTTTCCGCCGCGACCTTCGCCATCGACAGGTTCGCGCCGGAATTGGTACCGCCGATCAGCATGTCCACGCCCTGCTGGTCGAACCATTCGCGCGCCTTGGAGGCGGCGATGTCGGCCTTGTTCTGGTGGTCGGCAACGATGAACTCGATCTTCTTGCCGCCGATCGCGCCGCCCATGTCGGCGATCGCCATCTTCACCGCTTCCGCGCCGCCCGGGCCGTCGATGTCGGCATAGAGACCGGACATGTCGGTGATCAGACCGATCTTGATCGTGTCGCCGGAAATCTGCGCAGAAGCCGATGCGGCGAAGCCTGCAGCAAAGGTGGCAGCCACTGCAACTGTCATAGCCTTGAATTTGAGTTTCATTTTTTCTCCTCTGTTATATGAGTAGTTCATTGACGTGGTGTCAATTCGGTCAGACGCGCAGCAATTCATTCAATACCGGCATCTTGTCATTCAGTTCCGATGCAGCGAAGCTCTCGACGATCTGGCCGTGCTCCATCACGTAGAAGCGGTCGGCCAGCGGCGCGGCGAAGCGGAAGTTCTGCTCCACCATCACGATCGTGTAGCCCCGCGCCTTGAGGGTCGTGATCATGCGCGCCAGCGCCTGCACGATCACCGGCGCCAGTCCTTCCGAGATCTCGTCCAGCAGCAAGAGGCGCGCGCCGGTGCGCAGGATGCGCGCCACCGCCAGCATCTGCTGCTCGCCGCCCGACAGCCGCGTGCCCTGGCTCATGCGGCGCTCGGCCAGATTCGGGAACATGGCGTAGATTTCCTCGACCGACATGCCGCGCTCGGTCTTCGACACCGGCGGCGGCAGCAGCAGGTTTTCCTCCGCCGACAGCGAGGCGAAGATGCCGCGTTCCTCCGGGCAGTAGCCGATGCCGAGATGCGCGATCTGGTGCGTCGGCAGGTGGATCGATTCCACCCCGCCGACCTTGATCGAGCCGGTGCGCCGTCCGGTCAGGCCCATGATGGCGCGCAGCGTGGTGGTGCGGCCGGCGCCGTTCCTGCCCAGCAGGGTGACGACCTCGCCCTGGTCCACGGAAAGATTGACGTCGTGCAGGATGTGCGATTCGCCGTACCACGCCTGCAGGTTGCTGATTTCGAGTGCCTTGCTCATCCGTGCGCTCCTTCCAGCGCGCCGCTGGTGGTGCCCATGTAGGCTTCCATCACTTGCGGATTGTTCGATACTTCCTCGTAGTTGCCTTCGGCCAGCAGCGCGCCGCGCTGCAGCACCGAGATGCGGTCGCAGATACCCGACACCACGCTCATGTTGTGCTCCACCATCAGGATGGTGCGGCCTGCCGACACCTTCCGGATCAGTTCGGTCACGCGGTGCACGTCCTCGTGCCCCATGCCCTGGGTCGGTTCGTCCAGCAGCATCAGCTCCGGTTCCATCGCCAGCGTGGTGGCGATCTCGAGCGCGCGCTTGCGGCCGTACGGCAGATCGACCGTCAGGGTGTCGGCGAAGCTTTCCAGATCGACCTCGGCCAGCAGCTGCATGGCGCGGCCGTTGAGCTGATCCAGCGTGCGTTCGCTCTTCCAGAAATGGTAGGAGGTGCCGAGCGCGCGCTGCAGGCCGATGCGCACGTTCTCCAGCACGCTCAGGTGCGGGAACACGGCCGAGATCTGGAACGAGCGGATCACGCCGCGATGCGCGATCTGCTCCGGCTTCAAGGCCGTGATGTCGTCGCCGTTGTACAGGATCGAACCGGCCGTGGGCGTCAGGAACTTCGTCAGCAGATTGAAGAACGTCGTCTTGCCCGCGCCGTTCGGCCCGATCAGGGCGTGAATCGAACCGCGCCTGACCTTGAGACTGACGTCATTCACGGCGATAAAGCCCTTGAAACCCTTGGTGAGGTTTTTCGTCTCGAGTATTACTTCGCTTGCCATCCATTTTTCTCCAGTGTTGCTGTCTTGATCCGCATGGCGAACCACCTACCTGCGCCGCTCGTTGCCGGAACGGCGCAGGAGTGGTGGCTGACCGCTCAGTCCGGAACGGTGACGGTGTTGTTTGCGAATGTGATCTGGTCCGCCGCTGCCGGTGTCGCTGGGGCTGCCGGCACGTTCGCGACATTGATCGCCGGTGCTGCACCCGCTGCGCCGCCACGGGGAACAGTGCGCACCACCTGACTTGCCGGCAGTGCCGCACCATTCTTCAGATGCGCGTACATCATGTTCATCGCCTGAATGTGATAGCGGTGGATCGGGATGAGACGCGTGTCATAGCCGGCGAAGCCGAGGAACGAATCGAAATGCTGCGCATTCGTGATCTCGAGATACGACAGCTTGCTTGCCGCGCCTTCAGCCAGCTTGTTGGCCGCGAAGTAGGCACGCGAGTTGTTGTTCACCGGGATCAGCGCGTCATTGCGGCCATGCACGATGATGGCCGGCTTGCCGCGCAGATTGGCGCTGCGCTGTACTTCTGCCATGCCGGCACGAACGCGCTGCGAGTTGCTCAAGGCCGGGCCCGTCAGCGGCGCACCGGTGACGATGTCGGTACCGGTGGCCAGATTGCGCAGGCAGATTGCGCCGTCGATGTTGTAGTCCATCGCATTGGTGGATGGCGACGTCGAGAAAGCGTCCGCGACCGGCGCACCGACCGCATTGTTGTTGACCAATCCCAGCCCACCGCTCGGCGTACCATTCGCGGTCGCGAACAGCTGTGCCTCCTGCGCCGCTGTCAGCGTCGTCAACGCGCCTGTTGCCGCAACCACGGGCGCAAAGCTGTAGCCACACAGATTGTCCTTCACGCTGAACTTGCCATACATGTTGGCGTAGTACGGTGCCAGCAATGCATAGGTGCCGTAGTGCGATGCATGATACAGATCGGACTCGTTTTCGAATCCGGCATCACGCAGCTTCTGCAGCGCCTCGCCCGCCTGCGTCGCCGTCGTGTTTGCGGTCAGCAGGCCCTTTGCCTTCAACGATGCACAGCGATTGGTGCCGAGTGTCGTATTCACCAGCGCCAGCAACGGCGATGTGGCCAACTGCGCAGAAAGCGCAGCGCATGGCTGATACAGATTGCCGATCGTCAGCGTGTCATACAGGCCCAGCCCTGCCTTGCTGACCGCTGCCGCACCGCGCTTGATCGTCAAGCCCGCATTCAACGCGACCTCGGTCACCGGCTCGGACACCGCGACGCCGTCGATCAGGCCTTTCGTGTCCTGCTCCGCAGCCAGCAATGCCGCACCGCCGCCGTTGGAGGCGCTCGATGCGATCACCAATGTGTTGGACGGCTTGATCGTGTTCAACTTCGATTGACCGTCTCTGGCCGTGTCGCCGAATTTTTCATTGAGTACGTAGAACGCAAACTCCACCGCCTGCAGCGTGTATTTGCCCCAGTCCTTTTCGGAATTCTGCTGCGAATGCGCCTGCTTCAATGCGAAGCGATTCGGTGTGACGGCATTGAATGCGGTCAGTTCGACGTCGGTGAGGTTCGCGGTGAAGTTCGAATTCTTTCCGGCCGCTGCGGCAGTGGCGCGCGTGCCGTTGATCAGATTGACGGTATTGGATTGCAAGTTGTGGAAACCCATGCCGCTGCCCTTGTCGGTGTAGGCGACGGCGCACTTCTGCTTGAGCCCCCAGTCGCCCGCCGTGCCGATCGCGCCATACACGCCGCGCGACCCGGACGAAGTTGCCGTCACGATGCAAGGATTGGCCTTGTCAAACCCGGCTGGGACCTGGACCATCAGCGTGACGTTGATCTGACCCGTGCCGTCATCGGCATACGCAATGAATTCATCGCCGGCGATCTTGCCTTCGCCCAGTGTCGCATTGCCGCTGTTGTCCACATTGGGACCGAACAGCGAGCCGTAGCCGCCGTTCGTGGTCGGATCGATCAGGGCGCGGTAGTTCGAATAGATCGTGTTGCGGCGCAGTTCTGACGCCGTCGGATTCGTCGGATCGGCATAGGTCGGGAGCGCGCCCTGCATCCCGGTCTTCCCGAGGCCGGCCGTCAGCAAGTCGTCGCTGATGCCGTCGTAGGTCGATTTCTGGACGGTGCCGAGATAGCTCGGCTTGGCATTGAGGTCTTCTGGCGCGGGCGTGGTGCTTGCGCTGCTGCTGGTACCGCCGCCGCATCCGGCGAGGATGCCGGCTGCGATCAGCGACGCGAGTCCTGCTGCATTACGTATTGCCATGTTGTCTCTCTCCTTGTTGTTGCCGACCGGCTTGCGTCGGATGTGGTCACTTCTTCTTTTTTTGGAACTGCATACTGCGAGCCTGAATTTTTTCTACAGCGTCATTCCTCCACACACTTCAATCACCGCGCCGTTGATATAACTGGCTTCATCGGATGCAAGAAACGCAAAGGTGCTCGCGATTTCCTCCGGTTTGCCGAGCCGCCCCATGGGAACGCGCTCTTCCATCGAGCGAATCACTTTTTCCGGCACGTCCTGGAGGATGGATGTCTCGATGAAGCCCGGACATACCGCATTGACTCGGATGCCGTGGCGACCAAGCTCGCGCGCCCAGGTCTTCGCCATGCCGATCACCCCGAACTTGCTTGCGGCGTAATTGGTCTGGCCGAAATTGCCGTAGATGCCGACGATGGAAGAGGCATTCAGGATCACACCGGTTTTCCGTTCGAGCATGACGTCGACAACGGCCTTGGTGCAGTTGTAAGTGCCTTTGAGATTGACATCGATGACCTTGTCGAACTGCTCGTCGGTCATCTTTTTGAGCTGTGCATCCTGCACGATGCCGGCGTTGTTGACGAGGATGTCGATATGACCATAGGTGGTGAGCGCGCCCTTCACCATCGCATTGATGCTGTCGGACTTGGTGACGTCCACCTTGAAGCCGATGGCCTGACCGCCCTGCAGCTTGATTTCCGCGACCGTTTCCGCGACGGCATCGTCCAGGTCGCACACGACGACCCTGGCCCCTTCCTTCGCGAATTTGAGAGCGGTGGCCTTGCCAATGCCTTTGCTCGCGCCAGTGATCAGCGCCACCTTGTTTGAAAGCCGCACAATGTCTCCATCTTTTTTATTGATTCGATGAAGGCGGGTCGCGCGAGATTCGCTGGACCGGCCATCATTCGTATTGGGCCGGCAATTGCAAACCGTGTGCCAGGAGCGATAAGCCCTTGATTTTCAAGACCTATCCATTGGGATGCGGAATTCCAGGTGGAGCAATGCCGGTGGGGGGCGGCAAAAATCGTCTACTTAATGGACACTTTTGGGACACTTCTGGAGAAAAATCTGCGATACCGTTAAAAATCAATGGCTTGGCAGATGTCCGATTATTGGACACCTGCGTCCATTAATTGGACAGTAGCTCGAAATCCATGATCTTCTGATACAAGGTCGCCCTTGAAATCCCGAGCAAACGTGCAGCGGAGGCCTTGTTGCCGCCGGTGCTCTCGAGTGCGGACTTGATGAGGTTTTTCTCCAGATCGGCGACGGCTTCTGCAAGCGGCCTCACAGCCGGCGTCGGCCCGTCCTTCGCCAGCGGTACCGGCTCCTTCTGCTGACTCGGCTCGACCAGCGACAGAATCGACGCGAAGTCTTCCGCCTTGAGACTCACGTTATCGGTCAGCATGCCGGCCTGCTCGAGCGCATTGCGCAATTCACGTACATTGCCGGGCCAGCCGTAAGCGGCCAGCGCCTCCCGCGCGCAAGGCGCAAGCTCGCGCTGTGGCATGCCGGTACGCTTGGCAATCTGCTCGAGCAAATGCTCGCACAACGCATCGAGATCCCCGCGCCGTTCACGCAATGGCGGCAGATGGATCGGCAGCACGTTCAGCCGGTAATACAGGTCCGAGCGGAATTTACCGTCCGCCACCAATTGCTTGAGATCGTGGCTGGTTGCTGCAATCACGCGCACATCGACCTTGGTGATCTTGTTGGAGCCAAGCGGTTCGATCTCCTGCTCCTGCAGGACGCGCAGCAGCTTGGCTTGCACCTGCAGCGGCATGTCGCCGACCTCATCGAGGAACAGGGTGCCGCCGTCGGCGATCTTGAACTTGCCGTCGCGCCCTTTTCGATCAGCCCCTGTATACGCCCCCGGCGCAACGCCGAAAAATTCGGCTTCCAGCAACGTCTCCGGGACTGCGGCGATATTGATGCCGACGAAAGGACGGTCGGCTCTTCCCGAGGCGGCGTGAATGCCATGCGCCAGCAGCTCCTTGCCACTCCCGGTTTCCCCCAGCAGCAGCACGGTCGTATCGAGCTGTGCCGCGCGTCGCGCACGGTGCTTGAGTTCCAGCGAAATAGGACTGACGCCGATGAAACTGGAAATGGAGTATTTGGAATGGCGCAGCTGCGCGAGTTCCTTTTGCGTGTTGGCGAGCGCCCATTGCAGCTCGGCAAACTTGGACACCAGCGGCTTCAGCCGTTGCAGCCGGTCATACAATGCAAAGCCGATTGCACCGATAACCTTGCCATCTTCGTCCTTGAGCGGGATGCGCATCACGACCAGAGGCTGGTCGCGGATCATCATGATATCGAGCAGAATCGGTTTGCCGTTGTGCACGACCTCGCGCATGCGACTATTGGGAATGACCTCCTCGACCGCCTTGCCCAGCACATCTTCCGGTGCCTTCAGACCGAGGAAAGCCGCATACTTGTCGTTGATCCACACGATACGACTCTGATCGTCAATCGCGATCGTGCCTTCGCACGAGTCATCGAACAGAGCCAGCAGCGACTGCATACCCATCTGCTGAATACTGTCAGCATCCCACGAAGAGCCGACTGCAGATTTCATATTTCCCCCTCGCGATCAACACGTTGCGGCATTCGCTCCGCACAATACCATTGCGTCAAAGCAAGGTGTCGAGATTATAGATGCATGATGAAAAGCACGTGAGTCCATGAAGGCGGCTCGGAAAAACCCAAAATGCCGGGCAACGAGTCATATGCAGCTTGGCAAGAAAGCCCGCTGGAGCAACAAAAAAAGCCGCTGCATGCGGCTTTCCTCTCGGTCGTGATGAACTCCGCAACATCCATCACGTCTGACGTTGCAACTATCTGTCTCTCTTGGTGCTCAGAAGATCGAGAATCTCTGCCAGCTCATGACGGATCGTCTCGGTATCGACGTCCAGCGACGGCAATCCCGATGCCAAATCACTCGACACCGCCCCAGAAATCCGCGTATCGAGCTTGTTGCGCGCGCCACTGATCGTGAATCCCTGCTCGTAGAGCAGTTCACGAATACGTCGGATGAGGAGGACCTCGTGGTGTTGATAGTAGCGGCGATTGCCTCTGCGCTTGACCGGCTTCAGCTGGGTGAACTCCTGCTCCCAGTAACGCAAGACGTGCGGCTTCACGCCGCACAGATCGCTCACTTCGCCAATCGTGAAATAGCGTTTTGCCGGGATCGGCGGCAAAACAACCAACGCAGTCTTGCTGACTCGATCGTTCATTGTTCAGGTCAAGCGACGCGTGCGAGGAGATTCTTGCTGGCGACTTCCACCATGCCCTTGAGCTTCTGACTTGCATGAAACGTCACCACACGTCGCGCCGTGATGGGAATTTCTTCGCCGGTCTTGGGATTGCGACCTGGCCGTTGCGGCTTGTCGCGCAACTGGAAGTTGCCGAAGCCGGAGAGCTTCACCGACTCTCCGCGCTCAAGCGCATTGCGAATTTCATCGAAGAAAGTTTCGACCATATCCTTCGCTTCGCGCTTGTTCAAGCCGACCTGCTCGAACAGAAGTTCAGCCAGTTCCGCCTTGGTCAGTGTAGGCAAGTCCTTTTCAGCTTGGGAGCGGGCTTGTGATTCCTGCATCGCGCGATTGAGATCGGCGGCCAAAATGGATTGAAATTCGGCTGAGTTCACGTCATTCATAGTAGTTATCCCTACCCTGCCCGTTTTAACTCTTATGCACGCAATTTTGCGCCATGTTTCTTCTCGACTGACGCGACAAATGCGGCCATGGCAGCATCGACTTTCTCGTCCTGTAGGGTAGATTGAGTATCTTGCAAGGTGAAACGGAACGCAAGACTTTTTTCGTCATTTTCCAGACCCTTGCCCCGATATTCATCAAATAAAACAATGGCTTGCATGATATCACAGGCCGCATTGGCTTGCCGCTCAGCAATGAACGCATCCATCAGATCCTGCGCCGGAACAGCCTGCTTCACCACCACGGCAAGGTCGCGCACAACAGCCGGAAACTTCGAGATTTCCTGATAAGAAGGAATATCGCGCTCGCACAGCAACTGGGCATCCACCTCAAACATCACGGGTGCCTGCGGCAGATCGTATTTCTGCTGCCAGCGCGGATGCAACTCGCCGATAAAGCCGATCGTCTTGCCGTCAAGAACAATCTGCGCCGAACGCCCGGGATGCAGCGCAGGATGCTCGGCTTTCGCAAAGCGTAGTGTGCGAGGTGCAAAAAGCGCCTCCAGATCGGACTTGATATCGAAATAGTCAACATTACGGGTCGGCATACCCCACTGCTCGTCCACCACCGGACCATATGCAATCGCAGCGACGCGTTTTGGTTGATCGTAACCGGCAACCGACAAAGATCCGTCCTTTATCGCATCATTACGCAAATAAACGGCACCAATCTCGAACAAGCGCACGCGGCCAACTTTGCGATTCAAGTTGTAACGTACGTTGGCGACAAGACTGGCGACCAGCGACGAACGCATGACGCTCATCTGACTGGCGATCGGGTTGAGCAGCTTGATGGGATTGGCGTTTCCGGCGAAATCTGCTTCCCATCCTTCTTCGACAAAACTGAAGTTCACCACTTCCTGATAGTCGAGATCGGCCACCTGACGCCGGATTGCAAACAGCGAACGTGTATTTTCCGGAGCGATACGCATCGCGTTGGGAGCAACCGGAGGCAATGCAGGAATATTCTCGAATCCGTAGACACGCGCGATCTCCTCGATTAAGTCTTCTTCGATTTCGATATCGAAGCGATATGACGGCGGTGTGACGGTAAACAAGCCCGACTCTTGCGCAAACGTCAGGCCCAGGCGCGCAAAAATTTCAGCGATCTGTCCATCATCGAGCGGCACGCCGATCACCTTGACTGCGCGCGCGGTTCGCACTGCGACCGGTTTGCGCTGCGGCAGATTAACGACATGGTCGTCGACCGGCCCCACCTTCGTTTCTTTTCCACCGCAAATTTCGACGATCAACGACGTGATGCGCTCGATATGTTCCACAGTGGTCGCATAATCGACACCGCGTTCAAAACGATGTGCGGCGTCCGTTGAAAAATTGTACCGACGCGCACGCCCTTGGATCGCCTGCGGCCACCAGAACGCGGCTTCCAGATAGATATTCTGCGTATCCAGCGACACGGCCGTGGAATCACCGCCCATGATGCCGGCGAGTGATTCAATCTCGCGTTCGTCGGCAATCACTCCCACCCATTCATCGACTTCAACGGTATTGCCATTGAGAAGCTTCAGTTTTTCGCCTAATTTGCCCCAGCGCACATCCAATCCGCCATGAATCTTGTCAAGGTCGAACACATGCGACGGACGCCCCAATTCCAGCATCACGTAATTGGATATATCAACCAATGCAGAAATCGGACGCTGCCCACTACGCTCGAGACGACGCTTCATCCAGTCAGGCGTTTGCGCTTTTGCATTCAACCCACGGATAACACGCCCGGAAAAACGGCCGCACAGGTCAGGAGCAGAAACCTTGACCGGCAGCTTTTCCTGAGTCGACACTTCGACCGGCTGGAACGCAGGAACCTTGAGCGGAACCCCTGTCAAGGCCGATACTTCGCGAGCGACACCCAGCACCGACAGGCAATCGGCCTTGTTCGGCGTCAGCTTGATGGTGAACTTCAGGTCGTTCAGTTGATAGTAATCCCGGAAGTTCCGACCGACGGGCGCATCATCCGGCAAGTCCAGCAAGCCGCCGTGCTCTTCCGACAGCTTCAACTCACGTGCAGAACAGAGCATTCCTTGCGACTCCACGCCGCGTAGCTGACCGACCTTGATTTCAAACGGCTTGCCATCATCGCCCGGTGGCAGCTTCGCGCCAGCCAACGCACAAGGCACCTTCATCCCAAGGCGGACATTCGGTGCACCGCAAACGATATTCAACAGCGTCCCCGTGCCGGCATCCACCTGACACACGTTCAAACGGTCGGCATTCGGATGCTTGGCAATTTCCACCACTTTGGCCACGACCACATTGGAAAACGGCGGAGCGACAGGCTCTACTTCCTCGACCTCCAGACCGGACATCGTGAGCAAATGCGACAATTCGTCCGAAGTCATCTTCGGATCGACCAGAGTGCGGAGCCAGTTTTCGGAGAATTGCATAGTTAAAACCTTCAGGCACTGAACTCACAGAAAGCAACGCGCTCATTGATGAGCCCGCCACTTCCTGTGGCGAATTTTTAATTGAATTGTTCCAGGAAACGCAGATCGCCTTCATAAAACAGGCGCAAATCGTTGATGCCATAGCGAAGCATCGTCAGACGTTCAAGACCGGACCCGAATGCGAAGCCGATATATTGCTCGGGGTCGAGCCCCATGTTGCGCACGACCGTCGGATGTACCTGCCCCGCTCCGGAAACCTCCAGCCAACGTCCTTTCAACGGCCCGCTTCCGAACGCAATATCGATTTCGGCCGACGGCTCGGTGAACGGAAAGTAGGAGGGCCGGAAACGCACCTGGAGATCGTCCGTTTCAAAAAACGCCTTGACGAAGTTCAGATAGACACCTTTGAGGTCAGCGAAGCTGATGTCATCCGCAATCCACAACCCCTCGACCTGATGGAACATGGGCGAATGCGTCGCATCGCTGTCGACTCGATAGGTACGCCCTGGTGCAATCACCTTGATAGGCGGCTTGTTCATGCGCGCATAACGCACCTGCATCGGACTCGTGTGCGTACGCAGGAGCAGCGGTTTGCCCTGGCTATCCACTCCCTCGACATAGAACGTGTCCTGCATCGACCGCGCGGGGTGATTTTCCGGACTGTTCAATGCTGTGAAGTTGGTCCAGTCGGTTTCGATTTCAGGACCGTCCGCGACATCAAAGCCGATGGAACGAAAAATTTCCTCCACCCGCTCCCAGGTACGCATCACAGGATGAATGCCGCCAATGCCACGGCCGCGTCCCGGCAACGTGACATCGATTGCTTCCGCATTCAAGCGCGCCTGCATCTGTGCATTTGCCAGCGCATCGCGCCGCGCATTGAGCGCTGCTTCGATTTTTTCCTTGGCCGCATTGATGATCGCCCCTTGAGCCTTGCGCTCTTCCGGCGCCAGCTTGCCCAGGCCCTTCATCTGTTCGGTAATCTGCCCGGTCTTGCCCAGGTATTTGGCCTTGGCATTTTCCAGGGCTGCAGCATCTTCCGCAGCGGAGAAATCGGCTTGCGCCTGAACCACCAGTTGTTCCAGAGAATTCATACCTTCTTTCCTGCCTCATTCCGAAGCCGAAAATAAAACGGGGCACAGGTATGTGACCTCTGCCCCGCCCAATACGCGACATCGCTTGAAGACGATGCCTATAAACTTTCTTAAGCAGCGATGTTGGCCTTCACCTGATTGACAATCGCGGCAAATGCCGGCTTGTCCATCACTGCCATATCGGCCAGAACCTTGCGATCCAGTTCGATATTGGCCTTCTTCAGACCGTTCATGAATACGCTGTAAGTAACACCGTGTTCACGCGAAGCGGCGTTGATACGCGTGATCCACAGAGCGCGGAACACACGCTTCTTGTTGCGACGATCACGGTATGCATATTGACCGGCGCGCATGACCGCTTGCTTGGCAATGCGGAATACGGTACTGCGACGTCCGCGATAGCCTTTGGCTTGATCGAGAACCTTCTTATGACGGGCCCGTGCTGTGACCCCACGTTTTACTCGAGGCATGGTAGCTCCTTATGTGAGGTTAAGCGAACGGCATCATTGCGCGTACGGAATCGATGTTTGTCTCATGGACACCCACGGCTCCGCGCAACTGGCGTTTGTTCTTGGTGGTTTTCTTGGTCAGGATGTGACGCTTGAAGGCTTGACCGCGTTTGACGGTGCCGCCCGGACGTACGCGAAAACGCTTCTTCGCGCTACTCTTCGTCTTCATTTTTGGCATAGCAATATCTGTCCTTCGGACAGCTCCATTTTTAGCATGATTGCAGGTGGCAATACTACATTGCTCTTGGATGCCTGCTCTCACTTGTTTTGCAGTGATCATCAAAGCCACTGCTATTGCACAAATTGTCCGCTGCCGAACAATCTGCACGAAACCTTCTTTTGAAGAAGTCTATTTTTTCTTCTTGGGCGCCAGCACCATTACCATCTGGCGACCTTCCATCTTGGGAAACTGCTCAACCTGGCCATACTGCTCCAAGTCAGCCTTCAATCGCTCCAGCATGCGCATGCCGATATCCTGGTGTGCCATTTCACGACCGCGGAAACGCAACGTAATCTTCGTCTTATCGCCCTCATCGAGGAACTTGATCAGGTTACGCAGCTTGATGTTGTAATCGCCATCATCGGTACCCGGGCGGAATTTCACTTCCTTGACCTGAATAACCTTTTGCTTCAGTTTCGCTTCGTGAGCCTTTTTTTGCTCCTGATACTTGAACTTTCCATAGTCCATCAGGCGACATACGGGTGGCTGCGCAGTGGGCGCAATTTCCACCAAGTCCACGTTGGCTTCCTCCGCCATGCGGAACGCTTCGGCCAGACTTACGATACCAATCTGTTCGTTATTGACACCAGTCAAACGCACTTCCGGCACTGTAATCTCGCCGTTGATGCGATGCGATTTATCCGTAGCTATTGCAGTTTCCTTTAAAAATCAAATAATTAAGCCGTGCTTTTGCGCATTGGGCTTCCCCGTTCAGGCTTTGGTTTCGACCTCGCTTTTCAGGCGCTCCACCAATGCGTCGACTGGCATCACTCCCAGATCGACGTTGCCCCGCGCACGCACGGCCACTGTATTCGCATCCCGCTCCTTATCACCGATAACGACTATATAAGGCAGTTTTTGAACGGAATGCTCGCGTATTTTATAGGTTATTTTCTCATTACGCAAATCGAGGTGGACCCTAAACCCTTGTTTTTTCAGGTTTTGTGCGACGGTTTGCGCATAGTCAGATTGTGCGTCCGAGATATTCAAGACGGCAATCTGCACCGGCGCCAGCCACAACGGCAGCGCACCAGCGTGGTTTTCGATCAGAATGCCAATGAAGCGCTCGAGCGAGCCGACAATGGCTCGATGCAGCATGACCGGCACTTTGCGAGCGTTGTCGTCCGAGACATATTCCGCACCCAAACGGCCCGGCATCGAGAAATCGACCTGCATGGTGCCGACTTGCCAAGGACGACCAAGCGAGTCTTTCAGATGGTATTCGATTTTCGGTCCATAGAATGCTCCCTCACCAGGTAGCTCCTCCCATTTGACGCCACAAGCTTGCAGTGCAGCGCGCAGAGTTTCTTCGGCGCGATCCCATGTCTCGTCGGAACCAATACGGTTTTCCGGCCGCAGGGCAATCTTGATCGAGATTTCAGAGAAGCCGAAATCGGCATAGACATTCATTGCCTGCTGGTGGAATGCCTTGCATTCGTCCTGAATCTGGTCTTCAGTGCAAAAAATATGACCATCATCCTGAGTAAAACCGCGCACCCGCATCAATCCGTGCAACGCGCCCGAGGGCTCATTACGATGGCATTGCCCGAACTCGCCAAAGCGTAACGGCAGGTCACGATAGCTTCGCAGACCGGAATTGTAAATTTGCACATGCCCCGGACAATTCATCGGCTTCAACGCATAGTTGCGACTCTCCGACTCGGTCACGAACATATTTTCGCGATAGTTCTGCCAGTGACCGGTTTGCTCCCACAGGCTGCGATCGAGGATTTGCGGCGCCTTCACCTCCTGGTAGCCGCTCTCGCGATAAACGCAGCGCATATATTGCTCGACCTGCTGCCAAATCGTCCAGCCTTTGGGATGCCAGAAAATCAGACCGGGCGCCTCGTCCTGAAAATGGAACAGATCCAATGCCTTGCCGAGTTTGCGATGGTCCCGCTTTTCCGCCTCTTCCAGCATATGCAGATAGGCTTCCTGATCTTCCTTCTTCGCCCACGCTGTACCATACACGCGCTGCAGCATCTCGTTTTTGGAATCGCCGCGCCAGTACGCGCCGGCGAGCTTCATCAACTTGAATACCTTGAGCTTGCCAGTGGACGGTACGTGGGGACCTCGGCACAAATCGGTGAAATTACCCTCGGCATAGAGGGAAACGTCCTCGCCCTGCGGGATCGATTCGATGATCTCCGCTTTATAAGCCTCGCCGATCGACTTGAAATAAGTCACAGCCTCATCGCGCGGCAAGACCTTGCGCGTGACGGGCTCGTCTTTTTTGGCGAGCTCCGCCATCTTCTTTTCAATTGCCTGCAAATCGTCCGGCGTAAATGGCCGTTTGTACGCAAAGTCGTAATAAAAGCCGTTTTCAATCACAGGCCCGATCGTCACCTGAGCATCGGGAAACAACTCCTTGACCGCGTAGGCAAGCAAGTGAGCCGTCGAGTGCCGGATTACTTCCAGACCTTCGGCATCCTTGTCGGTAACAATGGCCAGATCAACATTGCGATCGACCACGAACGACGTATCAACAAGCTTGCCATCCACCTTGCCAGCCAAGGCAGCCTTGGCAAGACCAGCGCCAATACTTGCAGCAATTTGCGCGACTGTTACGGGCGCATCGAATTGACGCTCTGAACCATCTGGGAGTCGGACTGAGACCATTTTGCACTCCATGTCCGTGATTGTTGCTTCGGACGCTAGATTAGTAATCGGAAAATGAGGACGAAAAAAAACGCGGACCAGCCGCGCTTTTTCAATTTACAACCACGAAAAAGATTCCGACTAGCGTCGCTCTAGAACCATTGCGGTTTTAGTTCGCGGTGTCATAACCGGAATTGCCTTTCTCGCTCTTGCAAATGTACTGCTATTCGTTGGTAGGCTCGATTGGACTCGAACCAACGACCCCTACCATGTCAAGGTAGTGCTCTAACCAGCTGAGCTACGAGCCTAAAGAAACGAAATTATAGCGGCAATTTAGCAACTCCGCTAGTGGCTTGTGTGAATCATTTCCTTGAAGCTGGCAAAACAAGGCGATGGGCCCGCAATGGCGGCCTAACAATGCATGTTGTATTCAACAAATCAGATGCACCGGCACGCGACCAGATAATGCCGCAATCGAATCCAGTACACTCATTCATGATCTGGTTGATTATCGCTGTTGCAATTCGACAGCATTGCGCTTCCCGCACGCATGAATCCAACCTTTGCTGCATATATGAAATCGCGCCCCATTTCATCCGGCCATCTGCACGCCCACCGAGCCGGCGACGCGTCGTATCGTCATTTCATTGAAGGGCGCAGTCTTGGTGTGCTTGGATGGGCTCTTGCATTGACACTTGGCTTCGCAATCGTGGAATTGCTTGCCGGGCTCTGGTCCAATTCGCTGGCCCTCCTTTCAGACGCCGGCCATATGGCAACCGACGCGATCACGCTGGCCTTGGCGCTCATTGCGCAGATCTTTGCGAAACGCCCGCCGTCCGCCACGAAATCGTTCGGCTTCGGACGTGCCGAGGCACTCGCTGCGTTTGTCAATGCCTTCGCAATGCTGGCAATGGTTTGCTGGATCGTATTCGAAGCGGCACAACGCTTTGCCAGCCCTCAAGCCGTGCAAGGCGAAGTTGTTTTCGTCGTCGCACTGATCGGGCTGATGGTCAATCTGATCGCAGCCGGGATACTCTCGAGAGACAAGCAAAGCATCAACACGCGGGCCGCGCTGGTGAACGTCATGGGCGATTTGCTTGGCTCGATTGCTGCATTGGCAGCCGGCGCTGTTATCTACCTGACCGGCTGGCTGCCGATCGACCCTCTGCTATCGGTTTTCGTATCGTTGCTGATCCTGAAAACCATCATCAGCATACTCCGCGAGTCGTATCACATTTTGATGGAAGGCGTACCGCCGAACATCGACTACATGCAGGTCGGTGCCGATCTCGCAATGATTGATGGCGTGCTGTCCGTGCATGATCTGCATGTCTGGGATATGTCGGCAGGACAACCAGCCCTGATTGGCCACATCGAAATCCGCGATCTGCAACAATGGCCCGCCGTGCTTGACGCGATCAAGTCCCTGCTGCGCGACAAATACGATATTGACCATGTGACCTTGCAGGCGGAATTACCGCCAATGGTGAAGGAATAGCGGCGTCCGTCACTGCCGGTTGACGTCAACCACGCCAGTCACATCCCGAATGATCATCAGCGCCTTTTGCAGTTGTGCTGTGGACGCAATCTCTGCCGTGAAGGACATTCGCGCCTGCCCTTTCGCACTCTGCGTGCTGACGCCAATCACGTTGATCTTTTCACGCGAAAAAATTTCCGAAATATCTCTCAGCAACCCCTGCCTGTCATTGGCCAGCACAAAAATATCCACCGGATAAACAGTTTCCCTGCCAGGCGCACCCCATGTCGTCTGGATGACTCGCTCCTGCGACTTGAGGCGCATCTGCGCGATATTCTTGCAATTCGCTCGATGGATTGAAACTCCCTTGCCGCGCGTGATGAAGCCGACAATTTCGTCCGGCGGAGCAGGCTTGCAACATCTGGCGAGCTGCGTCATCAAACCATCGGTGCCGACCACCAGCACACCCGATCGTGCACCTTGCGCAACGCTCGATCCTCTGCTCTTGTTAGTAATAACTGCATCGCTTTCCGGTGTCTTGGCGACATTCTTGTGCATGTCGTCAGCGCGCAATGCCTGCTCGACATGCCTCAGGCTGAACTCCTCCTTGCCGACCGCAAGAAACAGATCGTCAACTTTGGCGAACCCGAGCTTGTGCGCCAGCTCTTCCAGATTGACTGCAGTCTTGCCTTCGCGTTGCAACGTCTTTTCTATCAGCCCGCGCCCATTCGACAGCGTTTCCTGCTGCTCGATCGCATTGAACCACGCACGCACTTTGGAGCGCGTGCGCGGACTGGCGACGTAACCGGGACTGAGCCAATCACGTGATGGACCGACAGCACCTGGCGCAGCCCCTCCTCTCGCCGTGATGATCTCAACTGTCTGTCCATTCTTCAATTGCGTGTTGAGCGGGACCATCGCACCGTTGATGCGGGCGCCGCGGCATCGATGACCGATATTCGTATGCAAGTGGTAGGCGAAGTCGATCGGCGTTGCGCCGTTCGGCAATTCGATCACGCGCGCCTGAGGCGTGAGCACGTAGATACGGTCGTCGAGCGAAGCCGCCTTGATCTTTTCGACCCATTCGCGTTGCATTTCCTCTTGACCGACCACGGCATTCGTCACTTCGCTTTTCCACGCCAGCAGCTGGCGCAGCCACGCAATTTTTTCATCGTATTTTTGTGCCGCGAAATTGGAGCCGCCCGTCTCCTTGTAGCGCCAATGCGCGGCGACACCGTATTCGGCAAAACGATGCATCTCTTGCGTACGAATCTGCACCTCCAGTGCGCGAGCGTCTTCCGCAATCACAACAGTGTGCAGCGATTGGTACCCGTTCTGCTTCGGTCGCGAAATATAGTCGTCAAACTCCTCTGGTATGGGCGTCCAGATGTTGTGCACCAGACCGAGGACGTCGTAACAGCTCTTGATGTCGTCGACAATCACGCGGAACGCACGCACATCGTACAACTCGGTGAAGTCGAGCGACTTGCCGCGCATCTTGTTCCAGATGCTGTAGATGTGTTTGGGCCGACCGAAAACCTCGGCCTTGATTCCCGCGGATGCGAGTTCCGATTTCAGACGCGCGATCGCAGCACCGACGAACTCCTCGCGTTCACGGCGCTTTTCTTCAAGCATCTTGGCAATGCGCTTGTAGGTCGCCGGCTCAAGAAAGCGAAACGCAAGGTCTTCAAGCTCCCATTTCAATTGCCAGATGCCAAGGCGATTGGCCAGAGGCGCATACAGATCGAGCGTCACACGCGCGTATTGATATGTCCGGTCGTCTTCGAGTTTCAACTCGGAGAAATATCGCAGGTTCGTGACGCGCGCTGCGAGCCGGACCAGAACGACGCGCATATCGGATGCCATCGCCAGCAGCATTTTGCGCAATGCTTCAAGCTGCTCGGCGGCTTGCTGTGAAGCGTTCTTGCCGCGTGCGATCTCCTGATAGCCGAAGCTCTGATCATGCAGTCGCATGAGCTGGCGTATCTCGGTTACGAAATCGAGAATCTCTGTTCCGAAACGCGGCTCGATACTGTTCGCGGCCTGCTCGTCAAGTGCCGGCAATTCGAATAGCAAGCCCGCAATACGTGCATCGACATCGGTATTGAGTTGCGCCAAAACCGTTGCCACCCCCTGCGCGAATGCGAATGCATCCTGCCCGGTATCGATAGTCTTTCCGGAATAGATCTGTTTTACGAAAGCGAATGCATCGAGCACACGTGCCCCATCCTCTGCCGTCAAGCCCGAGGTCAGTTGAGCGTGCGTATCGCGTTGTGTTGTGGCGACAGAAACCATTGGTCGATTACTTTTGCGCAGCCGTCACAACCATTTCCACCAGCCACTCCGGTTTGGCGAGCCGGGCTTCAACGGTGGCCCGCGGGGGCGCATTGCCGTCGGCGACCCATTCATTCCATACTGCATTCATGCCATCGAAATCCTTGATATCCGCCATGAAAATCTGACACATCAAAATGCGCGACTTGTCGCTTCCCGCTTCTATCAAAAGACGGTCGATGTGACCGAGAACTTCACGCGTCTGACCCGCTATGTTCTGCGTGACATCCACAGCGATCTGTCCGGCAAGGTAGACAGTGCCATTGTGAATGGCAGTCTCTGAAAGGGTTTTTCCGACGTGCAAACGTTTGATTTCCATGATGCTCGAACTCTCTTTCAATACTCAATTTTCCGGCAATGATTCAAGCGAGAAGGAATTCCTTCACCGCCGTGATCTGGTCTGCATGCATGAACGTCGGTGCATGGCCCACACCGGCAAACTCCATCAGCCTTGACTGCGGCCCGCGCTTCGTCATCGCCTGCGCAACATCGCGACTCAAGAGGTCGGACTCGGCACCGCGTGTCAGGAGCGTGGGACAGGTGATCGCATCGTATGCAGCCCATAGCATTGCCTCGTCCTGCTTTGCACTCGCGGGCGTTACCGACTTGAATGGCACTGCCAGATTCAGATCGTAGTGACGGATCCATTTTCCATCGCGATCTTGTTGCAGAACGTCAGCCGCGATTTTTCGCCATTCATCGTCCGTATGCGGTCCGAACGGCAGCGATATGCCCCGAATATAGTTGGCAGCCTCGTCGAATGTCGCAAACCGCATGTCCTGACCGATATAGCCGCCTATGCGCTCCAGTGCAGAATAATTCAAGGCAGGTCCGATATCGTTCAACACCAGTTTGCGTACCGGATTTTCAGGCAATGATGCAAGCCCCATCCCGATCAAGCCTCCCATCGAAGTGCCGACCCAATGCACTGTCGTTGCATCCAGTCGCGCCAACAGCGTGACCATATCGCTGACATATTGCGGCACGACATAATAGCGAGGATCGCGCAATCGACTGGAGCGTCCGCGTCCCACCACATCCGGGCATATGACTCGATAATCCTTGCACAATTCCTGTGCAAGATTGTCGAAATCATCGGAAACACGCGTCACCCCATGCACGCAAACCAGCACATCGGGATTGTGCGGGTCACCCCATTCCTTGTATGCCATCGTATGCAAGCCTGCAGGAGAAAGACATTGAACGGATTGGATTTTCGCTTGTGTCATTTTTATGTTTTCCGGATGATGGTTCTGACATTTTACTGTTCGTTCGGCTTAAAATCCTACATCGTTCGTTGCCAACAAAAATTTCATTCCTCGAGGACAAAATGCAAGGCACCATGCTCAAAGGTAAGACAGCTCTGATCACCGGTTCGACATCCGGCATTGGATTAGGCATCGCCAGATCATTTGCAGCGCAAGGCAGCAATATTGTTTTCAATGGCTTCGGCGACGCCAAGGAAATCGAAGCGCTGCAAGCCGATGTGCAGAAAGAGTATGGAGTGGAAACGGCATATCACGGGGCGGACATGTCCAGGCCTGCACACATTGAAGCGATGATGCAATTCGCAGCGGAGCGCTTTGGCGCGGTCGATATCCTTGTGAACAACGCGGGCATCCAGCATGTGGCAAACATCGAAGATTTTCCTGTCGAAAAATGGGATGCGATCATCGCCATCAATCTGAGTTCGGCATTTCACACGACCCGATTGGCATTGCCCGCGATGAAGGCGAAGAATTGGGGACGCATCATCAATATTGCATCGGTACATGGCTTGATCGGCTCGGCACAAAAATCGGCTTACGTTGCAGCCAAGCATGGCATTGTCGGCCTGACGAAAGTCACTGCCTTGGAAAACGCGCATAGCGGGATCACATGTAATGCGATTTGCCCTGGTTGGGTATTAACCCCGCTTGTGCAACAACAAGTCGATGCACGCGCCAGGCAGCAAGGTATTTCGAATGAAGAAGCCAAGAAGGGACTGCTGATGGAAAAGCAGCCTTCCGGTGAATTCGTGACACCGCAGCAACTGGGGGAGCTTGCAGTATTCCTGTCCAGCGATGCCGCGAGTCAAGTGCGCGGTGTTGCCTGGAATATGGATGGCGGCTGGGTTGCGCAATAATGCGGTCGAAGTATTGCGTTCGCTTGAATCGACGCGCAGGAATCTGCTTGCGCTTCGCTTTTCATGGTTGCCATGGTGATTTCCCGCCCCCACGGATTCACTAAAAAACGAAAACGGCGCTTGGTTTCAAGCGCCGTTTTTCATTGACCTTGCAGACTCTGCTATCTATTCAACGAATAGTGCTGACATCCAATTCTGCACCGGTTTTTTCGAGTACTTCTTCTTTCGTCACGCCCGGTGCCAGCTCTACGAGTTTCAGCCCGCCCGCAGCCACGTCGATCACACCCAGATCAGTGATGATGCGATTGACCACGCCAACGCCGGTAAGAGGCAGATCACACTTCTTCAATATCTTGTGCGAGGTCGTGCCATCCTTGGCCTTGGCAACATGCTCCATCAGCACCACCACGCGACCGACGCCGGCGACGAGATCCATTGCGCCGCCCATGCCCTTCACCATCTTGCCGGGAATCATCCAGTTGGCGAGATCGCCTGTTTCACTGACTTGCATCGCGCCGAGGATGGCAATGTTGATCTTGCCGCCGCGAATCATTGCAAATGAATCCGCAGAGCTGAAAAACGATGAACCGCGCAATGCCGTCACTGTCTGCTTGCCGGCATTGATCAAATCCGGATCCACTTCGTCGTCGGTCGGGAACGGTCCGATGCCGAGCAGGCCGTTTTCCGACTGCAGCCACACTTCAATGTCGTTCGGCACATAGTTGGCGACCAGCGTCGGCAGCCCAATGCCCAGGTTCACATAGAAGCCGTCTTGCAATTCCTTCGCTGCACGCGCAGCCATTTCATCACGAGTCCATGCCATGTTCGCTCTCCCCTTACTTTGCACGCGTGGTGCGTTGTTCAATACGCTTTTCCGGCGTCGCATTCACCACGATGCGATGCACGAAAATGCCCGGGGTATGGACATCGTCCGGATCGATTTCGCCTACCTCGACCAGTTTTTCGACTTCGACGACAGTGATCTTGCCGGCCATCGCGACATTCGGATTGAAGTTGCGCGCGGTCTTGCGATACACGAGGTTGCCGGACTTGTCCGCCATGTAGGCCTTGACCAGGGAAACATCCGCCACCAGCGAACGCTCCATCACATACCGCTGCCCGTCGAATTCGCGCACCTCCTTGCCATCAGCGACGATGGTGCCGACACCGGTCTTGGTGAAGAAGGCCGGGATGCCCGCACCACCGGCGCGCAGCTTTTCGGCGAGCGTTCCCTGCGGCGTGAATTCAAGCTCCAGCTCTCCAGCGAGATACTGGCGCTCGAATTCCTTGTTCTCGCCGACGTACGAGGAAATCATCTTGCTGATCTGGCGCGTCGTTAGCAACTGGCCGAGGCCGAAACCATCGACACCGGCATTGTTCGAAATCGCGGTCAGATTCCTGGCACCGGAATCACGCAGCGCCTCGATCAGCGCTTCCGGAATGCCGCACAGACCAAAGCCGCCAACGGCGATCGTCTGTCCGTCCTTGACAATGCCGGCCAGCGCGCTGGCAGCGTCGGGATAAACCTTGTTCATACCAACCCCTCTTCTCGTGGAAAGTGCCCTTCAAAGGGCTTATTTAACGTGACCGCCAGCATATGATGGTGGACTAGCGCATGCAATACAGTAAAAATACGCACTGCGATCCAATCGTCTGGAAATTCAGAAAACGGCTGGCGGTTCGCCAGCCTGCGAGCTCCCTGACAACAATACGAATCTTATACCCATAAAGCGGCGCCCCGACTCCATGAGCGCACCACCAATCATCGACTACGAGACAATCTTCCTGCGCGCGCCGGTTGGCATGTGTGTTTCCCGGAATCGCGTCATCCATGCGTGCAACGACGCATTGGCCGCGATGTTCGGGTACGCCGCAGGCGAACTGGTCGGGCAATCCTTGCTCGTCCTGTATCCGACCATGGACGAATTCGAACGCACGGGTGCCCGCATCGTGCCGATCATGAACGCCAAGGGGCATTATTCAGACGAACGGATCATGAAACGCGCCAACCAGGATCTATTCTGGTGCCATGTCACCGGTTGCGCCTTGATCCACAACGATCCTCATGCCGCGGGCATTTGGACTTTTGAGGATCTGAGTTCGAAACGCCCGGTAACGGCGGTGCTGACCCCGCGCGAACGGGAAATCGCCGCGTTGCTGGTCGAAGGCAAGACCAGTAAATTGATAGCGCGGCAAATTGGTTTGAGCCCGCGCACAGTGGAAATGCACCGGGCCAAGCTGATGAAGAAATTTGCCGCGGCCACATCGGGCGAACTGGTACACCGACTGGTCGGCGTCACCGGCTGAAAACGTCCAGCTGTCTGCTACGTCTCCGCCGAGGCCAGCAAGCTGCGAAGCCAGTCAGGCATCGGCATGGATTTTTCCGACGGGAAATTCACCCACACAACTTTGGCACCGCCCTGTGCCGCAATGATGTCCGGTTGGTCAAGCCGCCGTATCTCCTGAATTGTTTCGAAACTGGAACGCCCCGGCGGACCGACATAGGTCAGCACCTCGATTTCTCCCGGATATTTCAACTGCCGAATGAAGGTGCAATGTGCATTGATGATGACCGGACCATCACCGCCGGGATCGGGATCGCAACCGACCTCGGTGAACCATTCGATCCGCGCCTGTTCAAGGTAGCGAAAATAGGTTGCATTGTTCACGTGTCCCATCGCATCCATGTCGCCCCAACGAATGGACATCCGTGCGGAATGAACGAGTCTTTTGCTTGTCATGGTGGATATCGTCTGACGCGTTTGCCGCTACTGTACGCTCAGGCCGTCGTCTGCAGTGACGATCGAACCGTTGATGAAACGGGATTCGTCAACGGCCAGCAACAGGAGCAAGCCATCCAGGTCCTCAGGCTTGCCGACGCGTTTGCGCGGAAGCATATTGATCAACGCACTGCCCTGCTCGCTTTCGAAATGTTCCGCATTGATTTCCGTACCGATGTAGCCAGGGCAGATCGCGTTCACGTTGATGCCATATCTTCCCCACTCCACTGCCATCGATTTCGTCATATGCACTACTGCAGCCTTGCTCATGCAATAGATGCCGATCTGGGGCAGCACGCGCAAGCCTGCGACCGAGGCGATGTTGATGATGCGGTGCTGCTTTTTCGGATCACCCTTGGCACGCGCGATCATGCGCTTCGCGACTTCCTGCGCGACGAAAAATGCGCCGCGCTGGTTGGTATCCATGACAAATGCATAGTCTTCAGGAGTCACATCGACCAGCCGTTGCGTTGTCGATACGCCGGAGTTATTGACCAGGATATCGATCGGCCCCGCTTCGGTCTCGGCATGCGCAATGGCAGACTTGATACTCGCATAGTCAGTGACGTCCAGCGCCACCACATGCGCCGCCCCGCCATTGGCTTCGATTTCGGCACGCAACTCCTTGAGTCGCTCAACGCGGCGTGAAGCAAGCACGACCTGAGCGCCGGCCTGCGCCAATACCTTGGCGAACCGTGCGCCCAGTCCGCTTGACGCCCCTGTCACAAGTGCGATCTTCCCCTCTAGGTTGAATTCGATACCCATGCAATTCTCCTTGTTCTATCGGCTGTCCCTCCGCCTTCTGCAACCCGACGGTGGCGCTATCATTACATGAAAGGCAAGGGATTAGAGTGCCCTATCTAGTATTCTGCCGCAAAATCCACGACAATTAGCACACTCGTTCGATAATTTTAATTTACGGTGGAGAGACATGACGTCAAGTCAGAACCAGAGCATCCTGGAACAATATGGCCCCCGCGATTCGATGGAATATGACGTCGTGATCGTCGGCGGCGGCCCGGGTGGCCTTGCCACCGCAATTCACCTGAAGCAATTGGCTGCGGACCGCGGGATGGATATTTCAGTGTGCCTGCTTGAAAAGGGCTCGGAACCTGGCGCACACATCCTGTCGGGGGCCGTAATGGATCCGCGCGCCATTACAGAGCTGTTCCCGAACTGGAAGGAACTTGGCGCGCCACTGAACCAGCCAGTAACCGGCGACGACGTGCTTTTTCTCTCCGAGACAGGTGCAACGCGAACACCTGATTGGCTGGTTCCGCGCAATTTCCACAATGATGGCTGCTACGTCATCTCATTGAGCAATGTCGTCAAGTGGATGGCGCAACAGGCAGAAAGTCTTGGCGTTGAAATCTTCCCGGGCTTCGCGGCAGCCGAAGTGCTGTACGACGAACAGGGTCGAGTCAAGGGTGTAGCCACGGGCAACATGGGCATTGGCAAAGATGGGCAACCCACCGACCACTTCCAGCTCGGAATGGAGCTGTTGGGCAAATACACGATTTTTGCCGAAGGTGCTCGCGGCCATTTGGGCAAAGAGCTGATCGCAAAGTTCAAGCTCACCGACGGTAAAGACCCGCAGAGCTATGCCATCGGCATCAAGGAGTTGTGGGAGATCGATCCAGCCAAAGCCAGACCCGGTCTGGTTGTCCATACTGCTGGCTGGCCAATGACTGACGACACCTTTGGCGGCGGATTCCTCTATCACCTGGAAGACAACAAGGTCACGCTGGGTTTTGTCATCGGACTGGATTACCAAAATCCCTACATGAGCCCTTTCGAGGAGATGCAGCGTTGGAAGACGCACCCCTCTATCCGGGCGCATATCGAGGGTGGCAAGCGGATCGGCTACGGCGCGCGTGCGATCAACAACGGCACGCCGCAAGCGCTGCCCAAGACGGTGTTCCCCGGCGGGGCATTGGTAGGCTGCGACGCCGGCTTTCTGAATGCCGCACGCATCAAGGGTAGTCATGCTGCAATCAAATCCGGCATGATGTGCGCCGAGGCACTGGCAGATGCGCTCAAGGCTGGCCGCGCCCAAGACGAACTGGCGGCCTTCCCTGCAGCTTTCGAAAAGAGCTGGCTGAAAGAGGAGCTTGACCAGACGCGCAACTTCAAACTCTGGTTCAAGAAGGGCAAGTTGGTAGGCAATCTGATGACCGGCATCGAGCAATGGCTGCTGCCCAAGCTCGGCGTGCAAAGCCCCCCGTGGACTCTGCATGCCGTCAAGCCCGATCATGCGTACCTGAAGCCGGCAAGCCAATGCCCAAAGATCGATTACCCCAAGCCCGATGGCAAGCTTAGCTTCGACCGCCTGTCCTCTGTATTCATCAGCAACACCAACCATGAGGAAAACCAGCCGGCTCATCTCACCCTCAAGGATGAAGCAGTGCCCGTGGCGGTCAACCTAGTTACCTACGCAGGTCCCGAAAGTCGCTACTGCCCGGCCGGTGTGTACGAATTCGTTAAAACGGATGCCGGAGAAGATCGCCTGCAAATCAATGCCCAAAACTGCGTGCATTGCAAAACCTGCGATATCAAGGATCCAACCCAGAATATCGTATGGGTGACGCCGGAAGGCGGCGGCGGACCGAACTATTCAGGCATGTAGAAAAAAAGCCGCAATTGCGGCTTTTTTTACACCTGTTCCCTCTACAAAGGTCCGCTGACGGCCCCGGTCATCAAGATGATGCGGAGTTCGGCAAGGGTTCCTTTGGAACTAAAGCGGCCATTGTTCGTTTAGCATCTTGTCCAGCCAAAATGCGCCAATCACGGTTTTCACATCCGTAATCTTTCCTTCTCGGACCCACGCCAGCATTTCAGGAGCCGATGCCTTGAACGTTTCGAGGAATTCCCCATCGTCAAGTTGACGCTCACCTGCGATCAGACCACGCGCAAGAAAAATATCGAGATGCTCATTGGAATATGCGATTGCATTATGTATGGTGCAAACAAATTTCCAATCCGCCGCGATATATCCGGTTTCTTCCTGCAATTCGCGCTTTGCACAAACCAAAGGATCTTCGTCAGGATCGATTTTTCCAGCTGGAAATTCAATGAAGACCTGATCCAGTGGATAGCGGAATTGCCGCTCCAAAAGCACGGATCCATCGTCGAACAGAGGCAGAATGACAACTGCGCCGGGATGCTTGACGTATTCTCGTGTAGCACTTTTTCCGTCAGGCAGCTTTACCGTGTCGCTTTGGATTTTCAGAAAATGGCCGTTATACGTCTCGATGCTATCGACCTGTGTTTCCCTTAAATGCTTGTCCATGCATCAAATCCTGTCGAAATATGAGTTCAATCCGCCAGCCCAAGCTCCGCATGCATATCCGCTCAATCAACCATGTCGCTTGCGCAAATAGCGGAATACATAGCCCGGAAACGCAAATACAATAAAGAGACAGGCAGTGATCGCATAGAATTCCCAACGCTGTGGAAACACGTTACCGGCATGCGCTTCAAGCAAATAAGCGATACCGCGAATCACCGCGTATAGAACAAGCAGCTCAACCAGGCGCAACCAGAACGGTTTTGTCAAATGAGACAAAGGAATCACCGCAAACATCCGCTCATTCAGAAACGGCAAGTTTGCGGCAATCAGCGCCAGCAAAATCACGAACCAGCTTGAAAGGGAAACATCCACTTGAATAGGTTATCCGGCCAGCGTCTTGACGATCGACGTGGCGCAAATTGCCATCAACGGCCCCGGCAATATACCGAGCGCAAGAATGGCAAGGCCGTTGACACTAAGGGCCACGCTCATGTCTTTGCTGGTCGCGATAGGCGTCGTGTCGACTGCATCGTCGAAATACATGACTTTGACTACACGCAGATAATAGAAAGCGCCGATCAGAGACAACAGCACGGAGAATACTGCGAGCCAGACTTGGCCTGTACCCAACACGGCTTGCAACACCGACAGCTTGGCGTAGAAACCGGCAGTCGGCGGAATACCGGTCAACGAGAACATCAAGATAAGCATGACGAAGGCGAACCATGGACTACGTTGATTCAGCCCTTTGAAATCATCAATATTCTCGGCTTCGAATCCTGCACGCGCCAGCAACATGATCACGCCGAATGTCGCTAGTGTCGTCAATACATAGGTGATCGAATAGAACAGTGCGGAGCTGTATGCGTTCGCCGCAGAGTTGGCATTTCCATTGACAACGCCAGACAACAGACCAAGCAGCATGAAGCCCATTTGCGCAATGGTCGAGTACGCCAGCATGCGCTTCAGATTCGTTTGCGCAATCGCAGTGATATTGCCAATTACCATCGACAATACCGCCATGATGGTCAGCATCTGCTGCCAGTCGATTGCAAGCGGCAGCAAACCTTCCACCAACAGCCGAATGCAGATTGCGAAGGCGGCCAGTTTCGGCGCACCTCCCAGCAACAAGGTGACAGCTGTCGGTGCGCCCTGATACACGTCAGGCACCCACATGTGAAATGGCACGACGCCAAGCTTGAAGGCAAGACCCGAAACCAGAAAAACCACACCGAAAACAAGTATTGTCTTGTTAACCGTCCCCGACGCTGTGACTTTCGCAACTTCACTCAAGTCGAGCGAGCCGGTAGCGCCATACAGCATCGACATGCCATAGAGAAGAAAGCCCGACGACAATGCGCCGAGAATGAAGTACTTCATTGCTGCCTCGGTAGAAACCGCATTGCTGCGACGCAGCGCCACCAAGGCATACAAGGATAACGACATCAGTTCGAGGCCAAGGTAAATAATCAGAAAGTTATTCCCCGAAATCATGACCATTTGCCCCAGCAACGAGAACAACGCGAGAACATAGAACTCGCCGCCCAAGGTACCTCCCAGCATGCCACGGTCAGTGGCGTACTGACGAGAATAGATCAATGTCAATGCAACAGCGACATACGAAAAGACTTTTAGCAGACTCGACATCGGATCCGACACGAACATATTGCTGAAAGTGTAGACCGTTGTCCCGTTGTTCATATCCGCAAGACTCAACGCAGTACAGACAGCCAGCGTGGCAAGCGTCAGCAAATAGGTAATATTCCTTTTCGCATCGGCAAGAAACATGTCAATCAACAAGATTGCGGACGCGGCGACCAGCAGGAAGATTTCAGGATAGGTCGGTGCAAGATTTATATTGTTCATGTCGTCGTCGCTAATGAGCGCTCAGCTGTGCGTTCGCTATGTGTCTCTTCAATTGATCTTTGAAATGGCAGCATGCTTGAGCAAATCAGCCACTGAAGTCTGCATCAGATCGGTGAATGGTGCCGGATATACGCCCATTGCAATAACGGCAATAGCCAGTAATCCGAGCATGAAAAATTCGCGATTGCTCAAATCCTGCAGTTGCGCCACATGCTCATTGCCAACCGTACCAAAGATCACCCGCTTTACCAGCCACAACGAATACGCCGCTCCAAAAATGAGTGCGGTTGCTGCAAGCAGGCCGATCCAGAAATCGAACTTGACGGCACCAAGAATCACCATGAATTCGCCAACGAACCCGGATGTCGCCGGCAATCCGCAATTAGCCAATGAGAACAGAACAAAGAAGGTTGCAAACTTCGGCATCGTATTCACGACGCCACCGTAGTCTGCTATCTCACGGGAATGCATCCGATCATACAAAACACCAATGCAAAGGAACATCGCCCCCGACACAAACCCGTGGGAGATCATTTGTATGATTCCGCCCTGCATCGCCATGTCATTGAAGACAAAGAAACCGAGCGTCACAAAGCCCATGTGCGCGATGGAGGAATATGCCACCAGTTTTTTCATATCTGCCTGAACCAATGCAACCAAGCCAATATAGATCACGGCAATCAGTGACAAGGTAATGATGAATCCCGATAGCGCATGACTTGCATCGGGTGTAATCGGCAACGAGAATCGCAGAAAGCCGTACGCGCCAAGCTTCAGCATGATCGCTGCCAGCACAACAGACCCGCCGGTTGGTGCCTCGACGTGAGCATCAGGCAGCCAGGTATGCACCGGCCACATCGGCACCTTGACAGAAAAGGCCATCAGGAACGCAAGGAAAATCAGGATCTGCTCATTCAACGCCAATGGCAATTTATGCCATGTCGGAATATCGAAGCTTCCGCCGGATTTGAAATACAGATACAAAATTGCAACCAGCGTCAGCAACGAGCCAAGCAAGGTATAGAGAAAGAACTTCACCGCGGCGTATACGCGGTTTGCACCGCCCCACACGCCGATGATGATGAACATCGGTATCAGCGTCGCCTCAAAAAACACATAAAACAGCAGTCCATCCAGCGCACAGAACACACCGATCATCAAGCCGGAAAGGATCAGAAACGCGCCCATGTACTGGGCAACACGCTTTTCAATCACTTCCCAGCCGGCGATCACGACAATAATCGTGATGAATGCAGTCAGCAGGATGAACCATACCGAGATGCCATCAATCCCGAGGAAGTAGTTGACATTGAAGCGCTCGATCCAGCCTGCCTTTTCAACAAATTGAAAACCGTGCGCCGCCTTGTCAAAGTTCTGAACCAGAGGCAGTGTTACCAAAAAGCTGGCGATCGAACCGACCAATGACACGCTTCTGACCAAGCCAGGATTTTCATCACGTCCGATTGCGAGAACAAGCAGGCCAAATACGATCGGCAACCAGATCGCAAGGCTCAGATAAGGAACAGTTGACTGCATCATGTTTGTATTGGTTTTACTTGGCCAACTTATTTGGCAAACGAGGGGAAAGGCATGAAATAGATCAGGAAGCCCAAGACACCGATAATCATCACGAACGCATAGTGATAGATATAGCCGGATTGAAAATGGCGTACCACAGTTGAGAACCAACCCACCATCTTGGCACTGCCATTGACGATCAGACCATCAATCAGCGTTCTATCGCCGACTTTCCAGAGCCCCCCCCCCAGCAATCGCGCGCCACCGGCAAAGACAACTTCATTGATCCTGTCCATGTAATATTTTTGGTCGAGCAGCGTATAAATCGCGTGGAATTTGCTGTAGAACCAAGCTGGGACTTTCGGATTGACGAGATAGCAGTAATACGCCGAGACTACACCGGCCAAGGCAAGCATAAACGGCAAGGAGGTAAATCCATGCAGAGCCATCGCCACCGCACCATGGAAGTGGTGAGCCAACTCTGTCATGGCAGGATGCGACTCGCCCACAAAGATCGCGCCTTTGAAGAAATCGCCATGCAGCATTGGGCCAATGGTCAGGAAACCGATCACCACTGATGGGATCGCCAGCAAAATCAGCGGGACGGTAACAACCCACGGGGCTTCATGCGGCTTTTCGCCCGGCGCCAGTCCATGATGCTGCTCATCGCTGTGTTCGTCATGGCTGTGATCCTGATGTTCGTCGTGCGGTTTGCCAAAACGCTCCTCTCCGTGGAATACCAGGAAATACATGCGGAACGAATAAAAAGCGGTGACAAATACACCGGCCAAGACGGCAAAATTGGCGAATCCCGCGCCCGGCAAGTGAGTCTGGTGCACTGCCTCGATAATGCTGTCCTTCGAGTAGAAGCCGGAAAAGAATGGCGTGCCGATCAATGCGAGCGAACCCAGTAATGACGTGATCCAGGTAATCGGCATGTATTTGCGCAAGCCGCCCATGTTCCGAATATCCTGATCGTGATGCATGCCGATGATCACTGCACCTGCCGCCAGGAACAGCAAGGCCTTGAAGAAGGCGTGAGTCATCAAGTGAAACACGCCGATCGAATATGCGGAAGCACCCAATGCAACTGTCATATAGCCAAGCTGAGACAGGGTGGAATACGCCACTACGCGCTTGATGTCATTCTGAATGATGCCAAGGAAGCCCATGAACAGGGCAGTGATGGAACCGATGACAAGCACGAACGACAAGGCAGTGTCGGACAACTCGAAGAGAGGTGACATGCGGGCGACCATGAAAATACCTGCTGTCACCATTGTCGCGGCGTGGATCAGTGCAGAGATCGGTGTCGGACCTTCCATTGAGTCAGGCAACCACACATGCAGTGGAAACTGGGCCGATTTACCCATCGCCCCGATAAACAGGCAGATGCAGGCAACCGTCAGCAACATCCAATTCGAGCCGGGCAACAGCAGCGTGGCAAGCTGGTCCTTCCGGGCGAACACTTCCCCGTAATTCATGGAGCCGGCATATGCCAACAGCAAGCCGATTCCGAGAATGAAGCCGAAGTCGCCGACACGATTGACCAAAAATGCTTTCATGTTGGCGAAGATCGCGGTCGGTCGTGTGTACCAGAAACCAATCAACAAATAGGAAACCAGCCCGACTGCTTCCCAGCCAAAGAACAGCTGCAGGAAGTTATTGCTCATTACCAGCATGAGCATCGAGAAGGTAAAGAGCGAAATGTAGGAGAAAAAGCGGTTGTAACCCTCATCGTCGGCCATGTAGCCGATGGTATAAATGTGCACCATCAGTGACACAAAGGTCACTACGCACATCATCATCGCGGTAAGGCTGTCAACCAGGAAGCCGATTTCGAGCTTGATGCCGCCAACGTTCATCCACTCGTAGAGAGTGCCGTTATAGGTTGCGCCATCCATGACCGCCAGCAGTGTTTGGCACGAAATGATGAAGGCGATCAGCACCCCCAGTATCGTTACCGAATGTGACGCAGTGCGGCCGACCTTGTTGCCAAAGAACTTTGTACCAAACAGCCCTGCGATTGCAGAGCCCACCAGTGGTGCAAGTGGCACAGCCAAGAGAAGGTTAGGGTTGAGTTGCCCCGCCATAGTGGACCTTAACGTTATTTTTTGTAGTTAACCCTTGAGACTGTCGAGATCTTCGACATTGATGGTGTCCAGATTACGGAACAAAACCACCAGAATGGCGAGACCGATTGCGGATTCCGCAGCAGCCACAGTAAGGATGAAGAAAACGAAAATCTGCCCGGCAGCATCCCCCAGGTAATGGGAAAACGCGACGAAATTCATGTTGACAGCCAACAGCATCAATTCGATTGCCATCAACAAGATGATGATGTTCTTCCGGTTCAGAAAAATACCGACCACTGAAATGGCGAACAGGATTGCGCCGAGAATCAGATAATGTGCGAGCGACAGGACCACGTATGCTCTCCCTTATTTTTGCTCCGCTGTCGATGCAGCGGATGTTGCGTTGCCATTTGCCCGCTCGGACTCGGCCCTCATGCTGACAATGCGAATGCGGTCATTGCGTTTGACCTTGACGGCGGCGGCCGGATCAAAATACTTGATGTCCTTGCGGCGGCGCAGAGTCAGCGCGACAGCAGCAACAATCGCGACCAGCAACACGACAGCAGCGATCTCAAATGCGAACACATACTGCGTATAGATCAGCTTGCCCAGTTCCTTGGTATTGCCGATATTCGCAGACGCTGCCGGAATCTGCGCGTCGAGTGCCCAGAATCCGTGCAACAGCACGGCCGCCATCTCAAGTACGATGACTACCCCGATTGTCGCCGCAAGAGGGAAATACCCCCAGAATCCCTCACGCATCTTGTCAATATTAATATCCAGCATCATGACGACAAACAGGAACAGCACCATTACCGCTCCAACATAAACCAGTACCAGCACGATGGCGAGGAACTCGGCCTTCAGCAATAACCAGATGGCAGCCGCTGAAAAGAACGACAGCACCAGAAACAGTGCGGCATGGACCGGATTGCGATCCGTGATTACACGCGTTGCGGCGAGAACAAGAATCACCGAGAACGCGTAGAACAAGGCAGTTTTAAATTCCATAATGGACCATTAAAGACGACTGGCTGCGGACTGGATTTGGCAGAATTAGCGATACGGTGCATCAGCGGCGCGCGCAGCCGCGATTTCCTTCTCATAGCGATCGCCTACAGCCAGCAACATCTCCTTGGTGTAGTAAAGATCACCACGTTTTTCACCGTGATATTCCAGAGTATTCGTCTCGACAATCGAATCGACAGGACACGATTCCTCGCAAAACCCACAAAAAATACATTTGGTCAAATCGATGTCGTAGCGCGTCGTACGGCGAGTCCCATCATCGCGCTGCTCGGATTCGATGGTAATGGCCAATGCCGGGCAAACTGCCTCGCACAATTTGCAGGCAATGCAACGCTCTTCCCCATTCGGATAGCGACGCAGTGCATGCAGACCGCGGAAACGTGGCGACAGCGGAGTCTTTTCTTCCGGGAATTGCACTGTGATCTTGCGCGCGAACATGTACCGGCCGGTCAACGCAAGACCTTTGAGCAGCTCTCGGAGCATCAAGCTGCCGAAGAAATCTTTAATGGCTTCCATTTGCTATAAGCCTCTTTAACTTTACTTCCAAATATTCCAAGGTGTCTGAATCCAGATGGCCACGATCAGCAGATAGGCCAGCGTAAGCGGAATAAACACTTTCCAGCCCAAGCGCATGATCTGGTCATATCGATAGCGCGGGAACGAAGCACGCGCCCAGATAAACAACGACACAACAAAGAACGTCTTGATTCCCAGCCAGATCCAGCCCGGGATCCAATCAAGGAAAGCCACCGGCGCAGCCCAACCGCCAAGGAACATCAAGGACGCCAAGGCGGATATCAGAATCATGTTGGCGTACTCCGCGAGGAAGAACATCGCGAACGACATGCCGGAATACTCCACCATATGGCCAGCCACAATTTCCGACTCCCCCTCTACAACGTCGAACGGATGACGATTCGTTTCGGCAATTCCGGAGATGACGTAGATCACAAAAATTGGCAGCAAGGGCAGCCAATTCCACGACAGGAAAGTCAGGCCTATGCTCGCGAAATGGCCTGTATTTTGTGCCATGACGATATCCGTGAGATTGAGGCTGCCCGATACCATCAGCACAATCACCAGAGCGAAACCCATCGCGATTTCATAAGAAACCATCTGAGCCGATGCGCGCATCGCTCCCAGAAATGCATATTTCGAGTTCGACGCCCAACCGGCAATGATCACGCCATAGACTTCCATCGAGGTGATCGCCATCACGAACAGCAAGCCGGCATTGACATTGGCCAGCACCCGGTCGGGTCCGAAAGGCACGACAGCCCACGCCGCAAGTGCTGGCATGATCGTCATGATCGGAGCGATAACGAACAAGGCTTTGTTGGCGCGCGCCGGTATAACAATTTCCTTCAGCAGCAACTTCAATGCATCGGCAACCGGCTGCAGCAAGCCGGCTGGACCCACGCGATTCGGCCCGAGACGAATATGCATCCAACCAATCATCTTGCGTTCCCACAGCGTCAGGTATGCAACGCACCCCATCAATGGCAACACGACGGCGACAATCTTTACCAGATTCCAGACCAGTGGCCAGAGAAAACCGAACCAGCTTTGTCCGGTTGCATGTATCGTCGCAAACATTTGGTCCATCATGCTTTCTCCACACTGATTGGACCAAACATCGCGCCCAGGCTTGCTGTCGAAGCATGAGCTGCCGCCAGGCGAACCACATTCTCAGGCAATTGGCTATCGACAGCAGCGATCAGGATCGCCTTGCCCTGCCCTTGTGACACGCTTACTGAAACGCCGTCAGCGACGCCAAGCCTTTCCGCCAAGACTGAGGACATCCAGACTTTCGGTGCCTGCGCATCGACTGTCTGCTGCAAGGCATCTGCACGTCGGACAATGGCATCGCTGGCGTAGATTGGAACGTCCGCAAGGCGTTCCAAGGCGCCGTCGTTCGCAATCATCGAAACCGCCTGCGGGTGAATATCGACAATGTTGTTCAAATGGCCGGTGAGATCGAAATCCGTGATGGATTGGGTGCCAAGCACTTCGTTGCGAATGGCTTCCGAGGTTTCGAAATCAAAACCTTCCAAGCCAAGCAGATTTCCAAGCACGCGAAGCACTTTCCACGCGGGACGCGTTTCAGCCAAGGGCTTGACGCTGCCGTTAAAGCTCTGAATGCGTCCCTCTGCATTAACAAACGTGCCGGAAGTCTCCGAGAATGGCGCGATCGGCAACAAGACATCCGCGTAATCCAACCCGTGTTTGAAAGGTGAAAGCGCTACTACCATCTCGGCCTGATCGAGGGCAGCGCGTGCTACCGCCGGATTGAACGTATCCAACTCCGGTTCCGCATGGAGCAAAAGGTATGCTTTGCGAGGTTGAGCAAATGCCGCCAACGCATTGGCACCCGTATGGGGAATTGCATTCGCCATATAACCGCCGACCGCATTCGCGCCTTCGGTGAGATAACCGAACTTGGCATCCGTGTTCTGCGCAATCCATTGAGCAGCAGCATGCAGCTGCGATGCCTGTGGATGCCGGGCTGCAGCATTACCGAGCAAAACAGCTTTGGTACCACCGGAAAGCAGATTTGCCGCGACCTGCCCGGCTTCCACAGATGGTTCGATGTGTTCAAAGCCTGCCGGCACCGACATCCCTTTTGCCCGCGCCACGGCAACTATCACTTGCGCCAGGACAGACAACCATGTGGATGGCGCTTGAATCATCTTGCCGGCAAGCGGCATCAACAAATCGTCATCTGCGCCATGCAAGACACTGACCTTGGCCCCGCGCTTCACTGCCTGTCGCAAGCGCGCAGCCAGCAATGGTTGTTCTTTGCGCAGGAAGGAGCCGATTACGAACACCTGTTTCAGCTGCGAAAACTCCCGAACCGACATGCCCAACCACGGCGTTATCTTGCCGTCGAGTGCAAAGTCGGATTGACGCAAGCGAAAATCGATATTGTCGGAACCAAGACCTCGCACCATTTTCTGCAGAAGCACAAGCTCTTCCAATGTGGAATATGGAGTGGCGAGTGCAGCAATTGCATCTGCGCCATGCTCATGGCGGATATTCTTCAAACCGTGCGCAACATATTCGAGGGCGGTCTGCCAATCGGTTTCCTGCCATTGACCGCCCTGCTTGATCATCGGCGTGGTCAAGCGAGCATCGCTGTTCAGCCCTTCGTAGGAAAACCGGTCACGATCCGACAGCCAGCACTCGTTGACCGCTTCATTCTCCAGCGGCAGTACTCGCATTACCTTGCCAGCCTTGACCTGTACAATCAAATTCGACCCAAGACTGTCATGCGGGCTTACTGATTTGCGACGCGACAATTCCCATGTCCGGGCACTGTAACGGAAGGGTTTCGATGTCAGCGCTCCTACCGGACACAGGTCGATCATATTCCCCGAAAGCTCGGAATTGACCGTCTTGTCGACGAATGTGGTGATCTCCGAATGCTCGCCGCGATTGAGCATCCCGAATTCCATGACGCCGGCAATCTCCTGGCCAAATCGGACACAACGGGTGCAATGGATGCAGCGGCTCATTTCGTTCATCGAAATGAGCGGACCAGCATCCTTGGGAGGCACAACGCGCTTTTCCTCTTCATAACGAGACGACGATGGGCCGTAACCAACAGCGAGGTCCTGTAGTTGGCATTCCCCTCCCTGGTCGCAGATCGGGCAATCGAGAGGATGGTTAATCAGCAGGAATTCCATCACCCCTTTTTGCGCCTTCACTGCCTTCTCACTATTGGAGCGCACCACCATGCCAGCTGTTACTGGTGTGGCACAAGCAGGAAGAGGTTTCGGAGCCTTCTCGACTTCAACCAGGCACATACGGCAGTTGGCCGCAATGGATAGCTTCTTGTGGTAGCAAAAATGCGGAATATAGGTGCCGAGCTTGTTGGCAGCGTCCATCACCATGCTGCCTTCCTGCACTTCGACTTTTTTGCCGTCTATTTCGATTTCAACCATGGCTTCTTGCCCAAGTATTTGTAGGGTGCGTCGGGCGCACCGTTTAAAAGCTGCTTGCAGTGCGCGCCTTGCACCGCAATTCCATCAGACGTACGCCGGCACGATACAGCGCTTGTGTTTGATGTGATGCTCAAACTCTTCACGGAAATTCTTGATCATGGCACGCACCGGCATCGCGGCAGCGTCTCCCAACGCGCAAATCGTGCGGCCCTGAATGTTGTCCGCGATCGAGTTCAGCATGTCCAGATCATCCTCGCGACCTTGCCCGTGTTCAATTCTATGAACCATCCGATACAGCCAGCCCGTGCCTTCACGGCATGGCGTGCACTGGCCACAGGATTCTTCGAAGTAGAAGTACGACAAACGCAGCAAGGATTTGACCATGCAGCGAGTTTCATCCATCACGATCACTGCACCGGATCCAAGCATTGAGCCGGCCTTTGCGATCGAGTCGTAATCCATATCGGTCGCCATCATCACATCACCGGTAAGCACCGGCATCGATGAACCGCCCGGGATCACAGCTTTGATCTTTTTACCATCGCGCATACCGCCGGCCAGTTCTAGCAGCTTGGCAAATGGAGTTCCAAGTGGAACTTCATAATTGCCAGGTTTCGCGACGTCACCCGACATCGAAAAAATCTTGGTACCACCGTTATTCGGTTTTCCAAGCGCGGCATAGGCCTCACCACCCATGCGCATCACAAAGGGAACAGCGGCGAAAGTTTCTGTGTTATTGATGGTAGTCGGCTTGCCGTACAAACCATAGCTGGCCGGGAATGGCGGTTTGAAGCGCGGCTGCCCTTTCTTTCCTTCCAGCGACTCCAGCAGTGCGGTTTCTTCACCGCAGATATACGCACCGTAACCATGGAACGCATGCAACTGGAAATTAAAGTCACTGCCCATGATCCTGTCACCAAGGAAACCAGCAGCACGAGCCTCTTCCAGCGCTTGTTCAAAGCGATCGTACTCTGCCCAGACTTCGCCGTGGATATAGTTGTACCCGACAGTGATACCCATCGCATACGCACCGATTGCCATGCCTTCGATCAGCGCGTGCGGGTTGTAGCGAATGATGTCTCGGTCCTTGAACGTGCCTGGCTCGCCTTCATCCGTATTACAGACCAGATATTTTTGACCGGGGAACTGACGCGGCATGAAACTCCATTTCAAGCCAGTCGGAAAACCCGCACCGCCACGACCACGCAAGGATGACGCCTTCAGTTCCGCGATGACTTGTTCGGGCGTGATTTTTTCATTCAGAATCCGCTTAAGCGCTTCATAGCCGCCACGCTTGACGTAGTCTGCCAAATGCCAATTGCTGCCATCAAGGTCCGCAAGAATCAGAGGATTGATGTGCCGATCATGCAGACAAGTCATTTCTTCAACTCCTCTACCAGCGCATCCACTTTTTCGTTAGACATGAAGCTGCACATTCGCTTGTTGTTGACCAACATGACCGGCGCATCACCACAGGCTCCCATGCATTCACCTTCAATCAAGGTAAATTGACCATCCGACGTGGTTTCCTTGTAATCAATTCCAAGCTTTTGCTTCAGGTAGTGAGCAGCTTTTTCCCCACCGGATAGCACGCACGGCAGATTAGTGCAAACAGAAATCTTGTACTTTCCGACCGGCTTCGTGTTGTACATGTTGTAGAAAGTCGCGACCTCTTGCACCGCAATAGCGGTCATGCCGAGATAATCTGCCACATCCTGCAATACCTCTGGAGCCAGCCAGCCCTTCTCATCCTGAGCAATGGCAAGTGCTGCCATCACGGCGGATTGCTTTTGGTCTGCGGGGAATTTCGCGAGTTCGCGATCGATCTTCTTGTAAGCCTGCTCTGATAACAGCATTGTTTATGCCTCAAATATCAACACGCACTTAGCGATCAATCTCGCCAAACACGATATCCTGCGTGCCGATGATTGTTACGGCATCAGCGATCATGTGACCTTTCGCCATTTCATCCAGCCCTTGCAAATGCGGGAAACCTGGCGCACGAATCTTCACCCGATAGGGTTTGTTGGCCCCATCCGAAATCAGATAGATGCCAAACTCGCCCTTCGGATGTTCGACTGCTGCGTAAGCTTCGCCCGGCGGCACATGGAATCCTTCGGAAAAGAGCTTGAAGTGGTGGATCAGCTCTTCCATGTTCGACTTCATGTTCACTCGTGAAGGCGGTGCGATTTTATGGTTGTCTGTCATGACAGGACCGGGATTGTTACGCAGCCATTCGATGCATTGCTTGATGATGCGGTTTGACTGACGCATTTCCTCGACTCGAACCAAATAACGGTCGTAGCAATCACCATTCACGCCAACCGGAATATCGAAGTCGAGCAAATCGTAGACTTCATATGGCTGCTTCTTGCGCAAGTCCCATTCAATCCCGGAACCACGCAGCATCGGCCCGGTAAAGCCCATTGCCTTTGCACGCTCCGGGGAAACAACTCCGATTCCGACAAGGCGCTGTTTCCAGATACGGTTATCAGTCAACAGCGTCTCATATTCATCGACATAGGTCGGGAAGCGATTGGTGAAATCTTCAATGAAGTCGAGCAACGACCCCTGCCGATTCTCATTGAGCTGCCTGATTGCCTTTTCGCTGCGCACCGATGATGCCTTGTATTGCGGCATTGAATCCGGCAAATCCCGATAAACGCCACCAGGACGGTAGTATGCTGCATGCATGCGCGCACCGGAAACCGCCTCATAGCAATCCATCAAATCTTCACGCTCACGGAATGCATAGAGAAACACCGCCATCGCACCCACGTCCAATCCATGCGCCCCGATCCACAAGAGGTGATTCAAGATACGGGTAATTTCATCGAACATCACCCGGATGTATTGAGCGCGCAGGGGCACTTCCAATCCAAGCAATTTCTCGATCGCCAATACATAGCCGTGCTCGTTGCACATCATCGACACATAGTCGAGACGGTCCATGTACGGCACGGATTGGAGATAGGTTTTTTGTTCGGCCAGCTTCTCGGTTGCACGATGCAGAAGGCCTATGTGCGGGTCGGCACGCTGGATAACTTCGCCATCAAGTTCCAAAACGAGACGCAGCACACCATGTGCAGCCGGATGCTGCGGGCCAAAGTTAAGCGTGTAGTTCTTTATCTCAGCCATTATTTCATCCCGTACTGTTCTTCACGAATCACACGTGGCGTGATTTCGCGCGGCTCGATTGTTACGGGCTGATAAATCACTCGTCTTTGCTCAGGGTCGTACCGCATCTCGACATATCCTGACACCGGAAAATCCTTGCGGAATGGATGACCGATGAAACCGTAGTCGGTCAAGATACGACGCAAGTCGTTGTGACCTTTAAACAAAATGCCAAAAAAATCGAACGCCTCACGCTCATACCAGTTAGCAGCCGGCCAGATATCCGTTACGGAAGCCACCACAGGAATCTCGTCATCCGGCGCAAAAACACGAACCCGCAGACGCCAGTTGTGCTCGATTGAAAGCAGATGAGAAACGACCGCAAAGCGCGAACCTTCCCAAGCACCATCGGCATAGGTCGAATAATCAACCCCGCACAAATCAATCAACTCTTCGAAACGAAAATCACCGTGATCGCGCAATACACGCATCGCTGAAAGGTAATCGGCCGAAGTCACCACGACAGTCACTTCGTCCAATGCGATCACCAAGCTCTGAATGTAATCGCCAAGCACATTGCGAAGTGCCGCTTCAAGGTTTGCAAGTTTTGTCGTCATATTCTCTTTACCAATCCGCCCAATCAGCGCGCGATGGTATTGGTACGCCGGATCTTGGTCTGCAATTGCATGATTCCGTACAACAGCGCCTCAGCGGTAGGCGGGCACCCCGGCACGTAGACATCAACGGGAACAATCCGATCGCAACCACGCACAACGGAATAGGAGTAGTGATAATAGCCGCCGCCATTGGCGCATGAGCCCATCGAGATCACCCAGCGAGGCTCGGCCATCTGGTCGTACACCTTGCGCAAAGCCGGAGCCATTTTATTGCACAATGTGCCGGCAACAATCATCACATCCGACTGACGCGGAGATGGGCGAAAAACGATACCGAAGCGATCCAGGTCATAACGTGCTGCGCCGGCATGCATCATCTCGACTGCGCAGCAGGCCAAACCAAACGTCATAGGCCACAGCGAACCGGTACGCGTCCAATTGATCAACTTGTCTGCCGTCGTGGTAATAAAACCTTCGTTCAATACGCCTTCAATTGACATGAATCACTCCCAATCCAGGGCACCTTTTTTCCAGATATACCAAAAACCAACAACGAACTCGGCAATGAATACCAACATCGTTATGAATCCCATCCACCCCAGATCGCGCATTGCGACGCCCCACGGGAAGAAAAAAGCCGTTTCCAGATCGAACAGGATAAATAAAATGGCGACAAGGTAGTAGCGCACGTCGAACTTCATCCGGGCATCCTCAAACGCCTCGAAACCGCACTCATACGGCGAAAGCTTTTCAACGTCCGGCTTGTGCGGAGCAAGGATGCGCCCAAGGACCTGAGGCACGACACCCACCCCTATACCGACAAGAATGAATAGAAGGATGGGGAAATAGTTTTCGAGGTTCACGGTTAAGCGCAGATATGTTGAACGGTTAGCCGCATGATTTGCAAAACAGACGCAAACCAAACGACAGCCCTCGATAAAAAGCCAGCTTAGGCAAACCCCTTGCTGGCTTTCTTCTTGTTGGTGCCGACGGCGAGACTCGAACTCGCACAGCTTTCGCCACTACCCCCTCAAGATAGCGTGTCTACCAATTTCACCACGTCGGCTGAAGATCTCTATTTTACTCTCTTTTAGTGCTTCTTTTCAACGAGCAATTTCACAAAAGAAGAGCGAAACGGAAGAAAGCACTATCACTTCGGAATCTGATTTGCCTGTCCTGCATTTTCAGCTGGCACTCCCGCAGAAGGAACTGCGGTCGAAGCACTATCAGCCGCAGGCGCACTCGTCGCAGGAAGAGCCGGAGCAGCAGGGAGACCCTCCATGACGCCACCACTGGCAGGAACATTCTTGCCCCCGACAAACGCCAGTGCCAACGTGGCACAAAAAAAGATGGCAGCCGCAATTGCCGTTGACTTCGACAAGAAGTTTGACGAACCGGTTGCCCCAAACAAGCTACCCGATGCCCCCGATCCGAATGCCGCCCCCATATCCGCACCTTTCCCATGCTGCAGAAGAACGAGGCCGATAATCGCCAGCGCAGACAGCACTTGAATCACGACGATGAGAGTGAACAAAGTATTCATTACGCAAGTTCCAATCTAAAATTAATTCAATAACCGTGCGCTCAAACCGCGCCGCCGATTGCAAGGAAGTCCGCGGCTTTGAGCGAGGCTCCGCCTATCAATCCACCATCGATGTCCGACATCGCCAACAACTCTTTTGCGTTGTCCGGCTTCATGCTGCCACCGTACAGGATTTTTACGTCTGCCACCGGGCTCGTTGTCACCAATTTTGCGCGCAGCAGAGCATGCACATCCTGCGCCATCTGCGGGGTCGCGGTCTTGCCAGTGCCGATCGCCCAGACAGGCTCGTATGCGACGACAATCTTTTCAAGATCAGTCACATTAATTGCTGCCAGCACCGCACTGATTTGACGACCGACAACGATATCCGTCTGCCCCGCCTCTCGCTCGGCCAGCGATTCGCCGACACAAACAATTGGAGTCAATCCAGCATTCAATGCCTGCAACGTTTTCTTCGCAACCAGCTCATCACTTTCAGAATGATAAGTACGACGCTCCGAGTGCCCGACGATGACATATCGACAACCAAAGTCGCGCAACATTACTCCCGAAATCTCGCCGGTATATGCACCGGACTCGTGTACCGACAAGTCTTGAGCGCCCCATGCAATGGTTGTATTTGCCAGTTCTGACTGGCATTGCGCAAGATAAGGCGATGGAGCGCAAATCGCGAGGTCACATGCAATATTCCCTGCGCCTTCCTTGATACCGCCCAATAAAACCTGGTTGCCAGCCAGGTTGCCATTCATTTTCCAATTGCCGACAATGAGTTTTCGACGCATATGAGCCCAGATTTTCTATAACCATTGATTTTAGCGCGCCGCAGCATAACCGGTCAAACTGGCAGATAGACTTTCAATGTCTGGTCGATGCAGGAAGAAGTATCGCCCCATGAAAAACTCGCACATCAAGACAATGAATGAGCGATAACGATTCAAACGACCTTGAGCACGATCTTGCCGATATGCGTACTACTTTCCATCAGTGCATGGGCCTGCACGGCATCTTCCAACGCAAACACCCTGTAGATCACCGGCTTGATCCTGCCTGATTCGATCAGTGGCCAAATACGTTCACGTAATTTTTGAGCGATCGCTGCCTTGAATGCAATTGAACGCGGGCGCAGTGTCGAACCGGTGATCGTCAGCCTTCGCCGCAATACCTGTCCGACATCGACTGCTGCCTTGGAGCCGCCCAATACGGCAATAACTGCAAGCCGACCATCATCGGCGAGACAATTGATTTCTCGCTCGACATAGCTTCCTGCAACCATGTCGAGAATGACATCGACGCCCTTGCCATTGGTGGCGGCCTTCACTGTCTCGACAAAATCTTCCGTGTGGTAGTTGATGCCCCGCTCGGCACCCAGAGCTTCGCATGCCCGACATTTTTCGTCAGATCCTGCCGTTGCAAATACACGATGCCCCATCGCGGCTGCCATTTGAATCGCGGTCACACCAATGCCCGATGAACCGCCTTGCACCAGCAAGGTTTCACCATTGGCCAATTCGGCCCGGTCAAACACATTGCTCCAAACCGTGAAGAACGTTTCCGGCAGCGCTGCGGCTTCTACAGGACTCAAACCTTTGGGGATAGGCAAACATTGTTGAATCGGCGCGCTGCAGTATTCGGCATAACCTCCGCCCTGCACCAACGCACATACCACGTCACCTATCTTGAAGTCGCTTCCAGTCAAGTCACCTTCGACAATTTCACCTGCGATTTCAAGGCCCGGCAAGTCCGATGCGCCAAGCGGGACCGGATAGTGTCCGGCACGCTGCAATATGTCGGGACGATTCACACCCGCAGCATGCACTTTGATCAGGACCTCCCCTGCCTTTGGAGTCGGGACAGGGCGATCACAAAGTTTCAATACATCCGGCGGCCCCGGCTTCGCAATCTCTATGGCTCGCATTTTCACCTTCCTTCCTCACGATGAACAAAGAGGCATTTTACGTCACCATGATTTTGGTCCCGCCTGTGTCGATCCGTTCAATTAGACACCCAGAATCAGACATTCAGAATCGTGCCAGCACGAAGACTCGTAACATTTTGATCACAGCTACATGTTCATAGTTACAAATACATGGGGAACTAATTCATGTAAGCAATTTCCAAAAGGAAATATTGTCGATCCATGTGAGACGCCATGCATTTTGCTTACCGTTCAGCACTCTCTCCAAAGCCGACCACATCTCCATCCTCTCAAACTGCTGTCAATGATGGGAATGATCATGAAAGCATGATTTTTCGTTCGGAATGCGATGGCGTAATTCAGATCTCTCAAGATGGCGAGGTCATAAGCTTCGACAAAGAATCCGAAGTTATGTTGGGCATCCGCAGCGAAGAGGTAATCGGCAAATGTTTGAGCGACATCATCGCCCTTCCCGCGAGAGGTGAATGCAACACTGGAGCCCGCATGAATTTGCCATCCAATCGATGGCTCCAGTGTCATGCAAACCGTGCGAATGGAGAGATTGTCTCCGTCGAATTGGCAATGGCCCTCCCTAGGGCCGAGAGCAGTTCCGTGCTCACGGTATTCATACGCAACGTCGCCGGAACAAAACACTGCACAGACGAAAGTGCGGATAGCACAATCCCCTATCGTCAGCTCGTCGAGTTATCCCCGGAAGCCATTCTCGTTTATCAGCACGGAAAATTCACGCTCCTGAATCAAGCCGCGTGCCGCCTCCTTGGCGCCACATGCGCGAGCGATCTGTTAGGCAGGGAAATTTTCGATTTCGTGAATGAGGATGACCACACCGCGCTTCATGCATCAACGCATGAAGATAATCCGATGCCCTCGCCTTTTATCGAGCAAATGTGGCGGCGCGATGATGGCACGCTGTTTCATGCAGAGATGGCTGCCATGCCTTTGCTGTATAACGATGCACCTGCGGTACAAGTCGTTGTGCGCGACATTACCGAGCGCAAACGCCTTGAATCCATCCAGCAGGGGCAAAATCGTATTCTGAATCTGGTAGCGACCGGCTCGCCGTTGGCCGAAATACTGACAGAGATAGCCAGTTTCGTTGAAGCCCACAGTCCGCAATGCGTGTGCTCGATACGACTACTGGATGGCAGCAGTTTCTCGCAAATCGCCGGCACCTCTGCAGACCTGCCCGACATCAGCGCTTCGCCAACTCAAATACAGCTGCGCGCATCAAACATCGTTTCTGACAGCCCCTGGTCAGCACAGCCGATCATTGGCAACGCTGCGCAGGTGCTGGGGACATTCGCATGTCGTTTCAACGAGTCCCGCAACCCGAGCACGGAAGAACTGAATCTCTACAGCATTTGCATTCGACTGGCAGCCATCGCCATCGAAAGCCGGACTTTGCAAGAGAGGATGCGTTTTCTGGCGCACCACGATGGCCTGACAAGATTGCCGAATCGTTTCCTGTTCAAGGAATACCTTGAACTCGCCCTATGCAACGCACAACGTCATTCAAGTCCGTTCGCTGTTTTCTTTCTCGATCTCGATAAATTCAAGGAAATCAATGACACGCTCGGTCACGAGGCAGGCGATCAGGTATTGCGCGAAATTGCCGGGAGACTGCGAGGATGTTTGAGGCACACCGACAAGATTGCTCGAATGGGCGGCGACGAATTCTACATACTCATCGACAACCTGACCGATGCAACCTATGCACGCGGCGTTGCGCAAAAGCTTCTCGACGAGGTATCTCGCACCATCCATGTCAATCGGCAGGAATGTCGGCTCAGTGCGAGTATTGGCATCGCCATTTATCCGGGCGATGGCATGGATAGTCAAACGCTTTTAAGGAATGCCGACAGCGCCATGTATCGTGCAAAGGAACTGGGCAAGGATCGATTTCGATTTTACTTGACCATCAACGACGAGGAGATTGCGGCATGACCACGAAAGCCATATCGCGTCCCGGCAATTGAGCGCTACAGAAGCATACTCGTGACAGCTTGAAATGCCAGCCAGTTAGCAGCGCAATCGGGGCTCCGGCAATAAAAAAACGCCCGGCGTGAATGCCGGGCGGTTTCGATTGACGCCAACAATCGCTTGATGCGTCTTACTGCTGTTGCTGTGCCTCCGCACCACCTTCTTCCGCTGCCGCAGCTTTCATCGACAACTTGAGACGGCCACGATCATCGGTTTCGAGCACTTTGACACGGACTTGCTGACCCTCTTTCAAGTAATCGGCAACGGCATTGACACGCTCGTTGGCGATTTGGCTGATATGCAACAAGCCATCTTTACCTGGAATGACCTGGACGATCGCACCGAAATCCAGCAGCTTCAGGACAATGCCATCATAGGTCTTGCCCACTTCAACAGATGCGGTCAATTCCTCGATGCGGCGCTTGGCTTCCTGTCCGGCTGCCGCGTCAACAGACGCGATCGTCACGACGCCCTCATCGCTGATGTCGATCTGGGTACCGGTTTCTTCGGTCAACGCGCGAATCACTGCGCCGCCCTTGCCGATCACATCGCGGATCTTTTCCGGATTGATCTTGATGGTGATCAGACGCGGAGCAAAATCCGACAATTCCGCCTTGCCGTGCGGCATGGCTTCCTGCATCTTGCCGAGGATATGCATGCGCCCTTCCTTGGCTTGCGCCAGCGCGACCTGCATGATTTCCTTGGTAATGCCCTGGATCTTGATGTCCATCTGCAGCGCGGTAATGCCGTTGGCAGTTCCCGCCACCTTGAAGTCCATATCGCCAAGGTGATCTTCATCGCCCAGAATGTCGGTCAGAACGGCAAACTTGCTGCCATCCTTGATCAGGCCCATCGCAATGCCTGCAACGTGTGCCTTCATCGGAACACCCGCATCCATCAATGCAAGACAGCCACCGCAAACGGATGCCATCGAGGAGGAGCCATTCGACTCGGTGATTTCGGACACGAGGCGTACGGAATAGCTGAACTCTTCCGGTGATGGCAGAGCTGCTTGCAACGCGCGCTTGGCAAGACGCCCATGACCAATTTCACGACGCTTCGGCGTGCCCACGCGGCCGGTTTCGCCGGTCGCAAACGGAGGCATGTTGTAGTGAAGCATGAAACGATCGGAATATTCGCCCATCAGCGCATCGATCTTTTGTTCGTCACGTGCAGTGCCGAGAGTTGCCACCACCAACGCCTGCGTTTCGCCGCGGGTGAACAATGCGGAACCATGCGTGCGGGGCAGAACGCTGTTGCGGATCATGATCGGACGCACGGTACGTGTATCGCGGCCATCGATGCGAGGTTCGCCATCGAGGATTTGCGAGCGAACGATCCCGGCTTCCAGATCGAACAGGATGCTGCCGACTTCCGCTGCATCCGGTGCGACTCCTCCAACCGATGCTGCTTCTGTGGCCAACGCCGCGTTCACTTCAGACGTTACGGTCTTCAACTTCGCAGTACGCGCCTGCTTGTCCTTGGTCTGATAGGCCTCGCGCAACTTCGCCTCGGCGAAATGAGCAACGCGAGCAATCAGCGCCTCATTCTTTGGTGCCGGCTTCCATTCCACCTCCGGCTTGCCGCCGTCACGCACCAGTTCGTGAATGGCATCAATCACCGCCTTCATCTGGTCATGCCCGTAAACCACGGCACCGAGCATGATCTCTTCGGACAATTGGTTGGCTTCCGATTCCACCATCAGCACAGCCTGCTCCGTACCGGCGACCACCAGATCCATTTGCGACTTTGTCAGCTGCGAAGCTGTCGGGTTGAGCACATACTCGCCATCGATGTATCCAACACGTGCAGCACCGATCGGGCCGTTGAACGGAATACCCGCGACACACAATGCCGCCGATGCACCAATCATCGAGGCGATATCAGGATCGATCTGGGGATTGACGGACAGCACATGCACGATGACCTGCACTTCATTCAGATACCCCTCCGGGAACAGCGGGCGAATCGGACGATCGATCAGACGGGAAGTCAGCGTTTCCTTTTCCGACGGACGCCCTTCGCGCTTGAAAAAGCCGCCGGGAATGCGACCGGCTGCATACGCCTTCTCAACATAATCAACGGTCAGTGGGAAAAAATCCTGACCCAGCTTGGCATCTTTGCGTGCCACAACGGTCGCCAGCACAACGGTATCTTCCATCGATACGAGCACGGCACCAGACGCCTGACGAGCAATTTCGCCGGTTTCGAGCGTGACCTGATGCTGGCCGTACTGGAAGGTTTTGATAACTTTATTGAACACGGTGTTTCCTTTCTTTTTTGCCGACAGATTTTCAGGAGCTGTCGTTCACCTCACCACGGATGGCAGATCACGCATGACCCGCCGCCTTGCGTTTTTCGATTACAAACCACCAAAAGGCAAAATGCCCGCATCAGCAAACTGACGCAGGCATTTCAACGAAAAACCCGTGCAAAAATATCTCAACGAGATTACTTGCGCAGGCCGAGTTTTTCAATCAGCGCACGATAGCGGTTGGCGTCTTTGCCCTTCAGGTAAGAGAGCAGGCTTTTGCGACGGTTAACCATCATGATCAAGCCACGACGGGAGTGGTGATCCTTGGCGTGGGCCTTGAAATGGCCGTTGAGTTCATTGATACGGGCGGTCAGCAATGCAACCTGCACTTCCGGGGAACCCGTATCGTTTGTACCGCGCGCATTTTCCGCAATAATGGCGGCCTTGTTGATATTCTCGACTGACATGAACTTACCTTTCACATGCGGTGGACAGAGTCGCGACCCCGTACACCGTGAACAATTAATAAAGAGCTTGGCCAGAACGACCAAGATGCGAAGTATATAGGAAATGCCTTGGTGATTCAAACACTTAGCTTGCTTTTTGAGTCTCGTTAAAGGAATTCACATGAAATTTTTCAGATGCGCACTGTTAATTGCCTCAATAGCAATTTTTGGCGCATGTTCAGTTTTTCAGCCGGTAACTTTTAACTCTGGCACCACCGAATCCGATGTAGTCGCCAAGCTTGGTCAACCAACCAATCGGTATCAGGATGGCAGCGGCCATTTACTGGAATACGCAAAGGGCCCGTGGGGGCAACAAACATACATGGCACGATTTGACGCCGATGGGAAACTTGTCTCCTACGAGCAGGTGTTAACCACTCAAAAATTCAGCACCATCAAAATCGGCGACGCGACAAAGGCAGATGTTTTACGCACCATCGGCGCACCAAGCGAGACATCCTATCTGACACTGAGCGATCTCGAAGTGTGGTCGTATCCGTACAAGGAAAGCGATGTCTGGGATTCAATGATGCATGTGCATTTTGACAGGGCAGGAATCGTGCAAAAAATGTTGAACGGGCCCGATCCCCGCTTCGATCCTGACAATCGCTTCCCGTTTGGCAGGATTCGATGACAAGCCGGAATTGATTATCCTGGCGGCGCAAGTAAAAAAGACGCCTGTTTGTGCAGGCGTCTTTTCGAGAATTGCTTCGGCTTTGCCAAAACTCAGAGTTGAGGGTTGAGCTTTTCCGTCTTGGAGTGCAGCTTGTTCAATGCAGACAAATAGGCTTTGGCGGAAGCCACCACGATATCCGGATCGGCCCCCACGCCATTGACGATGCGCCCGGCCTTGGACAAACGCATCGTGACCTCACCTTGCGACTGCGTTCCCGTTGTGATGGCATTGACAGAGAACAGCAGCAATTCAGAACCGCTTTTCGCTTCCGCTTCGATTGCGTTGACGGTTGCATCCACCGGGCCATTGCCCTCCCCCTTGCACATCAACTCTTTGCCATCCATGGTAAACACCACTTTCGCTGCCGGTCTCTCTCCGGTTTCGGAGTGCTGAGACAGGGACACAAAACGGTAGTACTCATTGTCGTGCGACTGCTGCTCGTCTGACACCAACGCGATGATGTCCTCATCAAAAATCTCCGCCTTGCGATCCGCGAGTTCCTTGAACCTGGCAAATGCGGCATTGACTTCCGTTTCCGATTCAAGTTCGATACCCAACTCTTCAAGACGCTGCTTGAACGCATTCCGCCCGGACAGCTTGCCCAACACGATCTTGTTTGCAGTCCAGCCAACATCTTCGGCGCGCATGATTTCATACGTGTCACGCGCCTTGAGAACGCCATCCTGGTGAATGCCCGAAGCGTGCGCGAAGGCATTGGCACCGACGACCGCCTTGTTCGGTTGCACGGCAAAGCCCGTGATCTGCGACACCAGTTTCGACGCCGCCACTATCTGGCTTGTATCGATATTCAGATCAAGCTTGAAGTGATCCTTGCGGGTCCTCATTGCCATGACCACCTCTTCAAGTGCCGTGTTGCCTGCACGTTCGCCCAGGCCGTTGATCGTGCACTCAACCTGCCGCGCGCCGCCGATGTAGACACCTGCCAGGGAATTGGCTACCGCCATTCCGAGATCGTTGTGGCAATGCACTGACCAGACTGCCTTGTCGGAATTCGGAACACGCTCCCGCAAGGTCTTGATCAGATGACCGTAGAGTTCCGGCACGCCATAGCCGACGGTGTCAGGAATGTTGATGGTCGTTGCACCTTCTGCAATAACGGCCTCGATGACCTTGCACAAAAAATCGATATCGGATCGACTGCCATCCTCGGTACTGAATTCGACATCATCGGTAAACTTGCGCGCAAAGCGCACAGCCAGTTTGGCTTGCTCAAACACCTGATCCGGCGTCATCCGCAATTTCTTTTCCATGTGCAGCGCAGAAGTGGCAATGAACGTATGAATACGCTTGCGCTCCGCTGCAGCCAGCGCTTCTGCCGCACGCGAGATGTCGCGGTCATTGGCCCTCGACAAGGAGCAGATGGTGGAGTCCTTGATAATACCCGCTATGGTTTTGATGGAATCAAAGTCTCCGGGAGACGCCGCAGCGAAGCCGGCCTCGATCACATCCACCTTCAGGCGCTCCAGCTGCTTGGCGATACGGATTTTTTCATCCTTGGTCATCGATGCACCTGGGGATTGCTCACCATCCCGCAAGGTGGTGTCGAAAATGATCAGTTTGTCGGCCATGCTGTTGCTCCTTAGGAAAATACGCTGAATGAGTCGATGAAACGGTTTTTCGCCCGCCCTTGCCAATCGCAGCCTGGGCCAGACACTACACGAATTGTGGGGGTATGGGATTTAGCGCGCGTTAACGCACTAGTAGCAGGCCTGGTAGCAGGCTGCTGGAGATGGCGAATGCAAGGAAGTGGATTGCGCGAGACATGCGAAAAACTATAAGCGGAATTATGGAAAAGCGCAACGGTTTGATAAACAAGCAGTTTTCTTCCAAAATTCCGCCGCACCGCGAGGCCGTCACGGGTTTGCGCGGCAACAGATTGAATGCGTGATCAGGGTTTTGCAGGAATCCGCAGCAATTGGCCCGGGTATATCTTGTCCGGATCTTTCAGCATCGGCTTGTTCGCGTCAAAAATGACGCCATACTGATTGGCGTTCCCGTAATACTCTTTCGAAATCTTCGAGAGCGTATCGCCCGCTTTCACGGTATACCACTGCGACTCTTCGGCGACTTGCTCGACGTTGATCTGATCATTCACGTGTGCGACGCCTTGTACATTCCCGCAGCACAAGATGATTTTTTCCCGTGTTTGCTGGTCGGGCGCGGAGCCACTCACCGTCACAGTCGCCGCACTCGAGTCGTAAAGGACCGTCAGATTTTCTATGGGCAGATTTTGTACTGCCATGTAGTCAAGAATCGCGCGTTCAAGGGCTTGTTCCTTTTCACGGATATTGACTTGCGTGGTTTGGGTAGCTGGAATTGTTGAATCCTGGTTAGAAGAACCTGTTTTCAGGAATTTTTCTCCAGCCTCTTTCAAGAAAGAAATCAGACCCACGGCACTCTCCTTCATGACATGAAAAAATCATCATGTCAGGTTCGCAGGTTGCATGCCATGGGCTGCTACATGATTCAAAACAAAGAAGCTTTACTCTTTGTCGCCAATCGACTCGGGTTCCGTCTGAATGATGCTGACCGGCTTACCCTTGAATAGTCTCCAGAAATAAATCACGTATCCCGACAATCCGTACAGCACAAATAAACCGAACAATACTTTTGGCGGATCGCTTGATATGAGAACGAATACAAGCACGATCAGGAATATCGTGATGAAAGGAACCGACTTGCGAAAATTCACCTCCTTGAAGCTGTAGAAGGGAACATTGGTCACCATTGTCAAGCCGGCATAGAGCGTAATGCACCACGCGTACCAGCTCAAATCGCGCCCGGCAAAACCGAGATCATCCATCAACCAGATAAAGCCTGTCACCAACGCGGCCGATGCGGGACTCGGAAGTCCCTGGAAGTAGCGCTTGTCGACAACACCGATATTTGCATTGAAGCGGGCCAGGCGCAGCGCGGCACCGGCGCAATACACGAACGCGGCAAGCCACCCCCACTTTCCCAAGCCTCGCAGCGACCATTCATAAACCACAAGCGCAGGTGCAGCGCCGAACGACAACATGTCCGACAAACTGTCATATTGCGCACCGAATTCGCTTTGCGTATTCGTCAAACGCGCCACACGGCCATCGACGCTATCCAATAGCATTGCGGCGAAAATGGCAATTGCCGCGTAGTCGAACTTGAGGTTCATTGCCATCACAATGGCGAAGAACCCGCAGAACAGGTTCGCAGTCGTAAACGCGTTTGGCAATAAATAAATCCCGCGCCGGCGCAATTTGGGGTGCGTCGATGCTTCATCTTCGCCGAGCTGCGCATTATGCAGCGACGGTTTGTTCAGCCGCGTCACTTTTGGAAAGAAACCCGCGCTGTTTTTTGGTTTGCGACGATTGAAGCTTGCCATGGCAATTCCGTTTCAATGCAATACAAATATGATCACAGCTCGGCCAGGATTGTTTCTGTCGCAGACACCTTGTCGCCGACCGTCACCTTGGGCGATGCCGTGAGCGGCAAATACACATCAACGCGAGATCCAAAGCGGATAAATCCGTAGCGTTGGCCGCGGGCAAGCACATCTCCGGCTTTTACATAGCAAAGAATACGTCGCGCAATCAATCCGGCAACCTGTACGCAAGTCACAACCTGTCCTGCAGTCGTGGTGATCGTCAGTGCATTTCGCTCATTTTCGATTGAAGCCTTGTCGAGGTCCGCATTCACGAACTTGCCCGGAAAGTATTGAACATTTTCAATCCTGCCATCCACCGGTGCGCGGTTCGAGTGGACATTGAATACGTTCATGAAAACGCTGATCTTGAGCGCTTCCCTGTTTGCATAGGGATCGCGTGCTTTTTCCACAACGACAATACGTCCATCTGCCGGCGACAACACTGCATTGTTCTTTTGCGGGATGGTTCGAGCCGGATCACGGAAGAACTGCAAGACGAAGACGGCGATAATCCAGAATGGGATAGACCATGCGGCAGAGAAAAAAGTCACAACGAGTGCGATGGCCACTGCGATGCCCAAAAAAGGCCAGCCCTCGCGAGCAATGATAGGGTGCGGATAATTATTCAACTTCACTCCGGTTGATGGTCATTAGTAAAAGGCGTGGCTATTCTAGACGACAGGCAATTAAATGTAACCCCCAATCAGTGCCCGATTACTTGAAACGGACTTTGCCCACAATGCGTGTTCGCAAGGTTGTCTCACCAGCTTCGAAACTGGGCTCCTCGACCTGCACGCCATCTGCCACTGCCGCACGCATTGCCTTGGCTGCATATGCATCCTGTTGCGGCGCGTAAGCACCACTCCCTTCCAAATCGACAGCTTCGAAATTCGCATCCGAAACGTTGCGCCCCATTGCTTTCGCGATCGAGGCTACACGTTCCGTCAAATTGCGATAGGATGCTTCGATACCCTGTTGGTCCAGTACTTTGCTCGTCTGCTCAGACAAACTGAATTGCAGCCCGTTAAGCGCAAGAAGGCGCTGTGCGGCGGCGACCGTTTTGGGCAATTCATTCAGATTCTTCGTCGTCACTTCGAGATACTGGCCGACTCTCCAGCTGGCTGGCTGTCCAGTCTTGCTATTCGAGCGAGAGGCAGGGCGCTGCTGGTCATCCGGATAGACCGGATAAGTGTAGTACCCGCGCGTTTTCAGTGTCGCGCCCGGATCTTCTTTCTTGACGATCTCCATGCCCTGCTTCATCTTTTGATTGACGCGTGAAGCAGCAGCTGCCTTGTCTTTATCCTGCTCCTCGACCATGAAAGTCACACGCGCTTCATCGTTTGGATGTTTGACTTCACCCATGCCGGGCACAATAACCAGCGTACCTGTATTTTGCGCAGGTGATTGCGCATGAACATTCATGATGCCCATGGCCAACACCAAAACCAGAAGCCCAATGCCTGATTTCGTCATATCTTGCCTCCAAAAAAATGGGGCGTCACTTTACGTGCGCCCCATTCATTTTACGCATTTCAAGAAATCTGACTAACTGCCCGAGTCAGATTCAATGCTGCTTAGTTCTTGGACTGATCGACCAGTTTGTTCTTCTTGATCCAAGGCATCATCGCGCGCAGTTTCTCACCTACTTGCTCGATTTCATGCTCCGCAGTGAGACGGCGACGGGAAATCAAGGTAGGAGCACCTGCCTTGTTTTCCAGAATGAAGCTCTTTGCATACTCGCCCGTCTGAATATCCTTCAGGCATTGACGCATTGCGTTCTTGGTGTCTTCGGTCACGACGCGCGGACCTGTCACATACTCGCCATACTCGGCGTTGTTCGAGATCGAGTAATTCATGTTGGCGATGCCGCCTTCATAGATTAGATCAACGATCAGCTTCAGCTCGTGCAAGCATTCGAAATACGCCATTTCCGGTGCATAGCCGGCCTCCACCAGAGTTTCGAAACCGGCCTTGATCAGTTCGACCGTGCCGCCGCACAGTACCGCCTGTTCGCCGAACAAGTCGGTTTCCGTCTCTTCACGGAAGTTGGTTTCGATGATGCCGGCGCGTCCGCCGCCGTTGGCCATTGCATAGGACAAGGCGATATCACGTGCATTGCCCGAGCGGTCCTGATAAACAGCGATCAGATGGGGCACGCCGCCGCCTTGCGTATAAGTACCGCGTACAGTGTGGCCCGGTGCCTTCGGCGCGATCATGATCACGTCAAGATCGGCGCGCGGCACAACCTGGCCATAGTGCACGTTGAAGCCGTGGGCAAACGCCAGCACGGCACCTTGCTTGGCATATGGAGCGACGTTTTCGCTATAGACCTGAGCGATGTTTTCATCCGGCAGCAGAATCATGATGACGTCAGCTGCTTTCACCGCTTCGTTGACTTCAGCCACGTTCAAGCCGGCATTCTTCGCTTTTTCCCAGGATGCGCCACCCTTGCGCAAGGCAACGGTCACCTTGCAACCGGAATCGTTCAGGTTTTGCGCATGCGCATGACCTTGCGAGCCGTAACCGATGATGGTCACATTCTTGCCCTTGATGAGAGACAGGTCGCAGTCTTTATCGTAGAAAACTTTCATTGATCTTCCTAAATGGTGTGTTGTATGGACTGATTAAACTTTGAGAATGCGTTCGCCACGCCCGATGCCGGAACCGCCGGTACGCACGGTTTCGAGAATCGCGGTGCGATCGATCGATTCGATGAATGCATCGAGCTTGCTTTTGTTACCGGTCAATTCGATCGTGTACGTCTTCTCGGTGACATCAATGATGCGGCCACGGAAAATGTCCGCGGTACGTTTCATTTCTTCGCGCTCCTTGCCCACGGCCCGCACCTTGATGAGCATCAGCTCGCGTTCGATATGCGCGCCCTCGGTGAGGTCAACGACTTTCACCACTTCGATCAAACGGTTCAGATGCTTGGTGATCTGTTCGATCACATCGTCCGAACCGCTGGTAACGATCGTCATGCGTGACAAGGTTGCATCTTCGGTCGGGGCCACTGTCAGCGTTTCAATATTGTACCCACGCGCCGAAAACAGACCGACAACACGCGACAACGCACCTGCTTCATTCTCAAGCAAAACAGAAATGATATGTCGCATGATTACAGATCCTCCGAACCCAGCAGCATTTCGGTCAAGCCTTTACCGGCTTTCACCATCGGCCAGACATTCTCGGTTTGATCCGTAATGAAATTCATGAACACCAGCCGGTCCTTCATGCCGAACGCTTCTTTCAAGGCACCTTCGACATCGCCCGGTTTTTCGATCTTCATGCCGACATGGCCGTACGACTCTGCCAGTTTGTTAAAGTCCGGCAGCGAATCCATGTACGACTCCGAATAGCGTGAACCGTAATCGATCTGCTGCCACTGGCGCACCATGCCGAGGAAACGGTTGTTCAAGAGAATGATCTTGGGTGTCAGGTGATACTGCTTGCAAGTGGCAAGTTCCTGAATGCACATCTGGATCGATGCCTCGCCGGTAATGCAGGCAACAGTCGCGTCCGGATTAGCCATTTGCACACCCATCGCATATGGCAATCCAACACCCATCGTGCCCAGTCCGCCAGAGTTGATCCAGCGGCGCGGCTTGTCGAAACCGTAGTACTGCGCCGCCCACATTTGGTGCTGGCCGACATCGGACGTAATGAATGCATCGCCCTTCGTCACTTCCCACAGTTTTTGAATCACGGCTTGCGGCTTGATCACTTCGTTCGATGTGGCGAACTTCAGGCATTCGCGCCCACGCCATTCGTTGATCTGCCTCCACCACGCAGCAAGCGCTTGTGAATTCGGCTTTGACGTTGCCTCAACGGCATCGAGCTGCGTCAACATTTCCTGCAACACATCCTTCACGTTGCCCACAATGGGGATATCGACCTTGACGCGCTTGGAAATCGATGACGGGTCGATATCGACGTGAATGATCTTGCGTGGATGCGTCGCAAAGTGCTTGGGATTGCCGATCACACGATCGTCAAAACGCGCACCGATTGCAATCAGCACGTCGCAGTGCTGCATCGCCATGTTGGCTTCATAGGTACCGTGCATGCCCGGCATGCCGACGAACTTTTCGCTGGACGCCTTGTAAGCCCCAAGACCCATCAAGGTGTTCGTGCAAGGAGCGCCGAGCTTCTCAACCAGCTTGTTCAGCTCCGGCGAAGCATTGGCAAGAATGACGCCACCACCGGTATAAATCATCGGACGCTCGGCGCTCAACAGCAATTGCACTGCCTTGCGAATCTGGCCTGAATGCCCCTTGTCAACCGGTTTGTACGAACGCATTTCGAGCTCCTTCGGATACTCGAATGTGTGCTTGTGCATCGTGATGTCTTTGGGGATATCGATCAGCACCGGTCCCGGGCGACCGGTAGTGGCGATGTAAAACGCCTTTTTCATCGCCGCGGCCAGATCCTTGATGTCCTTGACGAGAAAATTGTGTTTGACGCATGGGCGCGTAATGCCCACGGTATCGCACTCCTGAAAGGCATCCTGGCCAATTGCATGAGACGGCACCTGCCCGGAAATGATCACCATCGGGATCGAATCCATGTATGCCGTGGCCAGGCCGGTAACCGCATTGGTCACGCCGGGGCCGGACGTGACGATGGCAACGCCGACTTTCTGCGAGCTGCGCGAATATGCGTCCGCCGCATGTATCGCCGCCTGCTCATGGCGCACGAGGATATGCTGGAACTTATTCTGATTGAAGATTGCGTCGTAGATGTAGAGCACTGCGCCGCCGGGATAGCCGAATACGTGTTCCACGCCTTCTTCGGCCAGACAGCGCACGACTATTTCCGCGCCTGTTAGTTCTTGACTCATTGCCAAATTCCTTTCAAGGTCCATTGGAGATTGATCGGATGCTCTTTCCTTGCGAAACCGCGCGGAACAACAGTGACAAGGCTTTCCTTTTTTGTGCGGTCACGCCAGTTCGTTGCGCATCCGTAGATGCGATTCAAAATGACGCTCAACGCGACTCGTTCAGCCGAGGTACCTGAGGTGCCAATACGAATTTCTCGCGCTTCTGGCGCGGGTTAGAGCAAACAGCTTTCAAATGTTAAAGCGCGTCTCGTCAAGCGCGGCATTTTGGGTCGCGCGCGAAAGACAGTTCTTCGAGATTGCGAAGGGACTGATACGTTAATGCGTCGCACCATTTTGGTCAAGTCAAATCGGACCAAAGTCGTTTGAAATCAAGTATTTTGGGGAGAAATTCCGCACAATCAAAGGCTTTTTTGCTAGCATGCGCACAGTTTGAAAAAGCACGCGGAATGCACGCCTTCCTCCCGATCCCGACAGCCTAGGAACAATCCGCCGTATCGCATGGCAACCGACAAAGAACTATCCGACTTCCTGGAAAACGTAGAGCGTCGCGCCTTCAAGCAGGCGGTTTATGCGGTCCGAAAAGATGAGTCGGCACTCGACATCGTGCAGGACGCGATGGTCAAGCTGGCGGAAAAATATGGCGACAAGCCGGCAGCCGAACTTCCACTGCTGTTTCAGCGCATTCTCCAGAACGTCATCCACGATTACTTTCGCCGCGAGAAGGTGCGCAGCACGTGGATCAGTCTGTTCTCAGGCCTTGGCGCGGAGGATGACAGCAATGACAACTTTGATATTTTGGACACGTATGAGGCCGAGGAAGGCACTCAGGCGGCTGAATCGAGTGCCGACAAGGTCGAACGCGCCCAGGTGCTGGCTGTCATAGATCAAGAAATACAAAAACTCCCCACCCGTCAACGGGAAGCCTTTCTTATGCGTTATTGGCAAGATATGGACGTGGCGGAAACAGCTGCGGCAATGGGATGCTCGGAGGGGAGCGTAAAGACGCACTGCTCTCGCGCAACGCATACACTGGCTCAGGCGTTGCGAGCCAAAGGAATTAGCTTATGACCCCCAAGGAACTGAACTTCGCCTACAAAGTGCGCAATGCACTCAACGAGAATCTCGACAACCTGCCAGCGCCCACTGCCGAAAAACTCGCTTCTGCGCGAAAAATGGCCTTATCCCGCAAGAAGAACGATTCGCCGTTGCGCGCCCTGTTCACAAGACGGGCATTGGCAACGGAGTCGGGAGGCTTTTTCACGGAATCCATGTCATGGCTGCCGCGCATGGGTCTGCTGATCCTCCTGGTTGTGTTGGCAACCGGTTTGGTAAGCATTTATCAATATGAGCAGGAACAGCGCATCAGCGACACGGCAGAAATCGATGCCGGCGTCTTATCCGATGAATTGCCATTGTCAGCCTATGTGGATCATGGTTTCAATGCATTCCTCGCCACGCGAGGGGATTGAGAATGGCGCATAACGTGTTTCCTGCCGTATCTCGTCGTCTGCGCGCGGCATGCGCGTTGGGCGCCTTGTCGACTGTTGCGGCCTTGGCGTTTGCCGCTCCGGACAATTTGCCGGCCGCAACCGGCGAAGGCGGACCAGCGAAATCCATCGTGGCACCGGAAATCAATCCCGCCCCCATTCACGCAACGGCGAAGCAGCAACGCGCAAGCAAACCATTTTGGACCGATTTGACACCCGTGCAACAACAAGCGCTCATGCCTTTGGCGGGCGAATGGGACAAACTGGAACCGGCACGCAAGACCAAGTGGCTTGCGATCGGCAATAAATTCGCCTCGATGACGCCTGATGAGCAGCAACGGGTACAGGAACGCATGCGCGAATGGCTCAAACTCACGCCGGAGCAGCGCCGGATTGCGCGGGAGAGCTATTCACGTGCCAAGAAACTGAATCCCGATCAGAAATCGGCGGAGTGGGAGCAATATCAGCAGCTGTCGGACGAGCAGAAAAAAAAGCTCGCCGCAGATGCAGCAAGCAAGAAGCGCGTTACCACCCTGCCGCCACCATCTCAAGCCAAGGCCAAGACGGTCCCGCCGATCAAATCCACGCCCAAGCCGGTGCTTGAACGATCCGTCAATCCGCAAGCAGCCCGCCAGGCTGCACTGCAACCCGACACAAAATAAGTAAAGAAGCAGCTACATTGAACATCACTGCAATACCTTCATTGAAGCGCCGATTGGCGAGCATGGTATACGAAGCCATGTTGCTATTCGGTGTGTTATTCATCTCCGGATGGCTGTTTTCAACGCTTTTGCAGCAGCGTCATGCACTTTACCTGCGTGATGCATTGCAGGATTGGCTGTTCCTGGTGATTGGCTTGTATTTCGTCTGGTTCTGGACGCATAGCGGCCAGACCCTCGCGATGAAGACATGGCGCATCCGTCTGGAAACCAGGGATGGCAGTGCGGTCGGAACGAAGCGGGCCATCGGACGTTACTTGCTATCCTGGCTATGGGTTCTGCCGGGACTGGCGCTGGCTTGGGCGTTGGGTCTCAAGGGCTGGCTGCTGATACTGATTCCCTCGGTCAATATTTTGTTGTGGGCTCTTGCCGCCTATCTCGATCCGCAACGCCAGTTTCTGCATGACCGCATTGCCGGTACCCGCATCGTCAGCGTGCCCGAATCGTCGACGAAACCGGGTGCCAAACCTTCGTAAGCCGGAATTACTGTTGGTTCGGCCATTGACAGGGGTAGGGTTTAACAGCTCGTCGTAAAAAAGTCGGTGCCGACGGCTGCGCGGACCTCGCAGCGAACGTATCTCCTTTTCTCCAAAGCACCGCGGCTATGCTGTGCCGTCAATTATCGACTTGATGGGGAATTGACGGGATGGCGTTGACGAACAGCCGCATGCGATGTTGGCATTGAATTATCCGCATCCACATGACCATGAGGAAGATGCATGATTGCTCTTCTTGCAAAGATTTTGCTTGCGCTGCAATTTGCCGTCGCCTGCGGCATTGGGTTTGCGCTCATGCGGACTGGCCGGATTGATCATGCTTTCGTTGCAGTTCTGCTTGGTGGCGCGATCGTGCTGCTCTTGCGTCTATTGATAACGGCCAACAATTTTTTCCTTTCATGGCGCTTTCGTAGCGAGATGCCGGCGGCGTATCGACTCGATTGGCGACAACGATGCATATTGTTTTTCGGAGAGTTTGCGGCCACGATGACAACCTCGTCCTGGCTAATGCCTTTTCGTGCCTTTTCGAGCCGCGCTGCATCGCATCCCGTCACATTGCCGTTACTGCTCGTCCATGGATACGGATGCAACAGCGGATACTGGCATCCATTGAGCAAGCTTCTATTGCGCGTGGGAATCAGTCATCGCGCCATCGACATGGAACCGGTAACGGGCGGAATCGATGACTATGTGTCTGCGATACATCAGGCGGTGGAAATCTTGCGGCGCGAATCCGGTTGTAGCAAGGTCATCATCATCGCGCACAGCATGGGAGGCCTGGCGGCACGCGCATATTTGCGCCGTCATGGCGCACACCACATTGCCAGGATCATCACACTCGGCACGCCGCATCGAGGAACGGGCGTGGCGCAATTCGGTGTCGGTTTGAATTGCAAGCAAATGCACTGGACAAGCGGCGAAGACGAAGGGGTCTGCAGCGAATGGTTGTGCGAGTTGGCAGCGAGCGAAACTGCGGCAAGCAATGCGTTGTTCGTCTCCATCTACTCCCATCACGACAACATCATTGCACCCCAGACATCATCGTATTTACCCGGCGCGATCAATATTGCGCTTGGCGGCATCGGGCATGTTGCGCTCGGCCTCCATCCCCGGGTTCAGACGTTGATTGTCGAAGAGGTTCGCAAGGCCTCGCGCGTACAGCCCGCCGTGAGTGTTCTATAGCCAGCCCGACTTCTTGAAGCGGTAATACAGATAGCCGCAGACGACTGCCACAATACCGACCGACACCGGGTAGCCGTACTTCCATTTCAGTTCGGGCATGTTTTCGAAGTTCATGCCCCACGCGCCAAAGAATGCGGTCGCCACAGCAAAGATCGCGGCCCACGCCGCGAGCCGTTTGTTGACCTCACTCTCGTCGATGGTCACCATCGAGAGGTTTACCTGAATCGCCGTGGTTATCGTGTCGCGGATGGCGTCAATCGATGTGTTGATACGGTACAGGTGATCATACACATCGCGGAAGTATTCCTGCATGTTTGCGCACACCCTCGGCACGCGTCCGCCATACAGCTTCGACACGGCTTCCATCAAGGGCGTTACCGCGTGCTTGAGTACCGTCACCTTGCGCTTGAGCTGATACAGCCTCTCGATGTTGGCACGCTCGGAACCCTTGCTGAAAATCTGTTCCTCGACCAGTTCCAGTTCCGTTTCGATCGCATCGAGGATGGGGAAATAGCGGTCGACCACGGCATCCATCAATGCATAAAAGACGAACGCCGATCCTTGCTTGAGCAGTTCCGGCTCATGCTCGCAGCGTGCGCGCACGCCGAGGAATCCCTGCTGGCTTCGATTACGTATCGACAGGATGTAGTTCTCTTGAACGAAGATATCGAGTTCACCGACAATTAATTCACCGTCGATCATTTCGACCGTGTGCACGACGGCAAACAGCGAGTCGCCGTATTCCTCGATCTTCGGCCGCTGATGCCCGTGCTGCGCATCCTCGACCGCCAGCTCGTGCAAATCGAATTCGTCCTGCATCTGAGCCAGCTCCGCCGGTTCTGCATCCTTCAAGGCCACCCAGACAAAGCAGTCCGGCCGGCGAACATAATCGCTGATCTGCCGGATAGGTACATCGCACAGTTTCTTGCCTTCTTGGTAAGCGACGCAATTGATAAGCATGGATCGGGACTCCGGAAAACAATCTCGGCAAGGTTACGCTGACAACAGCACGCGCTTGCATGGGTTCATCAGAAACTGGTGCGCACGTTATGGCCGTTCGCTCTACGCCGTATGAGACATCAGCACAGCACGCGCACGCCATCGGGCGTGTCGATATGCGCGACCAGCCGTGGACCGGCGCCTGCTTCCGAGGGGCATATCATCAGCCGTTGCTCGGGCTCCAGGCCGATTCGCTTCCATTGTTCGGCAAGGTACTGCGGCTGAGGATGATGGACCTCCAGCCTTGTCAAACGGCAGCCGGCGTCCGGCATGGCATGCGTTGGATGCTTCGAAGCCGGCCATTGGATCAGGCTCGGCATCGCGCCGTTTTCGACCAGCCCCCCATCGTCGGGGATCGTGATGTCCCATTTCAGGTCCCCGCGACGCATCTCGACGATCGGTCCAAGCACGGGTATCGCGGCGGAAGCGATGTCCTCGGTACGGGCGGCGAAGGTCGCAAGATAAGGCCCGGAAGCAAGCCGTTGTCTTTGCTCGTTGTCGTCCATGCCGAACCACCTCGGATGCGCGATCGGAGCAGCATTGGGGTTGATCGCGATGACTTCGAGATAAATGCCTTGCCCGAGGTTGAGCAAGTAATTATGGGTGCCGGTGCGGACGTGCTCACCGCCCTTCAGCATGTGCGTACCCAGCAAGGCATTGCAATGGGCGACACCTTGTTCAAGGTCCGCGGCAACGACGACGAGGTGATCAAGAATGGAGTTGATTGAAGACACGATTGACCTTTCTTTCCGGCGTGAGTCATCCGACGAATCGGCGCGACGATATTGCGAATCCGTAATTTTGAACCTTTTTAGCCATCTGACAACTCATAGCAATAACGGGGTCTCGCCACTCTTGCGCGAGAGGACAAATTCATGTTGGCACAAATTTCCGGTTTGCAGCAATCAATGACAAAGGAGTTTCTGATGAAACGAGGTTTCAAGGCAATTGCAACCGCACTTGTACTGCTGGCCAGCGGCGTGGTTTCCGCCGGCGCAGACCTGGTAGACGCTGCGGCGGCCAATGGCGGAGCGAAGACTTTTGCAGCGGCGGCAAAGGAATCCGGCTTCAGCGAGTGGCTCAAGCGCGATGGTCCCTACACAGTGTTCGCGCCGGATGATGCTGCATTCGACAAGCTGGCGCCAGCCACCAGGGATGCACTGATGAAGGACAAGGCGAAGCTGGCACAAGTGCTCGCCTATCACGTCATTCCCGGGAAAATCATGGTCACCGACATCAAGCCCGGCCAGGTCCAGACGATCCAGGGCGGCACGGTCAAGATCAGTTCGGACAACGGCAAGGTGACGGTCAACGAGGCAAACGTGACGCAAAGCGATGTGGTGGCCGACAATGGTGTGATCCACGTGATCGATACCGTGGTGCTACCCAAGGATTGATCCGCCATTCACGGCTTCCCGGCTGATTCGAGGCGGCATGCGCGGTGTCCTGGACGCGAAGGCAATCATCCTCAAGCGCGCATGCCCGCTGCATCATCTCATGGCCGGTCCGCTGAAAATGCGGCTTTGCAGCTTCGCAAATGCGCTCCAAACATGGACGGTTGCTGCATCGATCAATGGGTAGTTCAGGCGACAGCATTCACGGTTTCGAGCGACTCTCTGGCCTGCGTTGCACGCGGCAGCGACTCTGCCACTCCATGTTTTCAAGGAACGATTTATCGGTGTTATCCTTGTGCGCAATGAAAGCAAGGAGGGGAAAAACCGCATGCAACAGAAAGCCCCACGCCGTACACGTGAACGCATTCTTGAATTGTCGCTGCGGATGTTCAACGAGTTTGGCGAACCGAACATCACGACGACAGTGATCGCCGAAGAGATGAACATCTCGCCGGGCAACCTGTATTACCACTTCCGCAACAAGGACGACATCGTCAACTCGCTGTTCGCCCAGTTCGAGACGGAAATCGGCCGCATGCTGGCAGTACCCGCCGACCGCCGGCCGAATATCGAGGACGTGTGGCTTTACCTGCATCTTTCCTTCGAGCTGGTGTGGCGTTATCGCTTCTTCTATCGCGATCTGAGCGACCTGCTGTCGCGCAACCGCAAGCTGGAACTGCACTTCAAGCAGATTTTCGCGCACAAGATCAAGGTCGCGCACCAGTTATGCGTCGGCATGCGCGGCGACAAGGCGCTGGAAGCGACCGACCTGGAAATCGATGCGCTTGCCACCAACATGGTGGTCGTGGCGACCTATTGGCTGTCGTATGAATACGTGCGCAACCCGCGCAAATATACCGAGCAGGAAGTCATGACCGAGGCATTGGGACGCGGCTGCTATCAGGTGCTGTCATTGATCGGCCCCTATCTTCGCGGCGAAACGCATCAGCGGCTCGAAAAACTGATCAAGGACTATGTAGAAAAATCAGACAAGGCGCCGCAACGCCTCCTGCCGGCAACGCAGTCCGCAAGCCGCGGCAGCAAGGCCGGCGCATGATCCGGCATTTTCGCCACCGCCCTGCAATCACCCGTCGATCAACATGATGAAATCCCTCTGCGTCTACTGCGGTTCCTCCATCGGTGGCGATGCCTTTTACGCCCAGGCCGCGCGTGAACTGGCCCGCGAAATGGTCAACGACAATATCGCGCTGGTCTATGGCGGCGGCAAAGTCGGCCTCATGGGGGTCATTGCGGATGAGATATTGCGACTGGGCGGCGAAGCCACAGGCGTGATCCCGAAAGCACTGATGGACAAGGAAGTCGGGCACGTCGGCCTGACCCGCCTGCATATCGTCAAGGACATGCATGAGCGCAAAGCCATGATGGCGGATCTGTCGGATGGATTCATTGCGATGCCGGGCGGCATCGGCACGCTGGAAGAACTCTTCGAGATATTTACCTGGTCACAGCTCGGCCTGCATGACAAGCCGATCGGCCTGCTCAATGCCAACGGCTTTTATGACGGCTTGATCGCATTTCTGAAGCATGTCGTGGATCAGGGATTTCTGAAGGAAAGCCAGGCTTCCTTGCTGATGCATGCGTCGCACCCGGATGCGTTGGTCCAATTGTTCAAATCATTTCACCCGCAGCGTCACGACAAGCTGCTTGATCCGGAATCCGCGCGAACGATTGTCTGAACCCGTTCTCGCAGAGGTTTGCTGAACGCCGCATTCCACATTGCGATCAACGCTGCAACTGCGTCAATTTGGATTCGACAAATGCGAGCAGCTCGGGCGACAGCGAATTGGATCCCTTGGCGCGGCTGAAGGCTTCTTCTGCTTCGCTCATGCGATGTTCCGCCTGCAGCGAAATTCCCAGCCCCATCCACCAGACACCGTTCTGCGGCGATTTTTGCAACGCCACCAGATAGTGCTCGACCGCTTCCTTGTGCCGCGTATCGCGTTGCAGCAACGCGGCCAGGTAGGCCTGATAGTCCGCGCGGTCGAGCGCATAACGCAGGCTGCGTTCCAGGGTATCGATAGCGGGCCGCAGTTCGCCTTTCTCCAATTGCAGGCGCGAGGCGATCATCGCCAACCCCGGCTGCGCAGGATCGATGTCCAGGCCTTCACGCGCCCTGCGGAAGGCGTCGTCCTGACGCCTGCTCTCCAACAGAATGCCGACCAGTACCTGACGAGCCGCCGCATGCTGCGCATCGAGTTGCAGCACCTGTTCCAGGCTGGCGACGGCATCGGATGTCTTGCCATGCTGGCGCAGTTGCAGCGCCTTGCGATATTCGTTGTCCGCGCGCTGCGCCGGCGATGATTCCTTGACCTGCTTGTTGAGCGCAACCGGCACGGAAGGTTCGGGCAGTTTCGCCATCCTTGGTGCCGGATGCGCCTGCTCGCGGATCGGCTCCTCTGCCGTTTCCCTTGCTTTTGCAACCGGCACCGATACTGCGGGCTTGATCGATTTCGCAGGCTTGTCCTGAACGGCAGCCTGCTTTGACGCAAGCGGTGGCTCGGATGGCGGCGTAAGGACTTGTGCTTGCACCATTTTCGCAACCGGCTTGACATCGGATGCCGGCAGCACATTGGGCGCAGTTGCCGTGTCGATTTTTTCCTGGCTGCTCGCAGTTGGAGCGACAGGAGCGACTGGTGCCACCGGCGTAGCGGATGGGGCGGGCACAGCGGCAGCCTTCACCGGCGTCGAGGGACGGTTTTCCGTGCGCGCGGTAGATGCCGCGGGCGCGGGACGCAACAGCAGCCACGCAACCACGCCGGCAAGGATGACCGCCACGGCGAGCACAATCCACCATGCGATGTGCGTGCGGCTGCCGCGTTTGCCAACAACCCGGACCTGGCTGCCATAGGTGCCCGTGCCGGGCACTTCGGAACGGCGCGCATCCAGGTCCTGCAGCATTTGATTGATGAGGCTCATCGGAAGTAGGTCCATCCCATGCTGGTGCCGGCGACCAGCAGCCCGAGCGCGCCGACCAGCGCCCAACGCCATGGCAATGCACGTTTCTGGGCTGCGCCGGTATCCTTTGCCGCCGCCGCCACATAACGCGCCGTGATCTCCTGCTTCCCTTCGCCATAGGCCAGCATCAGGGACTTGTGCGCAAGGATGTTGACCAGCCGCGGCACGCCGCCGCTGGCCTTGTAGAGTGCCTTGATCGCGCCGCGATTGAACAGCCTGCTGCCGGTGTATCCGGCGACGCTCAGGCGATGCGCGACATAAAACTCCATGTCGTCCTTGGTGAGCGGGCCGAGGTGATAGTGAAACGCGATGCGCTGGTTAAGCTGGCGAATCGATTCCTGTTGCAGCTTCCGGTCCAGCTCCGGCTGGCCGAACATGACGATCTGCAGCAGCTTGCGCTTGCCGGTTTCGAGATTGGTCAGAAGCCTCAGCGCCTCCAGCGTCTCCACCGGCATCGCCTGCGCCTCGTCCAGACACAGCAGAACACGCTTGCCTTCGCGCGCCAGCACCAGCAGACGATGGTTGATCGACTTCAGAAGCTGATGCTGATCGACGTCCTTGTCGAGCGCCAGCGACAGTTCGTCGGCCAGCGCCAGCATCAGCGTGCGCGGTTCGAGGAAGGGATTGGGGATGTAGGCGGTGACGAAGGTCTTGTCCAGCGACGCCATGAATTTTCGGCACAGCAGCGTCTTGCCGACGCCCACCTCACCCGCGATCTTGATGAAGCCTTCGCCGTTCTTGGCCGCGATCAGGAGCGTGTTCAAGGCCTCCTGATAATTGGAGCAGGCCAGAAAAAAACTGGTGTCCGGCGTAATGCCGAATGGCAGTTCACGCAAGCCGAAATGGGTCTTGTACATAACTCACTGTCCTAACATACCGCGCGGGTCCAGGCTCTGGATGCGCTCCTGACTGTCGAGAATATCCTGCGACCAGTTGCCGGTACTTTGAATCACGGTTGGCTTGAGAAGAATGACTAACTCGCGCTTTTGAGTCGCCTGGCTCGTATTCCTGAAGAGGCCGCCCACGCCGGGCAGGTTGCCCGCGCCGGGGATCTGCGAACGATCCGACACCGTAGCCTGCCGCATCAAGCCGCCGATGGCGACGATCTGTCCGTCCTGGCCGCGCACCACGCTGTCGGTTTCGGAGGTGTTGCTCGACGGCATAGGGAGGTTGATCGCGCCGCCGAGACTGCCGAGGTCGATGGATTTGTTCACCGTGCTCACCTGGCTCACGGATGGGTGCACGTGCAGAATGATGTTGTTGCGCTCGTCGATCTGCGGCGTGACGTCCAGCACCACGCCGGAGAAGAACGGCTGGAGCGTGACGCTTGGCGTCGTTGTCGTTGCCGTGCCGGTCGTCGTGGTGGAACTCACGCCGGTCACGAAGAATTCGTCGGTACCGACCTTGAGCACCGCCTTTTGATTGTTCAATGTCGCGATGCGCGGACTGGAGAGGACATGTACGGTCCCCTGCGTTTCCAGGAACGAGATCAGCGCGGCAAAGTTGCTTGTCTGAAGCGCCAGACCAAACATCGAGCCGCTAGCCCCCAATGCCGCCAGCGAGGCGCCCGGCAGGCCGGCGATCGCGGCATCGCCGCCGCTTCCCATCACGCTGCCCGCACCGGACGGCGTCAGCGGCCGCAGCGCCGTTCCGGGCGACACGAACCCGCCCGACGCACGTCCGTTGCTGCTGTTCCTGAATCCCGCCCAGTTAATGCCGGTCTGAAAACTGTCGTTCAGCTGCACTTCCAGAATCTTCGCTTCCAGCACGACCTGCCGGTCAACGGAGAGCTGGGTCGCCTTGAGATAGGCGGCGACATTGCGCAGCTCATCAGGCATCGCGCGCACGACCACCACACCCGACTGGGGGCTGATCACGATGCTGCGCCCTTCCTTGCCGGCGCCGACGATGGCGTTCAGCGCGACTCTCAGCTCGCTCCAGAAATCGCTTGTCGTGGCCGTGGTGACCTTCGAGCCTTCCAGCGCACGCGCAGTGGTACCGGGCTGGTTCTGATTGTTGTTGTTGTTATTGTTGTTGTTATTGTTGTTCCCGCCACCGCCATTGCCGCCACCGCTGTTTCCGCCGGACTGCAACTCATTGAAGGAACCCTGGATCACACGCGTATCCGATGTGCCCTTGCGGTTGCCAGTCAGGTAATTGACCTGAAAAACCTTCGTCTGGATCGTCAGCGGCTTGATGACGATGCGCGAGCCGTCCACCTTGTAATCGTAGCCATACAGTTCGCGAATGGCGTCGAGTGCCTCGAACAGCGTCACGTCCTTGAGGTTCGCCGAAATCGTGCCGGTCACTTCCGGATGCACCAGCATGTTGTAGCGCGTACCGGAAACGAGCGCCATGAAGAATTGCGCCGCCGGGACGTTGTTGAAAGTGACGCTGAAACGCTCCTCCACCGGCTGCCGCGCCTTGGGCATGTCGATTTGCAAAGGCGGGAGCAAAGCTGCGGCGACCGCATCCGGCTGCGCCGGCTTGGCAGCGGCCTGGCTCGCCTTGCGCATTTCCGCATTGATCAAGTCATAGGTCTCGGTCCTGGGCGTCGGTGCTGCACACCCGACCAGACTGACGATGACCATGACCAATATTGTTTTTTGCACTGTGTCCCTTACTTTTCTTGCCCCCGCAACGCGGGCTTGTTGCTGACGCGGCTCGATGCCGGCAGCTTTTCAATGCTTGGGAAAAGCTTCAATGTCTGTACTTCGCTGCCGTTTCGCAAAACAACTTCCGCATCGGTGATCTTGATGACGCGCGCATCGCCGAATTGTTCGCCCAGCCTGACCGTGCGTCCGCTGATGATGGCTTCGGCGCGCCCCGGTCCGATCAGCACGGATTGCAATACCGGCCCGGCATCGACAGCGCCGTACGCGCTGTCCAGTGCCCCCGGCGGACGCGTCGGATCGGCCATGATTTCGGCAAGCGCCACCGACGCCGGCAAACAACAGCACAGCAGCAGCGCGCCATGGCGCAAGCCGGTCACAATCAATTGACTCAAATGTTTAGCCATTTCTTGTCGAGACTCAGCGTAAAGAGCGTCAATGTCAGCGTCGTCTTCGGATACTCGTAGACGTTCAGCGTTGCCTTCGCCCAGAACAGATGCCAGGGCATGGCTTCCAGCTGCGCCAGATAATTCATGATGTCGAAATATCCACCCTGCACCACGATCTCCACGTCGTGCTTGTAGACGGTATCGGCAGCCAGCTTGCCGCCGGATTGGCTGCTCCCTTTGTCCTTGATCGTCGCCAGCGCGCTCTCGATCAGCTTCGCCTCGACGCTCGCCTGTTCCGCCAGCGAGAACGCGGGTTGGGTCTTGAGCGAGACGAGGCGCAGGGCGCGATTTTGCTTCAGCAGGTCTTCCAGCAGCGCCGACATTTTATCAGGAGACACCAGCCCTTTTTGCATGTCCCGCAGTGCATCCTGCATCTGCGCCGTCTGCTGTTTCAACTGCTGCAACTGCGCCTTGTTCGCCTTGTTCGGATCGGCTTCGTGCACGGCCATTTTCTGCTGGATTTGCACCTGCATGCCGGCCATCGTCGTCTGGTCCTTCTTGATGCCCTGGGTCAGCTGCTTCTGCTTCGCGTACAGGGGATCGAGCAGCGCGGTATTGATGAGCGTGATCAGGATCAGCGCCGCCATCGCGAAAATGATGGCGCGTTCGCGCAGCGACAACGCGTCCACCTTCAACTGTATCCGTTGCCAATGCTGCTTCATTTGGTCGTTGCTCCTGCAGTGCCGGACTGTTCCTTGATCGCGTTGAACGCGCGGGCGAATTCGAGATAGGCGTTCGATGTCGCATTAGCATCGGTTTTTGCCGACTGCTCGGCCAGCTGCTGCTGTTCCTTCACTGCACCGGAGGAACGCAGATTGAATTCGATATAGGCCATCGATGTGCGTGGCTCCGCAGCCGATGCCGCTTTTGCATTCTGTGGCGGCTGCGGACTTTGCATCTCCAGCGCAGCAAAGGATTTGCCCTGCAACGCCGGTTCATTCTTCAGGCGCGTGATGTAAGCCGGCACAAGGTCCGGCTGCAGCGTGCGCCCCTGCAGCGAGATGTCGCTGCCCGCGCCGCGAATGGTAAAGCCGGTCAGCCACACGCCATTGACAATTTGACGGGAGAACGCGCGCATGTATTCCGAATAACCATCGGTGTTGCCGAATTCACGCCGGCCCAGCACAGCGAATACCTGCAGCAATGATCTTGCTTCCATCTCCGCATTCCGGATGTCTTCCTCGAGCGCCTTGCTCTTTTCCTTGGGCCCGTAATCGGCATTGACCTTGTTCAATCGCGTTTGCACCGCCGCCAGCTGTCCCGCCGTCGCCTCGGCCTCCTTGCCCAGTGCGTACAGCTGGTATTTCGCATAGCCGCCCAGGCTTGCCGATCCGAGCAGGATCAGACCCAGCGCCTGCGCCATGGTGACGGCGGAAAAATACTTCTTCTGCTTCAGGAAGATCGGATTGAACAGATTGATCTGCTGGCTCATAGCGCCTTCACCTCGTGGCGCATGGCCGCGCCGATCGTCATGAAATAACGCTGCTGCGACTGCGGCGATTTCAGTTCCGGCACTCTGGAAATATCGACAACGCTTTCCAGATTCAGTGTCTCGATCGGAATGTACAAACTGGCGGCCAGATGCGCCTGCACGTCTGCCGTCATGCTGCCCGACGGCGCAAGCACGAGCCTTGCCACCGTCACGAAGTGATACTGGCGGTCGAAATGGTCCAGCGAACGCTGCAGTTCCTGCACCATCCGCTCGTACGCCGCCGCTTTCTCATTCTCGTCCGGCGCGGTCAGCTGCGACAATGCCACGTCGATGCGGCGGGACAGATAGAGTTCGCCGTCGAAGGTAATGGTCAGCAGGCCGCTGTCCTCATGGAGCGACAACATCGCGAGGCCGCGCCCTTCCGGCTCCAGCAGCGCGGACACATTCCGCTGCGCCATTTCCGGGATATCGATCACCCGGATCGGCAATCGGGCATCGTCGAACAGCGCCTGCCGGCGCTCGATCAACTGGTTGCGGGCGGCGACCGCGTACATCGCATGCGCGCGCCCACGGGAATTCTTTTCGGCGGGCACGTCCAGCACATCGATGGTCGCATCGTCGATGTGATAGTCCAGCATGTCCTTCAGACGCCAGCGGATCGCGGTCTTCAGCTCGTCGGGCGGCACGTTCGGCGCATCGACCGACAGCATCTGATATTCGCCCAGCGACAGCAGATTGGTCCAGCGGTAGCGGTCGGCGCGCAAATCCTTGGCTATCCTGCCCAGCGCTTCCGCATCCGCTCCCGCCCCTCCCGAATAAAACCCGGCATGCGCGACAGCGTACTTCGCCTGCGACGAGCGCTCGACATGCGCGACGCAGACGCCGTCAGCCTGCAGGCTGATCGCCATCCATCCACCGAGGCTACTGTTTTTCGAGAAGAAACGCATGCGCAATCTGTCTATGAGGTTTTGCCGGGGAGAGGATTGCAATCGGCTGCTGCCAGACCTTCCTTACTCTGCCCCGAATCTGCACGTTATCACCGCACCCGCCATTTACATCCGCAAAGCAAACCCGATAAAACCGCGCATTTCATCGATACCGCTGTCAATAATGCAATTCCCGCCGATAAATCACCGGCCCCGACTTGTAAATCCCGAAGGTCGCGGTTCCTGCGCCCGGGAGGTAGGGAAGTTTCGTATCGTCGACCTTGATTGTCACGACGCCCTTTCCGGCAGGTGTCTGCGTCGGTTTGCTCAACGCGATGCGCCCCGTGCCTGCACTCAAGGTACCTGTAGCGGCAATGCTGGTCTCGATGCTTTCACCCGTCCTGTCCTCCTTGATGAAATTCCCCGGCACGAGCGGTGTGCAGCCGTCATTCACGTTGGTAATGTAGGCTTTCCCGTTCCAGTACTGGGCCTGAACATTGATCGGCAGCGGGAGCCGTTCGGAACCGTGGGCATTGGCGATCTTGAGGCGGCCATAGCGCAGCTTTGTTGTCCCGACTCTGGCCCGTTCGTTGGCCCCGTTCTTGTCGGCATCCATATCCAGGACGTCCAGCGCAACGCCGTCCGCATCGCGCGGCGCGATGCCAATCTCGAGCGTTTCGTACGCGCCATCCGCCTTGTCCGCGCGGTGCAGCATCACGTTGGCCGAGAAAGTCCCTTCGCCGTTGCTCCAGACCATGGATGGCACTTCCGGGGTCATCGACACCACTACGCGAGGGCCGGCGGTGCGGTTAACCGGAGCGACATTGCTGCCGCCATCGCAAACGAAGGTCGTTTCATGCGAAGGCGCGTTGCCGGAAAACTTCGCCGTGCAGGTATCCGAGCCGACAACATAGCCGGGTGCCACCATCCACAAACCCATGCTGTCGGGATCCGCGGAATTGATCCAGGCCGCAGTGTTGACAGCCGCGTCGCCAGAAATAGGCTTGGCGAACTGAACGAAAGAACCTGCATAGTTTTTGGTCGGGACGTTGTCCTGATTCCACGCCTTGAGCTTGAACGCGATGCGGAACGGCTCTCCCATATACCCAAACGTGGACCCGGCACAGGCTGGCAGGTCGCTGCGCTGCGTGATCGATGTGTCGCTCAACGTAAAGTGATGCGGTCGCGCCCTCAATGTCGAACTGGTGCCATCCGCCGGCGACGCTTCGTCGCTCAAGCTGACGGAGAAATTGCCGACGTCCGGCGCCATGAGGCAGAACTTTGCGACGCCGTTGGCGAACGTCAAGTCCGGAATGGGTGTCGACGACGACGAAGCAACAACGCAGCTGCCCAATGGGGCCGAACACGTGCCAGCATTCGGCGCACATATCGTCGGCGCTTTCGCCCCATCCGGATGCGCTCCGACCGGGGTATGCCATCCCTTGAGTGTTTGCACGCCGGTGTACGTAGTAACGGTAACCGTGCCGTTCTTGCGGGTTGCTGTCATCAGATGCGGCCGGCCGGCTGCCAGCGGACCACTCAAGGATTCATCGGTAGAAACCGCGATCTCGAAACTCTCCGCATGAGCGCTCGCCGCCGCGTACACGGAACAAAGCAAGCACATCACAAGAACGCATCGGCGTCGAAACTGGCGCATCATCGTCTCGTCCAGAAATCACAGAACGCAGGGTTGGCAGGGTACTGCCCACGCAGGCGCATCGTGCTCATTACAGCGTGGGCATTGCCTGCCCACCCTACCGTTTCCCGACTCACATGCACAAGAATCCCCTTCCTCATCGCTGGAATGAAACCTGCACCACCCGCTCCACATAATCCGCACCACCACCCTGCCCCTTCACGCAAGGGCCGCCGACGGGCTGATTGCAAGCGATAGCCGTGAGTTGCCGCACCACGATCGCAGGATCCGCCCCCGCGTATGTCGTGTCCTGACACACGACCGTGACGGTGAAGCTGCTCAGGGTCGATGCTGATGGCGAAAACGATGCCGAGGACGCAGGACAAGCGCCTGCGGGAACATCAATCAGCCAGCGATGCAAGCCCCACTCGATCCCGGCACGCGCTGCCTGATACGCCCGCGCACCCTGCACATCCAAGGCAACGCCCGTGTGCTGCGTGGCAGACAGGTTGAGCATCGCCGCACCGAGTCCTGCCAGCACCACAAGCAGAAAGATCGCGCTCACCATGCCGAATCCCTGCTGCAGCAGGCGGCGCGGACGGAGGGATGCGTTCAGCCTCATGATTCAATCGCTCTCATGGTGTGTTATCCACATGCACCTGCTGGAACAAGCTTACCGATGTGCCATTGCCGTTTTTCGATTGCAAAGTCAGGCCCAATCCGACGAGACCGCTGCGCTGGCTGACCATGCTGCCGGCCGCGTTATCGTAGGAAAACTCGCAGGCCGTGACGCCACTAGCGAGCAATGCCTTCGACGCGCCACTGAGCGGGGACGCGGCGATGTTGTCCGGTTGCGATGCCTGGATCGTGTACCCGGAAATGCGGGTCAGCGTCCCTGCGGCCGGATTGCAGACATAGGTCACAGGCGACGGCGCAATGACATGAAAATGATTGCCCGGTGAAGTGAACTTCGGTTCCGCCTGGCTGGCAAACGGATTGCTCTTCAAGGTAATGGTGACGCCCGCGATGGAATCGAATTCGGCCCTGTTGCAGGAGCCGGCACAGTCGTAGGCGTTTGCCGGATTCAATAAGGGCCCGAGGTTATAGACGACGACGTAATCGCCGGTGGCGATTGCCTGTGCTTCGATTGGTACCGGGCCGACCAGGTCGAAGCTCGTCTTCGCGGCGTCGGTGAAGCTCAGGATATTGCCGGTCGTGGCATTGTCGTCGTCTGCGAGATAGCGTCCGCCCGTTTTCGTCGGCAGGAACTCCAGATACACGACTTGATTCCCATCCGTCGTTCTGCGGATGCTGTTCGGCAGCGCCAGCCGCACATCGCGCGCAATCCGGCGCAACGCGGTATCGGCGGTGTCCGTCAATTCTGCACGCGCTGCGGTATCCACGTAGGCCAGTACCGGCATGCGTATGAACATCGCAACCATGCCCGCGACGATACCGGCGATGGCAATGGCGACGACCATCTCCACCAGCGTGAAGCCTTTCGCGGGAGAGATATCACGTATCGGCATGCTATGGCGCATATCTTGTTCGGTAGCCTTCCAGCACGATGCTGCCGCCGTCATAAGTTACGGTCACGGCGATACGCAGTACCGCAGCGGCAACTGCAATCTGCGCCCCGGCCGGACCAAAACCAGCCTGCTGCGTGACGGTCACGGACGCTGCATAGCCTTCCGGCACAACGACGTTCGTCGCATTGGCGAGATCAAGCTGTCCGCCTGTCAGCTGAAAGCCGCTGTAGTCATTCACGTTATCGAATGGTGCAACGTCGCTGCCGCGCCCCTCCTTTTGAGACTGCTTTGAATAGGCATCTTCAGGCCCCATTGCCTCCAATTTGGCGCAGCTACCGTCGCTGGGGTCAAAACCATCGGGATCGCAGTTCGTGAACGGCATCATCTCGATCTCTTCCAGCAAGGCCTCGGCAATCGCCAACGCCTGCTTTTGAATCAGCGGATCGGCACTGTGCCGCGCATTCAGGTTCATCACCATCAGCACACCGCCCAGCGCGATGCCGACGATGACGATGAACAGCACCAGTTCGATCAGCGACAGGCCGCGTTGTCGGGCGCGAAGCGCTTGCCGGTTATTGGTGAACATAGCCCGTCTCCGGCTCGACCACGAGTTGCCGCGTATCGCCTTCCTTGCTCAAGGTGATCACAAGCGCATTGACGAATGTTGAGGTCGGCGTGGGTGGCGGATCGGTGAGATGAAACGGCTTGCCCAGCGCATTGAAGTAAAAACCTGCGCCGGCGATGGATTTGTTGAAGGCGATACCGGACGGAATGGCTTCGCACAGTGCGGTGTCGTTATCGCTGCAGTTGTCCTGCGTTCTGGCGCTGTCGCTGTTCTTTCCGGCTGGCGTGACGACATATGCTGTGCATGCTGCGTCGAAACAGGCGGCAAATCTGGCACCGTCCAGGCTCACGAACACATTCCTGTTTTGTGCAATCGCGGTTTTTTGCGCATGGCGCAGGACTGATTGCGCCTGCGCGTGAAAGCGTTCGACGTCGAATGCGTTGTTATTGAAAAAGCGCGGCACGGCGACCAGCGCGAGAATCGAGACGATGACAAGAGTGCCGGCCAACTCGACGAGCGTGAAACCGCTGCGGCCATTCCTGCATGGCGGTGACGCGTGGGTTGTGACGTCGCGAAGTGGCATTCGAGTAATTCGGGCACTGAAGAAACTCATTGCGTGTCGTACGGGACAGGCGATGTATGTGGAACGGCGATCATCAAAAAAACGGGCCAGGGTGGAGTGCACCTTGGCCCGTTTTTCCAGAGGCTGGCCGATACGACCAAGCTCTGCTGCACAAAATGCTTACTGGCAGTTGGTCGTGGTCACGCCAGTCGCATCAATCGCCGGTGCAGCGCCCGGGCCGGTGGACTGAGTAAAGATAACTGCACAGGCCGGGTGGCTCGCGTCAGGAGCAACCGTAAGAACCGTCGTCGAAGCTTGCAGATCGAAATCTGCCAGACCGCCGGCGGCAATCGCGATGCCGGAACCTGTCGTAGCCGTGCCAGCCTCAGTGACGCCGTCACCGCCGACATCAGGATAACCGTGCATGTAAGGAACATCCGCACCTTCCATCGTGATGCTTGTACCAGAGGTATTCCCCGGCGAACCCGTCACCAGCCATTGCGCGTGGAAGAGCGACGAACCTGTTTGCAGAGCAGCTTGCGCGGCCTTCATCTTCGCCATGCGGGCGTCGGTCGACATATCCGAGAAACGCGGCAATGCCGTCGCAGCCAGAATGCCCAGGATCACAATCACCACAACCAGTTCGATCAAGGTGAAACCGGATTGCTGGCCTCTCAGTTGTTTGTTGCTCATTTTTTAGTACCCCTTAGATTGACAAAAAAAACAGCGATTCCGGATTTCAGAACCACATGCCGATAAGGACAACCCGTCCCAGTATTGCGCCCTCAGTCACCATATCGGCCCCCCCTACAACTTTCTTTAGGGGATTTTAGAGAACTTGTCATTGGTGCTTATCGGGAATAGCGAGGCTTTTTCAGTGCTGTTAGCGCTTATGAGATTGCCGCATGCGAAGGCAAGGATTGCATGGAGCAAAAAAGACAAGCGGCACGCCGGGAACAATTCCATCGGTCGTGCCGCATTGACGATCAGCCTCGCGCAAGGTCGCCCGTGCGCAAGCAGCAGAATCTATTGACAGTCAGTGGTCGTCAGCCCTGTCGCGCTGATCACCGGCGCGGCCGTTGCGGTCGCCTGCAAGTAGGTCACCTGACAGTTGGGATGGGTAGCATCCGGAGTGACGACAAGTGTGTTGACTGCACTCGCGGCGACCGTGTAGTCGCTCAATCCACCGGCCGCGAGCAGGATGCCGGAGTCGACAGCAGTCGTCAGAGCATCAGCATTACCATCCGCGCCGACATCCGGGTAGCCATTGATATAGGCGATCCTCACACCCTCCATGGAAACGACGCTGTCTGTGCTGCTCGAATTGCCGGAGGTGTCGGCTGGCGATCCATTGGCCAGCCATTGCGCGTGAAAGAGCGAGGCTCCGGTTTGCAACGCTGCTTGCGCCGCCTTCATCTTGGCGATCCGTGCTTCGGTGGACATGCCGACAAAGCGCGGCATGGCAGTTGCGGCCAGGATACCGAGAACCACGATAACGGCGATCAGTTCGATCAAGGTAAAGCCGGTCTGCGCGCGGCCTGCTGGGGAGAGTCGCATTGATGTGTGCTCCTGAAATTGATTGAAAGGCGGTCAGGTCTGCGCACAGAAGCATGCGCAGAAAAAAACCAGTCGAGGCATTACGCTATCGACAAACCTATCGGCACGCCTGCGGCATTTCTGAAGAGTTCTCGGGGAAAATATTTGCGCGTGAGCCGGACGACAAGACAGCAAGCGCGCAACAGGCACTCCTTCCCTTTCGAGGGGAAAGGTGCTGCAGGGAATTCGGACGGCATGCCGTCCGCCTGCGCATCACCCTCCCTTGTGCAGCGCCGCCCTGCCCAGATCCCACACCGGCAGGAACACGCCGAGCGCCAGTATCAGCACCAGCACGGCGAGGAAGACGATGAGGATCGGCTCGATCCGTGCCGACAGGGTTCTCAGTTCGTAATCCACTTCGCGCTCGTACATTTCCGCGATTTCATCCATCAGCGTGTCGAGTTCGCCGGTTTCCTCGCCGACGGCGACCATTTGCAGCACGATGGGCGTGAAGACGCCGGCTGTCACGGCGGTGCGCAGAATACTTTCGCCGCGCTCGACGCCATCGCGCATCTGCTCGATGCGGCTCGAAATGTACGCATTGTCGGTCGTCATCGCGACTACGGTGAGGCCTTGCACGATGGGCACACCGCTCTTGCTGGACAGCGCGAAGCTGCGAGCGAAACGCGCCAGCGTCGCTTTCAGGACGATCCTGCCGGCAATCGGAATCCCGAGCTTGGCCTTGTCCCAGAGATATCTGCCTTTCGTCGTGCCTGTGTACATGCGGAAGCCGATGACGGCACTGGCGGCGACGGCCAGGATGACCGGCCAGTACTGCGTCGTGAAGTTGGACGTGCCGATCAGGATGCGCGTCATCAGCGGCAGTTCGGCCTTGAAGCTGGTGAATACCTTGGTGAATTGCGGAATCACCAGCATGTTGATCACGGCAATCGCAATGACCATCGTCGCCAGCACGAAGCCCGGATAGCGCAATGCGGTGCGCACCCGCTGGCGCATCTCGCGCTCGAATTCGAGATAGTTGAACAGGCGCAGGAACACCTCCTCCAGCCGTCCCGTCATTTCGCCGACGCGCACCATGCTGATGTAGAAGCTGGAGAACACGTCGGAATGGCGGCGCATCGCCGCCGACAGCTCGCGCCCCGCATCGAGCGCGTCGCGCAGTTCCTTCAGCACGCGCGCGAATGTCTTGTTGTCCGTCGACTCCTGCAAGCCGGCCAGTCCGCGCATGATCGGCACGCCGGCCTTGAGCAGGGTGTACATCTGCCGGCTGAACAGCTGTACATCGATCGGCAGCACGCGCCGCTCCGTCAGCCGGGTCCACCAGTTGTCGGCCGCGTCGACGGAACGCTTCGAGGTGACGACGATTTCGAGCGGGGTCATGCCGGTCTTGAACAGTTGATCGGCGACCGCGCCGCTGTCGGCCCCTTCGATGACGCCTTTCAGCAGTTCGCCGCGGGCGTTGCGGGCTTTGTAGGAAAAGACTGGCACTGGGTTTCCTGATCGTCAGACTCTCTCTGCGCTTGCGCACAAGAGAGTAAGTAAGTTCCTGATTTGCTCTTGAAGCAACCGCATGCGCGGCGGCTATTTCTCGAACTGATGACTGACACGCATCGCTTCCGCCGCCGTTGTCTTGCCGGACACGGCAAGCGACACCGCATGACGGCGCAGGGTCTGCCCGCCCATCTGCGCGGTCGCGACCTTGAGAAAGCGCGCCGGGTCCTGATGGTTGGCGGCTTCGGCCACCTCTTCCGTCATTTCCAGCATTTCGTACACGCCGGTGCGTCCGCGATAACCGGTGCCGTTGCAATGCGAGCAGCCGCGTCCGTGGAAGTAGCGGCGCTCCGTCACCGTCTCGCCCAGTTCCGCCTTCAGCCACTCCTGCTCGTTCGGCTGCAAGGTATGCGGCTCGGTGCAGCTTTCGCAAATCAGCCGCACCAGCCGTTGCGCCAGTACCGCCTGCAAGGACGAGGCGATCATGTAGCTGGGCACGCCCATGTCGAGCAAGCGGATCGGCGTGCTGGCCGCATCGTTCGTGTGCAGCGTGGATAACACCATGTGGCCGGTAAGCGCGGCGCGCATGCCGATCTGCGCGGTTTCCTGATCGCGCATTTCCCCCACCAGCACGACGTCCGGGTCCTGGCGCAACGCGGAGCGCAGCACACGCGCAAAGCTCAGCTCGATTTTTTCATTGACCTGCACCTGGTTGATGCCGGGCAGGCGGTACTCGACCGGGTCTTCGATCGTGATCAGCTTGTTTGCGGTGGCGTTCAGCTCGGCCAGCGCGCCGTACAGTGTGGTGGTCTTGCCGCTGCCGGTCGGGCCCGTCACCAGCACGAGGCCGTTGGGACGCTGGAGAATTGCGCGAAACTTCTGCACCATCGCGGGCGGCATGCCGATCGAGTCCAGATTGAGAATGCCGCCGCTCTGATTCAGCAAACGCATGACGACCGATTCGCCGAACTGGGTCGGCATGGTGGAGATACGCACATCGATCTGCTGTTGCTGCACCTGCATGGCAAAACGGCCATCCTGCGGCAGGCGCTTCTCGGAGATATCAAGGCCGGACATCAGCTTCAGGCGCAGCGCCAGCGCCTGTGCAATCTTGCTGTCCGCTTCGGTTTGCATGTGCAGGATGCCATCGATACGGAAGCGGATCTGCACGCGCGTTTCCTGCGGCTCGATATGAATGTCGGAAGCCCTTACCCGCGTCGCATCGTCGAACACCGATTGCAGGAGCTTGACGACCGGTGCCTCGTCCAGCCCGGGCGCGCCGCCAAGCGCGCCGAAATCGACGTAGGCGTCGCCCAGATCCTGTTCCAGCTCGCGCGCGAAATCGGTGATCTCGTCGGTGCGGCGATAGACGCGATCGATCGTCTGGAGCAGTTCCCCTTCGTTGACCATCGCCAGTTCGATCCGCCGCTTCACCACGCGGGAAATCTCGTCGTAGGCAAACAGGTCGGTCGGATCGGACATGCCGATCAGCAGCGCGCCATTCTTTTCTTCCAGCGCAATGGCGCGGAAGCGGCGCGCCTGTGCTTCCGGCAGCAGGCGCACGAGGTCCGGGTTGACGCTGTAAAACTTGAGGGTGATGTAGGGGATGCTTAACTGCTTGGCAAGAGCAGCGGAAACCTGCTCTTCGGTGACAAAGCCGTTCTCGATGCAGATCCGTCCCAGCTTGCGCCCGGAACGTTTCTGGTCGTCGAGGGCAAATTGCAGCTGCGCTTCAGAAAGCCATTTTTGCTGCACCAAAATCTGACCCAGACGAACCTTTTCCGGTCGTGCCATAAAGAAAATCCTTGCTTGGGAAAATTCACAAGCCTACTTTATGCCACAATTTCTTTCCTCGGAGAATCGTTTGCCGGAGGATTTCCGGCACCGCGTTGCATGAAAGCCGAGACTGCTCAAACGCGAATCATCTCAGGAGGTGCATGACGCCGGTTCGGCCAGCGACTTTTTCTCTGCCTTGCCGGCATTCTTGTCGATCAAGTCGATCCGCACCTTCGCCGTCGGAAACCCGAGCGTTGCACTGGTCGAATAAGCCAGTCTGGCGCGACCGACACAGCCGCGGCGTTCAAACGCCAGCCCACGCGCGAACTGAATTGCGCCGTCCTTCTTGTTCAGCGCGAATGCGCGGTTGAAATCGTCTTCCGCCTTCACAAATTCATTCAACCAATAGTGCACGACGCCGCGATGGTAGAAATAATGCGCCGCCGGCCGCAACGCCGCCGCGCGCGAGAAATCGTCATAGGCTTCGTTGAACTTTTTTGCCTTCAGATAGCGCAAGCCACGGTTGTAGTAGATGCGGTCTGCCCCCGGCACCGTTTCCGATTCGAGCTTGAGCGCCGCATCGTTCCATGCGGAGTACTCGGAACGGAGGCTCGCGAGGCGATCATGCGACAAGGCGAAAAAGAGCGCCAATATCGGGATCGCCCCGCCCACGATCCAGCGTCGCGGCAGCGCGCAGCCAAGCGCGACGAGCATCATGATGTAACCCGGAGCCCACAGATAGCTGCGATAGAGGACGAACGGTTCCTGAATCCGCACCGACACCAGTTCGGTGAGATACAGGAGCCAGCAGTACAGCAAGCCGCATCCGAACAGCGCCGCCAGGCCGCGCCGGCGCAGCAGGTACAGACCTGCCACGGGGCTTGCGATGAACAGGATAGCCTTCGGGAAGAGCAGCGACGAATTCCACAGACGCGTGAAGTCGATCCGCATGTCGAGGGACATCGACTGCACGGTCGGCACGATCCAGTAGCTGAAATAGTCAAAGAAGAAACCGGCCTGCAGCAGGCTGCTGACCATCCAGGGGCCGCGCGGCTGTTCGAACAGCGGGATGCCGCGAATCTGCCCGGAAATCGCATCGAAGGCCGGCTCGTACACGCTGCCGACCGTATTCCTCGCTGCGTATAACGCAATGACGGCAGCAGGAATGCACAGCAGCAGGTACAAGCCGATCCGTTTTGCACTCGAACGCAGGTCCGCGACATAGAGCGTCGTCAGCATCACCACCGCTGCCGGCAGCATGATGGCGTGTTCCTTCGAGAAAACTGCTGCGGAAAAGAACAGCGCAGCGACAACGATATCGGCAGTGCGGTTTTCGGCAAAGGCGCGGCGGTAATACCACAGGGACAACAGCGAAAACAGCGTCGCGAAGAGGATGGTGCGCTGGGCCAGGTAGCCTGCGCCGTAGACCGCCACCGGATTGAGGACGAACCAGAGCGCGCCGATGAAGGCGACTATCCGCGCCTGCATGGGCAACTGTGCGGGCGATTGTTCGGACGATTGTGTGGCTGAATACGCGGGCGCTTGCGCGGGAGACTGCAATGCCTGGCGCAGCAAGGCTTCCAGCAAGACGAACAGCATCCATGCACACAGCACATGCAGGATCAGGTTGACGATCCGGTTGGCCTCGACGCCACCGAACGCCAGTTGGATTTCGGCCAGCGTAAAGTAGGGAAAGGTGCGCGGACGGAAACTGAAAGGCGTTTGCACAAAATCCGCGAGCGCCTTTTTGGCAAAGACCACGTGATCATCGAACAGGATCACATTGTGCAGGAACGGGAGGTACAGCAGCGCCGCGAGTAGCGCGATGACCAACGCCCCCGCGCCGAGAGACAGAAGCTGCTTTTTCATGCCTGTCCCCCGCCCCGCATCCATTCTTGTTGTTGCCCGTTCTTCAACGAGGCTCTGGACCGCCACACCCCTTGCACGAAAGTCTGCGTCGGGAAACCGTTCTCCGGTCGTGCCATGCTGTGGCTCCTTGCCTCGAAAAATTCACAAGGCTCCTTTATGCCACATTTCCTTGCCACGCAGAATCGTTTTCACGCCGAACCGGTGGCTCGGCGTTGCAGTCACGCATCCAGTGCCTGCCTGAAGTCTTCCACCAAATCGACGGTATCTTCGATGCCGATGGAAACGCGAATCAAGGATTCGGCAATGCCCATGCTTGCACGACGTTCCGGCCCCATTTCGTAAAAAATGGTGTGCGCGACGGGAATGACGAGCGTACGCGTGTCGCCGAGATTGCTGGCGGGCACGGCCAGCTTCAATCTGTTCAAGTAATCGAAACAGTCGATACCCTCTTTCAGTTCGAAACTGAGCAGACTTCCATAGCCACTGAACAATTCGGCCGCAACGGCGTGCTGCGGATGGGCAGCAAGGCCTGGATAATGCACGGCAGCCACGCGCTTGTCGGCCGCCAGCATGTTCGCCACCGCGAGGGCGTTGGCGCATTCGCGCTCCATGCGCAGCGCCATGGTTTCGGCTCCTACCGCGATATGGTGGGCCGCTTCCGGTCCCAGCGATCCGCCGAAATCGCGCAAGGCCTTGGCGCGAATCTGCGTCATGCCCCATTGCGTCGGCGCAGCGCGTTTGTAGTTATCGAAGATATTCGGGAATCGTGTCCAGTCGTACATGCCGGTATCGGTGAGGCTGCCGCCCAGTGCGTTGCCGTGCCCCGCAATCGACTTGGTCAATGAGTTGATCACCAACCCGGCATCCACCGCCCTGGGGCGGAACAGATAGGGCGAGGTCATCGTGTTGTCGACAACGTACAGAATGCCCCGCTCACGACACAATTGACCGATGCGCTTGAGGTCGGCGACCTGGGTACGCGGATTGGCAATCGTCTCCACAAACACCAGCCGCGTTGCCGGCGTCAGCGCGGCTTCCACGTTGCTGACATCGGTTGCATCAACGAAGGACACATCAACGCCCTGCCCTGCCACGGTCTGCCACAGGCTGTTCGTGTTCCCGAACAGGAAAGACGAGGACACGACATGATCACCGGCACGCAACAGAGCTTGCACCACCGCACCGATGGCAGCCATCCCGGTCGAGAAGCAGATGGTGGAAAGGCCATCCTCCATCTTCGTGATCTTGTCTTCCAGTGCCGCGACGGTGGGATTGCCTTGGCGGCCATAGCGGTATCCCGGCTGCTTGCCCTGGAACACGGAGGCCAGCTCCCGCGCATCGCGGTAGCCGTATGTGACGGAGGTATGAATGGGCTTGTGCAGCGAGCCGTGTTCGATCGGCTTTTGGCGGTCGCTGTGAAGAATCGTCGTGGTGAAACCGTATTTTTGATGTTCGCTCATGATAATAAAAAACCCGTTTTGCTCGCGCTAAAACGGGTTGAGAAAATTGTCGGCCCTTTTAGCAGCATTTGTTTGGGAAACAGCTCCCCGCGCCCGCAAGCAGAAGCAAATCGGCGCGAAAGCTATCGTATCGCAAAACCTGCGTTTGACAAATTGAAAAGCGTTCCCGTGAAATGAAAAACCCGTTTCCATCATTGCCGGAAACGGGTCTTTTGATTCGGCAATTCGCTCAGTCGATTTGCGCCAGATTCAGGTTGAGTTGCGAACGGACAGCATCTTCATTCTCCGGCGTCGGATTGTTCCGCGCGAATTCGATACGATCGAGATAATCGCGCGAAATATCGCCCGTCACATAGATGCCGTCAAAGCACGATGCCTCAAAGTCTTTCAATGCCGGATTGAAATCGGAAATCGAGCGCTTCAACGCGTCGATATCCTGATACACCAGCGCATCCGCCGTGATCTCGCGGCACACCTCTTCTTCGGTGCGGCCATACGCAATCAGCTCGTTGCGAGTCGGCATGTCGATGCCGTACACGTTCGGAAATTTCACCGGCGGCGCGGCCGAGGCGAAGATCACTTTCTTCGCACCGGAATCTCTCGCCATCTGCACGATTTCGCGGCTGGTCGTGCCGCGCACGATCGAATCGTCCACCAGCAGCACGCTTTTGCCCTTGAATTCGCTGCCGATCGCATTGAGCTTTTGACGCACCGATTTCCTGCGCTGCGCCTGACCGGGCATGATGAATGTGCGGCCAATGTAACGATTCTTGATAAAGCCTTCCCGATACGACAGGTTCAGTTTCAATGCCAGCTCCATCGCAGCAGGACGCGAGGAATCGGGAATCGGCATGACCACATCGATGTCGCCCGTGGAAAATTGGCGCTTGATTTTCTCTGCCAGATACTCACCCATTTTCATGCGGGACTGATACACGGACGCGCCGTCGATGATCGAATCCGGACGTGCGAGATAGACGTATTCAAAGGCGCAGGGATTCAATACAGGATTGTCCGCACACTGCTGGTTGTAGAGCTTGCCTTCGAGGTCGATGAAAATCGCTTCGCCCGGGATCACATCACGCAGGAAGCGGAAGCCCAGACCTTCGAGCGCCACCGATTCGCTGGCGAGCATGTATTCAGTGCCATTCTCTGTTTCGTTGAACCCGATGCATAACGGACGGATGCCGAACGGATCGCGGAATGCCAGCAAGCCGTAACCGGCGATTTGCGCCACCACCGCATACGAACCGCGCACGCGCTTGTGCAACACCGACACCGCCTTGAACAAGGCCGAAGGGTCGAGCGAATAGCCGCTTGTGGCTTGCTGAACTTCATGCGCCAGCACGTTCAGCAGCACTTCGGAATCGGATGCGGTATTGATGTGGCGGCGATCGTTCTTGAACATCTCGATCTTGAGTTGTTCCCAATTCGTCAGGTTGCCGTTGTGAGCGAGAATGATGCCGAACGGCGCATTCACGTAAAACGGCTGCGCCTCTTCCGCGCTGGATGAACCGGCCGTCGGATAACGCACCTGGCCGATACCGGCATTACCAGGCAACGAGCGCATGTTGCGGGTACGGAATACATCGCGCACCAGTCCGTTCGCCTTGTACATGGAGAACGTGTTGCCATGATTGGTTGCAATACCCGCAGCGTCCTGACCGCGATGTTGCAGCAACAGCAACGCGTCATAGATCAACTGATTGACGGGACCGTGAGAGACGACGCCAACAATGCCACACATGGTGGACTCCTCAACTAAGACAATTCAAAAACGTACATGCCGCGCAAAATCGCCCGGCAGAAATGGTTTGGCAGTAAGCGCTGCAGTTTCCGCCAGCGGGCTCAACAAGGCATCCTTCCAAAAGGATTGCTGTGGAATCGCGGTCATTCCGCATATCAGAACCATGGCCAGCACGATCACCATGCCGCGCGCCAATCCGAACAATCCGCCCAAGCCGCGATCGGCTACTGTCAGCCCGCCGGCCTTGACCAGCGCATCGACCGCCATCATCAGCAACGCCATCAGAAGCCTGACTCCGATGAACAGTGCGATGAATGCAACGATCAGCCGTGTCGTGCCGCCGGGAATCATGTCTGGCAACAGCTTTGCCAGACTTTCGCTATACGCGTTGGCCACCACAAAAGAAACGACCCAGCTCAATAGTGACAATATTTCCTTCACCAAGCCGCGCAAGGTGCTGATCACGATCGAGCAGATCAGCACAAACAGCACCAGATAATCAAATATCGTCACAACGCCGGATTTCAAGCCGGCACGAGGGTGCCATTCAAGCCCAGCTTGCCGATCCTGGCTTTCACTTTGTCGGCCTCGTCCTTGTTGACGAAGGGACCGACACGAATGCGGATGCGCTCGCCGGACTCGGTCGCGATCTTCTGCGTGTAGGACTTGATCCCGGCATCTTTCAATCTGGTTTGCAATTCGTTCACTTTTTCTTTCGAGGCAAGCGCGGCAATCTGTATCACATATTTGCTCGCCTTCTTGTCGGCAGCGGCCTTCGGATCGGTTTTACCTTCCAGCAAGGCCATTGCGCGTGCCGAGTCATCGGCCTTTTCGACTTTGGGAGCCGCCTTGCTTTCGGTCTTGGTCACGGAATCCGGCGTCGTCGGCTTTTCCGTGGCGGTCGCTTTGGCTGCCTGAGCCTGAGGTGCTTTGCCGGCATCCTTTGGCTTGTCGGCAGCACTTGGCGCAACCGCGATGGCGGGATTGACAGTTGCGGGCTGTGCGGATTTTGCATTCGCAGGAGCGGCGGACGGCTCGATCACTTCCTCACTCGGATCGAGCGATTTTGACGTGGGGATGTTTGATGCAGCCGGTACGGCAGGTTGATGCGCAACGCTCGTTTGCGCAGGCTTGTCCTTCGATGGAATCCGGATCGCGATGTCATCCGCCAAAGGCTTCGGCTCGGAATCGAGGATCATTGGCAAGCCGATGATCGCCGCAAGCACCAATGCAATTGCGCCAATCAACCGGCGGCGCGCACGTTTTTTCTCCGGCAGGACGGGATCATGCTTGTCATCGCTCTGAGAACCTTGTTTGCGCTTGCTGCGGCTGCGTCTGGTGTTCGAGTCCCTATCGGCAGGCGAATGAAACGACGTATCGCCGGGGGCGGATTCCTGCTTGTTTTTGCGAAGGAACGAGAACAAGCTCATGCGATAAAAGTGAAGTCTTCAGTGATATCCGGATTTTCGCGCCTGCATGACGCCGGCGACAGTCAGGAACGATCCGAAAACCGCAATTCTATCATTCTCGCCCGCCCGGCTCAGGGCGTTTGCGAAGGCATCCGCGGGCGATGCAAAAATCTCAACAGTCTTCTCGCTACCGGCCTTGCTTTCCGGTACGACACCTGCATCGAGCAACTTTTCTTTCAGTTGTTCCGCAGTCGCGGCACGCGGCAGGGGCAGATCGGTCACGCACCAATGGTCGACGCGATCTTTCAAGTGCGCAATCACGCCATCGATGTCCTTGTCCTGCATCGCGCCAAACACTGCATACGTATAGGCGTGAAAACCCATGTTGTCGAGATTCTGCGCGAGCGTGGCGGCGGCGTGCGGATTGTGCGCGACATCAAGAACGACCGACGGCCGCCCCGGCAACACCTGGAAGCGCCCCGGCAAATCGACCATCACGAGCCCATTGCGTACTTCCTGCGCGCCCACCGGCAGGCGATGACGCAATGCTTCGAGTGAAGCCAGCGCCGCCGACGCGTTCAGCAGCTGGTTCGCGCCGCGCAGGCTCGGATAGCCCAGTGCATTACGGCGCTGCCCGCGTCCGCCGTAGTTCCATTGCAGCTTGTCGCCCGAATAGTTGAAATCGCGACCCAGCAGCCACAGGTCGGCACCAATGGCTTCCGCATGCCGAACCAGCGACTCGGGCGGTACCGGATCGCTGCATATCGCCACTTTCCCCTGCCGGAACGTTCCGGCCTTTTCGAAGCCGATCTGCTCGCGCGTCGTTCCCAGATATTCCGTGTGGTCAATATCCACACTGGTGACGATTGCGACATCGGCATCGATGACATTCACGGCATCCAGCCGGCCGCCCAGACCCACTTCAAGAATGACCGCATCCAGCCCGGCGCGCGCGAACAGCCTCAGTATGGCCAGTGTCGTGAATTCGAAATACGTCAGCGATATATCGCCACGCTGCGCCTCCACTGCGGCAAAGCTTTCGATGAGCGCCTCGTCGGATACAGCTTCTCCGCCGATCCGCGCCCGCTCGTTGAAGTCGATCAAATGCGGCGACGTGTACAAGCCGACACGGTAGCCCGCTTGCAGCAATATCGACTCCAGCATCGCGCAAGTCGACCCCTTGCCGTTTGTTCCGCCCACCGTGATGACGGGACAATCGAATGCAATGCCCATGCGTTCCTTGACCTGCATGACGCGCTCCAGACCCATGTCGATGGCCTTGGGATGCATCGTTTCAAGCATGGCCAGCCAGTCTGCCAGCGTAATGAGGGAATTTTGCATTGCTAACAATGGAAACGCGAAACAACAACGTGAGTAAAAATCAAAAAAGCCCGGACCTGCGTCAGGCCGGGCTTATCCATATATCGCTTGGCTTAAGCCAGGACTTCGGCAGCCTGATTCTGCAACAGCGCCAACAGACGCGCGATTTCTTCGCGCATTTTGCGACGGTCGACAATCATGTCCACCGCACCTTTCTGCACCAGGAACTCGGCACGCTGAAAGCCTTCCGGCAGTTTCTCGCGTACCGTATTCTCGATCACGCGCGGACCGGCAAAGCCGATCAGTGCCTTCGGTTCCGCGATGACGACGTCACCCATGAACGCGAACGACGCCGACACACCGCCCATCGTCGGATCAGTCAAGACTGAAATGAACGGCAGTTTTTTCTCGGCTAACCTGGTCAGCATTGCAGTCGTTTTCGCCATTTGCATCAGCGACAACAACCCTTCCTGCATGCGCGCACCGCCAGTCGCCGTGATGCAGATGAACGGCACCTTCTGTTCCAGCGCGATCTGCGCGCCGCGAACGAAACGCTCGCCAACGACCGAACCCATGGAACCGCCCATGAATTCGAACTCGAAACAGGCGACCACGACCGGCAATGTCATGATGGCACCGCCCATGACCACCAGCGCATCGGTTTCGCCAGTCGCGTCGATGGCATCCTTCATGCGATCCGGATATTTCTTGCTGTCCTTGAACTTGAGCGTATCGACCGGCAGCACTTCCTGACCGATCTCATAACGCCCTTCGGCATCCAGCAGCGCATCCAGCCGCTCACGCGCACGGATGCGCATGTGGTGATTGCACTTTGGGCAAACGTGAATATTGGACTCAAGGTCCGTGCGATACAGCACGGCTTCGCACGACGGGCATTTCACCCACAAGCCTTCCGGTACCGACTTGCGCGGCGAATCGGAACGCTGAATGCGTGGGGGAAGCAATTTTTCCAGCCAACTCATAGTGACCCCTTTTGAATTCTTACGTGGCGCATTGTACTCGCCGCCTTGCCCCACGCCAATGATGCGCAGGCAATACGAATGGACGCATTCCTGACGACTCTTCGTGACAATGACATTTATTCATCCAACGCTTGACGAATCCCCGCAATGAAGCCTTGCACTGCGGCGGTCGCATTTTCGCGCGGGACATTTTCCAGTTCCTGGATAATGCGGCTGCCGATGACCACGGCGTCCGACACGGATGCAATCGCCTTGGCCGTCGCGGCGTCGCGAATGCCGAAGCCGACACCGACCGGGACATTGACGTGTTTCTTGATCTGGGGAATTTTTTCCGCGACTGCCCCCAAGTCCAGATGGCCTGAGCCGGTCACGCCCTTCAACGAAACGTAGTACACATAGCCGCTGGCGACTTTTCCCACCTGCGCGATGCGCTCGTCGGTCGAAGTCGGCGCCAACAGGAAAATGGCGTCAAGGCCATTGCGTTTCATGGCCGCCGCAAAGTCCTCGCATTCCTCAGGCGGGTAGTCAACCACCAGCACGCCGTCGACGCCAGCCTCTTTAGCCTCTTGAATAAACACATTTCCGCCCATGCGTTCGATCGGATTGGCGTACCCCATCAACACGACTGGCGTGCCCTGATTCGTCGCGCGAAATTCCCGCACGAACTGCAGCACCTGCCGCAAGCCGACGCCGTGCGCCAACGCCCGCTCGGATGCGCGTTGAATCACCGGGCCATCGGCCATTGGATCGGAGAACGGGACCCCCAGTTCGATGATATCGGCTCCGCCCGCGACCAGCGCATGCATCAAGGGCACCGTCAATTCAGGTGCGGGGTCCCCGGCGGTGATGAACGGGATCAAGCCTTTTTTGTTTTGCGCTGCCAAGGCAGACAGCGTCGATTGGATTCTGGACATTATTCTGATGATCTGGTTATCGTTACGCATCTGCTGCCCAGTCAATGCGAACAAGACGGGGCGGCAGATGGGACGGCGTCGGAACGCGTCTTCTTCCTGTGTGACAGCGGATTCAGACCTTTTTCTTCATCCGTTCTGCGACCGTATGCATATCCTTGTCGCCCCGTCCCGACAGGTTGGCGAGAACGACCTTGTCCTTCGGCAGCGTGGCTGCCAACTTGGCAGCGTAAGCCAATGCATGGCTGGATTCGAGCGCAGGGATGATGCCTTCAATGCGGCAGCAATCATGAAATGCCTTGAGTGCCTCATCGTCGGTAATCGACACGTATCGCGCCCGCCCGGAATCCTTCAGCCAGGCATGCTCCGGCCCGACACCCGGATAGTCCAGCCCCGCCGACACCGAATGCGTTTCAATAATCTGACCGTTCTCGTCCTGCAGCAGGTAGGTGCGATTACCATGCAGCACGCCGGGCGACCCGGCGATCAAGGACGCTGAATGCTTGCCGGTTTCCAGTCCTTCGCCAGCGGCCTCCACCCCGATCAGTTGCACGTCCTTGTAATCGATATACGGGTAAAAAATCCCCATCGCGTTGGAGCCGCCACCGATGCACGCCACCACATAGTCAGGCTGACGGCCTGTCATCTCCGGCATTTGCTCAATGCATTCCTTGCCGATCACCGACTGGAAATCGCGCACCATCATTGGGTACGGGTGCGGGCCGGCAACCGTGCCGATGATGTAGAAAGTGTTTTCCACGTTCGTGACCCAGTCGCGCATCGCTTCATTGAGCGCATCCTTGAGCGTCCTGGAACCTGACTCGACAGGCACCACCCTGGCACCGAGCAGTTCCATCCGATAGACGTTTTGCAGCTGGCGCTTGACGTCTTCGCTACCCATGTAGATCACGCACTCCAGTCCGAAGCGGGCGCAAATCGTGGCCGTCGCCACGCCGTGCTGACCGGCGCCGGTTTCCGCAATCACGCGCGGCTTGCCCATGCGCTTGGCCAATAATGCCTGGCCGATCACATTGTTGATCTTGTGCGCGCCGGTATGGTTGAGGTCCTCGCGCTTGAAATAGATTTGCGCACCGCCCGCCATTTCCGACCAGCGTTTGGCGTGGTAGATCGGGCTTGGACGACCGACGAAATGCGTCAGTTCGTCATTGAATTCCGCAAGGAAGTCCGGATCGTTGCGGTAATGCGCATAGCTTTCCTTCAATTCGCTCAACGCGTGTGTGAGCGTTTCGGAAACGAAGGTGCCGCCATAGGGGCCGAAGTGACCTTTTGTATCCGGCAGATTGTAGCGTGCGGTCTGATACAGCGCCGCAGTCATCATCGCTTGACGCTCGGCAAGATTCTCGAGCGCATTCAGTTCTTTCATGGGGTTCTCTCTATTCGTTCAATGAAGCAGCAATCGTGTCTGCGAGGCGCACGGCTTCGATGAAAGCACGTATCCGGGCAGGATCCTTCATACCCTTGGACAGTTCGACGCCGCTGCTGACGTCAACGGCATAAGGGCGCACGCGAACGATCGCGTCAGCCGCGTTTTGCGCGCTCAAGCCACCACTTAAAACGACCCGAGGTGCGAGCTCTTTTGGAATGAGAGACCAATCGAAAACCTTTCCACCGCCGCCATAGCCATCCACGAATGCATCAAGCAGCAACCCTGCGAAAAGGCTGCTGGCAGCACGATAATCGTGCTCGTATTTTAGCAAATCCTCCTCTGTCATTCCGGGCTGCACCCGCAGAGCCCGCGTGAATGGCCTGTTGACGCGGGCCGCTATGGAGCAGCATTGTTCCAGCGTTTCATCGCCATGAAATTGAATCAAGGAAATAGGTGCGGCGGCAACAATATCGGCCACTTCGCTTTCCGATGCATTCACGAACAGCCCGACACTGGTGACATAGGGAGGAACGGCAGCGATCAATTTCCGGGCAGTATCCGGCGTCACATGACGCGGGCTCCTGGAATAGAACACCAGACCGATTGCGTCCGCACCTGCATCAACCGCGACCTGTACATCCTGAGTCCGGGACAGTCCGCAAATCTTGATTCGTGTTCGGTGATTCATATGCATGATTGACAAGAATACATCCAGCTTTTATCCATTTGCTGCCCGCGTTTGCGCTGTTCAGTTCCACGGTAGCGTTATAAAAGACTCTTGCGGCAAGTCCCATTTGACATCGTAGTCGATCTTGCCCAGATACAGCCCATCCGGCATGAAAGTCGGCGCGGCGCGACTGCGGTCGCCGTTTTCCAGCAACTCCTTCAGCCATTCGGCCGGCTGATTGCCGTTTCCCGTGAAGATGAGCGATCCGACAATATTGCGCACCATGTGATGCAGAAATGCATTTGCCTGCAGAGTGAAGACGATGATATCGCCGCGCCGTTCAATCCGAATTTCATGCATCGTCTTGACCGGCGTATTCGCCTGGCATTCCGCCGCACGAAACGCCGAAAAGTCATGCGTGCCGATCAAATAGCGCGCGGCTTCTTGCATCGGCTCGAGTTCCAAGGGACGAAAAACCCATCCAGCCTTCCCCGACAACAACGGCGAACGCACAGGATGGTTGTAGAGCATGTAGTGATACGTACGGGCCGTAGCGCTGAAACGTGCATGGAAATTGTCCGTCGGTTCATGCGGCAGCTCGCGGGCCCAGCGCACCGCAATCGACGGCGGCAGAAATGCGTTGACGCCACGAACCCACGAAAACAGATCGCGCTCCAGTTCGGTATCGAAGTGCACCACTTGTTCCAGTGCATGCACCCCCGCATCGGTACGTCCCGCACATGTTGTCGAGATCTCCGTCAAGGAGAATCTTTTCAACGCCTTCTCCAACTCATCCTGCACTGTTCCGCCACCGGGCTGGGTTTGCCACCCGCGCCAAGGCGTGCCGTCGTACTGGATACCAAGCACAATGCGTTTCAATTCGAATCCGATTCAAGAAGGAGCAGGAGCCTTGCAGGCATCACGACTACCCCGAAAAGACATGACATCTTAAAAAAGCAAAACGGGCGCAAGCTTGTCGCCGCGCCCGCTCGTTGACAAGCTTCAGGTTCAGGCAAGCTCAAGCAGCAGCGACTTTGCCTTCTGGCTTTGCTCGGGCGTACCGCCTTTGAGCACTTCGTCAAGCAACTCACGAGCCCCTTCTTTATCGCCGATCTCCTGATATGCAACAGCCAGATCGAGCTTGGTGGCCATCTCCGCATCACTGGCGGAAAAGGAATCGCCGATAGATGCCGGCGCTTCATCCGTGTCACGCACCGAAGCGGCTTTTGCATCCGAGGCGTCGGGGCCGAGTTCCAGACTGATTTCCGAAAGATCAAAATCCAGCGGATCATCTCCGACCTTCGATTCGCCCTTGGGCGCATCCGCAGCAGGCGATGCCGGCAGGGACGGCAGGTCGAAATCCAGCGGAGCGACTTCTTCCGCCGCATGATTGAGAGAAATCTCCGGCAACGCATTGTCGCCGAGCGGCAGGCTGTCTTCGATCGCCGGAACCGACGGTACTGAATCTGCCGAGCCATCAGGCTTGTCGAGGAAATCGAAGTCGATCGACGCCATTTCGGCATTCGGCACGGACGGCTCCGGACGCGGAATCGTGTTCGGCACTTCCATCGACTGGAGATTCATGTCGCCAAGATCAAAATCCAGATCATTCCTTGTTGCCTTGTCATCGGCCGGGATCGGCTCCGCAGTCGACGCATCGGATGGCAACTCGTCTTTCGATTGGAGGCCCTGTTGATCCAGCGGCGAATCCATATCGAGTGCGGTATTGCTGAAGTAAGCAGTATCCTCTCCCAGCGCTTCGATGGACTCCAGCGCCGAGTCTGCCCGTTCGGCCGATACAGGCGGAGCTGTCAGCCCGCCCGCACTGGCATCGAGCGTCCTGGATGACTTGCCCGAGGCATAGAGCGGATTGTTCGGGTCAAGCGCAATGCCCATCAATGCGGCTTGCACCCATTCATCGCCGTCGCCTTTGCTCAAGCCATACAGTTCTGTGGCCAACACCTCAAACGCACGCAGATCTTTACGGTTCGAATAGATTTCCAGCAGCTTGACCCGTACGGCATTGCGATCCGGTTGCGTGCGCAAGGCTTCCTTCAGGATCTCTTCGGCTTGCGCGTCGCGTCCGTAGGCAATATAGACGTCGGCCTCGGCGACGGGATCGACCTCATTGGAATCCAGCTGGCTCACCGATGGCGCGAAATTCGAATTGAAGACGCTATTATTGGTATCAACGCTCTGGCCGCCAGTCGAACCGAAAAGCGAATTCGCTTTCAGGCTTGAGTCGGTGATGATGCTGTCTTCGAAATGCTTCGGCTGCTTCCTGCGGCGGGCACTATAGATTCCCAGTGCACCAAGTGCAGCCAGCAACACGCCGGCACCGGGCAGCGTCAGCGGATTGTCCATCAACTCATCGAAGAAGCCTGGCTCAGGTGCCGGTGGAGGCGGCGGTGCGACGGGTTTCGGCTTTGCTGCGGCAACGGGGGGCTCGCTTGCTGCAGGCGCGGTCGGAGCGGCCGCCTTGTCGGCATTTGATTCCGCCGGCTTGTCGCCAGTATTTACGATGGGTGCCGCAGGCACTGCCGATGCAGCGGCCGCTGGCGGTTCGGCAGCAGCCGGCTTGGCATCGCCCTTGGCGACGTCTGCCTGGTTCTGCTGCTCTGCCATTCCCTTTTTTTTGACTTCCAGCATTTTCTGCAAGTCATTGACGTTCTTTTCCAGCTCCTTGACGCGCGCATTCGCTTCAGCCGCGGCCTTGTCGTTCGCGATCTTGTCTTCGGTATTTGTTGCCGCGGCATTGTTCTTGCTGGAGGCCGTACCCGGCAGGGGATTGGGTTTTGCCAGCTTCAGTTTGTCTTTCGATTCGCCATCAGGCGTTGACGGCTCCTCCACTTTTGCCGTGATCTTGCCAGCCGCACTCTGTTTGGATTCCGCCGTCTTTTGTGCCGTCGCAGCAGCAACCTGTCCGGCCAGTTTGTTACGGTAGTTGTTGAAATCCGCAGACTGGGCAAGAACGACGCTTTTCGCTTCGGCAGTCGAAATACTGCGTGCAGCCTTCGCGTCCGGCACGGAAAGAATCTGCCCGGCGCGCAGACGGTTCATGTTATTTCCGATGAACGCATCCGGATTTGCACGATATAACGCCACCAGCATCTGATCGAGAGACACGCCGCTCGCTTTCATCTGACCGGCAATGCGGCCCAATGTATCGCCGCTCCTGACCCGATATTCGGCGGACGCATCGTTCGTCGATTCACTCGCTGTGGATTGCGTGATTTTGGCTGCTGCGGACTGTCGCGGCCCGGTCGGTCTTTCAGACTGTGGCAACGGCGCGGCCGATGGATTCGGTTGTGCCGCCCTGGCACTGCCCGGCTGCGGCGCAACATTCGGTGCGACCTGCGCCGATTGTGTTGAGCGCAGATCGGCCGGATCGAGCAGGAAGGTGTATTCGCGAACCAGCCGTCCGTTCGGCCCGGTCAGCTCGAGCAGCATGTCAACGAATGGCTCATTGAGCGGCTGGGCGGAAGTCACATGAATATATTGGCGCTCGCCGCGCTGCTCCACCGAAAAACGCAGCGAAGACAAGGTCGCAGTGTAATCGACATTGGCCTGCCGGAAGGTGTCCGGCGACGCCAGTTTCGCAACCAATGTTCCAGCCTCGTCCTTCGACACAGAAGTCAGCTCGATTTCAGCCCTCAATGGCTGGCCGAGAGACGATAAAACCGTCAGTTTTCCCAAGCCAGCCGCATATGCATTGGAAAAGAGCAGCGCAGAAACCACTGCGGCACTGAGTGTCTTCAAATTGAAAGAACCGGATCCGGCACGTTCGGTTGAATGCATGTTTGGTCGCATAAAGGGCATTCCGTTTGCGTAGGAAGGGACGCACAATGACTGCGTCAATTTATCATTGTCGTAGGGAACTTTCACCATATCATCATGGACTTAGGCCTGCAAGTGTATCCAACTTGCCAGGTATGGCAAACGCACGGTTCTGTCTCTACGGCAACACTACAAGCTTCTTGTTGCTAATTGGCAACGCAATCGGGGCCTGTGGGCTATTCATCCAGAACACGAATGAATAGCCCACAGGCCCCGGCGAATTATCGCTTTGCGTCGAGTGCGTTAAGCGTCAAGCACGATACGCAGCATGCGGCGAAGCGGTTCGGCAGCACCCCACAGCAACTGGTCGCCCACCGTGAATGCGGACAGGTATTCGCCACCCATTTGCATCTTGCGCAGGCGTCCGACCGGAATGGTCATGGTGCCGGTCACTGCGGCAGGCGTCAGATCCTTCATGGACGCTTCGCGGTTGTTCGGCACGACTTTGACCCACTGGTTGTTCTCGGCGATGATGCCTTCGATCTCGTTCAGCGGCACGTCTTTCTTCAACTTGATCGTCAATGCCTGTGAATGGCAGCGCATCGCACCGATACGCACGCACAAGCCATCGACCGGGATTGCGTTCTTCGCATTGCTGCCGAAGGCTTCACCGCGCCCCAGAATCTTGTTGGTCTCCGCGCCGCCTTTCCACTCTTCGCGCGAGACGCCATTGCCCAGATCCTTGTCGATCCAGGGGATCAGGTTGCCGCCGAGCGGCACGCCAAACTGCTTCGTCTCGTCGGCTGTCAGTGAATGCTGTTTTGCCAATACCTTGCGGTCGATTTCGAGGATCGCTGACGCGGGATCATCCAGCAGCGCCTTGACTTCAGTATTGATCGAGCCGAATTGCGTCAGCAGTTCACGCATATGCTGCGCGCCGCCACCGGATGCCGCCTGATAGGTCATCGAAGTCATCCATTCGACGAGGTCCTGTTCGAACAGGCCGCCCAGGCCCATCAGCATGCAGGACACCGTGCAGTTGCCGCCGATGTAGTTCTTCACGCCGCGACTCAGCGCCGACTTGATCACGTCGAGATTGACCGGATCGAGAATGATGATGGCATCGTCGTTCATGCGCAGCGTCGAGGCCGCATCGATCCAGTAGCCGTTCCAGCCAGCAGAACGCAGTTGGGGGAAAATTTCGGTCGTGTAGTCACCGCCCTGGCAGGTAATAATGATGTCGCACTTTTTCAGCTCATCAATATTGTTGGCGTCTTTCAGCGTGGTTTCGTTTTTCGCCATTGCCGGCGCTTTGCCGCCCGCATTCGATGTCGAAAAGAACACCGGCTCGATATGAGCGAAGTCGCCCTCTTCCTGCATGCGCTGCATCAGGACCGAGCCCACCATCCCACGCCAACCTACCAGACCAACTAACTTCACGATTTTCTCCCTCGATTTCACTTCAAAAAAATTCGCTCATCACGCAAGCGCCTTCACCACCGCGTCGCCCATTTCCTTCGTGCCGACCTTGGTCGTGCCTTCCTCATAAATGTCCGGCGTACGCAGCCCTTGTGCCAACACTTTCTTCACAGCGTTTTCCACACGGTCCGCCTGCTCCGCCTTGTTCAAGGAAAAACGCAGCAGCATCGCCGCAGACAGGATGGTCGCCAGCGGGTTCGCAATGCCCTTGCCGGCAATGTCCGGTGCCGAGCCGTGCGACGGCTCATACAAACCCTTGTTGTTGGCATCCAGCGAAGCCGAAGGCAGCATGCCGATCGAGCCAGTCAGCATCGCTGCAGCATCCGACAAGATGTCGCCGAACATGTTGCCGGTGACGATCACATCAAACTTCTTCGGCGCACGTACCAATTGCATCGCCGCATTGTCGACATACATATGGTCGAGCGCAACGTCCGGGTATTCCTTGTGCACGTCGGTCACGATGTCTTTCCAGAACTGGAAGGTTTCCAGCACGTTGGCCTTGTCCACACTGGTGAGACGTTTATCGCGCTTGCGTGCAGCCTGGAACGCGACGTGCGCGATGCGGCGAATTTCGGATTCCGCATAGCGCATGGTGTCGAAACCTTCACGCTCGCCCTTGAACGCACCATCCGGTGCGGTTCGTACGCCGCGCGGTTGACCGAAGTAAATGTCGCCGGTCAGTTCTCGGATGATCAGGATATCCAGCCCGGAAACCACTTCCGGTTTGAGGGTCGATGCGCCTGCCAGTTCCGGATACAGAATCGCGGGACGCAGATTGGCGAACAGATTCAGGTTCTTGCGCAAGCCAAGGATCGCCTGTTCCGGACGCAATGCGCGCTCCAGCGTGTCGTACTTCCAGTCACCGACCGAACCGAACAGGACTGCATCGGATTCCTTGGCGAGCTTGAGCGTGCCTTCCGGTAACGGATGGCCGTGCGCTTCGTAACCGGCACCACCGACGGGCGCGGTTTCCATTTCAAATTTCTCATCCAGTGCATTCAACACGCGCACTGCTTGTTCGATGATTTCGGGGCCGATGCCATCACCGGGCAAAATTGCGATTTTCATTCTTGGATATTGTTTGTTGGACTGCGGATTAACTGTCAGATCGTGTTGGCCAGCCAGGGCTGCGATGCCAGATGCCGCTCTTCGAAGGCGCGAATCTTGTCGGATTGACGCAGCGTCAGGCCAATGTCATCCAGACCGTTAAGCAGGCAGTATTTGCGGAACGCATCGACCTCAAACGGATAGAGGATATCGCCTTGTGTTGTGGCAACCACCTGCTTATCCAGATCGACAACGAGGCGATACCCCGGGAACGCCTTGACTTCGTTGAAGAGGTGATCGACCTGCGTTTCCGACAAGACGATCGGCAACACGCCGTTCTTGAAGCAGTTATTGAAGAAGATATCGGCAAAGCTCGGCGCGATCACTGCGCGAAAGCCGTACTGCTGCAGCGCCCATGGCGCATGCTCACGCGATGAACCGCAGCCGAAATTCTTGCGGGTCAGCAGAATCGACGCCCCCTTGTAGCGCGGCTGATTCAGCACGAAATCCGGATTCAGCGCGCGCCTGGAATTATCCATCCCCGGTTCCCCGTGGTCGAGATAGCGCCACTCGTCGAACAGATTCGGGCCGAAGCCGCTGCGCTTGATCGACTTCAGGAACTGCTTGGGAATGATGGCATCGGTGTCAACATTCGCGCGATCCAGCGGTGCGACCAAGCCATCGTGTACGGTAAATTTTTCCATGTTCGTTATCTCTATCGCCATCCGGTTGCTGCTTCACGCACAGGGACGGCTTCCAACTGGTTATCTCCTGGCGGAGTTCTCAACCGACTCGCCAAGACGTTTCACGTCCTTGCCAAAACCTTGCATCGTGTTGCAGCCGGTCAGAACCAGCGAGGCGATCAATATTGAAAACAGCTTTTTCACTTTCTTCGCATCTCCTGCCAGCGATTAACGCAAGGCGCGAATATCGACGAAATGCCCGGCGATTCCGGCTGCCGCAGCCATCGCGGGCGATACCAGATGCGTCCTTCCGCCTTGCCCCTGACGGCCTTCGAAATTACGGTTGGAGGTGGACGCGCAACGTTCACCCGGCTCCAGTCGGTCGGCATTCATTGCCAGACACATCGAGCAACCCGGCTCGCGCCATTCGAAACCGGCGGCCTTGAAAATCTGGTCCAGCCCTTCGCGTTCTGCCTGCTCCTTGACCAGCCCGGAACCCGGCACAACGAGCGCCAGCTTCACATTTGACGCACGATACTTGCCGCGCACGACAGCAGCGGCCGCGCGCAAATCCTCGATGCGCGAGTTGGTGCAGGAACCGATAAAGACCTTGTCGATGCGGATGTCAGACATCGCGGTATTCGGCTTCAACGCCATGTAGACCAGCGCCTTTTCCATCGCGTCGCGCTTGACGGCATCGGTCTCTTTATCCGGATCGGGAACGCGGTCGTCGATCGGCACCACCATTTCCGGCGAGGTGCCCCATGTCACCTGCGGCTTGATTTCGGCCGCATTCAAGGTGACGACCATATCGAATCGCGCGCCTTGATCCGAATGAAGCGTGCGCCAGTATTCAACCGCGCGATCCCAGTGCGGACCGACCGGCGAGAAGGGACGGCCTTTCACGTAGTTGATCGTCGTGTCGTCGACCGCGACCATGCCGGCGCGCGCACCGGCCTCGATTGCCATGTTGCAGATCGTCATACGGCCTTCCATGGACAATCCGCGTATCGTCGAGCCGGCGAATTCGATTGCATATCCCGTACCGCCTGCCGTGCCGATCTTGCCGATGACCTCCAGCACAATATCCTTTGCAGTCACGCCGAACGGCAACGCGCCATCGACTTGCACCAGCATCGATTTGGACTTCTTGGCGAGCAGGGTTTGGGTCGCGAGAACGTGTTCGACTTCGGAGGTGCCGATGCCGTGCGCCAGGCAGCCGAATGCACCGTGCGTGGAAGTATGAGAGTCGCCGCAGACAACCGTCATGCCGGGCAGCGTCGCACCCTGCTCCGGCCCGATCACATGCACAATCCCCTGCCGCTTGTCGCGCATGCTGAAATACGTCAGCCCGTATTCCTTGGCGTTGGTATCGAGCGTCTCGACCTGCAAGCGCGATACCGGATCGGCGATGCCGTTGACGCGGTCGGTTGTGGGCACGTTGTGGTCTGCAACCGCCAGGTTGGCGGAAACACGCCAGGGTTGGCGGCCCGCCAGCTTCAGTCCTTCGAATGCCTGCGGGCTGGTCACTTCATGGACGAGATGGCGATCGATGTAAAGAATCGTGGTGCCGTCTTCCTCTGTGTGGACGACGTGCGATTCCCAGAGTTTGTCGTATAGCGTTTGAGCCATGTTTCAAAAGTGTGCAGAAGATGCATGAATCGGTGAGGACAATCTTTGATTATGCCATAGTTGTGCAATGCAAAACCTGGCTGCGCCGTCGCATGTCGCCAATGAAAATGCCGCAGTTGCCAGCGCGGATATTTTGTTAAAAATTTGATAATTAACGCCCTTTTCTGGCCTGTTCGTACAGCGGCATGACGCGCTGCGAATACGCAGTCAGGTCGTTCACGCGGTCTGCGGTCGAAGGGTGAGTGGACAGAAACTTGAGCGGCTCGCCGCTGCTTGCCTTGCCCATTTTCTGCCATAGCGAAATCGCGGCGCGTGGATCGTAGCCGGCGCGCGCCGCCAGTTCGACGCCGATTCGATCGGCTTCTGTTTCATGCTTGCGCGAATTCGGCAGGCCCAGCAAGCCCATGTAGGCGAATTCCGCGCCCTGCTGCCCGATATCGCCCAGACCGAAGAGCGCCGTGCCGACGGAAATGATCCCGCTGGCAACCATCTGTTCCGACGCCCGTTCGCGGGCATGTTCGCGCAACGCGTGCGCAATCTCATGCCCCATGACGGCGGCAAGTTCATCATCAGTGACGTTGAGCCGCTCCATCAATCCGGTATAAACCGCCATTTTTCCGCCCGGCATGCACCATGCATTCACCTCTTGCGAAGTGATGACATTGGTTTCCCATTGCCACTTCACGGCATCAGGACGGAAGTGGGCCGTCTGCGGAATGAGCCGGTTGACGATGGTGCGCACCCGCGCAACTTGTTCCGGGTTGCGGTTGAGAGTTCCTTTTTGACGTTCTCTTGCAATCAGTTCGGCATATTGTTCGCGCGCAGCCTGCTCCAAGGCTCCCGGCGCGACCGCCATCCGCTGCGTCCGGTCCACTCCGACAGCGCCGCTCTTGGTTGTCTGCACGGTCTGGCAGGCGCCCATGCTCACCACCGCCGCCACCACAAGCATGCCTTTCAATACCTGCTGCTTGACAGTCGTTTTCATTATTTCTCCTCATGATGTAGCTGCCAGCGAGAAAACTGCGGCCATCAAATAGACTGCCTGCGAGCCGGATGTATCCCACAAGCCATCCAGAATCAGTCCGCCAAACGTCGCTGCGTTCAGCGCATGTGCAATCATCAACAACACCAGCGACTCGGCACAGTAGCCGATCATCAAGAAGCGCATGACGGCCGGAATCAAGCTCGCCACCATCAACTTCTGCACATCGAAGAATCGGAAAACCGGAGCTTGATGAAAGAAAGACACAATCTCTGCGACGATGCCCAGCGACCACATCAAACCTATCACAGTGCTGCTATAGCCGATTTGCGCAAGGTAAAGCGAGTAGAAGACATGGAGCGCCGCGTGGGGCGGCAATTATCAGGAAAGTCGATATGAAAAACGCGGACACCTCGCGTCACCGCAGCGCGGCAAGCACCCACGGCGTGTCGCACGGTGGATGGAGGTTCGGTGGTTCCGGCATGCGCAGACTGGCTGCCAACACCAATGCCAGCATCAGCAATGTCAGCCAGAGCATGAGATGAATGCCTCATCGGTTCAGCACCGGCCTGGCCGGCGCAGGGCGAAAATACGCCGATAAAGCCGTAGCAAGCGAAGAAGGCAAGTGCGAAGCTGATCGACTATCCGCGCCGGAAGGGATTCGACACAGGGAGATTCTTGCCGGCGGGCGTGTTTTTATTCGGGGCGGGAAGCTGACCGAAATCTCGCAGCCTTGTTTCCGGGCTGCGATCGATCCAGAGTCATTTGATATGCGCGGGAATCTTCGGTGTTGGCACGCGTACATCGCCGCACTGCGCCCTGTGCCGCAGCGCATGATCCATCAGCACCAATGCCAGCATCGCTTCCGCAATCGGCGTCGCGCGAATTCCCACGCAGGGATCATGGCGGCCGAAGGTTTCGACCTGAATCGGCTGTCCGCTCTTGTCGATGGAGCCGCGTGGAGTACGAATGCTGGAAGTCGGCTTGATCGCGATCGATACCGTAATGTTCTGCCCGGTCGAGATGCCGCCCAGTACGCCGCCAGCGTTGTTGGACGCAAAGCCTTCCGGTGTCAGTTCATCGCCATGCTCCGTGCCTTTCTGCGCAATCGACTTGAACCCCGCGCCGATTTCCACTCCCTTGACCGCATTGATCCCCAACATGGCATAGGCGATTTCCGCGTCGAGCTTGTCGTAAATGGGTTCGCCCAGTCCGACCGGCACATTTTCAGCCACAACGTCGATGCGCGCGCCGCATGAATCGCCATCCTTGCGCAGCGCATCCATGTAGTCCTCCAGCCTGGGCAGAATGGTGGCGTTGGCGGCAAAGAAGGGGTTTTGCTGCACGTGGTCCCACGATTCGAAGGGAATGGCGATTTCGCCCAACTGGCTCATGCACCCCTTGAATGTGGTTCCGTACTGTTCCTTCAGCCATTTTTTTGCGATTGCCGCCGCACCAACCACGGGCGCAGTGAGTCGTGCCGACGAGCGCCCGCCACCGCGTGGGTCGCGGATACCGTATTTGTGCCAGTAGGTGTAATCGGCATGCCCCGGACGGAAGGTTTCGACGATGTTGCCGTAATCCTTGCTGCGCTGGTCTTCGTTGCGTATTAGCAACGCAATTGGAGTGCCGGTTGTCTTGCCCTCGTAGACGCCGGAAAGGATTTCGACCTTGTCCGGCTCCTGCCGTTGCGTGACGTGGCGCGACGTCCCGGGCCTGCGGCGATCCAGTTCCGGTTGTATGTCAGCTTCCGACAGTGTCATGCCCGGCGGGCAGCCATCGACCACGCATCCGATGGCGGGGCCGTGAGATTCGCCAAATGTAGTGACAGTGAAAATAGTGCCGAAAGTGTTGCCGGACATAGTCGCATTCAGAAGGTCTTCAAAGGAAGAATTCTAGCGCATTGACAGTTCGCCACATTCAAAACAGCCCGCGGAATGGCCGGAAATACGGATACGAAGATAGGAAATTCAGCTCCGACTGGAAATGTATAGTTACCGATACTCAATTCCATGCAGAATAAGCTATAGTCATTTACAAGCTGGTAATGTTGCATTGAAAACATGCATTGCTTTCAATAAATTCATCGGTACAGTTCGACGACAGAAGAAGGCTAGGATCTTGGAGAGGACAATGCCCCCAACAATCACGTCGCACGAGGACGATCTTGTCTTTCTGGACGAGGTGGTCACGATATCGGGCGCTGCCAAATCTTCCGTGGCAACGGATGTCTGGCGCGTGATGATTGTCGACGATGACGCCGATGTGCATGCCGCGACGGAGTTCGCGCTGGGCAATCTGGAAATGCAACACCGGCCGCTGCAGTTCCTGCATGCCTATTCCGCCACGGAGGCGCGCAAGCTGCTGTCGCAGCAGCAGGACATCGCCGTCATTCTTCTCGATGTTGTGATGGAACAGGAAGACGCCGGCCTCCAACTGGTACGGCATATACGCGAAGTGCTGAAGCTGACGGAAGTGCGGATCATCCTGCGCACCGGCCAGCCGGGCTACGCACCGGAGCTTGACGCGATCCGCGACTTCGACATCAACGACTACAAGACGAAATCCGAACTGACCCGCATCAAGCTGTACACCACGGTTACCGCTGCAATCCGCTCCTATCAACAGATCTGCGCAATCAATGCGGGACGTCGCGGATTGGATCTGATAGTTCGGATGAGCGCGGAATTGATGGCGCTCCACGACCTGCCGAATTTCGCGGCAGGCGTGATCGAACGGCTGGCAAGACTTCTGCAGAAGGATCCCGAAGGCGTGGCCGTCCGTCAGGAAAGAACGCATGGCAGGACGCGCGGCGACCTGACAGTGATCGCCGCTACCGGTCGCTACGCCGAACTGGTCGGCAAGCCATTGCATGATGCTGCGCGTATCGCCGGCGCGGCGGAACTTGCGCTGGAACAGCGCCGCCACATCTATTCCGAAAGCCACATTACGCTCTATTTCAGCAGCAGCAGCGACGGCTCAGGATTTGTCGTCCATCTGAACACTGGCGAACCAGTCAATGAAGTGCAACAACGCCTGCTGGAATTCTTTTGCAGCAACATTGCAGTGGCGCTCGATAACGTCATGCTGGTCAATCGCCTGCGCAATTTCGCTTTTCACGACCCGCTGACCAAACTGCCCAATCGCGCGCACATCAAAGAGCTGCTCGATGCAACCCTTGCCTGCGCGGACAAGCTTGAAACCACGCTGGCATTGGTCGATATCGACCACTTCGCGGAAACCAACGACGCGCTGGGACACCAGTTCGGCGACCTTCTCTTGCTCGGGGTCGCCGCGCGCCTGCAATCGCAGCTTGGCGATCAGTTGACGATAGGCCGGGTTGGCAGCGACACCTTCGGCGTCCTGGGCAATTCCGAGCGGGTGAATCCGGCCGCCCTGCTGCAACTGTTCGAGAAGCCGTTCAGCATCGACGGCCACGATGTGCAGCTATCCGCCACGATCGGTCTGGTCCGGCTGTGCGATTACGAGGATCGCGACGTCGATGCGCTCAAGGATGCGGACATTGCATTGAAGCGGGCAAAGCTGCAGCAACGCGCCGGACATTTCTATTTCTCGCGCAGCATGGGCGTGGATATCCGCGAACGGGTCCGCATGATGCACGCATTGCGTACCGCATTCGAAGCGAAGGAACTGTTTGTCGTTTACCAGCCGCAGATCGATCTGGCGACGCGCCGCCCCATCGGCGCGGAGGCACTGCTGCGCTGGAAAACCGCGGACGGCACTTTCATCTCGCCGGACCGTTTCATCCCGATCGCCGAATACTCCGGCCTGATCATCGAGATGGGCGAATGGGTGTTGCGCGAAGCATGCAAGGAACTGGTGCGGCTGCAGCAACTCGGCTTCGATGACTTCAAGATTTCCGTCAACGTCTCGCAAGTCCAGTTCCGCCATCCCCGCTTCCTCGACACACTGCGCGCGGCGCTGCAAGACACCGGGGCATCTCCCGCCCGTATCGAGCTGGAAATCACGGAGTCGATTGCGATGGACGATCCGAATGTGCTCTTCGATCTGCTGGAGCAGATCAAGGAGACTGGCGTGACCATTGCCATCGACGATTTCGGTACGGGTTTTTCATCGTTGAGCTATCTGCAACGCCTGCGTGCGGACAAGCTGAAGATCGACCGCGCCTTCGTCGCCGAAATCACGAATTCTTCGCGCGGCGGCAGCATTGCCGAAATGGTGATCCAGCTCGGGCGCAACCTGGGCATGTCGGTCATTGCGGAAGGCGTGGAAGACGAGCATCAGGCTGGCAAGCTGGCCTCGCTCGGCTGCCCGCTGACGCAGGGATATCTGTTTGCAAAGCCCATGACCGTGGACCATTTGACGGAATGGCTGACCCGGAACAGCCCGGCATGACCGGCGCTGCCTGACTGTCACCGGTACACGAAGCGCCGCAACCCGCCATGCCCCGACAAGGCGGCATTTGAAACCCTGACTTTCCATTCCACACGGAATACTCATGTCAATGATCGGACGCACTTTGACTCTGCGGCGCGCCATCGTGCTCGTCGTGGTACTCGGCCTGTTCATACCTTCCCTCCTCATCAGCGGTTTTTCATGGATCACACGCTATCAGGACGATATTCAGGCCCGGACACATGAATTGCTGCAGCAGAATGCGGACGTGCTTTCCACCGGCATGCAGGAACCACTGTGGAACATCTACCCGGAAAGCGGCATTGCCCTGATCGAAGCAATGATGTCTCGCAACGAGGATATCGTGCGCATTGAAGTGCGCGACAACGCACTCGGCATCTTTGCGTCGGGCCAACATCCGGAAAGACGCATCGGGTATACCGCCCAAACCTCCCGGCCGGTCGTGTACAGCGGCAAGACGATAGGGTCCGTCAGCATCGAGATCGGCAGCATCCGCCTGCAGCGAAGGATGATCAAGGAACTGACCGAATCGGCCATCGCCGTATTTTCCCAGGCCGTGCTGTCGATCGTCCTGATTCTGATCCTGCTGGAATATCGCCTGATCCGCCCGCTGCAGCGCCTCGGCATCGGCGCCGAGCGCCTGGCAAACCGCCAGTTGGACGTGCCATTCAAATGGCGGCAGCTTGACGAGATCGGCTTGCTGGGCCGCCGACTGGAAGACACGCGCGTCAGCCTGCGGACGCTGTTCACGGAACTGGACGAGAAGAACCGGCAATTGGAACGGGATATCGACAAGCGCAAACGCATCGAGCAGGAGCTCCATGAGCGCGAGGAGCGATACCGGGCATTGGTGGAAAAGAGTCCGATTGCCATCATCGAATGGGACGAAAGCCATCACGTCATCGAGTGGAATGACGCAGCGGAAAAAATCTTCGGCCATCTGCGCGAACAGGCGCTGGGACGGCACGCCGGATTTCTGTTTCGGCAGACAGACCATGACGCCGTCAATGCGCACTTCGTGAACCTCGCCGTCAATGGCGGCGACAGCCATGCCATCACGCAAAACCTTCGGGCCGACGACAGTGTCATTACCTGTCAATGGATGCACACGCGTATCGACGACGAAGGCGGGCGCGCCGGCCGTCTGCTCTCGATTGCGGAAGACATTACCGAACAGCGGCGGACGGAAGAGGCGCGCATCCTGTCCGAGGCAAAATTCGCCGGCGCTTTCGCCTGCAATCCGGATGCCGTGGTCATCATCAGTCTCGGCAATGACATGATCCTCGATATCAACGAAGCCGCCGAAAAGGCGACCGGCTACCGCCGCGAAGAAGTGATCGGCAAGACCACCCGCGATCTTGATATCTGGGTGGATGAGCAAGAAAAAAGCGCGTTGTTTGCGCATATTTTCCGGTCAAGGACGGTGCATGACTTTACCTGGTCCATGCGCACCAAATACGGAAATGTGCGGCAGTGCGTCACCAACGGCACGGTATTTACGGTCGGAAGCGAGGACTATCTGCTGACCGTCGTGCGCGACGTCACCGACCAGCGCCGGCTTGAACAGCAAAAGGCCGAAGCCGACCGCGCATTGCTTCGGCTCGCGCAAGGCACGCACGATATCGCAGGCGAATCGTTCTTCGAGCTCCTCATTGCGGATCTGGCTTCTGCACTGCATGTCGACTACGCACTCATTGGCGTGCGCATGCCCGGCACGCACAACAAGATTCGCAGCATCGCGGCGTACGGCAATGGCCACGCGATGGAAAACTTCGAATACTTCAGCACCGGCACACCATGCGAACTGGCGCTTGAAGGCGAAATTTGCGTCATGCCGACAGGGATACAGGCGCAGTTTCCGCACGACCGCGCCCTTGGCGAAAATGGATGGGACAGCTATGCAGGTGCGCCACTGCGCGATGCCGCCGGCAATACGATCGGCGTGCTGGCCGTTCTGGACTCGCGCCCGCTGGGCAATCCGGATCTGGTGAGATCCTTGCTGCAGGTCTTCAGCGAACGCGCTTCCGCGGAAATCGGACGCAAGCGCGCTGAAGAAGAACTTCGCAACAGCGAACAGCGATTCTCGACGATTTTCCGGAGCTCGCCTGTCGCCATGTTCGTGACACGCGTGCACCACAACCATGTCATCAAGGACGTCAACAGCGCATTCGAAAATCTGTTTCTGCGCAGCCGCGACACGGTAATCGGAAAAAACACAGTCCAACTCGAGCTCTACTGCGACGCCACCGATCGCACCGAGCTGCTCGACGAGTTGATGACGAAAGGCAGCAGCAATGCATCGGGCCGCGAGTTATGGATGCTCCAGGGCGATGGCGGCAGGATATTGGTACAGTTTTCCGGTCACACCTTCACGCTGGCAGGAGAAAAATACGGCATCTTCGCCGGCTCCGATGTCACCGACAAGCGACGCATCGAAAACGAGATCCGCGAGCTCAATGCCACGCTGGAGCAGCGCGTCATCGAGCGCACGGAAGAATTGCAAAAGGCGAATACCGATCTTGCAACCACGCTGGAAACCCTGCGCATGGCGCAGGAAGAACTGACACGCAGCGAGAAGCTTGCCGCGCTCGGCTCGCTGGTGGCCGGGGTCGCCCACGAACTCAACACGCCGATCGGCAACAGTTTGATGGTGGCGAGCACCTTTGCAGATCAGGCGCAGCAATTGGCCGGCAGCTATGCCAGCGGCAACGGTCTGAAGCGATCGACGCTCGAAAAATTCTTGGCAGATGCGGGCACCGCCAGCGACATCATGGTGCGCAATCTGCACCGCGCCGCCGACCTCGTCACCGGCTTCAAACAGGTGGCGGTCGATCAGACCAGCTCGCAGCGGCGGCGCTTCTCGCTTGCGGAAGTGGTCTCTGAAATCATGCTGACACTGTCACCAACGCTCAAGAAGACCTCGTTCACTGTGCAGCAGCATATTCCTGCCGACATGCAGATGGACAGCTATCCCGGTCCGCTCGGCCAGGTCATCACCAATCTCGTGAACAACGCGCTGGTACATGCCTTCGATGGCCGCAACACCGGCACGGTGACGATTGCTGCGCAGATCGCGGATGACGGCTGGATGGAACTGATTGTGAAGGATGACGGCGCGGGCATACCGCAGGCCAATCTGAATCGCATCTTCGATCCGTTCTTTACCACCAGGCTGGGCGCCGGCGGCTCCGGCCTCGGCCTCAATATCACTCACAGCATTGTCACCAACATTCTCGGCGGCCGCATTCGCGTGCAAAGCGAAGTCGGCCGCGGCACGACCTTCATTGTGACTGCGCCGATGCTTGCTCCACAGCGGAAGAATGAAGATGATCCGCTGAGAAACAGGTTGTCGCTTGTCTAGTGTCCTGAGTTAGAAATTCGCCACATAAAAGATGACGAGAATCACACCGATACTGCGTCAAAAATGCTCGCAAGGCCTCGGCCTTGCTGTGCTTTTTTCCTTGTCTCGGCGCGATTTCATCACTTTTATTTGCAACGAATTTCTAACTCAGGACACTAGCAGGCTGTTGAAATTCGAGCGCTGGTTCGCCACACTGACTGAAAAACAAATTTGCCGTGGAATCCATCGGTCGCCCCGTCAATTGGAGGACGACATCATGGCCGGCATCGAACGCTTTTGTCTGCGAATTTCCAACTCAGGACTAATCCGCCTTGGCCGGCACAGCCGCGCTTGCCGCCATGCGCTCGGCCTCGACTACCCAGCCGCCGCCCATTGCCTTGTACAGGTTGATCAGCGATGCATACACCGCGCCCTGCGTCTGGGATTGAGAGAGCTCGGCGGCAAACAGGCTGCGCTCCGCATCGAGCACCTCGATGAAGCTCGTGTAGCCATTGTCATAGCGCAAGCGAGCGAGAGTCACGTAATTGCGCAGCGCATCGACCTGACGGCCCTGCGCTTCCAGCTGTTCGCGTGTCTTGCGGTGCGCGACGAGTGAATCCGAGACTTCCTGAAACGCGACCTGGATCGACTTCTGGTATTGCAGCAGGGCTTGTTGCTGCTGTGCCTGCGCCTGCTGCACCTGGCCCGCGATGCCGCCGGCGGTGAAGATCGGCATGGTCACTCCCGCGCCATACGACCACGCGCGCGCCGGTCCGGTGAACAGATCCGAGAATTGCGAACTAACCGATCCCAGCAGGCCGGTAAGCGAGATTGACGGAAAATACTGGGCACGTGCCGCGCCGATCAGCGCGTTGGCGGCGATGAGATTCTGTTCGGCCTGTCGCAGATCGGGGCGCCGCACCAGCAGCTCCGACGGCAAGCCGGACGGCACGGCTGGCAAGACGAGACTCGGCAGTTCGCGGCCGCGGCGAATCGGTCCCGGATTGCGGCCGAGCAGGACCGACAGCGCATCCTCCTGCTGCGCGATCAGGCTCTCGATGCGCGGAATGGCGATCAGTGAGCCTTCGTATTCCGACTGGTTCTGCGCCAGCTCCAATTGCGATACGGTGCCGCCCTCGAAGCGCAGCTGAAATACCTTGAGCGAATTCCCGCGGCTGTCCGCCGTTGCCCTGGCGATTTCCAGTTGCCGGTCGAGGTCGCGCAGATTGATGTACGACGACGCGACCGCCGCCACCAGCGTCAGTATCGTTGCACGCCTGCCCTCTTCGCTCGCCAGCACGTTTGCGCGTGCGGCTTCCGTCTGCCGGCGCAGCTTGCCGAACACATCGATTTCCCAGCTGAGAGAAAGCGCGGCATCGTACTGATTGAAGATCGGATCGATGCCGGACGACAGCGGCGGCACGCTGGATTGCGTGGCGCGCTGGCGCTGCGCATTGAACGAGGCGCCGACTTGCGGGAACAGCAGCGAACGGGTACTGGCGAATTGTCCGAGAAACTGATCGACGCGCGCCGCCGCGATCTTCACGTCCTTGTTTTCGGCGAGCGCGATGGCGATCAGCTCGTTCATGGCCGGATCCTGGAACTGCTCCCACCATATCGTGTTGGCGACGTCCTGCGCCTCCTTGTCCTCGAAGCGGAAGGCTTCCGGCATGTCGATGTCCGGCCGCCGGTAGTCGGGACCGACCGCGCAGGCGCTCAGGGTTGCGGCGATCAGGAGCAATGCGGGGTTGCGCATGTCAGTCATCCTCGCGTCGTGCGTGCGGCGTGCCGGTCGCATGCGCGCCGGATGCCCCCGGACCGGGGTGGCCTTCCTCGCCCTCGGCCGCCCCGCCCTTTTTCGCGCCGCCGAACTTCTCGGACATTCTTTCGATCAGGAAGTAGAACATCGGGATGAAGAAAATCGCGATGACCGTCGCCGCCAGCATGCCGCCGATCACGCCGGTGCCGATCGAATGACGGCTGTTGGCGGAGGCGCCGACCGCGATCGCCAGCGGCACGCAGCCGAGGATGAAGGCAACCGAGGTCATGATGATCGGACGCAGCCGCTCGCGCGCGGCGATCATCGCCGAGTCGTAGACAGAGTGCCCCGCCTCGCGGTTCAACACCGCGAACTCGAAGATCAGGATTGCGTTCTTGGCGGCGAGCGCAACCAGCATGGTCAGTCCGATCTGGAAGTACACGTCATTGTTCAAGCCGCGCAAGAGGATCGCCAGCAGCGCACCGAAAATGGCGAACGGCACAGCCAGCAGAACGCCCACAGGTAATGACCATTTTTCGTATTGCGCGGCGAGAATCAGGAACACCATGATCATGCCGAAAGCGAACACCATCGTGGACGTGTTGCCTGCACTCTGCTGTTCGTACGCCTCGCCGCTCCATGCAATGCCCATGTCGGACGGCAGCACCTCCGCGCCGATGCGCTCGAGCGCGGCAATCGCCTGCCCGGAGCTGTAACCGGATGCCGCATTGGCGGTGAGCTTCACTGCGGGGAAGTTGTTGAAACGCGTCATCAGGTCCGGTCCGGTGACATACCTGGTATTGATGACCGACTTGAGAGGAACCATGCTGCCCTCCCGGCTGCGCACGAACAACTGTTCCAGATCTTCTGGCCGGAGGCGGTACGATGATTCCGCTTGCAGAATCACTTGCCACAGACGGCTGAACTTGTTGAACTGCGACACGTACAGCGAACCAAACATGGTCTGCATCGCGCTGTAGACTTCCTCGACCGGAACGCCGAGCGTTTCGGCCTTGTCGCGATCCACATCGACCAGCAACTGCTGCGACGATGCATTGAACGTGGAGGTGACGCCGGTCAGTTCCGGAGTGCTTCTCGCTTTCGCCACGAAATCGTTCACGATGCCGGCAAGCTGCTGCGCGTTCTTGCTGCCCTTGCTTTGTATCCACAACTCCATGCCGCCGGTCGTGCCGAGGCCGGGAATCGATGGCGGATTGATCGGCAGGACAATGCCTTGCGGTATCTTGCTCAGATTCATGTAGGCATCGGTGATGATGGCCTTCACGTTCTGGGTAGCCGCATTCTTCGCCGTGTAACGTTCGTCGAAACTCTTTAAACCGACGAAGAATGTCGCTGAATTGTTCTTCACCTGGCTGTCGAGCAGACTGAATCCGTCAACCACTGCCACGCTGCTCACCCCCGGCTGATGCATGAAATAGTCTGACACGCGCGCGCTGACCGCTCCCGTCCGATCGAGGCTGGCGGCGTCCGGCATGATCACCGCGCCGAGGATGTAGCCCTGGTCTTCCGGAGGCAGAAAGGCGGACGGTATCCTCTGGAACATAAGCACCGTCAAGCCGATCATCACGGCAAACAGCACCAATCCGATGACATACCGCTTGATCATCACGCCCACCGCGCGCGAATAGCCGTCGGTCAGACGGTCGAAGTTGCGCTCGAACCATTTGAAAAATCGGTTCTTTTCCGCATGGCCCGATTTCAACAATATCGCCGCGAGCGCCGGTGACAGCGTCAGCGCGACCAGGCCGGAGATGGCAACCGAGATCGCAATGGTGATGGCAAATTGCTTGTAGAGCTGCCCCGTGATGCCGCCGAGGAATGCCACCGGCACAAACACCGCGCACATCACCAGAACGATGGCAACCACCGGCCCCGCCACCTCGTCCATCGCGCGCCTGGCGGCCTCCTTCGCGTTCAATCGATGCACGCTCATGTTGCGCTCGACGTTTTCGACGACGACGATGGCGTCGTCCACCACAATGCCGATCGCCAGCACCATGCCGAACAGCGTCAGCATGTTGATCGAGAAACCCAGCGCCTTCATGCCGATGAAGGTGCCGATGATCGACACCGGGACCGCGATCACGGGAATCAGCGTCGCCCGGAAACTTTGCAGGAACAGATAGACCACCAGCACCACCAGCACCAGCGCCTCGTAGAACGTGTGCTCGACATCCTTGATCGAGGCCCGCGTGAAGTCGGTGTTATCCATCACGATCGCGTAGTCGATGCCTTCCGGGAACGTGCTTTTCATCTGCGCCAGCGTCGCCTTCACCTGGTCGGAAACTTCCAGCGAATTGGCGCCCGGCTGCTGGTACACCGCCATCATGGTGGCGGGCTTGCCCTGGTAGGTGCTGCGGACCGAATAGTCTTTCTGCCCGAGCTCGGCACGGCCGACGTCCTTGAGCCGCACGATGGCAGCGCCGCCGCTGGCGGCACGGATGATGATGTTGTCGAACTCGGCCGGCTCGGTCAGGCGGCCGCTGGTGGTGACGGCAAAGGATTGCTCGACCGCCGTTCCGGTCGGCGACTGGCCGAGGCGGCCGACGGCGAATTGCTGATTCTGGTTGGCGACCGCCTTCTGCACATCGGCCGCCGAGATGCCGAGCTGCGCCATGCGGTCCGGCTTGAGCCAGATGCGCATGGCGTAATCCGGCGTGCCGAAGATCGACGCCTGGTTCGCACCGGGAACGCGTTTCAGCGCATCCAGCACATAGATGTTCGCGTAGTTCGCGACGTAGACCGGTTCGTAGCGATCGTCGGTCGCGTAGACAGCGATCGCCATCATGAAGGCCGACGACCTCTTCTGCACCTGCACGCCTTGCGACTGCACCGACGATGGCAGCTGCGGCAATGCGAGATTGACGCGGTTCTGCACATCGACCTGCGCCAGCTCGGGATTGGTGCCGATCTCGAAAAAGATGTTGAGCGTCATGTTGCCGGTGGATGAGCTCGACGAGTTCATGTAGATCATGCGATCCGCGCCGTTGACCTGCTGCTCGATCGGGGCGGCGACGTTGTTCGCCACCACCTCGGCGTTGGCGCCGGGATATGTGGCGGACACGGTGATCTGCGGCGGCGTGACTTCCGGATATTGCGAGATGGGCGAGTTGAACATCGCGACCGCGCCCGCGATGACGATGACGATCGAGATCACTGACGCGAATATCGGATGGTCGATGCAGAAGCGGGAGATATTCATTGCGCGGACCAGTGATTGGTGTGAGCGACGCTATTTCGGCGCTTGCGGAGACTTGGGAGCTTCCGGAGACCTGGGCGTCTGCGAAGATTCCGCCGGCTGCGCCGACTGCGACGCCTGCCCCGCTTTCCCTGCCTGGCCGGGTTGCACCGCGGGCTGTACCGATTCTTTTGCCTCGGCGCTCACGGCAGGCAACTCCGTCACTTTCAGCGGCATGCCGGCGGCAACCCGGATCGCGCCGTCCACGACGACGCGCTCGCCGGCGCGCAAGCCGTTGCTGATGAACCAGTTGTCGCCCAACCAGTCGCCGACCTCGACCACGCGCTCCTTCGCCTTGCCGTCATTGCCTATCACCCAGACGTAGTGGCTCTTCGCTCCCTGCAACACCGCGCGCTGCGGTACCAGGATGGCATCGGGCCGTACCGCGCCCAGCAGCCTGGCCCGCACGAACTGGCCGGGGCGCAATGCGACCTTGGGATTGGGAAGCACCGTGCGCACCAGGAAGGTTCCGGTTTCCGTGCTGAACGACGGTTCCGTGAAATTGATGCGGCCGCGATCGGGCAGCACCGATCCATCGGACAGGATCACCTCGACCGTGAAATCATTATTCGGCGGAAACTTGATCTGCCCCTTGGCGCGTTGTTCGCGATACTTCAACATCTCGTTTTCGGAGATGCTGAAATTCACCCAGATCGGATCGATCTGCGACACGGAAGTGAGCAGGCTCGATTCGCCGGCGGACACATAACTGCCTTCCTGCACGCGGGCGGCACTGGACAGGCCGGTGAACGGCGAAGATATGGTGGTATATCCCAGGTTGAGGCGCGCGGTGCGGACCTCGCCCTGCGCCGCCAGCACGGCAGCCTCGGCCTGCTTATGGTTGCCGATGGCATCGTCGAGGTCTTTCTGGCTCACCGCATTTTTCTGGGCAAGCGGTCTGATGCGCGCCAGATTGGCCTTCGCCACATCAAGCCGCGCCTGCTGCTGCGCCAGTTGGCCTTGCGCGGACAGAAGCGTGGCCTCGAACGGCTTGCGGTCCATCTGGAACATCGGCTGTCCGCTGCGCACCACCGCACCTTCGGTATAAAGCCGCTTGTCGAGGAAGCCGTCGACGCGTGCGCGTATCTGCACTTCTCGCGAGCTTTGCGTCTGCGCGGTGAATTCAAAGCTGACCGGCGTATCCTTCGGCGCAATCGTGACCGCGGTGACTTCCACAGGGCCGGGCGGCGGCGGAGCGGCTTGCTTGTTGCAAGCGGGAAGCAGGGCAATGGCGGCACAGATGCATGCCAGCCGCGGCAGTATCCGCCTCGACCACAAGCGCGGCAATGCAAATGTCGGCGGGAAGGAAGGAAGCATCATGGAAGACACTCCGATGTCAAAGTCGGACTACACCATCGCCATTCATTCCGTAATGCATTCAAGTGAATTGCAGGAACGCCGTGACCGCAATCATTGATTGTTTCATGCCGGTCCCCGGCAGGTTTGAGCACGCGCAGTATTCATGCGCGAACCGCGTGCCGCAGACGTGAAACGACGATACCTGTATTCGGATTGAACGGAAAGTTGGACCTTGGTCCAATAGCCTGCGTGGATTGATCGTTCCGGTTTTCTGCATGGCATGGCTTGCAAGGGCATTTGCAGAAAGGAATTTCGCCAGCCGGCTGCAACTGCCTTGGGCAAAGAACGTCAAATGCACTTGCCGCCCGGTCGCAATTGCCGTGCTTCACCACTTCCAATCGTTTCGCCCGCGCAAATTCATCGGCACGCATGTCGAACAACCGGCGACCGCTACCCATGCCCAGGAGGAATCTCAATGAGAACATCGAAACACAAACGCTCCCATCTTTCCGTACTGCCCGGCAAGCAGAGTACGCCCGACGCTCGCCCATCGATGCAATCCACAACAGTGACCCAAACTCCGCCAACTCCGTCAGTTCCGACAAACTGGCCTAATCTTTTTCGTATCGGACAATCCGATGCTTTCAATCACGCCTTGCCGATCGATTCCCTCTTCGCCCCTCGACAGCAAGGATGGGAATACGCCACCGATTTCTGGCAGCGCGCCATCCTGTTCTGGGATGTGTTGCGTCAGCGGGGCGACGACTATATTGCGAACAACGCAGCCGGCGCACCGCCGCCGCTCGCCTTTGAATACGACATGCTGGTTGATGGCAGGACGCTCGCACGGCCGACCAATTATCGTCTGTTGAAAATCATTCCACCCGACGGCGTGCACACTGACGACGACAAGCGTCCCTATCTCATCATCGATCCTCGTGCCGGCCACGGTGCGGGGATCGGCGGTTTCAAGCAGGATTCGCAGGTCGGGGTCGCCCTGCGCGACGGTTATCCCGTCTATTTCGTCGTGTTCACTCCCGAACCGGTACCCGGACAAACGCTGCGAGACGTTGCGGCGGCTGAACTGCACTTCCTGCGCGAGATCGCACGCCGTCATCCTCGCAGCAAGAAGACCTGCATCATCGGCAACTGCCAGGCAGGCTGGGCGGTCATGGCGCTCGCTGCATGCGAGCCGGAACTGACAGGTCCACTGTTGCTCAACGGCGCACCGCTCTCCTACTGGGCCGGCACGAACGGCAAAAACCCGATGCGCTACACCGGCGGCATGGTCGGCGGATCATGGCCCGCCTATCTGATGAGCGACCTTGGCAACGGCAAGTTCGATGGTGCCGCGCTGGTGCAGAACTTCGAAAACCTCAATCCCGCGAATACATTCTGGGAAAAGTATTACCACCTGTTCACGAACATCGATACCGAAGCACCACGCTTCCTGGAATTCGAGAAATGGTGGGGCGGTTATGCGCTGCTGACGCGCGAGGAAATGCGCTCCATTGTCGACAACCTGTTCATCGGCAACAAGCTGTCCCATGGCCGGATTCAACTGGGAAACGAAATTCTTGACTTGCACAACGTCAACGCGCCCGTCGTAGTGTTCTGCTCCGACGGCGACAACATCACGCCGCCGCAACAGGCACTCAACTGGATCGCCGACATTTACAAGGACACACGCGAGATCAAGGCCGGCGGCAAGACCATTGTCTACCTCGTGCACGAAACCATCGGCCATCTCGGGATCTTCGTATCGGGCGCGGTGGCGCGCAGAGAGTACGCGGAGATCTTCGACACGCTCGAATACATCGAAGGCTTGCCGCCCGGTCTGTACGAATTGATCATCGACGAACGCGACCCGCAGGGAAAAGAACACTACAAGGTCAGATTCGAAGAGCGCGAGATCGCCGATATCCTGTCCCGTGACGACGGGCGTGAAGACGAGCACCCCTTCCGCGTGGTCAAGGGTCTGTCCGAAATCAACGGCAAGCTGTACGACCTCTACGCCGCGCCGCTGGTCCGCATGATGAGCAACGAACCCATCGCCCGCGCGCAGCGGCAACTGCAGCCGCTGCGTATGCAGCATTACCTGTGGAGTTCGCGCAATCCCTTCCTTGCGTGGCTGCCTCCAGTCGCCGATGCGGTGCGCAAGAACCGCAAACCCGTGAACGAAGACAATCCGTTGTTGAAGGTGCAAACGGATTTCTCCCATGTCGTGGAGCGCAATCTCGACAGTTATCGGGACATGCGCGATGCAGCTGTCGAGCTGACGTTCAAGGGCATCTATGGCTGGCTTGACGTGCTGGGTGTCGGCGACCGTCTCGCCGATCCCGTCCGGGAGCAGGATGACGACGTCGAACAGACCGCAGCCCTGCTGGCGCGCATCAGCGAAGGCGGGGTGAAGGAAGCCGTCGTACGAATGATGCTCCTCGTACTGCATGCAAACGGCGTGATCCGTCGCGAAGGACTCGCAAGAGCCTATCGCATCGTCGCCAATGAAGAACCGTTCGCGGCGCTGGACAAGGATGCGCTGCTGACGACGATCCGCATCCAGAGCGGTATCGTCGCCTATGCGCCGGAGCGCGCGATCGAAGCCCTGCCGCAGCTGCTGCCCGGCGAAGCCGATCGCATGCGCGCGTTGGAACTGATGAAAAGACTGCTTCCGGAAGACGGGCTCAAAGACGACCGTCGAAAAGCGATGATGACGAGATTGGAACAGACCCTCGGCATCAGCGCAGTGCAATCGTAAATGCCGCTGCTGTCAATCATCGGAAAGGGTCACGCCAATGGATCATCCTCTTCTCCAATCCGACGCCCTCAAGGGAAAATGCGGCTTGATCGTCGGCATCGCCAACGACAGCTCCATCGCCTGGGGCGTCGCCCGCGCCTGCAAGGCGCTCGGTGCCGAGCTGGCACTGACCTATCTCAACGACAAAGCCAGACCCCATGTCCAACCGCTCGCCGAGCAACTGGATGCGCGACTCTTCCTGCCGCTCGACGTGCGCGATGATGCGCAGATGCATGCCGTGTTCGACGCCATCCGCGCGCAATGGGGCAGGCTCGACTTTCTGCTGCATTCGATTGCCTTCGCGCCGAAGGACGACCTGCAATGCCACGTGCTCGACACCTCGGCGCAGGGTTTTTCGACCGCGATGGATATTTCCTGCCATTCCTTCATCCGCATGGCACGGCTGGCCGAACCGTTGATGAAGGACGGCGGCGCAATGGCGGCGATGAGCTATTACGGCGCGCAAAAGGTCGTTCCCAACTACAACATCATGGGCCCGGTCAAGGCCGCTCTGGAGGCGTCCGTACGATATCTGGCGTATGAATTGGGGCCGAAGAAGATCCGTGTCCACGCCGTCTCGCCCGGCCCGCTCAGTACGCGTGCCGCGTCCGGAATCAAGGATTTCGACCAGTTGTTGAGCGATGCTGCCACGCGCGCTCCGGCGCATGAACTGGTGGACATCGACGACGTCGGTGTCGCAACCGCTTTTCTGATGAGCGATTTTGCGCGACTGATCACCGGCGGCACCATCTACATCGACGGCGGCTACAACATCGTCGCTTGATCAATCGATGGCAGGGGATTCCATGACTGTTAGACCAAGGTCCAATACGCGATCCTGTCTGGTCCAACTATCATCCCGGTAAACCGAGTCGCCATTGCCGACACCGGCGATCGCTCCGTTTCCGTACCGGTCAACCAGGTGTGCTGCCGGAAAGGCATCCTCATGGAATCTGCGCAACATCTGATCATGCTTGCATTGCAAGCAAGCATCTTCCTCATCGTGCTGGTCATCGGCCTCGGCGCGACGATGAACGATGCGACATATGTGTTGAAGCGTCCGGGCCTGCTGATCCGGTCGGTTCTTTCCATCAATGTCATCGTGCCGCTGTTTGCGGTGTTGCTCGCCTTGGCATTGCCGTTGTCACACGTGGCGAAGGCCGGGATCTTGCTGATGGCGATTTCACCTTTCCCGCCGTTCATCCCTGCATCGGAACTGAAGGCCGGCGGAAGGCAATCCTATGTCTATGGATTGCTGGTGGCGATTTCACTGCTGGCGATCGTGATCGTCCCTCTCACTGTTGCACTGCTGAACGTGATTGTTCCGGCCGCCATTTCGATATCACCCGCCGCAGTCGCCAAACTGGTGTTCACGTCACTGTTCTTGCCCATGGGCATAGGGATGGCGATACACAGATTCGCCCCGGCATTCTCCGAACGTGCGGCACCGATCATCTCAAAGATCGCCAACATCATCCTGATCGTCGCCATCATTCCGGTACTGATTGCCGTTTGGCCGGAAATGCACAAACTCATCGGCAACGGCACGGTCCTCGCGATTGCCGCCGTCAACCTGGTGGGTCTGCTGGCAGGCCATCTGCTCGGCGGCCCGGATCCCAGGGACCGGACAGTCCTCGCGATATCCAGCGCCTCCCGGCATCCGGTCATCGCACTGACAATCGCAACGGCAATCAACGCGGAACCGCAGGTCAAGGCCGCAATCCTGCTGTTCGTGATTGTGGGATTGCTGGTCTCCGCCCCCTATCAAAAATGGCGCAAGCGCGCCCATCCGGATTCGCCTGCGAATGCAAACGCTCCGGTGAAAGCGGAATGAGTTTGTTCAGTCGAACGATGATGAGAGGTAACCAGCCGCGTTGATTCGGGAATTCCGCTGCAAGGCTTCAATTGGAAGAAAGTTTATGCTTTGAAAGCACGGTGGTGCCTGGCAGTTGCACGAACTCCAGGAAAGTATTGGTGACACGTTGCGTCCGGCTTTGCCCGCCCGAGCCCTTGAATACGGTTGCGTCGAGCAGTTCGGATAGGTTGAGCGAGATACCCACATATACATTGCGCGCCCGATCCGGATTGGTGTTCGCAATAAAAGGATCGCCGGAAAATCCACGTGTGCCATATCCGACGGCAAATTCGAGATAGCGCAGAACGGAATGCTGCCGCAATGAAGGAAGCCGCTTGCCTTAAGAACCAGCAGATAGGTTTGCCCGGAATAATCGCTGACCGGGTCGAAGCTGCCGTTCGAGGGTCTATAGAGAAGACGGAAATCAAGCACCTGGTCAAGCGTGGGATTCTTTTCCATCAGGATCGCCGCACCTGTCCCGATGACGTTCATGATGGCATCTTCCTTGCTGAAGTACCAATTCCTTGAATATCCATCCAACACTTCAATTGCGGTATAGATCCCCAGATTCGTCCATGCCGCCAGCGCGAGCGCGCGCTCCCGGCTGTTCCCTGCCCACTCGAATGCACGGGCGAACAGGCGCGTGCCGGCATAGTTCGCGTAGACATGGCCAAGCTTGTCGGCGCCGCCGCTATAGGTATTCTGGCCAAACCAGCCTTCCGTCTGTCTAGTGAACTTGCCGTTGAACCCCTGAACCCACCATTGATTTCTTCCGTATAAGCCAATAGCCAATGCGCTGCCGGCGGTGATGGCGAAATTGCGACGCGATAACTGTCTATCGTCAAGTTGATGAAATCGATCATGTTCGCTGATTCGCGTTACCGATTCCGCCGAAGTCTGTGCAACAACGGTCTGAGACAATGCTTGGTCCGACGGCAGTTCCACCGCATCCGCGAAGGAAACGAAAAGCGACGCCCCAAAGAAAATGCTCCAACATGCATTTGACCTGCCTGGAGCCGGAAGGAATGATCTGCGAACTGACCTCATGCGCCACTCACGGTCAAGTGAGCAAGGCGCTGATTGAAAAGCTTACTCCATGCCAATGGAGAAATATTTTGTTGAGTGTGATCACGATCATGGGCATCTCAAGAGTGCTTGAAGTTTCATCGTTTTCCGCCGGCGGCGACGCCTTACGGCGACTTTCGCAACTGCCCTTCCCTTATCGGCTGTTCGACAATCGCGCCCGTCATTAGCGACAGCTCCATCACCAGCAGGTTGATGACGTCGTCTGCAGTGACGATCCCGTACAGCGTGCCGGCATCCGTCACCACCGGCATCCGGCGTATCTTGTGCTGCCGCATGAGGCGCAAGGTTTCGATGAAGCCCTCACCCTCGCGCACGGTGATGATCGGCGTGCTCATGATGTCCCCGGCGGTAAAGACGTTCGTGTCCAGTTGCAGCGCGGTAGTCTCGATCACGATATCGCGGTCGGTCACGATGCCGAGCGGCACGCGATCGCCGTTCCTGTTTTCGACGACGATCACATCGCCCACGTGGTACTTTCGCATCAGCGCGGCCACTTCCGGGATGGTGGCATCCACCCCGCAGCAGACGACGCCGATGTTGCTGCATTCACTGATCGACATGATGATTCTCCTGACAGGTGATGCATCTTCAGCTGCGCGAAAGCGCGCGGGAATTCGTGCATTGAACCTTGCCCTGCACCAGGCAGCAGCGCTCCCTGAACAACGCACTAAAATCATTTTAGGCAGGCAAGGACACGCAAGGCTGATATGTGTCAATTACTCAAGTCTTGCAGGTGCCTGCGCGATAGTGCCGAGGCAACTACTCCCCATTGAATACGGTCCACCTCGATGATTCTCTTCCTCGATTTCGACGGCGTATTGCATCCATTCAACCGCGCCACCGGCCCTTTGGTGCTGATCCCCCAATTTGAAAAATTCCTGCGCGACTTTCCCGGTACAGACATCGTGATCTCAAGCGCATGGCGCGAAGCCTACAGCTTGCGCGGACTGCGCTCCTTCTTTTCTCCGGACATTGCCAGGCGCATCATCGACGTCACCCCGCAATTCGATATGTTCGCGGAAGAGTTCGTCAGGGAAGCCGAGATCCGCGCATGGCTGCACGCCGCCGGCCGCGAAGAAGAACCCTGGCTGGCGATGGACGACATGCCCTCGCTCTTCTCGCCGGATTGCTGCAATCTCGTGCTGGTGGATCCCGATACCGGATTCGATCACGTCACGGAGCAGGAATTGCGCAAGCGCCTTCTCGAATCGGCCCGATGAGCACCACCGGTCATTTTTCTGCCTCAAGTCCGACTGCAAGCGCGCCATGGCCACCCTTTGGCCTGCGATTCAATACAATGAAACAAACTCTCGCCAAAACTCTCGCCATTCACTCACATTGAGGAGATTTCAGCATGTCCCTATCCATGTACACGGCATCCGTCCCCATCCTCGTCCGCATGTTGGACAACCTCGATGGCATTCTCGACAAGGCGGTCGCCCATGCGGAGGCGAACAAGATCGATCCGGCAGTCCTGATCAACAGCCGTCTCTATCCCGACATGCTGCCGCTGGCGAGCCAGATCCGCATCGCGTCCGATACCGCCAAGGGATGCGCGGCCCGTCTTGCAGACATGAAGCCGCCACGCTACGAAGATAACGAAGCGAGCTTTCCGGAACTCAAGGAACGCATCCGCAAGACCATCGACTATCTCAACACCTTCCGTCCGGAACAGATCGACGGATCCGAGCAACGGACGATCACCTTGCAGCTTCGGGGAAATGCCGTATCGATGCCCGGCCAGCAATACCTGCACAACTTCGTCTATGCCAACTTCTATTTTCATGTGGCCACGGCTTACGCGATTCTTCGACACAACGGGGTAGAGCTCGGCAAGAACGATTTTCTGGGCGCCTTGTAAGCCCTTCCAGACAGCCTTCGCCGAGCCGCGACAATGAAAAAGTCCTTGCCGATTCTCGCCATCAGCCTGTACGCAGGCCTGTGCGGGTCCTTGCGCGCCGACGCCGATGCACTGCCGGAAATGATCGAGGCTCGCGTGGACAGCGATGGCGTGCAGCGCGTGCGCATCGTCGGCGGCGAATATTTTTTCAAGCCGCAACACGTGATCGTCAAGTCAGGCATCCCCGTGGAACTTTTTGTCGCAAAGAGTCCGGGCATCGTCCCGCACACATTTGTGATCGATGCGCCGCAAGCCGGCATCGCGGTCGATGAGGAACTGGGCGGCGAGCCCCGCAGGATCGCCTTCACGCCCACCACCGCCGGCAACTATCCCTACTACTGCCGAAGCCGCCTGCTGCTGTTCAAGAACCACCGGGAAAGAGGAATGGAAGGCGTGCTGCAGGTGGTCCCGTAGCGCGATGCGAAAGCGGCGGCAATCGGCGCGGTCGTCTGCGCTACGGGCATCGCATTCCCGGCCTAAACCAGGACCGGCCTCGCCTCCGCATTCGCGGCAGGCTCAACGGCGTTGACGGCATCGCCTCGCGCAGGATTTCCGGCCATGCGTTTCAACTGCCGCACCTTTGCCAGCGTATCGGCGCACGCTGTTGCGGCTTCCGCGCCCTTCACCACGAAATGCTCAAGGAAGAATTGCTGATGCTCCGCATGGGAATGAAAATGATGCGGCGTGAGCACGGCCGAAATCACCGGCACCTCCGTTTCCAGTTGCACCTGCATGAGCGCCGTGATGACGGCTTGCGCGACGAATTCATGGCGATAGATGCCGCCATCCACTACCAGTCCTGCGGCGACAACGGCAGCATACTTTCCCGTCTTCGCCAACAGCTTCGCGTGCAGCGGAATTTCGAAAGCGCCCGTCACTTCGAAGAAGTCGATATCCGCCTCCGAAAAGCCGCGCTTCCCCATTTCGGCCAGAAATGAAAGGCGGCACCGATCGACGATCTCGCGATGCCAGCCCGACTGGACGAAGGCAATGCGCGCCGGCGAGATACCTGTTTGAGAGTAAGTCATTCTTGTTGCTCCTATTTGTCGAAAAGATAAATAGGGCGCACGGGACTGCGATGGCACACGTCTGGCGTGGCCATGCAAAGGGAATCCCGTCCTCTTTCATCCGGACTATACCGTCGGCCCCGGGATCGCACCGGGTCTGCTGACCTTGCCGTTGTGAACAGCAAGCGCTCGCGGGCTATGCGCCTTTCACGCAATTACCGCCGGTGGGGAGTTTCACCCCGCCCTGAGAACGTTGCGGCCAAGATAGCTGCCGCGGCTGTCATCTTACCGGAGGATGCGAAAAATCGCCGGTGACGAAATGCCGAGTCGCGATGCATCGCCTTGATTGCCGCGAATCAAATCCTGACAACTGTTTCAGATCACACATCTTGCATATCGCTGGATAAAGCGGGTGCGGCTGTCTATCCTGATAGTGTGCAGTGACTGGATGCTGTTGAATGCGACTGTTTCTTCGTGATGTTGATTCCGCGAGAGGAGCGACAACATGTCTTACAAAACCATTCTCGTGCAGGTGGATGAATCCAGGCATGCCGATGCGCGCATCGAGATTGCGTCGGCCATCGCGGCAGCCGAAAATGCGCATCTCATCGGCGCAGCGATGACAGGCGTGTCGAAGTTTATCTACGAAACCATGGCGACCAGTCCGACCGACCCCGGCATCACGCCATTCATCGAGACCTTGCGGCAGCGTGCGGAAGCGACACTGGAAAAGTTCGAGCGCATCGCACAGCGCTCCAATGTCATGTCCGTCGAAAAGCGGCTGATCGATGACGAAGCGGTCGGCGGCATCAGCATGCAGGCACGCTATTGCGACCTGCTCGTCCTGGGGCAGCCGGATCGTGAAGAGCCGGCCGCGATTGCACCGTCCGACCTGCCGGAATCCGTGGTGATGCATTCAGGCTGTCCGGCACTGGTGGTCCCCTACGCGACACCGGCCCGGGCCGTGGGCAACAAGGTGCTGATCGCGTGGAATGCGAGCGCGGAATCGAGGCGGGCAGTCGTGTGCGCATTGCCATTCCTCAAGCGCGCTGCGGTCGTCCACGCGGCGATATTCAATGCCGAATCCCAACTGCAAGGCCTGGACGAACAGCCCGGAAGCAGCCTGTCGCATTTTCTCGGACGTCACGGCGTGGACGTCGAGGTGAAGGTAGAGACGACCAAGACCGACATCGGCAATGCGCTGCTGTCGCTTGCCGCCACGCTCGATTCGGATTTGATGGTGATGGGGTGCTACGGCCACTCGCGCTTCAGGGAAGTGCTGGTGGGTGGTGCCACGCGCACCATCCTTGAATCGATGACACTGCCGATTCTGATGGCGCATTGAATTGCCGAAGGCAAGTCGCCAAAAGACAAGGCGCGCAGTTGAACTTCATCAACTGCGCGCCTTTTTCATGTTCGCTGTCTGGCAGCTACAGGATTTTCGTGCCGATCCACCATGCAATCGCGGCGACGAATGCCGATGCCGGGATGGTCAGCACCCATGCCCACACAATGTTGCCCGCAATGCCCCAACGCACCGCCGACATCTTCCGCGACGAGCCGACGCCGACGATCGCGCCGGTGATCGTGTGCGTGGTGGAAACCGGGATGCCGAGCGCGGTCGCGAGGAACAGCGTGATCGCGCCGCCCGTCTCCGCGCAGAAGCCGCCAACCGGCTTGAGCTTGGTGATCTTCTGCCCCATCGTCTTGACGATGCGCCAGCCGCCGAACAAGGTGCCCAGCCCGATCGCCGCATAGCAACTGATGATGACCCACCACGGCAGATGCTCTTCCGCCGTCGAATGACCCGCCGCAATCAGCAGCATCCAGATGATGCCCATCGTCTTCTGCGCATCGTTGCCGCCGTGTCCGAGGCTGTACATCGAGGCAGACACCAGCTGCATGCGGCGGAACCACTTGTCGACCCGCCGCGGCGTGGAGCGGATGAATATCCACGACACCAATACCATCATGATGGAGCCGAACACGAACCCGAGCAGCGGTGACAGAATGATGAACGAGATGGTCTTGATCAGGCCGCTGGAAATCAGCGATCCGGTACCTGCCTTGGCAACCGCGGCCCCGACCAGGCCGCCGATCAGCGCGTGCGACGAGGAGGATGGAATACCGTAATACCAGGTCACCACGTTCCAGAAAATTGCGCCGACCAATGCGCCGAACACCACATAGTGATCGACCACCGAGGGTTCGATGGTGCCTTTGCCGACGGTTGTGGCGACTTTCAGCTGGAAGAAGAAAATCGCGACGACGTTGAAGAAGGCCGCCATCGCCACCGCCGTCTGGGGCCGCAGCACGCCGGTCGATACCACGGTCGCAATCGCATTCGCGGCGTCATGGAAGCCGTTCATGAAATCGAACAGCAGGGCCAGCGCAATCAGGAGCGCAAGGACATAAATGCTTATCTGCAGGGTTTGCATGAGTGTTATTGGTTTGGTATCAATTCAAGATACGGCAAGAAATGCGCACACTACGCGAATCGCGCAGCCGGCCTGTCGACGATTCATGCGAACAGGCTGCCGCTGCTGCCGGGAGTCAGGTGCGTTGTCCGGCCTTATGCATTTTCCACGATGATGCCTTCGATGATGTTGGCCACATCCTCGCAGCGGTCAGTCACCGTTTCCAGAATTTCGTAGATCGCCTTCAGCTTGATCAGGTTGCGCACGTCCGGCTCGTCGCGGAACAGCTTGGACATGGCCGCGCGCATGACGTGATCCGCGTCCGATTCCAGACGGTCGATTTCCTCGCAGATCGCGAGGATCTGGCTTGAATTGTCCATGTTGTGCAGCAAGCCGACCGCCGCCCTCACCTTCTCCGTGCATCCAAGGCACAACTCCGCCAACCGCTTGGCTTCCGGCGTGATCGCCTTGATGTCGTACAGCGAAATGGTCTGCGCCGCATCTTCGAGCAGATCGAGGATGTCATCCATGCGCGTGATCAGCTGGTGGATATCATCGCGGTCGAGCGGCGTGATGAACGTCTTGTGCAGCATATCCAGCGTGTTATACGTCACCTTGTCAGCCTGCTTTTCGATGCTTTCGATCGCATGCACGCGATTTTCCAGATCATCGAAATTCGTCATCAGTGCGACCATCTCCTTTGCGCCCTTGACGCACAGATCGCCGTGCTGAATGAACAGCTCAAAAAACTTGCCCTCGGTGGGCATCAATCGTCCAAACATGATTGGTCTCTCTCAAAGTTAATGCTTCAAATTCCGTTGAATTCCGTTAACGCACAGCAGCCCCGCGCACAAAGCATCATGCACCGCACTGGCAAACATCATGTCTCCCGATGGCGGGTGGCGAAGGCCTTACTCGCCGCCGAAGATCGCCTGGCCACCGGTGAAGTTGTCGAACTTCGTGTATTCGCCGAGGAAGGTCAGGCGCACGGAACCGATCGGGCCGTTACGCTGCTTGCCAATGATGATTTCGGCCGTGCCCTTGTCCGGCGAATCCGGGTTGTACACCTGGTCACGGTAGATGAACAGAATAACGTCGGCATCCTGTTCGATCGCACCCGATTCGCGCAAGTCCGACATGACCGGGCGCTTGTTGGGACGCTGTTCCAGCGAACGGTTCAGCTGCGACAGCGCGATCACGGGGCAATGCAATTCCTTCGCCAGGCCTTTCAGGTTCCGCGAAATTTCCGAGATTTCGGTCGCGCGGTTTTCACCCGAACCATTGCCCGACATCAGCTGCAAGTAGTCGATGATGATGAGGCCCAGTTTGCCGCACTGGCGCGACAGCCGGCGCGCACGGGCGCGCAGTTCGATCGGGCTCAAGGCCGGCGTTTCATCGATGTAGAGTTGTGCCTCGTTCATCTTCTGAATCGCATGCGTCAGGCGCGGCCAGTCTTCATCGTTCAGCTTGCCTACGCGCAGACGGCTTTGATCAAGGCGTCCGACGGAGCCCAGCATACGCATCGCGAGCTGCGTGCCGCCCATTTCCATCGAGAAGACTGCAACCGGCAAGCCGCTCTCGATCGCGACGTTCTCGCCGATATTCAATGAGAAAGCGGTTTTACCCATCGACGGCCGGCCCGCGACGATGACCAGGTCGCCCGGCTGCAAACCGGATGTCATGCGATCGAGGTCGATGAAGCCGGTCGGCACACCGGTGATGTCGTTCTGGTTGTCGCGGCTGTACAGCTCGTCGATGCGTTCGACGACTTGCGTCAGCAGGGGCTGGATCGCCTGGAAGCCTTGCGCGCCACGCGCGCCATCTTCCGCGATGGCGAAGATTTTCGATTCGGCTTCGTCCAGCAGCTGCTTGACTTCCTTGCCCTGCGGATTGAAGGCCTGTCCTGAAATCTCGTCCGAGACCGTGATCAGCTTCCGCAACACGCCGCGGTCGCGCACGATCTCGGCATAGCGGCGGATGTTCGCGGCGGATGGCGTGTTTTGCGCCAGCGCATTCAGATAGGACAAACCGCCCACCTCTTCCGCCTTGCCGGTGCTGGACAGCGCTTCAAACACGGTGATGACGTCGGCCGGCCTGGTGTTGTTGATCAGCTTGACGATGTGCTGAAAGATCACGCGGTGATCGTACCGATAGAAATCGTCTTCGGTGACGAAGTCGGCAATGCGGTCCCAAGCCGCATTGTCCAGCAGCAAGCCCCCCAGTACGGATTGCTCCGCTTCAATCGAGTGAGGCGGGATGCGAAGTGCGTCCAGTTGCGGATCGGTGCGGTTGTTCATGGCGCGCATTATAACCTGCTCACCCAATGCAACAGAATTGGACGGCCGGGAATATTCAGAATGGGTTTTTGGGGTTTTTCTATCCCGCAATTGTATATCACTGACTTGACAATTACTGACTAGACAGTTAAATTTTAAATAATTCCTAGAGACAACACAATCATGTCCGAACCCTACACTTTGAAGAATTATTCGCCTGAACAAAGCATCGGCTTTCTGCTGAAACGTGTCGGCAACCAGCTCATCAGCATGATCGACCGCGCCTTGGCCGAATACGACATGACGCATGCGCAACTCGGCATTTTCCTGAAGCTGCTGCACGGCCCGGCCAATACGGCGGCCGACCTGGCGCGCGAACTGATGGCCGATACCGGTGCCATTACCCGCACGCTAGACCGGCTCGAGGAAAAAGGCTTCGTGCAACGCACCCGCAGCTCCGCCGACCGGCGCGTCGTGCAAGTCGAACTGACAGCAAAAGGCAAGCATCGGGCCGACCAGATGACGCAGGTCGCCATCAATGCGCTGAACCACCATTTGCGCGGATTCTCGCCGGAGGAAATCGCCCAGTTCAAGGGCTTCCTGCTGCGCATGATCGCCAACGCCTGAGCATGCCATTCAATAAAACAATACAGAGAACCATGAGCTCATTCGTCACCAAATGCATGCGCCGCACGGCGTGCTCGCTGCCGACGACCGCTGTCGCGGTGCTGCTTGCAGGATGCGCAAGTTTTCAAGGCATTGTCCCCGCCGCGATACCATCCGCCCCTGTCGCGCTTTCAACGCCAGGCGGCCTCGACCGGACACAGGATGCGTGGCCGCGAGAAGACTGGTGGAGCGTCTATGGCGACCCGCAACTGGACGCGCTGATTCGGCACGCGATCGAGAACAGCCCCAGCCTCGCCACCGCGCGCACCCGCATCGCACGCGCACAGGCCGCGGTTTCCCTGAACCAGGCGGCGACCGCGCCGCAATTGAATGCCACCGCCGAAGCCACGTACGGACGCCAGTCGGAAAACCATATGGTTCCCAGGCCGCCTCTCGGCACCGGCGGCGAATGGGTGAGCCAGGGGCTGGCGGCACTGAACTTCGGCTACGACCTGGATTTCTGGGGCAAGAACGACGCCCTGATCCGCACCGCCGAAGCGCAGGTGAAGGCCGCCGGTTTCGACCGCGATGCGGCGCAACTCGCGCTCGCCACCTCGATTGCCCGCGCCTATGTTCAACTGGCGGCGCATTTCGAACTGCAGGACGTGCTGCTGGCAACGCAGAAACAGCGCGAAGCCATTCGCAAGCTGACCACTCAGCGCGTCGCCAACGGGCTCGATACCCGCGTGGAACTCAAACAGAACGAAACGAATGAAGCCGCGTTGCGGGCGGATCTGACGCAGATCGCAATGCAAATCGACATCACGCGCCTGCAACTCGCGGCGCTGGCGGGTGACATGCCGAATGCTGCGCAACAGATCGGCCGTCCGGCGCTTGGCAGCGCGCCATTCTTCGTCCCGAAGAATCTGCAACTGGACCTGCTGGCGCGCCGCCCGGAACTGGCTGCGCAACGCGCCCGCATTGCCGCCGCGACGGGCGACGCCGATGCCGCCAAGGCGCAGTTTTACCCGAACATCAGCCTGAACGCGCTGGCCGGATTCCAGTCCGTCGGCCTCGACAAGCTGCTGTCGGCGGGCAGCCTGATGAGCAGTTTCGGCCCGGCGATCCATTTGCCGGTATTCGACGGCGGGCGCTTGCGCGCCAACTATGCGATCAAGACGGCGGACCTCGATGGCGCGATCACGCAATATAACCAGTCCATCGTCACGGCAGCACAGGAAGTGGCAGAACAACTGACGCGGGCGGCCTCGCTATCGCGCGAAGAGGATGCGGTGCGCGACGCGCTGGCGTCTGCCGAGGAAGCCCACCGGCTTGCCATGCTGCGCTATCGCGCCGGGCTCTCGCCCTACCTCACCGTGCTGACAGTGGAGACCCAGCTGCTGCTTCAGCGCCGCGCGGCGGTCGATATCAAAGCCAAGCGTCACGACGTGCAAGTCGCACTGGTGCGCACACTCGGCGGCGGCTTCAATGACGCACAGCCTGCGCACACAAGCGGCAAGACACAACACTAAACCCGGATTCATGGAGAAATCATGGCCACAATGACCAATGCCGCTGCCAATACGCACGCCAGCGCCCCGACCCCGATCAAGTCCGCCTCCGGATCGCCGCAACGCAAGAAGATTCTGCTCACGATCGCAGCGCTCTTCATTCTCGCCGGCATCGCATATGGTGTGTACTGGACCGTCGTCGCGCGCTTTTCGGAAGAAACCGAGAACGCCTATGTGCAAGGCAACGTGATCCAGGTAACACCGCAAGTCACCGGCACGGTCGCGAAAATCCATGTCGACGACACGGACGTGGTGAAGGCCGGCCAACGCCTGATCAGCCTCGACATGGCGGATGCCGATGTGGCAGTCGCACAGGCAGAAGCGCAATTGGCGCAAACAGTGCGTGAAGTGCGCACGCTGTACGCTTCGCAGGCGCAAGCCGGTGCCAATCTCGCATTGCGCGAGACGGAACTGGTGCGCGCGCAGGACGACCTCTCCCGGCGCAAAACCCTGATCGGCTCCGGTGCCGTCTCGGGCGAAGAAATCCGCCATGCCGAGATTGCCGTCACGGCAGCCAAAGCCGCCGTCGCCGCCGCGACCGAACAATTGGCATCGGGTCGCGCATTGACCGAAGGCACCACCGTCGCCAGGCATCCCAACGTCCAGCGCGCCGCCGCCCGTCTGCAGGAAGTGATACTGACGCAATCGCGCTCCACCCTCTACGCACCGGTTGGCGGCGAGATCGCCAAGCGCAGCGTGCAGGTCGGACAGCGCATCAATCCCGGCGCACCTCTCATGGCCATCGTGCCGCTCGACCAGGTGTGGGTCGATGCCAACTTCAAGGAATCGCAGTTGCGCGACATGCGCATCGGCCAGCCTGTGACCCTGGTTTCCGATCTGTACGGCAGCAAGGTCGAGTACCACGGCAAGGTCATCGGTCTGGCCGCAGGCACCGGTTCCGCGTTCGCGCTGCTGCCGGCGCAAAACGCCACCGGCAACTGGATCAAGGTCGTGCAGCGCGTACCGGTGCGGATCGCGCTCAATCCCAAGCAACTTGCGGAGCATCCGCTGCGCGTCGGCCTGTCGATGACCGCCAGGGTGGATATGCACGACCAGACTGGTGCCCCCGTCGGCGCTGGTGGAAGCCACGCCGCGACGCTGGCGGCGCACTCTGCCGCCGCCGACGAAAACGATGCAAAGGCAAAGATGCGCATCGACGCCATCATCGCCGCCAACCTGAAATAAGAGATCCGGATGCAAGCCCAAGCCGCAAACGACAGCCACCCGGCGGTGGCGCCGCAAACGCCGGCACCGCTCAAGGGCCCCGCGCTGTTCCTGCTTACCGTCGCGGCGGCCTTGTCGACCTTCATGGAGATCCTGGATATCACGATCGCCAACGTGTCGATACCCACCATCGCAGGCTCGCTCGGCGTCTCGACCAGCCAGGGCACCTGGATCATCAGCGCCTATTCGGTTGCCGCCGCCATCGCGGTGCCGCTGACCGGATGGCTTGCGCGGCGGGTCGGCGAAGTGAAGCTGTTCGTGGTATCGGTGCTCGCGTTCACGCTGATGTCGGCGCTGGCCGCATTCTCGGTCAACCTGCCGATGCTGGTGATATGTCGCCTGCTGCAAGGCCTGGTGTCGGGGCCGATGGTGCCTCTATCGCAGACACTGTTGGTGCGCAATTTTCCGCCCGAGAAGCGCGGCGCGGCTCTGGGTCTATGGGCGATGACCGTCATCCTCGCGCCGATCTGCGGCCCGCTCCTGGGCGGCTATATCAGTGACAACTATCATTGGTCCTGGATTTTCCTGATCAATATCCCGATCGGCTTGTTCGGTGCCATCACGATCTGGACACTGATGCGCAAGCGCGATTCCGTCACCGAAAAGATTCCGCTCGACATCACCGGCCTCGCGCTGATGGTGGTCGGCATCGGCAGCCTGCAATTGATGCTGGAAATCGGCAAGGATCATGACTGGTTCGCCTCACCTTTGATCGTTTCGCTGGGCGTGATCGCCGCAGTCGCGCTCACCTTTTTCATCGCCTGGGTCTTGACCTCGCGCCAGCCCGTCGTCGATCTGCAACTCTTCAAGGACATCAATTTCCGCTATGGCGTGATCCTGCTGTCGGTCGGCTTCATGACATATTTCGGCTCGGTCGTGATCTTCCCCTTGTGGCTGCAAGCGGTGATGGGATACACGTCGGCACAGGCTGGCATGGCGATGGCGCCGGTCGGCATCTTCACGCTGATACTCTCACCGCTGATCGGCAGGAATATCGCCAGCCTGAACCTGCGTGCGCTGGCAACCTTCTCATTCATCGTGATGGGCGGCGTGTCATTGTGGAACAGCCTGCTTTCACTGGAAGTCGGCTTCTGGGATATCGTCAATCCGCGTCTGGTGCAAGGGATAGGAATGGCCTGCTTCTTCATGCCGGTGCAATCCTTGATGCTGTCCAACATCACGCCGGATCGGATGGCAGCAGCATCCGGACTGTCCAATTTTCTGCGCACCCTGGGAGCCGCGATGGGTACCGCAATCAGCATCACCGCGTGGGAACATCTCGCCACCAGTCACCATGCACGCCTTGCCGAAAACATCACGCAGTACTCACCGGCCAGCAACGATTACCTCAATACCCTCCGCGCCAGCGGCCTGTCGATGCAACAGACTTACGCAGTCGTCGAGCGCATGCTCAATGCACAGAGTTACATGCTCGCCACCAACGAATTTTTCGTCTACTGCGGCTTTGCGTTCTTTGCGCTGACGGGACTGGTCTGGCTGACCAAACCGAAGAAAGGTGCGGCTGCATCCGGACATTAGAGCAAGTCCGTTTGCATGAATGGAATAGTCACAGCTTGCACGCGCATTCCGAACGCAAGCGGGATAGTGAATGCAGGCGGCGCGGAAAGAGCCATAAGTTTCGCATGGCATCGCCGCGCAGCTCCTTAACGGTGCGTCCTTGCAGAATGCACCGTAGCTCGCAAATCGGACAGAACTCAGTAAACGAATGAAGCATTGCCATGCAAGGCAATCCTGTCCCGCAGACGCGGCGCATGCCTCGCGAAGCCCCTGCCCCATGCCGTCCGAATCCCCGCCAATTTTTGCAAGCGCACACGTGCCCGCACCGGACGAGCCTGCAACGTTAGCGCCAACTCCCCTGCTGGAGAAACCCTCCCATGCAGGACTCGCCTCGGCTTGCGTGCCGAGCGCCCACTTCACCACGAATGCGAACTTTCGCACGCGCATGAAAAAAGCCGGGCGAACCCGGCTTTTTTCATGCAACTGATTATTACTACTTGTTACGCCTGCTCGCCGAACACCGCAACCGTGACATCCACCACGACGTCCGTATGCAGAGCAACGGAAACAGCGTGATCGCCAACAATCTTCAACGGGCCTTGCGGCATGCGGACCTGGGCCTTCTCAACCGGGAAGCCTTGCTTGGTCAGCGCAACAGCGATATCGAAGTTCGTGACAGAACCGAACAGACGGCCGTCAACACCAGCTTTTTGACCGATCTTCACAGTCTGGCCGCTCAGTTTTTCGCCTTGAGCCTGTGCCGCACCCAGCTTCTCGGCCGCAGCCTTTTCGAGTTCTGCGCGCTTCGCTTCGAATTCGGCCACAGCCGCTGCGGTAGCGCGGCGCGCCTTGCGTTGCGGGATCAGGAAGTTACGGGCGTAACCATCCTTGACCTTCACGACTTCACCAAGATTGCCGAGATTAACGACTTTTTCCAACAGAATGACTTGCATGTTTTTCTCCTATTTCCGCCGTCAATTACGCGTTGTGCAGATCGGTGTACGGCAGCAACGCGAGGTAGCGTGCGCGCTTGATCGCGGTGTCGACTTGACGCTGATAGATTGCCTTGGTGCCGGTCAGGCGTGCCGGCATGATCTTGCCATTTTCCTGAACGAAGTCCTTCAGGGTGTCGATGTCCTTGTAGTCAACCTGCGCAACGTGTGCTGCGGTGAAGCGGCAGAATTTCTTGCGCTTGAACAGCGGATTTTGCTGTTGACGTCTTTGCTTGAGTTTGCTCTTGTCGAATTTTTTACCGAATGCCATTTTTGGCTCCTGTATCTAGTGATCTGGTGAATATGCCTCGAAATCCGTAACGTGGAACACGAGGCTTTTGCTGTTGCGATTCTTGCGTGCCAGGAATCCTGTGAACCAGCATGTCGAACCCAATTCAGCCTGATTGAATCTTCCTGAAATTTCGCCTGCGGCAACCGCAGCGACTTCAAATTCAACCAACCGGGACACACCTGCTTCCACTTGCTCCGAACTGTGCAGCAACTTTGCCGACACGATCGGGATGCCTGCCGGGGTGTAGCGCAACGCGTCGCGCTCGGCAATGCAGGCAACAAACTTCAGCTGATTCACGCTCCTTCGTCGCTAATGCGTCGCAAAATTACGCGGCAGCTGCCTCGGTACGCTGACTCTTGGCGGCATCTTCCTTCTGCACAGCCTTCATCATCGGCGACGGCGCTGTTTCCGCCTTCTTCATCTTCACGGTGAGATGGCGCAAAACGGCATCATTGAACTTGAAGCCGGTTTCGATTTCGGCGAGAGTTTCGCTGTCGCATTCGATATTCAGGCACACATAGTGCGCCTTGGCCAGTTTCTGGATCATGTAAGCCATCTGGCGACGACCCCAGTCTTCGACACGGTGCATATTGCCACCGCGCGCGGTGACGATGCCCTTGTAACGCTCGATCATCGCCGGAACTTGCTCGCTCTGGTCGGGATGCACGATAAACACGATTTCATAATGACGCATGTAATCTCCTTATGGACGGATAACAAATTGCCCACCTCGGCGTCAAGACGAGTGTGGGAAGAGGAAAGCCGAAAATGATAACCTGAAAACAGCGAAAATTCAATTGTTTCAAAGCCTTACCCGACATGCATATCACCGCGCAGTATTTGCTGCCAGCCGCTTGCAATAATACGAATACTGTATAAAAATACAGACTGTCTTTATGACCAGCCATTCTTGCCCATCAAACAAGCAGCCATGATCAAACTCACAGCCCGCCAGGAACAAATTCTCCGCCTAATCAGGGAAGCAATCGATAACACCGGTTTCCCCCCAACCCGAGCCGAAATCGCTGCCGAACTCGGCTTCCGGTCGGCAAACGCAGCGGAGGAACATTTGCAGGCATTGGCAAGAAAAGGAGCGATCGAGATTTCCCCAGGTACTTCGCGCGGGATCCGATTGCGAGACATGGCATCGGGGGATGTACCGAGCCGGGTTGGCACGCAGATGGCCCTCCCCCATCCGCATCTGATGCAGTTGAGTCTGCCGCTGGTTGGCCGTGTGGCTGCGGGCTCGCCGATCCTCGCTCAGGAGCATATCGAAACGACATACAACGTTGATCCCTCCCTGTTTTCGGCCAAGCCGGATTACCTGCTCAAGGTGCGTGGATTGTCGATGCGAGATGTCGGCATCCTTGATGGAGATTTGCTTGCAGTCAAGAAAATCGATTCGGCAAAGAACGGGCAAATCGTTGTCGCACGCATTGGCGATGACGTCACGGTAAAGCGATTCAAGAAAACGGGATCGCTCATTGAACTTTTACCGGAAAATCCGGACTTCGAGCCCATTCGCGTGGAAGAGGAACGTGACGGTTTTGCACTGGAAGGATTGGCGGTTGGTTTGTTGCGCGCCTGGGGCTGATGCACGGAAGGACGCACGTGACAACTTCTCGTGCGTTGTCGGACCACATTTGACGAACGATCAAAACAATGTCCGGACGGAATATCATCCAATCCAATTGCGGGCACTAGCAACTGGCTATCGATGGCATTTGCGCAATATCTGCGTTGCAATCCCTCTCAGGATATTCACTTCCTCGGTTTCCAATTGCGTTCGTGAGAACAGCCGTTTAAGTCTAGGCATCAATTTTTTCGGATTCGCAGGATCCAAAAATTCAATCACCACCAGCGCCTGCTCCACATGCGCATACATGCCGTCGATCTGTGCCATTTCTGCCATCTCTCCTTGAAATCCGATTGGCGACACCGGCACGACGTCGCCCGCGGCAGCCACCCGGCATTCATACGCCAGCACTTGAACCGCTTGTGCAAGATTGAGCGATGAATAGTCGGGATTCGCGGGGATGTTGATCAGGACATTACATTTTTCAACGACGTCATTGGCCAAGCCGTAACGTTCATTTCCGAAAATCAAGGCTGCATTCAGGTTCGGTGCAGCGGCAAGTTGCATCGCCAAGGCGCGCGGTGCCAGTACCGGCGGCGAGAATTCGCGCAGTCTTGCCGTCAAGGCTGCCGCATAGTTGCACCCGGCGAGCGCATCGTCGACAGATCCAACGATGCGTGCCGAATTCAAGATATCTTGTGCACCGCTCGCAAAGGCAATCGCTTCGGCATGTCCCAACACATCTGGAAAGCGCGGATTGACCAGTACGAGTTCGGAAAACCCCATGGTTTTCATCGCACGCGCGACCGCGCCAATGTTGCCCGGATGGCTTGTTTCAATCAGCACGAAACGCAGGCGTTTGAAAAGAGAAATACTGGATTGCGACTGGTTCATTTAAAATAGCGTCATTGCGCGGCAAACTGACTGTTCGGCCAGACCTGCCGCATCGCTCATTAATTCATCTCATGTGGTTCCGTGCGGTACGCAACGGTGCCGCGATTTTAACGGAATTTTCATGCATCCCATGCTCAACACGGCGGTGAAGGCAGCTCGTCGCGCCGCCTCGATCATCAATCGTGCTTCGTTCGACATCGAACGCGTGAAGGTCACCCAGAAGCGCCATAACGATTTTGTCACCGAAGTCGATCAGGCCGCCGAAATGGCCATCATCGAGATTCTGAAAAACGCCTATCCCGATCATGCAATCCTGGCCGAGGAATCGGGCCCATCCGCCAACCTGCATGATGAAAACGAAAACGTCTGGATCATCGATCCGCTCGACGGCACGACCAATTTCATCCACGGATTTCCACAATACTGCGTATCGATCGCACTGCAGCAGCGCGGCCAGATCACACAAGCGGTCGTGTACGACCCCACCCGCAATGACTTGTTCACCGCTACCAAGGGGGCCGGTGCATACCTGAATGATAAGCGCATTCGGGTAGGACGCCGCGACAAGGTGGCAGATGCGCTCGTCGGCACCGGCTTTCCGTTTCGCGACATGGAAGGGCTGGAGGAATACCTGCAAATGTTCCGCGTCATGACGGAGAGAACCGCAGGCCTGCGCCGTCCGGGTGCTGCAGCACTTGATCTCGCCTACGTCGCCGCCGGTCGCCTGGACGGTTTCTTCGAAAAAGGTCTGCAACCGTGGGACATGGCGGCAGGCTCGCTTCTCATCACCGAAGCCGGCGGCATCATGGGAACCTTCGCCGGCGAATCGGACTATCTGTACAAGGGCGATGTCATCGCGGGATCGCCGAAAATCTTTGCCCAGATGGTGGCGCTGCTTGCGCCATTTGCAAAATAAGCAACGACACGTATTGCGTAGCAACGTGCAATGCCGTCATTGCACGCGCGACTTTACACACCAACCTCTCAACCGCACCTTTCGGTAATTTTCCGAGTGCACATTCGCCTGCCCGCGGCTCACGCCCTCGATAACGGCGGGCGAATATTTTTCGATTGATTATTCATGCCTTTTAACAGCCTCGGCCTTGCCGAAGAAATCGTTCGCGCTGTTCGCGAACAGGGATACACCACTCCCACCCCGATTCAAACCCAAGCCATTCCTGCAGTATTGGCGGGCGGCGATCTGCTCGCCGGAGCGCAAACCGGTACCGGCAAGACCGCCGGCTTCACCCTCCCGATTCTGCATCGACTTGCAGCGCGCACTGCCGCCACGGCAGGAGCAAGCCGGCCGATACGTGCACTCATCCTGACCCCGACGCGCGAACTAGCCGCCCAGGTCGAAGAAAGTGTGCGCGTTTATGGCAAGTACCTGAAACTGACCTCCGCAGTTGTCTTCGGCGGCGTCGGCTTCAATCCGCAGATCAAGCTGCTGAAGCACGGCGTCGATATTCTGGTCGCCACCCCGGGCCGCCTGCTCGATCACATGCAGCAAGGCACCGTCGATCTCACCAGAATTGAAATCCTGGTTCTCGACGAAGCAGATCGCATGCTCGACATGGGCTTCATCAGGGATATTCGCCGCGTCCTCGCCGTATTGCCGCCGAAGCGGCAAAACCTGCTGTTCTCCGCAACGTTCTCCGATGACATCAAGGCCTTGGCGGAAAGTTTGCTTGATGCTCCTGCCGTGATCGAGGTAGCGCGCCGCAATTCCACCGTCGAAGTGATCACGCAAAAAGTGCATCCGGTGGACCGCAATCGCAAGCATTCGCTCCTCAGTCACCTGATCAAGGAGCGTCAGTGGCCGCAAGTGCTCGTCTTCACCCGCACCAAGCATGGCGCCAACAAACTGGTCGAACAACTCGGCAAGGAAACCATTTCGGCGCTCGCCATTCACGGCAACAAGAGTCAGGCGGCACGTACGCGGGCACTTTCCGAATTCAAGGATGGTAGCTTGCAGGTGCTGGTTGCGACCGACATTGCGGCACGCGGAATCGACATCGACTTGCTGCCGCATGTCGTCAACTACGACTTGCCGAACGTGCCGGAAGATTATGTCCATCGTATCGGCCGCACCGGCCGTGCCGGCGCGACAGGCGAAGCGGTCTCGCTGGTGTGCGTCGATGAGCATGACCTGTTGAAAGACATCGAGAAACTGATCAAGCGCACATTGCCGCGCGAGGTCATCGTCGGATTCGAACCGGATCCCGACGCCCGCCCTCAACCGATCCAGCTCCGCAGCGGCAACCATCCGCATACGAACGGCCGCCCCCCCAGGTCAAAAACCCAGCAAACAAGCCGGCCTGCCGGCAAACCCGCTGCGCCGCATCGCTCGGGCGGACGAGGCAGATAGTTTTCTTGCTTGTCGCCTGTGCCAGCGCACATCTGGCGTCTGGCACACGAAGAGGTGGAGCCTGTCCTTTGACTGACAGATTGCTCCACCGCCGGCGAATACGGCGCATCGTGCCGGGTATAAAATATTTCGCTGCATCGGCGTTGCCTGAAATCCTCCTCATCAAAGTCAACGCGATGCATCCAATCTAGAAGGGCTGGGATGGCTTTGAAACCTGCGTTGAAACCGGAAACCGGCGAGGGGCTGCCTCGCGCTCACGCATCATTGGAGAAACATACTCCGATGATGCAGCAATACCTTCGCATCAAGGCAGACTATCCGACCACACTGGTGTTCTACCGGATGGGCGATTTCTACGAACTGTTTTTCGACGACGCCGAGAAAGCCGCACGGCTCATCGGCATCACGCTGACGCAGCGCGGTAATTCCAACGGCTCGCCAATCAAGATGGCTGGTGTGCCCTTCCATTCGCTCGAACAATACCTCGCCAAGCTGATCAAGCTCGGCGAATCGGTCGCCATTTGCGAACAGATCGGCGACCCGGCGACCAGCAAAGGGCCGGTAGAACGGAAAGTATCAAGGGTCGTCACACCTGGCACCCTCACCGACTCCGACCTGCTTCCCGAAAAATCCGAACGCCCCTTGCTCGCGCTTTGTACCGTCGCGCAGCGCAAGACCGTGACCGTCGGATTGGCGTGGCTTTCCATGGCCAGTGGTGCCTTGAAGCTGATGGAATTCTCCGGCGATGCGAAAACGCTCGATGCTCGATTGAAGCAGGAGCTCGAACGCATCGCCCCCGCGGAAACCCTTGCCGCGGAGAGTGAACAGGGCATGCTTGCCGGGACTGCCGCCAGCAGGATAACGTCGGTGCCCGATTGGCATTTCGATATTGCCAGCGGCAAACAGGCGCTGCTGGATCAATTGTCCGCCGCGATGCTGACAGGCTTTGGCGCGGAAGGATTGACTGCGGCGGTTGGTGCGACGGGCGCATTGTTGCGCTATGCGCAAGCGACGCAAGGAAAGGGATTACAGCATGTGCGCACGCTGGCTGTCGAAACGGAAAACGAATTCATTGGACTGGATGCCGCGACGCGTCGCAATCTGGAGCTGACCGAAACCATTCGCGGCCAGGAAGGCTCGTCCGCATCACCTACGCTCTTCTCGCAGCTGGATCATTGCCGCACCTCGATGGGATCGCGCCTGTTGCGCCATTGGCTGCATCATGCCAGGCGCGACCAGCACGTCGCCAAGGCGCGCCACGTGGCCATCAATGCGCTGATGCGTGCCGATGCCGCCTCGGGGTTGTCCGCCACGCTGGCCGCGGTGCCGGATATCGAGCGCATCACCACGCGCATTGCGCTGCTGTCGGCGCGCCCGCGCGACTTGGCGGGCTTGCGCGGCGGATTGCAGCAACTGCCGTCGCTGCGGGCATATGTCGATATGTGCAACAAGGATGCCGATGCGCCATTGCTGAAAGAGATTCATGATGCGTTATCGACCCCGGCCGAATGTCTTGATCTCATCGAACGTTCGATCGCGTTGGAACCGGCGGCAATGGTGCGCGATGGCGGCGTGATTGCGCGTGGTTTCGATGCCGAACTGGACGAATTGCGCGCGCTTTCGGAAAATGCAGGGCAGTTCCTCGTCGATCTGGAAACCCGCGAACGAGCACGCACCGGCATCGCCAATCTCCGCGTCGAGTACAACAAGGTACACGGCTTCTACATTGAAGTCACACACGGCCAGACCGACAAAGTACCCGACGATTATCGCCGCCGCCAGACCTTGAAGAATGCCGAACGCTACATTACCCCCGAACTGAAGGCATTTGAAGACAAGGCGCTTTCCGCACAAGAGCGCGCCTTGACGCGCGAAAAACATCTGTATGAAAGCGTACTGAATGAGCTCGCGCCGCACATCGGCATACTCCAGACAATCGCGCATGCGATGGCGCAACTGGATGTGCTGGTAGCACTGGCCGACCATGCCGTACGCTACAACTGGCGCGCCCCTCAACTGGTCACAGAGCCGGCGATCCTGATCGAACAGGGCCGCCATCCGGTGGTTGAAAACCAGATTGAACGATTCATTGCCAACGATTGCGAACTGTCCAGCGAACGCAAACTGCTACTGATCACCGGACCGAACATGGGCGGCAAGTCGACATTCATGCGGCAGACCGCCTTGATCACATTGCTGGCATACGTCGGCAGCTTTGTGCCGGCCGACAACGCCGCTATCGGACCGATCGACCGCATCTTCACCCGCATCGGCGCAGCCGACGATCTGGCGGGCGGACGTTCGACGTTCATGGTGGAGATGACGGAATCGGCGGCGATCCTGAATGGCGCGACCGAGCATTCACTGGTCCTGATGGATGAGGTCGGGCGCGGCACATCGACCTTCGATGGCCTGGCGCTCGCGTGGGCGATCGCGCGACATCTGATCGAAACCACCCGCAGCTTCACGCTGTTCGCGACACACTATTTTGAATTGACCCAACTGCCTGACACATACAAGGCGGCGGCCAACGTGCATCTTTCCGCTGTCGAGCACAAGGACAGCATCGTGTTTCTGCACGCCGTGCAATCCGGTCCGGCCTCCCAAAGCTACGGTTTGCAAGTTGCGCAATTGGCGGGGGTACCGCAGCCGGTTATCCGCGCAGCCCGCAAGCACCTCGCGGCCCTGGAAGCGCATTCCGTCCAGGCGACGCCGCAATTCGACCTGTTCGCCAGCAGCATGCCGGCACCGGAACCGGAGTCCGATGAACCCCAAATTGGCGATGCCGCCACAGAAGTGGCCAATGCGCTATCGGCAATCGATCCCGATGCATTGTCGCCGCGTGAAGCACTCGATGCGCTCTATCGTCTGAAGAGCCTGGCCAATCAGCAATAAGATGAAGAACCCATTCCTGCGATACCTGCTTGCGTTCGGTGTTGCACTCGCCGCATTGCCGGCATGTGCTGATTCCAAGGACTTCAGCTTCGCCGTGATTGCGCCGTCGTCCAAGGAAGATTCCGACGAGACGGTGCTGCGCGAAGCACTCAATGACACCGACGAATTGAACCTCGCTTTTGTCGTTTCAAACGGTATCAAGGCCGCATCCGAACCTTGCAGCGACCGGATATATAACCGTCGCAAGTCACTGCTGGATGGGGCCAGGAATGGTCTGATTGTTTCGCTTGCCGCGAGCGACTGGACCGAATGCAAGAACGCGAACGGCAAATCATCTGCAATGGAAAGATTGAACCGGCTGCGAGAGATATTCTTCAGCGATGAGTTTTCCATGGGGGGCAGCCGGATTCCGCTGCTGCGTCAATCAACGATCGCAAAGTTCCGCAGCTATGGGGAAAACGCTCGATGGGAATTCGGCAATGCGATGTTCGCGACAGTAAATCTTCCCGGCAACAATAACCATTATTCATCGGAGGCAGGTCGCAACAGCGAATTCGAAGATCGACTTGTTGCGAATAAAGACTGGCTGCAACGCGTCTTCAACTATGCGTCGCGCAGAAAATTGAATGGCATTGTCTTGTTTTGTGATGGGGACCCGCTATCCAAGCCGGTTCGTCCGAATGGCAAACGTGATGGATTCGCCGAAACAAGAAAACAAATCACAGCACTTGCAGCAAAATTCGCTGGACAGGTGCTGATTATCCACAATCAAGCCATCGCCGCCCCACATGAGTCGGCGAAAATTCTGTGGACAGGGAATCTGGGCACGCTCGAACTCGGCAATTCGTGGCTGAAATTCAATGTCAGCCCATCCTCTCCAAGCTTGTTTTCCCTGGCGGACGATTCTGCCGAAACGAAGCATGGCATTCAATCACCCGCATTACGGTAGCGTCGGTACCAAGACCGTCGCTACCGCACCTGCGAATCAGTGAATCGGATGGCTTCGAAAGTGGTCACCCGCATCATCATCCAAATCATCGTGATGGTGACCGTGCGGACCATGCACATGCTCATGTGCAATCTCTTCATCCGTCGCCGTACGTACATCAGCCACATTCAAGTTGAAGCGTAATGCCATGCCTGCCAATGGATGATTGCCATCGAGTACGACCTTATCGTCTGCAATTTCAGTGACAGTGAAGATCAGCGACTCTTCGCCTTCGTCTCCGCCATCCGGCGTGCCCTCGAATTGCATGCCCACTTCAAGCGGCTCCGGCAAGCGATTGCGCGGCTCGATCTTCACAAGACTTGCATCATATTCACCGAACGCATCTTCCGGCTCAACCTGGATCGTTGTTTCGTAGCCAGTATCCTTGCCCTCCAGCGCCTCTTCAATCTTCGGCAGCGTATTTTCGTAGCCACCGTGCAGATAGACCATCGGTTCACGGCTTTCTTCGATCAGATTGCCCTGAGCATCCGACAATTTGTAATGCAATGTCACTACCGTATTTTTGGCAATCTTCATGGTGCTTCCTTTCCTAGGTTGTCAATCGAATTATACCTGCCAGCACCTGCATTCAACCTCACCACACATTGACGCAGCGTACTTCGAAAATGATCTGCAATGAATCTCGGGCGATCGTTTTTGGATGTTTATGACAAGGCACGAACTTATATAATGTCGCAATGAAAAAACTCACTCTCCTCGGCAATATCTCACCGCAGCAATTTCTGCACGACTATTGGCATAAAAAGCCGCTTTTGATACGCGGCGCATTTCCGGAATTCAAACCCCTCTTGCCGCGCGACGCATTATTTCAACTGGCGGCAAATGATGAAGTGGAGTCCCGACTCGTCACGCATTTCAATCAACACTGGCAAATGCAAAACGGCCCCTTCGAAAAACTTCCATCAGTCAAGAAAGATGCATGGACCTTGCTGGTGCAAGGCGTCAATTTGCATGACGATGCAATCAGTGCATTGATGCAGCAGTTCCGCTTCATTCCGGATGCACGACTCGACGACCTGATGATCAGCTATGCGACCGATGCTGGCGGCGTCGGCCCCCATTTTGACTCGTACGATGTGTTTTTGTTACAGGCGCACGGACAACGTCGTTGGCGTATCAGCGCGCAAAAGGATTTATCGCTGATTGAAGGCATGCCGCTGAAGATACTGAAAAATTTCGAACCAGAGCAGGAATTCCTGCTGGAACCTGGCGACATGCTCTATCTTCCGCCGCATTATGCGCACGATGGCATCGCCATCGGCGAATGCATGACCTACTCCATCGGATTTCGCGCCCCGGCCTATCAGGAACTCGGTGAGGCGTTTTTGCAATTCATGGTTGATTCGATCGATTTACCCGGGCGTTACGCCGACCCGGAATTGAAATTGAACAAGCGCCCGGCCGAGATCAGTCGCGCAATGCTGGCACAGATTACGTTTGAACTATCGAAAGTAAAATTCACCGACGAAGACATGACGATATTTCTCGGCGAATATTTGTCGGAACCGAAAATCAATGTATTTTTCAATCCGCCAGAAAAGCCCCTTACCTTCAAGCGCTTCGAACAGCTCGCAACCAAACGCGGCATTGCATTGTCGCGCCGCACCCGTATGCTGTACCGAGGCAAACATGTATTCATCAACGGAGAATCATTTGCAGTCGGCCGACAGGACAAGACGACGCTGTCGACGCTGGCGGACCAGCGACAGCTTGATGGAGAGGCAGTACGTGCAGCCTCAATCGACGTGATCGAAGCCATGCATACGTGGTATCAAGACGGATGGCTCGACTTGCAAAAATAAAAAGAAACATGTTGCAAGCTTACAAAGTCCTTACTCCGAAGAAAATTCCTCCTGCTTTGTGGCAAAAAAGTCGCTATAATCGTGAGTTAGGAACTTTTCCATGTGCAACATCGCAGCATTTGCGAATGCGTAACATCAGCGAAAATGCCCTATTGAGCGATAATTACCGGTAATTATTCATCGCAAAATTTTGATAGAAACCTTTGAAGGAAAATCATGAAAAAAACACTGTTGATCGCTTCCCTTTTGGCTGTTGCTTTGGCTGCTTGCGGCAAAAAAGAAGAAGCTGCTCCGGCAGCAGCACCTGCTGCAGCACCGGTTGAAGCCGCTCCGGCAGCAGCTCCTGCTGCAGCACCGGCCGACACTGCAGCTGCCGCTCCGGCTGCTGCCGCTCCGGCTGACGCTGCTGCTGCACCGGCTGCTTCGGCACCGGCTGACGCTGCTGCACCGGCTGCTGCAGGCGCATCCGCTTCCAAGTAATCGATAGATTATTGGATTAAAAGCCGGCCGATGGCCGGCTTTTTTATTTGCTGATTATTAGCCATCATGATTAGCCGATCATGAACAAGCAGGCGACCTTGCCCATCTTGAATAATCCCTGCTGATGCAGCAGCGGTCATCCTGCAATTTTGACCCAATCGAATCCCTCCTCCTGGCAGGCAATCACGATTTCAATCGAGGTCGAATCAACCGCCCGCGAAAGCGCCTCATGAGCAAGCTCAGGCGTATTGTTTTGCTGGCTCAAATGGGCACCAATGACGATCTCCAGACGAGACTTGTCTACAGCGGAAAGAATTTCCGAAGTCGCGTCGTTCGATAAATGCCCATACGCACCGCCGATACGCTGGCGCAGCGAAGGCGGATAAGCTGACTTTGCAAGCATTTCGCGATCATGGTTGCATTCGAGCATCAAGGCATTGCAGTCGCCCAATGCCTTGATCAAGTGCGGAGTCGATTGCCCCGCATCCGTCAACACACCCAGCTTGAAACGCCCATCACTTGCCACATACTGGACGGGCTCTCGCGCATCGTGAGGCACTGTGTAGGGGAAGAGCTCAAGATCGCCGATGACCAAGCGGTCACCGTCGCGGCAAAAATGCAAAGTTACGCCATCGCACTGTTTGCGTACCGCACTGTAAGTACCATGACTGAGCCACACAGGAATGCGATGGCGGCGCGCAAATTTGAAGACGCCACCGACATGATCCTGGTGTTCGTGTGTGACAACGATGCCCGTCACATCCGTTGGTGCCACTCCCAAGCGCTCCAGTCGGCGTTCGGTTTCACGGACAGCGAATCCGCAATCGAGCATGACGGTCGTATGGGTTGCTCCGGAGACGGTGGAGATCAGCAGCGCATTTCCATCGCTGCCGCTCCCAAGACTGGCAAACTTCAAGTACGGCTATTTGAGCTGATCGTTCAGGAGCGAAAGTATCTTGTCCGCAGTCGAGGACGATTCCGGACGACCTTCATTGTTTAGAACTGCAACTTGGCTGACCGCGCCAGCACCCTTGACAGCGACTTGATAACGCTGCGCAGATATGGCCTTGTCACTACCGGATCCGAAGGAGAACAGTTTCGAGAAAAACCCCTTGTCCGTAGCCGCCTTGTTTTGCGCATCCCGTCCTTGATCTACATAGCGCACAAAGTACAGACCTTGCGTGCGATCGCGGTCTTCTACTGTAAACCCTACACGATCCAAGGCTAGTCCCACACGACGCCACGCGCGATCAAAGCTTTCGTCAACCTCGACGTACCCGCCATTACTGCCCTTCACTACCTTGGCGCGTGTCGGCTGGCTGACAACGCTCGCTGCCGCAGTCTTGGCACGGGTATCTTCAACGCCAAGGCGCGCCATCAAGCGGGACAGAAATTCGGCCTCAAGCTCTGGATCTGCCGGACGCGGCGTCCATACAGTGCCCTCCTTTTGCTGACCCACCAGCACTTCTTGCGCGCCACGATGGCTGATATAGATTTCGGTGCTTCCATCCGCAGCGCGTTCCAAGCGTGTGCGGAACTTGTCGCGTTCACCTGTTGAATACAGACTATCCAGTGCCTTGCCGATTGTGTTACGGATGAAATCCTGCGGAATCTTTGCGCGATTTTCCGCCCAGTCGGTTTCCATCAAGCCGGATTGGGGCGACTCAAAATTAATCAGGAAACCGGAATCCTGCCAAAAATCCTTGATCTGCGGCCACAGTGTTTCAGGCGCTTGCTTGACCACCAGCCAGCGCTGATTGCCACTACGCTCCATATGCATGTCTGCAGTGGCTTTGGGAGCGACTACCGCAGTAGAGGTCGGGCGCACATTCTGCTGGAGGCCATACCCCGAAGCAGTGGCCGTGCCGCGGTTTGCCTCGGGAATTGCGTAGCGATTTTCGCGTTGCAGCTGGGTCAGGTCCGGCGGTACTTCGAGGGTCGGTGCCTTGCCCGCGCTCTTATAGTCGACACGATCCGGTTCCAGCATCGAGCTGAGGGAGCTGCAGCCCGTCAGACCGGTCAGCGCCAACGCGTAAATAAGTCCATGTTTTGCCATGCAAGAGGTCGTGCTTTTAATCATGTCGATGCCAAGAATAAGTTCAGTGTATGGACCAAGTCGCCATTTTCCGGCGCTTATTGTAATACACCCGACTCGCGCAATGCCGCGCGCACTGTCTCATGGAAATTCGCACCCAGTGGTGCCAATGGGAGCCTGATGCCTGCCGGGATCAAATCCATTTCAACCATCGCCCACTTGACCGGAACTGGATTGGGTTCGACGAAGAGATTGTTATGCAGCGGCAACAACTTGTTGTTGATCTCGATTGCTTCGGCAACCTTTCCATTCATGGCTGCCACGCAGAGGTCGTGCATGCCGCGCGGCGCGACATTGGCGGTAACGGAGATGTTTCCTTTTGCGCCGCAGAACATTAATGCCATGGCAGTCGCATCGTCGCCCGAATAAACAGCGAATGTTTTCGGTGCAAGGCGCAACAAATCACTGCCGCGCGCGATATTGCCGGTCGCATCCTTGACGCCGACGATGCCTGATACTTGAGCGAGGCGCAGGATCGTTTCATTGGACATGTCTGCTACTGTGCGTCCCGGCACGTTGTAGAGGATGACAGGAAGATCGACTGCTTCGGCAATCTTCTTGAAGTGCTGATACATACCTTCCTGCGTCGGACGGTTGTAGTAAGGTACCACTTGGAGTGAAGCGTCCGCGCCAACATTCTTTGCATACTGCGTCAACTCAATGGCTTCGGCCGTCGAATTGCCACCAGTGCCAGCGATGATCGGGATGCGTTTGGCCGCATGTTCGACCGCGACCTTGATCAATTCGCAGTGCTCCTCCACCGACACTGTCGGCGATTCACCCGTGGTGCCAACGATGACGATTCCGTCCGTGCCCTCGGCAATATGCCAGTCAATCAGTTTGCGTAATCCCGGCAGGTCGAGACTGCCGTCCGCATGCATGGGAGTGACGATTGCGACTATGCTGCCCTGAATCATGATGGTGTTTGTCTTGCGCAAAGATGTAAAAGATTGATTGTAGCGGATCACTTGCGTCCGTGGGGCTGTCTTGACTGGAATGCATTCTCAGTTCAGATGCAGACTTGAAGGATTTTCATCGCCTTCGCCCCTCCCCTTTAACACGCAGATTCGCTGCACCATCGCGGGCTTGGGAAAATCAACGTAACCGTCCTCGAATGCAATGATGCGCAACGACGGAACACATTGAATTTCTGTCAACCTCAGCAACTCGCCATGCGTCAGCAGGAAGTCCGGATTGGACGGTTTGCCATACCGCTCGTTCCCGCAGGTGAAGGTTTCATAGATGAGGATGCCTCCGGGCGCAAGGCTGTAGAGAATTCTGGGCAGTAGCGGGCGGTGCAGATAATTGGTCACCACAATGCCATTGAACCGGTCTGCCTCGAAGGGCCACGACGCACTCCCGTTACTGTCGTCCTCGAGATCGACTGGCAATGTACGCACCCCATCCGCCGCAGCCCGCTCCAACGCGGCAGAATCGCGATCGACGGCGAGCACCCGATAACCGCGCGCTGCCAGAAATCTGGCGTGCCGGCCGCTGCCGCATGCGAGATCGAGCACTTCGCCTTCCGGAATCAATGAAGCGAAGCGCACGACCCATGCAGAGGGCTGGTCAAAGGCGGCATGCATATCGTCTGTCGTCAACGATAGTTCAAGCCCATCGCCTCACGCACATCCCGCATCGTTTCCTGTGCAAGCTTGCGCGCCTTGTCACATCCATCGTCGACGATCGCACGGACCAGCGACGGATCGTCGAGGTATTGTTGCGCACGTTCGCGCATCGGTTCCTGCTCTTTCAGTACCGCATCGATTACCGGTTGCTTGCACTCCAGGCAGCCGATGCCGGCCGACTTGCAGCCTTTCATCACCCAGTCTTTGGTATCACTGCCGGAGTACACCTGGTGCAGTTGCCATACCGGGCATTTTTCCGGATCGCCCGGATCGCTGCGGCGCACGCGCGCGGGATCGGTTGGCATTGTTCGAATCTTCTTGATGACCGATTCCTTGTCTTCGCGCAGTGCGATCGAATTGCCATAGCTCTTCGACATTTTCTGTCCATCGAGGCCCGGCAATCTTGATGATTCGGTAAGCCTTGCCTGCGGCTCGATCAAAATCATCTTGTCGCTACCTTCCAGATGACCGAACAGTCTCTCGCGGTCCTGCAGCGACAGACTCTGCGCCTGGTCCAGTAAAGCTTTCGCCTGGGTCAGCGCCTCTTCCTTGCCCTGCTCCTGGTACGCGGTACGCAATTCGGCATACAGCTTGCCCGCTTTGCCGCCGAGCTTCTTGACCGCTTGCTGCACCTTTTCTTCAAAGCCTTTTTCCTTGCCGTACAGATGATTAAAACGGCGCGCGATTTCCCGCATCATTTCAATATGCGGGATCTGGTCTTCGCCGACCGGCACGAGGCTGGCGCGATAGATCAGGACATCGGCGGCCTGCAGCAACGGGTATCCCAAAAAACCATACGTGGCCAGATCGCGGTCGGCCAGCTTTTCCTGCTGGTCCTTGTAGGTCGGCACACGCTCCAGCCAGCTGAGTGGCGTCGTCATCGACAGCAGCAGATGCAATTCGGCGTGTTCAGGCACTTTGGATTGAATGAAGAGAGTTGCCTTGGATGGATCAATACCTGCAGCGAGCCAGTCGATCAGCATGTCCCACGTGCTGGTCTCGATGATGCTGGGATCATCGTAGTGCGTGGTCAGCGCATGCCAATCCGCGACAAAGAAAAGGCATGGCAACTCGGATTGCATTTTGATCCAGTTCTTGAGGGCCCCATGGTAGTGGCCAAGGTGCATCGCACCAGTCGGGCGCATGCCGGAGACGACACGGTCAGGAAGCATAATCGGTCAGTTCAAAAGTAGAGTCAGAGGAAAAACGAGCAGCATGAGCACCGTTTCCGCGATGCTTATCACCGGGAAAATCCAGTACTTCGACAAATTGAAAAAGATGAGTGCCAGTACTATGAAGAAACCATAAGGCTCGAGCTGCGCAAACTTGTATGCATACTTGTGCGGCAACAGGCTGGTCATGATGCGCCCGCCATCGAGCGGCGGAATCGGCAGCAGGTTGAATGCGAAGATCACCAGATTGATCCATACACCGGCGTGCGCCACACGCATGAAAAACGGTTCATCAACCTGCATTGCGCGCAGCAGTATCCCCAGCACCATCCACAACAAGGCCATCACGAGGTTGGCGGCAGGGCCTGCCAATGCCACCCACGCCATGTCACGCTTGGGCTTGCGCAGGTTGCCCCACTCCACCGGAACCGGTCTCGCGTAGCCGAACAAGAATGCGCCGGCGGTCGCTATGTAGAGCAGTATGGGGATGATGATGGTGCCGAACGGATCGATGTGCTTGATGGGATTCAAGCTCATCCGTCCTTGCTGATAGGCGGTTGCATCGCCCAGATATTTGGCCGCATAGGCATGGGCGGCTTCATGCAGAGTGATCGCGAAAATCACCGGCAGTGCGTACACTGCAATCGCTTGAATAATCTCGTTCATGAGGCGAATTTTATCAGAGGGGCACCAGGGCCGACTGTCGGTACGGAATCCCGGAAGCCGCACCGAACCGATTAACTCAATGCATTGCCGAAATCACAATTGTGCCGATGCGATTCTCTTCAAACCGGTTTTACAGGCCGAACATCCGCGCATCGCCGCGCCCCTGACGTATCAACGTCGGCTCCGCGCCGGTCAGGTCAATCACTGTTGTCGGCTCGAAGCTGCATGCACCGCCATCAATGACGAGCTCGATCTGCCGCCCGAGCTTCTCCTGCATTTCGTCCGGCTCGGTCAATGCATCGACTTCACCCGGCAGAATGAGTGTGGTGCCCAGCAAGGGCTGGCCCAGTTCTTCGAGCAAGGCGCGTGCAATCAGATTTTCAGGCACACGCAGTCCGATGGTCTTGCGTGATGGATGGCTCAGGCGGCGCGGAACTTCCTTTGTCGCTTCGAGAATGAAAGTGTACGGCCCCGGAGTCGCCGTCTTCAGCATCCGGTATTGGCGATTGTCTACCAGCGCATACACGGCAATCTCGCTCAAGTCCCTGCACAACAGCGTCAGATGATGCTTCTCATCCACGTCACGGATGCGCCGCAACCGCTCTACCGCGCTCTTGTCGTCGAGCTGGCATACGAGCGCATAGCAGGAGTCGGTCGGCAACGCGACAATGCCGCCGGAGCGGATGATTTGCGCTGCCTGCCTGAGCAGGCGAAGCTGCGGGTTGTCGGGGTGGATTTGAAAAAATTGGGTCATGAAGAAAAACGGCGGTAGTTTTCACACTACCGCCGTTACTCCAGTCAATCAGTGCGCGCCTCGCAACGCGGCGATGCGCTGCTCAATCGGCGGATGACTCGCAAACAAGGCCGAGAAGCCGGAGGGTGCGCCATTGATTCCCATTGCCTCGAAGGCCTTTGGCATGCTCACTGGCGGTTCCAATCCCCCCAGACGGGCAAGTGCTTTCACCATGGGTTGCGGGCTGCCCAGCAACTTCGCAGATCCGGCATCGGCGCGAAATTCGCGGTAGCGGGAGAACCAGGCAACAATGATCGACGCGAGGATACCGAACAGAATCTCACAGACGAAAACCGTGATCATGTAACCGACACCCGGACGGTCGTCGTTGCTGCGAAACAGTGTTTTGTCGACAAAATAGCCAACGACGCGCGCCAGAAACACGACAAACGTATTGACGACGCCCTGGATCAAGGTCAGCGTCACCATGTCGCCGTTCGCGACGTGGGCGATTTCATGCCCGAGAACGGCCTCGACTTCGTCCTTGGTCATGCTTTCCAGCAGGCCGGTGGACACCGCAACCAAGGCTGAATTCTTGAATGCACCGGTGGCAAACGCGTTCGGCTCGCCATCGTACACAGCGACTTCCGGCATCGCGATGCCGGCGCGGTCGGCCAGCCGCTTTACAGTGTCGACCAGCCACAGCTCCGTCGACGACGATGGCGAGTCGATGACGCGTGCGCCGGTCGACCACTTCGCCATCTGCTTGCTGATAAGCAGGGAAAAAATCGCGCCGGTAAAGCCCACCACCAGCGAATACACCATCAATGTGCCAAGGTTCAAACCGTTTGCTGTGAGAAAACGATTGACACCGAGCAATGACAGAACAATCGACATCACCAGCATCACAGCAAGGTTGGTTGCAAGAAACAGCACGATTCTTTTCATTAGGGAGCCTCCTTGGTTGAAAGCGTTTTTCAGATAGGTTTACTTGTTGAATTTTCAAGAGGGCGCGGTGATGGCGCGCACCACTTCGTCGCTCAATTGCGGGAATGATATTGCAAAGTGCTTACAGCCGCCAATCGTGCCAGATCGGCGTCAGTGTCGCAGGCAGAGGGGGAAGTTTGCCGAGATCGACATGAGATTCGCCCGGCGCGTGAAAGTCCGAGCCGCGCGAAGCAAGCAGGCCGTAGGTCTTGGCGATCTTGGCGAATTGTTCATACTCTTCGATGGTATGGCTGCCCGTGACGACTTCCACGGCGGTTCCGCCCAGGCGCTTGAACTCGTTCAGGAAAATATCCAGTTCAAGATCGCTGAATTGGTAACGTCCGGGATGGGCAACCACTGCGATGCCGCCTGCGGCTCGAATCCACGTGACCGCTTCCTGAAGGCTCGCCCATCGGTGCGGCACGTAACCAGGATTGCCTTCAGTCAAGTAACGGCGAAACACTTCCCCGATGTCCTTGCACACACCCAATTCAAGAATATAGCGGGCGAAGTGCGTGCGCGAAATCAGATCCGGGTTGCCCACGAACTTCAATGCGCCTTCAAATGCATCGGGAATACCGACTGTCGCGAGATTGGCAGCCATTTCATGCGCACGCCGTTCACGGCCCGAACGGGTGGCAGCCAAGCCCTTCACCAGGGTTTCATTGGTTTCGTCGATTTGCAGGCCAACGATATGCACGGTATCGCCCGCCCACGTGATCGATATCTCCACACCCGGAACATATTTCAAGCCGAATGCAGCAGCCGCTTCACGCGCCTCCTTGATACCGCCGATTTCATCGTGATCGGTCAATGCCCATACTTCAACGCCATTTGCCTTGGCGCGCGCCGCAACACCGGCCGGCGGCAAGGCGCCGTCCGAGACATTGGAGTGTGAATGAAGATCAACGTTGAGCATGCGTAACGTGCTGTCTGTACAGAAGAGTAATCAAATGTCAATTGTACGCCGACTTGCCTGCGTGATGCCACGCGGATCAGCCTGCTTACACGCTGTTACATCCGCGCGCTTGTCACGTAATTTGGGACAAGGATCGGCTTTTCAACAGTATGCAGATCGCTCACCAGATTCACTCACACAAGGAAACGCTCAATCAGCTCGGCCAAGGCTTGCGGCTGGTCATGATGCAGCATATGTCCCGCATCGCTGATCGTTGCGGTCTCTATGTTGCGAATAAACCCGATGCGCCGGTCAATCTCGATTCGTGCCGTTTCCTTCGGTCCCATCCAGCGCCACGCCTCGGTGTCATCTGCCTCGACCCACAAGACCGGTGCCGCAATGGCCTTCCAGCACGCAAGCACCTCCTCGACGCGGTACAGAATCGGGCTCGTCAGCTTGTGTGCCGGGTCGCCGAGGATTTCCCATTCTCCGCATTCATTCCTCTTCGCCCAATGCTCGGATAGAAATGCTGCACGCTGGTCCGTCAAGCGCGGATTCGTTTTTTGCAGACGTCCGGCGACCTCGGCCTGCGTGGCGTAGCTGCGCATAGTCGGCGGGTTGCGCAGTTCATCCAGCCATCGTGCGTATCGTCCCGGCGCTTGCTCTGAATTGGATGCGGGCAGGCCGAAACCTTCCAGATTGATCAGCTTCGCAACACGAGCCGGACGCACCCCGGCGTAGAGGCATGCCACATTGCCGCCCATGCTGTGGCCGAGAAGACTCACCGGCCGGCCGGGAGAATAGTGGTCCAGGATCGCATCCAGATCGCCAAGATAATCGGGAAACCAGTAGCAGTCTGCATCCGCATTCTCCGTCAAGCCGAAGCCGCGCCAATCGGGCGCGATCACATGCCAGTCGCGCTGCAGACAATCAACCACGAACTGGAACGAGGCCGCCACGTCCATCCAGCCATGCAGCATGAACAGCATCGGCGCAGACGCATCTCCCCAGTGGCGAATGTGGTACTGAAGGCCTCGGACCGTGATAAATTCTGAGCGAGAAGGATTCATGTTTTTCATTTCAGGAGTGCGGCTGAGATCAACGCACGGCCGCAGCGGATTAAAGCTCCGCGGATCCGGAAAACAAGCAGAGCAATAGAACGATCGTTCGATAATTATAGTGGAGACCGCATGACACGCGCAGACAACAAGCTCGCTGCCGACCGCTACGACACGCTGTACAGCGAATTCCGCTGGCAGGTGCCGGCATCCTTCAACATTGCCGAGGCATGCTGCGCACGCTGGGCAAAAGACCCATCGCGCGTGGCGATCTTCCATGAAGATGATGCCGGACACACCGGGACGCTGTCTTACGCGGAACTGCAGATCGAGGCGAATCGCCTGTCCAATGTGTTGCGTGCGCTGGGCGTCTCGCGTGGCGATCGAATCGCCATCATTCTTCCGCAAAGGCCGGAAACCGCCATCGCGCACATCGCCTGCTATCAACTTGGCGCGGTGGCAATGCCGATGTCGATCCTGTTCGGCCCGGATGCGCTGGAATATCGCCTGCAGAATAGCGAAGCGATCGTGGCACTGGTCGATCAAGCCGGGATGCAGAATCTCGGCGAGGTCCGCCACGCATGCGCCAATCTGCGACACATCATCGCGATCGATTGCAATGACAGCGATGCACTGGATTGGCACGCCGCATTGAGCGGTGCAAGTGCAGACTTTCAGCCCGTCGCCACACGCGCCATCGATCCCGCTGTGCTGATTTACACCAGCGGCACAACCGGCGCCCCGAAGGGCGCATTGATTCCACACTCCGCCATCATCGGCAATCTCACCGGCTTCGTCGCGTCACAGAACTGGTTTCCGCGTGAAGGCGATGTGTTCTGGTCGCCCGCCGACTGGGCGTGGACCGGAGGGTTGATGGATGCATTGCTGCCATCCCTGTATTTTGGCAAGCCGATTGTCGGATACCGCGGCCGCTTTTCAGCCGACACGGCCTTTTATCTACTCGAAAAATACGGCGTGACCAACACCTTCCTGTTTCCCACCGCGCTCAAGATGATGATGAAGGCGCATCCCGCACCGCGCGAAAAATACGCGCTCAAGCTGCGCGCCATCATGAGCGCGGGCGAAGCCGTGGGGGATGCGGTTTTCAACTGGTGCAAATCTGCGCTTGGCGTCATCCCGAACGAAATGTTCGGCCAGACCGAAATGAACTACATCGTCGGCAACAGCGCGCAGCAATGGCCCGCCAAACCGGGCAGCATGGGCCGGCCCTACCCCGGTCATCGCGTCGCGGTGATCGACGATGACGGACACGTGGTGAAAACCGGGGAAACGGGAGAGGTCGCCGTCAACCGCCACGACATTCACGGCCATCCCGATCCGGTGTTTTTCATCGAATACTGGAAGAATCCGGAAGCCACACGAAACAAGTTCACCGGCGACTGGTGCCGCACGGGCGATCTCGCCTTGGTCGACCAAGACGGATACCTCTGGTATCAGGGCCGTGCGGATGACATGTTCAAGGCTGCCGGCTATCGAATCGGCCCATCCGAAATCGAAAACTGCCTGGTCAAGCATCCGTATGTCATCAATGCCGCCGTGGTGCCGAAACCCGACGCCGAACGCGGCAATATCGTCAAGGCGTTTGTCGTCCTGACACCGGGCGCGCTGCGCAGCAAGGAAGCGGACGATGCACTGATCGCCGAACTGCAAGCGCATGTCAGGGGCAAGCTTGCCCCTTATGAATATCCCAAGGAAATCGAATTCATCGACGAGTTGCCGATGACCACGACAGGCAAGGTACAGCGCCGGATTCTGCGCCTCATTGAACAGGAAAAAGCGCAGAACGGGCGCTGAACTCAGTCCTGCTTTTGCACATTGTTGGCAGCGCCCTGCAATTTTTCGCCGGCTTTTTGCAGTGCTTTTCCGGTTGCGTCCGCCGCCTTGTTCAAGCCGTTCCCGGTCGCTTCCGCTGCACGGTTGATGCCATCGCCGGCCTTGGTGAGGGCCTTGTCGATGTGCTCACCGGCTTTTTGCGCAGGCCCCTTTTCCTCTGCCCGGACTTCAGTGTTCTGGCAGGCTGCCAACGATGTAGTCAACGCCGCAGCCGTCATCAATGCAATCAGGGATCTTGCTGAATTTTTCATATCTTGTCGTTTTCTCAAACAGTTGAATCAGGAAGCCGAATGGCCAATGCTCTGAGGAGTGACAGTATCACCACTCTGTCATTCCAGACACGGTGGCGACGCTCATCGCGATACAGCCGGCATGCCCTGCAATGTTGAAACACGATCGCGCACCGCGTCATGCAGTCAACGCTGCCAGCTCAGCCTTGCTGAAGCCCGCCGCCTCCCGCGCTTCCAGGTTGAATGGCCCGCGCAACGGCGGCGCCTTGTATTGCGCCGCGAGCGCGGCATAGGTTTCGATGGGATCCAGAGACCGTTCGCTGCACAGCCAGCCATACCAACGGTTGCCGACGGCGACATGACCGATTTCATCGCGCAGGATGATGTCGAGAATTTCGGCTGCAGCCATATCGCCGGCCTGCGCAAGTTTTGCGCGCACCGGCGGCGACGCATCGAGCCCGCGTGCTTCCATCGTGCGCGGCACCAGCGCAATCCGCGCGAGGACGTCATCCTTCGTCTTCTCCGCCATGTCCCACAGGCTGTTGTGCGCCGTGAAGTCGCCATAGCGGAAACCGTATTTTTGCAGATGCGCCGTCAGCATTGAAAAATGCAAGGCCTCCTCCGCCGCGACACGCAGCCAGTCGGCATAGTAGTCACGCGGCATGCAGGGAAAGCGCCAGACCGCGTCGAGCGCGAGATTGATCGCATTGAACTCGATGTGCGCCAAGGCATGGATCAACGCCGCACGCCCTTCCTCCGTGCGCATCGAACGACGTTTGACTGCAAGAGGAGCGACGAGCACAGGCTTTGACGGACGGCCGGGAATCGGACGATCGGCTTGCAGTGCCGCATCAACACGCAGCGACAACTCGCCGTCTTGCCATGCGATCGCCAAGGCGGTGACACCATCCGCCTTGGCGATCGCATCCGATTCACAGAGCCAGTGCAAGGCGGCTCCGCGCAATTCTTTCAGAGGGGAAATGGAATCCTGATCGGGCGATGCGCTCATGCTGGCAGCGGTACAATTACCGGTTTTAAAATCGCAATTCTACGGAAATCCATGGCCATCTACCAATTGGGCGAACATGTTCCCGACATTGATTCGTCAGCGTACATTGCCGATTCCGCCAACGTGATCGGCAAGGCGAAGATTGAAGCGAATGCCAGCGTCTGGTTCGATGTGACGATTCGCGGCGATAACGAACTCATTACCGTCGGCGAGAACAGCAACCTGCAGGAAGGCTGCGTCCTGCATACCGATCCGGGCTTTCCACTCACGGTCGGCAGGAATGTCAGCGTGGGACATCAAGCCATGCTCCACGGCTGCACCATCGGCGAAGGTTCGCTGATCGGAATACAGGCAGTGATCCTGAACGGAGCGCGAATCGGCAAGAATTGCCTCGTCGGCGCGGGTGCGCTTGTCACCGAAGGCAAGGAATTCCCGGACAACTCGCTGATCATCGGCACCCCTGCCAAAGTCGTGCGCATGCTGAATGAGGAAGACATTGTCCGCATGCAGCGCAATGCGAGCAATTACGTGGCGCGCGGCCGGCTTTTCAAAGAACAACTGAAACGAATCGGATGACGATGGATACACTGCAAAGATTCATGTTCGAAAACGCCTCGGTGCGTGGCGAACTGGTTGAGATTTCCGAAACCTGGCGTCAGGTATTGGCACGGCAAAACTATCCCGCGCCAGTCAAGGTATTGCTGGGGGAAATGCTGGCGGCAGCGGCCCTTTTGTCCGCAAACCTGAAGTTCAATGGCGCCTTGATCATGCAAATTCATGGTGACGGCCCGGTACGGCTGCTGGTGGTCGAATGCGAGGCGGGGTTGCGCATGCGCGCCACGGCGAAACTGGCTCCGGATGCCGTCATCGACGACACTGCCAGCCTGGCGAATCTCATCAACACGCACGGCCACGGCCGTTTCGTCATCACGCTCGATCCGCTCGAGAAGCTGCCCGGCCAGCAGCCCTATCAGGGCATCGTGCCGCTGACGGGTGATTCGGTCGCGCAAATCATCGAAGGCTATATGTTGCGCTCCGAACAGCTTGATACCAGGATGTGGCTCGCCGCAGACGACAATGTGTCGCGCGGCCTGCTGCTGCAAAAATTGCCGAAGGACGGCGGTACCGGAGCATCCGAATCTGACGATCTGGAAACCTGGAACCGGACAGTCATGCTGGGTTCAACCGTACAACGAGACGAGTTGCTGAAGACCGACATCAGTACGCTGATGCGTCGATTGTTCTGGGAAGAAACCATACGCGTATTCGATCCGCAGCATCCTGTCTTTCAGTGCAGCTGTTCGCGCGAAAAGGTCGGCAACATGCTGAAGATGCTAGGCCAAGAAGAGGTTGATTCGGCGCTTGCGGAACTTGGAAAGCTGGAGATCGATTGCGACTTCTGCGGTCAGCACTATGAATTCGACAGTGTCGATTGCACGCAGTTATTTGCGGCAGAAACGGCGAGCGCAGGTTTGCAGCCGCCGGGAGATGTCCGGCATTGATTCCCGGGCAACTAGTCTTTCTTGCGAGCGGGATTTGAGGACGACATCAAGGCGGGCTTGCCGTTTGGCTCCAGTATCTGGATGAAAAGCTCGCCGTCCTTGATCATGCCCAATTCATAGCGGGCACGCTCTTCGATGGCACCCGTACCTTCCTTGAGATCGCGGACTTCGGAATTCAGTTTGGCGTTGCGCGCCTTGAGTTCGTCATTTTTCTTTTGCGCCGCGGCCACCTGATTGTCGAGATCCCATACGCGCAGCCAACCGCCCTTACCCAGCCACAAGGGGTACTGAATCAACAGCAGCAATGCAGCAAGGCCAAGTGTGATCAGACGCATCGGCGGGTCTCAGGAACACGTCACGGATAGACACAACCCGAAGGCATATCACCTTCGGGTTGGATGGTCAGGCTTATTTCAGATTGTAGAACGCGTTGCGGCCCGGGTAGCTGGCGATGTCGCCCAGATCTTCCTCGATGCGCAGCAGCTGGTTGTACTTCGCCATGCGGTCGGAACGCGACATCGAGCCGGTCTTGATCTGCAGCGCATTGGTGCCAACCGCGATATCCGCGATCGTCGCATCTTCGGTCTCGCCGGAGCGATGCGAAATCACCGCAGTGTAACCGGCGCGCTTGGCCATTTCGATGGCGGCAAACGTTTCGGTCAGCGTGCCGATCTGGTTGATCTTGATCAGGATCGAGTTGGCGATGTTCTTCTGAATACCTTCGCGCAGGATCTTGGTGTTGGTCACGAACAGGTCGTCACCGACCAGCTGCACCTTCTTGCCAAGCGCATTGGTCAGCGTTGCCCAGCCTTCCCAATCGTTCTCGGCCATGCCGTCTTCGATCGAGATGATCGGATACTTGTCGCACCAGGTCGCGAGGAGGTTCGTGAAGTCGGACGAGGATAGCGTCAGGTTTTCGCCATCGAGACGATACTTGCCATCCTTGTAAAACTCGCTGGCAGCGCAGTCCAGACCCAGCGCGATTTGCGTGCCAGGCTCGTAGCCGGCTTGCTCGATCGCTTGCAGGATCAGCTTGATTGCCGCCTCATGATTGTCGACCGACGGAGCAAAGCCGCCCTCATCGCCCACGGCGGTGGTCAAGCCCTTGTCGTGCAGGATCTTCTTCAGCGTATGGAATACTTCAGCACCGTAGCGGATCGCTTCGCGGAAGCTCGGAGCGCCCACCGGAATGATCATGAATTCCTGCAAATCCAGGTTATTGTCGGCATGCGCGCCGCCATTGATGACGTTCATCATCGGGACAGGCATCTGCATCGCACCGGAGCCACCGAAATAGCGGTACAGCGGCAGGCCGGACTCTTCCGCGGCAGCCTTGGCGACAGCCATCGATACCGCCAGCATTGCATTTGCGCCGAGGCGGCTCTTGCTTTCAGTGCCATCCAGATCGATCAGCGTACGGTCGAGGAAGGCCTGCTCGTTGGCATCCAGTCCCATGATCGCTTCGGAAATTTCGGTATTGATGTTCTCGCAGGCTTTCAGCACGCCCTTGCCGAGGTAGCGGCTCTTGTCGCCGTCGCGCAGTTCGATCGCTTCGCGCGAACCGGTGGATGCGCCGGATGGTACCGCTGCGCGCCCCATGACGCCGGACTCCAGCAGCACGTCGCATTCGACGGTAGGATTGCCGCGCGAATCGATAATTTCGCGACCGATGATATCAACGATGGCACTCATGCAAATCTCCCAGACATAAAGAAAATGTAGGGTGCGCCATGCGCACCGGAACTTGGTTTTATTCGTTAGTCGGTGCGCATGGCGCACCCTGCATCAAAGCAATCAAGAAAAATCGTTTTCCAGAAAGCCGACGTTTTTCACAGCCCGGTCGAGCGTGACGAGTGTCGCAAGCAATTCCTTGATGCGGCTCAACGGCACGGCATTCGGGCCGTCCGATTTGGCTTCGGACGGGTTTGGATGGGTTTCCATGAACAGGCCGGCGATACCGACCGCTACCGCAGCGCGCGCCAGCACCGGCACGAATTCGCGCTGACCACCGGATGACGTACCCTGCCCGCCCGGCAATTGCACCGAATGTGTTGCATCGAACACGACCGGGCAGCCAGTCTCGCGCATGATTGCCAGCGAACGCATGTCGGATACAAGATTGTTGTAGCCGAAGGAAACGCCGCGCTCGCAGGCCATGAAACTGTCTTCCGACAATCCGGCCTCTTTCGCTGCCTCCCGCGCCTTGTCGATGACGTTTTTCATGTCATGCGGCGCGAGGAACTGGCCTTTCTTGATATTGACCGGCTTGCCCGATTGCGCGCAAGCGCGAATGAAGTCGGTCTGGCGACACAGGAATGCCGGGGTTTGCAGCACGTCGACCACTGCTGCCACCGGCTTTATTTCGTCGATTTCGTGGATGTCGGTCAAGACCGGCACGCCGATCTGCTTCTTCACCTCGGTCAGGATTTCCAGCCCCTTCTCCATGCCGAGGCCACGGAAAGACGAACCGGAGGAGCGATTGGCCTTGTCGAATGAGGATTTGTAGATGAACGGGATGCCGAGTTCGCCCGTGATCTCCTTCAGACGACCGGCGGTATCCAGCGCCATCTGCTGCGATTCGATCACGCAAGGGCCGGCAATCAGGAAGAATGGCCGGTCGAGTCCGGCTTCGAAACCGCAAAGCTTCATGCCGCTTTCCTCTCCGAGGCGGATTGCTTGTACCCGAGCGCTGCCTTGATGTAGGAAATGAACAACGGATGGCCGTCGCGCGGCGTCGATTTGAACTCCGGGTGGTACTGCACACCGACGTACCACGGATGAGCAATATCGCCCGTGCGGGGCAATTCCATGATTTCACACAGGTCTTCGGTCGGCGTGCGGGCCGACACGATCAGGCCGGCCTCTTCCACACGACCGAGATAATGGTTGTTTGCCTCATAGCGATGACGATGACGCTCGGTCACTTCCGTGCCATAGATTTCGGCCGCGATCGTGCCCGGCTTCACTGCGCAAGTCTGCGCGCCGAGGCGCATCGTTCCGCCGAGGTCGGAATTGGCATCGCGCTTTTCGACTTTGCCGTCATGGTTTTGCCACTCGTTGATGAGAGCTACCACCGGATGTTCGGTATCCGGATCGAATTCAGTCGAGTTGGCCTTCGCAAGATCTGCCTTGTGGCGCGAGAACTCGATCAGCGCGACTTGCATGCCGAGACAGATGCCGAGGTATGGCACCTTGTTTTCACGTGCATATTTCGCCGCGGCGATCTTGCCTTCGACACCGCGCTTGCCGAAGCCGCCCGGCACCAGGATCGCATCGTACTTCGCGAGGCCGGCGGTACCGTTGGCCTCGATCTCTTCGGAATCGAGATATTCGATGTTGACGCGGCTTTCGGTGTGAATGCCTGCGTGACGCAATGCTTCGGTCAGCGATTTGTAGGACTCGGTCAGATCGACATACTTGCCGACCATGCCGATGGTAATTTCGGCTTTCGGATTTTCCAGCGCATAGACGAGCCTGGTCCAGACCGACAGATCGGCCGGTCTGGGCGACAGTCCGAGCTTTTCGCACACGATTGCATCCAGCCCCTGGTCGTGCAACATCTGTGGAATCTTGTAGATGGTGTCGGCATCCCAAACCGAGATGACGGCGTCTTCCTGCACGTTGGAGAACAGCGAAATCTTGGCGCGCTCATCGTCGGGAATGCGGCGATCTGCGCGGCACAGCAGCGCGTCGGGCGAGATGCCGATCTCGCGCAGCTTCTGCACACTGTGCTGGGTCGGCTTGGTCTTTAACTCGCCGGCGGATGCGATATACGGCACCAGCGTCAAATGCACGAATGCGGCCGCATTGCGTCCGGCGCGCAGGCTCAATTGACGCGCGGCTTCGAGAAACGGAAGCGATTCGATATCGCCGACGGTACCGCCGATTTCGACCAGCGCCACGTCGAAGCCTTCCGCTCCGCGATGAATATAGTCCTGGATTTCATTGGTGATATGCGGAATCACCTGCACCGTCTTGCCGAGATATTCACCTCGCCGCTCCTTGCGGATGACGGACTCGTAAATCTGGCCAGTGGTGAAATTGTTGACCTTCTTCATCCTGGCCGTGATGAAGCGTTCATAGTGACCAAGGTCAAGATCGGTTTCCGCGCCGTCATCGGTGACGAAGACTTCGCCATGCTGGAACGGGCTCATCGTGCCCGGGTCCACGTTGATGTACGGATCGAGTTTAAGAAGAGTGACTTTGAGGCCGCGCGATTCGAGGATCGAAGCCAGAGACGCGGCGGCGATTCCCTTGCCCAGGGAAGATACGACGCCGCCAGTGACGAATACAAACTTGGTCATTGCTGAATGTGCCGAACGGCACGTGCGGGAAATTCAAATTATACCCCAAAGCGTGCGGCTCATTTTGGTCTTTGCGCCTTTTTATTGCCATTCAAATAAGCAATTGATGAACGATTTGCGTGAACTCAAGGCATGTACACAATCTGCAAGCGGACGAAATTCTGTGCGCCGATTGAATTGGACAAATCGCGTATCTCGTTGCTGCGTCTGACTATCGATGCCTTGAGCGCATACGATGCGCCAATCCAGGCCATGCCGGCCTCGATTTCACCCACGGCGCGCTTCGGTTCCACGGTATACGGATTGCCGTTTGAGAAGTAGCCGCCTTGCAGCGTGGCGTTGTAAGCAACTGCGCGCGCCTCCATGCGCAGGAATCCGTGCAATGCTGGCTGATAAGGCAAGATGTTCAAACGCCCGGCCCGTATCGTCACGTCACCGGCGACATCCGTGTAAATATTGCCGAACCGCCCTTTCATGCTCGGCGTGATGTCGAGCGAAGGTATGGGTGTCCAGCGAATCGGGGCGACGTCCGCGTGCAATACCACGCCGAATTCATTTCGCACCTGCTTGCTCCATCCTTGCGGCATGGGCTGGTTCAATATCGCATGCAGGGTATCCTGGGTCCATTCGCCGCCGGCGCACAGCCCGAGGCATCCGAAATCGAGGCCCAGTCTCGAATGGCTGCCATCGTTCCTGTGGATTTCCTTGAAAATCCCGCCGAACAGCCACGCTGCGTAGGGATGGTCCGGCGGACCAATCTTTTCAGGCGGCAGCTTGATATCCGAGGCGGTGTAAAGCTCCTGGCCGATGCGCCAGCCAAACATCGTGACTTTCGACGAGTCCTGTACCGCGTAGCGGCGCGTATAGAACATGCCGCTCGTATAGAAGCCGTCATCCCGGTTGAACAGCAGGCTGTCGTTGTCGATGCCCAGTTCGTGGATGAGCTTGCCGTGTTCCATCGCGTTTTGAAAATCGGACACGAAACTGCTGAACCCATCGGCCCTGGCTTCGGCGGCGGACAGGATGGCGAGGGACAGGAGAATCGAACGGAACGGTGAATAGCGCATTATTTTTCTCGTGTGTGAAGCAACTCCTGCAGCATGGCGTGGACTGCATGGGCTGCCGCCACGGGAGATTCCATGGGAAACAGATGCCCCCCGGCGATTTGCGTGAAATGTTTTCCGACCAGACGTCTGGTTGCCGTGAGTCCGGCCTGACGGCATTCGACGGAGTCGATGCCGCCGATGAAGCCGACCGGTACGGGAAAGGAGCGTCGCACCATGCCGCCAATATGGTGGGGAAGACTTCGATAGACGGCGGTTTCGGTCTCCCGCGTGAAGCGCAGGGTGACTCCTTGCGGATGGGGTGCGAGGCCGTGCTGAAGATAGTCGCGCAAGACTTCCTGCGGCCAGATGGCGAACAGCCTCTTGGCGGCATAGTGCCGATGCGCGTCCTCCGCACTGGGCCACAGGTTCTTGCGCTTCGCCGAGGCCTGCGCGGGCGGGAACTTCCTGTCCGCGCCCAGCGTCTTTGCAATCCGCAGCAAGGCTGCGCGCCATCCGGCGACTACCGGTGAATCGAGCAATATCACGCTGCTCACCAGATCCGGCCGCGCGTTCGCCACCATCAGGCTCAACATGCCGCCCATCGAGTGGCCGACCAGCACGACAGGTGCGTTGTAACGCGCGAGCAATTCATCGGTCAGCTCCTTCGCAAGGGCATCCCATCCATTGCGCACCGGGTATTTCGGATTGTGCGCGTGCATGTCCAGCGCCTGCACATCGTAATGTTCACTCAAATGCGCGAGGAACAATCGGTATGTGCCGGCCGGATAGCTGTTGGCATGGACGAAATGGATTGGCGGTCTGGACATGGAGCGGGAAGCGGGCAATGAATTTCGCAAAATGCTCACGATTGTAATGTCAATAGGCACGAACTGCGCAGGGTTGACCGGGGATCAACGCTTGTCACCTGTCATACCAATAGCGGGCATGTTCCGACCGGTATTCCGACACGCTCAAGTCGTCGCCGAAATGCAATGTGATTGCTCCGGCGGCGTCGCTGCGCAAGCGTTGAATGCCCAGTTCGCCATATCGTTCGAACACTTCGGACTTGGGATGGCGGTAGCGATTGCGATAGCCGACCTGGAACAACGCGATTTGCGGCCGGACTGCATTCAGGAACGGCATGGTGGATGAGGTGCCGCTGCCGTGATGCGGCGCCAGCAGCACCGATGCGCGCAAGCGGTCGGCATCGCTTTCGACCAGTTCCGCTTCCTGCACCGCTTCGATATCGCCTGGCAACAATATGGAACGACTTCCAAGCGTGATCTTGAGCGTGCAGCTGCGCGCATTCGGCTTCCATTTCGTGCTGTCGTAGCTGACTGCCGCCGGATGCAGCATGTCGAACTGCACGCCATCCCACGACCATGCCTGTCCGGCTTCGCAGCGGCGATGATCGGGCGTCGACAGCACGATCGGATGCTGCTCCGGGAGCGAGGATGACACCCAGCCAACCCCGATTTCCTGAAAAACCGACAAGGCTCCGCCGGAATGGTCGATATCGCCATGCGAAATGATCGCGCCATCGAGCGTACTGATTCCGCGCGCCTTCAGGTACGGAACGATGACGCGGTTGCCGCCATTCGCATCCACTGAATAAGCCGGGCCGGTATCGTAGAGCAGTCTGTGGTTGCGCGTCTCGATGAGAAGCGCCGTCCCCTGTCCTACGTCGAATGCGGTAATCCACATTTCTCCTTCGCGCGGGCGCGCTGCGACATTCAATGCCAGCGGCAGCACGGCCGCCAGCCCCAGCCACCGCAGCGGCCAGCCGCGCGGGGCCAGCAGCCACAGAACGCCGATCAACGCCAATACGAACAGCCACCACGGAGGAATCGGCGCCGTCCACACCGCGAGCGACAAGGCGCTCAAGCATTTCAGCGCGGCCGCGAGCCATTCCAGCAACACATGGGCGCCACTCAGCAGCCAACCCGACAGCGGCGCAGGAAGCAGACTTCCCGCCAGTGACAATGGCGTGACGACGAGGCTGATGACGGGAATGGCGATGGCGTTTGCCACCGGGCTGACCAGCGAAATCTGGCCGAACAGCAGCATGGTCAGCGGTACAAGGCCAAGCGTGACGACGTACTGCGTATGCGTCGCCGATTGGAGCGTGGCGAGCCATCGCTGCGTCACAGGCGGTTCATTGCCGGCGAAGCCTTGCGCTCTGCCGACTGTCGCATACAGAATGATCGCCACCGCGCCAAACGACAGCCAGAAACCGGGCCACAGCACCGCCCACGGATCCAGCAACAACACGGCAAGCAGTGCGCAGCACAGTACATGCGACACATTGGCGATCCGTCCGAACCAGAGTGCGAGTGCGGCAACCGACAGCATGTACAGCGTACGTTGCGCCGGCACGCCGAAGCCGGCCAGCAACACGTAGAGCAACGCGGTCCCGGCTCCGGCCAGCGCAGCCGTCTTTTGCGCCGGCAACATCAGCGGCAATCCCGCCTGCGTGAAAAAGGAACGCCGCCACAACGCAAATGCGAGGCTCGCCATCAGGCCGGCAATCATCGTGATGTGCAAGCCGGAGATGGAAATCAGATGCCCCACGCCTGCGCGATTGAACACCACCCAGTCCGACTGGCTGATCTCGCGCTGGTCGCCGATCACCAGCGCCACGATGATGCCCGCGTACTCCTTGTCGGGCAATGCCTCGTAGATACGGTCGCGCAGCCATTCGCGCGAGCGCTCGACGGCGTGGCCGAAGCTGAAAACGAAATCGTCGAGGCGCTGATTCCCTGCCTCCCGGTCATCTCTGACATAACCGGTGGCGCGCAATCCCTGCTCCAGCAGCCAGGCCTCGTAATCAAAGCCGTAGGGATTGGCATTGCCATGCGGCCGGCGTAGACGCACTTTCAACTGCCAGCGTTCGCCGGGATGCACGTCGCCCACCGGCTGCAATTCCTCGGCGCGAAAGGCCGAGTACCCCGAGTACCAGGACAATGCCAGCTTGTCGGGAACGGGCGGCTTGCTGCCGTCATCCGCAGTTGCGCGTTCCACCACAAAATTGAAACGGACACCTTGCTCAAGGCGATGTGGCAGGCTGTCTATCGTGCCGATCAGCGTGATGTCGCGCCCTTCCCATTCCCGTGGCAACTCCTGTGCCAGGTAGTGATGAGCGATAACGGCGGCCCATGCGAAACCGAGCAACGCGCCGCAGCCGGCCAGCAAGGGGATATTGATGAAGGAACGGTTGTTTCTGCGCGCGCCCAGCCAGAGCAGCATGGCAATCGCGACGAATGTGCAAAGCAGATATTTGCCCGGCAATTCCGCCTGAACCTGCAGCAGCGCCACGCCGATTGCGAAGCCAACGATGGCGCTGCGCATCGATTCAACTCAGGCCAGCCAGGCGCGGCAGCACGCTTCGCGCGTTACGGGCGGTCATCGCGGCAATCTCTTCGTCCGATACACCGCGCAGCTCGGCAAGCACCCGTCCGATGCGCGGCAATTCTTCAGGGCTGTTCCGCTTCGGATGCACCCATGCCGGCGATATATCCGGCGCATCCGTTTCAAGCACCAGCACATCCTGCGGCAGTTCCGCCGCCAGTCGGCGGATTTGCAGCGCGCGGGTGAAAGTCATCGCGCCGCCGAATCCGAGTTTGAAGCCGAGGTCGATGAATGCCTGCGCCTGTTGATGGCTGCCGTTGAAGGCATGCGCGATGCCGCCGCGGACCACAATCCGACGCAGATATTTGAGAATGATGTCCTGCGAGCGGCGCACATGCAGCAATACCGGCAAGTCGAAATCGCGCGCGATTTTCAGCTGCTCGCTGTAGAAGTATTCCTGCTTCTCGCGTAGCGGGCTGCTGTTCAGTTGCGGAACGAAGAAGTCCAGCCCGATCTCGCCGATGGCAACGAACTTCGCATCGTTCATTGCGGCGGAAACGGCTTCGCGCAGCGCATGCAAATCGTCCTCTTCTGCCTGAGGCACGAAGATCGGATGAATGCCGAGCGCGTGGCAACAGTTTGCATTCCTGCGCGCAAGTTCGGCGACGGTGCGGAAATTGCCGCGTTCCACTGCCGGAATGACGATCCATGACACGGCCAGTTGTTCGGCCCGTCGGGCGATCGCATCCTCTTCGCCGGCGAATTCCGCCGCGTCGAGATGGCAGTGCGTGTCAATCCACATAAGGCAGCAATCCATCCTCCGACAGTCGCAACACACGGTCGCAGTGTTTCGCCAACTCGATGTCGTGCGTGACGATCACGAAAGCGGTGCCCAGCGTGCGCGACAATTCCAGCATCAGGTCGAAGGTATTCTGCGCAGTATGACGATCGAGATTGCCGGTCGGCTCGTCGGCCAGCACACAGGCGGGCTGCGTCACCAAGGCGCGCGCCAGCGCGACGCGCTGGCGTTCGCCGCCCGACAATTCGCCCGGCACATGGGACACCCGTTTTGCCAGACCGACGCGCGACAGCAGATTCTGCGCCGCACTGTGTGCCTGTTCCCGCTTGTCGCGCCGGATCATCAGCGGCATGCCGACATTGTCCAGCGCCGAAAACTCCGGCAGCAGGTGATGAAATTGATAGACGAATCCCAGTGCGGTATTGCGCAGATCGCCGCGCACCTTGTCACTCAGGTTGGCAAAATCCTTGCCGAGCAAGGTCACGCTGCCGGCCGACGGCGTATCGAGTCCGCCCAGCAAATGCAGCAGGGTCGACTTGCCCGAACCGGACGCGCCGACAATCGCCACGCGCTCTCCCCTGCGGACATCGAGATCGATGCCATGGAAGACGTTGAGCGAATATTTTCCCTGGGTGAAGGTCTTCGCGAGGCCGCGACAAGACAATACGACTTGATCCATCATCATTCCATCGGCGTTTCGATAAATGCAGGCAGCCCCTCGCAGAAGGCCGACAATTGCTCCAGGCGCGGATAGCACCCTGCCGGGAACTCCGCCGGATGCACGTACTTCGCGAATGCCAGCGCGACTGTGGAGGTGATATCGGCCTGCGTGATCGGCGCACCAGACAGCACCGGTGACGCCGGCTGCGTCTCCATCAGGCCGAATGCGTCATGCATCTGTTGCTTGCAACGCTCGACCCACGGCGCGTGGGTTTTCTCCGCCGGGCGCAATTTGGTGTCATACAAGATCTGAACCGCCTTTTCGGTGCCGATCAACGCAATCGCGCATTGCTGCAGCACTCGACGGCGCTCCTCCCCCGATGCAGGGACCAATCGTTTTCCTGCAGACGCAATGTCGTCCAGGTAATCGAGGATGAAACTGCTTTCGATCAGCTTCTCGCCATTGTCGAGCACCAGCATCGGCACCTTGACCAGCGGATTCAGCTTGCGCATTTCATCCTGATTGCGAAACACCGACAGCGCCACATGCTCGAAGCCGAAACCCTGCAAGCGCATGGATACCGCGACACGTCGCACATAAGGGGAATCGAAGAGGCCGATCAATTGCATGGGAATTTTCCTTTCATTCATACCGCAAGGCTTCTGCGGGCTTCACGCCGGCTGCGCGCCAGCTCGGATACAGGGTTGCCACGAATGCGAGAACGACCGCGACGCCGCCGATGGTCCATACGTCCGGCCAGCGCAGGTCGGAGGGCAGCGAGGTGATCAGGTAGATTTCCTTGGACAGGAACTGCACGCCGAGCAGGCGTTCGATGAACGGCACGATGACATCGATATTCATCGCCACCACCACCCCCAGTCCGACGCCGATGGCGGTGCCGAGCAAACCGACCAGGGCGCCCTGAATCATGAATATCTTCATGATCGAACCGGGCGACGCGCCGAGCGTGCGCAGGATCGCGATGTCGGCCTGCTTGTCCGTCACCGTCATCACGAGCGTGGAAACGAGATTGAATGCGGCGACGGCGATGATGAGCGTCAGGATGATGAACATCATGCGCTTCTCGGTCTGCACCGCCGCGAACCAGGTGCGGTTCTGCTTCGACCAGTCGAGGATCAGCATGTTGCCGGTCAGGACACGGGACAATTCCAGCGCGACCTGCGGCGCCTGCTGCATGTCCGCGATTCGCAGGCGCAACCCGGACGGCGCATCCAGCTTGAACATCCGCATGGCGTCGTCGATATGGATGAATGCCAGTCCCGAATCGTATTCATTGTGTCCGGCCTCGAAGATGCCGACCACGTTGAATTGCTTCAGCCGCGGCAGCACGCCGGCCGGCGTCACCTGTCCCTGGGGCGCAATCATCGTCACCTTGTCGCCGACGCGCACGCGCAATCCGCGCGCCAGCTCCTTGCCGAGCACGATGTTGAATTCGCCCGATGTCAAATGGTCGAAGCTCCCTTCGCGCACCTGCGCGGCAACGTCCGACACCTTCGGCTCTTCCTGCGGCAGCACGCCGCGTATGACCACGCCGCGCACCGTATCGTCGCGCATCATCATTGCCTGCCCCGCCACGTAGGGCGCAGCGCCCTTCACTTCCGGATTCTGAAACGCCTCTTGCGCAGTATGTTTCCAATCCTGCATGGAACCCGATGCGTCGAACACCTCGATGTGCGACAGCACCGACAGCATGCGGTCGCGCACTTCCTTCTGAAAGCCGTTCATCACCGACAGCACCACGATCAACGCGGCCACGCCGAGCGCAATGCCCGCCATGGAAATCATGGAGATGAATGAAATGAAACTGTTGCGGCCGTTGCGCCGTCCGGCGCGCGTATAGCGCATGCCGACCAGCCACTCGAATGGCAAGTTCTTGATGATGCTCAATGGAAAACTCCTGAAGGGCCGTTGTCAAAAAATCGCAAAGACATCGTGCGCGGACGTGAATGCACTGGGGAGGGGCTTTATTGACAACTTCTTGATAGTCGGCAGTTTGCCATACTTTGCGATACTTGCCATACAATCGCGGGCATGAGTCATCTCGATATTCTGATCCCCTTCGGCTTGCCGCCGGAAGAACTGGCAACCGACCTGTTTCGCGAACTGAAAACCCCCGCCCTTGCCACCCTGGTCGCGCGCGCCAGGCGAGAGACTCCCCCGGCAATTCGACAATCCGCCGACGGCATTTCCCGCGCGCTTCCGCATGAGGCATGGCTCGCTTCCCGGTTCGGACTGGAGGAGCAGATGCACGTCGGCGGCAGTCCGCCGATCGCAACAGCGGCAATGCGTGCGCTTGGACTCGCGCATGAGCCCGGCATCTGGTTCATGCTGAACCCCGTGCATTTTCATATTGCGCGCGATCACCTCGTCCTGCCCGATCTGCGGCAGCTGGCCTTGACGGAGCGAGAGTCGCGCACATTGTTCGATATCGCGCAACCGCTGTTTGAAGAAGTCGGCAAGCCTTTGCGTTTCGGCAACGCGACCTCCTGGTTTGTGCGCGCCGACGACTGGAGCAGACTTCAGACCTCGACGCCCGATGCCGCATGCGGCCACAACATCGACATCTGGATGCCGAAAGGCGAAGGCGAACGGAACTGGCGCAAGCTGCAGAACGAAGTGCAGATGCATTGGTTCACCGGCTCGCTCAATGCCGAACGCGAATCGAAGGGCTTGAAACCTGTCAATTCAATATGGCTTTGGGGTGGCGCGCAGGCTTCCATGGATGGCGCGAAATCCCCATACACGGAGCTGATCCATCTGGATGGATGGATGCGCGCGTTCGCGCAATTCGGCGGCAATCATTTGCCCGGTGCCGATGCCGGGACGGTGATCGCGGCAGCACCCGAACGCGGCTTGCTGCTGCTCGACCAATTGCTTGAACCCGCGCTGGGCAACGATTGGGCGCAATGGCTCATCAATCTTGAGCAGCTGGAAGCCGAATGGTTTGCACCATTGCTGGCCGCGCTCAAGACCGGAAAACTCGACCGACTCACGCTGATCCCGACGCATCACGCGCGCATTGCCGCATACACGACCGGCAAGAACACATTGCGTAAATTCTGGATCAAACCCGCACTTACCAACTTGTTGCCATGACCCGCATCGCTACCCGCTCCTATCCCTTTCGTACCGCCGAAATGCTGCGGCAGCAAGGCATTCACCCTGTGCTTGCACGGCTATACGCCGCGCGCGGCTTGTCCGATGCAAGGGAGATGGCGAGCGAGTTGAACGCATTGATCCCGCCTTCCGGTCTGCTGCATATCGACGCGGCAGCGGCGTTTCTGGCCGATGCCATCGACGCGCGGAAGAAGCTGGTCATCGTCGCCGACTACGACTGCGATGGCGCAACGGCTTGCGCAGTCGGCTTGCGCGGCTTGCGTGCGCTGGGCGCGCACGTCGATTTCATCGTGCCGAATCGTTTTGAATACGGCTACGGCCTGACGCCCGAAATCGTGGCGCTCACCGCGAGAGAAAAATCGCCCGACGTCATCGTCACGGTTGACAACGGCATCGCCAGCATCGACGGCGTCGCGGAAGCCAACCGGCGCGGCATCGAAGTCGTCGTCACCGACCACCACTTGCCGGCCGACACTCTTCCCGCCGCGCGTGTCATCGTCAACCCCAACCAGCCATCGTGTGGCTTCCCCAGCAAGAACCTCGCAGGCGTTGGCGTCATGTTTTACGTGCTGCTCGCATTGCGCGCCGAATTGCGCCGGCGCGGCGTGTTCGATGCGCAGACGCAGCCCAAGCTCGATGTACTGCTCGACCTGGTCGCGCTCGGGACCGTGGCCGACGTGGTCAAGCTCGACGCCAACAACCGCGTGCTGGTGGCGCAAGGCATCAAGCGCATGCGCGCCGGCCGGATGCATGCCGGCGTCGCCGCGCTATTCCGCGCCGCCAGCCGGGAAGCGCGCAAGGCAACGCCATTCGACCTCGGATTTGCGCTGGGGCCGCGCCTGAATGCGGCAGGTAGATTGGCGGACATGTCACTGGGCATCGAATGTCTCACCACCGATGACGAGGGCCGCGCCTGGGCAATTGCCCAGCAGCTCGACGCCATCAACCGCGAACGGCGCGAAATCGAAGCCGAGATGCAAGATACGGCGCTGGCCTTGCTCGACACCTTCAATCCGCAGGACAAGCGCACCATCTGCGTCTTCGACGAGTCATGGCATCAAGGCGTGATCGGCATCGTCGCCTCCCGCCTGAAAGACAAGTTTTACCGTCCGACCATCACGTTCGCGCCAGCGGGTGACGGCATGATCAAGGGATCGGGCCGCTCGATCGCCGGCTTCCATTTGCGCGACGCGCTTGATCTTGTTTCCAAACATGCACCGACCCTGATCGACAAATTCGGCGGGCATGCGATGGCAGCCGGCTTGTCGTTACGTGCCGACGCCTTTGAAGCGTTTTCCAATGCCTTCGAAGAAGTCGGGCGCGACTGGCTCGACGAAAAACAGCTGGAACGCATCCTCGAAACCGACGGTCCGCTGGAAGACGCCTATTTCACGCCGCAGTTCATTGAACTGCTCGACACCCAGGTTTGGGGCCAGGGCTTTGCGCCCCCCGTCTTTTGTGATGAATTCCGCGTACTGAATCAGCGTGTCCTGAAGGAAAAACATCTGAAGTTGCTTCTGGAAAAGGACGATCGCCGCTATGACGCGATCTGGTTCGGTCATGCCGACAGCCTGCCTGAACGCGCAATGGTCGCCTACAGGCTCGATGTGAACGAATTTAACGGCGTGACGCGGGTGCAGCTACTGGTCGAGCATGCGGAAGCGGCTTGAATAAACTTGCCGTTTTAGCACCAGAATCCGCATTGCCTCGATGCCGCTTTCGCTCGCGGAATCGACGTCCTGTCCGGTCTTGCGTGCCCCTTGGTCGGGTATAATCTCGGGTTTGATTGCGGAAGAAATCATCATGGAAGCAGAACGCCTCAATTCCCTCTCCACACTGCTCGCGGACCTGACTTCCCGCGAGGCTGAATTACGGAGGTATCTTTGACTTCGATGTGAAGTCGGAGAAACTCGAGCAAGTCAACGCCGAACTGGAAGACCCCAACGTCTGGAACGAGCCCAAGCGGGCCCAGGATCTCGGCAAGGAAAAGAAATCGCTGGAAGCGATTGTCCACACCCTCACCAAAATCGACGCCGACCTGCGCGATGCCAGCGACCTGTTCGCGATGGCGCGCGAGGAACAGGATGAAGACACCATCGCAGCCGTCGAGCAGGATGCCGAAGGCTTGCGCGCACTGGTTGAAGGGATGGAATTCCGCCGGATGTTTTCCAATCCGATGGACCCGAACAATTGCTTCATCGACATTCAGGCCGGCGCGGGCGGGACCGAAGCGCAGGACTGGGCTTCGATGCTCTTGCGCCAATATCTGCGCTATTGCGAGCGCAAGGGATTCAAGGTGGAAATTCTTGAAGAGTCGGAGGGCGAAGTCGCCGGCATCAAGACCGCCACCCTGAAGGTCGAAGGCGAATACGCCTACGGCTTCCTGCGCACGGAAACCGGCGTGCACCGACTGGTGCGCAAGTCGCCTTTCGATTCCGCCAACGGCCGTCATACTTCGTTCTCCAGCATCTTCGTCTACCCCGAGGTCGATGAGTCGATCGACATCGACATCAATCCGGCCGACGTGCGCATCGATACCTACCGCGCTTCCGGCGCCGGTGGCCAGCACATCAACAAGACCGATTCCGCCGTGCGTCTGACACATGCGCCGTCGGGCATCGTCGTGCAGTGCCAGAACGACCGCAGCCAGCATCGCAACCGTGCCGAGGCGTGGGAAATGCTGAAGTCGCGCCTGTATGAACTCGAATTGCGCAAGCGCATGAGCGAACAGCAGAAGCTGGAAGATTCCAAGACCGATGTCGGCTGGGGCCACCAGATTCGCTCCTACGTGCTCGACCAGTCGCGGATCAAGGACTTGCGCACGAACTTTGAAATGGGCAATACCAAGGCCGTGCTGGATGGCGAGCTGGACGGCTTCATCGCCGCATCGCTCAAGCAAGGCGTATAACCCGGCTCGTCCATCGCCATTCATACATTGCACTTATCGACCGTCTTATCCATGACAACCAATAACCAGACTGCGGCAGCGCCCGCCCAAGACGAAAACGCCATCATTGCGGAGCGCCGCGCCAAGCTTGCGGCCATTCGCGAGCAAGGCATCGCATTCCCCAACGACTTCCGGCCGCAGCACAAGGCCGCCGATTTGCATGCGCAATACGGCATGCACGAGAACGACACGCTGGAAGCGCAGCCAATCAAGGTCAGCGTCGCCGGCCGCATGATGTTGAAGCGCGTGATGGGCAAGGCCTCGTTCGCGACCATTCAGGACTCGTCGGGCGCCAAGGCCGAGGGTCGCATCCAGCTCTACATCACCAACGACAACGCCGGCGAAGCCACGCATGCCGCGTTCAAGCATTACGACCTGGGCGACATCCTTGGCGCGGAAGGCTTGCTGTTCAAAACCAAGACTGGCGAACTGTCGATCAAGGTCACGAGCCTGCGCCTGCTGACCAAGTCGCTGCGCCCGCTGCCGGACAAATTCCACGGCCTGGCCGATCAGGAAACCAGGTACCGCCAGCGCTATGTCGATTTGATCATGAGCGAAGACACGCGCCGCACCTTCAAGGCACGCACTGCCGCGATGTCGTCGATCCGCCGCTTCATGAACGAGCACGGTTTCATGGAAGTGGAGACGCCGATGCTGCATGTGATTCCCGGCGGTGCCGCTGCCAAGCCGTTCATCACGCATCACAATGCGCTCGACATGGAAATGTTCCTGCGCATCGCACCCGAGCTTTACCTGAAGCGACTGGTGGTCGGCGGCTTCGAGCGCGTGTTCGAAGTCAACCGCAATTTCCGTAACGAGGGCGTATCGCCGCGCCACAACCCGGAATTCACGATGATGGAGTTCTACGCCGCCTACGTCGATTACAGGTGGCTGATGGACTTCACCGAGGCAGTGATCCGCCAGGCGGCGATCGATGCGCATGGGACGGCGTGCCTGACCTATCAGGGCCGCGAGCTTGATCTGAGCAAGCCGTTCCACCGCATGACCATCGTGCAGGCGATCAACAAGTATGCATCGCATTACACCAATGAACAGTTGCACGATGCGGTCTTCCTCAAGGCCGAGCTGAAGAAGTTCGGTGTCCAGCCGCATGCGAATGCCGGCGTGGGTGCATTGCAGCTTGCACTGTTTGAAGAGACTGCGGAGTCGCAGTTGTGGGAGCCGACCTACATCATCGATTATCCAGTCGAGGTGTCACCGCTGGCGCGTGCATCGGATACCGTTGCGGGCATTACCGAGCGCTTCGAGCTGTTCATTACCGGACGCGAAATCGCCAACGGCTTCTCGGAACTGAACGACGCAGAAGATCAGGCGGCGCGTTTCCAGGCGCAGGTCGCGGCGAAGAATGCCGGCGATGAGGAAGCGATGTATTACGACGCCGATTTCATCCGCGCGCTGGAATACGGGATGCCGCCGACCGGTGGATGCGGCATCGGCATCGATCGTCTGATGATGCTGATCACCGATTCGCCGAATATCCGCGACGTCATCCTGTTCCCGCATTTGCGCCGCGAAGAGTGATCACGGCAGTGAATCGTTCGATCGAAACGGGACCGGAAGCGGTCCCGTTTTTTGTTTTTCCGAAGCATTCGGCGCACTCCGCGCTCGCAAGTCCCGCGACAGATCACATGAAGTGCGGCTGCGTTACAAAGCCTTACATCTGACACACTCTTCCCCTTTTTTTGCCTGCCTCAACCTCCCATAATTTGGACATGTACGCCATGCGCCGCATGCCGGCACCTGCAATTTTCAGGAGGTAAAAATGGAAGGTAACAAGACCACGAATCGCATTCATCCGCTGGTTGCGGGTGCGGCGGTTGCCGTCATGCTGGCAAGTCTGACCGGCGTTGCGGCAATGACCGGCTTGATCCCGAATTCGCACAGTACTTCGGCACCCGCCACGACGGACACCGTCGCAACGACTCCCGCAGCGACGACAGGCCAGCAGATCGCCGCCGGCAATCCCGTCGAACCACAACCCCAGCAATCGTCGCAGCAGAACAACCAAGCGCCGCGCGCAACGGAAAAGAGCCACGCTCCGGCGCGCCCGGCTCACCGCGAACCTGCCCGGGTTGCCCAGGCTCCGGCCATCTGCCAAAGCTGCGGCCGGGTCGAATCAGTACAAGCAATCCAGCAGCAAGCAGAAGGCAGCGGCGTCGGCATCGTCGCTGGCGCAGTCCTCGGCGGCGTTCTTGGCAATCAAGTGGGCGGCGGTAACGGCCGCAAGCTTGCCACGGTTGCGGGCGCGGTCGGCGGCGGCTACGCCGGTAATGAAATTGAAAAGCGCACTCGTGCAACGACCTCGTACCAGGTGCGCGTGCGCATGGAAGACGGACAGCTGCGCACGTTCCCGTATTCGGAACAGCCAGGATGGAGCGCTGGCGATCGTGTGCGCGTTGTCAATGGAAACTTGACGGCCCGGGCCTGATCGCGGCGAACGCAATCCCGACATGAAAAAAGGGCGGCATGCACATGCCGCCCTTTTTCATTGGCTTGCTCATTCTCGAAATTGTCGTGACCGCATCTGACGACGCATGCGTTCACGCATTCAACGTCCTACTGAGACTCTTCTATCCACGCCGCCTGTATCGCCTCCAGAATCTTTTCACCCGATCGATTGGGATCGTCGTCAAATCCATCCAGCTCGCACACCCATTTGTGCAAATCGGTGAAGCGCACTGTCAACGGGTCGATATCAGGGAACTTGTCGTTCAGTTCTTCCGCAATGCGCGTGATGTCAGTCCATTTCATGATTGTTCTCTTTGGGGCGGTAAACGCGGCAAAAAACACGACATAAGGCAGATCAATGATTCTCGCTGACCTGATTGATCGTGTATTTGGGAATTTCGACAACCAGGTCTTCGTCGCGCACCAGCGACTGGCATGACAGACGCGAAGTGGCTTCAAGACCCCATGCCCGGTCGAGCAGATCCTCTTCCTTCTCTTCTGCCTCGTTCAGCGAGTCGAACCCTTCGCGAATCACCACGTGACACGTGGTGCATGCGCAGGATTTTTCGCAGGCATGTTCGATGTCGATATCGTTTTCAAGCAATGCATCGCAGATCGATTTTCCGGAAGGCGCTTCGATAACGGCCCCGTCGGGGCACAGTGTCGCATGGGGGAGTACAACGATTTGTGGCACTTGTTTACCTCTACAGTATGAATGTGTTCCAGCTGACGCTTAGCTGGCGTCCGGCGCAATGTCGTCCAGTCTCTTGCCAGCCAACGCAGCCCGCACGGAGCGATCCATGCGCCGCGCCGCGAATTCTTCGGTGCTGTGCGCAAGCGCATCGACCGCAGCCTTGATGGCATGATGATCGTCACCCTGCGCCTGCCGGCGTACTGCATCCAGCAGTGCGTCGATATCGGCGCGCTCCGTCTCCGACAGCAGATTGCCGTCCGCGTCCAGCGCCGATTGCACCGCCAGCAGAATACGCTGCGCCTCGACCTGCTCCTCGCGCAATGCCCGGGACTTCATGTCGGCATCGGCCGAACTGAATGAATCCTGCAGCATTCTCGCGATTTCATCATCGCCCAGTCCATACGACGGCTTGACTTCAATCGATGCCTCCACGCCCGACTGCTGCTCGCGCGCCGACACCGACAGCAAGCCATCGGCATCGACCTGGTAGGTCACGCGGATGCGTGCCGCACCAGCCGCCATCGGCGGAATGCCGCGCAGTTCAAAGCGTGCGAGGGAGCGGCAATCGCTGACCAGTTCGCGCTCGCCCTGCACTACATGGATCGCCATCGCGGTCTGACCATCCTTGAAGGTGGTGAATTCCTGTGCGCGTGCGCAAGGGATGGTCGAATTGCGCGGAATGACTTTTTCCACCAAGCCGCCCATCGTTTCGATGCCAAGCGAAAGCGGAATCACGTCCAGCAGCAGCCAGTCATCGCCGGTCGCACGATTGCCGGCCAGCAGATTGGCCTGTATCGCCGCGCCGAGCGCCACAACCTTGTCCGGGTCAATATTGGCCAGCGGAGTGGTCTGGAAAAAATCACCGACGGCCTTGCGGATGTGCGGCATGCGCGTTGCGCCGCCGACCAGTACGACACCATCGACATCATCGGCCGACAAATGCGCGTCGCGCATCGCCTTCCTGATCGGCGTGATGGTCTTGTTGACCAGATGCTGCGTGATCTGGGTAAACGTGTCGGCGCTCAAGGTCAAATGCACTTCCTCACCGCTGCCGAGGACCGCATCGATCTGGGTCTCTGCCTTGGTGGACAGGAGCTCCTTCGCCTCGCGCGACTTGACCATCAGCACACGCATATCACGCTCGGACAAAGGCGCGAGCCGAGCCTGTTCGATGATCCAGCACAACAGACGATGATCGAAGTCGTCGCCGCCAAGCGCAGAATCGCCGCCGGTTGCGAGCACTTCGAACACGCCCTTGGTGAGTTTGAGAATGGAAATGTCGAACGTTCCGCCGCCCAGATCGTAGACGGCATACACGCCTTCGGACGCGGTATCCAGCCCGTAGGCAATCGCGGCGGCAGTCGGCTCGTTCAACAGGCGCAGCACATTCAAGCCGGCAAGCTTTGCGGCATCCTTGGTCGCCTGCCGTTGCGCGTCATCGAAATACGCCGGCACGGTAATGACCGCACCGACCAGTTCGTCGCCCAGCGAGTCTTCGGCGCGCTGACGCAGCGTGGCGAGGATTTCCGCCGACACTTCCACCGGACTTTTGACGCCGGCAACCGTCTTCAGCTGCACCATCCCCGGCGTGTCGAGGAAGTCGTACGGCAGATTTTCCGCGTACGCAATGTCCTTCAGCCCGCGTCCCATGAAACGCTTCGCCGACACCACGGTATTTTTCGGATCGGTAGTCTGCGCGGCTTGCGCCTTGTAACCGATGTTGGCGTGACCGTTCGGCAGATAGCGCACGATCGATGGCAGCAACGCGCGCCCCTCCTCATCGCACAATACTTCTGGAATACTGCTGCGCACGGTGGCAACCAGCGAATTGGTCGTGCCCAGATCGATGCCGACCGCCAGCCGATGCTGGTGCGGCGCAGTGGACATGCCGGGTTCGGAAATTTGAAGAAGAGCCATTTGAATTCTATGTCGCCAGCGCTTTGCGCCGATCGTACTCACGCTGATAAATTAAAAAAACGGCATCCGAAAACGCGCAGAAAACCACCCGTTCAATCGCTGGATGCGTATCGAGTGCTAGCAGCACAGTGTCAAACGCTATCGCACACGCATCATCGATCGGATAAGCATAGATGCCGGTACTGATTGCCGGAAATGCGATCGTCTTCACGCCATTGTCGGCGGCAATCCGCATGGAATTGCCGTAGCAGGAAGCAAGCAGTGCCGCTTCGCCGGAATTGCCGCCATGCCAAACCGGCCCGACGGTATGAATCACGTGCTTCGCCGGAAGCCGATAGCCTTTCGTGATCTTTGCCTCGCCGGTCCTGCAACCGTTCAGCGTCAGGCATTCCTGATACAGCTCCCTGCCCGCCGCACGATGTATCGCACCGTCCACGCCTCCACCGCCCAGCAGAGAACTATTGGCGGCGTTCACAATTGCATCGACCGCCAGCGTCGTGATATCGGCTTTGACGATGTCGATCTTTTGCAAGACGTTCATGACTTGTGACGATCAAATGTCCATCGTTTCGAAAATGCGCCCGATCTCGTCGCCGAACTTTTCCAGGAACATCAATTGCCGCACGCCTTGCGCCGCTGCGTGAAAGTCATTCGCATCCAGCAACTTGCCGATCTGTTCGACTTCCTTCTTGCGAGCGCCGCGCAGCTCGGCCTCGAGCCGTTCGAGTACACCGATGTCCTTCGCCGCCTTTGCATCCTCCAGCGATTCTCGCCATTCCATTTGCTGCATCAGGAAAGCGCCAGGCATCGCGGTATTGGATTCGATCTGCAAATCGACACCATTCAGTTCACATAGATAGGCGGCGCGTCCGAACGGGCTCTTCAATGTCTTGTACGCCTCGTTGGCGCGCGTCGCCCATTGCATCGCCACCCGCTTTTCCGCGTCGCTCGCATGAGCGAACTTGTCCGGATGTACCTGGTTCTGCACTTCGTGATACGCCTTGTCCAGCGCAGTCATGTCGATGTCGAAGCGCTGCGGCAAATGAAACAGGTCGAAGTGATTTTGCATCGTCATTTAAAACAAAAGCCTGTTCATACTTCAACAGGCTTGGTAGAAACATTGTGGGGTGACGTACGGGAGTCGCAAGCAGCACCGCACTCCGCTGACCATCATTCCTCGCGCAGCGAGGAATGACCTGACCACCCGACCATCAAATGCGGAAGCTTTCCCCGCAGCCGCACTCATCCTTCATGTTCGGATTGTTGAACTTGAAGCCCTCGTTCAAGCCTTCGCGCGCGAAATCCAGCTCGGTGCCATCGATGTACGGCAGGCTTTTCGGATCGACGAATACCTTGACGCCATGCGACTCGAACACTGCGTCTTCCGTCGCGCTCTCGTCCACATACTCCAGCTTGTACGCAAGTCCGGAGCAGCCGGTCGTGCGCACTCCAAAGCGCAAACCGATGCCTTTGCCGCGCCGTTCAATATAGCGGTTGATATGCCTCGCCGCTTTTTCGGTCAATGTGATTGCCATAGCACTTGTGTCTCTTTCAAATCATGCCGGCTCGCGCCGGCACGACAATCTCAGGCAGCTTCCTTCGATTCAGCCGTATGCTTGGCCTTGTAATCCTGCACCGCGGCCTTGATCGCATCTTCCGCCAGGATCGAGCAGTGAATCTTCACCGGCGGCAAGGCCAGCTCTTCCGCGATCTGGGTGTTCTTGATCGACAATGCCTGATCCAGCGTCTTGCCCTTGACCCATTCGGTCACCAGCGAAGAGGAGGCAATTGCCGATCCGCAACCATAAGTCTTGAACTTGGCATCCTCGATCACGCCATCAGCGCCGACCTTGATTTGCAACTTCATCACGTCGCCGCAGGCCGGCGCGCCAACCATACCGGTTCCCACCGACTCATCACCCTTGTCGAAGGCACCGACGTTGCGCGGATTTTCGTAATGGTCGAGAACTTTTTCCGAGTAAGACATTGAATGCTCCTGAATTTTTAGCCAGTCATGTTGCGTGAAAGGAAACCGATCAGTGCGCCGCCCACTGGATTGTGCTGAGATCGATACCTTCCTTGTACATATCCCACAGCGGCGACAGTTCGCGCAGCTTGCCCACCTTTTCCTTGATCAGCTTGATCGTGAAATCGATATCCTCTTCCGTGGTGAAACGGCCGATGGTAAAACGGATCGAGCTGTGCGCCAGTTCATCGCTGCGGCCCAAGGCCCTCAATACATAAGATGGTTCCAGACTGGCCGAAGTACAAGCGGAACCTGAAGAAACCGCGATATCCTTGATCGCCATGATGAGCGATTCGCCTTCCACATAATTGAAGCTCACGTTCAGGTTGTGCGGTACGCGATGCTCCATGTCGCCATTGACATAGACTTCCTCGATTTCCGTCAGACCTTTGGCGAGACGGTCGCGCAACGCCTTGATGCGGGCGATCTCTTCATCCATTTCTTCCTTGGCGATACGAAAAGCCTCGCCCATGCCAACGATCTGGTGCGTCGGCAAGGTGCCGGAACGCAAGCCGCGTTCATGACCGCCGCCGTGCATCTGCGCTTCGATACGCACACGCGGCTTGCGGCGCACATACAAGGCACCGATGCCTTTCGGACCGTAGGTCTTGTGCGCGGTAAAGGTCATCAGATCGACTTTCCACTTTTCCAGATCGATATCCACCTTGCCGGTCGCCTGCGCGGCGTCGCAATGGAAGATCACGCCTTTTGCACGGCACAGTTCGCCGATTTCCTGGATCGGCTGAATCACGCCGATCTCGTTGTTGACCAGCATCACGGACACCAGGATCGTGTCAGGGCGAATCGCCTGTTCCAGCTGCTCGATGGTGATGAGACCATTGTCCTGCGGTTGCAGATAAGTCGCCTCAAAACCCTGGCGCTCCAGTTCGCGCACGGTGTCCAGCACCGCCTTGTGTTCGGTCTTGACCGTGATGATGTGCTTGCCCTTGGTCTTGTAGAACTGCGCCGCGCCCTTCAATGCGAGGTTGTTGCCTTCCGTCGCGCCGGAAGTCCAGATGATTTCGCGCGGATCGGCATTGACCAGCGCCGCGACTTGCGCCCGCGCCTCTTCCACCGCCTTTTCGGCGCTCCAGCCGTACATATGGCTGCGCGAAGCAGGGTTGCCGAACTGCTCGCGCAGATACGGGATCATCTTGTCGGCAACACGCGGATCAATCGGCGTGGTCGCCGAATAATCCATGTAGATCGGGAAATGTGGCGCCTTGAGGGTGTCGATCAGGCTTTTTTCCAAAGGGGCATTCATGTAATTCACTCCAGTCAGGCAGCTACGTGGGGGCGATGAAGCATGACCACGTTTTGTTCGGCACACTTTTGTTTCTGCTGGTCCACCAGATCCTTCAACGATACCGAATCCAGATATTCGACCATCTTTGCATTCAGGGTTGCCCACAGATCGTGGGTCATGCAGCGCGATCCATGCTCATGGTCGGCGCTGTGGCAATTTTCCTTGCCACCGCATTGGGTCGCATCCAGCGGCTCGTCCACGGCGATGATGATGTCGGCCACCGTCACATCCTCGGCCCGCCGCGCCAGCGTGTATCCGCCGCCGGGGCCGCGTACCGATTCCACGATCTCGTGACGGCGCAACTTGCCGAATAATTGCTCAAGATACGACAGCGAAATCTCCTGGCGCTGGCTGATCGCTGAAAGCGTAACCGGACCCTTGTCCTGGCGCAGCGCCAAGTCAATCATCGCGGTTACCGCAAACCGGCCTTTTGTAGTCAGACGCATAAATCCTCAACTCCAAGGCGAAACTTTTCTACCAAGGTCGGGAATTTCCTGCATTCCCGAATATTTTGGTCAAGTATAACAAAGTTGAGTAAATCCGTCAGGTATTCGTGCCGACATGCTGCAGTGCATTACGTCTCATGCATTGGTTCAAACACATGCAGTCAGCCATTTCAGGAAGCGGTCGGTTGTCGCGGAATTCAGACGCGGAACAAGGCCAGTATTATTTCATACTGGCAATTTTCTCGTTGGGAGCGGGTGCGGTCCCGCTCAATGAAAGTCAGCCCTTCTTTTCATCCTCACCGACGAACAAGCTGCCGTCGGCCAGATACCGATGCACAGGAACTTCCAGATTGAGCGGCGCGGGAACATTCTTGTACACGCGCCCAGCGAGGTCGAATTTGGATCCATGGCAAGGGCAATAGAAACCGCCGGGCCAGTCGTCACCCATATCGGCCGCGCCGGCATCCGGGCGGAACACCGGTATGCAGCCGAGATGCGTGCAAATGCCGGTCAGCACGAGAAATTCCGGTTTGATCGAGCGGGCAGCATTCCTTGCATAGTCCGGCTGCTGCGGCTGGCTCGACGACGGATCGGCCAGCAGGTCGTCGTGCTTGCCGAGCGACGCGAGCATTTCATCCGTACGGTGCAGTATCCATATCGGCTTGCCTCGCCATTCCATCGTTACCAGTCTGCCCGGTGCGATTCTGTCGATATCCATTTGCACCGGAGCACCCGCCGCACGCGCGGCCTCGCTCGGCCCCATGCTCTTCAGAAATGGCACGGCAACGGCAGCTAGCCCTATGCCGCCGAGTCCCGTGGTGGCCGTCAACAAGAATTTTCTTCGAGGCTCGTTCGCCTCAATCGTTGCCATGGCACTTGTTGCGCCCGACTGTCCGCGCGACCGATTCCGATCGCTCCGGACTGGCCAGGCAATCCGTGAACGCTGTCCTGTACGAATAGTGTAGGCCGCCCTACCCGCTACTGCAATTTCAAACGTATGAACATCCAGTATGCCGTCGGGGCCGTCCCGTATGTTGACGCCATCTCCTGCGGCACGGCATGTCGGCTCACCATGCCGCCAATATCGAACCTGACCGGACCGCCGGATCCAGCGTCGTAGACATAGCCGATGGTCAGCTTGTTCATCTTGAACAGTTGCCTCTGCATCGACTCGTTCTCGCGCAACAAGTCATTGCTGCCGACCTGTTCCAGCCTCCCGAACACGGTGTGCAGCCTGGCAATCCGCAGACTCGATTCGGCGAGATAACCCATGGTGCTTTCGCGGAACCTGCCGCCATGACGGCCCCATGCCAGCGTCGTCTGCCAACCGCCTTCGTCAAACTGGCTGTTATATGAGGCCGAAATGATGCTGCGCCGAACGTCCCCGCCCGGGTCAAGCTGATCCAGACTACTCACATGGCCTCGGCTGATTTGCAGCATCCAGTTCGGTGCAGGAACGAGAAACAGTCGCCGGGAATAGGCATCTCGACTGTAGAACGAAGGCCGCTCCAGCTTCGTATCCGGACTGCGAATCAAAAACGATGACACCCCCGGTCCGACCGGACGTGATGAATAGCCGCGCACCAACGGTTCCGACCTCGCGTTCGCGGAATCCGGCATCTCATCCGAGGATGACACCTTTGCATCATCGTCAAGGCGGGCGACATGTTGAGTATGGGCAGCGGCTGCGCCAGAGGACAGCAAGGCACGCAGTTCCCTGCGCAATTTGAAAGCGAGCGTGCCGGTCGCGCTATCCGCATGCTGCGCTCCCCCGATACCAGCCGATTTATCTTCAGGCAACGCCGCCACAATGTCAGCCTGCGCTTGCTGCCTGGCAGGAGCATGAGCATCGCCATGGTCCTGTGCGGACGCCACGGAAACCGCGAGAACGCCCATGAATATGGTCAATGCACCCGCTGTTCTCATGATTTTCTCCTTCTCGCGGAACGGCATCAGACGACAAGCCGCCGCACGTGATCACCGCTTCGGCATGGATTGAATCTCGTACTCCAAGCCTTGCCATGCCGACGCAAAAGGAATATTCGCAGCGATGTAAGGAAAACTATTTCACACGAGGAAAAGCTGGTATTGCGCAGTAACAAACATGCTTTGGATGAAGGATTTGTTACAGCCTGTTGAGGCTTGCGAAAACGCATGTGGCGATGCGTCGCCTCATGCGCTCCACACAACACGTTATCGGGAAGAGATCAACTTGTCGAAAAAGCAGATGCCTGAGCGGCGATCGTCCTTTTATCGCACCGCCGTATTGCTGCGTGCAACCGCCTGCATCAGGCCCTTGCAAGCATCCTCAATATAGTCGAGCACCATCTCGAAATCCGAACGATCGCGACCGTAAGGGTCGGGAATGACAGGCGATCTCAAATTCTTGTCGGCGTAATTCATCAGGAGGCGGATCTTCGAACGATATCGATCCGGACACATGCATTGCAACAGCGCCAAGTTGCTTTTATCCATCGCCAGCAAGACATCGAAGGTTTCGAAATCGGTTACCACCAATTGCCGTGCACGCAACGGCGTCAAGTCGTAACCGCGACGCCGCGCGACATCCTGTGCTCGCGGATCGGGCGGCTCTCCGGCATAGTAGTCATGCGTGCCGGCCGAATCGACGACGACCAGATGCTGCAACCCTGCCTGTTGCACGAACTTGCGCATCACGCCTTCCGCCGTGGGGGAACGGCAGATATTTCCTGTGCAGACAAACAGGATGCGCACATTCCCTTCAGGAATCGGCAGCGGCTCTCTTTGCGGATACGGCTGCTTTCCCAGCCATTTTTTCAACACGATACCCACCTTTGAAAACAAGGAATTGCACCGTATTTTCGTATGGCATTTTTCGATGAGCTTTATTCGCGATCAAACCTTCAAGGTTTCGCGCAAGCTGATTTGTAACCGGATATGTTCAGGCCACAGTCAGGCAGTCAATGACGCAATCCGATTCGACCTCGATTCAGCGCTGCACATGCAGCAGCCGCATCGGGTGAAACAGCTTCTGCATCGTCGGATTGATGATGAAGGAAAGGTTATATGGATGCTCGGATACCGCTTTGGGGAAGCGTTCGGCCAAAGGCAAGGCATGCAGTTGCTCCGCGATTTTCCCCCACAGGACCAGTGTCGGCGCTTGTCTGTCGACCTTTTCCGCGTGCTCCATCAGCGCTGCAAGTACTGTACGCATGAAGGGCTGCCATGCCTTGGCATCCTTGGCAGGCGGCACGTTCGGACGATATACCAGCGACGCGTTCAACAGAAGAAATCCTTGCTTCGTCAGGTTCGCCTGCAAGGACGTCAAGGTCTGAATGAAAGACGAACCGATCGCGCGCGTCTTCAGCGCGACATGCGCAAGTGCGTCGCCAGAGGTTTTGTCCGCTGCGAGCATGTCATCCGCGACCAGCAGCATCTTCATGAAATTGCGCAACGACGTAGCGCGGTTGACCTGTTTCGACAAGCCTTTTTCAGACCAGAGCGACTCCACCGCACCATCCATGAAGCACACACCCGTCGCGCTCTGTTCGCGCGGATAGGGTCCCTCGCCGACGAGCACGTAACGCACCGTATCCAATGGAATCGTGAATGCGGCGAATAATCGTCCCGCTGTAGGCAGGTACGGATCCCGACCCAATGATGGCAGGTAAGTTGGATCGGTTTGCGCAACCGCCTCCAATCCGTTCAGAAGAACCGGACGCCACGAGACGTCGGCCAGATCGAGGGTTTCGAGAATCGTTGCAGGAATTGGCTCAGACATGACAGCAGGGAGGAATGAAAAGGCGATTGTAGCCGCAACACGCGACGGCAACGCCCTTGCATGCCGCTTGAAACGACGACTACTTCCCGATGATCGACACCACGTTGTCCGCGCCCGGCGCGCCAAACAGTTGCTCCTTCAACAGATGCAACTGGTCGCGCACCTGCGCCGCCTTTTCGAATTCCAGATTCTTCGCATGCTCGATCATGAGTTTTTCGAGGCGCTTGATTTCCTTGCTCACCTGCTTCTCGCTCATCGCCTCGTAATCCGCATGGTCCTGCGCGGCAAGCTGCTCCTGCCTTGCCTCGTGCGGATTGTAGACGCCATCGATCAACTCCCGGATTTCCTTCCGGACGCCTTGCGGCGTGATGTTGTTGGCCGTGTTGAAGGCAACCTGTTTGGCGCGACGGCGGTCGGTTTCATCGATTGCGCGACGCATCGAATCGGTCACCTTGTCGCCATACAGGATCGCCGTGCCGTTGAGGTTGCGCGCGGCCCGCCCGATCGTCTGAATCAGGCTGCGTTCGGAACGCAGGAAGCCTTCCTTGTCCGCATCCAGAATGGCGACCAGCGATACCTCGGGTATGTCCAGACCTTCCCGCAGCAGATTGATGCCAACCAGTACATCAAACGTGCCGAGGCGCAGATCGCGAATGATCTCGACCCGCTCCACCGTATCGATATCGCTGTGCAGATAACGTACCTTGATGCCGTTTTCGCTCAAGAACTCCGTCAATTGCTCCGCCATGCGCTTGGTCAGCGTAGTCACCAGTACGCGCTCATTCTTCTTCACGCGCGCGGTAATCTCCGACATCAAATCATCTACCTGCGTACTGGCCGGACGCACAATGATTGCCGGATCCACCAGACCGGTCGGACGAACCACCTGCTCCACGACCTGCCCTGCATTTTTCTGCTCATAATCCGCCGGCGTTGCGGAGACAAACACCGTCTGTCGCATCTTGCCTTCGAATTCCTCGAAGCGCAGCGGCCGGTTGTCCAATGCCGACGGCAGGCGAAAACCGTAATCCACCAGATTCGTCTTGCGCGCGCGGTCACCGTTGTACATACCGTTCAACTGGCCGAGCAACACGTGCGATTCGTCCAAGAACATCACGGCATCCTGCGGCAGATAGTCGACCAGGGTTGGCGGCGGTTCACCCGGCTTGGCGCCGCTCAAATGACGGGAATAATTCTCGATGCCCTTGGTGAATCCGATTTCCTGCATCATCTCCAGATCGAAGCGTGTGCGCTGCTCCAGCCGCTGCTCTTCGACCAGCTTGCTTTCCTTTCGAAACCATTCGAGGCGCTCTCGCAATTCGTCCTTGATGGTCTCAATCGCGCGCAACACGGTCGAGCGCGGCGTAACGTAATGCGACCCGGGATAGACGGTGAAGCGCGGAATTTTCTGCCGCACGCGTCCTGTCAATGGATCGAACAATTGCAGACTTTCGATTTCGTCGTCGAAGGTTTCAATCCGCACTGCCAGCTCGGCATGCTCCGCCGGAAAAACGTCAATCGTATCGCCGCGCACTCGAAAGGTGCCGCGTCCGAAATCGACTTCATTACGCGTGTACTGCATCTGGATCAAGCGCGCGATGACGTCACGCTGGCTCACCTTGTCCTTGGCGCGCAAGGTAAGGATCATCTGATGGTATTCGTTCGGATTGCCGATACCGTAGATCGCCGACACAGTCGCCACGATCACGACGTCGCGCCGCTCCATCAGCGACTTCGTGCATGACAGACGCATCTGCTCGATATGCTCGTTGATGGACGAATCTTTCTCAATGAACAAATCCCGCTGCGGGACATAGGCTTCGGGCTGATAGTAGTCGTAGTAGCTAACGAAATATTCCACCGCGTTTTGCGGAAAGAATTCGCGAAACTCGCTATACAACTGTGCCGCAAGCGTCTTGTTCGGCGCGAAAACGATTGCCGGCCGTCCCAGGCGCGCGATGGTATTGGCCATCGTGTACGTCTTGCCCGAGCCGGTGACTCCCAGAAGCGTTTGAAAAGAGAGACCGTCCTCGATGCCTTCCACCAATTTATCGATCGCGACGGGCTGGTCGCCGGCGGGTGGAAATGGTTGGTACAAGCGGTATGGAGAATTCGGAAAGGTGACGATTTTGTCTTCGTCGATCGTGCCGGGAACATGGGATAAATCTGCCATCTGCATTCGACCTTTGGTAAAATGATTAGTTGCACGTCAACGCCGGACTCATGGTCTTGCACTGAATACAACCTGCTGCACAGCAGTATGTCTGCAGCCAATTTTTCATGTTATCACGATGACTCAATCCACTTCCGCCCCCCTCTTTTCCGCCATCGAGATGGCGCCCCGCGATCCGATTCTCGGAATCACCGAAGCCTTCAACGCCGACAAGAATCCGAACAAGGTCAATCTCGGCGTCGGCGTCTACTACGATGACAATGGCAAGGTGCCGCTGCTGGCATGCGTGCAAAAGGCGGAGGCGCAGTTGATGGAAAAGGCATCGCCGCGCACGTATCTGCCGATCGACGGCATTGCCGCCTATGACAAGGCCGTGCAGGAACTGGTATTCGGCGCCGACAGTGCCGTGGTGCAGGAAAAGCGCGCCATCACCGTTCAGGCGCTCGGCGGCACCGGTGCGCTGAAGCTTGGTGCCGACTTCCTCAAACGCTTTTCTCCGAATGCTCAAGTCTGGATCAGCGATCCAAGCTGGGAAAACCACCGCGCCCTGTTCGAGTTCGCCGGCTTCACGGTCAACAACTATCCCTATTACGATGCAACGACGCGCGGCGTCAACTTCACCGGCATGCTCAATGCATTGAATGAGATGCCGGCCGGCGCCATCGTGGTGCTGCACGCTTGCTGCCACAACCCGACCGGCGCCGATCTGACCGAAGATCAGTGGACACAGGTGATCCAGGTTGTCACGCAGCGTGGTCTGGTTCCGTTCCTCGACATGGCCTACCAGGGTTTTGGTGACGGCATCGAAGCCGATGGCAAGGTCGTGCGCCGCTTCGCCGAAGCAGGCGGCCCGCTGTTCGTGTCGAACTCCTTCTCCAAATCGTTCTCGCTCTATGGCGAGCGTGTCGGCGCATTGAGCATCGTCGCCGTCAGTTCGGAAGAAGCCGCCCGCGTGCTGTCGCAACTGAAGCGCGTGATCCGCACCAACTACTCCAACCCGCCGATCCACGGCGGCCAGGTGGTTGCCACGGCGCTCTCCGCACCGGAATTGCGCAAGCAGTGGGAAGAGGAACTCGCCGGCATGCGTGTGCGCATTCGCGAAATGCGCCAGGCACTGGTGCAGAATCTGAAGGAGAAAGCGCCGAACCACAACTTCGACTTCGTCATCCAGCAGCGCGGCATGTTCTCCTACTCGGGCCTGACCAAGGCGCAAGTGGAGCGGCTGCGTAACGAATATTCGATCTACGCTGTCGATACCGGCCGCATCTGCGTGGCCGCTCTGAATTCGCGCAACATCGACGCAGTCGTCGATGCGATTGCCAAGGTTCTTTAAATTTCGGCAACGTTGAGCGGGTTATGCGAAACCTGCTCAACAAAGAATGAAAAAGTTCTCCAAAGTTTTGACATTCGCAACGAAGTGCGCCTATAATAGCGGCTCTGTTCCCTGATAGCTCAGTCGGTAGAGCGACGGACTGTTAATCCGCAGGTCCCTGGTTCGAGTCCAGGTCGGGGAGCCAAAAGACTCAAACGCAGAGCCCAGCCCAAAAGGTTGGGCTTTGTTGTTTTCGGCGCTCGCGTTCTGTGTTTTCACAACACGCGGAACCGATGGTCCGCTCCCGGAATGAAAATGCGTTTGGATATCAGGCGCTTGATTCGCATCCGCTAATGCGAAGCTCAACTGCACTTCCGAGTTACCTCTTCCCCCTTCATCCGAGCCGGTTACATTGTGCCCCCTGCGGCGAGGTTCGTCATATACATCTGGCGTATCCAGCACGCACATCAATCCATCAGTCACTGCCACGACCTATGGACGGCTAATGCACACTCGAATCGCGACTCACATTCAGCACTCCGGATCGGCAATGGACTATGCAATTCATAGCTTCAATAACCCTCTGAAGACTGCACAAAGCCTTGTTGCCTGCCACATTTAAACCCCATACATCCATGTCAATGGGGCAAACCCGCCTTTGCCTTACAGCGACGTTCAGATGTGTATTTTTATCCTTGCATAAAGTTTTCTCAAAGCAACATTGCTTGATAAAGATCAACCGTGTTACTCCCAGCCTCGATAGAGTGACAACAATTGCCACAGAGAAACAAACAAGCTCATTCCTTCCATGAACATCACCCAAACAGCCATGAAGGATTAACGTCTTGCCAACAAGACGGTGACTGCAAAGACTGATTGAATTCGCTGCAATAGAAAGCAAGGAGACCAATCATGACAAAAGCGTCCGTAAAAACCCCTCTCCCCACCTCGCCCGAAAAATCGCCGGCACATCAAATGGAATTGGTCTGCACGGTTCAGGATCCGACGACGATGCGAATCGCGGTCGACAGCGGCGCGAATTGCGTCCAACTGCACTACATGCACGCGTGGAATACCGCATTCAACCCGGACAAGTCCGCTCTCGCTCGCGAAATAGGATACGCCCACCACAGGTTCTGCAAGGTCGTGCTTGCGTTGCATGGAAACGCCACGCAATCGAACTGGGAGCGCATGTGCAAAATGATTGATTATGCTGCGCAGTCTGGGGCCGATGCGATTCTCATGTCCGATCCGGCGCTCATGCTATTCGCTGCGGCGCATCACCCACACCTTCCCCGGTATCTGGCACTGCCTGAATGGGCGCTGAATGCCCATGCCATCAATGCTTTTGATCGGCAGTTGGGCTTATCCCGTGTGGTGCTGCCACGCGTACTTTCCTTGCCCCTGCTTGAAGAGCTTGCGAGAGATACGCAAATTGAGCTGGAGGTACCGGTCTCCGGACGCGGATGCATAATCACGGCAGGCCGGCTTGCGAACCTTGACCAGGCCGATAAATACACGCGCCCCCTCGGCATGATGCACTCCTGTGCGACGCCGACCGGTGGTTTGCAAGGTGCAGTGATTGGCCATAGCGCTACTTCGGAAGCGGCCGCAAATGAAAGCTGCTATGCGACCGGAACCGGGCCGAGCAGCAATGCGCTGCACTTGTTGCCGCATCTGATGAAAGCAAAGGTGAACGCAATTCAGCTCGATATTGACGGCAGCGCGTCCCGCTTTCTTGCGCAAATCACGCGTGCATGGCGTGAATCGCTCGACAACCGTTCGTATGGACCGAGAACGTCATCCCGCATTTGATCCGGGTCAAGTCGCTCCTGCCGTGTGCCCGCCATCGCAATAACGAATGCAGACTCCTCGCATGCATTGAGCGAATTACTTCTTCGTGACCAGCATATGGCGCATCGAAAGCGTTCGCGTGGCGACGAATATTTCGCGCAGCAGATAGACGAAACTGCCGATCAACGACAGCATTCCGAACACGAAGAACAAGGCGATGAGATTGGCCAACGCCAGATTCAACGCGCCGCCCACGAACAGGGCCGCGATGACCAGACAGACAAGGAGTCCGCACGACGTGCTCAGGGTAATCGCACGGTGAATGAGATGCGCGCGGAGGAAAAGCGTTTCCAGCTCCGAAAGCAACTCGATATTCTCCGCTCCCGCCGCTTTGATCCTGTCTTCCAGCACGCGCGTGCGATCAATGATTCTGGCCAGCCGGTTGGTGAGAACAGCGAGATTTGTGCCGACGCCGGTCAGGAGAAAAACCGGGGCAATTGCCAGTTGAATGATATGGCTGATGTCGCCTAAGCGGATTTCCATTGATGGCGCTCTTTTGGATATGTAAGGGGAAGTCCTGCTTCTCTCTCCGCATTGCCCGCAATGCGCACAAGCCACGTTAGTCTACCAGTTAGCCTCCAAGTCGCAAGCGGGGCGATTCGCGCTCCGGCGTGCTGCATCAGTGACGGCCCTGGTTGACCGAAATCAAACAGATCCACTGGCAAAGGAACCGCAGAACCTCTCATTCTTCCTGTCGTTTGAGCTAGCGAAATAGCGCGCTTGTTATATCTCAATCCGGATTTCTTCAAGCCTGCAAGTATGAACTTGCAAGCGGTCCCGACTACCTTGCTCTATCGAGCCAACGTCCTGAACAATGCAGCAGAAGGCGATATGCATGACCGCACCGCCGGGACGAATTCGCGACCGCAGTACTTCCACCATGAGGCTCTTACCCAGAGAAATGTGATGACTGCCCATCTGGAACACGGCTCGTCAAGATTTCTTGATTCTGTGACCACCCATTCACGATTTCCCGTCAACAAGGCGGGAGCATCGTTACTGTCGATCATACAGTCGGCCATCGATAGCGTGATCGTCACGGATGCTGCGTGCCGCATTGTGCTCGTCAATCACAAGACGGAGCGCATGTTTGGCTATCCGGCCAGCCTGTTGCTGGACAAGTCGGTGAATATTCTGTTGCCAACACGAATCGGAGCCGAGCAAGAGCGGCGCATGGAAAGATTTTCCGCAATACGCGTGAATGGGAAACGGACCCGACTGAGTTTGCGTGGAGTCCACGCAAACGGCGAGGAGTTTTCCGTCAACGCCTGTGTGTCGCGCATCACGCTGCATGCCGAGACCTTTCTGGTCGCCGTCTTGCGCAATCTCGATGCGCAGATCGGCGTGAATCGAAAGCGTCGCTTGCCGCGCACGTCCGAACTGCGCCGGCTCGCCGTGTCGTCGCAACAGGCAAGCGAAGTGGAGAAAAGGCGGTTCTCGCGTGAACTGTACGATGATATCGGCCAGCGATTGAGTGTCTTGAAGCTCGATCTTGACTGGCTTGAGAACAGCCTGCCGACTACCAATACCCATGTTCCGGCGCGTGTGGCGCAAATGCAAAGCATGCTGGACAAGGTCATCACAATGACCAAATGCATGGCATCGACATTGCGACCGCCGCTGCTCGATGACTTCGGCTTGATGCCGGCTGTGGAATGGATGGGCGACAACTTTCAAAAGAAAACAGGCATCAAATGCCGGGTTGACGGCGTCGGCATGAAGGCAAAATTGGGCGACCCGGTGGAATCGGCCGTGTTTCGCGTGATCCAGGAAAGTCTCTCGAATGTCGAGAAGCATTCGGGCGCAAACAACGTGTGGATAGCGCTCCGGCATGCGGAAGGGCGGCTGGAAGTCATGGTGCGGGATGATGGAGTGGGCATCGGGCCGAACAACGAGGACAAACCCGGCTGTTATGGATTGATTGCAATGCAGGAACGCATTGTCGTTTTGGGCGGTACAATTACCATCGAAAATATCAACCCCCAAGGCGTCGGGATTCACTTGTCCATTCCGGTCGATCCCCTGCCCCTTCAATGAATAACAAACCATGATACGTATTGTTATTGCCGATGATCACACCATCATGCGTGAAGGACTCAAACGGATTCTCGATGGCGCAGATGATATTGAAGTGGTGGGTGAAGCAGTCGATGGCTTTGAAGCCCTCGCCCATGTCAGACGCGGAGGATTCGACCTGTTGATGCTCGATCTGTCGATGCCGGGCCGCAGCGGCGTCGAACTGATTCGTCAAATCAAGGATGAGATGCCGAAGCTGCCGATCCTGATTCTGACGATGCACGAAGAAGAACAATACGCAGTCCGCGCGATTCGCGCCGGCGCACGCGGCTATCTGACCAAGGAAAGTGCAGGTACGCAGCTGGTCAGTGCCATCAGGAAAGTCGCAGCGGGACGCCCCTATATCAGCCTCGAAGTCGCCGAACAGCTGGCGATGGATGCGATGCCATCCACCGAGGATTTGCCGCATAAACAGCTATCCA